>CBDETH010000008.1:0-3843003 GCA_965242885.1 bacterium
GCAGAGGGCATGGAACGGGCCGGATGAGCCGGACGGACCGGGCGAGCCGGTTTACGTTCCAGTTCTGAAGCAATCGAGGGTTGTCATGAGTGCCAAACGGGAAACCGTAACCCTGATCGGCGCGGGCCTGGCCGGATCCCTGCTGGCGATCTTCCTCGCCCGCCGCGGATTCCGGGTCGAGGTGTACGAGAAGCGGTCCGACATCCGCCTCGAATCGACCCGTACGGTGCAAACGGAACAGGCCGGTCAGGCGAGACAGGACGGTCAAGCGGGTCAGGCGGGTCAGGCGGGACTGGCGGGTCAGGCGGGACTGGCCGGCCGGTCGATCAACCTGGCCATGTCGGCGCGGGGTCTTCATGCACTGGGACAGGTAGACCTGCGAGACGAAGTCCTGGCCATGGCGATCCCCATGGTGGGCCGGCTGATCCATCCCATGGAAGGCGACCGGGTTCTGCAGCCCTACGGCCAGCGGGAGGACGAGGTCATCTACTCCGTTTCCCGCGGCGAACTGAACCGATTCCTGCTGAACGCCGCGGAACGGCAGGACGGCGTGCGGCTGCATTTCAATGCCCGGTGCACCGGGCTGGAATTCCGTACCGGTGTGTTGTACGTCCGCGACGACGCGACCAATCATGTCCACTCCCTCCGCCCCGACCGGGTCATCGGCGTGGACGGCTCGGCATCGGCCATCCGGACCGCCATGATGAACGTGGGCCGGTTCGACCTTTCCCAGCAGTACCTGTCCCACGGATACAAGGAACTGACCATTCCCGCCGGACCGGACGGCACGTACAGGATGGAGCGCAATGCCCTCCATATCTGGCCGCGGGGCATGTACATGCTTATTGCGCTCCCCAACCTCGACGGCAGTTACACCTGCACCCTCTTCTTCCCCCACGAAGGCGAGTACAGTTTCTCCAGTCTCCTGGAACCGCGCCAGATACTGGACTTCTTCGAGATGCAGTTTCCCGATGCGACGGCGCTGATGCCCGATCTGGCCACCCTGTACCGCGACAATCCCACCGGATCCCTGGTCACCCTCAAGTGTTTTCCCTGGCATTACCACGATCGGGTGCTGCTTCTGGGTGACGCCGCCCACGCGATCGTCCCGTTCTTCGGCCAGGGAATGAACTGCGCTTTCGAGGACTGCACCGTCCTCGACGAATGTATCGAAAAACACTGGCCGGACTGGGGAAGCGTATTCGAGTCCTTCGGTCGCCGCAGGAAGAAAGACACGGATGCCATCGCCGACATGGCGCTGGCCAATTATGTCGAAATGCGCGACCTGGTCAGCGACCCCGGTTTCCAGTTGCGGCAGAAGGTGGGTTTCCTGCTGGAACAGAAGTATCCCGACCGGTTCATCCCGCGGTATTCCATGGTGTCGTTCCACCGGTTCCCCTACAGCGAGGCACTGCACTGCGGCGAGATCCAGGAGAGCATCCTCCGGGAACTCTGCGCCTCCATCACCACGGCGGACCAGGTCGACTGGAACACGGCGGATCGGCTCGTCGGGGAGCGCCTCGATGACCGGATGACGTCCGGATGACGCCCGGATGACGCCGGGGTGACGCCTCCGTGCCCGGATGACGCCCGGGAGGCGGAACATGGCGGGGTGATCGCGATGGACGGCCCGCCGCCGGCTTGACAGGGACGCCGGCTTGACAGGTCTCCCGGTCCGTTCTACATTAAACTGTAACCTGGCGCGGTCCACCTGGCGCAGCCCACCCGGCTCAGCGCACCTGGCCTGACGTATCCAAAACCACATTTCCGGCGGTTTCGCAGCATTATGCATGTACTCAACTACATCGGCGGCGAATTGCGCGAACCCGCCGGCGGCGCTTACCTGGACAATATCGAGCCCGCCACGGGCGCCGTGATCGGCAGGACGCCCGACTCCGGCGCGCGGGACGTGGACGAAGCGGTCGCTGCCGCGGAAAAGGCTTTCCCGGTCTGGTCGTCCCTGTCCGTCCAGGAACGATCCGACCACCTCCTCCGCATCGCCGGCCTGATCGAGGAGAACCGGGAGGAACTGGCCCGGGCGGAATCGGACGATACCGGCAAGCCGGTGGCCCTGGCGGAAACGGTGGACATCCCCCGCGCCGCGAGCAACTTCCGGTTCTACGCGACGGCCATCGAGCACTTCTCCAGCGACGCCCACGCCATGGGCAAATCCGCCCTGAATTACACCCTCCGGGCGCCCATCGGCCTCGCCGGGTGCATTTCCCCCTGGAACCTGCCCCTCTACCTGCTGACGTGGAAGATCGCACCGGCGCTGGCCGCCGGCAATTGCGTGATCGGCAAACCGTCGGAACTGACGCCCACGACCGCGTTCCTGCTGTCCAGGTTATGCATCGAAGCGGGACTGCCCGCCGGGGTGCTGAACATCGTGCACGGCTACGGCCGCAAGGCAGGCGCCGCCGTGACGGACCATCCCGGCATTCCGGTCGTTTCCTTCACGGGCGGGACGGCCACGGGGAGGCGCATCGCGGCCGCGGCCGCGCCGAACTTCAAGCGGGTCTCCCTCGAGCTGGGCGGCAAGAACCCGAATGTCGTCTTCGCGGACTGCCCCTACGAGGACGCCCTGCAAACCGCCCTGCTGTCCTCCTTCTCCAACCAGGGAGAAATCTGCCTGTGCGGTCCGCGAATCCTCGTCGAAAGGCCCCTGTACGAGACCTTCCGGGATGATTTCATCGAACGGACCCGCGGGCTTACCATCGGGGATCCGAGGGATGCCGGCAACCGGCTCGGCGCCGTCGTGTCCGAGGCGCACATGGACAAGATCCTGTCCTACGTGGAACTGGCCCGGGAAGAAGGCGGGAAGATTCTCTGCGGCGGGCAACGGGTGCGGGTAAACGGCCGCTGCTGGGACGGGTGGTTCGTCGCGCCCACGGTAATCGAAGGCCTGCCAGCGGACTGCCGGACCAACCAGGAAGAGATCTTCGGTCCCGTGGTGACGCTCCTGCCCTTCGATTCCGACGACGAAGCGGTGGACCAGGCCAACGGCACGCCCTACGGCCTGGCCGCCATGGTCTGGACCGACAACCTGGGCCGCGCCCACCGCGTGGCCGAACGCCTGCACGCGGGCATCATCTGGATCAACTGCTGGATGCTGCGGGACCTCCGCACGCCCTTCGGCGGCATGAAGCAGTCGGGCGTGGGTCGCGAGGGAGGATTCGAGGCCCTGCGGTTCTTCACCGAGCCCAAGAACGTGTGCATCAAGATGTAGTGGCCGGTATGGACGGTATAGACGGTATGGACGGTACGGACGGTATCCCGCAAGACCGGGCGAATCGCGGAGACACGGCCATGCAACAGCATTACGATTCCGATCGGGCCCCCGAACCGGTTGGACCCTATCCCCATGCCCGAAGGGTGGGGAACCTGCTGTTCCTGTCGGGCATCGGGCCCCGCGCCAGGGACCGGCAGGAAATCCCGGGCGTGACCCTGGGACCGGACGGCGAGATCGCGTCCTACGATATCGAGCAGCAGTGCCACGCCGTTTTCCACAATGTCCGCTGCATCCTGGAAGACGCGGGCAGCGCCTGGGAGAACCTCGTGGATATCACCGTGTACCTCACCGACATGGAGAAGGACTTCTCGGCATTCAACCGGATCTACCGCGAGTATTTCCGGGAGCATCAGCCCTGCCGCACCACGGTCGGTGTTTCCCAGCTCCCCACCCAAATCGCCATCGAATTGAAGTGCATCGCTACGATCTGAACAAGGAGGTCCGATCATGGCCGTAACGGCTCCATTCAATTTCAAGGCCTGGATAGACGAACACAGGCACCTGCTCAAGCCTCCGGTCGGCAACCAGTGCGTCTATACGGAGGCCGAAGACTTCATCGTCATGGTCGTTGGCGGACCGAACGCCCGCAAGGACTACCACTACAATGAAGGCGAAGAGTTCTTCTACCAGGTGGAGGGCGATATCGTCCTGAAGATCATAGACGACGGAAAGCCGGTGGACGTCCCGATCCGGGAAGGCGAGATCTTCCTCCTTCCCGCCGGGGTTCCCCATTCGCCCCAGAGACCGGCGGACACCGTGGGCCTGGTCATGGAAACAAAGCGGAGACGCGGTGAGATCGACGGGTTCATGTGGTACTGTGAAAGTTGCGGGGAGAAACTTTACGAGGAACGTTTCGAACTGGAAGACATCGTCAGCCAGCTGCCGCCCGTCATGAACCGGTTCTTCAGCAGCGAAAAACACCGTACCTGCAGGATCTGCGGCGCGGTCATGCCGAAACCGGAAGGCGGGTGATCGGGAGACACGAAACCTTCGAAGTCGTATTCCCTTGATTTCTGCGGGTTTATGCAGGCCTTTTCCGACTAAGGGAATGTAGAGCATCAAGATCGCGATTGCAGGGATTCCAACGTCCGTGTTCACGCGGAATGTGCCACGAATTCTGGATTTCTGCGAAAAAACGCGTTCGTAGTCCGGATTTTTAGCAAAATATCGACAAAAAGTTGACAATTTGCCGATTTGTGCTTATCTTTTGTTTAGTAGTCCGGTGATGCTTTCGGAAAGGGGGTAGAATATGGTCCTGATTTACCGCGGATTCGAAGGCAACAGGGTGTTCAAGTGGTGCCGGGGAGACTCGGACCGGGTCAGCGTGATGTTTCCGGCGAAGCCCTTCTACAACCGGTGCATCAGCCGCGTGCTGGACGAAACGCGTGCCGGCAAAAACGTCCTGGCCTGGGGAGATCCCGAAGGCCTGTCCCGCCTGGGAATGGCCCTCAACGAGCGGCACATACCGACGACGCCCTTCGGGGATGGCATCGCCATGCACTGATCGCGGCCGGAGAAATCCACCCCGTTCGGCTTTCTCCGCTGCTCAGAAAGCGACGCCCAGCAGCAGGGTGAATTTGCTCGTGTTCTCGCCGCTGCCGCCCCTGGCTATCCCGTATTCCCTGTCGTGGAGCCACTCAAGCGTGCCGGAGAGTGTCTCCTTCCATAAGTCGACGGAGACCACGGACAGATAGCGAACCGACGGTATTCCGAGTCCCGCCGCCTCTGATGTGCCGTGGTACCCCAGTGCGAGTGCTCCGCCCCTTCCCGCCAGTTCGAACCCATAACCGACCTCCAGAGACCAGACCGCAGGGCGGGCGCCACGGCCATCGAACGCCAGCACGCCGGGAGCGTATCGATCCTGGGAGATCATGTACTCGACGGTGATGGTCACACCGTTGTAGCGAATGGCCGTCGCCGCGGCCCATCCGGGCATCCGTTCATCGCTGCCGGTGGGTAGCCCGCCGTGGTGAGCGCCGTGGTGAGCGTCGTGGTCAGCGCCGTGGTGAGCGTCGTGGTCAGCGCCGTGCGCTTCCTCATCGTGTCCGAACACCTCTTCCTGAAAGCCAGCCAGCGTGCCCAGGTCATCGATAAACGAAAGGTTGAAGGCGATTTCGTCTTCCTCGTCCACGTGTTTTCTATATCCCAGCACGGCCCCGAAACCGGACCGAGGTTCATCCGCACGCGCATCGTCTCCGCGGTACCCGTAGACATTGCCCTGGAATTCGCCAAGGGAAACACCCAGCATCAGGGACTTTTCCCTTTTTGATCCAAACTCGTAGGACAGCGGATCGACTACCCCGCCGGTCTCCAGGGGACCTATGCCGGCGTCTTGCACCGCCTGGAATCCGGCCGTTTCGAACAGGGTGAAGGGAAGGAACTGCACGCCGCCTTTGAGCCACCACCTGCCATCGGGCGGCCCTACGACGATCGAGCCCGTAATGAACCCCAGGTTGCGCCCGTCCTCCTCTTCATCGTGACCTTCTTCGTGCTCGCGTATCCATCCGAACTCCGAGCCAATCCACGGGTGGGGCTCGATGCCGACGCCCACTTCCAACTGATTTGGAGCTATGGACGTGGAACTCTCTCCCTCGGAAGACCGGCTCCGCGACAGGATAAAATCCGCAATCCCTCCGATTTCAATAAACCCGGGCAGTGACGCCTCGCCGGTATGCTCGACGGATTCCTGCGCAGAAGCGAAGCCCATGCACAGCACGGCCGGAAACACCGTCGCAAGGGCGGCCAGGATCTGTAACGGGCTTTTCAATGGGCGAATCCCCTTGGTTCGTACTTCCGCACCCTTGTGACTACCTGAAAACGAACAGCAGTTTTAGCCTGGACTAAATTATAAATTATTGATGATAAATGTCAATGATGAGTTTTTTGTAAATCCCGAACCGATCATCACCATGCGGACACTGCGTGACGGACGCCGCGTGGAATTGTATACACACCTGCAGGAAGGCAGATCGACGAGGACACACCGATGGTCGGCAACAGCCGGCAATCGGGCAGACAAAGACCTTGCGATCAGCCGGCGCCCCGGCTTACTTTGAACGCGATCGCAGGGATCCCACGCAGCGCCGGGTTGTCAACCGGCGTCCCGTGCGAAATTGGATAAAATGCAAGAGTAAACGACGCAGAACCGTCCGGCACACATGACCCACGAGATCGCCATAGGTCCGCACCGCATAAAGTCGCTCAAACCCGGCATGCCCATCCTCACGCTGGCGCCCATGGCGGGCATCAGCAACTGGCCGTTCCGGTTGATCTGCGCGAAGATGGGCGCCCAGATGGTCGGTGTGGAATTCATCAACTGCAACGCCATTCTCCACAAGAACCCGAAGACGCTTCAGATGATGAACTTCTGCGACGCCGACATCTACCGCGACACCGGCATGTCGCTGCTCGCTGCGCAGATCTACGGGAACGACATCGGTCGCATGGTGGAAGGAGCGCTGGTGCTCGAAGAAAAAGGCGCGCAGATCATGGACATCAACTTCGGGTGTTCCGTGCCCAAGATTCTGCGGTCCGATTCCGGCGCCGCCTTTCTGAAGGACATCGACCGGATGATGAACGCGGTGCGCAGCGTGGCCGAGGCCGTCTCGATCCCCGTCATCATCAAGACGCGGCTGGGCTGGGACCACGATAACATCAGCATCCTGGAAGTGGTGAAACGCGCCGCGGATTCCGGTGCCCACGCCGTGGCGGTGCACGCCCGCACCGTGGCGCAGAAGTTCAACGGGACCGCGGACTGGTCATGGATCGCCCGCGCCGTGGAAGTCTCTCCCGTGCCGATCTTCGGAAACGGCGACGTGTTCACCTACGAGGACGCGGTGCGCATGGTGGAGGAGACGGGGTGCGCCGGCGTGATGATCGCCCGGGCCGCACGGGACAACCCCTACATCTTCTCCGGCGCGCGGATACCGACGTTTAACGAGCGTGTCCGGCTCGCGCGGGACCACCTGGGCATGATGGTGGAGTACAAGGGGGAAAAGGTGGGCGTGATGGAAATGCGCAAGTTCTTCGCCTCCTACTTCAAAGGCTTTCCCAACGCATCCCACCTGAGGACCAGCCTCGTGCAGGTGGACACCGTCACGCAGGCCCACCGGATCCTGGACGAATGGGTGACTGAATCGGATCGTCACTCGTATGATGCTTGATCACGCGGCCCTGGGAGAAATACACCACGCCTTCGGCGATGTTCGTGGCGTGATCGGCCAGGCGTTCGATGTGGCGTGAGATGAAGATCAGTTGCATCGCCTGCGGCACCGACCCTGAATCCTCCTTCATGCAGGACAGCAATTCCTCGAAGATCTGGTCCTGGAGCTGATTGACCTCCTCGTCCCTCTCGCAGACGTCCAGGGCCAACTGTTCGTCTCCGCGCACGAAGGCGTCCAGGCTGTCCTTGACCATGGACTGGGAAAGGTCCGCCATGCGCGGCAGGTCGATGAGCGGTTTCAAGAGGGGCAACCCGGCGAGCTGTTTCGTTTTCTTGGAAATGTTGACCGCGATGTCCCCCAGTCGTTCCAGGTCGATGGTGATCTTCATGCTGGCCGCGACGAAGCGCAGGTCCCGCGCGATGGGGTGCTGGAGCGCCAGCAGCCGGATGCACTGCTCGTCGATCTCCAGTTCCATGGCGTCGATGGGCCCATCGCCGGCGATAACCTGATCGCACAAGTCGACGTCGCGCTCCATGAACGCGGTGACCGCCCGGGCGATCTGTTCCTCGACCAGCGCCGCCATACTCAGCAGGGCGGACCTCAGGCCTTCCAATTGTTGTTGCAGGTGGGTTTCCATATTCGCTGTCCAGGGGATTCAGGCCTTGGTGCCGGCCGCCCTCGGCGCCGGCCACTCGCGGCGCTATCCCGCACGGCCCGTGATGTAGTCCTCCGTGCGCCGGTCTCGGGGCGTGGTGAACATCGCGTCGGTCACGCCCATTTCCACCAGCTCGCCCTTGAGCATGAACCCGGTGTATTCGGACACGCGCGCCGCCTGCTGCATGTTGTGCGTCACGATAACAATGGTGTAATCGTCCTTCAGATCAAGCATTAATTCCTCGATCCTGGACGTGGCGACGGGGTCCAGCGACGAGCACGGCTCGTCCATGAGCAGGACTTCCGGTTCGACGGCGATCGCCCTTGCGATGCAGAGCCGCTGCTGCTGTCCGAGAGAAAGCCCGAGGGCACTCTCTTCGAGCTGTTCCTGGACTTCTTCCCACAGGAAGGCCCGGCGCAGGCACCGTTCCACGATCTCGTCGAGGAAATCACCGGACTTCACGCCATGGATCCGGGGGCCATAGGCCACGTTCTCGTAGATCGACTTGGGGAAGGGATTCGGCTGCTGGAAGACCATGCCCACGCGCCGGCGCAGCCGCGTGACGTCGGTGTCCGGTCCGTAGATATCCACTCCGTTCATCCGGATCGTGCCGGTCATGCGGACCTGGGGAACGAGGTCGTTCATGCGGTTGATCAACCTGAGCAAGGTCGTCTTTCCACACCCTGACGGGCCGATGAAGGCCGTGATGACCTGGCGGTCGATCGCCATGGTCACGTCCTTCAGCGCGGCCCGGTCCCCGTACCAGAAGGACACGCGCTCGACGTCGATGATCGTTTCCTCACGCAGGATCTTCGGCGTGACCGGTGCGTTTTCCGTCGTCATTCGCCAGGGCCTCTCGTGCGCGTTGCTTTTATGCTGCTCGCGCGTGCTGCTCGTGCGTGTTGCTTATGAGTGCCGCTATTGCGCGCTCCCGGAACACCTGTAACGCTGCGCAGCAAGTACGAGCCGCGGGAGCACCTATGCCGCGGCCAGCGAATAGCGTCTCCTAAGCCGGCTTCTGAGTCCGATCGCCGCGGCGTTCAGCGCGACCACGATGGCCAGCAGCAACAGGGTGGACGTGTACGCCATGGGTAGAAACGCCTCCCCTCCGTCCGGCCTGAATCCCGTGTCGAAGATATGAAACCCCAGGTGCATGAACTCCCGTTCCAGGTGCACGAAGGGCCAGGTACCGTCCACGGGCAACTCGGCGGTAAATGCGACGACTCCCGTGATCATCAGCGGGGCCACAGTGCCGGCCGCCCGCGCCACGGACAGGATCAGGCCCGTGAGTATGGACGGCAGCACCACCGGCACGACGACACGCCACAGCGTCTCGAACTGCGTCGCGCCCAGGGCGTGAGACGCTTCGCGGAGTCCGGGAGGCACGCCGGCCAGTCCTTCCTCTACGGCCACGATGACCACGGGCAGGGTGAGCAGGGCCAGGGTCAGCGCGCACCAGAGGATGCCGCCGCGGCCGAAAGTCGGTTCCGGAAGATCTGCCGGAAAGAACAGGCGGTCCAGGGTTCCTCCCAGAAAATACACGAAGAATCCGAGTCCGAAAACCCCGAATACGATGGAGGGCACCCCGGCCAGGCTGTTCACGGCGATACGCACCACGTTCAGGAACGGACCCGGTTTTCCGTACTCTCTCAGGTAAAAGGCCGCCAGTACGCCGAAGGGCATGACGACGATCGACATGAGGATGACCATCGCCGCCGTACCGAAAATCGCCGGGTAAACTCCTCCCAGCCGGTTATCGTCCCTCGGTGGAGTCCACAGGTAGGACCAGGCGCCACCCACATAGTGACGGACCCTCGTCCACGTGGTCATCGCATTGGGTGCGTGGATCCGCTGGACGTTCGCGAGGGAAACGGAGTGTTGCCGGCCATCCGCCAGTGACAGGACGATGGACAGCGCCCGCTGCCTGCGCAGGCGTTCCAGTTCCGGGGACTGCTCCTGGTAATGGGCCCGGACGGCTTCGTAACCCCGGGCGACGACCGTTCCGTCGTCCACGAACGAATCCAGGAAACCGAAGATGTCCCCGCCCCGAACCTGCTCCACGACCACGGCCTCGCGGGGGGCGTCGCGCCCCGCGACCCGGCTTTCCTCCAGCCAGGTGTATTCGTCCGGATACCGTTCCCGGTCACCGGTTCGGACCCTCAATCGGTACGCAACGGACCGCTCACCCGCGGAGTCGATGGTTCGGTAGCTCACGCGGGACGTTTCGTGGCCCAGGACCATCCTGCCGTCGAGCAGTTCGTACCGCGTCAGTTCCCGGGGCCAGAACCCGCCCAGTCCGTGCACGACGATCACCAGGATCAGTCCCGTCACCATCAGGAAGCCGAGGACCAGGGCCCCGCCCGACATCCAGATCAGGGCGTCATCCTTCGACCACTTCGAACTCATCGCATCTCCCTGCGGCCGGCGAAACATCCGGCGCTTAAGCATACCGCCGTCTCAACCGCCTTCGAACCAGTTCGGCCACGGTGTTGATCGCAAAAGTCGAAACGAGCAGGAGAAAGGCGGCGAAAAACAGGACCCGGTATAGCGTGTCGTCCCGCGCGGCGTTCGGCATGTCGAGGGCCACGCTGGCGGACAGGGCCCGGAACCCGGTGAAGGCGGACCAGTCCATTACCGGGACATTGCCCGAGACGAACAGTACGATCATGGTCTCCCCGATCGCCCTGCTGAATCCCAGCAGGACGGCGGCCAGAATGCCGGATCCCGCGGCCGGGAGGACGATGCGCACGGCGGTCTGCCAGCGCGTGGCCCCCAATGACATGGATCCCTCCTGGAATGAGCGGGGCACGGCGGAGATCGCTTCCTCGGACAGGGTGAATATGATCGGGGTGATGGACAGGCCCATGACCATGCCCACGACGATCGCGTTTCGCTGTGTATACGTCAGTCCCAGGGACTCCTCGAACCAGGTTTCGTAGCCGGCCCGCAGCCAGGCGGCCTCCAGCAGCGCCCCGCATTCCAGGGCCAGCCATCCCCCGGCGAGGACGGCAACCAGAAGCAGCCAGATTTCCCGGCCCGGGGAATTGAACGCCCGGAACCGGACCGGGGCATAGTGCCTGAGCAGAAAAACGGCCACCACGACGCCTGAAATGAACAACGGCGCCAGGAAGAGGGCGAAGACATGGGACGCCAGGAAAGGGGCAAGCCAGACGCCGCCGATGAAACCGAGCACGACGCTCGGCACCGCGGCCATGACTTCCACCAGCGGTTTCAGTCTTTCCTTCAGCGCCCGTGGCAGGAACTGCGATGCGTAGATCGCGGCAAGCACCGAAACGGGTACTGCGAAGAGCAGGGTGTATACCGCGCCTTTCAGGGTCCCTGAGACCAGCGGCAGGATTCGGTACCCGGCGTCGATCCCATCGGGGCCGGAAACGCCCCACCGGTATTGCTCGGGCGACGTGAACAAGGGGTAAATCACCCACATGACCACGGCGAAAACCGACAGGATTGTCAGGATTAACACCACGCCGCCAAGCGCGGCGAGCCGGCCAAACAGCAGGTCCAGCAGACGGCGCCGGTCAATCCGGCGTCCACGGGGGCGATCGGTCATCCGGGGATCCTGGAAAGGGGTTTAATCTGATTACTTCAACAGGGTCATCTTCCGGTTGAAGACGTGGGCGGTCCGTCCGTCCGCGGTCGCCTCGAAGCGATAGAAATACACGCCGCTCGAGAGATGCCGCGCGTCCCAGCGCTCGGTGTATTGCCCCGGAAGCCTGATATCGTTCACCACCGTCGCCACCCGCTGGCCGAGGAGATTGTACACCTCGATCAGTATATGGCTCGTCGACGATACGGTGTATTCGATGTTCGTGGCCATGCTGAAGGGGTTCGGACTGTTCTGCGCCAGGCTGAAGCCGTCGGGTGCATCTGCGCCGGGTTCGGCCGGTTCCGGCGGTATGGGTGCCGGTGCGGTGCTGAAATAGCCCAGGGCTGCAAGCGCCGACCAATGGTCCGCCCAGTTTACCGTTCCGAAAGCGCCCGCGTAGTCGACGTCTGCAAAGAACCCGCTGCTCCGGGGTGCTTCCATGAGCCTGCTCCCATCCCAGGCGGGACTGGCGCTGCCCGGACGCGGATCCAGGCCCAGGTTCCGGTTCCAGCTGATGCCCTGCAGCTGCGGGTCCATGATCCGGTTCGCGTTGCCCTCGTTGGCGAGCAGTTCCCTGGTGTGGTGATCGCCACCCAGGTCCGCGGGCGAACTCCCGGCACCGAACCTGCCCAGGATATTGTACTGGAAGGCCAGGTCTCCCGCGTCCAGGCGCGCCTTGCTGTCCTGCGCGCCGCGGGTCGGATCCAGGTCCTCGATCGACAGCGCGTGGCCCTGGAACTCGGTGAAGATGCTGTTGAAATATTTCCCGCCCGCGTTGTCGCGGAAGATGAGGGCGTTGTTGTCCTTGCCACCCGTCGACGCCGCGCCGCGGCCGATGAAGGTGGCGTTCATGATCGTGGGACGGGCGTAGGGCCGGCCGTCCTCGGGGTCCGTACCGCCGTCGTGCTCGCCGGCATGGTCGCCCAGGGACGGGTCCTGGATCGAGAACCAGAACTGGTGCTCGCCCCGGAAGCCCTCGTCGTAGTCGAAGGCGTCATCGCCCGCGAAAGCGGATATCAGGTAGCGCGTATTCACCGTCCCGCCGAACCATTCGAAGCCGTCGTCCTGGTTGTAGAACACCTCCACGTGCTCGATGGTCGTGCCGCGGCCCACGCCGGCCATGGTCAGCCCGTTGATCTCGTTGTCCGCGCCGATGACCGCGCCGCCGTGCCGGATCGACACGTACCGCAGCACACCCGAGTTGTCGTCGTCGTCGGGATGCGATCCACCACCGTAGATACCCCGCGGTTCGGTCGTCGCGTCGATGCCTTCTATGTTGTTCTCACCGGTGGCGGTGTTGACGGACGCCCGGCCCAGGATGATGACGCCGCCCCACAGCCCGCGGGAAGCGGTGGGGGACGACAGCAGGATGTCGTCGGGATCGTCGACATTGTCCGCTTCGGCCGTGAAGACAATCGGATTCCGTGCCGTGCCGTCGGCGAGGATCCTGCCGCCCCGGGCCACGATCAGGGCTGTATCCTCGCCCTCGGTGGTCGTGGGACGGGCCTTGATCACCGTGCCGGCCTCGATGGTCAGCGTCTCGCCGTCTTCGACGAAGACCAGGCCGGACAGCAGATAGGTGTTGTCCGAGGTGAAGGAGGCGTTACCGACGATGTCTGCGTCGGTGATGGTTACTACGGGATTAATGGGGGATTGTGCGTCTGCGAGGACCGGGAAAACCAATGATGCGGAAACAAAGGCGATGGGTAACCACCGATGCATACCTTCTCCTAAAAGGGCTTGCGGTCGAGTTGTGAAGATGAAGTCATAGTCGTCCTCTCGGGCCAGCGGGTCGGCGGACCGGTCTGTCGGCGGGTCTGTCAAATCCCGTACGAGAAACCAAAGGAGAACGTCCGCCCGCGCTTGTACAGGCTGCGGATGAACTCCTCGTTGTTGAACGGATGTACCTTCTTGATGTCCGGATCCAGCAGGTTCTTGGCGGAGAACTTCAGCGTTACCCGGTCCCACAGCCGTTGCGAGCCCGTGATGTCCAGCATGCCGGCGGGCTGCTCGAAGGCGTTGGGCGTCCCGCCCGTGCTCACTTCGGAAAGCCTTTCGCCGAAGACGTTGTAGTGGACGCTCACCAGGGTTCCGGTGTCCGTGTTGTCGTACATGGCGTCGATGTTGACTACGTAGGGGGACTGGCCCTGCAGCTTGCGGGTCTCCGCCGCGCCGGGATCGAGCGCCCGGATGATGGCGAGTTCAGACGGCGCGATATCCACCTGGGACCTGACCAGGGACAGGTTGCCGCCGACCTGGAAGTTGCTTAAGGCAGGATGAAGCTGGTCGAGCTGCTTCCGGAATTCCAGTTCCAGCCCGGAGACGAGGGCCCTGTCGACATTCTGAAACTGGATCTCGCCGTTCGTCGTCACGATCGCGCGCTCGATCGGGTTCTCGAACTTCTTGTAGAAATAGCTGAGGGCGTAGATCTCGCCGGGACGGTTGAACCACTCCCAGCGGAAGTCGTAGTTGTCGATCAGCGTCCGCTTCAGCTCGCTGTTCCCCACGAAGATGTAATCGCCGACAAAGAGGAAAGAGGCGAATGGGGCCAGTTCGCGAAAGGAGGGACGTGCCAGGGTCCGGCTGTAGGCGCCCCGGACATTCATGTTGTCCACGACCTGGTACACCGTGTTGATCGAGGGCAGCCAGTCCTTCTCGTCCAGTCTGCCTGGCGCAAGGGAGGTTTCATGGCTGGCCACGTCCAGCAGGGTGGACTCGTACCGGGCGCCGCCCGTGATCTTGAACCGTTTGGTGAGCGGCAGGTCCAGCATCAGGTAACCGGCCCGGATTTCCTGGTCGCCGTCGTAGTTGTTCTTCAGGTCCGTGTCCTCGGAAACGAAATTCCCGAACCGGGTAAACCCGGGCGTATCCTGAAGTTCATCGGGAAGGATCCCGGTGCGCGCCGTGGAGAAGAAGACCACCGGGTCATTCCGGTACTGCAGGGCGTCCTGCCTGAAGGAAAAACGCCGTTCCCGGAAGGTGTGGTCCTTGTCCAGATAGGCCCCGCCGAGTTTCAGGCGGGCCGTCAGCCCGTCCCACGGCGTAAAGGGCAGCGTCACGTCCAGCTTGAAGTCCCGGTTGGATTCTACCAGGTTTCTGAAGTAACGGGTCGGCGCCGCGTAGTTGGACAGGGCGATCGTGTAGCTGTCGATGTCCGGCGCACCTTCGCCGGCCGCGTCGACCGTCTGGAATTCGTTGGTGAAGTAACGAAGGTCGGGCTCGTCCTGGTTCGACCGGATGAAGGCGCCGGTCCATTCGATTTCCATGTTGGATACGGACGGCATGACGTGCTTGCCCCGGAACTGCAGAGACCGCATCTCGCGCTCGATGAAGGACAGCACGCGGGTCTCGTACCGCACGTTCTCACCGGGCAGTGAGGAAGGCCAGGCGCCGGTCTGGAACCGGGAAAGTTTTTCGCCGCTGCGGTTGTATAGCACGTTGACGCCGACCTCGTGGGTGATGCTCGGCTGGTAGGTCGCGTTAACGAGGCCGCCCCAGAGCACTTCTTCGGAGCCGCTCATGTCCGTCGCGAACCGCTCCCTGTTCAACCCTTCGGACTCCCGGGACACGCGTTTCCAGATCCCGGACGCGCCGTTGTCGTAGGCCGATATGTTCCGGTTGAAGCTCACGCTGCCCAGCATGCCGAAGGGACGGTCCGCGATCTCCGTCTGGTTGCCTATCGAAAACGCGTAGCTCTGGCCGAGTCCGCCTTCTATGGTGGTCGGCGTCATCGACTTGTCGGCAAACGACTTGGAATAAAGATCCAGGAGTTGCGCGGCTTCCGGGTCCCGGAGCGCACTGGTGATGCTGGGTATCTCCACGTCGGGATTCCGCAGGGGCAGGGGAATATCCCGGATGCCGTCGTCGAAGCCCAGGAAATCGTATTCACCGCCGTCGTAACTCAGCATGTCCTTGAAGGAAGACTGGGTGTTGTACTTCGTGGACGTGGAGAAGGACATGGTGAAAGATTCGGGCAGGGACTTGGTCTTCACGTTGACGCTGCCGCCGGTGAAGTTGCCCGGCTTGTCCGGCGTGAAGGTCTTTTCCGTGGTGATGTTGTCCAGCAGGTTCGCCGCGAAGATGTCCATCTGGACCGACTTGCTGTTGGGATCGGCGTTCGGCAGGGAGGTGCCGTTCAGCTGCGCGGTACTGTACCGTTCGCCCAGACCGCGGATATATACGTACTTGCCGTCCACCACCGATGCGCCGGTGACGCGGGTCATGGCCGCGGCCACGTCGCCCTGGGCGCCCCGGGAGATATCCTCGGCGCTGATGGCGTCGCTGATGGAAAGGGCGTTCTGGCGTTGCTTGAGCAGCGCCGCTTCCGTGTTTTCCAGGTGCCGGGCCGTCACCTCCACCACGTCCGCCACGATGAGTTCCTGTTCGACGGTTATGTTTATTCTGCTCACCTGGCCCGGGTCGACCTGGATTTCGGTGACCCGCTTCGCCGCGTACCCGATCATGGATACCCGGACGGTGTGCAGTCCCGCGGGGACATTCCGGATCAGGTAGGCGCCTTCGAGATCGGCCATCGCGCCAAGTTCCAGTCCCACCACCACCACCGTGGCGCCGATGAGCGGATCGCCCGTCTCCGCGTCTACGACCGTACCCGAAATGCGGCCCATGGACGCCTGTCCGCGGGCCTCCATCACCGTGAACGCCAGGAGCGCGAGTGCGGCCGTGAACACCGCTGCCCGCATCGATGTGGCCAGCCGGCTTCCGTCGTATAGCGCGTCAAGGCTGTTCCCGAACCGGTATGTCTTCGCCATGTGCGGCATCTCCCCTTGTTTACGTCGAATCAGTCCGTCTGCAGGTGCCTGGGATGCGAGCTTCAACCGAACACGGCACTATTATAACAAGGCTATTTGACGATTCTGTTACGATCCGCATACAAGGCCATGACGATAGGATTAAAGTCGGTTTTTCCTGTGGGATGCGACGGGCGGGTCAAAGACGGCTTGACAAAAACGCCGTCCGGCCTGCTTTATGGATACTTGATCCGGCGGACGAGTCCGGCGAACGAGTCCGGCGAACGTGTCCGGCGAACGTGTCCGGCTGACCAGGCCCGGTCGGGCCGGGTCCCGCCACGCGGCGTAAACCGCATTTCCTCCAGGTGGCTTTAGTCATGTCTTCCCCGAATGGGAACAACTCCCGAACCGCCACGGTTCGAACCATCGCCTCGAAGAGAGCGGGGCGCCGGTTCACCCACAAGCCCCGGCCTCCCGTCGCGCCGCTGGTGACGAACTACTGGCGACCGGAACATTTCTTCAACCGGGAACTGAGCTGGATGGAGTTCAATGCGCGGGTGCTGGAGGAAGCGCTCGACCCGACGGTTCCCCTGCTGGAACGGGTGAAGTTCCTGGCCATATTCAGCACCAATCTGGACGAGTTCTTCATGATCCGCGTCGCCGGTGTCAAGAGACAGATCGACGCGCAGGTCCAGTCCACGCGGACCGCCGACGGCCTGAGTCCCCGGGAGGTGATGACCGCGCTCTCGTCGCGGATGCACGAACTGGTCAACAAGCAGCACGGCCTGTTCATCAACGAGATCCGCCCGCAACTCACCGAGCAGGGCATCGACATCCTCGAGCCCGAGCAACTCAGCGCTTCACAGAAGGCCTATCTGGACGAGTACTTCCGTAAGACCATCCTGCCGGTGGTGACCCCGCTGGCCGTGGACCCCGGCCATCCGTTTCCCTACCTGGCCAACGGCACGCTCTGTCTCGTGGCCGAAATCCGCAAGATCCAGAAGTCCGTTTTCCCCCATACGAACCTCTCGGTCATCCATCTGCCGACCTCGGTCATGCCGCGGTTCCTCGAACTCCCATCCGAAAACGGCCGGCAGGCCTTCTTCATGCTGGAGGACGTCATCCAGATGAACCTCGACCTGTTCTACAACGGTTACGAGGTGCTGAACTGCGCGTCGATCCGCGTGACGCGGGATGCCGACGTGGATTACGAGGAGGAAGGCGCGGAGGATCTGCTCAAGGTCATCGAGGAGGGCATACGCAACCGGCGCAACGGGGCGGCGGTCCGGCTGCAGTACGACCCCGAGTTGTCTTCGCGCATCCTCGACGTCCTTGTGGATGAGCTGGAACTGGAACCGGAGGATCTCTATCCCACGGAAGGCTTCACCGCTTTTTCCGATCTCATCGAACTGTACGACGCCGTCGACCGGTCCGATCTCATGGACGAACCCTTCCCGCCCCAGCCGGCGACGTCCTTCGAAGGCGCGCCTTCCATCTGGGAGGCCATCAGGAAGGACGACATCCTGCTGCACCATCCCTTTCATCAGTTCAACGCGGTGGTCCGGTTCGTCTCGGAAGCGGCGGAGGATCCCCAGGTACTCGCCATCAAGATGACGCTGTACCGGGTCAGCGCCAATTCGCCCATCACCCGGGCGTTGACGCGCGCGGCGCAGAACGGCAAGGAAGTCTCGGTGCTGCTGGAGTTAAAGGCCCGGTTCGACGAGGCCGCGAATATCCAGTGGGCCAGGCAGCTGGAGGAGGCGGGAGCCCATGTCATCTACGGCATACCGGGCATCAAGGTCCACTGCAAGGCCTGCCTGGTCGTGCGCAGGGAGGGCGAGGGGATACACCGGTACTGTCACCTGGGTACGGGGAATTACAACGACAAGACGGCGCGCATCTACGCAGATTTCGGCCTGTTCACCGACAAGGAGGAATTCGGCGAGGACGTAACGCAGCTGTTCAACCTGCTGACCGGCTACGCGCTGCCCTCGCGCTTTCACCATCTCATCCTTTCGCCCACGTCGATGCGGGAGGACATGGTGAAACGGCTGCAGCGGGAGAGCGACCGGGCCCGCGCCGGGCATCCGGCCCTGGTGATCGCGAAGATCAATTCCCTGGTCGACCCGGACATGATCGTGGCCCTGTACCAGGCCTCCCAGGCCGGCGTGCGGATACAGCTGATCATCCGCGGCATTTGCTGCCTGAGACCGGGCGTCCCGGGATTGAGCGAGAACATCAGCGTCATCAGCATCGTCGACCGGTTTCTCGAGCACGTGCGGCTGTTCTATTTCTACAACGACGGGGACCCGGAATACCTGTTTTCCAGCGCGGACTGGATGGACCGGAACCTAAACCGGCGGGTCGAGATATCGTTCCCGGTCATCGACAGGGCGCTCCAGGCGGAGCTGTGGGCATATCTGAAGATCCAGCTGAAGGATAATGTGAAGGCGCGCGAATTGCAGTCGGACGGGACGTACCGGTATGTGAATAAGGCGGGAAGGCGTTTCCAGTCGCAGCGGGAACTGTACGAACTGGCCTGCGAGACCGTGAGGATAAACGCGGACCGGAAGATGAAGCAGTCCGCGGCTTCACGGACTGCGCTGACCGCACGGAGCTGAGGGGATTCAGGAGAAAACCGGTACCAGGGGCAGACGGTACCGGGGACTACCGGTAGACCGGGGGACAGCCGGCACAAAAAAACAGGCGGGCCAGGGAGGTCGTGACTTCCCCGGTCCGCCTGTGTGTTTTTACGCCGACTGCGTTTTCAGTTACCACCCGATACGGGCCTTCGTCCTTTTCAGGAGAATGGTAACGACGCCGGCGTACAGGACGGTGCTGACCGGATCAATGATCGCGTCAAGGGTCGGGCCGATGGCCGGTATGTTGCTAAGCACGTCCATGCCCGCTGCCGCGCCGACGGCAATGGTGACCGCCAGGTAGCCCGTGGCGTCTTCCGCGTCGACCGACAGGTGCGCGTGCAACAGGCCGAGGATGACCAGCAACAGCCCGACAACGGTACCGTCAAGCAGCATACCGCTAACCAGCCCCTCATGCAACGCCAGCAGCACCGCGAGTCCAACGACTATCCGGGATGCCATATATCTTACCTCCTAAGCACTTGAAAACGACTCAGTTCAGGGAAGGCCGGGTAAACCTTCGCGGCACGGAAGGCCGCGGGTCCCCGGCACGGAAGGCCGCGGGTCGCGGCCGCCTATCCCTTGAGCCGGTTTAACGTACGCATGATCAGGATGGAAAACACGCTGGCGTACAGCGCTGAGCTGGCCGGATCCAGAATGCCGTCCAGGGACGGTCCGATGACCGGTATGCCACTCAACACGTCTGCGCCCGCCGCCGCGCCTACCGCGATAGTCACGACCAGGTAGTCCGTCGCGTCCTCAGCGTCTACCCCCACGAAGCCGTAGGCGATACCCAGGAGCACAATCAGGATCATTATGGCCCCGCCATCATTCATCATGCCACCTGCCAACCCCTGGATGATCGCCAAAAGGGCGATCAAACCCACAATTACTCTGGTTGCCATATCTACCTCCTGGAGGAGATTGGTTTTGCCACCGGCCCGCACCAGCGCGTAGCCGTGGCGGGAACTACGGCGAGACGAACTTGCGTCGCGTACGCACAGTAAGCCGCACCTGTCACTAACTTCCTTCGAAACGGTTCAGTCAGACGCGCGCGTCCGCGCATCGTGCGACTGCCTTCAGAAGCCTGGCCGGAAACCTGCGTATCGGGGTAGTGATCCCGATGGTTCTATTGAGTTTTTTGGGTTATGTACCCAATTAATATCGGAAGGAAAGCACTGTCAAGGGTAAATGTTTGTTTTGATCCAAAAAAACACCGGAAATGCAACGGGTTATTACGACGGTCCGTTGATCGTGGGGACCTGGGAACGAATGGTCCGGCGGGAACATGTGTTCGTGTACCGCGAGGGAGGAAATGGTGCGGTCTAAGTGGTTCCGCCCGTTGAAGTTTCGCTGACCGATTCTCCCGGCGCCGGGGTAGGGCGTTCGGTCGCTTCGGTCGCTACGGACGGCTCGTCGTCGGACGGCTCGTCGTCGGACGACTCGTCGTCGATCCACGGGGGCAGGGAGAGGTAGAAGGTCGCGCCATCGCCGAGCCTGCTTTCGACCCACGCCCGGCCGTTAAGCAGTTCCATGGTATGCCGGACGATCGCCAGGCCCAGGCCGGTCCCGCCTAGCGCCCTGGACCGCGCCCGGTCAACCCGGAAAAAACGTTCGAAGATCCGGGGAAGCGCCTCGGACGGAATACCCGGTCCGGTGTCGGCGACCGACAGGACGATCTCTTCGCCCCGCTCCTCGGTGCCGATGGCGATCGATCCGCCATTCTCCGTGTATTTCACGGCGTTGTCCACCAGGTTGGACAGGGCCCGTTCCATGAGTTCGGGATCTCCGCGGGCCGGTCTGTCCGTTTCGAACCGCAGGGAGAGCGTCAGCTGTTTGCGGTCGATCTGCTTCGCGAAGATCTCGGCGACCCTTTCCGAAACCCGGTCCAGGCGGCAGGACGTGAACTCGACCTCGTACCGGCCCGATTCTATGCTGGACAGTTGCAACAGGTCCTCGAGCAGCGCCTGCAGGCGGTCGGCATGGTGCTGGATGGACGTCATGAAACGGCGGAGCGCGGCGGTATCCTCCATGGCGCCGTCCAGCAGCGTCTCCACATAGCCCTTGATGGAGGTCAGCGGCGTCCTGAGTTCGTGCGACACGTTGGCCACGAAGTCCTTCCGGACCTGCTCCAGGCGGCGCAGTTCGGTCATGTCGTGGAACACGGCAACCACCCCGTGGAGCTGCTCCCCGATGCGTACGGGGGTCAGGTGCACCTGGAAGATGCGCTGGTTCCACTCCAGGGTCAGATCGAACACGGTATCCTCGTGCAGGGACGGCGCCGTATCGATCGCGGCGTCCACCACGCTCTGCAGGTCGTGGTTGCGCACGACCTCGATGGGGCGCTTGTTCAGGCACCACGCGTCCACGTCCATCATGCGCTTGAAAGCCGGATTGACCATCAGGATCCGCCCTTCCGCGGAGGTCACCAGTACGCCCTCCGCCATACCGGACAGCACCGCTTCGAGCTGTGCGTTCTCTTCCCGGATCTGCGATAGCCTCTCCCTGGACTGCGCGGCCACCTCGTTCAGGGCGGCCGCCAGGGAGGACAGTTCGACGTGCGCCGGCGCGGAAGCGGTGACCTCCAGGTCTCCGGCTGCCTGCCGCCGGGCGACTTCCGTCATGCGTTCGATCGGACGGGAGACCAGTCTCTCCGTGCCCCAGCTCAGCACGAAGCTCAACAGGAGGCCGATGCCGAGGGCCGCAAGCACGATCTTCCATATGTGGGACTCGATCCATCGGAACTGCTGCAACGGCAGCGCGACCCGCACGACGCCGCTGGCCTGGTCGGTCCGGAAGGGAACCGCCACGTAGGCCATGTCGGTTTCCAGCGTGTTGCTGTAGCGAATGCTGTTTCCGATCCCCGACGCGATGGCTTCAAGGATCTCCGGCCGGTCGCCGTGGTTCTCCATGAGAGGGATGGAAGAAAGGGGGATGGAAGAATCACCGGCCACGACGCCGTCGTCCCGCACCACGGTCACCCGTGCGCCGCACTGCTCGCCCAGGCGGTCCGCGATCGGGTCGATCGTCCCGGGGGAAAGAGAAGGAAGGGGGGCGTTTTCCAGGTAGGACTGGATCAGGCGGGCGTCATTGAGTAGCTGCTCACGGGTATGGCCGCTGACATCCTCGCGGAGAGACGTGTTCAGATAGATATACACGGCGCCCGCCACCACCAGTGTAAAGGCGACGTAGCCGATCAGGATCTTTGTCTGTAGCGAAAATCGCATGACCAGGCCTACCTGGCGAAGCGGTATCCGACCCCCCGCACCGTTTCCACCATGCCGGCGGCCTCGCCGAGTTTCTCGCGCAACCGCTTGATGTGGGCGTCCACGGTGCGTCCGTACCCCATGTAGTCATATCCCCAGACTACGTCGAGCAGTTCCTCCCGGGTCTGTACCCTGCCACGCCGCTGAAACAGAATGGCCAGGAGCCTGAACTCGGTGGCTGTCAGGGACACCGTGCTGCCCGAAACGGACACGTGATGGCCTTCCACGTCGATGACCAGGGGGCCCGCCCGGACGGGGCCCGGGGATGCCGGTTCGGACCGGCGACGCAGGATGTTCCGGATGCGCAGGGCGATCTCCCGGGGACTGAAGGGTTTGACCACATAGTCGTCGGCCCCCAGTTCCAGGCCGATAATCCGGTCGATTTCCTCGCTCTTCGCGGTCAGCATCAGGATAGGTATGGACCTCGTGCGTTCGTCCTGTTTCAGAATGCGGCACACGTCGGTGCCTTCGAGTCCGGGCAGCATGAGGTCAAGCACGATGAGATCAGGGGTCTCGTCACGGGCTTTTTCGAGCGCGGCCGAGCCGTCCGCCGCCACGATGACATCGAAGCCGGATTTCTCCAGGTTGTACTGGATGATTTCCACGATATCGGGTTCGTCGTCTACGACCAGTATCGTTTGGCGCATTCCCCTTCCTGTCGGATTTGAGGGACCATCTCGCGTGCGTCACACGGGTGGAACTTCTCGCGCTCTGTTTCGATCACGCACGGCGTACGGCGTGTCTCGCGTACTCGCGCACGGCGCGCGTCGTGTGTCGCGTACTCGCGCACGGCGCGCGGGCCGCCCGCGCACAGGCACCTTGATTCAGGTATCTGAAATATACCCGGCGCGAGGTCCGTTGAAAACACAAAACGGCAGTCGGGCCGGTGGACGGATCGACGACCGGGGGGCGGCTGGACCGACGGCCAGCGGCCGACCGGGTCGGCGAATACGCCTATTTTGCCGAAGGGCACAGGTCGCTCAGGACGCATTCGTCGCATTTCGGACGCCGGGCGACGCAGGTCTTCCTGCCGTGGGCGGCCAGGAGGTGTCCCAGTCCGGTCCAGTCCGATTCCGGCACGATCTTCATCAGGTCGCGCTCGATCCGGTCGGGGTCGGACTGTTTCGTGAACCCGAGGAGCCCGGACAAGCGTTTCACGTGGGTGTCCACGGCGATCCCCGGAATCCCGAAGGCGTTGCCGCGCACGACGTTGGCGGTCTTACGCCCCACGCCGGCAAGATTCGTAAGGTCCTCCATGGCCGAGGGTACCTCGCCGCCGTGGTTATCGATCAACGACCGGCAGCATTTCCGGATATTGGCCGCCTTGTTGCGGTAGAAGCCCGTGGTGAAGATGTCCGCTTCCAATGCTTCGGGCGCGGCATCCAGGTAGTGCCGGGGGGAAGGATACTTCCTGAAGACGGATTCCGTGACCACGTTTACCTGCTTGTCCGTGCACTGCGCCGAGAGTATGGTCGCGACAAGCAGTTCAAAGGGCGTGGTGAATTTCAATGCCGGACCCACGTCGGGGTAAGTCTTCTTCAGGCGGTCCAGGACCTCCGCCATGCGTTCACGCTGTGCTTTCACGGTCGGCATGTTTCAGCATCTCCAGGCGGGACCGGGCGGGATCGGGCGGGATCGGGCGGACCAGGCGGACCGGACGGGACGGGACCAGGCGGGATCGGGCGTGATCGGGCGGACCAGGCGGACCGGGCGGACCAGGCGGGCCGCTCAACTCGCCGCCGTACTGAGACGCTCGGTCTTCAGCCCGATCAGCTCTTCCGCCGTCAGGCTGTTCAGGAGTCGGTCGGGCGTCACGCCGCCCTTGCGGACCATGGAAAGTCCATATTCCACGTAATCCAGTTCGTCCACGTGATGGGCGTCGGGACCGATGCTGAACCGGGCGCCCCGGCTCATGCCGTAATCGAGATGCCGCCAGTCCAGGTCGAGACGGTGGGGATTCGCGTTGACTTCTACGGCGACGTCGTGCGCTACCGCTTCGTCGATGAGGCGTCGCACGTCCACGGGATAGCCGTCCCGGGCCAGCAGCAGCCGGCCCGTGGGGTGTCCCAGGATGGTCGTGTGCGGATTCTGTATCGCCTTGACCATGCGTTCGGTCATATCCGCTTCGGACATGGTGAACATGGAGTGCACGGAAGCCACGACCAGGTCGAAGGAGGCCAGGACCTCGTCCGGGTAGTCCAGGCTTCCGTCGGGAAGGATGTCGGACTCGATGCCTTTGAGGATGCGGAAGTCGTCGTACCGGGCGTTCAGTTCGTCGATTTCCTCCTGTTGCTCCATGACCCGTTCGATACTCAGTCCCTGGGCATAGGCCGCGGTCCGGCTGTGGTCGCAGACCGCGATGTAGGCATACCCCCGCGCACGGGCGCCCTCGGCCATTTCGCGGAGGCTGTGCATCCCGTCGCTGTAGGACGTATGGTTGTGGATCACGCCGAGGATATCCGCCTTCGACGGCAGTTCCGGCAGCCGGTTTTCGGCTGCCATTGCGACCTCTTCGCCTCCTTCCCGCAGTTCCGGGGGAACGAATTGCAGGCCGAGCAGGTCGTAGATCACGGATTCGTCGGGACAGGGGATCACGGCGCGGTCGCGAATGACGTGCCGGTCGGTGATGGTGATCCCCCGGTCGTCGGCGTGGCGGGCGATCTTCGTTCTGTGGCCTTCGCTGCCTGTCCAGTGATACAGCGTGACGGCAAAGGTATCGTCCGGTACGCAGTGGACCCGCACGGGCAGTCCGGAGGGTCCGATGACGGTCACGTCCGGGCCGTCCTGTTCCTTGACCTCGCCGAAACGATGCAGGATGGGCTTGATCCCCTCCGGGTCGGGATGGCCCACGACGAGGTCGGTCTCGCGGATGACTTCCATCCTGCGCCTTACGTCTCCGGCGACCTCGGCGCGCCAGACGTCGGGGTGGCGGAGCAGGTCGTCCGCCAGGGATTTCGCCTCCTTCAACGCCCGGTCCAGAAGATGGAATCCGCGCGACCGCCTGATCAGGTCGATCCCTTTGAGCACGCGCTCCTGGGTCTTGGCGCCGAACCCGTCCAGCTTGACGAGCCGGTTCTCCCGGCAGGCGTATTCCAGTTCCCCCACGGTATCGATGCCGAGATGGTCGTAGATCGTCCGGATCTTCCGCGCGCCGAGGCCCCTGATGGTGAGCATTTCCTGGAACCCGACCGGCACCGTTTGAACGAGGGACTGATGATAGCTCGACTGCCCGTCCCGGACGAGTTCGGTGATGTGGCGCACCATGGAGGCGCCCAGGCCGGGGACCTTGTCCAGCCGTTCTTCGTTCACCATGTCCACTACCGGTTCGGAGAGGGTCTCCACACGGCGCGCCGCGTTCGCGTAGGCACGGGTCTTGAAGGTGCTCTCGCCTTGCAGGATCAGGAGCGATCCGATCTGGCTGAGCACCTTGCCGATCTGTTTGTTGGTCATGACTGGATTCCGTCCTGGCGCGTCTTAGCGTCCCGTTGCGCTTTCAGGTACCGGCGCTTCGTGACGTCCTGGCGCTTCGTGACGTCCTGGAGCGCTATCAACGTTCTCAGCGCGCGGTGCGAGCTTTCTGTCGGCAGGCTTCGACGAATTCCGGCAGCCTTTTCACGAACTCCGACCTGGGCACGGCCCGTTCGCAGCCCGCCTCCCGGGCGCGAACAAAGGCTTCGGGCCGCGTATGCCGGCCGTAGGCCATCATGGGTACATCCCTGGTCGCTTCACCGGCCTTCAAGTGGGAGATCAGACCCACGGCGTCAGTGCGCGAAAGATCGAGATCCACGATGATCGCGGCGGGTGGACCGTCCTCGGACTCACCCGGGATTTCGCTCGCTTCCGCCGCGAAGCGCGGCGTGCCACCCAGTTGACGGATGGTCTCTCCGATTTTGGCAGAGAAGAACAGGTCGTCCACCACGACGAGAATGGTATGGTCAGGCATCACGGCTCCAGGCTCGCGTCACGCTGGCTGATGGCTTTTCGGCAGTTCGAATATAAGGTCGGGCGTCTACCGTAAACAAGGGTATTGTTTCGGTCCGGCGCGTTGTCCTCTGAGGACGCGGTGGCGCGCGTACGGACGAGTATGCCGGTGCCTGGCCGGACGAGTATGCTGGTGACCACCCGAACGAGTCTGCCGGTGACCACCCGGACGAGTCTGCCGGTGACCACCCGAACGAGAATGCCGGTGCCTGGCCGGACGAGTATGTCGACGTCCGTCCGTACGAGCCGGAACTTTTTCAAATCTAATTGTTGACACATACATCATCAAATTATATATTTATCCCTGTCTAAAAATAACGGCGCTCCGATTCAGGCAACGCCGTATCTGGAATTTGGGGATATTCCCATGCCCACGCCAGCTACCGAAGATTACCTCAAAGCCATCTACAAGCTGCAGGAAAACGCCGAAACCGCGTCGACCAATGCCGTCGCGGACCGGATGGGCGTATCGGCCGCCTCCGTCACCAACATGATGAAGCGGCTGTCGGAGTCAGGGCTGGTCGAGCATCGGCCCTACCAGGCGATCAGGCTGACTGACGCAGGCAGGAAGATCGCCCTCGAAATCATCCGCCACCACCGGTTGCTGGAGGTGTACATGGCGGAAGCGCTAGGGTTCACGTGGGACCAGGTGGACGCGGAAGCTGAACGGCTTGAACATGTGATCTCCGAAGAATTCGAGGACAAGATCGACGCCATGCTGGGATACCCGACGACGGATCCCCACGGCTCGCCCATTCCGACGAAGGACGGGGCCATAGCCACCACGAACCACGAGAAGCTGTCCGACATGGAAACCGGCCATACCGTGGTCGTCCGCCGCGTGACCGACACGGACCCGGAGTTGCTCCGGTACCTGGCGAAACTCGGCCTGCGGCCAGAGAACACCGTAGAGGTGCTGAATAAGGAGCCCTTCGAAGGCCCCATGCTCCTGCGCGTCGCCGGGGAGGAACACCACGTCGGGCGCCAGGTCGCGCGTACCGTCCTGGTTGAAAGCCTGCCGGCCGGCGAAGGAAGCGACGAGGGGCGGGCAGACCCATGACCGGTATCATCGTGCTCATCGTAGCCGGCGCGCTTTTCGTACCGCAGTACGGCCTGTTCTGGCGCATCCGGCGCCGGCGGTGGCTGCAATCCCGGCAAGCCGTGGAGGACGCCCTCGCCCATCTGCACCAGTTTCAGCACGACGGCCGCCCGGCGTCCGTGGAGTCCCTCTCCAATACCCTGGGCACGGCGACGAGACACACGCTGGTCCTGGTCAACCGAATGGCGCAGCTGGACCTCGTGGTCATGACGGGTCAGGGCATGCGGCTCACAGCGGCGGGCCACCGTTGGGCGCTCCAGATCGTCCGGGCCCACCGGCTGTTCGAGCGGTATCTCGCCGACGAGACTTCGGTGCCCCGGGAAGAGATCCATGCCCGCGCCCACCGGCTGGAGCACACGGTCACCGAGGCGCAGGTCGACAAGATGGACGCCGACATGGGCCATCCCGCCTTCGATCCCCAGGGAGACCCGATCCCGAACGCCGCCGGCGACATGAAAGAGATCGAGAGCAAGAAACTCGTCGACTGGCCGGAGGCCGTACCGGCACTGATCGTGCATATCGAGGACGAACCGCCGGAAGTGTACGCCCAGATCATCGCCGAGGATCTCCATCCCGGGATGGTCATCACGATCATGGACATGTCGCCCGTGCGGGTAGTCATCGGCACGCCGGACGCCGAACACGTGCTGGCGCCGGTCGTCGCCGCGAACGTGTCCGTGCGCGAGGCGCCTACCGAAGACATCGAACCGGCGGGTGTACCGCTCACCACGCTGGCGCACGGCGAGACAGGAAGGGTCGTCGGACTGGCGCCGGCCTGCCAGGGCCTGACCCGAAGGCGATTCCAGGACCTGGGTCTCACGCCCGGCGCCCGCGTCGAGCGGGTCATGCAAAGCGCCTTCAGCGACCCCACGGCCTACCGGGTTCGCAATACGATGATCGCGCTGCGCCGTGAACAGTCCGATCTGATCCGTATCGAAAGAGCACCGCGGAAGGAACAGGAGATCGACGCATGAGTACCGACGCCGCACCGCGCGGGCCGTCCGCGCCGCAAGGATCGTCCGCGCCGCAAGGATCGTCCGCGACACCCCGGACCCCCGATATGACGGGATCGCAAGGAACTCCCGCGCCGCCCGGTCACGACTGCGCGTCGTGCGCACTCCAGGAGAACCTGGTGCAGATGGGTGTTTCGCTGGACCGGTGGGACTATGTCATCGCGCTGGCGGGTAACCCGAACGTGGGCAAGAGCACGGTCTTCAACGCGCTGACCGGATTGAAGCAGCATACGGGGAACTGGCCCGGGAAGACGGTGAACCGGGCCGAGGGCGGCTTCGAGTTCAACGGCAGAAGGTACAAGATGATCGACCTGCCCGGCACGTATTCCCTGCTGTCGGCGTCCATCGACGAGGAGATCGCCCGGGACTTCATCCTCTTCGGCCGTCCCGACTGCACGTTGATCGTCGTCGATGCCACCATGCTCGAGCGCAATCTCAACCTCGTGCTGCAGGTGCTGGAGATCACGGAAAGAGCGGTGGTCTGCCTGAACCTGATGGACGAGGCCGAGCGCAAGGGGATCTCGGTGGATCACCGCTCGCTCTCCCGGGAACTGGGCGTGCCGGTCGTGCCCGTGTCGGCCCGGAAGAAAGAGGGACTGGGCCTTTTGATGCGCACGGTCGCCGACGTGATCCAGGGCGAGATCAGGAACGCGCCGCGGCGCATAACAGGAAACGACGAACTCGACCGGACGGTGGATACGATCACGGGCATGCTACAGGCATCCTACCCGGACCTGCCGAACCCCCGCTGGATCGCCTTCAGGCTGCTCGACGGCGACTACCGGGTGCGCAAAGCCCTGGAAACCGGTGAATTCAGCCGGATGGGCGTCCAGGCCGACGTAATCGACGGAGGAAGTAATCTACGGAGCATGAACTCATGAGCGAGACTTCGACCAGATCCGCGGCCGGCGAGGACATTCTCGGCCGCGTCGAAGAAATGCAAAGGAGCCTGGACGGATCGTACCGGGATGAAATCGTCGAGGCCATCTACCAGGATGCCGAGGCCATCACCCGGAAGGTGGTCCGCACCGACGAAAAGGCTTCCTATCCCTGGGACCAGAAGCTGGACCGCATCGTAACCTCGAAGATCTGGGGCCTGCCGTTCATGGCCTTGCTCCTGGGTGTCGTCTTCTGGGTCACGATTTCGGGGGCCAACGTGCCCTCCTCCATGCTGGCCGAAAGCCTGTTCTGGTTCGGAGCACGCGGCGTCGAGTTCTTCGAGTGGCTGGGCATGCCCTGGTGGGTCACCGGGTTCATCTGGCACGGCGTGTACCGGGGGCTGGCCTGGGTGATCGCCGTGATGCTGCCGCCTATGGCGATCTTCTTCCCTATATTCACTATACTGGAAGACCTGGGGTACCTCCCCCGCGTGGCTTTCAACGTCGATGCCCTGTTCAAGAAGGCGGGCGCCCACGGCAAGCAGGCGCTCACCATGAGCATGGGACTGGGCTGCAACGCGGCCGGGGTGGTGGCCTGCCGGGTCATCGATTCACCCCGGGAACGTTTGATCGCCATCCTGACCAACAACTTCATGCCCTGCAACGGGCGGTGGCCCACGCTGATCATACTGGCCACGCTCTTCGTGGCGGCGGCCTTCCCGCCGGCCTTCGCGGCCATGGCCGCGGCGGGCTCCCTGGTCCTCATCGTCCTGATTGGCGCCGCGACGACCCTGCTGGTGTCGGCCGTACTGTCCCGGTCCTTCCTCCGGGGCGAAGCCAGCAGCTTCACGCTGGAACTCCCGCCCTACCGGCGTCCCAGCATCCTGCGCGTGCTCTACACCTCGCTGATCGACCGGACGATCTTCGTACTGTGGCGTGCGGTGGTCATGGCCGTACCGGCGGGCGGCGTGATCTGGCTGCTGAGCAACATCCACGCCGGGGGACAGAGCCTGACGGTCTGGGTCTCGCAGTGGCTGGAACCCGTGGGACGGGCCATCGGTCTCGACGGCGTGATCCTGCTGGCCTACATCATCGCCATACCCGCCAACGAAATCGTGGTCCCGACCATCATCATGGCCTATACCGGCGCGGGCATGATGATCGAACTGGACACGATGGCCGAACTGCAGCATCTCCTGGTGAACCAGCAGGGGTGGACGCTCCTCACCGCTGTCTGCCTGATGCTCTTCTCCCTGCTGCACAACCCCTGTTCGACCACCATGTGGACGGTCTACCGGGAAACCCGGAGCGTGAAGTGGACCGTGGTGAGCGGTCTCATGCCCCTGGCCATCGCCTTCCTCCTGCTCTTCATCGTCGCCCAGACCGCATACTTCATCATGGGGCTGGCGGGATGGTGAGCAGGTAGCCTCTCTCCTTCAACTCCGCTACGATGCGTGAGACCGAACGGTCCACCGGATCGGTCTCCGTCGCGACCTTCACCGCCGGGTCAATGGGCCTTTCGTAGGGGTAGTCCACCCCGGCGAGGTTGCGCAAGAGACCCCGGTCCGATTTGGCGTAACAGCCCGTGGTATCATGCTTCCGGCACCAGTCCAGCGACGCGTCGACGAAGACCTCCACGTACCGATCGGTCCCGATCCGCCCGGCCACCTGGCGGCGGCCTTCCTCGCTCGGCGAGATGAAGGAGGCGATGACGATGAGGCCCGCGTCGTTGAGCACGCGGGCGCATTCGGCCACGCGCCGCAGGTTCTCGGCCTGGTCAGCCGCCGAGAAGCCCAGGTCCCGGCTGAGTCCGCTGCGGACGACCGAACTGTCCAGCACCACCACCGAGTACCCCTCCTGGTAAAGCGCCGCCTCGAGCCCGAAGGTGACGGCCGACTTGCCCGATCCCACCAGACCCGTGACCCAGACCGTGCAGGGTTTCTGTCCATAGCGCGCGACCCGCAGGTCCGGGTCCACCAGGCTGGACCGCTTCGACGTGGAGGCCTGGGGTTCGGAACCGGCGTCCACGTCCATGGGCACGCGGTCCTCCGGCAGCCGGTCGATGATCATGCCCGCGGCCACGGTATGGTTGGTCAGGTAGTCCACCAGGATAAAACTCCCGGTCAGCCGGTTGTTCTGGTACGCGTCGTGGAAGAGAGGCCGATTCGAGGTCATGGCCACGCGGCCGATATCGTTCAGCGCAAGGCGTGAGACGTCGACTTTGTGCAGGGTATCGACGTCGATGCGGTAGTCGACGTGGTCGATGCTCACGCGGGCGGTCTGCGTGGTCTGCTTGATCAGGTAGTGGCGAGACGGGTCCATGGGCGCTTCGCCCATCCAGACCATCATGGCTTCGAACCGCCGGTCCACGTGGGGCAGGTTCTTCGGATGGACGATCATGTCCCCCCGGCTCACGTCCACTTCGTCCTCCAGCTGCAGCGAAACGGACATGGGCGGATAGGCCTCATCGAGGTCGCCGTCGTAACTGGACACGGACTGCACCCGCGTCCGGTTCTGCCCGGGCAGGACCAGCACTTCGTCCCCGGGCCGGACCACGCCGGACAGCACCGAACCCGCGTAGTAACGTGCGTTCTGGTGGGGACGGATGACGTACTGTACGGGAAAGCGCAGGTCCACCAGGTTGCGGTCGGTCAGGAACTGCACGTCCTCCAGGATATCCAGCACGGTTTGCCCGTGGTACCACGGCATGCGGCCGCTTTTCTCCACCACGTTGTCGCCGTGGAGGGCACTCACCGGAACGATCCGGATGTCACTCACGTTCAACTTGGCGGCATAGTCCAGGAAGGCGCGGCGGATGTCGTCGAAGACCGCTTCGCTGTAATCCACCATGTCCATCTTGTTCACGGCCACGACGAGGTGCTGGATGCCGAGCAGGGACGTGATGAAGGCGTGGCGGCGGGTCTGCGTCAGCACGCCGTGGCGCGCGTCGACGAGCACGATCGCCAGGTTGGCGCCGGACGCGCCGGTCGCCATGTTCCGGGTGTACTGTTCGTGGCCCGGCGTGTCGGCGATGATGAATTTCCGCTTCGGCGTCGAGAAATAGCGGTAGGCCACGTCGATGGTGATGCCCTGCTCCCGCTCGGCTTTGAGGCCGTCCAGCAGCAGGGCCAGGTCGGGCGCTTCGTCTTTGCGGGCCAGTTGCTTGAGCGAGGCGAGGTGGTCCTCGTAGATGTTCTTCGAGTCGGCCAGGAGCCTGCCGATCAGCGTGGACTTGCCGTCGTCCACGCTGCCCGCCGTACTGAAGCGCAGCAGTTCCTTCTCTTCATTCTGTTTTAAAAACGTCCGTATGTCGGTCATTTCAGTTTGCGCTGCCGGTCGCACGGCCGGACTGCAATCTCAGCGGCCGATCCGCTTTGTTGGCGGGCTCGCCGCTTCGGTGGCCGGACCACCGCGTCGGTGGCCGGACCGGCTGTCAGAAATAGCCCTCCCGCTTCTTCAATTCCATCGACCCTTCCTGGTCGTGATCGATGATGCGGGTGGAACGTTCCGAGATGCGCTCCACCATCATTTCCTCGATGATCTCTTCGACGGAAGCCGCGGTGGATCGTACGGCGCCGGTGCAGGGCGAGCAGCCCAGCGTGCGGAACCGGCAGACCATGGAGCGGGGCGTCTCGCCGGGCAGCATGCGGGCCTGCCCTTCCAGGGGGATCAGCTGCTCTCCCCGGACCACGACCTCGCGCTCCCGGGCGAAATAAAGGGGTACGACCGGGATGTCCTCCCGGTGGATGTACATCCAGATGTCCAGTTCGGTCCAGTTGGAGAGGGGGAAGACCCGGATGGATTCCTCCTGGCCGATGCGGCAGTTGTACAGGTTCCACAGTTCGGGCCGCTGGTTCTTCGGATCCCACTGGCCGAACCGGTCCCGGAAAGAGAAGAACCGTTCCTTGGCCCGTGATTTCTCCTCCTCGCGCCTGGCGCCGCCCAGGGCGGCGTCGAAGCGCCCTTCCCTGAGCCCGTCGAGCAGGGCCTGCGTCTTCAACAGGCCGCAGCACCTTTGCGTGCCCAGGTCGTAGGGATTGGCGCCCGCGGCGATGGCTTCCTCGTTGCGGTGGACGATCAGGTCCGCCTCGTACTCCTCGGCCATGCGCCTTCGGAAGTCGTACATCTCCTCGAACTTGTACCCGGTGTCCACGTGCATGAGCGGGAAGGGCAGTTTCTGCGGATAGAAGGCCTTGCGCGCGAGGTGCAGCATGACCGAGGAATCCTTGCCGACGGAATACAGCATAACGGGCCGCTCGAATTCCGCGGCGACCTCGCGCATGACGTGGATGCTCTCGGCTTCGAGCTGCATCAGGTGTGAGATGGAATAACGGGGCATGGATGATGCTACAGAAAGGGGGTGATGTGGTCCATGACTATCTTTTCCGATTCCACGGCCGTCAACCGCGAGGTGTCAATGCGTAATTCCGGCGCTTCCGGTGCTTCGTAGGGATCGTCCAGTCCGGTAAACCCGCTGATCTCGCCCCGCCTCGACCTGGCGTACAGTCCCTTCACGTCCCGGGCCTCGCATACCTCCAGGGGCGTAGACAGGTGTACTTCGATGAACCGCAGGCAGCGTTGCCGTACTTCGTCCCGGGTTTCCCGGTAAGGCGAAATGAGCGACACGATCGTACAGATGCCGTTTCGCTCGAGGACCGAGGCCAGGTAGCCCACGCGGGCGATGTGGGCCATGCGACCGGGTCTGTCGAACCCCGTGTCGGGGAAAACGGCCCGGATTTCATCTCCATCCAGCCGTTCCGCCTTGATCCCGCTCCCCTGCAGACTTCGGTGGACCCGGTCTGCGATCGTGCTTTTGCCCGATCCGGACAACCCGGTGAACCACAGGACAAAGGGCTTATTCGCTTCGCGCGGCCTGTCCCCCATGCCTTTTCTCCTGTGTTGCTGGTCCGTCTGGTCCGCCTGGTCCGCCCGGTCCGTCTGGTCCGTCTGGTCCGCCTGGTCCGTCTGGTCCGTCTGGTCCACCCGGTCCGTCTGGTCCGCCCGGGGCGCATACCATATAATGCAGCCGCGAACGAATTGCAACAGATATATGAAACAGGCCGCAAGGGTTTATCCCGCGGGCTGTCCAAAGATGAAATGCCTTGACGGAAACAGCCGATGTTCCGAGTTTCCTCTGTGTTCGACGTTCGTCCGGATAGGCGCGCAACAAGGTTCGCCGCCACCGCCTGGCAGGAGGTTTTCTTGCGATCACCCATGGCCATGCTCGTGTCCGCGGCGCTGGTATCGAGTTGTGCTTCGGCGCCGAAGCCGCAGCATCCGTCCCTCGATACCCCGGTACCCCTGCAGTGGACCGCCGCGCCGTCGGAAGGCGGTACGATCGAAAAGCGCTGGTGGTCGGATTTCAGCGACGCCCGGCTGGACGGGCTCATCGACGAAGCCCTCTCCCGCAACTTCCAACTCCAGTCGGTCACCGGCCGAATGCAGGCCGCGAGGGCCCAGGCCCGCATCGTGGGCGCCCCCCTGCTGCCCCAGGCCAGCCTGGATTTCAATCGTACCAGAACGCGGCGGAACTTCATCGGATTCCCGATCCCCGGCGGGAACGGCGGCGTGCTGAAGACGACGTCGACGAACTACGGCGTGTCGACGAACATCAACTGGGAGATCGATCTTTGGGGCCGGCTGAGCGATGACAAGGCGGCCGCGCTGGCGGATATGCAGGGTTCGCAGGCAGATCTCTATGGCGTCCGGTCGTCCGTGGCCGGCCAGACCGCCAAAGCGTGGTTCGCCGCCATCGAAGCCCGCCGCCAGCTCGAGCTGGCCCGGGCGACGAGAGACAATTTCAGCGTGGTGAACGAACGGATCGAGAACCGGTACGCCCGCGGACTCAGACCCGCCCTCGACCTCCGCCTTTCGCTGGCCAACGTGGCCGCGGCCGAGGCCGTCGTCCTCCAGCGAATGCAGGCGTACGACGGCGTCGTCCGGCAGCTCGAGATCCTGCTCGGCAGATATCCCTCGGCCGAACTCGTCATCGCTACAGACCTACCCCCCGTACCTTCGACCGTTCCGGCCGGACTGCCCGCCGATCTCATCGCGCGCCGGCCGGACCTGATGCTGGCCGAACGGCAGCTCGCCGCGGCCGGCGCCCGTATCGGCGTTGCGAAGAAGGCGCGGTACCCGGCCATACGCCTGACTGGTTCGGGCGGGACGTCCACCGCTGCGCTGACCGACCTCCTCGATGGCGATTTCATCGTCTGGAGCCTCGTTTCCAGCCTGCTGCAGCCTTTGTTCCAGGGCGGACGGCTCAGTGCGGCCGTGGACCTGGCCGAGGCCAACAGGGACCAGGTCCTGGCGAACTTCGCGGACAAGGCCCTTCGCGCCTACGGGGAAGTGGAAACCGCCCTGGCGGCGGACGGGCTACTCAGGCGGCGCGAAGCCGCGCTCCTGGAAGCCACGACGCAGGCCGCGGCCGCCCGCGAACTGGCGGAATCGCGGTATCACGGCGGTCTGAGCGACGTGATCACCATGCTGGACGCCCAGCGGCGCGCCTTCGATTCCGAGGGTCAGTACCTGGCCGTGCGGCGCCAACGGCTGGACGCCCGGGTGGACCTCTACCTGGCGTTGGGCGGCGGATTCGAAGGAATGGCACCGGAAACCGGTGAACCGGGAGATCTACGAGCTAAAGGGGAACCAGGAGATATACAGGAGTAGAGGATGAACAAGTGGCTTAGAATAACCCTTCCGCTGGCCATTGTCGCGGGATCGGTGCTGATCATGGTCTTCCTGGTCCGCAGCCGGCCCGTGGTGGAGAGCAGGACGCCGGCCGTCCCGCCCCCGCTGGTTCGCACGGCTGTCGCGACGCTGGACACGGTCCGGCTCACCGTACGGTCCCAGGGCGCGGTGATGCCGAGGACCGAGAGCGCGCTTTCGGCCGAGACGGACGGACAGATCGTATTCGTGTCGCCTTCCTTCGTACCCGGCGGGTTCTTCGAAAGAGACGAGTTGCTGGTGCGTCTCGACCCGCGCGACGCGGAACTGGCGGTCACGCGTGCCGCCGCGGACACGGCTCGGTTCGCCACCGCGCTGCAGATCGAGCAGGAGGAAGCCCGTCTCGCCCAGGACGAATGGCGCCGGCTGGGATCGGGCGCGCCCATGCCGCTTGTCCTGAGAGAACCACAACTGGCCCAGGCCCGGGCCAACCTGGAAGCGTCCGTCGCGGCGCATCAGCAGGCGAAGCTCAACCTGGAACGGACGGAGATCCGCGCGCCGTACGCCGGCAGGGTAAGGAAGAAGAACGTGGACGTGGGCCAGTTCCTCCGGCGGGGCGAGGCATTGGCGACCATCTACGCCATCAACTACGCCGAGATACGGCTGCCCATCCCCGATGAAGAACTGGCCTTCTTCGATACGCCCATGCAATTCCGCGGTGAGACGGCCCGCGCCGCGGGGCCCCCGGTCGTGATCAGCGCCGAATTCGCCGGCCGCCGCCACCGGTGGGACGGCACGGTGGTCCGCATGGAGGGCGAGATCGACCCCATGAGCCGGATGGTCTACGCGGTGGCCAGGGTCCAGAATCCTTACGGCCGGGGCGCGAATCCCGACCGGCCGCCCCTGGGCATCGGCATGTTCGTCGAGGCCGAGATCCTGGGCAAACGCTATCCCGATGTGGCGGTGTTGCCGCGGACGGCCATGCATGGCGAGAACCGGATCGCCGTCGTCGATGACGAAAACCGGCTTCGGTTTCGGCCTGTCGAGATCCTCCGGATAGCGTCCGACCAGGTATACATCCTGAGCGGAATCGAGGCCGGCGAACGCGTCTGCCTGTCCTCCCTCGATACGCAGGTGGACGGCATGGAAGTGCGCGTACTCGAATCGGATTCCTCAGGTAACGTCGTACAGGAAGAGGAAGGCACGGGCAGATGAACTACGTACTGGCCTGGTTCGCCCGCAACAACGTGGCGGCCAACCTGCTCATGATGACGATCATCGTGGGCGGACTGCTGATGATTTCCCGGTTAAAGGTCGAGATCTTTCCCGAGTTCGAGACCGACCTCATAATCATCACGGTCCCCTACCTGGGCGCGGCGCCGGCCGAAGTGGAAGAAGCGGTATGCGTCCGGGTGGAAGAAGCCATTCAGGACCTGGACGGCATCAAGAAACTGAGTTCCACCGCGTCGGAAGGGGTCGGAAGGATCGAGGTCGAGGTGGACCCCGACGCAGACGCACGGACGTTGCTGCAGGATCTGAAGTCCCGCGTGGACGCCATTGACACCTTTCCGGCGGAAACGGAAAAACCGGTGATCCAGGAGATCATCTTCCGGCGCCAGGTTATCGACGTCGCCGTGGCCGGCAGGATGGACGAGCCGTCCATGAAACGGCTGGCCGAAGAGATCCGGGAAGACCTGCTGGCCCAGCCGGAGATCAGTAACGTGACCCTGGCGAGCGTCCGGCCTTACGAGATTTCGATCGAGGTTTCCGAAGCCGCGCTTCGCCGCTACGGACTGACGTTCTCCGAGGTCGTCGGCGCCGTGCGGAATTCCTCGCTCGACCTGCCCGGCGGCTCGGTGAAGACCCCCGGCGGCGAGATCCTGCTCCGATCGAAGGGGCAGGCCCTGGTCGGATCCGAATTCGACCGGATCGTGCTGCGGTCCCGCTCCGACGGTACGCGGCTGCTCCTCAGCCACGTGGCCCGGGTCGTCGACGGATTCGCGGAAACGGACGTCTCTTCCCGGTTCGACGGAAAACCGGCCGCCCTGGTGAAGGTCTTCCGCGTGGGCAACGAGAACATCCTCGACGTCTCCGGCGCCGTGCATCGATACGTGTCCGCCAGGCAGGCAGAACTGCCGGACGGCGTTGAACTGATCACCTGGCAGGACCAGTCCCGGCTCCTCGAAAGCCGGCTCGACCTGATGATCAACAACGGTCAGCTGGGTTTCCTGCTCGTTTTCCTCTGCCTGGCCCTGTTCCTGCGCATCCGGCTGGCTTTCTGGGTCGCCCTGGGTATCGTCATCTGCTTTCTCGGCACTTTCTGGATGATGCCGCTGGTGGGCGCGTCCATCAACATGCTCTCGCTTTTCGCCTTCATCATGGTGCTCGGCATCGTGGTGGACGACGCCATCATCGCCGGAGAAAACATCTACGCGCACCAGGAAAGAGGTGTGGAACCCGCGACGGCCTCGCGGATGGGCGTCCAGGAGATCGCCAAGCCCATTACCTTCGCGGTACTGACGACGATCGTCGCCTTCATGCCCATGTTCTTCGTGGATGGGCTCATGGGGAAATTCTTCGAGGTTTTCCCCATCGTGATCATCCTCATGCTGCTTTTCTCCCTGGTCGAATCCCTGCTCATTCTGCCCACCCACCTGCGCCACGGCCAGCCGAAGAAGAAGGAAGATCCGCTGCCTCGAACGTTCCTTCTTATCAGACCCTTCTACCTCGTGCTCTTCTACGCCGACAAGTGGCTGTACGAACTGCAGGACAACGTGGCCCGGTATCTCCGTCGATTCGTGGAAGGCGTCTACGTCCCCCTGTTGAAAAAAGCCCTCTCCTGGCGGTACCTCACCCTGTCCATCGGCGTCGGCGCGATCATCCTCACCACCGGGCTCGTGGCCGGCGGCATCCTCCGATTCGTGTTTTTCCCGACCGTGGAGAACGAATTCGTCTCGGCGCACCTTACCCTGTCCGAGGGCACGCCCGCCGAGGTCACCGACCGGTACATCGCGCTGATCGAGGACAGCGCCGAACTGCTGCAGAGACAGGTCGGCGACGAAATCGCCCGCGACGACCCCGGGAGCGATACGGAGGTCATACAGAACATCATGGCGGCCATCGGCGAACAGCCGAACGCCGCCAGGGCGCAGCAGAACGCGGGGAGCATAATCGGGTCCGCCCGGTCCTCGCACATCGGTGAAGTAGTGCTGGGCCTTTCCCCTTCGGAGACCCGTAACATCAGCGGCGAGGAAATCGTGAACCGCTGGCGGGAGCTCATCGGTCCGATACCAGACGTCGTGGAACTCTCGTTCACCTCCTCCCTCTTCAACGCGGGCGAGGCGATCAACATCGAACTGTCCAGCCCCGATCCCGAAGCGCTGCTGCAGGCGACCGCCGAATTGAAAAGTACGGTGGCGAACTACGACGGCGTCATGGACGTGGCAGACGATTTCAGGCCGGGCAAGCAGGAGATCCGGCTGAACGTAACGCCCGAAGGCGAGGCCCTCGGCATCACCATGGCGGGGCTCTCCCGGCAGGTCCGGCAGGCCTTCTTCGGCGAAGAAGCCCAGCGGATCCAGCGGGGCCGGGACGACGTCCGCGTGATGGTGCGTTATCCCGAATCGGAAAGGCGGTCCCTGGGCGACATGGAGAACATGCGCATCCGGACGCCGGCCGGCATCGAAGTGCCCTTCTCGCTCGCGGCGCGCGCGGAAATGGGAAGAGGTTATTCCAATATCCGGCGGACGGACCGGAAGCGCGTCATCACCATCACCGCCGACGTGAACGATGCCGTCGCCAGTTCCAACGACATTCTCAGCGACCTCACGTCATCGTACCTGCCGTCGCTGATGGCCAGGTACCCGGGCCTGACCTACACGCTGGAGGGACAGCAACGCAACCAGCAGGAGTCCATCGAAAGCCTGAGCTTCGGGTTCATGGTCGCCCTGCTCGTGATCTACGGACTGCTGGCCATCCCTTTCAAGTCCTACGTTCAGCCCATGATCATCATGAGCGTCATACCCTTCGGCATCGTGGGGGCGGTCCTGGGCCACCTGATCATGGGATTCGCGATTTCGCTGCTCTCCCTCTTCGGCATCGTCGCGCTGTCCGGCGTCGTAGTGAACAACAGCCTCGTGCTGGTGGACTTCATCAACCGTGGACGCGAACGCGCGGGACCCGACGCGGACCTGCACGAGATCATCCGGAACGCGGGGATCGCCCGGTTCCGTCCCGTGCTGCTGACCTCGCTCACGACCTTCGCCGGGCTTATTCCGATCCTGATGGAGCGAAGCCTCCAGGCGCAGTTCCTCATCCCCATGGCCATATCCCTCGGATTCGGCGTACTGTTCGCGACCGCCATCACGCTGATCCTGGTCCCCATCTGCTACTACATCCTCGAAGACGGACTCGCCGTCCTGTCCACCGTCCGGAAACGGCTGAGCGGGCAGGTCCTGGAACCGGGCGAAGCGGCCGAATCGCCGGCTTCCTGACCGCCTGTCCCGCATCGCCCGGACCACCCCGCCCTCGTAGCCCGGCCCCCCGCCCGCGTCACCTGGTCCGCCCCGTCCTGACCCCTCGACCGCCTCTCCCGGCCCGCCCCGTCCGGACCATACAAACTCCTTGCCCGGACCCGTGTATTCCCCCATCTTTCAAAGCAGGTGCGGCAACGCCGGATGGACCGGGAACAGGGTTCTTGCGGCGGATGGAATCCGCGACGGCTCAATGAACGGGGGAACGTCTTGCCCTTCCACGCCGATCTGCATCTCCACTCCCATTACTCGAGAGCGACCAGCAAGAACCTGAACCTGGAGCACCTGTACAAATGGGCCCAGTTAAAGGGCATCCGGGTGGTGGGTACCGGGGACTTCGTTCACCCGGGCTGGATGGATGAATTGGAGGAGAAACTACAACCGGCCGAGGAGGGCCTGTTCCGGCTGAAGCCCGAGCTCGAGCGGGCGATGGACGGCCAGGTGCCGGCCGCCTGCCGCGCGCCGGTCCGTTTCATGCTGACGGTCGAGATATCAAACATCTACAAGCGGCTCGGCCGCGTGCGGAAGGTGCATAACATCATCCTGTCGCCCGGATTCGAAGCCGCCAAATCGCTGCAGGCCCGCCTGGGCGCTATCGGCAATATCCAGTCGGACGGACGGCCCATCCTGGGACTGGACTCACGGGACCTGCTGGAAATCACCCTCGAGACCGACCCGATGGCCTGCCTCATCCCCGCCCACGTCTGGACGCCCTGGTTCTCGGCCCTGGGATCCAGGGGAGGATTCGACCGGATATCGGACTGTTACGGCGACCTCACGGAGCACATCTTCGCCGTCGAAACCGGCCTGTCGTCCGATCCGCTCATGAACTGGCGGCTGGAGCAGCTCGATCCCTATGTCCTCGTATCGAACTCCGACGCCCATTCGCCCGGAAAACTGGGCCGGGAAACCACCCTGTTCGACACGTCCTGCGACTATCCCGCGATCTACAGCGCCCTGTCCGATCCGGAGGACGAGGGACTGACCGGGACGGTGGAGTTCTATCCCGAGGAGGGAAAGTACCACTTTGACGGGCACAGGAAATGCGAAAGAAGGATGCACCCGAAGGAAACGATCGAGGCGAACGGCCTGTGTCCGGTCTGCGGGAAACCGGTGACCGTCGGGGTTATGGCCCGCGTGGAAGCGCTTGCGGACCGCGAGGAGGGGAAAAAGCCCCCCCGCGCGCGACACTTCTTCAGCGTGATCCCCCTGCCCGAGATCATCGGCGAGGCGAAACAGGTCGGACCCGGAACCAAGACGGTGGATACGATCTACCAGGCCATGGTATCCCGCCTGGGCAGCGAACTCGACATCCTACTGGACATACCAGAAGACGACATCGCGCAGGTCGGCGGTTCCCTGATCGCAGAGGGCATTCGCCGCATGCGTATCGGAGAGGTGGATATCCTTCCGGGGTATGATGGAGAATACGGGGTGATCAAGTTGTTCAACCCGGAGGACCGGCTCGGAGCCGACACGCAGATCGCCCTCCTTGAAGACCTTCCCGTGAAGGAGAAGAAACCGTCTCGAGCGGATCCCCTGCCGGATGAAACGCCGGAGGCGGAGGAAGTGTCTCCGGTACATACCAACGGGAACGCCGAGGTCGAGGTCGGGAACGCCGAGGTCGAGGTCGGGAACGCCGAGGTCGAGGTCGGGAACGCCGAGGTCGAGATTTCAGTGTCGGCCGTACCTGAGACGGCGGCCACGGACCCGGGCGTGACAGAACCGGCTGAGACGGGTCCGGACGGGGCGGAACCGGCGCAGGTGGACCCTTCCGCGGCGCTTCATGAAACCTCGCCTTCCGTGGCCGTCCTGGAAGCGCCTGAAGCTCCGGTAGACGCGACGTCGATGAGCAGCCCGCTCAATGAAGATCAGCTGAAGGCCGTGGTCCACCGCAAAAGACACTTGCTCATCGTGGCGGGGCCCGGCACCGGTAAGACCCACACGCTGACCCACCGCATGGCGTACCTGGCGCGGCACGAAACCACGCCCGGCCGCATGCTGGCCGTGACCTTTACCAATAAGGCCGCCGGGGAGCTGGAGGCGCGACTGGGCGCACTGCTCGACGGGCAGGACGGCACGACCGGCACGGCCGCCATGGTCGGCACTTTCCACGGGATCTGTCTCGCCCTGATGCGCCAGTGGTCCCGCCACGCGAGCATCCCCTTCAGCCTGAGCGTGGCGACACCCGACGACCAGGATCGGCTTGCTCGAGCGCAGTGGCCGTTGGAAAACGCCGTGCAGCGGAGGAGGCGACTGGAGGAAGTCGCCCGATGGAAGGCGTCGGGCCGCAGCGATGAAATACCGGAAACCGTGTCGGCGTATACCCGGCTCCTGCGGCGGCAGGGGCTCCTTGATTTCGACGACGTCATCCTGGAAACCACCAAGCTTTTGAGGTCGGACGAGCGGTTCCGGCAGAGCGTGCACGAGCGGTTCCACCACGTATTCGTAGACGAGTACCAGGACATCAACCCGGCCCAGCACGACCTGCTGAAGATCCTGGTGGAAGGCGGCGCGCGGATCACCGCCATCGGTGATCCCAACCAGGCGATCTATGGTTTTCGCGGAGCGGACACCCGTTATTTCCACTCCTTCGAGGACGATTTCCCCGGGGCGGAGGTACGATACCTCAGCGAGAACTACCGTTCCGCGGCTACCCTGCTTGACGCCTCGTCCCAGGTCATGCGCGCGTCCGGCGTTTCCAAGGCGCCGCCGCTGGTCGCCGCGCTCTACGTACAGGGACGCCTGGTCATCCGGGAGACCCGATCGGACAGAGCCGAAGCCGAGTATGTCGTGCACCAGATCGAACGCATGGTGGGTGGAACCAGCCATTTCTCCCGGGACTCGGGTCGGCTGGAACAAGGGACAGACCCTGGCGAGGAACGATCCTTCGGCGACATCGCCGTACTGTACCGGATGAACAGTCAGAACACCGCCCTGGTGGAAGCCTTTGAGCGCAGCGGCATACCGTACCACGTCGCAGGCGATACCTCCCTCATCAACCGGCCGGGCGTGCAGGAGATCGTTACCCTGCTTCAACTGGGCGACGGACGGACCGTCACCACAGGCTCGGCGCTGCGGTGCCTGTCTTCGACGATCGACGGGCTGGGAGACCGGACCGTGGAACTCATCGAGGAACTCTGGAAAAATCGCACGCAGATCACGATCGACCACGTGGCGGAGCTGATGGATCACCCCCGCCTGCTCATGAAACGATCCAGGAACGGCGTGGAAGCCCTGTTGAATGACCTGAAGACGATCAATTCCGACCTGGAGAAGCGGATGGCGGCCCACATATTGGAAAACCTGGCGCGCTCTTCCATCTGGGACAAGCTGAAGTGGCGATACCCCAGGGCGGATGACAGCCTGCGCGAGCTTGCCCGGTACGCCCGAATCGAAACGGAATTGCCGGTCATGCTCGACAAGCTGCTGCTCAGCCAGGAATACGACGCTTTCGGTGAAGCGTCGGAGCATGTGCATCTCATGACCCTGCACGCGGCCAAGGGACTCGAATTCCCGGTCGTCTTCGTCGTGGGGTGTGAAGACGGCCTGGTGCCCCTTCAACACGGCGGCGAGGTGACCGACGTGGACGAGGAGCGCCGCCTGTTCTACGTGGCCATGACCCGTGCGAAAGAACGGCTATACCTGGTTCGGTCCGGGAAACGCATGCTGTTCGGGGAGGTGCGTGCCACCCGGCCGTCACCCTTCCTGACCGATATAGAAGAACAGTTGAAGCAGTACGACCGTCCGGACGGTCGGCGAAAATCGGATCGGGGCAGGCGGAAAAAGGCGAAATCCAAACCGACGAACCAGTTGAGCCTGTTCGGCTAGAACGGTCCCCCTGGCAATCCGGACGGGTCCGTTCATCGTGAAAGGAGACCCCCATGTTCAATGTGAAGCGCATCCTGCCGATCGCGCTCATCGCTGCGCTGTTCGCCTTTACCATGTACACCGTGGCCCGGTCCGGCGGCGAATCCGCGCCGCGATCAGGCGAGACTATGCAGACCGGGCAGGCCAGCGAGATTGCCCTGTCCGGGCAGGCCATGCAGGCTATGCAGTCCAGCGAGTCCGGGCAGACCGGGCAGTCCGGCGAATTCGCGCTGGCGACCTTCGCCGGAGGCTGTTTCTGGTGCATGGAGCCGCCCTATGACGAACTGGACGGCGTCATTTCGACCATCGCGGGTTATATCGGCGGAACAACGCGCAATCCGACTTACGGGCAGGTTACCACCGGCCGTACGGGACACACGGAGGCCATGGAGATCCGTTACGACCCTTCGAAGATCTCCTACCAGGAACTGCTGGACGTCTTCTGGGTGAACATCGATCCCACGGTGGACGACCGGCAGTTCTGCGACAAGGGCAACCAGTACCGCGCCGGGATCTTCTATCACGACGTCGAACAGAAAGCGCTGGCCGAAGCATCCAGGCAGAAGATCATCGATTCCGGCCGGTTCGACCGCGTGGTGACCGAGGTCACGCCGGCGTCGACATTTTACCGGGCCGAAGAATATCACCAGGATTACTACATCAAGAACCCGTTGCGGTACAAGTTCTACCGGTACAACTGCGGCCGGGACCGCCGCCTCGAGGAACTGTGGGGCGACTGAAGGGATCTTACGCGGCGCACCCGGCTCGCACCCGGCGGCCGGACCAACACGCCCGGCGACCGGAAGCACGAACTAATAACCAAATGGAGACCTTGCATGGCTGATCTGGAGAATCTGGTCAAGACCACACTGAGTGAGATGAGAGAGATGACCAGGGCACAGTCCGTCGTCGGCGATCCCGTGGAGGTCGGGAACACGACGGTCGTCCCCCTGGTCAGGATCGGATACGGCTTCGGCGGAGGCGGAACGTCGGGTAAGGAAGAGGATCGGGGCGGCAGCGGTGGAGGCGGAGGCGTACAACCGGTGGCCGTGCTGGTCGTCAGTGACGGAGAAGTCCGGCTCGAGCGCATGGCGGGCCAGTCCGGGTTCTCCTCGGCCACGAACTCGATGGCGGATCTCGTGAAGTCGGTGCTGGACCGGTGGTTGAAACATCGATCGGAAAAGAAAACTGAATCTTGATCCCGAACTTCGAACCCTATCTGCTCATACCGGTCACCGTCCTGCTCTCGGTACTGATGCTCCTTGCGATTCCCGTGACGATCACCTTCTCGGTCGTTCGCCGCGAGGAGGTCTCTGGCAGGATCACGTTCGGGTGGTTGTTCGGCCTGCTCCGCATCTCCCCTTCCCTGTCGAGCGGCGCCCACCGAAAACGAAAGCGCAGACGGCCTGTCCGCACGGCCGCTGAATCGAGGGAGTCAAGCGGACCGGACGGACCAGCCGGACAGGAGGCCCCGTCCGCGCGCACCTCGGCCGACGGAAAACGTGCATTGGCGGAGCGCTTGCGCCGGGTACTGAAGACGAGGGGATTCGTCCGGGGTGTACTGAGATTCCTGCGTGATATGGCCCGATGCGTACGTTTCATGTCCTTGCACGTCGCGGGCCGTTTCGGGTTGGACAATCCCTGTGACACCGGCCGGCTCTGGGGTATGTTCTGCGCCCTTACCGGATTCCTCCACGGCGCCGATCGCGTGAGGCTGCGGGTCGAACCCGATTTCGACGAAGCGGTATTCGAGCTGGACAGTCGGGGCGAGATCCGTATCATCCCCGTCACCCTGTTCTTTCCCTTCATCCGGTTCGTCCTCGCTCCCGCCACGCTGCGCGCGGCCTGGTCGGCGGCGCGGCGGGCCCGGCGGACCGGGTAACGCCGGGCGGACCGGGCGGACCGGGCGGACCGGGCGGACCGGCAAATCCACCTGTCAAAGTCAGGAGCATGCATGTCATCGTCTCTTCGCAGCGCCCGCTGGTTCGGACCCAGAGACAAAGTGGGGTTCATTCACCGAAGCTGGATGAAGAACCAGGGGCTTCCGGACCATGTCTTCGACGGCCGGCCCGTCATCGGCATCTGCAACACCTGGTCGGAACTGACGCCGTGCAACGCCCATTTCCGGACCATTGCGGAGCGGGTGCGACGGGGCGTCTACGAAGCGGGCGGGTTCCCGGTCGAGTTTCCCGTCATGTCTCTGGGCGAACCCCTCATGCGGCCCACCACCATGCTCTTCCGAAACCTGGTCAGCATGGACGTCGAAGAGACCATCCGGGCTAATCCCCTCGACGGGGTCATCCTGCTCGTCGGTTGCGACAAGACTACCCCGGCCCTCCTCATGGGCGCGGCGAGCTGCGACCTGCCCACCCTGGCCATCTCGGGCGGGCCCATGCTCAACGGACGGTTCAGGGGTCGGAATATCGGGTCCGGCACGGACGTCTACAAGTTCAGCGACGAGGTACGCGCCGGGACGATGAGCGAGGAAGAGTTCCTCGAGGCGGAATCCTGCATGAACCGGTCCACGGGCCACTGCATGACCATGGGCACGGCCTCCACCATGGCCAGCGTCGTGGAGGCGCTGGGCCTGGGCATGCCCGGCAACGCCGCCATCCCCGCGGCCGACGCCCGGCGGATGAAGCTGGCCCACGAAGCGGGCTCACGCGTGGTGGAGATGGTCCGGGAGGACCTGAGCATGTCCCGCATCGTCACGCGCGAGGCCCTGGAAAACGCCATCCGGATCGTCGGGGCCGTAGGGGGTTCCACCAACTCGGTCGTGCACCTGCTGGCCATCGCTGGACGCCTCGGCGTCGATCTCTCTCTGCAGGACTGGGACGAACTGGGCTGCGACATCCCGTGTATCGTGAACCTGATGCCATCGGGCAAGTACCTGATGGAGGATTTCTACTACGCCGGCGGATTGCCGGCGGTGATCCGCGAACTGGGCGACCTGATTCATCGCGACGCCCTTACCGTGAACGGCAGGACCATCGGGGAGAACACGGCCGATGCGCCCTGTCATGACCGGGACGTGATCCGGACGCTGGACGCTCCGCTGACTACGACCGGGGGACTCGCCGTGCTCCGGGGCAACCTCTGTCCCGACGGCGCCATAATCAAGCCCTCGGCGGCGTCGCCCGGACTGATGCGGCACCGCGGCCGCGCCGTGGTGTTCGAAAACGTCGAAGACCTTCACGACCGCATCGACGATCCGGAACTGGACGTGGAAGCGGATGATGTCCTGGTGCTGAAGAACTGCGGGCCGAAGGGATATCCGGGCATGGCCGAGGTAGGGAACATGCCCCTGCCGTCGAAATTGCTGCAGCGGGGCGTTACGGACATGGTCCGCATCTCCGACGCGCGCATGAGCGGCACGGCATTCGGCACCGTCGTGCTCCACACGGCGCCGGAAGCCGCCGCGGGCGGCACGCTGGCCCTCGTTCAGGACGGTGACATGATCTCGCTGGACGTCGGGCAGCGCCGCCTCGAACTCGAAGTGCCCGAGGATGAACTGGCCCGGAGGCGGTCCCGCTGGTCGCCGCCGGAACCCGCGATGGACCGGGGATACTGCCGGTTGTACGTGGACCACGTGCTCCAGGCCGACCGCGGCGTGGACTTCGATTTCCTGGTGGGCGGAAGCGGCGCGCCGGTGGCCAGAGACTCGCACTAGCTCCACTAACTACATTCTAGCAAAAGTAGATCTTACCATATCGTTATACAATTGAGTATTTTGTGCCTAACTATCACTTAAACGTCGGAATCTCATGGCCAATATAACAGAAATAAACGGCAACATATTTGAGTCTGGACTCCAAACCATCGTTAATACTGTCAACTGTGTAGGAGTGATGGGTAAAGGAATTGCGTTAGAATACCGACATATGTTTCCCGAGATGTATAGAGAATACAAAAAAAAATGTGATCGTGACCAACTACGACCGGGACTACTGTACCTTTGGACAAAAAGTAATCCGTGGGTTTTGAATTTCCCTACTAAGAATCATTGGAGGAAGCCGTCTAAGATAGAATACATAGAAAATGGACTGATTAAATTCGCGGATACGTTTCAGAGAAAAGGAATCACTTCCATCGCTTTCCCAGAACTAGGAACTAATCATGGTGGGCTACAGTGGGAAGTAGTAAGGAAACTCATGTACACGTATCTGGAACCACTACCAAATCTTGAAGTGGAAATTTACCACTACGATCCCACAGTTAAGGATAGTCAGTTTGAGAAGTTTCTTCAGAAGGTTCATAGGTTTAAGGAACCTGACTATATTCAATACATCAATCTATCCAGAAAACAATCTCGTCTCATAATGGACGCCGTTAGTCTTGATCACTTACGGAGTATGCAAGACATTAAAGCAATACCTGGAATAGGCGACAAATCGATTCAGAAAATCTATGACTTCCTATCATCTCAGCATTCGAATAGACTAATCACTGATCTTGAACGGCGACCAAAATTGGAGTTGGAGTTTGAATGACCTAATCATTGAGTATCGAAAAGAACAGATAACAAAATGGCCACTAAGTAATCTCTACTACTTCGCTAGTCTCGACAATCTAACTTCTCTCCTAAATCACGGTATTCTATCTAAGAACGATGTTATTCGTAGTCAAATACAGTCCACATCATTTGCTGAGAAATCTGTACAACACAAGCGAATGTCGAAGAAGGTTGTTTTGGACAGTGATCGTGTAGTTTATCTACATGACTTAGTACCGCTTTATCTGACTCCACAGACTCCTACCCTATCTGCGAGAAGAGAGTTAAATGAGCGGCTATTCTTTGTAGATGTTTCGTTGGATCTGCTGTACAACCCCGTAATCGATCTAGCATTCACGGATGGAAATGCTGCGTCGCATGAGACTACGTTTTATAGTACTCTGACAAAACTCTCACTGATACCGTGGGATGTTATTCAAGCAGGTTATTGGAATGACTTTGCTGATGGCAGTAGAAAACGATGTGCAGAATTCCTGGTATACCCGAGAGTTTCCCCAAGGTATTTTACAAGGCTCGTAGTAAGTTCCAGGCGTGTGCTGGAAACCTGCAGATCTATGTTGTCGCACTCAAACTTACACCACCCTCCAATCACCGTGATTCCAGATCGATTCTTGAGACCTTCTTAATTCCAAACTCCTTAAACTGTAGTGAATTGGGTTAAAAGTTAAATATGAAAAAACAATTGGATCCTGCTTGTGATTTCGCGGAGAACGGATTCCTCCTGGTCGAATCCGTTTTCACGGTGGAAGAGATGACGGCCTGCAAGACCGCGGCGAAGGAACTGGTGGAAAACACCTCGGGGCCGTCGGGCGTTCACGTCTGGATGTGTGACTCCATCCCGGATCTCTTCGCGTCGGTTTCCTGCGACCCCCGGATGGCCGTCATCCTGCGACCGCTGATCGGTCCGGGCATCGAATTCCTCAGCGCGAAGCCCGTGTTCAAGTCCCCGTCGGTCCACTTCGCCTCGCCCTGGCACCAGGACCAGGCGTACTGGGGCGGCGCGACCAAGTGGTCCGCCTGGATCGCGCTTGAAGACGCGACGACGGAAAACGGCTGCCTGAAGGTTATACCCGGCTCCCACCGCCGGATACGGAATCATGCGGCCGTGCAGGACGCCCGGGGGTTCACGAACCGCGTTTCGGACGATGAGCTCGAGGGCGAAACGATCATCGACGTGGAAATGAAACAGGGGGACGTGCTGGTGTTCCACGACCGGCTGCTGCACAGTTCCCACCCGAACCGGTCCGGCCGGGAACGCTGGTCCTTCATCCCCACCTACCGGAACGCGGATGTGTCCGATTCATCCACGGTCTGGACCACTTCGAAACCCATGAACGCGCCAGGTCGGCGCAATCCGAACCAACCCAAGGAGACGTAATGAAAATCGCGTTGCAGGAAGGCCTGCTCCCAGGCGGCACGCTCGACGAGAAACTGGATTTCGCCGAGTCATTGAACGTCGAAGGCCTCGAAATCTCCGGAAGGGGTCCGGCCCGGCGGATCGACGAACTGGAATCCGCGCTGCGAAATCGCAGCATCCGGCTGGTCTCGCTCTGCGGCCAGGGCACCTTCGACTTCCTGGACCCGGACGTCGACAAGCGGGACCACAGCATTGCCGAGGCGAAGGAGAACCTGCAGGTGTGCGGGCATTTCGGCGCCGTCGGTCTCATCCTGCCGCCCATATTCGGGCCGCCGCGCCTCCCGGACCTCACGCCGCTGGCCGACGCAATTACCCTGGAAATGCAGTTGCTGACGGAAATCGTACGGGACCTGGCCGCCTTTGCCGCGGAGCAGCAGACGAAGGTGTTGCTGGAACCGTTGAACCGCTACGAGGAACACCTGCTCAGGCAGCAGGAGCGAGGCATCGAGATCATCCAGGGGGCCGGCGATCCCCCGTCGGCCAGCCTGCTGTGCGACTTCTTCCACATGCACATCGAGGAGACGGACACGCCGGCCACACTACGTCGCATCGGACGCCGGTACGTTGGTCACGTGCACATGGCTGACAACACCCGCCAGGAACCGGGCTCCGGAGACATCGACTGGAAGGCGGGTCTGTCCGCCCTCAGGGACATCGGTTTCGACGGATACCTGGCCTACGAATGTGGTATCACCGGGGACAGCGAAACGGAGAGAAGGGAGACTCTGTCGAGGTCCGTGCGGTTCATCCAGGCCCTCATCAAGGAAGGATGATATCCCGGTTCTCGTAACGCAGCCGCATCAGGAATGCGGGACCGAGGGTCTTCCATATGCGCGTCACCGAGGACCGGGCCTCGAGATGGAGGGGGTCCAGGGTGATAACCTCCATATAGGCGTCGTGGGCTTCCTCCAGCCTTTCCAGCTTCTCCAGGGTCCGGCCCAGGTCGAAATGGCTTTCCACTGCCCACAGTCGGTCTTTATCCCTGGTAATCGCCTCCCGGAATTCGGCCACCGCCGCTTCGTACTGGCCGGCGGCGTCATAGAGGCGGGCGGCCATCAGCCAGCAGGGCACGTAGTCCACGTCCCTGATCCGGGCCATGTGCACGTAACGGATCGCCTCCTTGACGTCTCCCCGCTCAAGGAGAAGGCGGCTCATCCCCACATAGGCCGGCGCGAAGCCGTCATCGAGCCGCATCGTCCTTTGCAGTGCCGCTTCCGCCTCGTCATGGGCGCCCGATTCCAGCAAGCTCAGCGCCTTCGCGTATTCGGCTTCGGGCGTATCGAGCGAACCGGAGTACTGCATGGTCTTCGCGCCGCACCCGGCGAACGCCAGGACCGCGATGACCAGTCCCAGGCCGCTCAGGCCGCTCAGGCCGGTCAGGCCGCGCAGGCCGCCCAGGCCGGCCGTGTCGACCGCCGCTCTGCTCACGGGTACCTCCCTAGAAAGAAAACGCCCTGTGGACCGGAACGCCACAGGGCAGACAGGCGGGAAACGGGGCTCGAACCCGCGACCCTCAGCTTGGGAAGCTGATGCTCTGCCAACTGAGCTATTCCCGCGGGATGGGCAGGACCGAAGACGGCCGTTACCCAAGGTATTCTAACCCGCCGGCCGGCGCCGTGTCAAGCGAAAACCGGTTAGCGTTACGCCCGTTCCGCAGCATAATAGTACGCGTAGTAGTACGCGTGTGATGGACAGGCCAATTACCCCTGCACCGACAACGACCACATCCGTTTTCACTTTGATGGGCCCGGGGTATGCCCAAATCGAAATCTTATATTGATTTTTATTTCAATCAACATTGACAATATAAAAAAGGCTGTGAAACATCTATACTGCCGGGCGAAGCGTTAACGGGCTACGTTTCGAGCGTCTTCTCTTCATCGAACCGTTCCAACGCGAGTTGAATGAGTCGGTCGATCAGATCGGTGTAGGAAACGCCGGCGACTTCCCACAACTTGGGAAACATGCTGATCCGGGTGAAACCGGGAATGGTATTGAGCTCGTTGACAAGGACTTCGCCGTCCTCCTTCAGGAAGAAGTCCACACGGGACATGCCCTCGCAGGCCAGCACCCTGTGGGCCTCCACGGCGGTCGCGCGGATCTCCTCTGTCAGTTCCTGCGGCAACCTTGCCGGAATCTCCAGTTCGGCGCCGTGCTCGTCGATGTACTTCGCCTCGTAAGAATAGAACTCATGGGTGGGCCGTACCTCGCCCAAGCCGGATGCTTCGGGCCGGGCATTCCCCAGCACGGCGCATTCGATCTCGCGGCCGCTTACGCACTCTTCCACCAGGATCTTCCGGTCGTACCGGAACGCTTCCCGCACGCCCGCTTCGAATTCACGGGCATCGCGGACCTTGGTGATGCCTACGGAGGAACCCAGGTTGGCGGGCTTGATGAAACAAGGCATGCCCAGCCGGTCCCGCACTTCATCAAAGGAGATCCGGTCTCGCCCGGAGGACACGAAGGTCATGAACTCGGCGATGGCGATGCCCGCATCCCGCAACAGGCGCTTCATCACGTCCTTGTCCATGGACACCGCCGATCCCAGGACGCCTGAACCGACATAGGGCAGATTGGCCAGTTTGAGCAGGCCCTGCACCGTGCCGTCCTCGCCGAAGGGGCCGTGAAGCACGGGGAAAATGACGTCGATGTCTCCGGCCGGTCGGTGCGTCGTCGTGGTCGTCACCGGGTCACTGGGCGCACCGGGAGCGAGGGTCACCGTCTCGCTCAGGCGGTTCAGGGCGATTTGCTTTGGATCGTGGGCGTTGAGCAGGAATTCCGCCGAATCGCCCAGGTGCCACTGCCCGGTACGGTCGATGCCGATCAGCACGACCTCGTAGCGGTCCCGGTCGATGGCGTCGACGATATTCCGGGCTGACTGCAACGAGACCTGGTGTTCCGCCGACCGGCCCCCGCACAGGATGCCCACCCTGATCTTCTTCATGTCGAATTCACTTTCTGCACGGACCAGACGGACCGGCCACATCGCCACATCCGGCCAGCCCTACATGAGATATTCGCAGACGCTGTCGGCCAGGGCCAGTCCTCTCCGGGTCAGGCAGAGCCGCGATCCGCGTTTCGCGAGTAACCCCTCGCCGGCCAGGGTATTGATGGCCGGGTCCCTTGCATCCATGGCGTCGTCTCCGTAGCGGTCTCGAAACAACCGGGTGTCCAGGCCGTCCACGGATCTCAGGCTCAGCAGGATATATTCGTGTATACGTTCGTCCACCGAAAGCGTTTCATCCATGTCGGTGGCGTCTTCCCGTTCATCCATGGCATGCAGGTAGTCGGCGAGACCGCGCGCATTGGCGAGTCTACGTCCGTCCATGCGCGTATGGGCCGACGGCCCCAGCCCCAGATATTCGCCGCCCTTCCAGCAGGATTCGTTGTGACGGCATGCAAATCCCGGTTTCGCCAGGTTGGAGATCTCATACTGCCGGAAACCGGCGTCGGTGAGCCGGTCCAGGGCCTGGAAGTACAAGGCCGTGTGCCGCCTTTCGTCCGGCAGGTCCAGCGCGCCCTGTTCCGCCCGCCGGGCGTATTCCGTTCCCGGCTCGATCGTCAGGCCGTAGACCGACAGGTGCTCGGGATCCAGGGCAACAGCCCGTTCCAGCGTATCCGCCCAGTCCGCCGCCGACTGGCCGGGCACGCCGAACATGAGGTCGAGATTGACGTTCCGGAAACCGGATTCCCTGGCGAATGCGAACGCCTTTTCGGCCCGGTCCGCCGTATGGCGACGACCGAGTGTCAGCAGGATATCGGGGGAGAAAGACTGGACGCCGATGGAGATCCGGTCGACACCCAGGCCGCGAAGCCGCTTCAGCTTGGGGATGGTGACCGTTTCCGGATTCGCTTCCACGGTGATTTCGGCATGGGGGGCGACTCGGAATCGATCATGGATCGTCCGGAAGACGCGGTCCACCTGGCGGTCCGTGAGGCAGGTGGGCGTGCCTCCTCCCAGGAAGACCGTGTCGAAGACGATATCGACCCAGGGTGATTCGCGGCCGCGCCGCTCCGCCTCGGCGTCCAGGGCGCCCAACAACTCTTCCACCCGGCCGCCCTTGAGCAATTCAAAGGAGAAATCGCAGTATGGACAGGCGTGGCTGCAAAAGGGAATATGAACGTAGAGGCCGGCCAATGGGTATGCGCCCCGATCTGCTGTGATTTCGCCCCGATCTGCTGTGATAGCGTCCCGATCTGCTGTGATTGTGTCCCGAACTACTGAGTCGCACGACGATCTACATGACGATTCTGCCGATGCGGTTCCAGCGGACCCGCCACGGGACATGCACGATGTTGTACCCCAGTACGTAGACCAGTGAGGCGACGCTCTCCAGGGGCCGGGACGTCTGCCAGACCAGTTCGGGGTCCTCCCGGTGGCGTTCCCAGGACCAGTAGATGATGAAGGCGTTGCCCACCACGTCCTCCCGGTCCACGAATCCCCAGTACCTGCTGTCTGAACTGTAGTCCCGGTTGTCGCCCATGACGAACAGGGCGTCCGCCGGTACGATCTTGGGACCCCAGTTGTCCCGCGTGCTTCGGGTCGCCGCCCTGACCGACGGGTCATCGAACTTGACCTGCGGCGGATTCTCCACCATCACGTCGTCCACGTAAACGCGCTTGTCCCGGATTTCCACCTTCTGGCCGGAGACGGCGATGCATCGCTTGATGAACATCTGCGCCGGGTTGCGGGGATAGGGAAACACCAGGATATCGCCGGGTTCGGGATCGCGCCAGGCGGGCATGCGTATATCGGTGAATGGAATGCCGGGACCGTAGATGAACTTGTTGACCAGCAGGAAATCCCCCACCTGGAGGGTGGCCTCCATGGACTCCGACGGTATGCGAAACGCCTGGACGACCTCCGCCCGTATGAAGAGGAAGAGCAGTACGGTGAACAGCAGGATTTCAACGTACTCTCTAAGCAGCGACTTGTTTCTTGCCAAGGGTTCGAATCCTCCAGGGACCATGCCATCCGCCGGGCGTTCAGCCTCCCACGGCCGCGCCTTCGCCCCGGATATCCAGCACCGCCAGGAAGGCTTCCTGCGGTACTTCGACATTGCCCACCTGCTTCATGCGCCGCTTGCCCTCCTTCTGCCGTTCAAGGAGCTTGCGCTTCCGCGTGATGTCGCCGCCGTAGCACTTGGCCGTGACGTTCTTGCGCAGGGGACGTATCGACTCCCGCGCGATGACCCTGCCGCCGATGGCGGCCTGGACGGCGACCTCGAACATCTGCCGCGGTATGATCTTCCGCAGCCGCTGGCACAGCTCGCGGCCCCACTCGTAGGCCTTGTCCTTGTGGATGATGATCGACAGGGCATCCACCAGGTCGCCGTTGAGCATCAGGTTCAGCCGGACCAGGGGCGAGGTGCGGTATTCCAGAAAGTCGTAATCGAAGGAGGCGTATCCGCGGCTGATCGATTTCAACCGGTCGTAGAAGTCGAAGACGATCTCCGACAGCGGCAGTTCGTACTGCAGGGCGACCCGGGTAGGGTCGAGGTATTCCATGGCCTTGTAGACACCCCGGCGGTCCCGGGTCAGTTTCATGATATTGCCGATGTAGTCGTGGGGGACAACGATCTGGGCCTGGATGAACGGCTCTTCCACGGCGTCGATATACGAGGCTTCGGGCATGTCGGCCGGGTTGTCCACCATGAGCACCTCGCCGGCGGTGGTCGTGATCCGGTACTCCACGCTGGGCATGGTGGCCAGAATCGTGAGCCCGTACTCCCGTTCGAGACGCTCCTGCACCACTTCCATGTGAAGCAGTCCGAGGAATCCGCAGCGAAAGCCGAATCCGAGGGCTACCGACGTCTCGGGTTCATACACCAGGGCGGCGTCGTTCAACTGGTACTTCTCGAGGGCCTCTTTCAGCGGTTCGTAATCTTCCGATGTAGTAGGGTAAAGCCCGCTGAACACCATGGACTTGGCCTCCCGGTACCCGGGCAGCGGTTCGTCGCAGGGCCGGGCGGCGTCGGTGACCGTGTCGCCCACGCGTGCGTCCGCCACGTTGCGGATATTCCCGATCAGATAGCCGACCTCCCCGGCCGTGAGCGCGTCCACGGGCGCCTTGTCGAATCGGAGTACGCCGGTCTCGGCGACCTCGAACAGCTTGTCGTTGGAACACATCCTGATCTGCATGCCCGGCTTTATTTCACCGCTCACGACGCGCACGTAGGGCACCGCGCCCCGGTACTGATCGAAGATCGAATCGAAGATAAGGGCCCGCAGGGGACCATCGTCGGGTTCCGGGGGCGGGATACGATCCAGGATGGCCTCCAGCACCGCTTCGACCCCGATACCGTCCCTCGCGCTGGTCAGTACGACATCATCGGGATCGACGCCCAGCAGATCCACGATCTGGCCGGTCACGACGTCGACCCGCGCGTTGGGCAGATCGATCTTGTTGATGACCGGGATGATGGTCAGGTCGTTCTCCAGGGCAAGGTACAGATTGCTGATCGTCTGTGCCTCGATGCCCTGTACGGCGTCCACGATCAGGAGCGCGCCCTCACAGGCCGCGAGGCTCCGGGAAACCTCGTAAGAAAAATCGACGTGTCCGGGGGTATCGATTAGATTCAACGCGAAGGACCGTCCGTCCGGCGCATCGTAGGCCATGCGGATCGCATGAGCCTTGATCGTGATGCCTCGTTCCCGCTCCAGGTCGAGATTATCGAGCATCTGGGCGCGCATCTTCAGGGGAGACACGGTGCCCGTCATCTCCAGCAGTCGATCCGCCAGCGTCGATTTGCCGTGATCGATATGCGCGATGATGGAGAAGTTGCGAATGTGTTCTGTCGACATGTGGAAACCGTCCGGTCATCCCGAAAGCAGGGGAATCCGCCGCCTTTGCTAACCGAATGCAACAGGGTGAAATAAAACGATTAAGGCGCGGAATGTCAACAGGTATGCGGGATGGGAAGGACCCGGTTAAGGACCCGGTTCACCGGTGTGAAGCAGGGGTTCCCGGGCAGGATGGGCGGCGGCTTTTCAGTCCGTGCGGGCGCCCGTGCGAGCGCCCGAGCGAGCGCCCGGCCGGGCAGGCATATCAGTACCGTCCGCCGATCCGGAAGCTCGAACGGCCGACATTCAGGTTTTCGGCCGCGCGTATGAGCAGGTAGCCGACCGCAAGGGTGGTGGCGACCAGAAGCAAGGATCCCCATTCGACCGAAGTGGCGACCGGATCGGGAAGGTTGACCAGGACCGCGCCGGCCTGCGCTTGCAGGTATGCCTGGAAATCCCGAATCGCGGTCGTCACCGGCCCCGATACCGTCTGAACGGGCGGGAGGTTCCCCACGAATGCTGAGAGTGCATCGCGGTACAGCCAGACCAGTGCGGCGGCGGCCAGCGTAAAGGCGAAGACGAGACGGGGAAAGACCAGGCCCGGGGCGAACCAGGATGACCGCGAAGGCGCGGGCAGCCGTTCCATCACGCTGGACAGGAAGGCTTCGGACGGTCGGGACCGGGGCGTCGATTCGACCGTCTCGATCAACGCGTCGAGAACCGCCACCTCCGACCTGCAGCGTTCGCAGCCGGCAAGATGGGCATCCAGCAGGCGGCGCTCTTCCGGGGAAAGCGCCCGGTCGACCGCCTCATACACCATGCTGAGTGCGGATTCGCAGTTCATGATCGTTCTGCTCCGGGGTTGGTTCCGGTGATGCCGGGTCCGGCCGGTGACGCCAGTTCCGGCCTAACTCAGCGTATCAGGCTCGATGGATCGGTAGATCAGCTTCCGCAATGCGGCGCGGGCGCGGAACAGCCGGGCCTTGACGGTGCCGATCGGCAGTTCCAGCGCATCCGCGATCTCGTCGTAAGACAGGCTTTGCATATGATACATCGAAATCACCGCGCTGTAAATAGGCGGAAGTGCCGCCACCATGTTTCTGACCTGTTCCCGGAATTCAGCCTGCTCGAACCTTTCCGCGGGATTCGCCGACGGATCCGGCAACTGCAGCGGCAATCCGTCCTCGTCGTCCTCCGGCTCCGAAAGGGTAGTCGTGGACAGATCCCTCCGGGCCCGACGCGCCGAACTCAGACTTACGTTAACGGCGATACGGTAAAGCCACGTCGAGAACCTGGAATCCCCGCGAAACCGGTCGAGACTTTTAAATGCCCGCACGAACACGTCCTGCGCGGCTTCTTCCGCGTCTTCCCGGTTCCCGACGATGCGCAGCGTCAAGTTATACACGGAAACACTGTGCCGCTCGACGAGACGGGCGAAGGCCGGCCGATCTCCCTCCCGGGCCCTTGCGACGAGCTCCTCATCGCTCAAATCCATGGGTCGCCTCATCCTGTCTCAAGCGCATCACAGCCATGAACAGGGCCGTTTCGCCCGACAGATTCGACCCCTCACAGGGATCCCGGTCGGTATCCCTATTGCTTATATGACTATCGGGAATCTACAAATGTTTCAGCATACGGTCATGCTTTTCCTGGAAGAGGCATGTATTTGTTATGGCGGTAACGGCAAATCAATTTAACTTTTAGTTTCTGAAACAAAACGATCGACTTTCGTGTCGAAACCTTGAGAAGCAGGTAAAGTCAGGTTGGTTGTCAGGCGGGGCGATCTCCGATCGGAGGCAGGATATGGATAGCTGGAAGGCCTGGGCGGCGTTTTTCGTCAGCGTATGCGTCATGGTCGTTGTCCTCGCGAACCTGGACTACGAGGAGGCAGCCATCGCGGCCATCGCCATCCCCTTCGGACTCGGTATTTTCTGCGCGTTTCTGGGGTATTTGAAAAGAGGGCGGGAAATCAGACATCATGAACGCATGGCGATGATCGATAAAGGGATCTACATCGAAGCCACAAAGCAGGACTCAGGCGTGCCTTCTCTATTCGTCGTACTCCTGGTGGGCATCGGACTGGCCACGGTCATCGCGAGCGACGTGGAGTTCTTCGGCTTCGTCCTGCTGTTCGTGGGCATCGGGCTGATCGTGCGCGCCAGGTTGCAGCACAACAGGAACCAATCGCGGGAAGTCCTGCCACCAGCCCAACCCGCAAGCTCACCGGTCCAACCTGCAAGCCCACCGGCTGCGGATGAACAGCCACCGGTCCAACCCGCAAGCCCACCGGCCGCGGAAGAACAGCCGGCCCCGGAAAAAGACCAGAGGTAACGAAACCGTGCCCGACAAGACACTCTACAGATCCGCATCCAACCGGATGATCAGCGGCATCTGCGGCGGCCTGGCCGAATACTTCGACGTGGATGCTTCCGTGCTGCGTATCGCCATGGTGGCATTCACGGTCATTACCCTGCCCGTATTCGGTCCCTTTGTCTTTCTGGCGTACCTGGTATGCGTCTTCATCATTCCGCGGAATCCGGGCCTGGTCCCCGCGACGTCCTCCGGCTCTTCCCCAGATCCAGGGAATCCGGACCAGACGGAACAGGAAACCCGGCAGGTTGCGGTAAGCCAGCCGACCAGCCGGAACAACAGCATGGTCTGGGGCGGCCTGCTCATCCTGCTGGCCGTGATCGTGCTGACCTGGTCTTATGCGCCGGATTTCGGGCGGTTCTCCTTCTTCCTTCCCATGGTGCCCATCGTGGCCATCGGCGCCGCGGTACTCATCCTGTTCGTCTACAGAGGACAGATCATGGAGTTCTTCAAACATCGACGGCTGTACAGGCTGAATGAAGGCAAGAAGATCTTCGGCGTGTGTAACGGCCTTGCGGATGCCTTCAACCTGGACCCCACGCTGGTGCGTATCGGGTTCTTCATCGCCTTTCTGTTTTCCATTGGGACGGTAACGCTGATCTACCTCTTCATGGCCTTCATCATGCCCGAGGGACGTCCTGAGCTTCCCGCAGAAGACGGGTAACACGTGAAGTGCTGCGTTACACCGGACGACCGCCGGCAACGGTCCGCACACCACGGGCGGTACCGCCCCTTGCCCGCCGGCAACGATCCGCACCCCGCGTCCGGTACCGCCTGTTGCCCGCCGGCAACGGTCCGCCTCCCTCGTCCCGTACCGCCCTCAAGTTTCCCCGATGGTTTCGTCGCGGCCCCCTTGAATCGGCTTGACAAGCGGCGTTCGGGCGAGTAGCGTATTTCGCGATCGGTCAGTACCCGGGACCGGTCGCTTTTTAATGCCATATCGACGAAATGGGTATGAGAAAAAAGCACAATCTACGCCTGGCACGCGCCATACAGGGCATCAGCGGCGTACTCGCCGTCCTGATGATCTATCCTTTAGTCCGCCTGATCTATCCCTGCTGGCGACGATTGAAGGGCCCGGGCAATCACGGGGAAACGGGCGGCCCGCACCCATCCGGTCCATCCGAACCGCATGGCGGGCCATCCGAACCGACCGGCAAATCCACTACCCAGGGCAAGTAGGCCGATGTGAAACTGATTGTCACTAACGACGACGGCATCGAGGCGCCTGGCCTGCTAACGCTAGAGGATCTGGCGGCGCAGTGGGGCGAAGTGGTCGTGGTCGCGCCGGCGGAAGCACAGTCGGGCGCGGCACACCAGTTGACCAAGAACCAGGCCATTCGCGTGGATGAACTCGGAGGCCGCCGGTACAGAGTGTGGGGCACGCCCGCCGACTGTGCGGGCCTGGCGGTCAACCAGCTTGCGACCGACGGGGACTGGTTGCTATCCGGGATCAACGCCGGGGGCAATCTCGGGGTGGACGTCTACGAATCCGGCACCGTGGCCGCCGCCAGGGAGGCCGCCATTCACGGCTACAGGGCCATAGCGCTGTCGCATTTCACGGCGGACGGCCGGGAGATCGACTGGCCGCTGGCCGCGGAACGGTTGCGTCCGGTACTGGAACGCCTGCTGCGCGAGGACCCAGAAACCGGGGTTTTCTACAACGTCAACCTCCCCCACCCGGATCACGACGAAACCCGCCTGGAGGTCAAATCCACCCCGGTGGACACGAGTCCATTCCGCATCACTTTCACGCCGACCGAGACCGGTTACCTGCATACCGGGATCTATCACGAACGTCATCGGGAACCCGGCTCCGATATCGACCAGTGCTTCAGCGGGCATATCTCCCTGTCGAAGATCCGGGTCTGACGGACCCTCCTAGTTTCCCACACAGCTGACTACGCCCTGTAACCCGGCTCCCTCGTCCACCCTGGCCAACCAGGCCTGAAAATCGGGGTCGAGCGGAGCACACAGACCGGTACCGGTCAACCATAGTGCGCGTAGTTTGGTTAGATTGACGAGCTCGATGGGCAATGGACCCGCCAGTTGCCCATTGTTGCTGAGATCCAATTGCCAGAGACTTGTCATCCCGCCCAGCCCGGGAGGTACCGGTCCGCTAAGCAGGTTGGATGAGAGGAAAGCCCGTTCAAGCGCTTGCAGGGCGCCCAGCTGCGGTGGGATCTGGCCCTGCAATCCGTTGTTTCCGAGATGCAGGAAGGTAAGGTTCGACAGGTTACCCAGCTCCGGCGGGATGCTTCCAGATAGACCATTGCTTGACAGGTCCAGGCTCGTAAGCTGGGAGAGTCTACCGAGAGATGCCGGAATCGCGCCACTGAGTTGATTGCCATTCAACTGCAGCCATTTGAGCCCGCCCAGGTTCCCTATGGACCGGGGGATTTCCCCACTCAGCCGGTTCCCTGTCAGTCTCAGATTTACCAGGCTGGACAGGTTGCCCAGTGACGATGGAATCTCGCCGGTTAACTGGTTACCGTCCAGATACAGTTCCGTCAGGTTCCGGAGGTCCGCAAGCGAAGGCGGGATACGGCCGGTGATCGAGGACTCGAAGATAAGCAATGTCCGGAGCCGTACAAGGCGGCCCAACTCATCGGGGATCTCACCGGTGATGGATATATCCCGGAGTTCCAGCCTTTCCAACTCGTCAAGATCTCCCAGTTCAGGCGGCAATACCCCGCGCAGACCGTTTCGATCGAGCACCAGTTCCCGGACACGGCCCTCCGAATCTGCCGTGACCCCGTACCAGTCGCTCACGGGCCGGGCACTCAGCCAGTTTTCGTTATTTGACCACCGCGATCCGTTCATGGCTTCATATAAAGCGGCAAGGGCCGCCTCGTCTTTGCTCACCGACCGTACACTCACCCGTATGACCGCAGACACACTGCCCGACATGACGGTGACGACGGCGCCTCCCTGCGACAACGCCGTAATTACGCCCTGGCTGTTTACGCTGACGACCTGCGGAGCATTGATCGTCCAGCTTAAAACCGGATTCATGATCCGGGTATCGTCCTGATCTCTCACCGTGACCACTGGTTCCGCCGTATCACCGACTTTCAAATTAAGGTGCGAGGGCGTAACGGTGATGCGTGCGGGGACCTGGGAAAGGGAGTCCGTGGGACCCTTATCGCCACAGGATGCGATGGGCAGGCATAGCGCCCATATGAAAGTTGTCAGGGCGGTACGTTTTATATAGCCAGTCAAAATTGATACGCCTTTCCGTGCCGCTGAAGACTGCGGTCCTGTACGGGTTCGATCGTAGCACCGCGAAGTATTCAAGCATGCACTGCTTTAAGCCTGTCTGAATTCGGTGACGGCATGTAATATAATCGTTCGTAGAATCCGTTCACAACCAGGCATTGATCCTCTTGCCGCGGTCCGGTCGCTGACCGCGAATCAGGTTCAGACCGCAGTAACCATCCACCGGGTCCAGAATATGCCCATCGTTACCATCATTGGCCGGGGGCACTCCGGTACGCGGGCCATGTCCCACACGCTATACACCAGCGGTGTCTACATGGGCCGGACGATCAACGCCTCGGGCGACAAGGTGCCTCCGCACGACCTGTATGACGCCTGCCGTATCTTCTCGAAGTACGTCCGGTGGACCGGCGGCGCTTCCTGGGATTTCTCCAAGGTACTGGAGATGGACATCGACCCGGAATTCGTAGAAAAGGTGGAAACCTACCTGGCGGACGTGCTGGAAAACGGGGCTTCTTTCCGCGGCTGGAAGCTGCCGGAAACCACGCTCATCTATCCGTGGATCGTCCGCATGTATCCCGATATCCGTTACATCCACTGGATCCGGGACCCGCGGGACGGTATTCTCGCATCGCACAGGACGGACGATCTCGGCGATTTCGGCATCGCCCGTCCCGATACGGCTGACATCCGGCGGCAGCGGGCGATTTCGTGGCTGTACCAGTACCAGCTCATGAAGGCGACGCCGAAACCCGGCCACCTCATGACCGTCCGGTTCGAAGACTTCGTGCTGAAACAGGAAGAGACCCTCCGCCGGCTTGAAGCCTATCTCGGCATCCCCCTGGGCCGTATCGTCGTGCGGCCCGAAGCGGTGGGACGGTGGAAGAAAGCGGACGGAGCGCTCCCGATGGACCTGTTGGGAGAAGCGCTGGCCGAATTGGGATACGAGGTCTGAGCCGGCCAGGCCGGCAGCGCTTAACGCCCCTCCCTCCGCGCCAACTCCTTCAACTTGTCGATGCACCGGTCGATTTCGTCCGTCGTGTTGTAGTAATGGGTGGAGATGCGAAGCCCCCGGTGGCCGTCCCGGTCGTGGTCGTCCACGTGGAGTTTCGCTTCCTCCTCCATGGGACCGCGCCACTGCGCCGCGTCGATCCCGTCGAACTCGAAGATAGTGGAACCCGGAGACGAGATGTCGTGGGACAGGCTGGTGAGCAACCGCAGCCCGGGGACTTCCAGCAGGGCCTTTCTCAGGTAGTCCGACAGCATGCGCAGGCGACGCTCGATATTTCCTATTCCGATGCGATTCAGGAAATCCAGGGCTGTGCCGAGGGCCGCGCGCACGGGCAGGTCGTAGGTCCCCTGGATTTCGAAACGGCGCGCGTCTCCGCCAGATTCGGCCGCGGGTGCGTAGAGGGAGTTGAAGGAGGGCTGCATGGCACGGCTGACATGGAGAAATCCCGTGCCGGCGGGACCCAGGAACCACTTGTGCAGGCTGTTGGTGTAGAGGTCGCTGCCGACCTCGGACAGGTCGACGTCCAGCATCCCCACCGCCTGGGCACCGTCGACGGCCGATACCAACCCCTTCTCCCTGGCCATGGCGCAGAGTCTTCCGACCGGATACAGGTATCCCCCCCGGGTGACGTGACAGAAAAACAGCACTTTCGTCCGCCCGTCGATCGCCGCCGATATACGCTCAAGGATGTCGTCCGCGCCCACCAGCGGACTGGGGATATGGACTTCCCGGACCTCGATACCGTATCGTTCCGCCCTTACCTGCCAGGGCCGCACCGCGCTGGGATGCTCCTGCGTGGTCATCAGGACCCCGTCCCCCGGCGCCAGGTCCAGTCCATTGACGATATGGTAGAGTCCCTCGGTCGCATTGCGCGCCAGGGCGATTTCACCGGTCTCCGCACCCAGGAGACCCGCCATGGCCGGCCGGAGTTCGGACTCGATGTAGCCGTGGAAATCCCGCTTGGCCTTCGACGGGTTCTCGGACATCAGGCGGAATCCCGCGGCGACGGCATCACGAACGGGCTTGGGAGGCATGCCCAGGGCGGCGTTGTTGAGATAGGCGTGGTCCGGTTCCAGCATGAACTGGGACCGGACCTGGGACCAGTAAGCCCGGTCTCCGGGATCGATGGTCTGGGTCTGCGGTTCGGATATGGAAGTAAACATGGGTAAGTTCCGTCTTCCTATGGCCGGTTTGTATGCTAAATGTGTATCCGGGCCGGCGCGTCGCGGCTCAGATGCCTTCGAGATCGTCCTGTGACAGCCAGCCGTTCTTGCCGTCCGGCAGGCGGATTCGGAGCCAGTCACCCCGGTGTTCGACCAGCTGGACCTTGGCGCCTTCGTGCAGCGTGAAAACCGGTTCGGATGATACGTCGGGACCCGTTCTGACCACGGCCGTCGGCCGCAGGACGATCGCCTCCTCGTTCACCATGCTGTCGTAGATCTTGATGCCCAGGAACCCTGCGGCCATGAGCAGCACGAGGCAGGCGACCAGGAGCGCGTAACCAGTCGCGGACCGCGTGCGCGGTCGCCTCGCGAGCAGATAGCCCACCAGCGCCAGCGACGCGAGAAACCCGGCCGCGGTGGCGGCGACCGTGGCTTCGTTCACCGTCACGCCGTCCAGCGCCTGCCGGCCGAACCACGGTACTTCGACCGCGATCTGGTCCGTCGTCCGTTCCTTCGCGAGGTCCAGGTTGTTGTGCAGGTCCCCGTCCCGGGGCATGAGGCGGGTGGCCCGTTCGTAGGCCAGGATGGCCAGACCGATCCGGTCCTGCTTGAAATAAGCGTTCCCCAGGTTGTAGTACACGTGCCCGTTTCGTACCCCGCGTTCAACGATGCGTTCGTACGTCCGGCTGGCCTCCGCGAATTTCCCGCCCTCGTACAGCAGGTTGCCCTGCCGGTACAACTCCGCCGTCTGCCGGTCCGCCGGCTTTTCGGTGCAACCGGTGGCCGAGAGGCCGATGGCCAGGACGACCACACCCAGCCTCGGAATCGTGCCCAGCCTCGGAATCGTGCCCGGCCTCGGAATCGCGCCCAGCCTCGGAATCGCGCCCGGCCTCGGAATAACACCCAGCCTCGGGACCAGGTGTCTAGCCCTCGCGACCAGGCTTTGGAAACCCTGGGTTTCCGGTCTCCGAATCGGGATCGAGGCGGATGCCGGCGGGCCATCCGCGCGCATATGGGGCATCACGGTGGCTTTCAACGGTCTCGGGACAACTGTGATTCGATGGATTCGATACCATTCCGGGCGTTGGCGAGCAGGTCACCGGCATGCCCCGCCGTTTGGGCCGTCGGAGCGAACCGGGCCAGGTCGCAGGTGTCCAGGCAGTCCCTGACCAGGGCGGCCGTGTCTTCGTCCACGCCCCGATCCCTGAGCAGTTCGACGATGCGGGACGACGTCAGCCCGGCCGTCGGCAGGTTGCATTTGTCGGCGACGTAACCGTACAGCGCATTGGAAATACCGGTGAAGACCTGGTCGGGCGCACCTTGTTCCAGTTGCTGCCGGGACCGGCGCAGGAGGTTGAGGGCGTTGCTTTTCGCCCGGCGCCGCCTGGCGAAACCGGCGTCGCGCCGCAGGCGATGGGCGTGGGACCGGTACAGGACCGTCGCCAGGACCGCCGCGACGGGCAGGACATGCAGCAGCAGGTACCAGGTCGACCGGAACAGGACCTCGCCCTGGTCGCCCAGGAAAACCGATTCGGGCTTGATGTAGTGGATATCTTCGCGGATCTGCCGGACGACCGATCTGCGCGGCACGCCGACGACCGCCGCCTGCGTTCCGCTGGCCGGCAGGACGGTAATCGTTACTGGATCGGTCGTCGTAACCCGGTAAGAATCCGTATCGGGATCGAAGTAGGGAAAGGAAAGCGACGCGATCGTATGGTCGCCGGGTACCGTGGGGATGAGCACGTGATCCCAGGTCTTGGTTCCGGAGATCCGTGATCCGCCCGACGCGTACTCCGCCCGGTTCCCCGACTGGTATTCCTTGAAATCGCCGAGGGGCGGCAGTTCGGGGTCCTCCACGGTCTTCAGGTTGCCCTCTCCGGTCAACTCGATCGTCAGCGTCACGGGCTGGTTCACTTCCGTGGTGGGCTGATCCACCATGGCCTTGAGCGAGAAGTCGCCTACCGCGTTTCGGAAACCGTCGGGGCGGCCCGCACCCGGCAGCGGCAGCACCCGCACGGTCTGCTCGCCGGACACCACCCTGATCTGCCGCGTAGTCGAGAAAAACGTGTCGAAAGGATCGGAGAGAAAGCTGTCGAAGAGGCTTCTGCGGGAGAGTTCGGCCTGCACGTCACAGATCATCGACAACGGTTCGAGTTTCAGTTCCCCCGTCACGGTGGGGAAAAGGGCGATCTCGCGCAGCTTTGCGACGGCGTATCTCCGGCCGCCGATGATCTCTTCCATGAAGTCGAGGTGATGGGCGGAAAAAAGCTCCTCCATCCAGAAGCCGGTGTAGGAGGGGACCACGTCGTAACGGGCGTTCGACAGACCCAGGCGGGTGTATAGCGTATGGGTCACCGTCACCTGCTCTCCCAGGTAGGCCCGCCTCTTGTCCAGGGTGGTGCGGATGTAGACCGTGTCCTCCAGGTCCGGCGTGCCCGCGGCGTCCTGCAACGAACCCGCGGTCGTGGACTGACCCGCGGCCGTGGACGGTGAACCGCCGGACGGCGCGACGCGGGTTGCGCCCGGTTGCGAAGAACCCGTTGCACCCGGTTGCGAAGAACCCGTTGCGCCCGGCGTAACCTCGATCGTGATCGGCGTCGTTTCGTGGGTGACGCCGTCAAGCATCACTTCGGCCGCGTCGATGACGAAGGTACCCGTCCTCCGGGGTTTCAACTGGTAGATATACCGCACGGACCGGGAGTAGGACAGTTTGCCGTTCACCAGGTTGAAGCTCGAGGAGGAGGAAGACGTGCTGCCGATGACGAAGAACGGCTGCATTTCAGGCAGGACGGGTTTCGGTACGTCGCCCAGATCGGACCCGGAAACCGAAACCGTCAGGATCAGCGTCTCGTCCACGTTCATCCGGGTACGGCTCACCTCGGCCGTGACCGAGATCTCCTGGCCCGGAGCGGCCCGTGCACCGAGAAGCAACAATACGATGAGACCGGTCTGTATAAACCGTTTCATGCGTTCAGTCCAGGTATCCCTGGGTCCGCAGAAGTTCCGCGTTCAGGATGGCCGTACCCGCGGCCCCACGGACGGTATTGTGTGAAAGTACCACGAATTTCATGTCCAGCACCGGACAGGGCCGGATCCGGCCCACCGTTACGGCCATGCCGTTTTCGGCGTCGCGGTCCATCCTCGGCTGCGGCCGGTCCGGTTCATCGCGCACGATGACCGGGCGCGCGGGCGCGAAGGGCAGGCCTAGTTCCTGGGGCGGTCCCCGGTGGTTGCGCAGCGCCTCGGCGAGACCGTCCGTATCGGTCTCTTTCTCCAGGGCGACGGATACGCATTCCATGTGGCCGTCCTGGACATGTACCCGGTTGCACTGCGCGCTGACGACGATCCCGGCATGCTCGATCCGGTTATCCCTGAACCTGCCCAGCAGCTTCAGGGTCTCCCGCTCCATCTTGTCTTCTTCTTCCCCGATGTAGGGCAGCACGTTATCCAGGATCTCGAGGGAGGGGACACCCGGGTATCCGGCCCCGGACAGGGCCTGCAGGGTGGTGACCGCGACCTGCTGTATGCCGAAGCGTTCGGCGATGGGCTTGAGCGCCATGGTAAGTCCGATGGTGGAGCAGTTCGGATTGGTCGCGATGAACCCGCGGCCATACCCCCTGCGTCTGCGCTGATAGTCGATGATCGCGCAATGGTCCCCGTTCACCTCGGGGACGAGCAGCGGCACGTCTTCGTCCATGCGGTGGTTCTTAGAATTGCTGACGACGGCGTAGTCGGCCGCCGCGAAGGCCGCTTCGATCGGGCCGGCCACCGCGGAATCCAGGCCCGAGAATACCAGGTCGCAGTCCAGTCCCGGTTCGCATAGTGCGACGGGCATCGCGCGCACGGCCTCCGGGACCGGCGTGTCCAGCCGCCAGGTCACGGCTTCCGCGTAGGGTTTGCCGGCCGACCGCTCCGAGGCCGCGACGGCGGTTATCCTGAACCACGGATGGCCTTCGAGCAACTGGACGAACCGCTGCCCGACCGCCCCGGTAGCGCCGAGGACCCCTACTTTGATTTCATTCGTCGACATTTCATGCTCCCGGATCTGGTATGAAGGTCATGGATGATCGCCGCCCGGCAGCACCCTGGCCGCCTTGATCAGGTCTCCGAACAGGCCGCCCGCCGTGACCTCCGGCCCAGCGCCCGGTCCCCGCACGATCAGCGGGTTGTCCCGGTACCGCTTCGTGGTGCACACGACCATGTTATCCGGACCGGCCAGGCTGCCCAGGGGACTGTCCCGGTCCACGTTCTCGAGGCCTACCCGGCACGTGCCGTCTCCCACCGTGGCAACGTACCGCAGCACCTGTCCGCGATCTCCGCCCGATGCGACCCGCTGCGCGTAGGCCGCGTCTTCGCCGGTCAGCATTTCCATGAACGCGTCCACCGACGGCGCGGACAGCAGCTCGTCGGAGACCATGCCTTCGACCTCCAGGTCGTCGAGTTCAAGGCGGTATCCGATCTCGCGGGCCAGGATCAGGGCCTTCCTGGCCACGTCCATCCCGTTCAGGTCGTCCCGCGGATCGGGTTCCGTGTACCCGAGGTCCTTGGCCTCCCGCACGATCCCGGAGAAGGTCCGGCCGTGGTCGAGCTGGGAACAGATGTATCCCAGCGTGCCGCTCAGGCATCCCGCGATCCGCGTTACCCCGTCCCCGGTATCCACCAGTTCCCTGACGGTGCTGACGATGGGCAGGCCGGCGCCGGCGGTCGTTTCGTACCAGTACCGCATCCAATCGGCGCGGCCCAGCCGCCGGATCTCTTCGTACGCGGCACTCCGGTCGGTGATGGGTTTCTTGTTGGCCGTCACTACCGGGACACCCCGGCGAAGGCAGGCCAGGTGCACTTCCGTCATTTCGGCGGACGTGGTGTCGACGACGCACAGGCTTCCGGGCGGATCGCCCGGACCGCCCGGACCGCCCGGACCGCCCGGACCGGCCAGCAGGCGATCGATCATGGCCTCCGCGCCCGGGTAGTCCGCGCGACGGTCCCCGTCTTCGAGCAAACGGTCAAGGCCGCCGGGGCCGCTTAACGCCGTGTTGAGTCCCCCTGGATCTAAAACCAGTTGGCTCCGGCCGCAGATGCCGATGTATTCGAAGGAAAGGCCGGTGGCCTCGGCCAGGGAGCCCGCGCGGTCCGCCACCTGCCGGATCAAGGCGCCGCCGATATTGCCCTTGCCGAATTGAAACAGGTTAATCGTACGCAAAATCTCCGTCCCCTCCCAGACCGAAGGACGCGTGCACCAGTTGAACGGTCTTCCGCAGGTCGTCCCGGCCTACGATGAATGAAATGTTCAGCTCCGATGAACCCTGGGCAATGGCGATGATGTTGATTCCGTGTTCGCCGAGTATGCCGAACGTGCGGGCCGCGATGCCCGGGGTGCCCTTCATGCCGCCGCCGACCACGGCCACCACGGCCAGATCGGGTTGAACCGAGATCTCCTCCAGACTGCCTTCGGCGACTTCGTGACGGAACTCCTCCTTGAGCGCCTGGACCGTTCCCGGGCTGTCCCCTTCGCCGACGACCAGGCAGATATCGTGTTCGGATGACGCCTGCGTGATCATGACGACCTGGGTCTTGCGGTCCGCCGTGGTCTTGAACAACCGCGCGTGGGTATCCGGCGTCCGGCTCAGGCTGGTGCCCTCGACCATGATCAGGCAAAGCCGGTCGATACTCGTTACGGCCTTCACGCCCAGCGGCGCGGCGCGGGTGCGCGAAGTGATGAGCGTACCGCCGTTCCCGGTCCGGAAGGTGTTCCGTATCCGGATGGGAATCTCCTGTTTCACCGCGGGCAGCATGGTCATGGGATGGAGTACCTTGGCGCCGAAGTAGGACATCTCCGAGGCCTCGAGATACGAAATCTCCTTGAGGACGCGGGCGTCCTCGACGATCCTCGGGTCGGCCGTCATCGCGCCGTCCACGTCCGTCCAGATCCACACTTCCTCCGCCTGAAGCGCACTGGCGACCAGGGAGGCGGTGAAATCCGAGGCGCCCCGCCCGAGGGTCGTGGTCACGCCTTCGTCGGTAGATCCGATAAACCCCGTTACGACCGGGATGCAGCCCTCCGAAACCATCGGCGCCAGGCCCGCCGAAAGCCGCCGTTCCGTCTCGGCGTAATTCACCTCCGCCTCGGTGTAGCGCTCGTTCGTCTTCACATATTCCCGCGCATCGACGGGCAGGGACGACAGGCCGGCCGATCTGAGCGCGGCCGAGACGACGACCACGGAAAGGCGCTCGCCGAACGAACTGACCAGGTCGATCGAACGGGGGGAAAGCTCCCTGAGCAGCGTTATGCCGTGCAGGATGCCGGACAGTTCGTCGATGAGCCCGGCACAGACTTCGAGGGCCCGTTTCCGTTCTTCTCCTTCGGCCACGGCGCGGATCGTCTCGTCGTGGCGTTTCCTCAGCGCCGAGAGGGAATCCGTGGGCTCCGTTCCCTCGCAGGCCTGCGCCGCCATGGCACGGAGGGCGTCGGTCACCTTGCTCATGGCGGACAAGACCACCACCAGGTCGTGGTCGCGGTACTTTGCGACGATCTCCGCGACTTGTCGAATGGCCTCCGCGCCGCCTACGGAAGTGCCGCCGAATTTCATGACGATCATCGGGCTACCAGTCTTTCTCCGGATTGACTTGCGTGGCCTGTTGCCTGCGCAACTGGCGCTGGATATCCTGCTCATCCCTGTTCAGGGCGTTCAGCAGGCGTTCCGCCTCCGCCCTGCTCAGTTCCCCTTCCCGTGGCGGCGGTGCTTCCGGGCTTTCCCCTTCATCATGTTCCTGTCCCCCGTCGGCCCGATCATCCGGGTCATCCCGGTTGTCCTGGTCCGCCTGGTCATCCTGGTCATCCTGGTTGGCCTGATCCTCCGGGTCCTCCTGCCGGTCCTGCCCGTTCCTGCGGGCCTGTTCTTCCTGCTGCTGCAACTGCCGCATCACGTATTCGAGGTTGTATTTCATGTCTATGTCGTCCGGCTCGATCCGCAGGCCCGCTTTGTAGGCCTCGATGGACTCTTTCAGCAAGCCCATGCGATAGAGGCTGTTTCCCATGTTGTACCGGGCCCGGCCACCGACCGGCGCCTCGCCTTCCAGCGCGTTCACGTAGGCCTGTACGGCAGACGGATACTGCTCGGAGCGGTACAGCGCGTTGCCCCGGTTGTAATGCAGGGCCGGGTTCTCGCCGTCCTCCGCCAGCGCCTCGTCATAGGCCGCCAGCGCCTCGTCGTATTTTTCCTGTTGGTACAGTGCGTTGCCACTGGCGTTCTTCACGGCCGGCTGCCAGCCGAGAAACAACAGGATGACCAGGATTACGCTCATGGCTTCAGTTTCCCTTCCCTACGATTCGTCGAGCAGGCCGCGGTCCCGGATCACGGTATCCGCAACCAGGAGCAGCAGGCCGAAGAACAATATATACTGGAACCGTTCAACGTACTGTGTAAATTCTCTGCTCTCGAACTCCGCCTTCTCCAGGGACGCGATGGTGTCGTATACCAGGTCCATCTCGTCTCCACCTGGCGTAGCCCTGTAGTAGGCCCCTCCGGTCGTCTCCGCGATTTGTCTCAGCGTGGTCTCGTCCAGCCGGCTCATGACCACGGAGCCGGACCGGTCCCGCATGTGGCCGGCGACCCGGCCGTCCTCGTTCGTGACCGGTATGGGTACGCCCTGCGGCGTGCCGATGCCCACTACATAGACGCGAACCCCCTGGGCCGCCAGGTCCGAAGCGACGGCGATCGGGTCTTCCTGGTGGTCTTCTCCGTCGGTGATCAGCAGGACGGCCTTGTACCCTTTGTGGTCCTGCCTGAACGACCGGCCCGCGATGCGCAGCGCCTCCGCGATGGCCGTTCCCTGGGTACCCACGGTCCGGGTATCGATGCCGTCCAGGAAAAGCTCCACGATGCTGTAATCGGTGGTCAGCGGACACTGGAGAAAAGCGGACCCGGCGAATACCACCAGGCCGATCCGGTCATTGCGAAGCTTCCCCACCAGGGACCGGACGGCGAATTTGGCCCGCACGAGGCGGTTCGGCCGGACATCCTCGGCCAGCATGCTGTTGGAAACGTCCAGCGCGGCCATGACCGAGAACCCGGTCTGGCGCACGGTTTCGGACCGGGTCCCGAACTGCGGCCGGGCGAGCGCCAGCACGAAACAGACCAGGGCGAGGAGCACGAGGGTCGCCTTGACCGACTGCCTTCTCGCCACGGTCGAACGGGACAGCCTGCCGATCAGTTCCGGTTCTCCCAGCTGCCTGAGGGCTTCGCGCCTGCGCCGGAAACGCGCGGCGAAGAACAGGACGAGCAGCGGTGCGGCCGCCAGCAGATAGAGGTATTCAGGTTGGGCAAACTGCATGTCGGCTCCTCGGCCGATACACGCCGCTCGGCCGATACACGCCGCCACCGGGCCGTACGTGCTACGGCAGTCTTCTCAGCCGGGTGTGCGACAGCACGATATCCGCCAGCAGGAGAAACATGGCCGGCAAAAGGAAATACCCGAACAATTCGGTGTATCTAGAGTAGGCGATGACCCTCATCTCCGTGCGTTCCAGCGCGTCTATACGCTGGTAGATGTGGGACAGCATCTCGGCATCGGTCGCCTTGAAATAGTACCCGCCCGTGAGCGAAGCGACCTCCCTGAGCGTCCCTTCATCGATTTCCGTGAGGGCGAGACTGCCGTCCCGGTTGCGCGCATACGTGCGGCCCAGCACGGGGTCGTCGACCGGGATGGGCGCGCCGCCCTCTTTGCCGATCCCGATCGAGTAGATCCTGACCCCCAGCGCGTTGGCCGCCTTGGCCGCAGTGATCGGGTCGATCGCTCCCGTATTGTTCACGCCGTCGGTAAGCAGAATGACCACTTTGCTCTCGGCGGTGCTCTGCCGCAGCCGGTTGACGGAATTGGCGATGCCCATCCCGATGGCCGTACCGTCTTCGGTCAACCCGATCTCCACCTCGTCCAGCAGTCCGAGCAGCACATCGTAATCCAGTGTCAGCGGGCACTGCGTGAAGCTGCGTCCCGCGAAGACCACCATGCCGATCCGGTCGTTCGTCCGTTCCCGGATGAAGTCGGAAATCACGGACTTGGCCACGAAAAGCCGGTTGCGGGGCTTGTAGTCTTCCGCCCCCATGCTCCCGGATATATCGAGCGCCAGTATGATGTCGATCCCCTCCGTCATCACTTCCGCGCCTTCGGTTCCCGTCTGCGGGCGGGCCAGGGCAAGGATGGCCAGGCCGATGGCCATGGTGCGCAGCGCGGTGGGAACGTGGCGGTACCTCAGGGCGGACGCGGGTTTCAACCGGTTGACAAAAGAGATGTCCGAGAAGCTCAGCCCGCCCCGGCGCGCCTTCAGTCGCCGGCGGTACGTCCATAAGAGCACCGGCAGGATCACGAGCAACGCCAGGATCACTGGCGTGGAAAAGAACATGGGGCATCAATCCTTTGACGGCTCAGTGACTTCCGACACTTCGGGCGGACGTGTCCGCTCGACGATCTCCCGTCCTTCCCGCAGGGAAAGCGACTGCCGATGCGTCTCCGGCGTATACCTGGCGAATTTGACCATGTCGCATTCTTCGAAAAGTGCCCGGACGACCCGGGATTCGTCGAGGCCGACCCGAAGCGCGTTCAATGCCGCCAGCAGCTCGGAGGTCGTGTATTCCATCGCGGCTATCCCGTAGCGCCCGGACAGGTACCGGCGCAGAATTTCGGACAGCGCGGAATAGTGGGCTTTCACGCGTCCCTGGACCAGCCACTCCTTCAGGGCCAGTTGTTCCAGTTCTTCCAGGGCGATCTCTTCGGGCGGGCGTTTGATCGCGGGGACCGTACCTTGCGGGTCCTCCCGGTTCCTACGGCGCCTGATGTACAGGAAGACGGCCGCCGCGACGGCGAGCAACACCAGGCCGGCGATCAGCCAGTAGTACCAGGGCGCCCCGCCGGGGACATCCACCGGGGACTTCAGATCGCGTATATCCGCGGCATCATCCTCGATTACGCTGAGGACGGAAACCGGGATGGCCTCCGATTCGGCGGATAACTCGGTGCCATCCGACAGGACGCACTTGAGCGAAAAGGGCGGGATGGAATGCTCACCCGTCCGGTACAGGGTGAGTTCGTAACGGAGCAGATCGACGTTCGTGCCGCCGGGTCCGGACAGGGGGCCTACATGCTCGAAGGACAGGAGATCGAAACCTGCCGGAGGCGTCCCGGATTCCGGCCATTCGATGGCGGAGTCGCCGGGACTCTTCACGGTGACCCGGTACAGGAAGGGATCGCCCACGGTTATCCGGTCGCGGTCCACCGTGGCCTCAATCAAAAACCCGGAATCTCCTTCCTGCGGTACCGGGAAGGCTCCGGTGTCGACCGGGTCCGTCGCGACGGCCACCAGGACGGTGGCGAGTAAACAGGATCGCCTCACCGCATGCCGCCTCACGTCACGATTTCGGTGTCAGGGCGACCATTTCGTTGATCCGGGCGATGAACCCGGCCCTGGTAAGAGACACGACGGGGCTGTTCCTTTGCTTGACGTAGACCAGGCTCTCGTCCCCGGGGAGGGATTTGCCCACCAGGAGCGACAGCCGCTCCTCCGGCACGTCGTCCCGGCCCCCGACCTGCAAGGTAAGCTCCATGACCGGCCGGTCCAGTCCGAAGGTGGCCAGGTCCGCTTCGGGGTCCGCCGTTACGAAGGCCTCAGAATACAATGTATCCAGCTCGCTGAAGGCCCGGCCGACCGAGATCGCGTTCGCGTCGCCCTTTGAAGGCTCTTCCAGTTTCCACAAGACCCTCTGCTTCTGGTCGCGGCGCACCCGCAGCCGTTCGTCGGATGTGACCACTTCGAACATGTGTACCTGGTAGCCCTTGAACCGCAGGATCTTGTTGTCGCGCAACTCGATCGCGGAGGCCGGCATGCGCTGCAGACTGGCAGCGTCCACCGCGTAGATCCATTCTTCCGAAGGATCCATGACGTAGGTGTACTGCCCGTCGCCGGAGTCCGAACCGACCAGGATTTCCTGGGGACTCACCCGGTCATCGATCGTAAGCGAAAGGCGGACGACCGGTTGCTCGAAACCGTACGCCGCGCTGTTCGCGGCCGTCGCCGGGATATGGTCCCGCACGCGCACGATCTCCAGGCTGTCCAGCATGGCCGTGATGAACCGGTCATTCGCTCTCAGCTCGTAGGGCGACGTCATCCGCCAGTCCTCGAAGGCATGCTTGACCAGGGTCACGTGCTCGTCTCCTATGTTCATCGAAAAAGCGGGGACCCTGTAGGACTGGAATTCGAAGGCGGTAAGGCGCCGGTAGAAGTCGGATTCCCGATCCAGTTGCCGCGGGATCGACATCGAGACCGAGTATACGTTGCGCCTTTCGCTGGTCATGGCGTAGACCTGGCCCATCTCCTCATTACCCAGTGAAAGCGTATGGAGGATGCCGCCGTCGCCGGATTTCAAGGTCGCCGTCATTACCGGATCCGCCAGGCCGTATCTTGCAAGGGAAGACGGTGCGTCGTCGATGAAGGAAATGGCCGTGGCGGCGGTGATCGTACTCAATGCGTTGATCACTTCATCGCGCTCCGCCGGCAGCCGATAGGGTGCATCCACGCGCCAGGTCCCGTAGGGATCCAGCTTGAGGACGACGCGGCGGCCGCCCTTTTCGAGGACGATCTCCTCCACCTCGTCCTGTTCGACCCGCATCAGCCTGCGGTCCCTCAGCGCATCAGTCGTCTTGCGCAGGTTCCCGTTGGTTTGCGCGGAGATGAGAAACACCCGCCGCGTGCCCTGTTCCACGGCGTAGTGGGCCGCGCCCGTCGGGTTCACGTCTCCCAGCAGCAATACCATGGGCTTGTCGAGACCCCTGATGACCTCGACGGACGCCGACGGACGCTCGAGGCCGTACTCCGAAAGGACTTCCGCCGAATCGGCGATGGTCCGGGCCGGGGACAGGGCGGAGAATTCCCGCAGCAGCGTAACCACGATGTCCGGGTCCGCCGCGTACCGGACCGGATCGGTAATCACCCAGCCTTCCAGCGGAACCTTCTCGACCGTCGTGACCGCGCCGTCCACGGCCACCTTGATCTCGACGACCTCTTCCGCGTTTAGCTCGAACACGCGCTCGGCTTCCGCCACTTCCTCTTCCTCGAGCACGAAGAGGAAGAAAACGGCCGCCAGCAATCCCAGGATCACGGCCAGCACGATCGTGTACCGTCCACCGCTCACGTCGCTACGCCTCCTATTTCCTTCTCCACCACACCACTACGCCCGCGATGAGGATGCCGAGGGGCGACAGGATGCCGGTGACGATGAAGATATCCCGCATCTGGCTCAGCGAGATCTGAACCAGCCTGGTGTCGCTGGACTTGGGCCGGATCGCGAGCAAGTCTTCCTCCTGGGCGAGCCAGTTGAGGATGTTCAGGGCCAGGTCGCCGTTGCCCGGCAGCCTGATATAGGTATTGTTGGCAAAAGCCGAGTTGCCGACGACTACGATACGGGTCTTCAGCTCGTGATCCTCCGGCCGCATCGCCATCTCCTGGGGCGTCAGCGTCCGCATGTCCCTGCGGGGCAGCGACCGCGGGACGGCCGTGACGGCCACGGCGATGGACACGGGACCGGGCTCGTCCATTTCCGGGTCCAGTACGGGCGTGTACTCCACGGCTTCTTCCTGCGATCCCGGCAGCGTGGTTTCCGCCCAGCTGCGGGCACTGGTCATGGCGATGGTCTGGATCTCCACGGTGTCGTCGGAGGCCGACGCCGGTTCGACGGACCGCACCAGCGGAAAGAAACTCACGGTGCTGCCGAGCGGACGCGTGATGGGATGGGCCGGGTACTGCATGACTGCAGGCATGTACTCGTTCATGCCGGGCAATCGCCCCACGGCACTCTCGTCGATCACCACGTTCTCGCCGAGCCGCACCTTCCAGTGGGCGAGGAGCGCAGACAGGTCGGCGCTTTCCTCCGGGTAGTCGGGGTTGATCAGGAACAGGGCGCGGCCGCCGCGGTCCAGGTATTCGCGTATGGCTTCCTGCTCGTTGCCCACCAGGTTGGTCCGGGGACCCGCCACCACGAGGACGCTGCAGTCCGCAGGGACTTCCACTTCACTGAGCAGCGAGAAACTCCGGACGACGTAACTCTGGTTCTCGAGCAGCTGGAGCAACCTGTTGTAGCCGGCCTGGTCGGTCAGGTTGACGTTGTGCTCGCCGTGGCCTTCCAGGAAATAGATGGTCTTCTGGCCTTCCCGCGTGACCTTGACCAGCGCGTTGGTCACGTTCGCTTCGAGGTAGCGGTTGATGTGCTCGGTCTTGCCCTCGCTTTCGAACACGATCGTTCCGTAGGCGGAGATGTTGTACTGGCGGGCGATGCTGGGCTCGAGATCGGGATCTATGAACTCGTAGGTGATGTGGTCCGAGTGATACTGGAACTGATTCAGCATGTCGTCGATCTGGTGCTGTTGCATGGCCTCGGGCCCGCCGGACCGGAAGAATCCCACGATGTGGACGTCCTGTTCCAGTTCTTCGAGCACGCTGATGGACAGGTCCGCGAGGCTGAACCGCTGGTTGGCCGTCGTGTCGTACCGCTGGGAGTACCGCGCGCCGATGAGGTTCACAAAGGCCAGGATGCCGATCACCAGCAGGACCAGGACGGCGGTGTTGGCGCCGTACCGCGTGGTGCGCCGCCCCAGCAGGTTCCACACCGTCTCCCACTCCAGGACCATCCAGGCCGATACGAGCGTCAGCCCGGCCAGCAGGACGATCAGTACCGTGCGCGGCGCCGTCGTATCCGAGGCGTAGAGGTAACCGCTCACCAGGATCAGGATGAGACCCAGGTATCCGGCGGTTGAAACGAGACTCCTCATGTACGGTTATCTCCCTTTTTCAGACTGCAGGCAGCTTGAATACGCGGGACCGGCGTCCATTCGGGACCGGCGTCCATTCGGGATCGGCGTCAACCCCGCCAGCGCGTCGATTCAACCGACCGGACCGTGATGAACAGGCCCAGGAAAATGAAACTCAGGAAAAAGAGGCAGTCCGTCGAGTCGATGATGCCCTTCTCGAAGGTATTGTAGTGCCTCAGCACGGACAGGTATCCGACCACCTCGCCCAGCATGCCGGTCATTGATTCCGCCGCTACATCCATCATCCAGAGTATGAGCGCGGCGCCGAAGCAGATCACGGCGGCCACGATCTGGTTCTCCGTCAGCGAAGAGGCAAAGAGCCCGATGGTGATCACGCCGCCCCCGAGGAGAACGAGACCAAGGTATCCGGCCCATATGGGGCCCCAGTCCGGATCGCCGTACACCTGGAGCACCAGCGGGTAGATGATCGTCAGCCCGATCATGGCCGTGTACAGGGTGAAGGCCGCCAGGAACTTGCCCAGGATCACGTGCCAGTCGCGGACCGGAGAGGTCAGCAGCAGCTCGATCGTGCCGGTCTTCTTCTCCTCGGAAAAGACCCGCATGGTGAGCATGGGCATGAGCGTCAGCACGGCCACGAAACTCATGGTATTGAACAGCGGGCGCATGATCATCTCGTTGATGTTGATGCGCTCCATCATCGTCGGGTACTGCGCGACCTGCATGAAATACTGGGTGTAACTCTGCAAGCTATAGAAAAACATGAAGCTTACGATAAAAATGAACACGGTCGACAAGGCGTAGAAGATGGGTGAAATGAAATAGGCCTTCAATTCACGTCCCCAGATGGCCAGCAATCCCTGCATCGTCAGTCGCCCTCCTCTTCCTGGGTCGTCAGCTCGAGGAAGATCTCCTCCAGGCTCATGCCGGCCGTGGTGAGTTCCACGAGGTCCCAGTTGCTCCCGACCACCGACGAAGCCACCTCGGAACGGAGATCCCGTCCCGGTACGACGTCGATGTCGTACTGCCAGAGGCCGTCGCCGACGGACGATCTTGTCTTCACGTCCACGACGCCGTCCTTCTGCTTCAACAGGTCCATCACTTCGTTGACCGGTCCCCGGATCTGCGCCGAGATGGACTGCGATCCCCGCAGCCGGGCGTCCAGGTTGGCCGGCGTGTCCCCGGCCACGATCCGGCCCTGGTCGATGATGACCACGCGCTCGCAGGTCTTGCTCACCTCGGGCAGAATATGACTGCTCAGAATGATGGTATGGTCCCCGGCAAGGCCCTTGATCACCTCCCGGACCTCGTTGATCTGCTTGGGGTCGAGGCCGTTGGTCGGCTCGTCCAGGATCAGGACGTCGGGATCGTGGATCAACGCCTGGGCCAGGCCCACCCGCTGGCGATACCCCTTGGAACAGTGTCCGACGATCCGGTGCTCGACCTCCTCCAGGGCGGTCAGCTCGATCACGCGGTTGACGGCCTTCCGGCGATCGCGGGACGGGATGTCCTTGATTTTGGCGATGAACTCCAGGTAGGGGCGGACCCGCATGTCCAGGTAGAGGGGTACGTTCTCCGGCAGGTACCCCACCCTGCGGCGCACGTCGAGAGACTGTCTGAAGGTGTCGAACCCCGCCACCCGGGCGGTGCCGGCCGTCGCGGGCATGAAGCACGTCAGCACCCGCATGGTCGTGGTCTTGCCCGCGGCGTTCGGTCCGAGGAATCCGAGGATCTCGCCCTTTTCGACCTCGAAACTCACGTCACGGACCGCGGTGAAATTTCCGTACTTCTTGGTCAGGTCCTTTACTTCTATCACGTCGGGCTCCCAACACCGCTGTCACAGCCTTCGCGCGAAACGCGCAGCGATTTTCAAAGTATCCTAATTTAGTGCACAAAGTAATGTAAAGCAAGCCTTTGTTGCCTTCCGACTACCGTGCGAATTTGCGTTCGCGCAGCTTGAAGAACTGCAGCAGCGGATCGATATAGGGCTCGTCCGTTCGTATGTGGATGGCGTCCACGCCGGTCACCCTGAACTGCTGGTCCCGCGCCTCGCGGAGGGCTTCGTTGTATTCGGCATACTGCCTGCGCCAGTCTGCGTCGCCGGTGTCGACGAGCACCTCTTCTCCCGTCTCCGCGTCTTCCAGCTCGATCAGGCCGACACCGGGCAGGCTGAGTTCCCTCGGGTCCGTAATCGTGACGGCGACCACGTCGTGCCGCTTGCTGGCTACGCGCAGGGGCTTCATGTAATCCTCGGTCAGGAAATCGGACAGGATGAAGACGATGCTCCGGCGCGTCAGCAGCCGGTTCAGGTATTCCAGCGCCTGCGTGAGGTCGGTGCCGGTGTGACCGGGCTGGTTGTATAGCACTTCCCGGATCACCCGCAGTATGTGGGTCCGGCCCTTCTTCGGCGGGATGAATTTCTCGATCTGGTCGGTAAACATGAGGAGGCCGACGCGGTCGTTGTTCTGGATCGCCGCATAGGCCAGCAGCGCGCAGATCTCCGCGGTGATCTCGCTCTTCATCTGGTTCGCCGTGCCGAAATGGCCCGATGCGCTGACGTCGGCCATGAGAATGACCGTCAGCTCCCTTTCCTCGATGAAGCGCTTGATATAGGGACGTCCCAGGCGGGCGGTTACGTTCCAGTCGATCGACCGGATCTCGTCGCCCGGCTCGTATTCGCGCACCTCGGCGAACTCCATGCCGCGTCCCTTGAAGACGCTGTGGTACTCGCCGCTGAACACGTCGTTCACGAGATGCTTGGTTCGGATCTCGATCTGACGGATCTTCTGGATGATCTGCCTGGGTATCAAGGGATCTCTACACAGTCGAACACACGCTGGAGAATCTGCTCCGAGGTCATGTCCTCGGCCTCGGCTTCGTAGGTGACGATGACGCGGTGGCGCATGACGTCCATCCCGATCGACTTCACGTCCTCGGGCGTCACGTAGCCCCGGCGGCGCAGGAAGGCGTGTGCGCGCGCGGCCGTCGCCAGGTAGATCGTCGCCCGGGGCGAAGCGCCGTACTCCACCAGGTCGCGGATTTCGGCGAGCTCTCCGTAGTCTTCCGGGTTGCGGGTCGCGAAGACGAGGTCGACGATGTACTGCTTGATCTTGTCGTCCATGTAGACCCGGTTGATGATCGACCTCGCCTGGACGATATCCTCCAGCGAGACGACCTGTTCCACTTCCGCCGGTTCGCCGGATGTCATGCGGTTCAGGATCTCCAGCTCCTCTTCCTTGCGGGGATAGGTCGTCGTCAGCTTGAGCATGAAGCGGTCGACCTGGGCTTCCGGCAGGGGGTAGGTCCCTTCCTGTTCAATGGGGTTCTGCGTGGCGAGAACCAGGAAGGGGTCCTCCAGCGGGAAAGTCTCGTCTCCGATGGTGACCTGGTGCTCCTGCATGGCTTCCAGCAGGGCGCTCTGCACTTTCGCGGGCGCCCGGTTGATCTCGTCCGCGAGGATGAGATGGGCGAAAATCGGGCCTTTCTTGGCGATGAACTCCCCGCTGCCCGCCTGGTAGATCATGGTGCCCGTAAGGTCGGCGGGGAGCAGGTCCGGCGTGAACTGGATGCGCTGGAACCGGGCCGAGACCGTCGACGCCAGGGTGCGCACGGCCAGGGTCTTGGCCAGGCCCGGCACGCCTTCGAGCAATATGTGCCCGTTGGTCAGCAGGCCGATCAACAGCCGTTCGATCATGTACTGCTGGCCGACGATCACCTTGCCGATTTCCGATATCAGCCGGTCGACGAAAACGCTTTGCTCGTAGATCCGGTCGTGGATGACCTTGATGTCGTCCGGTGTGTTCGTGTGGTCTGTGGTCATGTTCATCCTTCAGTTGGAGCCGGACGTACCGGGCTGACCGGACGACGAATCGGCCTTCGTGGAGGCTTCGGATTTCGACTTGTCCCCGGAACCGGACGCGTCAGAGGACCCGCCGCCATCGGACCCGCCGTCGGACTTGGATCCGCCGTCCGCCTTGGACGTAGAGGATTCCCGGTCGGCCTTCTCGGCCTGCTTGTAGTTCTCGCTCCGGTAGTCCGTGGTATAGAACCCGTCACCCTTGAACAGGAAACCGGCCCCGCCGCTGATGAGGCGCTTCACGGCGCCGCCGCATTCCGGACACGTGGAAAGGGGATCCGCCGTGATCGACTGGAACTCGGAAAACTCGTGGCTGCACTCGTTGCAACGGTACTGGTAGGTAGGCATGCGTTCCTTCCTAACAAAACCGGCGCCGACTTGGACAGCCGACGCCGGTCTTCACGCACTTGAACTGCCCGGCAGGAGGGCTTACATCATGCCGCCCATGCCACCCATGCCGCCTCCGCCGTAACCGCCTGGCGCGGGAGGTGGCTCCTTCTCGGGGATGTCCGTCACCAGGGTCTCGGTGGTCAACAGGAGGGACGCGATGCTGGAAGCGTTCTGCAACGCGATGCGCGTCACCTTCGCCGGGTCGATCACGCCGGCCGACATGAGATCTTCGTAACCGCCGGTGTTGGCGTTGTATCCCACGGCGCCTTCCTTCTGCTTCACGTGCTCGATGATGACCGAACCCTCCGCGCCGGCATTGGCCGCGATATGGCGCAGCGGCTCCTCGAGGGCGCGCCGCACGATGCCGACGCCCGTCTCCTCGTCGCCGTTGACCTGCAACCCGTCCAGCGCGCCGGAACCCCGCAGGTACACGACGCCGCCGCCGGGCACGATGCCCTCTTCCACGGCCGCGCGCGTCGCATGGAGCGCGTCTTCCACGCGGGCCTTCTTCTCCTTCATTTCCGTCTCGGTCGCCGCGCCGACGTTGATCACGGCCACGCCGCCGGCCAGCTTGGCCAGGCGTTCCTGCAGCTTCTCGCGGTCGTAGTCCGACGTCGTCTCATCGATCTGGCGGCGGATCTGGCCGATGCGGCCTTCGATCTCCGACTGGGAACCGGCGCCTTCGATGATCGTCGACTCGTCCTTGTCGATCACCACGCGCTTGGCCTGGCCCAGGTCTTCGAAGGTCACGTTCTCCAGCTTGATGCCGATGTCTTCGGTGATCACCCGGCCGCCGGTCAGGATCGCGATGTCCTCCAGCATGGCCTTGCGGCGGTCGCCGAATCCCGGCGCCTTGACGGCCGAGATGCGCATGGTGCCGCGCAGCTTGTTGACCACCAGCGTGGCCAGGGCCTCGCCTTCCACGTCCTCGGCGATGATCAGCATGGACTTGCCCTGCTGCACGACCTTCTCGAGGATGGGCAGGAGGTCCTTCATCGCGCTGATCTTCTTCTCGTGGATCAGGATGTAGGGATCGTCGAGGCTGCATTCCATCCGTTCGGAGTCCGTCACGAAATAGGGGGAAATGTAGCCCTTGTCGAACTGCATGCCCTCGACCACGTCGAGCATGGTGTCCATGCTCTTGGCCTCTTCCACCGTGATGACCCCGTCCTTGCCCACCTTCTCCATGGCATTGGCGATCAGGTCACCGATCTCGGGGTCGTTGTTGGCGGAAATCGTCGCGACCTGGGCGATCTCGGTCTTGCCGGCCGTCGGCTGGCTGATGCCCTCGATCTCGTCCACCACCGCGGACACGGCCTTCTCGATCCCGCGCTTCAGGGCCATGGGATTATGGCCGGCGGTCACGTTCTTCAGCCCCTCGCGGTAGATGGCCTCGGCCAGCACCGTGGCCGTCGTGGTCCCGTCGCCGGCGATATCGCTGGTCTTCGAAGCCACTTCCTTGACCATCTGGGCCCCCATGTTCTCGTAGGGGTCCTGCAATTCGATTTCCTTGGCCACCGACACGCCGTCCTTCGTGACGGTCGGCGAACCGAACTTCTTGTCGAGCACCACGTTCCGGCCCTTGGGACCCAGGGTGACCTTCACCGCCTTGGCCAGGGTCTCCACACCGCTCAGCACGGAGCGCCGCGCTTCATCCCTGAATTTCAACTGCTTTGCCACTGGTTCAACCCTCCTTGCATATGCACTGATTCAGCCGCAACCGGTCCATTAAGGTTACGGTTCGGACACTCGATGATCTACGACACGATACCCAGGATGTCCTCTTCCCGCATCATGAGGTATTCGGAATCATCCAGATTGACTTCCGTGCCGGAGTACTTGCCAAAGAGGATCTTGTCGCCGACCTTGACTTCCAGCGATACGCGGTCGCCGTTGTCGCCGACGCGTCCCGGACCGGCCGCCACGACCTCGCCCTGCTGCGGCTTTTCCTTGGCCGTATCGGGGATGATGATACCGCCGCGCTGTACCTCTTCTTCCTCGAGGCGCTTGACCAGGACCCGGTCGCCCAAAGGTTGTACGTTCATTGCTTCCTGCTCCTTTCACTGGTGATAAGAACGCTGATGTTGAAATCAGCACGATAATGGACGATCATTTCGTCCGTTTTCTTACGTGCAATTTCCGTGCCACGATGGAGTACACCGCTCACAAAACCTGGTTACTAAAGCTTAAATGGTTGGTATTTATGGTGTTATGCACATTGCAGCGAAACACCAGGTAGTACTGCCCCACGCCCCTCGTTTTCTGCCAATCTGTCATATACCGCCAAAGGTGCCATAATGGCATTGCCAAAATAACGCAACAGGCCAATTTAGCCATGCCGTACTGGCGTGTCAAGGGTATTTGCAAATCTGATTGTCAATGACCGGCGATGTGATATTTTACCTTCTAGCCCGGCTTATCCAGCCCGGTCCCCAATGCCCCGCATACGCAACCATACGGCAACCACAGGAGCGGAAATCACAGGAGTTTTTCCATGCCCGTAGTACCTTTCGACAAGCTCAACAGCCTGAGCCGCGCGATCTTCGAGGCGACCGGCATCCCCCTGGAAGACGCCCATATCCTCGCCGATCACCTCACGACCAGCAACCTGCTCGGGCACGATTCCCACGGCGTGTGGTTCATGCCCCGCTACGTTCCGTCCCTGCAGGCGGACTACAGGCCCTGGGAAGACCATATCGTGGTGGCCGACCGGCCCGGTTTCGCGCAGATCGACGGGAACGGCGCCAACGGCATCGTGGCGGTGACGAAGGCCCTGTCCCTGGCGGTGGAGAAGGCGCGCAGTGCCACGATCGGCATGATCGCCCTGCGGAACGTCTCCCACATCGGCCGGCTGGGCGACTTCCCCCCGCGGATCGCCGAACAGGGCATGATCGGCATAGTGGGCCTCAACGGCGGCGGCGAATTCGTGGCGCCCTACGGCAGCGCCGACCGGCGCCTGCGGCCCGAGCCCATCGCCTTCGCGGTGCCGAGGGAGAAGGGGCTGCCCCTCATGCTGGACATGACGCTCAGCGTGGTCGCGGGCGGCAAGGTCGAGCAGAAGATCGAGCGCGGCGAGCCCATGCCGGACGGCTGGCTGATCGACCAGCAGGGCCGCTACGTGAACGACGGCAGCCGGTACCACGCCGAGCCGGACCAGGTGGCCGTGCTGCCCCTGGGCGGCCTGCAGTTCGGCCACAAGGGACACGGCCTGGCCATGATGATCGAGATGATTATCGGTCCCCTGTCGAACGCGGGTTGCACGGGCGGCAAGGGCGGCGGAGGGATCCTGATCGCCGCATTGGATATCGAAGCCTTCATGGACCCGGCCGACTACAAGACGGAAATCGAAGCCCACGTGGCCTACGTGGGTTCGGCAAAGCCCCTGCCGGGATTCGAGAAGGTTTACGCCCCCGGCGAGATCGAGGAGGACGTCCGGCGCCAGCGGCTCGCCGAGGGCATCTACATCCCGGACAAAACCTGGGACACGATTTCGGAAACCGCAGCCGGACTCGGTGTGGAAATGCCGGCGATCTAGTTCCGGAGACCAGTAGAGATCGTTTTACGGAGTATTCGCGCACCGCGCTGGCGGCGCCAAACCAACGAAAAGGGAGTAACCGATGCCCGACAGACCCGTGCGCGTGGCCGTCTACGGAACCGGCCGGTTCGCACAGGCCACCCACCTGCCCAACCTGATCCGGATCGACGGCGTCGAGATCGTGGCGCTGTGCGACATCAATGAAGAGGCGGTGCGCGAAGCGGCTGCGCAGTTCGGGGTCGCCCGCACCTACACGGACGCCCACGGGATGTTGGAGGCCGAAGACCTCGACGCCCTCTGGTCCATCGTGCCGGCCTTCGCGCGCACCGACGTGGAAATCGCGGCGGCCGAACGCGGCATCCAGCTCTTCAGCGAGAAACCCCAGGCCATGAACATGGCCCTGGCGAAGCGTATCGATGCGGCCGTTCAGAAGGGAGGCGTCATCAGCACGGTAGGCTTCCGGGAACGGTACCGCCCCATCTTCCAGGAAGCCCGGAGGCTGCTCCGGGACAAGCGGATTGTGCACGTCCGCTTCCAGCAGATCTCGCATAACCCGAAACCGGCCGCCGCTGCTGGCACCGCATGGTCGCACCAGGTAGAGAAAGGCGGCGTCCGTTTCTTCGACTGGGGCGTGCACGCCACGGACTACACCCGGTTCATGACGGGGCAGGACGTCCTCAAGGCCCAGGCATTCCTGTACCATCCGGAGGATTACCATACGCCGCTCTCATCGTCCTTTCATTACCAGTTGTCGGAAGGTGCCACGGCGACGCTGACCTTCATCGAATCAGATCCGACCGGAGCGGGCGAAGAGCCCTATTTCAAGATCTATTTCGACGGCGGGAGGCTGGGGGTCTTCGGATATGAACGGATCGAGGTGAATGACGAGGTCGTCTATGAAGCCGATCACTTCGACCCGTGGTTTGCCCAGGACCAGGCCTTCGTCGAGGCGGTCCGATCGAATGACCCGAATCTCCTTCAGAGCGATTACCACGACGGGCTCCGTTCGCTCGCGCCGATCCTGGCCGGATGGGATTCGGCACGCCGGGAAGGGGCCCTCGTGGACGTGGAACGGTTTATCGATCAGGCGTGATCCAGGCGGGATCACGCGTGACGTACGCGAATACAGGCGGCGCAATTAGGGTGCCGAGAAACATCCGGCGCACTACATCCGGGAGACGACCATGTACCACAAAAGCATGTGTTGCTTCGTTCTGGCTGGTCTGCTGACCGCTATGGGATGCGGCGGACCGAAGGAAGACCTCACCCATCTTCTGGTTGACGGTGAACGAATCACTGTCGTGATGGAAGACGAACGGATCGTTTCACTCAATTCGAAGGAGAATGAACCGGTCTCATGGACATTGAACCGGTTCGGCGGGATGATCGAATCGTGGGACGCGGAAGGTCTGACCGTCGTCGTGGATGACGTCGACGTGCCGGAAGGCCTGCTCGATACGTTTTCATTCGATCGCAACCGGCTCGTGGTCGAAATCACGCAGGCTGGAGGCAGGGACGGAAACCTCGGCGTATCCTTCGAGCCCATCGGCGATTCGGGTTCCGGCGTAGTCGTCCGGATTTCCGACGATGTGGTGATAGAGGGCTTGAGACAGACCGAAGATGGGTTGGAATTGAGGATTTAGTCGGGGCAGGTGGGCGTCTGCGGGGCGTATAATCTGGCCACCGTCCTGTTTGTGTCCCAACTGAGGAGAGGAAGACTGACCTGGTCCGCGCGAATGCGAAGTTGACGCGAGTAAATCTATACCATACGTTGAAACAGGGATGAATCTTGGCAGTTATAGTTTTGCCGACAAAGGACAACAAGGATGGCGACTTCGATACGACTGACACCAGAAGATGAAAAACGGCTTGAATCATTAGTATCCAGAACGGGCGGCACCAAGGATTTCTACTTGCGTGAAATCATCGAGCGTGGCCTCGAAGACCTGGAAGACTACTTCGTTGCCGCGGACGTACTGAATCGTCTCAGAAGTGGTGCGGAGAAAACCTATACTGCTTCCGAAGCGAGAAAAAAACTTGCCCTGGACGATTGAGTACACAGAAACCGCCCTTAACGATCTTCGTAAATTCGACAAGCAGACGATACAGCGCATTGTCAATTACTTAGACAAACGCGCTGAAGGCCCTGGTGATCCACGAAACACTGGAAGGGCACTAGTTAGTCCGATGGGTAAACTGTGGCGATATCGGATCGGAGATTTACGTGTGATCTGCGACATACAGACCGGAGCATTGCGCGTTTTGGTCATACGAGTTGGCAGACGTGATAAAATCTACCGCTGATGAAAGGACAATAGGAAGTCGATTAGGCATGTTCTCGGTAGATCTCTAATTCACCAACTTCTCCCAGAATCCCTTTAGTACCCGCCATTTAGACTCCAAGTCTATCCTGTCGTAAATCCCATCAACAAGCGGAGACAACAGCCCTACCAAGTCCGGCGGCCCGAAATCGAACGCGGGCGTATTCTTGTGCACCCAACGTGGCATACTCAGAAACCGCCCGTTCCGCATGTACAGAGCGATCAGGAAATCGTTCACAGCCTGGTTGGCCAGGCAGTAGAGGTGAATCCGGTCGTCGACGTCTTGCGCCTTTCGCCACTGGTCCCGAAACAGGGGCAGCCGATGCTGTGCTTCAGCAATAACTGACTTCACCAGTTCATCGGGCAGGCGCCCGAGCACCTCTTTCCACACCCTCAGCCGCCCATCCGAATCGACCAGGGAGTGGCAGTTCTGCAACTCCTCGGCAAGGATCCGTTGCTCGGGTGGCCTGGGCGGCCTGGGAAACGCCGCCAGCATATCTTCCACGGTCTGCCTGGTCCAGTAACGGATGTGGACCATCGCCCCGTCGAGCACCACGCTGTCGCAGGCCGGCTCGATCAAGGGCCCGTGGCGTATGTCCGGCCAGGTGGAGATAAACCGGCGGCGTACGTCCTCCCGGGGAATGCCCGGCCCGAAAACGAGCAGGTCGATGTCCGACTGGCGGTCGGCGAATCCTCTTCCCAGAGATCCGCCCAGCGCCACGGCGCTCGCTCCCTCGAGCAGCCGCATCCTTTCCGCGATCTCGGCGGCCAGGGCGTACAGCTCACCAGGATCCCGGGATTGATCCGGCTTGAAAGAGCCTTCCTCGATATTCTGGTCCAACGCGCCATGATCGCCACCGGATTCGTTCAGCAACGCCAGGGTATCCCGCATCAGCCGGGACGCGGCCGCCCACGCCTTTTCAGGTACCCGTTCGGTCGCCAGCGTCCAGAGGGCATCGCCTGCGTTTTCCGGCGCCCAGGACAACCTGTTCAGCCGGCTCCGCGCACCTTCGAGCCGCGATGGGTAGTACATAGTCTCCGGTTGGCCATTCATCCCGTAGATCACGGTAGCCGTCTGGTGGATGATCAGGTAGAGGGCGTACCTGAACCGGACGTGGTCGCCCCGATCGATCAGATTCGTCGGGGGAAGCCGCAGCCACCATCCAAGCTGGTTCGCTGCTTCTGTAAGGTGGGTCGACATGGGATGCGTCCAGGTACGCCTGTTGGGCCGGTCAAAGAGGTGTCACCGGGAAGCGAGTGACGAGTCGCCGGGGAGAGCGGGAGTAGGGTTACCGGGGAGCGGGAGAAGGCATGATCAGCGTGGGGTCCTGCTGCATGTCCGGCAGGGCGGGTTCCGGTTTCCGCTGGTCTTCGGGGATCAGCGTCCGGGCCACGGCGATTTCGTCGCAGTGGGTAAAACGGGCGCAGTTGGTGCAGTCCTTCCAGACCTTGTGCGGCAGGGTCTCGCGGTCGACCACTTCGAATCCGTGTCGGCCGAAGAAGCTGGTTTCATAGGTCAGGGCGAAGACCCGGGCGACGCCCAGTTCCTCCGCCTCCGCGATCAGTTCGTCCACAATGCGTCCGCCGACGCCGCCGCCCTGGCATCCTCGCCGGACGGCCAGCGACCGAACCTCCGCCAGGTCGTGCCACACGATCACGAGAGATCCGCAGCCGATCACCTGACCGCCCCGCTCGCCCACGACAAAGTACCGGATGTGCTCGAACAGGCGGTAGACCGACACCGGAAGGAGGATGTCCTCCTCGATGTAGGGCTGGAGGATCTCCATGATCTCGGGGACGTCCCCGATGACGGCCGGACGGATGACGGTGTCGCTTCCGTTCGATGCCGGCGTCAAAGACTTGTCCGTTTTATTCATAACCGTCCTGCTCCATTACTTTCTGCGCGACGGGCTCGCAGGCCGTTTCCAGCCGCTTAACCGCGCGCCAGAATCTCCCGGGCCTGTGTCAGCTGGCGCAGCACGGCGTCCTTTCCGGTCCCACCGGGCAGGGCACGCTTGTCGGCGCTGTCGTCGAACCTGAGCCCGGCGATCACCGATTCATCGAAGTGTTCCGAATACCGCCGGTACAGTTCGAGCGGCAGGTCGCGCAGGCTGCAGCCTCGGTTCAAGGCCTCGTCCACGAGGGCGGCCACGATGCCGTGTCCTTCCCGGAACGGCACGCCGCACCGGGTCAGGTAGTCCGCCAAATCCGTGGCCAGCATGGCGTCGTCCATGTTTTCTTCAACCCGGTCGCCTCTTACCTCCAGCGTCTCCCAGATCGCCGTGAAGACCGTCAGCGCGACGGTCACCGTGTCGATGGCGTCGAAGAGCGGTTCTTTTTCATCCTGCATGTCCTTGTTGTACGTGTGGGGCAGGCCCTTGAGTATGGTGACGAGGGAGACCAGGCTGCCCACGACGCGGCCGGTCTTGCCCCTCAGCAGTTCGGCGGCGTCCGGGTTCTTCTTCTGCGGCATGATGCTGCTGCCCGTGGCCAGCCGGGGATGCTGCGTGACGTACCCGAATTCCGTGGACGACCAGATGACCAGGTCCTCGCAGGCCCGGCTGATACGGATCATCAGTGTCGTGCAGGCGGCGAGGAACTCGACGTTGTAATCGCGGTCGCTCACCGCGTCGATGCTGTTGGGCGAGATGCCGTCGAAGTCCAGTTCATCGGCCAGGAACGCGCGGTCGATCGGGAAGGCGCTGCCCGCCATCGCCCCGGCGCCGAGGGGCATGACGTTGATCCGCTTCCGGCAGTCCGCCAGACGCTCCCGGTCCCGTTGGAGGCCGAACAGGAGCGAAAGCGCGTAGTGGGCGAACCGGATCGGCTGAGCCTGCTGCAGGTGGGTATACCCGGGGAAAACGATGTCCACGGTACGCTCGGCCAGCCCCAGCAGCGCGGCCTGGCATTCCCGGATCCGCCCGGAGACGTCGTCCACCACCTCGCGAAGATACAGTCGCTCGTCCGTGGCGTTCTGGTCGTTGCGGCTCCGGCCTGTGTGCAGCTTCCCGCCCACGGGACCCACTTTCTCGATCAGGCGTTTCTCTACGGCCATGTGGATGTCTTCCAGATCCCGGGTCAGCGCATAGGCGCCGCTTTCGATCTCGCCTTCGATCTCGCCCAGTGCCTTTTCGATTACACGGCCCTCATCGGCGGTGAGCACGCCGATGCGCACCAGCCCGCGGGCATAGGCGATACTGCCCCGGATGTCCACGCGAAACAGACGGCGGTCCGCGTCGATGGACGCGTGAAAATCATCCATGAGTCGTTTGAGTGCTTCGTCCCGGCTGTCGGTCATGATGCTCCCATTCTGCTTACCGCGCGTCCAGCACACCGCCGAGGATTCCGAGCGCTTCGTCCACGTGCCGCTGTTCGATCACCAGGGGCGGCGCGCAGCGGAGCACGTTGTCCCCGGCCGTTCCCACGATCAGGCCCCCGTCCCGGCACGCGGTCACTAGGTCGCCTACCTTGTCTTCGAATTCCACGCCGATCAACAGGCCCGCGCCCCGGACCTCCTTGATGTCCTTGTGGGTTTCGGCGAGGGCATTCAGTCCGGCGGTCAGTTTCCCGCCCATTTCCAGGGCACGGTCCGCCAGCCCCTCGTCGATCATCTTGCTGACGACGGCGTGGGCCACGTGACAGGCCACCGGGTTCGCCCCGAAAGTGGAGCCGTGCATGCCCGGCTTGAGGACTTCGGCGATGTGGGATTTCATCATGACGGCGCCGATGGGCAGGCCGCCGGCCAGCGGCTTGGCCAGGGTCATGACGTCCGGCTCGATGCCGTGGTGCTGGTAGGCGAAGAGCTTGCCCGTGCGGCACAGGCCGCACTGGATCTCGTCGAAGATCAGGGCGACTTTGCGTTCGTCGCACAACCTGCGCAGATGCCGCAGGAATTCCACGTGCGCCGGGTTCACGCCGCCCTCTCCCTGGACGGGCTCGACCATCACGGCGGCGGTTCGCTCCGCCGAAATCGCCTCTTCGAGGGGCTCAATCTCGTTCAGGGGCAGGTAGACCATCCCCGGCAGCATGGGCTTGAACCCCTCGTGGTACTTGGGCTGGGCCGTTGCGCTGACGGCGCCGTAGGTCCGGCCGTGAAAGGCGTTCTCGAAGGTCACGATCTCGTGCTTGGCTTCGCCGCCCGCTTCGGACGCCCACCGGCGGGTGAACTTGAGGGCCGCCTCGATGGATTCCGATCCGCTGTTGCAGAAGAAAACCCTGGCCGGGAAGGCGTTTTCCACCAGCAGCTTCGCGAGCTTCACGTGGGGTTCCGTGTGGTACAGATTGGAGATGTGCATCAGCTTCGCGGTTTGCTGCGCCACGGCGCCGATGATCTCCGGCACCCCGTGGCCCAGGGAATTTACCGCGATGCCACCGAGGAAATCGAGATATCGCCTGCCCTCGAGGTCGTAGACGTAAGCGCCGCTGCCCCGGTCGAACACGACGGGCGGACGCACGTAGGTCGGCGCGATGTACTGTTCCTCCAGGGCGATGATCTCTTCGGTATTCATGCTTGATCCTTTCATCCAGTGGTTGCTATCCGGTGTTCGCTGCCGACTGCTTCACCTCGGCCGGCCGGGACACAGAGCTATCCGGTCGTCACTACCGTTCCGAAAACACTTTCATCCGATGCCAGTTCCTTCCGCAGCGTTCCGGCCCCCCGCCACGCGATGATGCGGGCGCGACGGACACCATAGGACAGGCACTCGAGGGCGGAACGGACCTTGGGAATCATCCCGCCCGTGATTTCTCCCGCTTCGATCAGCGCGTCGGCCAGTTCGGGGGTCAACTTACGAACGGGTCGGCCGTCGGACCGGTGGATGCCGGCCACGTCCGATATGAACACGATGTCGTCGCAGGCCACGGCGCGGGCGATGTCCAGCGCGGCGTGGTCCGCGTTGACGTTGTAGGTCTCCCCGTTGACGCCTCCCGAAATGGGGGAGACCACGGGCGTGACGTGGTTCGACGCACAGAGATCGAACAGGGCGGTATTCACCTCGACGATCTCTCCCACGAAGCCGATGTCCACGCCGTCCTCCCTGTACTTCTCCGCCCGCAGCAGGCCCATGTCCTTCCCGCTTACACCGAGGGCGTTCACGCCACTGTGCTGAAAGCGCGAGACCAGTTCCTTGTTGACCTTGCCCGACAGGACCATCTCCACGATTTCGACCATGTCGCCGTCCGTGACGCGAAGGCCGTTTACGAAGGTGAACTCCTTGCCGAGCAGCTCCAGGTACCGGCCGATCTCCGCACCGCCGCCGTGGACGATGATCGGGAAGACGTCCGGCAAATCCCGAAGGTCGGCGGCCAGCTCCTCGATCACGCCGTCCTGCTCGATCGTCGCGCCGCCCAGTTTTACCACGATGTTTTGTGCCATGCTAGATCAGCCCCGTCGTTTCGTCCAGGCCGCACATTACGTTCACGTTCTGCAGTGCCTGGCCGGCGGCGCCCTTGACCAGGTTGTCGATGGCGGACGTGACGATGGCCAGGTCCGATCCGTCCACGCGGTCGATCCGCAGGTCGCAGTAGTTCGTCCAGGTCACGAAGCGCGTCTCGGGATAGCCCGACTGCGACAGCCGGACGAAAGGCTCCCCGCTGTAGCGCCGCTCGAACAGGGCCGCCAGGTCTCCATTGTTCGCGCCGTTCTTCACATGTACGTAGGTTGTCGCCAGGATGCCCCGGCTCATGGGCGTCAGGTGGGGTGAAAAGACCACATAGGGCCGCGCATCGGAGAACCTGGACAGTTCCTGCTCGATTTCCCCCACGTGGCGGTGCGAATGACCGATGTTGTACGGCGTGATGCTGTCGTTCACCTCCACGTAGAGATTCCGCAGCTTCAGGCCGCGGCCGGCGCCGCTGACGCCCGACTTGGCGTCCACGATGATCTGTCCGGCGTCTATCACGTCCTCTTCGAGCAGCGGGGCCAGGCCGAGGATCACGCTGGTGGGATAGCAGCCGGGATTGCCCACGAGATCAGCCGTACGTATGCGGTCCCGGTTCAATTCGGGAATCCCGTACACCGCCGCATCGAGGAGCGACGGTGACGTGTGCGGACGGCTGTACCAGGACGTGTACACCTCCGGATCGTCGAACCGGAAATCGGAACTGACGTCCACGACGCGCACGCCCCGGTCGAGAAAAGCGCCGACCCGGTCCATGGCCACCCCGTCCGGCGTGCAGAAACAGACCACGTCAGCGGGTTCGTCCGCAATGTCGTCCAGGGATCTCAGCGTGATGTCGCGGTCCGGATCCACCCGGGGAAAGACCCCGCCGAGTTCCTGGCCTGTGTACTGTTCCGAAGTGGCGAACGCGATCTCGACGCCTGAATGCCGCGACGCCAGCCGGTACAGTTCCATGCCCGTGTATCCCGTCGCGCCGATGATACCCAGTCTGATCATGTGCCTGCCCTCTTCTGCTTCATGATTTCTTTGACGCGCCGCAGCGTTTTCCCGGCATGGGCGGTCGACTTGGTGACCAGCAGAATCGTGTTCTCGCCCGCTACGCTGCCCACGATCTCCGGCCATTCCGCCTGGTCGATGGCCTCGCAGACCCCGGACGCGTGACCTGCGGAGGTCTGCAGGACGACCTGGTTCATCGCGTCGTCCGCGCTGACGACGAAATCCCGGATCTCCCGCTCGACCAGTTCGTCCTGGGTCTCCACCGAGTAGTAACGCGGCAGCACGTACTTGTACTGCCCGTCCGCGAGACGCGTCTTGATGACGTGCAGTTCCTTGAAATCCTTGGACAGCGTGCCCTGGTTGACGTCGATCCCTTCGGTGTGCAGCGCCGCGATTACTTCCTTGTGTGTATGGAAGTGCCCCCGCTCGATGAGTGATCGTATGGTGCCCTGGCGCTGGTGTTTGGCGTTCATGTTTGATCAAATAAATATGTGGTTACGAGCATAATTATTCCAATAAGCGCACTACAATATATGGTCAGATCGCTAGCCGTCAAGAAAAAAGACCGGCGAGTCAGGTTGCAGTCAAGAAAACTCAGATGAGTACGTCGAGGAGATTCGGGGAAGGTGATCGTGGATATAGTGCCTCAAGGACGATGTCGTTCACCGGACATCCTTTAACATGTTGCGACATAGGGTACTCGGTGCTGATTGAAGCCCAGGTCCTATATGTCCGATGGCCCGGTCAAAACACCTTCGGACTACTCACTGCCGGTGCATGGTGGCTGAATGATCTTGAAATTTGAACAGGAACGGTACACGGCGAGCACGGAGTCGGCTTCAGCCTGATCCATTGACAAGCCGTATTTCCGCTTGATTTCCAGGTATTTCCCCACGTACCAGCATCGGTTGTTTTCCGGCAACCAGTTCGCGGGATCCTTGTCCCTTTTCTCGTAACGATTCAATCGAGGCGCCGCCAGGGTCAGGTTGTCCAGGTCCGAAGCGTACTGCTGTCGTTCCGCTCGCGTCCTCAACCCCATACCACTGTCGTGGGCTTCCGAATTGGCCACGATGTGCTCGATATCCGTTGCGCCTACATCGCTGAAACATCGCATCGAATAGGGTGAGAAAATACCACCTTGCCGGACTACGATCTGGTGTTCGATGGACCCCGAATAGGCATAGTCGCTTCGGTCGTACGCCGTATGTCGTACCTCGGGCGCGACGACTACACCCAGCTCGGGATGCATCTTCCCTGGTGCCGTTGGTGCTGTCCGAGGAGCGGCAGGGCCTCCATCCTCCAGACCTGCCAGCGCTTTGAGCGCTTCTGCCTTGGAGTCGAAGGTCCTGCCGGCCAGTGGTCCCTCATGAAAATGGTAATTGCCCTGGCTGCGGTTGTTGTGTCCGCCGTGCCGGTCTATACGCCCACCGTGGGCTGCTGCGTCGGCGGCAATCGATACCTGGCACAGCACCAGCAGCATGCAGGCAACCCCCGACATCCGGATCCTGCCAGCTACGCGCGATGCACGGACACAGGCGGAAACACGGCCGATATTTCGTAGAATCGAATACATATGTATACACAATATATACACATACGTAAACACGGCAACCCGATCGGTTCTGGCTACCGGGACTTATTCCTACGAAATCGGATGAAATAACTGTGGAATGTAAATGGTATGGAGTAACAGAATTTGCAGGAACTACCGACGCGTTGCCTTCGTTCAGAAAGCGTAGGAGGGACTCGGCGCAGTCCGGACTACCCCGGCCCCTCCCACCCCGGCCTTTTGAACACCCCCGACCTGCCGCCCTCCTTCTCCACGAGCAGGATGGAGGCGATCTCCATGGTCCGGTCCACGGCCTTGCACATGTCGTAGAGGGTCAGGGCGGCCACGGAGACGGCCGTAAGGGCCTCCATTTCCACGCCGGTCCTGCCGGATGCGACGGCCGTAGCCAGTAGACCGATCCTGCCCGCGTCCTCGTTCAGGGTGATATCGATCTCCACGTGGGTCAGCGGGATGGGATGGCACATGGGGATGAGGTCGCCCGTCTTCTTGGCTGCCGAGATGCCTGCGATCTTCGCCGTGGTCAGCACGTCGCCCTTGCCCATTTCGTCGGCGGAGATCTTCCGGATCGTCTCCGTCGCGGACCGGACTTCGCCGTAGGCCACCGCGCGCCTTTCCGTAACCGGTTTCTCCGTCACGTCCACCATGCGGACGCGTCCTTTTTCATCGAGGTGCGATAGGTCCATAATTACTCCGTTTCAAGGCGTTTCTCAACAGGACGGACAGGGGCAGGGCCACCACGACCGCGACGCCTGCCTGAACCAGGTTCCCCGGAATCTCCGTCAGCGCGGCGATCCCGCCGAACAGGACCGATCCGGCCAGGTAGTAACCGGTGACCATCCAGGCGCTACCCACCAGTACGGCTGCGAAGGCCGCGATCCGGCCGGGATGGCGACCGCCCGGGGCGGCCAGTGCGCTCTCGGCATCCCGTCCAACCTGGTCGTCCCCGCTGTTTCGTGCGTCCCGTCGGTCCAGGACGCCCCACCACGCGATCATACCGACCAGGATCCCTTCGATCCCCTTGATGACGAGCGTCCAGGGTGCCCAGATGAAGTAGCCGCCCAGCGCGTCGGCCAGGGCGGAACCTACGCCGCCCGCGATGCCACCGATACGCCAGCCGAAGACGAGAGCAATGGTGAACAGCATCGCGTCGCCGAGATTGATGTATCCCTGGGTGGCCGGATTGGGGATCCGGATGATCAGGGTCGCCAGCGTCATGAGCGCGATCATGAGCGCGGCCATTGTCAGTCTGCGAACGGTGACGGACATGTCTGTTGCCTATCCCGGCCAGTGGTACAGCGCCTATACTATACCGGCCATTGGTACAGCATCAGGTACACCAGCACGCCTGTAACTGACACGTACAGCCAGATCGGCAGGGTCCATCGGGCCAGCGGCGCGTGGCGTTCGAAACGCCCCTTCAGCGCGTGGCGCAGCGTCAGCACGACCATGGGCACGATGGCCGTGGCCAGGATCGTGTGGCTGATGAGGATGGTGAAATAGACGTAACGGGTCCATCCCTCACCGGTGAAGGGCGTGCTTCCGTGGTTGAAGTGGTAAATCAGATAGGTGGTGAGAAACAGTACGGACGCGGCGACCGCACCCAGCATGCACGTCCTGTGCGCGGCAATGTTCCGTTTCCGGATGTTGATGTAGCCCACGACCAGGAAAGCGGCGCTGGTCGTATTCAGGCAGGCGTTCACCAGGGGCAGATCGGTGATTTCAATCATGCTGAGCGGGCTCGCCTCCCCAATGGTTTCTCGTTACCGTATGATTTCATAACTACACCTTGTCGTAGGCCATCACGGAGAACTGGACCAGCAGGAACACCAGCGACGCGATAAACAGGTTCCTTGCCGACGCCAGGGTCCGGGTCGCGGTCAGGTGGATAGCGAAAGCAAGCAGTCCCAGTCCGGCCGCGAGCGCAGCGTAGAAATAGACGACCCCCGAGATGCCCAGTATGGTCGGAACCAGGCTGAAGGCGGTCAGGGCCAGGCAGTTGATCAGGATCTGCACGCTCGTGAACCGGCCGTCCGGATCGACGGCGGGCAGTAGCTGAAACCCGGCGCGGGCGTAGTCTTCGCGGAAGAGCCAGGCCAGCGCGAGGGCGTGGGGCATCTGCCAGAGAAAGAGGATGGCGAACAGGACGCCGGCCTCCAGCCCCAGCTCGTTTCGGGCGGCCGCCCAGCCGGTCACCGGGGGCAATGCGCCCGGGACGGCGCCGAACACGGTCGACAGCGTGGTCCGGTGCTTGAGCGGCGTGTAGAGAAACAGGTAAGTGGCCGTTATCAGCGCGGTGACCACGCAACTCAGGACATTTATCACCAGCGCCAGGTACACCAGTCCCGCCGCTGTGATGGCGGCGCCGAACCCGAGGGCCTGCGCAGGCCGCAGCTTCCCTGCGGGGAGCGGACGCTTCCGGGTCCGCCGCATCATGGCGTCCCGGTCTCGCTCCATGAACTGGTTCAGAGCGAGCGTGCCCCCGGCCGCCAGGGCGGTTCCGGCCAGCGTGTGCAGCAGGCGCAGCCAGTCCACCGGTCCGTCGGACCCCAGGTAGAACCCGACGCAGGTGGTCAACACCAGCATGAGGACCAGGCCGGGCTTGGTCAGGGCGATAAAGTCCTTCATGAAGCCGAATCAGACAGAGACGTTCATGGTCAGCAGGATCAGGCCCAGCAGCACCGCCGCCGCGAAGAGCACAGCGCCCACGATGCCCGAAGCCCTGGACTTGAAACCGATGCTGCCGTCTTCTAGGACCCGGGGTTCCAGGAGCCGGACCGCATGGTGCACGATCAACGCGATCACGATCAGCAGCTTGACGGTCATCAGGGCTTCGTAGCCCGGCGGAAGCAGCGGGTACAGCTCGGGCTGGGACGACATTGCCCGGGCGGCCACCCCGTCCATGATCCGGTTGTACAGGCTGAACGAACCGCTCACGACCAGGATGACGATCGCCGTCCAGGATACCCGGCGGAATATGGCGCCGGTCCGGCGCATGATCTCCACGCGTTCCTCCGACGCCCTGCCCGACCGGAGCGCCGGGGTAAGCGCGACCAGGACGTAGAAGAAACCGCCCGCCCACAGCACGACGCCCAGTACGTGCAGCCACATCCACAGAATCTTGGTATCCAACATATGCCGTCCTCCTATTCTTCCAGCGGGCCGTGGGACGACCGTTAGGATCCGTGCGCCTTGATACCAGGGCCGCCCATGACGGGAAGCGGCCGTTTCGACTCCTGAAAAAATGCCCGGGCCGGACGGTCGCTGTCAATCAGTTTTTGGTGGCATGGAACGGTATCGCGACCCGGCTGAAAGCAGTTGACACTACCCGCCCGCGGACTATAATAACTGCATGATTTTCGGAAAGCCGGAAAGCGCCTGCGAAGCCCCGGGATTCATGCGCCGACCCGCGATTATGCCCAGCCAGGATTAACGCTTCGACCCGCGATTATGCCCCAGCCAGATCGGAACGCCCCGTACCTCCTGGGTCATGACATCGGCGGCACCAAGCTCGCCGTGACCGTCGCCGACCGGAGCGGCAAGATCCTGCGCAAGATCCGGCGGCCGACCGAAGCCGAACGGGGCCCGCGGGCCGTGGTGTCATCGCTGGTGGACATGTCCCGCGAAGCCATGGCGCGCGCCGCGCTTGGCCCGGAGGACCTGGCCGGCGTCGGCGTCAGCTGCGGCGGTCCCCTGGACACGGAAACCGGGGTGGTCTACGCGCCGCCCAATCTGCCGGGCTGGGACGAGGTCCCGCTGAAGGCGTGGCTGGAAAGCGCGCTGGCGTTGCCGGTTTTCGTCGAGAACGATGCCAACGCCAGTGCCCTGGCGGAGTGGTCCTTCGGGGCCGGCCGGGGATGCCGACACATGGTGTACATGACCATGAGCACCGGTATCGGCGGCGGGATTATACTCGACGGCCGGCTTTACCGCGGTCCCAACGACACGGCCGGCGAAGTGGGGCACATGACCATCGTCGAGAATGGACCGGTCTGCGGTTGCGGAAAGCGCGGCTGCCTGGAAGCCCTGTGTTCGGGGCCATCGATCGCCAGGCGGGCCCGGGAGAAGGCACAGGCGGCACACGACTCGCGCATGGTCGACCTGGCCGGGGGCGATCCGGCAAGCATTACGGCGGAGACCGTCATGGACGCGGCCAGGCAGGACGACCCGGCCGCCCGGGAAATCGTGGACGAGACGGCGCGGTACATGGCCGTAGGACTGGGGAACATCGTGAATATCCTGAACCCGGAGGTCATCGTCATCGGAACCATCCTGGTCAAGGCGCAGGACCTGTTGTTGGAACCTATCCGCGCTTATCTCCGGCGCGAAACATGGCCGCGCGTCTATGACACGGTACGGGTCGTGCCTGCCGGACTGGGAGACGAAGTGGGCGATCTCGCCGCCATCGCCGTGATCCGGCAGGCGGTTCAATCCGAAGGGAGCACGTAGCGCATTGGACTGGAACGCGATGGGGCGGGAAGCCGTACAACTGCTGGGCGAGTACCTGCGCATCGACACGACGAATCCACCCGGGAACGAGGATCGCGCGACCGCCTTCCTCAGCCGCATCCTCTCCGAAGAAGGCATCGACTGCCAGATTCACGAGTCCGCCCCGGGACGCTCCAATCTCTACGCGCGGCTGGAAGGGGACGGTTCGAAGCGGGCCGTGGTGCTACTGAGTCACAGCGACGTGGTTCCCGCCGACCGCCGTTACTGGTCCGTCGATCCCTTCGGCGGCGAGGTCCGGGACGGCTACATCTGGGGTCGCGGCGCCCTCGACATGAAGAACCTGGGCATCGCGGAACTGGTGGTCTTCCTCGCGCTGCACCGAAACCGTTTCCCTTTGAAGCGAGACGTGATCTTTCTCGTCACCGCCGACGAAGAGGCCGGCGGGGCGGCCGGCGCCCGGTGGATCACACGGAACCGCCCGGAACTCGTCTCGGACGCGGAATTCCTGATCAACGAGAGCGGCAAGGGACGCCTGGAGCACGGCAGGGCGGTCTATTCCATCGACATCACCGAGAAGTCGCCCTGCTGGGTCCGCCTGGTCGCCCGCGGCGAGCCCGGTCACGGCTCCCGCCCCAAGCCTCATTCCGCCGTCAACCGGCTCATCCGCGCCCTGAGCGCCATCATGGCGTACACGCCTCCGATCAAGGTGACGGACGCGGCCGAACGGTACTTCGAAGGCATCGCCCACCTGCAGAAAGACGGATACCGCCGGCGATTCACGAATATCCGGGAGTCCGTCCGGGACCGCCGTTTCCTGGCGGACCTGCTCCGCAACCAGCATCACGCCGCGATTCTGCGCAACACCATCTCGATAACCATGTTGCAGGGCAGCGACAAAATCAATATCATACCCCAGGCGGCGACGGCCGAACTGGACTGCCGGCTGCTTCCGGGGGAGAAGCCCGAAGATTTCGTCCAGGAGCTGAAACAGGTGGTCGGCGACGACGGGATCGAGATAGAGACCATACTGAACTTCGGGAACACGTCTTCGCCCTTCGATTCGTCCCTGGTCGAGGCGGTGCGCGAGGTCGTTTCCCGGCATCACGAGCGTGCGGAGGTCGTGCCGAACATTCTGTCCGGCTTCACGGACAGCCACTACTTCCGCGACCTGGGGATCCACTGCTACGGCTTCATGCCCTTTCTGTTGATCGACGAAGAGCTCAGACGTATCCACGGCAACGACGAACGGATCTCCGTGGAGAACATGGAACGGGGTCCGAGGATTCTCTACGAAGTCATCGAAAAACTCTGCGGCTGATTTCAGCATCAAGGAGACGCAAATGGAAGCAATACGCATTCACGAATTCGGCGGTCCCGAGGTAATGAATCTCGAAACCGGCGCGGATCTGCAGGCAGGCCCCGGGCAGATCCTGGTCGACATACGGGCCGCCGGCGTGAACCCGGTGGACACCTATATACGGGCGGGCACCTATGCCATGAAACCCGATCTTCCCTTCACCCCGGGCATGGACGGCGCCGGAACAGTCGCCGATGTGGGCGACGGCGGGGCCCATGTCTCCGTCGGAGACCGGGTGTACCTGGCCGGGACCCTTACCGGTTCCTATGCGTCGCAGGCCCTGTGCTCGCCCGACCAGGTGTATCCACTGCCCGGCAACGTTTCCTTCACGCAGGGCGCGGGGATATACGTCCCTTACGCGACGGCTTGGAGAGGGTTGTTCCAGCGCGCCGGGGGAAAACCGGGCGAGACCGTCCTGGTGCACGGGGCGAGCGGCGGCGTGGGGATCGCTGCCGTTCAGATGGCCCGGGCCGCGGGCATGACGGTCATCGGCACCGCCGGATCGGAACAGGGCGCCGCGCTGGTGGAGGAACAGGGCGCACATCACGTGGTGGACCACAACGTTCCCGGCTATACGGACAAGATCATGGAGCTCACCGGCGGCCTGGGGGTCGACGTGATCATGGAAATGCTGGCCAACGTCAATCTGGACAAGGACCTGAACATGCTGGCCTATGGCGGACGGGTCGTCGTCATCGGCAACCGGGGCGTCATAGAGATCAATCCTCGGGACGCCATGGCGCGGGACGCCAGTATCCTCGGCATGGTCCTGCTGCTGGCGTCTCCGGAGGACCTGGTCGGCATCCACGCCGGACTGTACGCCGGACTGCAAAACGGCACGCTCAAACCGGTCGTCGGTAAAGAATTCCCGCTGGAAGACGCGGCGCAGGGCCATGCCGCCGTCATGGAACCCGGCGCTTATGGCAAGATCGTACTGATACCCTGAGTCCGAGGCACGGACCACGAACCATGTTCGGCCGGTAAAGGACGGGCACGCGGCCGGTAAAGGAACCCAACATGGCAAATCCGCTCAACCAGCTCGAACGGCACGGCCAGAGCTTCTGGCTGGACAGCATCAGCCGGGAATTGATGTACTCCGGCCGGTTGAGGAAACTGATCGAGGAAGACGGCCTGAAAGGCATGACCTCGAACCCGGCCATCTTCGAGAAGGCCATTGCGGGAAGTACGGACTACGATGCCGATATCGAGCGGCTTGCGGCGGCGAACCGGACCGCCCTTGAGATCTACGAGACCCTGGCCATATCGGACATCCGGGAAGCCGCCGACCACCTTTCCGGCGTATACGAAACGACCGGCGGCGCCGACGGCTTCGTGAGTCTGGAAGTGTCCCCGGAACTGGCGGACGACACCACGGGAACGATCGAGGAGGCCAGGCGGCTGTGGAAGGCCGTGGACCGTCCGAACGTCATGATCAAGGTGCCGGCGACGGAGGCCGGCGTTCCGGCCGTGCGTCAACTCATCGGCGAGGGGCTGAACATCAACGTGACGCTGATGTTCTCGCGGGCGGTTTACGAGGCCGTGGCCGACGCCTATATCAGCGGGTTGGAGGACTGTGTTGCCGCGGGCGGAGACATCAGCGGCATAGCAAGCGTATCCAGCTTCTTCATCAGCCGCATCGACACGCTCGTCGACGCATTACTGGCCGAACGGGCGGAGCGGACCGGCGATCCCGGTGAACGGGCCGCGATCCTGGAACTGACAGGGAAGACGGCCATCGCAAACGGCAAGACGACCTACCAGCGGTACAAGACGGTTTACGCGTCACCGCGCTGGTCCGCCCTGGCCGAACGGGGCGCGAGAAAGCAGCGGCTGCTGTGGGCCAGCACGAGCACCAAGAACCCCGATTACCGGGACGTGCTGTACGTCGAGGAGCTGATCGGGGAAAACACCATCAACACCCTGCCCGATGAAACGCTCGATGCTTTTCGCGATCACGGTCGCCTTGCTGATACCCTCGAGGCCGACATTGACGAAGCCTCGTCGACCATGGCCGGTGTGGAGAAAGCCGGGATTTCGATGGAGCGGGTCGCGGAGCAACTCGTCGAAGAAGGGGTGCAGAAATTCGTGGATCCCTTCGTGAAGCTGATCGGCGCCATCGAGCGGAAACGGCTGCAGCCTGTCCGCCTGTCCTGACCTGACCGGACTGGCCGGCGGACCGATCGAGGCGGGCATACGGACTTTTTCGGAGCGGGCCGGACCGGTCGGAACGCAAGTTCTCCGGATCCGGGGAGCATCGCATGCAACTGGGCATGGTCGGACTTGGCCGGATGGGCGGCAACATGACGCGGCGGCTGTTGCGCGGCGGGCACGAAGTCGTCGTGTACGACCACAGCGCCGAAGCGGTCGGACAGGCGGAGCAAGCCGGCGCCGTGGGCGCCTCAACGCTCCATGGCCTCGTAACCGCCCTCCGCCCGCCGCGGTCGGTCTGGGTCATGGTCCCGGCCGGCGACGCCACGGAACGGGCCGTCGACGAACTGTCCGGACTACTGTCTCCGGGCGATACTGTCATCGACGGCGGGAACACCTACTTCAAAGACGACGTAGCCCGTGCGGAGCGGCTGTCCGCCATAGACCTGCACTATGTCGACGTGGGTACGAGCGGCGGCGTCTGGGGTCTCGAGCGGGGGTATTGCATGACCATCGGGGGACCGGCGGAGATCGTCGAGCGCCTGGACCCGTTGTTCAGTACATTGGCGCCCGGTCCCGGACAGGACGCTGGAGACGCGCCCCCTTCAACAGCCCGCAGGGGCTACGTCCATGTGGGACCGGCCGGCGCCGGGCACTTCGTCAAGATGATCCACAACGGGATAGAATACGGCATGATGCAGGCCTTTGCCGAAGGGCTTGAAATCCTGCGCGAATCGGGTTCAGACCGCGTGGACCCGCGCCATCGGTACGACCTGGACCTGCACGACATCGCCGAAGTCTGGCGCCACGGGAGCGTGGTCAGTTCCTGGCTGCTCGACCTCCTGGAGATCGCCTTGCGGGAAGACCGTGACCTGTCCACCTACTCCGGATACGTGCAGGACTCCGGGGAGGGCCGGTGGACGGTACAGACGGCCATCGAGGAAGACGTGCCCGCCCACGTGCTCACGGCTTCGCTTTTCACGCGGTTCCAGTCGAGGCAGGAGCAATCCTACGCCATGCGGGTGCTTTCCGCCCTGCGCCACCAGTTCGGCGGTCACGTGGAGCAGCAGAAAACCGGGGGAGGGCCATGATCCAGATCGCTCCATCCATCCTGTCTGCGGATTTCACCCGCCTGGCCGATGAGGTCCGGACCGTGGAGCGCGCGGGCGCGGACCGGATCCATATCGACGTCATGGACGGCCGGTTCGTCCCGAACATCTCCATGGGACCCTTCATCGTCGAGGCCATCGACTCGCTTACGGAACTGCCGCTGGAAGCCCACCTGATGATCGAGGAACCGGACCGGTACATCGACGTATTCATGGATGCCGGCGCCGACGTGATCATCGTGCACCAGGAGAATACGGCCCACCTGCACCGCGTGGTTCAGTCCGTCCGGGAGCGGGGCAAACAGGCCGGGGTCGCCCTGAACCCGGCCACGCCCGCCCGGGTCCTCGACGAGATCATCGACGAACTCGATCTCGTCCTGGTCATGTCCGTCAACCCCGGATACTCCGGCCAGCGGTTCATCCCGTCCGTCCTCCCGAAGATCCGCGAGATACGTAGGACCCTGGCGGACAGGGAAATCGCGTGCGACCTGGAGGTGGACGGCGGCGTGAACGCCGATACCGCACCGGATGTCGTATCGTCGGGCGCGAACGTCCTGGTGGCCGCCACGGCCGTGTTCAAGCATCCGGACGGCGCCGCCGAAGGCATCCGGACGCTGCGGGGCTAAGACTGACCTTCCGCATTACCCTCAGACCACCGCCCTCAGACCACCGCCCTCAGACCACCGCCCTCTTCCAGGTCCCCTTGAAGAAGCGCCTGAGCGTGAGCAGGCCCTGCAATACGGCCGCGGCGAGCCAGGCGATCCAGATGCCCGTCACGTCCAGCCCGAGCGGGAAGGCGAGTACGTAGGAAAACACGAGCATGATGCCCCACTGGGAGAAGAGGGTGTAGTACAGCGACGGACGGGTCTCGCCGCCGCCGGCCAGCACGCCGCTGGCCACGATGGACAGGGCGGAAAAGATCTGGGCGATGGCGAAGAAACGCAGCATGACCGAACTGATGCCCAGGACCGTCTCGTCCGCCGTGAATACGGCCGCGATCCCCTGGGCGAAAACCCAGATCAAGGCTGAGCCGACCCCGATCACGATCATGCAGAGCAGGATCGTCTGCCCGCCGTATTGCTCGGCAGAACGGATCTGCCGGCCGCCCAGCCGCTGTCCGACCAGGGAGTTCGCCGCGACCGAGAAGGCCAGGGCGGGCATGATCGCGAAGAGGCGTATCTGGAAACCCACGGTCAGGGCCGCAATGGCGGCCGTAGGACGGCTCACGCCCGATATGACGCGGTACAGGAGCACGCGCGCACCGTTGCGGAAGAAGCCGGACGCGCCGGACGGCAGGCCGATGTCGAGCATGCGGGACATGATGTTCCGGTCCGGTTTGACACGCCAGTTCCTCGAGAGACGGACCTGACCGTTGCCCCGGATCAGGATCGCCAGGCCGATGACGCATCCCGCCAGCCGGGAGATGATCATGCCCACGGCCGCGCCGGCCACGCCCAGAGCGGGCACAACCCAGGCGCCGAAGATAAACGCGTAGGAGGTCACGCATTTCACGATGATGACGATGACGGAGATCTTGAGTGGCGTGCGGGTGTCGCCCACGCCCCCGAAGATGGCGCTCATCACGTAGTTGAGTATCATGAAGACCATGCCGGCGAAATAGAGCCTCAGGAAGAGCATGCCGTGGGTGAGGACCTCTTCCGGTGCGCCAAGCAGGACCAGCGCGGGCCGCGTGAGCACGATACTGACGGCGGCAAGACCCAGGGCCATGTAAGTGCCCATCAGGATCGCCTGCTGGCCGGTCCGGCTTACGTCGCCGTGCCTGCCCGCTCCGTAGTACTGGGCCACCAGCGTCCGCGTTCCCCCGGTGATCGAAATGGCCATCACCATGACGATGAATACGATCTGCCGACTCATCCCGATGGCGGAAATGGCCGCGGGACCCAGGAATCCCACGAAGTAGATGTCTACGAGACCTTCTGTGGCGTCGATCAGCGAAGCGACTACGACGGGCCAGGCGATGGCCCAGACATGACGGAGGACCTGGGAGGGCGGGACCTCGTTGTCAGCCGGTTTCGGGGAATCGGCGGTATGGTCGGGCATGGGTTTGAATGTATTCCGCCGCCGGCGACCCGGCAAGGCAATTCAGCCGTTGTCCGATGCTACCCAAGTTGTTGATGGCGCAATAGATAAGAAAAGGGATGACAGCGTAAACGGTACGCAGTATATCTACAATGTCACGGATACTTAACCCACAACCGGACATGGACCTACCGACCGAATGCGCTGCGATGCGCGGGAGGCTCGAAGATGCGTGGAATGCGAGGATCGATCTTCTTCTGGGGGCCCTGGCTGTCGATCGTCCTGATGATCACCTTTCTGCTGTCGTGCGGCAGCGAGGATCCGGTATCGCCCGAGCCGCCGGTACCGCCGGAGCCGGTCGATCAGCCCGCCCTGAAGATCGGGCTGTTGATCGATCTGTCAGAAGGTGGTTCGGAACACGGCGTCCTTATGCGGCGGGGATTCGAAATGGCGATAGCGCACGTCAACGAGGCGGGCGTACTCGGGGAACCGGTCGAGGGCCTGGTGGCCGACACGGAGTTGGACGCCGAAACCGCGGTATCCGAGGCGATGGACCTTATCGAGGATGAGGGTGTCCACGCGATCGTGGGCGCCTGGGCGAGTTCCTCGACGCTTGCCGTCGTGGACGAAGTGGTCGCGGATGCCGGCATCCCCATGATTTCTCCGGCCTCTTCGTCTCCCATGCTCACAACCGCCATGGATAACGATTTCCTGTTTCGCACCACCCTGTCCGACCTCGACCAGGGGCCGGTCCTCGCCAAGATCACGTTGGAACGGGGATACGGCAACGTGGGCATGATCTACCGCGACGACGTATGGGGCCAAGGCTTTGCGGACGCTTTCGAGAATGCCTGGGAAGGCAAGCTGATCCGGGTCGCGGCGGATCCCGATAAGACGACCCTCGTGGAGGAGCTCAGAGAAAGCAAGGGCGTCCTCGAAGACACGCACGCACTGATCGTCCTCGCTTTTCAGCCCCAACAGGAAACCATCGTGCGCGAAGCGCTGGACAACGGCTTCTATGACGTGTTTATCTTCGGCCCCACCGGACGCAGCCTGGACCTGATCCGGTCCATCGGTCCCGAGCACCTCGCCGGAATGATCGGCACGTCGCCGGGATCCGCGCAGGACACGCCTTCGGCGATCGCCTGGGCGGACGGGTATAAAAGCGCCTACGGCAGCAATCCTCCGCCTTTTCCCTACGTGAAACAGACCTATGACGCCACCGTGGCGCTGGCTCTGGCGACGCAGGCGGCGGGCAGGCTGGAAGGAACGGCCATCCGGGATCAGTTGCGTACGATCGGGAGGCCGCCCGGCGAACTCGTTATTGCCGAGGCGAGCAGCATCGCGAACGGTTTGCGCGTCCTGGCCGACGGCGGCGCAATCAACTACGAAGGCGCGGCCATGCCCCTGGACTGGGACCAGAACGGCGATCTATCCACGGGTTTCGTCGCGGTATGGGAATTCACCCCGGCCGGGACCATCGAAGTCATCCGGGTCGAACCCTTCGAACACTGAACCGGCTGCCGGACGGCACGGTATGCATGAACCGAACGGAATGCGAAAAGGGGATTGCGCATGCACGCAACCCCCTCTGCCATTTCCGGTTATGTTAAATGACCCCAACGGGATTTGAACCCGTGTTGCCGCCGTGAAAGGGCGGTGTCCTTGGCCAGGCTAGACGATGGGGTCACGATCCTCCAAAGCCGTCCTAAAATACCGGATGGACCCTCGAAAAGCAAGCCTTTTTTACCCTTCGTAACCCATATCCTTCCATACGCGCCGGGCGTACGGGACGTGTTCCGGATCCGGCTCGCGACGGCCCAGAATGCTGGGCGGAGGCTGTCCCGGTCCGGCATGTTCGGGCCAGGGCGACCAGTGGTCGTTCTCCATGGGTTTTCGGGCGTCCTCGTCCCTGAAATCGGGCACGTCGAAGGGACGGCCGTCTTCCAGCGCGCTCTTCCAGGCCAGTATGCCCACCGACGACATGGCTACGCCGCGGTACACGTCCAGGAAGGGTTGCTCGCCTGAACGTATGGCCCGGGCGAAATGGAAACTGGTCCAGAAGTCGCCGCCACCGTGGCCGGCCTTGCGTGCGAGATCGCCGTGCTCCGGCCAGTCCGGCCTGTAGACCCGCTCCGCTTCCTCCCCGGGCTCGAGGTGCCACGGCTCATGCCACACCCGCACCTCCCCGGGTCCGAAGTAACCCGGCCCCCGGGTGATTTCCATGGCGCCGCGCTCGCCGTGCAGGCGGTACCAGTTGCTGTGGCCGGGCAGCCCGAGTCCGAAGAGCCGGAAGACCGCCCCGTTGTCCATGCGGCAAAGGATGACGGAGCCGGGATCTCCCCTCCGGAGCGTGAGGGTGCGCTCGGGCCGGGCGATGGCCAGGGCGTTCACGCCGACCGGCCGCGTGTCGGTGATATACACCAGGGGTGCGAGGGCGTGGGTGCAGTAGTAGGTGGAAGGGATCCACGCCCGCCAGTGGTCGAATCCCGGCGATATGCGCAGGCTCGCGTCCCGGGACATGGGGTGGTTGTACTCTCCCTCGGCGTAGGTGACTTCTCCAATCTCTCCCTCGCGGTAGAGCCGGTGCATTTCCTGGTTGAACACGGTGTAGGGATAGTTCTCGGCCAGCATGTAGATCCGACCGGATTCCTCCACGGCGCGGCAGAGGGAGACCCCTTGCGCGAGCGTGCCGTTGCAGGCGGTCTCGCTCATGACGTGCTTGCCCGCCCTCAGGGCCTTTATGGCGAACGGCGCGTGTTCGTGGAAGTGGTTGGCCAGGACCACGGCATCCATGTCGTGGGTGAGGAATGCGTCGTAGTCGGTGTACGCGGCGACGGAAAGCTCGCCGGCCAACTCGTGTAACCGTTCTTCCCAGGTGTCGCACAGCGCGACGAGCTCCATGCCCACGGCGCCGGACGCGCTCTGTGCAAAGCTCTTCCCGCGTCCCACACCCACCACGCCGACGCGGATCGGTTGGTTGCTCATGGTTCGTCCTCGTTCACGACGCGTCCCTCACGATGCGACATTCATGCGATGCCCAGAAGCCCGGGGACGTCTGTCAGTTGCCGGATGGAGGGCAGGCGATAGCGGCTGTACTTCTCGTATCGGTCGATGAGCAGGGCGTCCAGGCCGACGCGCTCGGCCGGCAGGATGTCCTCCTCCGGATAGTCCCCAACGTAGAGAATCCGGTCGACCGGCGCTTCCGCGCGGTCTATGGCCATACGAAAGATCCGCTCGTCGGGCTTCTCGCAACCCGCTTCGGCGGAAACGACAAGAAAGGAGAAATACCGGTCCAGGCCGTGCCGCTTGAGCACGTGAGAGAGGTGTTCCGACCAGTTCGACAGCACGCCGAGGCGTAGTCCACGGGCCTTCAGTTTTTCCAGCGTGGGCTTGACGTCGCCGTAAACGTCCAGGTACCTGCCGTCCTGAAACCGGTCGTAGTACTGCTGCAACCCGGGTGTCAGGTCGCCTTCGATACCCACCGTATCGAATACGTGGGCATAGAGATCCAGAAAGTATCGCCGCGTTTGCTCCGGCGTGCTCATGCGGCCGTCGCGCTTGCTGAACCGGGGTTCCTCCATGGCTTTCGAAAGCGCCGTCTTCACCTGGTCCAGTGTAATCGACGCACCAAGCTCACCGGCCGCGACGACGAAGAACTCCTCGAAGAAATCTGGGGAATCCCGGCCGACCAGCGTGCCCGCCGCGTCGAAGATCACTGTGTCGTAGAACATGGCAAATCCGGACCCTCGCTTCATTCATTACGCATGCGCCGCTGTTCACCCGTTCACTCCGCGGGCATGCCCCATTTTTCGGCGGCGAGCGGCTTCACGGCGGGGTTTACGAGTCCGTCTTCGGGCCAGTGGCCGCTGAGGATGGTGACCAGTTGCCGGCCGGCTTTTTTGAAACGCTCAATGCCGCCCCGCACCGACGCCGAAGCGTAGTGTGGTGTTAGGACCACCTGTTCCATCGACCGCAGCGGGTTGTCCGGGGCGGGTGGCTCCTGCTCCTGAACGTCCAGGCCCGCGCCGGCGAGCCAGCCTTCCTTCAGGGCGCGGATCAGCGCCTTTTCGTCCACGACCTTGCCCCGGCCCGTATTGATGAAGTAGGCGGACGGCTTCATATTCCGGAAATCCCGCTCCCCGATGAGATGATAGGTTCCCGGTCCCAGGGGCACGTGGCAGGAGACGAAGTCCGACTCCCTGAACAGCGTTTCCTGGTCCACCATGGTCACGCCCAAGGGGTCGGCATCGGCCTGGGTAACGAAGGGGTCGCAGGCGATGACGCGGAGATCGAATCCGGCGGCGATCTTCGCCATGGCCCGGCCGATGTTCCCGAAGGAGACCAGGCCCAGCGTCTGCTCATAGATCGGCTGAATGGTACCCCGGCTGATCGGGATACCCTCCATCATCGACCGGTTGATGATCATCAGCCGACGGGCGCAGGCGAGCAGCAGCATCATGGCGTGCTGGGCGACTTCCCGTTCGAATACCCGCTGGATGTTGTAGACGATGATGCCCCGTTCCGTGGCCGCTTCCACGTCGATGAAGTCCACGCCGATCCCGCCCGCGCCGACCACGCGGATGCGTTCGGGCAATGCTTCGACGACCTCTCTGTTGTACGTGAGGCCGCCCTGGGTGAATCCGTCCACGTCCCGGGCTTCCTCGAGCATCTCCTCGAGCGTGTTGAAGGGCCGGATCTTGAGCTCGGCGCCAATGGTCTTCAGTTCGTCACGTATGTATTGATTGGGACCGGGGTTATCCGGATTTCCGGGCGAGAGTATGGTGAAACCGGCCATGCGGACTCCTTCGGTTGGAGATTTCGGTTGATTGCGACCCGTGAAAAGTAAACCGAGCCGGCGGGATTGGCAATATGAGAATTCGATAGTGTTTCGATCGTGAATCGATGCGGATCCGATTCCGTTTGGGCAGGACATCGCGGACCCAGTAGCCACCGGGATTCCCCCGGCCGGAACGCCTAAATATCCCTTGCCCTGACCCGAATATCGTTAATTTTAGATGAGATTGGATAAATGAGGACAGGATTCGCTTTTTTCGAGGTGTAATTGCCTGCCACCACGGGAATCCGACCCGCTTTCTGATACGGACAGACACCGAACATTCATGGCTTCATCCCGGAGGAACCATGCACTCACTCGCCCTGCTGCTGACCGGACTCTGTTTCATCGCGCTGACCGCCGCGTGCACGCCCGCGGAGGAACCCATGCCCGAGGATCCCGTCGAACGCGCGAAGGCACTGCACGCGAAAGCCCCGTTGATCGACGGCCACAACGACCTGCCCTGGCAGATTCGCAGGAAGGCGAACCGGGACGTGTGGTCGATTGACCTCGACCAGCCCCAGCCGGATTTTCACACCGACATCCCCCGCTTGCGCGAGGGCATGGTGGGCGCCCAGTTCTGGTCGGTCTACGTTCCCGTTTCCATGCAGGGCAGGGAGGCGACGCGGGCTACCATGGAAGCCATAGACATCGTGTACGAGATGATCGAACGGTACCCGGACACGTTTCAGCTGGCCACGACGGCCGATGAAGTGGAAGCCGCCTTCGCGGCGGGCAGGATCGCGTCCATGATAGGTATCGAAGGGGGCCATTCCATCGATTCGTCCCTCGGCGCGCTCCGCATGTTCCACAAGCTGGGCGTCCGGTACATGACCCTGACCCACAGCCGCAACATCCCGTGGGCGGATTCGGCCACGGACACCGTGGGGGTCGGCGGCCTGTCGGAATTCGGGAAAGAGGTGATCCGGGAAATGAACCGCCTGGGCATGCTGGCGGACCTGTCCCACGTATCCCTTGCGACCATGGGGGATGTCCTGGACGTGACAACGGCCCCGGTCATCTTCACCCATTCCTCGTCCTATGCCGTGTGCAACCACGTGCGCAACGTCCCCGACGATGTCCTGACGCGCCTGGCCGAAAACGGCGGCGTGATCATGGTCACCTTCGTCCCGGGCTACATCTCGGAAGAAACCCGCCTGCACAGCGTGAAGCGCAACGAGGAACGCGAGCGGCTCACGGCGATGCCGGGCAGCACGGATGAATCGGTGGCGGAAGGCATAGCCGCCTGGAACGAGGCCAATCCCACGCCGCGCGCCACCGTCGCCCAGGTGGCCGACCATATCGACCACATCCGGCAGGTGATCGGCATAGACTACATCGGGATCGGCGGGGACTACGACGGCATTACCACGGTCCCGGTGGGACTGGAGGACGTCTCCACCTATCCCAATCTGACGGCCGAACTGGTCCGGCGGGGATACGCGGACGAGGACATCATGAAGATCCTCGGAGGCAACGTGCTACGCGTGATGCGCGACGCGGAAGCGGTGGCGGCCCGCCTGCAGCAGGAGCGCCATGCCTCAGGCGCGCGCATCGAAGTCCTGGACGGTGAATAGCCCGTGAACGAATCGCAGATCAAATCGTTGCTCGAACAGGTCCGTTCGGGGGAGCTGGCGGTGGACGAAGCTTCCGCGCAGCTGCGATCCATGCCTTTCGAGGACCTCGGGTTCGCGCGGGTGGACCACCACAGGGCCCTGCGATGCGGGTTCCCCGAGGTGATCTTCTGTACGGGGAAGACCGAAGAACAGGTGGCCGCGATCGCGGAGCGCATCGTCGCCTCGGGCAGCGACCTGCTCGCCACGCGGGCGACCCCGGCCATGCACGAAGCCGTGACGGCGCGGTGTCCGTCGGCGGTGTACCACGAGGCGGCCCGGGCGATCGTGGTCCAGGATGACTGGCAGGACCAGGGCATCGGCGAGGTCCTGGTCGTCTCGGCGGGCACGAGCGATATCCCCGTGGCCGAAGAGGCCGCGGTAACCGCCCGGGTCCTGGGCAACCGGGTCGAACGCGTTTTCGACGTGGGCGTGGCCGGTATTCACCGCCTGTTTGCCCATCGCGAGGCCATCATGAACGCGTCGGTGCTTATCGTCGTGGCGGGCATGGAAGGCGCTCTGCCCAGCGTGGTCGGGGGGATGGTCTCCAGGCCGGTGATCGCCGTGCCGACCAGTGTGGGATACGGCGCGAGTTTCAACGGGCTGGCGGCACTCCTGGCCATGCTGAACAGCTGTGCATCGGGCGTCACGGTGGTGAACATCGACGGCGGCTTCAACGCCGGGTACGCGGCGGGTCTCATCAACCGGAAGCACGAATAGAACGGCGGGTCCAATGGCGGTGGCGGGGTATTTCGACCAGTTATCCGGCTTTACGGCGGACATGCTGATCGGGGCGCTGATCGACGCGGGATCGGACCGCGAGGAGATCGCAGCGTCCTTGAAACGCCACCATGGCGTGGACTGCGAGATCAACGTCTCCACGGAGCGGGTGAACGGGACACAGGTGACGTTCGCCTCCCTGTCCTGCGCCTTAGCGTCCGTTCCCGAGACCTACCGGGCCATCCCGGATGTGGGAGCGGGCACGCCGGCCGGCGCGCTCATCGGCCGGGTTACGGACCACCTCGAGCAAAACGTGAATGATCTCTGGGGGGCACCGGACCAGGCACCGGACCACACGCCGGGGCACACGCCGGACCACACACCGGACCACGCGCCGGACCACGCGCCGCCGGTGGAAGCACTGGGCGGCCGGCACGCGGCATTGCGTATCCTCGCCCTCACCAACGCCCTTCATCTTCTCGGGATCGATACCCTCTACCACGAGGCGCTGCCCTTTGCCACGGGCATCGATGCTACGCCTCCCCTGCTCGCCGCCCTGATGCGGGGCGCAACCGTGCTGCCCGTCGACCACGCCCCCGTCGATCTGGCGGGATGCGCCGTTTTGACCGCGCTTTCCGCGGGATCGATGCAAGGGTCCGGTTTTACGTTGCGGTCGGTGGGCTACGGCGGCAACGACGACGACCGTGGTGATGGAAACAGGGTGCGGCTGTGCCTGGGGGAGGTCGCCCGCGTGGGAGAAGTCGCCCACGCGGGGGAAGTCGCCCGGGCCGGCGACCGTGAATCCGTGCAGGTCCTGGAAACACAGATCGACGATATGAATCCGCAGTTCTACGGACATGTACTGGACCTGCTGCTCGAAGCCGGCGCACTGGACGCCTTTCTCACGCCCGTGATTATGAAGAAGAGCAGACCGGGCGTGCTGCTCACCGTGCTGGCGCCAACCACTCTGGCCGGCCGGCTGACCGAAGTGATTTTCAGGGAAACGACGACCATCGGCCTCAGGAGCTACCCCGTCTCCCGGAGCGTGCTGCCCCGTCGCGAGGCCAGGGCAGAGACTCCCTTCGGCGCGATCCGGATCAAAGTCGTTCGGCAGGAGAACACCACGCGCTATACCCCTGAATACGAGGACTGCCATCAGGCCGCACTGAAGGCGGGAGTACCGCTTGCCGAGGTGTACGCGGCCGTCCACGAGGCCGCCGGACGCATGGACCTGGACGATCTCCTGTGATCGTCGCCGAGGACGTATCCTTCAGCTACCTTCTCCCGTCGGGGGTCGAGGTCCCCACGCTGAGGGGGCTGTCCCTGGAGATCGGCGATACCGGAAGCCTGGCCGTGATCGGACCCAACGGCTCGGGCAAGAGCACACTCGCCCGTTGCCTCAACGGGTTGATCGTGCCACGGACCGGCCGGGTCCTGGTGGACGGTCTGGACACGGCGGATCCGGTGAACAAGTGGCCGGTCCATCAACGGGCCGGCATGATCTTCCAGAACCCGGATAATCAACTGGTCTCCACCACGGTGGAACGTGAAGTGGCCTTCGGCCTGGAGAACCTCGGCCTGCCTTCCCCGGAGATCCACGACCGCGTCGCGTGGGCCTTAAGCCGATTCAACCTGGAGAAATACCGCCATTATCCTCCCCACAGGCTGTCCGGCGGTGAGAAACAACGCCTGGCTATCGCCGCCGTAGCGTCCATGCGGCCCCGATACCTCATTTGCGACGAGCCCACCTCGTCACTGGACCCGGGCGACCGGCAGGACATACTCGACCTGCTCCTGTCGATCGTGGAGGAATACCGGTTAAGCGTGGTCTTCATAACGCAGTCGCCGGAGGAAGCCGTCCGGATGGACCGCATCGCGCTGGTGGTGGACGGGGACGTCTCTGCCGAGGGAACGCCGGAGGAGGTATACCGGGAATCCGGCCGGCTGGCGGCGCACGGGCTCGACGCGCCGCTGGCCAAACGGCTGGCGGACGCCCTGCGCACGCGCGGCGTCACGGTGCCGGCCGAGATCGTCCATCCGGAGCCCCTGATCCGGTGGCTGGCCGACAGGGTGGCCGAGGCGCCCAGCGCACCAGAGGCGCCCAGCGCACCAGAGGCGTCCAGCGCACTCGAGTTGCCCAGGACACCTGAGTCGCCGCCGTCCCGGGGGAGGGATGGCATGCCCCCGGACGCTGGCCAAACGGCGCCGGTCGATGGCCAATCGCCGTCGGATGCGAAACCGGCCGTGTCGCCGTCCACGCCGCCCATCATCGCATTCGACCGAGTGTGCCATACCTACTCCCCTGGCACGACCCTGGAGATCCCCGCGTTGCGCGATGTGACCGTGCAGGTATACCCCGGCGAGTGCGTCGCGCTGACCGGGCCGAACGGTTCGGGAAAGTCCACGATGATTCAGCACCTCAACCGCCTGCTGAAGGCGGATTCGGGCACGGTTCGCGTCGACGGGGAGGATGTGTCGTCCGCGGAGACGGACCTGCGGAAGTTGCGTCAAAAGGTAGGACTGGTCTTCCAGTTTCCCGAGGCCCAGTTGTTCGAGGAAACCGTGTTCGATGACGTGGCCTTCGGCCCCCGGCAGACGGGTGTTGCGGCATCGGAAATCCCGGAACTGGTCCACCGTGCGCTCGAACAGGTCGGCCTGGACCCCGGCCGGTTTTCACACCGGCATCCCCTGTCGCTGAGCGGCGGGGAGAAACGCCGGGCCGCGATTGCCGGGATCCTGGCCATGGATCCTTCCGTCCTCGCGCTCGACGAACCCACGTCCGGACTCGATCCGCAAAGCATACGCCAGGTCGAGGCGATTTTCAGGGACTGCAAGGCGAAGGGGACGACCCTTTTCCTGATCACCCATGACATGGACCTGATCTCCCGGCTTGCGGACCGGATCCTGGTCATGGAAAACGGCGGTATCGCGGCGGATACCACGCCGGTCCGCCTGTTCGCCCATAAGGACGCCGGCGACGTGCGGCCTCGGGAACGGCCCTGGCAACCCGTGCGGCGCGGAGCGCCAGGTCAGCCGGGACGGCCGGGACGGCCCGGACGGCCCGGACTGTGCGATCTGCTGGCCGCAGTCGACGATGCCGGGATCCCCGTCGATCCCGCCTGTTTCGACCTGGAGGAAGCCGCGGACATGATCCGCGCGAGCGTATTCAACGACAACCATCACGCCAGCCCCGGGGACAACCATCCATGCTAGTCGACATCCATACCAACCTGATGTGGTACCCGGACCATATGTCCGATGAATTCGTGGAGTTCGCCTACGCCGCCAAGAAGGCCAAGATGCGGCTGTCCGAGGACGTCTACTTCGCCGGCCACGAGGACCGGTACAAGAATGCCTTCGATTCAACGCCCGAAACGCTGCTGAAGGCGACCGAAGACTGCGACAAGGTGGTGGTGTTCGGGCTGAAAGCGCCCTACTGCGGGATGGACGTGCCCCAGGAGCTTGTCGCCGGCTTCGTGGCGGAACACGCGGACCGGTTCATCGGGTGGTGTTCCGTCGACCCGAACGACGAAGACGCCGTCGAACAGCTCGAATACAATGTCGACGTGCTCGGCCTGCGCGGGCTGAAGGTCGCGCCGATCTACCAGCACTTCGACCCGCAGGACCCGGCCCATCTTCCCCTGTTCAAGAAGGCGGAAGCGCTGGACATCCCCGTGATCTGGCACCAGGGCACTTCCTTCGTGCGGCCGGGCCCCCTCAAGTGGGCCAATCCGATCCAGCTGGAGGACATCGCGGTGGCCTGCCCGGACCTCCGGATGATGATCGCCCACATGGGGCACCCGTGGGAGGACGAATGCGTGGTGCTGATCCGGAAGCATCCGAATCTGTACGCGGACATATCGGCCCTGCACTACCGTCCGCTTCGTCATTACATGGCCTTCATGTCCGCCCTGGAGTACGGCGTAGAGCACAAGCTGATCTTCGGTTCCGACTTTCCTTCCGCCACGCCGGCGCAGGTCATAGCGGGCCAGTGGAAGGTGAACGACGTCGTACGGAACACGTCCCTGCCCGTGTTTCCGGAAGAGGCCATCCACAACATGATCTATGAAAACTGGAAACCGTTTCTCGGGGAGCCATAAAAAAACAGGGGCGACCTCCATGGCCGCCCCTGTCCTGTAACGGTACGGGTTACGCGGGTAACCTACTGGCGCCTCAGTTCCACGCGCCGGTTCTGCGCCAGGGCGCTTTCGTCACTGCCCGTGGCCGACTGCCGCTCTTCACCGTAACTGACGGTCTCGATGCGGTCTTCCGCCACGCCGGCATCCACGAGGTACGCCTTGACCGCCTCGGCGCGCCGTTCACCCAGCGCCAGGTTGTATTCGATCGTGCCCCGTTCATCGGTATGGCCTTCGACCACCACCCTGTCCTCCGGCTGGTACTCGCGCAGCTTGCGGGCGTTTTCATCCAGGACCGAACGCTGGTCCTCCCGGACGTCCGACCGGTCGTAGTCGAAGTAGACGGTGACCAGGGACATCATCTCCTGGTGCAGCGCCTCGGCCTCGGCCGCCCTCCGGGCTTCCTCTTCGGCCATGCGCCGGGCTTCTTCCTCGGCCGCCAGGCGGGCTTCCTCTTCGGCTATGCGCCGGGCTTCAGCCTCGGCCGCCAGGCGGGCTTCCTCTTCAGCCTGTACCGCCCTGATCGAATCCGCGATCGCCTGTTGACGCGCCGCCTCCATCGCGGCCAGTTCCTCCGCGGAAGGTCCCCGGGTAACGGCGCAGCAAGCGCCCATCCACACGGGAGCGGCGACCAGCACACAGAGCGCCAGTACCGATGCCGTATTGCTCCATCGCTTCATGCAGAACTCCTTCCCCATAAGTTGGCGTTTACATCCTGTATTGATCCGGCCGGTCTGGCCTTTTTCCGCTTAACATCTGTTTCTTCCTGAGCGGCAAAGTATATCATTTTCCGCTCCATCTTTCAATGTTTTTTTACAGTACGCCGGTCTGGCCCGTACATCCACCTGATTTATGAAAACCGAAAACCATTTCCCGGGGTCAAACGAAAATGGGGCGACCTTGCGGCCGCCCCGGTCCTCTATCGGTACGGGTGATACCAAGAACGCTTAGTTGCGCTTCATCTCGGCGCGCCGGTTCTGCGACCAGGCGCTTTCGTCGTCACCCATGACCGCCGGCTGCTCTTCACCGTAACTGACGGTTTCGATCCGGTCTGCTGCCACGCCGGCATCCGAGAGGTAGGTCTTGACCGCCTGGGCACGCTGCTCGCCCAGCGCCAGGTTGTATTCGATCGTACCCCGTTCATCGCAGTGGCCCTCGACCACCACGCTGTCATCGGGCTGGTACTCCCGCAACTTGCGGGCGTTCTCGTCCAGGGCCGAACGCTGGTCTTCCCGGATGTTCGACATGTCGTAGTCGAAGTAGATGGTGGACAGGGACATCATCTCCTGGTGCCGGGCCTCGGCAGCCCTGCGGGCTTCCTCTTCGGCCAGGCGACGGGCTTCTTCCTCAGCCGCCAGACGGGCTTGCTCTTCGGCCAGGCGACGGGCTTCCTCCTCGGCCGCGAGACGGGCTTCCTCTTCAGCGCGTACCGCTCTGAGCGAATCCTCTATGGCCTGCTGACGCGCCGCCTCCATCGCGGCCAGTTCTTCTGCGGAAGGGCCCCTGGCACAGGCGGCACCCATCCACGCGGGAGCGGCGACCATCACACAGAGCGCCAGGACCGAATACGTGCTACGCCATCTTTTCATTACAGCACTCCTTTCACATGGGTGCGTAACTCATCCATCACTGATTGGCAGGTACGTGGACACCTTCTCGACCTCACCGTGTTTTCGATGCGGGGGTCAAACCGGCACTTCCACACTAAAAATCCCCATTTGGTTGTGAAAGTAAAGCAAAAAGTCCGTCTTCCTCAGTCTTCCGGCATCAAGTCCAGTCTCATCCTCGCGAGCTGGGCTTCCTCCGAATCGGGAAACTCACCGATAACCCGTTCCAGGAAGGACCGTGCCTCGGAAGGTTCCTTCCGGGCCACCTTGATGAAGGCGATCTTCAACAGGGTGGCCGGCACCTTGCTTCCATCCGGATAGGTGTCCAAAAGCACCTGGTAGGCATCGAGCGCCTGGGTGTACAGGCTCTGGGTATAGTAGCTGTCTCCGATATAGAACTGCGAATCATCGGCCAGGTCCGAATCCGGGAAGTACTCGATGTACTGGGTAAACTGCCGGACCGCCACGTCGTAGCTGCCCCGCTGGTAATCCCTCAGCGCCAGGTCGTAAAGCTCACCCGGATCGAAGGTCCCGGACTGAGCCGCGGAGGTATCCGGCCTTGCCGGTACACTCAGCTGTACCTGCAGGCTCTCCAGCCTGCGCACCAGTGCCGAAAACTGACGATCGCTTTCCGTGATGCGCGTGGTCAGGACCTGCAACTGGCTTTCGAGGGCTCCGACCCGCTGTCCCATGTCCGCCCGCATGCGCAGCAATTCGTCCATCTGGTCCCGCACGAGGGCTTCCAGCCCCACGATGTGCACTTTCAGGGAGTCTATGTCCTCCTGAAGGGCGACCTCCTCGCGCATGACCTGCATCTGGGCCCGCAGATGCGTCGTGTCGTTCTTCAGGTTGGTCAGGTCGGACTGGACGCCGCATGCGCCGGTAACGATCAGGATGAAGATCGCCGGCAGCAAGCTCCGGCCGAGGGGTTTCAGGGTCCTTCCGTTCATTTCCTCTCGATTCACTTCGATGTCATTCGGGTCTGGGTCCCCAGCTGGGTTGCCGGTTGTTTCCCTCCGTGATGACGGGCTGGACGTCGCCTCCGTTCCAGGACATCCGGTAGATATGGTACGTTCCTCTGCGGGCGCGGTCGGAACCGAAGAGGATGTGCAGTCCGTCCGGGGACCACGTCGGGTTCACGTTGTCCCCTTCCGGCCCGCGGACGCCCGTGAGTTTCACCAGGTTGCTGCCGTTGACGTCGCAGGTATAGATATTGAAGACCCGCCGGGGTCCGCCCCGCCTCCCCGGCGCCACGTCACCGCCTACGAAGGCGATGCGGTCCCCCCGGGGCGACCAAGCCGGCGATCCGTTGTATCCACCCTCGAAGGTAATGCGATGGTCGTTCGAGCCATCTATATTTATAACGTACAGGTGCTTTTGTGTCAATCGGTCCGACATGTATACCACCTGGTCGCCACGCGGTGACCAGGACGGTGAAACGTTGATCCCGTAACCGGTCGCCAGCGGTACCAGCCGGCTTCCGTCCAGCGTGCTGATGTACAGCCTGGAAATCCCCTCCGTGACCAGGCTCAGGATCAGGTGGCGGCCGTCAGGCGACCAACGCGGCGAAAGCACCGTTCTCCCCTGGAAAGGAACCTTTCCGGTCTCGCCGCTCTGCAGGTCGAGGATATACAGTTCGTGTGGGCCGTCCCGGTAGGAGGTGTAGGCGATTCGGGTGCCGTCCGGCGACCAGTTCGGCGAGTATTTCCTTGCACCGTCCCGGGTGAGCTGGCGGACGTTGAAACCGTCGTAATCCGATATGTACAGTTCCGGCGCGCCGCTTCGCTGGGAAACATAGACGACACGGGTCTGGGCGGTGCCGCGGTCCCCGGTGAGCTGGAACACGATGTCGTCGGCCATGAGATGCACGATCCTTCTCAGGGTCAGGTCGAAGGCGGCATACCCTTTCTCCATGATCGTCCGCCGGGTGCCCAGGTCGGTAAGACGCGCGGATATCTCCACCCGGGATCCCGATACTTCGTACGTCCCCGACACCATGACCTGCACGGATAACTTGCGCAGCAACTCGAGGTCCACCTCGCCGGCGGCGTCCATGAACACGTAAGTGGTGTCGCCGTCGCTTTCCGTCAGCACAGGGGTGCCATCTTCGGCTCCGACCCGGGCCGGGATGGAAAGGTCCCGCACGGCGAATACGCCGGAAAACGACAGGTCCCGCATGAGCACCTGGTTGACCGTGTCCTGCACGGCGGCGTCAAAGGCCGTTCCGTCCCGGGGGACAAAGGGCTTGAAGGCGATCGGGATGCGGGGGGAGACGCGGGCCTGCACGCTGAGATTGACCTCGTCCTGGGCCGAAGCGGACTGCACACCGAGCAGGGGCAGGACGCAGGCCGCCAGCAGGATCCTCATCGGCCAGGCACAACGTTTTTTTCTCATTTCAGGCCTTCCGTACTGTAAATCCATTCATGGCAACGGTTTCGATGCCGTGTACTTTCGTTGCTGCTTCACAACGCGTACTGGAAAGCGAAGTGCACGCCCAGGTAGGACTTCCTGTAGCCTTCCGGCAGCGGCGGCAGCGGATCGGCCGCGTTCAGCGCCCGTTGCGCCGCCAGGTCGAAGACCGCGTTGGAGGACGAACGCTCCATGACGACGCCGGTAATCCGGCCGGACCGCACCACGCGGAAATAGATGACCGTCTCGAGCTGGGTTACGCCGAGCATCCTGGGCACGTTGAAGTGCTGTTGTATCTTCCGCTGCATCATGCCCAGGTAGTACGGGTACTCGAAGTTCCGCTCGTCCAGGCGGATCTCCGGGGAATCGGTCTCGAAGGTCTGCGGCGCTTCAGGTAGGGGGTCCGGTTCTTCAGCGACCAGGCGCGGCGTCCGTTCCAGCGCCAGGGCTGCCTCCTCCTGCGGCGCGGCGGCCTCCTTCTTCGAGACGACTTCAAACGACTCGTCGATCGCGGGCGGACGTTGGACCGGCGGGCTTTCGTTCAGCGTTACGAGATCGACCCGGTAGACCTGCTGGTCCAGCGACGACGCCGGCGCGGGCCACCAGGTATTCAAACCTATCAGCCCGGCAATCACCGCGATATGCAGGAATCCGGAAGCCCAGATCATGCGTGCCATTATCGTGAAGGCCTCAGACTGGTCGCCAGGCCAATCTGCGTTACGCCGTGCTGCTTGAGTTTATCCAGCACGCCGATGACGGCGCCGTATGGCACCTGTTCGTCTCCGCGGATAAACACCGGCTTATGTTGCTGATCCTCGAAAATCTCCCCGAATACCCCGTCGAACTGGGCGATCGAAAGCAGCCGGTCTTCAAGGTAGAGCGACCCTTCGCTCGTTATCGTGATGACGAGGCCCTCCCCGAGATCCGGCGCGGCCGCGCTCGACCGGGGCAGATCCACCTGGACGCCGCTCTGGATCATCGGCGTGGTGATCATGAAGATGATCAGGAGCACGGTCATGACGTCGACCAGTGCCGTGACCCTGATTTCCGAAAGGACGCGGGGCGAACCCGCGCCGTTGAAATCAAAGGAATTCATGGCCTCCCCGCGAAGTTCCGCAACTGGAGGATGTTCAGGACCGCGGTGGCCAGGTCCTCGAGTTCCAGGCCCAGTACCCGCGACCGCTGCACGAAGTAGTTGTACGCCACCATGGCCGGGATCGCCACGGCCAGGCCCGCGATCGTCGTTATCAGGGCTTCCGCGATCCCGGGCGCCACGACCACAATGTTGGTGGAGCCCTGGGTACTGATGTCGAGAAAGGCGGTCATGACGCCCCACACCGTGCCGAACAGGCCGAGAAACGGGCACACGCTACCGGCAGTGGCCAGCAGGGGAAGCCGTTGCTCGAACCGGGCCAGTTCCCGGTGGGCGGCCAGCCGCAGGTCGCGATAGACGGATTCCACCAGGTCCTGGTCGACTTCCTTCGTCCGGGCTGCCTGGCCTGCCTGGCCCACCCGGCTCGCGTGGGCCGCCTGGGTCGAGTCGCCGGCCTGGATTGCCCGGCCCGACCAGTCGGCGCTGGCGGCCGCGCCGCCGTCCGCGCTTTCGGCCGGCAGCGGAAACGCCGGCGCGTGCTTCTCGTATACCTCGCGGTACACCGCGGCGGCGGGACTGAACGGCCACTTCGAGGCGGCGGTGTAAACCTGGTTGTAGTTGCGCTCCGACCGGAAGAACGCGAGGAATTCCTCCGACTGCGCCTGGGCCCGGCGAAAGTACCGCCAGCGCTCCGCCATGATCGCCCACGTAACGATGGAGAACATCAGGAGAACGACAATGACGGTCTTGGCGACTGCACCCGAATCCAGAATCAGATTCAGGATACTGATTTCCGATGACAAAGTTCGTTCAAGTCCTTTCGGCAGATCTCGTGACCCTTTACCGGCGGCTTGAAAGTTGGAACACGGAAGCGCGCGTGTCAAGCACTACAGGACGCTGATCCTGTCGATCCCTACCCCCATATCAGCGCGACTTCGACGGCCAGGTCAGGGTGGTCGTCGATCAGTTCGAGGGCTTCGACGGCGCGATGGGCGGGGAATACGTGGGTCAGCAGGGGACGCAGCCTTACGGCGCCGATGCCCACGAGTTTCAGTCCCCGGTCCACCAGATAGGGGGTTTCGAAGGACTGTTCGTGTCCCATGATCAGCTGCAGGGACCGCTCCGACCATTCCCGCATGTCGATGGAAACGGTGTGGGTATCGGCTTTCAGGACGACGAGCTTCCCGCCTGGCCGCAATACCGCCGCGCACTGGGAAAAGGATGCCCCGCTGCCGGCGCATTCGAGGCAGACGTCCACGCCCTGGCCGCCGGTCCGGTCCATGACACGGCGATGGACGTCCTCCGTGGAGGCATTGATCAGGGTGTCCGCGCCGGTTTCCGCCGCCCGTTGCAGGCGTTTCGCGTGCAGGTCCGACACGATCACGGCCGCGGCGCCCGATATGGACGACACCTGCGTGCCCAGTAACCCGGTGGTCCCCGCGCCGCTTACGAAAACGGTGCTGCCCTCCACCTCGGCCCGTTCCACGCCCTTGAGTACCGTCGGCATCAGGCCGGCGATGGCGCCTTCCTCGTAACTGACGCCTTGCGGCAACTTTACGGCCTGGTTCGCTGGCACGCTGCGATATTCCGAAAAACCGCCGTCGGTAAGGCAGGCAACGACCCGGTCGCCCCGGCCGAGTGAATCCACGCGCCCGCCAGGCGAACCCACAAGCCGGCCAGGCGAATCCACAAGCCGACCAGTGGACTCGATGATGCCCGTGAAGCTCCGGCTGATGGCCCCGTGGGCTCCGTTGGCGGTGGATGACGGATCGGCCCCGCTATCCGCGACACTCCGGCGCGACAGCACGCATGCCCGCACCTTGACCAGTACGTCCTCGTCGTTGCAGACGGGTACGGGTCCGCTGGATACCTCGGGTTTGCCCTCCGCATCCAGCGTCAGTGTTTGCATGGCGGCCTCTTCGTCCTCTTCGTCAATCAGGATGCGACCCGACTAGCCAGACCGTGGACTACCAGTATTCCTCGAAGTGTATGTTGCCCTTGTCCCTGCGATGATCCGCCTTGAATCCTCGGGATTCGAGCAGCTCCACCATGCCGGTGGGCGAGGGGTACGACTTGTCGCCCTCCCTGGTATAGTTGGGCACGCCGATCATGTCGGGGTTTCCGCAGATGTACACGTGGGTCCTTTCAGGATCCAGGGCGATCCCGGTGTGGTCCTCCAGTTCCCCGGTCCTGACCAGATCCTGTATATACACCTTGCGGTTGAGGTTGTGGGCTTCCCGGGTGGTCAGCGTGATGTAATGGTAGTTCGGATGAAGGTGTTCCAGTCGCTCGTTGGTGGACTGGTATCCCAGGTCCCGGGCGTATCGCACGCACACCACCGAAATGATCTCCGGCCTGTGGCCGTTGCGCATCAGTTCGGCGATCATACAGTTGTGGGGCGCTTCACCGGTGCCGGTCGCGGCGAAGATGATCTGGTCGTCCGGACCAACGTGTTCCAGGGTGTAGTGGCCGGTCACCTTCGGCCCCATCCAGAGGCGGTCTCCTTCCTTCAGCATCCACAGCCTCGGCGTGAGGGAGGGGTCCTGGCCTTCTTCGCCGTCGCGGGCCACGAGCGTGATGTAGAACTCGTAGTAGTCCATGTCCGCCGGATCCATCAACTGGCGTGGATCGTCCTCGTACATGGGAAAAGACATGGAGTAGGCGCGGCGGACGAGCTTCGTCTTGAGGTTCTCGTTAACGTCCTCGTTGTGTTCGGGATCGTTGGTGGGTTCCCAGTCACCCAGGCCGAGCGTGGTGTACTGCCCGGGCTTGTACGGCGGAAGTTCCTCGTCCGGTTTCACCCGGATGATCCAGAGTTCGGGGTTCAGTTCCTGGATTTCGGTTAGCGTGGCGTTATAGTGTTGCTCCCTTAAGGCCCTGATCTCTTCTGACGTAAGCATGTATACCTGCCGTATCTCCGCGTTCAGGCAAAGGTGAACCAACGAGGGATTAAACCGGCCGGCCGGCCGGAATGCGGGGAGCGTCCTAGAAATCGGCTCCGATCGTAAAGAAGAACTGGGTGTCGTTCAGCGCATGCCTCAGCCGGTACGAACGCGTGCCGGGGAACTCGGACTCGAGCCCACGGGGAACGTTGGCCAGGTTCTCGTTGTTGTACCATGCAGGCCGCCTTCCCAGGTCGAATTGGCGGGCGATATCGAACTTCAGGATCAGGAAGCCGACACGCGAGCGCATGCCGATGCCGTAGGCCACCGCGAGCGGTCCGCCCGACAGCTCTTCCATCGTGCGCGGTCCCAGGCCGTTGTCCCGCACCAGGGTGCCGTCGACGAACTGACCCACGTTGGGATAGCCGGCATACTGGTTGGCCTGGGTTGAACTGGTGGTCTGGTTCCAGGCGGCGCCCGCGTCCACGAACAGCGAACCGCGGATCTGCTGGAAGGCCAGCGGCAGCGGCCAGCCAAGGGCGAGGACCTCGATCAGGGGAAACCGGAACTCGACGTTGACCAGCGCGACCTTGCTCCCCCAGACGGACCAGTGGTCCGCCCCGCGGAAGTTGAAGGGACCGCCGAAAGGATACAGTTCCTGGTCCCGCCCGTCGCTGCTCAGTCCGTACAGACGGAAGGCGAAGGCGTAACGCTGCAGGACGTTGTAGTAGACGCGGTAATCCGCGATGACCCGCGTGAACTGCAGTTCACCGAACGTCGGCGTCACTTCGACGCGGCCGCGGGCGCCGGCGATCGGGCCGGTTGGTCCGTACAGCGTGTGATCCGTGACCAGGGCGGCGGTGGGCTGGATGAAGTTGACGCTTCCCAGGCTTCCGCGCCTGTTCCGCCGGATGCCGAAGTAATTGAAACTGATGTCCACCAGTTCACGGGAACGGTTGACGCCCTGGATCCCCAGTTCGAACCGGTTGAACTTGCTGAAGGGACGGCTCAGGTAGAACTGGACGCCGCGGTTGATCTGGGTCGTCACCTGGGAAATCCAGGGACTCTGGTAGGCGCGGAACAGGTCGTAGCTGTACTGGAATGCCGCCACGCTCCAGTTGATGCGCCGCGTAAGATTGGTGTACTGGAGCAGCAGGTTCGCGTCCGTCAGGGATCCGAAAACGTTGGCGCCGACGAGTATCTTGTGGTTGTTCAGTATGTCGCTGAAGGAAAGCACAGAACTGCCCACGAGTCCGACGTGCGTGGAGTAGCCGGCATTTCCCCCCAGGTAGTCCAGTCCGAAACGGGGAGAGTATTTGCGCTTCTTGAACGTGCCGTCGGTCCAGGCGGTGGTATCCGGCAACTCACCTCCGGGACCGATGCCCCCGGCTATGGGCCCGAAGGGGAACTGCGGCGTCTCCAGGAGGCCGGTACCCGCATACGATTCGGGCATCTCCCCGGGCGCGGTCGATTCCGCGGCGGACGTCGTGTCCGGCGGCGTGGTGAGCAGGGTCTGGATCGTGGTCACTTTTTCCTGTTCCGGGGTCCCGGACGGTGATCCCGCCTCAGACGTGGTGTCCTCCGTCGCCACAGGAGAAATGGACGGCGCGGCGTCTTCCATCGCTTCCGGTAATGATCCTGCCGCGTCCCCGGATGCCGTTTCTTCCGATGATCCTGCCACCTCCCCGGAGGTCATTGTTTCCGATGATTCTTCCACGTCCCCGGAGGCGAGAGTTTCATCCGGTGGTTCGGTCCTCAGGGGCGGCGCCAATTGCTGCGCATCGGGTGACGCACCGGGCGTCGCCGCCTTTTCGTGGTCATAGGGCTCTTTCATCAACGACTCCGGGTCGCTGATGGAAAACAGGTCGAACCCCCCCCAGGACAGGGCGGAGAAGACCATGCGGTCCGCCTTCTGGGCCCAGCTGATGGCGGGTCCGGCGGCGGTTACGTTCGTCACCCCGGTCAGAACGTTGGTAATCTGGTAGGTCTCGCCGGTCTCCATGTCCCGGATGAATATGTTGGACACACCGGTGCGATTGGAAATGAATGCGATTTTGCTGCCGTCCGCCGACCACTGCGGCGAGATGCTCTTGCCGATCTGGTCCGGAATCCTCTCGATCTCTCCCGTGTCCAGATCGTACAGCGCCAGTTGCTGGTATCCAAAGGTGAGCGTTCGGAAATCGGTCACGTCGCCCCGGTCCGAGGAAAAGGCGATCGTCTTGCCGTCCGGCGACCATACGGGATCCCGGTCCGTGTACCGGTCCCTGGTAAGGGCCTTGAGGTTCCCGCCCGCGGCATCCACCACGTACAGGTCGGACTGTCCTCCCTGGAGGCCGACGAAGACCAGCATGCTGCCGTCCGGCGACCAGCTCGGCGACGTGGCGCCATCGAGATTGACCCTGATGCGCCGGATCACCTTTTTCTTTCTGACGTCCATGACATACAGGGCGTCCCGCGCACCGACCTTGGCCGGGAAGGCAATGTACTGCTCATCGGGCGACCAGGATATGGACGTGGAAAAGAACCGGAGGGACTCGAAATCGGCCGAGCGCTCGCCTTCGACCAGCTTGGAAATGACCTCTCCGTTGATCGCGGAGGCCAGGTAGATATCGTTGTACAGGCTCCGGTTGGAAATGAAGACCAGCTTGTCGCCCCGCGGCGAAATCGCCGGGGCGAGGTGCAGGCCCGCCCTGGATTCCCGGACGTCGGTCAGTTGCCGGGCGAAGGCCTGCGGCTTTTCGTAATCCTCGATCTGCGGCAGGTAGGTCTTGCGCACGTGCTCATTCCACTCGTCGGACAGCCGCTCGATGTCCTTGCCGATGGAGGAGCGGAAGGCTTCGTTCACGTTTCGCATGCGAGCCGTCTTGCGGAGTATCTCGCCGATCTTCCGATCTCCGTACCGGTCGCCGATGTAGGCGAACAGCGCCTGTCCGAACCGGTAGACGCCGAAACTGTAGTCCATGGCGGGTATGGTCGGGGGCAGATAGCCCTGCAGCGCCGCGTCACGCAGCCACATGTGGGTATAGGCGTCGATGCGGCCGAGAGACAGGTATTCGGCCATGCCCTCCATGAACCACAGGGGGGCGACGAAGGCCATGGGATTGAGGATGGAGACCCCCGGACCCGCGCCGTAGATCACGTCTCCCTGGAAGGCGTGAACAAGTTCGTGGGTGAGTACGTGTTCGAGTTCCGCGTAGGATCCCGTGAAGGGCAGCAGTATGCGGTTCTTGTTGAATTCCGTCACGCCGCCGGTGCCCTCGCTGATGAAGCCGGGCAGGACGTTGGTCTGCTGGAAATCGGTATGGGAGGCGTACAGGATGATCGGGACCTTGTCGCTGAACCGGTGCTGGAGGATGCGGCTCAGGCGGTTGTACGAACGCTCCGCCATCCTGGCGGCATCGTAGGCGGCCTCTTCCTCTCCCTGGTAGTAGTAGATTTCGAAGTGGGGCGTGGAGATGATTTCCCACTGGAAGTCGCGGTACTGGACCTTATTCCGACCGAAGTATTCTCCCTGTGCGAACACGGCCGCAGGCGTGGCCAGCAGGCACAGGATCGCCAGTATATACCGCAACCGATGTGACATTTTCGGGCTCCTTGAGGATGGACACATCATACGGTTGGCCGCACTCCGTGTCAAGCCAATATTGGACCGGGCCCCCGTCCCGCACGACGAACGGAGCCCACTGCGCGCGCGTCCAAACGCGCGTCCATATTGGATTGCACGAAAAACCGTGGATATAGTTTCGATTTAATGGAAACGGTTCGGTAACCGCGCCGCGCAGAAATGCAAAGAACGGCGGCCGGCGCGAGGAGGTCCGTCAGAACCGCACGGCCACGCCCGCGGAAAGCAGCCGGCCGATTTCCGGGGCGCCGACGAAGGCCCGGTACTTGGTGTTCAGCAGGTTGCTGGCTTCCACGCTGAAGGTGATCGCGGAAAACTGGTAGGCGGCGTTGGCGTCCACCACGGCGTAGGCGTCGACAGGACCCGCGTAGACGCCATCCAGCATAGGGAAGGAACCGCGGTAGCTGATCTTGCCGCCCAGGGTCAGCGGCATCCCGGAGGGGCGGTACGTAACGCCTCCGCTGAACTTGTGCTTCGGGGAATTCAAGGGGACGTCGCCGAGGTTCTCCACGTTCTCGAACAGGTTCCGGTGTATATACGAGTAACTGCCCGTTAAGTGCCAAGACCGGTTGGGGAACCAGGATAACCCCAGGTCGGCGCCGTAGACCGTGACGTCGCCGAAATTCCGGTAGGTCAGGGCGACCGCCGTCGGGTCGGACGCCTGCTCGGGCGTAACGGTACCGAAGGGAATCATCGCGGCGCCTTCCACGATCTGGTCGACGTATCCGTTAATTTCATCGGCGTGGTCGCCGTTCCCGTTGCCGCCGAGCGCGGGCTGGTCGAGCAACGTGACCAGGTCGGCCAACTGCGCGTTCGCGGGGTCCGCCAGGTAGTCGGCGATGCCCTGGCTCAAGGCGCTTCGGAGGGAACCTTCGTCGAGAAACACCGAGGGCGTGAAGATCCAGAGCGGCAAAGTGTAGTCGTTCATCTGCGTGCGGTAGAAATCGGCCGCGAGCACCAGCTTGTTCCGGACGATACCCTTGTACCCGAACTCGAGGGTCTGCGAGATCGTCGGACGTATCTTGTCGATGTCCTGGACCGCCGAGACGTCGTACGGATCGAATCCCTGCGTTTCGGGGTTGAGCAGTTGCAGGCTGTTCGTCAGGCCGTGGAGACGCTCGGGTATCACGCCGGTGAACTGGGCAGCCAGTTCGGGGGTGACCAGGCCGCCGCTGTCGTTACCCAGCTGCTGGATCAACTCCGCGACCACAAGTTCCCTTGCCGCACTCCACAGCAGGTTGTTCGCGTCCGGATCGTCGAGACGCAGGTAGGTATCCCTGGAAAGCCCGGCCGTGATGGAGAAGGGCGACCGGTACATGGGCCGGCCGCTCTCGTCGCGGCGGAAGGTAAAGGGATTGCGCGCACCGTAGGACCGGATGTCGATGGAGTTGTCCGGACCAAGGCCCAGACCTCCGAAATAGTCGCCGAATTCGAACGCGTCGACAACCGCCCTGATGTCCAGCGACAACGTGGTCACCGTCGGCGTGTTGAACGCCCGGTTGTAGGTGACCCTGAACGTGTTCTCCGGATTGGGCTTCATCACTACGGCCGCACGCGGCGAGAATACCGAGTTGTCCAGCCTGCTGTGCCGGTCGAGGCGGCCGGCGAGCATCAGGCTCACCTGGTCGGTGAACCGGGTCTCGCTCTGGAGGTAGGCCCCGAATTCGTCGGTGTCGTCATCGTCCTCGTAGTTGCCGTGGATGGTCCCTTCGGTCCGTGGACGGGTAAGGAGCAGGTCCACGCCGTAGATAAACTGCTGACGCAGGCCGATATCCGAGGTGTTCTGCAGCTGCATCACGGTCAGTGACGACTTGTCCACCACGCCGTCGCCGGTGCGCAGCAACTGGGTTTCCCCCGCATCGCTCTTGTTGTAGAAGAACTGGCCGAACCAGCCCCTGTACTGCATGCGGCCCTGGAGATAGCTGTACACCCAGTCCCTGCCCTGGGCCGAGCCCTGCCCCGTCATCTGGATGCTGGAGCTCTTGGAATAACCTGCCGAACCGATGAACGTCAGCTCTTCCGATGGACGGACGTCGAGCCTGATTTCCCCGTACTGGCCCCCAACGTCGAGATTGCGCGGTACGACCTCGGCGGGATCGTGGTGTTCCCAATCCTGCGCCTTCAGGTACTTCCCCGAGATCTTGAGCCCGATCATGTCGTTTACGCTGCTGGCATGGCGGAAGGACGCCTTCCGCAGGTTTCGTTCGCCCCCGGAGAGGGACACGTAGTTGCCTTCCGAACCGATGGGGGACCGGGAAATGATGTGCATCACACCGTTGGAACTGTTGGGACCGTAGAGCGCCGAACCGGGACCGCGGACGATTTCTATCCGTTCGATGTCCTCGCTGGTGATGGGAATGATGTGGAAGGAATTGATCCGCAGCGACGGGATCCGCGCAAGCCTGTTGTCCACCATGGTGAGCAGGAGGCCCGACAGCGTTTTGTTGAAGCCGCGGATCACCGTGCTGGCCTGTACGATGCCCGTCTTCGCGTGGTCCACGCCGCTCAGGTTCTTGATGTGTTCGTCGAAGGACAGCGCCTGGGAGTCCCGGATGTCCTTCATCTCGACCACTTCGACGGATGCCGGGGCGTCCAGCGCTTTTTCCTGCTTGCGGGAAGCCGAGACCACGACCTCCTGGCCCACGAGCGCCGTAGCGGCCAGGACGAAATCCCGTTCCGTGTGCGCGCCGCCTGGCACCATGACCCCGGTCGCGGTTTCCGACACGTAACCCAGGAACGTAACGGTGACCTCGTACTCCCCGGCGGGAAGTCCGTCTACGCGGTACATGCCCCGGCTGTCGCTCGTCGATCCCCGCAGCCCTTCGATCGCAGGGCTCTTGACCACGATATTGGCGCCGAATAGCGACGCCCCGTTCTCCGAAGCGATCCTGCCGGTCAGGATGCCCGTTTCCTGTGCCGTCGCCGGGATCGCCGTCATGATGACGGCCAGGATAACGCCTGCCAGTCGCATCGGAACGGTTCCTTCCTGCCGGTAAGGGCCGTGGGTAATACAGACCCCGCGCCGATGCGGTTTCGACTTCCGTTTCGCGTCGGCGCGGCCAGTCTTTACTTGTGTGCGTAATTACTTATAGAATAAGAAAATACGCGGATTTGTCAAGCGAATTATCGCCGGATTTCGGTCAGAAACGCACCGCGAGACCCGCCATGACCAGGCGCCCGATCATCGGGGCTCCGACGAAGGCCTGGTACCGCTTGTCGAGCAGATTGCTGGCCTCCACGCTGAACGTGACCTTTGAGAAATCATAGGAAGCGCTCACGTCCACGACAGTATGGGCGTCCACGTCGCCCACGTAAACGCCGTCGGCCATTTCGAAAGCGCCGCGGTAACGCATGCGGGCGCCGAGATTGAGCGGCAGGCCGGACGGCTTCAGGCCGATCGCCAGGGACAGCTTGTGCTTTGGCGCGTTCAATGGAATGTCGTCGATGCCGTCCACTTTCTCGAACAGGTTCTCGCTGATGAAGGAATAGCTGCCCGACAGGTTCCAGGTATCGTTGGGATAATAGGAGAACCCGAGGTCCGTGCCGTAGTACGAAACTTCGCCGAAATTGCGGTAAGTCAGCATCACGGCATTGGGGTCGGTGGCTTCCTCCGGGGTCACCGTGCCGTAGGGGATCGCGGCCGCTGTGCTCACGAAAATCCGGGTAAGCTCATCTACCGGCGACCCGTTTCCGTCTCCGCCCACGCCCGTGGCCGGATCATCGAGCACCGCGAGCGCACCGGCCAGCTGCGCGTTCTCCGGCAGGGCCAGTTGCTGCGCGATACCGGCGCCCAGGGCTGAGGCCAGCGGACCCGGATCCAGGAACACGTTGGGCGTAACGATGTGTATGGAACTGATGAAATCGTGAATCTTGTTCCGGTAGAAATCCGCGGTCAGCACGAGCTTGTTGCCGACGACGCCTTTGTAACCCACTTCAAACGTCTCGGTGATGGACGGTCTCATCGGGTCGATGTCCCTGACCGATGCCGGATCGACGGGATTGAAGGCACCCGTCCCCGTGTCCAGTACGCCCAGTGCGTTTGTGAGTCCCGGCAGGGCAGACGGGATGACGCCCGGAAAAGCGGCGGCCAGCTGCGCCGCCTGCTGGCCCGCCAGCTGCGCGGCCGTTTCGGCGGGGAGGCCTCGCGAGATCAGAAGTTGCGTGATGAGGGGGACCGCCAGCCCCTGGAGCTGCGGCGTAAGCTGTGCCAGCACGGCGCCGCGGGCCACGCCCCAGAGGAGATTGGTACTCTGCAGATCGTTCATGGGGAGATACTGGTCCTCGGGCAGCCCCGCCACGGGGGCGAAGGGCGACCGGTACATGGGCAGTCCGTTGTCACCGCGCCGGAACGTGAACTGCGAGTTGACGCCCTGCGTGCGCATATCGATGGTGCGGTCCGGACCCAGGCCGAGGGCGCCAAAGTTTCCGCCCAGGCCGAAGGGATCGGAAATCGCGATCAGATCGAGAAAGTAATGCACGGAACTGGGCGTGCCGAAGGCCCGGTTGTACGTCAGCCTGAGCGTGCTCTCCGTCGAAGGCTTGAAAACCAGGGCCGCCCTGGGCGAAAACACCGGGTCTTCGTTCTTGCTGTGTTCGTCCAGCCGGCCGGCCAGCATCAGGCTGACCTGGTCATTCAGGGTCGTTTCGCTTTGCACGTAGAATCCGTATTCGTTCAGGTTGTCCCGGTCTTCGAACTGACCGTGGGTCGTGTTGCCGGTGTTCGGCCGGGTCAGCAGTACGTCGGCGCCGTAGGTGAACTGCTGCCGGGCGCCCAGTGCGAGGTTGTGCTGAAGCTGCATCACGGTCAGCCTCGAAGTATCCACGATCGGCTGGGTGGTCCGGAGGAGCTTGGTATCGCCCGCGTCGTTCATGTTGAGAAAGATCTGCGCGAACCATCCCTTGTACTGAGAGCGGGCCTGAAAGAACCGGGTGGACCAGTCGATGGCCTGGGCCGCGCCCTGTCCGGTCATCTGGACGGCCTTGATCCGGGAATACCCCGCCGATCCGATGATGGACAGGTCATCGGTCGGACGAAGGTCGATCCGGATTTCTCCGAGCAGGCGTTCGTTGTCGTTGTCCCGGGGAATGACTTCCAGGGCGTCTTCGTAGGCCCACTCCCGGGCCTTCGAATATTCGCCGGAGACCTTGAACCCCATTTTGCCGTCGACGCTGCTGGCGTGCCGGAAGGTCGCCTTGCGGAGGCTGCGTTCGCCACCGTACAGGGAAAACGCGTTGCCTTCCGATCCGATGGGCGAGCGGGTCACGATGTGCATCACCCCGTTGGCGCTGTTGGGGCCGTAGAGGGCGGACCCCGGACCGCGGACGACCTCGATGCGCTGGATGTCCTCGCTCGTCAAGGGAATGGCATTGCCCATGTTGAGCCGGAGCGAGGCGATACGCGCGATCCGGTTGTCCACCATCTGCAGGAGGGACCCGGTGAAGGTGCGGTTGAATCCCCGGATCACGGTGGAGCTTTGGGAAACGCCGACCTTGGCCTGATCCACGCCACTCAAGTCTGTGATATAGTCGGTTACCGACAGGGCGGGCCGGTCCATGATCTCGTCCAGATCCACCACGGAAATGGAAGCCGGCGCGTCGAGCAGCTTCTCCTGCTTGCGCGACGCGGAAACCACCACCTGCTCGCCGATCAGCGTCGTTGCCGCCAGGCCGACGTCCAGCGTGGTGGTCTGGCCGCCGCGGATCATCACGCCGGCCGTGGTGACCGACTCGTATCCGAGGAAGGAGGCGGTCACTTCATAGACACCCGGCGGCAGGCCGTCGATGCGGAACGCCCCCTCGCCGTCGCTCGTCGTTCCCCGAATTCCTTCGATCGCGTCGCCCGCGACAGCGATGTTGGCGCCGAACAGCGCCATGCCGTCATCGGTGGCGATTCTGCCGGCCAGGCTGCCGGACTCCTGGGCCGCCGCCGGCCATACACTGAACAGCAAGAGCAGAACCACGCTCGTAATGCGCATGATGAATACCTCCCCACGGTAGCTGGTGGTGAATGGAGGCCACTGGTACAGGCCTGTAAACTTCAGATCACTCCATGAAAACGTAACGTGCGATAAAGACGAGCGCCAGGACGTCGACGAGCGGATGCACGTCCGCGCCTCTGCCGCTCAGTCTCTTGATGACCGGATAGGCGACGAAACCCACGGCCAGCCCGTCGGCGATGCTGAACGTCAACGGGATCGAAATCAACGTCAGGAATACGGGGACCGCTTCCGTCGCGTCGCTCCAGTTCACCCGCGCCGCCGAGGCCATCATCAGCACGCCCGTTACGATCAGGGCCGGCGCGGTGGCGAAAATCGGTATGGATTCGACCAGCGGGGCCACGAACAATGTGCCCAGGAACAGGAAGGCGACGACCAGACCGGCGAATCCCGTCCGCGCCCCGGAAGAAATCCCGGTGGCGCTCTCGATGTAGGTGGTCACGGTCGATGAGCCCAGCACACTGCCGAAAACTGTCCCGACCGAGTCCGCCAGCAGCGCGCGGTTGGCCCGGGGAAGCCGGCCCTGGCGGTCCAGGAAACCCGAACGTTCCGAGAGGCCGACCAGCGTGCCCATGGTATCGAACAGGTCCACGAACAGGAAGGCGAAGACGAGATGGAGAAAGAGCGTGTCCACGGTGTACGGCAGGTGGACGACCGCCTCCCCGAAGAGGGTCGCCGGCCAGGCGGGCAGGCTGACCAGGCCGGTTGGCCAGGGAACGACGCCGATGATCATGGCCAGGAATGCGACCCCGGCGACACCCAGCAGGATCGCGCCGCGAATGCCCCGGGCGAGCATGACGCCGATACCCGCCAGACCGGCGAGCGTCAACGCGAACGGCCAGGAACGCACGTCCCCCAGGTCGACCAGGGTGACCGGATCATCCACGATGATGCCGGCGTTCCTGAGACCGATGAACGCGATGAACAGCCCGATACCGGCCGCCGTCGCGCGTTTAAGCGGTTCGGGCACCGCCGTGATGATGGCTTCCCTCACGCGAAGTACGGTCAACAACAGGAACAGCAGACCCGACGCCAGCACCACGGCGAGCGCAATACGCCAGTCCACCCCCATGCCCAGCACGATGGTATAGGTAAAAAAGGCGTTGAGCCCCATGCCGGGCGCCAGGGCGAAGGGGTAATTCGCCAGCAGCGCCATCAAAAGCGTGCCGATGGCGGCGGACGCGCACGTGGCGAACAGGAGTTCCCCGAACAACGCCTCGCCCATCGCCTCAGAAAGCATGGCGGGGTTTACCGCCACGACGTAGGCCATCGTCATGAAGGTGGTCAGGCCGCCGGTGGCCTCGGTCCGCCAGTCCGTGTGGTGTTCGTCGAACCTGAAGAATGACGCGATACGGTTCATGGCCGCGCTGTTCCGCCGTTCATCCCCGCGCCGTTTACATCAGCCAGGCGCGCGCGGGGCTGGACGGAAAGCGAAAACCCGTCCCGTTGTCCGTTTCGAAACCGGTAGGCTCCGGCCGCCGCGATCATGGCGCCGTTGTCCGTGCACAGAATGGGCGGGGGATAGACCACCCGGAGCCCCGATTCGGCGCCTTTTTCCGTCATCCGTTCGCGCAGCCGGCTGTTGCACGCCACGCCGCCCGTGATCAGAATGGCGTCCACGCCGGCGGCCGCGGCCGCGGCCACGGACTTGTCGACCAGCACGTCTACGACGGCTTCCTGGAAGGACGCGGCGATGTGGGCTTGGTCGCGGTCGATTTCCGTTTCGGTCTGACCCGAAAGATACATGCGTATGGCGTTCTTGAGGCCGCTGAAACTGAACTCGAAGCCGTCGGGATCCAGGTAAGTCCGGGGAAAGTCCAGGAACCCGGGGTCTCCGTCGCGTGACAACCGGTCGATGACGGGGCCGCCCGGATACCCGATCCGCATCAGCCTGGCGACCTTGTCGAAGGCTTCACCGGCCGCGTCGTCGCGCGTATTGCCCAGGATGCGGTACCGGCCCCAGTCTTCGACGAGCACCAGCTGCGTGTGTCCGCCGGATACGACAAGCGCGATGAAGGGAGGGGCGAGTTCCCCGTCCGCCAGGCGCCCCGCGAACACGTGGCCTTCGATGTGGTTCACGCCGACCAGGGGTTTGCCCATGGCCATGGCGATGGATTTGACCGTGGAAAGTCCGATCAGCAGGCAGCCTGCCAGTCCGGGTCCGTAGGTCACGGCGATGGCGTCCAGGCCGTCGGGCTCGCAGGAAGCCTGCTGCAGGGCAGATTCAATCGCGGGCAGCAGAAGGGCCAGGTGGGCCCGGGAGGCCAGTTCCGGCACGACGCCCCCGTATTCGACGTGTATGCCCTGCGAGGAGATTACATTGGACAGGACGGTCGTTTCATCGCGAACGACGGCGGCCGCTGTTTCATCACAGGAGGTATCGATTCCGAGGATGAGCATGGCCCCTCGATCGGCTCACAACTGAGACTGCGCCATGGGTCTGCCGAACCTGATATTGCCGTTGTCAATGCGGATGTTGAACCCGCATTCCGGACTGGTACGCGTCCAGGCCTTGAATTCGAACGTCCTTAAATATGTAACTACCGCGAATTGTTTTCAAATTATATGGTATCACGGCCGCGGTGTTGTCAATGATTATACCGCGGAAATGGCGCACAGGGCACATTGCGCCACGGGACGGCGGATATGCTTTGTCTCGTGGAACCGTGATGTACGGGCGGCGGTGTGCCGCGGGATGGCCGTGTGCCGCAGGACATCAGACACGTATCGTCTTGCGGAACGGGTAAGGGAGCGGTGCAACGGGCATGCCGCGCCCTGTCGAGGTACCGGGAGCGACGTGCTGAGGGGCCATGGAGGAGGAAGTCTGTAAACCGGATTACGGATCGCTGCTTCTCAACCGGAACCTGGTATGGTCGCCGCGGAGTTCGAGCAACGAGCCGCCCCCGTTGATCGTGCCAGCGATGATGCCTTCGTCGCGCCGTGACGACCGGGTCGATATCTCGAAATCGGAATCCAGGTCGCTATGGTGACTGACATCCGAGTAGAGATCGAGTCCCTGATTGCGGGGCAGGTACAGTACCGTCTTGCCCCGGTGCGCTCGTATCCGCGTATCGCCGTTGAGATGCGTTGCTTCCATGCGCACGTCCGCGTGCCGCGCATCCAGTTCGACGGCGCCTTCCAACTCCGTCAGCCGAAGCGTGCCGTGATCCATGTCCAGGCGTGACAGGCCCGTCCAGTCCGTTCCCGTTACCTCGCTGTAGTGCGCATTGATGCGAATCGCGCCTTCCACATCCTGAATCCTCGTGTCCGTATGGCGGACATCCAAAGCCAGGTGGATTTGGCGCGGCGTTCGAATTTCGTAGTGGACGTAAGGGATATGCCGGATACTGATGAACCATCGTTTGTAACTGGGAATATCGTCATAGTCGGACCGGATCCGCAACGATCGTCCTGATCCCTCCACTTCGATGCTCAGCGCCGCTACGATCTTACTCGCGTAGTCGGGGTTGATTTCGAAGGGTGACTCGATACGGGCGACGATTTCCACCTCGTTACGGTCCCATGAGGACACTTCAAGGCTACCCCTGCCGGTTTCTATGTCCAGGTGACCGCCCGGTTCGAAGGCGACCGTTTTAGCGTAATGCCTGACCTCTGCGAAAGCGTCCCGGTGAAAACCCGTCAGATCGCCGGGCAGCAGAATGAGTACAGCGACTACGGCAAGAACCCTGTACGCGAGCGTAAACATAAAGCACCTCCCGTCCGGTAAGCTGAATGTATATCGCGATGGCCCCGGTATGAAGAACGCGAGGACATCGCGCCTGCCAACTTAGACCTCGAATGGAAGGTGTATGTTACTGCAAAAGGAAGAATCTGTCTTATACGACCGAACTGCCTGGCCGACATGCCGGCAGCAACGTGCGGCCGGAACGGGATGGGCACCGGTCTCAGCTTCGGACAAGGTTCCGCAGGACGAACCAAACGTTCTCCTTGCGTTCCCTGAGCCTCCGGTAGAAGTAGGGCATCCACTCCGTTCCGAAAGGCACGTAGACCCGCATGCCGAAGCCCCTTGCCCGCATTTCCTTCTGGAACCCCGGACGCAGACCGTAGAGCATCTGGAACTCGAATCCGTCCCGCGGGACCTCCAGTTGCTCGGCGTACCGTATCACGCCCTCGATCAGGTAGTCGTCATGCGTCGCGAAAGCGGGAAAATGGCCGTCCCGCAGAAGCTGTTCCGCCATCGAAAGAAACGCGCCGCGGATGTTGGGCATCCGCTGAAGGGCCAGGTCGGTGGGTTCCCGGTAGGACCCCTTGCACAGCCGCACGCGGGCTCCGATCTTGTTGAGCACGAAGATGTCGTGGGGGCTGCGCAGCAACATGGCCTGGATCACCACGCCGGTTTTTTTGTGACTTTCGTACAGGTTATAGAAGATGTCGAGGGTCTGCTGCGTGTAGGGTGAGCCTTCCATGTCCAGTCGGACGAAGATGTCCCGTTCCTTCGCCTCTTCCATGATCCGGCCCAGGTTGTCTATGCAGTACGCCTCGTCTATATCCAATCCCAGGTGGGTGAGCTTTACGGAGATATTGGCGTGAAGCGCGCCGTCCCGGATCAGGTCAAGCATGACTAGATACTGGCGGACGGCCTCGTCCGCCTCTTCCCGTTCAAGGGTCGCTTCGCCGAGCATGTTCAAGGTCACGTCGAGCCCGTCGTCGTTCAACGACCGGACGACATCGACCGCGGCCTCGAGGGATTCCCCCGCGACGAACCTCCTGGCGAGGAAGAACAACCGGCTCATATCGGCTCCGTTACCTTATGCGGCGGATCGGCCGGACCACGCCGACATTGCGTACCAGCCGGACTGCTTACGTCGGACCAGGCGGACCGGCGACCCAGGCGGACCAGGCGTACCAATTACGCCGTGAAGGGATCGCGCCCGAATCCTGGGCGGCGCGCATAGGTCCACGCGACCCGGCTTTCGTCCTCGTTGGACATGCGCCAGTCCAACAGTCTCACGCGCAGGTCCCGGACCGCGTCGGCATAACGCGGATCTCCGGCCACGTTTCGAAGTTCGCCGGGATCCCTTTCCAGGTCGAAGAGCACGTCCGGCATGCCATTGAAATACCAGTACTTGAACTGGTCGTCCCGCACCATCCATCCCCGGCATTTCTCCGGCGGGATGCCGAGTTTCTTCGGTGTCCAGTAGAACCTGAAGTCCCAGTCCGCGAAGACCGCGCCGCGCCAGTCGGCCGGGCGTTCGCCCCGCAGCAAGGGAACGAGGGACCGGCCCTGCAGGGCAGGCGGCATGCCCGGTCCGCCAGCGCCGTCCGGTCCGCCAGCATCGCTGGATCCGTCAGCACCTCCCGGACCGCCAAGTCCACAGACCTCCAGGCAGGTCGGCAGGACGTCCAGGGACTCGACGAACTCGTCCATCGTCCGCCCGCGCGTGGCGTCCGCGCTGGGCCGGGGATCGCGGACGATGAAGGGCACGTTGTACGCCTCGTCGTAGAAGAGTTCCTTCTCGAACATCCAGTGATCGCCCACGTATTCGCCGTGGTCGGACGTGAAGACGATCAGTGTGTTCTCCCAGAGACCCCGGTCCTTCATGAAACCGAACAGCCTGCCCAGGTGGTCGTCGATCTCCGTGATCAACCCGTAGTAGGTCGCCCTGCGCTGTCGCCACACGTCCTCGTCGTCGTAGGCCACGCCGCCCCGTTCGATCCGGAAGGGGACGTGGAAGGGATGGGGACGCTCCAGTTCCGCCGGAGACCGGTTCGGAGCGGGGGAATCAGCCGGGTCGTACAGTTCGTTGTAAGGATGGGGCGCCACGATGGGCAGATGGGGCTTGAAGTAGGAGAGGTGCAGGAACCAGGGCGCATCCCCGGCGTCGTCCATGAAGGCCATGGCCCGGTCCGTCATGAAGGCGGTATCGCTGTCCTCCCGCCGGAAACGCGTGGGGTAGGCGGAAAGGTCCCGGACGGGAGGTCCTTCGCGGCCGGCATCCGCGGGCATTTCCACCGCGAAAGGATCGGCGATGACGTCTTCGGCGTATCCCTTGCTCCTGAGATGGGCCAGCCAGCCCTCCCCCCTGGATTCGTTCAGTTCCCAGGTTTCCAGGCCGGCCAGGGCCGCGCGGCGGAACCCCTTTTCGGGCTGCGCCGACGGATCGCCGAAGGGATCAGGAGTGTAGTGCGTCTTGCCGCATAGGGCCGCCCGGTAACCCGCTTCGCCGAAATAGTGGCCCATGGTCTTCTCGTCCGCGGGCAGAGGCACTTCGTTCCAGGGAGACCGGTTGGCGTGGGGATACCGGCCCGTGTAAAAGCACATGCGACTGGGACCGCAGACCGCCGCCTGCACGTAGGCCCGACGGAAGAGGACGCCTTCGGAGGCGAGGTGATCGAGGTGGGGCGTCCGGACCACGGGATGGCCGACGCCGGACATGCAGTCCGCCCGCATCTGGTCGGTCATGATGAAGAGTACGTTCGGTCGACCGGCGGGCATGTGGGATCTCCGCGCGCTACGGGGTGCGGCCGCGCGCAGCGGCGAGGACCGCATGGCGCGACAGGCGGCAATCGTACCGCCTGTACGTTAATATGCAGCCGCGGTTCCCGATAGGCAAAAGCATATTAAATAAGGAAGCGCGTGCGCTGGATGCACGCGTGTGCGGACGCCGCCGGCCGGGCAGGAAGGACAAGAACACGTGCGCAGGTGCGCACCGCCGGGCGGGGTGAACGGACAAGTGCATCCGCGCAGGGGAAAATCGGACAGGTTTTGTGAATAGGATGGACCGAAGGAATGTATGCAGTACGTCTCGCCGTTCGATATCGCCGCGTGAGACCCGGGGACGCAAAAAAACGCAACCATTCAGTTCGTTTCCCTGTCTTAGATGCAGCGCGTGAATCGATGATCGGCGAGGACCCGTTAAAGGCTGGAGGCTATACCTTGTTTCTGAACAGACTGCACCGGTGGACGATCATGCTGTCCGTCCTGATCATACTGGGACCGATAGAATCCGAAGCACGCCAGCCGGCGCCGGAAAAACGGGTGTACAATACCCGGCACATCACGTCGCTGCCCCCCGACATCGACGGCAGGGGCAATGATGCGGCCTGGGGCGACGTGGAGTGGTCGGGTGACTTTACCCAGCTGGACCCGGACGACGGCGGGGAACCTACGCAGCAGACGGCCTTCAAGATCCTTTTCGACGATCACAACCTCTACGTACTGATCCGGGCCTTCGATACCGAACCGGACCAGATTACCCACCGCGTAACCCGGCGGGACGACTTTGACAACGACTGGGTTGAGATCCATTTCGACAGCTACCACGACAAGCGCACGGCTTTTTCCTTTACGCTGTCCTCCTCCGGCGGGCGGGGTGACGAGGCCATATCGAACGACGGCAACGACTGGGACCCGAGCTGGGACCCCGTATGGTACGGCGCGTCCACCATCGACGAAGAGGGATGGCTCGCCGAGATGCGTATACCCCTGAGCCAGTTGCGGTTCTCCGGCGAGGAGGGACAGGTATGGGGCCTGCAGGTACAGAGAAGGCTGTACCGCCGCCAGGAACGTTCCGGCTGGCAGCACATCCAACGGAATTCGCCGGGCTGGGTCAGCCTGTTCGGCGAACTGCGCGGGCTCGAAGGGATCGAGTCTTCCCACCGGATCGAGATCCTGCCCTACGTCGTGGGCGACCTCAACCGGTTCCAGGCCGAAGCGCAGAACCCCTTCCGCGACGGCCAGCGCGCCGACGGGCGCATCGGACTGGACGGCAAGATCGGGCTCGCCGGGAACATCACCATGGACCTGGCGGTGAATCCCGACTTCGGCCAGGTCGAGGCGGATCCTTCGCGCGTCAACCTGTCGGCCTTCGAGCTGTTCTTCGAAGAGCGGCGGCCCCTCTTCGTCGAAGGGAAGAACATTACCGAATTTCAGGTAGGCGGCGGCGGACCGTTCCGTAACGACCAGTTGTTCTATTCGCGGCGTATCGGCCGGTCTCCCCAGCGTCATCCTGATCTCTCGGACGGTCAGACCATGGACATGCCCCGGAACACGCCCATACTCGCGGCCGCCAAGATCACCGGCAAGACACCGGACGGCCTGTCCATCGGGATCGTGGACGCGGTGACCGCGGAAACCGCCGCCCGGATAGACACGAAAGGCGCGAGGAGCGAGGAGTCGGTGGAACCGTTGACCAACTACCTGGTCGCGCGCCTGCAGCAAGACTTCAACGACGGGGGCTCGTCACTGGGTACGATGCTCACGGCGACCAACCGGAACAACAACAGAGACCACTTCGATTTCCTCAACCGGGCGGCCTACACGGGTGGGATCGACTTCCGACACCAGTGGAGCGACCGGACCTACTGGCTCAACGCGAGCATTTCGTTCAGCCACGTCCGGGGCGAACCGGAAGCGATGACCCGCGTGCAGCGCAATTCCGCGCGGTACTACCAGCGCCCCGACGCCGACTACGTAGCCCTCGACTCCACGCTGACCGCGTTGAGCGGCCATGGCGGCAGTCTCGGTATCGGCCGTTCGGGAAACAGCCCGTGGAACATGGGGATTTCCGGGACCTGGCGCTCACCGGGCCTCGAACTGAACGACGTGGGATTCCTTCGCCTGGCCGACGTGTTCATGCAGAATAGCTGGATCGGCTACCGGTCAGAAAAACCGAACCGGATCTTCCGCGAATACAATGTTTTCATAAACCAGTGGCAGGGATTCAACTTCGGCCGGGAGCGGAAATTCTTCGGCGGCAACATCAACGGGGGCGGTCAGTTCAACAACTACTGGTGGGTGTGGTTCAACATGATGTCGGAGATCACCGGGCTGTCCACCACCGCCCTGCGCGGCGGACCCGCCCTGAAGACACCGGGCAACGTGGAATTCAACTTCGACGTCGACACCGATGGACGCAAGCCGCTCAGTTTCGGCTTTGGCGGGGGGCACAACCGGTTCCGCGATGACGCCGGGCGCGGGAGTTGGGTATACGTGTCCATGCAGTACCGGCCGAGTAACGCCATGAACATCCGCATCAACCCGTTCTTTAACACCAACAGGAACGAGTTGCAGTACGTGACCCATGAATTGTTCGGCGACGCGGCACAGGAGGACCGGATCGACCGGTACCTGCTGGGCCGCGTCGACCAGAAGACACTGGGGATCGAAATCCGGCTCAACTACAGCATTACCAACAACATGTCCATCCAGTACTATGGCCAGCCTTTCGTATCGGCCGGCCACTACGACCGGTTCAAGCGTATAACGGACCCTCGGGCCGACCGGTTTGGCGACCGGTTCGCCATGCTGTCGGACGACCAGCTGACCTACGACGATTCGGAGGAGGATTACCGGGTTGACGAAGACCTCGACGGCCGGACCGACTATACCTTCGGCGATCCCGACTTCAACTTCCGCCAGTTCCGTTCCAACCTGGTTTTGCGGTGGGAGTACACGCCGGGCTCGACGCTGTTCCTCGTGTGGCAGCAGCAACGCAGCCGCTCGGGCGGCACGGGCGAGTTCGACGCGGGACGGGACCTGAACGACCTGTTCGACACCTATCCCTCGAACATCTTCCTGCTGAAGTTCAACTACTGGTTTTCGCTCTAGGGTCAGCCAGTTGCGCCGTTGGCGCGTAGCCTGGCGGGACGGAGTGGGCCAGGCCGGGGCGGCGTGTACCAGGCGGGAGACGGCTAGGCGGGCCGCAGCTTGTTCACCATCTCAAGCATGGCCGTCATGTAACCGATGGCGTAGGCGCGCCCCCGGTGATGCCAGTCGGTGTCGTCCACGAAACGGGGCACGTGGTCGGTGATCATGAACCCGGTGAACCCGACCTCCTTCAGGGTCCGCATGACCTCGTATGGATCCACGTTTCCCTCGTTGATGAAGCACTCGTTGAAACAGGGCACGTTCCCCTGCACGTCGCGGAAATGAACGTATATAATTCTGCCGGCGCCGCCGAAGTGCCGCACGGCCTTGATCACGTAGTCGTGACCCCCCATCTCCGACCAGCATCCCATGCAGAAATCCAGGCCGTGGCAGGGACTGTCGAAGGTGTCCATGGCCCGCTTGAAGCCCTCGAAGCTGCTGAAGATCCGCGCCACGCCGCCCAGCATGGAGATGGGCGGGTCGTCGGGATGCACGGCAAGCTTGACGTTGCTTTCCTCGGCGACCGGCAGGATCCGCGTCATGTAGTACACGTAGTTGTCCCACATCTCGTCGGCCGTGTAGGTCCGGCCATGCGTGGGTTCCAAGTCCTTATGCGCCTCGAAATCGAAACGCGTGGCCGTCGCGCCGCCGCGGAGCACGGCGGGGTCCGGCGTGCGCCAGACGGCACTGGGCATCCAGTGGTAACCCAGTATCGGGATGCCGGCCTTCCCCATGTTCCGGATCGTGTACTTCATGTGCTCGATCTGCTCGTCGCGGCCCGGCAGCCCCAGCATGGCCTTGTCGTAAAATGAAACGGGGACGTTCTCCAGGGCCATCAGGCGCAGTTCGGCGTTGTCGGCCCGCCGCTTCAAGTCGACCAGGTCCTCCAGCTCCCAGCGTTTCTCGCCCGGCAGTTTCGGCGTGTTCATGAGGAAGTCGTCGGCGCCGAGTTGCTTGATGTAGGCCAGTTTCTCGTCGGTGAGCACGTTGAACTGTCCCAGGCCGATGCGCATTTCAAGGGTCATGTCAGTCCTCTCCTTGTCCGGGATCGGCCGGGGGAGCCGTGGGTTCCGCCTGTTCCGGCTTCCTGGTCAGCCTCACGCCCTTGAGCGCCTTGGGAGCCAGGCGGATGCCCTTGGCCCGGTTCCCCCGCACGGGAAAGAGCGAAAGGTCGAAGGCTTCCTCGAAGACCCGCATCCGCGGCGTGGGTTTGTAGGTGAGATTCGCCATGACGTCGGTATCCGTGGTCAGTTGAAGGATACGGCAACCCTCGGGCACGAGCTCGTATCCCCGGTTCAGAATGAACTTGTCCAGCTTGCAGCGCTTGACGTAGGGATGGCCCTTCCGGTCCCGGTAGACCATGGTGAACACCAGGTCTGGATCTACGAACCCGCAGTACAGCATGCCCTTGTCCACGAAGAGCCGTTCGATCTCGTCGTGGAGCGCGTAGGCGCCGGTCTTGCGGATCACGAGTACCCGGTCATAGGGCGACACGTCGAAGAGGGTGTCCCCGCTGCCCAGTCCATACCCCAGGTACCCGGAGTTCCGGTCGTACTTGAGCGCCAGGTTCCGCTGCGCCGCCTCCCGGGCGTCGACCCGTTTGAAAGCGGTGATGGTCGTCCTGCGGGGAAAGGCCTCGCGGTACCGCCCGATGAGCCCTTCCAGGAGCGTGATCGCGTAGGCCGAAAGATGGCCCAGGTGATCCCTGATCTCCCGCAGGCGATTCCGGATGGCCTTCATCTCCTCGTTGGCGCGGTTGATGTCGTACAGGGAGATCCGCCGGATCGGCACCTTGAGCAGTGTATCGATATCCTCGGACGTCAGTTCCTTCACCTTGGATTCGAAGGGTTCGAACCCTGCCCGGATCGCTTCGTGGATTTTTCCCTGCTCCCGGACTTCCTCGATGCGCTTGTATATCCGTTCCTTGATGAATAGCTGCTCCAGCGTTTTCGCGCGCAGCTTCGCGTGCAGCTGCTTCCGTTCGATCTTCAGTTCGGCTTCGAGGACCTCCAGGAGCCGCTGCGTGTTGTGCCTGAGCACGTCGGAAACGGGCAGTATGCACGGGTGGCCCGTCCGGATGACCAGCACGTTCGTGGAGATGGAGGACTCGCAGTCGGTGAAGGCATAGAGGGCGTCCACGGTTTCCTCGGAATGGACGCCCCGGGCCAGGCGGATCTCGATTTCCACCTCGTCCGCCGTGTAGTCGGAGATGCCGGCGATTTTTAGCTTGTTCTTCTTCGCCGCCGCCTCGATGGACGCGATCAGGCTTTCGGTGGTCGAACCGAAGGGCAGCTGGCGTATGACGATGCGCTTGGGGTCCTTCACATCCAGCAGGGCGCGGACCATCACCTTCCCGTTGCCGTCATTGTATTCCGAGACGTCCACCAGGCCCCCCGTCGGAAAATCGGGCTGGACCTCGAAGGGCTCGTCCCGGAGGCAGGCGATCTGGGCCTCCATGAGTTCGATGAGGTTGTGCGGCAGGATCCGGGTCGCCATGCTCGAGGCGATACCCTCGGCGCCCATGGCCAGGAGGACGGGAATCTTCGCCGGAAAGGCGACGGGCTCCCTGTTGCGGCCGTCGTAGGAATCCACGTACTCGGTGATCTCCGGATCGTGCAACACCTCTTTGGCCAGCGGCGTCAGGCGGCACTCGATGTACCGGGCCGCCGAAGCGGGGTCGCCGGTGAGGGTCGAGCCGAAATTGCCCTGCTTCTCGATGAACATGTCCTTGTTCGCGAGATTGACCAGCGAGCCGAAGATGGACTGGTCCCCGTGGGGATGGTACCGCATGGTCTGGCCCACCACGTTGGCGACCTTGTGGAACTTCCCGTCGTCCATCTCGAAGAGGGTATGCAGAATGCGGCGCTGCACGGGCTTGAGTCCGTCGTCGATCTCCGGAATCGCCCGGTCCTTGATGAAATAGGAGGCGTACTTCAGGTAGTAGTCTTCGAAGAGGGTATCGGCGTAGGCCATGAGGTCCTATACTTCGTCCAGCAGGTTCTCCACGATGTAGTCCCTGCGCTCGGGCGTGTTCTTGCCCATGTAGAAGGTGAGGGTTTCCGGTATGCTGTGGATGGAACGGACGTTGATCTTCACGAGCCGCATGTCGGAACCGATAAACTGGCCGAATTCGCCGGGCGAGATCTCGCCCAGCCCCTTGAACCGGGTCACTTCCGCCCCGCGAATGCGATCAAGGGCCGCGTTGCGCTCCTTCTCGCTGTAGCAGTAGACGGTTTCCTTCGTGTTGCGCACCCGGAAGAGCGGCGTTTCGAGGATGTGGACGTGGCCCGCGAGCACCATCTCCTCGAAGTAGCTCAGGAAGAAGGTCATCAGGAGATTGCGGATATGGTATCCGTCGTAATCGGCGTCGGTCGCGATGATCACCTTGTTGAACCGCAGGTTCGATATCCCTTCCTCGATGCCGAGGGCCATCATGAGATTGTAGAGCTCCTCGTTCTTGTAGATGGCCGCCCGCGTGCGGGAAAAGACGTTCAGCGGCACGCCCTTGAGTCCGAAGATCGCCTGGGTCAGCGGGTCCCGCGCCGAGACCATCGAACCGGCGGCCGAAGGCCCCTCGGTGATGAAGATCGAGGAATCCTCCCCGTACTTCGCGTGATCGAAGTGGTACTTGCAGTCCTTGAAATTGGGGATCTTGATGGCGATGCGCCGGGCTGCCTCGCGGGCTTCCTTCTTGACCGCGTTCAGTTCCTTCCGCAGACGTTCGTTCTGGGTGATCTTCTCCTGGATTTTCTGGGCGGACTCCTGGTTCTTGTGCAGGAAGTCCACCACGGCGCTGCGGATCTCAGAGACGAGCCAGCCCCGGATCTCGGTATTGCCCAGCTTGTTCTTGGTCTGGGATTCGAAAATGGGTTCCTTCAGCTTGATGGCGATGGCGCCCGCGATGGACTCACGCACGTCCACCCCGCCGTAGCTCTTCTTGAAGTACTCGTTGACGCCCTTGAGGATGCCCTCGCGGAACGCGCTCTGGTGGGACCCGCCGTCCGCGGTGTACTGGCCGTTCACGAAGGAGAAGAGGGTCTCGCCGTAGTTGGTGGTGTGCGTGAAGGAGAATTCGATGTACTGGCTCTTGTGGTACGAGGGCTCGTAGAGAACGTTCTCGCCCACCTCGGCCTTCAGGAAGTCCAGCAGGCCGTATTTGGAAACGAAGCGCTTCCTGTTGAAGACCAGGCGGAGGCCGCTGTTCAGGCAGGCGTAGTTCCACATGCGGCGTTCGACGTAATCCGGCTGGAAGGCGTATTCCCCGAAGATCTCCTCGTCGGGCAGGAACTCGACATAGGTGCCGTCCGGCTCGTCCGCGGCGCCCTCCTTCTGCCCGTGGAGCTGTCCCCGCTCGTACACCGCCTCCGCGTAGCGTCCGTCCCGGTAGGCCACGACGCGGAAATCGACGGAAAGGGCGTTGACCGCCTTGGCGCCCACGCCGTTCAGTCCGACGCTGAACTGGAAGACCTCGTCGTTGTACTTGGCGCCCGTGTTGATGATCGAAGTGCACTCCACGACCTTGCCCAGGGGAATCCCGCGGCCGAAGTCGCGTACGCGGACGCGATTGTCTTCGATGGACACGTCGATCTGCCGGCCGTGGCCCATGATGAACTCGTCCACGGCGTTGTCGATCACTTCCTTGAGGAGGACGTAGATGCCGTCTTCGGGATCGCTGCCGTTCCCGAGCCGGCCGATATACATGCCGGTGCGGAGCCGGATGTGTTCCAGCGACGAGAGGGTCTTGACCTTGCTTTCGTCGTAGACGGCGGCGTCCTTAGCGGCCGCGGTGTCCGCAGCGTCCGCAGCGGCCGAGGTGGCCGGAGATCCGTTGCCGTCGACGGGCCGTGCGGCCGGAGATCCGTTGCCTTCATCCGGTCGCGCGCCGTTTTCCGATTCGGCCGGCCTTCTGTTCGTCGCGGCATCGCTGCCGCGTGAGCCGCTGCCGTTTCCGGAACTGCCGGCCGCCCCTTCGTCCCGTGACCCTACCCCGTTCCCGGACCTGCCATTCGCCCCTTCTTCCCGCGGCGTAAGCAGATCGAGCTGGGTGTTCTGGTCCTCTCCGTTTCCCGAACCGTTCCTGGAAGCCATAGGTCCTTTCCGGATAGCAGTTGACTACGGCAACAGACATCCCATGCCACATCGGCATTAGAACATGTCGTGTCAGGCCATGCAGTTAGCACAATATATGGCCGTATGCCACGCGTGTCAATATACGCTATTTGGCCGTATGCCGCACGTGTCAATATACGCTACTTGGCCGTATGCCGCGCGTGTCAATATACGCTACGTCTGTTTGGTGATTTGTCAAGGAAATCCATGCCAGCATGGGCACCATCACGGGTACCCGCCAGCGATGGATCGGGGCGCGCAGGCCGGACGCGCCAGGACCCGCCGCCGTCCGATTTCAGGACCCGGCGCCGTCCGATTTCAGGACCCGGCGCCGTCCGACTTCAGGATGTTCCGCGAGATGACGATCTTCTGGGCTTCGGAGGTGCCTTCGTAGAGGGTGGTGATCCGTGCGTCGCGGTAAAAACGTTCCACGTCGAAGTCACGGATGTAGCCGTAGCCGCCGTGGATCTGAATGGCCTCGTTCGTGATCCGAATCGAGGCCTCGGACGCGTACAGCTTGGCCATGGACGACGCCGTGATGTAGTCCTGCCCGGCGTCCTTGAGCCACGCAGCCCGGTACGTCAGCAGGCGCGCCGCCTCGAGTTCGGTCGCCATTTCCGCAAGCTTGAAGGCGATCGCCTGGAACTCGGCGATGGGCTTGCCGAACTGGGTCCGTTCCTTCGCGTACCGCACGGAAGCGTCGTAGGCCCCCTGCGCGATGCCCAGGGCCTGGGCCGCGATGCCAATGCGGCCGCCGTTCAGTATGGACAGCGCGATGTTCAGCCCCCGGCCCTCCTCGCCCAACAGATTAGACTGCGGTACGCGGCAATCATCGAATAACAACTCGCTGGTGTCCGAACCCCGGATGCCGAGTTTCTGCTCCTGGCGGCCGACGGTGAACCCCGGGGTTCCTTTCTCCACGAGGACCATGCTGAGGCCGCGATGGCCGGTGCCGGGGGCGGTGGTCACCAGCACGAGGAGGTAGTCGGCGAAACCGCCGTTGGTCACGAAGTGCTTCTTGCCGTTGATGACGTATTCCGTGCCGTCCTTCAGCGCGGACGTCACCGTCGAGCCGACGTCCGTACCGGCGCCGGGTTCGGTCAGCGCCAGGCAGGCCTGTGCCTCGCCGCGCCCGAGGGGCGGCAGAAAGGCCTTCTTCTGCGCTTCGGTCCCGAAGGCGAAGACGCCGTCGGCGAAAAGGGAGTTGTTCACCGAGACGCATACTCCGGTCGACGCGCACACCCGGGAGAACTCCTCCACGGCCAGCACGTAACTGAGCGTATCCAGGCCTGCTCCGCCGTACGCCTCCGGAATCATCATGGCCATGAAGCCCATCTCGCCGAGTTCCCGGATCGTGTCGAAATGGACGGCTTCGCGCTCGTCGATGTCCCGGGCGTGGGGCTTCAGTTTCTCCTCGGCGATCCGGCGGGCGGTGTCCCGCATCATGGCCTGGTCGCTGCTCAAGGCGAATTCCATCGATCCTCCCTCTTCAGTTCACGCCGAGCAACCGGGCCGTGGTGACCGCCATGACCTCGCAGCTCCGGACGAGATGCTCGATCTCACAGTACTCGTCGGGCTGGTGGGCGAGATGGAGCAGTCCAGGACCATAGGCGATGCACTGCTTCACCCGGCCGGTGTTGTGGACGTGCTTGTGGTCGTAGGTGCCGGGGCTGGCCACGTACTCCGCGGGGGCGCCGGTCAGATCCTCGATCGCACCGGCGGCCGTACCGACCAACTCGGCGTCCGGGTCGGTCTCGACCGGGCGAACGTTCATCAGATCGGTTAGCTCCGCTTTGAAATCGGGGTTGGCCGCGGCCAGGCTGGCAATCAGCGTCTCGATTTCTTTTTTCACATCTTCGAAGGATTCCTCTTTCAGGTACCGCCGGTCGAAGATGGCGGAGCACCGGTCGGCCACGCAGGGCGATCCCACGTTGCCGTCCGTCTGTCCGCCGGTTATGCCGTTCACGTTGATCGTGGCCCGGCGCGCTTCCGGCGGGTCCACGGGCATTTCCGTTCTCCGCGTGCGAAGGGCAGGCGCAAGGTCCTTTGATACCTGGCGAAGGAAACGTTCCATCTGGCTGATGGCGCTGACGCCAAGAAAAGGCATGCTGCCGTGGGCGGTCCGGCCGATGGTGTCGACACGGAACCAGTAGACCCCGCGGTGTCCCAGGCAGATGCGTCCCGGACCGAAGGGTTCCGGGATGATCACGTACGAGGTCCGTTCCGGTGAAATAAGCCCCTCGCGGGCCAGGTAGTCCATGCCGGCGAACCCGCCGGTTTCCTCGTCGACCGTCGCGCTGAACTCGAGACTGCCGCGCAGCGTGACGCCCGCCTCCCGCAACGCGGCCGCAGCGAAGAGCGCCGCGGCGATGCCGCCCTTCATGTCGCACGCGCCGCGGCCGTATATCCTGCCGTCCTTCACCTCCCCGCCGAAAGGATCGACCGTCCAGTGCGCTCCCGGCGGTACCACGTCGGTGTGGCCGTTGAAATGCAGCGTAGGCATGGGCGACCGGCCAGGGAGCCTGCCCATCACGTTGACCCGGGGGTGTTTAGCGGAATGGTCCGGATGACCGGTGGCGGTCACGAACCGGGTTTCGAAGCCCAGCGCGCTCAACCGGTCGCCCACGAGCCGGGCACAGTCCAGGTATCCTTCGCCGGGCGGATTCACGGAGGGGATGCGGATCAATTCCTGCAAAAAGCCGATCATGTCGTCGCGGAGGACGCGAACCTGATCCACGATGCGCTGTTCGAGCGGGGTTATCATGGGCTTGCGGGGGAGGCCGACGCCGCGGCGCCGGGTCAGCCGGGTTCCTTCCGGGCGCCGGGTCAGCCGGCGTCCTCCATCTCGTCGTAGAATCTGGCCATGCTGCCCCTTTCCTTCGCCGCGTTGAACCGCATGCCCGACCGGGGATGCTGGTTCATCAGGCCCGTGATCATGTAGGGAATGTCGAATCCCCACATCAGTTCGGCCCGCATCGGTTCGACGTGGTACTGTATGCAGTCCAGGAGCGGACGCAGGCGGAACTTCGGGTTGTGCAGGAACCCGACGATCAGTTCCATGGGGCAGTTGCCGGCGCCGCGGCCGAGACCGGCGAGGCTGGCGTCCAGGTAGTTCGCCCCACGGATCAGCGCCTGTATCGTGTTGGCGAAGGCCAGTTGCTGGTTGTTGTGGGCGTGGATGCCCACCTCCTTGTCGGTGGATTGCAGGGCGTTCAGGAACTTGTCCACGAGCGCTTCGATCTGTTCGCTGTAAAGGGCGCCGAAGCTGTCCACCACGTAGATGGCGTCCACCGGCGATTCGACGAGCATGGAGAGCGCCTCGTCCATTTCGCCTTCCGGAACCGTCGACGCCGCCATGAGGTTCAACGTGGTCTCGTAGCCCTTCTCGTGGGCGTCCTGGATCATGTCCAGCGCCAGGGGAATCTGGTGGATGTAGGTGGCGATCCGGATCATGTCCAGCACGCTGTCCGCGGCCGGCAGGATATCGGTCTTGTAGTCCGACTTCTCCGCGTCGGCCATCGCCGCCAGCTTGACGGGCGAGTCATTATCGCCCACGACGCCGCGGATGTCCTCCTCGGCGCAGAACTTCCAGGGTCCATGTTCGTCGGGGGAGAAGATCTGCCGCGAGTTGATATACCCGATTTCCATGTAGTCGATCCCACCGGCGACGCAGGCCTGGTAGACCGCCCTGACGGTATCCGCGTCGAAACGGTGGTCGTTCATCAGGCCGCCGTCCCGAATGGTACAGTCGATGAGCTTGATCTCCGGCCGATAGGTCAGCCACTTTCGCGTGGGCGCTTCGTTGAGTGCAGATTGGTCCATGATGCTGGTCACTTCACTCCTGTTTACCGGTGAATTCGATTAACAAGCCTTGACGGCCGCGAAAAACAGGGGCCGTTCCGCGACAGAACATATATGACACCCGGACGCGGGACAAGGTAATTCAAGCGGCGCGCGCAAGTCGCCTGTAACGGTACTACGTATCCGGCTGAATGCCCTTGACTAATCCGCCTTCCCGCTTATCATGCAAAGGGCGTTTTAAAGTCGCGCCGGTCAATCGCATGCCCGGACGCGCCAGGTATCTGACGATCGCGTCCCGGATTACGTGTGGAATATCGTGAGGCAACGGTTATGGGAATCATTCTCAAGACCGAAAAACAGATCGAGACCATTCGCCGCAGCGGCCAGGCCGCGACCGCGACGCTGCAGCGCATGGGAGAATCCGTCAGGCCGGGCATCGCGACCTCCGAGCTGGACCGGATCGCCCGCAAGATGATCCGGGATTATGGGGGCACCTCCTCTTTCCTCGGATACCGGCCCAGCTACCATCCGCCCTTTCCCGCCACGATCTGCGCGTCCATCAACGACGAGATCGTGCACGGCATCCCCAGTCCGCGGCGCAAGGTCGAGGAGGGGGACATCCTCAGTCTCGATTTCGCCATGATCATCGACGGGTACCACGGCGATACGGCCTTCACCTTTCCCGTCGGCCGCGTTTCACCGGATGCACAGCGGCTTATGGATGTCACGCGGGCGTCGGTATTCAAGGGGATCGAGGAAGCGAAGCCGGGCAACCGCATCGGTGACATCGGGCACGCGGTGCAGCAGTACGCGGAGTCCCACGGATACTCGGTGGTGCGGGACCTGTGCGGCCACGGGATCGGCCGCAGTCTCTGGGAGGAGCCGCAGGTGCCCAATCACGGCCGGCCGCAGCGCGGTATCCGGCTCAAACCGGGCATGGTCATCGCCATCGAACCCATGGTGTGCGCGGGCGCGCACCGGATCCGGGTCCTCGACGACGAATGGACGACCTCCACCGCCGACGGACGGCTGTCCGCCCATTTCGAGCACACGGTAGCGATCCTGTCCGACGGTCCCGAGATCCTGACGGAAAACACCGACCTCTGGGGTTCGAACGGCCTGCCGGGGTGACCGCGGTCCGCCAGGTTCGCACGGTCCTCACGGTCCGCACGGTCCGTCCACCTCACCGGTCCTTCTAACCGGGCGTCCCCGTCTGAGCAAGAATCATTACAGGTCTTTCAATACCGCGTATCGCCGCGCTTCCTCTCTCGATCCGGCCAGGACCAGGTAAGCCGTTTCCTCGCTGACTCCGCGAACGGCCATCTCGTGACCCCGCATGAGCTTCAGGTGCCCCCCGTCAGCGCCCCAGCTGTCCATTCGGACTCCGTTCCCCGGCGAAACGAGCACGAAGGTCCGCCCGGTGCGCGGGTTGGCGGCAGCGGCCCAGTGTCCGCCATCCTGATCGACATACCACGGGCGCCGTTTCCGCTCGCTGTCCGCCGAAAAGAGGACGGTGTCGTCCAATTCGCCGTCGGGCTTCAGGAACAGATGCCATCCGCCCCTCAATCGCCGGTGCGCGTCGGTTTCGTTCAGCAACCTCCAGACCAGTTTGATCACCGGTCCGCCCCCCAGGATCAGGGTATCGAGTTCCAGGGTCAGGCCGCGGGACGCCTCTTTGGTCAACGCCGCCCTCTGCCGCAGGCCCGTCCATTCAAGACCCCCGGCGCGATAGGAGACAGGCTCCGCGACGAACCTCTCGTCCTCGAGGGATTCCGTCCAGGACAGGCGGTCCAGAACGATCTCGGGCTGCAGCCCGCCATACCAGGGGTAGCTCCATCCGAAGGCCTCGGGTTCGGGAAAGGCGGAAGCCAGGTGGTTGCATTCGCCGCCGGCATCCCGGATGGCGCTCACGGATCCGAGGAAGGAGGGGGCCACGTCAATTTCGAGCCGCTGGTTACGAATGGTATACACCCTGTGACCCCCGGATTCGACCTCGTCGATTACCACGGCCGATCCGTCCGTCAGCCGGACGAGGGGCAATTCGACCTCCGCGCCGCGCTCCCCGCTGTCCAGCAACATGCGGCCGGTGTAGACGCCGGGCGGCCGGGACGTGGCAAGCCGCACCGAACCCTCGAAGGGTTGCCGCCAGTCGATCTCGGAGAATGAAACCCACGGCGGATCGCATCGCCAGCCGTCGGGCATGACGAAGGAAACGGTCCCGCTGGCCTTCCGTGACTTCCACTGCGCTATCCGGAACCGGAGATCGGTCTCGTCTCCGCTTACCACGGCCAGGGGAGGATCGGTCGACGCCTCGAATTCATCCAGGATCCGCGGGGCGGGTTCACCTTCGCTGGTCGATTCCCCCCGGAGACGCCTCCACAGCCGGCGCACGCCTTGCCAGCCGCCGTCCCCGACGTGCAGTCTCAAGGCGCCGAAGGTTACGCGGGACTGGGGCGCACAGGTCGTCTCCGCGCTCACCGACTGGAACTCGTTTCCGTTCCATTCGACCTCGTCCGGGCCGTCGGCCCACAGGACCCCCATCGTTCCATGGGGCATTTCGAAGGCGCCCCACGATTCCGCATAGCGGTCGCCCGTCTTGAAATCGTGGTCATCCGGCGCGGGCAGGTCGCTGCAACGGGCCTTGAGTATCCCTTCCCGGAGCGGCAGCGTCAGCGCGGCCTGGTCCGCCCCTCCGTTCGTGACGAACTGGTAAAGGCGGGAGACGCGGGGGTCGAATCCGGTATTCTCCAGCGTGTGCTCCACGGTAATGACCGGTCCGGCGTTCAACCGGATGATCCGGCTGAATACGAGACCGGGGGTCTTCCGGGGCGCGAAGGTTGCCGTGAGGACCACGCCGTGCCCGTCCCCCTCAGCTTTCAGCTTGAATTCCGACTCGCTGTATTCGCTGGGCCACTTCGGCGGTATGGGACGGCCGCCTTCTGTGCCCAGGTACCTCCCGGTGGCCCGGTCGCTGATCTTCAACTGGCCGCCCTCGGCCTCCAGGTTCGCCCGGAAGATCTCGTTCTCAAACCGTATCGCGCCGTCCTGGTGGTACAGCAGCCCGCCCGGCGCCAGCGCGAAGACGGCGTGTTTCGCATCCGCCAGGTCGACCGGTCCGCCCTCCCGTTCCAGGCGGCCCGACAGGGTCAGTTCGAACACGCCCGGGCGGTCTGCCTCGAGGACCGTTTCGAATCCTCCGTATCCCCGGGCGGGCACCGCTACGGATCGTGCGCTGTGGTCCACCGAGAGGCCGTCCGATACCGAGACGCGGACCTGCGCTTCCACGTCATCGTCCAACTGGCTTTGCAGGGTTACGCGCACCGGCCGCGGTGCGCCGGGAGCCAGGGTGATCTCCCCGGGATCGATGGAAAAAGACATCTCGACGCGCGGCCGGATGCCGGTGGCGAGGTCAATGGGAAGATCGTCCCAACGTATGCTGGTGCGCACCCGCGGCGCGGTTTTCTTCACGTCCACGGATTTGGCTTTGTCCGACACACTCACCGGCGCCTCGAGGGAGATCGTCTCGCCGGGTCCCAACGTCTTCCGGCAGTGGTAGTCGATAGACAGGTCGCCCGTCTCTTTCGCCGTCAACGCGATGGTGGCCGGCACGTCCTTCCGGTTCTCCAGTTTCCACCTGAGGACCGTCTGCCCGCCCCGCACCGGCTCGATATCGTCCACCGTCGCCCGGGCGGACAGCTCCGCCGTCTCCACCGCGGTCACGTGCCGGGCTTCGCGGTCTACCCGAACCGTCAGTTCCTCCCTGTCTGCGGCGGGCGCGGCTTCATCTGATGTCGGAGACCGATCGGCAGGCCCGGCTTCATCCGCGCCAGTCCGGGCGGCACCACCGGAGGACGGCGTCCCCCCGGACGTAAACCGGTAGGTAAACACCCGAAGCCCTTCCCAGGTTTCGTCGTCGGGCCGCTGGTCGATCCGCCGCTGCAGCGACGCGTACCAGTCGTGCCGGTCGAAGAAGTACCGCGTACAGGGCATCTCGAGGATGGCGGGCATGTAGTTGCGCATGATCGGCCAGCCCCCGGCGTCCCAGAAAAAACCCGTCCGCTTGTAGGGCGCCATCGCCTTCACGTTACCCGACCAGGTGTCGAGGTCGAGGTGGTACTTCTTGTCCTCGATGGCCATTTCCACCGAACGGACGAGCAACCGACGGCCGATGCTCCTGCCCTGGAAGCGCGGTGAGACGTTCAACAGTGCGAGGTAGAGGGCCTCGCTGTCGTCCTTGTCGTATACCAGGGAACAGTACCCGCCGATCTTCTCCGCTTCGGCCCAGACGAAGACCGCGGTGTATTCCAACTTCTCGTGCCAGTCGCGAATGTCCCGCGCCGTCGTGGGCACGCCGCTGTTCCAGGTGCCGGGCCATTCGCCGTCGCTTTCGTTCCACATCTCGGCGATCGCGGCGGCGTCCCGCACGGGGTCGATCAGCCGTAGTTTGGCTTCTTCCGCCATCGTCATCTCCTCACTATCTCCTTACCATCTTCTTACCATCTCAAGACGTCCCGCCATGGTCCGGGCTTCCGCGTCGACCACGCGGGGGAACCGCCGTCTCGTAAGGTACCGCGCCCGCATCGTTCACTTCGTAACCGAATCGCTCCAGGTAATGACCGGCGGGAAGCAGCGCGTCGCCCCGCCGGGCCATCTCTTGCTGCAACATGCCGTCCAGGCGCCGCTGCAGGCCGGCATGTTCTTCCCGGCCGGCCAGGTTGGACAGCTGACAGGGATCCTCCAGGTTGTCGTACAACAGCCAGGGCCCGTCGAGATTGCGTACATAGGTGTGCCCGGTGGTCCGGATTCCCCGCCAGGGCTGGCCCCGGTATTCCGAAAAAGGCGCGATGCTCATGATGTAAGCGGCCTCGTTGCCCGTAAAGGCCTCGCCCCGCACCGCCGGGGCGTGGTCCCGCCCCTCGCAGGTATCGGGTACGGGGATGCCCGCCAGACCGAGCAGCGTCGGCATGATGTCCACCACGTTGAAGGGGGTGCCGATACGAAGCCTCGCGTGCGCCTGGACCGCCTGGACCGCCTGGTCCGCCCGGTCCGCCCGGTCCGCCCGGTCCGCCCGGTCCGCCGGGTCCGGGCAACACATGACGAATGGAACGCGGATGGACTCGTCCCAGGGATGCTGCTTGCGCTGCCGGCCCTGCGATCCGAGCATGTCGCCATGATCCGAAGTATATACGAAAATCGTTTCGTCCATCAGTCCCTGTTCTTCGAGGACGCCGCCCAGCCGCGCCAACTGGTCGTCGAGAGCCGTAATATGCGCATGGTAACCCGCCAGATCTGCTCGGGCAGGATCGGGACAGTTGGGACGCACCTCTACTTCCTCCGGCGGATACAGGTCAAGGTAACGGTCGGGCACGGCTTCGTAGGGATTATGGGGCGGTCCCCACGACAGCACCAGCGCGAAGGGCCGGTCCCGCTTCCGGTCCCGCCCCCGGGCGCGTATGTATTCGATGGCCAGGGAAGTCTGCGCCTCCGCATCGTAGCCGTTCCAGTACAGCGGCGCTTCCGAATCCCGGTAGTACAGGGAGTGCATGTAGTCGTGGGTGCAGTTGCCCACGGCCCAGAAATCGAACCCCTGCCTGCGGGGACCGGGCGGCGTGTATCCGCTCCGGGACGGGCCGTCGAGATGCCATTTCCCGATGTAGGCCGTGTCGTAGCCCTCCGCGCACAGGACCGTGCCCAGGGTCGGCCGGTCCGTTGGAAGCCGCACATCGTTCATGAACATGCCGGTCGTCAATGGATACTGTCCGGTCAGAAGAGCAGCCCGCCAGGGCGTGCAGACCGGGATGTTGGAGACTGCCAGGTCGAAGACGACGCCTTCGTCGGCCATGAGGTCCATGTACGGCGTCCGCACCTGGCGGCTGCCTCCGAAGCCGGTGCTGCACCATCGGTGCTGATCGCTGAACACGAATACGATATTCATCGCGCGGTCGCCCGGACCGCCCGGTCCAGCAACGACTTCAACGCGGGGGTGAAGTCAATATCCCGCGCGGCCTCCCGTCCCGTGGGCGACATCTTCTTCCAGGTCTTCGCCAGAATATCGACCAGTTTTTCGTCACTTTGCTTTTTTGCGAACGCAGTCAGATAGTGCCGGAGAAACACCAGGCAGGCCACGTCCTCGACGGTCTGCGCCTCGGGGTCGGCCTTGAAGCGCTCTTTCCGAACGAGAGCCTGCACGCGGTCTACGAGGGCGTCGTCATAGCCGGCATCCCGCAGGATGGCGCCCGCGGTCTGGGCGTGGTACCAGGCCAGTTCCGTGCGCCACTGCCGGTAACCTAGCCGTCCTACGGGGAAATCGCCGCGGGGAATCTTCCACCGCTGGATGTGCTGGCAGCGCACGGCCAGCCGCAGTGCTTCCGACGCGCCGGGCGCCAGGTCTTCAAGGCAGGCTGACATCCGCAAGCCGTACAGAAGCGCTTTCGGCATCGATCGGCCGTCGACTTCCTCGGATTCCGGATCGGCGCCATTCGCGGCGTCGATGCGTTCCATGGCATCCGAAAATCGATCATGATCCATCAGTCAAGTCGCTTTCACTTTTCAGTCGCTATCACCAAAAAGCCGCCGGTTGATGATTCCGGCGGCTTTTTAGTAGTGGCATGAAGCGTTACGGGATCGTGTTTCAGGCGGACATGGCGAGCTGTTCGCTGTATTCCTGCATCTCGAACGACCGCTCGGCCGGTTGGAAATCGATGCCGTGCCGGTCGCACAGCTTGCGCAGCTTGTTCACAGCGCCGCCGATATGCTTTCCGCCCCTGCAGATCCCGAACAGGTGCTGGCTCACGACCCTGCGGGAGATGCCCAGGATCTCCGCGGTCTCCTGCTGGGTCTTCTGGTAGATGAAATACAGCACCACGACCTCGCACTGTTTCTGGGTCAGATACTGGGAGAGGAAATCGTAGACCGCGTCGGCCAGTTCGTCCACACGGTCTTCGCGCTGGTACCTGTGCACCCGATCCTCCCCCGTCTCGTACCAGATATTCGCTTCATTGGGATATTGCTCCAGGTCAACCTGGTCCAATCGGATTTCCCAGAATTCTGGATTATACATGAAGTGATTCTACCTCCGGTTCGAATCGTTAAAGGACAAAAAAAACACCGCGTGACGTAGGTCTCGCGGCTCCGGAGGACGTGCGTCAGTTTCCCTGATCGGGTCCGGGACTCAGGGAATGTCCCAACAACACTCCGGAGACGAGAACGGCGTGCCTGCGTCAGAGACGAAGGTCTTCGGACGCGCGATGGACCGCGCTGCAAGGTATCTTCCTGCCATTTTGATGCCTCCTTTGGTGGGATTCAACCCGGGGAGGACGGTCGAAACGAACTGCTGTGATCATCGAGCCGTCCATGGTTTCTGCGTGCTGTGTTCCCGCGGGTGCGACGACGGTATCTACATATATACATTACGGATGCACTTATATACACTCCGGATGCACTTTTTCTTCGATTCAATCGCAAAAAGTCGTAATTGGCAGAATCCGGGTCCGATCCGCTTCCGTCTGGCTAACGCCGGAGATCCGATCCGGTTCCCTCGATCTGTGCTTCAAGGTCGTCCCGGGTGAACCAATTGAACGGTCCGGGAATGGAACAGGAAAGCGCGGCGGCGGCACTGCCGTACTGCAGGGCGGAACGGGTGCAACCCTCCAGGCAGCCGAGGAGAAAACCCGCCGCGAAGGCGCCCAGCGCCCCGTCGGTATCGACCGCCCTGGTCTCCCCCGACCGCTCCTCGAAGGTCTCTCCGGACGGGGAAACCGCCACGGCGGAACATTCCGCAGCTCCCTCGGCGGTCAGGCGGTGCTCCACGACGGCCGCGTGCTTCGATTCGAACCGGCTGCGCGCCAGGTCGGCCGCCGCCGCCAGCGGGCCTTCGAAATCCCAGATCGTCTCCAGGGACCTTCGGGTCGTCATGATGACGGCCGCGGTTTCCACGAGACCGAGCACGCTGCTGCCGACCGCGGCGTCGAGACGCTCTCCGTCCGGAATGTCCAGCAGGATGCTGACCGGGTTGCTCGCGGTCCGGACGGACTCGAGGGCGGATTCCAGCAGGCCGGCGTTTGCTTCGTCGAGCATGGGCGCCGTGAGATCCAGGTGAAGGACGGCCGTGTCGCGGGCCGCGGCCCAGTCCTCCGTACCGGGAGGGGCAGCACGAAAAGCGGTACCCTCCATGTCGTACCAGTACCGGGCCGGCCGGGGCGCGCTGCCCGTCTCGGCGTAGCACAGTCCGGTGCGGCCCCCGGGCACGCGAACCACGTGCCGGGTGTCCACGCCGTGCTCCCGGACCTTGTTGACGAGCTTCATGCCCAGGGGCGTGTCGCCCACGGCGGAAAGCCAGGCCGTCCGCAGGCCAAGCCTTGCGAGACCGACCGCCGCCGCCAGCGCGCCGCCGGACACGGCCGCATCGAAGCCGCCGGCCTGCTCGAACCGCTCCCGACCCCGCGGGGTAAGGCGCAGAAAACCTTCGCCCCAGGTCACGACGTCGTACTTTTTATCGCGATTCCTCACGGCCTGCGCTCCCTCATGGCCTGCGTTTTCTCATGGCTTGCGCTCCCGTCCGTCCTCCTCGATGGACTCCAGGAATTTCAGTGACTTCAACTCCCGTCCGTCGTCCAACTGGTAGAGGTAGAAGGCGCGGATCGCACGCTGGATCTCCCGCCGGGACGTCCCGACGGGTTTCAGCCGGGGCAGATGCTCCAGCGGCATTTCGCGCACACGGGACAGCAACCGGGTGGTGCCCAGGGAGAGCTGCATGGCCTCGCCGTCCTGCGCCTGGCAGTCCCGGCACAGGATTCCGCCCAGGGACGGACTGAATCGGACCGAGGCTTCCTCCGGGCGCTCCCCGCAACCCAGGCAGGCCGAGAACTCCGGACCGGTGCCGTAGACATCGGCGAATTCGATCTGAAAACGCCAGAACAGCATTTCGCATGCGTCCGCGGACAGCTGGTCGATGGCTTCCAGTGTACGCAAGATCAGTCCGAAGAGTTGTTCGCCGGGTTCTTCGCCGAGGACGAGCCGGTTCACCAGTTCACAGACGGCGCTGGCATAGCCCACTTTCGTGAGGTCTTCCCCGATCCGCCTGAAGTACGGCCCCGCCTCGACTTTCGAAAGATGCTGCAGTTCACGGTTCTCGCGATGGTTGTACGATATGGTGATTACGCACAGCGGTTGCAGCGAGGACGCCATCCTGCTCTTCGGACGTCGCGCCCCGCGGGCCACGAGCTTCACCTTTCCGAATGCCCGCGCGTAGACCGTGACCAGGAGGCTGGTGTCCCCCAGCGGGATTCGGTTCAATACGATGGCTTCCGAGGATCGTATGGCCATGGGGAGGCCCGGGGTTGCCGGGAGGAAACCGTTTCAGCGGCCGGGATCGGACGTCCTAGCTTCGGAGGAATCCGCTTCGACGGAATCCGATTCGGCGGAATCCGTTTCCGCGGGGAACCGGTATATCAACTCGTCTTCCCGGACCATGCCGTGTTCCTCCCGGGCCCGCCGCTCCAGCTCGAAGCGCGTCCGGTCGTCCGTATCGGCATCGCCCTCCAGCAGTTCCAGTTCGTCGATCTGTACGCGCTCCCTGGATTCCAGTTCCTTCAAGTCGGTCTGCAACTGAGATCGTTGCTCGCTGAGTTTCCACATGTTGTACCAGCCGTAATCTCCACCGATAAAGACGTAGCCGAACACGACAGCGATCACGGCGAGGATGATCCACCTCAACCGGGACCGTTTCCTGGACCGACGGCGGCGCCCGGCTCTAAACCCCCTCGAGGAATCGGACGCCGCCAAGTCATCGGACGCCATCGAGGCATCGGACGCCGACGAGGGATCGGATCTGAAAGGTCCCGTATCGGCCATGGGACGTGCTCCGTCTATGCGTCCCGGCGCAGGATAGACCGGCCCGCGTACCGGGCCCCTTCGCCGAGTTCTTCTTCGATACGCAACAGCTGGTTGTACTTCGCGGTCCGCTCGGAACGGCAGAGGGAACCGGTCTTGATCTGGCCGGCCGATTTCGCCACCGAGATGTCCGCGATCGTCGTGTCTTCCGTCTCCCCGGACCGGTGGGAAATCACCGCCGTGTAACCCGAGGACTGCGCCATATCGATGGCTTCGAAGGTCTCGGTCAGCGTGCCGATCTGGTTGATCTTGATCAGAATGCTGTTGGCGACCCCGCTCCGGATGCCCCGCGACAGCCTGCTGGTGTTGGTCACGAAAAGGTCGTCGCCAACGAGCTGCACTTCTTCACCGAGCCGGTCGGTAAGCCGCTTCCAGCCGTTCCAGTCGTCCTCCGCCACGCCGTCTTCGATGGAAACGACGGGATACCTGCCGGCCAGGTCCGCGTAGTATTCAATCAACTCCTCCGCGGTCTTTTCCGACCGGGATTCCGCTTCCAGCCGGTATATGCCCTGTTCATGGAACTCCGAGGCCGCCGCGTCGAGGGCGATCGCCACGTCGGCGCCCGGTTCGTAACCGGCGTCGGAAATGCCCGACATCAGCATCTCGACGGCCTCCGCGTTAGAAGAGAGATTCGGGGCAAAACCGCCTTCGTCGCCCACGGAGGTCGCGTACCCGTTCTTCAGGAGCACCGCCTTGAGGCTGTGAAAGACCTCGGCGCCCATGCGCAACGCTTCGGCGAAGGAGGAAGCACCCACGGGCATGATCATGAACTCCTGCAGGTCGACATTGTTGTCAGCGTGGGATCCCCCGTTGAGGATATTCATCATGGGTACGGGGAGCACATGGGCCTGGTCGCCCCCAAGATACCGGTACAACGGCAGGCCGGACGCCGCCGCCGCCGCGCGGGCCACCGCCAGCGACACGCCGAGGATGGCGTTGGCGCCGACGACGTCCTTGTTGGCCGAACCGTCGAGTTCGATCATGGAGCGGTCCACCCCGGCCTGGTCGGTCCCGTCCCGGCCGCGCAGCGCTTCGGCGATTTCGCCGTTGACGCTGGCAACGGCACCGAGCACGCCTTTGCCGAGATAGCGCGAACCGTCGCCGTCCCGCCGCTCGTGCGCCTCGTGGGCGCCCTTGGAAGCGCCCGAAGGGACAATCGCCCTACCGAATGCGCCGCAGGAAAGCCGCACCTCGGCCTCGACCGTGGGGTTCCCCCTGGAGTCCAGGATTTCTCGACCTCGAATGGATACGATTTCCGTCATGCAGTTACTTTCCGTGTCGCCGTCCAGGCCCCGGCCGGCCTGGGCAACGTCGCTCAGGGTGTCGCCGTCGGAGGCGTCGATGCCCGGGCCAACGCCGTCGGAGGTGTCGATGCCCGGGCCAACGCCGCTGCCTGCGGACCGCGTGTCCGGACGCAGTTCACCGATTCAACCGCTCCATATGTTAACGGCTCCGGGCCATGCGTCAAGGACAAGACGGATAAGGTCACGGCCGTTGGTCTTCCTGCGCCTGAAGCGCCCTGAGCTGGCGGGTCACCCGGGCCAGTTCGATCAGCAGTCCCTCCATGCGCGCCGCGTATTCCTCCGGGTCCTCCTGTTCCTTCCGGACCCTGAGCTCGTCGATCAGCCAACGGAGTTCCTCCATGCGCGCCTGCAGCGCCTGCCCGCCGGGCGGCACGGTCCCGGCAGTGGCTTCCGGGCCGCCTGGGCCGCGTCCGAAGTATATCCTGCCGGCCAGCGTACCGTCCGTACCGCCGGGTCCCGGTTCCCGGGTGCCCCGCCCGTCGCCGTTATCGTCCAGCAGGGCATGCTCGGTAGCCAGCAACCCCTGGTCTTCGTACCACTCCGCGGTCTTGTTCCTCGCGTAGTTAAAAGACTCCAGCACGGAGACCCGCCCATCCTTGTCCAGGTCGCCCGCCTGCGCTTTCAGTGCGTCGAGCAGGTGTTCCGGGAAGACTGTGGACAGTCGTTCGGCGCCGCTCTTGGTCGCCGTTACGATCACGCGGCCTGGACCGCTGAGCGCGTCGATGAACGGGGCGCTGGAACTCGCTCCGTTCACCACGACCGTGTATCGGGCCCCAATCTCATCGAGCGCATCGTGGAGCGCGTCCGCCGTCAGGTCGGGGCCGGGTATGTTCAGCCTGGGGCCCGTGCCCGTGGCGCTGCCATGGCCGATCAGCAGGACGAACAGATCGTCGTTAGGACGCACCAGGCGCGCCAGCTCGGCCAGGGCGGCGCGGATCTCCTCGAGCGTGGACTTCACGGCCGGGGTGCCGCCCGCCGCGTCCGGGTCTTCGACCAGCAGGAACAGCCGGTCTTCCGGGTATCCGTGTTCGGTCTTCAATACCTCGTAGAATCCGCGCGCCCAGGCCAGATGCTGTTCCACGTACTTCATCTCCCCGCCGAGACCCGCGATGACCAGCCCGTATCGCACGCCCGACGCCGGCCCGGCGGACTTCATATCCTGCGGAGTGGCCTCCTGCCGCGCCGGACCCGTTACCGAATCGGTTGCAGGGCGCGGCAGCTCAGCCGCATGAACCGGCAACAGCCCCGCGGCCAGCTCGCAAACGAACAGCCCCGCGGCCAGCACGCAAACGGACAGCACGCGAACGGACAGCACGCGAACGGACAGCAGGCGCGCGGGCACGCCCGTAGCCAGGTTGACCAGGCCCATCACGACAGTCCTTTCTGGCGTCTCAGGAACCACTCGGCGCTCAGGAAGAGCAGAATGGCCGCGAAAAGGAAGGGGGCGTCCCGCAGGTCTCTCTCGCGGATCGAAGTCGCCGTATCCTCGACAGGCGCGATCATTTCCGCCAGCTGTCCCGCATCGGACAGCGGCAGGTACGTGCCGCCCGTGGACGCCGCGAGCCTTTCGAGTTCTTCCCGTCGAAGCCCCGCGTTCGTGAATTCGGTGGCCGAGGGGGCCACGGTAAACCCGGTCTGGTCACGCAGCAACTCGCCATCCCCGGAACGGACCGACACCTCTACCTTGTGCGTCCCGCCCAGTGCGGGCCGGAACTCGCCGCTGTACAGTCCGTTCCTTCCCAGGGTCCGTTCGAGCCGCACAGCCTCCGTGCGTCCGGCGGGGCCTGTTATGTCGGCCCACACTTCGGCGCCGCTCACCAATTCGAATTCCTGGTCGAACAAGCGGCTTTCGATGACCACCGGTTCGTGTCCGCCGTAGTTCGTCCGGTCCGTGGCGACCGACACCCGCCCGGGGGCGTACAGGGAGATCCAGCGGATCATCTGGCGCCAGAACCGTTCGTGGGACTGGTCTTCCGACGGAAGATGCATCTGCCAGCGCCACGTGCTGAATCCGGTAAAGGCCATGGACCGCCCTCTTCCATAACGCTGAACCGCCAGGACCACGTTCGACCCTTCCAGCGCGTCCGCCTTCGGGTCGATCGCCAGTACGGCGGCCCCGGGTTTCGCACCGCCGATCCGGTTGTAGCCCATCAGTTCCGGCAACTCGCTCCAGATCGCGCTGTTTTCCTCCCGGGTAGACCCGAACCGGAGCAACGGATGGTCGATCCCTTCCGCGGCCGGTTCGAGGAGAAAGGCGTGGTCGACGATGCCCATAGCCCAGTCTTCGCCGGTGAGCCGAACCGGCAGCAGGTCCTCGATCGGCGTTCCCGCGTACCCGCCTTCCCGGAAGGAACTCAGTCCGCCGATCATCAGGAAGCCGCCGCCGCGGTCACTCACGAAGGCCTCGGTGAGCCGCAACTGCTCGGGCGTGAACCAGTCTGCCTCGATGTCTCCGAATACGACCGCGTCATAGGCAAACAGCTCCTCGCGGCTGCGGGGGTATCCCGCCGTCAACTCCTGCTTCGGATCCCGTATGCCCTGACGGTAGATCCTCCCGTCCGGCGAAATCCGGACGATCGAGACCAGATCGATCCTGGGGTCTTCTTCCAGGGCCCTTCGAATGAACTTGAACTCCCTCCGGGGATATCCTTCCACGTAGAGGACCCGTCCGGTTTTCGACCGGTTGTCCAGCAGGAAGGCCTGCGCGTTGTTCTCCGCGATCGTCTCCGCGTTCTGCGGGGCGACTTCGGCCGAGTATTCGAGAATGCCCGGCGATTCCGGCGAGAGGAACACCTGAACCCGCTGGACGTCGCCGTCCCCGCCCAGGCGCACGGGCACCGTCTGGACCACCCGACCGCCCTCCCTGATGTTCAGGTCGACGGACCGGCCCGAATACCCTGAACTGCGGAGGGTGACGATCAGGTCGGTTATGGTGCCTTCCGCGACCCGGTCCGAGGCGGCAACCTTAAGAATCTCCACGTCCCGGTCGATCCGTTCCCGGCCGACACCCACGGCATGGACCGGCGTGTCCTGCGATGCGAGGTACGCGGCCGCGTTGGCCAGCTTGTCCGTACCCGTGCCCGTATTGTCCGCGCCGTCGGTCACCAGCACCACGGCGGCCACGGGCAGGTCTCTGAACTCGCCGGCGGCCTGTGCGAGCGCGCCCGCCATGTCCGTCGCGGTCCCGGAGGCGTCCAGTTCCCCGATACCAGGGACCCGTTCGGTCCGTTCCGCGAACCGGTAGAACCTCAGCCTGAACTGTGCGGCGAGTTCCTCGAGCAGTCCATCATCCCCGAACCTGCGCTTCACCGCTTCCACGCGCGAAAGGCCCTGCGTCGCGTCCTGAATGCCCATGCTACCGGAGTCGTCGAACAGCATCAGGAGGAAACCCCGGCGGGGGGAGACCTCGGACGCCACGATGACGGGTTCCATGAGACAGAACACGACCAGCAGCAGGGGCAGGATTTTCAGCCCGGTGAGCAGGGATTTCACCGGCGTGGAAGTCGCCACGGGCATGCGGCGGTAGAACAGGACGACAAGCCCGGCCACGGAAAGGGCGAAAAGTACGATGACCCAGAAAGGGATCGTGGTTCTGAAGGCCAGGTGCTCGGACACCCCGATCAGGCCGAGCGCGTATAGGACCGAATCGATCACGGTATATACCTGGTGGGGTTACCATCGAACGGGAAGCGACAGTCCGGCCGGGCCAGCCGACAGGGAGCGCCGCCGGTCCCGTATAGACACCGTTATTGAAAAGGAAATCGGGTGGAACTGTCAATACAAATAAGGCGTCTGGCGTGCCGGAGCGGGCTATGCTGAAAGTACCGTCGGATGCCGCAGAAAGACCGACCTGAAAGCCCTTGACAGCGCGGCGGAGCGTATCTAAGTTGCCCGAACCGCCCGTGGAGCGGGGAAGGCCCGGCGACGCGCAACAGAGTCCGCAATGCCCACGACGAAAGGAGTCGCGATGAAACGGATCATACCGGTGATAGCCGCCTGCTTCGTGATGACGGTCCTGGTCGACGCAACCGTGGACGCCCAGCGCACCCCTCAGAACGTCCAGGTCCTGACGGATCTCTCCACTCGGGATATACGCGAATACATGAAGTCGGTCAGCAGCGGCATCGGGGAGAAGTGCGACTACTGCCACAATCTGAAAGACTATGCCAGCGACGAAAAGGAAGCGAAACTGATCGGCCGGGAGTTCATCAGGCTCGTGGAGCAGGTCAACGAGCAAGTGGTGGCCATCAACAGCAATGTCATGAAAAAGGAAGACCTGCAACTGGTGACCTGCTACACCTGCCACGCCGGTGAACTCACCATCATTTCCGAAGAGTAGGCATCCTTCGCTTTACGCACACCTCGAACCAGACGGGGTCAGAGAGACGTGACAAGATACGCGGCGATCCCAGTGCTGCTGGGCCTCGTCCTGGCGCCCATTGCATCGGCATCGGCCCAATCACAGGAAGGCGCCTTCGAAGGCAGCCTCGACTTCAGCGTGGCGTTCAGCGGCGGCAACATGCAGGAACGGGCCCAGGTCACCATGCTGGTGCCCGAGTCGTACACCCTCTACATCAAGGGCGGCCAGACCAAGATCCTCATGCGGGGTGGCATGATCGGCCTGACGATGGGTGAAGTCATCATAGACGGCTCGTCGGCCCGCGGATTCGTCATCAGCCACATGAACAGCAAGGCCTACGAGATCGTCGCGGACCCTGGCCTGAAAGAGCGGACCGCGCCGGTTATCGTCGACGAGAACGAAACGACCGTCATCGCCGGCTACGAATGCAGGAAGTACAGGATCACCCGGGCCAATCCTTCCGGCGCGATGACCCAGTTCATGTGGGTCACTGACGCGATCCAGCTGGATCTGGCCGCTTCCCTCGGAAACGCGTTGAAGGACAGCATGCCCTTCTGGACCGAGGGCCTGTCGGGATTCCCGCTGCAGATCACCACGTCCTTCCCCGGGACGGCCATGTCCATGACCCTGACCGCGACCGAGGTGAAACCCCACGTCGTCGATCCGTCCATATTCGTCGTCCCGGCCGGTTACGCCATCGAGGCCATCAACCCCGGGCAGCTTTTCGGCCGGTGACGCGGCCTGCCCGCTTTTCGGCAGATGACGAGGCCACCCGTATTTCGGTAGTCGACGCGGCCGCCCAACTACCTTGATTCTTCGACAAAACGTGAACGCGGCCGCCCAGCGCCGGGAATCGTCATGATAATCGCATCCGTCGAACAGTTCTTCCCCCGCCACCGGACCCGACTCGTCCGGATCACCACGGACACGGGCCTTGACGGCTGGGGAGAATCCACCCTCGAAGGGAAGCCCGAGAGCGTGGAAGGCGCGGTGCGTGAGCTTGCCGACTATCTCATCGGCAAGGACCCGCTGCGCATCGAGCATCACTGGCAGCACATGTACCGCTCGGCCTTCTTCCGCGGCGGCGCCATCCTCATGACCGCCCTGTCCGCCCTGGACCAGGCACTCTGGGACATCGCCGGCAAGCACTACGGCGTTCCCGTCTACAAGCTGCTCGGCGGCGCCGTACGGGACCGCATCCGCGTCTACGCCCACTGGGGCATCGGCAACCTGTCCGTGGAAACCCAGGCCGCGGCACGGAAACGGCTGGACATGCTGCAGGAAAGCGGGTACACGGCCTTCAAGACCGGCCCAGGCGGCAAGTGGCGGGGCCATGAGCCGCCGGCGGTCATCGACGAGTTCGTCGAATGCGCCTTTCTCATGCGGGAATGGGTGGGGCCCGACGTGGAACTCGCCTTCGATTTTCACGGGAAGATGACCCCCGCCCTGGCCATCGAGATCTGCCACGAGATCAAGGACATGCGGCCCATGTTCGTGGAGGAGCCGGTGCCGCAGGAGAACGTGGACGCCCTCAAGCTCGTATCGGACCACGTCACCTTCCCCATCGCCACGGGCGAGCGGCTGCTGAGCCGCTGGGAGTTCCGCCAGGTCTTCGAGAAGCAGGCCGCGGCCTACATCCAGCCCGACGGTTCCCACGCCGGCGGCATTACCGAACTGAAGAAGATCGCCAACATGGCCGAGGTCTACTACATCCACGTGCTGCCCCACTGCGCCATCGGGCCCGTGGCCTTCACGTCCTGCATGCATGTGGACGCCGTGATCCCGAACTTCCTCGCCCAGGAACAGGTGGACTGGGCACTCGGCGGAGACATCCTGAAGGAGAACTGGAAGGTCGTCGACGGCCATATCGAACTGCCCGACAAGCCCGGACTGGGCATCGAGATCGACGAGCAGGCGATCAGCGAGCGCGCGCCGTACCGGGAGGAACTGGGCGGCGAGCATTTCTACGACACGGACGGCAGCGTGGCGGACTGGTAGGGCGGACGACTAGGAGATTCCATGTTGAGATTCGTAATCGCAGCGTCGTTCATTCTGCCGGCGCTGGCCCTGCTTTCCGGCTGCGCGCAGTCTCCGGAACAAGCCTCCCTGATCGTCCGCGACGCCCGCATCTGGACCGGGCAGTCCGGGCAGGCCGGGCAGGCCGGGCAATCATACAGGGCGTGGGCCGAGGCCGTGGCCGTATCGGGTGACCGCATCCTGGCGGTGGGTTCGAACGACGAGATGGACGCCCTGGCCGACGACGAAACGCGGGTCATCGAGGGCGGCGGGCGGTTCGTGACGCCCGGATTCATCGACGCCCACGTGCACTTCATATCGGGCGGGTTCAACTTATCGTCCGTCCAGTTGCGGGACGCGCCAACGCCGCAGGTGTTCGTCGACCGCATCGCCGAATTCGCCCGGGACCTGGAACCCGGAGTCTGGATCCTTGGCGGCGACTGGGACCACGAGCAGTGGGGCGGCGAGCTTCCCCGGCGGGACTGGATCGATTCGGTGACGACGGACAACCCTGTCTGGGTCAACAGGCTTGACGGGCACATGGCCCTGGCGAACACGGCCGCGCTGACCGCCGCCGGCGTGACGAAGGATACGGAGGAGATCGAAGGCGGCACCATCGAACGGTACGAAGACGGCGAACCCGCGGGCATCCTGAAGGACAACGCCATGTACCTCGTAGACCGGGTCGTTCCCGACGCGCCCGACGCCTTGAAGGACCGCGCCTTGGATTCTGCGATGGACTACGTGGCAGCCCAGGGCGTCACGTCGGTCCATAACATGGGCTCGTGGAGCAACGTGGCGGTTTTCGAACGGGCCAGGGCCGAGGGCCGGATGAAGACGCGGATTTACGCCGCCATACCGCTTTGGGACTGGCAGACGCTCGAGGCACGGGTCGACTCGGCTGGAAGGGGTGACGAGTGGGTTCGCCTCGGTGGCCTGAAGGGCTTCGTGGACGGTTCGCTGGGATCGCACACGGCCGCCTTCATGGATCCCTTCACCGACGCGCCGGACGACCGGGGCCTGTTCATCAGCACCAAGGAAGAACTGTACGAGTGGACCTCCGAGGCCGACCGGGCCGGCCTGCACGTGATGGTCCACGCCATCGGCGACCGGGCCATCCGGGTTCAGCTGGACATCTTCGAGCGCGTCGCGGACGAGAACGGTCCCCGGGACCGCCGCTTCCGGATCGAGCACGCCCAGCACATCGACCCGGATGATATGGCGCGGTTCGCCGCCCAGGACGTGATCCCCAGCATGCAGCCCTACCACGCCATCGACGACGGCAGGTGGGCCACAAAAGTCATCGGTCCGGAACGGATCAAGACGACCTACGCCTTCCGGTCGCTCCTGGACACCGGCGCGCGGCTCGCCCTGGGCAGCGACTGGTCTGTGGCCCCCGCAACGCCCATCGAAGGGATCTACGCCGCGGTCACGCGCCGCACGCTGGACGATCTGAACCCCGGAGGATGGGTGCCCGAGCAGAAGATCACCGTGGAAGAAGCCCTGCGCGGTTACACGGTGGACGCGGCCTACGCCTCCTACGAGGAGGACATCAAGGGATCGCTGGAACCCGGCAAGCTCGCGGACTTCGTGATCCTGGACCGCGACCTGACCGCCATCCCGCCGGAGGAAATCAGGGACGCGAACGTAGACCTGACGGTCGTAGGCGGAAAAATCGTCTATGAACGGTGACGGCACCGGGTACACCAGGGCGTGGCAGGCGGCGCCCGCCGAACCGTTCGGGGAACGGCAACCCGCGGAAGGCGAAATCCACGTCTGGCGGGCTTCCCTCGATCTGCCGCGGGACCGGGTCGGGGAGTTGGAGCGTTTCCTGGCGGCCGACGAGCTCGGACGGGCGAAGCGGTTCCTCGTGCGCAGCGCGCAGGACCGGTACACGGTTGCGCGGACCGTCCTTCGCAACCTCCTTTCCCGCTATGTCTCCGCCGCGCCCGCCGACCTGCGCTTTCATTATACCGAATACGGCAAGCCGGAACTCGCCCAACCGGCGGCTTCTATCCGGTTCAACGTGTCCCATTCCCACGGCCTGGCCGTATACGCGGTCACGACGGGCGTGCCGGTGGGGATCGACGTGGAGTACCTGCGTCGCCGCGCGACCATGGACCGGTTGAAGATCGCCCACCGCGTCTTTTCCGACCGCGAATACAACGAGTTGGCGTCCATGCCCCGTTACCGGCGCGACGAGGCCTTCCTGGCCTGCTGGACGCGGAAAGAGGCCTTCGTAAAGGCCATCGGCCAAGGCCTGTCCTGCCCCCTCGACCAGTTCGACGTCTCCGTCGATCCCAACGATCCGCCCGAATTGCGGGCTGCGCATTGGGACCCTTTGGAGACGGACCGCTGGTCCATGGCGTCCGTCGACCCCGGCCCGGACTACATCGGGGCGCTGGCCGTGCCGGCCCGGAATGTGAAGATCACCCGTTGGCAATGGAACCACGACCAGGTGGACGTAAACTGATCGAACCTGCGACGCCACGGCAGGGAAATGCCCGCGGGGAGCACTCGTGTACGACCGAAGCCACCCGCTGAAACTGACGCCCGAGGAGCACCCATGACCGACAAATTCTGCCCGCTGAACCTGGCTCCGGAGGAACTTATCGAGTACACGCCGGACTGGGACGGCGAACGCTTCCCGGACGGACGGCCCAGGGTGCCGGACGGGATCATCGAGCGGATGAAGAACGTCTCCATCACCCAGGCCTGGGGCGTGATGCGCGGCGCGGGCTACGAACACCAGTACGAGGGCGGCTGGGCGCAGACCCATCCCGGCAAGACGCTCGTGGGCCGGGCGCTGACGGCCATGTACATGCCCCGGCGGCCGGCCATGCGCGCGGTGATGGAGGCGAAGGGCGCCGCCGCCGGCTGCATCGGCGACCAGATCTCCTGGCCCATCGACATGCTCGTTCCCGGGGACGTCTACGTAGCGGACACCTACGGCAAGGTGGACGAGGGGCCCATCATCGGCGACAATCTGGCCACCGCCATCTACGCCAATTCCGGCAACGGCGTGGTCTTCGACGGGTCCGTGCGGGACCTGGAAGGCATCGAGGAACTGGAGGACTTCGCCTGCTTCGTCCGGGGCTGGCACCCCTCCTACGCCTCACCCACGATCATGCTCCTGGGCGTCAACACCGCGGTGCGCATCGGCCAGGCCACGGTCATGCCCGGCGACGTCGTCCTGGGCAAGCGCGAAGGCGTCGTCTTCATCCCGCCCCACCTCGCGGAGAACGTGGTTAAGACCTCCGAACTCGTCCAGCTGAGGGATATGTTCGGCAAGCAGCGGCTGCGGGAGGGGAAATACACACCCGGCCAGATCGACGACCGGTGGACGGACGGGATGGAGGCGGATTTCTCGGAATGGCTCGAGGACCACATGGACGAACTGCCGGTCCCGAAGTCGGCCATCCAGGACCTGCTGAAGGAACGGACGTGGTGAGGGAGGTTTCGTCAGGCACTCACATTCGGCCTGCGCTCAAAAGCGAATTCCATGATATTCGCGTTTTCTTCCGCGTGTTCGATGGTCATGGAGACGAGATTGCCCTCTTCATCAAGGTCCATGTAGACGTCCTCGGACATCTCCTGCGTCTCTACCGCGGCACTATCCAGAAATACGATGTGCAGCGTGTCCGTATCTTCATAGTACTTGATCTTCATCTTGAACTCTTCGTGGAAAGTCTCGATCGAAGAAGGCGTTGTGAACCGATTCTCCATCCTCCACATGTCGTAAAGAAAGTTGTACCTAATTGTTGCTTGAATGCACACGGCCTAATAGCGCCATTTGAAACTTGGTTAAGCACCAGCCTCAATTCGAGAATCGGATTCATTACTGGCAATTCCAATGTAACGATCATAAAACACCGTCAACTTGTCCAGAATGCGCTCTTTGGTTTTTGCTCGTTCGCCACTGGGTGAAAATCGGCCCCCGGGGGGCAGGATAGTGGAAAGGGCTGTACCGGTAGTTGGAACGCCCCCGTCCCGAAACGCATTGCGCATAAATCGAAACGTTGCATCCCTATCGACGTTCTCGCTCAATACAATCTGCTCAAGTTCCTCCTTTTTGCGTTCCTCGACGAAATGCTTCCAGTCCCTATCCACGTCGGAATGGTCCCCAAGCGAAGCAATAAATACCTGAATAAGGTCTTTCTTGTTCCGCAGTTCAACGCTTGAATCCATGGCCTTTTCTATATCGATTAAAACCTCTTTGTCCTGTTGATGGCTCTCGTGGAACTTTCTCACGAGTTCCAGAATGTAATCGATATTTATCTCGATCTGCTTGATCAACTCCATCTCGAAGACCAGGTCATCGTTGATGTTCGCGCTTTCACCATCCCCGCCCGATCGGAAATCATCGTACAGATCTATATACATGCTGTGGTAGTCCTGTTGATCGCGCGGTGAGAGGATTTCATTGCCCTTGAACTCATCAAATGCCGTCAGGATATTTCGGACCCGAAGAATGGTACCGTAAAGCTTGATGAAATTCCGCTGGGACTGCTCGCCAATGATATAAGCGCCGACAGGATACTTCTCCAGCAACTCCTCCACCAGGTCGGCGTAACCGCGCACAGGGTGGTCTCCATCCTGATAACCTTCGTAGTAATCGCGGTAGGACTTCAGCAGCACAAGCCCACCCGCTTCCGGGTTGCCGAAGAGCGCGATGGACTCGTTCGTGGCCTTCTCCAAGTTTCGAAAGCAGACGATATTTCCGAATGTCTTTACACTGTTGAGAATGCGGTTGGTGCGCGAAAACGCCTGGAGCAATCCGTGCAGGCGCAGGTTTCTGTCTACCCAAAGCGTATTCACCGTCGTTGCGTCGAATCCCGTCAAGAACATGTTGACCACGAGGAGGACGTCGATTTCGCGGTTTTTCACCCTCTCGCTCACGTCCTTGTAGTAATTCTGAAACTTGTCGGACGACGTATCGTACGATGTTGCGAACAGGGAGTTGTAGTCCTCGATCGCGCCGTCGAGGAAGTGACGTGAACTCGCGTCAAGCCCGCTCGTATCGTCCGGGTTCTCATCCACCATCCCGTCCGGGTCTTCATCGTTCACACCGAAGCTGTAGATCAGCGCCACCTTCAGTTTTTTGTCACTTGGCGCATCAGATAGTTGCCGTTTGAATTCCGCGTAATAGCGTCTGGCCATTTCGATAGAGGCTACGGCGAATATCGAATTGAATCCGGCGAGACGTCGATCCTTCAGCTTGTAGAAACTATTCCGCTTGGTCTTCCGGTCGAAGTGCTCGCAAATGTAGCGCACGATATTCGCAACCCGTTCCGGAGAGGCCAGCGCCGCCTTGCAATCTATATCGGCCACCTGCTCGTCCTCGATATCCTCCGCCTCTTTGATCGTCGAGACATAATCTACCTTAAACGGCAATACGTTCTTGTCCCCGATGGCGTCCGCGATTGTGTAGGTGTGCGCCTTCTCGCCGAATGCCTGTTCGGTGGTTTTCAGGTCGGGCCGTCCCCCGGAAGCGGCGTTGGCTGCAAAGATCGGCGTGCCGGTGAATCCAAAAAGATGATACTTCGAGAATGACTTTGTTATCGCGGCGTGCATTTCGCCGAACTGCGAGCGATGGCACTCGTCGAATATGAGGACCACATGTCTTTTGAAAACCTCATGTTCGCGGTTCAGCCTTACAAACCGGTCCAGTTTCTGAATCGTCGTGATGATGATACGGGCGTCCGGGTCTTCAAGCTGCCTTTGCAGGATCGCCGTGCTGGTATTGCTGTTTGCGGCGCCCTTCTCGAATTTGTCGTACTCCTTCATGGTCTGGTAGTCCAGATCCTTCCGATCCACTACGAACAGGACCTTGTCGACATGTTCCATCCTGCTTGCCAGCTGCGCCGTCTTGAAACTCGTCAGGGTCTTTCCGGAGCCTGTGGTATGCCAAATGAATCCGCCGGCCTCGACCGTGCCCAGTATCCGGTGGTTGGTACTGATGACGATTCGATTCAGTATGCGTTCCGTCGCGACGATCTGGTAAGGTCTCATGACTAGCAACAACCGGTCGGTGGTGAATACGCAGTACCGGGTCAGGACGTTAAGCAGCGTGTGCTTCGCGAAGAAGGTCCGAGAGAAATTTACCAGGTCCCTGATGGGCTTATTGGCCGCATCGGCCCACCAACTAGTGAATTCGAAGCTGTTGCTCGATCGCTTGACGTACTTCGCCGAGCCCTGTTGGGTTTCCTTAACGTGCTGCATACGGGTCGTATTGCTGTAGTACTTCGTGTTCGTGCCATTCGAAATGACAAAAAGCTGGATGTATTCGAAAAGCCCCGCCTCTGCCCAGAAACTCTCACGCTGATAGCGATTGATCTGATTGAATGCCTCCCGTATCGGTACGCCGCGGCGCTTGAGTTCGACGTGGACCAGCGGCAGCCCGTTGACCAGCACGGTAACGTCGTATCGGTTCGCATGCAGCCCGCTGTCGGTTGTGTACTGCCTGATGACCTGCAGTTTGTTGTCGTGGATGTTGTTCTTGCTTAGTAGATAAATGTTTTTCTTCGATCCGTCGTCGCGGGTTAGTATCTTGACGTAATCTTCCTGAATCGTAGCGGTCTTTTCTTCGATACCGTCGTTCCGGTTGGCCAATTCGCTGTCGAGAAAAAGGTTCCATTCACTGTCGCTGAAACTGTAGTCATTGAGTTCCTCCAGTTGGCTTCGAAGATTCTCTATCAGGCTGTCTTCGTGCGTAATCTGGATGTACTCGTACGCTTGAGATTTGAGTTGTGCAACAAAGGCACACTCAAGATCTGCCTCGCTCTGGTAACTTTCGGCGCGGTAATTCACCGGCGCGTATTCCGCCACCACAGTGCTTTGCGCCTGCTCGGCGATGACCTTATAGACAGGGTTTTCGCTCATACTCGACTCCCACATGTACCAAATACGATGGCACCGTTTTCGTTGGTGGTATGGCACGCAATGAACTGGGGTTCCGCAGGCGCACAAAGTACCTTGCATCTGGATAACTGTCAAGGCGGCATACCGCCCCGCCCATTACAGAAACTGGTCCCCAGGGAACGGGCTTGGGTCGACCGATTTGGAGAACCTGTTTTCGCTTTGACTAACGCCATTTCAAGATTTAGAATGCCATACAGCGTCTTTTACTGGTCGGTGAAGCGATTTCGAACGCATAAGGAATATGGATCTTGTTGACCGAATTAACCGTACGGAATTTCAAGCCTTTTGATGACGTCCGTATAGAACTCGCCAACCCCGTCGTGTTCATTGGCCCGAACAACTCCGGGAAGACGTCGGCAATGCAAGCACTGGCGTTGTGGAACACCGGCCTGAAGCGATGGAACGAGCGCCGTTCCGGATCACCCGCGCCTGAGCGCCGACCCGGGGTAACGGTCAACCGCCGTGACCTGATCGCCATGCCAGTTCCTTCAGCCAATCTGCTCTGGAGGGCGCTACGTACGCGAAACGTCCGGCAAACAACCGGCGGGCCGAGGACATCCAATATCCGCATCGACGTAATCGTCGTCGGCGTCGGGAAACAGGGCGAATGGAAGTGTGGACTGGAGTTCGATTATGCCAACGAGGAGTCGATCTACTGCCGACCCTTACGAAACGATGGCGACGCCGACTCCCGCATGGCGGTTCCCCCCGAGGCGGGCGCCGTGGAGGTCGCCTTCCTTCCCCCCATGTCAGGGCTTTCAGCCACCGAAACGCGGTTGGATCCAGGCGCGGTCGATGTGCGCGTCGGGGAGGGCCGAACCGCGGAGGTACTGCGCAATCTTTGCTTTCAAGTCTCCGAAGGGGATCCCCACCGTTGGGAGGCCATCATATCGCGTATAGCACAGTTGTTCGGCGCTGAAATCGATCCTCCGAAATACGTGGTCGAACGGGGAGAGGTCACCATGACCTACCGGGAGGAAGGGGTACAGCTCGACCTGTCCTCAAGCGGCCGGGGCATGCAGCAGACGCTGCTTCTCCTCGCGTACATGCACGCGAATCCCGGTGCGGTCGTCCTGCTCGACGAGCCCGACGCCCATCTCGAAATCCTGCGGCAGCGCCAGATCTACCGAATGATCTCCGAAGAGGCGGAGGGAAATGGTTGTCAGATCATCGCGGCCAGTCATTCCGAGGTCTTGCTGAACGAAGCGGCGGGCAGGGATACGGTTGTTGCCTTCATCGGGAATCCACACCGGATCGACGACCGAGGCAGCCAGACGTTGAAGGCGCTCCGCGAAATCGGCTTTGAGCAGTACACCCAGGCTGGTCAAACCGGCTGGGTGTTGTATCTGGAAGGGTCGACGGACCTCGCGATCCTGCAGGCCTTTGCTAAACGGCTGAATCATCGTGAAGCGATGCACGCGCTTGAGCGTCCCTTCGTCCACTATATCGGAAACCAATTGGCGAAGGCGGAAAGCAATTTTCACGGACTCAGGGAAGCGCTGCCCACGCTGCGAGGCATAGCAATCCTGGACGAGATCACGCGGGACCAACCCGCCGACGGGCTGGCGTGCATGGCGTGGGAGCGGCGGGAAATCGAAAATTACCTCTGCACTCAAGCGACGCTTGAAGCCTACGCCGCTTCAAGCGATAGGGCGGCAGCAGTCGGACCTCTCTTCGAATACGCAGAGGCAAAAAAACGACTGGACGCAATGCGGGCCGCCATCCGGGAAGTATCCGCGGCAATGATCACTCTGGGTCGGGGATCTCCCTGGGACGCAGACGCCAAGGTGAGCGATGAATTCCTTGCCCCACTCTTCGCCGACTATTTCGAACGGCTGCAACTCCCCAATCTGATGAACAAGAGTAGTTACCACAAGTTGGTGGACTTTGTTCCCGATCAGGAGATTGACCCTGGGATCAGACGCGTCCTGGACGCCATCGCGACAACGGATGCGGAATCCAGCGGAAAGGCCTGAGGCCTAGCAAAGACCGGGAGTCCGAAATCAGCCTTTACGCCACCCATCGGACCTAGCGAAGCCCAGTAGTAAAATCCAGACTCGTCAGACCGGAACGCAGGCAGAGAATCACGCCGGGTTAACCGACGGTTCCCCCGATTCCGGCCTGGGTTCGAAAGTTAGCAGCCTGTCCCGGTAATACTCGTATTGTTTCCGACGCGCGGCCAGTTCGGCCGGCAACCCGATCGTAATATCGTTCACGAGCATATCGAAACGATCCAGGATCGAGACGATACGCTTCTGTTCGGTTAGGGGCGGGACGGGGATTTTGATCTTTTTAATCGCGCGAGGGTGAACCCGATAGACTTTCGTGCCAGTTGCAAATCTCCTGAACTCGCTCAAGTATGAGTTGGACATCAGAATGTAATTGAGAAAACCCGGCGCTATCAGGTCTTTCCTGATGATTTTCAGTACGGTAGTTTCAGTCCCGGCAAGAAACTTTTGTTGGGTAGTATTCTCGATCAACACGGCCTTTCCGATGTCGTCCTTCGTTTCCGAAGTCAGATTATAAACGATGTCGCCCGTATCCAGTAGTTGATCGTTTCGAAAACGTTCATTTGCCGAAACTTTAGCTATATGATCGAACTCTGAATCGAGATTGACCACCCTGTGATATAGTTTGTAAACATCTCCATAATGAATGTACGGTATTGTATTTATTGCAGAAATCCGGTTGCGTGGAATACTTGCGCCTTTGCTGAACGTTGCAATATCACCTATCTTCACCCCCCCCCCCCCCCCCATCTAATTCATTGATATTAAACAACTTATCTCTGTAATACTCATACTGCTTTTTTCTTGCTTCCAGCTCTGCTTCCAGCTCTGCTTCCAGCTCTTTAAAAGTGTCGAGGGTTTTCACGATCTCTGCTTGGATAGGCAAGGGGGGAATGGGGATTTCGAGACGTGACCACTTGCTCTTTGTAAGTCCAAATCGCGTAATCCCCGTCGCTGCTTTTTGAATTTGCTTTTGTAGTTCGTCAGATTCAAATAAATATGCAATGTAACAAGAAGTAGTATAGTTGGATTTATGGGGTCGAAGCCTCATTACATGATAACTATACACGGCGTTGTGGATGTTTTCGACAGCGACGGCAGATATGCCTATATCTTCCTTAGTTTCAGAAGTTGGTGTAATAAAAATATCACCTCGTTTAATGTCGCAGCTTTCGAATTGTGCGTCTGTCGCAGTCACCTTCATTTTCAATATGTCCTTAGAAATGAACTGGTTTCTCACGACATCCATGTAATTTAAAAGTAAAACTTGTTTCTGCCCTTCCTTGGTCTTTTTATCTGCACCGACCTTTCCGAATCCGCATAATCTGCCCAACGCCCGAAACTCCACCCCATCCGGACACAATTCGGATATCAGTTTCTCGATACGACCCACGTGCGTTTTCATCTCGTTCCTTCTATTTCTAATACGATTTCGTCGATGGCCGTGCGGAGTTCCTGCTGGTGCGCAACGATCCGGTCGATCTCCTCGTTGAGCGCCTTGATATCGATAGTCTCCCGGGTGTCCTCGGGCTCCACGTAACTCGAAACCGAGATATTGTAGTCGTTCTGAGCGATAGCCTTGTTGTCGATCAGGGCGGCGAAGTGTTCGATGTCGACGCGATCAGCGTACGCCTTGAGGATCTTCGCGCGGTGCTCATCGGCCAGCTTGTTCTTGTTGCCTGAACGGACGAATTCGGAGGATGCCTCGATGAAGAGCGTCTTGTTGTCCGCCTTGCTTTTTTTCAGCACGATGATGCAGGTGGCGATGCTGGTTCCGAAGAAGAGATCGGGGGGTAGCTGGATCACTGTGTCGATGTAGTTGTTTTCAATGAGATAGCGACGAATCTTCATTTCGGCTCCGCCGCGATACAGTACTCCTGGAAACTCGACTATGGCAGCTGTACCGCTGGTTGAAAGCCAGGAAAGCATGTGCATGACGAAAGCGAGATCGGCCTTGCTTTTGGGCGCCAAAACGCCTGCTGGAGAAAACCGCGGGTCGTTGATGAGGATCGGATTCGCGTCGCCGTCCCATTTGATCGAATAGGGCGGATTGGAGACTATGGCGTCAAACGGTTCATCGTCCCAATGCGCCGGGTCGGTGAGTGTGTCTCCGAGGGCGATATCGAACCGCTCGTAATTGATGTCATGCAGGAACATGTTGATGCGGCAGAGGTTAAAGGTCGTGAGGTTTACCTCCTGCCCGAAGAAACCTTGGCGAACCTTCTCCTTCCCTAGCACCTTGGAGAACTTCAGCAGCAACGAACCCGAACCACAAGCCGGATCGTATACCTTGTTTACATCGTGCCGGCCGACGGTCGTGATTTCTGCGAGCAATTCGCTGACCTCCTGCGGGGTGAAAAATTCGCCGCCGGACTTGCCCGCGTTCGATGCATACATCGTCATCAGGTATTCGTAGGCATCTCCGAAAGCGTCTATGGTAGAGTCGGCGTAATCCTGGAAACTCAGTCCGGCAATGGCGTCGAGCAGTCTAACCAGTTTACGGTTCCGCTGTTCCACCGTGGCGCCGAGTTTGGGCGAGTTTACGTCTAGGTCATCGAAGAGGCCCTTCAGGTCGTCCTCGCTCGCAGTGCCCTTTGCCGAGTTCTCGATATTTCTAAAGACCCTGGCGAGCGTTTCGTTCAGGTCCTGGTCTTGTCGCGCGGAAGCCGCCACACTGGCAAACAACTCGGAGGGCAGGATGTAAAATCCTTTCTCCTTTACCGTTTCGTCACGCCCCAACTCCGCATTTTCGTCCGACAGTTCTGCGTAATCGAAATCGGAGATGCCCCCTCGACGTTCGTCGTCGTTGATATAGGCGGTGAGGTTCTCGCTGATAAATCGGTAGAACAACATCCCCAGCACGTATTGCTTGAAGTCCCAACCGTCCACGCTGCCCCGTAGATCATTGGCAATCTGCCAGATCGTGCGGTGCAGTTCTTCCCGATCTTGATGATTAGCGTGTGTCATTCAGCTTCCAATCCTATCTCGATGCTTGGTCTTTGGTGAGATCTCTTTGGGGTGTATATGACCGTCGCTGTCTGCCCACGCAGTCTTCACGAATACGAACAGTGGATTGTAGTCCTGTCGTGCCTGTTTCGTATCGAACAAACACCGGATCTAAGTACCGGCAACTCTGTCTGGATTTACAAGGGGTACAATATAGAGGTATCCAAACTTCTCGACAATCAAAAGACCTATGGACGGATGTGAAGCGGATCACCACCAGTTCGTATATTCGATTCACATTACATCGATTTCCATCGCTCACGTGGCCTATCACCCGCCGAGCGCCCATCCCGTGGGTATCCCCATCACGCCATCACCCAGGTCTCGGATGTGAGGATCATTGGATAGCACCAGCGCCTGGAGGACGGGTTTGTCCAGGATCTCATCCAAACGACGCAAATGGCGCGCATCCCTTTGCGAGACCTTTTCTTTGAATTTGATTTCGATAGGCACATAGCCGCTTTCGGTCTCGATCAGCAGATCAACTTTCCGACCGTCGACTGTTCGCAGATGATGAAAATCAACGGGCAACCTCAGATTTCGCGCTTGCTTAAAGATCTCCACGATGATGGCACCTTCGAATTCGGTACCCGTTGGCCGGGACCTGCGGTTGAGCAGTGCGCGTTGGACGCCTGGATCGAGGAAGTGTATTTTCGCTGCCTTGGAAAGGCGTTTGTTTCGGTTTCTGAACCACGGCTGTAACTGGATGATCTGGTAACTGATTTCGAGGTAGGAAACAAAACGAATGATCGTCCTGTGCGTCACGCTGGCGAGACGGGCCAGTTCGCTGATATTCAGCAAACCGCCAGCCAAACCGCCCAATGCCCGCAACATGCGTACATAGGGCACCAGGTCCCGAAGATTGGCCAGATCTCGAAGGTCTCTTTGCAGATACGTTCGCAGGTAGTCCTGTAGCCACCCGTACCGGTCCTCCCGGGACAGCGTGATATCGGAAACTACCGGCATGCCCCCGAATTCCAGGTAGTGATCGAGATGATCAACCGCTCTGGCGTACCTGTCGCATTGCTGGGGTATCCCTGATACGAGGATTTCAAGATCCCCCGATACAAGATACCGGACCAGGCGGGATTCCACGACCGGATCGTGCCAGGAATCGGTCATCATTTCCGGTATCGTGAGTGGATACAGTTCCATAATCGTGACGCGTCCAGCCAGGCTCTCCCGTATCTGCTCCATCAACAGGATCTGGCTGGATCCAAGCAGAATGGCACGGGCGTCGGTATACCGGTCGTACACCGCCTTGATGGATTCGACAATCGATGGCGCTTTCTGAATTTCGTCCAGGATGACCCTGGGATAACGTTGGTACCACAGTGCCGCTGAAAGCGCAGTATAGTCCGGGCGCACGATCGGGTCTTCGAGCGAGACGAAACCGTATTCAGGAAACCCGGCCTGTACCAGGGTGGTCTTGCCTGTTTGACGGGCACCTGTCAATGCGATCAGTCGTCCCAGGCGGGTATCTGCCTTCTGTTTCATCAAGGACAGCACAGTCCGGTTTTTCATGTCACAAACTCATTTTGGCGTATTATTATGCTCTTTATGATAAATTATACGCTGTTAATTCGATAAAGCAACCGAAATTTACGTTGAAAACACTCGTGTGGCGATACGAAGCCACAGGAGGGAGGGGAATTCAAGCGTGGGAAATGGTGGTCTGAACCGGGGGATGCGTGCCTGGGTGTTCTGTGGGGGGAACGGCACCACGTTTTCATGGAAAAGACGAGATCGATTCCTGGCGGAATCAGTAATCAGTTATCCATCGTTGTCGACGACGCGACCGTCTGCGTCATTAGTCAGGCTGTCCCGCCGGAACTGGAGTCAGAGGGGGTTCAGTCACGGTCAACATCCCCGTACCCGATACTCCGTCCATTGCGGCTTTGATCGTGGCTTCTCCAGCCGAAACACCCATAGCGAGACCAGAGGTGTCAATCGTCGCAACAGATTCATCCGAACTTGTCCACGTAAACGCCACATCCGGGACCGACATCCCGTCAGCCGCCTTGGCCACTGCTTCGAGCTGCCGGGCTTGGCCTTCCTCGACTGTCGTCTCCGATGGAGTCACTTCGATGATCGCTACCTCCGGCTTGCCGTCCGTCAGTTTCTGGATTGTATTGGGCACACTGTCAACCGAAGTGACCTCATCGATCTGCTTTGTGACACGGACGTTTAACTCCGGGAACTTGTTAACCGTCGGCGCGATGCGGGAATCCCACGAGCCGACGCCTTTGTTGTACCGTTCTACCGCCTGCCGAAGCGACTTGCCCACGTCGATATAGTGCCCGGCAAAAACCGTCAGCCGTTCGTACATCTCCTTGCCCAGGTCGCTGATCTGCCGGGCGGTCTCCGCGACGCGGATCTGCTGCCAAGACATCTCCACGGCCTTGAGAAGCGCCAGCAGGGCGGGCGGCGTGACGATCACCACGTTCTTCTCGAGGGCCCGGTCCGTTAGCCCGGGTTCCCGCTCGACGGCGGGGATGAAAGCGAATTCGGGCAAGACCATCACCACCATGTCCGGCGTAGAGGCCAGGACGCTCCAGTACTCTTTCCTGGCCAGGGAGTCCACGTGACTTTTTACCTGGCTGACATGGCGATCGAACGCGGCGGACCTGGATTCGTCGTCGTCCGTCTCGAAGGCTTCCATAAGCGCCGTCAGTGACACCTTGGAATCGAGAATGACCGTCCGGTCCTGCGGCAGATGGACGATCACATCGGTTCGGATCCGTTCGCCTTCGCTGTCGAAGCTGTCCTGCACCGTGAAATCGATATCCTTACTAAGGCCCGAAAGCTCCAGCACGCGCTCGAGCTGCGTTTCGCCCCAGCGTCCGCGCACGTCGGGCCGCTTGAGCGCGTTGGAAAGCGTCTGGGCCTCGCTGGCAAGTTCCTTGTTGGTCTGCATGAGGTTCAGCATCTGGGTGCGGAATTCACCGGCGTTTTCCGCCCGCGCCTTGTCCAGCGACACGATTTTCTCCGATAGGGGCTTGACCAGTTTCTCGACGGCTTCCTGGCGTGCTTTTAACGATTCCTCGGCGTTTGCCTTGAACGATTCCTGCTGCGACTTCAGGACTTCCGACGACAGGGCCTTGAAGGTGTCCTTAAACCGCTTCTCGACCTCGTCCCGCTCGCCGAGGCGTTCCTGCGCATTGGTGAGTTTCTGAAGCAGTTCGGCCCGTTCAACTTCCAGCTTCCGGACTTCCTCCAGTGACTTCCCCGCTTCGGCCAGTTGCTCGCGCACGACGCCCAGTTTGGTCTCCATGGCCGCCTTCTCGCCGCTGAGCGTATAGATCCGGCTGCTGTTTCTTAAACTCCAGACCAGCACGCCTGCCGCCAGCGCCAGGCATCCCAGGAGCGCGATGAGCAATATGATCGTCAGTGTGTCCATGTGAAGATTTCTATCCTTTTATCACTTCAAGTAAGATGATTCTTGTTTCCTTGCAGAACTGTTCCAATAGTAGAGGAGAAAAACGACTCGACAACATCATTTTACCTGGTGTAATCGAATTGACTTTAGCTCCATAATGCCTTCGAACCACCTCATCAAATCTTTTTCGTGTTCTTGCATTTCCGTGGGCGATGTGATTTCTTACTTTCCTTAAATCGGATATAAAACTCCCATATATAGTTATAGTATTGATAAAGTGTTCATCTGCGGGAAACAGGTTTTCCAGGTTTTTTTTGATATCCGACGCTCGCCCCCATCTGAGCTGAATTCTGCTGTTGGAACTTCTCTCATATTCCAACATCGCTACACGAGCTCTTTTAAAGCTTCTTGTAGGACGGTGTCTGAGTAGCTGCGGAGTCGACCCGTCGCAGTAATTTGTACCGCATATCATCCGACAAGCTGAATCCTCAAATATGACCTCCAAAAGAGAGAATAGACGTACAACTATCATTTCGGCCAAGTAAATACGAGGAAGACTATCTAATGAATTTAAACGGGTTACAAGAGTTAATGCAGTTTCAGTTGTGTGACGGATTCTGTCAGCCTGTGGATGTAGAGTTGACATTGTAACTACAAAAACCTGCTGATATAATTGGAACGAACTTTCCGACTAGCAATCCGTTGAGTACTAGCCCTACAAGCATCTGCAAAATCAACATCCACTTTAGGGCGATCACTTAGTGGCTTATCTGAGTTAAACCTTTCGTCGATCTCAAATAGAGCTTCTTCTAGTTTCCTGCCCTTAGCACCCGAGTTCGAGTCCAGCGCAAGTACCAAAGAGAAAAACACAGGTTTTCTTGAGAAAATCGTATCGCGGATTGACGAAGGTGATAACGAGACAATCCTATCAAACACCGAGTCCAGCCTCTTTTGGATTTCTGGAGCTTCGGCAAAGGACTCGTCATTGTCGGCATAGAGTTTCTTTAACCTGGAATTTGAGAAATCTGATAACCCCTCAATCATATTCAGAATGATGTCAGAGATAAACTCAACTTCTTGCATACGTGCGATGTTGTTCGCTGTGAATACTCTTAAATCTCTCCACAGAGATAACCGAGATGCTGCTTCACGTAAGCAAAACTGTTTAAACTCCCCACTAAAGTCTGCGTTACGCTTTTCTTGCAGGTTAAGAGTCTTAGCAACAGAATTCAAACGTCCAAAAACCTCAATAACATCTGCATCCGAAGCTCCTAGAAGCCACCCACCAGATAGTTTTGTTTCACGAAATACTCTTTTTTGATTTGTTGAGAGCATTTCATAGGTCACCTTGCCTTGATGTACAGGATGATATGCAGCGTACTCACCGCTGATATATTCCAGAATTGCTCGGATACGTTGCTGACCATCGACTACTTCTCTAAGGCTCCTATCCTGTTCTAGATCAACAATGTGCCTAAAGTAAAGAGTGGGAACTGGTTTCTGTTCAAACAGCGTATTAAGAAGGTACGACTTCTGGGGTATCGTCCACACAGAACGCCGTTGGTACCATGGATTTAACTTTAGCTCCTTGTGTTTCTCCCAGTTAACAAGATCTTGTACAATCAAAGGTTCATAATCTACACGATCCATGTTCTTCTCCTCCAGTTTTGTCTTTGATACAGTACTACACGATGTTCACATCGTACCAAAGGTATTTAGTTGGTTTTAGTAGAGACAATGGAACTCAGATTTGCCCTGTCAATAAACTAATACTCATATAATCTTACACATCAACTTGACACGGGTTTCCAAATACTTGTGATTTCACCGTTGTTCGGATTTACGATCGGTATTAAGTCTAAGAATTACCAGGTATCTCATTACGGAACATACTTGAATCAATCCTCCTATAATGCCAAACACGAGTTGATAATTCGATCAACTCGCTATTCTCATTTAAAATCTAAAATACATAAATGTCTTATAAGCATGACATCTCAATTGAAAGGTATTTGCGTAGTTCCTTTGGGATGATACCCCTGTGTACCCACTACCGACAATCGAAAATGCGGTACAAACTGAGTTTCCTAGCGTTTAAACGACAATTGCTAATTTTAACTCTACGACTATCTACTTGAGTGCCATTTATAACAAGATGACTCTTTCATCCATTCCGCAGAGACCCTGGCCAGTTCCTCCATGACGGGTTCGTCGGTGTTCCGCCGCTTCAGTACCTTAAATCCATGATCCGCCGTATCCACGACGTGCAGCGTCGCGGTTGGCAGGTCGTCCGCGACCGGCTGCAGCAGATCCAGGTCCGCCATCGAGTCCCGCTGGCCGGACAGGAACAGCATGGGTACGTCGACCGCCTTCAGATGTTCGGCGCGCTCCGTGTTCTTCTTGCCCGCATGCAGGGGAAAGGCGAAGAACACGATGCCCCGCAGCCCTTCGATGGGTTCTCGGGCGCAGGCCGTCGAGACCATCCGGCCGCTCATGGAATGCCCGCCGGCGAACACCGGCAGCCCGTCGGCGCTTTCCTTCGCCGTCTCGATGGCCGCCCGCACCGTGGCCAGGCGCACCTTCTCGCCGTCCATCCCCCCGCCGCCCTTTTCGGAATAGGGATAGTTGAATCGCAATGTGGCGACTCCCGCATCGTTCAATGCTTCGCTCAGTTCCTCCATGAACCGATGGCGCATGTTCGTGCCCGATCCGTGTCCCAACACGAGCAGGGCATGTGCGGCGGCCGGACCGCCGGCGCCGCCTGTGCCACCTGCGCCTGATGAGCCGCCCGGCCTCGCCAGAATGGCCGATACCTCGCCTTTCTCTTCAGTCGTTATGAACTTCAATTCTCTCGTATCAACGGACATTCAAACCTCCAGCTTAGCTCGTTTTTCTGCCTCCGGATATTTCGATAAATCTCCCTGGCGGACTGTCCACACAAGATGATCTTCTACTGCGTTGTGCTACTGCGCCGCGCGTTTCGGATAGTCGTATAGCACACCGTCGCCGGGCACATCGCCCACGGTGGACCAGGTGTCTACCTGGAACCTGAGGTGCAGCACGGCGCAGGTGGGCATATTGAAGATCTCTCGCGGGCCGATGTGATTCGCAAGATCCGTCAAACCGGGATTGTGCCCGAAGAGCATCAGGCTATCCACCGAATCATCCACGCCCCGGATCACGTGGAGCAGTTCGTCAACGCCCGCGTGAAAGAGGCGCTCCTCCACCGCGATGCGCTCGCGGGGGTACCCGAGCTTCCCGGCGACGCTCCGCGCCGTGGCCAGCGCCCGGATCGCGGAACTCGAGACGATCAGATCCGGTTCGCATCCGCTCCGTGCCAGCCGCTCCCCCATCTCCGGCGCGTCTCGCTTCCCGCGCTTGTTCAGCGGCCGGTCATGATCGCGGAGGGTGGGGTCTTTCCAGCTCGACTTGGCGTGCCGTACCAGGATGAGTTCCTTCACCTGGAAGCGCTCCCATGGACGAGTTCCGTCGAACGACGACTCACGTGGACGGGTTCCTTCGAACGACTACTCCTATGGACGAGTTCCGTCGAACGACGACTCACGCGAAGATGACTCACGCCACCGAGCGCCGGTCCGCTTTGGCCTTCGCGGGCAGGCTGAACGGACGGTCGTGGCGGAGACTCGGCACGCGGCCGCGCGCGCTGGCGACGCTGCCCAGGTCCACCGTTGCGACGATGACGCCCACGTCTTCGCCGCCGTCGGCCAGGACCTCGCCCCAGGGGGAGATGATGAGCGAATGACCGTACACCTCGCCGCCGCCCGGAATCGAACCCGCAGCGCAGGGGGCCACCACTATGGCGCTGTTCTCGATGGCCCGTGCGCGGTTCAGCACGTGCCAGTGGGCCTGTCCCGTCGTCTTTGTGAACGCCGCAGGTACGGCGAGGATCTCGGCGCCGGCCTGTGCCAGCGTGCGGTAGAGCTGGGGAAAGCGCAGGTCGTAACAGGTGGTCATGCCCAGCCGGCCCCAGGGCGTGTCCGCCACCACGGCCGTCTCGCCGGGGGAGACGACGTCCGATTCCCGGTACTGCTCGTCCCGGGAGAGGTCCACGTCGAAGAGGTGGATCTTGTCGTAGCGCGCGCGGATCTCCCCCTGGTCGTCCACCAGGAAACCCCGGTTGATGAGCCGGCCGTCCAGCCCGTCCACCGCCACGGAGCCAATGAGCGTCCACACGCCTGCGTTCCGCGTGAAATCCCGCAGGGCCGCGACCACGGGATGGTCCGCCTCCGGCGCCGAGGGCGGACAGATCATGCCGTTGTCGGTTTTGAGGCCGCCGCAGAACTCGGGCAGGCACACCAGATCGGCGCCCTTCGCCACCGCGTCGCCCGCGAGGCGGCTGGCGACCTCGATGGCCTCCTCGAAGGTCGCCGTGGCCGGCGTCTGCACACAACCGATACGTACTTCGTTGCTTGAACTCATGGCTGCTCTCCTGTGATTGCGTAATGCTGATCTGCGAGTCCTGACTTACTGATGCGGCCAGGGCACTCATGCATTCAGAATGCCCAGACCGCTCGTGACGTTCTCCCAACGCGGCTAATGCGGTATCCCCAGTTGATGCATCCTGCGGTGAATCGCCTCCCGCGCCTCGACGAAGGGCCGCTCCAGGTAGGCGAGATGGTCTTCCTCGCCGTGATGATGGGTGGCCGTGCCGGGTTCGTGCCGCGCCGCGGTCCGGCGGATGTACTGCAGGTCGCCGTCGATGAGGGTGAGCATGTACTGGGCGGCGTCCCGGTCGAACATCCACCACTCGCCCCCGCAGGCGACGTAGACCGGCGAGGTGTGGGCGAAGATCCCCCGTCCCCAGCCGTCGTGATGGGGCACGCTGGTATAGTCCGGCCCCGCGCATCGCGCGGCCAGCCAGGTGTGCCCGTCCACCTTCACGTGCGCCTTCAGCTCCAGGCGGCGCGTTCCGTTGCGGTCCTCCGTGGAGGCCACGACGCGGCCGCCCTGGACGATTTCCAGCGTATGGATCGGGAAGATGCTCTCCGACCAGGCCTGGACCTCCACCGTGCCGGGACCCGACACCTGCACCGTGTCGCCCACCTGGTGCCCGTCCACGGAGAGGTGGATGATGGGGCCGCCGCTGTGGAAGGTGCGCCCCTGCGAGACGGCGTTGCACCAGTTGTCGTAGGTGAAGTCCTGTTCGGGCATGTAGGCGTAGGTGCGGTACAGCCCGACGGGCACGTCGCTGCTCATCTTGTCCGTGCCGCCCACCAAGGGCAGCTTGTACCCGCAGTTGAGATAGCGGTAGTATTCGATGTGGTTGAAGGGCTGGTGGCGCAGCATCTCCACGCCGTCCACGCGGCCCGTGGCGATGAGCGCCGCGGGCTCTCCGTTCGGGTTGGGGAGATGGGGGATGATGACCGATCCGCCCTGGGCGTGGCACTGGTCCGCCCAGTCGCTCATGGTGATCTCCAGCGTGCCGCCCAGTTCCGCCTCTCCCGGGCCGTCGGTGCACCAGGGCATGACCGGCTCCTTCAGGCCCCAGAGGATGAGGTGGCCCAGGAAGTGCTGCCGGTTCTCCTGGCCCACGTAGACGATGTTGTTCCCGTCCTGCGAGACGCTCGGCCGGCCCGTGAAATCCTCCGTGTTCGTGAAGAGATTGCCCCACTGCGAGGGCAGCAGGTTCACGATGTTCAGGTCCTCCCCCTGGGACTCGGTGTGGCTGCCCTGCGTGGAGAGGAAATGGACGTGCGAATCTCCGCTGTACCACCCTTGCGCATTCATGTTCACCCAGCGCTTGAGGCGAAGAGTCAGTTCCTGCTGGCCCGGTTCGATCTTCACCCGGGTCCGCAGCGGCTCGTACTCGAACCCCCGCGCCACGTCCACGATAACCTCGCCGCGGGGCAGCCATCCCTGACATTTCCCGTCGATGTAGGCATAGGTGATCTGGCCCAGCCGGAGGTCCCCGCCGATGTCGATGTGCCAGGTGTCCAGGTTGGAGTTGACCTGATTGTGGTGGCCGTAGGGCTGGTAGGGGATGCCTTCGGGCGAGCGGAAGTGGACGCGGCACGGGACCGGCCTTCCCGTGTCGTCATCGAGGACGGTGACGTTCACCCAGTTCCGCCCCCGGTCCAGAAGTTCCACGCGCATGCGCGGCGTCTCGACCACCTTCTTCTGCTCCACGTCGCCCCATTTGACCTCGCCGACGGTTTCCTCTCCCTGTTTCACCGACAGCGTCGCGGACGGGATGGCCGCCACTTCGACGTAGGCCGGGCTCGACTTCGGGTTCTGGGCCTCGCCCCATCCGGCGAAATCGTCGTCGACGAAGTCATTGGCCGACGCTTCGGGCAGGGGATGGACGTAGGAGGCGATGCCCCGGTCCACGTCCACGCGCAGGTCGAAGGGCTTTTCGGCGTCGTCGGGATCCGTCAGCGTTAGGCGCGCCTCGCGTTTGCCCTGGCGGACGAAGGGATGCTCGTTGGCCTGCGAGACCGTCAGTCCGGCGATGATGAAAGGCGGCCCGGCCGGGATGACCTCCAGCGATTCGATCACGCGGTCGGGATGGGGGTTCCGCCAGGCCCAGAGGTAGTATCCCCTGGAATAGTCTCCCGTGACTTCCGTCTGGCGCTTGCCCGAGTTGCCCCAGTTATCCCCCGCGTAACGCCGCATCTTCACCGGACCCCGGTCCGGGAGGGCGATAAAAGGCTTGCCCCCCAGGGAGATATGGCCGATTTCAAAGCGTTCGCGGATGGGTACGCGGATCTCGTCGCCGCCCTCCAGGCGGAACACGTAGTCGGCCACGGGGATCCCCAGCGGACCGCCTTCCATCAGGTCGGATTTCAGCAGGCGATGGGCCAGGATCAAGCCCGTGGCCCGGCTGTTGACGGGAATGGTCACGCCGCCGGAGTTCTTGTCGAAGGCGATGAAACAGTTCGCGGGATCGTCGTTCACCCGGAAGGGCAGGCCGCGGCACAGTTGTTCGCCGATCGGCGTGTTGGGCTTCTCATCCAAGACGTCGAGACCGGCGTTACACAGTTCGGACAGGTCGAGGGGCTGGTAGTCTGGCATGAGTGCGCCTCTTTTTCGAATGTGACTTAAGGTGACGCTCGTGGTATTTTGAAGCGTGTTTTTGTACAAATTTCAAATTGAACTTGAAAATTGTACAGAGTTACCGAACAGAAACGCAAATCTGACTCGACTTTACTGCGGTTACTGTCAAACTTACAACAAGCACGACTTCAGGCAAATGATTAACCTCGGGAGGTTGACGGATTTCGAACATTTAATGCGACGGTAAGTCCCGCCCATTGCACGGAATGGGATCACACACCCTCCCATTGATCCTTGATGTATCGTTAAGGGGGTCTTATAATACACTTTTGTAAAGTCATTCGAATTATGGCTACGGTTTTCGACGGTCGGATTCCCAAAACTTTCAATAGTCTGATAACCACTTTCGTTGTGCGCATGACCGCGACTTTCGAAGATTTGATCGCAAACGCAACGTCACGCAAATTCGAAAGGAACCTCCGATGGCCCACCACAAGGCCCTGATGAAGAGCGGCTTCCTCCTGCCCACGTGCGAGAGGCACTTCCACGACCATGACGAGACCTGGCTTATCCTCAAAGGAAGCGGGACGGGATTCTGGATCGATCACGACGGCAACCGGGAGGATTTCGTCCTGGAAGCGGGAGACGTCTGGATGATCCCCGCGGGTTTCGAACACGGTTGCGCCGGGACGAACAGCGAAGACTTCACGATCAGTGTCTTCGACGGGACGAAGCCGCCCGGGTGCCACGATCACGCCCATTACTACATCGAAAATGAAGGGTACATCCCCTCGTTTAAACTGGTCAAGACGCCGACGGACCGGTACGCATCGTCTTAGGTGGGTGTGGTCTGGACCGGCTTAGGCGTCGCGGTCTGAACCGGCGCCGAAGACGAACGATCCATCTACTTCAGCACACGTATTCAAGAAACATCGACAAGGAACATCTACATGGATTCCAGGGACGACTGGGAGCGCGCCGAACACGACTACGTGCAGTGCCTGAAGCGGCTCGAGGCCGCCAGGGCCGATCTCGATGCGGCGCGCAAAGCGCTGCTGGACCTCACCCCGGAGGAGGGACGCAGCGGCAGGCTGCTCAACGTCCGCTACCGGAAGAACCGGGGCGCCGTGGACTGGAGGGCGGCGCTGCACGCGGTCCTGGAATCGGACGAAGTGGCCCTCGACGAAATCGGCGACAAGTACCGCAAACCGGAATCGGGCGCCTGGTACGTCCGGCTGAACAGACTGGCGGTGAACGCGCAGCGCCCGGGCGGGTAACCATGGACCTCAGTTTTTTCACGAGCGCGGGAGGGGACGCCTGGTCCCTGGCGGAATGCGCCGGCTGGGCGAAGGAGAACGGGTTCGACGCGGTGCGGCTTTCGGCCGGAGGGGCCGTCGAACCGGACCGCATCCTCGAAGGCGGGCCCGGCGAGGTCAACGACACGCTGAATTCGCAAGGCGTCTACCTGGCCGCGCTGTCGGCCCACAATAACCTGCTGGACGACGACGTGGCGCAGGCGGACGCGGCGGAAGAGCGGCTCCGCAAGGCCGTCCTGGCAGCCTCGGCACTGGGCGTATCTGTGGTCGTTACCCATGCCGGCAGTCCCGTGGGCTGGCATTTCTACGGTCAGTTTTCCTCTCCGCCCGGTAACCCCGGCGACCGGTCCGTGGAACTGGTGGAACGGTTCCGGGCGCGTTACACGCCCATCGTGAAGCTGGCCGAAGACCACGGCGTAACCATCGCCCTGGACGGCGCGGTGCGCATGGGGAACATCGCCTGCAACCCGGAGATGTGGGAGCGGGTGCTCGACGCGGTGCCGTCCGATCACCTGGGCCTTTCCTGCGATCCCTCCCACTGGTTGTGGATGATGATCCTGCCCGCCGAGGACGCCATCCGCATGTTCGCGGGCAAATGGGTCTACGCGGACGTGAAGGACGCCGAGGTGAGTCCCGCCATGCTGTTCCGCCAGGGCATCATCGGCAACTGGTGGTGGCAGTACCGCGTGCCGGGCCGGGGCCAGCTGAACTGGGGCACCGTCATCGGCGCGCTGGTCGAGTCGGGCTATGACTACGTCCTCTGCGTCGAGAACGAGGACCGCGGCATGCCGGGACTGGCCGGATTCGCCCTGGGCGGCCGCCATCTTCGCCAGTTCCTCCCACCCGCCGACGCGGAATACCAGCAGCCGGGCGGGCCCTGGAACGTATCCTGAGCGATTCTCGCGCGCACCGCCTGGTCTCACTCTTCGGAGCTCTCCATGTACAGCCACGATCCCCTGCCTCCCGTCGACCGCCGCAGGACCGAGATACGCCACCTGAACCTGCCATGCGAGTTCGTCGCGCCTACCACGAAGGAAGCCTGGGAGAAGCGCGCCCGGTCGCTCCGGGAGCATATCCTGGTCAGCATGGGGCTCTGGCCGAACCCCGCCCGCAGCCCGTTGAACGCGGAGATCACCCACCGGGTCGAACGCGATGGGTACAGCATCGAGAACGTCCGGTTCCAGAGTTTGCCGGGATTCTACGTGACCGGGAACCTGTACCGCCCCGCCGGGGACGGCTCTGGCGACGAAGGCTCCAGCGGCGACGACCGGTCCGGCGCCGACAGCCTCCGCCCGGCCATCCTGAATCCGCACGGCCACTGGAAGGAGGGCAGGCTAGCCCACGAGCCCGATGGGTCCATACCCGCCCGGTGCATCAATTTCGCCCTCCAGGGTTATGTGGCCTTCGCCTGGTCCATGGCCGGATACAACGACAGCACGCAACTCGCCCACCGGACCTTCGGCGACGACCGGAAGCAGCTCTGGGGACTCAGTCTCATGGGGCTGCAGCTCTGGAATAGCATGCGTTCCGTCGATTTCCTGCAGTCGCTGCCGGACGTGGACAACAGCCGCATCGCCTGTACCGGGGCCTCGGGCGGCGGGACGCAAACCTTCATGCTCACCGCCGTGGACGACCGCGTTCGGGTTGCCGCGCCCGTGAACATGGTGTCGGCGCACATGCAGGGCGGATGCATCTGCGAGAACGGCCCCAATCTCCGCATCGAAACGAACAACATGGAGATCGCCGCCCTGGCCGCGCCGCGGCCGATGCTGCTGGTGTCCGCCACTGGGGACTGGACGGTCAATACGCCCGAGCTGGAGTACCCGGCCATCCGGGCGGTCTATGCGCTCTACGATGCGGAAGATTGCCTGGGACAGGTGCAGATCGACGCGGGCCATAACTACAATGCCGCCAGCAGGGAAGCCGTGTACGCCTGGTTCGGCCAGTGGATGCTGGAAAGCGAAAGCGCCGATCGAATTTCGGAGCGGCCCGTCGAACCGGAACCGCCGAAATCGATGCTCGCGGTTACGGCCGAAAGCCGGCCGGAAGACTGGATCGACGAAGAGGGGTTGACGGACGTATGGATCGATCGCGCCCGAAAGCAGCTCAATAAGATGAAGCCCTCCGACGCCAGGTCGCTGCGCAGGTTCCGGCAGGTCATGTCGGCCGGATTCCGATCGATCATCGGATCGCCCGGCGCGGCCGACGGCGACCTGGTCGCGACCCACCTGGGCATGCACCGGGCCGGCACCTGTACGGTCCAATCGGGATTCATGGGATGGCGTAACGGCGGCGACCGGGTTCCCTTCACCGAATTCCGCCCGCCGGGCCCTCCCCGGGGCGCGGTCCTGGTGGTCCATCCCGATGGCGTGTCGGCGCTGACGCAGGACAACAGTCGGGATCCCGGTCCGCTTGTTCAGCAACTGCTGGGCAAGGGCCTGCTTGTCCTGTCGGCGGACGTCTTCCTCACGGGCCTGGCGGATAGTAAGCCGGCGGACCACGAACCTGCGGACGGTAAGCCGGCGGACAATGAGCCGGCGGACCGCGAGCAGGCCTCCGGGGAACACGCCTACTTCACGACCTATAACCGGACCACGACCGCGAACCGCGTGCAGGACATTCTTTCGGCCGTCGCCTGGCTCCGGCGAACCGGCAGCGTTGCCTCGGTGTCCCTGGTCGGCATCGGTGCGGCCGGTCCGTGGTGCCTGCTGGCCTGCGGTCTTTCGCCCCACATCGACCGCGCCGTGATCGACGTCGACCGATTCGAGACGGACAACGATGAGGCGTACGAAAACAGGCTGTTCATTCCGGTGCTGCGGCGCCTGGGCGGGCTGTCCGCGGCCGCGGCCCTCGCGACCCCGGCCGAGTTGTATCTGCACCATACCGGCCACGCGTTTGAAATCGATGAAATAGAAGCCGCCTACCGTGCGGCGGACGCGCTGGACCGCCTCAGAACCCAGCGTACTCCCGCGGATATGCCCCAGGTTGTCGCGTGGATCGACGAAGGTCCATAGTCGAATTGCCTGCGAAAGCAACGCGTGCCTGAATGGCGACCGAGCCCGCGCCTGAATGGCGACCGAGCCCGCGCCTGAATGGCGACCGAGCCCGAGTGCCGGATTGTAGTTTTTTCTCCTCAAATATCAGAAAGCCCGTAACTCCCCCTGACGCAATAGTATACCGTCCGTCTGTCCGGTGAATGTCCCCCGCCCGCCCCCGAACGAGCCTCATCCAACAGCCGTTCCTCGCAACCCGTACGTTTACAATAACTTTCGGTTTTCTCGGCGCGCCGGCACCGGGCTAATGCGGATAATTTGCGCCAAATTCCCGGACTCTGTCGGAACAAAAAACCTGTTGACATATTCCGCTCTTAACTAAACATTAGTTTTGTACATATTTCATAACTTTCAACCGTGCAGGATCCGAACATTCCTGCATGGTTTAGGCCGTCCGGAAGGACGGAGAAAGGCTTTTCTCATGACCGTCTCCAACATTCCCCAGTGCTGCGGCCAGTCCATGTTTCTCGTGACCGGCGATCGTCCCTACTGGAACTGCCCGTTGTGCGGAAACCGGCTGGACCGGGAATGCACTGCCGTTTCATCGCGCGGGAACGGGTGCGAGCACCCGGATGAACCGGAATCCGGCGGAAATCGGGTCGAAAACCCCGAAGATGGGGCCACGGTTTCGGTTCCCGTTACGGACTTCGAGCCGAGGTGCTGGAAGTGCGGCCGCATGCTGGGCAAGTACATCTCCCGCCCCTGGAGCGTCCGGTGCCGCAGGTGCAAGGCAAACAACCAGGCACAATGAAAGGAGCTAAGGCGACCACTGCAGTAACGGCCACTGCAGTAACGGCCACTGCAGAAAAAAGGAAGCAAATCGCGTTTTTTTGAAAAACCCGCTTGACAGATATGCTATACACACGTATAGTACTGTCATGCTGCCCGTGCCAGGAGCGCGGGCGTCACTGAAAACCGCATCAGAATACCCTCGCGTCCCTTAGCGGACCCGCACCCCGCGGACCTTCAAGCGTCCCCGTGCCACTTCTGATCCACCTACGGCACGGGGATTTTTTATGTCCTTTCCCGACAAAACGATTCGCTCGAACACACGGCCGGCGGCGCGCCTGGAAGCACTACGCGACTGGGTGCTCGCCCGCTGCATCGCGCTTTTCACCGCTCTACCGGGCTCGAAGCATGAGCCGGAGAAAGTCAAAATGCCCGAAAACATCTCAGTCTGGATCGTCGTCATCGGCGTCCTGACAGCACTCTGGATTTTCATCTTCAAGTTCATCGCTCCCTTTGTCGACCGCATGACCATGCGCGAGGTCCGCCTGTCGAAGATCGAACGGGACATCGAGAACCTGACCGCCAAGATCGATCTGATCTACGAGGTCGTGCTCGACCGGCACAGGGAGCAGGAATGATGGGGCATCGGCAACCGTATCGTTCACCGCAGTACACAAAGGTCTTCCCTCTCCGAAGTCTGCGCCCCTCGACGCCGGGGAGGGAAGACAAGGAGGTTTACACATGAAATCATGGCCGTATTTCCCGAACCAGGTCCTTTCCTCGCCGGACACCGGCCGGCACGAAATGGACGAGCGCTTCATGCTCCGGCTCGTGCTGCTGCGCCAGGAGCTCGGTTTCCCGCTCATCATCACCTCGGCGTACAGGTCGCCGGCGCACAACGCGAAGGTGGGGGGCCGTCCCCGTTCTGCGCACCAGGCCGGCCGGGCCGTGGACATCGCCATCTCGGGCGACAAGGCGCACCGGCTCGTTCGCATGGCGCTCCTATTCGGTTTCACCGGTATCGGCATCCGGCAGCGGGGAGACTTCCGAAGCCGCTACGTGCACCTCGACGATCTCGACAAGGCGCCGGGCATACCCCGTCCGGCAATATGGAGCTATTGACCACCCGGAACGGACGAGGGTCCGGCCGGAAACACTCATCCACCAACGGATGCACACCATGAAAGGAAATGTCATGTTTCGCGTACTACTGACTCTTCTGCTGCTCGCGACCGGACCGGGACAGGCCGCGCGCGGGGCAGTGCCAGGGTCTCCCTTCGGCCCGGCGCCTCCGCAGAACCAGGCGCCGCAGACTGTGGACTACATCGACGTCGGGACGCTGTACGTCGGAGGCTCCTCGGCGAAGGTTAACGCTACCTCGTACTTTTCAGATCCCAACGGCGACACGCTCACCTATTCGGTGAACAACCCGAGTCCGGAGGTCGCCACGGTGAGCATCTCGGGAAGCACGGTCACGATCGCGCCCGTGGCTATCGGCACGACCGGCAAGATCGTCGTCACGGCCACGGACCCGGGCGGCCTGACTGCCACCCAGGACTTCACCGCCACGGTGGAGAACCCGCCGCCGTCTCAGCCGAACAGGGCGCCCACGGCCGTGGGGTCCATCTCCAATGTGACCTTGCAGGTCGGCGGTTCCTCGGCCACACGAAGCGTGTCGGGCAAGTTCTCCGATCCTGACGGCGACACGCTCACCTATTCGGTAAACGACCCGGACACATCCACCGTCACCGTAAGCATATCGGGAAGTACCGTCACGATCGCGCCCGTGGCCGCCGGCACGACCGGCAAGATCGTCGTCACGGCCACGGACCCGGGCGGCCTCACCGCTACCCAGGACTTTACCGCCACGGTGAGCAATCCGCCACCACCGCCTCTGACGCCGAACAGGGCGCCCACGGCCGTGGAGTCTATTGGAGATCGGACGCTGACAGTTGGCGGGAATCCTGCTACAGTCAATGTTTCAAGCTATTTCTCCGATCCCGACGATGACACCCTCACTTACTCTGTGAATTCACCAACTCCGACCATAGCGACAGTGAGCATATCGGGAAGCACGATGACCATGACCCCGGTATCTGCCGGAACTACTGCCAGAATCATCGTTACTGCCGAGGATCCCGGTGGGTTGACCGCTACCCACGACTTCAACATCAAGGTCAACGGGCCCCCTGTAGCCTCAGGATCCATAGCACACCGGACAGTGGACGTGGGCGATAGCGCCTTCACCGTTGACGTTTCCGGCAAGTTCTCCGATCCCAATAGTGACATCCTCACCTTCTCCGCCTTGTCCTCGAACAAGGCCGCGGCAACGGTCAGCGAGTCGAGCGGGACCCTCACCGTCACACCGAAGACAGGCGGCACGACCACCATCACCGTCACTGCGACTGACAGCGGTGGACTCTCGGCATCGTTGTCCTTCACCGTCAAGGTCAACCGAGAGCCCACAACGCGCGGCTCCCTGGCGAACCGGACGGTGGACGTGGGCGACAGCGCCTTCAGGGTGCCTGTATCCGGCAAGTTCTCCGATCCCGACGGCGACGATCTCGACTTCTCAGCGACGTCCTCCCCCATGTCGGTGGCCACGGTCAGTGAGTCGAGCGGGACCGTTACCGTCACGCCGAAAGCCGGGGGCACTACCACCATCACCGTCACCGCGTCGGACGGCAGGCTTTCCGCGTCACTGACCTTTACCGTCACGGTCAACCGCGGGCCTACCACCACGGGTATACTCACGGATCGGACAGTCGATGTGGGCGACAGCGCCTTCGACGTCGCGGTATCGGGCAAGTTCTCCGATCCCGACGGCGACGATCTCGACTTCTCAGCGACGTCCTCCCCCACGTCGGTGGCCACGGTCAGTGAGTCGAGCGGGACCGTTACCGTCACGCCGAAAGCCGGGGGCACCACCACCATCACCGTCACCGCGTCGGACGGCAGACTTTCCGCGTCGCTGACCTTTACCGTCACGGTCAACCGCGGGCCGACCACCACGGGTACACTGTCGAATCGGACCGTGAACCTGGGCGACAGCGCCTTCGACGTCGCGGTATCGGGCAAGTTCTCCGATCCCGACGGCGACGATCTCACCTATTCCGCCACGTCCTCCGCCACGACGGTGGCCACGGTCAGCGAGTCGAGCGGGACCGTTACCGTCATGCCGAAAGCCGGGGGCACCACCACCATCACCGTCACCGCGTCGGACGGCAGACTTTCCGCGTCACTGACTTTCACCGTTACCGTCAGCGTCTCCGGCATCGAAAATCAATCGCCGACAGTCTCATGGACTATTCCGGATCAACCTCTGGAGCGGAATGGTTCGGCCGGATCGGTAATCCTCTCGAGCAAGTTCTCGGATCCCGATAACGATGCCTTGACTTATTCGGCCACATCGTCGGACACATCGGTAGCAATGGTGAGCGTATCGGGCAGCGTATTGACGACCACCCCGGGCGTTAAAGGCTCTTCGACAATCACGGTCATAGCGACGGACCCTGGAGGCTTGACCGCCTCGCAGACCTTCACGGCAACGGTGAGCCGCAAGCCAGTAACGAGCGGAACCATACCAAAGATTATACTGGAGGAGACTGATCAGTCCCGTTCGATCGCCGTGGCAGTCTATTTTTCGGAACCCGACGGCGAAGCGCTCACCTATTCGGCGGTCTCGTCGAATTCCGATATCGCGAGAACGAGTGTTACTGGTAACACGGTAACGGTCTCCAGGGTTTCTCCAGGAACCGGTGTGGTATGGGTTACAGCCACAGACCCCGGTGGCCTGACCGTTGTGCAGTCCATGACTATACTGGTAACGAACAGGGCTCCGGTGACGAAGACCAGTATCACGAACCAGACGCTCTACCTGAGCGATGACTTTAGAAGAGTCGATTTGTCCGGTATTTTCTCGGATCCGGACGGTCAGACGCTCGCCTTTACGGCTACCTCATCGGATACAGGTAAAGTGACGGTTTCAGCCGGAGGTTCCACCCTGCTGATCCGGCCCGTGACTCGCGGATCGACGACGGTTACCGTGCGGGCGACCGACCCGGGGAATCAATACGTCGAACAAACCTTCACCGCCACTGTGGCCAATCAATACCCACAGACGGTAGAGCCAGCCATCGGAAACCAGACGCTGTACATGCTTGGCGGTTCCCGGATGATCAACGCAGTCCTTTATTTCTCCGATCCCGACGGCGACAAGCTTTCCTACAAGGTTACTTCTCCAAACCCGGAGATCGTCACTGTTAGTATTGCGAGCGGCACGGTCACGCTTACGCCGGTTTCTTTAGGACTAACGGGAAAGTTCCGCGTGACGGCTACGGATCCGAGCGGACTGACCGCCGACCAGGACTTCAATGTCACTGTCGTTGCCGGGTCTCCGCCGGCACCGACGAACCAGGTTCCCGTAGCTAACGGAACCATAGAGGTCGACAGCCTCTATCAGCTTGGCTCGTCTGTCGTAATCGATGTGACGTCCTACTTCTCAGATCCCGATTCTACCGATGTTCTTGCCTATTCGGTTAGGTCTCAGGATCCGGGGATCGTGATCGTAAGTATATCCGGCAGTTCGGTCAAGATCACGCCGAAGGGGGCCGGAAAGACGGGCAAGATCGTAGTTACGGCCCGGGACCCGGCCGGACTCACCGTCGACCAGGAATTCGTTGTCACGGTCATAGCCGGAGCCCCGCCGGTACCACCAAACCGCTATCCGATTGCCGTTGGAACCATAATAGTCGACACGTTGTACGTGGAAGGTCCCTCGATCAAGATCGACGTGACTTCCTACTTCAACGACCCGGACGAAGACATACTCTCCTACTCGGCGATTTCCCATAGCCCTGCGATGGTCGAGGCGAGTGCGGTGGGTAGTGAGGTGACACTAAAACCAGTCATGGCTGGACCGACAGGTAAGATCGTAGTTACGGCCAGCGACCCGGACGGACTCACCGCCGACCAGGAATTCAACGTCACTGTATTGGCCGGCGCACCGCCGACGCCAACGAACCATGCACCTGAAATACGGGAATCGCTGACAAAATGGGTCGTGACGATTGGAGGAGGGACGGTGAAATTAAACGTGGCACCGTACTTCCGAGACGTGGACAACGACTCGCTCACCTACCAACTCGATGCCCAGGGCGCGGGGAAAGCTACGTTGACCATCGCGGACAGCACCCTGTCTATCGAACCTCTGGCGTTGGGTACGACGGGCAAGAACCTGCTTCGTGCGGTCGATCCCGCCGGGCTCTTCGTCCAACAGGACTTCGTGGTCTTCGTGGTCACGAATCTAAGTCCCGATACCCTGAAGACCATTCCGGACGATACGCTCACGGTCGCAAAAGGATCGGTGAAGCTGGACCTGTCGACTTTCTTCTTCGACCCCGACCAGGACACGCTGATGTACACGGCGATATCGTCGAACACCGGTGCCGCGACCGTAAGCGTTACCAGCAACACGTTGACCATGACACCGGTGAAAAAGGACATGTCTTCGACGGTCACGGTCACTGCTTCCGATGGCGATCTGTCCGTGGCGCAGGAGTTCGAAGTTACAGTGAACAACTCGCGGCCTGAAGTGTTGGCGACCATTACCGACCAGACGTTGACCGCCGGAGACGAAGACAAGTCCGTAGACCTGTCGACCCATTTCTCCGACGCGGACGGGGACACGCTGTCCTACGCAGCCGTATCGTCCGACACCAGCGCCGTAACGGTTTCTGTCAGCGACGACTCGCTTGCCGTCAGGCCACGTGCGGTCGGATCATCGACTGTCGGAGTCACAGCTGCCGATGACGACAGCGCTTCCGTCACCCAGTCCTTCCAAGTCGCGGTAGGGGATGAGGATGAACCACCACCGCCCCCGGATTCCTGCCCGGCCGAAATCACGAACGCACCCATCCCGGACCAGACGCTGATCGTGGGCGCGGGCACGACGGAGATCGACCTGACGCAACACTTCGAAAACATCGATCAGGACGATATCGAAATCACGGTCAAGTCACCGAGTCCGGGTATTGCCACGGCGGCTATCGAGGGGACCAATCTGAAAATCGATCCGGTGGCGGCCGGCCAGATCGACACCGTGACGGTTACTATTTCGGATACGGCCGCTAGTGATCCATGCGATCCCGTGTCACTGTCGTTCATGGTCACGGTGGAGAATCCCGGTCTCTATCCCTGGTCGGTCTCCGGTGATCACGTCTACCGGCTTACCGGCAACGTGGGCATCGGCGTGGAAGTTCCGGACCAGAAACTCGTCGTGGACGGGACGATAAAGGCGGAGGGGTACCGGCTGAGGATGATCCCTGCCGATTACGTGTTCGAGGAGGGGTACGACCTCCTGTCTCTGGATGAAGTGGCGTCGTATATCCAGAATCATGGTCACCTGCCCGGCGTGGCCTCGGGCGCGGAGATGAAGGCCAACGGCCTGGGCATCAGCCGGATGCAGACCACGCTCCTGGAGAAAATCGAGGAACTGTCGCTCTACATCATCGCGCAGCACGAACAGCTTCGTGTGCAGGGCGGCCGCCTCGCCGCGCAGCGGCAGAAGCTGGAGATTCAAAAGACGCAGGCAAGTAAGCTGGAGCAACGGCTCAGGAGATTGGAAAGATGACATTTCGGCAGGATCCACATCCCGGGAACCGCAAAGCCCGGGAATCGCGAAGCACCAGGGTTTCCATTAACCGTAGAAAGGAGCAAGTCATGTTCAGGATGTTTTTAACCGTTGCGATGCTGGCGGCACTCATCACACCAGGCGCACAGGCCGCAGTCATGAATGAAGACGCGTTCGCCGGACCGTTCGCCGTACCGGCCTCCGACCAGGCGACGCCGACGCTGGGGACCATCCCGGCGCAGGCCGTATCGATCTGCTGTGAGCTCGAGCTGGACCTGTCCACCTACGTCACCGGCACGATCGGCACGCTTGAGTTCAGTGCGTCTACGCCGGACACGAATGTGGCGACGGTGAGCGTGAGCGATAGTAAGCTTACGATCACTGCCGTAGCGGAAGGCCAGGCGCAGATCACGGTGAAGCTGGGACAAACGATACGCACCAACTTTACGGTCACCGTGCAGGCCAGTCCCTGGTCGGTGTCGGACGCCGGCAACGTCTACCGGCTCGAAGGCAACGTGGGCATCGGCGTGGCCAACCCGGACGAGCGGCTTGTCGTGGACGGCCGCATCAAGGCCGAGGAGATCCACATGGATGAAGTCACGCCCGCCGACTACGTCTTCGACGAGGACTACGACCTCATGTCCCTGGACGCGTTGAAAGCGTTTGTACAGCACCATGGCCATCTGCCGGGCATCGCCCCGGGCGCACAGATGGAAGCCGAAGGCGTCAGCGTCGGCCGGATGCAGACCCGGCTGCTGGAGAAGGTGGAGGAACTGATGCTCTATACCATCGACCAGCACAGGACGCTTTCTTCCCAGCGCAAGGTGATCGACGCGCAGGGACAGCAGCTTGCCAGGCAAGAACGATACATAGAATCGCTTGAGCAGCGGCTGTCAAAGCTGGATAAGCGTCATTGAGCAATGCCGCTCGAGCGGCGTGTCACAACGCCCGTGCGTTACGTACGGGCCCATCAGAATCGAATCATAACCGCATCAGAACACCCTCGCGTCCCCTTAGCGGACCCGCACCCCGCGGACCTTTAAGCGTCCCCGTGCTGCTTCTGATCGAACGAAAAAGGCAGGGGAACACACATGTCCGCAACAATCCTCACCTCGTACGACAAACCACGATCACGCCGTTCCGGTCCTGGCCGGCACCGGGCGGAAGCAACCCAAAACACCTACCCGAAACGAAAAAGGTTCGGCTTGACGCACGCATTCACCATGCGGCTGTTTGCCGCCCTGGCGCTCGCGATCGGCGCCTTGTCCGTTTCGGGGCAATCGACCACCTCGCAACTGTCCCACGGCGCTTACGATTTCGAGCACCTTCAAAGCGCCGTGGAAGCGGACCGGGTGGATTACTTCAGCGGCGACTGGTCTTTCTCGCTGCCGCTCACGACGGTGGCCGGATCGGGAGACCTGTCCTGGCCGCTGGCCCTCGAGTACAGCAGCGGCATCGCGGGACCGGACCGGCTGCTGCGCGGGAACATCCTGGACGGGAAAGGAACCTACACACTCAACCAGCCTTCCTGGGCGGGCCTGGGATGGAACCTCACCGTGGGGGCGGTCAAGGTAATCGGCGGCTACAATACGACGGAGCCGGCCCAGGGCCAGTGGATCACCAACAACCCCAACGAGTACGACCTGGCCCTGGTTTTGCCCGGCGGCTACCACCCGCTCATCCGGCAGAAGGAATCGGGCGCCCGCGACGCGTCGCTGACCAACCGGTTCATCGTCGAGCGCCGGCAGTTCTGGGACATCAGGTGGAACGACCAGAACGCGCTGACCTCGACCTGGACCGCGACCGACCTTTCGGGAAACGTGTATACCTTCGGGCCTTCCGGCGAATACGGCGCCAACCTTACCACGGAGGCCATGGCGTACGGACCCGAAACGAACACGCGCGGGGATATCATCGTGGCCTCCGGGTGGCTGAACAAACGCTTCGTGTACCAGTGGAACCTGGCCTCCATCCGGGACCCGCAGGGCAATACCGTCTACTTCAGGTACGTGGCGGACAAGCCGGTGACCACCGTGCGTACCAACCAGGAGGGAAGCGACGTCTTCAACAGCTTCCAGAACAGGATCAGCGCAAGCGACATCGATCCGCGCATCGGAACGATCACGACCGAGTATACGGTGGTCAAGACGTCGAGGACGTTGCACCTGGCGGAGATCCGATTTCACAACCCGGATGGAAAGCTGGTGCGGCGGGTGACTTTCGGCACGACGGAGCGGTCGGGGGACCTGCCGCTGGCCGGCACAACCTTCAACAACGGGAACAAGTACTACAACTTTGCCACCAGTTCGGTCGTGCAGGATTCCACCATCGGACGGGTCCGGATCCCCACCGCGCAGGAGATGCTCGACGCCATGCCGACGGGGAACCTCTACCAGTCCCGGCAGGAACTCTACCATCCTTTCCTGTTCCGGTCACTGGACGGCCTCGAGACCACGGAGCGGCTCCGTACCATCACGGTCGCGGATGGAGCGGGCCGGACCTCGATGACCATTGACCTCACCTACGATCGTAGCAAAGTCCGGCCCGAACCCTATGCCTCCTCCGTGGATTCCCATCGGCGGCTGAACCTGACGCTGCTGACCTCGGTGACAATCAATGGAAAGGGCAAGGCGCCTCTGCCCTCCTACGCCTTCGGCTACGGTCCGACCTCCAAATACCGGCTGACCAGCGTCAAGTACCCCACGGGCCGGACCATGAACATCGTCTACGAAAAGGCGACCACGTCCCGTCACGCGGGACTGGATTCGTCCTACCTTGCGAAGAAGTACGCCGACTACGCCTACCGCGTCGCCCGGCGCGACGTGGACGACGACGGAGACTCGTCCACGCCGAAGGTTTCCACGCGCTATGTCTACCCGTCCGACGCCGATCTCTGGCGTTTTGGCGGGTCGGTGGAAGCCGTGACCTATCCGTGGGTGGAGGAACGGATCGCGGACCGGGACGGGACGTCCTTCGGCAAGATCCGGCGCGAATTCGTGAGCAAGGCGGACGTGGAGCGGTTGGGCCTGGCGGCGGCCTCGACGGACCTGGGCAAGGCGCAGCGCCGCATGTGGCGCGGGCTGCTCGAGCAGGAGATCCGTTTCGCCGCATCTGGCGGGGAAGTCGCCAGGCTGGAGAATACCTGGGCGGTGGACGCCTCCGGACACTTCAACGACATGATCTTTCACGCGGGCGCCAGGAAGCAGGCGTTCTGGGTGCGGCGGACCACGATGTCCGAGACCACGGACGGCGTTGCCGCCACGACGCAGTACCGCTACAACCCGGTCAACGGCCTGGTGGAACGGGAGGAGATCCCGGGCTACCGCACCACCGAGACCTTCTATCCGATTCCGCTGGGTGGCGCGGAAGACCAGCACCAGCCGTACGAATGGTCGGAGGACACGCCGTCCCTTGGAGACGTCCAGGGTGACTCCGGCCATCACCAGTCTCCGACCGGCAGAGACCGGGTGTGGACCCGGGCGAACGGGCAGAACAGCAACAAGGAAAACCTGGTCACCGCGGTGTACGAGACCGACAAGTTCCGGATCACCGGTCCGCGGCTCGACGTCGCGGGCACGGTCGGACTCGACGAAGTGTCCGGCGCGGCGGCGGATCTCTATGGCACGGCACGGGTGGAGATCCTGTGGGACGCGCCCTCGTCGCCCGTCTCGATCATCGCCGACGAGACCTTCGCCACACCGACAGCGACCGCCCGGATCACCGTGGATACCACGCTCGTCGTGCCCGACCGCGTGCGTTCGGCGTACATGCGGGTTACACTTCACAGTTCCGCCGAAAAGAACACGGCGCCGACGAGCATTAGGACCTACGCCGAGATAACCCGGATCGAAAGCCCCACGGTGGACTATTCCTGGAACAGTGTGGCCGTTTCCGAATCGGTAGGCGAGCGTAACTGGTCGAAGAACCCATCCGGCAAAGAGGAACTCTGGGCCGTGGTGACCGGAACGCCGGATCTGGCGGGCATAGCGCCGGTCCCGGGGAAGGAGAGTGCGCTCAACCTGACTTTCCGCTCAGCGGCTTTCGACGCTGCCGACCCCTACGTGCGGGTCGGGGGCAAGATCGGCCTTCGAGACTTACTGGGATCCGCTACCGGTCCGAGACGTCCAGCCGGTTCGGTGGCGGTCCGGCTCATCTGGCCGGGATTGAACGACAGATCAACGCATGTCAGCGGCTTCTCCGAACGTACCGCCAATGTTACACTTGACTTCGAGGAGGAGATCGCCGTTCCGCAACACGCCGCCGGCGTGGCGCCGAAGGCCTTGATTGAAGTGTCGATCAGGGCACATGCCCCCAAACCGATCGGCCTTGCCGGCCGGACGCGCGTACGTGCTTTCGCAAGGGATATCGAGGTCGTGAGCCTGCCGTCAACGGCTTCCGACCCGGAGTACGAAATCATGGTCGACGAAATGCACATCTGGGACAAGCCTGCCTACGTCACGGTCAAGGACGGTGGCACCATCCTGGATCACGCCGAGTATGACTACGGAGCGAATTTCAAGGTGCGGCGAACCTACGGAGGCACGCCATCCGCGCGGCGCCTGGAGCAGGAAGTCCTGAGTTACACGGCGGAGGGCCGGTCCATCGAAATCAGGGACGCGGCCGGGACCGTGGCAACCACCGTATGGGGATACGACGGGCGGGCGCCGGTGGCGACCTTCGCCAATGCGAGGGCGTCGCAGGCCAGAGCCTACGTCTTCGACGACTACCGGAACGCCGCGGCGCTCCTGGCCTTGCCGGACTGGTCCGCACCGAGTCCCGCCCGGATATCGCTCACAGACGGCGTGGTCCGCGCGCTGGGCGGCGCAGCCGATCAGTCCCTCAGATTGAACATCCCGGCGCTCAAGGCAGGCGTATTCGAATTCGACGTGATGTCGGACAACACCGCGGACTATTCTGCCGTTACCCTGGCTGCGGGCGCCTCCGCGGTCGCGGGGTTCGATCTGAAAGCCGACGGCACCTTCGGCATCCATGACAACGGCAGCCTGACGTCCAGGCCCGTACACACGGCCTGGCGCGCCAACCGCTGGCACCACGTCCGCCTGGAGTGGGACGCCACCGCCACCGCCCGGCGCTGGTTCGCCCGGGTGAACGGCGTGCGCTACCCAGAGACCGGATACTACGATCTCACCTCTGGCAACACGCCGAACCGGGTGCTCTTCCGCAACGGCGCGGCCACCGGCAGCCTGTTCGTCGACAACGTGCGGGTGTATCCCGCGTCGGCGATGGCCACCTCGCTCGCCGCCTACGATCCGGCGACCCTGGCCGTTACACAGGCGCAGGACGCCAACGGCGTCTCGACGCGGTACTACCGGGACCCCCTCGGCACGGCCTTCCTCTCCGAGGACGCCGCGGGCCGGATCACCGCGCGTCGGATGACCGCCTGGTCCCGCCACGAGAACACGGACGCCTACGCGATGACCGACCCGAACCGGATCGCGTCGGCGGCCTACGTGGATCCGCAGGGGTATCCGCTGCACAGCCGGCTCATTCCCCGGCTGAACTTCGACGCCCAGGTGACGGTGAAGGACGGGGAGCAGATGGACTACGAGGCGGGCGTCGTACGATTCGACGCCGGTCTGACGGCCGAACCCGGCGCCGCCGTGACGCTTCGCGCCAAAGAACGCATCGTCCTGGGTCCGGGCACGGACCTGAAGCCCGGCGCAAGTTTCAGGGCCGGCGTCGATCCCGACCTCGGCGTAGCCGCGGTCACCTCGGGAACGGTCGACGAAGACATCCGGTTCAACGGCCGGCAGGCCATGAAGATCGGCACGGACGGGACCTACGCCCTGCCCACTTCAGGCGCGCCCCTGACTATCCGCGCCGACGTGTACATCACCACGGAGAGGGGCGGCACGCCGGTCGTCCTCGGGGTCCGCGATACGGCCCGGACCGCCAAGGCCTCCTTCGAGATACGCTACGACAGCGGCGCCGACCGCTTCAGGATCTACGAGGACGGCGTGCACCGGACGAGCGATCTGGACGATTTCGCCGCGCCGAGCCTGGCGTGGTACGTCTGCGAGATCGACGTCACCTCCGGCGGCGACATCTTCGCCGCGGTGATGCGCCATGACAACTTCGCGAGCGCCAGGAAGACGCAGGGCGCACGGGCCAGCCGCACCGGCTTCCCATCCGGCTGGCGCCCCGAACTCACCCTGCGCGGCAGCGGCGGCAACTTCCACGTCGCCGGACTCTACCTGGGCGCCTCGACCCAGACCCTGGCCTATTTCGACGCGAGCAGCCGGCCCACGCAGCAGCGTGTCGTCACCGGCGGCCGGGACCTGGTGTCGCACACCGCCTACAACGGCCTGGGAAGGCCCGTGTCGGCCACCCTGCCCGTGGGCGTGACCTCCACGCGCACCGGAGACTTCTCCGTCCCCACGACGAACCGGACCACGCGGACCACCTATCTAGCCGATCCCCTCATGCGCACGGCCACCGTCACGGCGCCCGGACAGACCACCTCGTCCAGCCTCCGCTACGGCAAGGGCGATCTCACCCGCGTGAACCATGCGAACCGCTACGAGACCGTCACCGACGAGCTCGGAAGGCGCGTCACCAGCCACTTCGACCGGTGGGGGCAGCTTACCGCCGCCATCGCCGACTCGGGCGGGACCGACGAGACCACGACCCGCTTCGCCTACGACGGCCTGGGACGCCTGGTCAAATCCACCGCGCCCATGGGGGACGCGACGACGTACGTCTACGACGTCCACGGCGACATGACCTCGAGGACCCAGCCCGACGCCGGCACCACCCGGTACAAGTACGACAGCCGCCACAACGTACGCTTCTCCCAGAACGCACAGCAGGCCACAGACGGCAAGGTCAGCTATTTTACCTACGACCGGTTCAGCAGGATGATCCGCTCCGGCGAAGTGACGCGGGCCTTCTCCTCCCTCGACGCGAACCAGGCCTACCCCTTCGAGACCGACGCGGCCTCGTGGACGAGCCGGTACACCTACGATGCGAGCGACCTGGTCGCGTCTGGAGGGTCCGGCGCGTCGCGCGGATTCGGCGCAGCGCGCGGTTCGAGCGCCTCACGCGGACCGGACGCAAGGGCCACCTACCCCGTGGGCCGTCCCACGCGTATCGAGCAGAACACCGATGCCGACGCCGCGGCCGAGGTGACGGCGCGCATCGCCTACGACCACGAGGGGCGCGTCATCCGCCGGCGCGTAACCATCGACACGCTCCCCGCCAAGGACGTCTTCTACCGCTACGACCTGGCGGGCAAGGTGACCGCCATGGTCTATCCCGACGGCAGCGAGGCGCGCTACGCCTACGACGCGGCAGGCCGCCTGGCGGGCGTCACGGATGCCGGGGGCAATGCCCTGGCGGCCTACGCCTACGATAACGACGGGCGCATGAGCTCCCACGCGGTGGGCGGGACCCTGGCCACCGGCGCCTACGCCTACAACACGCGCGACTGGGTCACCGGCATCGACTATCCCGGCCGGTTCACCCTGAGCCAGGCCTACGACGCCGTGGGCAACGTCACCAGCCAAAGCTACCGGCGCGCCACGTCCGAGGCCCGCAGGGCCGCGTCCTACACCTACGACGGCCTGCACCGCCTCAAGACCTTCCGCCAGGGCAGTACCCATGCCAGGACCTACGCCTACGACGACAACGGCAACATCACCCGCGTCGTGACCGGCAGCGATACGGCCACCTACGCCTACACGCGCGCCTCCACACCCAACAGGCTCGACCGCATCACCAAGGGCACCAAGATCGACCGGTTCCGGTACGACGCCAACGGCTCGGCCACCTCGGTGGCGGGCGCCGCCCTGACCTACGACCACCGCGGGCTGGTCACCGGATACGGCGCCTACGGATATGCCCTGGACGCCGAGGGATACCGCGTGAAGAAGACCGGTGGAGGGAAGACGGTGTACTACGTCCGGGGCGCCGGCGGCAGCGTGCTCGCCACCTACGATGCCGGCGGCAACCTGACCGCCAACTACCTCTACGCCGGAGGAGACCGGCTGGCCAGGGTTGCAGGCGGGGCGGTTTCCTACTACCTTAAGGATCACCTGGGCAGCACGAGGACACTCCTGTCATCGGGCGGCACGGCCGCGGCCACCTACGACTACTGGCCCTACGGTGAGGTGCTGGCCACCGGCGGCACCGATGCCACGCCGTTCAAGTTCACCGGCCATGAGCGGGACGCCGAGTCCGGTCTGGATTTCATGCCCAATCGCACTTACGGACCTGTAGCGCGCCGGTTCTGGCAGGTGGACCCGATGGCGCACAAGCTACCTAGCTGGTCGCCTTATGTTTACAGCTTTAACAACCCATTGGTATTCAGGGATCCTACAGGTGCTATCGCTTACCCGATCACCATCAGGTCTTTTGCGCCTTGGGACTATTTTGGTAGGATCTTTCACGGAGATGGTGAAAACAGAGGATTTACGACGAGCCTGTCAGCGACGGCCAGGATCCATCAAAAGATCCATTTCGATACGGACAAGACCACTATAGAGGCCACTGTCTGGAGTTCACCGTCAAGTATCCGGTTTATAGGCTTAAACCGACAGGGTGTACCGTCTCTAGATATTGAAAGGGCTCGCATCGCCGAATTTGGTGATTCAAGGACTTTCCATTTTGGTACACACGCCTTCGGATCGGTTCCCCAGTTATTGGGACTCGGTCCGAATATCGACGTGTTTTCTGATTTCACAATCACGGAAAGTGACGGACTGTTGTCGATATCGGGTAGCCTCAAGGGGGACAACTACCCGGCAACGGAAGCGTTTATTACTGACCCGAGCGGACAGAATGTGTTTATTGGCGTAGGAGTGCCCGAAGGAACCCCTTTTACTTCGTTGCGAGGAGAAAACAGGAAGGACATCTCTTCATTCAAGTTCGGAATCACCACTGATCGTGATGGCAATTTCACCGGTGTGCGATATAGTGGTAAGGATTACAGCATAAGCGAGTGGAACCGGCAGTTTGAACAAGAAGATCCCAAACAGGACGATGAGTAATGATAAAAGTCGTGGGCAAGGCAATGTGGTATTTCGGGTTGGGGTATTTGATTAGCGTGTTGGGTTTCGCTGTTATTGGATTTCTGACACCAGATGACATGTTTTGGACATACCCATACTTTGTGCATATGGTTTGGTATCAAAAAGTGGCGAATTATGTTATATACACAGTTGTTGTTTCACATAGTATTCTGGTTGGACCCTTGATTGTGGTTTCTGCGGTCATTGGGGTTGTCGTGTTCTGCCTTACGGGATTGGTAATAAAAGTCTTATCCGGTTCAAAGGGGGTGTATAGAGGATCTTGAACATCCGCAACCTATGGCTGGGTCTAGATAGTTTTGTCAGTCTCGATTGAACGCGGTGGATGTTGCTTTAGTCACATCCCAATTGCAGAGACTTTACTTGGCGTTGTTTTTGTTAGACAACTGTGTGACTTCCAAAAAGGTCGTATGACTCCTTGGGTAACTTATGTCGCACTACACTTTCCCGAGTGTAGTGCGGCTGTAAGAAATGATCAGGAGGTTGGCCACCGATCAGGTATACACCAATTTAAGATCAGTGGAAATCACGATCTCGAATATCAATCGGAGATTCCAGTATTCCGGTGTCTCCGACCGCATAATGCCAATATCGATAAGCAGTTCATTGGATTATAGCCTAATAAGTTGCATGCTACGTAAGAAGGAATAAGACAGATGAACGAGTGGATTAGAAATGAGGAAGATGGATGGTGGATGCTGATGGAAAGGGGGCTTAAGTACCTTGGATTGGGATTACTGGTTTCGATGGTACTTGTTTCACTTATGTTGACAGATGCCGAGAGAGATCATGGGCAGCAGAATGGGACAGGATTCGTGGTACTGGCGAACACGGTATTCTTTTCTGTTCTGATTTACTACCTTAATGCACTGCGCAGGATGATTCTATCCGTCTGGAAAACAAAAAGACCTGAGAACCTGATCAAGTGAGTATTCTTCTTGCATTCACTTTAACCGTACCATGTAAATCGACGGTGGAACTGACCCTGATAAGTTGACATGGGGCGATAGTTCTGACCGATGTCATTCCCCCACTGCTCCGCTTAATTAGAAGGCCCTCCTTCCGGCTGGCGCCCCGAACTCACCCTGCGCGGCAGCGGCGGCAACTTCCACGTCGCCGGACTCTACCTGGGCGCCTCGACCCAGACCCTGGCCTATTTCGACGCGAGCAGCCGGCCCACGCAGCAGCGTGTCGTCACCGGCGGCCGGGACCTGGTGTCGCACACCGCCTACAACGGCCTGGGAAGGCCCGTGTCGGCCACCCTGCCCGTGGGCGTGACCTCCACGCGCACCGGAGACTTCTCCGTCCCCACGACGAACCGGACCACGCGGACCACCTATCTAGCCGATCCCCTCATGCGCACGGCCACCGTCACGGCGCCCGGACAGACCACCTCGTCCAGCCTCCGCTACGGCAAGGGCGATCTCACCCGCGTGAACCATGCGAACCGCTACGAGACCGTCACCGACGAGCTCGGAAGGCGCGTCACCAGCCACTTCGACCGGTGGGGGCAGCTTACCGCCGCCATCGCCGACTCGGGCGGGACCGACGAGACCACGACCCGCTTCGCCTACGACGGCCTGGGACGCCTGGTCAAATCCACCGCGCCCATGGGGGACGCGACGACGTACGTCTACGACGTCCACGGCGACATGACCTCGAGGACCCAGCCCGACGCCGGCACCACCCGGTACAAGTACGACAGCCGCCACAACGTACGCTTCTCCCAGAACGCACAGCAGGCCACAGACGGCAAGGTCAGCTATTTTACCTACGACCGGTTCAGCAGGATGATCCGCTCCGGCGAAGTGACGCGGGCCTTCTCCTCCCTCGACGCGAACCAGGCCTACCCCTTCGAGACCGACGCGGCCTCGTGGACGAGCCGGTACACCTACGATGCGAGCGACCTGGTCGCGTCTGGAGGGTCCGGCGCGTCGCGCGGATTCGGCGCAGCGCGCGGTTCGAGCGCCTCACGCGGACCGGACGCAAGGGCCACCTACCCCGTGGGCCGTCCCACGCGTATCGAGCAGAACACCGATGCCGACGCCGCGGCCGAGGTGACGGCGCGCATCGCCTACGACCACGAGGGGCGCGTCATCCGCCGGCGCGTAACCATCGACACGCTCCCCGCCAAGGACGTCTTCTACCGCTACGACCTGGCGGGCAAGGTGACCGCCATGGTCTATCCGGACGGCAGCGAGACGCGCTACGCCTACGACGCGGCAGGCCGCCTGGCGGGCGTCACGGATGCCGGGGGCAATGCCCTGGCGGCCTACGCCTACGATAACGACGGGCGCATGAGCTCCCACGCGGTGGGCGGGACCCTGGCCACCGGCGCCTACGCCTACAACACGCGCGACTGGGTCACCGGCATCGACTATCCCAGCCGGTTCACCCTGAGCCAGGCCTACGACGCCGTGGGCAACGTCACCAGCCAAAGCTACCGGCGCGCCACGTCCGAGGCCCGCAGGGCCGCGTCCTACACCTACGACGGCCTGCACCGCCTCAAGACCTTCCGCCAGGGCAGTACCCATGCCAGGACCTACGCCTACGACGACAACGGCAACATCACCCGCGTCGTGACCGGCAGCGATACGGCCACCTACGCCTACACGCGCGCCTCCACACCCAACAGGCTCGACCGCATCACCAAGGGCACCAAGATCGACCGGTTCCGGTACGACGCCAACGGCTCGGCCACCTCGGTGGCGGGCGCCGCCCTGACCTACGACCACCGCGGGCTGGTCACCGGATACGGCGCCTACGGATATGCCCTGGACGCCGAGGGATACCGCGTGAAGAAGACCGGCGGCGGAAGCACCGTGTACTACGTCCGGGGCGCCGGCGGCAGCGTGCTCGCCACCTATGACGGCGCCGGCAACCTGACCGCCAACTACCTCTACGCCGGAGGAGACCGGCTGGCCAGGGTTGCAGGCGGGGTGGTTTCCTACTACCTTAAGGATCACCTGGGCAGCACGAGGACACTCCTGTCATCGGGCGGCACGGCCGCGGCCACCTACGACTACTGGCCCTACGGTGAGGTGCTGGCCACCGGCGGCACCGATGCCACGCCGTTCAAGTTCACCGGCCATGAGCGGGACGCCGAGTCCGGGCTGGATTTCATGCCCAACCGTACTTACGGACCTGTGGCGCGCCGGTTCTGGCAGGTGGACCCGATGGCGCACAAGCTACCCAGTTGGTCGCCTTATGTTTACAGCTTTAACAACCCATTGATCTTCAGGGATCCGACCGGTGCAATCGCTTACCCGATTTACATTCGATCTTTTGCGCCTAAAAATGTCTTTGATGGATATCACGGCGATGGTGGAAACAGAGGTTTTACGACGAGCCTATCGGCGACGGCCAGGATCCATCAGAAGATCAATTTCGATACGGATAAGACCAGCATAACTACACAGGCTAGGTCCTCACCCACGAGGAAAGAAAACTCACAAGAAAGTATAACGGGAACTCCATCTGCCTATGTAGATGTGGCGCGTATAGCCAGACATGGCGATTCCCGGACCTTTCATTTCGGAACACATGCTTACGGGAAAAACCCTGACGTTTGGGAATATGTATCTCCGAATCTCGACCTGTTTTCAAATTTCACGATTACAGAAAGCGATGGTCTGTTATCAATTTCAGGCTATCTTACGGGGGATGATTTTCCAGCCACGGAAGCGTTCATCATGGATCCGAATGGACAGAGCGTGTTTATTGGCGTTGGCGTCTATGAAGGCAGCGCGTTTTCGATGTTGCCTGGGCTGAACAGGAGAGCCATCACTTCATTCAGGTTTGGCATTACTACCGACAGCGATGGCAATTTCACCGGTGTCCGATCCAATGGTAAGGATTACAGCATACACGAGTGGAACAAGCTGTTTGAACGACAGAATCCGAATGCTGAACAGGACGACAAGTAATGAATAAAGTTGCCAACAAGGCAGTCGAGCATTTGGGGTCGGGGTTATCCATTACTGTGTTATCACTTGCAGTGATAGCGTATCTACTACCAGGCGTGACCTGGAGGTCGCCACTGTTTGATGTTTGGTGGTATCAGGTATTTATGTTTCTGCCTGCCGGTCTTTCGCATCCTGTGGGAATCCTTTTTGTCCCAATCACAGTAGGTACATTGATCATCGGAGTCTCGGCTGTCGTTCTTTACTTAAACGATATGCTGAATCTGCATAGGGGTTTGAAGTTTCTGGGTTTTGGATTTATGCTCACTGCATTGTATTTGGCAATAACCGGGTACATAAACACTGATTTGTATTTATTGTATTCGAAATCGGGAGGTTGGTATCAGGATATTGGCACTTATCTGGTCGATCTTCCAGCTTTAATCACATACTTATGGTTCCCGGTTTTTGTTAACACGGTTTTCTTAGCTTCGACTGTATTTTGCTTGAACGAGCTAATAAAGAAGATCGTCAAAAAACAGAACTGATGTAACTCTAAACCCTAGATCGAGACTAGCTACTGTCCTCGACTGGCAACGATCTACACTTGGTTTTCAGCAGACCCTTTAAGCGGGCACGTTGTCTCTTGTGGTGAAAGGAAACCAGATACTCAGATACTTCACCCCTACCTAGCAGCTATCAAAATTGGCTGATGCGGGCTGTTTCGAACAGAATCATCTTTTTGCACCAGTGTTTCTACGGTGTCTGAAGCGCATGAATGTATCCAGGTGGAGTTGTGCGAAGCCGGTATCCGCATAGGGTTGAAACGCTCTGTTCGGTAATTGCCGAGGCTTCTATCTTCCTGTAATGATCCGAAGGGGGGTTTAGACAATCCGGGTAGCACCCGGAACAGATGTTGCACCTATACCGCCGATCCCCTGTTGCGCCCGAAGACCGTCACGGCGCCCGGGCAGTCCGCCTCGTCCAGCCTCCGCTACGGCAAGGGCGATCTCACCCGCGTGAGCCATGAGAACCGCTACGAGACCGTCACCGACGAGCTCGGAAGGCGCGTCACCAGCCACTTCGACCGGTGGGGGCAGCTTACCGCCGCCATCGCCGACTCGGGCGGGACCGACGAGACCACGACCCGCTTCGCCTACGACGGCCTCGGACGCCTGGTCAAATCCACCGCGCCCATGGGCGACGTCACGACCTACGCCTACGACGTCCACGGCGACATGACCGCGAGGACGCAGCCCGACGCCGGCACCACCCGGTACAAGTACGACAGCCGCCACAACGTGCGCTTCTCCCAGAACGCGCAGCAGGCCTCAGGCGGCAAGGTCAGCTATTTTACCTATGATAAGTTCAGCCGCATGATCCGTTCCGGCGAGGTGACGCGGGCCTTCTCCTCCCTCGACGCGGACAGGACCTACCCCTTCGAGACCGATGCGGCCTCGTGGACGAGCAGGTACACCTACGATGCGAGCGACCTGGTCGGGTCACGTGGATCCGGTGCGTTGCGCGGATCGGGCACGTTACGCGGACCGGACGCACGGGCCTCCTACCCCGTGGGCCGTCCCACGCGCATCGAGCAGAACACCGATGCCGACGCCGCGGCCGAGGTGACGGCGCGCATCGCCTACGACCACGAGGGACGCGTCGTCCACCGGCGGGTAGCCATCGACACGCTCCCCGCGAAGGACGTCTTCTACCGCTACGACCTGGCCGGCAAGATGACCGCCATGGTCTATCCGGACGGCAGCGAGGCGCGTTACACCTACGATGCGGCCGGCCGACTGGCGGGCGTCACGGACGCCAAAGGCAATGCCCTGGCGGCCTACGCCTACGATAACGACGGGCGCATGGCCACCCACACGGTGGGCGGGACCCTGGCCACCGGCGCCTACGCCTACAACACGCGCGACTGGGTCACCGGCATCGACTATCCCGGCCGGTTCACCCTGAGCCAGGCCTACGACGCCGTGGGCAACGTCACCAGCCAGAACTATCGCCGCGCCACGACAGAGGCCCTCAAGGCCGCCACCTTCACCTACGACGGCCTGCACCGCCTCAAGACCTTCCGCCTGGGCAGCACCCACGCCAGGACCTATGCCTACGACGACAACGGCAACATCACCCGCGTCGTGACCGGCAGCGATACGACGACCTACGCCTACACGCGCAGTTCCACGCCCAACAGGCTGGACTACATCACCGAGGGCAGTACTACCGACACCTTCGTCTACGACGCAAACGGATCGGCCACCTCGGTGGCGGGCGCCACCATGACCTACGACCACCGCGGACTGGTCACAGGTTACGGCGCCTACGGATATACCCTGGACGCCGAGGGATACCGCGTGAAGAAGACCGGCGGCGGAAGCACCGTGTACTACGTCCGCGGCGCGGGAGGCAGCGTCCTCGCCACCTACGATGCCGGCGGCAACCTGACCGCCAACTACCTCTACGCCGGCGGAGACCGGCTGGCCAGGGTTGCAGGCGGGGTGGTTTCCTACTACCTTAAGGATCACCTGGGCAGCACGAGGACGCTCCTGTCGTCAAGCGGCACGGCCGCGGCCACCTACGACTACTGGCCCTACGGCGAGGTGCTGGCCACCGGCGGCACCGATGCCACGCCGTTCAAATTCACCGGCCATGAGAGGGACGCCGAGTCCGGGCTGGATTTCATGCCCAATCGCACTTACGGACCTGTGGCGCGCCGGTTCTGGCAGGTGGACCCGATGGCGCACAAACTACCCAGTTGGTCGCCTTATGTTTACAGCTTTAACAACCCACTGGTCTTCAGAGATCCGACCGGTGCAATCGCTTACCCGATCACCATCAGGTCTTTTGCACCGTGGAACTACTTTGGTGGCGTCTTTCATGGTGATGGTGAAAACCGAGGATTTACGACAAGTTTGTCAGCGACGGCCAGAATTGATCAAACGATCGATTTCGATACGGATAGGACCACTATAGAGCCCACTGTCTCGAGCTCAACGTCCAGAATCTGGTTAATTGGGTTACCCAGTGAAGGTAAGCCTTCTGTAGTCAAGAAAGGACCTCGCATTACAAGTGACGGTGATTCAAGGACGTTTGAATTTAGTACACACGCCTTCGGATCGGTTCCCCAGTTAGGGAGAATCGGAGCCGATATCGACGTATTCTCAGATTTCACAATCACGGAAAGAGAAGGATTACTATCGATATCAGGCAGTCTCGAGGGGGACAACTTCCCGGCAACCGAAGCGTTTATTACTGATCCGAGCGGACAGAATGTGTTTATTGGAGTAGGCGTGCCCGAAGGCATCTCATTCTTCAGGTTGCTTGGAGAAAACAGAAGGGCGATCACAACATTCGACTTTGGAATCACTACCGATCGCGACGGCAATTTCACCGGTGTCCGATCCAATGGTAAGGATTATAGCATAAGCGAATGGAACAAGCAGTTTGAACAAAAAGATCCCGATCAGGACAATGAGTAATGAAAAAACGTCTTGGTAAGGCATTTTGGTATCTCGGTTTGGGGTATCTGACAACTTTGCTAGGTACTGCGTTGGGCATGATTCTAAGCATCGATTCGTTTTGGTCGTATGGAACAGGAGAATGGGTTCGAGAAACCTGGTATCAAACATTGGGGACCTATTTTGTTTCGCTTTTGGCTTCTCAAATCTATTTCGCTCCGTACCTGATCGTGGTTTCTGCAGTCATAGGTGCTGTCCTATTCTGTTTTACGGTCCTGGTAAAGAAGGTATCATCCGTTTTTAAATCCGGTGTATGATATCCTGAGTCATCATGAACGTATGGATGCACCTCGGTATATCATTCAGTTCGACTGAAAGGGAGGAGGCTGACTCCAATCGAGACCTAATCGCAGAATCTGTGTCGTGGCATTGATCTGCCTAGACTTCCTTGGGGGTCATAAGGCTGCTGGTACGGTCGTATGGCCTCCTCTTAAGTCGACACTACTATACCCCGAGTGTAGGTGCAGCCTTTGAGGTTAAAAACGATGAATAGGTGATCGCCAAGGAGTTATGTGCTTCTGGTTCCAGGGAATATGGGCCCATTCGTTGCGCGCTACGTAAAAAGGAACAGGACAGATGGACGAGTGTAATAGAAACGAGAAAGATGGTTGGTGGCTGTTGATGGTAAGTGGGCTTAGGTACATAGGATCAGGAATACTGGTTTCCGTGGTACTTGTTGAACTGGTGTCAACCGACACCGATAGAGATTCTGGGCAACAGATTGGGATGGCCTTAACGGTACTGGGGAGCACAGTGTTCTTTTCTGTTCTATTTTACTACCTAAACGCATTGCGTAGGAAGATTCTTTCCATCTGGAACGCAACAAGACAAGGGGACCTGAACAAGTGAGGATTCTCCTGGTTTCACTTTTGTCCATCCGTACCGTAGTAAATCGATTGTAGAATTGACCCCATTGTGTGGAAGTCGGGTCGTTTTTTTCTGATTTAAAACTCCATTTCCCCTTTTAAAAAGGTCTTCCTCTGTTGTCCAGACGATGGTTCCGAGGTGTCGATCTCCCCGAGTGTTGGTCGTATTGAGGCAGAGAGACACTAGGTCTAAAGCTCTGGAGACCTTACCCCTGGGCGTACCTCACCGCACCATTCGCCTGCAGCATCCGTACAACAGTTTCTGGTTCTTTTTGTCGTATTCCAACATTGCGAAGTGGTCTTGCCGCCGCGCCCCGCAGGTGCTATGACTTTCGCACATGGAAGCAGTAGCACCAGTCCGATTTCGTCAGCACCCACCTCGAATCGACACGCTCCCCGCGAAGGACGTCTACTACCGCTACGACCTGGTCGGCAAGGAGACCGACATGGTCTATCCCGACGGCAGCGAGACGCATTACGCCTACGATGCGGCCGGCCGCCTGGCGGGCGTCACGGACGCCGGGGGCAATGCCCTGGCGGCCTACGCCTACGATAACGACGGACGCATGGCCACCCACACGGTGGGCGGGGCCCCGGCCACCGGCGCTTACCGCTACAACACCCGCGACTGGGTCACCGGCATCGACTATCCCGGCCGGTTCACCATGAACCAGGTCTACGACGCCGCGGGCAACGTCACCAGCCAGCGCTACCGGCGCGCCACCACAGAAGCCCGCAAGGCCGCCACCTTCACCTACGACGGCCTGCACCGCCTCAAGTCCTTCCGCCTGGGAAGTACCCACGCCAGGTCCTACGCCTACGACGACAACGGCAACATCACCCGCGTCGTGACCGGCAGCGACACGGCCACCTACGCCTACTCGCGCACCTCCACGCCCAACAGGCTGGACTACATCACCGAGGGTAGTACTACCGACACCTTCGTCTACGACGCCAACGGATCGGCCACCTCGGTGGCGGGCACCGCCCTGACCTACGACCACCGCGGACTGGTCACAGGTTACGGCGCCTACGGATATACCCTGGACGCTGAGGGATACCGCGTGAAGAAGACCGGGGGCGGCAGTACCGCGTACTACGTCCGAGGCGCCGGCGGCAGCGTGCTCGCCACCTACGACGCCGGCGGCAACCTGACCGCCAACTACCTCTACGCCGGAGGAGACCGGCTGGCCAGGGTTGCAGGCGGGGCGGTTTCCTACTACCTTAAGGATCACCTGGGCAGTACGAGGACGCTCCTGTCGTCAGCCGGCGCCGCCGCGGCCACCTACGACTACTGGCCCTACGGCGAGGTTTTGGCCACAGGCGGCACCGATGCTACGCCGTTCAGGTTCACCGGCCATGAAAGGGACGCGGAGTCCGGGCTGGATTTCATGCAGTACAGGACCTACGGGCCGGAGCGCTTGAGGTTCCTGCAAGTGGATCCGGCGGCGGAGAAGTATCCGGGTTTGAGTCCGTATGTGTATGCGGGCGGGAATCCGCTTAAGTACTGGGATCCCGACGGAAGGTGGCCGTATACCTTCCGTATAAGAGCATTTGCACCAAGAGGCGCATTTGGTAAATCCGGATATCATGACGACAAAAGAGGATTCTCGACAGGTACAGGGGCAGACGTAACGTCGAGACTAAAACAACAGTTTACGGTTGATCCTACAGCCGGTTCATTGTCAGGTGAAAAATTAACAAGTGATCCAACCAAGGTGAACAAAACCCTTGTTAAGCTTCCCAATGACAATGAAGGCAGAATATCAGCTAGATTTGGTTCCAACGACGGCGGAGTCGCTGTTGCTGCACTCAATTCGAACTTTGCAGGATCCAATCCTAACTTTTTGGGAGGTGGCCCGGACATTGAAGTCAGTTCGTCGATATTGATCGTTGAGAACCTGGAAAACAATCAGATCGATGTATCATTAGAACTGACAAGTAAATTGTATCCAGCCTCGGAAGCATTGATTCAGGATAAAGAGGGGAATACGATTTTCCTCGCTGGGATCAGTGCTAGTGACAGCTATTGGGATCTATTAAAAAGCGATAGGAAGAAGGCGACTGTCGGACTGTCTATCGGTATTGACATCCAAGGTTGTTCCAGAATGTTACCTATCGCGGGAAGACATACACCCTTGAAGAGTTCAACAAGCTTGGCACATCTGAGCCTGCAGGGAGTCAATGATGCGCTTCTACGTAGTATACGGCATATACGGTGTATACAATCTGGCCTATGAGTGTGTTACGGTCTACTGCATCATGCTCGTATTTCCCTTTTTCAATACTATACTTTGGCCGACCACATTGATGGAAATGTTCCGAAGTGGAAGTTTGATTGCCAGATACCTGTACTTTCCGATTGTGCAGGGATCGGTCTTGGTCGCTGAGACGATTCTGATTTTACTTATGATCTACCCAGTAAATCGGTTGTATCTTACCCTTGTGGCAAATACTGCAGATCCGAAGAAGATCGCATTCCTTACCTTGGTGGTAGCTGCTGCTGTAAACGCTGGATGGGTATTTGCGTTTTTATATTCAATTGCATATACAGGGTAGTGAAGGTTGGCTGGTATCATGTGTTGTTGAGGTTCACATAGATCGAACAACCCTGGTTTAGTGGACTGTTTTATCGAGTTTATCGTCCTATTTACAGATGAATCAATACCGGTTCGAAATCGTTCACTAACCAGGGTTGCTCCTGTTGGTATCACTACTGGCCTGTTGAAGTATGCGTGAAAAAGCCCAAGAGTTGAACAAGCCTGGAACATCTCGACCAGAGCGGAGTCGATGATGCGCTATTACGTGATTTACGGCATATATGGTATCTACAATCTGGTCATTGAGTTGGTTACATTACAAATACTGTTGTTTTCGATTCCATGTTTCTATGACCTGTTACGCCCGACTGAGTTTATTGAAATGAGGACGAATGGTAGTTTTGTTACCGGATACATGCACTTGCCAATCGTGCAAGGATCTGTTTGGATTGCCGCAGTAGCGTTGATTTCAGTTCTGATCTTCTACGTAAATCGACTGTATCTATACCGTATGGCCAGTATTGTAGATTCAACAAAGATAGCATTATTAACTGCAGTGGTTTTTGTTCTTTTTAACTCTGTATCAATAACTACACTTTTATTCTTATTGAGTATAAACATCAGGTTTCTTCAATATCATGGGTGAATGAAGTCCGTAAATACTGAGCAATCTCGAATCACAGCCGGTGGATTGTCAATGCTGCACTATGTGAAATATGGAATTTTCGGGATATATAACTTGATTTGGGGATTTACCACGATTGGATTCCTGTCATTTGCGCATAACTACTTGAATCCCCCTGCAGGTCGGTATGAGTTACCCGTAATGATGCAAGATGATGGTTGGTTTAACGTTTATTTTCTCTATCCTGTATATCAAATAGCGATCTTGCACATAGCGGCCGCACTACCACTGGTACTGATCTTCTTTGTAAACCGGTTATATCTGACTTTTGCGGCCAATGCCGCTGATCCCAAAAGAGTCTCGTTTCATACAGGTGTGGTTTCTGCTGCTTTATATTCTGGAGTGATCGTATACATACAATTTCATTTTGTTCATGCATCGATCATGCAGCGTGTTTGTTGTTAGTATCCCTGCCCTAACTTTTATCTGCCCGGTCACCTTCACTCAAAACAGGTAACGTAACGCCGGCTCTCTCATAGATTGCTTTGTTGTTCAGATTCTCAATCTCTCCTGACACGTGCCGATAATCAGGTAAAATAACCACACTATGTTGCACCTTTGACCCGAACAGGCCGTGGCATTGCGTCTCGCCTACGGCAAGGGCGACCTCACGCAGTTTAATACGGATAACCGCTACGACCTGGCGGGCAAGGTGACCGCCATGGTCTATCCGGACGGCACCGAGGCGCGTTACGCCTACGATGCGGCCGGCCGCCTGTCGGGCGTCACGGATGCCGGGGGCAGCGCCTTGGCGACCTACGCCTACGATGACGACGGGCGCATGAGCTCCCACACGGTGGGCGGGACCCTGGCCACCGGCGCCTACGCCTACGACACGCGCGACTGGGTCACCGGCATCGACTATCCCGGCCGGTTCACCCTGAGCCAGGCCTACGACGCCGTGGGCAACGTCACCAGCCAGCGCTACCGCCGCGCCACCACAGAGGCCCGCAGGGCCGCGTCCTACACCTACGACGGCCTACACCGCCTCAAGACCTTCCGCCTGGGCGGCACACGCGCCAGGAACTACGCCTACGACGACAACGGCAACATCACCCGCGTCGTGATCGGCAGCGACACGACGACCTACGTCTACTCGCGCGACGACACGCCCAACCGGCTGGACTACATCACCAAGGGCACCAAGATCGACCGGTTCCGGTACGACGCCAACGGATCGGCCACCTCCCTGGCGGGCACCGCCATGACCTACGACCACCGCGGGCTGCTTACCGGATACGGCGCCGGCGGCAACCTGACCGCCAACTACCTGTACGCTGGCGGAGACCGGCTGGCCAGGGTTGCCGGAGGAGTGGTTTCCTGCTACCTTCAGGATCATCTCGGCAGCACGAGGACGCTGCTGTCATCTGCCGGCACGGCCGCGGCCACCTACGACTACTGGCCCTACGGAGAGGTCCTGGCTACGGGAGGCACGGATGCCACGCCGTTCAAGTTCACCGGCCATGATCGGGACGCGGAGTCCGGGCTGGATTTCATGCAGTACAGGACCTACAGGCCGGAGCGCTTGAGGTTCCTGCAAACAGACCCGCTGGGACTGAAAGACCCCGAGTTCAGTTACTATGTTTATACCGGCAGCAATCCGGTCAACCGCATCGACCACTACGGTTTGGAGCCTACGGAAGTAAACGGTGGCGCAGAAGTCAAATTACACGAGATGGATCCGGTGGTCGTGTGGGGACAGCGCCATTACAGTCATCTATGGTTCGATCGCGTCTGGGGGGCCAGGTTCGATGTGGAAATTCAAGGATCGCCATACTTCAACACCGCAACCTACAACAGAGCAAGACGTGTTGTACGTAGCGGAGTCGAGTATGGAGCCCCCGGTATTAGTGCAATCAAAATCGGTATACAGAGATATGCGAGATTCTCGTCTATCGATGATCTGATAGACCACGCTCCCAGGTTATATGCAGCGTATAGAGATCTAGGAGCTGCCAGGAGAGTTCTTGGCCGTATTGGGCAATTTACGTCTGTCGTAAGCTTGGGTTATGATTTTCATGCTATGCAAACCGGTAGAATCAGCGTTGGCAGGTTTTCTTACGCTGCTATGGGATTCGGTGCATCTGCCGCGACTGGTTACTTGGTTGCCGGTGCATTCGGCGGTCCACCTGGAATACTGGCCGGTGCAGCTGTTGGATTGGTTTTCTAGGGTGGGGAGACCGCTTATGATTACCTGGAACCTAAGCTGAACAAGATGTTATATCGATTAGACAGAGGCTTGAAGCAGGAGATTTACATGAAAAGGATTCCGTAGTGAAGGCGGTAATCACTACCACTGATGTGAATCGTTTACCTGCAATATCGGTGGTCTGTGATTCACATAAGTTTTCGTTCAAAGCAACTGAGGACTAAATACTCCTCGAGATACAATGTGTCTAATTACAGCCAACAGGCTACAGTCACGCGATGGGCCTGCCGATTGTGTTCCAGCAGGACCCGTCGCGTACGCTAGCTAGTTAACCAAGAATGCATTATACTTTACCGGATGTCATTTGCCGCAGAATCGGATCCACACTCCCGTTGTTTATCTTTCTCGGAATTCCGACTAAGGAATCAGGTCCACATTACCCACAATTCAATTCTGCTTGTTAACAGAAGAATACCGAAGTAGCACGGGAGAGCAGGTCAATGCAAAGGTACAGATTCAACTTAATGAACCATTTCAATCCACTTTTCTCAGTTCTAATTGTGTTGATATTGTTTTTCCTGTGTCTCTACTGGTTTAACTTCGAAAAAGCTGCGTTTGTAATATTCGGTATTCTTTTTCTACTTCAATTCCTGCCTGCAGTGTATCTCCATTTGCAGTATTGGTCCGAGAACCGCGGAGAAGAATACTCTGTGAAGGAAAACGAGATCATACGGTATACGGAGAACAAGGAAGAGGTCTTCAAAGCAGAAGATATCGAGAAGTGTATCATCTATAAATCTCCTGGAGTAGATAAGGGAAGTTGGAATACGTTGTATGCTTGGGAGGAGTACCACTACGCTCGCTTGTTTCTGCGGTCCGGAGAAGAACTGATCATTACCTGCTTGTTGATGCCCAAGATGGATCGAGTGTTAGCTCAACTAACGGGAGTTCAATTCGAGCGTAAGAAACGCGGGTTCAATCCCCTGGGGTGGAGATAGTAGCACGGTGTATGTGGCAGGCTCGCTTCTTTCCTCGGTAAATTTCCAACACACCCAGGCGGAGACACCCACAAGGGAATACCTTATTAAGGAATACAGCCTTGAACCCGAAGGAATACCTGGCAACAAAACATACGAATCACATTGCGATACCACATGGTTTACTACTTTGGAATATGAGTAGAGTACCATAATAGAAATGTGATTCATTGAGGTACGACTCGCGATCAAGTAGGTGATCTGTTGTACTTCATATCGGATTATTGCATCCTCCCCCTTGCAGGATATCGTACCGAACAGTAGTACCACCTAGTTGAAATCCCTCGACACATTGCAAATACCCAGTCGACAGCCACCGTCGTAACGCTGGCTGAATTTTCTTTAGTAAACACGACGACCAAGACAGTATGCGCTTCTCCCAGAACGCGCAGCAGGCCGCAGGCGGCAAGATCAGCTATTTTACCTACGACAAGTTCAACTGCATTATGAGCTCCGGCAAGGTGACCACCCTGGTCTATCCGGACGGCAGCGAGGTGCGTTACGCCTACGCACGCGATGCCACGCACAACCGGCTGGCCCGCATCACCATCTTCGATGATGCGGGCGAAAAGACGAAGTCACCGTCGCTGGTCATGAACGAACTAATGTTCCAGTGATCGCCTTTTTGACTTGCCGCTGACGAACATTTCTGATATTTGGTTATAAGTTATACATAAATGGTGGCTTTTTATAAGGATTTGCCATGCATAAAATCGCCGAAACGATCTTTCGCACTCACGGCGGCCAGCTTCGAATGAGCGAAGCCGTCCGCCACGGGATTACGCCCTACACGCTTTACGCCATGAGGGATCGCGGTACCGTGGAACTGGTAAGCCGGGGCGTCTACCGGCTGGCGGACCTGCCGCCGCTCAGCGATCCGGATCTGGTCACGGTGGGCCTGCGCTATCCCAACGCCGTCATTTGTCTCGTCTCGGCACTGGCCTACCACGGCATTACAACCCAGATTCCTCATGAAGTGTCTGTAGCGGTTACCCGAACGTCACGTCTTCCGTCGCTCGACTACCCTCCGGTGCGAGCCCACCGGTTCTCGAAGGCAAGCTACTCGGCTGGCATCGAAACGCACCGGATCGACGGCGCGCTGGTCAGAGTCTACGACCGGGAGAAGACGGTGGTGGACTGCTTCAAGTTTCGTAACCGTATCGGAATGGATGTGGTGCTGGAGGCACTGCGGCTGCACCGGGAGCGCAACGGACTCGACCTTGGCGCGCTACTGCGATACGCACGAGCGTGTCGGGTTGAAATGGTGATGTGGCCCTACCTGGAGGCCAGCCTGTGATTCCCGCACGCGATGTGGCCGCGTCAGTCCGTCAACGCCTGCTCAACAGAGCCAGAAGTGACCACCGGCCCTTTGGAGAGCTACTGCAGTATTTCGCCATGGAGCGGTTTCTCTACAGGTTGTCCCAGTCTGAACACAACGAGCGATTCATCCTGAAGGGCGCGCTGATGCTGCAAGTGTGGGGTTCGTCAGGGATTCGTCCGACTATGGATATCGATCTGCTTGGCAGTACACACAACGAGGAAGCTGATGCGGTCTCGCAGTTCCGGGACATTCTGAACGTAGGCGTACAAGAGGACGGTCTGCTCTTCGATCCAACCAACATCCGTACCGAGCGCATTACAGAAAGCCTGGACCACGAGGGGATCAGGATTCGGTTCAAGGGGACACTTGGCACGGCACAAATCCACATGCAGATAGATATCGGCTTCGGAGACGTTGTGTATCCCGGACCGGAAGTCGCGCAGCTACCGGCGATGTTGGATTTCCCGGCACCTCGGTTGAACGGCTACAGCCGCGAGAGCACTATCGCCGAGAAGCTCGAAGCCACGGTCAAGCTGGTGATGCTGAACAGCCGTATGAAAGACTTCTATGATATCTGGCTATTATCACGACAGTTTAAATTCGACGGCCCAAGGCTGACCGAGGCCGTCAGGCTCACTTTCGACCGGCGAGGCACTGCGTAATCTCAGACGGTGGAGGCGTTCACCAGTACTTTCGCAGGCGCCAAACAGGTTCAGTGGTCGGCATTCCTCAATCGGCTTCAACAGAATCATGTACCCACATCATTCGCGGAAACTACAGCCGTGCTCGATGAATTTCTGTCGCCCGTCGTCGAGGCACTTGTGTCCGGCGGTCCCCGCCCGAAACATTGGAAGGCATCTGGTCCCTGGACCTGAGCCAATCCTGACAAATTGCTGTGAATTACTCGCCTGTTTGTCGAATATCCCCGACCGTTACAAGTAAACACCCTCTTGACAAACATCCCAAACAAATGTATAGTATATCTACCCGCTCATGGTACACGCATGGGCGTAAGTAGTATGTAATTCCAAATCAGAATACGCTCGCGTCCCTAAAGCGGACCCGCACCCCGCGGACCTTCAAGCGTCCCCGTGCTACTTCTGATCGATACCCGGCACGGGGTTTTTTCGTGCCCTTATTCAACGCATTCAGTGCGCACGGACGCGGGAGGTGCAGATCATGGGTTGTTCTGTCACGAAGCGGGGACGCTGGGTCGAACTCGGGAAGAGCGACGCCCGGCGCAGGATGTTCCGAAGGGAGTACAAGTACCTGGTGATGGAGGAATACGTCTTCCGGCTCGCGCATGCGTACCCGCCCGTCACCGTGTACAGGCAGAGCCGCCTGCAGCAAGAGGCGAGCCCGCTGCCCATGTTCCGGTTCGACGGGAACAGGCTCGTAGTGTACCCGGGGTACTCCTGGGACGGCGCGTCGGGTCCGGCGGTCGACACCGCCTCGTCGATGGCCCCGAGCCTGATGCATGACTGCGCCTACCAGTCGATCCGCATGGGACGGCTGAGCCGGGATTACCGGAAAGCCGCAGACCGCGACTTCCGGGGACTGCTCCGGTCCGAGGGGATGGGCCGGGTATGGAGCCGCGTCAGGTACTGGGCCCTGCGCGCCTTCGGTAGCCGCGCCGCGAAACCGTAGCGTTGTAAGCGGTTTTCGTCGGGGAAACCGGCCACTCCGGCGGCGCGCCATGTCAATTGGGTTTGCCCGAATGCGCCGCTTGACCTATATTACGGGGGTTCTATCGTAGCGTCGAGCGGACCGCGCCCGGTGCGGCGATGCAGGCAGGACGCGACTATTGCAGCCGAAAGGATCGATCCCTTATGGCCAAGACCCCCGACATGGGTGACATACAGAAGGACCTCAAGGAGTTCTTCTCGACCAAGTACGGCGCGCAGGTCCAGTTCGCCCAGCCGGAGAAGGAAGGCGTCCCGGCGGATCCGCCCGCGGAAGAAGTCCCGCTGCCGGAGATCCGGTTCGACATGAAGCCGGAGGAGCTGGAAGCCTACCTGAACGAGTACGTCATCCGCCAGGACGAGGCCAAGGAGATCCTGGCCACCAAGATCTGCACCCATTTCAACCGCATCCGGCTCCAGGAGGAGAAGGAACCGGTCGGCAACATCAAGAACAACATCATCCTGATCGGCCCGACCGGGGTGGGGAAGACCTACCTCATCAAGCTCATCGCCAGCCGGATCGGCGTGCCCTTCGTCAAGGGCGACGCCACGCGGTTCAGCGAGACGGGCTACGTGGGCGGGGATGTGGACGAACTGGTCCGCTCGCTGGTCCACGAGGCCGACGGCAACATCAAGCTGGCGGAATACGGCATCATCTACATCGACGAGATCGACAAGATCGCCTCGTCGGGCAACATCGTGGGACCCGACGTGTCGCGGACCGGGGTGCAGCGCACGCTCCTCAAACTGATGGAGGAGACGGACGTGGACCTGCAGGCGCCCCACGACCTGACGTCCCAGATGGAGAACGCCCTCCAGTTCCAGAAGACGGGCAAAGTGGAAAGAAAACGCATCAACACGCGGAACATCCTCTTCATCGTCAGCGGAGCCTTCGCCAACCTGGAAGAGATCATCAAGAAGCGCATGAGCGTGCAGACCATGGGCTTCGAGCAGGGCGACGGCGCGGAAAAGCCCGACGACGGCGAATGGCTGCCGCACGTGACCGCGGAGGACCTGATCAAGTACGGCTTCGAGTCGGAATTCATCGGACGCCTGCCGGTAACCGCCGTGCTGCACAAGCTCAGCGTCGACGACCTGTTCCAGATCCTCCGGAACCCGAACAGCCCGGTCATCATCGCCAAGAAACTGGACTTCAAGGCCTACGGCATCGACGTGGACTTCGACGAGAAGTCGCTGCGCCTGATCGCCGAGCAGGCCCACCAGTCAGGCACGGGCGCCCGCGGCCTCATCGGCGCGATGGAGCGGATCCTGATCCGGTTCGAGAAGAAACTCCCGTCCAGCACGGTGAAGCAGTTCAGCGTGACGGCCGAAGTGGTGGAACACCCGGAGCGCGAGCTCGAGCGGATCCTCGCGGAGGCGCCGCCCGAACCGACCGAGCTGGTTCAGGTGTACTACGCGGAACACGATATCACGCTCACGCTGGACGAAGCCGCGGCTGCCGCGCTGGAAAACCTGGCCGTGCAACAGGGCCGGACCACCGAAGATATGGGGATGGAACTGTTCAAGGACTACGTCCACGGCCTGAAGCTGATCCAGGCCAGGGAACTGAAGATCACCAAAGCGGCGATTGAAAACCCCGGCGCGTACCTGGACCGCCTGATCAAGAAGTTCTACGAAAACCAACCCAAGACGACCTGACGATCATCCACCCGAATCACCGCCCATGATCCCGGTAGCACTCACCATCGCGGGTTCCGACTCCGGAGGCGGCGCCGGCATCCAGGCCGACCTCAAGACGTTCTCGGCCCACGGCGTGTACGGCATGTCGGCCGTAACGTCCGTGACCGCACAGAACACCCTCGGCGTGCAGGCCGTCCACAACCTGCCGCCCGAGGCGGTGGCGGCGCAGATCGATTCCGTCCTTTCGGATATCGGCGCCCGGGCTATCAAGACGGGCATGCTCGCCAACGCCGAGATCATCACCGCCGTGGCGGAAGCGCTGCGGGCGTATGCCGGCATCCCTCTGGTCGTGGACCCGGTGATGCTAGCCAAGAGCGGCGACGCGCTGCTGGAACCGGAGGCGGTCGCTACGCTGATCAAGCGGCTCGTCCCCCTCGCCGCCGTCGTCACGCCGAACCTGGACGAGGCGAAGGCGCTGACGGGCATCGAGGCGTCGGATGTGGACGGGATGAAGGCGATCGCCCGGCAGCTTCACGAGATGGGGCCGCGCCACGTGGTCGTCAAGGGCGGCCACCTAGAGGGTCCGGCCGTGGACGTGTTATTCGACGGCGCGGAGTTCCGGACCTTCGAGGCCGAACGTATCGACACCCGGAGTACCCACGGGACCGGCTGCACCTTCGCGTCCGCCATTGCCGCCGGACTGGCTAAAGGGGCCGGGGTGGCCGAAGCCGTGGCGTCCGCGAAGACTTACCTCACCGGGGCCCTGCGCCACGCCGAACCCCTGGGCGGGGGGCACGGGCCGGTCCACCACTTCCACGAACTCTACCGCGACGCCGAGCGCTTTTCGGTCCTGGACCAGTTGTCGGCCGCGGCGCGCCGTCTCGAAAGCGCCCACGCGGGGGATCTCGTTCCCGAAGTGCAGTGCAACCTGGGCATGGGACTGGCCGGCGCACAGTCGGCGGACGACGTGGCCGCCTTCCCCGGCCGGCTCATTCGCGTGCGCCGCGACATACGCTCCGTGGCGCCACCCGAGTTCGGGGCGTCCTCCCACGTGGCCCGGATCATCCTCACCGCCATGCGGAAGGACCCGGCCAAACGGTCCGTGATGAACATCCGGTACGACGAATCGATCCTCGGCGCCTGCCGGGGACTGGGACTCTCGGTCGCCTCATTCGACCGGCACGAGGAGCCGCTCGAATCCAAAAGGCGGGAAGGTTCGACGTTAGAGTGGGGAACGGCCCGGGTCATCGAGGAGCAGGGCTTCGTGCCGGATATCGTCTATGACCTGGGGGACGAGGGGAAGGAACCCATGATCCGGGTCATCGCCGAGACTCCGGAGCGGGTCGGGGATATCGCGCTGGCCGTGCTGGAAAAGTCCCGGGGGAAATAGGCCGGTCAGTACCCCAGTTTGCGCAGGTAGGCGCGTTCCAGCTTCATTTTCTCTGTATCGGGCAGGTCCGACTGGCTGGGACACACGGTCACCCACCGGTCGTAACCGATTTCCTCCAGCGCCTTCATGGCGGCGCCGAAGTCGAGCAGCCCGCCGTCTCCGAGCTCGACGAAGCGATAGTCCTTGTAATCCTGCAGGTGCACGTACACCAGCCGGTCCCTGAAGTCCCGGATGGACTGGGCGGGATCGTAGTGCCAGAAGGCCGAATGGGAGACGTCGATGCAGAGCTGCGCTCGCTTCATCAGGCGCATGAGCAGTTCCCATTCCTCGCGGGAATCGACCGTGGTGCTCGTGTGGATGTGGTAGCACACGTCCAGGTCGTACTGCGATGCGTAGTCGGCGAATTCGTCCGACAGGTCCGCCAGGGCCCTGATGTCGTCCGGGGTAGAGGAACTGCCGTAGGGCCGGTTGGCGCCCATGAACATGAAGGTGTCCGCCTCCACGTCGGCGGCGAAGTCTATGCGGCGCTTGTTCCGCTCCTTCATCTCGTGATTGCCGTCGATCGTAATGCCGGTTCCGGTGACCACGGCGACCTGAACGCCCGCACGATCCGAAATGGTCTTCACCCGCTTCGCCGACCCCAGCCAGTCCAGCGACTGCCGGATCTCCCAACCGTCCCAGCCGGTTTCCCTGAGCTGCCCGAGGATTTCATCCAGGTCCGGGGTCTGCCACCGCAGTCCGCTGAATCCCAGTTTGAACTTCAAAGCGGGCTCCTTTACGCTACGCCTTTATCTACGCTTAGCCTTTATCCGGCCACTTCACCCGAAATGGCGATCTTGCGGACTTCTTCGCCGTCGAGCCGGTAGTTGGTCGACAGCGCGTCGATGGCCTCGCCGACCCGGCTCAGCGGCAGGGTATGGGAGACCATTTCCTCGAAGGGATAGCGGCCCGATTCGAGGATGGGCAGGCCGCGCACGAAATGCGTGATGGTGCTGGCCCAGACCCCGACGAGGGTGATGTGGCGGAACACGAAGTGGTTGAAAGGGTTCATGGAAACGTCGCCGGCGTCGGTGAAATGACCGCCTTCTACGTAGGTCCCGCCCCGCCGCAGCATCTCCACGCCCTCCGGGATGGCCGGCGGCACGCCCGTGCACTCGAAGACCACGTCGGCGCCGTAACCACCCGGCGTCTCCGCCTTGACCGCTTCGATGCGGTCCTGCGCGTCCGGCACTTCCTCGATGTTGATGGTCACATCGGCGCCGAAGGCCTTCGCCAGCTCCAGGCGCGACGCGGGGGCCCCGACCACGATGGTGCGGTGCGCGCCGGCCTCGATGGCCGCGGCCAGGCTGAAGAGGCCAATGGCGCCGGCGCCCTGGATGACCGCGGTGGACCCGAGTTTCATCTGGGCCTTTTCCGCGAAGTGCAGGCCGACGGTGAAGGGTTCGAGCAGCACCGCGACCTCGGGCGGGCTCTGGACTTTTAAAAACTTGCTGCGGGGGATGTTCAGCAGCACGTACTCGGCGTACCCGCCCTGGAAGTGGGGCTTGATGTCGGCGTAGGGCCGGAATCCGTAGGCCAGCACGTTGGGACAGAGCCCGGGCTCCCGCACCACCGCACAGAAGTAACAGGTGCCGCACTGCTGCCCCGGGATGATGGCGATGAGATCGCCCTCCCTGACCGGCTTTTCCATGGCGTCCGAGTCGACGCCCGATCCCAGCTTCTCGATGACGCCGACGATCTCATGGCCGAGCACGAGCGGGAAGGCCTTGCGCCGCGCGTGGCCTTGATAGACGTGCACGTCCGTGCCGCAGACGCCGCACATGGACTGCCTGACGAGCACCTCTCCCGGACCGGGGTCGGGGACCACCGCCTCGCAGACGGTGAATGTGCCCCTTTCCCCACTCAGAATCGCCGCTCTTCCCGTTCGCGCCATTCAGCCTCCAGGATTGCTAGTTGGCCAGTGCCTGCCGGCTCAGACCGCCTTTAGCCGTTGAAGCGTCGTTCTGCTTCCGCCCAGTCCACCACGTTCCACCAGGCCTCGATGTAGGCGGGACGCAGGTTCTGGTAATTCAGGTAGTAGGCGTGTTCCCACACGTCCAGCCCCAGAATGGCCGTCTTGCCTTCCATGATCGGGCTGTCCTGGTTGGCCGTGGAATAGACCTCGAGATTGCCTGCACCGTCCCTGGCGAGCCAGGCCCAGCCGGATCCGAAGCGCGTCGCTCCAGCGGCCGCGAACTGCTCCTTCATCGCGTCGAGACCGCCGAAGGTACTGTCGATCGCCGCGGCCAGGTTGCCCGTGGGGTTTCCGCCGCCGCTGCCGCTCATGATCGTCCAGAACTGCGTGTGGTTGGCATGGCCGCCGCCGTTGTTGCGCACGGCGGTCTTGATGGCGTCCGGCACGATGGCGCAGTTGTCCGCCAGCAGTTCGTCCAGGCTCTTGCCGGCCAGGTCGCCGTGGTCCGCCAGGGCGTTGTTCAGATTGGTGATGTAGGTGTTGTGGTGCTTGCCGTGATGGATTTCCATGGTGCGCGCGTCGATGTGGGGCTCGAGCGCGTCATGGGCATAGGGCAGATCGGGCAGCGTGAATGACATGGTACTCTCCTTTGGGGATGATTCCGCACAACTGTTGAGAATCGCGGTGCCGGCCATTCCGGCCAGGGCGCCGCCTGCTATTTTCCCGATGAAACTCCGGCGCGAAAGGCCGGAGCCGACACTTTCCGTTTCCGCGTTCGAATCCGCGTCGGGGATCGAATGCACTTCCACGTTCGAATCCGCTTCGGGGAACGAGTGCGCTTCCGGGTTCGAATGCGTTTCCGTACTTTTTGGTTTCATTTCAGAGCCTTTCCCTGTGCATGTCTGATGCTAAGCCGTCGCCACGAATCCGAGCAGGACGCCGCGCGCCCTCCCAGGCGGGCTACGCCGTAGCCACGAATCCGAGCAGGACGCCGCGCGCCCTCCCAGGCGGGCTACGCTGTCGCCACGACGTCACCGAACAGCGTGAAAGGCGTTGAACCACTCACGCGCACAGGCACGATCATGTTGGATTCGACGCCCTCCCTCATTGGGAACACGACGGTCTTGAAGGCGTCCGTCTTGCCGAAGAGCTTGTCGGCGTCCCGCCTGGATGTTCCTTCGACAAGCACGTTCACGGTCTTTCCCCGATACGCGCGGTTCCGGGTTTCGGAGATCGCCTTCTGCATCTCGATAACGGTTGTCAGGCGCCGGCCCTTCACTTCTTCCGGTACGTCGTCGGCCAGGCGTTTGTGGGATGCGGTCCCGGGCCGAGGCGAATACTTGAACATGAAGGCGCTGTCGAACCGCACGGTCCGCATCATCTCACAGGTCGCCTCGTATTCCGCTTCGGTCTCTCCGCAGAAGCCCACGATGACGTCCGTGGTCAGGACGATATGGGGAATGCGCTCCCGGAGCCGCCGGACGACGTCGAGAAACACCTCCGGGGTATAGTCCCTGCGCATGCGGGAAAGGGTCGTAGACGCGCCGGACTGCAGCGGAAGGTGCGTGTGGGGACAGATCTTCGGGGAAGCCGCCATGACCTCGATCAGCCGGTCCGGAAAATGCGCCGGATGGGGCGAAGTGAACCGGATGCGCTCGATGCCGTCGACTTCCGCCGTCATGGAAAGCAGGTCCGCGAAATCGACCTCGCCGTCCTGGTACTTGTTCACGGTCTGCCCGAGCAGGGTCACTTCCCGGTAGCCTTCCGCCGCGAGGCGTTCGACCTGGCGGATCACTTCGCCGTGGGGCGTGCTGCGCTCCCGGCCGCGCACGAAGGGCACGATGCAGAAGGAGCACATCTTGTCGCAGCCGCGCATGATCGTGACCCAGCCGTTTACACCGGCTTCCCTGACGGGGTCGATGTCGAGATAGTGCTCCGCCCGGTCCCAGGTCAGGCTCAGCGCCGGTTCGCTTTCCGCGTCCAGCGCGCGGAGCATGGCCGGCAGGCGCCGATAGCTGTCGGGTCCCGCGACCAGGTCGATGTAGGGCGCGCGCTCGATGATCCGGTCGCCGAGGTGCTGGGACATGCACCCGCAGAGCCCCAGGATCAGGTCGGGATTGGCCGTCTTGAAGCGGTTCAGTTCGGACATGCGCCCGAGTACCCGCTGCTCCGCGTTCTCGCGGATGGCGCAGGTATTCACCAGGATCACGTCGGCCCGGTCGACCCGGTCGGTGACCCGGTAGCCCTCGCGGGCGAGCAGCCCCACGATCAGCTCGGAGTCCGCCTTGTTCATCTGGCAGCCGTAGGTCTCCACGTACAGGGACCGCGCCTGTGTCGCGTCCGGCGCCGCATGCGGCTCGAGAACCGTGCTGTCCGTGCTTACCGTGCTGTCCGTGCTGTCCGTGCTGTTCAAGCTGACCGCCACCATGCATCCCCGTGTGATTTCGCGTTTTTTTGGATTCCGCTAATCTATAAGTCCGGCATGGTAACGTCAATCAAAAACATGCCCTGCGCGACGTATCCGGCGCCTCAGTTGTTCCTGTCCTTCACGGACTTCGTCGCGGGGCAGTCCGCCCCGTTCCAAACGGTCGTCCTCCGCGGATTCGAGCCGTTCGTAGAACGCCATACCGAGCCGGGCGAATTCGGACTCGGCCGGGTGATTGTCCATGGCATGAAACAGGATGTCCTCGGCGCTGGCGTACCGACCGTACCGTTCGTAATAGGTAAACAGCAGCATCGAAGTCGACACGGGCAGATCAACGTTCTCGAGGAGACCGAGCAGCTCGCTGATTGCTTCGTGGGGATCCGTTACGAGACCGGTGGTGCTGATGTCTTCGCTGATCCAGCGAAAGTCCTCCGTGCCGATGGTCGGTTCCACGGCGATTTCCAGGTAGCAGTTGAGGGCCTTCAGGTACAGGCGTCGGCCGTCTTCCTCCTGCCCGTCCGCCAGGGCCAGCGTTCCGTCCTCCTTGAAAAGGCGCGCGGCCATGAGCGCGGTGTCCACGGCCCCTCCGCTCCGTTTCATCAACATGGAGAGCAGGGTACGTTCCGACAGCGCCATGACGGACGCGGTCGACAGGCCGAAGATGTCCTCCCGGGTCTGGGCGACGATCGAACGGGCGCGTTGGTAGTCCTGGTCGCGGCGCGCCCGGATCAACAGGATCAGCGCATCGATGAAAACGCGGATCGTCCTCATGATGTAGTCCTGTCTGAACATCGAACGGGCCCTCACTCGATGGGAGTTCTGGAAGGAAGCCGAATTCGGTGTATGACTGGAAATGCCGACAAATCAGGGGAGACGCCCGGTGGACGCGGCGGCATGGCTAGGCGGCGCAGAAATGAAAAAGGCAGGGAAAGTAAGAAACCCCTGCCTCCGGTATTGCTTAGCGGTCGTTATGGATCAGCAGCCGTTTTCCGAGCGGATGTACTGCATGGGATTGACGCGCCTGTGGTCCTTATGAACCTCGTAGTGCAGGTGGTGTCCGGTGGTTCTCCCGGTCATGCCCACACGTCCGATGATGTCGCCGCGCTTCAGTTCCGTGCCCTTCTTTACCAGGATGGCGGAAAGATGACCGAATCGGGTCTTGTATCCGTTCAGGTGGTCCACGTCGAGGTACAGGCCGTACCGGGGGTCCACCCCGGTCCGGGCCACGACGCCGCCGGCCGGTGACTTGACCGGAGTCCCGGGGGCCGCAGCGATATCGATCCCGTGGTGCATGGTGTAGAGACCGGTGAAGGGGTCGGTCCGCAGGCCGTACCGGCTGGTAATCACGCCGGTCACCGGGGTGATCGAAGGAACGAACTGCCAGCGGTCGTCGACCTCGCGGATCTGCTGCTCGATGTCCTCCATGCTCCGGAGCGAAAGGCTCGATCTGCGCCGGGAGGTTTCCATCTCGGAGTGCAGCCTGGTCGCACGGTAATAGGGCGAATCGGGCGCGAATCCCGGATCCGGCGAAGGGGCCGGTCCACCCACACCCACCTGGCGGATATCCGGATGGATGCTTGGAAGTCCCGCGATAAGCCGGGCGTTCTCTTCCGATGCGATGAGCGATTCCAGCCTGGACTTGTTCGACTGGCTGGACTGCTCCAGGATCCTGATCTCTTCGTGCATGCTGCCATGTCGGTATTCGGCAAGCCATGACCGCGCACCGGCATACACGAAACCCGTTACCATGACCAGCGTGCCCAGCATGACGGCGATCGGCAGTCCGGATATACGAACCGTTCTATCCCCGAAATGCAAGACCAGCAGTCCGGTCGGTATTCGACGTTTTACCAAAACTTTAATTCCTGAAACTATTGTCTGGCGAAATAGTTGCCAAACAAATCTTAGTCTATGCGATTAAACCACTTATCGCGACTATATGTGACCTAAAATGTAGCGTACCGCGCCGCGTGTCAAACTTTTTTTGGAGTTTTTCCGCCAACCGGACGCCGGCTCAAAGGCCCCTTTCCGGGAAGAACCAGGTCGACGGATCGAGGATGCGGCCTTCGTAGTGGACTTCGTAATGTATGTGGTATCCGCTGGTCTTTCCGGTCATTCCCACCAGCCCGATGATCTCACCGCGTTCCACCCGTTTCCGGTTTTCGACCAGCACTTCGGAGAGGTGGCCGTAACGCGTGACGTACCCGTTTTGATGGTTGATGTCCACGTACCGGCCGAGGTTCGCGTTCACGCCGGTCCGTGAAACCACGCCGTACGCGGTGGCCCGCACCGGCTCGTTCTTGTTCGCCGCGATGTCCAGTCCGCCGTGTACCCGCACCTCGTCGCTCAGCAGGTTCCGCGACGTGCCGAAGGGTCTCGAAACCGGTCCCTGCACCGGCGAGATGATGGGTATGCCGCGCCAGTAGGCCTCGTCGTCCCTGGATGCCGCTTCGACGGACCGCAGGCTGGCCAGCTCCGCGCGGGTCTCGTCCAGTAACCGGTCGATCCCGCCGCCGATTCGGTCTATGGCCGCGGCGGGCGATTCGGACCACTCGATGGATGCCTGGGCCGGCGGGGATGCTTCGGCGCCGGCAGCCGTACCAAGCGGACCAATCGGACCGGGCGCGCCGGGGCCGCGGACGATCTTGTCGATATCCGCCGCGCGTTCCGACAGATTCTCAATCCCCGATTCGATGGTACCGTCCAACTCGTGCAGGGCGCTCAACTGCTCCTGCAACCGGTTGTTCTCCCGCTCCCGTTCCGTCAGGGCGCCGTCGTCCAACAGGGTTGTCAGGTAGGATGCGCCGATATGCCATCCGGCCAGCATCAGAACCACCAGGACGACGAGGCCGGCCAGGACCGGAAGGAGGCCGTACTCCCGGGCTTCGTCCCGGGCATTGGCCGGCAAATGTATGAATGAAACGAGCTTGCGTCGCAGCATACCGTTCTCCGCGCCCCGGCGACCGGTACGGCGCTGCCGCGGGCGGATATGCGGCGGGGTGTCCGGGGTGGATCCCGTCGCGCCGGAGAGGGGGATCGATCAGTTCAGATAGGCCCGGAGTTTCTGGCTCCTGGAGACGTGGCGAAGCCTGCGCAGCGCCTTTTCCTTGATCTGGCGCACGCGCTCCCTCGTGAGACTGAACCGCGTCCCGATCTCCTCGAGGGTATAGGATCTCTCCATGTTTATGCCGTAATACAACGCGATCACGGCCGCTTCCCGCTTGGTCAGGGACCCGAGCGCCCTGAAGATCTCGTCTTTGAGCGCATCCACCATGAGCGCCTCGTCCGGCGCATCCTGGTCGTCGTCCTCGATGAGGTCCAGCAACCGGTTGTCTTCACCCGCCTTGAGCGGCGCGTCCAGCGACACGTGGCGGCTCGCGATGCGCATCGTGTCCTTCACGTCACCGGGATTCATGTCCAGTTCCTCGGCGATCTCCTCGGTGCTGGGCTCGCGTCCGAATTCCTGCTCGAATTCACTGGAAAGCCGGCCGATCTTGTGGAGCGTGCCGACCCGGCTCAGGGGCAGCCGCACGATGCGGGACTGCTCGGCGAGCGCCTGGAGTATGGACTGCCGGATCCACCAGACCGCGTAGGAAATGAACTTGAAGCCCTTGGTCTCGTCGAACCGCTTGGCCGCCTTGATCAGCCCGATATTGCCTTCGTTGATCAGGTCGGACAGGGATAGTCCCTGGTTCTGGTACTGCTTGGCCACGCTGACCACGAACCGGAGATTGGAGGACGTCAGCTTATCCAGCGCCTTCTGGTCGCCGGCCCGGACCGACCGGGCCAGTTCGGTTTCTTCTTCGGCCATCAGAAGCGGCACGTTGCCGATCTCCTGCAGGTAGAGGTCGAGAGACCGGTCTTCCGTCGCCGCCGTATTGGTTTTCGTTATCGTACTCACGTGCTGTGACAACTCCTGTTTATTCGTTTGACTTCGGGGCCGCTTCCGTCCCCACTTAACCGGAATCTCCCGCCCGATCGGACGTCCCTGGTGGTCCAGGCGGTCCGGTACACGCTGCCGTAAAACCGGCAAGTTTACTAACATACACAAAATTGCAAACTTGTCAATAAAAAACAGGTGGGCTGGGGTCGGCAGGGTACGCCGGACAGGGTCGCCGCGCCCGCTGGGCAGAGGTCGCCGCGTCAACCGGACAGGGGTCGGCTGGATGTTCCGTGCGGGGCCGTCGGGCTTGCCGGGCAGGAATTGTCACGCCCGCCGGACAGGGTCGCCGCGTCAACCGGGCAGGGGTCGCCGGATTAATTGGGCAGGGCCGCAAGGGTGCCCTGATCGTCGAATTCCAGCGGACCGCGGCGGTCCGTGATTTCGATGTCCTCCCGGCCGGCCAGTTCGTCGGACAATGCCTCGGAGACCGCGACGCGTCCGAGGGAAAGCGTGTTCCGGATGCGGACGGCACGTCCCTCGCCGGGCGGTTTCATTCCGATGGTGGAGAAAGCGGCCTCGATGACTTCGCGGTCCGTGTCCAGGAACACCGGGATGCGGGATTTCTGCGGACTCATGCCCGTGATGGAATTTACGTAGGTATACCGGTGGTTGATCTTGTCCACCAGGCGGCGGGTGGTGAAATCGGCCAGCCCGATGCCCACGGCGTTGCCCTCGCTCTCGGGCGTCAGGTCGCGGACGATGATCCGCAGGATCCGCGGGATCGCGGGCTCGGTCTCGAAATTCTGCATGCGCCGGCCGATGATGTTCGTGTCCATCCCGGTCCCGCTGATGTTCTTGCCCATTTCGTCGACGATCAGGATATCGATGTCGTCGGACGGAAGGCGGGGCATGAGGCGCTGTGCCTCCTGGAACAGTCGCCGTTCTTCCTGCTGCAGGCCACCTGCCGGGACGCCGATGAGGTGCGCGGTCTGGTCGTAGGCGTTCTCGATGATGGCCAGCCCGAAGGCCACGGGCGCGTGGTCTAGTACGTGTTGCGACACGGTCGAGATCATGTGTTCGAACCCGTATTCGAAGACCGCGCCGTGATAGTAGCTGGCGCCTTTCTGCTTTCCCAGCCCGATGGCCAGCATCTTCATGAGGCCGCTGCCGACCGAGCCCTTGAAGTCCGTGTGGGGCTTCACCCGGTTGACCACCACGATGTGGTCGGCGCCCAGGGCGTTTCGGTCGAGATAGACCGGAAGTCCGTCCGCGGTCTCGCCGAGACTCGCCGGCTCGATGTCGGAGCGGATGGGACATCCCGTCGCCGCCTCGTGGATGCCGTAGTTCTCCAGTACCCGGCGCTGGCCTTCCGACGTCGCTCCGCCGTGGCTGCCCATGGCCGGCACGACGAAGGGTTTCAGGCCGGCCTTTGCCAGGGCGGCGACCACGCTCTTCACGATGGCCGCGATGTTGCCGATCCCCCGGCTTCCGGTGGCGACGGCTACCGTGGACCCGGCGCGCAGGCCCGTCTCCTCGATCATGCGGGAGACCTCCCCTTCGGCCGTTCCGGCGATGTCCTCGACGAAGGGCGCGTCGAACCGCTGTCGTATCTCCCTGAATGCGGGCAGTTTCATGTGAGGTCCTCCCTTTAGTCAGATGCCGTCGACGAACCGTCCGGGATTCAGCGTGCCCTTCGGATCGAACCGGTTTTTGAGCATTTCCATGAGGTGCCGGTTCCCGTGGGTCGAACTCCATACCCCCACCCGATCCTTCAGGGCGGCGGGGGCGTGTTCCACTACGAATACGCCCAGTTCATCCGAAGCATTCCGCAGGGTCTCGATCAGGCTCGCCAGCCCATCTAAATCCGATTCCCGGAACGTCCCGTCCCGGTAAAAGACGAAGGCCACGTGGCCGCTCGCGAAATGGGAGAGCAGGCCGCAGCCGATGGACAGACGCCGGCAACCCTCGTCCGCCAGGCGGAAGAGCGCTTCCACACCGTCCGGCGTGACGCCGGCCCGGCAGGTCACACCCGGCCCCATGCCCGGGGGCAGGAGACCACCTCCTGGAAAAGCCCGCATCGCGTCCAGCACCCGGCCGTATGCTTCCCCGTCCATATGGATGACATCGGCCGCCCCCGTATCGCGGAAGAGCCGTTCGCATTCCCCCGCTTGCCAGTCCACCGTCTCTTTCGTGCCGATCATGCCCGCGACGACGGCGACGTCCTGGTGGTCCGGGAGGTAGCCGACCCCGCCGGTCGCCCGGAAGCCGGCCCCAGCGGCGTCCGCCCTTAAGCTATCCCCACCGGCATCCGCCCGCGAGCCGGCCTCAGGCCCGGCGGCCGCCCCGCCGAGGATTGCGCGGGTCGCGGGACTGGCCACTTCCAGGAAGGAGGGCATGATCTCCGAGTCCATGATCCGGAAGGCGCATTCGGCCGCTTCCCCGATCCCTGCCATGGTCCCGATGAGGAGCCTGCCCGCCGACGGCAGGGGTTGCAGCTTCAGGTTCACTTCGGCCAGGATGCCGAGCGTTCCGAACGAACCGATGTACATCTTGTTCAGGTCGTATCCCGCCACGTTCTTGACGACCTGCCCCCCGGACCGGACGACGGTGCCGTCCGCCTGGACCACCCGGGCGCCGATGACCAGGTCCCTGGCCGTGCCGAAGGAAGTCCGGAGCACGCCCGAAGCGTTGGTGGCGAGCACCCCGCCCAGGGTCCCCGCGTCGCCGTGGGGCGGGTCCAGCGGCAGAAACTGGCCGCGCTTCCCCAGCCCGGCCTGCAGTCCCGCCATGGTGATGCCGGCCTCCACGGTGGCCGTCTGGTCCGCGGGCTCGTGGGCGACGATCCGGTTCAGGCGTTCCAAGGATACCACGATATCCGCGCGGGAGGGCGGATGACCGAAGTCCATCTTGGTGCCGCCGCCCCGCGGAATGACCGCGTAACCCAGTTCCGAGGCCATCTGCACGGTGGCTGCGAGCGATTCCACGCTCCCCGGGGCCACGACGGCCGAGGGAACGACGCCTTCCACAGCAAGGGAGGCCAGCGCTTCCCGGCTTGCCGGGGCATAGCCTTTCACGAGGGATCCGAGCCTGCTGTGCAGCGCCTCATCGGACATGGAGTAACCTGGGTGCCTTCGTGTCTATAGCAGCGCCGCCTGGCGGTTGGTGTACTTCAGCTCCGCCGTTCCGCATCCGATGCAGGTGCGGTTCGTGGGAAACATCTTGCCGGGGTTGCTGAGGTTCTCCTCGTCGAACACCGCTTTGACCGTCTCCATGGCCTCGATATCCGCTTCATTGAAAATCAGGGGCATCAGGTCGACCTTTTCGTATCCGATGCCGTGTTCTCCGGTGATGGATCCGCCCAGGTCGACGCAGGCCCGCAGGATCTCGTTACTGGCCTCCACGGTCTTCCGCGCCTGCTCCTCGTCCCGGTCGTCGTACGCGATACAGGGATGGATGTTGCCGTCCCCCGCGTGGAATACATTGCCGATCAGCAGATCGTATTTCCCGGCCGTCTCCTGGATGACCCGCATGATGTCCGGGATCTTCGTCCGCGGTACCACGCCGTCCTGCACGTAGTAGCTGGGACTCAGGCGCCCCATGGCGCCGAAGGCCCGCTTGCGGCTCATCCACAGCAGGGTGCGTTCCTTTTCGTCCTCCGCGGTGCGGATATCGCTGGCCCGGTTCTCCCGGCAGACCTCGGCCACCGCTTCCGCCTGGGTGTCCAGGCCCGCCTCATGACCTTCGAGTTCGATGATCAGCACGGCTTCGGCGTCCAGGGGAAACCCGAAATGGTAGGCCGCCTCGATGGCGCCGATGGCGACCTTGTCGATCATCTCGAGGGCCGACGGGACGATCCCGCGGCCGACGACGCCGGCGACGGCGCGCGAGGCGTCTTCCACCTGGTCGAACACCACCAGGAACGTCCGCCAGGCCTGGGGCAGGCGGGTCAGCTTGACCCACGCACGCGTTACGATGCCCAGCATGCCCTCGGATCCGATCATGAGACCGCGCAGGTCGTAACCCACGGCGTCTTCCGCCTTGCCGCCGAACCACGTGACCTGGCCGTCCGGCAGGACCACTTCCACGCCCAGTGTGTGGTTGGTCGTGACGCCGTACTTCAGGGTGTGCGGACCGCCCGAGTTCTCGGCGATATTCCCTCCGATGGTACAGGCGTACTGGCTCGAGGGGTCCGGCACGAAGTGATAGCCCTGCTTGCCGGTCTCCTTCGACAGGTGCAGGTTGACCACGCCGGCTTCCACCAGCGCCCGCTGGTTGCGGAAGTCGACCTCCACGATGCGGTTCATCTTGGTCAGCGCGATCATGACCCCGCCGTCGGGCGGCAGGCTCCCGCCGCTCAGGCCGGTGCCCGCACCGCGCGCCACGAAGGGAATCCGCGCCTCATGGAGAATCCGGACCACGGCCGCGACGTCCTCCGTCGTGGTGGGGTAGACGACGGCGTGCGGGGCGTTCCGGTCGATGGTCAGTCCGTCGCATTCGTAGACGATCAACTGGTCCGGCGCGTCGATGACGTTCTCCCGGCCCAGTACGTCCGCAAGCCGTTCGACAAGCTGGTCTTTGTTCATCGGTTTCCTCCGTGCTTCCGATCGCGCGGCCGGTCTCCCGTGCGCCGGTCTCCCGGGCGCCGGATCCCGCTTGCCTTCAACACTACGACCGGGTCAGGTCGAGAAATTCCATCCGGGTACTGCGATCGTCCCTGAACACGCCGAGCATGGCGCTCGTCGTCGCCTTGGAGTGCTGTTTCTCCACGCCGCGCATCATCATGCAGAGGTGGTTGGCTTCCATGACGACGGCTACTCCCAGGGGATCGAGACAGGTCTGCAGGGTCTGGGCGATCTGGGAGGTCAGTCTTTCCTGCAGCTGAAGCCGCCGCGCGAAGACGTCCACGATGCGGGGGACCTTGCCCAGACCGATGATTTTGCCGTTGGGAATGTATGCGATATGGCACTGGCCGAAGAAGGGCAGCAGATGGTGCTCGCACAGCGAAAAGAACTCGATGTCCTTCACCAGCACCATCTCGTCGTAGTCCTCTTCATAGATAGCGCCGTTCAGGACGGTATCAATGCTTTTTTCATAACCCTGGGTCAGAAACCGCAGGGACTGCGCCACGCGGAGGGGCGTGCGCCGGAGACCGTCCCGGTCCGGGTCCTCGCCGATCTCCGTGAGCAGCGTCCTCGTCAATCCCTCGATCGGGTCCATCGTGGTTACCGGTCCTCCTCGCCATAATACTCGAAAGCGTTCTTGGATGTCTCCACCAGGCGAATCCGGTAGAGCGAAGGGGTATCGAAAAACGGATGCAGCCGCTTCCAGATTACCCTGAGCAATTCCTCAGAAGTCGGATTGACGGTCCTGAATTCCTCCAGGTCCCGGTTCAGGTGGCGATGGTCGTAGCGATCCACGACTTCCTTCTGCAGGACCTCGTCGAAACGTCCCATTTCGATGACCATCCCGGTCTTCTCGTCCACCGGGCCTCGGACCGTCACCTCCAGCTCATAGTTGTGTCCGTGGCCATGGGGATTGTTGCACTTACCGAATATACGCACGTTTTCTTCGTCGCTCAACCTTATACTGTGCAGGCGGTGGGCGGCGTTGAACTCGACGCTTCTCGTAACGTGGACCATGCTGTCGTCTCCGGTGTATACGATGTTTCGTGTGCGGCTTTCGCGCAGCAGAACGCGCTTGAGTACGCACGGTCCGGTACCGCCTTCCACCGCGTGCCAGAGGTACCGGGCAAGCCTTTCACTGGTCGGCGCCGGACCTTTCAGGGCGTCGTGATCGTGGTTCAGGTGGCTCAGGTCCAGCGGTTCGATCACGGCGTGCAGCAGTTGCTTGACCTCGGTCAGATTCAGGACCACGCCGGTCCGGGGATCGACCTGGCCCCCGAAGGTGAATTCGGCCTCGTAGTCGTTACCATGGGCGGTGCCGACGGCGCTGGATCCGTACACCCACCGGTTCCTGGCCTCCGTCCACTCCGGGTTGCGGCACTGGTGCGCCGCCGAGAACCGGGTTTTTCGCGTTATGAGCATCATGCGGTGGGATGCGGCGGCCGGCGTACTACAGCGCCCTGACTGCCCTGTCGGCGTGCGGCGGCCGGCGTACTACAGCGCTTTGACAGCCGCCGCCGTCACGGCCCCGACGGCTTCATCAAGCGTACCGTTAAACGTGACGCCCGCAGCGTTCTTGTGGCCGCCGCCTCCCAGGGCCACGGCGACCTGGTTTACGTCGGTATCCGGCCGGGACCGCAGGCTGATCTGGACGGTACCCTCCTTGCCTTCCACGAATATGATCCCGATCTCGACTCCGGCGATGGTCATGGTCACGTCCACGAACCCGCTCGTATCCGACGACCGGGCACCGGTTTCCTCAATCATGGACCGCGTAACGGTCAACCAGGCGACGCGGCCGCATCCGCTAAACTGTATATTGGAAAGCGCGCGGCCCATAAGCCGGGTACGGGCGCCCGTGTTCCGGTTGTAGATCTGGTCGTAGACCCGGGACGGGTCGACGCCCGTGGAGAGGAGTTTGGCCGCGACGATATGGGCGCATGGCGCGCTCCTGGCGAAGCGGAACGACACGGTATCGGTCAGAATGCCCGTGTACAGCGCGTCCGCCGCCCTCGACGTGAGCGGCGCGCCGATCGAGTCGATCAGATCGTAAATCAGTTCGGCCGTTGAGGACGCCTTCGTATCGATCACCGACAGCGGCGTTATCAGTTCACTGTAGGGATGATGATCGATCACGATCTTTGCCGCCGCCGACTCCTCCAGCGGCTTCCGCAGTCGCCCCAGCCGGTCCCAGCCGTTGGCGTCCACGATAACGACCACGTCCGCGGCGGCGAGGCGCCCTGTCTCATCATCCGAAGCGGGTGCGAGGATTTCACTGTCGGGATCCAGCCAGGTATAGGCGGCGGGAATGGCGTCGTTCATGGCGACGACGGCGTCCTTACCCAGCGCCTTCAGACACTCGTAGACCCCCAGGGCCGAGCCGATCGAATCCCCGTCGGGGTTGACGTGGCTGGAGATCACGAAGGACTGGTTCGACGCGATGACTGCCTTGACTTCATCCCACATGGCCATTTTCCATGGATCGGTCCCGGCGGCGTTGCGTAGTATCTCTTCGCCGGGCCTTGTTCCGTATACGACGCGTTTTTGATTCCGCCTGGGTCGCCGCATCGGGTGATCCAGCGTGCCGGTAAGAATCGTCGAAAATAAAGATCAGCCGCCCTTCATGTCAAGGTTTATTGTTGATTCTGATCGTATCAAAAACGGGTTAACTAGTTGATAAATAAGTGTTTTAATTGACACGCCGCCGTTCGGGCGGTAGGTTGCATGGAATCCAGGGAAACCTCCGGATTCACCGCCTTGCCGCCTACCGGGCGGACCAGGCCTTTCCCATAGTCTCTCGCTCGTCACATGCCCACTTCGAACGCCCTTGTCCTGTTCATGAAAGCCCCGAGACCCGGAACCGTGAAAACCCGGTTAACGCCGCGTGTAACGACGGACGAGGCCGCGGAACTCTACCGCGCTTTCATCCTCGACACGCTGCACCAGGCCCAGCGGATCGCCGGCACGGACCTCTTCGTGGCCTGGACACCCGATGACGGACGGACGGAACTCCTTAAAGCCCTTGGCTGTCCGGGTGATCCCGATGTGAACTGGCACCGTCAGCGGGGCAGCCATCTCGGGGAACGGTTGTCGAACGCCTTCTCGGCCTTCCGGCAGGACGGATGGGAAAAGACCGTCGTGCTGGGCGGTGACAGCCCCCTCCTGCCCCGGGAATTTGTCGAAGAGGCCTTCGAGGCGCTGGACCGGCACGACGTCGTGCTCGGTCCCGCCGATGATGGTGGTTACTACCTGATCGGACTGGGCGGTGCGGGCGACTCGGGTGGATCGGGCGGTGCGGGCGATCCCGGCGACCCAGGTGTTCCAGGCAGCCAGGACGAACCGGACAAACTTCTAGGTCCGGGACGCCGGAGAAATGCCGCCAGTCGTTACGACCGACTCTTCGAATCCATTCCCTGGGGCACCGGCCGCGTGCTGCAACAGACCCGTGCGGCCATCCGGGCGAGTGGGCTTTCATGCTACGAACTCCCGCCCTGGCACGACGTGGACCGTCCTGCCGATCTCGACCGGCTCGCGCGGGAAATCCGGGCGTTGCGCGCCGGCGGCGACCACCTGACCGGCCGATGCACGGAAACCGCGCTAGACGCCGTGAGCCAGAAAGGGAGGGACCCATGAAAGCCGACCGGGAAGCGCTGCGGCGCCAGTTTGCCCGCCTGCCTTCCGTGCGTCTGGTGCAGGGCGAATCCCGTATCGAGGCGCTGCGCGGCCGGTTCGAGGATGGGCAGATCGACGCCGCGATCCGGAAGGAACTGCGCGACGCGCGGGACCGGATCCGGCTTCGTCCCCCGGAGATGGACGCGGACGGATTCGCGGAAGAAGACGGATTCGCGGGAGCGGACGGATTCGCGCCGGAGCGCTTCGCCGAACAGACCGCCGCGCGCCTGGAGGGTGAAGCCCATTCGGCGAGTGGGGTGCCGATCAACGCCACAGGCATACTCTTCCATCCGATTGCACGGGCCCCATACGCCGGTACGGCCGCCGGAAAGGCCTCGAGGCTGGCCCTCACCCTCGCGGCTTACGAGGAGGACGGCCGAACCGCCGGCCTCGTGCGCGAGTTGACCGGCGCCGAAGACGCAATGGTCTGCCGGTCCGTCGCCGCCGCCTTCCTCCTGGCGGTCCGGGCCCTCGCGGGACGGGCGGAAGTGGTTATCGGCCGCAGCCAGGCGGGATTGATCGACGCGCCTTACGAGGAACGGCCCGTGAACCCGGTGTCGCTCTGCGCGCTCGCCGGCGCCAGAATGGTCGAAACCGGAGCGACCAACAAATCCCGCCTGTCCGACTACCGGCGCGCGGTGGTCGACCGGACCGCATTGATCGTCACGGCGCGACCTTCCACCTGCGCCTTACGAGGTTTCACCGAAGAAGCGGCCCCGGAGGAGATCGTCCGGGCCGGCGCGGAATCCGGCGCCACGGTGCTTCACCTGGCCGGCGATACGACGTTGCGCCCGGTCTCTTCCGCCCCCTTCGCGGCCAGGAGCTCGGTCACCGATGCCGTGCGGGCCGGTACGCCGCTGATCATCGCGGCGGGCGGCGGCCTCATCGGCGGTCCGTCCTGCGGACTGCTGATCGGGACGCGACGGGTCATCGCGCGACTGAGAATGCACGGCACCTGGCCGGCGGCGCAGGCCTCCCGGCACGTGCGAGCGGGAATCGACGCGCGGCTGGCGGAACTTGCCGAAGGTTCCTGCGACCTCGCGTGCCATCCGGCGGCCCACATGCTGGCCGCTTCCGGGGAGGAAGTAGGCGCCCGCGCCCGCCTGCTGTTCGAACACCTGTCCGAAGACGGCCGGCTCCGCAGTGCGTGTACCTTGATTGAAAGCCGGTCGTTTCTCACGGCGTACCGCCTCCCTGCCGACGCCCTGCCCGGTTACGCCGTCTCCATACGCCGGCCGGGCGGCGATCCCGGCGACCTGGCGACCCGGTGGCTCAGGGGAACCCCGCCGTTGCTGGCCGAATGCGCCCGGGAGCGGGTCCGGATCGACCTGCGGGGCGTGGCGCCGCATCGCATCGCCGAAGTGGCGCGAATCGTGCGGACCGGGCTGTTACTTTCCGGTTTATAACTTATGGAAATAATAATACTTGTAAGGGTACGGCAGGCCGGATATATTCGAACCGTACCACCGCAATTAGCAATCTTTCAACCGGAACAACGTGATTTTGCAATTTGACCAAGTCGTATCCGACGTAATCCACGTCGGCAAGCGGATGTACGACCGGGGATACGTAGCCTCGAACGACGGGAACTTAAGCGTTCGACTGTCCGAAGACCGTTTGCTGATCACGATGACCGGGGTGAGCAAGGGGTTCCTGGACCCGGATAAATTCGTGATCGTCGACTATGACGGCGCGGTGATTTCGGGGATGCACGAGCCGTCGTCGGAGATGAAGATGCACCTGATGGTGTATCGGGAGCGTCCGGACGTGCACGCCGTGGCCCACGCCCATCCCCCGGCCGCGACGGGTTTCTCAGTGGCCGGCGTGCATCTGCCCGACGCCCTGCTGCCCGAGGTGATCGTCTCTCTGGGATTCGTACCCATCGCGCCCTACGGGACGCCGGGGACCATGGAACTGGTCGAATCGCTCCGGGGCTTTGTGCGGAACCACGACGCGGTCCTGCTGGAAAACCACGGCGCGCTGACCATGGGTTCGGACATCGTTTCGGCCTATCACAAGATGGAAACCATGGAGCACTGCGCACAGATCGCCCTCGTGGCGCGCATGCTCGGCCAGGTCAACTCCATCGACCAGGAGAACGTGGACAAGCTGCACCGCCTGTACGGGCGGCCCTATACATCCGGCGGCAACGAAGGATACCGGACCGAGGAACCTACATGACGACGACGCGCAGAGAACTGGTCAACGAGATAAGCGAGACGCTGGGACTGAAAAAGACGCAGATCTATCCGGTGATCGACGCACTTTTCGAAATCATGCGGGAGAACCTGGTCGAGGGCAACCGGATCGAGATCAGGGGATTCGGCGCGCTGGAGATCAGGAACACCCGCCCCAAGCCGGCCGCCCGCAATCCGAGGACCGGCTACACCATCGAGGTTCCGGCCCGCCGGAAAGCCAAGTTCAAGCCCGGCAAGATCCTGAAAGAAGCTTTGCGCGCCCAGCGGAAGCGTCGGGAATAACCGGCCGGCGCTCAGGGCATCGACGCACCCACGCCAATCAGCGAGACATGCCTCCCATTTACCCGGTCGGCAAGCTGCCCGCGGAAGACCTGGACCGCATCCTGCGCCGCTATGCTTCCGTGGCCGACCCGAGACTGCTCGTGGGCCCGGGCATCGGCCGGGACGCGGCAGTCATCTCATTCGGTTCCAGCGTACTCGTCTCCAAAACTGACCCCATCACCTTCGCCACCGAGGAAATCGGCTGGTACGCCGTCAACATCAACGCCAACGACGTCGCCGCCATGGGCGCGGCGCCCCGGTGGTTCCTCTCGACCATTCTGCTTCCGGAAGATAAAACCGACGCCGACCTGGTGGACCGCATTTTCTCCGGCCTGGCCGACGCCTGCCGGGAACTCGGCATCACCCTCTGCGGCGGGCATACCGAAATCACCCACGGCCTGGACCGGCCGCTGCTGGTCGGGCAGATGCTGGGGGAAACGACGGCCGACGGCTACGTCTCCGGCGACGGCGCCCGGGTGGGCGACCGGATCCTGCTGACCAAGGGGATCGCCATCGAGGCGACGGCACTGATCGCCATGGAAAGAAGTGACGAGGTCCGGACGCGGTTTTCCGACGCATTTCTCGAGACCTGCCGGGGGTATCTCAGGCAGCCCGGCCTCAGCGTGGTCAGGGAAGCCCGACTCGCCATGGAAACCGGCGGGGTCCACGCCATGCACGATCCCACGGAGGGCGGACTCGCTTCGGGACTGCGGGAGATCGCCGTCGCTTCCGGGGTCGGCATGCTCATCGAGGAGGACCGGATTCCGGTGCTGCCCGAACCGGAGGCCCTCTGCGCGTTTTACGGCCTGGATCCCCTGGGCGTCATCGCGTCGGGCGCCCTGCTCATCGTGGCGGAGGCGGACCGCGCGGAGCCCCTGGCAGCCCGCCTTGGCGAAGCCGGCATCCCAGTCGCTGAGATCGGGTCCGTACAGCCTTCCAGGTTTGGAATCCGGATCAGGAGCAAGGGTCAGATCACCGATCTCCCGGCCTTCGACCGGGATGAAATCGGCAAGGTGTTCGAAGCGACGTAACCCCGTCCGGGACCGGTAAAAAAACTTGCATGCGAACCCCCGGAAGCTTAGATTTGGACAGCGAAAACCGAAAAGTACGGTGTACGGCCAGGGGTCGATTTCAGGCCCGGTTCTGATCACATCTTCGCATTCCTTCAGGAGAACATCATGGAAAAAGTGATGGAAATCATCGTTTTCCTCATGAAGCACATGCAGGATGAAAAAGGCCGTTTCAACGACATCGCCGACGTCTCCCAGACTCTCGTCGGCCACGGCTATACCCAGCAGGAGGTCAACACGGCCTTCGCCTGGCTCTTCGACCGCCTTCAGGCGCAGGCGGAAATCGTGGTCGATCCGACCAGGCCGCTCCAGCCCAAACCCAACCGGATTCTGCACGCCGTGGAACAGCTGATGATCCAGCCGGACGCCTACGGCTACCTGCTGGAGCTTCGCGAACTGGGCCTGATCACCGATACGCAGACCGAACTGATCATCGAACGGGCCATGCTGACGGGCGCCCGTTCCGTCACCCGGGATGACATAAAAACGATCGCCGCACCGATCCTGCTCGAGTCGGAATCCGGCCAGGTCATGATCTGGCTGCCCGACGACCTCGAAGAGGGCATCGTCGGTAACTGACGGTCGACCTTCCTTCATTTCCAGCGCGACTCATTTCACGCGACTACTTTCAAACATGTCCAAATCACTCGTTATCGTGGAGTCCCCGGCCAAGGCCCGTACGATCAAGAAGTACCTGGGCAAGGATTTCGAGATCATGGCGTCCGTGGGCCATGTCCGGGACCTGCCGCCCAAGAGCCTGGGTGTCGACGTCCAGAACGGTTTCCAGCCCGAATACGTAACGATCCCGGGCAAGGAAAAGGTCGTGAAAGACCTCCGCAGCGCGGCACGGACGGCCGATCAGATCTTCCTCGCGACCGACCCCGACCGGGAGGGCGAGGCCATCGCCTGGCACGTGGCCAGCCAGCTGGGCAACAGCAAGAAGGAAGTGGGGCGTGTGCTATTCCACGAGATCACCCCCGGGGCGGTACGGACGGCGATCGACAAGCCCGTGTCGATCGACATGCAGAAAGTCAACGCCCAGCAGGCGCGGCGCGTCATGGACCGGCTCGTCGGATACCAGGTCAGCCCCTTCCTCTGGAAGACGATCACCGGCGGATTGAGCGCGGGCCGGGTACAGTCGGTGGCGCTGCGGCTGATCTGCGAACGGGAAGTGGAAATCGAGCAGTTCAAGGTTGAGGAATACTGGTCCATTACGGCCCACCTCCGGTCCGAGGGGGACGTCGTGTTCCCCGTCAAACTGATCCGCGTGGACGGAGAGAAGTTCAACCTGCCCGACGAGAAGTCGGCCCGGGCGCTGATCGAGGACCTGCGCGGGAAGACTTATGAAATCGAGGACATCACGCGGAAGCGCACGCAGCGCAATCCCTATCCGCCCTTCATTACCAGCACCCTGCAGCAGGACGCGGCAAGGCGCCTCCGGTTTACCACCCAGAAGACCATGATGATCGCCCAGCAACTCTACGAAGGCATCGAGCTGGGCGACGAGGGCGCCATCGGGCTGATCACCTACATGAGGACCGACTCCACCCGGGTCGTGGACGAGGCGATCACGGCCGTCCGGGACCTGATCGGCCGGGTCTACGGCGACGAATACGTGCCCCCCAAGCCGCGGAGGTTCAAGACCAAGGCCGGCGCCCAGGACGCCCACGAGGCGATCCGGCCCACGGCGGCGGACCGCACCCCGGAGAAGATGAAGCCCTTCCTCACGAAGGATCAGTACAGGCTGTATGAACTGATCTGGCTGCGCTTCGTGGCGTCCCAGATGCGACCGACCCGGTTCGATGTGACTACCGTGGACATACGGTGCGGGAAGTACCAGTTCCGCGCCACGGGCACCGTACCGACCTTCGCGGGGTTCCTTAAGGCCTATGAAGAACCGGTCGACGAGGATGCGGAAGGCAAGGACGACGAGAAATCCCTTCCCGAGCTTCGGAAGGACGAGAAACTCGCCCTGGACAAGCTCGAACCCAGGCAGCATTTCACCCAGCCCCCGCCCAGGTACACCGAGGCGAGTCTCGTCAAGGAACTCGAGGTCCGGCAGATCGGCCGGCCGAGTACCTATGCGCAGATCATCAGCACGCTGCGCATGCGCAAGTACGCGGCCATGAAGACGGGCCGGTTCACCCCGACGGACCTTGGCATAGCCGTAAACCGGATCCTGGTCATGGCCTTTCCGGACCTGTTCGACGTGGCGTTCACCGCGAAGATGGAAGACGCGCTGGACCGCATCGAAACCGGGGAACTGGACTGGACCGGCACCCTTGTGGACTTCTACCAGCCCTTCAATGAGCGGTTGCAGACCGTAAACGCCCAGCGATCGGAGTTGAAAAGCTCGCTGACGGAGGAGACGGACGAGAAGTGTGAGAAATGCGGCAAGCCCATGGTCATCCGATGGGGCCGGAACGGCCGGTTCATGGCCTGCGGGGGATTTCCCGCATGCCGAAACACCCGGCCGATGAACGACGAAGAGAACGCCGACCTGAATACCGACGAAGTATGCGGGAAGTGCGGCGAGAAAATGGTCGTGAAGACCGGCCGGTACGGCCCGTTCCTGGCGTGCAGCGCATATCCCCGTTGCCGGGAAACGCGGCCGGTCAACCTCGGGGTCGACTGTCCGGAAGAAGGATGCGGAGGGTTCCTCACGGCGCGCCGGTCGCAGAAGGGTCGGAATTTCTACGGTTGCAGCAACTACCCCAAGTGCCGCTTCGTGGTGTGGGACAAGCCGGTCAACCGCCGCTGTCCCCGGTGCGACTATCCCCTCATGGTCGAGAAGCAGGAACGGTCCGGCCGTGCGTCGCTGCAGTGTCCGTCATGCAAGCATCGCATCCGGGCCGCCGAGTCGCATCCCGCCGGTTCCGACCAGGCGGACGGGGACATCCAGGCGGACCTTGCGGACCAGGCTGGCCAGGCAGACCAGGCCGGCCGGGCAGACCAGGCGGGCCAGACCCTTCAGGAGGCTTGACCGACCATGGAGAAACTGGTCAGCGCATTCCTCGATCATCTCGAGATCGAGCGTAATTACTCCAGGCATACCCGGTCGGCCTATGCCGGCGACCTGGGCCAGTTCCAATCTTTCCTCTCCGAAGACGGCGGTGGCGATACGCCCGACCCGGTATCCGTCGACAAGTCCGTCGTGCGGGCGTTCCTTCACCACCTGCACCGGGAAGGCTTCAGCAGGCGGACCATCGCGCGCCGTTTCGCGGCCGTGCGGTCCTTCTTCCACTACCTCTGCCGGGAAGGGGTCGTTTCCTCCAACCCGTGCGTCTACCTGACCACGCCGAAATGGGACCGCCACCTGCCCCGGTTCCTGGACAAGGGCCAGGTGGAAGCCCTGCTCGGCCAGCCCGACCGCGGCCGGGTGCTCGGGCTGCGGGACGTGGTCATCCTGGAACTGCTTTACGGAGCGGGCATGCGGTTGTCGGAGCTCGTCGGACTCGACGTCGGCGCGATAGAAACGACGGAGGAACGGATCCGCGTGATCGGGAAGGGGGACAGGGAACGCATCGTGCCGCTGGGCGGTCCGGCGCTGTCCGCGCTGGCGGCCTATATGGACGTCCGCACCACGCTGATCAAATCCGAGCGGGACGAAACAACCGCGCTCCTGCTGAATCAACACGGCCGCAGGCTGACGGGACGCGGGGTCCAGTACATCCTGGGGAGATACGGTCTCCGGATCAGCCAGCAGGGATTGACGCCCCACATGCTCCGCCATACGACCGCTACGCACCTGCTCGACGCCGGAGCGGACCTGCTGGCGGTCAAGGAACTGCTCGGCCACGAACGGCTTTCGACCACGCAGGTCTATACCCACGTCGCCCTCGACCGCCTCAAGAAAACGTACGAAGAGGCGCATCCCCGCGCCTGATCTATGAACGGGACGCCGGACCACTCCGCGCTGAAGACTCTGGCCGCCATGGCCTGCCTGGCCGGCCTGGTCGCCGTGGCCTGCGCCCGCGAGGGCATGCCGCCCGGCGGACCGCGCGACCGTATTCCGCCCTGGGTGGTTGAAACCGATCCCCCGGCGGGTTCGACCCACGTGCAACTGGACGTTTCCCCGAAACTGACCTTCAGCGAACGCATCCAGCCCCGCTCCATCGAAGGCAACCTGTTCATCGCGCCGATCGTGGAATTCGAAGCCGAAGCGAACTGGCGGGGCAATGAGATCACGGTCCGTTTCGAGGAGCCCCTGCTGGTCGACCGAACCTACATCATCACGGTGGGCACCGGCATCAGGGACATGCGGAGTAACCGCATGGATTCCACCTATGTATACGCGCTGTCGACCGGCCCCAGCATCGAAGAAGGGGAGGTCAGCGGCCTGACGGTCCACGACGGCCAACCCGCCAGAAACACTTATGTCTGGGCCTACAACCTCGCCGGGAAACCCGATCCCGACCCGTCCGGCACGACCCCGGACTACCTGGTCCAGGCCGGTCGGGACGGCACCTTCAACTTCACCCATCTCTCGGCCGGCCGTTACCGCCTGTTCGCCTTCCTGGACCAGGGCAGGGACCGTCTCTACGACGCGGGCGTGGACCCCATCGGCGTGCCCACCCGGGACGTCGTCCTGTCGGAAGAGGGCGTGTCGGAAGAGGGCGTGGCGGAAGAGGCCATGGCGGAAGAGGCCATGTTAGAAGAGGCCATGGCGGACGGTCCCATGTGGTTTCGGATGGCCGTGAACGATACCGCCGCCATGCACGTGATGTCCGCCCGGGTGGCCCACCGCCGTGAAGTGAGTGTCTTCCTGAGCGAGGCGCCTCGCGCGGAAATGGTCCGGGACACGGGCGCTTATGCCATCGCCGGCGTGGAGGAGGGCGAAAGCCTCGAGGTCACGTCCGCGTACCAGGATCCGGCGGATCCGGCGACCATCGTGCTCACCACGGCGCCCCAGGTCCGCGACCGGGTCTATCGCCTGACCGTTACCGGACTGGAAAACACCTGGTCGGAACCGATGGACACGACGGAGAACACCGCCGAGTTCACCGGGTCGTCCATTGAGAACCCGCCGGCACCGAGGATTCTGGAAGTCTATCCCGGCAACCGCGCGCGGGACGTCGCACAGTCCGTCGAGCTACGTTTCTCTTTCAGCGAGCCCGTCACCCTGGAGGACGGGGCCGTGGTCCTTCGGGATTCCACGGACCAGAAGATCGGCGGGGATCTCCGGTGGATCGACGCCACGGTCGCCGCAATGCGGCCCGATTTCATGCTGCAGCCGAGTACCGACTACGAGATCCTCGTACTGGCCGGCCTGGTCAAGAACGGGTTCGACCAGCCGCTGCAGGCCACGGGCGACCGTCCCGACACGCTCGCGTACACCTTCACGACCATCGATCCCGAAAGCTACGGCTCGATGTCGGGACGGTTCGAGGACGAAGACCCCGCGGGGGCGGGAGCCGTGGGGATCTCCCTTTACGAACTGCGGGACTCGGAGCCCACCGCGGAGATCGAACTGGACGGGCCCGGTGTTTTTCGGTTTGACAACGTGCTGCCGGGCCAGTATATCCTTCAGGCCTACCGCGACGCGAATGGAAACGGAGCATTTGACTACGGCAACCCCTTGCCATTCGTTCCCGCCGAACGGTCCATGGTCCATCCGGACACCCTCGAAGTACGATTGGGATGGGAGACGGAAGACATCACGCTCAGGTTGAACCGTTAGCGGCCCGGCGCGTTAAGGGAGTGACTTCATGAATAACGGTAACAGCGCACTGGATCTGCAGGAAACGGTGGACGCGCTGAAGACACAGGGCATCGTGACCGTCGAAGGCGTATTCTCTACGGAAGAGATGGATACGTTCCGCGGTCTGCTGGACCGGACCATCGCGGAAGCAAGCCGCGTAGATGAATACAAGGGGCGGCCCACCGAAAAGCTACTCGGGAAATCGAAGGACACGGTCTGGCTGCTGTGGGAACTCTACGCCGTGTGCGAAGGCGGACTCCGGTTTTCCCGGCATCCCGCCATCGTCAGCGTGCTCGAACGCGCCCTGGGCGAACCGGTGAAGCACGCGAGCATCGGCACCATGTTCGACAAGGTGGCCGGCGGCGACGCGGAGATCGGCTGGCACCAGGACACTTTCTTCATCGTGGACCCGCCCCCGGACCAGGACTTCGATCTTACCGGCTACTGGAACCAGTTCGGCCACATACACATCAGGCCCGCCGACATCGATTGGAAGGAAGACTATTTCCAGCAGACCATCATCGTCCGCATAAACGTGGACCCACAGACCATCGAGAACGGCGCCATGAAGGTCCTCCCCGGCTCCTATCTCGAAGGGCCTCTTGAACTGAAGGGCGGACCCGAGGCCTATGTCGCCGCGCACGAACCCGAGGCCATCGACTGCACGGCGGGCGAGGGAAGCGTCACCTTCTACTATCCCACCATGCTCCACAGCTCGGAGGTCAGTACGGCACCGCCCGGCGTGCACCGGCGGGCCGCCGCGCACCGGGTACGCGCGGAAAGCCTGCAGATCCCGGGCTGGGTCTGGCCCTCGGACTGGCCCGAAGGCACAGAACGGATCCGGCCGGAAACGGGATTCGACCTGGACCCCTTTGCCTGATCGCTGCCTGCATCACCGAGTCCTACCTCCTGCCGGAATCTCGCCCGGTTTCACCGATGTACAGGGTGGAGAAGGCCGGCGCGAAACCGCTCCACCGCCGGTCGCCGTACCGGTTTTCCTCGATACCCAGGACCCACGGCTTTCTCAGGGTCGCGTTGACCATGTTGTGCAGGAACACGCCCGCGGCCTGCTCGGCCAGGATCACCTCGGCGTCCTGGTACATGGCGACGCGCTTCTCCTCGTCGAACTCCCGCGCGGCGGCATCCACCAATCGGTCGAATTCCTCGTGTATCCAGTCCTGCCGGCCCGATCCCGCGGGCTGGGAGCGCCAGGGCACGGCGATCATGTCGCTGGGGTCGGGGTAGTCCATGTTGAACCACAGGAAACCCCACGGGATCTCGTGGTCGCGCATGAACGCGTTGAAGGCGTTGGTGGACTGCTGCCGCAGGTTTACCTCGATGTCCAGGTGGTCCTCGAACATCTGCTGCATGGCCACGACCACGTTCCATTCGTCGGGCGTCGGCGGCTGGCCCCGCACCCAGAGTTCGAGCGGGGGAAGCCCCTTGCCGCCGGGATAGCCGGCCTGTGCCAGTCGCTGTCGGGCCTGTTCCGGATCGAAGGCCTGGTACGCGCGGATCCGGTCCGCCTGGTACCCTGGGAAGCCCTTCGGCAGCATGCCGTAGGCGGGCGTGGCGCCGCCGCCCAGGACGACGTTGCAGATGGCCTCGCGGTCGATGGCGTGGGCGAGGGCCTGGCGCAGCCGGATGTTGTCGAAGGGCGGCTCGGTGGTCCTGAAGATCGTATAGTACGTCCCGAAGTTCGGATAGGTGATCAGCTCGCGGCTCAGGACGGGATCCATGCGCGCGTGATGGTAATCGGGCCCCATGACGCCGATCCGGTCGAACTCGCCGTTTTCATAGGCCGGCAGTCCCCGCCAGCCCGGCAGGATGAAGGTGAACTCGATGCGTTCGAGGTATCCCTTCCAGGGTCCGTTGTAATGGGGATTCAGCGCGTAGGTCATGCTGACGTTCTTGTCCCACGACGCGAGGCGCCAGGTGGAATTGGACACGCAGTACTCCGGCTCGGACCACCTTATGCCGTATTTCTCCACCTGCCACCGGGGCGCCGGTACAGAAGTAAAAAAGGTGAGGATGTAGGGGAAGTGCGAGCACGGTTCTTCGGTCTCGATCACCAGCGTGCGGTCGTCCACGGCCCGGACGCCGACGGCCTGCGGATCGCTCGTCTGTCCCGTGTTGAAAGCCCGAGCGCCTTTGATCGGGTAGTAGAAGTAGGCGAAGATGTTGGCGTGGGCGGGATCGAGCAGCCGGCGGAAGGACCATTCGAAATCGTGGGCGGTCACCGGCCGGCCGTCGCTCCACTTCGCGCCCTCCCGGATCCTGAAAGTCCAGGTCACGTGGTCGTCCGCCACGGACCAGGACTCGGCGGCCGCGCCCCTGATCTCCATGTCTTCGTCGAAGACCAGGAGGGATTCGAATAGGAAGGCGTTGAACTGGGCGTCGAAGAGGGAGATGCCCACGTCCAGGGTGGACGGTTCCAGCATGCTCAGCCGGATGAATTGTTCGCTCAGCGGGGCGGCGTCGGCCGGCAGTTCTCGCCCCACCGTGTTTACACGCGAAGTCTGCGTCCCGTCGCCGGGCTCGTCACCCGGTGATCCGCAGGTCGCTGCGACCAGCGCGGCGGCGCAGAACAAGACGTATATCCATCGTCCCATCGTGCCCTCCCGGTGGCCGCGGAACGCTACGACATGAAGCGCCTGTAGCTACGCCTCGGAACCCCCGCCGGCCACGAGGCCGGTGCTGCAGCCGCGGGCCGATCGGTCATTCTTCGGCGAAGGCGGCGTCAAAGGCCACGTCGGACGGCGGGAAGTCGACGCCCTTCGTGAAGGCGCAGGCTTCCTCGGCGCCGTGCTCGCGGTCCATGCCGCTGTCCTCCCACTCGATGGAGAGGGGACCCTGGTACCCGATCTCGTTCAGCGCGCGGATGATCTCCTCGAAATCTATGCTGCCGCGGCCGAGGGACCGGAAATCCCAGTAGCGGTCGGAATGGCCGAAGTTGACGTGTCCGCCGAAGACGCCGGCCCGGGTCGGGCGTTCCGACCACCAGACGTCCTTCATGTGGACGTGGTAGATGCGGTCCCTGAAGGTCCGGATGAACTCGACGTAGTCCACCCCCTGGTAGCCGAAGTGGCTGGGGTCGTAGTTGAATCCGAAGGCCTCGCGATTATCCAGGGCATCCAGCGCCCGCTGTGCCGAGGAGATGTCGAAGGCGATCTCCGTGGGATGCACCTCCAGTCCGAACTTCACGCCCACCTCGTCGAACACGTCCAGGATCGGATTCCAGCGCGCCGCGAAGTCTTCGTATCCCGCATCGATGGACGACGGGTCCACGGGCGGGAAGGAGTAGAGCAGATGCCAGATCGACGATCCGGTGAATCCGTTGGCCACGTCGAGGCCCATGTTCGCGGCGGCCCGGGCAGTCTGCTTCATCTCCTCGGCCGCGCGCTGGCGCACGCCTTCCGGATCCCCGTCCCCCCAGACATGGGGCGGCAGGATCGCTTCGTGGCGGGCATCGATCAGGTCGCAGACCGCCTGGCCGGCGAGGTGGTTGCTGATAGAGAACACCTGCAGGCCGTGCTTGTCCAGCAGCGCTCTGCGGTCCTCGCAGTACGCCTTGCTTTCGGCGCCCTGATTCACGTCGAAGTGGTCACCCCAGCAGGCCAGCTCGAGACCGTCGAACCCCCAGCTCGCCGCCTTCCCGGCGAGCGTGTCGAGGGTGAGGTCCGCCCACTGGCCGGTAAAAAGCGTTACGGGACGAGACATGATTAATTGCTCCTTTCTGGTGCATAGTCGGCATGTACGGCGCGAAGGCCGCCGGTTGATGGCGGGCGCCCCACGCCGGTATCGTGTTCACAGGCCGCAGGCCTACAGGTCGGCGATCCGGACCCAGCTGCCGTTCTCAGCCGACAGCGAAACGGCTTCCAGTACGGCCTGGTCTCTGACCCCTTCGTCGAAATCCGGATGGAGATTGTCGTCGGCGCCGGCGATGGCCTGCATGAGATCGTACACCTCGTGGATGAAGGTGTGTTCCCACCCGATGATGTGCCCGGGCGGCCACCACCGGTCCATGTAGGGGTGGGCGCTTTCGGTCACGATGATCTCGCGGAAGCCCTGCACGTGGTCCTCGTCTTCCCGGTTGTAATACTGAAGCTCGTTCATCTTCTCCAGGTTGAAGGCGATGGAACCCTTGCTGCCGTTGATCTCGAACCGGTTTCCGTTCCGCCGACCGCCGGCGAAGCGCGTGGCTTCGAAGGAGCCCACGGCGCCGTTCTCGAACCGGGCCAGCGCCAGGGTCGTGTCGTCCACGGTCACCGGTCCCGACCGCGTGGAACCGCCGGCGCTCGCGCCGAGGGCCGAATCGATCTCCTCCACGATGGGACGCTCCTTGATGAAGGTCTCCTGCATGCCGGTCACCTCGGTGATCTCGCCGATGAGATACCGGGCCAGGTCGATGATGTGGGCGTTCAGGTCGCCGTGGGGACCCGAGCCGGCCTTCTCCTTCTGCAGCCGCCAGACCAGGGGAAAGTCGGGGTCCATGATCCAGTCCTGCAGGTAGACGGCGCGCCAGTGATACACCTGGCCGATGCGGCCTTCTTCGATGAGCCGCTTCGCCAGCGCGACGGCGGGCACCCGCCGGTAGTTGTAGGCCACCATGCTCTTCACGCCCGCCCGGTTCACGGCTTCGGCCATGGCGCGTGCCTCCGCCAGGCTGTTGGCCAGCGGTTTTTCGCAGAAGACGTGCTTGCCCGCTTCGGCGGCGGCGATGGCGATCTCCGCGTGGCTGTCGCCCGGTGTCGAAACGTCGACGAGATCGATGTCGTCCCGGGCAATCAGCGTCTTCCAGTCGGTCTCGTAGCCTTCCCACCCGAACTCCGCGGCCGCGCCTTTAACGTTCTCCTCGTTGCGCCCGCAGATGGCCTTCATGACCGGCATTCCGGCCGCGTCCGGGAAGAAGAAGGACATGTCCTTGAAGGCGTGGCTGTGTGCCTTGCCCATGAACGAATAACCTACCAGGCCTACGTTTACGTTGCGTGCCATGTATTGCTCCTTTCTCGTCTCGCGCCGCCGGGGCGGTCACGTTCGCCGGGGCGGTCACGTTCGCCGCCGGGGCGGCCCCATCTAATCTGGCCGAGGCGGCCCATCTTCGGCGGGGCGACCCCATCTAATCTCGCCGGGGCGACCCTATCTTGTTTCGCCGGGACGGCCGGGTTCAGGATGCCAGCTTTTCTGCTACGTAATCTTTCAACTCACTGATGGCCACGCGGTCCTGCGCCATGGTATCCCGGTCGCGGACCGTCACCGCCTGGTCGTCGAGGGTCTGGAAGTCGACCGTGACGCAGAGCGGCGTGCCGATTTCATCCTGTCGCCGGTAGAGCTTGCCAATGGCGCCCGTGTCGTCGTACACCGTGCGAATCCGGCCGCCGGACTGCAGCGAACTGCGGATGTCCCGGGCCGTTTCAGCGAGCCGGTCGTCGGTCCGTTTCAGCGGGAAGACCGCCACCTTGACCGGGGCCAGGTGGGGCCTGAGCCGCAATACCGTCCGGTAGTGGTCGCCGATGACCTTCTGCGACAGGTTCCGCAGCGTCTTGCCCTCCTTGATCCGGTCCGCGCCCGTCATGGCCAGGAGCGCGTCGATGCGCGGCATGCTCTCGGGTAACTCGCCGGCGATCGCCTCCCCGAAGGCCTGCAGAGATTCCCGCGTTTCGTCCGGCATTTTGCTGTTCTTCGCGACCGACGCGTTGAAGGCGTCCAGCCCGTCCTTGACGGCCGAAAGCTTGTCATCGGGCGGCGCCTTGACCATGGATTCGTCGTAAGCTTCGCTGAGTACGGCCAGCAGGCAGCGGCCGACCCCCGCCGACGGCTCGACCACGAAGGGGATCACATGGCGGTTGGTCTGCGGATCGAAATAGGAAAGCCGGGTCGTGCTGGAAGAGTTCTCCGGGACCTGCGCCGTGAGGTCGTACTGTTCCTGGTACCGCGTGTGGGCACCCAGATCGAAGTCCGTCCGGCTCGCGATGCCCTCGAGTTCCTCGAAGCCGAGGGTGGGATACCGGTACATGAGGTCGTAGGTCTTCTTCGAGTAGTGGGCGAGATCCTCCCGCGGCACGTCGAGGATCCGGATGTTGTCCCGGCTGACGCCGATGTGTTCCCACCAGGCGAGGCGGTCCTCCAGCCACCGGTCCTGCCATTCGTCCTCGGTACCGGGATGGACGAAGAACTCGATCTCCAGCATGTCGAATTCGCGAACGCGGAACAGGAAGTTGCGGGGATTGATCTCGTTGCGGAACCCCTTGCCCACCTGGGCGATGCCGAAGGGCAGCTTGCGCGCCGTGGTGGTCAATACGTTGTTGAAATTGACGAAGATGCCCTGGGCCGTTTCGGGACGCAGGAAGGCATAAGCCCCTTCTTCCGATACCGGCCCCACCTGGGTCTTGAACATCAGGTTGAAGGGCCGCGGCTCGGTCAGGTCCGTGGATCCGCAGGCGGGACACACACCCTTTACCTGGTCGGCGCGCCACCGGCCCTGGCACTTGCGGCAGTCCACCAGGGGATCGACGAAGGTCTCCTCGTGACCCGAGTACTTCCAGGTCAGCGGATTCATCAGGATGGCGCTGTCGAGCCCCTCCATGTCATCCCGCTCATAGACGTTGCGCCGCCACCAGGAGTCCACGATGTTGTTCTTCAGCTCGACGCCCACCGGGCCGTAATCGTACAGGCCCTGCAGGCCGCCGTAGATTTCCGAGCCCGGGTAGATGATTCCGCGGCGCTTGCAGAGGGAGACGAGTTGTTCCAGCGAGACAGCGGCCACCGCGGTCCTTTCGGGTTTGTACACTGGGGAGATGGCAGGCAGCGCGGCGCTTCAGGCACGCCGCGTACAACGGGTTCACCATAACGAAAACGCCCTGCGGTGTCAACCCAAAAGCCCCTCGCCGCGCCTAAAATATAGATTGACAGAAACCGGGTGCCCGCGCATTGATAAATAGCGTTTTTAAAGGTGTTTCATCCTGCATCCAAAACCCCAATCGGATACCCGGTGCTATCGATGCATGAAACGGCCATTAGCCACGACGATCTCGGTGCGGTCGCCGGCGATTTCCAGGGCCGGCCGACCGTGCTGCACTACGGGGATGCCGCCGCCGAATACCGTGCGGTCCGGACCTCCGCCGGCCTGAGCGACCTCTCCGGCCGAGGCAAGCTGCGCATGACCGGCGCGGACCGGCAGCGCTTTCTGCACCGCGTGGTGACCAACGACGTGGAGCAGCTCGGCGCCGGCGAGGGAGTCTATGCCTGCATGCTGACGCCCCAGGGGAAGATCATTTCGGACATGACGGTCCATGTCCGCGAAGAGGACCTGCTCATCGACGTGGAACCGGGGATGGCGGACGTGCTCCGGAATACACTCGACCGGTACGCCCTCATGGACGACGTCGAGATCGCGGACGTCACTGCCCGGTACGGTCTGATCGGGGTGTCCGGCAGGAGGGCGGACGACTGCATCCAGGACCTGGCCGGTCCCCTGCCGCCGCTTCCGCCCGGCGGACACGCGGAGATCGAATTAAGCGGCGTGCCCGCGACGGTGGCGCGGACGCATCGTACCGGCGAACGGGACTACGATATCTACGTCCCCGCCGAAAGTGCGGATGAAATCTGGAAGGCGTTACTCGCCGGCGCGAGAGACGGCGAGGGAGACGGCGAGGGAGATGGCGCGGGAGATGGCGCGGGAGGCGGCGTTCGCTGCGTACCCATCGGATACGAGACCCTGGAGGTCCTGCGCGTGGAAGCGGGCATCCCCCGCTGCACGGCGGAACTGGACGACCGGATCATTCCCAACGAAGCGGTGAAGGACCGGGCCGTCAGTTTCACCAAGGGTTGCTACATCGGGCAGGAGCCTGTCGTGATGATGGAACACCGGGGCCGTCCCAACCGCCTGCTGTCGGGACTGGTCATCGAAGGGGAAACGCTGCCCGAGCCAAACGCCATGATCCGGAAGGACGGGAAGGAAGCCGGGTGGATCACCACGGCGGTCCACGGACGGGCGGTCGACGGGATCATCGCGCTGGGATACGTCCGGCGGAGATCCATGGCGTCGGGCGGACCAGGCGGGCCGTTGGAAGTCGAGGTGAACGGCCTTCCAGCCCGCGCCGAAATCGCGGACCTGCCTTTCTACGACCCCGGCCCTTGATGTTCGTTCACGGCCTGATGCACAGCCCCGGTCCCTGATGCACGGCCCCGACCCTTAATGCACGACCCCGGCCCTTGATTACAGAAGGCGTAATACAGGAATCCCGGCGCATCCCATGTCGAATACTACCTTCTCCCTGCATTCCCCCCTGGACATGCACATCCACTTCCGCGAAGGCGCCATGATGAGGCGCGTGGCGCCGCTGAGCGCGGAGACCTTCGCGGGCGGCGTGATCATGCCCAACCTGGTGCCCCCCGTGGACAACCCCGACCGACTGGAACGGTACGAGCGGGAAATCAGGTCGGTTTTGGACCGCCACGCCTTCGAACCCTACATGACCCTGTTCATGCGGCCCTACACCGAAAGCGAACTGGTTTCGATGAAGGACCGTATCATCGGCGTCAAGCTGTACCCGGAGGGCGTAACCACTCACAGCGATGAAGGGGTCGGCGAACTTCGCGACGTGGAAGACACCCTGGCCCTGATGCAGGACCTGGGCATCCGGCTGATGGTACACGGTGAAACGACGGATTTCGTCATGGACCGGGAGCGTGCGTTTCTCCCAGTCTACGAAGACCTGGCCACGCGCTTTCCCCGGCTGCACATCGTCATGGAACACATCACGACCCGGGAATCCGCCGCGTTGCTGGACCGTCACCAGAACCTGTCCGCCACCGTCACCCTGCAGCACCTGATCATCACCCTGGACGACTTGGCAGGCGGCTTGCTCAACCCCCACCTCTTCTGCAAGCCCATCGCCAAACGCCCGGAAGACCGCGACGCGCTCCTCGCGCTTGCCCTCGAAGCCCATCCCGGGCTCGCTTTCGGCAGCGATTCCGCGCCCCACCCGGTCGACACAAAGGAGAGCGCAGGCTGTGCCGCGGGGGTCTTCACCGCCCCCATCGCCCTGCAGATGCTCGTCGGGCTTTTCGAGGAACACGGTGCGCTGGACCGGCTGCAGGCCTTCGTTTCGGACAACGCGAAACGGATCTACGGGGTCGCGCCGCCTGCAAAAACCGTGGTGTTCGAGAAGACCGGGGCGGTCATCCCCGAGCGGTACGGCGACGTCGTCCCCATGTATCCCGGCAGGGAACTGGATTGGGCGGTGGCGGAAGTGCGGTAGCGTGACCAGGAAGCGTGATCCGGGCTGCGGGCTGGATCGCCGCGGGCCGGATTGCCGCAGCCTACTCCAGCCGGATGGCGTTCGAAATGATCCAGAGCCTCTGGCGCTCGCCGCGCAACAGGGTGCTGCGAAGCTGGTAGACCTCGGTGTGATAGACCCCGGGACCGGGAACCTCCACGAACAGTTCATGTCCTTCGGTCTCGATGAGGGGGACCCCGTCTCGGTACAACTGTATGCCCACCGGACCCGATGACGGCGCGGTCACGTGCAGCCGTCCGCCGTCCTGGTACTCGACACTGGCCCCCATGGGCTCAGTCTCCGCCCCCAGGGTAAGCTCGAAGGAAAAACCCGGAGCCGGCTCGTATCCTTCCAACACCACGTAGCAACTCCCGCGGTGGATCGCGTTCAACAGGATCTCCGCGTCGACCCCGGCGTCGCCCGTCAGTTCCGTACCGGTGATCACGTAGGTCCGGATCAATCCGAACATGCGTTCATAGGTGGGGAAGGACAGGTGGCGTTCACCCCAGAGCTTAATGCGCTCGTGGGCGTCCAGGCTGCCGATCACGGTAACGGGCTGACGCTGTGCGCGATGCATCCAGAGTCGGATGGCCTCGTCGGGACGGTCGATGAGACTGTTGAAGACCCCGTCGGGCATGAACGGCAGGAAAACAAAGGCCCGCAACAGTTCCAGCACTCCGTCGTCGCGCCATTCGCTGTTCCCGTTGAGCACTTCCAGGCCGTCCATCTCTTCCAGGGTCCAGTCGGTCCAGGGCCGGCGGCCCGTGGGGTGAGCCGCGATGGACACACCGCCCGATTCGGAGATTTCCTCGACAACTGCCGGGAGCCCCAGGGGGCCGTCCTGACTCACATCCCTGCCCACGCCGAGGGAAAGCAGGTGGCCCGCGCTGGTGTTGACTTCTTCGCCCACCAGCAGCAGCAGGCCGTCATGATACCCCTGGTGGCCGTCGATCAGGGGTTGCATGGTGTCGTGATCGGTCAGTACGAGGAAATCCGGTCCCGCGTTCTGCCCTGCCCGGACGATATCCTCGACCGATCCCCCGCCGTCGGAGTAGGTTGAATGGATGTGGATGGCGCCGGAATAGCGCGGCGAAAGCCCGGGATTCGGGTCCGGCGCGGAACGGGGATATTCGGACCGCATGATCAGGTACCCATCGGCGATCCAGAGCAGGAAACCGGCCGCGACAAGTAATTTAAGCGATTTACGCAGATTCGGCATGACAACCCGTCCGGTATTTTACGGCCCGTCCTGTTCCGGACCGGCCTGATCTGGCTCGTACGCCCGCAACCTCTAAGGAGAAGACCGCCGCCTCAGTTTCGCCCCAAGGTGGTCGCGACCCATCAGAAGCCACTCCAGAAAGCGTGCTCCAGATGCGTTACCCCGGGTGGGTTCCGAGAGAGGTCGATCCCGATGACGTCGAAACGGCACGGGGTCTCCTGCCAGCTTCGTTCCTGCAGGAACCGGCGGGCGGCCCGGGCGACATGGCGCTGTTTCCTCGCGTCCACCCGGGACTGCGGGTCCCCGAACCGGCGGCCGGTTCCGGCCTTGACCTCCACGAATACGAGTTCGTCGCCGTCCCGGGTAATGAGGTCGATTTCGCATCGGGAGACGGGGTCCCGGTAATTTCTGGCCAGCACGTTATGGCCCTTCCTGCGCAGGAGTGCTTCCGCGATGGACTCGCCGCGTGAACCCAGGATCTGTGTCGATGCGGTCATGATGCCTTCGGGATGAATGCCCGGGATGAATGCCCGGGATGAATGCCCGGCGTTAATGCCCGGGATCTACGTGGGATGACATGGCGTATATTTTAAACGAGCCGGTGGTCAGACCGGGGTGAAACCGAATCTCTTCCGTAGGAAGGAGCGGCGATGCAGGGCCGACGGCCCATGGTCCTCGAGCGCGGCCAGGTGCGCCGCCGTGCCGTAACCCTTGTGACGGGCGAAGCCGTATTCGGGGTATTCCGCGTCGCACGCGATCATGATCCGGTCCCGCGTAACCTTCGCGATGACGGACGCGGCCGCGATGGAGAGGCTGCGCGCGTCGCCTCCCACCACGGTGGTCTGGGGGCCCCGCCAGTCGATGGGGTCGATCCCGTCGACGAGCAGGTGGCCGGGGGGCGGCGAGAGGGCCTCCACGGCTTCTTTCATGGCGAAGAGATTCGCCCGGCGGATGTTCACCGCGTCGATCGCGGTCGGCTCGGACCGGCCGACGCCGATGGCCGTGGCAACGGCCGTTATCTTCTCGTAGAGGGCCTCCCGCCTGGCGGGCGTGAGGCGTTTCGAATCGTCCAGACCCGGAATCACGGCATCGTCCGGCAGCATCACGGCGGCCGCGATCACGGGGCCGGCCAGGGCGCCCCGCCCGGCCTCGTCGACACCGGCCGCACGCCGCGCGCCATGACCGAGGAGGGACCGTTCAAAGCGGGCCATGGCCCGGAGTCTCTCCCGCTCCGCGTCGCCCATCGCCATGCTCAGCTGCGCCGCTCGGCGATCCGGGCGGCCTTGCCCTTGAGCTTCCTCAGGTAGTAGATTCGTGATTGCCGCACCTTGCCCCTGCGCAACACCTGGATTTTTCCAACCGACGGCGAATGCAGCGGGAAGATGCGCTCGACGCCGATCCCCTGTGAGATCTTGCGGACCGTGACGGTCTCGCCGATGCCGTGGCCGGACCGCTGGATAACCACGCCCTGGAAGAGCTGTACGCGTTCCTTGTCGCCTTCGCGGACCTTGACCTCCATCCGAATGGTGTCTCCGGCGCGGAATTCCGGCAGGTCGGTCCGCAACTGGTCCTGGGTGATCGTGTCTAATGCGTTCATGATGGTAACTTCCGTCCTTTCGAACGATCGCGGGATGCGCTACCCGTTTTCGTCCTGTTGAAGGGTTCTCAGATAGGTCAGATCCTCTCCGGTCAATTCCACGGTTTCCAGCAGCTCGGGACGGTGCTGGTACGTCTTCTTCAGGGCGTCCTGCCTTTCCCACCTTTCGATGCGCTCATGGTGCCCGGAAAGCAGCACCTCGGGCACGCTCCACTCCTGGTAGTTCTCCGGCCGCGTATACACGGCGTTGCCCAGCAGTCCTTCGTAGTGCGAATCCGTGACCGCGGAAGCCATTTCGCCCAGGACCCCGGGGAGGAGACGGATCACGGCGTCCGCGACCATCATGGCCGGGATCTCTCCGCCGGTGACGACGAAATCGCCCACGGAGTACTCCTCGGCGCCCAAACCGGAGGCCACCCGTTCGTCGACACCCTTGTAGTGTCCGCAGATCAGGACCAGCTGGTCCAGTTCCGCGAAGGACCTGGCCGTGTCTTGCACGAAGGGCCTGCCCCCGGCCGACAGCAGCACGGTACGGGAGCGGTCCGCCCGGGACGACGCATCAGCCTGGCCGGCCTGGGACGACGCGTCAGCCTGGTCCGCCCGGGACGTCCGGGACGTCCGGGACGACTGGTCAGCCTGCCGCCGGATATGTCTTACGCCCCTGAATATGGGCTCCGCCTTGAGCACCATGCCCGGGCTTCCGCCGTAGGCGTAGTCATCGACGGTCTTGTGGCGGTCCGTCGTAAACGCCCGCAGGTCGTGGACGAAGACGTCCACCAGGTCCCGCCGGCACGCCCGGCCCACGATACTCTCCCCGAAGGGTCCCGCGAATACACCCGGGAAAGCCGTAAGAATGTCGATACGCATGTTCTGTTCCGCTACGAGATCAACCCCGGGATCTTCCGTACGACGATCCTGTCCTCCCCGGGATCGAGTTCAACCACGATGTCCCGGACCGCCGGGATCATCGCTTCTCCGTTTGGCGTGTCCACCACAAACACGTCGTTCGCGGGCATGGACATCACCTCGCGAAGGACTCCGATCTCTTCCCCTTCGTCGGAAACGACCGCGCAGCCTTCGAGTTCGAAGACATAGTACGCGTCACGGGGCAACGGGGCGACGGCTTCTTCGGGCACCTGGATGTATGCGCCGCGGAGTCGTTCCGCGTGCTCCGCCTTATCGATCCCGCGGAATTTCATCCGCCAGCCGTTCCCGTCCCGGTCGCAGCGTTCGATCTCCAGCGACTCTCGCCGGCCGTCCTTCAGTTCCACGCCGATCCGGTCCAGATCCGCGAACCGGTCCGGTGCGTCCGACAGTCCTTCCACGCGTACGAAACCCTTGAGGCCGTGGGGTTTGCGGATGAATCCGATATTGATCCGGTCTGCGCTCACTTACACCCCGCCCCGGCGCACCCTCGGCCGATCCGCTTCAAGTCACTCGGTTGCCCCGGCCTACCGGCGGCCAATCCGCTTCAGGTCACTCGGTTACTCCGGCGCACCGGCGGCCGATCCGCTTCAGGTCACTCGGCCGCTTCGGCCGTCTCCTCGTTGTCGCCGCGCCACTTCTGAATCGCGCCGCTCTTCACCAGAAGCGACCGCACCGTTTCGCTCGGCCTGGCGCCGCGGTTGAGCCAATCTACGGCCTTGTCCACGTCCATCTCCAGCTGTTCCGGCGAAATGGGGTTGTAGTAACCCAGGCTTTCGATGTACTTACCGCCCAGGCGGGTCCGGTTGTCCGTAACGACGATCCGGTAAAAGGGTCTCTTCTTGGCTCCCGTGCGGCGAAGCCGTATGGCCACTGCCATGTTCCGCTCCTTAGGCTACCTGAAAGGCAACATGCTTTGGCCGAGCCGCTCGAGGGCGCCCGGCCGGTTCAACTGCTTCATCATCTTCTGCATCATGTTGTACTGTTTCAGTAACTGGTTCACCTCCTGTACGCTCGTGCCGCTTCCCCGCGCTATCCGGCGGCGCCTGCTGCCGTTGATGACCACGGGGCGCGCCCTTTCGTGTCTGGTCATGGAACTCAGAATGGCGTCCATGCGAACGAGCGCTTTCTCATCCATGTCCATATCCTTCAACGCCTTCTTGTTTACTCCCGGCATCATTTCGACCAGTTCCTGCATGGAACCCATTTTGCCCAGTTGCTGGAGCTGCGACCGGAAATCCTCGAGATCGAAGGTCTGTTTGCGCAGTTTCGTTTCGAGCTTGCGCGCTTCCTCCACGTCGATGGCGGCCTGCGCGCGTTCGACCAGGGAGACCACGTCGCCCATCCCCAGGATCCGGGACGCCATCCGTTCGGGATGGAACACCTCCAGGGCGTCCAGTTTCTCGCCGACGCCCACGAACTTGATGGGCTTCCTGGTAATCTGCCGGATGGACAGCGCCGCGCCGCCGCGGGCGTCCCCGTCCATCTTCGTCAGGATACAGCCGTCGATGTCGAGGTCCCGGTCGAAAACCTCGGCCACGTTGACCGCGTCCTGTCCCGTCATCCCGTCCACCACGAGCAGGATTTCGTGGGGATGGACCGCCTCGCGGATCCCGCGAAGTTCATCCATCATCTCTTCGTCGACGTGCAGGCGTCCCGCCGTGTCCAGGATGACGACGTCGCGGTCCTCCCGGCCTGCGCGGTCCACGGCGACCCTGCAGATGGCCAGGGGCGACCGGCCGTCCCCGAGGGCCACGACCGGCACGTCCAGCTGTTCGCCGAGTACCTGCAGCTGCTTCACCGCCGCGGGCCGGTAGATATCCGCCGCGGCCAGTATGGGACGGTGGCCCGTACCGAGGAAGTGGTGGGCCAGCTTCCCCGTGGCCGTCGTCTTTCCGGACCCCTGCAGGCCGGCCAGCATGACGATGGTCGGCGGCTTTTCCGCGATGGCGACCTCGACCGCTTCCTCGCCCATCAGGGAGATCAGCTCCTGGTGGACGATCCCCACCATCTGCTGCCCAGGGGAAAGGTTCCTGAGCACGCCTTGCCCCAGGGCCTTTACCTTGACCGAGTCGATGAAGGTCCGGGCTACCTTGAAATTCACATCGGCTTCCAGCAGGGCGCGGCGCACCTGCCGAAGGCTGTCGTCGATGTTCTTCTCCGTCAGCTTGCCCTGGCCGCGAAGATTCCGGACGATACTTTCCATGCGTCCGGTCAGTTCTTCAAACACGATACGCTCCAGTGCGGTCAGCCGGTGTTTCTCAGGCCGGCCATCCTATGCGGTCAGCCGGCATTACTCGGGCCGGCCATCCTATGCGGTCAGCCGGCATTTCTCGGGCCGGCCGTTCAACCGGTTCAACCGGTTCTTCTCAGCCGCGCCGCGAAACTACCGTCCACCCCGTGTACCTGCGGAAGTGTGGCGATCCGGCCCGCGCCGTCCATGACCCCGGGCAGTTCCGCCGGCCAGCCGCCGGGGCTGTCCGGCCTGAAACCGGGATGCCTGCTGCAAAACGCGGCCACGACGTCCTCGTTCTCTTCAGGCTCGATGGTGCACGTGCTGTACACCAGGACGCCGCCCGGCTTCACCATGCCGGCGCCTTTTTCCAGCAACGCCAGTTGCTCGTCGCGGAGCCGTCCGATGTCCTCCGCCGTTCTCCGCCACCGCAGATCCGGCCGGCGCGCGATGGTGCCGAGACCGGAGCAGGGCGCATCCACCAGGACCCGGTCGGCCTTGAAATCCAGGCCGGGCGACCGGCCGTCCATGACGACAAGACGCACCTGCCCCAACCCCATTCGCTGCCGGTGTTCCTCCACGCGGCGGAGTCGATGCGGTGACGAATCGCAGGCGATCACCTTTCCGCCCGCGCCCACAATTTGCGCAATATATGTTGTTTTTCCGCCCGGAGCGCAACATAAATCGACAACGGTCTCACCCGCCTGAGGGCCCAAAAGCCTCACCGCGAGACCCGCGCTTTCGTCCTGTACCTGGAACAGGCCCGCCTCGTGGGCGGCCAGTCTGTGCAGGTCGCCCGCGTGCCGGATGATCAGGAAATCATCGAGCCACCGCCCCGGTTCCACCTGGATGCCGTGCGGCGCCAGCGATGCGGCGAGGTCCCGCGGCGTGGATCTCGCCGTGTTGACCCGAACGGACAGGGGCGGCGGCCGGTTCCCGGCCTCCATGAGGGCGGCGGCGGTTTCCACGCCGTACCGCTCGATCCATCGCTTCGCCAGCCAATCGGGATAGGAATGGGTAATGCCGAGATCCGAGACGGGGTCTCCCCCGCGCGCCGGCCGCGACAGCCGTTCACGCTGACGGATGGCCGTCCTCAGGACCGCGTTGGTCAGGCGGACAGTGCCCTCGTGCCCGTACCGCTTGGCGAGTTGCACGGATTCATGGGTGGCGGCGGAGTCGGGGACCTGGTCCATCATCATCAACTGGTACAGGCCCATGTGGAGGATCAGGCGGATCCACGGCGTGAGCGACTCCGGTTTGCCGCGCAGCAGCCGGCCAAGCATCCAGTCCAGTCGGCGGCGCCAGCGGATGGTACCGTATACCAGTTCAGTCGCGAAGGCCCGGTCCCGGGCCGGGCAGCCGTACCGCCGGAAGAGGGCATGAAGGGCATCCCGCGGCCGCACGTCTCGTGTTTCCGCACGGTGTAGCGCCTTCAACGCGATCTCGCGCACCGGAGGGGCGATCTCGCGCACCGAAGGCGCGTTCTCTCCGGCCTCGGACGGTGTTTCGTGGTTAGGTCGATCCATGATAGAGGTTCCGTGCCAGGACCGGGCATTTCGGCCGTGCGCGACTGCCGAGAACGTCACCTGCTGCGGGACGGCGGCCGTCAGGCCCCGATGAGAAGGTCACCCGCCGAGAAGGTCGCCCGCTGCGGGGCGGTATCCTCTCACAAATTCCGCACCTTCGATCCGGCTCCGACCCTCGGGCTGCACCATGGCCAGCCTCAACCCGCCTTCTCCGGTCTGCACGGTAACGCCCTGGCGTTCGTCGGCGGAGACGATCTCTCCGGGCGCCCTGTCCCCTTTCCCTTCAAGACAGACGGGCTGGCTCACAAGAACCCGGAGGCGTTGGCCGCGCCAGGTGGTGAAGGCCATGGGAACCGGGTTCAGGCCGCGCACCCTGTTGTGTATGGCACGGGCCGGCAGCTGCCAGTCTATGCGGCCGTCCTCCCGGGAGATCTTCGGCGCGGGGGACGCTTCGCCCCGCTGCGGATGCGGCGTTATGCGGCCCTCCGCTACCCGATCCACCGTACGCAGCAGCAGGTCCGCGCCGGTGCGGGACAGGCGGTCGTGCAGTTCGCCGGCGGTTTCTTCCGGTCCGATCGGCACGGTCTCCTGGCAAAGGATGTCGCCCGTGTCCACCCGTCTTTCGACCAGAAACGTGGTGACGCCCGTAACCTCGTCCCCGCTTATCACCGCCCACTGGATGGGCGCCGCGCCGCGGTACCGGGGCAAGAGGGAAGGATGCAGGTTGATCGTGCCGCCGGGGGGGATCGCCAGCAGTTCGTCGGGAAGGATGCGGAAGGCTACGACCACGAACAGGCCGGCGTCCAGGGACCGAAGGGCGTCCAGGAAACCCGGTTCGCGCAGCTTCTCCGGCTGCCAAAGGGGTATGCCGTGCCGCAGGGCGGTTTCCTTCACTGGTGAAGGCGCGGTCTTCAATCCCCTCCCCTTCGGCCGGTCGGGGCCGGTGACGACGCCGGCCACCTCGTGTTCCGGGCGGCTGATCAGCGCCTCGAGGCTTGGCACCGCGAAGGCGGGCGTACCCATGTAGACCACGCGCATATCAGACCGCCTGACCGCTCTCCTTGAGCTTCCGCAGTTTGCCCCGGATGAACTGCTGGCGGAGCTTGCTGAGGTGATCGATGAACAGGACGCCTTCCAGGTGGTCGTACTCGTGGACCAGGACCCGCGCAAGCAGTCCGCTGCCCTCGATCTCGATGGGGCGCCCGTCCAGGTCCGTCGCCTCGACGCGCACGACCTCTGGCCGGGTCACCTTGTCGAACAGATCGGGAAAACTCAGGCACCCCTCGTCGCCCGTCTGCGCGCCTTCCCGCTTGACGACGCTCGGGTTCACCAGCACCAGGTGTTCCGGTCCTCCGTCCAGGGACGGGCCACGGCGGTCCAGGAAGAGTTCCGGATCGATCGCCCCGAGGTTCACCACGTACATGCGGACGGGCTCGCCGACCTGGGGAGCCGCGAGCCCGATGCCCTCCGCGTCGAACATGGTGTCGACCAGGTCCCCGGCGAGGAGACGCAGCGCCGAGGATACCTCTCGCACCGGGCGGGACTTCTCCCGCAGTACCGGATCGCCGTATATGCGTATGGGTCTGACGGCCATGACTGCTACCTATTCTTCCTTGCCGCCCTTCTTGCTGCTGATCAGGCGCGAAATGGCGCTGCGCTGCAGGTCGATCCGGACGTCGTCGGCGATGCGCACCGTGACCGTGTCCGCCTTCAGTCCGGTAACGACCCCGATGATCCCGCCCTGCGTCACCACCTTGTCCCCGTTCTGCAGGGCGTCGAGCATGGCCTGGTGTTCCCGCTGGCGCTTCTGCTGGGGACGGATCAGCAACAGGTAGATGATCGCGAACATCAACAGGATGGGGATCATGGAGATCAGGAAACCCGGTCCGGAAGCGTCTCCGCCGCCGCCACCGGGACCCATGGCAAAGGCATCTTGAATCACTGGGGTTGCTCCTTTCTTGCGGTCTCACTTCTTGCGGTCTCACTGCGATACGCGGTTAGAAACGACCTGCTCCACGCGCCGAAACGGCCTTCCAAGATGGCTTCTCTCATCTCGGAGACCAGGCCGACGTAGAAGTGGATATTGTGCAGGGTCCCCATTCTCGGACCCAGTATTTCTCCCGCGCGGTAAAGGTGCCGGATGTACGAGCGGCTGAAGGTCCGGCAGGCATAACAGGAACAGGATGCATCGATCGGTCCGGCGTCTGCCTTGAAGCGTGCGTTATAGATATTGACGCGTCCGGAGCGCGTGTAAAGCGCGCCGTTCCGGCCCTCACGGGTGGGAATGACGCAGTCGAACATGTCGATGCCCCGTCCCACGGCGTCGACGAGGTCTTCCGGCGTGCCGGCGCCCATCAGGTAACGGGGCCGGTCTTCCGGCAGGTGTTCGACGGTGGCGTCGATCAGGTCCGCCATGGCCGATTTCGGCTCCCCGATCGACATCCCGCCGATGGCGTAGGCGTCGAAACCCCGGTCGACCAACGACCGTGCGCAGTCGACCCGGAGGTCTTCGTAAACGCTTCCCTGCACGATGCCGAACAGCGCCTGGGGATGGGCTCTTTCTCCCTCCAGTTCGTCGAAACGCTTTTGGGACCGCTCGGCCCATCGCAGTGTCAGCGCGGCGGAATCCTTCGCGTAACTGTAATCGCAGGGATAGGGCGGACACTCGTCGAGGGGCGCGATGATATCGGCGCCGAGGGCGGTCTCGATTTCCATGACGGACTCCGGCGTGAACAGGTGCCGCGAGCCGTCGATGTGGGATTGGAAGGTCACCCCCTCTTCCTGAATGGACTTGAGGTCCGAAAGGCTGAACACCTGGTAGCCCCCGCTATCGGTCAACAGGGGCCGCCGCCAGTTCATGAAGCCGTGCAGCCCGCCCATCTCCCTGATCAATGCATGGCCGGGCCGGAGAAACAGGTGGTAGGTGTTGCCGAGTATGATCTGCGCGCCGGCGGCTTCGAGTTCTTCCGGCGTCAGCGTCTTCACCGTCGCCTGGGTCCCCACGGGCATGAACACCGGCGTGCGGATTTCGCCGTGGGGGGTCGTCATGCGGCCGGCCCGGGCGTTGGAAGCCGGGTCCCGGGCGAGCAGGTTAAAGGCCAGCGAAGCCATACCGCGAGACCCGCGATCCTCCCGTCGAATGATCCATGACTATTCCAGCGATTTGATGGGGCCTTCGCCGCGGCCCAGGATGAATTGTTGCACCAGCGCGTCGTCGCAGTTCCGGATCTCGTCCGGGGTCCCCACCATGTGAATCACCCCGTCGTGGAGCATGGCGATGCGGTCCGCGATCTTGTACGCGCTGATCATGTCGTGGGTCACCGCGATCGCCGTCACCGACAGGCGCTGGTTCATGTCCAGGATCAGGTCGTTGATGATGTCCGCCATGATGGGATCCAGGCCCGTGGTGGGTTCGTCGTAAAGAATGTACTCCGGATTCATGGCGATCGCCCTGGCGAGTCCCACTCTCTTGCGCATGCCGCCCGAAAGCTCCGCCGGCTTCTGTTCCTCTACGTCGGACAGGCCGACCATCTGGAGGCAGGTCCGGACCCGTTCGTTGATCTCCGCCTCGGTCCGGTCGGTGTGTACTTTCAGGCTGATCCCCACGTTCTCGCCCACGGTCATGGAATCGAAGAGGGCGCCGCCCTGGAACAGGAAACCGAACCGCTTCCGGATTTCGTCCAGCTCCGTCCCGTACAGCCTGGTCACGTCTCTGCCGTCCACCAGCAGCGTTCCGCCGTCCGGATGCAGCAGTCCCGTGATGTGCTTGAGCAGCACGCTCTTGCCGCATCCGCTCCGGCCGATGATGACCATGGTCTCCCCGGACTCGATGGTCAGGTTGACGTCCTTCAGCACCGGTTTCCCGAAGGCTTTTCTCAGGTGTACGATTTCGATCATGAGCGGGTATAGAACGTAACGCGGGAAGAACGGTCAGCCCGGGTCTTCGTGATAGAAATCGGGGTTCTCGAATCGGGCGAATCGGTCCACGAAGATCAGGTCCACTGTGCCGACTGGACCGTTGCGCTGCTTGCCAATGATGATTTCCGCCTGGTTCTGCTCCTGTTCCTCGTCTTCCGCGTAACGGGCGGGCCGGTAGATGAACAGCACCACGTCGGCGTCCTGCTCGATCGCGCCCGACTCCCTCAAGTCCGACAACTGCGGCCGGCCGTCCCCGCCGCGGATCTCCACCGCCCTGGAAAGCTGCGACAGCGCCACGATCGGAACGTCCAGCTCTTTGGCCAGGGCCTTCAGGTTCCGGGATATGGCGGAGATCTCCTGTTGCCTGTTCTCCGCGTCGCTCGGGCCCCGCATGAGTTGCATGTAGTCGACGGCCAGCAAGCCGATGTCGTCATGCTCGGACATCAGCCTGCGCGCCCGGGAACGCATTTCGGTGACCGACAACGCCGGGGTCTCGTCGATGTATACCGGCGCGGTGGCGAGGGCTCCAACCGCGATACTCAGGTTCGACCACGCGTCTCCCGGCAGCCGGCCGGTGCGCATCAGGTGGGAATCCACCCGCGCCTCGCTGCAGAGCATCCGCTGGGCCAATTGGTGGCTGGTCATCTCGAGACTGAACAGGCCGACGCCGACCCCGGCCTCCACCGCGACGTGGCGGATGATGTTCAGGCAGAGGGCCGTCTTCCCCATGGCCGGCCGGGCCGCGATAATGACCAGGTCCCCGCGCTGGAAGCCGGCGGTCATCTCGTCCAGCCGGGTGAAGCCCGTGGGCACGCCGGTCACGGTGGTGTCCTGCTCGTGCAGCTTCTCGATGTTCTCGAAGGTGTCGTGCAGAATGGGATTGAGCTGGGTGAAACCGCGGCGGGCGTCGCGCTGGGACAGGGAGAACACCATCCGCTCGGCGTCGTCCAGCAGTTCCGCGGTGTCTTCCGACGATTCATAAGCCCGGGAGGCGATCTGGGTCGCCACGTTGATCAGCTTTCGTCCCTGGGACTTCTCGAGCACGATCCGGGCGTGGTATTCCACGTTGGCCGCGGTCGAAACGCCCTCCGTCAGGCCGACCAGGTAGAAGGATCCCCCAACGGCGGGCAATTCGTGGCGCTTTTCCAGTTCTTCGCTCAGGGTGATCACGTCGGTGGGTTCGTTCCGGTCGTACAGGGCAATGATGGCGCTGAAGATCTTTCGGTGCGCTTCACGGTAGAACGCGGTATCGTCGAGGATCTCGAGGGCGATCGATATGGCGTCCTGCTCCAGCAGCATGGCGCCCAGGACCGCCGCCTCCGCTTCCACGGCCTGTGGCGGAAGTCTCTCCACTCCGTCGCTCTGGCTGTTCATGAGACCTCAGCTCCCGGGGTCGCCTGCGTATCGGACTGCACGATACGGTCGTATTCCTTCCGCAACAGCTGCACGTCTTCCCAGGTCGGCCGCTTGTAGGCCGCATTGCGCAGCAGGCCGGAGGGGTGGTACGTCACCAGCAGTTTGATGCCGTGATAGTCGTGGAACCTGCCCCGCAGCGACCGAATCGAATCGTTCTTCCCGAGCAGGGCCTGGGCCGCTACGCGGCCGAGGGCGCAGATCAGCCGGGGCCGGACGAGCCGGATCTGCTCCTTCAGGATGGCGTCGCACGCGTCGATCTCTTCGGGCATCGGGTCGCGGTTGTTCGGCGGCCGGCATTTCAGGATGTTGGTGATGTATACCTCGTCCCGGGTGAAATCGATGGCGTTCAGGATGCGGGTCAGCAGCTTCCCCGCCTGGCCCACGAAGGGTTGGCCCTGTTCGTCTTCCTGGGCGCCGGGCGCTTCGCCCACGAACATCACGTCTGCGTGCTCGTTCCCGGAACCGAATACGAAGTGCTTTCGCTTGAATCCCAGCGCGCAGGCCGTGCAGCGATGGTATTTCGCATACAGGACCTCGAGGGACGTGACCGGGGCCGCCTGGGCCGCCTCGTCGGTCTGGACCGCCTGGGTCGTCTGGGTCGCCTGGGTTGCCTGGGTTGCCAGTTCCGGCTGGCCTGCCTCGTCCATCCGGGCCACAGGGGTCGCCACGCCGGCCCCGGCAGGTTGACCAGGCCGTGCAGGCTGGCCGGACCGCGCAGGCTGGGCCACAGGGACCGCTCGCCCGGTGCCGGCAGGTAGGCCGGGCAGCACGGATTGACCGGGACCTTCGGGCCGTTCGAGCCCACTCCGCTCGGGCAGCGGAAGCGCCCCGTCCAGGCCCTCCGGCAGGTAGAGCGATTCGAGACCCTGCTCTTCTTCCTGCCTCACGGCCTCGACGGTCTGGCGTATCAGGTCGGACAGCGACGCTTGGTTGTTCATGCGGGAACGACTTCCCGGTTTCTCAGCAGGGCGGCGACTTCGTCCATGACGCGGTCCGCCACGTCGGACTTGGACTGCAGGGGCAGGGATTCCTCGCGGCCGTCGCGGCGTATCAGGGTGACGATGTTCGTATCCGTCCCGAACCCGGCGCCCTCGGCGGTGAGGTCGTTGTAGACCACCAGGTCCAGGTCCTTTTCCGCCAGCTTCCTGCGTGCGTATTCAAGACCGTCATGGGTCTCCGCGGCGAAGCCGATCAGCACGGGCGGGCGGGCGGCGGCCACTTCCGCGAGGATATCGGTGGTCCGCGTCATTTCCAGCGTGAGACGATCCTGCGTCTTCTTCATTTTCCGGGGGGACTGGTCACCCGGCCGGTAATCCGCCACGGCCGCCGCCATGATCACGGCGTGCTGGCCTTCGCGGTTGGCCAGGACGGCTTCGCGCATTTCACCGGCGGTCCGGACGGGTTCCACGGCGACTCCGTAGGGATCCTGGAGGTTCGTGGGTCCCGCCACGAGCGTGACCGACGCGCCGCGCCGGGCCGCGGCCCTTGCGAGTGCGTAACCCATCTTTCCGCTGGAGCGGTTCGTTACGGTCCGGACGGGATCGATGTCCTCCGCCGTGGGGCCGGCGCTCACCAGTACGTTGCATCCGGCCAGGTCATGGTCGGGATCGGCGAGGATGGCGACCGCTTCCACGATCTGCTCCGGCGCCGCCAGCCTCCCGTCCCCCTCTTCGCCGTTGGCCAGCAGGCCGAATTCCGGTTCGACGACGTGAACGCCACGGCTCCTGAGGCGGTCGAGATTCGACTGGACGGCCTCGTTTCTCCACATGCGGAAATTCATGGCCGGCGCCAGACAGCAGGGCGCTTCGCAGGCCAGCATCACGGAGGAAAGCAGGTCGTCGCCCAGCCCGTTCGCCATCTTGCCGATGATATTGGCCGTGGCGGGTGCGATGACCACCGTATCGGCCCAGACCGCGAGATCGACGTGTTCTTCACCGGCCATCCCGGTTTCGGGAAACTGCTCGACGGCCACGGGATGGGCGGTCAGCGCGCTGAAGGTTACGGCGCCGACGAACGCGCCGGCTTCACGGGTCATCACCACCCGGACGTCCGCCTGTTCACGGATTAGCCCGCGGACTACTTCCGCCGCCTTGTATGCCGAAATGCTGCCCGTCACGCCGAGGACGATCCGCCGTCCTTTCATCCTTGACATCGGGAACCCCCGCCTTACTCCGCGGCCTCGTCATCCTCGGCCGGCTGGTAGTCGTAGTTCAGCTCGTCACCGAGCAACCGGTCCAGCGCCTGGGTCGTCACTTTCTCGGCGCGGTCGTCCTGCGTGCCCAGCATCTTGTTATGGAGGTTGATTCTCCGTGCCTCCATGGCCGTCACCATGACGGCCTCGTAGATGTTGTCGGCGACGTCCCTCATGCGCTCCTGGGAAATGTACTGTGTGGTTTTCGTGGCGTTCATGGCTGCTCCCATCGGCTGATGCGACGCCGTTCGGCGGCTATGATCCCCCGAATGGCGTCAACGGTTGACTGCTGCTTGCCGTCTTCATTGTCGACCCCGTAGTCATACGCGGGCAGGTACTTCATCTCGGTGCACGCCTTTTCCAGTCGCTTGCGGATCTGGTCGTCCGTTTCCAGGCCTCGCTGTTTCAACCGCCGCGACAGGCTGTCCAGGGAAGGCGGAATGAGGAAGACGAGAACGGCCTCCGGGAAAATGGCCTTGACGGCCCCTCCGCCCTGGACGTCGATGACCAGCAGGGCCACGCCCCCGGACCGGATGATATGCTCGACGGCGTCCCGCGGGGTTCCGTACAGCACTCCGTCGTAAACTTCCGCCCATTCGAGAAAGGCGCCCTGGCGAATCTTCTCCTTGAATTCCTCCGCGCTGACAAACTGGTAATCGATCCCGTCCCGCTCGTTCGGCCGCTTCTTCCGGGTCGTCATGGATACGGACCGGACGATGGCCGGGTCACCGGTCGTAAGCAACTCGCCGATCGTGGTCTTTCCCGTACCCGACGGTGCGGAGAGGACCAGGCAGAACCCCTTTGCCTCCGTTTGGCCGGACGCGACGGAATCACTTGATGTGCGGCCGGGCGCGACGGAATCACTCAATGTTCTGCACCTGTTCGCGGACCTTCTCCAATTCTTCCTTGGCCTGGATGACGGAATGGCTGATTTCCGTATCGTTGCCCTTGGACCCGATGGTATTGATCTCCCGGTTCATCTCCTGGATGAGGAAGTTGAGGCGCCTGCCCGGACTCCCGTCGTCCCCCAACGCTTCCAGGAAGGCGCTGCAATGGGCGTTCATGCGGACGCATTCCTCGGTCACGTCGCTGCGCTCCGCGAACAGGGTGATCTCCATGGCCACGCGCTGCGGGTCGACCGGTCCGTCGCCGAGCAGGCCTTCGATCCGATGGCGCAGACGTTCCCGGAATTCGGCCACCCGGTCCGGCGCCCGGTCCTCGATCGACCGCAGCAAGGCCTGTATGGCCTGTATCCTGCCGCGCAGATCTGTTTCGAGCGCCTTCCCCTCGTTCCGCTTCATATCCTTGAAGGCGGCGAGGGCGCGCTCCAGGGCGGCCTCGATACCCGCCCAGCGCTCGGCCGGGTCGACTTCGTCGGCTTCCGGCGTCACCAGGCCCGGGTAGGCGGCGACCATTTCAAGCGAGACCTCGCCCGATACGCCGAGCTCGTCCTTGAGCTGCCTCAGCGCGTCGCAGTACTTCCTTCCCGCCTCAGCGTCGATCCGGATCCCGTGTGCGCTTGTTTCTCCGTCGTCGCACCGGACGGACACGGAGACGTTGCCCCGCGTCACGTGGTCCTGCACGTATGCGCGCACGCGTCCTTCCAGCGAACCCAGAGACTTCGGCAGCCGTACCGCGATGTCGCAGAACCGGCCGTTAACCGAACGCAGTTCGACGACGGTGCGGACGCCGGCAAGGTCGGATTCCCCGGCGCCGTATCCAGTCATGCTGCATATCATTCAAAGCCCCTGAGTCCCCGTTACCGCCTGTTTCCAAGAAACATGAAAGTACACGCTAAACGGCGATTTGTCAATAACATATTGGCGGCCGTCCGGCGGCGATCCCGCCCGTTCCGGGCACGCCCTGGGCAGGCTCCGGGCACGCCTCCGGTTACGCTCCGGGCACGCTCCGGTTACGCCCCTGGCAGGCCCCGGTTACGCTCCGGACACGCCCCGGGCAGGCCGAAAAGAAGATTCATCACCCATGACGCAACCGGTCCCGTTATATTATGGATAAGGCGGAACGTGGTGGTACCGCCGAAGCGGAACGTCATCGAACAAAGATCGCACCGGAACCGGAATCGGGATGGAGCCGTCATGGACGCCCTGGTGTTACAGGCCGTGAAAGACGAATGCGGGGAGCTGGAGGGGGCGCGTATTGTGGCCGTCGAACAGTACGCGCCCATGGAAATCGGCCTCGTCCTGAAGATGAGCGCGGGCAGGCGCGTGCTGTCGCTTTCCGTGCAACCGGGTTTCTCCCGGGTCCATCTTTCGGATGCCGCGAAGAAGGGCGCGGCGTCGTCCGCGCTGCTCGCCGTGTTGCGGGACCATCTCATCCCCGGCATGCTGGAAAAGGTCGACGTAGCCCCCTTCGAACGGGTGGTGCAACTCCATTGCCGGGGCCGGCCTTCGCCGGGACCGGGCCGGTACCGCCTGATCGCCGAGCTCATCGGGAACCGGGGCGTCATGGTCTTCCTCTCCGACCCGGAACAGGTTATCCTGGAGACCCTTCGCCGCATCCGGGGCACAGAAAGGACGCTGGTTCCCGGCGAGCCCTACGCGTTCCCACCGCCGATGACGAAGACGCCCCTCGACGAAGCCACGGGCGAACGGCTGGCCGGGACGGACCGCCCGGAAACACCGGCGACGCCAGAGGAACTGGCGCGGTACTTGACCGCCACGTTCGCGGGACTGTCCCGGGACATGGCCCGGGAGGTCCTGGCCCGGGCGGGACTGTCGGACGCGGCGGGTTTTGCGGACATGGACATGGAGGATCGCATCGCACGGACCGGGCGGAGCCTGGAGGAGCTTGTCCTCCGCGTCAGGGCACGGGACTGGACGCCCTGCATCGGAAGATCGGAGGACGGGCGGGCCCGCGTCCTTTCCGCGGTCCCGGTCCATTCCCTGCCCGCGGCGCAGGTGGAACGACACGAATCCGTCAGCGTCGCCGTGGAACGTTTCTACGAAGAACGGATGGCCGAAGAAGCGTTCAGGCAACGGCTGCAGAAGGTGCAGCGTGCCCTGCGCGAAGAGACCCGGCGCCTGGAACGCCTGACGGAGAACCTGGATCAGGACCTGATTGACGTGGAGCAGGAAGAGGAATACCGCCGGTACGGCGAGCTGATCACCTCTCACCTGGCCCGGCTCAAATCGGGAGCGACGGAAGCCGTGGTCGAAGACTACTACAGCAGTGGCCGGGAGGAAGTCGTTATTCCCATGAAGCCCGGCCTGTCGCCGGCGGAGAACGCCCGGTGGTACTTCCGGCAGGCCCGCAAGGCCCGGGACGGCCGGAAGGCGGTGGCCCAACGCATCGCCCGCGCACGAAAACGCCTGGAAGAAGTCACGGGCATCCAGGCGAAACTGGGAAGCGGCGACGACGAAGAGAGGCTGGAGAAAGCCCACCGGGCCTGCATCAGGCTGGACCTGGTCAAGGCGCCCCGCGAAACCGGCGCTTCGAAAACCGGCGCTTCGAAACGCCCACGCAAAAAGGCCGCGCAGGACATCCATCCGAGGAGGTACCTCACCACCAGCGGACACCTGCTGCTCGTGGGCCGCAACAGCCGGGAGAACGAAGCGCTGACGAAATCGGCGGCGCCGGACGACATCTGGCTGCACGCGCGGAACCTGGGCGGATCCCACGTGATCCTGCGGCGGGAGGACAAGACCCAGATGCCGAGCAGGAAGACCCTCTACGAAGCGGCCTGCCTGGCGGCCTGGTACAGCAAGGGCCGGGGTTCCACCACGGTGCCGGTGGACTACACCGAGCGCCGTTACGTCCGGAAAATGAAAAACGGCAGCCCCGGACAGGTCGTGTTCACCCGCGAAAAAACGCTCTTCGTCGAACCCGGACTGGCACTCCGGCAGGCCGACGCGCCGGAAATGGCCTGACGGGGTTGACACGACCGCCGGAAACGGCCTGACGGGGCGGACCCGATCCGTTCAGACCCGGTCCACGATTCGGCCCTCGGCGTAGGAGCCCAGTAGCTTGTAGTTTGCCGCGATCTCCCGGAGATGGTTGAGCGCCCGGCTGCATAGCAGGCTCTCCGCGTGACCCTCGAAATCCAGGTAGAACAGGTATTCCCAGGGGGATCCGACCAGGGGCCGCGATTCGATCTTGTTGATGGAGATGTCCCGCAGCGCGAAGACGCTCATGGCCTTGAACAGCATGCCGGGTTCGTGGGGCACCGAGAACACGATGGAGGTCTTCAGGCGTTCGCCCTCCGGTGGTTCGGGCTCTTTGCCCAGGACCAGGAACCGTGTATAGTTCTGGACGTTGTCCTCGATCCCGCTTTCCAGAATCTCGAGCCCGTAACGCTCCGCGGCCCGCGTGCTCGCGATTACGCCGACGTCACGTGCCTCTCCCTCCCCAAGCATCTTGGCCGCCCCGCCGGTATCGTACACGGTTTCGGGTTTCATCGACGGATGCTCCCGGAAGAACCGGACGCACTGTTCGAGCGCCTTGGGATGGGACTGGATCCGGCGGAGTTCCTCCGGCCGGACGCCCGGTTTCGCCATCAGGTTGTGGACGATGCGGAGCACGATTTCACCCACGATCTGCAGGTCGTGCTCCTGCATCAGGTCGTAGTTGACGTGGATGCTGCCCGCCAGGGTGTTCTCGATGGGCAGCATGCCGTAGTCGCAGCTGCCCCGGTCCACGGCGCGGAACACGTCGTCGAACCACCCGTGGGGAACCGGTTCTGCCGCGTCACCGAAATATGCCAGCACGGCCATCTCGCTGAAAGCTCCCAACTCGCCCTGGAAGCCGGCCCTGTACTTCTTCAATCGGTCCTCCTTTCACCCAGCAACGCGGTCCTGCTTTCCTTCGCCTTCGTCAGCGTCTTCACCAGTTCCGATTCGCGCCCCGCCTCGATCTGCGCCGCCAGTTCGTCGAGCAACCGCCTGGCGTCCTCGATGCCGCGCAGCAGGGGCCGCCCGTTGGTCAGGCAGATGTCGGCCATCACCTGCACGGTGGACGCGGCCAGGCGGGTCGTGTCCCGGAATCCGGACGCGGCGAACTCACCCAGGCGTTCTTCCTCGCGCGCCGCTTGCTCCGCGGCAAGGACCAGTACCACGGACAGCAGATAGGGCAGGTGGCTGGTGACGGAGACGATCCGGTCGTGGCGCTCGGCGGGAATGACGACGGGACGGGCTCCGATCCGGCGGACCAGGTCCCTGAGCAGGTCGAGCGCGCCTTCATCCACCGAGGGCGGAGGAACCAGGGCAAACGTCGCGTCCTGAAACAGCCCGTCATCGGCGTGGTCGATGCCGGTGTGCTCCGTACCCGCCATGGGGTGGCCGCCGACGTACCGCCTGATGCCGGCCTCGCCGGCTACGGTGGAAACAATGGCCTCCTTGGTGCTGCCCAGGTCCAGGAGGATGGTCTCCTCACCGAGCAGCGGCGCGAGGCGGGGCACCATGTCCAGGATAGACCGCACGGGCGTGGCGAGGACGACAAGGTCGGCCCCTTCCACCCCTTCGGCCGTCTCCAGGTATCCCCCGTCGATGGCGCCGCGCTCCAGGGCCCGGTCCAGCACGGCCCGGTCCAGGTCGACGCCCGCGACGCTTTCCGCCGCACCCGCCTTCCGGACCGCCATGCCGAAGGAACCGCCCAGCAGTCCCACGCCGATAATGGTGATGCGCATAGGCCAGCTCAGCCGATGGTCCGGTTGACGGCCGTCGCGACCGCCTGCAGTTCCGGGATCAGGGAGGTCAGCGCTTCCGGCGTGAGGGACTGGTCCCCGTCGGACAGCGCGCGCTCCGGCGTCGGATGCATCTCGATCATGAGCCCGTCGGCCCCCACCGCCACGGCCGCACGGGCGGCCGGTCCCACGAAATCGGCGTTGCCGGTCCCGTGGCTCGGGTCGATGAACACGGGCAGATGGGTGTATTTCTGCAGCACGGGCACGGCGGAGATGTCGAGCGTGTTACGGGTCCAGGTCTCGAAGGTCCGGATACCCCTTTCGCACAGGACGACGTGGTGGTTCCCCGCCGCCAGGATGTACTCGGCCGCCAGGAGCATCTCTTCGAGCGTGGCGGACATGCCCCGCTTGAGCATGACGGGCTTGCTGCTCCGTCCCGCGACGTTCAGCAGCGGATAGTTCTGCATGTTCCGGGCGCCGATCTGCAGCATGTCCACGTATTCCGAGACCATGGGTTCCATCTCGGGCTCCATCACTTCCGAGATGGTCGGCAGGCCCGTTTCCTCGCTGACCCGGGCCATGATCTTCAGGCCCTCCTCGCCGAGCCCCTGGAAGCTGTAGGGGGAAGTCCTCGGCTTGAAGGCGCCACCGCGGATGATGTGGGCGCCGGCCGCCCGGGCGTGTTGCGCCGCCTCCAGGAACTGGTCGTAGGATTCGACGGAACAGGGACCGGCGATGATGGCGATGCCATCGCCGCCGATCGTAACGTCGCCCACCTTGAAACGGGTCTTGTGCGGCTGCACCTCCCGGCTCACCAGTTTGTAGGGACGCTGGATGCGCTGAACGCGGTCCACCCCGTCCAGGATCTCGAACTGTTCGGGAACAAGGCTGAGCGTATTGCCGATAAGACAGATGATGGTGATCACGTCTCCCTGGATATCCCGTGGTTTGCATCCGAAGGCCCGGATCGTCTCGCGGACGTGTTCCTTCTGCGCTTCCGTGGCCTGCGGTTTCATTACGACGACCATTTCACTCCCTCCCGGCGATGTCCGGCCGGAGCACGACGGCGCCGTCCAGGTATACATGCCGTATTTCATCCTGTGATTTGTCCGTGTTTATATGAACCAGTACCCGTACGCAACGGGCAAGCGAACCCGGGACCTCCATTTCCTGCAGACTGAACAGGGGAACGGCGACTAATCCCATCTGCCGCACGCCGTAAGCGGGCGATTCCGCGTCGATATCCTTCGTCACGGAGAAAACCACGCTGGCGATCTGTTCCAGTTCGATGCCGTTTCGGTCCATAATCGTCGTAAGCAGCCGATGGGCCGCGCTTCGAATGGCTTCCGCCGTATTCGATTCAACGGTTATGGCGCCGCGAACGCCTCGGACCATAGTTCCTCCCGGGTTGGTGCGTACCCGATTTATCCCGGCGAAAACCGGGAACGGGGTAAAACAGGTGGGCGCCGCGAAGACCGGGCCGGTCTCCTGGACGCCCACTGACCGCTCCTCTGATGCCTGAAAAAGAAGTCATGCTCAAGATCCCTATAGACCACCGGATGATTCCAGTGCCGGTCCTTAGACGGCCGAAGCAATCACTGTCGGCCGTTGTCGATACCGCGGCGCAGCGACGCGGCGTATTCGCCCACGGACCGGAGCATGTCCGGCTTGCCGGCGTGCGCTTCCATCACGTTGATGATGGCGCTGCCCACGATCACCCCGTCGGCCAGGCGCGAGGCCTCTCCGGCCTGCTCCGGCGACGAGATGCCGAAGCCCAGCCCGAGGGGCCGGTCCGTGTGGGACCGCACCTGCGCCATGAACGCGTCGACCCCGTACGCCAGCTCTCCCCGCGCGCCCGTGACACCCGTGAGGGAGACGCAGTAGACGAATCCCGTGGAGTGTCGGTTCACCAGTTCGATACGCTGCGTTGTGCTCGTGGGCGCTACCAGGAAGACGACGGTGAGGCCGTGCCGTCGGCTGGCTTCGGACAGTTCGGCCCCTTCCTCCGGCGGCAGGTCGGGCACGATCAGGCCGTCCACTCCCGCGCGGGCGGCATCCCGGCAGAAGTCCCCGATCCCGTAAGCGAGCACCGGGTTGTAGTAGGTCATCAAGACGATGGGTATGGTGGACTGCTTTCTGATCGAGGCTACCGTGTCGACGATGGCCCGCAGGGTCGTGCCCCTGTCCAGGGCCCGCAGCGCGGCGCGCTGTATCGTGGGACCGTCGGCGATGGGGTCGGAGAAGGGCACGCCCAGTTCCACGAGGTCGGCCCCGCGGCGATCCAGTTCCGCGACCAGCGCGGCCGTCGTTTCCAGGTCCGGGTCCCCCGCCATGATGTAGGGGATCAGTGCCTTGCGGCCCGCGGACTTCAGCGATGCGAAGGTCTCTTCGATCCGGTTCATTCAGCGTCCTCTTCGCGCCGGGCCAGTAACCCGTCCACCTGCTCGACGTCTTTGTCCCCGCGGCCCGACAGCCCGGCGACGATGACCTCTTCCCGGTCCATTTCCGGGGCGATCCGGGCGATATGGGCGATGGCATGGGCGCTTTCGAGCGCGGGTATGATGCCTTCGACCCTGGAGAGCAGTTCGAAGGCCTCCAGCGCCTCGTCGTCGGTCACACTCACGTACTCCGCGCGTCCGGAATCCTTCAGGTAACTGTGCTCGGGTCCCACGCCGGGATAGTCTAGTCCCGCGGAGACGGAGTGGGCGACCTGGATCTGGCCGTTCGCGTCCTGTCCGGTGTAACTCATGGCGCCGTGCAGCACACCCGGGGTGCCCAGGCCCAGCGTCGCCGCGTGCATGTCCGTATCCAGCCCGTGTCCCGCGCCTTCCACGCCGACCAGGCGGACGCCGTCGTCGAGGAAGGGATGAAAGAGCCCGATGGCGTTGCTGCCGCCCCCCACGCAGGCGACGAGCACGTCGGGGAGCCGGCCTTCTTTCTCCATGACCTGCTCCCGCGCTTCCCGGCCGATGACCGACTGGAAATCACGCACCAGCATGGGGAAGGGATGGGGCCCTGCCACCGACCCGATGATGTAATGGGTATGGCGGACGTTGGTCGCCCAGTCGCGCAGGGCCTCGTTCAACGCGTCCTTCAGCGTGCGGCTGCCCGCGTCGACGGCGATTACACGGCTGCCCATGAGGCGCATGCGGAAGACGTTCAGCGCCTGGCGTTCCATGTCCTCTGAACCCATGTAGACGTCGCACTCCAGGCCGAAGCGTGCGGCCACGGTGGCCGTGGCCACGCCGTGCTGGCCCGCCCCGGTCTCCGCGATGACCCGCGGTTTCTTCATGCGCCGGGTGAGCAGGATCTGGCCAATCGTGTTGTTGATCTTGTGGGCGCCCGTGTGGTTCAGGTCCTCCCGCTTGAGATAGATCCGCGCGCCGCCGAGAGTCTGCGTCAGCCGCTCCGCGTAGTAGAGGGGGGACGGACGGCCCACGTAGTCCCGGAGGTAGTAACTGAACTCCTCCTCGAATTCCGGGTCCGTTTTCGCCGTCTCGTACACTTCGAGCAGTTCGTCCAGGGCCGTCATCAGCGTCTCCGGAACGTAGCGGCCGCCGAATATCCCGAAATGTCCGCGCTGGTCGGGCAGCGTGGTCGCCGTCATCCTTCGCTCCCGTTCCCGAGGTGGTCGATCAGGGCCTCCAGGCCCAGTCGATAGCTGTCGCTTCCGTGTCCGCAGATCTGCCTGAGCGCCACGGGCTCGATATAGGAATGATGCCGGAACGCCTCCCGGGCGTGTATGTCCGACAGGTGGACTTCCACGACGGGCAGGCCCACGGCGACGATGGCGTCGCGCAGGGCGATGCTCGTGTGGGTGTAGGCGCCCGGATTAATCAGGATGCCGTCGGCCCAGCCGAGGGCCTGCTGGATCTCGTCCACCAGCACCCCTTCGTGGTTGGACTGGCGGATGCGCATCTCGATCCCCCGCCCCTCCGCGGCCGTCTCGAGGGAACGGTTGATGTCCTCCAGCGTATCCGTACCGTAGACTTCCGGTTCCCGGACGCCCAGCATGTTCAGATTCGGACCGTGCAACACGAGTATTTTCATCATGGTTTCGCCGATCCGGCGCCAGTGTGCCGCCGGTGCGCCGTCCTTTTAGTTCCCCGTCGCAAGGACGGACCGGATGTATTCGGCGGGCACGTCGTCGCGGACGGCCACCTCGCCGATGCGGTTCGGCAGAATGAAACGCGGACGGCCGCCCACCGACTTCTTGTCGAACTTCATGGTCTCGATCGTTGCCGGGACGTCCAACCCGTCGCACCGGTCGGGCAGCCCCGTGCGCCGCACCAGTTCGATCAGTCGCCGGACGCTTTCGCCGTCCAGCATTTCCATGCGTTCCGCTACCTGGGCGGCGTAGACCATGCCGATGGCTACGGCCTCGCCGTGCAGCATGCCCGTCTGCGTCTCGATGGCGTGGCCCATGGTATGGCCGAAGTTGAGTATGGCCCGCCGTCCCTGTTCGCGCTCGTCGCCGGCGACCACTTCCGCCTTGATCTCGCAGGACCGCGCCACGAGGTGTGCCAGCACGCCGCGGTCGCGCTTCAGTATATCGTCCAGGCGCCCTTCAATATAGGCGAACAGGCCGGGGTCTGCAATGACGCCATACTTGATCACTTCCGCCATGCCCGCGCGCAGTTCCCGGTCCGGCAGGCTGTCGAGCGTATCCAGGCTGGCCAGCACGAGCAGAGGCTGGTAGAAGGCCCCGATCAGGTTCTTCCCGCGGCGGTGGTCCACGGCCACCTTGCCCCCCACGCTGGCGTCCACCTGGGCCAGCAGCGAGGTAGGGACCTGGACGAACGGGACGCCGCGCAGGAAGGTGGCCGCGGCGAAACCGGCCAGGTCTCCGATGACCCCGCCACCCAGCGCGATGACGGGGGAACGGCGGTCCATCCCGTGGGCGAGCATGGCGTCATAGAGCTTTTCGGCCCACTGCAGCGACTTCTGCGCCTCGCCGTCCGGCACTTCGACCAGGTCCGGTTCGAACCCGGCCGCCCGCAGCGAGTCCGTCGTCCGGCCACCGTAGCGTTCCGCGATGCCCGGATGGGTCACGACCAGCGCGCGGCCGGTCAGATCGAAGGACGTCATAAAGCATCCCAGCCGGTCGAGCACATCGGGCCCGATCACGATGTCATAGCTGTCGGATCCGAGGTCCACACGGATCACGCGTTCTTCGCTTTCTACCCAGGCCTTCACCATCTCCACAATATCCTCGATCGAATGGCGCGACGTGTCGATTTCGTGATCCGCCCCGCCGTAGACCGGCGCGCGCTCGCGCTGGAGCGACCGGATCCGTGCCAGCGGGTCGTCCCCGGCCAGGAGCGGCCGGGTCCCTGCATCGCCCCGCGTACGCGCCAGGACCGTCTCTGCCGGCGCGTTCAGGTGAATGACCGAACCGATCGACTGCAGCACGGCGAAGTTGTCCGGATCGAGCACCGCGCCGCCGCCCGTGGCGATCACTCTGCGCACCCCGTCGGCGAGGCTCCGGATGACCGCCTTCTCGATCGTCCGGAAACCGGTCTCCCCCTGCTGCGCGAAGATCTCGGGGATACGCGCCGCGGCCTTCTTCTCGATCAGCGTGTCGGTGTCCACGAAGGGCACGCCCAGGGCCCGTGCGAGGCGCCAGCCCACCGCCGTCTTGCCCGTGCCCATGAAACCGATCAGGACGATGCCGCCGGATTGATGTGCTCCAGAATCAGCCACTTCCCGTCCGCCTGTTGCCCGCGCCGTTTTCATGACTAGTAACGCGCCAGCTGGTCCATGTAGCCCTGGTAGTTGCGCTGCATTTCCTCCAGGCTGTCACCCCCGAATTTCTCCTGCATGGCGTCGGCGACGACGAAGGCCACCACCGCTTCGCCGATCACGCCTGCGGCGGGCACGGTGCACACGTCCGACCGCTCCTTGGCGGAATCGAAGGACTCCTTGGTCTCGATATCCACCGACATGATCGTGCGCATGAGCGTCGCGATGGGCTTGAGCGCGCCGCGGACGACGATTTCCTCGCCTTCGGTCATGCCGCCCTCGACGCCGCCGGCCCGGTTCGTTTCGCGGTAGAATCGCCCGTCTTCGTAGAAGATCTCGTCGTGTACCTCGGAACCTAGTACCCGGGTTACGCCGAATCCCAGCCCGATCTCCACGCCCTTCACCGCCTGGATGCTCATGACCGCCTGGGCCAGGCGGCCGTCGAGCTTGCGGTCCCACTGCACGTGGCTGCCGAGGCCGGGCGGCGCGTTCAGCACCTTGACCTCGAATACCCCGCCGATCGTGTCCTTGAGGGACTTCGCCCGGTCGATCTCCGCGATCATCTTTTGTGAGGCGTCTTCGTCGGCGCAGCGCACGGGAGAGGCTTCGGCCCGTTCGATGATTTCATCGTTCGACAGGCCGCTCACGTCGGCCTCCACCTGCCCGATCCGCACCACGTGGCTGAGCACGCGTATATTGAAGGCCGCGAGGAGGGACCGGGCAACCGCGCCGACCGCGACGCGCATGGTCGTCTCCCGCGCGCTCGCCCGTTCCAGGATGTCCCGCAGATCGCGGCGGTCGTACTTCAGCCCGCCCGCGAGATCGGCGTGGCCGGGTCGGGGCCGGGTCACCCGCCGCCTGACCGGGCCGTCGACCTCCTCGATCGCCATCACGTCCGTCCAGTTCTGCCAGTCCCGGTTCTGCACGACGAGAGAAACCGGTCCGCCCATGGTCCTGCCGTGGCGCACGCCGCCCCGGATCTCGATCGTATCGGTCTCGATCTGCATTCTCCGGCCCCGTCCGTATCCGCCCTGGCGCCGTTTCAGGTCCCGGTTGATGTCTTCCGCGGCGACCGGCAGCCCCGCGGGCAGACCTTCGAGAATTGCCGATATGGCCGGTCCGTGTGATTCGCCTGCGGTCAGGTATCGCAACATGCCTTCTCCTCCCGGGCCTTCCTGTGCCTCAACTGTTCCTCCAACGCGCTTCTCATTACTTCGACCGGCGCCGCGCGGCCGGTCCAGATTTCAAAAGACGCCGCGCCCTGGAACAGCAGCATGCCGATGCCGTTCGAGGTTTCCGCGCCCCGCGACCGGGCACATTGCGTCAGTCCGGTCTCCGCCTGGTCGTAACGCGTGTCGTAGACGAACTGCCCTCCGGAGAACCAGTCGCCTTCCACCGGAAGGTCCTCCGGGATCGCGTTAATCACCAGGTCGGCGCCACGGATCGCGGCGCCGAGGTCCGATGGCGAAAGCGTGATCGCCTTCGCGCCACCCACCGACACCGTGTCCCGGGCCCGAACCGCACTGCGCGCGGCAATGGTAATCGATGCGGCCCCCTGCTCGCGGGCCATGGCGCAGGCCGCCCGGGCCACTCCTCCCGCACCCAGGATCAACATCCTCGAACCGGCGACGGCAACGCCTTTCTCCTCGAGCGCCCGCAACAGTCCGGCGCCGTCCGTCGACGTACCTGCGAGCCGGCCCCCATGGTTCACGATGGTGTTGACCGAACCGATCCTGCGGGCCTCTTCGGACACCTCATCCAGATAGGGCAGCACGTCCGTCTTGAGCGGCTTGGTCACGTTCACCCCCGCCAGCCCAAGTCCCCGGATGCCGTCGACGGCCTGCCGCACTTCGGAAGCCGCGATTTCGAAGGTTACATACACGTAATCCAGTCCGCAATGGCGAAAGGCCGCGTTATGCATGGCCGGTGACAGCGTATACCCAATGCCCTGCCCGCAAACACCGACCACGCGGGTCGAACCTGAAATGCCGAGGGCGCCGGTGCCGGGGTTGCCGGAGCCGGGGCCGCTGGGGCCGTTTTCGCGTGAAGAGATCATATTGTTCGTCTCGCCGCCTCCACGAAAGCCCGGATCTTGCCGTGGTCCTTGCGGCCCGGTTCCCGCTCCACGCCGCTGCCCGTATCCACACCGTAGGGCCGTACGCTGCGCACGGCCGCAGCCACATTTTCCGGATTCAGCCCGCCGCTCAGGATGACGCGGTGGGGACTGCCTTCCACGAGCCGCCAGTCGAAGGTGGCCCCCGTGCCGCCGTACCGGTCTTCGGCATACGTATCGAGCAATACCGCGCCGACCGGATAGGCCGCGGCGTCGGATTTCCACGATGCGTCCCTTACGCGGAAGGCCTTGATAACCGGGCGCTTCAGCGTTTCGCAGAAACCCGGCGGTTCGTCTCCGTGAAGCTGCACGACCTGGATCCCCGCGGTCTCGCATATTTCGTCTACTTCGCCGGTCGCCGCGTTCACGAATACACCCACCGGAACGACGAAGGGCGGCAGTCCGGCCACGATTTCCGCGGCCTGTCCCGGCGTCACGCAGCGGGGACTGCCCCTATAGAAGATGAACCCGAGCGCGTCCGCGCCCGCGCGAACCGCCGCGGCAGCGTCCGCCTCGTTCGTGATGCCGCAGATCTTGATCCTGACCGAATTCATGACCTCGTCATTCATGACCCTGTCATTCACGGCACTGTCATTCATGGCACTGTCATTCATGGCACTGTCCCCGGGGTAGTCGTTCGCCCTCGGATCCCCTTCGGCGCCTTCGCGGTGGACCGGCCCAGCAGGGCGTCCATTTGTCCGCCGATCTCCTCCGCCCCCATCAGGGACTCGCCCACGAGTACGGCGTCGAATCCCGCCTCTTGCAACCGCAGGACGTCCTCGCGCCCATGGATTCCGCTCTCGCTGACGGTCACGATGCCCCGGGGGATGCGCGGCCTGAGACGCAGCGACGTATCCAGCGAAACGGTGAAGTCCGTCAGGTCCCGGTTGTTGATACCGATGACGCGGCTGTCCGCCGCCAGGGCCCGGTCCAGTTCCCCCTCGTCGTGCACCTCCACCAGGCAGTGCAGGCCGCAGGCCGCCGCGGTCCGCTGCAGGGCCGCCAGGCGGGCGTCGTTCAGGATGGCCGCAATGAGCAGCATGGCGTCCGCACCCAGCGCCGCGGTCTCGTGCACCTGGTACTCGTCCACGATGAACTCCTTGCGCAGCACGGGCACGGGGACGCACCGCCGAAGGGCCACCAGGTCCTCGTTGCTGCCCTGGAAGAACCGCCGATCCGTCAACACCGATATGGCCGATGCCCCGTGGGCGGCGTAGACCGGCCCGATCTCCGTGGGCGCCGCATCGGGACGGATCGCGCCCTTCGACGGCGACGCTTTCTTGAATTCGGCGATGACCCCGATGCCGTCTCCCTGTTTCAGCGCACGGTCGAAGGGCCGGACATCGCGGCGGCGTACGGGCCCGGTTTCGGGCAGGGGCGCGCGCCGCTTCCGGTCTTCCACCTCTTCGATCTTATGCGCTACGATCCGATCCAGGATATTCATGACTTTAGTGTCTTTCCCATCCCGTTGTCCGGGGCCGACGCGCGTGGCCGATGCACGGGGTCCGGAGGGTCATGCGCCGGGCTCCGGCCGCCTACTCGTTGGTCATCCTGACCAGCGCGTCGAGTTTCTCCCGCGCCCCGCCGGTGTCGATGGCCCGGGCCGCCTTTTCGATGCCTTCGTCGAAGTCCTTCGCGGCTCCGCCGGCCACGATCGCCGCCGCCGCGTTAAGCAGGACGATGTCCCGCCGGGGACCGGACTCCCCGCCCAGCACGGACCGGATGATCTCCGCGTTCTCTTCCACCTCGCCCCCTTTGAGGTCCTCGATGGACGCCCACGGCAGGCCGAAGTCTTCCGGCGCGACGTCATAGGTCCTCACGACGCCGTCCCGGGCCTCCGCCACGTGGGTCGGCGCCGTGGTGGTCAACTCGTCCAGGCCGTCCGCGCTGTGCACCACGAAAGCACGCTCCGCCCCCAGGTTGTTCAGCACGTGGGCGGCGGTCTGGATGACGCTCGCGTCGTACACGCCCATGACCTGGGCCGTGGTCCCGGCCGGATTGGTGAGCGGTCCCAGCAGGTTGAGCACCGTCCGCACGCCGAGTTCCCGGCGCGGACCGCTCGCGAACCGCATGGCCGAGTGAAGGGCGGGGGCGAACATGAACCCGATGCCGATCTCGTCGATGCAGGCGGACACCTTTTCCGGCGGTGTCTCGATATTAACGCCCAGGGCCGTCAGCACGTCGGCGCTGCCCGCCTTGCTGGACGCCGCGCGGCCGCCGTGCTTGGCGATGAAGGCGCCCGCGGCCGCGGCCACGAAAGCCGCTGCCGTCGAAATGTTGAACGTGTGCTTTCCATCGCCGCCCGTGCCGCAGGTATCCACGATGGGATAGGCTTGGCATTCGATCCGCGTGGCCCGGGAACGCATGACCCGGGCGAAACCGGTGACCTCCTCGATCGTCTCGCCCTTCAGGCGGAAGGCGACGAGGAACGCGCCGATCTGCGCCGGCGTGGCCTCCCCCGACATGATCCCGTTCATGACTTCCACGGCTTCCGCTTCGGTCAGCGAGATCCCGTCAATCGCCTTCGCAATGGCCTGCTGAATCATGAAACCCTGTCTCCTTCCCGTTGTTTGAAACTCGGGACGCCGGCATGAAGATCGCTGTCGCCCGACCTCGACATGCAGGCCGCAGATTGCGCGCTTCCCGGTCACGGATGCCGCTCACCCTCGATCCCGGCATAGACGCCGCTGTCGCCCGACGCCGCCATATAAGCCGCTATCGCCCGACCGCCTGCCGCACGATCTCCATGGTCGGCCGGGCCAGTTCCCGTGCGCTGCAGGCGCCCGCTTCCAGCAAGTGGTCGATACGGGACCGGTCGGCCATCAACTCCTCATAGACCGCCCTTGGGCGTTCCAGTAGACCATCGATGAGGTCGAACAACTCTTCCTTGGCCGCTTTCCAGGTGATCCGGCCTTCCACCAGCCGGCTTCGCATCGCCTCGATCCGGTCCCCGTCCGCGAACTGCCTGTAGATCTGGAATACGAGCGACGTCCCGGGGTCCTTGGGCGCGCCGGGCGGACTCGAATCCGTCCTGATCCCGAATATGGCCCTGCGCAACTGTTCGCGCGACCCGAAAAGCGGTATGGTGTTGTTATAGGCCTTGCTCATCTTTCTTCCGTCCGTGCCGGGGATTTCGGCCGTTGAAGGATCGGACAGGTACAGCGGCAGGGTGAGCACGTCGCCGAAGGACCGGTTGAAACGCGCGGCAATGTCCCTGGCGATCTCGATGTGCTGTTCCTGGTCCCGTCCCACGGGTACGTACTTCGCCTGGAACAACAGGATGTCCGCCGCCATGAGTATGGGATAGGAATACAACCCCATGTTCACCCCGGCGTCCGCGTCCCCGGCGTTCTTGTCTCCGGTGACCGCGTTCCCGGCGTTCCTGCGCCCGCCGTCCCCGGCATCCGTATTCCTGCCGTCCCCACCGCCCGCGTCCCCACCGCCCGCGCACTCGCCGTCCCCGGCATCCGCGTTCCCGCCGCCTCGCTTGTGACGGTCCACTTGCGCCTTGTACGCGTGGGCGCGGTTCATCAGGCCCTTCGACGTCGAACAGGACAGGATCCAGGACAGCTCGAACACCTCCGGCACGTCCGACTGGCGGTAGAAGACCTGGCGTTCGGGATCCAGCCCGCAGGCGATCCAGGTCGCGGCGAGTTCGTGGCAAAGGTCCCTGAAGCGCACGGGGTCCTTCACGAGCGTCAGGGCGTGGTAGTCCGCCAGGAAATACATGGCACGCGCTTCGGGCGATCGCCGCGCGAGTTCCAGCGCGGGCCGGATTGCGCCGATGTAGTTGCCGAGGTGCGGACTGCCCGTGGGCTTGATTCCCGTCAGGATGACTTCGGGTCGGTTCATGGGTCGGTTCATGGGTCGATTCATGGGCCGGTTCATGGGTCGATTCATGGGCCGCCCTCCCGGTTCGCGTCCACCGCATCGGCCGCTTTGACCAGTTTTCTGAAGACGTTGTCGATGAGCCGGAGGCCGATCTCGTCCTTGAGTGTCATGATGGACTCGGGATGGAACTGCACCGCCGCCACGGGCATCGTGCGATGTTCGATGGCCATGACGACGCCGTCCTCGGTCTCCGCCGTGACCGTAAGTTCCGGTGGCAGCCGATCTAGTTCGGCGTGCAGTGAGTGATAGCGGCCAACGGTGAAGGACAGGGGGAACCCTTCGAACAGGGCCCCGGTCCCCCCGGCCCGGACGGTCACGCGCGACTCCTTCCCGTGCATGGGATAGGGCAGCACACCCAGGGTGCCGCCGAAATACTCGACGATACCCTGCAGCCCGAGGCAGACGCCGAAGATGGGCAGCGACCGTTCCAGCGCCGCGTCGATGGCCAGCGCCACGTCGAAATCCGACGGCTGGCCGGGACCGGGCGACAAAAAGACCAGGTCCGGGTCGTAGGCGTCCATGAGTTCTATCAGCCTGGACCGCGAGATACCCGTCCGGACCGTCATGACGTCGGCGCCGGTCTGCCGCAGGTAGTTGGCCAGCGTATGCACGAAGGAATCTTCATAATCCACCAGCAGCACGCGCTTTCCCGATCCGGCGTCTTCGGCGAATCCGGCATGGGCGCTTCCCTCCCGGGATTCACGGGGACGCCCTATCGCATCGATGAACGCCATGGCCTTGAGTTCCGTCTCGCGCTCCTCGTCCTCGGGTGTGGAGTCGATCAGCAGCGTGCTCCCGGCCCTCACCTCGGCGATCCCGTCCTTGATGCGTATGGTGCGCAGGGTAAGCCCCGTGTTCATGTTCCCGTCGAATCCGAGGAATCCGATCGCGCCGCCGTACCAGGCCCGGCACGACCGTTCGTTGCTTTCGATGAACCGCATCGCCCAGATCTTCGGCGCGCCGGTGACGGTGACCGCCCAGGTGTGCGCGAGAAAGGCGTCCAGCGCGTCATATTCCGGCCGCAGGATGCCTTCCACGTGGTCGACCGTGTGGATCACCTTCGAGTACATCTCGATCTGACGCCGTCCGATGACCCGGACGCTGCCGGGCACGCAGATCCGCGACTTGTCGTTCCGGTCCACGTCCGTGCACATGGTCAACTCGGACTCTTCTTTCTCCGAGCTCAGCAACTTGAGGATCTGGTCGGCGTCGCTCAACGCGTCGTTCCCCCGGCTGACTGTGCCTGAAATGGGACAGGTCTCGATACGGATCCCTTCGCCCCGGACGAACATCTCAGGCGAAGCGCCAACCAGGTATTCCCGCTGTCCCAGGTTGATGAGCGTGGCGTACGGCGCGGGGTTTCGTTCCCTGAGGCGCCGGAAAACCTCGGAGGGCGGATCGGGGCATGATTCGTAGAAAGTCTGGCTGGGGACGACCTCGAACAGATCGCCTTTCCTGAAGTATTCGTGCGCCTGTCGCACGACATCCCCATACTCGCCCTTCTCGTACTCTCTGCCGGTCGCGGCGCGACCTCCGCGGTAGGGCTGGACGGCGCCTTCCCTGGGCAGGCCCTGGGTAGACATGCCGCCCGTATCGAATTCGTAGTCGTACCGGACGGCCACCTCGCGGTTGTGATCGACCGTCACCAGCCGGTCGGGCAGGTAGAGCACCAGGTCGCGCTGGTCCGCAGGGCGGCTCAGCCGGTAGTCCATGGGCTCGAACTGGAAGGCGAGGTCGTAACCGAAGGCGCCGTAGAGGCCGAGGTGATGCTCGTCCGGGCAGGCGAAGAGGTCGATGATCCCCCGCAGGATCGAGAAAACGGAGGGTTGCCGACTGCGCTGCTCTTCCGGGAAATGTCCGCCGGGCGGATGTACCTCGCCGGAGACGCGGTCTTCGTGACGGTCAACGGTACGCGTGGCACACAGGCCTTCGACCTGCGCTAGGATCGCCGGCAGCAACACCCTGCCCCGGGCGTTCAGGGCCTCGATACGAAAGGCGTTCTCCCGGGTTTCGATCCGGATCGGCGGATCGACGAACCCCATGTCCCACCGGGTATACCTTCCGGGATACTCGTAACCGGACGCGAACAGGGCGCCCAGGCGGGCATCGAGCGCGTCGATTACGGGTTCAATGGCTTCGTCCGGGGAAAGATGCTCGGCGTATCGCTTGACGGCCAGGCCGCCCCCGGTCTGGTATTCGATGGCTTCCAGGTGTATATGGGTTACTCGCATCGTCCTGTCCCGCTCCAGGTGAACCGATCCTTATAGTATCCCCAACCCTGTTAGCGGCCCGGCGTTGGTTCACCCCATAAAACAAAAAAGGCCGCTACCTTGTAAGGGTAGAGGCCGGTCAAATCAACGAAGGATGAATCTACTTCAATCAGGCGCCGCTTCGCATGACATGCCGCCTCGTCCCATAAAAAGGCCACCAGGTAAACAGATCGCTCTGCTTCCGCCAAGCGAAGATTCGGGATGACCGGGACGAACTTGCGGCTGTCATTTCAGTCCAATGCTCGAAATTAAAACCGTTCGGCTGCCGTAGGTCGAATGCGCCATTATAGCGCGGTACGGCGGTAAAGTCAAGGTTTTTTCTCACCAAGAAAACAGTTGCGAATCAGGGGGGCAGCCTGTACCATGCTGGCGTTGTATAGCGGTCCGAGTCGGCCTTTGGATACGGGGTGCGCGTACCGCTGGAGCGTCCGAGCCGGCAGTTAGATACGGGGTGCGCCTAATATGCAGGACAGGGAACCCGGTCTGTTCAGAAAGTGGTTCTGGAATACCTATGATTACCTGGGAACGCTGATCGTGATCAACATCCTCTGGTTGCTGCTTGCCCTGCCGCTGGTAACCCTTCCCCTCGCCTTCGCCGGACTGTTCCGGGTCACCGGACGCATCGCGGCCTACGAAGAAACCGGCATCAGGGACTTCTTCGCCCACACCCGCGGGGACCTGGGCCGGAGCTTTCTGCTCTGCGGCCTGTACGCGGGCGTCCTGATCCTCCTCGCGGCCAACGTGCTCTTCTACGTGCGGCTCATGGAAGACTGGCCGTGGACGGGAGCGATACTGAGCGGCGTGATGATGTGGCTGATCGTCTTCGTCTGCATGACGGCCGTATACGCGCTGCCCCTCATGCTGCGCGAGCAGAGGCCCGTCAGGCAGATCGTCCGGACGGGCGTATACCTGGTCGTGGACAACCCGCGGCATTCCTTCGCGCTGTTGCTGGCCGGTTCTCTCGTCATGGCCTTCAGCCTGGCCAGTGGAATCGGACTGCTCTTTCTGGGTCTCGGCGCCATCGGCGTCCTGTTCAGTACCGGGCTGAGGGAAATCCTGAAACGGTATGAACAAAAGGAAGCCGGCGTCCTGGAAGAAGCGCGTGGATGGCGGGACCTGCTCCGCCCATGGGGGTATTCATGATGGGGAAGGAGGTCCGCGGCGACGCCGGGGAGGCCACCGCGCCGTTCATCGTGATCGAAGGGATCGACGGGGCGGGCAAGACGACCCAGTTGAAGCGGCTCAGGCAGTGGATGGAAGCCCGTTACGGAGGTCCGGTCCATACGACGGGGGAACCCACGAACCGCCCCATCGGAAGACTGTTGAAAGACGCCCTTCAGCGCCGGGTGGAACTGGACGGCATCTGTCACGCGCTGCTCTTCGCGGCCGATCGGATCGACCACGTCAAAACGGAAATCGAATCCCACATACACCGCGGAATCCCTGTGCTTTGCGACCGGTACTTCCTCTCGTCCTTCGCCTACCAGTGGCGGGAGATGCCCGGCGAACTGGACTGGATCGAGTCGATCAACGCCCGGGCGATCCACCCCCACCTGACCCTGCTGATCGATGCGCCCGCCGAAGTCTGCATGGACCGCATCAGCCGGGCGCGGCCGGATACCGAACTGTTCGAAGATCTCGAAACGCTCCGCGCCATCCGCGAGAACTACCTGGAACTGGCGCGGCGGAGAAGCGTCCTGGACCACATCAGGATCATCGACGGCGCGCGCACGCCCGATGAAGTACAGGAGGAGGCGCGCGCGTGTGTGGAAGAAGTGATGCAACCCTCCTGCGACGGATAGCGCCATGCTGACTTACATACTCCGGTTCGTAATGAGATTCCTGGCGGGGATCCTGATCCAGCAGGCCCTTCGTTTCCTGGCCGCCATGGTCATGCGTCCCCCCCGGCCGGCCCGGCCGGAGCCCGAACCCCGGTCCAGGACGTCGAAGAAGCCGAAGACGACCATCGATCCGAAGAATATCGAGGAAGGCAAGTTCGAGGACATACCGGGGAAGTGACCCCGTGAGCAAAGGGACCCCGTGAGCAAAGGGACCCCGTGAGCAAAGGATGCTGAGAAACTTTACCTGGGTCATACCCCGGCGGCTGGCCGGCATGGCCCTGCCGACGAGCGCCCATCGTAGACGCGCGGGCGGCAAGGCGGACCCCGGGGCGGACCCCGCGCTGGAGCAGGACCTGATGCGCCTGAAGGAGTTGGGCGTAAGCACCGTGGTGTCCCTGACGCACGAACCGCTCCACGGGGGGACGCTGGACCACTGCGGGTTCAGCAGCATGCACATCCCCGTGGAGGACATGACGGCACCTTCTCCGGAACAGATCCTCCAGGCCGTCCAGTACATCGATGAGCAAGTGGAACACGGCGGCGTGGTCGTGCACTGCATGGCGGGCATAGGCCGGACCGGAACCGTGCTGGCCGGGTATCTCGTCTGGCAGGGATCCACGCCTGAAGCCGCCATAGCGGAAATCAGGAACAGCCGGCCCGGTTCGGTGGAGACCTTCGACCAGGAATCGTCGATCTTCCGGTTCGCCGAATCCATGACCGGGCACAAGGCATAGGACAAGACGCCCGCGGGACAAGACGAGCGTAGGAAAACACGCGCGTTGGACAAGACGCGCAAGGGAGGCATCCAGCCCCATGTTCACGATCGCCGTAATCACCGACGAAGTGTCCCAGGACCTGGACAGGGTCATCGCATTCGCCCGTGACTTCAACCTGGACGGGATCGAGATCCGATCGATCTGGGACAAACCGCCACAGGATCTTGACGACGACGAGATCGCGCGGATCAGGGACCGGACCGGTGAAGCCGGACTGGCGGTCGTCGGCGTGGCACCACCCTTCTACAAATGCGACATAGATGACGACGCCTCGTACAGGGAACATCTCGGAATCCTCCGCAGGAGCATACGGGTCGCCCGGGGTTTGGACACGCCGCTGGTCCGCGTATTCGCCTTCTGGAAACAGGATCCCCTCGATAAGTACTGGGACCGGATTGTCGAACGGTTCCTTGAACCTGTCCGTATCGCCGAGGGCGAGGGCGTCGTGCTGGGACTGGAAAACGAAATGTCCACCATGATCGGCACCGGCGCGGAGACCCGGCGTTTGATCGACGCCCTGGATACACAGGTCGTCAAGCCCCTCTGGGATCCCTGCAACGAACTGTTCGACGACGACGGTCACGCACCTTATCCCGACGGTTACAATCACATCCGGTCGGACATGTATCACATGCACATCAAGGATGGGGCCAGGGGTACGGACAAGAAGTATGTCAACGTTCCCATGTGCGAAGGCGAGATCGACTACCGTGGTCAGTTTTCCGAACTGGTCGAGCAGGGCTACGAAGGTTGCGTGTCACTCGAAACCCATTGGCGCGTCGGACCGGAGCAGATCGAACACGCACTGCTTGAACTGCCCGGTGGAAAACAGTTTTCGGAGGCCGGCGAAGCGGCCTCCAGGATCTGCATGCGGAACACGCTGGACCTCCTGGCCGAACTGGGCGTAGAGCGGTCCGGCCGGCCCGCGTGACGCACCGACCCGAGTCGCGGTTCAACCGGAAAGGGAAGAAAGGGAATAAGATGAAAGACCACCCGTACAGGACGCACACCTGCGGTGAATTGCGGCAGACCGACGACGGAACGGGAGTGCGGATCGCCGGCTGGGTGCACCGCAAGCGGGACCATGGCGGCCTGCTTTTCATCGACCTGAGAGACCACTACGGAGTCACGCAGGTCGTCATCACACCGGAAAGCGGGTTCCACGACGAAGCGGGAGACCTGCGTTCGGAGAGTGTCGCCACCTTTACCGGCGAGGTGATCCTGCGGACGGAGGATGCGATCAACCCCAACCTGCCCACCGGGCACATCGAGGTGAAGGCCGATTCCATGACGGTGCTCAGCGCCGCGGCCCCCCTGCCCCTGTCGGTCGCCGACGAGCGGGATTACCCGGAGGCCACCCGGCTGACCTACCGCATGCTGGACCTGCGCAGGCAGCGGCCGCACCACAACATCATCATGCGGTCGCGCATTATCGCGAGCATTCGGCGCCGCATGACGGAAATGGGCTTCAACGAGTTCAACACGCCCATCCTCACCAGCAGTTCGCCCGAGGGCGCCCGGGACTACCTGGTCCCGAGCCGCGTGCATCCCGGCAAGTTCTACGCCCTGCCCCAGGCGCCGCAGCAGTTCAAGCAGCTCCTGATGATCTCGGGGTTCGACCGGTACTTCCAGATCGCCCCGTGCTTCCGGGATGAAGACGCCCGGGCCGACCGGTCGCCGGGCGAATTCTACCAACTGGACGTGGAGATGTCCTTCGTCGAGCAGGACGACGTCTTCGAAGCGCTGGAGACCCTGTTCTACGGCCTGTTCACCGAGTTCAGCGACTGGGACGTCACCGCCCCGCCCTTCCCGCGCATCCCCTACCGCGACGCGATGCTCCGCTACGGGACCGACAAGCCCGACCTCCGGTTCGGCCTGGAGATCGAGGACGTCACCGAGGCCTTCCGGGCGTCGGAATTCAACGCCTTCCGCCAGATCGTCGAGAAGGGCGGCGTCGTCCGGCTTCTGGCCGTCCCGGGCGTGGCCGCGCGGCCCCGCAGCTTCTTCGACAACCTGGACCGGACCGTGAAAGAGGACTTCGGGGGACGGGGCGCCGCGTACATCTCCTTTACCGAGGACGGGGTCAAAGGTTCCATCGCCCGCGTGCTGGACGAGCCGACCCTGGAACGGCTGAAATCCGTCATCGAACCCGAAACGGGGGCCTCGTGGTTCTTCGTGGCCGACACGGAGGAACGGGCCGGCGACGTGGCGGGCCGGCTCAGGCTGCATTTCGCCGACCTGCTCGACCTGCGGGAACCGGGCGCCTACCGCTTCTGCTGGATCGTCGATTTCCCCATGTACGAGCGCGACGCCGAATCGGGCAAAGTGATCTTCTCGCACAATCCCTTCTCCATGCCCCAGGGCGGCCTCGAAGCCCTGGAGACCACGCCGCCCCTCGAGGTCCTGGCCTACCAGTACGACATCGTCTGCAACGGTACGGAGCTTTCCAGCGGCGCTATCCGGAACCACCGGCCCGACATCATGTACCGGGCCTTCGAGATCGCCGGTTACTCGGCCGGCGAGGTCGACGCGGAGTTCGGCGGCATGATCAGCGCGCTGAAATACGGCGCGCCGCCCCACGGCGGCATCGCACCGGGCATCGACCGCATCGTCATGCTCCTCACCGACGAGACCAATCTCCGGGAAGTCATCGCTTTCCCCCTCAACCAGAACGCCCAGGACCTGCTCATGGGCGCGCCGGGGGAGGTCAGCGAAAAACAGCTCCGGGAACTCCACATCCGCCTTCGGCGGTAATGCTGGACCGCCCGATTCCGCCTCTATTTTATTTTACATACACCCTTGACAATGGCAGGGATGTTGATTATATTTACCTGTCTGTGTTCTTGAGCTGCTCAAGATGCGTATCCGTACTGATTATAATGGGCCACCATAGCTCCAATGGCAGAGCGGCTGATTTGTAATCAGTAGGTTCTCGGTTCGAATCCGAGTGGTGGCTTTCAGGCAGCCAGGGGAGGTTCCAGAGCGGTCAAATGGGACGGACTGTAAATCCGTTGGCTCAGCCTTCGCAGGTTCGAATCCTGCCCTCCCCATGTTTCGCAAAGGGGCCCGGCTGACCAGCGGCTTCAGCCCGGCTGACCAGCAGCTTCAGAACGAAGACCGGCGGGAATAGCTCAGTTGGCTAGAGCATCAGCCTTCCAAGCTGAGGGTCGCGGGTTCGAGTCCCGTTTCCCGCTCTATAAAGTCCCGTGTCCGAGGTTCGGAATAACTGAAGGTTTTTGCCGCTGGACTGTAAAAACTTATCTGAACCTTGAACGAAAGCGCCCTTGTAGCTCAGTTGGTAGAGCAACACCATGGTAAGGTGTAGGTCGCCGGTTCAAGTCCGGCCGAGGGCTTGGCACTGAGTTTCGCTGACTTTCAAGACGTTTTCGTTTCGTTAACCTAGCCGGTTCAGGAGAAAGACTCCATGTCGAAGGAAAGATTCGAGCGTACCAAGCCCCACGTGAACATCGGCACGATCGGTCACGTGGACCACGGCAAGACGACCCTCACGGCGGCCATCACCAAGGTCCTGGCCGAGCAGGGTCTGGCCGAGTTCCAGGATTACGACCAGATCGACAACGCGCCCGAAGAGAAGGAGCGCGGCGTCACCATCAACGTGCACCACGCCGAGTACGAGACCGCCAACCGGCACTACGCCCACGTGGACTGTCCCGGACACGCCGACTACATCAAGAACATGATCACCGGCGCGGCCCAGATGGACGGCGCCATCCTCGTGGTCTCCGCCGCCGACGGGCCCATGCCCCAGACCCGGGAGCACATCCTCCTGGCCAGGCAGGTGAACGTGCCCGCCATCGTCGTCTTTCTGAACAAGTGCGACCAGGTCGACGACGAGGAACTCCTTGAGCTCGTGGAGCTCGAGGTCAGGGAACTGCTCTCCTCCTACGACTTCCCGGGCGACGACATCCCCGTGATCCGGGGCAGCGCCCTGCAGGCCATGGAAGGCGAGGCCGGATCGGACGCCACCACGGCCATCACCGAGCTCATGGACACCGTCGACGACTACATCCCCACCCCGGTCCGCGACGAGGACCGCCCCTTCCTCATGCCCGTGGAGGACGTCTTCTCCATCACCGGCAGGGGCACCGTCGGCACCGGACGCGTGGAGAGCGGCGTCATCAACAAGAACGACGAGGTAGAGATCATCGGCATCAAGGATACCCGCAAGACCGTCGTCACAGACATCGAGATGTTCAGAAAGTTCCTCGATGACGCAAGGGCCGGCGACAACGTGGGCCTGCTCCTGAGAGGCGTGGACAAGGAATCCTTAGAGCGCGGCCAGGTCGTGGCCAAGCCCGGGTCCATCACGCCCCATACCAAGTTCAAGGCCCAGGTCTACGTCCTCAAGCAGGAGGAAGGCGGAAGGCATACCCCCTTCTTCAACAACTACCGGCCCCAGTTCTACTTCAGAACCACCGACGTCACCGGGTCGGTCGCACTGCCCTCCGGCGTGGAGATGGTCATGCCCGGGGACAACGTCGACATGGAAGTCAATCTCATGCAGCCCATCGCCATGGACCGGGAACTGCGCTTCGCCATCCGGGAAGGCGGCAGGACCGTCGGCGCGGGCGTCGTCACCGAAGTCATCGAGTAGTACGGCAGTATATACAGGCCCCGGGACGGAGCGGCCGAAGCGCCGCGCCCCGGCTGGTCCGGGTGAACTTGACATAGAAGACGCGCATAACCGCAGGCCGGCGACGCGAACTGAGCGGAAATTACGGTTCCGGCCTGCCTTTTTATGCGATACGCACATGCGCGCGGGCACGCGGGGAAGTACGACCCGAGCCAGACGGACCGCCGCAACCGCACGAAGCAGGGATCATGTACGAACGAACGGTGGACTTTCTCAGGGAAGTGAGGACGGAGCTCTCCAAGGTGAGCTGGCCGAGCCGGAACGAACTGATCGGTTCGACGACCGTGGTTATTATCATCACGCTCATCCTGGCCGCCTTTACCGGCGTGATCGACTTCATCCTGTCCATCATTCTGAGCCGTCTGCTCGGGGCCTGACGCGTAGCGACCTATGATGAGGTGATTAATGGACAAGCGCTGGTATGTGATTCATACCTACTCGGGTCATGAGAACAAGGTGAAGACCCACCTGGAGAAACTGAAGGTCCGGGAAGGGTTGGAAGAGAAGATCGGCGAGATCCTCATCCCTACCGAAGAAATCGTAGAGATGAAGCAGGGGAAGAAAACGTCTACCATACGCAAGCTTTTCCCGAGCTACGTCCTCGTGGAAATGGAGATGGACCGTGATTCCTGGCACCTGGTAACCAACGCGCCGGGCGTTACCCATTTCGTCGGGAGCGGGCCCCGGCCGCAGCCCCTGCGGGAGAGTGAACTGAACCGCATACTGCACCGGGACGAGCCGCACAAGGAAAAGGGAGAAGGCGTGGAGATCCCCTACCGGACCGGCGACCAGGTCAAGGTGACGGACGGACCGTTCACCGATTTCACCGGCGTGGTGGAGGCGATCCATCCGGACCGGCAGAAGCTGAAGGTCATGGTGAGCATTTTCGGACGCGCGACCCCGGTGGAACTCGATTTCCTCCAGGTCTCCCACGTCACGTAGGAGGGTGCTTTGGCAAAGAAGATAACTACGGTGATCAAGCTCCAGGTACCGGCCGGGCAGGCGAATCCGGCGCCGCCGGTGGGATCGGCCCTCGGCCAGCACGGCGTCAACCCCATGGAGTTCTGCAAGGTCTTCAACGCGAAGACCAATGACCAGATGGGGCTGATCATTCCGGTCGTGATCACGGTGTACGCCGACCGCAGTTTTTCCTTCATCACGAAGACGCCCCCGGCCGCGGTGCTGCTCAAGCGCGAGGCCGGCCTGGCGAAGGCATCGGGCGAACCCAACCGGGAGAAGGTCGGCAAGGTAACCCGGGACCAGGTGAGGCAGATCGCCGAGCTCAAGAAGCCGGACCTGAACGCCGCGGACACGGAAGCGGCCATGCGCATGATCGAAGGCACGGCCCGCAGCATGGGCATCGAGGTGGAAGGCTAACCGAGGGAAGTCGCAAGGAGACGGGCCATGAAAAGAGGCAGGCGCTACCTGGCCGCCATGGAGAAGGTGGAAGCGGGGAAGGACTATCCCCTCGAAGACGCCTTGACGATCGTCAAGGAATCCTCGAAGACCAAATTCGACGAGACCGTCGATGTGGCCATGCGGCTGAACGTGGATCCCCGCCACGCGGACCAGATGGTACGGGGCGCCATCGCGCTGCCCCACGGAACAGGGAAAGAAACCAAGGTGCTCGTGCTGACCCGGGGCGAAGCGCAGAAGGACGCCCAGGAGGCCGGCGCGGACTACGTCGGCGCCGACGAGTACATTGAGCAGATCGAGAAGGGCTGGACGGATTTCGACGTCGTGATCGCAACGCCCGATATCATGCGTGACGTCGGCAAGCTGGGCCGCGTACTGGGTCCGCGGGGCCTCATGCCCAACCCGAAGAGCGGCACCGTGACTTTCGACGTCGGTCCCGCGGTCAAGGAAGTCAAGGCGGGCCGGATCGAATACCGCGTGGACCGCAACGGCAACCTGCACGGTCCCGTGGGCAAGGTGTCCTTCTCCGTAGAGCAGTTGACGGAGAACGCCTCGACGTTCATCGACGCGGTCATGCGGGCGAAGCCTGCATCCGCCAAAGGGCAATACATCAGGCGTCTTACCGTCTCGTCCACCATGGGACCCGGCGTACAGGTCGACCGCCAGGCGGTGGCCCGAGAGGCGTAGGCGCATACACGGCCCCGGAAGCCGTTGGCGGCCCCGGAAGCCGTTGAAATCAAAGGAGTCTCGACACCATGCCCCAGCCGCGTGCCGTCAAAGAGCAGATCGTCCAGGATCTGACGACGCGATTGAAAGAAACCGAGAGCGTATACCTGACCGACCTCACCGGCCTGGACGTCGGCGAGGTCACCGAACTTCGACGGCGGTTGCGGGCGGAGTCCGTGGAGTGCCGCGTCATCAAGAACACGCTGACGCGCCTCGCCGTCGCGGACGCGGGCCTGCCCGACCTGGGCGAGACCCTGGACGGGCCGACGGCACTGGTTATGTCGGCCGACCCGGTGGCCCCGGCGAAGGTCATCATCGATTTCGGCAAGGACCACGAAGAGCGTCCCCACATCAAGGGCGGGTTCCTGACCGGCGAGATCATCGACGCCGCGCAGGCCGTGACGCTTTCAAAGCTGCCCGGCAGAGACGAGTTGCTGGCCAAGACCGTCGCCGGCATCGCCGCGCCGATCAACGGCCTGGTATTCACCTTGTCCGGCGTACTGGGCGGCCTGGTCCGCACCCTGTCGGCCGTATCGCAGCAGAAGGCTTCGAAGCAGGAGCGTTGAGAAGAAGAGCTGAGCAGATGATCAAGAACATTAACGGCAGTATCCCTTAAATCCAATGGAGGTATGAATCATGGCCGTGTCCGATATCGTAGATCAGATTGAACAGCTGACGGTGCTGGAATTGAATGATCTCGTGAAGACGCTCGAAGACAAATTCGGTGTTTCAGCCGCGGCGACGGTGGCTGTCGCCGCACCCGGCGCCGCAGACGCGGCCGCGCCGGTGGAAGAGGAAAAAGACAGCTTCGACGTCGTGCTGACCGGTTTCGGCGACAAGAAGATCCAGGTCATCAAGGTCGTGCGCGCGATCACGGGCCTGGGACTGAAAGAGGCCAAGGCACTGGTTGACGGCGTTCCCGGCGCACTCAAGGAGGGTGTCCCGAAAGAAGAAGCCGACGACATTCAGAAGCAGATCGAAGAAGCGGGCGGAACAGTCGAACTCAAATAGGCGGGAAGGTAAGCCAGGACCGGGTCCGCGCGGCAAATGCGGCGATCCCGTCACGCGCACGGGGTCGTTGTTTTTCGTCCGCGGGTACTATTCACCTACCTGCCGAAAGGAAGTGGTCAGCCGATGGATAATACCCAGATCACACGCCACGATTATTCCAAACTGCCCTCCATCATCGAAATGCCGAATCTTCTGGCGGTCCAGATAGATTCCTTCAACGCGTTTCTGCAGGCCGACGTGCCCGTTTCCGAACGCCGGAACCAGGGCCTGCAGGCCGTTTTCCTCGACATATTCCCCATCACGGACATCCACGAGCACTTCTCGCTCGAGTTCATCGAGTACATGCTCGGAGAGCCCAAGTACACCGTTCTCGAGTGCCAGGAACGGGGCATGACCTACGCGATCCCCCTGAAGGCGCGGCTGCGCCTGGTGATCCGCGAGGAGGGGGACGGCAAAAAATCAACGGCCGACGGCAAGAGCGCAAAAGCCGACGGCAAGGACGCGAAGGCCGACAACAGGAAAGTCAAGGACATCATCGAGCAGACCGTATTCCTCGGCGAGCTCCCCTGATCACGGAGAAGGGCACCTTTATCATCAACGGCGCCGAACGGGTCATCGTGTCCCAGTTGCAGCGGTCCTACGGCGTGTTCTTCTCAGAAGAGACCCACCCCAACGGCAAGCAGCTTTATTCCGCCCGCATCATCCCCGAGCACGGCACCTGGCTGGAGTTCAGCCTGGACGTGAACGACGTGCTCTTCGTCCACATCGACCGGAAGCGGAAATTTCCCGTAACGCTGCTGCTGCGGGCCCTGGGCTATGAAAGCAACGAAGATATCTACCAGCTGTTCTACGAGTTCGACGACGTGCGGTCCAACAAGGCCGGCGAACTGGTCGGCCGGAGCATCGGCGCACCGGTAGTCGACAAGAAGACCGGCGAGATCGTTGCCGAGAGCGGCGAACCGCTGACGGAAGCGCTGGCGGAACGTCTGGCCGAGGGGAACGGCCACCCGGGCAAGGTCAAGATCGTCCGGATGGACCCGACCCGGGAGCCGGATGTCCTGGCCAATACCTTCAAGAAGGACACGACCGAAACGTCGGAAGAGGCGCTGTCCAAGATGTACAGCCTGCTGCGGCCGGGCGATCCGCCCAACCTGGAAACGGCCCAGGCCCTGATGGACCGCATGTTCTTCAACCAGAAGCGGTATAACCTGGCGGCCGTCGGGCGCCACCGCCTCAACAAGCGCCTGAACCTGGACGTGCCCATCGATACGACCATCCTGACGGCGAACGACTTCATCGCCATCATCGACTACCTGCTGAAACTGCGGCGGGGCGAAGGCGTCACCGACGACATCGACCACCTGGGCAACCGGCGGACGCGGTCCGTGGGCGAACTCCTCGCCCAGCAGTTCAATACCGGACTGACCCGCATGTCCCGGACCATCCGGGACCGGATCAGCCTCCACGACGCCGACTCGATCACGCCCCAGGACCTGGTGAACGCCCGGACGGTCTCGTCCGTGATCGCCGCGTTCTTCGGCAGCAGCCAGCTGTCGCAGTTCATGGAGCAGACCAACCCCCTGGCCGAACTGACGCACAAGCGCAGGCTCAGTTCGCTCGGCCCGGGCGGACTGGACCGGTCGCACGCCAGTTTCGAGGTCCGCGACGTGCACCACACCCACTACGGGCGCATCTGTCCCATCGAGACGCCGGAAGGTCCGAACATCGGCCTGATCGCCTACATGGGCACCTACGGCAGGATCAACCGGTTCGGCTTCATCGAGACGCCCTACCGGCGGGTCGAGAAAGGCCGGATCACCGAGAAAATCGACTACCTGTCGGCCGATCAGGAAGAAGACCACATGATCGCCCAGGCCGCGATTTCGCTGGACGAAGAAGGACGCATCGTAGGCCGCATCCCCACGCGCAACAAGGGAGACATCAAGCTGGTCGACCCCTCCGAGGTGGACTACATGGATGTCTCGCCCAAGCAGATCCTCGGCGTGTCCGCGGCCCTGATCCCCTTCCTGGAACACGACGACGCCAACCGGGCTCTCATGGGATCCAACATGCAGCGACAGGCGGTACCCCTCCTGCGCACCGAGGCGCCCCTCGTGGGCACCGGCATGGAGCGGAAGGTCGCCGTGGATTCGGGCGCGGTGGTGGTCGCCAGGCAGAGCGGGACCGTGACGCAGGTCTCGGCCGACATGATCACGGTGTCGCCGGACGACACCGATGATTCCGATCTCTTCGACACGCCGCCCGATGTGTACCCGCTGACCAAATTCAAGAAATCCAACCAGGAGACCTGCATCAACCAGAAGCCGATCGTGCAGACCGGCGCCCGCGTGGAAGCGGGGCAGGTGCTCGCGGACGGACCCGCCACGGACCAGGGTGAACTCGCCCTGGGCCGCAACGTGCTGACCGCATTCATGTCCTGGGAAGGATACAATTTCGAAGACGCCATCGTCGTCAGCGAAAGACTGGTCAAGCAGGATATTTTCTCTTCCATCCACATCACCGAATTCGAGCTGCCCGCCCGCGAGACGAAGGTGGGCACCGAGGAATTCACCTGCGAGATCCCCAACGTGAGCGAGGACGCCGTCCGCAACCTGGACGAATCCGGCATCATCCGGATCGGCGCCGAAGTAGGGCCCGGCGACATCCTCGTGGGCAAGGTGACTCCGAAGGGTGAACGGGAGCTGTCTCCGGAGGAACGCCTGCTGCGCGCCATCTTCGGCGAGAAGGCCGGCGACGTGCGGGACGCCTCCCTGAAGGCGCCTCCGGGCATGCAGGGCATCGTCATCGACACCCGCCTCTACAGCCGCAAGGACAGCGACAGCGTCGCCCGCGAGAAGGAACGGGAGACCCTGCGCGAACTCGAGCGCGACTACCAGCAGCGCATCGACCAGGTCAAGGAGACGCGCAACGACAAGCTCAAGGAACTGCTCAAGGGCAAGGTGTGCGTCGAACTGCGGGACGGCGAGACGGACGAAGTCGTGGTCCCGGCCAAGCGGAAGTACACGGACAGCCGGCTGGCGGAACTCGATTTCGACCGGATTATCCAGAGTGAGCGGTGGGTGGTCAACGCGGCCGTGAACGAACAGGTCCGGAAGGTGATCCAGGCTTCGGCCAAGAACATCCGGGAAATCGAAAACCAGCTGGAACGCGAGCAGGAGAAGATCCGGCGCGGCGACGAACTGGCCCCCGGCGTGATTCAACTGGTCAAGGTGTACGTGGCCAAGAAGAGAAAGCTCTCCGTGGGCGACAAGATGGCCGGCCGGCACGGGAACAAAGGCGTGGTGGCGAAGATCGTCCCGGAAGAGGACATGCCGTACCTGCCGGACGGACGCCACATCGACATCATCCTGAATCCGCTCGGCGTACCGGGCCGGATGAACCTTGGCCAGATCATGGAGATCCACATCGGATGGGTCGCCCGGGAAGAGGGCAGGTATATCGCGACCCCGGTGTTCGACGGGGCGTCCATCGACGAGATCAAGAAGGCGCTGGACGACGCCGGCCTGCCCGAATCCGGAAAGAGCACGCTCTACGACGGCAAGACGGGCCTGCCCTTCGACAAGGAAGTCACGGTCGGCTACATGTACGTCATGAAGCTGAACCACCTGGTCGAGGACAAGATCCATGCCCGGTCGATCGGTCCCTACTCCCTGGTTACGCAACAGCCGCTCGGCGGAAAGGCCCAGTTCGGCGGCCAGCGTTTCGGCGAAATGGAGGTCTGGGCCCTGCAGGCCTACGGCGCTTCCTATACGCTGCAGGAGATGCTGACCGTGAAGTCGGACGACGTCAACGGCCGTTCCCGGCTGTACGAGGCCATCGTCAAGGGCGACAACCCGCCGGAACCGGGGATACCGGAATCTTTCAACGTCCTCGTCAAGGAACTCCAGAGCCTGGCCCTGGACGTCCAGCTCGAAGAATGAAACGGTTTACACCTCACCACGGCGTTCCGGAAGAAACTCCGGACGCCGTCATGCCGACCTTAAGGCTTGCAGCGACGATAATGATCAGGAGGTGTCACCAGTGGTCGATCTAATGCACAAGCAGCCCAAGAACCGCAGCACGATCCGGATACAGCTGGCCTCCCCCGAAACGATCCGCAGGTGGTCCTACGGGGAAGTGACGAAACCGGAAACCATCAACTACCGGACGTTCAAGCCGGAACGCGACGGCCTCTTCTGCGAACGCACCTTCGGTCCCGTGAAGGACTGGGAGTGCAACTGCGGAAAGTACAAGCGGATCCGGTACCGCGGCGTCATCTGCGACCGGTGCGGCGTGGAAGTCACGCAGGCGAAGGTCCGGCGTGAGCGGCTCGGACACATCGAGCTGGCCGTTCCGGTCTGCCATATCTGGTATTTCAAGTCGCCCCCCAGCCGCATCGGCAACCTGCTGAACCTTTCCATCAGGAACCTGGAACGGGTGATCTACTACGAGTCCTACGTCATGCTGGACCCGGGAGACACCGAGTACCAGGTCGGCGAGATTATCGACCAGGACACCTTCATGGACCTCGAGGAGGCGGGCCATGAGTTCGAGGCGGACATGGGCGCGGGCGCCCTGCGCCGCCTGCTGTCCGAGATCGACATCGAAGAGCTTTCCGTCGAACTGCGGACCCGGGTACGGATGGAAACGTCGGTACAGCGGAAGAACGATGCGCTGAAGCGGCTGAAGGTGGTCGAGGCGTTCCGGAACTCCAACGGACCGGACTCCGACGGCAACCGGCCCGAATGGATGATCATGGAAGTGCTGCCGGTCATCCCCCCCGACCTGCGGCCGCTGGTGCCCCTGGAAGGCGGAAGGTTCGCCACCTCCGATCTCAACGACCTGTACCGGCGCGTCATCAACCGGAACAACCGGCTCAAGAAACTGCTCGAGATCCGCGCGCCGGACGTCATCCTGCGCAACGAGAAGCGGATGCTGCAGGAAGCGGTGGACGCGCTGCTCGACAACGGCCGGCGTTCGCGGGCCGTGCGGGGCGACGGGAACCGGTCCCTCAAGTCCCTCTCGGACCTGCTCAAGGGCAAGCAGGGGCGTTTCCGCCAGAACCTGCTCGGCAAGCGGGTGGACTACTCGGGCCGTTCCGTGATCGTGGTGGAACCCGAACTCAAGATCCACCAGTGCGGGCTGCCCAAGAACATCGCCCTGGAACTCTTCAAGCCCTTCATCATCCAGCGGCTGGAAGACAAGGGCTTCGTGCAGACGGTCAAGAGCGCGAAGAAGATCGTGGAACGCGAAGAGCCCGAGGTCTGGGACATCCTCGAGGAAATCATCAAGGACCACCCAGTCCTGCTGAACCGGGCGCCCACCTTGCACCGGCTGGGTATCCAGGCTTTCATGCCGGTGCTCGTGGAAGGCAAGGCCATCCGCATCCATCCGCTCGTCTGCGAAGCCTTCAACGCCGATTTCGACGGCGACCAGATGCCGGTGCACGTCCCCATGTCTTTCGAGGCCCAGATCGAGGCCCGGGTACTGATGCTGTCCTCGAACAACATCCTGGATCCGAAGAACGGGCAGCCGATCTGCGCACCCAGCAAGGACATCGTCCTGGGATGCTACTACCTGACCAAAGAGCTCACGGGCTGCCGGGGCGAAGGCAAGATCTTCTCGAGCGTGTCCGAGGTGATGCTCGCCTTCGACAACGACCTCGTGGATCTCCATGCCGTCATCAAGCTGCGCCACGAGGGCAAGATGATGGAAACCACCGTCGGCCGGGTCATCTTCAACCAGATCCTGCCCCCGGAGATCGGCTTCCAGAACGAGGTGTTCGACAGCAAGGCCATCCGGGACATGGTGGCCACCGTATACCGCCAGCTGGGGAACTACCGCACGTGCGTGCTCCTCGACGAGGTCAAGCGGCTGGGATTCCACTACGCGACCCTTTCGGGCCTGACCTCGGGCATCGACGACGTGGTCATCCCCGACGAGAAGGCGCAGATGATCCGCGACGCGGAAGCCGAGGTGCTGTCCATCCAGGAACAGTACGAGGGCCACGCCATCACCGAGGGCGAGCGCTACAACAAGGTGATCGACGTGTGGCAGCACACCCGGACCAAGCTGAACGAAGTCGTCGAGACCACGCTGGAGGAATCGGACGACGGCTTCAATCCCTTCTACATGATGATGGCCTCCGGCGCGCGGAGCAAGCTGGACCAGGTGGGACAGCTGTGCGGCATGCGCGGTCTCATGGCCAAGCCCCAGCGTAAGGTCGTCGGACAGGTCGGCGAGTACATCGAGACGCCCATCCTGTCCAACCTCAAGGAAGGGCTTACGGTCCTCGAGTACTTCACCTCCAGTCACGGCGGGCGCAAGGGACTGGCCGACACGGCCCTCAAGACCGCGGACGCCGGCTACCTGACCCGGCGGCTGGTGGACGTGGCGCAGAACGTGATCATCACCGAGGCGGACTGCGGCACGATCCGCGGCATCGAGATCGGCGCCCTGAAAGAGGGCGAGAACGTCATGGAGCCGCTGGGCGACCGGGTACTGGGCCGGGTCGTGCTGGACGACATCTACGACCCCATCACGCGGGAGCTGCTCACGGCCGCGGGCGAGGAGATCAACGAGGAAGTCGCCGACCTCATCGAACAGCGCGGCGGCGTGCAGTACTCGGCCGATCCCGACGCGGAGATGAGCGAGACCGTGCACATCCGGTCCGTGCTGACCTGCGAGACCAAGCGCGGCGTGTGCGCCCGGTGCTACGGCCGGAACCTCGCCACGGGCTCCATGGTGGAGATGGGCGAGGCCGTCGGCGTCATGGCGGCGCAGAGCATCGGCGAACCGGGTACGCAGCTGACGCTCCGTACCTTCCACATCGGCGGGATCGCGAGCCGCGACGCCACGCAGAACAAGATTACCACGAAGCAGGCGGGGAAGGTGGTCTTCACCGCGGTGGAGACCGTCACCCAGGAGAACGGCCTCCCCGTCGTCATCGGCCGGGCCGGCGAGATTACCATCCTGGACGCCGACGACAACCGGCGGGCCCACTTCTTCATCCCCTACGGCGCGGTCATGCTCACGGAGGACGGCGACGTCGTCGAGGAGAACCAGGCCCTGTTCGAATGGAACCCCTACAACATCCCGATCATCGCCGTCAAGGCCGGCCACGTGCAGCTCGAAGACGTCGTGGCGGGAGAAACGCTGCGTGAACAGCTGGACGACACCACGGGCATGCGGCAGAAGGTGATCACGGAGAACCGGGGATCCAGGGCGCTCCATCCGCGGATCTACATCGCGGACGCCAAGGGCAAGAAGAAGGACGAATACAACCTGCCCACCGGCGCCCACCTGCTCGTCACCGAGTTCACGGACCAGAGCAATACCGAACGCACCTACGTGCAGCCCGGCACGGTCCTCGCGCGCATACCGCGCTCCATCGGACGGACCCGGGACATTACCGGCGGCCTGCCGCGCGTCGCCGAACTCTTCGAGGCGCGCCGGCCGCGCGATCCCGCCACGGTGGCGAAGGTGGACGGCGTCGTGAAGGTCGCCGGCATCGTCCGGCGCTCCCACCGCCTCCTCGTCCGCGCCGACGACGGGTCGGAACAGGAATACCTGATCCCCCAGGGCCGCCATCTCAGCGTGCGCGACGGCGACCGGGTGCAGGCGGGCGAACCCCTGTCCGAAGGGTCGATCGACCCCCACGACATCCTGGAGATCCAGGGGGTGAACGCCGTACAGGAATACCTGGTGAACCAGATCCAGGAAGTCTACCGCATGCAGGGCGTGAGCATCAACGACAAGCACGTGGAAGTCATCGTGCGCCAGATGCTCCAGAAGGTCAAGGTGGACGACCCGGGCGACACGGAGTTTCTGAAGGGCGAGGCCGTGGACCGCAGCCGTTTCCAGTGGGAGAACGACCGCGTGCTGCGCGAGGGCGGCGACCCTGCGACGAACCAGCCGCTTCTGCTGGGCATCGCCAAGGCCGCGCTGAGTACCGAGAGCTTCGTCTCCGCGGCGGCTTTCCAGGAAACGACTCGCGTGCTGACCGAAGCGGCCATCCAGGGCAAGCGCGACGCGCTCCTCGGACTGAAGGAGAACGTGATCATGGGTCACCTTATTCCCGCGGGTACGGGGCTGGACCGGTACAGCCAGATGCGGCTCGTGGACGAAGAGGGCAACGAGATCGAACCGCCGGTCATCGAACCGGAGCCCCTTTTCGACGCGGAATCGGTGAACGGAGACGCGGAAGCGGCGAGTACGGAAGCCGAAGCGAAGCGTGCAGACGCGGAAGCGGCGACCGCAGACGCGGAAGCAGCGGCCACGGAAGCCGAAGCGGTGACCGCGGAAGCCGAAACGGCGAGCGCGGACGGGGAATCGGTAAGCGAGGAAGCGGAGGCCGAGACCTCCGAAACCGTGCAGAACGTGGCCGAGGCCGAACCGCCGCCCGTGGAAACCGTCTGACGCGTGTTTGGATGCAGGCCAGGACAGGGCGCCGCCTGGATGACGGCGGCGCTCGTTTTTTTAGCAAAAAGCGCTTGACACTGCAAACGGAACTGATTAAATTTTTCCACCTATGGCTTTTGGGGAAAATGCGTTTTGACCGGACCCCTGAAATCCGTGTTTCACAGGCTTGTCCGGGTCGGTAAAACAGGGAAGGTTGGGCGGAAATGCCAACGATAAACCAGCTCATACGCCACGGCAGGAAGAAGTCGCAGCGCAAGACGAAATCGCCCGCCTTGCGCGGAAGCCCCCAGAAACGGGGCAACTGCCTGCAGGTGAAGACGCAGACGCCCAAGAAGCCGAATTCGGCCTTGAGGAAAATCGCCCGCGTCCGCCTGATGAACGGCATCGAGGCCACCTGTTACATTCCGGGCGAGAGCCATAACCTGCAGGAGCACAATATCGTCCTGGTCCGGGGCGGCCGGGTGAAGGACCTGCCCGGCGTGCGGTACCACATCATTCGCGGCGCGCTGGACGCCAGCGGGGTGCCCGACCGGCGCAACGGGCGATCGAAATACGGGACCAAGAAACCCAAGTAGGCACAAAGCAAATTCTGGTCGCAAGTTCGGGAGCATGAGATGGCAAGAAGGAAAGAAGTCGTAAGGCGGGAACCGGAGCCGGACTGGAAGTACAACAGCGTACTGGTTTCCAAGTTCATCAACGGATTGATGCGCAAGGGGAAGAAGAGCGTCGCGGAACGCGTATTCTACCAGGCCCTCGATCTGATCGAGGAACGCACGAGCCAGGAACCGCTGCCCGTGTTCGAGAAGGCGATCAAGATCGTCGGCCCCGTCGTGCATGTCAAATCCCGCCGGGTAGGCGGCCAGACCTACCAGGTCCCCGTGGAAGTGCGGGAAGACCAGCAGCGGGCCATGGCGATCCGCTGGACCATAGAAGCCGCGCGGGCCCGTTCCGAGAAGAACATGTTCGAGCGCCTGGCGGGAGAGTTTACCGCCGCCGCCAAGGGGGAGGGCGCCGCCGTCCGCCGAAAGGAAGAGACGTACCGGATGGCGGAAGCGAACCGGGCCTTCGCCCATTACAGGTGGTAGCGGCGTATCGATATCACGTCGAAACAGTAAAAACGGATCATCCCTCGCGATGATCCGTACTTTATGAGGTAGATGACGCAGTGACTGAAACAACGATCAAGCCGAAAGAGAAAATGTCCGAAGCACACCGCAAGCAAGCTTCCGAATCGAACCTGGAAAAGACCAGGAACATCGGGATCATGGCCCACATCGACGCGGGCAAGACGACCACCACCGAACGCATCCTCTATTACACGGGACGCGTGCGGAGGATGGGCGAGGTCCACGACGGCGCCGCGACCATGGACTGGATGGAGCAGGAGCGCGAACGGGGCATCACGATCACGTCCGCGGCCACGACGTCCTTCTGGCGCGACCACCGGATCAATATCATCGATACGCCCGGTCACGTCGACTTCACGGTCGAGGTGGAACGATCGCTGCGTGTGCTTGACGGCTCCGTGGCGATTTTTTGTGCCGTGGGCGGCGTCGAGCCGCAGTCCGAGACCGTGTGGCGGCAGGCCGACAAGTACGGCGTGCCCCGCATCGCCTACGTGAACAAGATCGACCGCGTCGGGGCGGACTTCCACCAGGTCGTCGACATGATCCACGAACGGCTCGGGGCCAACGCCATCCCGATCCAGCTGCCCATCGGCGCCGGCGACCTGTTTACCGGGTCCATCGACCTGGTCACCATGAAAGCCCGCAGCTACCACGAAGACAACATGGGCGCCACGTACGACGAGCACGAAATACCGAAGGACCTGGTCGACTACGCCGCGGAACACCGGAGCAAGCTGATCGAGAGCCTCGCCGAGGTGGACGAGGAACTGATGGAGACCTACCTGGCCGGCGAGGAACCGACGGCTTCCGAATTGCAGGGCGCCATTCGCCGGGCCACGCTGTCGGTCAGCCTGATCCCCGTCCTGGTGGGCTCTTCCTTCCGCAACAAGGGCGTCCAGGCACTGCTCGACGCAATCGTCGACTACCTGCCGTCGCCCCAGGACGTACCGCCCGTCACGGGCAAGAACACGTTGACCGGCGAACAGGAAACGCGGGAGAGCGTGCCCGACGCGCCGCTGTCCGGCGTAGCCTTCAAGATCATGACCGATCCCCACGTCGGCAAGCTCGCCTTCTACCGGATCTATTCCGGAACGCTGCCTGCCGGCTGTTACGTGCTGAATACACGTACCGGGCGGCGCGAGCGGATCAGCCGGATCCTGCAGATGCATGCCAACAAGCGGGAACAGCTCAAGGCGGCCGAAGCGGGCGATATCGTCGCGCTCGTGGGGGTGAAGGACGTGGCGACGGGCGATACGCTTTGCGATCCCGAGTGGCCCATCGCCCTCGAAGCGATGGAGTTTCCCAAGCCCGTGATGTCCGTCGCGGTCGAACCCAAGACCCGGGCGGACGAAGAAAAGCTCAGCCAGTCCCTCCAGAAGCTCTCCGAAGAAGACCCCACTTTCCGCGTACATACCGATGAAGAAACCAGCCAGCTGATCATCTCCGGCATGGGCGAACTGCACCTCGAGATCCTGGTGGACCGCATGCTGAGGGAGTTCCGCGTGGAAGCGAACGTAGGGCGTCCCCAGGTCGCCTACCGCGAAACCATCGGCACGGCCATAAAGAGCGAAGGCCGGTTCGTGCGGCAGTCGGGCGGACGGGGGCAGTTCGGACACGTGTGGCTCGAGATGGAGCCGGTGAAAGACGGGGTCGGTGTGGAATTCGTGAACGGCATCGTCGGAGGCGTCATCCCGCGAGAGTTCATCTCGTCCGTCGAGGCCGGCGTCCGGGAAGCCGCCCATAACGGCGTGCTCGCCGGATACACGGTGCAGGGTGTGAAGGTCACGCTGTACGACGGTTCCTACCACGAAGTCGATTCGTCCGAGGTAGCCTTCAAGGTGGCGGCCTCCATGGCCTTTCAGGACGGCATGCGCAAGGCCGAACCCATGTTGCTGGAACCGGTCATGGACGTGGAAGTGGCGGTCCCCAGTGAATACGTGGGTAGTGTGGTCGGCGACCTGAACGCGCGCCGGGGGCGCATCGGCGGGATCATTCCCCGGACGGACGCGCAGGTCGTGGCGGCCACCGTTCCCTTAAGCGAGATGTTCGGCTACGCGACGGCGCTGCGTTCCGCCACGCAGGGACGGGCCGTGTCCACCATGCAGTTCTCGCATTACGCGGAAGTACCCGAGCAAATCAAGCAGGAGATACTGGAAAAGATTCGCGGCGGCGCATAGACGGTTTAATATCTGGAGGATTTGCAGCATGTCGAAGGAAAGATTCGAGCGTACGAAGCCCCACGTGAACATCGGCACGATCGGTCACGTGGACCACGGCAAGACGACCCTCACGGCTGCGATTACGAAGGTCCTGGCCGAGCAGGGACTGGCCGAGTTCCAGGATTACGACCAGATCGACAACGCGCCCGAAGAGAAGGAGCGCGGCGTCACCATCAACGTGCACCACGCCGAGTACGAGACCGCCAACCGGCACTACGCCCACGTGGACTGTCCCGGACACGCCGACTACATCAAGAACATGATCACCGGCGCGGCCCAGATGGACGGCGCCATCCTCGTGGTCTCCGCCGCCGACGGGCCCATGCCCCAGACCCGGGAGCACATCCTCCTGGCGCGGCAGGTCAACGTGCCCGCCATCGTCGTCTTTCTGAACAAGTGCGACCAGGTCGACGACGAGGAACTCCTTGAGCTCGTGGAACTCGAAGTGAGAGAACTGCTCTCCTCCTACGACTTCCCGGGCGACGACATCCCCGTGATCCGGGGCAGCGCCCTGCAGGCCATGGAAGGCGAGGCCGGCTCGGACGCCACCACGGCCATCACCGAGCTCATGGACACCGTCGACGAGTACATCCCCACCCCGGTCCGCGACGAGGACCGCCCCTTCCTCATGCCCGTGGAGGACGTCTTCTCCATCACCGGCAGGGGCACCGTCGGCACCGGACGCGTGGAGAGCGGCGTCATCAACAAGAACGACGAGGTGGAGATCATCGGCATCAAGGATACCCGCAAGACCGTCGTCACCGACATCGAGATGTTCAGAAAGTTCCTCGATGACGCAAGGGCCGGCGACAACGTGGGCCTCCTCCTGAGAGGCGTGGACAAGGAATCCTTAGAGCGCGGCCAGGTCGTGGCCAAGCCCGGGTCCATCACGCCCCATACCAGGTTCAAGGCCCAGGTCTACGTCCTCAAGCAGGAGGAAGGCGGAAGGCATACCCCCTTCTTCAACAACTACCGGCCCCAGTTCTACTTCAGAACCACCGACGTCACCGGGTCGGTCGCACTGCCCTCCGGCGTGGAGATGGTCATGCCCGGGGACAACGTCGACATGGAAGTCAATCTCATGCAGCCCATCGCCATGGACCGGGAACTGCGCTTCGCCATCCGGGAAGGCGGCAGGACCGTCGGCGCGGGCGTCGTCACCGAAGTCATCGAGTAGCAAGGGAGAAGGAGGCCGTCATGGCCAACCAGGCGGACCAGAAAATCAGGATCAGGCTGAAGGCCTGCGACCACGCCATGCTGGACAAGTCGGCCAGGGAGATCACCCAGGCGGCGCAGCGGGCCGGCGCGCGGGTCATGGGACCCATACCGCTGCCGACGAAACGGACCGTGTATACCGTCCTGCGTTCTCCCTTTATCGACAAGAAGTCGCGGGAACAGTTCGAAACACGCGTGCACAAGCGCCTGATCGATATCTATGACACGTCGCAGCAGACGGTGGACGCGCTCCTGAAATTGGACCTGCCCGCCGGCGTGGACGTGGAAATCAGGGTGTAGGAGTCTAACGAGATGCACGGACTGATCGGCAGGAAAATCGGAATGAGCCAGGTCTTTGCCGAGAACGGCGACGCGGTGCCGGTCACGGTAATCGAGGCGGGTCCCTGTTACGTCACCCAGGTGAAGACGCTGGAACGCGACGGCTACGAGGCGGCGCAGATCGGATTCGAGGCGAAGAAAGAGAAGCAGACGACCCGGCCGCTGCAGGGCCACTTCAAGAAGGCGAAGGTCGAGCCGCAGCGCATCGTCCGGGAGGTCGAGGTGGAGGATATCGAGGCCTGCGAACCCGGCCAGGTCGTCGGCGCGGACATTTTCGAGACCGGCGAACTCGTGGACGTGACGGGTTACTTCAAGGGCCGGGGGTTCCAGGGCGTCGTCAAGCGGCACGGTTTCCGGGGCGGCGACAAGACCCGCGGACAGAGCGACCGCTGGCGCCATCCCGGATCGATCGGGCAGAGCGCGACGCCGTCCAAGGTCTTCAAGGGCACCCGCATGGGCGGACGGATGGGCAACAAGCGCGTGACCGTCAGGAACCTGCAGGTGGTCGGCGTGGACGCCGAGAAGAACATCCTCCTGGTGAAGGGCGCGGTGCCGGGACACCGGAACGGGTACGTACTGATCAATCGGGCCGGTTAGGCGGAAGGCCCGGACCTGAAGGCACGTTGGGAGAAATCATGTCGGTAGTAGCGAAGTTGTTCAACAGCGACGGGACGGAACAGGGCCAGATCGATCTCGAAGAATCGGTCTTCGGCATTTCCGCCAATGCGCACGCCATGTACGAAGCGGAGAAGATGTACCGTGCCAACCAGCGGCAGGGCACGGCCGCCGCGCAGACCCGTTCTGAAGTGTCCTACACCGGGAAGAAGATGTTCAGGCAGAAGGGCCTGGGACGCGCGCGCATGGGCTCCAGGCGGTCTCCGATTCGCATCGGGGGCGGCAGGGCCCACGGGCCGAAACCCCGCAGCTACCGGTACGAGATACCGAAGAAAGTGCGGCGCCTCGCGCTCAAGTCCGTGCTTTCGACCCGCGCGCAGAGCGGTTCCGTGCTCGTGATCGAGTCGCTCGAGTTCGATGCGCCGAAGACGCGGCAGATGGTTTCCGTGCTGTCCAACATGAACGTGCGCGACAGGAAGTGCCTGGTGCTCATGGACCGAAGCGACGACGCCGTGTACAAGTCCTGCCGCAACATCGTCGACGTGGACATCAACGTGGCCACGGACACCCACGTGCACGAGATCCTGCGCAGCGACTGCCTCATCTTTACGCGCGAGGGGCTGAAGCAGGTGGAGGAGGCGTTGAAATCATGACGAAGGACCCGCGGGCCATCGTGTCGCGCCCCCTGGTGACGGAGAAGAACCACGTGCTTCAGGAAGAGCAGAACAAGTACGTGTTCGAAGTGGCGAGGGACGTGAACAAACTGGAAATCAAGCGGGCCATCGAAGAGATCTTCGACGTGCAGGTCGAGTCGGTGCGCACGCTCCGCATGAAGGGCAAGGTGAAGCGTCTCGGACGTTTCGAGGGACGCCGGCCCGACTGGAAGAAGGCCATCGTGAAACTCGCCGACGGCGATATCATCGACCTGTACACGGGAACCTGATCGCCTGGTCGCGCCTGGTCTCGCCTGGTCTCGCCTGGCGTGACCGAGTGCGGCCCTAAGAGGAATACAAGTTATGGCAGTACGCACATTCAGACCCAAGACCCCCGGCCAGCGGTTCAAGACCGTGTCTTCCTTCAAGGAGATCACGAAGGAAACGCCGGAGTCCTCCCTCGTCCGTCCCCTGAAGAAATCGGGCGGGCGGAACAACCTGGGACGGACGACGGCCCGCCACCGCGGCGGCGGCCACAAGCGGCGCTACCGCGTTATCGATTTCCGGCGCGACAAGACCGGCGTCCCGGCCAGGGTCCATGCCATCGAGTACGATCCGAACCGTTCGGCGCGGATCGCGCTGCTGCACTACGCGGACGGCGAGAAGCGCTACATACTCGCGCCGCTCGACCTGTCGGTTGGCCATACGGTCATGTCCGGAAGCCAGTCTGAGATCCGGAGCGGCAACCATATGCCCCTGAACCACATCCCCCTGGGAACGATGCTGCACAACATCGAGCTCACGCCCGGGCGCGGCGGACAGCTCGTAAGGTCCGCCGGCGGGGCCGCACAGTTGATGTCGCGGGACGGCGGCTTCGCCCAGTTGCGCCTGCCCTCCGGGGAAATCCGGCGGGTCCCCGAGGCCTGTTCCGCCACGATCGGACAGGTGGGCAACACGGACCACGAGAACATATCGCTCGGCAAGGCCGGGCGCGCCCGGTGGCTGGGGCGGCGCGGCTATTCCCGGGGCGTGGCGAAGAACCCCGTGGATCACCCCATGGGCGGTGGAGAGGGCAAGAGTTCGGGCGGCCGGCACCCGGTGTCCCCGTGGGGAAAGAAGACCAAGGGCTTGCGGACGCGTAAGAAGAACAAGAAATCGGATTCGCAGATCATCAAGCGGCGTAAATAGTCGAAGGAAGATCGCGGGAGGCGATGATGGGCCGTTCGGTCAAGAAAGGACCGTACATTGACGACAGCGTCAAGAAGAAGATCGACGAACTGAACCGGACCGGCGAGAAGCGGGTGGTCCGCACCTGGGCCCGCGCGTGCACGATCACGCCGGACTTCGTCGGCCATACGCTGGCCATACACAACGGCAACAAGTTCATTCCGGTCTACATCTCCGAGAACATGGTGGGCCACAAGCTCGGTGAATTCGCGCCGACGCGCACCTACCGGGGGCACAGCGGACGGGTCACGGAACGGTCCACGCAGCTTAAGTAACCGGACGTGAGGAACAGGGGAGAGCAGATAGATGGAAGCCCGTGCAACGGCGCGGCAGGTACGCGGCTCCGCACGCAAGATACGCCAGGTGGCGGACATGATCCGCGGCCGGTCCGTGCAGGAAGCCCTGAACATACTGCAGTTCGTGCCCAAGGCGTGCGCCCGGCCGCTCGAGAAGACCGTGCGTTCCGCGACGGCGAACGCCATGAACGTGGACGACGAACACACGCTGGATATCGAGGACCTGAAGATCAAGACCGTTTACGTCGACGGCGGTCCGGTCATGAAACGCATCCATTACGGCCCCCGCGGCAGCGCGTCCACGATCCGGAAGCGCACCAGCCATATCACCGTGGTGGTCGCCGACTAGGCTAGTCCAGCCCGGAACGGCCCGGACTGGATCGGCCTCGGCGCGGACGGCCATCCACCCGGAAGGTTCCGACGACAGGAGTTGACGAAGTGGGACAGAAAACACATCCGATCGGTTTCCGTCTTGGCGTGATCAAGACCTGGCAGTCCAACTGGTATTCCGACCGAAACATGGCGGACCTGCTCCAGGAAGACCTCATGATCCGCCGCTACGTAAAGAGCCGCCTCTCGCGGGCCGGCATCGCCAAGGTCGAGATCGAGCGGGCGCCGCAGAAGGCCACCATTACCATTCACACCGCCCGTCCCGGCATCGTGATCGGACGCAAGGGCGCGGAAGTGGACAAGCTCAGGGATGAACTCCAGCACCTGACCGGAAAAGAGATCTACATCAACATACAGGAAATCCGCCGTCCGGAGCTGGACGCCCAGTTGATCGGCGACAGCATCGCCCGGCAGATCGAACAGCGGATCAGTTTCCGCAGGGCCATGAAGAAATCCATCACCGCGGCCATGCGCATGGGCGCCGAGGGCATCAAGATCACCTGCGGCGGCCGGCTCGGCGGCGCGGAGATGTCCCGGTCCGAATCCTTCAACGACGGACGCGTACCGCTTCACACGCTCCGTGCGGACATCGACTACGCGCGGTCCACCGCCCACACCACCTACGGGTGCATCGGCATCAAGGTGTGGATCTGCAAGGGCGAGATCATCAAGGGTGAAGAAGGGGAAGCCGGGGCAGGACAGGCGACGCTATAGGACAGATTGCCGGGCGTGTTAAGCGGCCGGACAGGCAGCCATACAGGACGGGTTGCCCCCCGTGCTCCCGACTGGTTGAGGGACTATTCGAGGAGATATCGAGATGTTAATGCCGAAGCGACTGAAGTACCGCAAGAGACAGCGTGGCCGCATGACGGGCATCGCGACGCGCGGCGCCACGCTGGAATTCGGCGATTACGGTATTCAGGCGCTGGAACCGGGCTGGATCACCAACCGGCAGATCGAAGCGGCCCGTATCGCCATGGTCCATCACATGCGGCGCGGCGGCAAGGTGTGGATCCGGATCTTTCCGGACAAGGTCCTCACCGAAAAGCCCGCCGAAACGCGCATGGGAAAAGGCAAGGGCAGCCCCACCGGAAACTGGGTAGCCGTGGTGAAGCCCGGACGCATTCTTTTCGAACTGCGGGGCGTGGCCTCCGATATGGCCCGGGAGTCCATTGCGCTGGCCCAGCAGAAGTTGTCGGTCAAGACCCGCCTGGTGGTCCGCGAAGACCTCTAGCGGGCCTGTGCTCGAGGAAGGGAAGGCATGAAACTGTACGAACTTCGTCAATTGTCCGAGACAGAGCTCCGCGACCGGGTGGCCGAATTGAGGGAAGAGATCTTCAACCTGAACTTTCAAAAGGCAACGCGGCAGATGGCGGATGCGAAACGCATTTCGTCGTCGCGGCGGGAAATCGCCCGGATTCTAACGCTCCTGCACGAGGATGAACTCCAGATCCGATCCATCCAGGCGGCGGGCGACGAGAACCGGGAAGACGGACAGGGTGATCCGGGAGAAGACGCATGAAGGAGCGGGGACACAGGAAGAACCGCGTGGGACGCGTGCTCAGCAACAAGATGGAAAAGACCATCACCATCGCCGTCGAACGGATGGTAAAGCATCCTTTCTACGGCAGGTACGTTCGGCGCACCACCAAGCTGACGGTCCACGACGAGGAACAGACGTGCCGGATCGGCGACATCGTCCGGGTCACGGAGACGCGTCCGCTGAGCAAGAACAAGCGCTGGCGGCTGACGGAAGTCATCCAGCGCGCGGAACAGGTCTAGTCGGAACAGGTCCAGTCGGAACAGGTCCAGTCTTCCTAAAGGCATGGCGCAGGATCAGGAAGACGGCGAACGGGAAAGAAACAAGATGATTCAAGAGTATACCTGGCTGAACGTCGCGGACAACACGGGCGCCCGGCAGGTCCGCTGCATCAAGGTCCTGGGCGGCACCGGCCGGCGGTACGCCAGCGTGGGCGACCGGTTCGTGGGATCGGTGAAGGAAGCCGCCCCCGGCGGTTCGGTGAAGAAGGGCGAGGTGGTCAAGGCCGTGGTCGTGCGGGTCCGCAAGGAAGTGCGGCGCCGCGACGGGACCTACATCCGGTTCGACGAGAACGCGGCCGTGCTGATCGACGACCAGGGCGAGCCAAGGGGAACGCGCATATTCGGCCCCGTCGCCCGGGAACTGCGCGAGCGCGAATACACCCGCATCGTTTCGCTCGCCCCCGAGGTCCTCTAGGGTCCGGATACCCGGCGATCGGAAGGCCGGCGGGATGGCCGGTGAAAGGCCGGCCGACGAGTGAAGGACCGGCGGGAAGGAGCTGATCGGATGCATGTCAAGAAGGGCGATACCGTCGTAGTGCTCACCGGCGATGCCCGCGGAGAGACCGGACGGGTGCTGAAGGTGTTGCCGGAAAAGAACAAGGTCATCGTGGAAGGGCTGAACTTCGTAACGCGCCACACGCGGCCCACCCAGACCAATCCGCAGGGCGGCCGGCTCGAAAAAGAGGCCCCCATGCACGCGTCCAACGTGAAAGTGATCGCCGAGGGATAACGGGAATACGAACATGGCAAGATTGAAAGAACAATACAACAGCGAGATCAGGCCCGCGCTCCTGCAGCACTTCGGCTACGGTAACACCATGCAGGTGCCGCGCATCGAGAAAGTGGTCCTGAACATGGGCGTTGGCGAGGGATCGCAGAACGTCAGCCTGCTGGACAGCGCCGTTTCGGAACTGACGGCGATTACCGGGCAGAAGGCCGTGGTGACCCGGGCGAAGAAGTCCATTTCGAATTTCAAGATACGGGAAGGCATGCCCGTCGGCTGCCGGGTGACCCTCCGGGGCGCCCGCATGTACGAGTTTCTCGATCGCCTGATCAACGTGGCGATTCCCCGTATCCGCGACTTCCGCGGCGTATCGACGAGGTCGTTCGACGGCCGGGGTAACTATACCCTCGGGTTGACCGAGCAGACGATCTTTCCCGAAATCGACTACGACCAGGTCGACCTGTTCCGGGGCATGGACATCACGATCGTAACTTCGGCGGAAACCGACGAAGAGAGTGCGGAGCTGCTCAGGCATCTCGGCATGCCCTTCAGGGATCAGCCGGTGTAGGGTCCGGCAAGCAGGATAGTCCGGTGGACCGGATGGGCCGGTGGACCGGACGGACCAGGCGGATCAGGCGGACCGCATGTTGCGGACCGCCGGTTTGGAGCCGGAAATTCTGAAAGACCGAGAGGGGGAAGAGTGGCCAAGAAGTCGTTGATCGCAAAGGCGAATAGAAAGCCGAAATACAAGGTGCGCGCGTACCACCGCTGCAGGCAGTGCGGACGTCCCCGCGCCTACATGCGCCGCTTCGGCATCTGTCGCATCTGTTTCCGGACGCTGGCCCTGCAGGGCGAGATTCCGGGTGTGACAAAGGCCAGTTGGTAGCGGCACGGGGCTGTTTCGAGAGGGAGAACCGCAAGATGTCAATGACGGATCCGATCGCGGATATGCTGACCCGGATACGCAACGCGTGCCAGGCGAAGCACCAGCGGGTCGAAGTGCCGGCCTCGAAGGTAAAGGCGGAAATCGCCCGTATCCTGCTGAACCACAAGTTCATCAGCCACTATACCCAGGTGGAAGACGGGAAACAGGGCATCATCCGGATCTACCTCAGGTACGGACCGGTGGGCGAGTCGATCATTTCCACGCTCAAGCGCATCAGCAAGCCCGGACGGCGGGTGTACGTGAAGGCGGACGGCCTGCCCAGGGTCCTGAACGGCCTCGGCGTGGCCATTTTGAGCACGCCCAAAGGTATCGTCACGGACCGCGAAGCGCGCCAGCTGAACACGGGCGGCGAAGTGTTGTGCTACATCTGGTAGCCAGGAACACCGGAAGGAGTCGGGGTGTCACGAATAGGTAAACTGCCGATAACGATCCCGGATGGGGTACAGGTCTCGATAGACGGCCGGACCGTCAAGGTGAAGGGTCCGAAGGGCGAGCTTTTCCACCGGATACCCACCCAGATCAGCGCCGTACTGGAAGACGGGCACCTGGTGGTGGACCGTGCGAACGAGTCCAGGCAGTCGCGCGCCTTGCACGGGCTGAACCGTTCACTGATCGCCAACATGGTGGAAGGCGTCGTCAGCGGGTTCGACCGGACGCTCGAAATCGTCGGCGTGGGCTACCGGGCGGAGCTCAAGGGCAGCAACCTGACGCTCAGCCTGGGGTATTCCCACCCCGTGATTTTCCAGGCGCCGCCGGACGTGGACCTCGAGGTGACCGATGGCAACCGGATAACGGTCCGGGGCATCGACAAGCAGCTCGTAGGCCAGGTGGCCGCGGTGATCCGGTCGTTCAAGAAGCCGGAACCCTACAAGGGCAAGGGCATACGCTACGACGACGAACAGGTACGCAGGAAGGCCGGCAAGACCGGCGCGGCATGACGGGAGGACGGGTAAAAAGACCATGTCCAGGAAAACACAACAGAAAGCAAGGATGCGGAAGGTCCGCCATCGCCGGGTAAGGAAGTCCATCCGGGGCGATGCGGCCCGGCCGCGCCTGAATGTCTTCAGGAGTCTCAAGCACATCTACGCCCAGGTCATCGACGATTCGGCGGGCGCCACGTTGCTGTCCCTTTCCACGAACACGCCCGAGATCAGGTCGCAGCTGGAATCGGGAATGGACCGGAAGGCGCAGAGCAGGCTCGTGGGCAAAGTGCTGGGAGAGAAGATGAAGGCGCAGGGCGTGTCCAGCGTGACCTTCGACCGCGGCGGATACCAGTATCACGGCCGGGTGAAGGAACTCGCAGAAGGCGTACGCGAATGCGGACTGGAGTTTTAGAAAGTCCGCGACGCTTTGGTCGCGCCGCCAGGGCCGGAGCGTCCGGCGCCATATTATTGATGAAGGGAGCGTAAATTGCCGAGAATCAATCCCGATGAGTTCGATCTGTCGTCGGAACGCCTGGTCGATATCAACCGGGTTGCCAAAGTCGTCAAGGGCGGGCGCACGTTCAGCTTCAACGCGCTGATCGCCGTGGGCGACGGCAACGGCCACGTGGGCCTGGGCATGGGCAAGGCCCTGGAACTGTCCGAGGCGATCCGCAAGGCCACGGAAACAGCCCGCAAGCACCTGCACAGTGTGCCGGTGGTCAAAGGCACGATCCCCCATGACGTCATCGGGAGGTTCAGCGCGGCGGAAGTGATCCTTAAACCGGCCTCTCCCGGTACGGGGGTTATCGCCGGGGATGCGGCCCGCGCGGTGCTCGAGTCGGCGGGCATACACAATATCCTCACGAAATCGATCGGTTCCTCCAATCCCTACAACGTGGCCAAGGCGACCCTGCAGGGGCTGCTCGATCTGAAAGTGGCCTCCGAGATCGCCGACGCGCGTGACGTGGATATCGAGGAACTGAAAGGGTAGACTATGGCGACGCGACTGCGCATTACACAGCGGAAGAGCGCCATCGGCAGGCACCGGCGGCAGAAGCGGACGCTGGAAGCACTGGGCATACGGCGGTTGCACCACAGCGCCGTGCATGACGACACGCCCCAGATACAGGGCATGATCGCACGCGTCGGCCACCTGGTGGAAGTGGAAACCATCACAGCGGACGACGAGTAGACGGCGGACGACGAGTAGCCGGCGGTTTTTTGGAAGAAAGGATTACGGCTGTTATGAAAGTCGACAGTTTGAAACACGCCTCCGGCGCGGTGCGCAAGGTAAAACGCCTCGGTCGCGGTCCGGGCTCCGGCACCGGCAAGACCGCCGGCAGGGGGCACAAGGGCCAGCGTTCCAGGTCGGGCAAGAAGATCCATCCTTCGTTCGAGGGCGGGCAGATGCGCCTCGTACGGCGGCTGCCGAAGCGCGGATTCACCAATCTGTTCCGCAAGACCTACCAGATCGTCAACCTTCGCGATCTCGAGAGATGGGACGAAGAGACGGTCGTGAACGCCGAATCGCTGGCGGAAAAGCGCCTGGTCCGGAAATCGACGGACCCGGTCAAGATCCTCGGCGAAGGCGAGGTCGACCGGCCCGTGAAGGTGAGCGTACACAAGGTCAGTGAGACGGCGCGGCAGAAAATCGAGGCGGCGGGCGGATCGGTCGAGGTGATCTCCGGATGATCGAGGCTTTCCAGAACGTATTCCGGATCCCGGAACTGCGGCGGCGCATCATCTTCACCCTCAGTCTGCTCGCGGTGTACCGGATCGGCGGCCAGATCCCGACGCCGGGCATCGACCACGAGGTGTTGAGCGCCTTCTTCAGCCAGATGGGCGGGACCATATTCGGGCTGTACAACATGTTCGTGGGCGGCGCGTTCGAGCGCGCGACCATCTTCGCCCTCGGCGTGATGCCCTATATCAGCTCGTCCATTATCCTGCAGCTGCTGGGGTCCATGTGGCCGTACCTGCAGAAACTCCAGAAGGAGGGACAGGAAGGACAGAAGAAGATCAACCAGTACACGCGCTACGGCACCGTCGTGCTGTCGCTGGTTCAGGCGCTCGGCATCAGCTACTGGCTTCAGGACATACGGGACGAGGTAGGCCGTACCGCCGTCATCGATCCCGGGGCGGGTTTCATTTTCGTGACGGTCGTAACGATGACGACCGGCACCATATTCCTGATGTGGCTGGGCGAGCAGATCCAGGAACGGGGCATCGGGAACGGCATCTCGCTGATCATCTTCGTCGGCATCATCGCCCAGTTCCCCATCGCGGTCAAGAGCGAGTTCGACGCGGTGATGAACGGGCTGCGCAGCGGTCTCGTCGAGATCTTCATCGTGGCCGTGTGGGTCCTGATCATCGCCTCGGTGGTGCTGATCACGCAGGGACAGCGCAGGATCACGGTACAGTACCCGAGGCGCGTGGTCGGCCGCAAGGTGTACGGCGGGCAGAGCACGCACCTGCCCTTGCGCGTCAACGCCGCCGGCGTGATGCCCATCATCTTCGCCCAGTCGATCATGTTCGTGCCGGGCACGTTTTCGAGCTTCTTCCCGAACATGGCCGTGTTCCAGACCATGGTCGAGTGGTTTCAACCCGGCGCCTTCATCTACAACGCGATGTACGGACTGTTGATCGTGTTCTTCACGTATTTCTATACATCGATCATATTCAACCCCGTGGACGTGGCGGACAACATGAAACGCGTCGGCGGATTCATCCCGGGGATCCGGCCCGGAAAAAGAACGGCGGACTATCTAGATCACATTCTGACACGCATTACGTTGCCCGGCTCGGTGTTTCTGGCGATCATCGCCATCGTGCCGTTTCTCATCATCCGAAGCATGAACGTCTCACTGAGCGCGTCTTCGTTCTTCGGCGGCACCGCGCTGCTGATCGTGGTGGGCGTCGCCCTGGACACGCTCCAGCAAATCGAGTCGCATCTCGTGTCCCGCCATTACGAGGGATTCATGAAACGGGGCCGCGTACGCGGCCGGGCGGGCTAGGCTTCGGAACCTTTGTGCCAAGCGCCTTGCGGTCAGCTTAGACAGCCTGGTCAGCCTGGTCAGCTTGGTCGGTCCGGCGTCCGGGCGCCAGGTGAGCAGGTTATGCGACTGATACTACTCGGAGTACCGGGGGCGGGAAAAGGCGAGCAGGCAAAGAGGCTGTCGGGGAAATTCAGCATTCCGCACGTTTCAACGGGCGACCTGTTGCGGCAGGAGATGGAGGAAGAAACCGAGGTCGGGCGCAGGATATCGGAGTTCGTGAACCGGGGCGAACTGGTTTCCGATGCCGTGACGCAGGCCATACTGGAAAACCGATTGCGTGAAGCCGATTGCGAGGCCGGGTTCATCCTGGACGGCTTTCCGCGGAACCTGAACCAGGCCGACTTCCTGCAAGCGGCGCTGGAGCGCATGAGCGCCCCCGTGGACGTGGTGCTCAACATCGAGGTGCCCGACGGTACGGTGATCGACCGCCTGGCCATGAGGAATCGGTTGGATGACGCGCCGGAGACCATACGACACCGGCTGAAAGTCTACCGGAAGGTCACGGCGCCGCTCGTCGATTACTACGACAGGGCGGGCATTCTGAAGCGGATCGACGGCGATGGTACGCCGGAGGAAGTAACGCAACGCATACTGACGTGCCTGGCCCGGAAGGCGTAGACCGGGCCAAGCGGACCGGAAACCGACCATGGCCGCCGCAGCAGCAGGGCGCGGCCGAACGGTGAGAGGTTGAAACCCATGCCGAAAGAACCCCCGGTACAGGTGGAAGGTACGGTGGTGGAGCCTTTGCCCAATGCGTCGTTTCGCGTTGAACTGGAAAACGGCCACCGGGTCCTGGCCCATATATCCGGCAAAGTACGCATGAACTTCATAAAGATCCTGCCGGGCGACAAGGTCATGGTGGAACTGTCGCCCTACGATCTGACACGCGGACGGATTACCTATCGTTACAAGTAAGCCCGGGCAGGGCTGCATCCGGGGCAAGGCTGCATCCGGGGCATGGTAACGACGGGGAAACCGGCGCAAGCGGAAATGAACCGCAACACGAGGACCGGAAGATGAAAGTACGCGCTTCGGTAAAGAAAATCTGTGAACACTGCAAGGTCATCCGCCGCAGGGGCGTCGTGCGAGTGCTCTGTCGCAACCCGCGCCACAAGCAGCGGCAGGGATAGCAACGACCCGTTGCCAAGGAGGGCAAGGTGGCACGTATCGCCGGAATAGATCTGCCCCGCGACAAGCGCGTGGAGATCGGCATTACCTACATTTTCGGAATCGGACTGACAACCGCCCGCAAGGTGCTCGACGCAACCGGAATCGATCCGGAAACCCGCGTCCGGGACCTGACCGACCGGGAGATCACGAAGCTCCGCCAGAGCATCGAAAACGATTACCAGGTCGAGGGCGCGCTGCGCGGCGACATCACGTTCAACATCAGGCGACTGATGGACATCGGTTGTTACCGGGGCCTGCGCCACCGCCGCGGGTTGCCGGTGCGGGGACAGCGTACACGTACGAATTCCCGAATACGCAAGGGACCGCGGCGCACCATCGGTGCGAAACGCAAGAAGACTTAGCGAGTAACTTTTAAACCGTGGAGGTAGAAGGTTGGCTAATGCTAGACGAAGCCGCGCCCGGAGACGAGACCGGCACGTGGACTCCATAGGCGTGGCCCATATCAAGGCGACGTTCAACAATACGATCGTTACCCTCGCCGATCTGCAGGGGCACACGATCAGCTGGTCGAGCGGCGGCAAGGGAGGTACGTTCCGCAACTCCCGGAAGAGTACGCCGTTCGCCGCACAGATCGCCGCGGAAGCCGCGGCCAAGGAAGCCATCGAACTGGGATTGAAGCGCGTCGAGGTCTGGGTGAAGGGACCCGGCGCCGGCCGCGAATCGGCCATTCGGGCCCTGCAGGCCGCGGGCCTCGAGATTTCCGCTATCAAGGACGTAACACCCATTCCGCACAACGGATGCCGGCCTCCGAAAAGACGTCGCGTCTGATCGTGAATCAACGGGCGGACGCCGGGGCCAAAATGGCCCGCCTGGCGCAGGCCGCCCGGCTCGAGCGTGATAGGAGAAAACATGTCTCGTTATACGGACGCCAACTGTCGAATCTGCCGACGGGAAGGCGTGAAGTTGTTTCTGAAAGGCGATCGGTGCTTTTCTGAGAAATGCGCGGTGGACCGACGCGCTTTCCCGCCGGGCCAGCACGGTTCCGTCGGGCGCAGGAAACCCACGGAGTACGGGCTTCGCCTGCGCGAAAAGCAGAAGACGCGCAAGACGTACGGAATCGGCGAAGGACAGTTCCGTTCGTACTTCGTAAAGGCGGCCCGGACCAAGGGCAACACGGGCGAACGCCTCCTGCAGCTGCTCGAAACCCGGCTGGACAACATCGTGTACCGCCTCGGCTTCGCGCCGTCGCGCAAAGCGGCGCGCCAGCTGGTCCGCCATCGCCATATCGTGGTAAACGACCGCATCGTCAATATCCCCTCGTACATCGTCCGTACGGGTGAGACCATCCAGGTCAAGGAGAAGAGCCGCCAGCTCGACTGCATTCACGCTTCCTTGAGCGCCGCGAACCAGCGGCCCGCGGTAAACTGGCTGGACCTGGACAAGACCACGCTGGCCGGACGGTTGCTGGAAGCCCCCGTCCGGGAGAATATACCGACACCTGTACAGGAACAGTTGATCATCGAGTTGTATTCGAAGTAGGGCCGTGACACTGCCATCCACGTGTTCACTCGAAGCGCGCGACGAGGGGCAAGATACGCTATGAAATTAAAGAATTTCCAGATGCCGAGAGGCGTCTTAGTCGAAGACGATACAGTAACCGATGGCTACACCAGGTTCGTGATCGAGCCGCTGGAACGGGGATTCGGGACGACGATCGGAAACTCCATCCGGAGGGTCCTGCTTTCCTCCCTGCCCGGCGCGGCCGTGGTCGGCGTCCGGATCGACGGCGTAGCCCACGAGTTCTCCACCATGCCTGCCGTGGTGGAAGACGTGGCCGAGATCATCCTGAACCTCAAGGAACTGCGGCTCATCCTGCACAGCGAAGAGCCCAAGACGCTGATGCTCGAAGCGGAAGGCAAGGGCGACGTTACCGCCGAAGACATACAGACGGACGCCGACGTGGAGATTCTCAATCCGGATCTTCATATCGCGTCCCTGGACGAGGGCGGACAGTTGCGCATGGAGATCCATGTCGACAGCGGCCGGGGCTACGTGATCGCCGAGCAGAACAAGATGCCGGATCAGCCCATCGGCGTGATCCCCATGGACGCCATGTTCTCCCCGGTAACGCGCGTGAATTTCCAGGTGGAGAACACGCGGATCGGCCAGCGCACGGACTACGACCGGCTCGTGCTGGAAATCTGGACCGACGCCAGCGTGGGTCCCCAGGACGCCCTGTCCACCGCGTCCCAGATCCTGCGGAACCACCTCCAGTTGTTCATCTCCATAGACGACCAGTTCATCTCCGAGCCCGAAGAGGAAGTGGACGAGAAGGCCGAAGAGATCAAGAAGCTGCTGCAGATGAACGTGGAGGAGTTGGAACTGTCCGTCCGCTCCAGCAACTGCCTGCGGGCGGCCGACATCAAGACGCTGGCGGACCTGGTGCAGAAGAGCGAGACCGAGATGTTGAAATACCGGAACTTCGGCCGCAAGTCGCTGACCGAGCTGAGCCAGATCCTCCAGGAGATGGAACTCGGATTCGGCATGGATATCGAAGAGTACGTCGAAGTCGAAGTGGAAAACACGTAATCGAATGACCTGCCCGCAGGTCATTCCGGCAGTCCGGACAGGAGCGTAAGGAATGCGACATCGAAAGCAGGGGCGCGGTCTCAGCCGCTCTCCCAGTCACCGCAAGGCGATGCTGAGCAACCTGGCCACATCGGTGCTGGATACGGAACGCGTGCAGACCACCACGGCGAAGGCCAAGGAAGTGCGCCGCCTCGTGGAACGGCTCATCACCTTCGGCAAACGCAGAGACCTACATGCCCGGCGGCAGGTGCTGCGGGTCATCCGCAACGAATCCGTGGTCGCGAAGCTGTTCGGTCCGCTGGCCGACCGCTACGCCGACCGGCCCGGTGGATACACGCGCATCGTACGCGTCGGGCACCGGCAGGGCGACGCCGCCGACATGTCGATACTCGAGTTGATCGACCGGGAAGGACCGGCGGAAGACCAGGCCGACGAGAAGACCGAAGAGAAAGCGGAAGAAACGAAGGAAGAGACGACGGAGGAGGAAGAGACGGACTGACTGGATCGCGGCCGTGAATCATGAGCCGCGACCTGGCCGGCCCTCCGGCCTGGCAGAGCGGGCGGCCCAGGTCGTCCGGCACGGGTCGATACTCTGCGGCGCAGTACTCTTCCGAAATCGTTATAGAACAGAAAAGGCGGCAACCCGGTGCGGTTGCCGCCTTTTTCGTTGTGGGCCGCGAGACGAAACGACGCGAGACGAGCGAGGCGGGCGGCATCATCACGCCGCCGCCGGCGCCGCGCCAAATCCGGCGTCGACTATTGGTCGTCGTCCTGTTCCTCTGGCATGAGCACGAACTCGGGATAAGCCTCGATGCCGAGTTCCGCCACGTCCTGCCCGAGCCGTTCGACCTGGCTCGTCACCCGGACGGTCATGACCACGTCGATCAGCTTCCAGAGCACCCAGGAGACCAGGAAGACGAAGGCGCCGATCGCGAGGATGCCGATCAGTTGAACGCCGACGTTGCCGCCGCTCACGATACACACCGCCAGCGTACCCCAGATACCCGCGAAGAGGTGGGCCGGCACGGCGCCGACCACGTCGTCGATCTTCACCGATTCCAGCAGTTTCATGCCGACCGTGCAGATGACGCCGCCGATCGCCCCGATGATGACGGCCCAGTAGTGCTCTACCATGTCGGGACCCGCGGTGATCGAGACCAGGCCCGCGATGGCGCCGTTCAGGCAGGCGAACAGATCGGTGCGGCCGAAGACGGGCCGCGCGCAGAAGAGCGCCATGAGCGCGCCGGCCGCGGCGGCCAGGTTGGTATTGACCAGCACGTGGCTCATGGCCACGGCGTCCATGGGGCTGCCCAGGGCTAGCTGCGAACCGCCGTTGAACCCGAACCAGCCGAGCCAGAGGATGAAGACGCCCAGGGTCACCACCAGCACGTTGGAAGGCGGCGTGGGCTTGACCGAACCGTCCTTGCGGTACTTGCCGAGCCTGGGTCCGACGACGATCAGGCCGGCCAGGGCCGCCCAGCCGCCCGTGCTGTGAACGATGGTGGAGCCCGCGAAATCCTTGAATCCCAGCTGGCTGAGCCATCCTTCGCCCCAGGTCCATGCGCCGACGATCGGATAGATGACCCCGGTGAGGACGAGGACGAAGATAAAGAACGACCAGATCTTGACTCTTTCCGCCAGCGCGCCCGAGACGATGGACGCGGCCGTGGCAACGAAAACCATCTGGAAGAACCAGTCCGACATGGTGGAATATCCCAGCGCGATCACTTCGGCGGCGGCGCTCTCCGTTCCGTTGATCAGGGCGATCTCGTCCGTCGTCGGGCCGTAGCCGATCGAGAAGGATCCGATGTAGCTCCCCACGTCGACGTACATGAGATTGTAGCCGATGAAGTAGTAGGCGATCCCGGCGATGGAGTAGAGGCCGATGTTCTTCAGGCAGATCATGGAGGCGTTCTTGGTCCGCACGGAACCCGATTCCAGCATGGTGAATCCCGCACACATCCACATCACCAGGGCACCCCAGAGCATGAACGAAATGGTGTTGAACACGAACTGTTCCGGCGCCTCGACGGCAATGCTTTCGTGCTCGGCCAGGGCGTACGCGGTCCCGGCGCCGCAGACCACGGCGGCCAGCACGGCCAGCAGTTTCAGTGCCGGCATACCGCGAGGCCGGCGTGTAACTAAGAATTCGTAGAATGCACTCATGGTGTAATCTCCCGGCTGACACCTATGATGGCGGGTGGAAAGATGATGAACGGCGATATGGAATGGTCTTGTTGAATGTCGAGATATTCTACAAGGATCAAACTGTTTCGTCAAGATAGATAAAGCGAGTTCACCGGAGACCGTAGTACGCCTTCATGCCGGCCAGGAACTCGGCCTGCCCACCGTAGCTGGGATGGCGCACTTTCACGACTTCTGCCGGTCCCGCAAGCCTCCGCGCCGCCTTTTCTCCGTCGTTTCCTATGGCGATGATGGCGGACGGGTTCAGGAAGCAGACCAATTGCTCTAGCAGATATTGACCGGACCGGCGTTCCACGGCGGTATGCGATCGATTGCTGAAGGGATTGTCCGGCTGGTGGGGATGGAAAGGAAAGACGTTCCAGAGGAAGACCGTCGCCCCGATGCGGGACAATACATCCCACACGACTCGGGCGGAGCGTTCCCTGACCACGGCGCCCCGCGTCGGACGCCGCAACGTCATCCCCCACCTGAGGGCGTGTTCGTCCAGACGCTCGTCGTCGGTGAAAGCCAGTCCGGTTCGCCGGCCGCCGCGGTAACTGTAGTCGCGGCCGATCCACAGGGCGTCCACGGGCCGACCGGCCGCGGCTTTAAGCACAGACAGCAGGTTCACGGACCGCCGTTCGGGGGCGTCCACCCGGTCGTGAACGGGGCAGCGGTCCGTGTACGGGTTGAATACATGGTCGAATTCGAGCTGCTGTAGGGCATCTATGAAATGAGCAGGGGACATGGCGGCCGGCCGTTCTGGATGACGGATCCCGAATTGAGGAGCCGGGAACGCTACACTTCGGTTCCCTCGTTGAGAATCGAAAAATACTCGTCATAAACGTACAGCCGGTTGCGTTGTTTTCCCGTGATCTCCCGCGCGATACCTAACGAGACAAGAAGATTCATTGTTGAAGCCGCTGCTTGAAAAGAAAGACCTGTATCCTTGCATACGGCGGCAAGAGACAGAAGTAGATGCGACTTCAGCGCTTCATGCACACGCAGGGCCGAACCCACTCTTCTCCCAGCGACTCCCTCGATCCGGTTTCGATCACTCTTGAACGTGTTGTTCAAATGTTCCACGGTACCGACCGCACCGTCAGCTGTTCGTTTAACCCCTTCGAGAAAAAAAGTGAGCCATGCTTCCCAATTGCCCGTGAGGCGCACGTTGTTAAGCAGTTCGTAGTATTCATTGCGATTCTGCTTGAAGTACAGGCTCAGGTAAAGCATGGGTTGATGTAGTATCCCCGCGTGACATAACAACATAGTAATTAGCAACCTGCCCACACGACCATTACCATCGAGAAAAGGGTGTATCGTTTCAAACTGCACATGGGCAAGTCCCGCACGCAGCAACACGGGCAGGCCGTCGTCCTCCGCGTGGAGAAAACGCTCCAGTGAAGCCATGCAGTCCTGCACGACGGTATGCGGCGGGGGTACATAGTGGGCGTTGCCGGGCCTGGAACCCCCAATCCAGTTCTGCGACCGCCTGAACTCACCTGGCGATTTCGTACTGCCGCGACCCTGTGACAGCAATATGCCATGTGTTTCTCGTATCAGTCGGTTCGATAGCGGAAAACCGTTCTTCAGACGCTCCAGGCCATGTTCCATTGCCGCGACATAGTTGGATACTTCATGTACATCGTCTTCAGGTACACCTGGAACGTCTTCAAGTTCGAAGAGCAGGAGATCGGACAACGATGACTGCGTTCCTTCGATCTGCGAAGAAAGCACTGCTTCTTTACGCACATAGGCATACAGAAAAAGTGCCGCGTCGGGCAAGAGCAACGTAATGCTGTCAAGTCGTCCCAGGGCGTGTACCGCGGATTCGAGTAATTGATGTAGAGGCCCATCCAGGTTCAGGCCCGGCTTCGGAGGCAACGGTATAGGCACAAAGGCCTCTACTGTGTCTCCTTCTATGGTCATGAGGTCATAGGTACCGGTCAGTCCTCGTTCCATCACCTGTTTCCTTGCTCGTTATTCAACTTTCAGAATTAACCATCTCTGTTATTCTAATCTAATGCGTAATTTAGAATAAGACCCGTTGTTACGCAAGTCGAATCATCAGAAGTCGTGCTTTAAACCCAATGACAAAGGGCTGATGTCCGCTATTCCAATTTGGGAAATAAAGCAGGTCGTTATTCTATTTTAGGTCGTAATTTGGAATAACGCTGCAGTTAAAAGGACGTTGTCATGGCTGCCAAGACTGATGCAGCACACTCATGCGGCACACTTGCATCACACTCGAGCCATGAAGCCAGCAGAACCTCCGCCCTCAGTTCACCCGGCGACGGCGGTTCTTCACGTAGTCCACGAGGATGTATTCGCCCAGGCTGTCGAGGGAGGAATAGTAGGCCCGGCCGTGGTTCATCTCCGTGAGTTTCTCGACGAATCCGACCAGGTAGGGATCCTGGGTGACCATGAAGGTGCTGATGGTGATCTTCTCGCGGCGGCAGGTCATGGCTTCGTCGAGGGTCCGGTTCACGATCCGGGGGTCCAGCCCGAAGGAATTCAGGTAGAGGCGGCCGTTCCGGTCGTAGATGGCCGAGGGCTTGCCGTCGGTGATCATGAAGATCTGCTTGTTGACGTTGCGGGTCCGCCGCAGGATGTTCCGGGCCATGAGCAGGCCGGCCTTGGTGTTCGTGTGGTAGGGGCCGACCGAAACGTAGGGCAGGTCTTCGATCTTCACCTGCATCGCGTCGTCGCCGAACAGGACCAGGTGGAGTTCGTCCTTCGGGTACTTTCGGATAATGAGTTCCGCCAGGGCCATGGCCACGCGCTTGGCCGGGGAGATGCGGTCTTCGCCGTAGAGGATCATGCTGTGGCTGATGTCCAGGAGCATGACCGTGGCGCAGGACGTGGTGTGCTCGACCTCGTAGACTTCGAAATCGTCCTCGTGCAGGTCCAGGTCGAATCCGGACCGGCGGATCGCGTTGCCGATGGTGGAGGTGAAATCGACGTTCGACGCCTGGTCGCCGTAGCGGTAGGGCCGCGTCTCGCTCAGCCGCTCCACGCCCTCCCCTTCGAAGGGCGTCTCGTGCCCGCCGCTCAGCCCCTTCTTCAGGCTGCTGTAGACGAACCGGAGCGAGTCCTCCCGGATGCGCCGCCCGCCCTTCTCTGTGAGTGAGAAGGCGTTGTCGTCCTGCTTCACGTAGCCCCGCTTCTCGAGCTCCTTGACGAAGGCCTCGTAGGACATCTCATCGTCGAAGATGCCCTGCCGCTGATCGATATAGCGCATCCACTTCAGGGCTTCTTCCACATCGCCGCTCGTGTGGATGAGGATCTGGCTCAGCAGGCCCAGGAGCTGTTCGAGGCGGTCCTCGGCGTCATCGACCCGCGGTATCCACTTGGTGTACTGTATGCCGATCACTTGAGGTTGCCGTCCTTCTAATGGTTCGTCACCCGTTTGTCGCCCGTCCGCCGCCTGGCCGTCGCCTGGCCGTCGCGCACTATCCTCGCGCCTTTCCGCCGCGCCAACCGAATCATGTGGTTGGACGCCTGGATGATTTCGTAGACCGGCGCCTATCTGATCTTCAGGGTCGACAGGCCGATGATCGCCAGGATGCCCGCGATGATCCAGAACCGGATCACGACCTTGGTCTCGGCCAGGCCCCGGTACTGGAAGGCGTGGTGGAGCGGCGCCATGTAGAAGATGCGCCGGCCGAGCCACTTGATCCCGATCTTCTCCTGGACCAGGACCGAAAAGGCCATGGCCACGAAGATCCCGCCGGTAATGACGAAAAGGAACTCCTGCTTGAGCAGCACGGCGAGCGTGCCTACGATGCCGCCCAGCGGCAGGGCGCCTACGTCGCCCATGAAGACCTGGGCGGGATAAGCGTTGTACCAGAGAAACCCCATGCAGGCGCCGAAGACCCCGGCGCAGATCACCGTCAATTCGCCGCTTCCCGGAAGGAAGGTGAACTGCAGGTAGCCCGAGTAGATGGCGTTACCGATGACGTAGGCGAACACCCCGTACACGACCACCGTGAACGAGACCGGCACGATGGACAGTCCGTCCAGACCGTCGGCGAAATTCACCGCGTTGGCGATGGCCACGATGACGAAGGCGATGAAGGGCAGGTACCACCAGCCCAGGTCGATGACGGGGTCCTTGACGAAGGGGAGATAGAGTTCGGAAGCGATTTCGGCCGAAACGGGAGACAGGCCGGGCAACAGGAAGACCAGGCCGAATCCCAGGCCGAAGACCGCCTGGAAGAAGAGCTTGGTGGCCTGGGACAGGCCGCGGTCGCTGTCCCGGTGCCTGATCTTCCGGTAGTCGTCGATGAATCCGAACAGGGAGAACCAGATCAAGGCGCACAGAAATACCAGGGTGAAGCGGTTGAAGAGGTCGCTCCACAGCAGCACGCTGGCGAAGATGGCGGCGACGATCAGCAGGCCGCCCATGAGCGGCGTGCCGGCCTTCGAGGCGGAGGACAACGCGCCGTGCGCCCGGGGATTGTCCCGCACGTGGTTCACGTACAGCAGGCGGATGATGCGCTGGCCGAAGAGCAGCGTGACGCCGAACCCGGTCAGCGCCGCGCAGATCGCGCGGAAGCTCAGGTACTGGAAGAGGCGCAGAAACGAGAGCGCATCGACGGTATCGAAGAGATAGGTGACGAGGTGATAGATCATGGGGCGCTCACGGGGTTTCCTGCTGGTTTCGAATCATGCCGATCAGCCGGTTCAGCGTCCGCCTGATCGGAAAGTCCGGTTCGAAGTGGTTCGACGTGACCAGGATATCGTCGAGTTCTTCGCGCAGTCCGTCCAGGTCGACGATCATCTTCCGCCCGACCAGGTCGGCCAGGGCGTCGATGACGGCCTGGCGCACCTTCCCGTTCGGGTCCTGGTAGAACGGCCTGAGCCATTCCGTGACGGCCCCGTCGCCCATCCTGCCCAGGGCGCGTATGGCGGCGGACCGGATCTCGAAGGACGATTCCCGCAAAAGGCCGTTTAATCCGGTGAGAACTTCCTCGTCCCTTTCCCAATCAGCGTCCGCCGTTTCCAGGCCGTGGGCGAGGTCGGCGAAGGCCCGGGCCGCGGCGGACCGTACTTCGTAATAAGGGTCCGCCAACAGGTCCAGCAGCACGGCGCGCACCGGTGCATCGTACACACCGAGCAGGCCGATCGCCGTCACGGCGTTGCGGCGGATGAAGCCGACCTGCCGATAGTCGCCGCCGAGCAGGCGCTGGAAGAAGGGTGCCGGCGTCCGGTCTCGGAGCAGTGTGAGTATGAAGGGCAGGCGGTCGCGGTAACCGAGCAAGCCGGCCAGCTTCACGCCCTCGTTCCGGATGGGCCACCGCTCGTCCTTGAGGAATCCGTCGACCCGGTACTTCAGGTAGTCCTCCCCCACGGATTCGATGAACGCCTCGTCGCGTCCTTCCGCGAAACGCCGGACCAGCGCAAAGGGGGAGAGCGCGGATGCCGGCGGACAGCCTGGGCCGTCTTGGCCGCCCGAGTCGCCTTGTTCTTCGGGTTCGGCCGTCCCGCCAGTTCTGGTATCTCCGGCGGCGCTTTGTTCGTCGGGTCTTCCGTTGGAACTTGCATGGTCCGATGGCCGGTCTGCGTGGTCCGGGTTAGCCGGGTTAGCCGGGCTGGCCGAGCGGTCCAAGCGGTCCGGGCCGTCCAGGTGGACCCGGCGGTCCGGGCGGTCCAGGCTGGCCGCGAGCATCTGGTCCAGCTGGTCGACGATCCGGTCCAGCCCACCCCGGTCGAAGGTCTCTCGGGCCCGACCGCTCATTGCGGCATGCTCGGCCGGGTCGTCCAGGATTTCGAGGACCAGGCGGGCCAGGCGCTCCCCGTCGACCACGCCGATGGTCTGGCCGTCCTCCACGGAAATCGATTCGTACACGACGCGGGCCGCGCCGCTCGATTCGAGCGTCCTGGCGTTTACGGCCTGGTGGTCGCCGGGCGCGTAGGGCAGCGGCACCAGGATGGAGGGGATCCCACAAATGCCGATCTCGGTGACGACGCCGGCGCTGGCCCTTCCGATGACCAGGTCGCTTGCGGCGTAAAGCTTTTCGATTTCGTGGGAGTAGTCCGACTGGTGGTATCTCGACAGGTGTTCATCGGCGAGGTCGAGCCGTTCCAGGCGATCCCGGGAGTCGGCTTCGGCGTCGTAATCCGGGCTTCGTGTCTGGCCGATGACGTGGATGACGTGAATGTCCGGCCGGGCAAGCAGCCCGGGCAGCGCGTCGATCACGGCCCGGTTGATGGACCGGGCGCCCGACGAAGCGCCGAAGGCGAATACGACCCTGGCGTCGTCCGGCAGGCCCTGCGAGGCGCGCGCGGCATCCCGGGACACGGCGCCGATCTCCCGCCGCACCGGGTAGCCCGCCCACGTTGTCTTTTCCGGAGGGAAATACCACAGCGACGCTTCGAAGGAAACCCCGATGCGGTCCGCGATACGGCCGGCGAGCCGGTTTACCTTACCGGGCACGACGTTCTGCTCGTGGACGAAACACCGACGTGCGCCCGAGAGACGGAGCGATTTCAGGATCCAGTGGGCCAGGAGGACCGGACTGCTGGCGTAGCCGCCCGTGGCTACGATCATGCGGGGCCGGTGTCTCGCCAGGTGGAACAGGCTCTGGAGGACGCCGAATCCGGTACTGATCGCGAAACGCAGAAGCGCGAGCGGCCGCCTGCCCGACGGCAGTCCGCGGGCGTGGACGAGGTGGATCGGATAACCCCGCTTCGGCACGAGGGAGGCTTCCATTCTGCCCCGCGCGCCGACATAAACGATGCGGGCATCGGGATTCCGTGCCCGCACCTCGTCTGCGATGGCCAGCCCGGGATAGACGTGACCGCCCGTACCACCCCCGGTGAACAGGTAGATCAACGGACGCGATTCGGTCTCCGTCTTCGGCGCAGCCGCCGTGGCTTCCGTTTTCCGCGTGGCCGAGTTGACCTCCGGCGAGACCTCTTCCGGTGGTCGTTCCGCATCCTGTTTCGAGGTGATCTGGGACATGGGCGGGGATTCCGCTATCGGCAACGCTGGCACGCTGGAGAGACGCGACGACCTTTACCAATGGACGTTGGTTGGTCGCTTCGGTTCCGGGATGCGTACGATTAGCATCGAGGTTACTGCCACGACACAAAGCGCCAGAGACCGCTTTATGAGGGGTACAGGGGAATGTAGGGGAATGCGGGGTACTGTCAAGCCGTAATGTGACTGCGTCAGGCCGTCCGGACGGAGGGGGTTTTACTGTCGTGGCACGGAATTCTAAATGACATGAACAGGTAGAATGGATATGTTTATGCATGCGCATTACGATTCACATCGACGACAACCTGCACGCGGAACTGAAGAACATCGCGGCACGTACCGGCAGGACGCTGACCGCCGTCATCCACGACGCGCTACAAGACTCCCTGTCACGCCGCCGCAACGCGAAACGGCCCCCGGTCAACCTGCGGGTGTTCCACGGGACAGGGGTCATGCCCGGGGTGGACCTGAACGACTCGGCCGCGCTCCTCGACCACATGGATGATGATCAAGGTCGTCCACCGCCCGTATAATCCACGGAGCCAGAAACCATGTCCGACCTCAAGACCCGGCCCACCGACGCGAGCGTCGAAGCGTTCATTGACGCGGTGGACCATCTGCGCAGGCGCGAAGACGCGCGTACGTTACTGGAACTCATGCATCGGGTGACGGGCGAAGAGCCCGTGATGTGGGGACCGTCGATTGTGGGGTACGGAAGCTACCACTACCGTTACGCGAGCGGACAGGAAGCCGACTGGCCCGTCGTGGGGTTCTCACCGCGCAAACAGAATCTGTCGATTTACATCATGACCGGGTTCGAAGAGTGTGACAAGCTGCTTTCCCGCCTGGGCAAGCACAAGATCGGCAAGTCCTGCCTGTACGTCAATAAGCTGGCCGACGTGGACCTGGACGCGCTGGAAAGCCTGGTGCGCGCGTCGGTCGCGGAGATGAAACGAAGGTATCCGGACTGACCGGTCAGGCAATCCGGTATCTCTGGCGCGCCTTCCGTTCAGGGCGGGTTTCACCGGTAACATGCCGCGAAAGGACGGCACGATTAAGTTCAATACAATGACCGAGTATACTTGACAAATTTTGGTTTTGGGGTTATAATTGTGGACGATCTGAAATCTATATATGCCGTGAATCAAGGTGATTCATCGGTGAAACTCTTAAACGGAGGAATCCAATGCGAGGTATATTCGTACTGCTGACCATGGCCTTTGTCATGGGATGCGCAACCGAACCTGCGACCTTCGAGGAACTCGTGGATCGGTTGAACGAGACAGAGCAGGAAATCCGCACCAAGCAGGAAGAGATCCAGACGACGATTGCGACGTTCAACGAATCGAATCCCGACCGGCAGGTCGATGCGGAATCGTTGACCAACATGGCGCTGAATCCTGACCACGAAGCCGTATTGAACGAAATGCTGGCCGGCGAGGAAGACGTTTCGTACCGCGGTCTCGTGCAGGAGATCATCGATACCCGGGGCGAGGTCGCGGAGCTGCAGCAGCAGATGCAGGATCTTCGAGACGATTTGCCGGCGCCCTATACGGTTGAGCGCGGCGACTCCCACATCCAGGTCGCCCTGCAGTACCTCATGGAGAATCACGGCCTTTCGACCGCCGAAGCCCGCGACGTGGTGGAGCAGACCGCGCTGGTGGAGGACCTGAACGTCGGCAACCAGATCTGGCTGCTTTACAAGGACGGCATCCTCGGCACCTACGTGACGCAGGGCACATCGGACATGTCGCCGGGCCGTGCGCAACGCATCGCCAGGGCGCGTATCAACCGCACCATCGCGACGCTGACCGACGAACGCGACGCGGCCGAGGCCCGGGCGGCTTTCATCGCCGATTCGCTGGGCCAGGTCAAGGACATGCTCGAAGAGCGGATCGTGTTCCTGCGCAGCGAAGAGGAGCGCCTCAATGGACAGATCGCGATGCTGACCGACGCACGCGACGAGGCGCTGGCACAGCGGGACATGGAGGAACAGGCGAAGCTTGCGGCCGAGATGAAGCTGAACTCCATTTTCTTCGCCGTGAACACCATGGACCACTGGAAAGACTCGATGGTTATCAAGGATCCGTTCTTCGGCGGCCCCCGCGTGGAATCACTCTCCGGCGTGGATTTTTCCCAGTCCCAGGACCTGCGTGAAGGCACGGTACTCACGATCGAACGCTCGGCCTTCCCGTCGCTGGACAGTATCAAGAAGGTGGACGTATTCCCACGCACCTTCAGGGACGGCCAGGACTACGTCGTCGCATTCCATCCCTCGGGCGACCGGGTATCCATCGAACTGCTCGTGCCGGATAACTTCGCCGGCCAGAACGTGCTTTTCGCCCTGAGAGACTAACGACCAGATTCCCCTCGAACAACTTGAATCATCATATACGCAACGCAGAAACGAAGGCGGGTGGCAGGCAGTCAGGCAACCCGCCTTCGTCTGCTTAGGAGCCGGGTTGCATGCAGTGGAAACAGGTACGAATCGTTCTTATTCTCGTTGTGATCTTCACCGCGCTTTGGTACGTCTATCCTTCCGTAAGAACATCTGACTACTGGCAATACTCCCCCGTTCAGACCGACCTTACTCCGGAACAGATCGAAGCGATCGATTCGGATCCGCTGCTGACCGAAGCGGACCGTGCTCAGCTCAAGAATCTGAACCTGACCAAGGCCGAACGCGACCGGCTTCAGGACCAGTCCATCCGCCAGGGTCTCGACCTCCAGGGCGGCGTGCACATCAAGCTCGAGGTGGACAAGTCCAACCTGCCGGAGGAGGAAGCTGTAGACGTCGTGGAACGGGCGATGCAGGTCATCTCGAACCGCGTCAACGAATTCGGTGTCACCGAACCGATTATCCAGCAGGAAGGCGAAGACCGCATCATCGTCGAGCTGCCGGGGCTCAGGGACATCGACCGGGCCATGACGCTGATCAACCAGACCGCCCAGCTGGAGTTCAGGCTGCTGCGCGAAGGCAGCGAACTTCGTTCGGTCGTCGAGCGCATCGACGCCCTGCTGGCGGCCCGCGACACCACGAGCGTCCCCGCGGATACGAGCGCCCTGATTCCCGAAGCGGCCGTCACGGCGGAACGCAACCCCTTTCTGTCGTTGATCGACCTCTCCGACAACGAGATCATCGTACCGGCGAGCAATACCGCCCGCGTAGACGAAATCCTTGCCCAGCCCCAGGTGCAGAGCTTCATTCCGGCCGGCGCGGAGATCCGGGCCGGCGTAATGCGGACGACGGCCAGCGGACAGCGCGTCCGGTCCTATTACTACATGAACGCCCAGCCGGAACTGACCGGAGCCGTACTGGCGGACGCCTTCCCGCAGACCGGTTCAGGCTCCGACATCGGCAGCATGGGGGTGGCATCGGTCGGTTTCACAACCACGGACGATGGCGCCAGGACCTTCTCACGCGTTACGGGGAACAACATCGGCCGGCGCCTGGCGATCGTGCTGGACGGCCGGGTGTTCTCCGCGCCGGTCATCCAGGGACGCATACCCAACGGCCGGGGCGAGATCACCGGCATCAACTCGCTGGAGGAGGCCAGGGACCTCTCCATCGTGTTGCGCGCAGGCGCCCTGCCCGCGCCCATGGAAATCATCAGCAAGTACGTCGTGGGTCCGTCCCTGGGCGAGGACGCCATCAACTCCGGCAAGTGGGCGTCGATCCTGGGCCTCATCGCCGTCATGATCTTCATGGCGGTGTATTACCGGACGGCCGGCTTCATCGCCAATTTCGCCCTGATCCTGAACCTCCTCTTCCTGCTGGCCGTACTGGGCGCCTTCCAGGCCACCCTGACGCTGCCCGGCATCGCGGGTATCATCCTGACCATGGGCATGTCGGTGGACGCCAACATCCTCATCTTCGAACGGATCAAGGAAGAGCTCAGGGCCGGAGGGAAGACGATCCGGCAGTCCGTGGACAGCGGTTACGGGAACGCGCTCCGCACCATCGTGGACGCCAATATCACCACCCTGATCACCGCCTTCGCCCTGTACGAGTTCGGGACCGGCCCCATCAAGGGATTCGCCGTGACGCTGGGGTTCGGCATCCTGATCAGCATGTTCACGGCCATCTTCATCACGCGGTCCCTCTTCGACGCACTTATCGACCGGTGGCAGCTCGTCCAGGTCAGCATCGGCCGGACCGACCCCTTCGGACGCCTGTTCTTCGGATTCATGCGGTTCGGCAAAGTGGCGTTCGTCATCACCTGGTGCGTGATCGTGGTCGGCCTGGGAACCATCGTCGTGCGCGGCGGGGTGAACTGGGGCGTGGACTTTCAGAGCGGGTCGCTGATCGAGATGCAGTTCGATCCGCCGGTGCCGGTACAGGACATACGCGGCGCCCTGGGTAACGCCACCATCGAGGACCAGGCCGTCGACCTGAGCCAGAGCGAGATCAAGGTGATCGGCGAGGAGGACAACATACTGATCCGGGCGGCCGACAGCGAATGGAATGAGCAGCAGATCGCATCCGCCGTCAAGACGACGCTTCGTGAACAGTTCCCCGAGAACCTCAAAGGCAACGAAGACGACTGGCTACGGCAGGAATACAACGTCAGCCCGAAGATCGGCAAAGAACTCACGGTCGACGCCATGGGCGCCGTGGGGGCCTCCATCATCGGCATCGTCCTCTACATCACCATCCGGTTCCGGCAGGTCAACGGGTTCCGGTTCGGGATCGGGACGATCGTCGCGCTGATCCACGACGTGCTCATCGTGCTGGCCATGCTCACCCTCGTGGGCGAGGAACTCACCATGGCAGTCGTGGCGGCCCTGCTGACCGTCGTGGGGTATTCGACGAACGACACCATCGTGGTCTACGACCGCATCAGGGAAAGCCTGGGACGAACCCGGACGGAAGGGTTTTCGGGCGTAGTGGACCGCAGCATCAACGAATGCCTGAACCGGACCATGATGACGTCGCTCACCGTCCTCCTGGTCCTGGTCTTCCTGCTGGCCGGAAGCACGTCGACCAACTGGGGATTCGCCCTGGCGCTGACCTTCGGTGTCATCACCGGAACCTATTCCTCGATTTTCATCGCCAGCCCCATCGTGGTCTGGTGGCAGAACTGGATAGCGAAGAAGCGCGAGGAAATCCGACGCGCCCGAAAGTCATCGCGGTCGAGCGTCGCCCGCACCGGTTAAAGCCCGCGCCCGAAAGTCATCGCGGTCGAGCGTCGCCCGCACCGGTCGCGTCCCTTGACGAATCGAGCGTCGCCCAGCGCCGGTCAGCAAAAGCCCGCGGATCCCATGTCGCCTGCCGAACGCATTGAAGTCCTGCGCCGGGAAATCCGGTCGCACGATCACCGGTACTTCGTACTCGACGATCCGGTCATCAGCGATTACGTCTACGATTTGCTGGTGAACGAACTGCAGGACCTGGAATCGGCCCACCCCGACCTGATCACCCCCGACTCGCCCACCCAGCGCGTCGGGGGGTCGCCCTCCTCGACCTTTCCCGTCGTCCGGCACCCCGTGCCCATGCTCTCCATCGGGAACACGTACAACGATGAGGAGATCCGGGACTTCGACCGCCGCATCCGCGACCTGCTGGGTCCGGATCGGGAGTACGCCTACGCGGTCGAACTGAAGATCGACGGCGTGGCCGTGAGCCTGCGCTACGAGAACGGCGCACTGGCCCTGGGCGCCACGCGGGGAGACGGCGAGCAGGGCGACGACATCACGGCGAACCTGCGTACCATCCGGTCCATCCCCCTGCGTATTGCCGAAGAAGCGCCCCCGCTCAACAACATCGAGGTGCGTGGCGAAGTGTATCTCCCCCACGAAGGGTTCGAGGCGCTGAACGCCTCCCGCGCGGAACGGGAGGAGCCGCTCTTCGCGAACCCCCGCAACGCCACGGCGGGCTCGCTGAAACTCAGGGATCCCCGCGTCGTCGCCGAACGGCCCCTGAGGGTGTTCCTATACACGCTGCGTTTCGAGGACGAAGCAGGCGCGCTCGCGGCCCGGCCCGACCTGGACAGCCACTTCCAGCGGCTGCAATGGCTGGCCGGTCAGGGGTTCCCGACCAACAAGGAAGCCGGGCGTTTCGCGACCATAGACGAGGTCATCGGTTTCTGCCATGACTGGGAGGAGCGGCGGGCCTCACTGTCCTACGACATCGACGGCATGGTCATCAAGGTGGATTCCACCTCACTGCACGGCGAACTCGGCGCCACGATGAAGAGCCCCCGCTGGGCCATCGCCAGCAAATTCGCCGCGCAACGCGCCAGGACGCGCCTGCTGGACATCCGGCTGCAGGTCGGCCGGACGGGCGTGGTGACCCCGGTCGCCGAACTCGAACCGGTCTTCCTGGCCGGATCGACGATCAGCCGGGCCACGCTCCACAACGAGGAAGAGATCCGCCGCAAGGACCTGCGCGTCGGCGACACCGTGTGGATCGAAAAAGGCGGGGACGTCATTCCCAAAGTGGTTTCGGCCGACAAGGACGCACGGAAGGAGGGGTCGACATCCTTCGAGATGCCGACGGTCTGCCCGGTGTGCGGAACCGCGCTCGCGCGGGTGGGTGAAGAGGTGGCGTTGCGTTGCGGGAATGCGGCCTGCCCGGCGCAGACGCAGGCGCGCGTCACCCATTTTACCGGCCGAAACGCCATGGACATCGAAGGGCTCGGTCCGGCGGTCACCGAGCAGATCCTGGGGAATGGCCTGATCGGGGACGTGGGCGACATCTACCGCCTGACCCGCGAGCAGCTCGGGACGCTGGAGCGCATGGGCGAGAAGTCCGCCGGCAACCTGCTGGGGGGCATCGAAGCCAGCAAGGACCGCCCCCTGGACCGACTGCTCTTCAGCCTCGGCATCCCCCACGTGGGAGAGCGGGCCGCGCGGCAGATCGCCGCGCACTTCCGCTCCATCGAAGCCATCCGGGCGGCGTCAGAAGAAGAACTGGTCGCCGTACCGGAGATCGGTCCGAAGATCGCCGAGAGCATCGTCTCTTTCTTCCGGAACGAACGGAACCTCGAGATCGTCGAAAAGCTGAAGGACGCCGGCCTCCGCATGGAACTGGAAGCGCCGGGCGACGGTGGGGGCGACGGTACGGAAACCGGTGCGGATAGCGGCGTGGATACCCGGACGCTGGCGGACATGATCTTCGTCATCACGGGCACGCTGCCGAACTACTCCCGCGAGGAGATGGCCGGCCGGATCGAAGCCGCGGGCGGGCGGGTGACGTCCAGCGTGAGCAAGAAGACGGACTACCTGGTCGCCGGTGAAAACGCCGGTTCCAAGCTGAAGAAGGCACAGTCCCTCGGCGTCGAGATTCTGAACGAGGACGAAACCGAAGCCCTCATTTCAGGGGAACGGTCTCCATGAACGCCTACGGCTGCCAGTCCATGGTGCGCCCGCTGAAGCGGGTGCTGGTCAAGCGTCCGGAAGAAGCCTTCGAAAGCCAGGAACGGATCGACGCCCAGTGGCAGTCCCTGGACTACCTGGTCCGGCCGGATTTTGGCCGCGCGGTGGACGAACACCGGCGGTTCACTGCCCTGCTTGATGCGGCGGGCGCCGAAGTGGCGTGCCTGCCGGCCGATGGCCGGACGGGACTGGACGCCCTCTATACGCACGATCCCGTGGCCTCGGTGACCGACCAGGGCGTGATCCTGGGCCGCATGGGCAAGGACGCCCGCATGGAAGAGCCGGACGCCCTGGAGGACTGGTTCGCCGGGGCGGGCATCCCAGTGGCGGGGCGCATCGAACCGCCCGGAAGCGTCGAAGGCGGCGACGTGGTCTGGCTGAAGGACGACCTGGCCGTAATCGGGCTGACCTACCGCACCAACGGAGAGGGGATCCGACAGTTCCAGGAACTGCTGAAGCCGCACAGTATCGACGTGGTGGCCGTCCCCATGGTCCACTGGGACGGACCGGGCGCGGTGCTGCACCTGATGTCCGTCATCAGCCTGCTGGATACGGACCTCGCGGTCGTCTACGAACGGCTGCTGCCCATCCCGTTCCGGGAGATGCTGGCCGCCCTGGGCATCGCCCTGGTGGTGGTGCCGGACGAGGAGTACGACAGTCTCGGCTGCAACGTGCTGGCCGTCGGACCCCGCCACGTCATCGTGCGGAGCGGCAATCCGGTTACGGTGGAGCGCATGCGGAAGGCCGGCTGCCGGGTCGAGGAGTTCGACGGCGATCACATCTGCTACGCGGGCAGCGGTGGGCCGACCTGCCTGACGCGCCCGATTCTGCGGTCATGATGTGTCTGTGTACCGGGTGTGAACCCATCTCGGGGCGGTCATGATAACATGAACAAGTACCGGGCAGGCTTCATCGGTTGCGGCGGTATCGCCACCGCCCACGCGGACGGATACCGCCACGTGGAGAACGCCGAGATCGAACTGATCGCGGGCTCGGACATTCATCCGGAAGGGGAGAAGGCGCAGCGTCTCGCCCGGGAACACGGCATCAGGCTGTACGCGGACCACCTGGAAATGCTGGAGCGGGAGCGACTCGACCTGGTGAGCGTATGCACCTGGCCCCGCGGACACTGCGAAGCCACGATCGCGGCGGCGGAAAGCGGCGCGCAGGGCATCCTGTGCGAGAAGCCCATGGCCGTCTCCCTGGACGAGGCCGACCGGATGATCGAGGCCTGCGAGAAGACCGGCGCCGTCCTCGCCATCGGCCACGCCCACCGGTTTTCGCCCCAGGCCGTTCAGGCGCGCGCATGGGTTCAGGCCGGGGAAATCGGGGAAGTCGCCATGATCTGGGGCCACTGCACCCTCGACCTGATGAACAACGGCACTCACGTCATCGACCTGATCCACTACCTGAACGGCGACAGCCCGCCCCGGTGGGTCATGGGCCAGATCGACCGCCGCAACCGGATCGAAGGCCGGCGCAACCATCCGGACATGCCGGCCGAAGACATGGCGATCGGACGGGTGGGCTACGAGAACGGCGTCGTGGGATTCATCGAACTGGGCGAACGGGCGAGCCAGTCGTTCTCCTTCCGGATCGTCGGCTCCGACGGCATCATCGAAGTGAACAGCCCCGACGGGCCACCGTTGAAGATGTTGTCCAGCTACCGTTCGGACGGATGGCACGTACCGCAACTGGAAGCGACCTATTCGAATATCCGCGGCGAACTGGAGGAACTGGTCTCCACCGTGGAAGGCCGCGCCGCTCACCGCTGCGAGGCGAAGACCGCCCGCGTAGCCCTGGAAACCATCATGGGCATCTTTGAGTCCTCCGCGAAGCGATGCGTCCTGGAGTTCCCCATCGACGCCGGTGATTTCGTCCTGGAACGCATGGTCAAGGAAGGATTGGTGTAAATTGAACACAGCGCACGACAACGAACAGCGGGACGAACAGTCGGACGAACAGCAAGGCGAGCAGCAGGCCGGACAACGAACCAACCGCCTTGCCCACGAGACCAGCCCCTACCTGAGGCAGCACGCCCACAATCCCGTGGACTGGTATCCCTGGGGCGAAGAGGCCCTCGAGAAAGCCCGGTCCGAAGACAAGCCCGTGATGCTGTCCATCGGCTACTCCGCGTGCCACTGGTGCCACGTCATGGCCCACGAGTCCTTCGAGCACGATGAGACGGCGGAGATCATGAACCGCCACTTCGTCAACGTCAAGGTGGACCGGGAGGAACGGCCCGACCTGGACGAGATCTACATGAACGCCGTCACCGCCATGACGGGCAGCGGCGGCTGGCCCATGACCGTCTTCCTCACGCCGGGCCTGAAACCCTTCTACGGGGGCACCTATTTTCCCCCGGACGACCGGTACGGCCGGCCCGGGTTTCCCCGCATCCTGGAGGCCGTGGCCCAGTTCTACCGAGAACGCCGGTCCGACGCCGAGGAACAGGGCGAGAAGCTAAAATCGCGCCTCGTCGAACTGGCCGGGTTCACCTCAAGCAACGAGACCCTGGAAACGGGGCTGCTCGACAAGGCCTTCACCGGGATCGCCGCGTCCTACGACGCCACCAACGGCGGTTTCGGCACGCAGCCCAAGTTCCCCCCGTCCATGACGCTGTCCTTCCTGCTGCGCGAGCACCGCAGGTCCGGGCGGCAATCGGCCCTCGACATGACCGTCCATTCTCTGTCGAAAATGGGCAACGGCGGAATCTACGACCACCTGGGCGGCGGATTCCATCGCTATTCCGTCGACGCGAAATGGCTGATCCCCCACTTCGAGAAGATGCTCTACGACAACGCGCTGCTCCTGCGGACCTATACCGAGGCGTTCCAGGCCACAGGAGAGCCCCTGTTCCGCAAGGTCGTTTCGGAAACGTCGGCGTACGTGATCCGCGAGATGCAGCAACCCGGCGGCGGATTCTACGCGACCCAGGACGCGGACAGCGAAGGCGAGGAAGGCCGGTTCTTCGTGTGGACGCCGGAAGAGATCAAGGCGGTCCTGGGGGACGAGAAAGGCCGCCTGTTCGCCCGGTACTACGGCGTGGAAGAAGGGGGCAACTTCGAACACGGGACCAGCGTCCTGCACGTGGACGTCGACCTGGAGCCGCTGGCCGCCCATCTGCGGGTGGCCCCGGAGGAACTGCGGACGATCGTGTCGGAAGGACGCCGGACCCTCTTCGATCATCGCGAGAAACGCGTGCACCCCGGACGAGACGAGAAGATCATGACGGACTGGAACGGGCTGATGGCCGGCAGTTTGGCCCGCGCGAGCCGCGTCTTCGGCGAACCGGCCTGGCTCGACGCGGCGGCGGATTCGATGAGGTTCGTCCTGGACGCGCTGCACGAGGACGGCCGGCTCATGCATACGTTCAAGGACGGCCGCGCGCGGTTCAACGGCTACCTGGACGACTACGCCTTCACGGTTTCCGCGCTCCTCGACCTGTACGAGGCGACCTTCGACCCGGCCTGGTTCGTCCAAGCCGAAGCGCTCATGGATACGACGGTCGAGCGGTTCTGGGATCCGGAGGCCGGCGGGTTCTTCTTCACCAGCGACGACCACGAGACGCTCATCGTCCGGTCCAAGAACCCCTACGACAATGCCATCCCCTCAGGCAACGCGGTGAGCGTGCAGAACCTGCTCCGGCTGGCCGCGTACACCGGCAGGAACGAATACCGGGACCGGGCCGGGCAAACCCTCTCCCTCTTCACGGATTACATGGGCGCGGCACCCGGGGGCTTCGGCCAGTTGCTGTGCGGACTCTCCTGGTATCTCGACAAACCTGTGGAGATCGCCCTGGTCGGCGCCCGGGAGGACGCTTCCACGCGAGCGATGCTGGACCTTATCGACGGCACGTTCCTGCCCAACAAGGTCGTGGCCCTGCACGATCCGTCCGGGGACGACGGCCGTGCCGGTGACGGCCATACCGGAAAGCTCATCCCGCTTCTCGCCAACCGCCCGCAGATCGACGGCGCGACCACGGCCTACGTCTGCGAACAGTTCGTGTGCCAGCAGCCCGTGACCACGGTGGACGGGCTGGCCGAACTGCTTTCAGTCAATCCCCAGTAGTCTGGCTACGGCGCCTTTGCCCGCGGCCTGCTCGCGGGTATAGTGCGCGGGCATCTGGCTGTCGGTCCAGCGTCCGGCGGTCTGCAGTTCCACCAGGGTAGCGCCCCGTTGCGCGAGTTCCTGGGCGGTTCCGATGCGAAGGCTGTGCCCACTCACGCCCTTGATGCCGACCAGCTCCGCGGCTGCCTTGATGGCCAACCGGGCGCCGTCCACCGTCAGCCGGGTATCGCTCATCCGGTCGCCCTTCAGCATCCGGCGAAAGAGGGGTCCCTCCGTGTAGCCGGCTGTCTGCTGCAACTGCTGGATCGTGTCGACGGTCCGGGCGGTCAGAAAGAGGCTGGCCCCCTTCCCCTCCTGGTCGGTCTTGCTTTGAAGCAGCAGGAGCCGCCCGCTCCCGTCGAACTCGGTGGTGATGTGCTCGCAATCGATGGCGACGGCTTCTCCGATCCTCAACAGGGCATCGCTCATCACACGAAACAGCGCGGCGTCACGCAGTCCGGCCAGGGTGTCGGTGGCGACGGCGTTCTGTACCATGATCTTGACCGTCTCGCGGGTCAATCCCGTTACCTGGCCGCGGCCCCGGTTTCGACCTTCGCGACGGATTCCGGCCAGCGTCCGGCTCGTTAGCGGCCCCACACTCGACGGGCGTCGATCCATCTTCTCCCAGAAACGAACGGCCTGTACCACGACCGTAACGGAGGCCGGCGCAAGCCCACGGGTATACAGGTGCGCAAGGTAGCCGGCCAGGGTAGTGTCGGTCAACGGCTGCCCATCCAGGTGCTCGAACAATTTGCGCAAGGCATCGCCGTACGCCTTGGCCGTATTCGGCGCGATGCTGGCTTCCAGCAATCGCGCGACATCTAGGGACGATCGATCTGCCCTGCTTTCGAGGGGATGCTGTAAGGATATGTTTCGTTGCATCTTACATGCTCAACACAATAATTCCCGCGCGCGCTCATGGGAACGAGTTCGCTGATTTCCTTTATATGGACGAGACAGGGAGGATCCTGGACGCTAACTCCTGTCAAATCATGAATTGTTTGATTTTGTGATATAAATGGAGTGGTTCAACGCATTTCGGACTGCTGGGGTTGTAGGATCGATCCCGGTGCCGAATGGCCAGGACGGCTTTTCCCGGGAACCGATTCGATCGGTGTAGCGGTAAATACGGGGTCTGTTAGCCATTAATCCAGTCTCCATTTCGCAATTTTGTTGCCTTTTTTGATAGTAAAGTACGCATGGTTTCGGGTACTGGTCAACTACTAAGTGATGGTTTATGTTTTTTATGTGATTTTATTCTGTATATATATGAATAGACCGAGCGTCACAAAGCGGCGGGCTTCCTCGTCTGATTTTCCGCTTGCATTTGGATCCCACGCGCCATTTTGTGATGGTGCATGATCGGGAATAGTCAGGTGTAACGGACATGTATCGGAAGTGCAGGCAGGATCAGGTACGTCAGGCAGGAGAAAATCTTAAGGCAGGATCAGGTATGTCAGGCTGGACGACGAGTACGTCACCCAGGAACCGGTATTTCAGCCAGGATTGCGTACGTCAGGAATGGCAAAAAAGAAGGCGGCGGCCCGACAGTCTGTATCATTTTACCGGGTTTTATCGGGGTTCGATTCAGGCAGGGAACGCACAGAAAATGAAAAAAAAGAAGTTTTTTCTTGACTTATAACTCAATCTAATCATATTTATGGGGAAAAGTCCCTGATCTCGGTCGAAATGCGGCCCGAAATCCGAGCAGTCTTGAAGTCTGAACTGGCAGTCCTGAAGTCCGTAATCGGCAGTTCTGAACTTGTAAATCAGTTAACCGATCAAATCGCGGGAAAGGAGGCGATATAGGTCCGTGTCGTGTCTTCGTCATTCCTTTTTGAAGTGTTTCCATAATCGGGAGAAAACAATGCATTACCTCATAATTGCTGTATTGGCCTTCGGTCTGTCCCTCATGGGATGCGAAGGTAAGACAGGTCCGGCGGGTCCGGCCGGCGTCGCGGGTCAGCCAGGTCAGCCAGGTGCGGCTGGCGCTGATGGCGATAGAGGCCCGGTAGGTCCTCCTGGCCCGCCTGGTGAGAAGGGTGAAAAGGGTGACACCGGTGATACCGGTGATACCGGTGCGGTTGGCCCGGCAGGTCCGGTGGGTCCGCGAGGTGAGAAGGGCGATCCTGGAGACTCAGGATTACCGACTGATATTCCCGGAAACATCCTGGCGTCCATTCATCATATAGCGATCGGTTACCTCGATGATGACGGCGAGAAGACCGGAGCTGTATCCTATCTTGCGCCAAATTACGCGCCAGGCGAAGATGTAGATCCACTGTCATTCAATCTGGCGATAGGCGACACGAGGCAGCTGGCAATCAAAGCAGCTTCACAAGATGGAGAAGCAATTCCTGTCGAGTTTGCCTTTGTCTCGGATGATCCTGTAAGTGCAACGGTCTCCGATACCGGCGAGATCGAAGCCCAACGGGCAGGTGACGCAGTCATTACGGTAACGGCTGTTGGCCGCGGGATAGATATTGAAATAACCGTCGAAGTACTTTCCGCAGTCAAGTCCGTGGTTGTTTCCGGCGGCGTGGATATTCTTGCTGTCGGGGAGACAACAACCCTCATGGCGACAGCGTATTCAAAAGCGGATGGCGCGGGTAGTAAAGTCAATGCTTCCGTTACCTGGGAGTCGTCTGACGAAAGTGTCGCTACAGTCAGCGATAAAGGCGTTGTTACCGGCAAGGGCGTAGGCTCCGCAGATATCGTTGCTACAGCTGGAGGGGTCGATAGCAAAGCCAGGACCATCACGGTTACCGGCGGAGCGATCAGGCCGTACAATTTGACGTATCTGGAACCAACGACGGATTCGTTTGAAGTACCTGCATATGGCGAAGATCATGATAATGCAGGCAAGCCGAACTACGACGGCGGAGGTACTGACGACACCGATACTAGAGAAAACGTCACGCCTGACTCGATCGATATCACGGTACACGTGAGATCTTGGAATCCCAGCATGGGTGACTACTCCACTGAAACCGCGGCGGCAGATATAACCGGATTGAAGATCACGAGTAATAACACTAAGCTCATTGCGGATCCGGTCTTAGATAATGCTGCTCTTCCAACCCATGACGACACAAGTCTCGCTGGTTTTACCATAGGTGCCACGATAGCAGCTGGTGAGATTACGATACAAGTTCGTAAAGCGGCTGTCGTATTGCCAGGAGATGACGAAACGGGCAGCTATGCCAGAACGTCGCTGGTTGTAGCGATAACCGGTGGGAACAAGATTGTCATTCCCATCGGCGTCGCTAAAAAACCGTAACCTCGGGATAATCCGGGTCCCGTAGACAGGGCGCTGACAGAGTCCTGCGGCTCGCGGCCTGCTTGCTCCAGCGAGTGGGTCGCCGGCCACGTTTCGGAATGGCCCCCGGAGTTATCCCGACAGGGCATTAGAGCTGCATTCCGCCCTGCATTATTGTCGGTCATCTCGTTACTTCTTCCCGTTCGCTTCGAGTAGGAGCCACGGCCACTGAAAGAGCGATCGGTCCTGCAAAACAGGAAAGCCCCGTTGCGGTTAACGGGGCTTTCCTGTTTTCAACGAACTTAGCAGATCCAACATCCTCGTTTTCACCTATCCGAAGTACCTGATCCCACCTGTCCTGCCCAATACAATCCCACAGCAAAGAACAGCGTGTAGTGCCCAATTCCTTCCGGATTCAAACGAGCAAGCCAGCCACTCTCGTATGCTCGGTCTATTCATATTTATGGGGAAAAGTCCCTGATCACGGTCGAATTGCGGCCCGAAATCCGAGCAGTCTTGAAGTCCGAATTTAGCAGTTTTGAACTCGTAAAAAAACAAACCGATCAATTCGCGGGAAAGGAGGCGATATAGGTCAGTCTGGGATTTCGTCATTCCTTTATTGTAGTGTTTCCAAAATCGGGAGAAAACAATGCATTACCTCATAATTGCTGTATTGGCCCTCGGTCTGTCCCTGATGGGATGCGAGGGCAAAACAGGTCCCGCGGGTCCGGCCGGCGTCGCGGGTCAGCCAGGTCAGCCAGGTCAGGCTGGTGCGGATGGCGATCGGGGCCCTCAAGGTGAAAAGGGCGACAAGGGCGACAAGGGCGACAAGGGCGATCCGGGTGAACCGGGCGCTGATGGCGCTCCTGGTGAGCAAGGACCGCCTGGTGAAAAGGGTGAGAAAGGTGATCCGGGTGATTCTGGAGTACCGCCTGGAATCGATCTTGAAGACGTATTGGCAGTAATCCATCACATCGTACTCGGCAACGTCGATGCTGATGGTGAGCTCGAAAATAAGACTGTCTACAATGCCCCTGAATTCACAAACACTGCCGGCCTGTCCTATACCTTGGAAGCTGGCGATACGGTCCAGCTGGTGGCTAAGGCAGCCTCTCCGGACATGGAAGCTATCGGCAGCGTCATGTTTACCTTTGCCGATGATGGTGAGGGCACGGTGACGGTTTCCCCGACCGGTATGATCACGGCGGTCAAGCCTGGACCAGGTACCATTACGGTTACGGCCGTAGGGCGTGGCATATCGCTCGATGTTAAAGTAACCGTGCTTTCGGCAGTCAAGTTCGTGATGGTCGAGCTCGATGCTAACCAGTCCAACATTATCCCGATCGGTTTCTCTACCGACCTCATAGCCACTGCGTACGACAGCGAAGAAGACGATGCAGACAAAATGGCGATCGTAGGTGCGACGTTTGCATGGGACAGTGACAACGAAAGCGTAGCGACCGTTGATGGTGGAACCGTTACGGGAGTCAGCGCGGGTACGGCCAACATCACCGCAAGCTCGGGCGGCGTGACCAGTGAAAAGTTAAAGATCACGGTCACAGCGTCCGGAATAACGACCCATAGCCTTGCCCCTCGGAATCCTCAAATAGTTACATTCGAGGTTGCCGAGTTGTTGGGTGATAATCCTGCTACTGCAGACGTGATCGAAACTGAATTCAGCCTCGGTCCGGATCCCAGTGGTAATCCTGAAGACATTGAGCTTGAGGTTGAGATTAGAAGCTTGTCAGATGGTAAAATTGACGAAGATCTCGGTACAGCTGATTCCGCTGATGTCACTGCAACTATTCAGGATAACCCATCCAATGTTTTTGGCCCTACATCGATTGCTGCCAGCAATATCGCAGTCGAGTCGGGTGTGGCTACGATAACACTTGATTGGGATGTAATCCGTGCTCCAGCTCAGGATTTGACCGCTGATCCAGTTGTGCCGGCGCCGGCGTATGGCACGGCCTTGATCACCGTCAAGTACGACGATGCTGATAACGCTGTGCAGTTCATCGTCAATGTGACCAAACCGTAACCTCGGGATAATCCGGGTCCCGTAGACAGGGCGCTGACAGAGTCCTGCGGCCAGCGGCCTGCTTGCTCCAGCGAGTGGGTCGCCGGCCACGTTTCGAAATGGCCCCCGGAGTTATCCCGACAGGGCATTTGAGCTGCATTCCGCCCTGCATTATTGTCGGTCATCTCGTTACTTCTTCCCGATCACCTCGAGTAGGAGCCACGGCCACTGAAAGAGCGATCGGCCCTGCAAAATAGGAAAGCCCCGTTGCAGTTAACGGGGCTTTTCTGTATTCAACGATCTTAGCCGATCCAACTTCCTCGTTCTCACCTATCTGAAGTGCCTGATCCTGCCTGACGTACTCGACCTCCCTGACGTACCCAATACAATCCCACAGCAAAGTACAGCGTGTAGTGCCAAATTCCTTCCGGCTTCAAACGAGCAAGCCAGCCACTCTCGTACGCTCGGTCTAATCATATTTATGGGGAAAAGTCCGTAGATATGACCCGAAATTCGAGCAGCTCGAAGTCAGAAATCAACAGTCTTGAGCTTGTAGATCAGTCAACCGATCAAATCGCGGGAAAGGAGGCGATATAGGTCAGTCTCGAAATCTCGTCATTCCTTCTAGCTGTGTTTCCATAAACGGGAGTAAACAATGCACTACCTCATAATTGCTTTATTGGCCTTCGGTCTGTCCCTTATGGGATGCGAAGGTAAGACAGGCCCGGCGGGTCCGGCCGGCGTCGCAGGTCAGCCAGGTCAGCCAGGTCAGGCTGGCGCGGATGGCGATCGGGGCCCGCAAGGTGAAAAGGGCGACAAGGGCGACAAGGGCGATCCGGGTGAACCGGGCGCTGATGGCGCTCCTGGTGAGCAAGGCCCGCCTGGTGAGAAAGGTGAACGGGGCGAAACCGGTGAGACTGGTCCGCAGGGTGAGCCTGGTGATCCTGCATCCATTGATCCAGGCACAGTAGGCAACATCCTGGCGTCCGTTCATCACATCCTGTTGCTGAAGGATGGTGAAACAGACCCAGAAAAGGGTACCAAGATAGATGGTCCGAATTTCGACAAGGCAGTAGAAGTTGGTCTGCTAGTAGGCGGATCCACGGATTATGTAGCCAAGGCCAAGACTGCGAACAAGCAGCAAATTCTCGCTACGTTTACGTGGACATCCGAAGACGACGAGATCGTCTCGGTGGATAACGGTACGATTACGGGCCTTAGAAGAAGCGATGACCCTGTTAAGGTCACCATGACCGTCGATGGTCGAGGTATCGATGTAACGTTTAACGTTACCGTCCACGATGTCGTCAAGGGTATCATCGCCTCGACGGGCGATGACACCAGAATGGCAGTAGGTGACGGTATCATGGTTAGCGCGATCGCCTACGATAAAGCCCAGGATGAAGATATGGCGGGTCCCGAGGGTAACCCGGTTCCCAATATTACTTTCACCTGGATGAGCTCCGATGAAGACGTTGCCACTGTGGATGAAAAAGGCGCGGTGACGGCTGAAGGCGTCGGAAGTGCCAAGATCACGGCTCATGTAGGAGACGTCAAGAGCAACGCGATCTCTGTCACTGTATTCGACGTTCAGACTGTCGAACGCAGGCTGGATCCAACGCTCCCCGTTGCTGTTACGTTTGTTGAGGCAGGTGTTGATTCGACAGTGGATAACGCTGACCCGCCGAATATCGCGGTGGTGGGAACTTCAACGGTTACTCCTAATAACGTAACCATAAGCGTGACCCTTGAGCAGTTCGACGCCAACGCGGAACCGATGTGGGCTGGCACCGCTGGTTCGGTGAAATTGGTGAGTCTGAACACGGACGTGCTAACTTTTACCGACATGGCTAGTCCTACTGACGCTGACGATTTCGACGGTGAGGTCACACTCACCACCGCTGCCGCTGATGGTACCGCCGCAACATCGTCACTTTCAGCTGATCCGACGGCGGGGAATGCTCTGGTTACAGGACGGGGCGTCGCCAGAGTGGAGATTTCATCCAAGTACGCCGATACGATTTACATCGAAGTGGACGTAACGTTGCCTGCTACTGGCTTCAAGGAAGGAGAGGAATAACCTCGGGATAATCCGGGTCCCGTAGACAGGGCGCTGACAGAGTCCTGCGGCAAGGCGGCCTGCTCGCTCCAGCGATTGGGTCGCCGGCCACGTTTCGGAATGGCCCCCGGAGTTATCCCGACAGGGCATTTGAGTTGCATTCCGCCCTGCATTATTGTCGGTCATTTCGTTACTTCTTCCTGTTCGACCCGAGTAGGAGCTACGGCCACTGAAAGGGCGATCAGTCATGTGAAAAGGAAAAGCCCCGTTGCAGTTAACGGGGCTTTTCTGTATTCGGCGACCTCAGCTGGTCCCCATCCTCGTTTTCTCATACCCGCTGTACCCGATCCTGTCTGCCATACTCGCCCTACCCACCTCATCTGATCCTACCAGACGTACCCAATACAATCCCACAGCGAAGAACAGCGTGTAGTGCCAGATTCCTTCCTGCTTCAAACGAGCAAGCCAGCCGCCACTCTCTTATGCTCGGTCTATTCATATTTATGGGGAAAAGTCCCGAGCCGTGGTCGAAATATAGCCCGAAATCCGAGCAGTCTTGAAGCTAGTAATCATCAGTCTTGAGCTTGTAAATCAGTCAACCGATCAATTCGCGGGAAAGGAGGCGATATAGGTCCGTGTCGTGTCTTCGTCATTCCTTTTTGAAGTGTTTCCATAATCGGGAGAAAACAATGCACTACCTCATAATTGCTGTATTGGCCTTCTGTCTGTCCCTGATGGGATGCGAAGGCAAGACAGGCCCAGCGGGTCCGGCAGGTACTCCGGGTACTCCGGGTGCAGCTGGCGCTGATGGCGACCGGGGCCCGCAAGGTGTAAAGGGCGACAAGGGCGACAAGGGCGATCCGGGTGAACCGGGCGGTGATGGCGCTCCTGGTGAGCAAGGACCGCCTGGTGAACCAGGTCCGCCAGGTCCCGAAGGTCCTCAGGGACCGGCTGGTATTCCGGACACCGGTGGCATTGATCCCATTCAGTTGGCTCAGGCACACCACATCGCTATCAAGGTAGGCGACGGGGATAAGAAAAACGCGACGGGCGGTGTCTCGACCATTTTGAGGGTCGGTGAGGATGTTATGATTGTAGCCGCAGCCCGTGCGCAGAGCGAGAAGGTCCTTGATGGTATCCCGGTTACAGTGGCCATTACCAAGAATGCGGACGAAGCCATCACCCTGGAAGACGGCATGATCACCGCCGTCGGAGCCGGTTCGGCCGAAGTCACGGCTATGTCGGATTTAGCCGGTATATCAGGTAAGCTCACTGTCACGGTTACCAAGCCTATCGATAAGATCGTTTTCGATCCCGATGATAGTGATTACTCCCTGGCCGCCGGCGAGTCCACCGGCGAGATAACGGCCACGGCCCAGGATGAAGATGGCAATGAAATTACGCCGCGTTCTGCTTGGTCCTGGGTGAGCGACGACCCTGGCGTAGCAACTGTCACCAAGGTAATGGAAGAAATGGTGGTTAAGGGAATGGGCCAGCATGCCATGATTACCGGTGCGGGCACTGGCGGCACCGAGATTATGGCGACAGCCGAAGGCGTGAGTGGTAGTATTTCTGTCAGTGTTACAGGGCAGAGGATCACACGATATATCGATCCCAGCTCATCGAACAATACCAACCATTTCGTTTGGGATCGGGGGAGAACGGTTGATGGTACTGTTACCCCGGGTTGGACCACACCTAACAACGCTGGAGTTGGCGACGCCACTACCGAATTTGAAGTCAATCTCCGTGATATAGTTACCGACAACCTGATTGATGTTTGGAGTTTGGGAGTTACTCCTACGACGCCTGTTGCAGGAACTGCTGCCACCGAAACAGTTGCACAAGTAGATCCAAAGGTAGGTGCGTTATCTTCTGATAACGGCAACGCCACCGCAGCAACTGGTGGTCTCACCGTTACGGTTACAGCGAATGCTGTCCCTGCTGGCATCAAAGCGGACGAGTACGAGACTTTCGTTTCGTTGACGTCTACAGGAGCGGGAGAGGCGCGTTTGAGGTTCACCATCACAGTCATAGATGCACCATAACCTCGGGATAATCCGGGTCCCGTAGACAGGGCACTGACAGAGTCCTGCGGCCAGCGGCCTGCTCGCTCCAGCGAGCGGGTCGCCGGCCACGTTTCGGAATGGCCCCCGGAGTTATCCCGACAGGGCATATGTACTGCATTCCGCCCTGCATTATTGTCGGTCATCTCGTTACGACTTCCCTTTCGTCTCGAGTAGGAGCTACGGCCACTGAAAGAGCGATCGGTCCTGCAAAAAAGGAAAGCCCCGTTGCGGTTAACGGGGCTTTTCTGTTTTCAACCGGTTTAGTGTGTGCCGATTCTGCTATCACTCGTCTTGAAGCGGCCGGGAGATGACGCAGGCGTTGATGCCCCCGATCCCCATGGACAGCTTGCCGGCGATGCCATTTGGAAGCGGACACGAGGTGTCGTAGACGAACCGGGTGTGCAGGCTTTCGATCTCCGGATTCACCTCGTCGCGGGAGAGGGGGGTGGGATATAGCGCGCCCCGCGCGTAGCCGAGGTACTGCGCTGTCAGTTCCCATCCTCCGCCGGCGCTCATGCCGTGACCGAAGGTGCCTTTCCGCGCGGTGACCGTCACGGAACCGGGTACCATTTCGAGCAGGTTCTCCATTTCCAGGAAGTCTCCGGGTGTCGCCGTGGCGTGCAGGTCCCACGAGGCGATCTCGCCGGCGGATACGTGGGCGTCTTCGATGGCCTGGCCGACCGCCAACCGCGGTCCCTCCTTAGACGGCGTGATGATATGGTCGGCGTCGGAACTGACGCCCACGGACAGGGGCTCCATCCCCACCGGGCTGAACCCCTTTTCGGTCATGTATTCCCAGTCCCCGATGATCCAGAGCACGGATCCCCCTGAGACGTGGGTGCCGCGTAGCCCGGTCAGGGGTTTGGACACGGCGCCGTCCGCGGCGGATACGCGGGCGCGGTAGAAGGCGCCCACCAGCAGGGACGTGGGAGGTGGGTCCGTGGCGCCGACGACGACAGCCTTCGCCTCACCGCGCCGGATGGCGTCCATGCCGAGCTTGAGGCACACGCCGAAGGTGGAGCAGGCGGCCACGGGCGCAAGCGACAGACCGTGAATCTGCCCCATCATGGTCACCTGCGACGCGGGCGTGTTGTGGATGTTCCAGATCAGGTCGGCCGACACGCACTCCCACGGCGGCTCGGGCGCGCCCCATTCGTCCTGCAGCTGGTGCTTCCGGCGCTGCTTATCGCGAATGAGCTTCATTTTGCCGGACTCGACGGTCCCCTCGACGTTCATCCCCTCAATCTCGGCGAGGGTCTCGAGGTATGACCTCAGTTCCTCCGACTGGGACGTCCAGTAGGCGTTCCAGGTTTCTTCGGCCTGGTCTCGCTTTGCGGAGGGCGCGGTCTCCGGGTGGGGCGGCATGGCTTCGTCCACGCCTTCGTCGTCGTGCCGGGTGAGATAGGCGCGAAGCCGGGCGTTCCGTTCCGCCGAACCCCAGAAATGGTCCCAGGCGCGCTGGGCCCGGTACAGTTCCATGCTGATCCGGCTGATGGTGGGGATATTGCCGACACCGGTGCCGATGTATACGTGGGCGGAAGTACCCAGCGCCTGGAGTTCCTCTTCCAGGCCCGGATTCTGTCCAAGCGACTGGATGAAGGCCCCGATCGCGTGCAGCGTGGTGGGATCCATCTTGTCGACCAGGCGGGTGTACCGGTTCGACGGAAACCGGTCGTCGATCCATGCCCGGTAGTCCCGGAAGTCGAAATCGGGTTCGCCGACCAGGAAGTTGTTCGGACCAAACCCGTCGAAGGGCGCCAGCCAACTCTCCGACTGCTCCAGGTTGCGGGCAAAGGCTTCCATGTTGGGCGAACGGGGCGCCACAATGCCCCATCCGAATATGCCGATTCTGCGCAAGTTATGCCTCGCTTGAAGACGGTGTAACCGCCGTAACCGCCGGTAATCGCTACGGCCTTACAGCCCCGTCAATATACGCCGCACAAGAGATGGACTCAAGCCAATTCACCCTGGCGGCTGGGACGATGGATAGCAGCAACTACGACCTGCTGATGATTCAACGCCCCACCTTCCCACGCTCACTCCTTCCCAGTTTCTCACTCACCAGACGTACCCGATCCTGCCTGATAACCGATTTGGATCCCAGGCAAAGAACTGTTGTGGCGACTGATTTTATCGGATTTCGGACGAGTCTGCCGACCACTTCCTGATGCTCAATCTAATCATATTTATGGGGAAAAGTCCCTGATCTCGATCGAAATGCGGCCTGAAATCCGTGCAGTCTTGAAGTCCGTATTGTCAGTTTTTAGCTCGTATAAAACCGACCGATCAATTCGCGGGAAAGGAGGCGATATAGGTCAGCATCGTGTTTTCGTCATTCCATTTTGAAGTGTTTCCATAATCGGGAGAAAACAATGCACTACCTCATAATTGCTGTATTGGCCCTCGGTCTGTCCCTGATGGGTTGCGAGGGTAAGACGGGTCCAGCGGGTCCGGCCGGCGTCGCAGGTCAGCCAGGTCAGCCAGGCGCGGCTGGCGCTGATGGCGATAGAGGCCCGGCAGGTCCTCCTGGCCCGCCTGGTGAGATGGGTGAAAAGGGTGAAAAGGGTGACACCGGTGATACGGGTCCGAAGGGCGACAAGGGTGATACTGGCCCGGCAGGTCCGGCGGGTCCGAAGGGTGATACGGGTGACTCAGGATTACCTCCTGACATTCCTGACCTCAATACCATTCTGGCGGACATTCACCATATCAAGATCACCCGCGGTTCCAATGAGAAGGCGTACTATTATCTCGCTCCGAACTTCGATCAGGGTGGTGACAAGGAAGACGGAACAGGCAATAAGTTGTCGCCACTCAACCTGATTGCCGGTACAGATGACATGCTCACGGCGAAAGCGGCATCTCAATCAGGCGAAGTGGTAGACGCGATGTTTTCATGGTCGTCAAATTCTGACGAGGTCGTGTCGATTGATGGAGACGGCATGATCGAAACTGGCCTTTCCGGGGAAGCCAAGCTATCCTTAACGGTCGACGGACGTGGCATTAAGATTGATATCAATGTCAACGTCGCAGGCGCCATAGACCATGTTCTCGTAGCTGGTCCGGGTGCCCAGAAGACTACAAAGGATGGCGGTTACAGCCTAATCATACCCGAGGGATCTTCGGTAAAGTTGTCGGCTACGGCGCATGAAAAAGATGCGTCCGAAATTTCCGGCGCGTCGTTCGATTGGGCTTCCAGCAATCCCGCTGTAGCATCCGTCGATGGAGGGACTGTTTCCGCAAACGGTGCGGGCTCAACGTCTATCACGGCAACTGCAGGCGGCAAAACCAGCAAGCCGGTTAGGATCACCGTTACGCCGATTGGTGATTTCCAGTATCGGTTGAGGGCTGTCCGCAAGACTGATTACACTTTGAATATCGCACGGAAGAACAGCGACAAGGAACACGACGACTACAACAAGCCGGCACAGTCGGTCGCTGCCTTTGACCCCGCCGATCCCGCTACAGTGGAAGGTACCACCAAGATCACCTACACGATACGTGTGGAAGAACGGAATTCGGATGGGAACTGGGTACTTGCGACAGCAGACCCTGGTCTTACCCTGACTATATCGCTTGAGAGCAACGATCCGGATGTCATTAGTTTCGATAGACACAACGATCTCGCTGATCCTGGTGCAACTCCGCCGGTAGTGGTCGCTAACACGATCACGAAAGGAGGGGATGCAACAAGCGCTACACTCGAATATGTGTTCGATCAGCGCCATGTTGGTACGGATTACGGCGTAACATCGATAACGGCCACAGCCGACGGTGCTGAGGGTACTTCGTTCGAGATTGGCGTTGCAGCACCCTAATTATCATCAAGTCTCGGGATAATCCGGGTCCCGTAGACAGGGTGCTGACAGAGTCCTGCGGCTAGCGGCCTGCTCGCTCCAGCGAGCGGGTCGCCCGCCACGTTTCGGAATGGCCCCCGGAGTTATCCCGACAGGGCAATTCAACTGCATTCCGCCCTGCATTATTGTCGGTCATTTCGTTACTTCTTCCCTTTCGTCCCGAGTAGGAGCTACGGCCACTGAAAAGGGCGATCGGTCTTGAAAATAGAAAAGCCCCGTTGCAGATACGGGGCTTTTCTGTGTTTAAGGAAAGAACTTAGTGAGCAGATCCCCGGAACAAACGCGGACGGTGTACAGTCGTTACCGGGCGGTTCATTCACTTGACCGTCCTTCGGTCGCGAGGTTGCCAATCAGGATGTAGGGATTGACAGTCTTCCGTGTTTTACCGTAGACTTCACATAGGCTGTCGTTGCCATCAGTCCGTACCAGTCTATTGATCGTCCTGGAGTCCTGAATACCCTTGCGCACCCTGTTCATTGGCGATATTCACGGCTGTGCCCGTGAATTCGAACAACTGCTTTCCAGGCTGGAATTCCGGCGTGACACAGACCTCCTGTACCTGACCGGCGATGCGTTCAGCAGGGGACCCGACCCTGTCGGCGTATGGAAGCTGATCCAGGATACGGGCGCGAGGATGGTCCTCGGCAACCACGACTACCGCCTGGCGGACCGGCTTCGCTTGCACCTGTCCGGCGACGCGGTCCCCACGCGAAGTCCCAATACCCTTCCGACCCTGGAAGCCCTCGTCCCATGCGCCGACGCCCTGATCCCCTGGCTTGAATCCCTTCCCTTCTGGATCGACGAACCTGCATTCCTGTTGGTCCACGCGGGCATTAACCCGGATAAAGGGTTTCACGGCACGACCACGGAAGAGTTCCTCGTCATCCGTACCTGGCCGCCCGTGGACGGCATCGTGGGACCACGATGGCACGATGCCTACGATCCATCCGGCAAGCTGATCATATTCGGCCACGACGCACCCGGCGGCCTCGTGATCAAGCGCCGGGAAGACGGCTCCCCCTACGTGATCGGCCTGGACTCGGGATGTATCTATGGCGGGCGGCTGAGCGGGTACGTGCTGCAGGAAGACCGGCTGGCGCAGGTTGAATCCAGCCATCCCCGGAGTGTACGACCTGATTCAGGACCCTCAACGCTGTCCTGATCCGTGCCTGACCGACGCCCGTAACCCATCTTTCCGTTACAAAAGTTTTTTTCCTTCGAGAATCTGCGAGAGTTTTCTGGCTAATACGTATAAAGGACCATTTTCTGGGAGGGAAATTATGACTTCGAGATTCTGGCAAACCGTTTGCTTAATCGTGTACGCCGCGAACTACATCCTGACAGTCATCTTCCTGATCAAGATATGGCAGCTTTTCTAGGTAAAGGGCAGGCAAGATGAAAGGAGGCAGGCTGAAATCATGTCAACCGAAAGTACGAACCACGAAGGACAGATCGGACGCCTGGAAGGCATCAGTGATCAGATAGACAGGCGCCTGTCCCGGATAGAGACGGTAGTCATCGGCCAGATGGTCATGACCGTCGCAATCCTCATAAAGTTGTTTATCTCGTGATCCAATACTCAGGTACACACCAAAAGAACTGAAAAAGGGAATCCAAATGGAATCGTTACCTGCGTGGTTGCCCGCGGTTGCCGCCGTACTATTGATCGCTGTAGTCGGGGCTGTAGGAAAACTGTGTCTTTGGATGGGGAAGAGAGAGGCAATAGAAAGTGGAATATCAACGACGCTTGAAGACATTAAGGAAGACATCCGGGTGATCCGGACTACGATCGCAGACCTGGTAACTGGCAACGATTCCAAAAGCCGTTAATGAGAATCTGGAACCACAATCATCGCGGGCACACAGCGCACTGTTTTGGGAGGAAATGGAATGTCCGATTCAGGTTGGTGGGAGCGCCACGGCGCGGTCTTTACATCGATCATCACCCTTGTTTCAGTACTGACGTACTTACACGTTTCATTGAATACCTTAAGGGATGACATAAGGAGTGAAATCGGTAGCCTGAGAACAGAAATGGGCAGCTTGAGAACAGAATTTGGGGCTGAAACCGGTAGCCTAAGGACTGAAACGGGTAGCTTGAGAACTGAACTGCGCACTGAAATGAGAAGCTTAAGGACCGAAATCAGAGCGGAAATCAAGGATTTGCGGGCTTCGATGGACCGGGTGGAGACTAAGGTGGATGAGGTCAGGAGATACCTGAGATTCAACGCTTCCGTTCTACAGGACGAACTACTCCCCAAGGAGTAGATTCAGACCATGCCGGCCGAGCGCATTGCGTACTGCTCCCGATCGAGCATTCAGACGTGCCAGATGTATAGATCCCTGTTTGCCAGCGGGAGATCCACCCATTCGCCCCCGCGCCGGTGGCTTTCGGCGACGGCAATGCAGGCTTCCGTGATGTGGTGGGCGATCTCGACGTGCCCGAGGCTTTGATCACCCGTCTCGTGCGCGTGGACGAGATCCTCGAGGCAGAAAACGACGGTGCTCTTCGGCGTAACGAATTCGAACGACGTATCCTCCCAGGCGCTTCGGCCTTTGCGGTCATCCCGTCCATCGAGCGACGCCCGCCGCAAGGATGCGCCGGCTCCGTTGTTCAGCGAACGGATGGTTCCCTCGGTCCCGATGATCTCGTATTCCCATCCCGCCGCGGGGATCGACCATGCGCGGACACCGTTCTCGAATTCGAGTTCGTACGTCGCGATCGGATCGTAAGGGATGTGATCGCCTTCAATGACGTAGTCCCGAGGGTCGATCTCGCCGCGAACGGACCGTATGACGGGATCGCCGAGCAGCCAGGAGAGCGTGTCGATGGAGTGGATATGCCCGTGCATCAGGGATGACCGCGCATAGTGAATGGCAGCCCTGGGTTCGCCCACGTCGCCCCTCAGGACCGCGTCGCGCACCACGCCGTACCGGTTGTCGAATCTGCGCAGCACGCCCGTGTTGAACACCGTTCCGTTCTTCAGCACGGCGTCGTGGATGTCGTCGGCCGCCGCCATGGAACTGGCCATGGCCTTCTCCACGTAGAGCATGGGCACGCCCATTTCCGCCAGCGCGATGGCCAGCTCGGCATGGGAATCTCCGCGGAACGACGCGTCGGGCGCTTCCCGGGCCGGTTTCTGCAGACCTGACGCGGTGGTGCATACGGCAACGAGATCGGGGCGCTCCTCCCGGACCATGTCCCGGAAATCCTCGTACAGGGCGTGGACGCCCCAGCGCCTGGCGAAGTCCTCCCTGCGTTCGGAGCGAAGGTCGCAGCCGGCGGCGATCTCCAGCCGATCGCTCGCCCTGCAGGCCGCCGCAATGGAATAGGGCAGGGGCGTATGGCCCTCGTCGTCGATCGTACTGCCCATGCGGCCCAGTCCGATGATCCCTACGCGATAAGTTTTCATAGCGTGATCTTGTCCGTATGGCTATGGGGTTGGGAAATGACGAGGAAGATGAGCTCTTCCTCGCCGGTGTTTTCCAGTCGATGCGGCGTTTCCGGGGGGACATGCATGGCCTCTCCCCGAGGCACCCTATAGGTCTCCTTCCCCAGTTGAATAGTGGCGACACCCTGTAGTACATAGAACAACTGTTGCGCTTTCCGGTGACAGTGCATCTCCTCCACGCCGCCTTTGGGCACCCTTTCCTTTATTACGCTCAAGGAATCCGTATTCAGAAGGTGCCATCCATCACAGTTGTTACCCCATTTGTAATGTTCAGAATGATCCGGCTTTATGACCATGATTCGAACCCGCCCATGTATCAACGGACCCCTGCAAATACATCGCATGTAAACACGCCATGCTGCTCGGATTGAAGATAGAACCGAGCTCGCAACATGGCAAAAACTATCTCAGGCTCCTCGCAGCGGGACGGGTGTTCGTCTCGCATCGGCACGGACGTTCGGCACGGGCGTGTGGCACTGGCGAATTGTATTGACAGGCCGGTGGTGCCGGTTTAGCATGGCCTTACCCCATACCCCCTTAAAACCACGCTTGTCACCATCAAGGTTTAAGCAACTTCAGGAGACGGATCATGGCGTCGCTACCCACCACAAACAAGGGTTGGCTCGAACTCGGCAACCAGTACCTCCTGAGACATCCGATGCGGACCGCGCCGCTGGTTCCCGAACGCGGTGACGGACTCTACATGTGGGACGTGGAAGGCCGGCGTTTCATCGACTTTCAATCGGGTCAATTGTGTGTAACGCTGGGCCATTCCCACCCGGATTACGTGAAGGCTCTCTGCGACCAGGCCCACAAGATCATCCAGGTGGGAACGACCTTCATCGCACCGTCGGAGGTGCTGCTGGCCAAGAAGATGGCCGAGATCGCGCCCGACCCGCTGCAGAAGTCCTTCTTCGCCTGCACGGGATCCGAATCCAACGAAATGGCCCTGCGGCTCGTGCGGAAGTACACGGACCGCTTCGAGGTGATCGCCCTCATGCGCGGCTACCACGGCCAGTCCTACGGCAGCGCGTCCATCACCGGCCGGGGCGGCATGCTGCGGGAAGGTTACGGCCCCATGCCCACGGGCGCTTCGTTCATCCCCACGCCCTACGAATACCGTTGCCAGTTCTGCCGGGACGAAGCCTGCTGCAACCTGGGATGCGCGGACGCGGCGGAGAACGTGATCGATTCGTCCACCTCCGGGCGGCCCGCGGCCTTCTTTTTCGAACCGCTCATGAGCGCGGCGGGACAGATCGTGCCTTCCAAGGAGTGGATCCAGCGGATCGTGGAGATCTGCCGGGAACGGGACATCCTCACCGTGGCGGACGAGGCCCTGACGTGCTTCGGGCGGACGGGCAAGTGGTTTGCTTTCGAGCACTTCGATTTCGTGCCCGACATCGTGACCTGCTCCAAGGGGCTCGGCGGCGCCGTGCCCCTGTGCGCGGTAATGACCAGTGCGGAGATCGCGGACGCCGCGGTAGCCAAGGGATTCATGCCCTTCTCGTCCCATGCCGGAGACCCGCTGCTCTGCGAGACCGGACTGGCCAATCTCGAAATCGTCGATCGCGAAAACCTGGTGGAAAACGCCCGGGTCGTGGGCAACTACTTCATGGACCGGCTCAAGGTGATGGAGGAAACCTACGAAATCGTGGGCGAGGCCCGGGGACTGGGCCTCTGCCTGGGTCTCGAACTGGTGACGGACAAGCAGAGCCGGGAGCCCAATTTCGACGGCGCCGCCATAGTGACGGAGTACTGCTACGAGAACGGGCTCTGGCTGCCCATCGTGCCCAGGATGCTCAATAAAGATCCGCTCAGCCTGCGCTTCATGGAACTGTCCGGTTCCCAGGTACTGCGGTTCATGCCGCCGATCACTATCACCGAAACCCAGATCGACGAATCCCTCGAGATCATTGAAGCCGGGGTTCGCATCGCCGAGGAGAAAACGGCGCGCGTGGCGCCGGCGGTGGTGTAGTCCACGCAAGGCAGACGCAATCGTACCGGGCCGACGCGGGTATTCACGCCGGCGCCGGGCGAATACCGTCGTTCAGGACAGGCGCACGAAGATGTACCAGAGCCCGATGGAGATGTAGGTCGCGGTGATGGCGACCATGATGACCCGTGTGAGGGGATGGGGTTTGGTCCAGGACGGGAAGGCCCGGGGAACGAGGACGTAGTTCAGGTAGATCAGGCCGGGACAGAAGAGCCCCATGGCCATGAAGGCGATAACGCCCCGTATGATGAGCAGGTCCCCGGGCTGCGCCAGGGGCAGCGTGATCGTCGTCAGCACGGTGAATACCACGACGAATCCGTAGTACAGCGTCCGGAAATGGTACCGCCGCGCCCGCTTCACGTTGGCGTAGATGAAGTCGGCCTGCATGCGGGCGAACCCGTCGGTGGACTGCAGCCAGGCATCGCACAGAAACGCCGCGGCGACGATCAGGAACAGGACCTTGCCGATGGCGCCCCAGCTCACCTCGAAGAAGGCCGACTGCACCACGGCGATTTCCCAGCCCTCGGGAACGATGCCCTGCGGCTTCAGCAGGGCCCACGCCAGCCAGCACATGATGATGGTCGTTATCAGGTTCAGCGCGACGCCGAGTCCGGATTCGAGCTTCAGGTACCGCATGAACTTCCCGTAGTTCGTCCGGTTGGCCTCGTTGTCCTCGAAGGCGTACCCCGTGGCCGAAATGGCTTCCGGCGCGGTGCGCAGGGGGCTGGTTACGCGCCCGATATAGGCCGACATGCCCACGCCCTTGTCCCGCATCCAGTAGGAGAGGAAGAGCTGGCCGAACCCGCCGGCGCCGGCGAAGACGATGGCGGTGAGGACGGTAGACAGGTCCGCCGGGTCCCAGTTGGCGGGCCTGTGGTAGCCGGGCGTAAGCAGGACGCCGAAGAACTCGCCCGCCACGTCCAGTACCGGCCGCTGGAAGACGGCGAAGGCGATCCCCACCATCGTGATGACGACCACGGCCATGGTGAGCCGTTCCACGATCAGGTAGACCACCCGGCCCATGAAAAGGGCGACCAGGTAGATCCCGATGGTCAGGTAGGCCCAGAAGAGCGACTGGCCGCGGACCGTCCATCCGTAGGGGAACCCGGTAAGCTCCGCCAGGGCGCCGCCGCCCGCGGACGCGTAGGCGCCGAACCAGATGTTTTCGAGAAACACCCCGACCCAGATGGCCGACACGTACCACTTCCCGATGCGGCTGAAACCGGTCAGGGCCGTCTCGCCCGTCATGATCGTATACCGGGCGATCTCCACGTTGACCCAGAACTGCATCAGTGCGGCCGGGATGAGCAGGCCGATGAAGGCCGCGCCGTACTTGGCGGTCAGGTAGGGCCACCAGATGAGCTCGCCGCTGCCCTGGGCCAGTCCGGCCCAGACGATGCCGGGACCGACGTACTTCAGCATGCCGGCAAAGGTGGGCACGGCGGCCAGCTTCAGGGGCGACAGGCGGCCGAGTGGACGGGTGTTTTCGGTGGTGGTTTCATCGGACATGAAGTGGGATCCGAGAATTGGCGTTGCTATACCGACAATAGCATATATACCGATCAACGCCGTAGACGAACGATCGGTCGAAAAACAGGGAAAGTTGAAGGATTCGGTCGAACCGGCATAGTAAGGTCGAACCGGCATAGTACACGGGGGTGCGGGATAGTTCAAGCACAAAAAGGAAACCACAGGTGGCCTGATCCCACAGATTTCTCAAAGCTGGTTCACAGCCGCACCGCCTTACGAGAGTGAGGGTGTAAATCCGTTGACTACATGCTATTGCGCTGATAGCTTTCAAATGAAGGAGATCATAATATGAACGAAAGAAAACCACGTGACTCCAACGATGAAGTAATGGTCGAAATTTACTACAAAGACAACAGTATAAAAAACCGGTTGGCCAGACTTGAAGCGTCAGATGATCACATCAGATACCTGATCGAAAGTAACGCAACCTATTTTCGGTGGATCATCGGCATTATTCTAGCTGCCTATATTTCTATAATGATCAAACTGGTTTTTATTCCATGAGGGATGGGTTATGTCGAAGAAGAAAGGACGGATTCTGGACGTGGACGTCGGCGAGCGTCTCAAAACCGCGTTGATGGATGTTTTAAACGACGAAGAGATCGTCGCCTTGCGTATGGAAGTTGACGTTGAAGTCAAGAGCGGATATACCGATAAAGCGTGGTACGCCTGGAAGAATCCAGTCTGTACCCAAAGCGTCTCTTCCAGAGGCATTTGAGGTATATCCATGGTGGACTTCCCCATTGTAGATACCCACGTACATCTCTGGGACCCGAATCACCTGAGGTACAGCTGGCTGGACGATATCCCCCTGCTGAACCAGCGGTACCTGCTGGAGGAATACCGGCAGGCCTGTGGGAATATCCAGGTGGGACAGATGGTCTTCGTGCAATGCGAATGCGACGCCGGTCAGCACGTCCAGGAAGCGGAATGGGTCTCAGGTCTTGCCCGGCAGGACGACCGGATCCGCGGGATCGTGGCCAACGCGCCGCTCGAACGGGGCGCGGCGGTCGACGCCGACCTCGAGGCGCTGGCCCGGATTCCCCTGGTCAAGGGCATCCGGCGCCTGCTACAGACCGAGGACGCCGGCTTCTGCCTGCAACCCGCGTTCATCGAAGGGGTCCGGTTGCTGCCGTCCCACGGGCTGTCCTTTGATATCTGCATCTTCCACCCGCAGCTGGCGAACGCGATCGAATTCGTCCGGCAGTGCCCCGAAGTCTCCTTCATCCTGGATCATATCGGCAAGCCCGACATCAAGAACCAGGTCTTCGATCCGTGGAAGGACGAGCTCAAGACCCTGGCGGAAATGCCCAATGTCTACTGCAAGGTATCGGGCCTCGTCACCGAGGCGGACATGGAGCGGTGGACGCCCGAGGACCTGAGGCCCTACATCGACCACGTGATCGCGTGCTTCGGCATCGACCGGGTCATGTACGGCGGGGACTGGCCCGTCGCCTTCCAGGCCACGGAGTACCCGCGCTGGGTCGAGACCCTGTCGTGGGCGACCAGCGGACTCTCGGACGCGGATCGTCGCAAGCTGTTTCACGACAACGCCATCTCCTTCTACCGGCTGTAACAGTCTCTTTCTGTTTCATGACCCTCGCCTCCCTGCGTCAGAAACTCCTGCCCGACGGACCGGTGCTGGATATCCACGTACATCCCCTGAACTGTTTCGGTTCCTATGGGGTTTCCTCGCCTGTCGAGGACGCGGAAAGGTTGATCGCGACCGCCTGCCGTTCCGGTGTGACCCGGATGTGCGTGTTTTCGCTGCATGAAACCACGCCCTTTGAACCCACACCCGATCAGTGCCGATTTGCCAACGACTACGTGCTGCGGATGCGGGACGCGCAACCCGGCGCGATCCTGCCGTTCTGCTATGTGACGCCCGCCTTCCCGGAAGAGGCCGCCGCCGAGATCGAGCGGTGCGTCGGAGGCCAGTCCATGGCCGGGGTCAAGCTCTGGGTGGCCCGCCGGGCAACGGACCCCGGACTCGATCCGATCATGGAAGCGGCCGTGTCACTGGACGTCCCGGTATTGCAGCACGCCTGGTTGAAGACCACCGGCAACCTGCCCGGCGAGTCCACGCCCTTCGACGTGGCCGACCTCGCCCGACGCCATCCCTGCGCGAGGATCATCATGGCCCATCTAAACGGCGTGGGCCACCGGGGCATCGAGGCGATCGCCGACGTGCCGAACGTCGTGGTGGACACGTCGGGCGGCGACCCGGAAAGCGGCCTGGTCGAAGCGGCCGTCAGCAGGCTTGGCGCTCACCGGGTCGTCTACGGCTCGGACGCGCCGATTCGGCACTTCGGCGTCACGATGAACAAGGTCCTGGGGGCGGAAATACCGGACGCCGACAAACGCGCGATCCTGTGGGATAACGCACTGCAGATATTGAAGTTGCGCGAATAACACGGAGCGACTCATGATCATCGACGTGAACGCCTGGACTGGTCCATGGCCCGCCCTGGTAAACGTGCCGTACGACGTCGGTTCGGTACGGTCTTCGTTACGCGCATACGGCGTGAAGCGGGTATTCATGGCGCCGCTGGCAGCCGCGTGGTGTGCCAACCCACATCTCTGTAACCGGGTCGTCTATGAAGCGGCGGATGAATACGACGACGTCAGCCCGGTACCGGTCATCGATCCGACGCTGCCCACATGGCCAGAAGAACTGGCGAAAGCGGCCGGACATCGTACCGTCCGCATGATCAAACTGATGCCGGGCTACGGACGATATGGCCTGGATGCGGTAGATGAACTGTTTGAAGAGGCGGCCCGGGCGAACCTGGCTGTGATGGTCCAGATCCGTGTCGATGACCTGCGGCGACATCACCCCTTGGCGATGGTGCCCGACGTACCGGCAGGAGACGTGGTGGAAGCGGCGAAGCGCCATCCTAATTTGAAACTGGTCATGGGCGGAGCGAGCGCGGCTACTTTGAGAGAATCCGCGACACAGGTCCGTAATCTGCCCGGTCTTTACGCGGATACATCCCAGGTGGATGGGGTGGACAGTGTGAAGATGCTGGTGGACGCGGGAATCGGAGGCAAGCTGCTCTTTGGGTCCCACGCTCCGGTGTTCATGCTGGCGGCGGCCATGGCGCGGGTGCTCAATGATCTTCCGGATGATGCAGCCGTGGGGATTATGAAAGATAACGCGGCGGGATTGCTGAGGGCTTGATGGGGGCTTGAACCGGCGAACTGAACTCAGAGGCTTTCCGGTGCGCCTCTCCAAAAAACCCTTCTCAGTTCCCCAGTATGCCCTGGATCCATTGGCCGATTTGTACGATTTCCTGCGGACAAACCTGGTGGGCCATGGGATACGCGTGGTATTCGGGAACCATGCCCAGTCGCATGAGGGATTCGACGGCGGCGCGCCCCAGGGATTCATTCAACATCGGGTCCATTGATCCGTGGCAGACCAGTACGGGAAGCCCGGACTGGGCCGGATGCACGACGACGCTGGTGGCCGTGGGAAAGTAGGTGGACAGGGCAATGATGCCGCCGATCCGGTCCTGGAACGACAGCCCGGCGTCGAGACAGACCGCGCCGCCCTGAGAGAAGCCCGCCAGCAGGATCCGTTCGCTCGGTACGCCCCGATCAATCTCCTGTTGCAACAACGCATGTACCTTACCGGCAGAAGCGCGCAACCCGTCTTCGTCGAGACGCCGGTTTTCGCCCAGTTCCATGATATCGTACCATGCGGGCATCACCATCCCCTGGTTGATCGTCACCGGGATGGATGGCGCCGAAGGGAACAAGAAACGGACCGCGTAGGCCGCCGGCAGCCCCAGTTGCAGAACAATCGGCGCAAAATCGTTGCCGTCCGCCCCCAGGCCATGCAGCCAGATGATGGAAGCGTTGACCTTAGCTGAATTGTTGGAAACGCGTTCTATAACGGGGAGATCGGTCAATGTGGGTTGTTGCCGGAATGGACAGGACCTGAGAGGTTATTGCTCAAAAAGATCAGAGTGGGAACCTGTCCTGACCGGATGTAAAGCAATGAACAAGAGACAGCATTTCAGATATCGAGATCTTGGTACAGACCTTCGGCATTTTCGAATCTCTGACCCTTACCTTCTTCCAGTTCTTTCAGCGCCTTGGTGGTTGCAGGACGCGGAACCTGTATTGAAGGCAGCCGTTTCTCGTTCGCTACGCGTACCAAAAGCAATCGAATCGCATCGGACATGGACAAGCCCATAGCCTGAAGCACTGTCATAGCTCGAGCTTTGGTGTCTTTGTCTATTCGTGCTCGAACAACTGTATCAGAATTCACTATGATCGATCTCTTTGTAGCTTCATTGAAGTTACAACCGAAGAGTAAAGTACGAGTTCGGGTATCAGTTTGTATCTCTCGGTGTAGTTAATAGTCGACACGTCAGACTAACCGGGGAGGAAACGCTCAACTTCGATTTGATCCTCACGTGCCTGCGCCTGTGCGATGTCGTATGCCGCCTGCAAACGAATCCAAGTCTCCGTGGTCGATCCGAAAGCTTTCGCAAGGCGAACCGCCATGTCGCCGGAAATCCGTGAATGGCAATTCACCAGATTCGAAAGCGCCTGACGGCTGACACCCAGTACCTTCGCGCCCTCAGTCACGCTGAGACCGAGCGGTTCCAGGCATGAAATGCGCACTACCTTGCCGGGATGTGGCGGGTTCTTCATGGGCATCTTCTATCCTACTTTCTACAGTGATAATCAATCATATCGACGTCGTAGACATTTCCGTTCTCGAAGCGGAAGATGATGCGCCAATTTGCTTTCACGGTGATTGACCAATGGCTTTTAAGGTTACCCTTGAGAGCGTGCAACCGGTATCTGGGTAGACGCATTGCGTTCACGTTTACTGCCACGTCGAGTTGTGCCAGCATCACTTCGACCCTCTCGCGCATGTCGGTACGAATGAGGCTGGGATCTCCGCGCTCGTATAAGCGTCTAAGCCCACGATGTCGGAAACTGCGAATCATTAATGTAAAGTGTCTATAGGCACTTGTCAATAGCGATCAAAAGGAGACACTTCACTTTGTCAGTACTTACAATGAACGATCTCCTTGTAGCCTTAATGAGCTACATCATTTCAGTCGAGATCAATTTACACGATCTAGCGCACTAAAGCGCCACTTATCGTGCTTCAATCAGACAGTGGGTTTAAGGGTAAGGGGCGATTCGCGCGCTGATTAGTGCACAGGGCCGCACTCCAACCGTCCCTAAATCCGCCACGTCTCCAGCACGGACTCCTCGACCGGGGACGGTTCGAGGACCCGCTCGGTATCTTCGTAGTGGCAGGCCACCAGGGTGTCCGGATCGGCCTTCGAGCCCGCGTACCGCACGGTCATGCCCGCGATCTGACGCAGGTCGTCGTCGGTGGGATGGCCTTCGACCAGGGTGGTCGGACCCGTGACGTCCTTCGTTTCCAGTCTCCACCGGCCCGGCGTGTAGCGCTCCAGGAACTTGTTTTCCCCTTCTTCCCGCCCCATCACGACCTTGACGTCGGGCTTGACGCGGAAGTGGCGGCCGATCTTGAGGAGCATCACGTCGTCCATGGTGAGGTTCTCCTTGCCCTCGTATTCGAAGAAATCGAGGATGCGCCGGCCGAAATTCTCATCGGTCAGGTAGCAGCAACCCCCCGCGGGCGAAGGATAGTCCTCGATGCCGTACTCCTCGGCCATTTCCATCTGCTTCTGGCGGGAGCGTCCCTGGATGTCGCCCAGTTGCTCACGGTCCACCCACCCTTCCTGTTCCGGTACGGTAGGCGGGAGGCGCTTCGCGGAGAGAGGCCGCAGCAACAGGCCGTCCAGTTCGGCGTCACGGTCGATGACGTTCATGGGCTGGCGGCGCTGGGACATGGGCCGCTGGCCGAGGACTTCGCCGGTGAACATGAACTGGGCGCCGATCTCGTCCATGTACTGGCGGGCCCGCCTGAACATGAAGATGCGGCAGTCGATACATGGATTCACGGTTTTTCCGTAACCGTATTTCGGATCGGTCAGCACCTTGAGGTAGTCCGGACCGGAGATGTCGATCATTTCGACGGGCAGGTCCAGCTTGGCGCCGGCCTGCAGGGCCTCGTTGCGCACCGGTTTCTTGCGCTTCCGCGTCTTGGACCTGCGGTTGTGCTCCACCACGCAGAAGCCGGTGTAGAACGTGAGTCCCTGTATTTCGATGCCCTGCCGCATCAGCATGGCGGCCGCGATCGTGCTGTCCAGTCCGCCGGACAGCAATCCGACTGCTTTCACGGGTTTGGACATGGTCTACTCTCCTTCCGGACCGCTTGGACCGCTCATACCCCGATCGTCGCACGGAGCGTATCCGCCACCTTGCGGTAGGCGTCCGTCTGCTGCGAGTCCGGATCCCGCCGGACGATGGGGGTGCCCTGGTCGCCCGCCAGGCAGACCGCCGCATCGATGGGCAATGCGCCGACGAAGGGCACGCCCAGCGCCTCGCTGGCCCGCTTGCCACCGCCCGTCGTGAAGATATCCGTGCGCTCGCCGCAATGGGGACAGTTGAAATAACTCATGTTTTCTACGATGCCGAGAATGGGCACGTTCACCTGATGGAACATGGCTACGCCGCGCCGCGCGTCGATCAGGGCCACGTCCTGCGGCGTCGTCACCACCAGGCCGCCGGTCAGCGGCACGGATTGTGTCAGCGTCAGGTGCGCGTCCCCCGTGCCCGGAGGCATGTCGATGACGAGGCAGTCCAGCTCTCCCCACAGGACGTCGCTCAGAAGCTGCTGCACGGCCTGGTGGACCATGGGACCCCGCCAGGTGACCGACTGGTCTTCCGGGATCAGGAATCCGAAGGACATCATCTTGATATCGTGGGCGATCATGGGCAGGATCTTCTGTCCCACAACACCGGGCTGGTCCTTGACGCCCATCATGGTCGGGATGCTCGGGCCGTAAATGTCGGCGTCGAGCAGGCCCACGCTCGCGCCGGCGTCGGCCAGGGCCACGGACAGGTTCACCGAGACCGTGGATTTGCCCACGCCGCCCTTGCCACTGGCCACCGCCACGATGGTTTTGACCCCTGGCATTTCGATCTTTCCGGGCTGACCGTGCTGACCGTGCTGACCCGCCGGTCCGCCTGCTGGCCCCTGGACCGTGGCCGACTGTCCAGGCGGCGGTCCGGTGATCTGCACGTCCTGCACCCCGGGCATGCGCTCCACGGCTTCTTTGGCCGTCAGGGTGATCTGGCGCCGGGTGGATTCGTCCTGCGTGGAAAAAGCCAGGCTGAACGCCACGTGTCCGTTGGAGGCCTGCACGTTCTTCACCAGGCCGAAGGAGACGATGTCTCGGTCGAATCCCGGGTACATGATCTGCTTCAACTGGTCCACCACGTCCCGCATGGTTACTTCATTTGCCATCTTTTGCTCCTGCTCGGTGGCGCTGCGCCGCGCAACCGCTTCATTTCCAACCGGCAACCATCCAATAATCGAACTGTCCAGCATCTGATGGTCTAGTCGGCATCTATCCGATGGTCGAACTGCAACCAGTCGATGGTCGAACCGGCAACCGACCGATGGTCGAATCTCGATGCGCAATTTACATCCGGCGGCTCGCCGGGGCAATCACTTTACCTTCTTTACGAACAGCCTGTATTCTTCACCTTCCTCGATGGTGTCGAGCAGGGCGTGCCCGTTACTCGCGCACCAGGCCGGCATGTCTTCCAGGATCTGGGGATCGTCGGCCAGCACTTCCAGCACTTCCCCCACGGCGATCTCCCGGATGGCCGACGCGGTCTTCATGATCGGCACGGGACAGAGCAGACCGAAGGTGTCGAGGGTCCTGGCCGGCTGGATCACGGTTCGTCGAGCCTCCTGGATGAATTGCACCGGTCGTCCGCGTTCTAGCGTCGGTCGTCCGTGCGGTGGCGTCTATCGTCCGTGCTGTCGCGACCCGCATCCTATACCGTCACGCCGGCGATGGCGCGCAGTTCTCCCACGACCTCAGCGAGCGCGTCCAGTGCCTCGCCGACCTCGGATTCCGCGGTATCCGGACCGGCGGTGATCAGCAGCGAGCACCGGGCTTCGGCCGCCGTCCTCCCCAGGGCCAGCAGCACGTGCGAGGGCTTGGCCGCGTGGGCGGCGCACGAGGAACCGACGGAAACGGCGATGCCCCGGGCGTCGAGCATCAGGACCGCGGACTCGCCGTCGGTCTCCGGTATCCAAAGGTTGATATGACCCGGCAGGCGCAGATCGGAATGCCCATTGATGATGGCATCCGGCAGGCGATCCCTCAAACCGCGCAACAGCAATGCATCCAGCCGCTCCAAGCGATCGATCCGGGCAGGCAGTTCATCCGCCGCCAGCTCCGCCGCCCTGCCGAAACCCACGATCGCCGGAATGTTCTCCTGTCCGCCGCGGCGGCCGTCTTCCTGGACGCCTCCTTCCACCTGGGGACGCAGCCGGGTGCCGGCCTTCACGAAGAGGGCTCCGGCGCCTGGCGGGCCGTTCAGGGGCCGGGCGGAAAGGGACAGGGCATCCACATCCAGATCGAGTGTGTCAACGGGCAGACGCCCCATGGCGGCCACAGTATCGGTATGCATGATCGCGCCGTGCCGGTGGGCGATCTCGGCGATTTCGCGCACGGGCTGGATCGTGCCGGTCTCATCGTTGGCGCGCATGACGGAAACGAGAACGGTGTCGTCCCGCATGGCCCGCGCGACCTGGTCGGGCTGCACGACGCCGTTCCCGTCGGCAGGAACCTCCGTGACGGTGAACCCCTGCCGTTCCATGCCTCTCGCGGCATACAGCACGGCATGATGCTCGATACTCGAAACGACGATGTGCCGCCCGCGACTCGATCTTGCCTGCGCAATCCCCTTGACGGCCAGGTTGTCCGCTTCGGTGCCGCTCGCCGTGAATATGATCTCGGCGGGATCGGCGCCGATCAGTCCCGATACCCGGCCGCGCGCCAGTTCCAGGGCGTTACGCGCCTCCACACCGGCCCGGTGAAGGCTCGACGGATTGCCGACGTATTCGCGGAGGCAGGGCTCCATCACTTGGATGACACGAGGGTCAACCGGCGGCGCCGCGCCGTGGTCCAGGTTTATCATGACAGGGACCGGTTTTCAGGTATTGCGTTCCACCCATTCCCGCTCCCCGTCTGCCCGGATCTCCTTCTTCCAGACGGGCACGATCTGCTTGACGCGGTCGATCGCGTAGGAACAGGCCTCGAATGCGTTTTTTCGGTGGGGGGTCGCCACGGAGATGAGGATGCTGATCTCCCCGATTTCCAGCGTGCCGATGCGATGGATCATGGCGACGTCTTCGATGCCCCATTTCTCGCGAATTTCCTCGCCCACTTCCCGCATCTTGGCTTCGGCCATCTCGGCGTAGGCCTCGTATTCCAGGCGCAGGGTCCGCTGGCCGTCCGAGTGGTTCCGCACGGTACCGGCGAAGGTGACCACCGCACCGTGATGAGGCTTGAGAGACCATTCGAAGAGGGCGTCCGGCTTTATGCTATCGCTCGTAATCTTGTACACGCGCTTGACTATACCTCTTTATGGAGGAACGGCGCCCCCGCTCACGAGGGGAAATCCACATCGGCGCCCCCGCTCACGTTCAGCGCCGCGGATGGCGTTCAGCACCCCCGCTCACGGGCGGAATGCACGCCAGTTCGTCTCCATCCGCCAACACCGCCTTCCGGTCGGCGTATTCACGGTTAACGGCCAGCATCACGCTCCGGTCGTAGCTCGCGAGCGCGGGATAGGCATCGACAAGTCTCGCAAAGGCCTCACCCACGGTGGTACCCGCCGGCAGATCCACCGCAACCGACGCCGCGCCTACCGCGTCCTTGCATCCCGCGAAACACTTGACGATGATCCGCATGGCGGTCCTTTGCAGGCGTCGATCGTAGTCGGGAAAACCGTTACAGGATAAGGCAAAAACGCCCGAATGTCAAGCGAGGCGCGTGTTCAGGAACGGTATGACTCGATGTCTGTGAACGACTTTGATCGAGGTGACGGCGAAGAATCGACACCGGGGCTCAGCGGTGATTTTGACAGTAAGAAATCGACACCGGAGCTCAGGGGCGATCTTTGACGGGGTGGGGAGGGCAGTCGGGCGGCTTCCGGGAAAGGTCAGCCGGGCCCTATTTCAACTTTATTACCCGGTAAAAACAGGCGGCGGTCAGGCCCGTGATCACGGTCCATGCGACGATGAGAAACACCCATCCGCCCGTGGTCAACTCGGTGGCTTGTTGTTCCATGGGAAGCAAACTCCAGGTTTCGTATTCAGCATCGGGGCCGACGGCGCTCGTGCGAAGGCACTCGCGCGAACGTGGTGCGCGAGCTTACGCTGAGTGCGAGCTTACGCTGAGTGTGCAAGGTTACGCTAATCCCGGCGCCGGGCCGTGTCAAGTCTTTTGCCGGCGGGCATCCCGCCATGGAACGCGGCATCCCGGCGTGGAACGCAAGGTGTCCTTCGGTCGTCCTTCAGACGTACCAACAGGTATTGCGAGCGTCGCTTCCCAGGTATATTTTCGTTAATCTATGAAACGCATTTTCACGAATTTACTCAGCCTCGTGCTGGTATCCGCGTGGACCTTCGCCGCGCAGGCACAGGTAGAAGGCCCTGCGATCCGGCTCGAAAGCGCACGGCTGCACTTCGTAACTTTCGAAGAGGTTGACGAAATCGCCCGCGGGCAAACCACACCGCCGCTGCGTACGCTCTCCGACACGCCGTGGACATTCGACGGCCGGACCGTCATCTATCCCGATCTCCAGCTCCTGGCTTACATCGACGAGGAACGCGGACTCGGCCGGCGCGTGCCGCTGGTCCTTTCCTTTGACCAGTACTACCGGCTGCGCAGCGCCGCGCAATTCAGGGCAATGTGGCGGATATCCGTACTGTCCTACGTCTTCGATACCCAAACGCGTCTCAGCCAGGAAGGCCTGCTGACCCTTGATGTGCCGGTGAACCTGCCTACTTTCCTGGGCGGTGGATCGCCCGTAATCCGGATTCTCGGAAACCAGCGCATCGAGATGGACATGGCCAGCGAATGGACCGAAGGCAGCGCGAGTACGGCGACCAACCGGTTTTCCCGCACGCCAAACGTGTCCATGAAGCAAAACCAGGAGTTTACCGTTACAGGGAACATCGGCGAGAAGATCGAGGTGAACATCAAGCAGAACAGCGAAGCGTTCACCGATCTCGACAACAACCTCGCCATCCGCTACCAGGATGTCTTCGACGACGGAAGGGAAGGAAACGGCATCTTGAAGAGCTTCGAGGCGGGCAACGTTTCCCTCGAACTGAAGAACACGGAGTTCACGGGATACACGCAACAGCACACCGGACTGTTCGGGATCAAAACGACGGGCCAACTCGGCGGTTTCCACCTTACCGCGATCGCCAGCCAGGAGAAAGGGGAAGGCGAGTCGGCCACGTTCCAGGCGGGCTCGCAGGGATCCAGCCGGTCGATCAGGGACCTAGACTTCAGGCGCAGGACCTACTATTTCATCGACGAACGGTACCGCCGGAACTTCTCGCGCAGGGACGTAAACGGTTCTCACATCGCGGCGGAGGACTCGGTCCGGTTGATCCAGGTCTACGTGTCGGGGCAGGTGACGCTCACCAACCAGGCCAGGCTGGTCAATGCCAGCGCCTTCCCGGAGCCCCCGGTGTACGACGCCGAGGGCGTGCTCATCCAGGGTTCCGAGGAGGGTGAGTTCATTGAAGGAAAGTTCAGGTTCCTGGAGTCCGACGAGTTCTACGTAAACGAACAGTTCGGCTACATCGCGCTGAATACGCCCCTCCAGGAGGACGACATGCTCGCGGTGTACTACGAGACCGTGAACCTGGACGGTGAAGTCAGAAAGTACGGCCGCCTCGAAGGCGACGTCCCGTTGCTGCGCCTGCTCAAGCGGCAGCAGGAAAGGCCTCCCGATGTACAGGACGATCCCTCCCAGTGGGGTACCTGGCAGTACGAGTGGCGCAACGTATACTACCTGGGGCAGACGGATATCGATCCGAATAACTTCGACCTGAGGATCTACCGCATCGAGTCCGAAGGCGAACACAGTGAGATCGACGAGAACGGAACGCCCTACGTCCAGCTGCTGGGGCTCGACCGCAGGGGGGTGGACGCCCACTCCGAGCCCGACCGGCGTGTCGATATCGACTACTCGCTGATCAATTTCGAGCGGGGCGAACTGATCTTCCCCGACCAGTATCCCTTCGCGCCGATGCTGACCCGGAACTCCGCCGGACAGTTGGCCTATCCGGATACGCAGGACGATGGCCTTCCCGACGAAACGCCCGGTATATACAACCTTTCGAACGAACAGATCATCAGGGAGCACAGCAGGCTGCACAAGTACTTCCTTGAGGTCGAATACCGGAACCAGTTGTCCCAGTATGCGCTCGGGCGGACCAACATCATCGAGGGGAGTGAAATCGTCCGGTTGAACGGCCAGCAACTGCAGCGGGGTTCGGACTACATCATTCTGTACGAGGTCGGACAGATCCGCTTCACGAATGAGGAAGCCCTGACCCCGGATGCCGACGTGACCGTCCAGTTTCAGTTCGCCCCGTTCTTCAAGCCCGTGTCGAACACCCTGCTCGGGCTGCAGGGCGAATACCAGTTCAGCGAACGGTCCTGGATTAAGGGCACCCTGCTGTACCGTTCCGACAAGTCGCTGGAACAGAAATCCCGGATCGGCCGCGAAACCGGGCGCTACATGATGTGGGGGATCGATGCGCGCCTGGAATTCGAACCGGACTTTATGACTTCCTTCATGGATTTCATCTCCCCCGCGGACCTCGGGGACGAGGCGTCCTCACTGATCATCGAGGCCGAACTGGCCCAGAGCGTGCCCAACCCCAATATCCTGGGCGACGGGTTCATAGACGACTTCGAAGGAAGCAAGGAGGAAACCGACCTGGGCGTGCGCCGCAGCGGCTGGCGGCCGTCCAGTCCGCCCGATCGGCATACGCACGGCCAGCGGGGCCGGTTGACCTGGTACAATCCACTGGAGCAGGTCGACGTCCGCCAGATCTATCCAACGCGCGAGGTCACGGGCCGCGACCAGCTGCAGCACGTGCTGATCATGGACTTCGATCCCACGGAACCCGACCTGCGCTGGGGCGGTATACACGCGGATTCCACTTTCAACGCGCCGGGGCAGCCAATGGGACCGGATGACGTGATGAACCGTTGGGGCGGGTTGATGCATCCCCTGGCCGGCAGCTACGTCGACCAGACACGCAGCCGGTTCATCGAATTATGGGTGAATGGAGACCGGGGCGAACTGCATATCGACCTCGGCGTGATCAGCGAAGACGTCAACGACGACGGGCGGCTTGATACGGAGGATGACCGAAGCGACGGATTCGGAAACAACCTTCTGGAACCGGAAGAAGACATCGGCCTGGACGGCCTGCGGGACGAGGACGAGACCGGTTACAACCCGGTGACGAATCCGGACCCGCACGGGGACAACTTCGCCTTCGAAGGCACACAGGGCGGCAACGTGCCCGTCGACCAGGTCGACTACAGCAAAATCAATGGGCCGGAAGTCAATGCCAGCGATCCGGACCAGAACCGTCGTCCCGATACCGAAGACCTCGACTACTCCGGATTCCTGGATGTACAAAACGATTTCTTCAAATTCGTCGTGAATCTGAGTCCGGACCACGAAGACACGATGTTCGTGGCCGGCGGCGACCAGGAGCGGTCCAACTGGGAGAACCCGGACAGCTGGCGCCTGTACCGCATTCCGCTGGACACCGGACTGTCCGGCGCCGCGCCGGCCGGCGCGGGTCCAACGACGGGCGACACGGGTGGGCAGGGCAGTGCGGACACGGAGACGATGTTGGGGGGTTCCGAAACGTCAAACCGGGCGTACGACGGTTCGGTGGGCATGCCGAGGTTCGACCGGATCGAAACGGTCCGGCTCTGGATCACGATGGTCAACGAACCGGTACGAATGCGCATCGCCTCCATCAACATCGTGGGCAACCAGTGGCAGGAAGACTTTCAAGGGGCCATCACCGATTCCAGCGGTTTCCCTGTACCGGACGCTAAGCTGGCGGAATACGAGGAGACTTTCAATGTGGCCGTGAAGAACACCTACGACAACCCGGGGGATTATACAACGCCACCTGGCGCGATCATCGAGTACGACCGGGTAACCGGCCTGCAGATCAAGGAGCAGTCGCTGAGCCTTACCTATACCAACCTGCAGCCTCACCACAGCGCCCAGGCCTACCGAACGCTGTTTTCCTTCCAGGACTATACGCTGTACAATTCCCTGAGATTGTACATCCACGGTTCGGATCATTTCGAAGGCGACCTGTCGCCCGAGTTTTTTATACGATTCGGCAGCGGTGAATTTGACTATTACGAATACAGGACCCGCGTGGTCCCGGGCTGGGACGATGCGAATCATCTCAGGGTCGTTTTCGACGACCTCACGATTATGAAGAGCGAAACTGAAGCCGCACGGGTGACAGCGACTACGGCAGATACCACCTATTCGGTCATACTGAGCGACGGGAAGGAACGTCCCGTGCGTTTCAAGGAAGGGCCACCGGGCACGGGAAGCACAGTAGCCATCGTCGAGTTGGAAGGAAACAAGCAATACAGGGTACTCGGAGCACCCGCGCTGGCCCGGGTCCGCCATATCACGGTCGGGATCTACAACCCTTACGATACCGAACTCGAGGGTGGCGAGCTCTGGCTGGACGAACTGAGGGCCGGTGACGTCAGGCGCGACCGGGGCCTGGCCGGCCGCTTGAAAATAGACGCCGATTTCGCCGACGTGTTCTCGCTGTTCGGGACCGTCAGAAGCGTGGGCAGCCACTTCCGCCGGATAGGCGGCGAAGAAGCGGGGAGCAGGACCACCGTGATGAACTTCTCCACCCTGTTGAACCTGGGAAACATACTGCCGGAAAACTGGGGGCTGTCCGTTCCGGTGCGACTCCGCTGGAGGAACGACCTCAGGCTGCCCCGGTTGCAGGTCGGCTCCGACATCGTCCTGCTGAACAGCGAACAGCGCGAAGCACAGCGCACGGAGAACACCGACCGGTCTTTCTCGACATCCATCTCCAAGCGGATCGGCTCCACGAATCCCTTCGTCGCCTGGACCCTGGAACGCATCCGGTTCGACTACACGTCGACCAACTATTTCCGGCACTCCGTTTCCAGGATCGATACCACCGGGGCCTACCGGGCACGGCTGCAGTACAACCTGACGCCGCGTACGAGGATCCAGTGGCCGATACTCGGCTGGATGCCGCTGCCGGATTTCATTTCAGGACTGACGTTCAACCCGCTCCCTGTTCGACTGGAGTTGTTCTCGGAGATAAACCGCGACAGGCGGATATATCTCAACAGGCCGGGGCGGACCGTCGAGGCCGGAGATACCAGCGAGACCCCTTCGGTCATCTCGGACCGGAGCGAACGCTTCACCCGGTATCTGAATCGGAATATCCGGGCAATCATGGAGCCTTTCAGGTCTTTGAGAATGAACTACAACCTTGCCGTTTCCAACGACATGAAGTCCGATTCCACCGTGTCCTTTACCAGCCTCGAATTCGGACCGGAAACCAGCTTCCGCCAGAACCTGGGTCTCGACTACCGCCCCGAGATCACCACCTGGTTAAGGCCTTCCTACAACTTTACCACGTCATACGCGGAAAACCGGAATCCACAGCTTCAGCTTGTCGGCGCTTCTCCGGAAGCGAGGACCATCACGTTCAACAACCAGCAGGGCGTGCGTACCAACCTCAACATGGCCAGGATGGTATCGAACGTTTTCGGGAGCACATCGAGGCGATCGGAGCCGGGAGATTCCGGATGGTTCAGGCGTAACGTGGCAGACCGGTTTGTCACCGTCTTGGGCAATCTCTCGCCGGTCACCCTCAATTTTACGGTCAGCCGCAATCAGAACTTCTTCAACGCGGTCTCCCGCCCGACCCTGCGGGAGCGCATGGGACTGTCGGACTATTTTTCCGTACCATTCGACACCCTGGGGACCGGCGACGGGGTTACCGGCATCCAGCGCAACCAGGAAACGGAAGCGAACCGGTCTTCTTTCAACGTCGGAACGGGAATCAATTACCGTGGAGCGACTTTTTCCATCAGGCCTACATGGGTATCGACCCATAACCGATCCACGAACCTGAACCGGAAGCAGCGCAACACCACGTGGCCGGAAATGAACCTGCGCTGGAGTCCCAATCCCAGGAGCATGGGCGATTTCGGCCGGCTGTTCCGTCGGGTCGAATTGTCCAGCGGGTTCTCGCGACGCAACAGCAAGAGTACCGACCTGAAGCAACAGGACCTGGCGGTCACGCAGGGCACCGCGACGGGTGATGCGGCCTCCAGTGAATCCGGTATCACCCGGACGACCACGACGACCCTGTCTCCACTGATCGGTTTCGTCTTCGACCTGAACGCGGGCCTGGTGCTGAGAGGCAATTTCACTACGTCGGACGGACTGACCCAGTTCGGGCGGAACGCGACCGATCAGAAACTACAGACCAGGTCGATTACAGTCGCCGTTGACTACCGGCTTCGGCCCGGTGTCCGGATCTTCGGCAGGAGAACGAGCGGGGACATCAATGCCCGGCTGCAATTCACCCGGAACTCCAACAGGACGCTGATCTCCCGGATAGGCGGCGACTTCCAGGCAAACAACGGTCAGAATCAGAACCGTTTCTCGGTTACGACGGACTATCGCTTCAGCCGGTACGTCCGCGGCGGCGTGACGCTGGAACTGACGAATACACTGAACGTGATCACCCAGCAGAAGCGGCTACGGCGAGGCGGCGGACTGTGGACCGAGTTCGTCTTCAACTGATTTGTTCCGAGGGTGAGTTATGACAAAAGGGGAGATACAGGCCGTCATCTTCGTCGCGGTCAGCATGCTGGCCGGCGCCGCTATTCTGCTGGTGAAACAGTACGATTCCGATCTCCTGCCCGATCTGGGGCCGGCTCAGGCGCACGGACGGCTGTATGCAGACGTCGAGTCGGTATCCGCCGCGGCTACCGCGGACGATTCGAACGCGCGCCTCCCGTCCACCGGGTCGGACGCTCGACGTCCGGCTGCCACGCAGGATTCGAGACACCCGGGCGCTACCCTGGACTCGAGGCACCCGGACGCCGGGGTCTCTTCCAAATCCGCTTCTTCCTCCGGCAACCTGCTTATACCGGTGAACACCGCACCTGCGTCCGAACTTCAGAAACTGCCGGGGATCGGTCCGAAACTGGCGGAGGCGATCATCGAATACCGGACACGGTCCGGACCTTTTGAGACGATCGAGCAGATACTTGAAGTGAAAGGGATCGGTCCCGCTAAACTCGGCCGTATACGGCCCCTGGTGCAGCTGAAATGAATAGCATGCGGCACCCGGCCGCGCCTGAAAGCATCCGGATGGGACCCTGTGCCCAAGTACCGGTCGCCCTCGGCCGCGCCCGGCCGGAACCATGTGCTACCGTGCCGGTCCGGCCCATGCGACAACGTGCCGGAAAACCCCGAAAACAGCGGGGAAACCGGGCTTTATCAACGGGCTTTTTTGTTGACATGCACCCCCTGCAAATCTATTTTCGATGTGGTTCGAACGGTAATGGCCGGAGGTGGGAATCATGCTCCGAATCGGCACGGGAATCGCCAGGGGCCGTCGGCTGAAGTCCGTAACCGGCGACATTCGTCCCACCGGCAGCCGCGTACGCGGATCGTTGTTCGACATCCTGTCGGCTCGAATAGTCGACGGTACGGTGCTGGACGTGTGCGCCGGCACAGGAATCCTGGGCATTGAAGCGCTGAGCCGCGGTGCGCGCTGCTGCCTGTTCGTCGATCGCGACCGCCGCGCCGTCCGGACGATAAGAGACAATCTCGACCGTTGTGGGTTTCGCGGAAGCAGCAGGATCTGGATGACAGACGCTATTCGGAGTCTCGATCACCTCGCCGACCATGCCTGCACGGTGGACATCATACTCGCCGATCCGCCCTATGGCGATCCGGTAGCGTGGGAAATCGTCCGTACCGCCGGCGAACGGAACGTGTTGGCTCCGGGCGGCCTGCTCGTCCTGGAGCATAGGGAAGACGACCAACCGGAATCCTGCGAAGGTCTCGACCTGGTGCGCAGCCGAAAGATCGGTGACACGGCGCTGTCTTTCTTTCAGCCCGTTTCGGCGGCCACCATGAACCGGCCGGAAGTCCTGCCCATCGATCTTCCACCTCCTTCATCGAGAACCCGGCGATGAAAGTTGCGGTCTACCCCGGTACTTTCGACCCTGTGACCAACGGACATCTGGATGTGCTGAAACAGGCGCTGACCGTGTTCGACCGCGTGGTGGTGGCCGTCGCAACCAACATGGAGAAGCACCCGATGTTTTCGGTGGAGGATCGCGTGGACCTGTTCCGGCAGGCCGTGGACGGCTGGTCGGGAGTCGAAGTGATGTCGACGGACGGACTGACGGTCGACCTCGCCAAGAAACTCGGCGCCCACGCGATCGTCCGCGGCGTTCGTTCCGCCGGAGACCTGGAAACGGAGTCCCAGATGGCGCTCATGAACCGGCGCCTTGCCCCGTCGGTGACCACGGTATCGTTCTTTCCCGGCGAACCATCGGTGTACGTGAGTTCTTCGCTCGTGAAAGAGGTCTTCCGTTTCGGTGGCGACGTAAGCCACCAGGTCCCGCCTCCCGTATTAAAGGCGCTGTCGGAAAAGCGCGGGTCGATCAGCTAAACCTCCGGTTATCCAAGGACTGCCGACACCACTCTCCGCCCCCTTTCTCATGCCCGCTATCCGTCCCCTTTCCCGAAAACTGGATCGTATCGCACCCTCCGCGACCACCGTACTCAACGAACGGGCCATCGCGATGAAACGCGAAGGCGTCGAGGTTTTCAACTTCGCCGTGGGCGAACCGGACTTCCCCACGCCGGACCATATCAAGGAAGCCGGCCTGGCCGCGATCCGGGACAACTTCACCCGGTACACGCCCGCAACCGGCATCCTGGACCTCAAGGAAGCGATCTGCCACAAGCTGGCCAGGGACAACGGGCTCGAATACGCGCCGAACCAGATTGCGACGACCTCCGGCGGCAAGCACGCCCTGTACAACCTGCTCTACGTGATCTGCGACGAAGGCGACGAGGTCCTCGTCCCGGCGCCCTACTGGGTCAGTTATCCCGAGATGGTCAAACTCGCGGGCGCCGTTCCGGTGGTGCTGGACACGGGACCGGGCGATGCTTTCAAAGTGTCGGCCGGCCAGGTGCGATCCGCGATCACGGCGAAGACCAAGGCGCTCCTGCTCAACTCTCCCTCCAATCCCACGGGCATGGTGTATTCGCGGGACGAACTCGCCGCCATCGCCGAGGTGGTCATGGAGGCCGGGATATACGTCATCACGGACGAACTGTACGAGAAGATCCTGTATGACGGCCATCGCCACGTAAGCATCGCTGCCCTCCATCCGCAGATGAAGGAACAGGCGCTGGTGGTCAACGGACTGTCCAAGGCGTACGCCATGACCGGCTGGCGCCTGGGTTACGCCGCCGGCCCCGCCGAGGTGATGGAGCTGGTCGTGAAATTCCAGGGGCAGACCGTCCTGCATCCGAGCGCCATTACCCAGCACGCGGCCATTGCCGCGCTGACCGGCCCCGAGGACTTCCTGCCCCCCATGATCAAGGCGTTCGACCGCCGGCGGAACTACATCATGGAAAGATTGCAGAACATGGAAAGCGTGGCGTGCGCCCGGCCCGGCGGCGCGTTCTACGTGTTTCCCGACCTGTCGGCATATACGGGCCGCAGACGGCCCGACGGCAGCCTCATCGAAGGATCGCTGGACCTGGCCATGTACCTGCTGGAGGCGTACCAGGTGATCTCGGCGCCGGGCGCCGCCTTCGGGTCGGAGGGATGCCTGAGGTTTTCCTACGCAACCACCCTGGACGTGATCGAAAGGGGCATGGACCGGGTAGAGGAGGGGTTGTCGTCCCTGGCGGGTTGAACGGCCGCGAAGCTCAACGGCAACCTGTCGAACGCACGGCGGAACCATGGAAAACTCGAAAACAGCGCTTGCGGATTACCGGCATCTTTTCAGCAGGATCGACGAAAAGGGGCTTGCACGGGTCCTGGAACTCGCCCTCGACCGTCAACTGATCGTCAAGCTGCTGCACATCTGCGGACTGGTCCAGGACGGCCGGGACCTGGCGACAGCGGCGATGCATACGCTCGCCGCGCAACTCGCAGGGGACTGCTTCGAGCGGGAGGTCACCGCCGCGCAGGTCGTCCGGACCCTGGTTCAGACCAGCGCAAGGGAGATCGAGCAGATCGGGGAATCGTCCCCCGAAGGCATCAACTCTCTGCTGAGTGACCGGACCGACGCCTATACCCGGGAGTGCGGTCGGATGACCTTCGCCATGTTGCTGGACGAACGGGAGGCGGTTTACGCGCCGGCCATCGAACGGCTGAACCGGATACCGGCCTTTCAACCCCGGTCCGGCGTATCAGAGGAGACGGCGTCCCCTTACCAGCGTGACGATTCCGTCCTGAACGGCGGGCCGGAGGACGCCCGCCCGATGGAGGACGCCCGCCCGATGGAGGATACCGACCCGGCGTTGATCGAAGCCCGCCGGTACGGCGCGGACCTGGAGAAACAGAATCGGATCCTGGAAGACCGTGTCAGGGAGATGCAGCGGCGGATCGAACAGTTCAGAGAAGAAAGCGGCGCGGAATCCGAAAGGGTCGCTCTCTTCATCGACGTCCAGAACATGTGGTATGCCGCCCGGCAACAGCACGGCATGGCGGCACGGGTGGATTTCGAGAAGCTCATGCAGGCCGCCGTGAACGATCGCCGGCTGATACGCGCCTACGCCTACGTGATCCAGACCCCGGAGGTGGACCAGAGCGGATTCGTCACCATGCTGGAACAGTTCAGCTACGAGGTGAAGCGGAAGGATCTCCGCCGGCGCAGCGACGGTTCGGCGAAAGGCGACTGGGACATGGAGATGGCCATCGACATGATCAGGATGGCCGAGAAGGTCGACGTCGTCATCCTGGCCAGCGGCGACGGGGATTTCGTGTCGCTGATCCAGTTGCTCAAGGAACTGGGTCCGCGCGTGGAGGTGTTCTCCTTTCCGCACAACACGGCGCGGGACCTGATGGAAACCGCGGACCATTACCATCCCATCGACGCGTCGCTGCTGATCGGTATGGATCCGGCCCGCTGAAGTCGAAGGAAACTCGATACAACGTACATACACGGAGGAACAAATGGTAAAGATCGGCATTGTCGGTGCGGGAAACGTGGGGGCGACCGCTGCGCTGTACGCCGCGCAGAAGGAACTGGGCGACATCGCCCTGATCGACGTGGTGGACGGCATCCCGCAGGGCAAGGGACTGGACATGATGGAAGCCGGACCCGTTCTGGGCTATGATTCGGCGATAGAAGGCTCCAACGATTTCGCGGCCCTGGAAGGCGCGGCCATCGTGGTGGTCACCGCCGGCCTGGCCCGCAAGCCGGGCATGGACCGGCTCGACCTGCTGAAGAAGAACGCGGAGATCATCACGTCGGTGACTGAGAACATCGTGAAGTACGCGCCGGATGCCCAGATCCTGATGGTCAGCAACCCGCTGGACGTCATGACCTATGTCGCCCTCAAGGTATCGGGGTACGGGCGGAAGCGCGTCTACGGACAGGCCGGCGTGCTCGACTGCGCCCGTTACCGCTCCTTCGTCGCCATGGAACTCGGCGTCTCCATGGAAGACACGCAGGCGATCATTCTCGGCGGGCACGGCGACACCATGGTCCCCATCCCGCGGTACACCACGGTCTCCGGCATACCCATCACCGAGTTGCTGTCCTGGGAAGCCATCGACCGCATCGTGCAACGGACCCGCGACGGCGGCGCGGAGATCGTCAACTACCTCAAGACGGGAAGTGCCTACTACGCCCCGGCGGCCTCCGTCGTCCAGATGGTGGAATCCGTCCTGAAGGGCAAGAACCGCGTGCTTCCCGCTTCCGTGATGCTGGAAGGCGAGTACGGACTGCGGGACGTCTGCGTTGGGGTGCCCGTGAAGCTGGGCAGCGAGGGCATCGAGGAAGTGATCGAACTGGAACTTTCGGACGACGAACGGGCGGCGCTGCGTGCTTCCGCCTCAGTGTACCAGGAGAGCCTGGACGAACTGGGCATATAACATCTACATCAAATGAGGGAATCCTGACGGAGGAGGAAGAAAGCGACATGGCTGCACAACCACCCGCTGGTGGAAAGCACATCACCATTGATGACCGGGGCGTGCTCAACGTCCCGGACCAACCGGTCATCCCATTCATCGAAGGCGACGGCACGGGACCGGATATCTGGAGGACGGCTCAGCGCGTTTTCGACGCCGCGGTCGACAAGGCGTACGGCGGAGACCGGCGCATCGCGTGGCACGAGGTGCTGGCAGGGGAAAAGGCCTTCAACCTTACGGACAGTTGGCTTCCGGATGAAACGGTAGACAGTTTCAGGGAATACCTGGTGGGCATCAAGGGGCCCCTGACCACGCCCGTGGGGGGCGGCATCCGCAGCCTGAACGTGGCGCTGCGCCAGATCCTCGACCTGTACGTATGCCTGCGGCCGGTACGCTGGTTCACCGGCGTGCCCAGTCCGGTGCGTCATCCCGAGAAGGTCGACATGGTCATCTTCCGCGAGAACACGGAGGACGTGTACGCCGGGAAGGAACAGGAGGCCTACAGCGACGAGGCCGCCAGGCTGATCGCCTTCTGCAGGGAACAGTTCGGGTGGGAAATACGAGCCGATTCGGGCATCGCCGTCAAGCCGGTGAGCGAGACCGGCAGCAAGCGGTTGATCCGTGCTGCGGTCGAGTACGCCATCGCGCGTAACCGCAAGAGCGTCACCCTGGTGCACAAGGGCAACATCCAGAAGTTCACAGAAGGCGCCTTCCAGAAATGGGGATACGAACTCGCAAAGGAAGAGTACCCGGACCGGCTGGTCAGCTGGGACGAATGCGGGGGCAACGTCCCTGAGGGCAAGATCCTGGTCAAGGACGCCATCGCCGACATCTTCCTGCAGCAGATCCTGACCCGACCCGACGAGTTCGACGTCATCGCCACCATGAACCTGAACGGCGATTACATTTCCGATGCGCTGGCCGCACAGGTAGGCGGTATCGGCATCGCGCCGGGCGGCAACATCAACTACAAGACCGGGCACGCCGTGTTCGAAGCGACCCACGGCACGGCGCCCAAGTACGCCAACCAGGACAAGGTCAACCCGGGTTCCGTCATCCTCTCCGGCGAACTGATGCTGCGCTATCTCGGCTGGGACGAAGCAGCCGACCTGATTATCCAGGGGATCGAAAAGGCCATCGGGGGCAGGATCGTGACGTACGACTTCGCCCGCCTGATGGACGGCGCTCAGGAAGTCAAGTGTTCGGAATTCGGCACTGCCATCATCGAGCGGATGCAGGCCTAGGGTAACGCGAATCTTCGGGAATCCCCCATGTTCGTCGATTTCGCGAGAATCCACGTAAAGGCCGGACGCGGCGGCAATGGTTGCTGCAGCTTCCGCCGCGAGAAAAACGTGCCGCGGGGCGGGCCGGACGGCGGCCACGGGGGCGACGGGGGCCATGTCGTCCTGCAGGTCGACCCGGGCAAGCGGACGCTGCTCGACTTCCAGTACCAGCACCTGTACCGGGCCCGGAACGGCACGCACGGACAGGGCAAGGACATGCACGGCCGGAATGCCCCGGACCTGGTTATCGGCGTCCCCCCCGGGACCATCGTCAAGGACCGGGAGTCCGGCTCGGTGGTTTCCGACATGGTCGGGGAGGACCAGACCCTGGTCATCGCCCGGGGAGGCCATGGGGGCCGCGGCAACTCGGCCTTCGCCACGTCCACCAACCGGGCGCCCCGGCGCTGGGAGGAGGGCCAGCCGGGCGAGGAACGCCAGTTGGAACTCGAACTGAAGCTGATCGCCGACGTGGGACTGGTCGGTCATCCGAACGCGGGCAAATCCACCCTGCTGTCCCGTCTGTCCGCCATGAGACCCAAGATCGCCGATTATCCCTTCACCACCCTCGAACCCAACCTGGGCATCGTCAAGCTGGGAGACTACGACCGCTTCGTCCTCGCGGACATCCCCGGCCTGATCGAGGGCGCCCACGAGGGCAAGGGACTTGGACACCAGTTCCTCCGCCACATCGAGCGGACCCGGATCCTCCTCTTCCTGCTCGACGCAAGCCAGCCAGATCCCGTACACGACTACGAAGTGCTCGTCAACGAACTCCGCCAGTTCAATCCCGTACTCCTCTCCCGCCCCGCCCTGGTCGTCTTCTCCAAACTGGACCTGATCGTGGACCGTTCCGCCCTGGACGGCCTCGTCGTGGATCCCGACCGCGCAAAGCACGCGGGCCAGCGCAACAACCCCGTGCTGGCGATCTCTTCCGCCACCGGAGAAGGCATCCCCGAACTCCTCGGAGAAATCGGCCAGATTCTTCACGAGATCGGAACCGACTCGCCTGACTAATTTGTAATGAATCGCGTCGGACGGTTTTACGCGCCGACGGGTTCATGATTAGCTTCCGTAACCTGTATCTACGCTGTATAGCCGTCCCTTGAGGGCCTGGCTATGGAGGACTTGCCTATGGCGGACCTGTCTATGGCGGACCTGGCGTCCTGGCTGACCCTTGCCCGCGTGCCGGGCGTGGGCGCGTCGCGGTTCCACGCGCTGTTGCGCCAGTTCGGGTCGCCCTCCGCGGCCCTGTCCGCCACCGTGGACGAACTGGCCGAGACCGACGGGGTTGGACCGCAGATCGCCCGGGCGGTGCGCGGCCACCGGGACCAGGCCTTCGTCGACCGTCAGTTGCACCTGCTCGATCGGCACGACGCGCGCATCGTCACCTGCCGCGACCGGGACTATCCCGAACGGCTTCGCGAGATCTACGATCCGCCGCCCCTGCTCTTCGTTTCCGGTGGCTGGAAAGCGGAGGACGAACAGTCCATCGCCATCGTGGGGACGCGGTTTACCACCGCCTATGGCCGGAAGATGGCCGAGTCCTTCAGCGCGGAACTCAGCTCATACGGGTTCACCGTCGTGAGTGGCCTGGCGCGGGGCGTGGACACGCTCGCCCACCGGACCGCACTGCGCGGCAACGGCCGCACGGTGGCGGTGCTGGGTTCGGGCCTCGACCGGCCGTACCCCGCGGAGAACCGCAAGCTGATGGCGACCATACGGGAACACGGCGCCGTGATGACGGAGCACCCCTTCGGAACAGGACCGGACGCCGTCCATTTCCCCCAACGAAACCGGATCATCAGCGGTTCGACGCTGGGAACGATCGTGGTGGAGGCCGGCAAGCGCAGCGGAGCGCTGATCACCGCGCGCTTCGCCCTGGATCAGGGCCGCGAGGTCTTTGCCGTACCCGGACCACTGAACGCGGCAGGCAGCGAGGGGGTGAACCGGCTGATCAAGGACGGCACGGCCAAGCTGATCCAGCGGGTCGAGGACGTGATCGAAGAACTGGCGCCCCGGCTGGGTTACGAACCGATCAGATCGGAACCGGAACCGGCCGGCCCGGCAATGGAACTGCCTCCCGAGGAGGAATCCATGTACGGCCAGGTTACCTCGGATCCCAAACACATCGACCACCTGGCGGCCGCCCTTTCCCTTACGTCCTCCCAGGCGCTCGGTGTCCTGCTGGCGCTCGAACTGAAAGGCGCGGTGCGTCAGTTGCCGGGCATGAGGTTCGTGAGATCCTGACCTCGTCGGTCCGGCGGCCTGGACCCGACCGTCCCGCTGCCTGAACCCGGCCGCCTGAATCCGTCAGCCCGGCGGCCCTCTCCCTGGTTATTTAGGTTGACATTCCCCGCTCTCCCGATGTTACATCAAGGACAACTCGCTCGAATCGCCAATTCGTACGCTGTGACCGGTTATGCACGATCAGCAGACCCGCGGTAAACTCCTCGAACGCGCTGAACTTGCGGCGGTCGTGGAGCGCGCGCGCCAGGAAGGCGCCACCGTCGTATTCACGAACGGTTGCTTCGATCTGCTCCATCCGGGCCATGTCCATCTCCTGCAGACCGCGCGATCGTTCGGCGACCTGCTCATCGTGGCCATAAACACCGATGCGTCCGTCCGGGCGATCAAGGACGAGGGCCGGCCGATCTACGGCGAAACAGAACGGGCCTACATGCTCGGCGCCCTGGCCTGCGTGGACCATGTGGTCCTTTTCAGCGAGCCAACGCCCATTCCGCTGCTCAACCTGCTCAAGCCGGACGTCCTGGTCAAAGGAGGTCACTACGGTCACGAGGAAGTGGTGGGCTGGGACGTGGTGGAAGCCTACGGCGGCCGCGTGGAGAGAGTGCCCGTGCTGGACGGGATGTCCACGTCGGGCACGATAGAACGCATCACCGGAAAGGGAACTTAATGCCAGATACACGCCAGAAACTGCTGGTGCTCTACCTGCGGACCCCCGACCTGCATGCCGGCGTCGTGGCCTGGTCCGAATTCGACGGCACCTCGGCCGCCGACGAACGCCATACTTCGGGGGACGCCGCGGACTCGGGCGGCGCTACGGATCCGCCCTACGCTTCGGTAGTGGACGCCATGCGGGACGGCTGGCGGGTCGTCCAGTTTCCCCAGCAATACCCGGCCTATCCAGGCACGGAGTACCAGGTGTCCTATCTCAAGTACGAGTACATACTCGAAAAAATGGAGGCCATCGATGGCTGACAGCACCCATCTGTTGAACTCGAAGCAAATGGCGCGGTTCGTCGCGGAGGGGTATCTCCGTTTCGACGAACTGGTTCCCGACGACCTCAACCGGGCCGTGAAAGCGGAAATGGACAACCAGGCCATCCCCCGGGAAGAGGCGGGATCGCCGCTGAGCGCCATCTGGCCAGACGCCGCCGTGGGACGCGTTTTCAGGCTTCCGGAGATCGAGGGCATCATCCACAGCCTCGTCGGTCCCGATCCTTTGTACGATCACCACGCTGTGCACACCGTGGCGGCAGGTCACCACTTCGGGCAGCACTGGCACGCGGACGCGATCATCGACACGCGCCTGCACTTCGACATCCAGTTCATGTATTTCGCCCACGACACGCCCAGGGAGATGGGAGGAACCCTGATCCTTCCCGGCAGCCACTACCGCCGCATCAGCGAATCCGACATCGCCCGTTACCACAACTTCGTGGGCCAGGTGCCGATGATCTGCAAGGCCGGGACGGTGATCGTACTCCATCACGGCATGTGGCACTGCGCCCAGCCGAATCGCACCGACGAGATGCGGTACATGTTCAAGCTGCGCCTCAATCCCACGGTCAGGCAGCTCCGGCTGTGGAACACGGAGGACATCGACGATCCGGAAGTCAGCCACATCCTGAGCACGAACCAGCCGTGGCACGGGAACGAAGAGCGCATCGAACATGTCAACCGGATCCACTTCTGGCGGTTTCTGACCGGTGACGACCAGTTCGACAACCACTACTGGCTGAGCCGGATCGAGAACGAACCCGAACTGGTGTGAGACGAAAACGCGTTCATGACCACGGGTAACCTGCGCCGACAACTGGGTATCTGGCCGACCACGGCCATGGTGATCAGCGGGATGATCGCCGTGGGGATCTTCCTGGTGCCCGCCGGGATGGCCAAGTCGCTGGGATCGCCCCTGCTGCTGCTCGCCATCTGGCTGGCGATGGCCGGGATGGCCCTTTGCGGATCGCTGTGTTTCGGTGAACTGGCGTCCAGGTATCCCCACGCGGGCGGAGGATACGTCTATCTCCGGGAGGCCTACGGCACGCCGACGGCCTTCCTGTACGGCTGGATGTCCCTGATGGTGCTGGATCCGGGCATCACGGCGACCCTGGCGACCGGGATGGCGAGCTACGCGGGCCATATCTTCCCGATGGACCCGGTCGCGATGAAGTTGGTCGCCATCGCCGTGCTGGCCGTCCTCACCGCCGTCAACATCTACGGCGTGCGCATCGGCGCCTGGATCATCGTCCTGCTGACCGTGTTCAAAGTCGGGGTGCTCGCGGTCATCTCCCTACTGGGGTTCGGCCTGGGACTCGGCGACTGGTCGAACTTTACGCCGTTCGTGGCGCGTCCCGCGGATTCCGGTCCGCTGTTCGGCGCCCTCGCCGGCGGCATCGTGGGCGCCTTCTTCGCCTTCGCCGGCTGGTGGGACCTGAACAAGGTGGCCGGCGAAATCAAGGACCCGGCGCGCACCCTGCCCCGGGCGCTGTTGATGGCGGTAGGCATCGTCGCGTTGACCTACATCACCACCAGCGCCGTCTTCATGTACCTCGTACCCGTATCCCAGGTCACCAGCGACGAGACTTTCGCGGCGCAGGCCGGCGAGGTGCTCTTCGGCCGCAGCGGCGGCATCCTGTTTTCCTCCGTGGTCATCCTGTCCATCGTCGGCAGCCTGACCGGGCTGCTTCTCATGGCGCCGAGGGTGTATTTCGCCATGGCCAGGGACGGTGTCTTCCTCCGCTTCGCCGGCGCGGTCCATCCCTCCTTCGGCACGCCGTACCGCGCGATCGCCATCCAGGGCGGACTGGCCTCGCTGCTGGTGTGGCTGGGGACCTTCAGCCAGATCCTGGATTACTTCATCTTCGTGGCCGTCCTGTTCATTGCGCTCACCGTGGCGGGCCTCTTCGTGGTCCGTCGCAGGTCGGCCGAGACGCCACCCTACCGGACCCCCTTCTATCCCGTCACCCCGGTGTTGTTCCTGGTCCTCGCCGCGGTCCTGCTCGTGCTGCTCTTCGGCCACAGTCCCGTGCAGGCCCTGCTCGGTGTCGGCGTGACGGTCCTGGGGATACCGGTGTACTTTCTCGTGTTCAGAAATCAAACCTCGCAGCAAAGACCTTCAGGAGAAGACCATGGCATGGATTAAGACCGTCTCCGCGTCGGATGGGGACGAAAAGCTGCTCGCCGCGCTCGAGGCACAGCGCACGCTCTATCCCGCGGAGTACGATACGCCGGTGCATCCCACCGACGACGGCACTTCCGGCATCGTGGCGTCCCACTCACTGATCCCGGAGGCGCTGCATCACGCCTTCGCCACTTTCGGGGTGTTGATGTCGCCGGATCTTCCGTTGAGCCGCAGGCAGCACGAGATGATCTCGACCATCGTCTCGTCGAGAAACCGGTGTGTGTACTGAATTGATTCGCACGCAGAGTTTCTGCGTCGGGTCACGTTGGACGGCGAACTGGTCGAAGCGATCAAGTACGACTACGACAAGGCGCCGCTGAGCGCGCAGGACCGGGCGATGCTGGATTTCGCCATCCGGCTTACCGAGGATGCCACGCAGATCCGGAAGGCCGATCTCGAAGGACTGCGGTCCGAGGGGTTCGACGACGTAGCGATCCTACAGATCACCCTGATCGCGTCGTGGTTCAACTACATCAACCGTGTCGCGGACGCCCTGGGGGTGGGACGGGACGCGGACGATTCGTAAGATGGTCGCCTGGCGATCAGCCCGTACTTCACTGAACCGCGGGCGGGCGCGGTTGACACGGTCGGGCGGACCAGGTGGGCCGCCCGGGCAAGTGGCGATCGTGAAGCCGCCTTACGGAAGTATGGCGATGGCCCTTCCCGGTCCGCCGTGGTTGTTTTCGAGGTGGGGGCACAGGAAGATGAAGAAGGCGCCTTTCGGCGGAAGCTGCCCCACGCCAATCAGATACTCCGTGAAGATCATGTCGTGGTTCACCGCCGTCCAGTGCGTCTTCATGGATTCCACCGGGTCCACCGATCCCATGTCGGGCGTATCGATGCCCACGTGCTTCACGCCTTTCCCGGCCAGGTAGGCGATAACTTCCGCCCCCGGAGCCGGCCATCCCTCGGACTGTCCGTCCAGGGGCGCTTTGACAGTCTGTTCCACCACAACCCGGATGAAGCGGCGGAAGTGGGTGTCCGTGTGTCCCGTATGGAAGAGCACGACCTCACCGCCCTCGATCTCCCCGTACAGTTCCTCGTGTCTCCTGACATCGTCCAGCGTGATGGCCGGTGAGGCCGGCCAGTCATCCCGCGAGGTCGTCCCCACGCGGTGCTGCACGTTGACGACCCGGGCGGGCCCCATGAAGTGGTGCAACGGGACCTTTTCCGTCGTCATCTCCGTGCGCTTCAGCGGACCGTGCTCGGCCTCGAACTCCCTCAGCGCGGCGCGGACCGTTTCGTCATACCTGCCCGTGTCGAATCCGGGCGGAGGGCCGTAGTGCGCGGGCGGATCCACGTGGGTACCGGTATGAGCATCCATGAAGTGGGTGTTGACCCAGTAGGGGCCGAAGGGACCATCGAAATAGTTCACCGGCTGCACCCTCGAATAGGGGAAGACGTGACGGCCCACGCCGCGACCCGGCCACCAGACGGGGCGGTCCATGGACAGCGTTACGGAGAGGTCGACCACCCGTTTCGACTTAACGGCCTCGAGCAGACGGGCAGCCAGGTCCGGATTGGTTATGGCCACCGCCCGCGTTTCCACCGTGGGTGAGTTTTCGTGCTTGACCGGCAGGGCGATGTACAGGGATCCGTTGGGCGTCCTGTCCAGGTTGATCAGTCCCTCCGTGTGCACGGCACCGTGCTTGAAATGGCCGAGATGGCTCTCCAGGGCGAGGGGGTTTACATACATGCCATCGGGACCCGACGCGATGTAGCGGGGCGGGCCCAGTCCACCCATGCTCGGACTGTCGATGCCCATGAGCCAGACTCCCCGGCTGCCCACGTATTCCGCCGCGTCGTAGTCCGGCGCGGGCCATCCAGGCGCCGTCCCCACGACGGGTTCCACGATCAGGCGGCGGTCGTCCGGCGCGGGCCGGTCGTGGCGGTCGTCGTACCCGCTCCAGTACAGGACGGCGTCGCCCGGTCCCATGGGCCTGTGCGCCGCCTCGGCGGCCTTGACCACATCTATGGTGAACAGGGGACTCACGCCCGGCGGAGCCTGGTCCAGCATGGACCGGCCGTCGATCTTGTACACCTCGCCCACCAGCTGCCAGGCCGGTACTTTTTCAACGGTCAAGTCACCCCAGTAATGGGCGTTCGGCAGACCGCTGTGCTGGGGCGGCATCATGTGGGCCGGCGTATCCGTCTGCGTCGCCGTGTTCTCGTCCAGGATGATCAGGTCCGACGCCCAGGGCCGGTCTCCATGGACGATATAGGGCACGACGAGGGGCTGGTGGTGTATCTGTCCGCCCGGCCAGTACTGGTAGTGGCGTCCGGAAATGACGGGCGAAAGATCGACCACGTCGTCGGGGCCGACCGGCGTGTACTGGGCGGAGGCTTTCGAAGAAGCAAGCAGGCAGAGGGCCGTGGTCGCAAGGATCAGGCTAAGGACCAGCCTGCGAATACGTCCGTGTTTCCGTTTACGGTACATGGAGTGCTCCCGGGAATCTCCGCATCTTGAGGTCACGGGGATAGATGCGACTGGATCATGAGAACCGATGAATGTTGGGCTGTTTGCTTGTATTGAAAGGAGTTTGGCATTTTCTTTCCCGGTTGTCAACCTGTCAAAATCCTCCTGAAGAGTACGACGGGAGTAATGTCAAAGATGCTCCTTGACATACAGTACGGTCCTGTGGTCAATGGAACAGTCGACAGCGAATAACGGTTGTCAACCAGCAGGCTACGAGTTACCGTAATACTATGATCGTATCGTTTGACCACTGCAGTCTGAAGACACGTAACGCAGGGTGAGTTGAGTAAGACCGCCACGCCGTGCCTGATATCAGTAAACCGGCGTCTGACGTTCCTGGTGGAGGTCCTCATGGTGATCGATTTCGAGGACTTGGACCACCATTTTGATTACCGCAAACGGAACCCGAGGAGAACAATGAAACTCAAAGTCATTGTACATCGAGCAGAAGAAGGTGGTTATTGGGCCGAAGTCCCCGCAATCCCAGGATGCGTGTCGCAAGGTGATTCGCTGGATGAATTGCGCAGTAACATTCTTGAGGCGATTGACGGCTGTCTGTCCGTCGAAGGATGACGAATTGTGATCTAAAAGGCTAATCTCAAAGATAGACCCGACTGAAGGAGCCTCACCCTTGTCTAACCTGCGCGTCGGTATCATCGGTTTGGGCGGCATCGCCCGTCCCCACTGCGAGGCCATAACGAACCTGGACGGCGTGGAGATCGTAGCGGTCGCCGATCTGCTCGAGGAAAAGCGCCGCGAATACATGGACAACTACGACATCCCCAGGGGGTACGCCACCCATACGGAACTGCTCGAGGACGACGAGGTCGAAGCGGTGGCCATCGTCCTCGGTCACCAGCTGCATCACCGGCTGACCGTGGACGCCTGCAATGCGGGCAAGCACGTCCTGGTAGAGAAGCCCATGGCGATCAGCCTGGACCAGTGCGACGACATGATCGCCGCCGCCGCGGCCAACGGTGTCAAGCTCATGGTGGGCCTGACACAGCACTTCTACGGCACCAGCGTCAAGGCCAAGGAGATCCTGGACTCCGGCGTCCTGGGACCGGCCATCACGGCGGTGTGCTACATGTCCAAGAACTGGGGGTACGGCAGCCGCAGGCCCCAGTACCGCAGCCGGTTCCACGGTGGCGGCATGTGGATGACCAACGGGGTCCACGTGGTGGACCGGCTCTCCTGGGTCTTGGCCTCGCAGGCGGTCTCGGTCTCCGCCACCATTGGCAACCGGGCGCACTACCAGGCAGCGGACGATTCCGCCACGGCCTTCATCCGCTACAAGAACGGCACGGCGGGCGTGGCGGTGGCCGTCGGGTACGCCGACGGCGGCCCCAATCACGAGTGCCAGGTGATCTGCGCCAACGGTTCGCTTCGCTTCAGCGAGTCCGGCGAGAAATACGTCAGGGTGGGCAAGGACAACCGGTGGGAAGACGTGCCCTTCGACGACCCGCCCAATCCCATGTACAACGAGTGGAAGGGGTTCGTCGAGGCAATCCGCATGGATATCGAGCCGCCCACCCCGGGCGAATGGGGCCGCCACGTCATGGAGATCCTGTTCGCCGCGGAGCAGTCTTCCATTTCCGGCCGGGAGGTGCCGCTGGCCAGCGGGGGACAGTGGACCCACCAGCAGTCCGGCACGCCGGTGAACATCGATCACGGCTGGATCTGACGGGCTCACGGGGACGCACGGGCTCACGGCGCTTCGCGGGTATTACGCGCCGGGATTACGCGCCGGTATGCTCCACCACGGCCAGGGTGACGTCGTCACATTGCCGGGATCCCGCTGAAAACCCGAATACCGCCGCCATGACGGTGTCCTTCAATGCGCCCGCATCCTGGCCCCTGTGCTTCGTCAGCAGGGATTCGAGTCTTTTTTCTTCGTACAGTTCGCCGTCGGCGTTGGCCGCTTCGGTGACACCGTCGGTATACATGACCAGCCTGGTCCCGGGTTCGAACCGTACAGATTCCAACTCAAAGGCAACGTCGGCGATCCCCAGCGGCGGCGCGACTGAATGCAGCTTCTGAACCGGTCCATCCTGCGAAAGGAGCATGGGCGGATTGTGCCCGGCGTTGCAGTACCGCAGGGTATTCGCCCGTGTATCGATATCGGCGTGGAAGAAGGTAATGAACTGGCTCACCGAGGAGTGATGGAGTATGTACTCGTTCAGCCTGCCGACGCGTTCCACCAGCGGTACGCCGATGTCGATGAGGGTGGTCAGCATGGTCTTGCAGGCGACCATGAGCAGCGCGCTGGAAGGGCCGTGTCCGGTGACGTCGGCGATCGTCACCGTCAGGACGTCCTCTCCATAAGGAATGAAGTCGTAGTAGTCCCCGCCGATCTCCTCGCAGGACACATGGGAGCCCGCGCAGGCCAGCGTGTTGAAGGCATAGCTTTCCCCCGGCAGCAGCCCGGCCTGGATCTCGCCGGCCAGGGCCAGTTCCTTGTCCAGCGCACTCTTGGCCACCGCGGCGTCGAAGAGGCGCAGGTTGTCGGTCTTGATGGCGGTCAGGTTGGCCACCGCGCTGGACAGGCCGAGGTGGTCCACGGTAAACTCCACGGCCGGATCCGCGGAATCCAGGTATAGCAGGCCGAACACCCGGTCTTCATGCCAGAGGGGCACGCACAGGATGGACACCAGCCGGCGGACGATTACGCTCTGCCGGTCCCTGAACCGGTCGTCCCCTAGGGCGTTCGAGGTGATCGAGGCCATCCGGTTTTCCAGGGCCTGTTTCACCGCCGTCGTGCTGATCGAAATCGACCGGTCTTCGAATCCGGGCCGGGAGGCCAGCGTCTGGATTTCGAAATCGTAGCCATCCCCGGTCTCAACGGGATGGACGATCGCGCAGCAGTCCGCCTCCATCCATTCCAGCAGGCTCCGGGTCACGAGTGCACCCAATTCGGCCTCGCTACGGGCCGTCATGACCTCCTTGCTCAGTTCCGTGAGTTTAAGCAGCCGTCCGTCGGTATCCTCGGGCCTCACGGCGGGTGTGCCGCCCGCCATCGTGTACGGCAACTGGTCCGCCCGGAAGAGGGAGGCCGGCGCCTGCAGATCATCGGCGCGCTTTTCCGGTACCGTTCCTTCGGGTTCTCCCTCCTCGAAGACGAAAACCGATCTTCCGAGCCGGATGCGGTCACCCGGTAGCAGCGGGGCGGGCTTGCCGCTGATCGGATGATCGTTGACATAGGTCCCGTTCCGGCTGCCCAGGTCCGCGATCACGAAACCCGACGCCTCCGTTTCGATACGCGCATGAAGCTTCGAAACGCCCCGGTCACCGCCTATGGCGATGTCGGCCTCGCCGGAACGGCCCAGGGTAGTGACATCCCGTGACAGGACATGGACTTGCGGGTCTTTTGCGTGCAACAACTTCAGGTAGGGCACGAGTGTGCTCCGATACGCACGGTTACCGTTGAAACCTCGGCGCGGCCCACACCGGACTTACGGCCCCGGCTCGTTTCTCAGGTCGAAGGCCACCTTGACGGCGCCGTGCCGGCCGGCTTCCAGGGCCCGTCCGATGGCCTTCCGGTATTCCTTCAGGGGGAAGAGGTCCGTCACGAGAGGCTTCAGGCCGACCTTCCCCGACGCGATCAGATCCATGGCCAGGTCGAAGGTCCGGACGGACCGGCCTTCGCGCTCCTCCGTCCCGTAGGCGTAGGCTCCCTGCACCTTCAATTCCTTGTACCACACCGCCGTCCAGTCGATCCCGGAAGGAATGCCCGGCATGCCCACGACGGTAACGACGCCGCCGGAACCGGTCAGCCGCAGCGCGTCGTCGATGGTGCGCGACGATCCGACGCAGTCGAAGGTCCGGTGCACGCCGCCGATGAATACGGGCCGCCCGATCTCGGGCCGGTGGATCTCCGCCCCTGTCACTTTGCTGACCGTATCGTAGAGGTCTTCGCTCCGGCCGATGACGCGGTCGGCGCCGAGGGCGGCCGCCAGGGCCTGCTGATGGGGATACCGCGCGGCGGCGAGGATGCGGCACTTCCCTCCCAGGGCTCGTATGGCCGCGATGGTGAGTAATCCGACGGCACCGCAGCCGATCACCAGGATGGTCTCTTCGTCACCGGGGAAGGACTTGAGCACGGCGTGCAGGCAGCAGCTGAAAGGCTCGACCAGGACCGCTTCCTCGTCGGAAAGCCGATCGGGCACCCGGTGGACCTGGAAGGGGTGCGCCACCAGGGACGTACTCCATCCACCGCCCGTGTCCCTGCAGTACCCCGTCTGTATCCCTGGGGAAATGTCTCCGTGCATGACCATCTCGCACAGGCCGAAATCGCCTGCTGCGCACGACGGACAAGGAGGGTGGATTCCCCGGACGGCGCAGCAGAGGCCGGGCTCGATCACCACGCGGTCTCCCCGGGATACGTCCCCGGGACCTGCACCGGTCTCCTCCACCTCGCCTACCACCTCGTGGCCCAGGACAAAAGGTGCCGAGATCATGGGCGAAAAATAGGGGCTGCCCTTCGCCCGTATGGTGGAAAGGTCCGATCCGCAGATCCCGCTCAGCAGCGGCCTGACCCGCATCCATTCAGGCGTCGGAAGGGCGGGGGGATCGACGTCTGCCATGCGGATGCACGACAGCGCGCCGGTGGCCGGGCCGGGCCGACGGTGGCCGAGGGTCCGGACGAACAGGTACCGGGGTACGCTCTTGATGTATTGTACGGCTTTCATACATGGGTCCAGTGCACGACTTCCCATCCGCCGGCATCCGCGGCTTTCTTCAGCTTCCCGCCGGGGTTCACGGCGACGGCGTGCCCTACCACGCGCAACATGGGCTCGTCCGAACTGCTGTCGGCATAGGCATAGCACCGGGCCAGGTCGATACCGCGGCGCTCGGCGTAATCCCGGACGATACGGGCCTTCGCCTCGTCACCGATGGGCGGTCCTTCCGTCTCGCCGGTCAGCCGGCCGTCCTCTTCCTTCATGGACAGGGCGATGAGGTCGTCCGCCTTGGTGTATTCCGCCAGCGGCTCCATGACGAAATCCAGGGACCCGGTGACCAGGACCACGCGCTCGCCCCGTTGCTGGTGCGCCCGTATGCGATCGACGGCCCCGGCGTACATGCGCGGACGCATGACTTTCTCGAAAAGCTGCTCGCTCCTCGATACGCATTCCCCGCGACCGAAACCCCGGTACTGCCGGTAGAACGACTGGATGAAACGGCTTCTGCTGATCTTGTCCAGGACGATGTAATAGAGGACTTTCGGCAGGAATCCGATGGTCCAGAGGAGACGCCGCGGGGCGGAATACCCCCAGGTCCTGTAAAAAGCGTAGTAGTGTACGATCGTCGCGTCCACGATGGTGCCGTCTACGTCGAAGAAGGCCGTCGCGCCGTGTTCCCGGCCACTACCGGCGCGTCCCGACCGCCGACCGGCCGCTCCTTCCGGTCCGCCTGGGCTTCCTTGCGCGGACCTCGCGGACCCGGCGGATCCGGCGGCCCCGGTTGCCTGGCCCAGGCGCTCGATGCGGTCCGCGATATACAGATAGCCGTCGCGGTCGATGCGACCGATGTCCCCCGTGTGAAGCCACCCGCCGCGGAGGCGGTTCTCCGTGGCCGTGGGGTTTCGGTAGTACCCCTGCATGACGTTGTTCCCGCGCACGATGATCTCGCCGTTGCCTTCCGTGTCGGGGGCCTGGATTTCAACGTCTACCGCCGGCAGGGCCACGCCGACGGAGGAGGGCTTGCTTCGGTCCATGGGATTTACGGTCACGACCGGGGCCGCTTCCGTGAGCCCGTAGCCCTCGTGGATCGTCAGGCCGATCTCCCGGTAGGCGTGGTACAGATCCGATTCGAGCGTGCCGCCTCCACTGACCAGCAGCCGCATGCGGGAGACGACGCCTTCGCCGTTTTTTTCGGCCGTCTGTCGCAGCGACCCATGCAACAGCCCGAATAACCGGGGCGCCGCGATCAGGCAGTTGACCCCGGTTTCATCCATCAGGCCGACCAGGGACCGCGGCCGTACCGACGTGGTGTAGGTAATGGTCGCGCCCGCGTAGAAGGGCATGAGAAATCCGCCCGTGAACTCCAGGGCCTGGCTCATGGGCAGCAGGGACAGGAAATGGTCGGTCCGGTAGGCGCGCAGGATCTCGGCGAGGGACAGCAGGTTCGAAACGAAGTTCCGATGGGTCAGGACCACGCCGTGGGATTCGGCCGCCATGCCCCGGGTGAACATGATGGCGGCCGGGGAATCGGGTTCCACCGGCGCCCATGGGGGCGGCTCCTCGTTCAGGATGACGGGCGTCGCGGGCCGTCGAGGTGCGTCGAACGGCAGTCCGTGGTTTTCGATATTCCAGAACATGACGTCGCCGCCGGACTGCGACGGTGCGCCGCCGGGCTCCGCCGGTGCGCCACCGGGCTCCGCCGCGTTGCCGGGCTTCTCTACGTCGCCGGCCTCCGCCGACGCCGTGAGCAATGCGTGACCGCTTTCCGTGCAGAGAATGGCCCTCGATTCGGTGAACCGGGCTATGCGCCAGACTTCCTGGGGCGTCGACCGGCGGTCCACGGGCACGAGCACGGCTCCGGCCACCATCCCGGCGAAACAGGCGATTCCCCATTCGGGCCGGTTCTCCGAGAAGAGCAGGACCCGGTCGCCCGGATGCAGGCCGCTGGACCGCCACTGCCAGCCGATGTGCCCGGCCAGGGCGAACACGTCCTTGTAGGAATAGCGGATCCAGCCATCGTCCCGCTGCATCTGCAGTGCGGTCTTGTCTCCGTACGTGTCCGCGCTCTTGGCCAGTATGTCCGTCAGCGTATCGAGATGGGGCAGGGCGTCCTCCCCGGCCTGGGCGAACCCGGACCGCTCCGCCACCTCCTCTTCTTCCGTGACCGCGGGCTTCGGCTCATCGGTCTTCAGCACGTGGCGTTTCAGGCCGGGGATATGGATTTCCTGGAAATACGTCTTCCAGTGGATCCTGGAGACATCGCCGTCGAAGAGCAGCCGGTCCTCCGGATCCAGGCTTTCGTGCAACTTTACCGTGCGGTCCGTATCGAAGGTGCATTCCAGGGACGTGTAGGGACTGTAGATCGCGGCGTAGTACAGCATCCGCGAGATCGCCGACTTCATCACGGCGATTCTGCGCTTCAGGTTGTTCAGCAGGGTGATCCGGGTGAAGCGGCTTAACGTCCACAACGCGGCGTTCAGGGGATAGACGTATCGCAGATTGTACCGGCGCCGGAACTGGCCAAGCGTCGGGTAGGTCCATCGCTGGATCGGTATGGGTTCGTTGTTCCGGTTCAGGCGGGGGTTCTTCCGAAAGTACTCGTAGGAGTGTTCGAAGGCCTGGTGGAAGAGGACGGGATTCCGGTCGCCCGTCGATACGTGGTACACGCCGATCCCGCCTTCCCGGGCCGTGCGTGCCATGGCCGCCAGGGTCGTATTGGCCACGATGTCCACCGGGATGATGTCCACGATCATTTCTTTCTGGCCGGGGAAGTCCGGCAGGCGCCCCTTGCTCACCGCGTCGATGAGCGGGTCGGCCACCTTGAGCCCCTCGATCCATCCCGGTTCGGGCTCGACCAGCGCGCTTTCCACGATGGACGGCCGAATGATGGCCGTGGGCAGATCGCCCCGGTGCTTGACGATCAACTGCTCGCCCATGGCCTTCGTCAGGGTATAGCTGTCGTGCCATCCCCACTGCTGTCCCCGGCGCATGCCCTCCTCGATGAGCCGTTCCTTGAGCCAGCGCTTGCGAAAGGTCTCCATCTGGGCGTCGAGCCAGCGCTGCGTGGGGTTCGGGTTCTGCTGCAGCGCCATCTTCCTGAAACGATCCTGCTGTTCCGGCGACCGGGAGTCGTCGTGGATCTCATCCGCCCTGGTAATTATGTCCCGTATTTCCCGTTCCAGGTCGAAGGGCGCGTCGCTTCGCCCCATTTCCTGGGCCATGGACCAGTCCGGACGGGGCGGGGCTTCGGGAATGCGACCCTTGGTCTGGCCGTTGACGTAGGCCGTCGAGACGTGGACCAGCGTGGCGTCTCCGCACGACTTGGCGAATTCCATCATGCGCCGCGCGCCGAGCGTGTTGAGCTGAAGCGCGGCGTCGATTTCTTCGTCGAAGGTCACGGAAGCCGCGCAGGTGAGCACGACGTCTACTTCGGCCGCGAGCCGGCGGTACAGGTCCGGTTCCAGTCCGAGATGGTCCAGGGTAAGATCGCCCTCGACGGCGTGGACCTTAGCGCCCATGATATCGGCGAATCGATCGCCGTGGTTCTCGCGCAGTCGGGCGAAAGCGGCGGACTGAAAGATCTCCTCCTCCACCCGTTCCCGCGCCGTCAGCGTGGTGCCGTCCTTCCTACGGCGAGCCCGGACGACCAGGTAGATACGGCCGACTTCCGGGGCGCACCGCAGGATCTTCTCCACGACCGCTTTCGCAAGGAAACCGGTGGCACCGGTAATCAGCAGCGTCTTTCCCCGCAGGTAAGAGACGATTTCACTCATACCTTACCGTCTTTCGATGCACGCCCCGATGACGGGGCCGGCAATCGGAGGCCGACAACCCAGACGAGGGCCGGCATTCCAGATGGGGCCGGAAACCCCGGCGGGTGGGTTCACGTCGCCATCAGTCGCTTGAACTCATCGACCCAGGGAATGGGCGACGGATCGACGTCGTTCATAATTGCCTGGTAGAAACTGGCGTAGGTACCGAGCAGGAGCAGGTCGCAGGCCTGCTCGAGCGCCGTCGCTCCCCGGGGCGTTACAACGGAACACGCGATCCCCTGCTGCTCGAGCAGCGTGCGGGTAATCTCGTGGCGGCGCCGGTTGCGCGGATCGTACAAGCCGGACTGGATGAGCACGGCGGCGAGTCCATCCCGATGCTCCGCAGGGTGGGTCATCCCTTCGAGCAGATGGTGATTCAACTCCGGTATGGCGAACCAGACGGCCAGGTTCTTGGCGTTCTCGTTCAACTGGTTGGCCAGGATGTGGGCGTTGCCCGTGAGATGCTCGGAAGCCATGATCAGGATTGACTTCCCCCGCGTGGCCGAGGCCAACTCATAGGCGGGGTTCTCCTCACCGCGCGCAGCGTAAACCGGGTTGGTCTCCCGGAGCAACATGAGAGCGCTCGTCACCTCGGTTTCGGCAAGCTCCACGAACCCGAGTTGCCGGAACATCGCCAGTAGGTAGGTGACCGCGTAGCCCAGGCCGATCCGAGGCTGACCGCAGGTGTTGAGCTCGCTGCCGAACACGACGGCCGGCAGCCCATGGCGCCCGGCGAACGCTTCCAGGTCACCTCCCGTGGTCAGGGCGATCATCGGTATCCCCTTGGACAGGCCGTGTTCCGCCATGGCCATCACTTCCTCCGTGCCCCCGGAGTAGCTGGACAGCACGATGAGGGTCCGCTCGCCGATCCACGAAGGCGTTGCGTAATCGGACAGGATGGTGACCGGCACCCGCAGCCTGTCGCGGAAGACGTCCTGTATCAGGTGGGCGCCCAGGGCCGATCCGCCCATGCCCGCCACGACCACGTGGTGGACATTCCGGCAGGTGTCGGGGAAAGTGCGTCCCGCCATGGCCTCCCAGGCCGCTTCCATCTGGTCGGGTATCGATCCGATGGACCCGTGCATGTCCGATTGGTCCAGCCGCGTCATATTCATTTCAACCACTTTCAATTCAATTGGGTCGCTGGTTTGAATGGAATTACTTATGGAATCGACCCGCCTGGTTCAGGATGTGCCGGAGCCCGCCTGTACGGCCCCGATTTCTTTCAGATAGGCGACGCTTTCTTCGAACTCCCGCGTCTCGTATGCCTTCAGGGCTTCGATGGATTCGTCCTTCTCCCTGGGCGTGCGCCAGTCTTCCCCGACGGGTCGGACGTGGGACCAGTAAAGCCGCAGAAACGGCAGCATGTCCCTGATGTCGCGGTCGGGGTATTCCGCCCAGTAGTCATCCATGAGCATGCGCACGTGCCGGGCGTAGATGGCGCCCAGTTCAATAGTTTTCGTGATCTGGCCGGGCTGGCCGGTTCGGTCCGCCGGGCCGGGCTGGTCCGCCTGGCCGGGCTGGTCCGTCTGGCCGGGTTGTCCCCGGTATCCGTCGATCAGGGAAAGCAGGCCGGGGTAGTCGACTACGCCGCTGCCCAGCGAGCACCGCGCGATGCGGTACCCCTCGTCGGACGGATGGATCGTGTAGTCCTTGAGGTGGACATGCCGTAGATATGGAAGGATACGTTCCGTGTAACCGAAGGGTTCCTCGCAGACCGCCAGCACGTTGCCCACGTCGAGCGTGATGCCGATGTACGCGCTGTCCAGTTCCTCGCAGAGCCAGCACATGTCGTGGGACGTGGCGTCCGAGTGGTTCTCCACCGCTATGGTCACCCCGTGTTCCTCGGCCAGGGGCAGCGCCTCGCGCAGGATATCCCTGCACCCGGCGAGATGGTCGTTCCACTGGCCCGACAGCGGCCGGCGATCGCCGCCGAGTACGCCGCTCATGACGACGCGCAACGTCGAGGCGCCGAGGCCAGCGGCCGCGGGGATCAGGCGCCGCAACATTTCGCCCTCGACCTGGCCGCCGTCCGCCACGACGAACAGCCCGCTCTCCGCGGCGCGGGCTCGGGCTCGCTCCAGCGAGGCCGGGGACAGATCGGGCAGGCAGTCTTCGGGTGGAAACTCCACGCCGGCGAGGCCGTGTTCGACGGCCATGTCCATGAGCTCAAAGGCGTCATATCCCGTATTGAACGAGTACGCGCAAACCCCTACTGACATAGGTTCTCCTTGCCGCTGGTTCTCCTTACCGCTGGTTCTCCTTGCCACTGGTTCTCCTTGCCGCCGCTTCCTGTCGCTATTCCGTCGGCTGTCGTCCCTGGACCGCGTAGCCGCCGTCGCACCGGATGTCCGTCGCCGTGATGTCGCTGGATTCGTCGCTCGCCAGGAATACGAAGACGTTGGCGACCTCCCCGATGGTGGCGATCCGGCCGATGGGGTGCAGGCGGTCGAATGCCCTGAGCGCCGATTCCGGGTCTCCGGCGTTCTCCTTCACGAAGTTGTGCAACATGGGTGAATCCACCGTGCCGGGCGAAACCGTGTTGACCCTGATCCTGTCCTCGGCCAGTTCCATGGCCTGGCCCCGGGCCAGGGCGATCAGTCCGCCCTTCGTCGCCCCGTAGACGGCCACGCCCGGATGGCCGTTATGGCCCGTCACGCTCGCCATGTGGATGATCGATCCGCCACCCGCCGCCCGCATATGCGGTGTGCAGTACTTGCTGAAAACAGCCGGCGCCAGGAGGTTGACGGAGAGGATGCGGGACATGGTCTCCTCGTCCTGTTCCTCGATGGGGCTCACCGGCATGATGGCGGCGTTGTTGACCAGAATGTCGATCCTGCCGAACCGGGACGCCGCGCCGTCCACGAAGGTTCGGACCCGGTCGTGGTCGGTGATGTCCAGCGCCTCCGCCAGGACGGGCCGGCCCGTGTCCGTGATCAGGCGGCCGGTCTCCGCGACGGTATCGGCGTTGATGTCGCACACCGCCACCGCGGCGCCTTCCCGGGCGAGCGCCAGCGCGATGCCGCGGCCTATTCCGTCCCCCGCGCCCGTCACGATCGCGGCCTTGTCCGCTAACCGCATGGCCACTCCTCCGGCGCGATCCCAGGCATGCACATTTCAGTTGTACAATTGTACAAGTGTATCTGAACCTCCACGGTTCGCATCTTCAAAAATCGCATCTCCTCAGACCAGCATGCCGGCTGCCGGTGTCTATACCGATTCACACACCCGCGGTTCAATCCGTGAGTTCAGTCCTGCCTACTCCGCAACCGTTGCTCCAGCCAGTGCGTCATGGGCGCCGGGGCGGGATCGCATACCTCCATCATCCGGCCGGGGAGGGGCTGGCCCAGGACCGCCTCCACGTCACCGCGGCGTGCTGCGACAACGTCAGGATGCTGCGCGGCGATGTTCTGCCGCTCTTCAGGATCGCGCTCCAGGTCGAAGAGTTCATCGCCGTTCTCGTCCTCGTAGCCCACCGACGTGCAGAAGTTCCAGCGGTCGTCCCGCACGCTGGCCCGGCCCACGGCGTTGCCCGTGATGAAGGACGCCCACCCGGTCACGATCCGATCGCGGATCGCGTCCTGCTCACCCGTGACCAGCGGCCAAAAGTCCTCGCCATCCGTCCAGTCCGCTCGCACACCGAGCCGTCCGAGCAATGTCGGCATGAGGTCGTGGTTCTGCACGAAGGCGTCCACGTCCACGTCTGTCGGTCCGCCGGGTACGCGCATCATGAGGTTGAGCTGGGTATTGAAGGGATGCAGTTCGTTCGGTCCCTTGCCGAAACTACCCTGGTCGAGCAACTGGGTACCATGGTCCGACAGGATCACGATCAGGGTGTCATCGAGGAGATTCAGGTCCGCCACCGCGTTCAGCAGCCGGCCCACGTACTCGTCAACGAGGGTTACCTCCCCGAGGTACAGCGCTTCGATACGCCGAAGTTCCGCTTCCGATGGCCCGCCTGGTCCGTCTGGTCCGCCTGGTCTGCGTGATCCGTCACGGGCGTATGCAGGACCGGGCACGATGAAATCGAGGCCGTCGTGTTCGAAGTAACGGTCGGCGTATTCCGTCGGCGGGTCCCAGGGTTCATGGGGATCGAAGCTGTCAACCCACAGGAAGAAGGGGCCCGCCGTATGGTTGTCCGCGAGCCACGCGCAGGCCGAATTGAATACCCGTGCGCACTGGTAGTCGTCCTTGTCCTTCCTGTGGCGCTGGTTCAGCAGGTAGTTCACCAGGCCCGCGTGCTTCGACATGTCCACGGGCTGCCTCACGTGGCGGGCAAGTTGTGCCTCGACCAGCCTCGGATCGCCGCTCTTCCAGTTGTCCGACTCCTGTCCCCGGACGATATCCAGGTGGGCAAACCCCCGGGAGAAGTTCATGGTGGGCTTGAACATGTGGTACGTGTCGGCAATGAGGGCCGTCAGGTACCCTCGTTCCAGCAGCACCTCCGCGATCGTGTCCTGCTCCGGCGGGATCTTGTGCCAGCCAGGCGCATGGTGCCAATGGCCGCGCCGGTCGAAGTTGTAGCGCCACGGGAAGCTGCGCATCCCGGTAAACAGCGCCCTTCGCACCTGCAGCGTGGGCTGTCCCTCGCCGAAGGCACGGTTGAACCGGATGCTGCCACGGTGGAAGGCGTCGAGATTGGGTGTGTGCGCGTGGCTGTACTTCCTGCCAGGGCCAATGATGTCGGCGCGAAAGGTGTCCAGGCAGACGCAGATGACGTTCACGGGGGCTCCGCAAGGAATCGGGACGTTACTTTTACGATGAGATCCGGTTTTTCAAATAATGGGAAAACTAAGCGGAAGAAGGCGTAACGTCAACGGAATTGCGGGCGAAGCGCATGGGTATACGGCCCGTGTAAACCGCATGCGAATGGGACATTGGAACTTGAAACGCCGTTCTGTTCAGGTATAATGTGAGAGGTAAATCAAAGGGGAATCCATATGACGCATCCAAACGAATCCGAATACGACGCAATTGCCGACGCCTACAAAGACTCCAAGCAACTGTCCTTTCGTAAATACATCGAGGAATACACGCTTTTCGAAATGCTTGGGGACATCAGCGGGGAGACGGCGCTCGACCTGGCCTGCGGCGAGGGGTTCTACACGCGCAAGCTGAAACTCGCCGGTGCCGGGGAGGTGCTCGGCGTAGACGTCTCTGCCGAAATGATCCGGCTGGCCAAGGCCGAGGAACGCGCGCGACCCTTGGGTTGCCGTTACCTGAACCGGGACGCGGCAGCCCTGGTACTGGACGAGCCCGCCGATCTCGTCGTGGCCATGTACCTGCTGAACTACGCCCGCAACGCGGACGAACTCCTTCGCTTCGTCCAGGCAGCCCACAGCGCGCTGAAACCGGGCGGGCGGTTCGTGGGATTCAACGACAACGTCCTTAACGCGCCTGGCGGCACGGTCTCGTACGCCCGGTACGGATTTGTAAAGGAGTACAAAGGAACGCCGACCGAAGCGACGCCGTCCGAAAGCGACCCAATCGTCTACCGGTTCATGAACGACGACGGTACGCGGTTCGAGTTCAACAACTACTACCTCTCACCGAGCACCTATCGTTGGGCCTTCGAAGAAGCCGGCTTCGTCGGTTTTCACTGGGTCGACCCGCATTTGCATCCGTCCGAGCGGGACAACGGTTACTGGGACGAATTCATGACGGTGCCGCCCATCATCGGGTTCGCGGCGGTCAGGGAGTGAGCGGCGTGGGGTAGGCAGGTGGGTTCAAGACGACTTTGACGTCGACCTGCGCCTGCAACTGACCTTTTTGTTAACGGACGGAGGTTCGGCGCAACTGGTCAAAGGGAACGCAGAGACACTTCCACCATTCTGAGATACGATCACCAATCCATAGACTACTCAAGACAGGCTTCGTGCGACGAAAATGGCAATCTTTTCGGCCAGACGGACTGCTTCCTCTGCCTCATCTAAGTTGGGATCTTCTGATCCGCCTATAGGATAGCGTATGGTTGTCCCATGCTCGCCCAGTATCTCGGCAGCCGACATCAACTCCTCAAAGGATTGCTCGCTTACCATACATAGTTGGGCAAGATAAACAAGATCGTGTACATAGCGGAAAGGCGCCGAGTGTGCGACCAGATAGCCCTTCATGTATTTCTCGGCGCACTGATGGGCGTGATAGCAGGCCATTCCCGGGAGTGGGTTTCCCGGGCCCAATGCCCTACGGGCCATCTCCAAGTCTTGATCAGCCTTCTCGAACCACGCCAGTTCAGGCGACGCGTTGCTCATACAACACTTTCCCCTCATCCAGCGCCTTGTGAATCAGGGAATACGGGTCATCACGCTGCTCGGCAAGGGCCTCCGGAGAACGAATCACTACGTCCACCGGAAGCACGAAACGCTCGGCGATCGCTCGACGAATCGGATTACCATGCCGCGGCCGCTCGCTGTCTTTACGAAGCACGACCAGCAGATCCACGTCGCTGTGCGCTCCGGCCTCACCACGAGCATGGCTGCCAAATAAAACAATCCGTTCCGGATCAAAGCGTTTGACGATCAGCTGCGCTACGGCTTGAATCGTGGCACTATCAATCTGGGCTTCAATTGTATTCATACTTGGAACTCAATTCAGATGGCCAGTTGGTTCCCTTCGAGGCATAGGGCTGATGGGAAACCCATTAGTAAACACTACTTGTTATCGATGTCAAACCAGAAGCCCCCGGAAGCACGGTTTAAGTAGTACGGGCTTCGACGGTCAATGTGACCGTTTTGTCGCGAATTTCTCCCGACTCAGTTTCATGCGGGTACGAAGCGTCCGAACACGATCAGCAGACGGGTCATCAACGATTCTAGAGGGAAGCTCAATCTCGCCACGTACGTGAGAGAGTACCTCCCCCAACGCCGTTTCGATATCTCGACCCAAATAGCTTCGTTTCGTCGTCAATTGGTTTCCGCCTCCTCCTTCATCTCATCCGCCGCCTTGCAGTTGCGGATCCAGATCTCGTCCTTCGTGGGTTCGAAGCCCTTCCAGGCATAGGGGTCTGTGCCGGAGACCGGGACGATGGCGCGCCGGTCGGCCGTGGCGGGGCGTTCGCCTTCCTGTATGCCCCACGGCAGGAGGCTCCATGCGTTGCAGTAGTGGTTCACCAGCACGCGGCGGGGCTGGTCGCCCCGGTTCTTGTAGGACCGGTGCAGGAGATAGCCGTTGAAGAAGACCAGGGCGCCGGCGCCGACTTCGACCGGCACTTCCACTGATTCGTCGAAGCCGTAACTCTCGGGGGCAAAGTCGAATTCATCGGGGTTCTCGTGGGCACGCTGGGGGTACAGGTAGCCGTTGCGATGGGAACCGGGGATGACGTAGAGGCACCCGTTCTCGATCGTGGCGTCGTCCACGGCAATCCACGCGCCGATCAGGGACCGGTCCCGCGTGGGGATGAAGATCTCGTCCTGGTGCCACGCCTGGCCCTGGAACCGGGGCGGTTTGATGAAGTACATGGACTGCATGCACTTGACGCTCCCGTCCCAGTAGGGCAGGTGGGCCGCGGTGATCTGGCTCAGCACGCCGCAGATCTTCGGATGGCGCACGTATTTCTCGATCACCTCGCTGACGAAATGGGGCTGGTGTATGCACAGGATGCGCTGCAGCACGTCCTCGTCGGTGTCATCGGGCTTCGGCGGTTCGAGTCCCCGGCAGGGATATTTGCCCCGCGCTACGTCCACCAGATCGTCCTTCAGTTCCTGCAGTTCCTCGCGGGTCATCAGGTCGGGTACCACGAGATAGCCGTTGTCCACGTAGAACTGGATCTGCTCATCGTCCACGATCCGGGGGACTTCGATCGCGGGCTCGGTCTGCTGAGAAAGGTCGGTCATGGTCATGGCTGGCCTCGGCGACATTCGGTTCAGGGCGGTGAATTTGAGCGCGGAATGAAGATGTTCCCGGCGATATTCTTAATGAATCGCGGGGGTTTTGTCAACCGTCCATTGCCCGGCAGGGGAGATTTCACCGCTCATATCACCGCTCAGGGATTATTGCTGTTTTCGTACGCGCATTCCTTTATATTATCCCAAACCTATTTACGTACCCGCGCGGCGTAAGCGGCGCGGTCCCGTTCGAACGAAACCGCAGGGTGATCCGTCACGGTCCCGTTTGAAATCCAAACAGATTCAGATGACAAGAGATTCTAGCCCAACAGCGAGGGGGATATTGTGCTGAAACCCGTAAACGGCACGCCGGGAGACGTGACCGATTATAGTTATACCCGCATCGAATACGACCTGGCCGAAGGCCGGAAGTTGAGCGTCGAGGACCACCGCGTCCAGGACGACATGGATTTCCTGGGCGGCATCGGCCGGTCCTTCAAGATCCTTTCGGGTTACGACGTGAGCGATCCCTTTGCGCCGGACGTCCCACTGGTCATCAACACGGGCTGCTTCACCGGTACGCAGTTCATGACCGGTCTGCGGGCGTATTTCTCCGGCTATTCTCCTCTGAAGCGCACCCGGGCCGGCATGCCCATGCCCGTTTGGTCAGCCATGAGCGGGAGTTTCGGCCGCAAGTTTTCCTATACCGGCATCGGCGACCTGATCCTCACCGGACGGGCCGCCGTTCCCAGCTTCCTGGTGATCAGGCAGACCGACGACGGCCCCGATATCTCCCTGGTCGAGGCCCCCGCGCACCTGGTCGGCGCACGGGTCCGGGACAAGATGGTCTATCTGGACGAGCACTACAACGATGGCGACAAGAACTACCACGCCCATTTCGCCGTCATCGGACCAGCCGGCGAGCACTGGGAAACGGTCTGGTACGCCGCCGTGGTGGGTTCGACCCAGGAACAGCTCATGAGCGGGGAGGACAAGTGGCGCTTCGCGGGCCGGCTCGGCATGGGATCCGTGGTCGGTTCCAAGAACATCCTCGGCATCGTGGCCAGGGCGGAGAACGACTATTACCGCAAGGGCGACGACCGGCTCAAGGCCATCAACAACGAGATCGGACGGGGCGAGCAGAGCCGGGGATACCGCCATCCCAACAACCGAAACGGACTGGGCGGCACGGGCAAGAACAGCAAGATACTCGACAGTTACGGGGTACTGCCCTACCGAAACTTCGAGCCGCCCGGCGAGAACGTGGCTGTCCCGGTGCACCTGGAGACCATGCGGGAATCGGACGACTTCATCGTCATCGACAAGAGCTGCTACGGCTGCCAGATTACCTGCCACCAGGACTTCTACGACATCCCGGAAGGCGGCAAGGATCCCGACTGGCGCAAGGCCCGGAGGAACCATGGCGAGTACCTGGGCCGATTCGAGTTCGAGCCCATGGAGTTGTCCGGCGCCAACCTGGGCATTCTGGATCCCCATGACAACCTGGAGCTTGCCCGGCTGGACGACGACCTGGGGTTCGATACCATTTCGGCCAACGTGGTGATTTCCTTCCTGATGGACTACAATGCCCGGGGCAACGGTACCGTCGCGGGCGGCGTCACCTTCGGGGACGCGGAGGGCGCCCGCCGCCTCAAGGAGGATATCGCCTATGGACGCGAGCCCCTCTTCGGCAAGGGCGTCCAGGCGATCGCCGAAGAGATCGGCGGCAAGGCCTTTGCCATGCACGCCAAGGGGGTCGAGTTCTCCGCCTACCTGGGACAGACCAATCCGGGCTATCCCTTCGCCGTGGCCGGCGGCCACATGTCCATGCGCACCTTCCTGCTGTACGTGATGGACCCGGACTGCAAGCCCGATTCCGCCGATTACTGGGTCCACAACATCACCGAGGAAGGCTGGAAGATGGTGAACAAGGACCTGCACGGGGGCTGCCTGTTCACCATGGCCCCGCCGGACCAGGTCAGCGAGGGCATAGAGGCCGTTTTTGGCGTGCCCTTCTCGGCCGAGCGGGTGCTGGACGCCACCTACCGGTGCCACATCCTGGGTTTCGCCCTCGAGCAGAAGCAGGGGATCACCCCGGACGAATACGATATGCCGTCCGACGTCTTCGTCGGTCAGGCCAAGGGCGACCTGCCCGCCGTGCGTTTCCTGACCCGGGAGCTCTTCGAAGAGGTCAGGTCCCGGGTACTGGAACGCCTGCACCGGGACGTGGAAACGCTCGGTTACGCCGGTCACGCGGTGCCGGCCTCCGTCTAGCCGCTCCAGACGGACCAGGCGGTCCAGGCGGCATTGGCGGTCCAGGCGGTCCAGGCGGTCCGGAGACATGAATCCCAAGAACAAATTCGTAGGGGCTTCTCTCGCCATCGTGGTCATCCTGGGATTCGGAACCCTGGGATACAAGCTGCTGACGGAATGGACCTGGTTCGAAAGCTTCTACTTCACCCTGATCACCATCACGACCATCGGATATACCGAACCGGCCGGCCTCACCGAAAACGGCCGCTATTTCGGCACGCTGCTGATCGTCGTGGGCGTCGGGACGCTGGGCTACGCGCTGTCCGTCGCCGTACAGTCGGTCGTATCGCTCGAAATCGTCTCCTCACTGGGGAAGAGACGCCTCATGTATGAAATCCAGGAACTGAAGGACCACTACATCGTCTGCGGCGCGGGCCGCGTCGGCCGAAGAATCGGACAGGAAATCACTGACCGCGGCCTGGACTGCGTGCTCATCGAGACCGAAGACCAGGCTGAACCCTTCGAATCGGACGGTTTTCGCGTGCTGAAGGGCGATGCCACGAAGGAAGAAGTGTTGAAGTCGGCGGGTATCGAGCGGGCGAGGGGCATCGTGTGCGCCGTGTCGTCCGATCCGGAGAACCTTTACATCACCCTGACGGCGCGGGACCTGAACGAGAGCATCCATATCGTGGCCCGGGCCAACGAGGAGTCCGTCATCCCCAGGCTGACCCGCGCCGGTGCGGACAAGGTGGTCTCGCCGGTCATCACGGGTTCCCGGCAGATGGCGCAGATGCTGCTGAAGCCGGCCGTGGCCGACTTCATGGAACTGGCGTCGATGGCGGACAAGCTCGACCTGGAGCTCGACCAGATCGAGATCGGGCCGGGATCGGGGCTAGCAGGATCATCCGTAGGGGACGGCATCATCGGATCGTCCCATGACGTGATCGTCATTGCCGTCCAGGGGTCCGGCGGCAACGTCGCGTTCAACCCGGGAAGCGACCGGACGCTGGCATCCGGAGACATCCTGATCGTCATGGGAAGGCGCAACAACCTGAAGAACCTGCGCAGGACCGCCGATCCATCCGGCGTTCCCTAGCGGCCAGGCCGGCCAGGCCGGCACTCCAGAACAGTACCGCACGCCAGGTCGGCGCGCCGGTTTCCTCACAACCCCTGCCTCAGGGACCGCAGAAACCGCTCCATGCCGTTGACGGCGTAGTCAAGGACGTTGGCGTTGTCCGGCACGCTGTGGTACCAGTCGCGAACGACCTCTTCCGCGGGCTTGCCCGCGAAATTGTATCCCCGGTCTTGCCCACCCCGCTTGTCCGGTTCCCAGATCCATAGGTACAGGCCGGCAAACCGCTCTTCCCCTTCCCAGGCCAGCCGCAGGGCCTCGTAACAACGCCGCTGCGCCTCCAGGTCGAGGGGATTCTCCGACACGTAGTTCCAGGGATGGCCGGCGACCCCGGACTGGCTCATGTAACCGATCTCGGTGAACAAAAGGGGTTTGTTCCACCGGGCCTGCCATCGCAGCAGATCCTCCTTCACCGGTCGCCAGGCGGAGACCAGTTCTTCCACGGTGGGATCCTCGGATTCCGACAGTTCGTAGTAAGCCGATATCCCCGCGAAGTCGAGGTCGTCCCAGAAAGCGACCCGGTCGTACCGGTCCCAGTTCGCGGAATAGGTCAGTTGCCCCGGGAAGATACCGCGCACCTCGGCGATGGTCTCCCTCCATTGACCGGTGAACCTTTCGGCCGATACGAGCTCGGTCCCCACGCTCAGATACTCGACGTCCATTTCCGCGGCCAGCCGGGCGTAATGGCGGATCATTCCGCGGTAACTTTCAAACCATGCCTGCCAATCGTCCGGGGATATGGTACCGCGCCATTCCCTCTCGCCGGGGCGGTCCAGGTTGACGATGGGCGTCAGCATGACCTTCAACCCCATCCGGTGGGCGAAGTCGATGACTTCCCGGATCACGCGTTCGTGCTGTTCCCCCGTGGCGCCGTCCGACGGGCGGGTGAAATGGGTGACGGAATCCACGGAATCCTGCAGGATGAACACGGGGACGGAAAGGTGGGAAGCGCCGAGGGCAGCGATATCTTCCAGGGAGGACCGGTAGTAGGACATCCCCTCCGAGGCCTTGAACACCCCCAGGGCGACGCCCTTCTGCATCACGGGGCGTATGGCGGTACGCCCCGACCACAGAATGGTCAGGTCGAACAACAGCAGGCAGATGGCAAGCAACAGGCCGAGGAAAGGGAGGACAAGGCGGCGCATGTTATCTGCGCGGAGGGGCCTTCCGCTTCCGGCGGCCGAACTCGGCGGGAGGCGGCGGGGCCTCCTGCAGCACGTCGATGAACTCGGAGGGCACGCCCGTCGTCAGGATGACCGGCGATCGGTCGTAGAAGTTCACGCCGGCTTCGGTGGCCTCCCGCGCGTTGATGCGGAAGACGACCGGCGTATCCGTCTGGTTCCTGGCTACCTGCGCGGCGATTTCTTCGGAAAGGGAAAGGTGGACGTACTGGCGGTCGCTGGGCGTCAGGCCGCCATTGGTGATGACCGACGCCCGCGCGGGTACGGTCGCGTAATAGAGGTACTCGGGCGGGTCCGCGGGCGGCAGCCCCAGGTCGATGGGAAAGCTGTGTCCGTAGCGCGCCCGGATGCGGTCCTCCTCCACCTCGAATCTTCTCTTCTCGGCGCCGTCGGCGATCTCGAGGATTTCATCTCTTGCCAGCGGATCGAACTTCTCCTGGATGGCTTCGACGATCTCGTCGATTGATGCGAATCCCCTATCGTCTAAGGTTATGGAGAATCGTTCGGGTTTGTGCCGGAGAATCAGGGAGAGGAGCTTGGAGAGTCTTTCGCGTCTTCTTGGATCCATTGATGGTGTCTTTCTGATGGAATCTTACCTGTGCAGGCTATGGTGGCTATGAGACATCGGGGCCATGATGGCGGCGCGGCCATGCCGGCCGGTGCTATGATCCTGATCTGGCTGTGAATTGAAACCTACGGAGTATACGGAGGGCATTGCGCACTGTCAAGATCAAACCCGAACGGCCGCATCACCGCCTTCCCACGGGCGTCTTCCCTGGTTTCAGTTCATTTCCATGCCGCCGACCAGCAAGCGCCGTCCTGGTTTCAGTTCATTTCCATGCCGCCGTCGACATTGATCGCCTGGCCGGTGATCAGCGTGTTTTCATCGGAGGCGACGAAGACCGCCGCGGCGGCGATCTCCTCCGGCTCGGAGACCCGTTTGAGGGGAATTTTCTCCACGAGCCGGGCCCGGGCCGTACCCGGCTCGTATCCGAACAGGCGGGCACGGTCCTCGTCAATGTGGTCCCACATGGGCGTCGCCACGACGCCCGGACACAGCGCGTTGACCAGGATCCCGTGATCCGCGAGCGCCAGGGCCGCGGACTGCGTGATGCTGATGACGGCCATCTTGCTGGCGGCGTATGCACTCGAATCGGCCCGGCCGTGTCTGCCCGAGATGGAGGACATGTTTATGATGCGGCCGCCGCCGCCCTGGCGGATCATCTGGCGGGCCCCCGCCTGCATGCAGAAGTATGTCCCTTTCAGATTGAGATCGATGACCTGGTCCCATTCCGTCTCGGTCAGATCGAGAAAGGGCTTTATTTCAACCCGTCCGGCGTTGTTGACCAGAATGTCCAGCTTGCCCAGTGCGGATACGGCTTCTTCGATCATGGGTTCGATGCGGTCGACCCGGACCAGGTCGGCGGCCATCGCCACTGCGGTGCCTCCGTCGGCGCGGATCCGGTCCGCCGTGGCTTCCGCGCTTTCGCGATCGATGTCCACGGCTGCCACGTGCGCGCCTTCCTGCGCGAGTCTCAGTGCGATGGCCTGGCCGATACCGCGCCCCGCTCCGGTGACGACCGCCCGCTTTTCCTCCAGACGCCCTGTCGCACTCATGTTCGGTCTCCTGATTCTACTGGTTCCGGTCACGCACGGTCACGCATGGGTCAAGCACGGTCACGCACGGGTCAAGCACGGTCACGCACCCGGTCACGCACGGCCGCACCGGGACTACCCGGCGACCTGAACCGGTTTTCCTGTCTCCACCGACTGGTAGGCCGCCTCGCTGACCTGGGAAACAGCCAGGGCGAATTGCGGAGGTTCGTACCCCTTCCCGCCGTTGCGGATCATGCGGAAGAATGCCGCGTCCGGCGTGTCCTCCCGGATCCTCGCCGGGATCTTCAAGGGTTTGTCGTTCAACAGGACCGATCTGACCTGCCACTGGTGCAGGTGGAAGACCAGGCTGCCCTCGCTGCCGTGGATCGCGATGCGCTCGTCGTGCCGGGAAGCGTTTCCGAAGGTGTTCAGCGTGCCGTACGCGCCGCCGGCAAACCGCACAGCCACCACCATGTTGATATCCACGTTCCTTCCGGCCTTGTCCAGGAAAGCACTGACCTCGAGGGGCTTGAGATCCGTAATCCACAGCGTGGAAGCCACCAGGTGACTGCCCGTATCGAGGAACATGCCGCCGCCCGACAGGTCCGGATCTAGCCGCCACCCGCGCGTGCCGCCCCAGTTCTGCGTGACGTAGGCCACGACGCCGCGCAACTCACCGATAACGCCTTTCCGAATCAGCTCCCGGGCGTAGACATGGGGCGCCATGAAATTTCGCTGGTAGCTCACCAGCAGGACCCGGCGCTGTTCTTCCGCCTTCCCGATCAGAGCACGGGTATGGATGGACGAGATGGTGAGCGGTTTCTCGACGAGTGCGTGCAGACCCTGGTCCAGGGCGCAGTCCACCTGCTCGTAGTGCAGGGCGTGGGGCGAACTCACCATGACCGCGTCGAGCCGGTGGCCCTCAATCATGTCCCGGTAGTCGGCGTAACAGGGAACCGTGCGGCCCCACCTGTCCATCAACGCCTGGGCGGCTGCTTCCGAGGTATCCGCAACCGCCGCGATTTCGACCGCCCCGTCGGCCTCGATGCGCGGCACGTGGGCGCTCCGCATGTTGCCTCCGCAGCCGATCAGGGCGACGCGCAGACGCTTCTTTGCCATGTCAAGATCTCCGGTACGCGGGTTGAATTTGAGGGTACATCCGATCCTGGATTGGAATCGCTAACCTGTTTGGTCACGGACCGCCTGTATTTTCGCGTTCTTCTCCGCTTCCAGGCGTTCCCGCTCCTGGACCAGCTGTTCCCGAAGGGCATGTACCTGCTGCTGTAACTCGTGGCCCTGCGCCTGGGCCGCCAAGGTCTTGATTTTCGATTCGATCATGATCTCCTGTTCCGCGATCTTTGCCTGGCATTCCTTTTCCAGGTCCGCGATCCCGTTACGCTGCTCGTCCGTCAGCTTGCCGCCCTGCTGTGCGCCGGCGGTCTTTTCCATGGCGATTTCCAGTGCGCTTTTCATGATTTCTCCGGAATGATGGCGAACGCCGCCCAACGTTGATGGCGGACGCCGCACGATGTCGATCGCTTCCGCGGCTCAGTTTCCCGCGACCAGGCGGCGGATACGCCGGCCCGTCTGTTCAATATATCCGTCGAGCACCAGGTGGCTGGCATAGGCCGAGACCGATACGACGTAGCAGACGATCGGAAAGGACTCAACAGACCCTTTCATATACATGGGCACGAGCAGGAACAGCGCGGGCACCAGCAACATGGCCAGCCAGGTATGGGTCCATCCCCTGTGCTTGCCGAGCAGCGGCAGCATGGCGCCGAGTCCCAGCAGGGCCGCCGTCCGGTAATCCCCGATCAAGATAAACCAGATGTCCAGCAGAATCAACAGGCGGTAGAACAGACGCTGCGATTTGCTCTCAGTGTCCACGTCCGGGAAACAGGCCGACAACAACCCGATGAAGAGCAGCAGCAGCACCCGGGGCCAGACGTCCAGGGTCCGGTAGGGATCGAGCATCTCCGTCCACCACAGTCCGGCGGCACTGAGCGCCATGGAGATGAGGGTGGCGACGAAACCACCCCAGACGTGTCCTCTGAAATCGGCCATGAAGTTACTCGCTCGGCCCTGAGCCTGCCGTGGCGTCCTTAATCATGCCTATGCGTCCTCAATCACGGCGATGCGTCCTCATTCACGCCCATGCGACCCTGGTCACGTCGCCAGGTCATCGAAGTTTTCAAGCGTCATCAGCAACCGGGCGAGGGGAAGGCCAATCACGTTGTAGAAACAGCCCTCCACGCGGGTGATGAGACCGGCCCCCAAAGCATGGGCGCCATAGGATCCCGCCTTGTCGAGGGGCTCGCCTGTATCTACGTATGCGCGGATTTCCGAGTCGGTCAATTCGCGCATGGAGACCGTCGTCCACTCGTGCCCCGTCACCGCCTGGTCCGCCTGCGGATCCAGCAGCGCGAAACCCGTGAGCACCCGGTGAGAACGGCCGGCCAGCTTTTGCAGCATGGCGAAGGCGTCGTCCGCGTCTTTCGGCTTGCCGATGACCTCGCCCTCGAACAGGACCACCGTGTCCGCCCCGAGCAACAGGCGGCCGCGGGCGTCAACCCGACCGGCGACGCTATTCGCTTTCGCCAGCGCAAGCCGTTCCGCCGTACCGGCAGGATCGCCGCCAAAGGTATACCGGGATTCGTCGACGTCCGGTGGAACGACTTCGAAGGCGATCCCGATCTGCCGGAGCAGGTCGGACCGGCGGGGCGAGGAAGATGCTAGGACGATCTGCTTCATCGGCGGGACTCGATGGTCAAGGTCACGGGCCCGTCGTTGACCAGCGACACTTCCATGTAGGCGCCGAAACGGCCGGTGGCGACCCGTATGCCCTGTCCCCTGAGGCGTTCGACCGCCAGCTCGTACAGCGGTTCGGCGAAATCGGGCGGCGCGGCGCTTTCGAAACTGGGTCTGCGACCCTTGCGGGTATCCCCGAACAGCGTGAATTGGGAAATGGCCAGGACCTCACCCTCCACGTCGAGCAGAGAACGGTTCATCTTTCCCTGGTCGTCGCCGAAGATCCGGAGTCCGGCACACTTGTTGACGACGTACTCCACGTCCTCCGGCCCGTCGTCCTTCGCGATGCCGAGGAGCAGTACGAGACCGGGGCCGATTTCACCGGTTACCGTGCCGTCGATTTTGACGGAAGCGCTGGAGACGCGCTGTAGCACGACTTTCATCGATTTAAACTCCCCCTAGATCCTTATCCTCTTCCAGCGGCCCCGTCGGAACAGGAACCAGGCGATTACCAGCCGGATACCCCAGTCCAGCGCCGTACCGTACCATACCCCCGGCAATCCCCAACCCAGTTCGATCACCAACACGTACATCATGCCGATCCGCAGGAAGATCGCACCGAAGATGCTGATCAGCATGGGACTCACCGTGTCTCCCGCGCCGCGCATGGCGCCGGTGTATATCATCAGCAGGGCCGACGTCGGCAGTTCGAGGGCGGCGATACGCACGCAGAGCACGGCCAGGTCATACACTTCCGGCGACGGGCTGTAGATGCCGACGAGCAGGCCGGGTACGGCGACGAAGATAAGACCCAGCCCGCTCATGGCGATCAGGCCGATTCGAGCGGCCTTCTTCACGGCGAGCTCGGCGATTTCGGGGCGCTCGGCGCCCAGGCTCTGTCCGACCACGGTGGCCACGGCCATGGAAAGTCCGAATACGGGCATGAAGGATACCATCTCCACCCGTATGGTCATGAAATGCGCCGTGAGCGCCGTCGTGCCCAGGCTGGTCACGATCCACATGAACGAGAAATAGGCGCATTGCATGACGGACTGTTCGCCGAGATTCGGTACGGCGATCCGTATGATGGTCCGCAGGTGCTCGGATCTGATATTCCCGATGTCGCTGCCGCACAGCCTGAATCTCGCGTGACGGCGGAACAGCCTGTACATGAGCAGGACGGTGCCCAGGACGTAAGCCGTGCCCGTGGCAAGGGCCGCGCCCGTTATGCCCAGTTCCGGAAAGGGTCCGATGCCGAAGATCAGCACCCAGTCGGCGAAGATGTTGTACACGTTCATGATACCCGTGATCCACATGGGCGTCTTGGTGTCGCCGGCCGCGCGCAGGATACCGCTGCTGGTGTAGATGAAAAGACGCAGCACGCTGAAGGCGAAGACGATCGGCATGTACTCCTGGGCCCGAGCGACGACTTCCGGCTCCGTACCCAGGAATACCATGAGATCCTCGCCGAACATCAGGCCCAGCGCGGCCACCATCAGGCCGATGGACGTTCCGAGAATGATCCCCTGGCCGGCGGCCTCGCAGGCCGTCTTCTGGTCGCCCCGGCCCAGGTTCCTCGCCACGACGGCCCCTGTCGCCACCCCGATCCCGTAGAACACGAAAACCACGGTAAAGAGGATCATGGAACTCTGGCCGACGGCGGCGAAAGCCAGCGTTCCGAGGGTACCGATAAAGATGCTGTCGACGATGTACACCGTCGTGTGCATCAGGTTTTCGAGAATGGCCGGCCAGGCGAGGGTGAGGATGGTACGGTTGAGGCGTTTTCTGGAGAGGTCGAGCATGGGGTGTCCGAACGATCGGAGGATAGGAAGAACGGTCCATGTAAAACGCTATAAATCAGTCACTTACCCGGAAGTGAAATTTCACCATGTTAGTTGTTGAAAACCCCGGATGTCAAGGGCATATGAGGGCTCCGCGGAAGGGTGTCTACTTTCTATCCCGTAAATAAAACAATACGAATATTCGCTTTCTGTAATAACCTTGACGCGCCATGCGCCGAAAGCCATAATGACAGTAGCCATGGAATCTGACATCCGTGATCCCGATCTCGCCGAGGCCGGCGCGGCGCGCATGGCATGGGACGCCCGCCAGATGCCGGTCTTGCGCGCGGTAAAAGACCGATTCGCGCGGGATCAACCCCTTCGCAACCTGCGCGTCGGCGTGTGCCTGCACATTTCGACCAAGACAGCCAACCTGGTCACGGCGATCAAGGCGGGCGGCGCGGAGCCCATCGTTTGCGCGTCCAATCCCTTGAGCACGCAGGACGACGTGGCGGCCAGCCTGGTCGTGCATCACGGGGTGCCCGTATTCGCGAAAAGAGGGGAAGACTCCGGCACTTTCAGCCGGCACCTGCACACCGTGCTGGATGCGCAGCCGGATCTCCTGCTGGACGACGGGGCCGACCTGGTAACCACGGCGCATCGGGACCACCGCCGGCAACTGGACGGGATCATCGGCGGAACGGAAGAGACGACCACGGGCGTTAACCGGCTTCAAAGCATGGTCCGGCACGGCGATCTGACCTTCCCGGTCATCGCGGTCAACGATTCAAAGACCAAGCATCTTTTCGACAACCGTTTCGGCACGGGGCAAAGTGCGCTAGACGGCGTCCTCCGTGCCACCAATACGCTGATCGCGGGCAAAACCGTGGTGGTGTGCGGCTACGGCTGGTGCGGACGGGGCGTGGCGTCCCGGGCCAGGGGGCTGGGCGGCCAGGTCATCGTAACGGAAGTGGACCCCGTCGCGGCCCTGGAAGCCGTCATGGAAGGATTCCGGGTACTGCCCATGGCCGAAGCGGCCGCCCTGGGTGATCTGTTCATCACCGTGACGGGAAACCACGGGGTCATACGTCGCGAACACCTGGAAGCCATGAAAGACGGCGCCATGCTGGCCAACGCCGGACATTTCGACGTGGAAATCGACGTGCAGGCCCTGGACGCCCTCGCGGTCGAGCGGCAGTCCCTGCGCCCATGCGTGGATGAGTACGTCCTGGCGAACGGCCGGAGACTGTATCTCCTCGGCGAGGGACGGCTGGTCAACCTGGTGGCCGGCGAGGGACATCCCGCCGCGGTCATGGACCTGTCCTTCGCCAACCAGGCCCTGGCGGCAGAGCACCTGGCAGCCAGGCACGAAGGGATGATACCTGGCGTACACACCTTGCCGGATGAGATCGACCGCGAAATCGCCGGCCTGAAGCTCGCAAGCATGGGATTGGCCGTTGACGCGTTGACGCCGGATCAGAAGGCGTACCTGGATTCGTGGCACTGAGCGACAAGTGGCACTGAGCGACAAGCGGCACCGAGCTTTAAGCGATAAGCGGCACTTAGCAATACGGGAATCAGCTGAGGTAGAAAATGTCTCGGGAGAATCGGGAAAATCAGCACGCAGAATCAAGTGCGGAAGGGCTCAACAGCCTCCAGATGGCCCCGGACGTCATGCTCGAGCTCGCGACCAGGACGGCGGAACTCATTATAGAACGAATCAGGAATCTTCCGGATGAACACGCCTGGGACGGCGAGTTCAAGAAGGAACTGGAAGATCAGCTCATGGAGGATCCGCCCGAACACGGCAGTCCCGCGCTGGAGGTCTTGGGGAGGGCGGCAAAGGACATACTCCCCCTGGGAGCCCGCCTCGATCACCCCCGGTCCTTCGCGTTCATCCCCTCGGCGCCGACCTGGCCCGGCATACTGGCTGACTTCATGGTCTCCGCATACCAGGTCAACCAGTGTACATGGCTCACTTCCAGTGGAGCGAGCCAGATGGAACTGGTCGTCATGGACTGGATCCGGCGCTGGTTGGGTTATCCGGATACCGCCGGAGGCCTGATGACTTCCGGAGGTTCCGCCGCCAGCCTGGAAGCCCTGGTCGCGGCGCGGGAATCCGCGGGCGCTCCCGAACGCGGCACGGTCTATATGAGCGACCAGAGCCATAGCGCGCTGGTCCGGGCGGCCAGGATCATGGGCATTCGATCCGAAAACGTGCGTCTGGTTCCAACCGACGCGCTTTACCGGATGGACCCGGAGGCACTGAAGCGAACGGTGGCAAAGGACCGGGCCGCGGAATGCAACCCGGTGGCGGTCTGCGCCAACGCCGGGGCGGCCAGTACGGGCGCGATCGATCCGCTCGAAACGATCGCCGATTTCTGCGAGGCGGAAGACATCTGGCTCCACGTCGACGCCGCCTATGGCGGTTTTACGGTAATCACCGATAAGGGAAAGGACCTCCTGCGCGGCATCGAACGCGCGGACTCCATCGGTCTGGACGCGCACAAGTTGTTCTTTCAACCCTACGAAGCCGGTTGCCTGATGGTGAAGGACTTAAGTAACCTCGAACGCGCATTCGCCGTGCGGCATGATATCCTCCAGGACACGATATGGGGCGCGAATCATCCCAACTTCTCGGACCGGGGCCTGCAACTGAGCCGGGCGGTACGGGCCCTGAAAATCTGGGTGTCCGTGAAGACCTTTGGAATGACTGCATTCCGAAGCGCCGTATCCCAGGGCATGGAACTGGCCGGGCGGGCAGAGGAGTATATCCGGAAAAGCGGGACCATGGAATTGTTGTTGCCGTCTTCGCTCGGTATCGTGTGCTTCCGCGTCAATCCCGCCGCGACCGACCTCGACGAGGAAACGCTCGAGAAGATCAACCGTAAAGTACTCGCCCGCATCTTCTGGGAGGACCCCGCCCTCATGTCATCGACCCTGTTGCGGGGCAGGTTTACACTGAGGCTCTGCATCGTCAACTACACCACGACCTGGGACGACGTGCGCGAAACCCTGGAAGCCATCGAACGTTTCGGAAACGAGGCGATTTCGGAGACAATTCCGGTGGACGCGACCCGGCGGAGCACCCATCAGACCAGGTAAAGGACTATCACAGGATAAATTCAAAGGTAAAGGACGTCGAGCATATGGCATTGACAAGCGACGAAGTCGCCCATTTCAGAGCCCACGGTTACGTGGCCAAGCCGGGATTCTTCTCAGACCGGGAGACCCGGGCCTTCCAGGCCGAGATCGATCGTCTCATGGAAGACGGCGCGCTGCGCAACGTCGCCACGGCGGGCGACGGGAAGACGACGTCGACCACGCAGCGCAATCTGCAACTGTGCCCGATGTACCGGCACAGCGACCTGTTCAGGGCCCTGCCGTTCCAGCCCGACGTGGTCGGTGCCATCTCCCGGTTGATCGGCGATCCCTTTATTCTCCACCTGGACCAGGTCTTTCTCAAGCCGGGCGGAGACGGCATGGGCACCCACTGGCACCAGGACAACGCCTATTTCAAGATCCGTGATCCGCTCATGGGAACGGCCATGTGGATCGCCGTGCACGACGCCACCGTCGAGAACGGCACCATGCAGGTGATCCCCGGCAGCTACCGGACCCCCTACGAGCACAGCCGGGACCCCTACAGCGACCACCACATCCGATGTTATCCCCCGGAGGAGCAGGCGGATACCATCGAACTGAAGGCGGGCGGCGCCCTGTTCTTCTGCTACGGCACCGCGCATTGCACCGGCCACAACCAGACGGACCGGTCCCGCGCCGGCATCGCCTTTCATTTTCTGCGCGCGGACTACGCGCCGGAGCAGCTCATCGCGGACGGCCGAGACTACCGGCCCTATGTCACCGGACCACAGGCGACGGGGGGCGTCGCCGAGTACGGCGTACGCGTGGACTGCGCGTGGGAATCCGAAGTGGATAAGGCGCTGGAGCACGGCCAAACCGTGGGTTGAAACCGCCTCGCCGTCCCGGCGTGAAATCACCTCGCCGACGTACAGCCAACGGTACCATACCCTGGCTGATGTAGGTGGGCCCGATACCAGCCACCGGCATGCGGCGATCACTCTCCCAGGCTGTTCAGCACGGCGTCCCAGGCCAGTTCCGAGGCGATCATCCCGAAATCGGTCGTGCTCTTCAGGCGCCTGTTCTCCACCTCGCCCGTCGTCGCCGTAAACAGCACGTCCCCGTCCCGCGTCGTGTGAAAGGGCTGGATCGCCCGGGCCATGGACGCGTGGACCTGCCTGCCGATCTGGTTCAGTTCACCCTGGGACCATTTCTGGTTGGTCACGACCAGCGTCAGCGTGGTGTGCCTGCCCACCTGGTCGGACCTGGATTTCGAGCCCCTGGCCAGGCGCGCTTCCAGTTTCTCAACAGGATGGCGATGATCCCGCGTGCGGACCCGCCCTTCGCGGTCCACGATGTCACCCAGCGCGTTCACCACGCTGAAAACGGCGATCTTCGTCGCGCCGATCTCGCGGAATGCTCCTCCCTGGCCGACGCCCGCCCAGCGTCCCGCGCCGCGACGGCCGTTGTAGAACCGGCCCGGTGATGCGGCTTCCGCGGCCGCTATGCCAAGCGCCTTGTCCGGATACACGAAACCCTTCCGGTTGAACCAGTCGAAGATGATCGCGCCGGCGACGAGCGGGAGGGGAGGGGGACTGCTCGGCGCCGCTTTCGCCGTCAGGGCGGCCCGAACGCCGGAAACGGCTTCCAGTCCGTGCAAGGAACCCCCTGCGAAGCAAATGCCGTGGTGGAACTGGTATTCGGATTCGACCACGCCGGGCATGCCTCCGCGCACGTCGACGGCCGTGACGAAGCCTTCGTCGAATAGGAAGACCGTACATCCGGTCGGGCCCTCTTCGTACTCGGCGAATCCGATTTTAAGGCGGGGGAAGTCAAACTCGAGCGAGGGCGTGTCAAAACCGGTAACCGGAACAGGCGGGGTTTTGCCGGGCATACTGGCGTCTCCAGGGCGCCCGGCGTTCGGGGCGGGTCCTTACGGGGTCGGGCCGCTGGCAGCGCATCCGTTGGCAGCGCGTCCATCTATACACAATAGCCCGTGTTCTGTGCGGATCAGTTCACGGGCTATCACACTTGCGTACTGTGCTGTGCAGGCGTCTCTAACCGGACACCTTAGTTACGTTAGCGGCCTGGAGTCCCTTGGGACCTTCAGTAATGTCAAAGGTGACTTCATCGCCTTCATTCAGCGTCTTGAATCCCTGTGCGACGATCGCTGAATAGTGAACGAACACATCGTCCCCATCGTCACGCGCGATGAATCCGAACCCCTTGCGTTCGTTAAACCACTTTACCGTGCCGCGTTCCATACTGACACTCCTGCCCTTCATAGGAAGAAAAAGTCTCCCTGACAAACCTCAATAAATACGCGGCACCGACAAAGACGGTTGGATGCCTGGTCACGGTCGCGCATAGGTTGTCTGGGGAGAGGGGATTAAGAGAATTGCTCCTTCGGGCAAATATACGGAAGAGGAGTATCTTGTCAAGTGATTTCTTACGTCTACGAATCAAAAACAGGTTGCCTAAAACCGCGCCGTGACGCATTAATAGGAGTATCTCTTCCCCATTATATCCAGATCGCCTTCAACCGGATGAAAACCGTGCAGGAACCACCCGGTGCGGCACCGGTTGCGATCGGCCCGAATCGGAGGTACTCCCATGAATCCCCTCTCACCGGATCTGAACTTCGATCCGAGATTCGAAGATCCCAGGGAACTTGCGGCACTCAACCGCAGGGGTTTCCTGGGCCGCTTTCTCGGCGGCACGCTGGCAGGCGCCGCCCTGCTGTCGCTGGGAACGAAATCCGCTAGCGCGTCGGTGGACATGAACGACATGGGCGCGGCGGCCGCGCCCGATGACGAGCAATTCTGGAAACTGGTCACCAAACAGTTCCTGATCCGCCCGGACCTCGCCTACATGAACACCGGGACGCGGGGACCATCGCCGCGCAGCGTCCACATGGCGCAGATCGAGGCGTTGAATCGCATCAACAACGACTACGTGGATTTCAGGCGGAATCACTATACCATGGACTATGCCGCCGAGTTTATGGCCAAATTCGCCGCGTACGTCGGCTGCAAACCTAACGAACTCGCCCTGGCGAACAATACTACGGACGGGATGATCACGGGTACTTTCGGTCCCGTCCTCGAACCCGGGGATGAGATCCTCTATACCAACCACTGCCACGGTGCCGGCACGAACCCCGTGCTGAACCGGGCGCACCGGGACAAGCTGAAGGTAGGCGTCATCGACCTTTCCGACCCGAAGCTTCACCCGCCCAAGTCGCCGGACGACCTCCTTAAGGCCTTCGAAGCCGCGATCACGCCACGGACCAAGCTGCTCAGCTTCTGTCACACGAACTACACGGACGGACTGTTCATGCCGGTCAAGGAGATCTGCGAGATGGCCAGGTCAAAGGGCGTCATCACGCTGGTGGACGGCGCCCAGCCGCCGGGCATGGTCAAGCTCGACATGCACGACCTGGGATGCGACATGTACGCCGGCCCGTCGCACAAGTGGATGATGGCCTCCATGCAGTCCGGGTTCTTCTATGTGAAAGAGGACATGTTCGATCGGATCCAGCCGGTCACCTCGACCACGCCCTTCGCGGGCAAGAACATGTACGGCGAGGATCTCTCCACGAACGAGCGGTGGCTCGACCGCATGGGTTCGGCGAGGCAGTATACGAGCCGCGGTTCCAGTTGCTATGCGAAGTGGACGGCCGTGAACGCGGCGCTCGATTTCCACAACCACCTGACACCAGAAGGGATCGAGGCCCGCATCCGCTACCTGGCCGGCAAGCTGGCCACGGGGCTACGTAACATAGACGGCGTGGAAGTATTCGCTTCCGAGGACCCGAGGCTCCACGCGGGTCTGGTCCCCTTCCGAATCAAGGGCGTGCCGACGCGGGATCTGAATACAAAGCTGTGGGAGGATTACAACATCTACATCCGCAGCGTGACCCACCTGCAGGTCGGATGGGACGCCAACCGCGCCTCCATGCACATCATGGTCACGGCGGACGAGGTGGACAGGCTCCTCGGCGCGGTCAAAGAGATTTCGAAATCGGTGAACGGATAGCCGGGGCGGGATTCGGGCGGGATTCGGGGCGGACTGCACAGCGGAACTTCAGGGCTCTTCCTCCCCACCCGACCTTTCGGTTTTCTTCCTGTCAAGCCGCATCCAGAGGTGCTTCATGATCCATTCCAGGAGGCGGGGCGACAGCCAGTGGAAGAAGACGAAGAACTTGCCGTAGAAGGATACCACGACTTCCCGGCTGCCCCGGCGGGCAGCGCGGACAATGGCCGCGGCCACGTATTCGGCGGAGATCGAAGGGGCGCTCATCCGCTGCCCCTTCTGTCTCATCAGGGGCGTGTCGTGGAAGGTCGTGTCGACCCGGGGCGGGCAGAGGACCGTAACGGTGATGCCGTGTTCGGCCACCTCCATGCGCAGGCTGTCCGAAAAGGCCTGCACGGCGAATTTGCTTGCGCAGTAGGCCGAGATGTGGGGCAGCGCCCGCTTGCCGGCGACGGATGAAATATTGACGATCCGGCCGCTTTTCTGACTGATCATGTGGGGCAGCACTGCCTGCGTGCACCAGATCAGGCCGAAGAAGTTCACCTCGAAGATCCGCTTCAATTCCTCCGGATCCATGCCGTCCACCGGGCTCAGCAGGCCGATGCCCGCGTTGTTGACCAGCACGTCTATACTTCCCTGTGAGGCCGCGACCTCGTTCATTTTCTCGAACACGGCGGTCCGGTCCGTGACGTCCACGGCCATGGGGACCGCCCGTCCACCCGCCTTCTCGATGTCCGCGGCGATACGTTCCAACCTACCCTCGGATCGGGCGGTTAGGACAACCGTAGCGCCTTCGCGGGCAAAGGCCTCGGCCGCCGCCTGCCCGATACCGGTCGATGCACCGGTAACCACCACCACTTTGCCACGCATCGAAGCCATGAGCGCCTAACCCTTCCGGCCCTGTTCCAGGGAAACCATGCGGCCCGTTTCGCTGGACCGGTACGCGGCTTCGATGATCCGCAGCACGCGCAGGGCGTTCTCACCGTCATCGTACGGGGCTTGCGGAACCTCCGAGCTGCCCGGGCTAACCGGGTCGTCCGGGTCCTCCGGACCGTCCGGGCTGGCCGAACCGGCGGATTGACCGCCGCCCATGGCCGAGGTGATGAACCGGCCGACGAAATCCTGACCGTACCGGCCCCCGTAAGCTTCGGATTCCGCGACGACGTACTTCAGTTCACGGCGGGGCGTGGCGTTCCAGACCTTCGATGTGCTCTCGACGACGACGGGCCGATCCTCCTCGGTGGGATACCAGGTGATGTTGCCCTCCAGACCGCGGAAACCCAGGTAGGTGTCGTAGCTGCCCGACAGGTACCCGGCCTGGCTGATGGGCAGGAGGTATCCGGCGTGAAGCGTGGCGATCGCGCCGCTGCCCATCCGCATGATTACCCCGGCCGTGTCCTCCACGTCTATGGGCTGCTCGTTCAACGTATCCACCATGGCGGTGACGGCCGTGACCTCGTCCCGCGTGATGTACCGGATCGCGTCGATCCAGTGGCAGCCCAGCCAGCTGAGGATGCCGCCGCCGGCAATCCGCTTCCGGAACAGCCAGTGCGAAGGGTCGCGGAAACGGACCTGGGACGTGACCATCCGGCCTTCCACGGACAACAGCTTTCCGATGACACCCGCGTCAATTAACGCCCTGAGATCATTGACGATGGGATGGGACCGCCAGGTGTAGTAGACGCCCAGGCGGACCCCGGCGCCGCGAACCGCGTCGAGCAGCGGAGCCATGTCCGCGCTGCTGGCCGAGACCGGTTTCTCCGTCAGGACGTGCTTTCCCGCCTTCGCCGCCCGGATCACCCATTCGGGATTCCGGTCATTCGTCGCCAGCGAGACGACGATGGGGATGTCCTCCCGCTCCATGATTTGATCGAAGGTAGGTTGTCCCGGTTCCAGCTTGGGATGGTCCTCGCGCCGCAACCGTTCAAGCGCTTCGTCATCCTCGTCCCAGGCCACGATGCCCGACACCTCGTCCAGCAACTCCAGGGTGCGGAAATGGGGACGGGCGTGCGGATGGGCCACGCCCAGGAAACCGATCTTGACCTTCATCGAATCACTCCTTAGCCTGCCCCGTCCAGGTCCTGTCCCGATCCGTACAGGTACTCGTACGTGTAGATGCCGGTGTTGTGGCCGTCTTTCCAGGTAAACTGCAGCGCGTAGCGGCCGACGGTACTCATTTCGATCACTTCGACGCTCGGATCCAGCGATTCGTTGGCAAGCAGGGTCAACCCGCCGGCGGAGGACAACTGATCCCGCAGGTCGCGGCAGGTAGCGCAGGGACAGGCTTTTCGAAGGTCGGCCAGGGCGTACTTTCTCGCGCTGCCGTCGTTCCAGAATACGGTCAGTTCGCCCTTTTCCGGGTGATCAAGGGCCACGTGTTCGGGCGAGGGTGTTGCGGTGGACATGGGGGCTTTGTCACTCCGACCCTTCGGCGGGCTGTGTGGTGGCGGGCTGTGTGGTGGCGCCCGGAACTCCGGTTGTCTCGGACGCGCCGGACGACTCGGAAGCGCCGGGATCAGGCTGCCCGGTTTGCTCCCTTACCATATCGGGAGATACCGGGTCGGGCGACGTAAATACCCGATCGTCCACGAACTCGAGCACCGCCAGGTCTTCGTGGGACCGTTTCTGGCCGTCCATCCGCTCCCGTTCCGCGGACAACAGGATATCGCCATGGCCGCGCCAGTCGTTCCACTTCCATTCGCCCCGGCTACGCTCGTCCTGGCCCTCCCGCAACTGCAGGAGATAGACCCATTTGTCCATGAGGCGGGTTTCCCGGTTGATGTAGGCCCAGTACTCGTCGCCCGGCGTATTCCCCACTTCATTGAAACTGAGATGCAGCTTGTCGTATACGATGCCGTCTACGACTTCCTCGCCATCGTAGGCCAGGTCAACACCCGGGTCCTGCAACTTGTAGGGCATCAGAAGCCAGTACGTGTCGTTGATCCACGCGCCCCGGGCTCGTTCCAGGGCCTGGCTCCGCGCCTCGGCGTCCGTGACTTCCGCGCCGTCAATGAACGCCTGCCCTTCCCCCGTGTTCAGATTCATCAGGATTACGTGGGACTGCCCGCTTTCCCGGTCGGTCCAGGAAAGGCGGTACCGGCCGTCGTGCTTGTCCCAGTAGTGGGTGCGGAACCCGAAGAACGAAAAGCGGATGTACCGGGTAGCGTCCCAGTTATCCCGGCCCCCCATGGCCTCCATCACCTCATCCGCGATGACCTGGGCCTGATCGCCGCCCGCGTCCGCGGTTTCCGGCTCTGATTCCGGACCGGCGCAGCCGGCGAGCCAGAAGAGACACAGAGGGATCATCAGTATGGTCGTAATCCGTGGCGGAACTCGCCGCGGAACCCGCCACGGAACCCGGCGCGCAACCCGGCGCGTTTTCAGGAAAGGGATACCCATGTCTGCTGCTCCTCCGAGGTGGTTATGGCGTCGGCGACCTGCTGCACGCAGTACCCTTCGTGGAAACTCGGATCGGCTTCTCCGCCGGACCGGATCGCTTCGACGAAATGTCTCTGCGGAGACAGCGCGCCTTGCTGCGACGGTACGGACAGCGGCTGTAGATTGCCCCGCAGCCCCTGGCCGCCCTTCAGGCTGGCCTGCATGGTGTCCCGTACAAACTGGAAATGTAGCGCGCCGTCGCTTCCGTGGATGTCGATGTGAATGAAGTCCGTGTACAGTGCGCAACGGCTTACGTGGAATACGGCCTGGACCCCGTCCTGCATCTGGGCGATGAAGGCGCAGGCGTCTTCGAGCTCGGATTCCCGCATGGCCGAGGAGTCCGGCGCGCGGCGTTCGGGGATGAGCGTGTGCATCAGCGCGCACACCCGTTCGAACTCGCCGGCCCACCACCGCGTCATGTCGATCAGGTGCACGCCGAGGTCGCCCATGGCGCCGAGTCCCGCCTCCAGGCGCCGTTCCCGCCAGCTGTGCGCTTTGCGGGGACTCGCCCGGTAACCCATCATATAGCGGGCGTTCAGGTGGTAGATCCTGCCGATGTATCCCTCTTCGAGCAGGGATTTCATGCGAAAGGCCGGACCATTGAACCGCCAGCCGAAGTTGGTCATGTGGACCTTGCCGCTCCCGCGGGCGCTTTCGAGCATGTCTTTGGCTTCTTCGGCGTTCAGTCCGAGCGGCTTCTCGCACAGTACGTGCTTACCGGCTTCCAGGGCCTCCATGACCATCTGCCGGTGCAGGTTCACCGGCGTGCAGATGCTCACCGCGTCGATGTCTTCGCGATCCAGCACCGCGCGGTAATCCGTCTGGGTCTCGGCGATCCCGTAGTCCTTCGCCACACGCCGGGCGGTCGCTGCCGTCCGGCTGCAGATGGTCTCGACCACCACGCCGGGGCAGGCCTGGTAGCCGCGGACGTGGTACTGGCCGAATCCAAGCCCGATCACCCCCACGCGCAACGGGTCGGATGCCATGAAAGTTTCCTTTGCGTTCTATCCTTGCCAGGATGCAATGAAACGACACTGAATCCTACGAGCGGGCGGGGTTCTTGTCAAGCAGATTGGGGGCTCGGTCCGACCCGTGTTCGGCGCTATCCGGTCCGTTCGGCGACGATGACCAACTGGTTCGTGTCCCAGTCGAACGGCCTGAAATCGAGCCCGCCATGGACCGCTATGATTGTCATGCCCGCGGCGGCCAGGAGCAGGTCCAGTTCGGTCACCGTGTAGACCCGTATGGATGACGTGTACGACCGTTTTTCGGCACCCCTGAGTACGGTCGATTGCGTATGGACGCGGTTGGCCACGGGATCGAATTCGCGCTCTTCGAGCAGGATGCGGCCGTCCCGCCGATGGACTTCCTGGGCAGTGAACCGGCGGACCAGGTAGTCGCGGTTGACGAGCTGGCACACGAGTCGCCCACCGGGCCGCAGTGCCTCGGAGATCGATTTCAGTACCCTGAAATTCTCGTCTTCCTCTTCGAAGTACCCCAGGGTGTTGAACAGGCTGATGACCGTGTCGAATTGCGCACAAAAAGGCAGGTCGCGCATGTCGCCCCTGACCCAGGTACCCGCGGGGTCCCGCTCACGGGCGCGTTTGAGGAGCGCGGGGGAAAGGTCGTATCCCACGACCCGGTACCCGCGTTTTCGTAGCGGCGTGCTCACACGACCGTAACCGCAGCCGAGGTCCAGAATTCCGCTCTCGTCCGGTCGCCCGATCAGACGCGCGAGGCCATCCACTTCGAGGTCCGTGTCCTCGTGGTGGTCGAAATGGTAGTAGTCTTCGCCGAAGTAATCGACGTACCAGGGATTGGTCATGATGATCTGTTGTAAGCGTACGACCTCTAGAGCGAGTCGTCAAGGCCGGACTCCGAGCTCCCTTCGTGACCGATGTAGAGGAATTGTGTGTCGCCGCCGTCGTACGTCATGTGGCTTCGCCAACTCGAGGCGTCGTTTTCGAAGGGGTAGGACCGCTCCGGGTCGAGACGTGAGAAGTCGGCGGTCGCCTCTCCCACGCGGGTCACGCGTCCGAAGTCGTCGTAGACGGTGTAGGTGATTTTCCGTGTGGCGATGCTCGTGCCGGCGGCGCGCTGCCGCGCGTCCTGTGAAAAACGCACGCGTCCGAGGTCGTCGTACTTGTACACGGTGGCGCCGTCGGCGTCGGGATGATGCCTATGAAAGCTGTGTTTACGCGGAGTGGGTTGAACTTACTGTGAGCGGGAAATGGAGTGGGCGATATCTGGGTTACGGCCTTTGTTGCCACGACTTCATAAGGACCGAGCCGTACGACTAATGTGGCGCCGGCATTCTGTAGCCAACTGGCGGACCCGCCCGTTCCTGAACGCCAGCCTGATCGAATGATCTGTTGAAGTCAGTTTTCATGATCCCATACAACTAAAAGGTGGTGTTAATCCTCAATTAGTTATTACACGGTTACCCAACAAAATAACATAATCCCTAACATATGAGTTTTAATGAATTCCAAGCTGAAATACCTGTAGAACTCTGTAAATCTGTCCAAAGCTTATGGTTTTAATTCATCGTGTTGAATGCCTGCCGATCTGAGCGATACTCTCTCCAATATCGGAACGTCACTACTGCTGATCTCATATGTCCACACTTTGTGTAGGTATAAAGCGTTCTGCCCGGATTCCATATCCAGCTCGACCGTCTCGCATCGTCCTACAAGGGTATCATCAGTTAACTCGAAATCATTGAACAGGAGTTCGAAGTCACGAGGATGCCCCTTATACTGCGTTAGCTGAATCCAATCGGTTACAAACTCGTCGACACTCTCCCGGCTTTGCCTGGGAACATCCTTAAGTTTGGGGTACTCAAATTGGTGATTATATGATACAAACGCAGTTGTATCACCCGGAAAGCGGATTCTCTCTTCAAAACCGTTGAATTTTATAAAATGATAGATACCTTCCGGATTCAGAAATTCGAGTTCTCCCGCAAAACGCCCTTCTCTAATCCCCAGCTTGTAAGGATATGATTCCGGCGAAGAAGGAGAATAAGCAAGATATACATCTATCCCCACCATAAACTTCCGCGGTTGCAGTTCACACCTGTAGTCTTTGATACGATCGAGTGTGGGAAACCAAAGCATCGCCAACTTCGTCAACGCTTCTTTAACTGATTCTGGTCGATCCAGTTGGATCTTGTCATCTGGTGCTTCTTCCACATTAACGGATACACCACGCACTAACCAATTACCGTAGTACAGAATGGTAGTCTCATATTCGAAATACGCAACATAGTATCGACACAACTCGGCATATCGCCCTTCTTCCGTACTTTGATCCAATTCCTCGGCACTCACATGCATAGCAAAAAGGAAGCACCATATACTCGCCACAGATATCCCTCTCACTGATATACCCAAGTTGGTTCTATTGTTCATGGCGACACACTCGGCACTGAGATTTTGTCATTATTCGACGTTTCGCCGGTTGCATCAAACAACTCGGATAGATCGTTTCGTACTTGACGCGACAATTCTTTCAAGACCGGCGTACCCTCATTCGGTATTTTATACTTCCATAGTTTATAAATCACAGCCTCCTCTATTAGTGGTCCGTGGCGTAATTCGGCAGTTGCACAACTTCCCAGAACGTCACGGTCTTCTAACATATACTCGTTTGATAGTATCCTGAAAAAGTTAGGATGATCATCGTGCTGTGTGAGTTGAATCCAGTCCGATACGAATTCCCCGAACTTGTCCGGATCACCTGCCGGTACGTCTTTGCTACTGAATTCCAGTCCGTCGTCATATGAAAATGAATCCATTGCATGGCTTCCAACACGAAAATCACCTTCGTAAAACCCATGAATTCGAATGATGTTGAATTGATCGTCTATGCCAACTTTATACCGTCTGGGTTGGCTTGTCGTGAACCTATAGACAAGGAAAACATCATACGTCAGGAATCTTCGAGTTAAACGCTCGGTGGGGTAATTGAACACATGTATGTTTTCATGATCAATCGGTGCGCTGATTTCATGAATCAGTGCTTTGTACATATCGGGGCGGTCCCAGTCGGCGTACTTTGATGAATCCATCAGCGTGCGTTTCTTGTAACCGACACTTGTTTCGAATTCAAAGAATGCAACGTAGTGTCTGGCTACCTGTGCTTTCATGCTGTATCCGGTTTTCTGCTGGTCATCGGCATCGAAAAACATCAGTCCTGCCAGCACACACAAGACCACCCCCATCGCTTCTCACCTCCTCTACTGTTGCTGCTGTTTCTGAAGTCCTTCCCACTGTCTCCTGAACTTTTCCTGGGCTTCTTTAGCTCTAGCTTCGTGGGGTCGATCGTAGTATCGGTACATCGCCTGCTCAAGCACGGATTGGGTGTAGAACTCTTTCGTGTTTTTTGCCGATTCGAGCTTCCCAAGCGCTTCGGCAAGGTGGAACAGCTCTTCTATTATAGTACTCTCTACCATTTCTCCCAAACCCATTATCAACGACTCGTTGATAGATACCGTTGAACCGGTTTTTTGGATCCACACGTCTTCCATCTCATCGGGGTGCTGGGCCCAAGGAGGGAAATAACCATAGGCGATCGAGGCACGCCCACGCTTAGATTCATCGTCCAGACTGAAATTAAAAAGGAATCCCTCATCTGCTCCTTGTACATGGTTGTACAATTTACTCCCTATTTCTGTCTTTCGCAGGTTGGCGAAGTATACTTCAAATCGATTCTCAACTTCCTTCGAAGCAAATACGATCTTCCTGCCATCCGGATCCACATACTTGAGCGGATTGTTGTTGGCATAGGCGTAGGGACTGATCGCCGGGTACTCGTCCTGCATGGGGTCGGGCCGCAGGAACCTGCCGACATCGTAAGCGTAATTTCTCTTTAGCATGTAGTCAAGACCGGACTCGGCATCCCGCTCGTGGCCCGTGAACCGGAAGTGCGTGGAGCCTGAACCACTCGAAGCCAGGATCTTTCCGTAAGGCCAGTAGTCGTAGGCGGCGGTGACAGTCCCTTCCCCGTCCACAATGCTTCGGGTGCTCCCCAGGTGGTCGGCCAGATAGTAGCTGGCGCTATCTCCCGCTATGCGGGCGATGCGCCGCGACCCGGCGTATACGTACCTTGCCGAGAGCGTCTGCCCCGAGTACTCGGCCAGGACGCTGCCGTCCGGACCTCTCAGGTAGTAGGTGACGGCAGTCCCGACGGTCTTCTTCACGCGCCGTCGGTCCGGGTCCATGAGATACCGAGCGCTACCGTAGCCGGTGGTGAGCCCCCGGTAGTCGTATCTCACCGTATCTGCGCCCTTGCGCGTCATCCACCCGTTCTGGTTATAGACGTACGCCTGCCCTCCGGTGCCCGTGGTGCTGTCCAGCCTGTTGGGCGTGGAGGTACCCGAGTTGTTGTAGGTGAGCCGGCTGCTGCCGGTCACCATGGACGTCAGGTTGCCGTTTTTGTCGTAGGCGTAGTCCCGGCTGGTGCTGCCGGTCAGGTCGAAGCCGGTGATCCGGTAAAGGGCATCGTAGGCGTAGTCCGCGGTTTTGAACGCGGCGCCGCCATGGCTGTACTTCTGCCTGGTGACGTTACCGGTGAGGTCGAAGGTAAGCTTGGAATTGAACGTACCTGCGTAGTTGATTTCGGTGACCCACTCGCGCGGGTTGTAGCATAGGTGCCAGTTGCAATATCATAACCAACGACTTGCGAGTCTATGTCGCCCGCCACGGTGTGGTTGCACGTGGCCAGGGTATTACCACGCGCATCCCCCACGTGTGTGAGGTGCTCGGAACGAGACTGGTTCCCCGGGTTGTGAACGGTTCTAAATAGCTCGTATGATCCAACTTTTACGTCAACACCAAACGCAAAATCCTTCAAATACAGTCGTCCACACCTGGGAGTATCTACTGCCTAGTCAGGAAAGTGCCTTTGGTCGAAGGTGACGGACTTATCCGGCTCATCGGACCAGGATTTTGAAATCAATTTAACTGTATGGTCATCGATCCATTGCAATGCCCCAAAGTACTTACTGAATATAAACTCGTCTGGTCTTTCCGAAATGACAAGGGTCCTTTCGAGAACTTCTCCTGAACGGTTTCTTAGCTGAATATGAACCCGGAAAACTTCGACCTCGTGTTCGACGAATACCTCGGCGACAAGACGCCTGCCGTTCCTCCACCAGGCTCGCTTCTTCCAGGTCCAATGATTAACGTAATTCAAGTCCAAAACCGCTTCTCGAGCATCCTCGTAAGGTTTCATATCCCACCCATAGGCCTGGGTTACGATCTCGATGCCCCTGAACAACCAGTCCAGTGTCTGACGTTTCTTCTCTTCCGCCGTTAGATCGAAAAAGGCTGTAGAATTGTCTTCGATTTGAATCTTGACATGTCCTAATACCTCTCTAACCTTTGGCTTTCGTACTTTTGACACGACTTCAATCGATATCTTCCACATTTTGCCCGATTCGCGAGGCGGTTTTAGATGACGCTCGAATAGGGCGAGTACAGTACGGGTCTGGTCCACGAAACGACTCCCTGTCCAATGATCAACTTCGTCAGAAAGGTAAATCCCAAACTGCCTTATCATAATCTCTCCTGAGGTTAGATCGGTCTCACGGTCGTTGCTGCTCAATTAGTTCATGTCCTTCGCTACGCGATTCGTTCCGAAGCTGCTTTCTCGGCATCTAGCGCAGCCTGACGGCCCGGTATATCCGTTTCCACTACACGTGCCGAATAGGTACCAGAGCCCTCCTGCCGGTTAAGTGCGTTTACCTGCGTGTTCGCACGAGGTGATGTACCGTCAATGTTAAGCGTCCTTCCACTGATCCCTGTCTTTACTACCTCACCTGTTTCGGTATTGTAGATCTCGTACCGGTGCTGCGGTTTGGTGCTGAGTTTCGAGTTGCGATGAATCGCATTTCTGGCAGCATCCGCTGCGTCGTCTACTCGATCTACAGACCGTGCCCCACGTATTGTTTTAATAAGGGTACCGGCACCACCCGGCACGCCAGGTGTGACCGCTGCGGCCACATCCACGACGAGGCCAACCGCGTCCAGCGCCGCCCAACCGTAACTGCCCTCGCGGATGTTCTGAGCCAGAGACGCCGCACCAATACCGATATTGACGACATCCCAGACGGTCTCGAATGCACGCCCATCCGGATCCACATACTTGAGCGGATTGTTGGCGGCATAAACATACGGACTGATCCCCGGATACTCATCCTGCATGGGATCGGGCCGCAGGAACCTGCCGACATCGTAAGCGTATTCCCTCTCCAGCATGTAGTCAAGGCCGGACTCGGCATCCCGCTCGTGGCCGGTGAACCGGAAGTGCGTGGAGCCTGATCCGCTAGTTGCCAGAACCTTTCCGTAGGGCCAGTAGTCGTATGCGGCGGTGACGGTCCCTTCCCCGGCCACGAGGCTCCGGGTGCTGCCGAGATGATCGGCCAGATAGTAGTTGCTGATGCCGCCGGCAACTCTTGCGATGCGCCGTGACCCGGCATAGACGTACCGTGCCGAAAGCGTCTGCCCTGAGTACTCCGCCAGCACGCTGCCTTCCGGACCTCTCACGTAGTACGTCGTGGCGGTCCCGACGGTCTTCTTCACGCGCCGGCGCTCCGGATCCATGAGATACCGCGCGTTTCCGTAGCCGGTGGTGAGTCCCCGGTAGTCGTAAGTCAGCGCGTTCGTGCCCCTTGCCGTCATCCAACCGTTCGGGTTGTAGGCGTACGTCTGTCCTCCGGTGCCCGTGGTGCTGTCCAGCCTGTTGGGCGTGGAGGTACCCGAGTAGTTGTAGGTGAGCCGGTTGCTGCCGGTCACCACGGACGTCAGGTTGCCGTTTTTGTCGTAGGCGTAGTCCCGGCTTGTGCCGCCGGTCAGATCGAAGCCGGTGATCCGGTACAGGGCGTCGTAGGCGTAGTCCGCGGTTTTGGAAGCGGCGCCGCCATGGCTGTACTTCTGCCTGGTGACGTTACCGGTGAGGTCGTAGGTAAGCTTGGAATTGAACGTACCTGCGTAGTTGATTTCGGTGACCCACTCGCGCGGGTTGTAGGTGTAGCGTCCGGTTACGACGTCGTCCCCGGTGACGTGGGTCTCGATGTTACCCGCGGCGGTGTGGGTATACACCGCGAGCGTGTTGCCATTCGCATCCCACACGCGGGTCGGGCGACCTGCGTTGTCATATGCATAACGCGCCTGGGCGCCGTCTGGATAGACCAGGCGGGTCACCCGCCCTGCCAGGTCGTGGATGTAGGCGGCCGTTTTCGTGCCGGTCAGGCCCTCAATGCTCACCTGCTTGACGCGCACGTTGCCCAGGTGGTCGTAGGCGTACTCGTGGACGACCTCGGCGGCCGCGTCGGCGTCGGTGTTTTCCTCGACTTTAGTCAGGCGCCCCTGGGCGTAGTTGGGACCGCCGCCAGCGACCTCGTTGCCTGCGACAGGATCGCCCGCGACAAGGCCGCCGCCGTCGTAGGTCATGCGGCTTCGCCACGACGAGGCGTCGTTTTCGAAGTGGTAGGACCGCTCCGGATCGAGACGTGAGAAGTTGGCCGCCGCCTCTCCCACGCGGGTCACGCGCCCGAAGTCGTCGTAGACGGTGTAGGTGATTTTCCTGTTGGCGCCCGTGCCGGCGGCGCGCTGCCGGGCGTCCTGTGAGAAGCGCATTCTGCCGAGGTCGTCGTACTTGTACAGGGTGGCCGCGTCGGCGTCGGGGTGATGCCGGCTGATCATGCGGCCCAGGGTGTCGTAGGCGTAGCGAGAGATGGCGGTCACCGGATTGGTGGCGGTGCCTCTCTCCGGCATGGTGGTCGAGATAAGCCGGTCCAGGGCGTCATAAGCGTAGGACGTCTGGTTATTCCGGGTACCGGCGCTCGTACCCGCCGAGTCGGCGATGACGTGGCGCATGCGCCCATAGGGGTCATAGACTCTGGTGGTGGCCACGCCCTTCTCGTCGTCTACGGTCACGTAGGACCGGCCCGGGCCGGACCCGGCGGCCCAGTTGCCGTAGCGGGTGTCGACAGCCGAGTTGTTGTCGTGGCCGGGCGGGACGACGCTGGAGACCCTCAGGAGCGGGTCGTCGTCGTAGGCGGTCGTAGTAGGACGTAGGGGTGATGCGGGAGTCTCTTCGAAACAGATTGGCGTCGTGGGAGACCGTGACCTCTTCGGCTGCGGTATAGGAGGATTCTACGAAATGAGCAGTGTCAGGATCTTGCTAGCAGAATTGACCGGCCTTCAGGTCTGCTGGAAAGGCCGGTGCTGGATCACGTTCTCGATCATCTGGACCAGTTGTAAAATCATCACGACCAAGGATACGCTTCAAAGTCATCATTCGCTCGATGACAAGAATACATCACAATACCCGAACGCCGATTCTGGCAGGTCCGAGAAGTATGCTATTGTCCCATCGGGGTCTAAGTACAAAGCGAATTGTGTTGGAATATGCAATGTACTCGACACCCAATCTGACCAACCCGGACTTCACCACACCTTTCAGGTACAGGCTGGGATAACGGACACCACTAACGTGTATTTCCATGCAGGTTTTCTTCATCTATCCCTGATGAAAGGCGTCTTCAGCCGCTCCGCAGTCGTCTAGATCAAGTCTATCCCACACCCTGTGTGGCGCTTCTACAACTGGCTTTAGTGAGATCTGCTTGATAGCTGACGCTTAGACTCCAGATAAAACTCTCCTTGTTCTGCTATACATTGAAGGTTCTTTCTATAGCGATTCCGATAAACGGTGTACTACCCGCAACCTTATCAAATCACCGAACTCCAGGATCCTATGGCCTACACAAAGCCCAAGCTACCTTAGCTATCACGACTACGGCCACCGTGATAACAAATCCAGCAAGTATGTACTTTAGCCAGAGTTCCGGAAACACATCCACAACAAAAAACGCAATTACTATAACAGATATCATAGTAACTGAGACCGTGAACAGTCGTTTGTTAAACTCTCCGTACCAAAGGTCAATAGTGAAATTCATGATGGATTTAGCGGTATATGCGCCTACACCAATAAAGATAAAACCCGCAAGAGACTTCTCCGCTTCACTCCAACTATAGCCCACCCAAATGACTATCACTGCGATCAAAGTGATTAGAAAAACCTCAAAATTGTTCCAGTCAGGATCGAGTCGATTCAAACGGGTGTACAGGCGATGAACTACCCTAAAGCGGCTTGATTTCCGTTGTTTTTTACGGGAACTCATTCTTTATCCCTTTCCTCTTCTCCATCGGAAGTAAACCATCCGAAGATTCTGGAACCGATTTGGGTGGCGGCAGTACTTGCTGATATGGCTCGTCTCGCGATGTAGTTTTGAGCTTTTTCATATAGCTCTTCCGCTCTTGTGTATCGACTTTTTGCGCGAGAATCTCTGCTTTGGCTTGCGGCATTGTCACCGATTCTCTTAAGTCGATCAGCATCACGTGTCAGATGTCTTACTGTACTGGAAGTGCCGGCTATTCTACCGGCTGTTTCTCCAGCAAATCTGCCAATGCTCCTTCCAACGGCTACATCCTGTACAGTATTCGTTAAATCCACATTTCCAGTTTCGTTTACCTGGTGTAAAGCACTGAATCCTGCATCGGTGGCTGCTTCGATTCCAAACCTTGCGACTTTGTTAACCTTCGACAGTTTGGTTATCAACCCAACCCCTGTTGCCCCAGCCGCGGCTGATATCACTACAGAGCCCAAATCGATTTCATCAAGTGAGCGTCCATCTACCGCAACCTGTATGCCGACATCAATCGCAGCGCCTACTATGGCACCAAAAACTAATGCACGCCCATCCGGATCCACATACTTGAGCGGATTATTGGCGGCATAGGCATAGGGACTGATCCCCGGGTACTCGTCCTGCATGGGATCGGGCCGCAGGAACCTGCCTATGTTGTAAGCGTAGTTTCTGTCCAGCATGTAGTCAAGGCCGGACTCGGCGTCCCGCTCATGCCCGGTGAACCGGAAGTGCGTGGCGCCGGTGCCGCTCGAAACCAGGATCTTGCCGTAGGGCCAGTAGTCGTAGGCGGCGGTGATGTTCCCTTCCCCGTTGATCAAGCTCCGGGTGCTGCCCAGGTGATCGGCCACGTAGTAGTTTTTGATGCCGCCGGCTACTCTTGCGATGCGCCGAGTTCCCGCATACACGTACCGTGCCGAGAGCGTCTGCCCCGAGTACTCGGCCAGGACGCTTCCACCCGGGCCTCTAAGGTAGTAGGTGATGGCCGTCCCGACGGTCTTCTTCACGCGCCTTCGGTCCGAATCCATCAGATACCGTGCGCTGCCGTAGCCCGTGGTCAGCCCGCGATAGTCGTATCTCACCGTATCTGCGCCCTTGCGCGTCATCCACCCGTTCTGGTTATAGACGTACGCCTGCCCTCCGGTGCCCGAGGTGCTGTCCAGCCTGTTGGGCGTGGAGGTACCCGAGTAGTTGTAGGTGAGCCGGCTGCTGCCGGTCACCATGGACGTCAGGTTGCCGTTTTTGTCGTAGGCGTAGTCCCGGCTGGTGCCGCCGGTCAGGTCGAAGCCGGTGATCCGGTAAAGGGCATCGTAGGCGTAGTCCGCGGTTTTGAACGCGGCGCCGCCATGGCTGTACTTCTGCCTGGTGACGTTACCGGTGAGGTCGTAGGTAAGCTTGGAATTGAACGTACCTGCGTAGTTGATTTCGGTGACCCACTCGCGCGGGTTGTAGGTGTAGGTACCGGTGACTACGCCGTCTGCAGTCGTGTCACCCGCGCCCTGACCCACGATGTGGGTGGCGATGTTGCCCGCGGCGGTGTGGGAATACCGAACCACATTCATGTTCTTGGGGTTTCACACGTGCTGAAGGCGACCGGTCAGAATCGCAAGAACCGGTCCACGTGCGTAAGGGTGGTTCGGCTAGCGGGCAAACTTTGCGGGTTTTCGGCGCCGCTCGTTATCCTGATATGATACTGTACATGGAAGATACCTGTCTACCGACCGAGCAAGCTTAGTTTGCCTGATTTAATACATTCTAACTTCTGAGGACTGAACCAACTTGAGACGTTCATCTTTATGCTTGTGCTCGATAAGGAACAGGAGTTCATCCTAAAGACCTGGTAAACGCAAGCATGGGAAAGACGAATTGGTACTCGGAAACTAATTTCGTCTAATCGGTGGCAACAAACAGTTTCTTTGTTGAGACAATCTGGCGTCTGAGTACTTCAACATTCAGGGCATTGGGAAAAAACAAAAACTGTATCTCGAATATAGGAACTATTTGCTCACCGGGATATTCGAACAGTACCAGTTTGTTTCTGCTGATCTGTCTGTGCCCAAGCTCAAAGTAGACAAACCAGTGCTTCTTGCTTTGGCCAGCGAATATCAGTCGTCTACTCGACAGATTCTCGTCATATAGAAGGTTTTCGTTATAGTCTTCCCCAGGCTCTGCAATAGCTTTTATGTCATCGGGGTTGGAAATCGCGTCGACTATTGACCTTGGTATAGCATCAACCGAAGTGTAAGTGACGAATTCATGTTGCAGAATGATATCTATGGGCCATTTAGGTTCTTGTTCCGGCGTACACGACAGATGAAAGGTGTTAGACAAAACAATACCTGCAATAGTGCCAATAGCAGAGAACGTATACCGAGACCGTTTCTGCCAGAGGATGAGAATTGAGTTTCGAATCCTAGATTTAATCGTCATTTCTTCAACACTATCATTGTCAGCGAAAGTATATGTTGGTGGTTCTAACTGTCCGAAGCACATCCTCATTGGTAATTCAGCGAAAGATCACCATGCTCCCTGATTTAACTATCATGCGTTTAAGTTCCTCAAAACCAGTTGCTTTATAGACCATATTCATTTGTATCAAAAGTTCTACTTTCTCTTCGGTGTACTCGAACAGGTGTAATTGACAATTCCAGCCCATTCCACCTTGTTCGAAATAGATAAACCAGTGATTACCTGACTGACCGGCGAATATGAGTCTTTTGAACGGTCGATCCAGGTACTCTATAACATCGGTACTATTGTAATGGTCACCAGGATCTACCATGGGTATTACACCATCGGAGGTAGCGAATGCGTCGATTAGTGGCTTTGGAATAGAATCAACGGTTATGTAAGTGAAGAATTCATCTTGCAATATGATATCAATTGGCCACTTGGGTTCTTGTTTCTGAGTACACGACAGGTGCAAGGAACTGAACAAAATGATACCTGCGACAACACCAAAAGTAGTGTACAGGTACATAGAACTTTTCTCGCAAAGAGTGTGAATCGTATTAACTCTTGTTATAAAGTCACATTTCAACCCAAAACGGCAGCGGTGGTACGCTCTAGTGTTGGCGAACTTTATCAACACAAGACTGGAAGTACCGCATACCGTGAAGGTTGTATCTTACCGGTGATACAGAATCGCCAGTTTACCAGGAGTCCGTGCTCAAAGTCAGATTCGAACAACATCCGGCGCTCGATCCGACCCTTGCGGATACGTATTGGTATATAAAGAACTCACCGAGCCTAGACTCCTGGTGTGCTTTTGTGATTTGACAACAAGGAATAACCCCGTGTAGGGTTATCGTTGAATTCTCATGGATTGGGTTCTTGCTCCCGTTCACCAACCACTTCAACGGTCGGCTGTGTGCTATTGGGTACAGTAGATGTGGGACCAATAGTCCTGTAAAGAAGTCGATGAGTGTGGTCACGTCTTGTAACCTCATCAGGTCCGATTAGACCCGTTTTTCTGGCTACACTGGTCTCGGTTCCCAGTATTACTCTTTCTTCCTCTTTGTTTTTAAATGCTATGGATATAGTCGCCGTATCTTCAACGTACCCTTCACGGTCTCGATCAAACCGGTTTGCATGGTCTGCTTCATGAAGCAACCCAATTACCGGGGAAAGGACCTTGTCACTGGTTGTTATAAACCCCTGAATTGGGTTCCAGGATATTGTCTTGGTGTTAGGGTTGAAACTATTACTCTCGTCGATCTCTGGGTTTTCTGCAAGATAAAAGACTGTTCCAGAGCGCTCCAAGCGCGCTAACAGTCCTGATACCTTATGCCTGTTCAGGTATTGAACCGCACTAGCGAAGTGCTTTCGGAATTCTGCAGAACTGCCGGGAGCAAACCGCAGTTTGTTCCCATCCGGATCCACATACTTGAGCGGATTGTTGGCGGCATAGGCATAAGGACTGATCCCGGGATACATGTCCTGCATGGGATCGGGTCTGAGGAACCTGCCAATGTTGAAAGCGTAATTCCTGTCCAGCATGTAGTCAAGGCCAGACTCTGAGTCCCGCTCGTGGCCGGTGAACCTGAAATGGGTGCCTCCGGCACCGCTCGAAGCGAGGACCTTACCGTAGGGCCAGTAGTCGTAGGCGGCGGTGACGGTCCCTTCCCCGGCCACGAGGCTCCGGGTGCTGCCGAGATGATCGGCCAGATAGTAGTTGCTGATGCCGCCGGCAACTCTTGCGATGCGCCGTGACCCGGCATAGACGTACCGTGCCGAAAGCGTCTGCCCTGAGTACTCCGCCAGCACGCTGCCTTCCGGACCTCTCACGTAGTACGTCGTGGCGGTCCCGACGGTCTTCTTCACGCGCCGACTGTCCGGGTCCATGAGATACCGCGCGCTGCCGTAGCCGGTGGTAAGCCCCCGGTAGTCGTAGGTCAGCGCGTTCGCACCCCTAGCCGTCATCCATCCGTTCTGGTTATAGGCGTACGTTGTAGTCGCGCTACCCACGGCGGTGCTGTCCAGCCTGTTGGGCGTGGAGGTACCCGAGTAGTTGTAGGTGAGCCGGTTGCTGCCGGTCACCACGGACGTCAGGTTGCCGTTTTTGTCGTAGGCGTAGTCCCGGCTTGTGCCGCCGGTCAGATCGAAGCCAGTGATCCGGTAGAGGTCATCGTAGGCGTAGTCCGCGGTTTTGGACGCGGCGCCGCCATGGCTGTACTCCTGCCTGGTGACGTTGCCGGCGAGGTCGTAGGTAAGCTCGGATCTGAACGTACCAGCATAGTTCAGATCGGTGACCCACTCGCGTGGGTTGTAGGCGTAGGTACCGGTTACGACGTCTTCACCGGCGACGTGGGTCTCGATATTGCCCGCGGCGGTGTGGGTATACACCGCGAGCATGTTGCCATTCGCATCCCGCACGCGGTTGAGCCGCCCGGCGCTGTCGTAGGCATAACGCGCCTGCGCGCCGTCGGGGTAGATGATTCCGGTGATCCTTCCGGCGAGGTCGTAGACATATTCCAGTGTCTTCGCGCCAGTCAGGCCCTCGATTACGACCTGCTTGACGCGCACATTGCCCAGGTGTTCGTATGCGTAGCGGTGCACGACCTCGGCGGCCGCGTCGGCGTCGGTGTTCTCCTGGGCCGTGGTGAGGCGCCCCTGGGCGTAGTTGGGACCGCCAGAGGCGGCCTCGTTGCCGGCGACGGGGTCGCTGTCGGTAACGGCATCGCCGCCGTAGTAGGTCATGCGGCTTCGCCACGACGACGCGTCGTTTTCGAAGGGGTAGGACCGCTCCGGGTCGAGCTCAGAGAAGTCGGCGGCCGCCTCGCCCACGCGGGTCACGCGCCCGAAGTCGTCGTAGACGGTGTAGGTGACTTTCCGAGTGGCGTTACTGCTGCCGGCGGCGCGTTGCCGTGCATCCTGCGAGAAGCGCAAGCGGCCCAGGTCGTCGTACTTGTACAGCGTGGCTGCGTCTGCATCGGGGTGATGCCTGCTGACCATGCGCCCCAGGGTGTCGTAGGCGTAGCGCGTGGTGCCGCCGCCCGGCATGGTGGTGGAGGTGAGCCGGTCCAAGGCGTCGTAGGTATAGGACGTCCGGTTGTTCCGGGTGCCGGCACTCGTGCCCGCCGAATCGGCGATGACGTACTGCATGCGCCCATAGGGGTCATAGACCCTGGTGGTGGCCACACCCTTTTCGTCGTCTACGGTCTGGAACGATCGACCCAGTCCGGACTCAGTGCCCCAGTTGCCGTAGCGGGTGTCTACAGCCGAGTTGTTGTCGTGACCGGGCGGGACGACGCGCAAGACCCTCAGGAGCGGGTCGTTGTCGTAGGTGGTCGTCGTGACGCGATTGTCCGCGGCGGTCTCGGCCAGGGCGCCGTAGCGCTGCGAGGGCGACCGGTATACGGGACCGAGCAGTTTTTCGGGCTTGCCCGCCCGGTTGTACGTCGACCGGGTGACGATGTCGTTGGCTTCAGCCCCCGCCCGCGTCTGTATCTGGCGCGCCAGGCCGTCGTAGTAGGTCGTGACGGTTTCCGCCTTGCCGACGTAGAGGTTCGCGAGGTAGCCGTCACCAGACTCGCCTGCCGCCTTGAACGCGGGCTTCCAGTTCGCAGGGACTGTGGCCGAAGCGCTAGCGCTCTTGAACCGGGTGTCCTTATGGCCATACATCCATGCGTTCACCTTGCCGGTGGGCAGGAGCTCCATCTCGACGCGGGCCCAGGGCCAGTTTCGGTTGTAACCGGGCACCATGGCCGTGGACGCGGCGGTGCCACCGATGCTGCGCTCGAGCTTGACGCGGCCGCGGTCATAGACCATGCGGACGTAGTCGTTCCCGTCTTCGAAGGCCATGATGACGGTTTTGCCGGAGGTGACCGAGCCCGGATGGAAGTCGGCCCTGGCCGTGACGCGGCCTTCGACCCTTCCGGTTTCGAGCACGGAGGAGGCTCCGAGCTTCACGGACCGCTTCGCGGCTTTCTGCTGGTTGTAGTCGACGGCCCCGGTACCTGTGACGCCATCGCCTCCAGCCCGGGGGTCGATGCCGGCGCGGAAGTTCGACCCGGCCTTCGCGTGGAAGCCCGGACCCAGGACGATGCGCACGCTGGCGCGCAGGGTAACGGTTTCGCCTAAAGCGACGGCTTATGATCGGCCACCCCTATGACAACGCCAAAGCAGAGCGCTTCATCAGAACGCTCAATACGATGGGTTCTATCACTACGAAGACGGATACCCGGAAAAGCCCAATAACGGATCGGCTACTTCATCGACAAACTACATACCCGTCAACGTTTGCACTCAAGCGCTGGACTATACGCCAACTGCCAAATGCGAGCGAACGATAAAAAGTGACAAAACTGTAGCTTTACTGGGTGTCCCATTGTGGGGTGAACAACAAGAAGATCACTTGCGAGCTAGTAAGCCAACGACGATATAAAGTACCGCCCTCAAGCCCATGATCACTATGACTGTCACAGCCATATTTAAGGGTACATCGAAGACAACGAGAATTGTTACCAGAATAGCAGACATAATCGTCGCCTTCCGCACAAGCTTCCAGTCGAGCTTATCTTTTCGAATTGCGTTCAGTATCAAAATCCCCAATTCCCCGAAGATGCAAAAACTAAGTGCCAAGACACTTACTACACCTGTGATCAAAACAGCCATGGGCCATTCACCTTTGATAAGGTACCATCCGATCAGACACAACAAACCAACAGCTCCGAGTATGACCCTAATGTCCGTATCAGGATGTCTCAGATAGGTCATTAATTGGCGTACTTGATCTTTGACATTCTCCATTGAATTCCTAGTGTTCATTCTCTTCATCCTCCTCCTCTGATGGAAGGTATTGATCTCTGGCTTCTTTCGCAGACCTCGTCGCTGCTTGATTCACAGTTGAACCAGAAGTGGTCTCCAATATGGTCTTAGAGATTTCTCCCGTTCCTGCGCGACCAGTGAAACTGCTGGCTGGCTTACCCAGAAATACGCTAGAAACGATATCTATGACAATATTGGATGCTGATCCTTCTTCACCTGCATTGATTTTCCGTTGTTCGTGTAAAGAACTAAATCCCATATCGACCGCAACTTCGGTGAAGATGCGTGAACTTCGACTCAATCTAACAAGTGAGGAAGCCATTCCATATGGGGTTGCGCTTGCCGTCGCTGATATTCCCACTGAAACAAGATCAATCTCGTTTAGTGAACGATCTTCAAATCCTACCTGGATTGCAACGTCGATAGCCGCACCCACAACAGCCCCAATGAGAGGCGCAACAAAAAAAGCGTTCCCGTCCGGATCCACGTATTTCAGCGGATTATTTGCGGCATAGGCGTACGGGCTGATCCCCGGATACTCGTCCTGCATGGGATCGGGCCGCAGGAACCTGCCTATGTCGTAAGCGTACGACCTCGCCAGCATGTAGTCAAGGCCGGACTCGGCGTCCCTCTCATGACCCGTGAACCGGAAGTGCGTGGCGCCCGTGCCGCTCGATGCGAGGATCTCGCCGTATGGCCAGTAGTCGTAGGCGGCGGTGACACTGCCGGCTTCGTCGACCAGGCTCCGGGTACTCCCCAGGTGGTCGGCGAGATAGTAGCTAGCGCTATCTCCGGCTAAGCGGGCGATGCGCCTGCTTCCCGCGTACACGTAATTGGCTGACAGGTTCTGCCCCGAGTACTCGGCCAGGACGTTGCCGCCCGGACCTCTCAGGTAGTACGTCGTAGACGTGCCGACGGTCTTCTTCACGCGCCGTCTGTCCGGATCCATGAAGTACCGCGCGGTGCCGTAGCCCGTGATGAGTCCCCGGTAGTCGTATCTCACCGTATCTGCGCCCTTGCGCGTCATCCACCCGTTCTGGTTGTAAACGTAGGTCTGCCCCCCTGTGCCCGTGGTGCTGTCCAGCCTGTTGGGCGTCGAGTTTCCGGAGTAGTTGTAGGTGAGCCGACTGCTGCCGGTCATCATGGACGTCAGGTTGCCGCTTTGGTCGTAGGCATAGTCCCGGTTTGTGCCGCCGGTCAGGTCGAAGCCGGTGATCCGGTAGAGGGCATCGTAGGCGTAGTCCGCGGTTTTGGACGCGGCGTTGCCATGGCTGTACTTCTGCCTGGTGACGTTGCCGGCGAGGTCGTACGTAAGCTCGGATCTGAACTTGCCCGCATAGTCGATTTCGGTGACCCACTCGCGCGGGTTGTAGGCGTAGGTTCCGGTTACGACGTCTTCACCGGCGACGTGGGTCTCGATATTGCCCGCGGCGGTGTGGGTATACACCGCGAGCGTGTTGCCATTCGCATCCCACACGCGGGTCGGGCGACCTGCGTTGTCATATGCATAACGCGCCTGTGCGCCGTCCGGATAGACCAGGCGGGTCACCCGCCCTGCCAGGTCATGGGTATAGGCGGCCGTCTTCGCGCCTGTCAGGCCCTCGATTTCCACCTGCTTGACGCGCACGCTTCCCAGGTGGTCGTAGGCGTACTCGTGGACGACCTCGGCGGCCGCGTCGGCGTCGGTGTTTTCCTCGACTTTAGTCAGGCGCCCCTGGGCGTAGTTGGGACCGCCGCCAGCGACCTCGTTGCCTGCGACAGGATCGCCCGCGACAAGGCCGCCGCCGTCGTAGGTCATGCGGCTTCGCCACGACGAGGCGTCGTTTTCGAAGGGGTAGGACCGCTCCGGATCGAGACGTGAGAAGTTGGCCGCCGCCTCTCCCACGCGGGTCACGCGCCCGAAGTCGTCGTAGACGGTGTAGGTGATTTTCCTGTTGGCGCCCGTGCCGGCGGCGCGCTGCCGGGCGTCCTGCGAGAAGCGCATTCTGCCGAGGTCGTCGTACTTGTACAGCGTGGCGCCGTCGGCGTCGGGGTGATGCCGGCTGATCATGCGGCCGAGGGTGTCGTAGGCGTAGCGAGAGATGGCGGTCACGGGATTGGTGGTGGTGCCTCTCTCGGGCATGGTGGTCGAGGTGAGCCGGTCCAGGGCGTCATATGAAAAAGACGTCCTGTTGTTCCTGGTGCCGGCGCTCGTGCCCGCCGAGTCGGCGATGACGTGGCGCATGCGCCCATAGGGGTCATAGACCCTGGTGGTGGCCACACCCTTTTCATCGTCGACGGTCTGGAACGATCGACCTTGTCCGGACTCAGTGCCCCAGTTCCCGTATCGGTTGTCTACAGCCGAGTTGTTGTCGTGGCCGGGCGGGACGACGCTGGAGACCCTCAGCAGTGGGTCGTCGTCGTATGTGGTCGTCGTAACGCGGTCGTCCGCGGCGGTCTCGGCCAGGGCGCTGTAGACATACGAGGGCGACTGATGCACGGGACCGAGCCGTTTTTCGGGCTTGCCCGCCCGGTTGTACGTCGTCCGGGTGACGATGTCGTTGGCTTCGGCCCCTGCCCGCGTCTGTATCGGGCGCGCCAGGCCGTCGTAGTAGGTCGCGGCCGCTTCCGCCTTGCCGACGTAGAGGTTGGCGAGATAGCCGTCGCCGGACTCGCCGGCCGCCCTGAACGCGGGCGTCCAGTTCGCCGGGACGGCGACCGAGGCCGATGCGCCTTTGGACCGGGTGTCCCTATGACCGTAGAGCCAGGCGTTCACCCTGCCCGAGGGCAGCAGCTCCATCTCGACACGGGCCCAGGGCCAGCTCGAGTTGTATCCGGGCGCCATGGCCCTGGATGCGGCGGTGCCGCCGATGCGGCTCTCGAGCTTTACGCGACCGTTCTCATACACCATGCGGACATAGTCGCCTGCGTCCCTGTCATCAAAAGACAGGATGACGGTTTTTCCCGACGTCGCCGAGCCTGGATGGAAGTCGGCCCTGGCCGTCACGCGGCCTTCGACCCTTCCGGTTTCGAGGACGGAGGAGGGTCCGAGTTTCACGGACCGCTTCCCTTCCTTCTGCTGGTTGTAGACGACAGCCCCGCTGCCGGTGACTTCATCGCCGCCCGCGCGGGGGTCGATGCCGGCGCGGAAGTTCGACCCTTCCTTCGCGTGGAAGCCGGGACCGAGGACGATGCGCACGCTGGCTTTTAGTTCCACGGTCTCTCCGGGTTCGACGACGTAGGGACCGCGGGTCGCGAGACTTACACCCTCTTCAAGGCGGTCGCCACTGCCGCGGACCAGGGTCCGGTGCCCGTCCCTGGACAGATCCTTGTGGCCGTCTTTGGAAGGGTAGGCGATATCGGTCTGCCGGTTGGGCCGGGATGTGTTGTACGCGCTGGTTCCGCTGATGCCGCGGGAGAAGGCGTGGTCCCGCTGGGCGGTCAGGCGTCCCCTGCCGTCCGTGGTCTGCACGACGCGGCGCAGGCCGTCCCTTGCGTACCGGACGGTATGTCCGTTCGCGTCGGTAACGGCTATGGCGTCCAGGGTCACCGGATCGTAGGTGGTCATGGCGCCCGGCTGCGCGCCTTCCGGCCATGCGCGCAGGTTATCGAAGGACGCGACGACCGGCTGCACACCGTTGGCCAGCCTGACGGCGTCGACGACGCCTCTGCGGCCCCTCATGTTCCATGCGCCGGTCTTCGGGTAGCGCGCGCCGTCCATGCGGGCCCACCACCGGCCGTTCTTCCAGGCGATGCGCAGATGATGCCAGCGGCCGGGCACGTAGCGCGCGCCCGTGTCCTTGAGGGTCCCGTTGTCGGCGGCCTTCACGCTGCCGTCCCGTTCGAAGACCCAACGGATGCGGTTGTTTCCCAGGGTTACCTCGGTCCGTTCGTCGGTGGCCTGCACCCTGGCGTCGACCTCGAACACGCCGGCGGCCAGGGAGGGCAGGGTGCGTTCGGCCACGGCGTTGTCCAGGGCGAGGGCGCCGTCCTCCAGGGTGACGGCGCCGGCCCTGGTGTCGGCCCTGTGCCACGGAGTAGCGGCTACGAGCGCGTCCCAGCCGGCGTGGTCGTCGAAGACCTCGGCGGTTACTTTCGATGCATCGCCGCCGGTGAAGGTGGCCACGGGCCGCATCCGGCCATAGCCCATGATCGTGGACGTCACCGTGCCATGGGCGTCCTTCGCCGCTATCAGGTTGCCGTAGGCGTCGTAGGCGGCGGCCACCTGCCGGTCGATCCACTCGTTTGCATCCACCACGCCGTCCGCGTTGCGGTCCAGCCATGCCGAGGTGGTGTCGGGCATGATGATGGCGTTGTTTCCGTGGACAAACCGGCCGTAGCGATACCTGGTGGACTGCAGCTTGTTACCGGATCCGTCCCTGACGGTGACCACGTGGGGGCGGTCCAAGATGTAGGCGCGTTCGAGGAACACGTCTTCGGGGTCGTCGGCGGCAAGGACGGTGACCTGGATGTCCCTGGCGTATACCCTGATCTTGCGGTACACGGCCTGCTGCGGCTTGTACACGCCGGCGTACATCGTGAGGTTGACCCTGGCGCTGTCCGCGCTCGAAGGCACGGGCATGAGGACGTCGAAGGTTCTTTCCTGCGGATCGGGCCGTCCGCCGCCCAGGGGCACGACCTGCGTCAGCGACGCGACCGGACGGCTGCCGGCGTTCTTCCAGGCGACGGTCACCGTGACGCCGGCGTACATGTTGTCGCCGCCCTGGAGCTGATCGGTCCCGAGGACGCCGCGGATGCGCAGCGCATCGTGACCGGACACGGAGAAGCGCCGGCCCTCGAAGTCATAGAATCCGGTGCTCTCGATGGCCGAGTCCGCGTTAAGGAAGGCCTCCACCGAGGCCACGGGCGGATCGCCGGAGCTAAGGAAGGCGGCGTGGGTGCGGTTGCCCGTGGATATGGAGGTGTCAAGGACGGGCTGTCCGAAGGCCACGGCCACCGGGCTCCTCGTCACCTGGCCCGCGTGATAGCTGGTCTCGGTGACGCGCAGGGTGTGGCTGCCGGACTTGAGCGTCTCGCGGGCCACAAGGCCGTTCCTGGCATTGTGCGTACGTTCAGTCGTAGTGCTGACCCCGTCCCTGGTAGTCGTAGTCTCCTGCGCCCTGATCCAGTAGGCCTGCTGCGGGATGCCCGGGTGGTAGAACGGCTCCCAGCGGCCGGTCCAGGTGCCCTGGGTCGTGACCTGCCAGTCCGTCCGCTGCCGCTGGACCACGTTCCCGGACGCGTCGTAGTGGATCGCCTGTTCCAGCAGTCCCCTGCGGATGCCGCGTTCGGACTCCTGCTTCTTGTTCGTGGCCGAGAGTCCCAGGGCGTCCAGGTCGGCCTCGCTCACGAAGTCGCGCCGTATTTTCCCATGGCCGCCGGGCAGGACCTCGTCCACCACGGGGAAGGTGATCCGCCGCACGCGCCGGTCGTCGATGATGTCCATGACAGCCGCCGCCTGCAAATAGCTGAACGCCGTGGTGTCCGGCGGGACCGGCCCCCCGCTGCCGTCGGCGTCCCATATCCTGTGACTGATGCGGCGGGACCGGTCGAAATAGGCGTCATCGTATTTAAGCGTGGTATCGGGAGGTGCGACCTCCTCGTAGGCGATCTTCATCTCCCCGCCCGCGGGCGTGACGAGCTTCGTGATGCGGTAGCTGTCGGCCAGGGTGTTGGTGAAGCGGTACGGCGGCACCTGATCGGCGGCCGCGTTCCCCGTGCCCATGACGGCGATCTCCTCGAGCAGGAGCGTGCGCGCATTGTCGCCCGAGGCTACGGCAGGCCTCGGAGGACCGCCGTTGGCGCCGTCGTAGCGGAACACGTAGCGGGCAATCTGATTGCCATCGGGAGCCGTGACGGTCAGGGCGTCGAGGCGGTGCGCGCTCGCAATACCGTCGTACATCCGGTAATTCCGGCTGTCGGTGACCAGGTGATGGCCATAGGGCAGGGTCTCGCCCGCCGGCGTGGAGAAGTAGTTGTCGTAGGTGATCTTCACCGATGTGTTGGAGTTGCTCGGCGTATACGCAGCGATATGGATATCGGGTCTGGCGCTGGTCTCGGTCGTGATCTTGCGCACGACTTTCCCGTCCGCCCCGGCGAGGATGGCCTTCGACAGGTGCGCCGTGTTGAACGTCTTGACCACGGTCAGGTTGGCGCGGCTTTGACCGACCGTAATCCCGCCGGGAAAGCGCGGGTCGATGTCGGCGAAGGTGAGCAGGTTGCGAAAGGAACGTGTGGCCTCCGCCCGTTCCTTCGCCCAGTCCCGGACCGTGGTCACCGGACCGTCGGAAACGTACCTGAACCGGATTGTGTTGCCGGCCTGGTCCCTGATTTCGGCCAGATTCCACTGGTACACCATCTCGGGCATGAGTTCTTTGAAACCGCCCTGCTGCACGGCGCCGCCCTTGACGGTCTGGTTCATGCCGTAGTCCTGCCCGCCGATCGTGACCGCGCCGAAGGTGTAGGTCAGGCCCGACACGGTCCTGGCCGTCCACGTGGAGGCCAGCGGCGCGTTCCGGTTGAAGTTCCACCGGACTTCCATGAAGCGCCGGTTCTCGGCGAAATAGACGTTGGTGGGGGGAAGCCGCGCGCCCGGCGTGGCGGCGCGCTGCGAGTCGTCGAGCTGGCGCACCAGGCGGTGCGATCCGTCGGGAAGCACCATGGACAGGTTGAAGGAGAAGGGGTGGTTGATCGGGCTGGTCGTATCCTTGAGCTCGTAGCCGCCGGTCACCCGGATCGCCCCAAACTCCAGGTTCCAGCCCAGGCCCACCCACGTGGCGTTGTTGAGCGTGACCGTGCCCTTGCTCTGCGTGGACGTGACATCGGGGTCGTCGGAGAGCCTGATGAGCCGGTCCGTGCCCGTCACCGCGCTGCTGTAGCGCAGGTTCAGGGGCAAGGACAGGCCGCCCGCGCCTTCTACCTCGCCCAGCGGCAGCGCGTAGGACCAGTTGCCGGAGAAATAGTCCACCTGGTCCGCGTCGATGACGCCGGAGAGGCTGTCGAAGTCATAGGCGCCTTTGGCGGCATCGATGATCGTCGTCTGGCCGTGCACGTTCAGTGCCGCCATGGAGAGCAGGAGGAGGCCGAGGAGCGTCCTCAGGGCGAAACGGTACAGGTGGTGTCCTGGCATGATGAACTCCTTTACAATGGTCGTTGCAATGGTTGTAGCGGAAGTGTGGTTGCACTTGAAACGCGACGTTAACGCATGAATGAAACCGGTGATCACCGACATGATGAATGAGCTCCTTGTCTTGAGTATGAGCGGCTGCACGACGCGCGGCCGTCTGGGTGCGAACGATCGATGCGGTATGGACCGTGTGCCGGATGCCGGGTGATCAACAGATCCGGCGCGAACCGCCGGGCATGCTGGATGTGTCGGGCATGTCGGGCATTCCGGGTCTACGTCTCGCGACGCTTGATCCGGATGTGAGGCTGAGGAGAAAAAGGGCATGAAAAATCCCCGTGCCGTGGGTGGATCAGAAGTAGCACGGGGACGCTTGAAGGTCCGCGGGGTGCGGGTCCGCTAAGGGACGCGAGGATGTCCTGATTCGGTTGTCGTTACGCCCGTTAAATGGGCATGATGGCTACACTATACATGTGTTTTGTAAACGTGTCAAGCGGGTTTTGAAAATACCAGACTTGGAATCGTCTTTTTCTTTAGTCCGCCTCAATTCCCGGCGGCCGTGAAAATACCTTGATTTCTAAACACCCGTATAGCAACTTCCGGTTGCTGTGCCGGCGCGAAACGACCCGATCTTCAAACCCCCGGAACCCGACCTTTTTCCCATGGCCGGAACGACCATACAGATCAAGGGAGCCCGCGTTCACAACCTGAAGAACGTGAACCTGGACCTGCCGAAAGACGCGCTGATCTGCTTTACCGGCGTATCCGGTTCCGGCAAGTCTTCGCTGGCCTTCGACACCCTCTACGCCGAGGGCCAGCGGCGGTACGTCGAATCGCTCTCCGCCTACGCGAGGCAGTTCCTCGGCCAGATGCAGAAACCGGACGTCGATCGGATCACGGGACTGGCGCCCGCCATTTCCATCGAACAGAAAGCCGCCGGGCTGAATCCCCGGTCCACCGTCGGGACGATCACGGAGATCTACGACTTTCTGCGCGTGCTCTACGCCCGGGTGGGGGTGCCGCACTGCACGAAGTGCGGTGCACGGATCGGGGCTCAGACCCTCGAACAGATCGTCGCCCGGATCCTGGCGCTGCCGGAAGGAACGCGGATGCTCGTCCTGGCGCCGGTGATCCAGGGACGCCGCGGCGAGTACCGGGACCTGTTCGAGGACCTGCGCCGGCAGGGCTATCTGCGCGCACGGGTGAACGGCGAGGTCGTAAATCTCTCCGAGGATCCCGATCTCGACCGCAACATGCGGCACACGATCGAAGTGGTGACGGACCGCCTCGTCATGCGGGACGACATCCGCACCCGGCTGGTCGAAGCCGTCGAAGGCGCACTGCACCTTGGACAGGGTACCGTCATGGTCCAGCTGGAGGCAGACGGCCGGACTTCCGACCTGCTCTTCAGCACCCGGTACGCCTGCACAAAGTGCGATCTGAGTTACGAAGAGCCGACGCCGCAGCTGTTCTCCTTCAACAGTCCGCAGGGCATGTGCCCGAACTGCCACGGACTGGGCACCATGATGCGGATCGAACCCCGGCTCATCGTGCCCGATCCGTCGAAGTCCATCAACGAAGGCGCGATCGAACCCCTTGGTACCATCGCCAACCTCTGGAAACGGCACTTCTACGAAGGGATCGCCCAGCACGTGGGTTTCAGCCTGGACACGCCGTGGGAGCAGTTGACCGAAGAGGCGCGGCGGGTGGTGCTGTACGGACTGGGCTACAAGCGCATCACCTTTACGTTCCGCAACGGAAAGGGCGGCGAATGGTCGCACAAGGACCGGTTCAACGGGGTCGTGAACGATCTGGAGAAGCGCTACCATACGCTCAAGTCCCAGCGGCACAAGGCCGAACTCGAACGGTACATGGCCATAGGGGAATGTGACCTCTGCCACGGCGAACGCCTTAAACCCGAAGCGCTGTCCGTCACCCTGGGCGGCCTCTCCATCGCCGCGCTGTGCCGCCTTCCCATCCTCGACATCCGCGCGTTCTTCGAGAAACTGTCCCTGTCGGACGCCGAACGCCAGATCGGCGACGAAGCGCTCAAGGAGATCGTCGCCCGGCTCGACTTCCTGCTCAACGTGGGTCTCGAATACCTGACGCTGGAACGTACGGCGCCGACGCTTTCCGGCGGGGAGGCGCAGCGCATACGGCTCGCAAGCCAGATCGGCCGCGGGCTCGTCGGTGTGATGTACGTGCTCGACGAACCGAGCATCGGCCTCCATCCCAGGGACAACCGGCGGCTGCTGGATACCCTGGGCTATCTGCGGGACCAGGGAAACACGGTCATCATCGTCGAACACGATGAAGAGACCATGTGGGCGTCCGACCACATCGTGGACTTCGGCCCGGGTGCCGGTGTCAACGGCGGCGAGATCGTCGCCGAGGGCCGTCCCGGTGTCGTGGCCGCCAGCACGGCATCGCTGACCGGGCAGTACCTGTGCGGGAAGAAGACGATCCCGGTTCCGGTCTCTCGCCGCAGCGTTAACGACAGTTGGCTGACGATCCTGGGCGCCCGTCAGAACAACCTCAAGAACCTGGACGTCCGGTTGCCCGTGGGCCGGTTCACCTGCGTCACGGGTGTATCCGGTTCGGGCAAGAGCTCGCTGATCAACGATATCCTGTACGCGGCTTTGGCCCGGTCGCTGAACAAGGCCGGCACCCAACCGGGCGAGTTCGACGGGCTCAAAGGCGTGAGTCACCTGGACAAGGTCATCAACATCGACCAGGCGCCTATCGGCCGCACGCCGAGATCGAACCCGGCGACCTATACGAAGGTCTTCGACGCGATCCGCGCCCTCTTCGCCGAAACCCCGGAGGCCAGGTTGCGCGGCTACAAGCCCGGACGGTTCAGCTTCAACGTGCGGGGTGGCCGGTGCGAGGCCTGCGAAGGCAACGGCGCGACGCGGGTGGAGATGGATTTCCTGGCGGACATGTGGGTTTCCTGTCCCGTCTGCGAGGGCAGGCGGTTCGACCGGGAAACCCTGGAGGTGAAGTACAAGGGGCACTCCATCGCCGACGTGCTCGACCTGGACGTGCAGGAAGCACTGGAGATCTTCGAACACGTTCCTTCCATCGCCCGGGTGCTCCGGACACTCTACGACGTGGGCCTGGGGTATATCAAGCTGGGCCAGCCCGCGCCCACGCTGTCGGGCGGCGAGGCGCAGCGCATCAAGCTGGGACGCGAACTGTGCAAGCGCAGCACGGGGCGGACCATGTATGTGCTGGACGAACCCACGACCGGCCTGCACTTCGAAGACATCACCCACCTGCTCGCCGTGCTGAACGCCTTCGTGGACAAGGGCAACACCGTCGTCGTCATCGAGCACAACATCGACGTGATCAAGACCGCCGACTGGATCATCGACCTGGGGCCGGAGGGCGGAGAAGCGGGCGGACGCGTCATCGCCGAGGGCACGCCGGAGACCGTCGCGGACATCACCGATTCGTCCACGGGACAGATCCTGGCGAAAGCACTGCGGCCTCCCGGATCTCCAGGGGCCTCGCCGGAGACGCCGGCAACATTGCCAGTGACGCCGGAATCATTGCCGGCCGCCGGACAAACTGCCGGTGCGGACGGCCAAACTGCGGGCACAGATGGGACCGCGAGCGCGGACGGCCACATCCGGGAGATCACCGTGCGCGGCGCGCGGGAACACAACCTGAACGATCTCTCCGTGACGATCCCCCGGGACCGGATGACGGTGTTTACGGGCGTATCGGGCTCGGGGAAGACCTCCCTGGCTCTCGATACGATCTACGCGGAAGGCCAGCGCCGGTACGTGGAATCCCTGTCCGCCTATGCGCGGCAGTTCCTCCAGCAGATGCAGAAACCGAAGGTGGACCATATCGTCGGTCTTTCCCCGGCCATATCCATCGAACAGAAGTCCCCCGGCCGGAACCCCCGTTCCACGGTAGGCACCATCACGGAGATCTACGAGTACCTGCGCGGGCTCTACGCCCTTGTGGGTGTCCCCCACTGTCCGGCCTGCCGGGTGCCCATCGGCGCGCAGACACCCAGCCAGATCGTGGACCGCGTCATGACCCTGCCGGAAGGGACGCGCGCCACGCTCCACGCCCCGCTGGAACCCGAAGGCGCCGAGGGGTATGACGTCCTCCTGGACCGGGCCCGAAGGAACGGGTTCATCCGGGTGCGCATCGACGGGGAACTGCGTCGGCTCGAAGAAGACATAGAGATCGACCGCCGCCGGCGTCACGAGTTGTGCGTGGTGGTGGACCGGATCGTCATGCAGGGCGACGTGCGCCAGCGCCTGGCCGACTCGGTGGAGACGGCCCTGGAGCTATCAGGCGGGCTGCTGATCGCCGAGGTGGAGGAGCCGGATGCCGCCGAGCCCCGCGACATCCGTTTCAGCCGATACTATTCGTGTCCGTCCTGCGGAAACAGCTACGACGAACCCACGCCCCAGAGCTTCTCCTTCAACCACCGGTCGGGCATGTGCCCCGAATGCGACGGACTCGGCACCCAGCCCGGGATCGATCTCGACCTGCTGATTCCCCATCGCGCGAAACCGGTGCGTGAAGCCGCCGCCGCGATCTGGGGGGAAGACGCAGCGGGTGAAAGCCCCATGGGCCAGCGGTCCATGCTCGATCTGCTGGAACAGGTGGCGTCCTCGAATGGATTTGCCCTAGAGACGCCGGTCGACGCACTGTCGCCGGAACAGCTCCAGGTGTTGCTCTACGGAAGCGACCGGTGGGTGGACGACCAGCGGGTGCCCGGCCTGTCCTTCCAGTTCCGGGGCATCTTCCCGACGGTGGAACTGGTCGCCCGGTACGCGAACCGCTTCCCTGAACTGGCCCGCATGCTGCAGCCGACGCCCTGTCCGGCCTGCGAAGGGGGAAGGCTCCGGCCAGAGAGCCTCTCCGTGCTGATCGACGGCGTGTCTATTGCCGGGCTCTGCGCCCTCCCCGTCGACCGCGCCATGGACTTCATCGAGAAGCTGAAACTCTCCGCGTCCCAACGGGAAGTCGCTGGGGAGGTATTGACGGAAATCCGAAACCGCATGCGCTTCCTGCTGGACGTGGGACTGGAATACCTGACGCTCGACCGCCGGGCGCCCACGCTTTCGGGCGGCGAGGCGCAGCGGATCCGCCTGGCCAGCCAGATCGGATCGGGACTGACCGGTGTGCTCTACGTGCTGGACGAGCCCACGATCGGACTCCACCCGCGGGACAATCTCCGGCTGATCGAGGCCCTGGAGAACCTGCGCGATCTCGGCAATACCCTCATCATGGTCGAACACGACCGCGATACGCTGGAACATGCCGACAACCTGGTGGATTTCGGACCGGGGGCCGGTGTGCACGGGGGCCGGATCGTGGGCCAGGGCGCGCCCGGGACCCTCAGGGAACATGACGCTTCGCTCACCGGGCGGTACCTGGCCGACCGGCTGCGCATCGAAGTGCCCGCGGACCGCCGAAAGCCGGGCCGCAACAGGCTGCGCATCCTCGGGGCCCGCCAGAACAACCTGAAGAACATCGACGTGTCGCTGCCCCTCGGTCTCTTCATCTGCGTCACGGGGGTGTCCGGATCGGGCAAAAGCTCCCTCGTCAACGATATCCTGTATCCCGTTCTGGCCTCCACCCTGCACCGCGCCCAGGTCAATCCCGGCCCCCACGACGAGATCAAGGGGCTGCGCTTCGTGGACAAGGTCATCAACATCGACCAGACGCCCATCGGCCATTCCCCGCGGTCGGACCCCTGCACCTACGTCGGGCTCTTCGCGCCGATCCGCCAACTCTTCGCCCGGACCGTGGAGGCCCGGATGCGAGGCTACGAACCCCGCCGGTTCAGCTTCAACGTGCCCGCGGGCCGCTGCGAGGCCTGTCAGGGACTCGGCGTACGCAAGATCGAAATGCACTTCCTGGCGGACGTGTGGATGACCTGCGAGGTCTGCGACGGGAAGCGCTACATGAAGGAAACGCTGGAAGTGACCTACAAGGGGAAGACCATCGCCGATGTCCTGGACATGACCGTGGCCGAGGCCCTCGAGCACTTCGAGAACGTGCCCCGCATCCGGCGCATGCTCCAGACGCTGTACGACGTGGGTCTCGACTACATCAAGCTGGGTCAGTCGGCCGTCACGCTGTCAGGCGGAGAGGCGCAGCGCGTCAAGCTCGCGAAGGAGCTCTCCCGGCCGGGCACCGGCAAGACCATCTACCTGCTGGACGAGCCGACCACGGGGCTCCACTTCGACGACATCCGCAAGCTGCTTAAGGTCCTGAACCGGCTGGTGGACAAGGGGAATACGGTGCTGGTGATCGAGCACAACCTGGATATTATCAAGACGGCCGACTGGATCGTCGACCTCGGACCGGAAGGCGGTGACCGGGGCGGTCATGTGGTTGCCGCGGGGACGCCCGAGGAAATCGCCGGTTCGCTTTCCCATACCGGGCGGATACTGTCGAGGGAACTGGCGGCGGCAGATTAGACGCCAGCTTTCCATACCCTTTCCAGGCCTTCCCACAACCTGCCGATCTTCAACGAAGATTCCGTCTCGCCCCGGCAACTGTACCAGCACCGGTTGCAATCGATCTTCTTCGAGACCTTTTTGAAGTCGGTATATCCGGACAGTACGGGCAGTTCCGCGCAGGGCTTTATGTCGCCGTCGGGGGTCAGTTGCACCAGCCACTTGCCGGCCACCGAGCAGGACTGTGGAAGAGTATCCTGGAAATAACCGGGGATGCGGCGCAGGTACCAGGCGGAACTGACGATGTTGCCCAGGCGGGACTTCTGGTAGATCAGATCCTCGATCACGGATTCCAGCCGTTCGGTGTGACCCGGATCCACCAGGTGGGTTTCGTTCCCGTTCTTGAAGTCGCTGTAGCAGCTGTATGAGACCTTTGCGCCCATGGTCCGAGCCAGGTGCGCTATGGGCACGACGTGGTCCAGGTTGTCCCGCATGATCACCGTGTTGAAAATCACGTTGACCCCCCGGGCCGTCAACTGGGGCACGAGCGTGGAGATGTGCTCGTACAGCCCCTCGATGCCCCGTTCCTCGTCATGTTCGCGTCCGATGTAATTCAACGAAATCGAGATGTGGTCCAGGCCGGCGTCCCACAGGGCCATGGCTTTTTCCACGGTCAGCAGAGATCCGTGGGTGACCATGCCGATGTAGATGAACCCCAGGGATTCCTTGATGCGCCTGACCGCCTCGGGCAGTTGCTTGTTGATCGTGGGTTCCCCGCCGGTCAGGGTAACCGCCAGGGGGTTCAGCTTCCGCAGTGCCGCCACGTAGTCGTAGTCGCCCAGCTTGCCTGAACGTTTCGTCTTCCAGTAATCACAGAAATCGCATGTGGCGTTGCAGAGGTAGGTCACCTCCATGTTCACCGACATCGGTCCGCCCTTCAGTCGCACCCACAGGTATTTGAGCATGGCGCGGAGCTTCGTGGCGAAGGACATGGGCCGCAACAGCGTCCGGTCGTACCCGAGATAGCCCGCGTCCGGCTGCAGTACGGGCGGTCCGGGCGGTCCGGGCGGCGCGGGCGACGGCGGGATGAGTTCCACCGCCGGTGAGATCTGAACCTGTTCGGACATGAATGTGCTCCTACGCCACCGCGCGCGTGGCCGCGGTGACGGAATCTCTGCCGTCTATGGTCCCTTTGACGGTACGTCCCGTCAGGTTCAGCATGGCGGGGAACACGTCCACGGTACGGACGCATTCCGCTGCAATCTCGGCGTTCATCACCAAAGGCACGTGCATATGGTCGCGATGCAATGAACCGTGGGTCGACTTGTGCTCGGGATGTTCATGCCGGTATCGCAGATCGTAGCCGTTCCGGGCGCTGACGATCAGGTCTCCGGACCGCGGCGAACCGAAGACGCGCAGCAACTGGTAAGGCGCGTCCGGATACTCGGTGTCGTACGTGGCGGAGAGCATCTGCTCATCGGAAGCTTCGGCCGGCATGCCGCCGTAGCCGAAAGGATCCTGGCCTTCGAGCACCCGGTACGCGATGCCGCCGGGCATCTCCCTGATTTCACTGATTCCCCGGCGCCCGCAGACGATGACCGCGTCCTCCCGGGTCGCCGCCACCAGGTCTACCGCCTCCTGTTCAAGCAAGGCCTCGATGGGATCGGTATCCCCCAGAGCGCGGATTTCATCGTATGACGGCCTCTCCTCCCACGTCTCGCCCTTCTTCAGGTAGATATGCGCCATGCCGTTGCCCGAGACCATCGTTGCCGCGTCGCATCCACTACGCAGGATCCGGGGATAGTACAGCGTATTGAATCCGATTTCGTCGAGAAAGGACCATAGCTCGAAATGCGTGTGGGTGGAGGTCAGGCCATGATCGCTGGAGACCACGAGCAGCGTGTCATCCAGCCTGTTCAGCCGCTGAAGCCGCTCCGCCAGCCTGCCAAGCCCCCGGTCGAATGCCCGGTAAGCCTCCAGCGTGGCGTCCGAAAAGGGATCGGTGTAATGGGAGTATTCGTCCACTGCGGGGAATACGATCGACAGGAAATCCACGGCCCGGTCGACAGCCCGGTCGATGTACCTCCAGGCCGCGTCGTCCATGACCTGCCACCGGCCGGATAAATGGGCATAGTACAAGTACCAGTTCCTGGTCAGCAGCGTCCGGTTTTCGAACAGGCCCAACCCCTTGTTTACCAGGCTGAAAACGCCCGCCGGACGCTCGAAGTATTCGAAGATGGTGTGGATACCGTCCCGGAGATCACTGTCGATATACAGTCCACCCGGTCCCACGTAACTGCGCGCCTGCCGGAAATGGGTAAGCCCCTCCGGCCGGTACCGGTCGAACCAGCGGATGCCGGGAAGATTGCACGAACCGGGCGTACAGCCGGTCAAAAAGGGCACATGGGCCGGACCGGTCGTGGACGGGAACGAGGTCACCGCTTTCCGGTAATCTCCCCGGTCGAGGACGTACCGCCGCAGGGACGGAAGTTCGCCGGCCTCGATCAGTTTCCGCATGACGTCTTCCCGTGCGCCGTCGACGAGGAAAAAGATGCACCGGTTATAGACCGTCGCCGCCATTCCGTCTCCTAAAAACATAGGACATCGAAACATTACTCAATTCGAGTATACAGTACAGGCTTGGAAGTATACTCGTTTCGCTATTCGATTTCAAGGGTTTTCGCACGCAGGGTGTTGAGCAATTCGTCGTAGGAGGTCTTGCTGATCTTCTTGTAGAATGCGTCCCTGTTGGCCAGCGCGACGCTCGCCCCGTCGATGACCATGTCATAGATGAGCCATTCCCCCGCTTTCAGCTCCATCTTGTAGTCGACGAGCGTTTTGGTGCCCTTATACCATACCGTCGTTCTCACCAGCGAGCGGCTGCCCCGGGTTTCTTCCCCGTCATACGTCGTCCTGTCCGACCGCTTGCGCAGCTTGTCCAGGGCCCGGCTTTCGGTCCACCTGCGCAGGACCGAAACGAACTCCTCCCGCTCGACGTCCGTCCGGTCCCGCCAGTGTCTGCCGAGTGAAATGCGGCTGTGCCGCTCGAAATCGAACCCGGAGACGACAGCGTGGCGCACCAGGCTGTCCATTACCGCTTCGGTGGCGGCCCCGTCCAGGGCGCGTAGCGCGGCGTCCCGCTGCTTCAGCGTCTCGATGGGGGAGTATTCCTGCGCATAACTCCCGAAAGCCAGCAGCGACACCACCGCCCAGACGGCAAAGCGTCCCAGGCGGCGGACAGCACGTCGATTCACTTGCATTCCCCACCTCCATCCTTTCAATCTTCCGATCGGATCGCCCGGATTGGCCGGATCAGGACCCGGTGTCCCGGCGATGAACCACGAAGTCGTCGTAATCCCCCTTCGAATCCGTTCCCGTCGCGTTGCCATCCGTAAGAATGCCGATCCCGACGGCTTTCCGCGGCGGTTTCTTCCCGAAGATCCGGATATAGTCCGCATGCACGTCGACCGACTCCTCGACCCACTGTCCGAGCTTTTCTTTCCCGCTCTCGAGCACGATCACGTGGGGACGGCCGATGCCTTCGCGGCGGTAGTGGGTGCCGACCGGCACGGTGGTGCTCCAGACATATTTCAGGGTCTTGGGCACGCCGATGAAGTTCTGGTCCAGGACCACGTATACGGCCACGGAACTGTCGTTTTTGGAACCGATGCGTTCATCGCCGCCTTCGGGCAGGACCGTCGCCCTCCAGCGCCAGGACAGCACCGGATATTCATTCGCATTCCATTCACCGACCTGCTTGAGAATAATGACGGAGGATCCGTCGTCGTCGGCGTGGAGATACCGGTTGCCCTTCTCCTCACGGATCGTGTACAGGTTGCGTGCCAGGTCGTCGTCTCCCCGCCAGGCTTTCCAGGTCAGGGGGAAGCCGCCCGGAGCCGAATCGTCGAAGGCTTCGATCGTGATCGACTTTCGAAGGCCATCGTCCCGCTGGGGAGGAGGCGCATGGTCCGCATGGTCCGCAAGGTCCGCATGGTCCGCCCGCGCGACGCCCGGAACGAACGAGGCGGTCCGCGGCCAGGCCGTCCCGGACGCCCAGGCCGTCCCGGACTCCCAGGCCGTCCCGGACTCCCAGGCCGTCCCGGACGCCCGGGGCGAAAGCGCCTGTGTCTCCGTGTCCGTGCGAAGGACGGTAGGCGGATCGATGAACGCGGCGCAGATCAGCAGGACACCCCCAGCCAGCAGACAGAACGCCCGGACGGACGGCCAACCCCGCGCCCCGCCCGCCGGCATGCCACGTCCCATGCCCGGCGGCATATCACCCGCCTTGCCCGCCGGCGTATCACCCGCCTTGCCCGCCAGCGTATCACCCGCCTTGCCCGCCGCCTCATGCCTATGGTTCATGCCCGTCCTCCGTTCCGTGTTTCAATGCGGCACCGTGTTCAATGCCGCCCCGTATTTCAACGCCGATCCGTGGTTCTACACCGCCCCGTATTTCAACGCCGATCATTGTAAATCCCGTTACCGGTCACGTGATCGAGTTCGGCCAGCGAAACGCGGTACTGGTACAGCGACTGCCGGTGCGCGTGTTGCATCTTCGCATGCGCGGTGAAAGCGTCCAGCAGTTCCGAACTGTCTCCGGTAACGTCGAAACCCAGTTGTGCCGATGTCAGCCATGCCCTGGCGGAGCGAAGCGCCCGGTCGCTGTTGACCACGTTGGTACGGGCTTCGATCACGTCGCGGTAGGCCTGCTCCACCTGCAGTGCGACCGCGCCCATCGCCTGGGATTCCTTGCTCACCAGCGCTTCCAGTTCCACTTTCCGGGCAAGGTACTTGGCGCGGGTCAGGCCGAAATTGAAGTTTTGGCGCAAGGTAATCACGGCGCCGCCGCGAAGGAAATTAAACTCATCCCGGAGAAAAGGATTGTCGAGCTCCGGCCTGTGCGGCGCGATGCCCCACTGGAGGGACCCCGCCAGGGCGATCTGGGGGTAGAAATCGCTCCTGGCCACCTTCAACAGCGCCCGGCGGGCCAGCACTCCGGCCCTCAGCTGCCGGATGTCGTGCCGCCGGTTCTTCGCCCGTTCTATGTAAACGTCCAGTTCTTCGAGGTCCGCCGTTTCGGTTTCCGCCGCCGTATGGACGATATCGAAGTCGCTGGAGCGATCGATTTCGAGCAGAGCCTTCAGCGCCGCCCTCCCCATATCGATCGACTTCTCGGCCCGCGCACGGCTCTGCTGCACTTCGAATTCGAAGACATCGATTTTCAACAGGTCGTTCTGGCCGACGTCTTCCGAGTCCTCCTCGATCATCTCGTTTACGCGGTCCCGGGCTTCCTGTACCTTATCTACGCTATCCAGGATGATGTCCCTGAGTTCACCCGCCAGTACGAGTCCGTAGAACAACTTCTTCACCTGGAACGCCACGTCGAACTTCCGGGATTCCACAGCCGCCTCGCCCGCTTCAAGACCGTACCCGGCCGCCTTCTTCGCGTTACTGAGCTTCCCGAAGGTGTACAGCGGCTGGATCAGTTCGATCTGCGTGCGCGAGAAAACGCCTAGATCGCCCAGATCACTCCGGATGGTCTCGATCTCTTCCGTATCACCTTCGATACCCGGCGCGGGACCGAAGATATTGGTCCACTCCAACCGGGGCGTGATGCCCGCGAATCTCGCTTCGCTCAGCCTGGCTTCAAGGCCCTCGACGGTAAGGACCGCCTGTTCGATGTCCGGACTGACCCGCAACGCCCGGTCCACGCATTGTTCCAGCGTCATCCGGACGGTCTGGACGGACGGGACAGCCTGGTCGGCCTGGTCAGCCCGTTCGGCCTGAACGAGTCCAACCGGGCCCTGCGCGAATACCGGCCCCGCGATCAGCGATGCCGCCAGGATGTGGACTAGAATACGAAACACGATGCCTCCGCTTCTCGCAGGGGTCTTGTCACCGTACAGGTTGACGCGCCGTGATAGATGCAGTCGCCGACTCGCCGAAATCGCCGACTCGACCCACCGTAATCGGAAATGCACGCTTTCTCAAGTATATTAGACGCATCCGTTCACCTATTGATCCAACAAATAGCAATGGCCGGTCCATGCACGGCAGCGGCGCATCCGGCGAGCGTACCCGGTTCCCTACGTTCTCCCGACCGGCGGTATCAAGACCTGTCGGCTGGCGACGGTTGCGACAGCAGCCAGATCGCCCGCGTCCAATGGAATGCCGCCGTGATCACCGTCCAGATCGCCACGCAGGTGAACGCTTCCTCCAGCATACCTGCTGCCAGACCCGCGAGCAGCAGCAGGACATTCGTATTGCGCCGGGCGCCAATACGGCGAAAAAAGCGATCCACGGGCGCGTAGTCAAACAGTTCTATGCCCTGCCTGGACTTGAACATCCCCGTGGCTGCCTTGTCAAACAGATAAAAGAACGTGATCACCGCGGCGAGCACAAAGGGACCGACCACCTCGCCGCCGGCGCTGAGCATCCACCCCAGGGCCCAGTACCAAGTCAGCTCCCAGACCACGTCCAGGATGTGTTCGAAACGGTCCCCGAACCGCGTGCATCGCACCGTCACACGGGCCAACTTGCCGTCGACTCCGTCCAGCACACCGACGATGAAGGCAATCACCAGTCCGACGGCCAGGTATCCCGTGCCCATCTGCCCGATAGCCAGAAGTCCGGTGGTCAGAAAGGCGAGCAGTATGGAGAAAGTGGTCACCTGGTTCGGCGTCACGGTACTGGCGGAAATCCATTTCGTAAGCAGGTTTTCCAGGGGCGGATGGATGAACTCCGCGGGAAAATCCAGCGTGCCCTTCTGCGCGGCGTCGGTCAGCAGGGCCTCCGCCCGGTGGATCTTCAGGTCCGAATCGACGACCAGCCACCAGGGGGGCAGGCTTCGGCGCAGATCCACGATATAGGGATCCAATTCGCGCAGGTCAAATTCCGGACAGGTCGATTCCAGCGTCGAGTCCAGCGCGGACCAAAACGACTCGGAGCCGTTCCAGGACGCCGTGAGCCCCGCGAGGAGGTCAGCGTCCGCCACCAGCAGCCTGCAGGACTCCGTGATCGCCGAGTCCACGGCTTTCCGGTTCGGGCCGCCGTCGATCATAGCCCGCAGAACCCGCGGGTCGTACAGGTGGCCGGCATCCATGACCAGAGCCGTTTCGTCCTGCCCGGCCAGCCAGCCGGCGGTGTCGTCGTCCGACCGCACGCATTCGACGGCGTCCAGTTCGTGGTACCAGCGATCGTCGAATCCGTCGATCCGAACGTTCGATTCCCGGACGTTCGGGTCCCGACCGGGGGAGGGTCCGACAACCGTGACCCGCCGGGCCCCCAGGGAAGCGAAGACCCGGAGGTGCCGCTCCAGCAGTGAAATGCCGTATATCGACCGGCCAGCGCCGGCCGCCGTGGTTTCCGTATCCGCGAACAGGACTACGCTGAATCTCATGGTCCGCTCCGTCCGCGCAAGCGCCGGAGGGCGATCCGGTCATCCTCTTCCAGCCCCAGGAGACCCAGTACGCCCAGGTAGGCGGCCAGGAAGATCGTGGGTACCGCGGCCATGCGCAGCCACGGTAAGTCCGGCGCGTAGACGCCCGCCACGTATGCACATGCGAAGGCGGGTACAGCTGCGGCGCATGGTTTCAGGATAAGCCAGGACAGGGGAAGGATCCGGAACAGATGATACACTTCAACCAGGCGGATCAGCGTCAACAGCCCGAAGGCCGCCAACGTTCCCAGGGCCGCGCCCAGGATGCCCAGGGCCGGAATCAGCCACAGGTTCAGGACGAAATTGACCACCACGACCACGACCGTGTTCACGAGGTTCAGCCAGGGCCGTCCCGACATGATGAGCACCGTATCGCCCGATCCCATGGCGGCGTAGACGACCTGGCTCATGGCCAGGACGACCATCGTCATGAATCCCGCGACGAATTCGGGTCCGAAAAGTCCAAGCAGTTCGTTACCGATCAAAGACACCACGCAGAGGAACGCCAGGCCGATGGTCAGCACCCACCGGGTGACCAGCCGGAGATTGAGCTCCAGCCGCCGCAGGTCGTTGCGGTGACTCAGTTCGGCCACGATGGGACTGAAAACGGGGTCGAACCACTGTCGGACCTTCTTGGTCGCCAGGGCGATTTCGACCGCGATCACGTAAACGCCCACCTGTGCGGCCGGCAGAAAGTAGCCGACCATGAGCACGTCCAGCCGGATCATGAACATGTAGACCAGCTCATAGCCCATGACCGGTAGCGAGAAGCGGGTCAGCGGGGTGACAGCCCGCAGTGCCCGCAGGTGGACGAGACAGGACCGCCAGGAATAGAACCGGGTGAATACGTAAACGGCGAATAGCAGGCAGCAGGCCAGCGCGGCCAGGTGGGCCGCGGCAATGCCGTAGGTGCGCCAGCCCGCGTAGAACAGGACACAGGCCGCCCCGAACAGCACCAGCGGCTCGACGGCGCCCCGGACCATGGCGTCGTACTTCATGACCTTGTGCGCCCGTGTGACGCCCAGGATGACCTGGGTCAGGGCGATGAGCGGCAGGCCGACCGCCAGCAGCCGCAGTATGCCGGTGAGCCGGGGCTTGTCGAGCAAGCCGTCCGCCAGTGGGGCCGCTCCGGCATAAAGCGCGGCGCCGATCCCCGCGCTCAGCAGCAGGCCCACGCCCAGGGCCTGCGCGATGGTCCGGTGGATAGCCTCCGTTTCCCCGTCCTCACGCAGGCGCGGGATGAAATTGACCAGCCCCTTGTCCAGCGAGAATTGGCCGACCTTCGACACGAGGTCCACGATGGTCCACCCCAGCATGTACAGACCGAAGATCTCGGCGCCGAACAGCCGCGTAAGGACGATGAACGATACGGACTTGATCAGCCGCGCTACCGTTCCGATGAAATTGACGGCCGCGCCCCGTGCGATCGTCGATGCGTCGGATCGGGACCGGTCCGGAGCCGGTTGCTCCCGGGTATGCGTCATGATGGGGAATTCGCCAGTCCGGGCTCGGGTCCGGGCTCGGGTCCGGGTTCGGGTCCGGGCTCGGGTCCGGGGGTCATCCTGTCCGCTTCGATCAACAGGGTCCATCCCCGCTGGTTCGGGGTGAACAGGTTGATGATCGCGGATACCGCCCTGCCGGCCGAAACCAGTCCCAACCGGATCAACGCCGCCGGGACCGCGTGCATGCGCTCCGTGGCGTAACTCAGCCGGATCAACGTCAGGTCCAGCCGGGAACGAAGCAGGTACCGGTGTCTGATCAGTCTGAATCCACAGGCCTCCAGCAACGAGCCGACCGACGAGTGCGTGTAGAACTGAAGGACGCTGTGGCGCTTCCTGTGCTCGGTGCGCCACGACTCGCCGATCTCCTCGAGACTCAGGCTGTCCAGCGTCAGCAGGATGCGACCCCCGGGCCGCAACACGCGCCACATCTCACGCAGCGTCTGCCGGTCGTCCGGCAGGTGCTCGAAGACGCACAGGCTCATGACCGTGTCGAACTGCCCGGAGCGAAGGGGAAACGCGTCCGCATGGGCGCAGACGAATCCCGTGAAGGGCGTCTTGTGGTAGGCCTGGGCACGGCGTAACTGGTTCTGGTCCAGGTCGAAACCGAACACCCTGGCGCCCCGCAGGGCGACCCGGTAATCGTAGGTCCCTTCTCCGCAACCGATATCGAGTATACGCTCGTCTTTGCGTGGCTTCAGCCAGCGTAACGCGGGGACGGTTTCCTGGGCCCGGCGAAAATTGAAATCCTTCCTGAGCCGGAGGGCGAAGAGTCCCCTTGCACGGTCCCGCAACCCGCTCATGAGCGCATGTCCCCGGCCACCGTCCGGTCCCGCGCCAGCAGCCTTCCCGTCGAAATGAATATGGCCAGTCCCATGGCCAGGCCACCGGCCGTAACGGTCCAGAACATCCAGTTCAGCAGGTCGAGCGCGGCGAAACACAGCAGCAGCATGGTAAAGAAATCTCTCTTGGCCATCATCCTGAACAGGTTAAGCAGCCTTGCGGCGAGGTGGCGCCGCCGCCCGACGGCGTGTTCTTCGAAGGCCCGGTTGAACCGGACCAGGCTTCCGCTCCCCCCGGTCTGCAGCAGATAGTAATACATCACGAGAATCGACGCGGCCACTACGACGACGGATCCCAGGCCGAGGGACCGGACGACCGTTTCCCCGGAGCCGCCCGCGTAGGCCCAGACCACGGCCGCGAAGAACGCCAGGTAGGTCAGGTTGTCCGTGATCGTGTCGAGCCACGAGCCGTATTTCGATTCACGGTAGGTAAGCACCGCCACCTCCCCGTCGCAGCCGTCGAGGATGGACGAAGCCTGGAACAGCAATGCGCCCAGCAGCACCGACCAGTAGGTGCCGTCCAGCACGGACCACGCCCCGGCCAGGCCGGTGAGAAACGTGATCAGGGTCACCATGTTCGGGGTGACCGGCGTCCGGACCAGCCACCGGCTGACCCGGGTCGAGATCGGCCGGTTGATATGCCGGGACACCCAGCCGTCGGTGGGTTTTACGAGGCGTCCCACCAGTGTCCTTTCGCCATGGGCAAGCATCTCGGGTGTATCCACGTCCTGCCAGTAACCATCGCCCACGTCGAAGGCGCGCATCCGCCCTTCCGCGGAAAGCGACCGGATGCCGTCGCTCAACGCGCAACCCTCCGGTCCGTCCACGGCCTCCAGGGCGTCGAACAGGGCCGGCGTACAGAGGAACATGCCGGTGTCCACCGCGTTGAACGCCTGCAGTTCCTTGTCGATGCGCACCACTCTATCCCCGCGCACTTCGACCTTGGTCGCGTCGTCCACGTCGTACACGCGGTCGATTTTTCGGTCGACGGCGAGCAGGCACTCCCCATCGGCCACCGGTTCCTCGAGCAGACGTTCCAGCGTCCGTTGCTCGAAGAGGTGATCGGCCATGAGCAGCACGAACGGTTCCGCCAGGCGGGAGCGGGCGGCCAGGGCGGAAACCCCGTTTGGCAGATGCCACCGTTCGTTGTGCACCCACTCGATCTCGAGGGCGTCCAGGCCGGGATCGTTGGAAAGGACTTCGTGAAACCGGTCCGCCTCGTACCCCGTTACGATTACGAAGCGCGATACGCCGGCCCGCGCCGCCGTCAATATGATCCGCTTGATCAACGGCACCCCGCATAGCTTCAACAGGGGTTTGGGCACCGGGCCTGTGACCGGCTGTAGGCGCACGCCCGCGCCGCCGGCGATGATGAGCGCCGGGGCCGCTCTTCGGGTATAATGATCCATTTGCGAATGATTCAGATGGCCATATGGACGAAGGAAGAAGCTAGAAGATCGCGGAAAAGCCCAGCGTCATCTCCGGGTAAGGACGAGAGACGACGTCCAGTTCTTTCCGGTAGGATGCCTGTACGACCACGGCGACGTGCCGTTCCCAGTAGTAACGCAGCCCGACCCCGGCGTCGATCATGGTCATGTTCCGGTTCTGCGGCCTGATCTCCAGGCCGGCGCCCCATCCGAAGAAAGGCGTGAAGGAATCGCCCGGAACGAGCAGATTGTACCGGTAGAAGGCGCCGATCCGGGTGATCCGTTCGGCCTGCTCTTCCTCTGAGGACTCAAGCGCCGGCCCCTGCGCCGACGAGGTCCCGTAACCTGCCAGTCTCCGGGCCCGAAGGAGTGAACCGCCGTACGGGGCGCCTGCGGGCCGCCGGGCATCGTCAAAGGCTTCCGTATCGTTGGGTCTTCGTATGGAAAACACGCCGCCGAACTGATGGGTCGGTGTTATGAAATAGCCTGCGCTCAGGGAGACCGTACCGGGATCGAACAGCTCGTTGCCGGTCCGGCCCACGCCCTGCACCTCGATACGTCCCTGCCTGGCCTGGTTGCCCGTCGACAGGGTCCGATCCGGGATGACCGGGGCGTCGGAATGACCAAGCACGGCGGGGTTGATCCGTTCGCGCGCCGTGGTTTCGAGTATCCCGCCTCGGGCAGGGACGGAAGGTTTTTCCATCATGGCGGCCATGGACCTGCGCGGGGCGGGCCGGCCGTCTACCATGGTCCGGCGATCGACTTCCCGATCTGGCGGCAGGGGCGCGTCCGCTACCCGCGCTACCAGCGTCTCAGGGCCCGGACCATCTTGATGCCGGGTACCGGGTGCCGTATCGATCGGGACGGGAACCGTCGGTTCGGCGGGCATGCTCGTCCGCGACGGTACGGGCGCGTCTCCGGGGGCATCGACCGCCGGCCGCAACAGGGGCATGACCGCGATCAGCGAGCAGATACCGGCGGCCAGCAGCGGGAAGAAGGCGCGGTCCTTCCGGTACACCGTCGAACCGAGCACATCCCGGATACGCTGTGCCGCCATGGAGGCCGACCGGGCCAGTTCGAGGGCGGCCTGCCATTGCGTCCGGACCCTGCCCGTGGCTACCTTCAACAGGGTGGAAGCATAGCGCTCCGGCTGCCTGGAAACACGGACGACGTCCGCGTCGCAGGCCCGTTCCGCTTCGATCCCGGCCCGATACGCGGCATACCACACCGCCGGGTGGAAGAAGAAGAAGAACCTGCTGAACTGGACCAGGAAGACCGTCAGGTGGTCCCGCCGTGCATAGTGGGCCAGTTCATGGAGCAGGACCTGCCTGAGTTCCGCGCTGGAAAGCTCAAGGATGCACCAGGAGGGGATGACGACGGCGGGGCGTCCGGCGGCGATCAGGACGGGCACCTCAAACTCGTCGGAGACCCGCAGGGCCACGCTGCGTTTCAAGCCCGATTCGGCCAGGCAGCGGTCGAACAGCGCGCTTACCCGGGGGACGGCGACCGGGACGGACCGCCGCCTTCTCCGGGTCATGGTGACGACCGATGAACCGATGCGATAGAGGCCGAAACCGGCGAAACCCATCCAGACCAGACCCGCGACGGCGTAGACTCCGGATGCCAGGGCGTTGTGACCGCCCGCGGCGGGCACACCATGGCTTGCCATCGACGCCCACGGGATTTCGACCGGTCCATGCCAGGGCAGCACGAGGGTCAGCAGCGGTTTGGCCAGCACCAGCAGCCAGAGGAAGTGCCGTATCCTGGCCGGGCATCCCGGGTTCACGAACAGCAGCACCCAGACCAGCGCGCCCAGAAGCAACGCTTCCAGGCTTGGAAGCCACAACAGGTCCACGACCTGCCGTCCGAACGGCTCGAAGAGGCCTATGACGTGGCCGGAATCAAGCATCCGATGCCTCCGGCTTCGGCTTCGGCTTCGACTTCGACGCGTCCGGCGCCTCCAGCATCTCCGAGCCCTCCGAGGCCATCCGGTCCAGCAGTTTGCGCAGGCTCTCGGCTTCTTCCGCGGTCAAGGCGTCCGATTCGATCAGGTGCAGCACCAGGGACTGCGGCGATCCGGCGAACAGCTTGTCCACGACGGCCCGGACGGTTTCCCGGCGCACGCCCTCGGGTTTCAGGATGGCGGTGTAGACAAAGGCCCGGCCTTCGCGGGTATACCGGACGACGCCCTTCTGGGTGAGTATGGACAGGACTGTTTGTACCGTGGTATACGCCAGGGGACGCTGGTTTCGAAGCGAATCGACGATCTGGCGCACAGTTGCCCGTCCCAGCCGCCAGACGACGTTCATGATATCGATTTCCAGGTCCGTCAACGACGACAGCTTCTTTCTCGCCATCCGTTCCCTTCCCCGGTTCACCACGCCGACGCGTCCGGCCGAGGTGTTCCTGCACTACGCGATTGCGCACTGCGATTGCGACCAAAGATTTCGTTAGTTAAATATATGCCCTAATGTATTTTAATTAACGCGCGCGCGGCGAATTGTCAATCCAAAGTTATCCCCCTGGATCCCCGGGAAACCGGCGTTTGCCGGCCTGTTTCGGACCTGGTATCTGATATGAGTCTTAAACCCGTCTACTTCATTTCCGACGCCCACCTCGGCACCGAAGATTACAGGGCGGAAGAAGAGAGAAGAGACCGGTTGCTGGACTTCCTGCGAAGTCTCAGGAGCCGGGCCGGCCATCTGTACATCGTGGGTGATCTGTTCGATTTCTGGTTCGAGTACCGCACCGTGGTGCCGCGCCAGCACTACACGGTGCTGCACGGGCTGAGCTCGCTGGTCGAAAGCGGCGTCCGGGTCACCTATCTCGCGGGAAACCACGACTTCTGGCTGGGGACCTTCCTGGACGAGCAGGTTGGGGTGGAAACAGCCGAGGGACCGCTCACTGTAACTCATCACGGCCGGAAGATCTATATCGCCCACGGCCACGGCCTCATATCCAGGGACCTTGGATACCGCCTGCTTTCGAAGGTCATGCACAGCGCCTTCAGCATCCGCCTGTTTCAGCTTATTCACCCGGACTGCGGTTTCGGGATCGGCCGCCTGGTCTCGCGGCTGAGCAGGCGCCACGGCACACCCACGGCGTGGGACCCGCGGGAAGCATACCGGGACCTGGCCTTCTCACTGCTCGACCAGGGTTACGATGCGGTGGTCTTCGGACACAACCACTGCCCGACGCTGCAACATAAAGAGGACAAGGTCTACATAAACCTGGGGGACTGGCTTCAGCACGACACCTATGGCGTTTTGCGCGACGGAGTGATGACCCTGGAACGGTACGGGGCCGTGGGCGAATAAGCACGAAATGTAGAACATCCTTCAAAGGAAAAGCCCCGGCACGTATCCGCGCCGAGGCTTTTGTATGTCAGGCCGCTCGCCCCTTTCAGTGGCCGTAGCTCCTACTCAGGGCGAACGGGAAGGTGTTCCAGGATGCCTGATACAAATGCATGAGGCTTCCGCGAAGGCTGATCCCCGGGAGAGGATCCTGACCCCATTTTTGGATAATCCCAGGCGACACCCCAGAACTTCTACGGTACTTCCAGGACTCTTTCTGCACCCTGGCTACGGGCCCGGATTATCCCGAACCTGGTGAACGGTTATGCGACCTGAAACGACGGTTCAGGGCGCGTTGATGAAGATCGGAGCCAGAGGCAAATCCTCTGCCCCGGGAATCGAAACCACCAGATACGCCGTCCCATGACCAACGATCCACTCCTCAGTGGTTGGGATGGTGATTGTCCCTAGTGCGTTAGCTATTGTGGCCGGGGTCTGGTTTTCCGGTATTGTGATCACGTCCGGGTTCTGGCTTCGTAGGGTCGGCGACAAGGCATCGTCATTGTTCGAAGTCTTGCCGTCGGGACCGACCTCCAGCACCTGGATTCGAAGCACGATGTTCGTGACAGGCTCTACTGATCTCGTCACCGCTTCATTCACGTCAGTAGTGGCTGGATCATCGTCGACGGCAAGCGTCAGCGTCCTGGTACGGTCGGCAGTACTGGACGGGTACGGATTCATCACGTATCTGATGACACCGGTACCGCCAGCGACGGTTACCGTGATCTTGGCCTTGGATGTAACCCCCTGGCCCTGGGCCGTGATCTCGGCTTTGCCTCTGCCTTCCGCCGTGATCGTATTACCGTCCACGCTGACAACGTCGGTATCGGAACTTACCCAGTCAATCAGCGCTTCGGCGCCGTCGATTACGTCTCCGTCTTCTTCCTCATTGTAGGCGACGGGAGTCATCAATTCGATCGAACCGCCGACCGGCAGCACATAAGAGGTCGCCTGGCCTGATGCAAACTCGATCCGCTTGATCAGGTCGAGCACCTTGATGGTCAGGTCGATTTCCACACCTCGTCCCACTGCGGTGACCGTTACCGTCGCCTTGCCGGTCGGAGACGCGGCGTCGATGGTGCCTCCGTCGACCGTAACGGCGTCGGAATCGGAAGCCCAGTCGAACGTGATGGGCAGGGCCATACCGCTCTGGCTGGCGGCCTTTGCGGCGATCATTGTCATATCGCCCACGGCCATGATCAGATCCAGGGTGTTTTCCGTACCTTCCCTGAGTTCGTAATCCGGCGCGTCAAACACGGCGATTTTCTTGTCGTTGCCATCCTGCATCAACTTGATGTGATGAATATCGGACAGCACGCCGCTACCGATAATCTGATCCGCGTCGATGCCCTCGCCCTGGGGACCGGCGGGACCTTGCGGGCCGGCGGGACCAGGATCACCCTTGTCGCCCTTGGGACCTGGCGGGCCCTCGGGACCCTGCGGACCAACCGCCCCTTGAGTACCAGTGGAACCTGCCACGCCCTGCGGACCCGCCGCACCTTGAGGACCGGCAGGCCCTGTCTTGCCTTCGCATCCCATCATGGATAGCGCGAACGCAATCACAATTACTATGAGGTAATGCATTGTCGTCTCCCGTTTATCGTACGTTACTCATTGCTGTTAAAGTTGATGCGAAACGGCACCGTTCTATATGTCCTCCTTTCCCGTCCAGTGCATTGCGCGTAGTGGACAGTCGTTTAACTGTCGCAGATTGTGTGGATATCAGTATCACCCGACCTGAATCATCCTTAAGCGGGCGGTTTCATTCAAGTCATCTAAGCACTATTAACTACTGTTTGGTGTAATTTATACTTCGATTAATCTAAGTCAATAGTTTTTTGTGTTTTAAATCGGATAGACCGTTCCAGGCCGGAAGCACGGGGGCGAGAGATCCTTGTACGCATGTAGGCAGGCCACGGCGATACCGACCTCTGCGGACACCCGGAACCTCACGGATGGAAACGCGAAGGCACAATCGCAGTCAGTACGATATTATTAATTAAATAAGTGGTAGTTTATGTATCCGAGAGTGCCGTGAGATCTTCCCGATACTCGTCATGGCACGGTTACACGCAGAGGAAGGTCTGTGGATCTGAAGAAATTTCTGCCGGGGAATGATAAACGGGGAACGTCGTCCGCCGTACGGGGAGAAGGACCTGCGGTCCCTGGCGAGGAACGTTTGCCTATGACCTTGGCGCTATCCCGATGCCCGGTCCATCCGGCAGCACCAGGCGTCCCTGCCGAACGGTTGCCCCGGTGAAGGGATCGTTGGAAATCAACAGGTTGCCGTCCAGGTCGGCATAGTCGGCCAAGGGGGAGAGGTGGGCCGCGGCGGTGATGGCGACGGAGGTTTCGATCATGCATCCGATCATGACGCCCATCCCGTGGGCCCGGGCGGTGTGGATGAGGCGAAGCGCTTCGCGGACCCCGCCGCATTTCATCAGCTTAATATTGACGCCGTCCACCAGGCCGGCCATGGCGGGCACGTCCGGGGAGACCAGCACACTTTCGTCGGCGAAGACCGGCATGGACGCGGCCTCCCGCACCCTGTGCCAGTCCGCGGGCGAACCGGAGGGCAGGGGCTGCTCCACGAGTTCCACGCCGAACTCGGACAGGCGGCCGACCATTTCCACAGCCTGGTCCGCCGTCCACCCCGCGTTGGCGTCGATCCGGATGCGCGCATCCGTTTCATCCCGGATCGCACGCATGATATCGAGGTCCTTTTCCGAACCGAGCTTAATCTTCAACGCCGGGTATCCGGCGGCCTCACGTACCTTGCGGCGGACGGCAGCCGGCTCGTCGATGCCGATGGTGAATGAAGTGACGGGTGTTTTTGCGGGATCGAGACCGAGCCACCGGTAAAGCGGTACGCCGAGCCGCTGTGCGGCCAGGTCGTGCAGTGCGATATCCACGGCCGCGCGGGCCGAGGGATCGCCCGGAAGCGCGGACGCGAGGCGATCGGTTGTTTTTTCGAGTTCGAATGGATCACCGCCGAGGAGAGACGGCACTTTCTCCAGCGCCCGGATGACCGAACCGGCGTCTTCCCCGTAGTAGCGGGATGGGGCGGCTTCACCCGTGCCGGTCAGCTCGCCGTCGGAGACGCGCACGAGCACGTTTTGCTTGTGATCGCTGACCTCGCGGGCGATGCGGAATGGATGGATGAGGTCCAGGCGGACCGTTTCGGTACTCAGCCGCATGAAGCTCCCCGCTCAGAAACTGCTGAAGATTTCGCTCATCAGTTGCAGGCTGATCTGGGCAGGCACGGCGATCCAGGTCCGGATGATACCCAGGCGGAGCATCTGGTCCGCGATGATCAGGCCGATCAGCAGCATGGGGCCGTACATCTCCAGCTGGCCGTACCGCTGCGCCTGCGCCGGGGGCAGCAGTCCCTTCAGGACCCGCGACCCGTCCAGCGGGGGGATCGGCAGCATGTTGAAGAAGGCCAGCGCCAGGTTGATGATAATCCCGTACCGGATCATCTGGCGCAGCGTGTCGGTCAGGGCGCCGCCCGATGGCATGTGGGTGAAGATGCCCACCAGGATGAAGGCCAGGATGATATTGGACACCGGTCCGGCCAGGGCGATCCAGAGCATGTCCTTCCGTGGATTGCGCAGGTAGCGTGGATCCACCGGCACGGGTTTCGCCCAGCCGATGCCGAATCCGCTCATGACGGTGATGATCAGCATGATGGTGCCGGCCGGGTCGAGATGCACCAGGGGGTTAAGCGAAAGCCGCCCCATGCTGCGCGCCGTGGGGTCGCCCAGTTTAAACGCCGCCCAGGCATGGGCGTACTCGTGAAAGGTCAGGGCGAAGAGGATCGCCGGCATGGCGATGAACAGGATCGTAAAGTCGGGCATGGATACTCCTTTAATGTGACAGCGGATCCATTCAGGATTCGGGGCGGTGAAGGCGCGCACCGAGATCCCGCGCGGCGCTTCGTTCCTCCTCCGCTGTACCGATTTCGCCGTTTATCTTCATCGAGAGCACGCCCTCCAGGATCCGGCCGTATGCCGGACCCTCCGCGATGCCCAGGTCCTTGAGCGTGCCTCCGTCGATGGACAGGCGCAGGTGCCGGTGCTGGTGGTAATAGGTTTCGCAACGCTTCCGCATGCCTTCGTTCGGGTGGGTCAGGGTGACGAACAGCATGGTGTCCTCCGATATCGATCGCACCGCACGGAAAAAGTCCGCCGGCGTGTCGATCTCCCCCGACTCGACCGCCCGCTCCACGTCGGACCACCGGGACATGTCCTCGATGGCCTTCCTGAGACGCCGGTTGGGCTTCAGCCGGTCCACGACGCCCTGCAAGGTCTCCGCCCGGTGCGGGCCGAACAGCGCCACCAGGTACAGGATCCACCAGCCGTCGCCGGCCGGAGACGCCGGGCCGCCGGACGGGCCGGACGGGTCGGACGGGCTGATCTCCCGGACCAGCGCCTTCAGTCCTTCATCGGATCCGAGGGCGGGGTGGATGGCCCTCAGGACCTCGAGTCCTTCCAGCCGGTTGAAGACCAGCCAGGGATCCGGCTCAAAGCAGACCAGTTTCAACTGCTCGAGTAACCGGGGTCCGGAGAGGTTCCCGATCATACCTCCGGCGACCGCTTCCCGGAACCTCCGTTCCGTCCCGCGCTCGAGCCTGAACCGAAGGCGCTGTTCGAACCGGACGGCACGGAAGAGGCGGGTCGGATCGTCGATGAAGCTCCGGTCGTGGAGAATGCGGACCCGTTTCTTCCGCAGGTCGGACCTGCCGTCGAACGGATCGACCAGTTCGCCGAAACTCCGCCCGTTCAGCGAGACCGCCATGGCGTTGATCGTGAAATCCCGCCGCGCCAGGTCCACGTCCATCGTCGCGGACGCCACCCTGGGCAGCGCGCCCGGACGCTCGTAGGTCTCGCTGCGGGCCGTGGCCACGTCCAGGCTGTGGCCTTCGGGCATTTCCACGGTGGCCGTCAGGAACCGGGCATTCGGTGTGGAACGGGCTCCGGACGCCCGGGCCAGCCGGGCGGCGAATCCCATGCCGTCTCCTTCCACGGCCAGGTCGATGTCCGTCCTGGCACGTCCCAGCAGCAGGTCCCGCACGGTCCCGCCGACCAGGTACAGCGCCAGTCCCGATTCATCGGCCAGGTGGCCGGCCCGGCGCAATTGCCCGCGGATACCCTCCGGCAGTTGGTCGATGGCTTCTTTCATGTCCTTTCCGATCGGGGCAGCGGGATCAGTCTTCCTTCAGAAACCGGTGGACGATGACGCGGTTGTCCTTGCTTTCGAATTTCACCTTTCGGGGCTGCGCGCTGTGACGGTATCCCCGGGCGATCATGGATTCGACGAAGGGGGCGGCCGCCCGGCGTTCGGGATCGCTCGCGAGGAACATGCCGCCCGGTTCCAGCGTTTCGTGGAGCAGGCGCTGGATCGGGTCGTGGTTCGGCCTTTCGTACAGGATGTCCGAGCCGATTACAATGGTGTACTTGCGGTCGAGATCCGGGTTTCTCCAGTCCAGGAAGCGGAAGGATACGCGCCCATCCAGGGCGTTCAGCCGGGCGTTGTACCGGGCGAAGGCCAGGGCGTCTTCTTCATAATCGCACGCGGTGACCGCCAGTCCGGCCGCGGCCGCGGCGATACCGGCCAGGCCGATGCCGCAGCCCAGTTCCAGGATCCGGGAACCGGCGGGCGCGGGGTACTCGAACAGGTGACGTCCAAGACCGATCGCCGAGGGCCAGATCTCCGCCCAGTAGGGCAGGCGTTCATCCTCATCGTAGATTTCCGGATCGATTTCGTCGATGAGCACATCGGGATCGCGTACCGCCAGCATGTCCAGGTTCACCCACTTGCCTATGGCTATGGACTTGAAACAGACGTCGTAACGGCGGGCCAGCTCGGCGGGTACGGCGAACGGTGGCATGGCCTTTGAACTTAAGGGAGAACCGGTCCGCGGTCAAACGAATTCAGGCTTGACAGGCCATGGCTCGCCGGCTATTATACTACGGTATTTTCGCGGCGACACCGTTGCCCGGTTTGTTTGTTCCCGACGGTACCGGGTTCGACGCATCTTCAAGCTGGTTTGTTTCAAGACAGCGTGTTTAGCGAGGAGACTCGGATGACTTACATTATCGCAGAGCCATGCATTGACGTAATGGACAAGGGCTGTGTCGATGTATGCCCGGTGGACTGCATTCACACCAAGGACGGCGAACGGATGCTGTACATCGATCCGGAAGAGTGCATAGACTGCGGCGCCTGCGAACCCGAATGTCCGGTTGAGGCCATTTTCGCCGAAGAAGACACTCCGGACGAATGGCAGAACTACATCCAGATCAACGCGGATTTCTTCACGGACGACTGACGGCCCTGCGCCGATCAAGCCAGGGCGGAGCGCCCGCCAGCGCACGCTATTTGCACACCAGAGCCCGTCGATTCCGCCCGGTTCCGTCCGGTCCCGCCTGATCTCGCCCGCCGCTCCACGGCAACCGGGCCCTGCGGCAGGGTCCGCCTTCATGTCCTCTTCACCATCGATATTGCCCACCGAAGAGGACACGCAGTACGCAGCCATTCCACAAACCCACGGTAACGGTCTCCATTCATGAAGGCACGCACCGTCAAGAACTTCCTGCTGGCCCTGTCCTGTCCCAAGCGCACGGGACTGATCTACACCGTGACCCGCTGGCTGGCGGAACAGGGTTGCCACGTCATCGAAAGCGACACGTACATCGATCCGTTCAGCGAACGGTTCTTCATGCGAGTGCATTTCGGCGGTCCGGTAACGCTGGGGTCCCTGTGGCGGACCTTCGCGCCCCTGGCGGACGAACTCGAGATGCAGTGGGACCTGTCCGCCGACGATACGCGGCCACGGGCGCTCATCATGGTGTCGCGGGAACTGCACTGCCTGCTGGACCTGCTGAACCGCACCCGCATGGACAAGCTTCGGCTGGATATCCCGCTGATCATCTCCAATCACCCGGACGCCGGACAACTGGCGAAGGAATCGGGCATCGACTTCCTGCACCTGCCCGTCACGCCGGAGAACAAGGAGGAGCAGGAGGAGCGGCTGATCGACGAGATCGAGGAGAACAACATCGATTTCGTCGTGCTGGCCCGTTACATGCGGATCATCGGTCCCGAGGTCTGCGAGCGGATGGCGGGACGCATCATCAACATCCACCACTCCTTCCTGCCGGGATTCAAGGGCGCCCGACCCTACCACCAGGCCCATCGGCGCGGCGTGAAGCTGATCGGCGCCACCGCCCACTACGTGACGGCCGACCTCGACGAAGGACCGATCATCGAGCAGGACGTGGAGGCCGTGACCCATCGCATGTCTCCGGCGGAACTGACGGCCGTGGGTCACGACATCGAACGCATCGTGCTGGCGCGGGCCGTACTCTACCACATACAGCGGCGCGTGTTGATCAACGGACACCGAACCGTGGTGTTCCGGTAATGTTCAGGGATTAAAGACCGACCGGGTCCGCGGGCTCAGGCGTACTGGTCCATCAGGGCGTCGATGGTCGCCTGCTCGTCGCCGTAGGCCTTGGCGTACACGTCCTGCAGCTTGTCGGTATAGGTGCGGTACACGTCCTGGAAGAACACGCCGCTGTGGAAGACGCCGTCGCCGACCTCTTCCATGGCCATGTCGATCGCCTTGATCCGGTCGCCGGTGTCCCAGTCGTCCGGCAAGGGCATGAAAGACTCTTTCCAGGGGTCGTAGGTGTTGTAGAAGGTGGGGCAGGGACTCATCGCGTGGACGAAGGCGAACCCGGGGTGATCGAGCCCCCGACCGATGATTTTCGCCATTTCCGACGCCTGGCTGGAGAACGTGCGCGCAACGAAACTGCAACCATACACGATTATCATGGCCAGGATGTTCAGCTGGCCTTCCAGCACCCCTTCGTAGGGCGCCATCTTGGGCATGGAAACGCTCCGCCGCAGCGCCTGCATCCCCGTGGGCGTGCTGGGTGACGGCTGGCCCTTGGTCAGACCGTACACCTGGTTGTCCATCACGATGTAGGTGATGTCCTGGTTGCGTCGAACGGCATGGGGCACGTGGCCGCCGCCGATGGCGAAACCGTCGCCGTCTCCGCCGACGGCGATGACGGTCAGGTCGGGATTGGCCGCCTTGACGCCTTGGGCCGCGGGCAGCGCCCGCCCGTGCACCACGTGCAGGCCGTAGGCATTGACGAATTCAGGCAGGCGGCCGGAACAGCCGATGCCCGACACGATGACCACGTCTTTAGGATCGAGGTTGCGTTCGGCAAGCGCGCGCTGCAGCGCGGCAAGCACGCCGAAATCCCCGCAGCCGGGACACCAGGTGGGCTTGACTTCGCTCCGGTAGTCCTTGAGCGTTCGTTTTGCGGCCGGCTTAGCCGGCTCTGACTGACTGGCCTGCTCGACCTGGCTGGCTTTCCCGGACCGCGTGGATTGCTCGGGCACCGTGGTCCCGGCGGTGTCGGCCGTAGGTACTTCAGCCATACTGCACCACTCCTTCGATGTATTCCTCGATGTCGCCCGCCTTGAAGGGCAGTCCCGTTATGATATTGAACCGCTGGAGAGAAACGGCCAGGCGGCCCTGCAGGTAGTTCGCGAATTGCCCGCTGGCGTTCAGCTCCACCACGGAAACCACCGGAATGGATTCGATGAAGGTGCGGGCCTCCTTCTCCGGCAGGGGATGGAGCATCTTGAAAATCAGGGCCGCGACCTTGTACCCCTTCGCCAGGGTCCGGTCCAGCGCTTCCAGAATGGGTCCTTCCGACGATCCCCAGCCGATCAGTCCGAGCTGGGCGTCCTCCGCGCCGTACCGCTGGACGAACCCGGGCTCGTTCACCGCGGATTCGATTTTCTGATGCCGCTTTTCGGTCATGCGGATATGGGCTTCGGGCGAGTAGTCGATGTGGGCGTGCTCGTCGTGTTCCAGGCCCGTGGCCACGTAGTGCTGACCATGGCGACCCGGCAGGGGCATGGGGGAGATGTAATCGTCCGTCATCTCGTACCGGTCGAACTCCTCGGGCGTGACGCTGCCGTTCAGTTCGGGCTGCTTGCGCTCGACGATCTCGACCTGGCTCAGATCGGGGCGGGACATGACCTGCGCGCGCTGGGAGAGATGCTGGTCGCTGAGCAGGATGACCGGGGTCTGGTACTTCTCCGCGAGATTGAAGGCCTTGACCGCCGTGTAGAAACAGTCTTCGGTATTGGTCGCCGCGATCACGATGCGGGGCGCCTCGCCGTGGGCGCCGTGAATGGCCAGGTTCAGGTCCGACTGCTCCGTCTTGGTGGGCATGCCGGTACTCGGTCCGCCGCGCTGGACGTCGACGACCACGAGGGGGATCTCCTCCATGGTCGCCAGGCCGAGGGCCTCGACCATGAGGGAAAGGCCCGGCCCCGCCGTGGCGGTCATCACCTTCGCGCCCGTGAAGGACGCGCCGATGGAAGCGGTGATGGCGGCGATCTCGTCTTCGGTCTGCATCAGGACGCCGCCCACCCTGGGCATCGCTTTCGCCAGCGTCTCCATGACGTCGCTGGCCGGCGTGATGGGATACCCGGCGTAGTACCGGCAACCGGCGGCCAGGGCGCCCATGCAGAGCGCGTCGTTCCCCGTCATGATCAGCTGGGCGTGCCCGTTCTTGCGTTCGACGGCGACCCGGAGGCCCAGGTCGATGCCGTTTTCGTCCACGTAGACATAGGCCTGCTTCAACGCGTTGATATTGGACTCGAGAAACTCCTTGCGACGGCCCCAACGGCTCTCGGCCACCATCTGTTTCGCCGAATCGAAGGGAATGCCCAGGCAGGCGGTCAGGATCCCGAAGGCCAGCACGTTCTTGGACTTCATCGTCTTGATGACGGTCTTCGTGATCGTCTGGAGCGGCACGCCGATCTGCGTCAGCGCCAGGCTCTCGTCCGCGTCGCATTCGTCCGGATCGTAGATCACGACGCCGGTAGGCTTGACCTCGCCCACGTGAATGTCGTAGTTCTCCTGGTTCCAGACCATCAGGATGTCCAGGGCGTCGCCCGGCGAGCGCACGGGCGTGTCCTGCACCCTGACCTGGGTCATGGACGCGCCACCCTTGATTTCGGCGGGAAGGTTCTTGAAGGTATAGATGTGCAGTCCGGACCGGGCCAGCGCTTCGGCCAGCACGTCGCCGACGGTAAGCACGCCTTCGCCGTTCTCGCCGGCGATGCGTATAGTCAGGTCAAGCTGATCCATCAAACGGCCCTCGGCGATCTCCAGTCGGGTTCAAATCCACAAAACCATTTGATTATATGGGGTTAGGCACCCGAATGTCAATTTTATTCGTCATGGAATTGCAACAATTCCCGCACCTTCGCAAGCCGGGTGAACCGGCGGCGCGGAACGCCTACCAGCCGTGTATCCGGTGGCCCTGTCCCGGGAACCAGATGATGTCCACGAGGTTGGACAGGACGAGCCCCGTGCAGAATCCGACCAGCATCCCCATGATCAGCGGCTGGGCGCGGCGGAACAGGCTGATTCCTCCGGACCGGAGCAGCAGGACCTTGACCGCCCACGCGACGAAGAGGGTGAAGGCCCCGTTGTCGATCGCCACCCCGCGGGCAATGGTGAGTCCTACGGGATGCAGCGGCCAGCCCGGGAACTTGTACCGGAGGAAGATCAGCACCATCATGACGAAACCTCCGAGGAAAAACCAGGCGGTCTCCATGACCGACAACCGGGTCGGGTTCTGTATCCATACCTTGACGCTCTCGAAGAAGTGGATGTTCCCGGTGGTGAACGCCCACTGGTCGAACTGAGACGCGCCGACGGTCTCATATCCTGAATAGACGGTGTATGCGGCGCCGATCAGGAACGCCAGGGCGAAAGCCCCGCAGATCACGGCGAACATCAGCTTCTTGTCGGTCCAGACCCGGTCCCCGATCCGGGTGATGTGGGAAACGGAGACCATGGTAAAGGTCTTCCAGTTCCGCGCGAAGGCGTTGGTCAGGCCAAAGACCGTGAGGGACGAAGGATCTATGCCGGAGGAGCCCACCCCGCGAATGAGAAACTCGTGGGAGTTCATGGGCAGGTCGAGGGCTACCAGGCCGGTCTCCGCCACGATCCGGGCCACGCCGACGTAGAAGATGAAGAGCAGAAACAGGAAGGGCGCCATGATGACAGGACTCATGCCGGCCATGTGCAGGAAGGCCGCCATGTAGGCGACGCCCAGCAACACGCCCAGGACGGCCGCCCGGTAGGAAAAGAACTCCTCGGAATCGTCCACTTCCGGCGCCCGGCCGAGAGCCTTCCTCACCACGTCCCACAGGTGGCGACGGGCGATCCAGAACCCCCACAGCACGAATACGATCAAGGCGCCGATTTCCTGCAGCCGCACCGCGGCGTCCGGCGAAGCCCCTGTTTCGAGCAGGCCCACGGCGTTCATGCCGCCGGACTCGAGGATGGCCAGCAGGTGGAAGACCCAGATGCTGAACAGGATGTCCACCGGGGAGAAAAGGGCGAAACAGAGGAGGTAGATGTTGATCTTGATCTTGATGGCGGGGAACAGGTGGCCGATGACGAGGTCCGTCGCGTAGGGCTGTCCGATGGGGATCACCCCGACCGGCGTGAAGTAGTCGACAATGTTCCAGCCGATCACGGCCAGCGGCAGCGAGAACCCGATCCAGAAGAGCCTTCCCCGCATGAAGGGCGGCAGGAACGAACGGCCGCCGGGCTCGTCGATGATCTGGGTGAGGACCTGGGCCAGCGGGAAGCTGAGTTTCTCGTGGACGATCCACTGTTTCCGCAGGATCACCACCAGGCAGGAACCCGCGAAGAAGAGGGCGATGAAGAACGTGCCCCACCAGAAGAGCGGGACGACCCAGGGGCGCCACGGCAGCCGGGCGTAGGCGGGCAGCCCTTCGTAGAACCAGCGTATGGTATGGTCCTCGGGATCGACCAGCAGCCAGGCCGGAAGGTATTGGAAGAAAACCTCTACCCACTGGTTTTCGGGCGATGCAAAATAGTACGGGGTGGTGATCACGCCGATGAAATAGCTCATGAATGCGTGGGACGGCACGGTGGACGCGATCAGGCCGAAGGCGAGGATGACGAGGAGTTCCGACGTGGTGAACGTGGCCGTGGGGCGGTACTTGCGCAGCAGTCCGTTCACGACGATGACGAAGAACAGGAAGGGCGCCATCAGGGACGCCGAGACGTGCTCGAAGTCCATGAACGTCCCGCGCACGACCCAGACGTTGTAGGGGATCCACAGGCTGATGAAAACGGCCAGGACGATCCCGATCAGGATCGAGCGCAGGGTCACGCGGCGGGGGTCTTGTGGTTGCATGTTCAGTCTAAGCCGGGTACGGGTTTTCCGACCCGGGCCGGGCGCGCAGACCGGGCCTGACGCGCAGACCGGCCGGACGCGCAGCCTGGATCGTGACGCGCAGCCTGGACCGGACGCGTTTCGGGTCTTCGGTGTGCCGGACAGACCCCGGGGGGAACGGTCTTGATGTCTGGAAACGTATACGAGCCCGATGAGTTGAACCGGCTGTACCGGAAGGGCGGCGATCCCGTCGACGACGGGCGCTTCCGGCTACGCCGCCCGCGTTTCGAGTCCCGCTGGACCGGCCTGCTGCTGCCGGAGGACCGGGACATCGAAGAGAACCGCGGTTTCAACTACCTCATGGTGGAACCGGTCGATCTGCCCGCGGCGGGCGCCGGCGAGGTCCTGGTCATCTTCCACGGGCTGAACGAGGGCAGCTACGCCAGGATGCTGCCCTGGGCCGGCAGCTTCGCCCTGCGGCTCGGTATCCCCGTGATCCTCTTCCCCCTGTCCTTCCACGTGGGGAGGCGATCGGACCTGTGGAGCGTGCAGGAGCAGACCCGGATCGCCGCCCGCCGTACCGCCATGGCCGGCAACGGCCGGACCAGCCCCTTCAACGGCCGGATCAGCGAAAGACTGGACCGGGCGCCCGAACGGTACTGCCTGGGCGGGCTGCAGTCCTGCTTCGACGCCGCGGACCTGGTCGCGTGCATAGAATCGGGCGATCATGCATCCTGCAGGACCGGGGCGCGTGCGCGCTTCCTGGGTTACTCGGCGGGCGGCTACCTCGCCCTGGTCCTGTTGCTGGCCGATCCCTTCGGACAGTTCTCCGATGCGCGGACCGCCCTCTTCGCGTCCGGCGCACCCCTCGCCGGCATCCGGCCCGAAAGCCTGTTCATCATGGACGATTCGGCCGCGAAGGGGCTGTCGGCGTACCTTCGCGACGGGTCGTTCCCGGCCGGGCTACCGGCGCGCGATGCAGTCGACGACCGACACGGTAACCCGGTCGATGGCCGCCAAGGTAACCCGGGCGATGGCCGCCAAGGCAACCCGGGCGATGGCCGCCAAGGCAACCCGGTCGATGGCGGCCACCGCCAGCTGGTCGGTAGCCGCCACCGCCAACTGGTCGATGCCCCACTACGCTGGTTGAAGGAGGTGCTGTTTCACGGAGACGCCCTGGAAGCGCGCATGAATGACCTGCAGGACCGGTTGCTGTTGGTCGTCAATCCCGCCGACCGGGTCATATCCGCCGACCAGGCGGAACGGAACCTGCATCCGGCGCCCGCCCTGCGCCTCGACCTGGGCGTGCACGAGTTCCCCTTCACCACGGGAGAACCCTTGCCGGACCGCTACGACCGGCGCGCAAAGGAGACCCGTTCCATGATCAGGAACGTCCGGAATGCCCACCGCATCGGGCCGGAATACCGATCCGCCTTCGATCGATTCATCCACGAAGTATCGGCTTTCCTGTTCCCGGGCCCGTCAAAACCGGCTTGACAACGGTCCGATTCGCCCGTTATCTAACAGTATATAAGATAACCTATTGTAAATAAGAAACGTTACACACGCAATCCGCGTCGGTTGACCTAAGGGGTAAGCATTAGTTTAAATCGCCCCGTAACCCTGTCAAGCGCGTTCAGGCCCCCAGTCGGGCCGGCGCGGCGAGTGTCCCGATGACTGCCACGGTTGAAAACGCCCTGACCCATTCCTCGATCGTTCCGGTCCAGGTACTGCTGGAGCAGTACGCCATTTCCCATCCGGAAATCGACTCCGACGAGGCGCTGGAAGCCCAGTTGGACCTCATCGAAAGGGCCTATCATTTCAGCACCCTGCACCACGCGGGCCAGGTCCGCAAGTCGGGCGAGCCCTTCATGGTGCACTGCACGCAGGTGGTGCTTACGCTGATCGGCCTGCAGCTGGACGCCGTGACGATCGCGGCGGGGCTCCTGCACGACGTGGTGGAAGACGTGGAAGAGGTGACCATCGAACAACTGGCCGCGGAATTCGGCGAGGAAGTGGCCGTCCTGGTGAACGGCGTCACCAAGATCACCGGGCTGTCCTTCAGAAGCCAGGAGGAACTGCAGGCCGAGTACTTCCGCAAGATGCTCGTTTCCATGGCGAAGGACGTGCGCATCATCCTCATCAAGCTCGCGGACCGGCTCCACAACATGCGGACGCTGTCCTTCCTGGAAGAGGAGAAACAGCAGCGGATCTCCCTCGAAACGCGGGAGATCTACGCGCCGCTCGCCCACCGGTTCGGCATGGCCAAGATCAAGTCCGAACTGGAAGACCTCAGCCTGAAATACCTGTCTCCCGACGTCTACCGGGACCTCGCGAGCAAGCTGGACCAGAAGCGGGCGGAACGGGAGAAGCTGATCGACGAGATCCGCCAGCCCATCGTCAAGGCCCTGAAGGACGCGGGCATTGACGCCACGGTGAACGGCCGGGCAAAGCATTTCTACAGCATCTTCACGAAGATGCAGCGCCGCAACCGGCCTTTCGAGGAGATCTACGACCTGCTGGCGCTGCGCGTCGTGACCGACACGGTGCCCAACTGCTACCACGCGCTCGGGATCATACATACCCTCTACACCCCCATCTTCGACCGCTTCAAAGACTACGTTTCCCGTCCCAAGATGAACATGTACCAGTCCCTGCATACCACGATCATCGCGTCCAACGGGGAAACGGCCGAGATCCAGATCCGCACGCGGGAAATGGACCGGATCGCGGAAGTAGGGATCGCTGCCCACTGGCTGTACAAAGAAGGCAGGGAGGAAGTCCAGGACGGTGAGGGCCGGGAAGACTGGCTCAGCCAGGCGCTGGACTGGCAGACCGACATGACCGATCCGAAGGAGTTCATGAGCTACCTTCGCATGGACCTGTACGACGACGCCATCTTCGTCTTCACCCCGCGCGGAGATCTCAAGGAACTGCCGCAGGGCGCCAGCGTGCTTGACTTCGCCTTCGCCATTCACACCGACATCGGACTCCACTGCAGCGGGGCGAAGGTGAACGGCAACATCGCGCCGCTGGCCGGGAAGCTGCAAAACGGCGATACGGTCACTATTTTCACCTCCCCGCACCAGACGCCGAGTTCGTACTGGCTGGACATCGTCAAGACGACCAAGGCGTCCTCCAAGATCCGGTCGTGGTTCAGAAAGGCCACGCTGGAACAGAGCATCAGCCTCGGCGAAGACCTGTTGGACCGGGAACTGAAACGGCTCAAGGTCAAGCGCAAGGTGTCCGACGAACTGGAGGCCCTTGCGAAGGAGTACGGGTTGCCCGACGCGAATCGCCTTTATGCCGCGATAGGACGGGGAGAGTATTCCGCGGCCCAGGTCGCCCAGAAGCTGCTTCCGGAGGAGCCTTCCGAGGAAGAACCGCCCAAAGAGTCGGTGCTGACGCGGTTCGTGGACCGGGTGCGCCGGTCCCGGGGCGGGGTCAAAGTCACGGGCATCGACAACCTCATGATACGCTTCGCACAGTGCTGCCAGCCGGTCCCGGGCGATCCGATCATCGGCTTCATCACCCGCGGGCGCGGCGTGACGGTGCATAACAAGGAATGCGCCAACATCGTGGACGACCTGGAGCGGCGCCTCGAGGTGCACTGGGATGTGGAGAAGGACCAGTTCTTCATCGTCGGCCTGCGCATCTTCGGCTCCGACCGGCCCGGCCTGCTCAACGAGATCTCCCGGACGATTACCGACGCCGGCATCAACATTACCCACGCCGCGATGGACACCACGGACGGGATGGCGGACGGTAATTTCGGCATCGAGGTGGAACATCTCAGCCAGCTGGACCGACTGATCGTCCGCATAAAGAAGATCAAGGGCGTGGACCGGGTGGAACGGGAAACGGGCGTAAAGTACGGCAACGTGTCGGAGGACGTCTTCGACCACCTCGAGCAGGATCCCGGCCATTGACCTCTGACGATTACATCGGGGACGATCCCGTATCGCGCAGGGACTTCCTCCGCGGCGGCCTGGCGGGTGCGGCCGGAGTAGCGGGCGCGGCCACGTTGGGAGGCCTGGCGGGCGCGGACGCGTTGGCGGCGGGACTTCATTCAAGGGAAGCGGTTGCGGCCCAGCTTGCGGGCCGCCGTCCCGCGGACGTCAAAAGCGTGGGGCTCGAGCCGGGCCGGGTGCGGCTGGCCTTCAACGAGAATCCCCTGGGCGCCTCCCCCGCGGCCATAGAAGCCGTGCTGAAGCACCAGGACTGGATGAACCGGTACGACTACACGACGACGCTGCAGCAGGCCATCATCCGGCACCACGACCTGGACATTCCCCGCCCATCGGGCTTCGATTTCAAGGCCACCGGCGACCGCCACGGCCTGATGCTGGGCGTAGGGACGACCGAGCTGCTCCAGATCCTGGCCCTGCAGGCCCTGATGAAGCACGGCGAAGTCGTGGAAGCCCTCCCCTCCTACGGCCAGATCACGCGCGTCGGCGACGAACTTCGCGACGCGGGCCACGCCGTGCAGGCGCGCACGTCGCCCGTCCTGCCCGACGGAAACCACGATCTCGACGACATGGGCCGGCAGATCGGCGACCGCACCGGCCTGGTCATCATCTGCAACCCCCACAACCCCACCGGGGCGCTGTTGCCCCATGGCCAGATCCTGAATTTCATCGACCGGGTGCCGCCCCATGTCCTCGTGGCCATCGACGAGGTCTATGTTGATTTCGTCCGTGATCCGGCGTACCAGGATTTCATCGAGGTCGCGAAGGAACGGGAAAACGTAATCGTGCTCCGGACTTTCTCCAAGGTGTATGGTCTCGGGGGCATCCGCGTGGGCTACGCCGTCGCTCACCGTGACGTAATCTACCGGCTGGCGCCTTTCTCCATGGGCCTCCTGGGCCGGAACGTCCTGTCCGTCCACGCTGCCGCCGCGGCCCTGGGCGACGAGGAGCACGTCCGGCGGTCCCGACAGGCCGTATGGGACGGGAACGACTACCTGACCGCCGAGCTGGAGCGGCTCGGTGCCCGGGTCATACCCAGCCACGCGTGTTTTCTCTGGGCCGACTTCGGCCGGGAGACGCAGCGGATCGTCCGCCAGCTTTGGTCCAGGCGAGTCATGGTCCGCGCGGGCGCCGGCCAGTGGGCCTCACCGAACCACATCCGCGTTTCGACGGGTTCGAGGGAAGAAAATGAAGCCTTTATCTGGTCACTTGAACGGACCCTCGGATAAGCCGGCCTCATCGACCCCGGCATCTCTGCTCGACCATGGCACGCCCGGGCACGGGAATGCGTATCGCGCCGGGGCTCCCCGGATCAGCGTCATCATCCCCACACTCAACGAGGCATCGACGATCGAGGAATGTTTGAGTCAGTTCGACGGTGATTCGGTGCGTCCTGACGAGTCGACCGGTCCGAACGGTCCGACCGGTCCGCCAGGTTCGGCCGCTCCGACCGGTCCGACCAGCCTGGAAATCATCGTCGTGGACGGTGGAAGCGACGATGGCACGCCGGAGATCGTCCGCTCGTGGCCGGGGGCGAGACTCATCAAATCCAACCTGCGGGGCAGGGCGATCCAGATGAACGCGGGCGCTACGGCCTCGTCAGGGGACGTGCTGCTGTTCCTTCACGCCGATACCCGGCTTCCGGCCGGCTGGCGGGAGCTCGTGGCCGAATCGATCCGCGGACGGGGCAAGGCCGGAGGACGATTCCGTTTCGACATCGCCCATGGGAAGCGGATATACCGGTGGATCGCGGGGGGCACCAATTTCCGGTCGCGATTTCTGGGCATTACATACGGAGACCAGGCGATCTATACCACACGGGAGGCCTTCGAGGCGGTGGGGGGATTTCCCGGGATTCCGGTCTTTGAAGACGCCCGTTTCGCCGACCGGTTGAAGAATGCCGGCGGCCTGGACTGGATCGACGAAGCCGTGCTGACGTCCGCGCGGCGCTGGGAACGCCGCGGTCCGGTGCGCACGCTGCTGCTGACCTGGCTGTTGCGCCTGCTCTATATCCTATTTGTTCCGCCCAGGTTCCTGGCGCGGTTCTACGGGGTGGTGAGGTGACGGCTTTACCCAGGTTGCCTGAACGGTACTAGCGGAAATCAGCGAACGTGACTTCGAGCAGCGCCGCAAAAATCACCGCTACCAGGCAGGTAACCACGACCAGCACGCACATGCGGCGCAGGTCTCCTGACTGGCCGCCTTCCGGATCGCCTTCGTCGCCGATCCAGATCTCCGTAACCAGCTTTCCGTCCTGCCATATCGGCCCGATCAGCCGCCGCTGCACAGCGCCTGCCGCCGCCGCTTCGCTCCAGCCGGAGTTCGGACCCGGAATCAGTGCGTGCTGCCGCCAGCCTACCGACAGCGCCTTGCGGCTCGAATATCCGGGCAGTAGCAACGCGACCCCCGCCATCAGCAGCCAGGTGAGCCGGGCGGGCAGGAGATTGAACAGGTCGTCCAGCCGCGCCCCGCACCAGCCGAAGCGCGCGTACCGGGGCGTCCGGTACCCCACCATGGAATCCATCGTGCTGATCACCTTGTAGAGCACGATGCCCGGCAACCCCAGCAGGGCATACCAAAACAGCGGCGCGATGAACCCGTCCACCGCATTCTCGCTCAGGCTCTCCATGCCCGCCCGCCGGCAGGCCGCGGCGTCCATGGCGGACGTATCCCGGCCGACCAGCATGGACACGGCCCGTCTCGCGCCTTCCAGGTCCCCGGCGCGATCGATGGCCATGCCGTGCCGGCACAGGTCCCGGAGCGCCACCATGCTGTAAATCAGGAAAACCTGGTAGACCCCGTTTAGCGCCGGATGCAGACCGTTCAGCCACAGGACCAACGCCGCGCTGACGCCAACCCAGAACGCAGCGAGCACCACGAACAGCATGCACCCGCCCGCGTACCCGTCCAGCCCGATCCGGCGGAGCATGCGCTCCAAACCCGTAAGCGTATGGCCCATCAGGCGTACCGGGTGCCACCGGTAGACCGGATCCCCCAGGATGCCGTCCAGTACCACCGCGCACAGGAGCAGAACGGGATCCGGAGCGAGTGCCGTCAGGTCCGGTGCGAGTGCCGTCAGGTCCATTTCAGGCGCCATCCCAGGGCTATCGCGTCGTAGACGGCATCCAGCAACGCGTCTTCATGGACGGCAAGCTGTTCGTAACAGGCCGGCCAGGCCTCCGGTTTCGCCGCGACGGCGGAGGCCAGTACGGCGGCCTGCTGTCTCAGCAGCGGGGCGGCCAGTTCGGTAGAAAGGGTCCCGTACCTCACGCGGTCCCAGATCGCCGCATAGGCGTATGCGGCGGCCGAAACACCCGGATCGTGGACGACCGACCGGATGTTCCTGTCCAGAAGCGCGTATTCTTCCGCGCCCAGGCGGCTTTCCATGGCGGGCAGAAACCCGTCGGTTTTGAACCCGTATCGTTTCAACGCGTGATAAAGGCTGCGCGTGCCGGACGCTTCCAGTCCGTTCTGCCACCTCAGCGCCTCCAGGGTCGCCCGGCGGACGGACCTGCCGATCAATTCGCCCAGTTTCGCGTGGTGACCCGCCCTGGCCTTGGACCGTTTCGCCTCGTCCAGTGGAGCGGCAATACAGTACTGGTCCGTGCCCGTTCCGGTCGCCAGGTCCTGGGAGTACCGGCTTGAAACGGCCAGATCCTGGAGCGCCGCCGACTTGCCCTCGGTCATGGTGACGACCGCGCGGGCCATGGCGCCGGGCGTAAGCGGCCAGTTGACCAGCAGCATCGTGTTGATCGTTCCGTCGTGGGGATGTCTCTCGTGGGGATGTCTCTCCATCTGCCCGGATTCCGCTTCATGCCAGTCCGCGGGATCGCCCGCGCAGCCGGCGTTACCCTCGACCCCGGCGGTCACGACGGCGCATACGCGCAGTTCCGCGAAAGTCTCCACGATCCGGGCCGCGTAGTTCATGTTCGCGGCCGTGCCCATCATCGCGACGGCATCCGGTTCGAGCCCAAGCTCCTTGCACACGTGGTGGTGGTATCCCGTCTCGCCGAGACCCAACATCCATTCGAAACGATCCAGGTGGCCCTGACCCTCGACGCTCTGGTGGTTGACGAGAAAACGGACGCGGTCGGTCATTCCGCCGCTGCAGGCCGAGGTACTCAGCACCTGGTGGGGGGTGCGCAATGCGGTTACGAGGAAACGTCCGTCTTTCTTGAGCAGGTAATGCTCGTGGCGGTCGAGGATTTCTTCCATCCTACAACCTGCTGTCCCAAAGCGGTTCCTCGACGCCCCGTTCCTTGTTTTCATATCGTGACATGACGAAAAGCAGGTCGGAGAGACGGTTCAGGTAGGCCAGCACGTAGTCCCCGATCCCTTCTTCGCGGGACAGGGCCGCCACTTCCCGTTCCGCGCGACGACAGACCGTCCGCGCCAGGTGGAGGTACGCGGCGCCCGGGCACCCGCCGGGCAAGATGAAGTTCTCGAGCCGTCCGACGATGGGATTCAACTCGTCGATGATCGCTTCGAGTTTCTCGACGTGCCGGGCTTCGATCAGCGGGATCTGGTACTTCACCTTGTCCTCTTCGGTGAAGCACAGGTCCGATCCCAGGTGGAAGAGTTCGTTCTGAATGGCCGGCAGCGTTTCGGCCAGCCGGGGTGCCAGTCCGTGCGCCAGTGCGATACCGATGACGGAATCGAGCTCGTCCACGGTGCCGTAGCTCGCCACGCGGGGCGACTCCTTGGGTACGCGCTGGCGGCTTCCGAGGGCAGTGGTCCCGTCGTCGCCTTTGCGGGTGTAGATTTTCGTAAGCCTGGGCATGCGATCTCCTTGATTCGGATACGGCGTGGTTGTTGAAGAAGGTGTCGCCGGTCCAATCCGGCGCGCTCGTTTCAGTCCGGCGCCGCCAATCACACCCGCCGTTGCCGGTGCAGCAGGTACAGAAAGAACGGGGCGCCGAGTAATGTGGTCAGGATGCCAATGGGCATTTCGGCGGGTGCCATGGCCGTCCGGGCGACCAGGTCGGCCAGCACCAGCAGCAGGGCGCCGGCCAGGGCGGCCATGGGCGTCAGGATGCGGTAATCGGGACCTACGATCAGCCGGACCATGTGCGGCGCCAGCAGACCCACGAAACCGATGATGCCGCTCACCGATACCGCGGCCGCGGCGAGGCAGGCGGCCGCCGTCAGCAGGATCAGTTTGACCCGTTCGACGTGCACGCCCAGCTGGGACGCTTGCTCATCCCCCAGCAGCAGCACGTTCAGTTCCCGCGCGTATACGAGGACGACGGTCAGACCGACCGCCGCGTAGGGCACCAGCATCCAGACGTGGTCCCACCTCCGGGCGGACAGGCTGCCCATCAGCCAGAAGAGCAGCTGCCGCTGGTTCTCGCCGCCCATCACGAGCATGTAGGACGTGAAGGACGTCGCCATGGCCCCGATGGCGATGCCCGTCAGGAGCAGGGTGGTGGACGCCACGCGGCCTCCCCGGCGGGAAAAGGCGTACACCACCATGGTCACGGCCAGGGCACAGAGGAACGCCGCGATGGATACCGCGTTCAGCCCGAGCATCCAGAATTCCAGGTCCAGGGTCACCGCGACCGTGGCCCCCAGCGCGGCGCCGGCCGATATGCCCATGATATAGGGATCGGCCATGGGATTCTGGAAGAAACCCTGCATCACCCCGCCCGAACTGGCCAACGCGGCCCCAACGAGTATGGCCAGGAGGGTTCTGGGCAGGCGGATCTCCCAGACGATCGTGTCCGTCGCCGTCCTCGCCGTCTCGAGCGTGCCGCCAGGCCACAGGTGATCCGCAAGCACCCGCATCACGTCGCCGGCCGGTATATATACGGCGCCTACCCCCATGGAGAAGACACAGGCGGCGAATAGGATTACGGCCGTCAAGACCAGTATGAGGGGTCGTTTCATCGTCAAGCCGGTCAGTCTCCCGGTTTCAGGATGATCTGTGGCGAGCCGGAATAGGGGCTTTTAATAACGGTCACATCGGTCTCGAAAACCGCCTTGATGTGTCCCTGGGTAAGGATGTGCTCGGGCGGTCCGTCGGTATAGATACGTCCCTCTTTCAGCATCATCAGCCTGTGGCAGTACTCTGACGAGAGATTGAGGTCGTGGGACACGCACAGCACGGCGAGCCCGTCGCGGGCGCACACGTGGCGAAGCAGATCGAATATCTCGACCTGGTGGTTCAGGTCCAGGAAAGAAGTCGGTTCGTCCAGGAGCAGGATCGACGGCTGCTGCGCCAGTGCCCGGGCGATGATGACGCGCTGCCGTTCGCCGCCGGAGAGTTCGTGTATGGGGCGGTCCCTGAAGGCGAGGCAGTCGGTCCGCCGCATGGCTTCGATGGCGATTTCACGGTCTTCCGGACCTTCTCGACGGAAGCGCCGGAGGTGGGGCGTCCTGCCCATCATGACGACGTCCAGCGAGGAGAAGGCGAAGGTAACCGGCGTCTGCTGGGGAATGACGGCGACCTCGCGCGCGATCTCACGGACCGTGTAGTCCTGAAGCGGCGTACCGTAGAGCGCGATGCGTCCCCGGCTCAGCGGCAGAATCCGCGTAAGCGCGCGGATCAGCGTGCTCTTCCCCGAGCCGTTCGGTCCGATCACCCCCAGCATCTCGCCCTGGCGCAGGTCGAACGACAGGCCCTCCAGCACCGGGCGGCGATCGTAACCGCAGGAGAGGTTTTCTACTCGGATGGCGGTTTCCACCCCTTTGACGGTTTCCACGCTCACACTGACTCATCCCTTTTACGCACAAAAAAACCAGCCGCTCCGCAAGGAAAGGGCTGGGTCGGGATGGCAGGCACGCGCATCCGGGCTCTGGCCTCTCTGCTCACGGAGAAGCGTTCGCACAGCCTGCAGGCAGGTCTCCTGACTTACGGATCGTCCTACTCCTCAAGTCTTCCCGCCGGCCACTGGACTAAGCTTTGCCGGCAGTGACGAGTTTGAGTTTCGTCCCCGAACACAGTGGCGGCACCGTGATGGATTCGCACCATCTTCCCTTTTCAGCGTTCTCGTTCTCCGCCACCTGCGGCTGTATTCGATTGTCCTGTTAATTTACGATTTGCTTACATTTATGCAATGCAATTTGTGACCAATGTTCGAATTTGCTCCCTGGTGAATGCGGGACGGTTGCGGTTTTACCTATTGACCTCGTACGGCAATGCCGTATATTATTTCTATGTACAGCTTTATCGAGACCAGGCTCTTTACCCGTCTCGTTCGGGAATACCTGACCGATCATGAGTATGTAGAACTTCAGAATTCCTTGATAACAAATCCTGACTTAGGTGATGTCATTCCCGGCTCCGGTGGCATTCGTAAACTACGCTGGCGTTCTCCGGGACGCGGAAAACGCAGCGGATATCGAGTAGTCTATTTTGTAAAGAAAACATCCCAGACCTTCTGGATGCTGACGATGTATCCTAAAAACGTGAGGGACAACATCGCCACTGATGTCTTGCGCCAGATCCGCAGGGAGGTGGAAGATGAATGAGGTTAAACGAGATGTTGGTAAGGAGATCTTGGACGGTCTTCAGGAAATCAAACGAGGTAAACATGGCCGGGTAATTAACGTGCCCGATATTACCGGGATTCGAAAGAAATCGGGATTATCGCAGGTCGAGTTCGCTCGGTTGTTAGGTGTATCGGTTCGCACGCTGCAGGATTGGGAGCAAGGCCGCCGTCGTCCTTCGGGTGCCGCTCGAACATTGATGATGATCGCGTCGAAGAATCTCCAGGCGGTACTGGACGTGGCGTGAGGACCGGATACTATTGTACAATTGTACAACTGTCTGACCGCGAACGCCCGATAACGTACCGATTACGCTTCACGACCAGACGTAGACTTCCGGATCGTCGGGGGAATAACCGATAAAGGTGGCCAGGACGATGCGCGGCTGGTCGCCCTCCACGGCGGGGACCTCGTGGATGAGGCGGGTGTTGAAGAAGTAGAGATCGCCCTGCTCCAGGTCGACGGTGTAGCTGCTTACGCCGTTGCGCCGCGCGTATTCGGGGAAGGTATCAGAGGCGATGGACTCCTGCACCTCGGGCGTCCACATGCACCGGTGCAGGATGGCCTGGGTGCTGCGACCCTCGTGCAGGGCGTTCTGGAAGCAGAGGACCCCGGCGAACTGGTGGCCGAATCGCGTCACGTCGTAGTCGAACCGCTTTTCCCGGAGCGTGACGTGGTCGATGTGGGGCTTGTACGTATGCCCCCCGTAGTGGATGCGGAAGATGGCCGGGCCGTACTTGCGGCCGTCCGGCTCCCGCGCGGTCATGACCCGCTTCTCTCCCGCGAGCGTATCCAGCACCCCGTAGAGTAGTTTTACGGGATCCTCATACCCGTTGAACAGGCTCTCGTACAGCATACGCGTTCCGACCGCGTGAGTCAGAAAAGCCTCCTTGTCGGAACCCCGGTTGGCCAGGCTCGTGCCGATATCGATCCGCGTGCGGCTGTCCTTTTCCGCGGCAACCGGATCGGCTGGATCCCGCATCAACCCCCGGTCGATAAACCGCTCGATCAGATCCTGGCAGTGGGCGGGCGAATAGGCCTGCCGGCATATGATGGCGGGGACCCGGCCTTCCGACAGGGCCAGGAGCGGGTCGCTTTCGGCGGCCAGGATGGACTCCACGTCAGGGCCGAGGGGTTCCCACCGCAGGGTTTCGGTTTCAGTCATGCAAACTCCCTACACCCGCATCCGCAGCATGGGGTGGGCGAAGGAGACATCGATGTATGCCCCGTCCCGCATGCGCTTCGTGCCGGGTGTCATGTAGTGGATGGCGAAGGCCCGGCGCGGCCGGTCGGTGACGTTTGCCGGAGTGTGGTGCATGGTCTGGCAGTGGTGGAACATGGCGCCGCCGGCGGGCAGGTCGACCACCGTCGCCCTTTCCGATTCGGCCTGGTCTCCCAGGTCGAGGAGGGCACCGGTCTCGGCCGACCGTTCGTGGGAGACCAGGAGCCGGTGCGACCCGGGGATCAGGTGCATGGCCCCGTTCGACACGTCCACGTCGTCCAGGGTGAGCCAGCAGCTCACCAGGTTGGCGGGGGTGCACTGCCAGTAACCGTTGTCCTGGTGCCAGAAAACGGGACCGCCCTGCCGGGGCGGCTTGTAAAGGGCCTGGTCGTGGAAAAGCTGGATGTTCGGTCCCAGCAGGGACTCGACGATGTCCAGGATGGGCCCGTGGTAGAGCAGTTTCCTGAACTCGATGCTGCGCTCGCACATCTGCATGATCTGCAGCATCTGCGTCCGGGCTTTGCGCTTACGCGACTCGTCTTCCGTGTCATCGATGGAGAGGTTGCGGTAACGGCCGCTTTCGCGCGCCGTTTCGAACACGCGGTCGTACTCCGCCCGCAGAACTTCCACGTGATCGTCCTCCAGCAACTTGCCGGCCACCAGGAACCCCTGGTCGTGGAACGCGCCGACCTCTTCGACGGTCAGTCCGCGATGAGTTTCGGACTGTTCCACAGCCATGTCTGTCTCCCTTCGGGATGAAGCGGGCAACGACCCGCCGGGAGGAAAATCAACCTTGCCCCGCGGGAAGTTAAACTTGTATTTTTGAAGGACCTTCGACAATGTACAGGGCCGTGTGCAACAGGCAAGTTTTTTAGCCGGAGATGGTTATGCCCGTCGAACGCGCAGACCCGTTCGAACTGTATCGATGGCTGTACCGGACCATGTTCACGATCCGGACGGTGGAAGAGCGGTTGGCGAGGTCCTTCATGGCCGGGCTGATCCACGGCGCCTGCCACACTTACGTCGGCGAGGAGGCCGTAGCCGCAGGAGTCTGTGCCGGATTGACCGATGGCGACGCGGTCTTCAGCACCCACCGGGGCCACGGACACGCGCTGGCCAAGGGGGTGTCGCCGGCCGCGCTCATTGCCGAGCTGTACGGCCGGGAGACGGGGATATCCCGCGGCCGGGGCGGCAGCATGCACCTCTTCGCTCCGGAGATCGGTCTCATGGGAACGAGCGGAATCGTGGGCCCCTGCATCCTGCAGGCCGCGGGGGCCGGCTACAGCGCCAGGCTGCTGGGCAACGGCAGCGTCGGCGTGGCCTTCTTCGGCGACGGCGCCGTGGGGAACGGCGCCTTTCACGAGGGCCTGAATCTCGCCGCCATCTACGACCTGCCCGTCCTATTCGTCTGCGAGAACAACCTGTACGCGACCGAGGTGCCTTTCTCCCATGCCTCCAGGAACCCGGACGTGGCAACGCGCGCTTCCAGTTACGGCATGCCGGGCGTCGGCGTGGACGGGAACGACGTGCTGGCCGTGCACGAGGCGGCCATCGAGGCGCTGGGGCGGGCACGGGCGGGTGAGGGACCGACCCTCATCGAAGCGAAGACGTACCGCACCCGACCCCATGCCGAAGGGATGGGCCTTACCGGCGTGTACCGCACCGAGGAGGAAGTCGCCGAGTGGCGGGAGAAGGACCCCATTTCGAGGTTCCGGCGCCGTATCCTGTCCGAGGGAACGATGACGGCGTCCGATCTGGACCGGATCGAAGCCGACGTCCGGACGGAAGTAGAAGAAGCGGAAAGGGAAGCGGCTGCCAGTCCGTGGCCGGACGGCGACACGGCGGACCGCCACGTGTACCGGGAGACGGTATGACCGAGAAGACCTTCACGGAAGCCGCGCGGGAAGCCCTGTCCGACGCCATGGACGCGGACCCCGCCATATTCGTGGTCGGGGAAGGCGCGGGCGAACGCGGCGGCAATTTCGAGACCACGGCCGGGCTCTACGAGAAGCACGGCCCCTTAAGGCTCTGCGACACGCCCATCTGCGAACGGGGGTTCATCGGGATGTGCACGGGCGCGGCCATGACCGGCGCCCGACCCGTCGTGGATTTCATGTTCACGGATTTCATCCTCGACGGCCTGGGCGAACTGATCAACCAGACTTCCAAGATGCAGTACATGAGCAACGGCCGGCTGAAGATGCCCATGGTGCTTCGGGGCTGCATCGGCATCGGCCACTCCGCGGCAACCCACCATTCCGGCAGTTACTATCCCTTCTTCGTCCATATCCCGGGGTTCCGCGTGGCGCTGCCCTCCAATCCCGCAGACGCGAAGGGCCTGTTCGCCACGGCGCTGCGCAGCGAGGACCCTGTATTCTTCATGGAGCACCGGCATTTGCTGAACATTAAAGGGCCCGTGCCCGACGGCGAGCACCGGGTGCCCTTCGGACAGGCCGCGGTCGTCCGCGAGGGGAGCGACGCCACGATCGTGGCACTGACCGTCATGGTCCATCATGCCCTTCAGATCGCGGAGGAACTGTCCGGCGAGGGGATTTCCCTGGAGATCGTCGATCCGCGCACCGTGGCGCCCCTGGACGTGGACACCATCCTCGCGTCCGTGCGGAAGACGGGCAGGCTGCTCATCGTGGACGAGACCTTCATGCCGTGCGGGATCGGCGCGGAGATCTCCGCCCGCGTGACCGAACACGGCTTCGATGAACTCGACGCGCCGATCAAGCGTCTGAACGGCGCCCACGTACCCACGCCTTACAGCCCTTCCCTCGAGCAGGCCGTCGTCCCGGACCGGGCATCGATCGAAGAGGCCGTCCGCGAACTGCTCGCGGAATAGGAACGGCCCATGCCCTACGAAATCGTCATGCCCCGGTTGAGCTGGAACATGGAAGAAGGCACGCTGGTCGAATGGCTGAAAAAGGACGGCGAGACGGTTCGTCAGGGCGAAATGGTATGCACGATCGAGGGCGACAAGGCCGCGGCGGAAGTGGAGTCTTTCGAGGCTGGCATTCTGAAAATCCCGGATGCATCGCCTCCGCCTGGCCAGACCGTGCCTGTCGGGACGCTCCTGGGGTTTATCGTAGCCGAAAAGGAACTGGCGACCTTTGATCCGAATGCGGACCGGTCGGACGATGCCGGACGGGAGGGCGTGGCGGTTGGACCCGCGGAGGGAATGGCGTCCGTCGAAGGATCATTCTCCAAGGCCGCTCCCGGTACCGGGACCGAACTCGAACAAGCCACGCCGGTGGCAACGGACCGCGAACGCGGCGCCCCCGCCATCAGTCCCCGGGCCCGCCGCGCGGCACAGTCCGCGGGCATCGACTGGCGTTCATTGAAAGGAACCGGAAGATCGGGCCGGATCGTGGAAAGGGATGTGCTCGAAGCCGCCCGGCGGAACGAAGCCGCCCGGCGGAACGAAGCCGCCCGGCGGCACAGGGACGTCCGGCGGCACGATCCCACGGTGGCTGGGGCGGACGTAAGGGCCGGCGGAGGCCAGGGCGACATGCGTCAGGTCATCGCCCGCCGGATGGTCGAGGCACATCAGACCACGGCGCCAGTCACCCTGAACACCGAGGCAGACGTAACTGCACTTTCGTCGTTGTTTACGGATGCTGGCAGCCCGTCCTGGTACGCTCTGTTGGCCGGGATCACAGCCGTCGCCCTGGCCGAGCATCCCGTCATGAACGCATCCTGGCGCGACGGCGTGGTGCTGAACGACGGCATCCACATTGGTATCGCGGTGGATACAGTCGACGGTGTGATCGCGCCCGTAATCAGGGACGTACCGGGCAAATCGCTCCAGGATGTCTCGGCAACAACGAAGCGCCTGATCCAGGCCGCGCAGGACGGCAGCCTGACGCTCGACCAGATCGAGGGCGGAACCTTCACCCTGACCAACCTGGGCATGTATGACGTGGACGCCTTCACCCCGATCATACATTATCCCCAGTGTGCGATACTCGGGCTCGGGCGGGCGGTGCAGAGGGTAGTCGTTGTCGACGAATCGAGCGGGGAGACCGGCGTGCGCCGCATGATGGCGCTCAGCCTGACCTTCGACCACCGTATCGTGGACGGCGCACCGGCCGCCCGGTTTCTGCAACGGATTAAGCAAATGGCGGAAGCACCGGAATTGGTATTCGGCAAGGCGGATGGCATCCAAACCAGACCGAGTTGACAAAAGAGACCCAGTTGACGAAACAGACATAGTTGACGAAAGGGACGATCATGTCGATCGAAACACCATCACGAAAGCAGGAGAAAGCGGCCAGTCAATCCAGGGACAGGACGAAGGGGAACGCCGTGCACGAACAGTCGATCGCGATCATCGGCATGGCCTGCAAGTTTCCCGGCGCACCGGACCTGGATTCTTTCTGGCACCTGCTTGAAACGGGCGGGAACGCAGTGACCGAGGGCGTCCCCGGATCGGGTACCGGACGCATCGGCACGCTCTTCCCGGAAGGCGCGGTGATCAGCGACGGCTGCAGGTACGGAGCTTTCGTGGACGACATAGACCAGTTCGACGAGTCCTTCTTCCGGATCTCGCCGGTCGAAGCGCAGTTGCTGGATCCGCAGCAGCGGATGACGCTGGAAACGAGCTGGCAGGCGCTGGAAGACGCGGGAATCGACCCGGACAGCCTGAAAGGCAGTCGAACCGGGGTCTACACCGGGATCAGCAACGACGAGTATCGCATGCTGGTCCTGGAATCCACCCGGCCCTCCGACGCGGCCTCCTGTCTCTACGCGCTGAGCGGCACGAACCTCAACGGCACCTGCGGCAGGGTCGCCTTCGTACTGGGCTTGATGGGTCCCGTAAAGGCGGTGGACGCCGCCTGCGCGTCGTCGCTGGTATCGATCCATGACGCGGTGTCGGACCTGCAGCACGGCAAGGCGGACCTGGCCCTCGCGGGCGGCGTGCAAGCACTCCTGAACCCCCGAATTTACGAATTGCGCGCCGATTCAATGATGCTTTCTCCGGATGGGCAGTGCAAGACGTTCGACGCGTCGGCGAACGGCTACGTACGGGGCGAAGGATGCGGCGTGGTGGTCCTCAAACGGCTGAGCGAGGCGGAGGCCGACGGCGACCGGATCTGGGGCGTCATCCGCGGTTCGGCCATAAACCACGGCGGAGCCAGCACGGGCCTGACCGTCCCCCATACCCCCGCACTCATCCGGGTGATCGAAGACGCGCTGGACCAGGCGGGGATATCTCCTACGGACGTGGAGTACCTGGAAGCGCACGGAACCGGTACGACCGTGGGCGACCCGATCGAGATCGATGCCGTGTCCGAAGTCTACTGCCGTGGACGCGGCGCCGATCATCCGCTGCTGACGGGTTCCGTCAAAACCAATCTCGGCCACCTGGAGTCGGCCGCGGGCGTGGCCGGACTGATCAAGGCCGCCCTGGTGGTAAAGCACGGAGTGATCCCGAAGCACCTCCACTTCCACGACCCGAACCCCGGTATCGACTGGGAGAATCTGCCCATACGGGTCATCACGGAAATGACGGACTGGCCGAATACGAACGGACGCACGCGCATGGCGGGCGTGAACTCCTTCGGCATTTCCGGAACCAACGCCCACATCGTGGTGGAGGAATACCGCGCACCGGATGAAGCACGGGACAGCGGCCGTGAGGTCGCCGGATCTCCGGTTGCCGGATCGCCGGTCGCCGTTGCCGCTTCATTGCCCGAATCGATGGCCGGCGCGCCCGTGCCGTCCGACGACCTGGAACCGCGCAAGGCACGGCTGCTCCCCCTGTCGGGAAAATCGGAAAGTGCGTTGCGCGAGCTGGCCGGCCGCTACCTGTCCTGGCTCGACCAGCTGGCTGAGCCCACCGGGCAGGCAGGCAGGACCGATCGGACCAGCCCAGCTGCCGAGTCGGACTCCGGGGACGTCGACGGCGAGGCCGATCTGGAAGGGCTCCTTTCGGATATGGCGTGGACGTCGGGCGTGGGAAGAAGCCATTTCGATCTCCGTGCAGGCATGGTCTTCCACGACACCGGTTCATTGCGGGACCGGCTCACCGAACTGGCCGATGCCGGCCCGATTGAGCACGGCCAGAATCCGACGAAGGTCGCGTTCGTCTATACCGGCCAGGGAAGCCAGTGGGTCGGCATGGGCCAGGCGCTTTATGAACAGGAGCCCGTAGCCCGTGCGGTACTGGACCGCTGCGAAGCGGTGTTCCAGGAGGTCCGCGGGACCTCGCTGCTGGATGTAATGTTCGGCCGTAACGAAGCGGAAGGACCGCTGAACGACACGGCCTGGGAGCAACCGGCCCTCTTCGCGCTGGAATGCGCGCTGACGGCCCTCTGGTCGAGCATCGGCGTTCGGCCGACCGTGGTCATGGGCCACAGTGTCGGCGAACTGGCCGCGGCGCATGCCGCGGGGGTATTCAGCCTGGAGGACGGGATGCGGTTCGCCGCCACGCGGGGCACCTTGCTGTCCGGTACCGAAGAAGGCGCCATGGCCGCGGTTTTTGCGCCCGCGAAACGGGTCGCATCAGAACTGGAAGGGCTGAACGGGGCGGCCGGCGATGACGAAGCGTCCGGCGGCAGTGAAGCGTCCGGCGGCAATGAAGCGTCCGGCGGTACCGGGTGCAATATCTCCGCGGACAACGGGTCGCACCAGGTGGTAAGCGGAACGGTTCCCGGCATCGAAGCCGTCTTGAGGCACTTCGAGTCGGCGGGGATCCGCGCAAGACGGCTGAACACCACCAGGGCCTTCCACAGCGCACTGGTGGAACCGGCCCTGGACGCGCTCGAAGCCTCACTCGATGGCGTCACCGTCAATGCTCCCTCGATCGCTGTCGTCAGCAATCTCACCGGGCAGGCGGTGGAGCCGGAACACGCATTCGACGGGGCCTACTGGAAACGGCACGCACGGGAACCCGTGGCTTTCGCACGTAGTGTCGGCACGCTGGCCGCACTCGGCGTGGACCTGGTTGTCGAGATCGGTCCTCATGCCATCCTGGCGCCCATGACGGTCTCGGCCTGGCCGGATTCGCCGCAGACCCCGGCACCCGCGATCGTCCCCAGTCTCAGCAGGCCCTCCAGCGATACGCCTGAGACGGAAAAAGGCAGTCTCCTTCAGGCGGTATCGTCGGTATACGAAGCCGGACAGCCGATACGCTTCGAGGGACTCTTCGCCGGGGAATCCAGGCGGAGAATTGCCCTACCGGGTTATCCCTTCCAGCGCCAGCGCCACTGGGTCGAAACGTCCAGACAGCATCGGAGCACCGCCGGGCACCCCCTGCTCGGGGAACGCCGCGAGTCCGCCCGTGGAGAGATTACGTTCGAGACCGAAGTGTTCCCCACTGATCCTGTATGGCTGGACGACCACCGTGTGTTCAATCGCGTCCTGGCTCCCGGTGCCCTGTACGGATCCATGGCGAGTGCTGTATCGATGCTGGAGCAGAGCGGCCCGATCTCCTTGGAAGACATGCAGTTGCACAACGCCATGGTCTTCGAGGATGCAGAGACGGGAGAAAACGGCCGCATTATACAGGTCGTACTTGATGCTGCCGAACCGGCCTCATCCAGAAACTTGCAGATATACAGCAAGGGGAATGAGGGCATCTGGACGGTTCACGTGGAAGGACGTCTTGCGCAAGGCGTTCCGGATCAGGAAGCCGGTAAGCAGATCGACCTGGAAGCGCTGAAAGACGGACTCTCGCCCGTGGACGTCGCGGGCTACTACCGCCACCGGGCGAGTACGGGGGTCGACCTCGGTCCCAGTTTCCGCACGCTCGGAAACGCATGGTCCCGGCCGGGCGAGGCGGTAGCGGAGGTCTCTATAACGGAACCCCACGACAGGGACGGGCTGGACGTGCATCCGCTCGTCCTCGACGGATGCTTCCAGGTCATGGGCGTTGCCCGGAACGTGGCGGAGACCGAAGGCGGAGCGACCTACCTGCCCTTCGGCTGGGAGCGGATGTGGCTGGCGGGGCCGCTGCCGGACCGGGTGGTCTGTCACGTGCTGCTGGGCGAATCCTCGCGCGGCGCCGAGGCGAACCCGGACGAGACGCCGGAAGTACTGAGCGGCGAGATGCGGATTTACGATCCGGACGGCGCGCTGGTCGGCCGCCTGAGTGGATACACGGTGAAACGAGCGACCCGGGCGGCCCTGCTGGCGGCCGTCGAGGGCGTGAATGACCTGCTGTACGAGGTCGTATGGCGCGAGCGCCCCCTGGCTCCGGGTATCGAAGCGGCGGAGTTTTTTCCGAGTCCGTCGGAAGTCGCGGGCAACGCACAGTCGTTTACGGGCTACCTGACGGACGCCGGCGTGGATCCGGAGAACCGGAACGCCCTGCTGGCGGACCTGGAGCGATGGTCGCGGTCCCGCGCACTCGCGTCGCTGGAGGAACTGGGATGGCAGCGTGAGAAAGGCGCCGTGGTGGACCCCGACGATCTCAGGCAAGCGCTGGGCGTCCTGCCCGAACACACCCGCCTCTTTCGCCGGCTCTTCGAGATGCTCGCCAGGTCCGGCGTAATGGAGGAACGCGACGACGGTTTCCGCGTGGCCGTGGGTCCGGAGGATCCGCTCCCTGAACACATGCCCGCCGACCTCGAGGCCTTCGCCGACTGGATGAAGGACAGGTATGACCAGGGCCAGATCGAGATCGGGCTGTTCCTGCGGTCAGGTCTTGCACTGGCGGAGGTGCTTCGCGGAAAAGAGGACCCCCTGACCCTCCTGTTCAGCAGCGGAGAACCGACGGCGGGCGATCTCTATCTGAAGGCGCCCGTCGCGCGGGCCGCGAACAGGATGCTCACGGAGGCGGTGCAGGCCCTCGTTTCCACCCTGCCGGATGGACGGCGCCTCAGGGTGATCGAAGTCGGGGCCGGCACGGGGTCCGCGACCGCGTCCGTGTTGCCCGAGCTTCCGGAAGGACGGTTCCTCTACACCTACACCGATATTTCCGCGGGTTTCTTCTCCGAAGCGGAATCCCGGTTCGGCGACCGCGGCGGAGCCATCGACTATCGCCCGCTGGATATCGAAAAGGACCCGATCGGGCAGGGATTCGAACCCCATGGTTACGACCTGCTGATCGCGTCGAACGTACTGCACGCGACACGGTACCTGACGGAGACCCTCGGTCACTGCAGGGACCTGCTGGCGCCGTCAGGCCATCTGATCGCGCTCGAGAACCTCAGCGGACTGGGTTGGATGGACCTGACCTTCGGACAGCTCGACGGCTGGTGGCGGTTCGCCGACGATTACCGGCCCCATCACGCGCTGGCAGGCCCCGACGTCTGGAAGCAGGCCCTCGGCGACGCGGGATTCGCGGAAGCGGAAGTGCTGGGACCCGACGGACCGGACGGAACAGGCGCACCAGACGGACCAGGCGGGCCGGATACATCGGACGCATCCACGATCCTGGACAAAGGCGTGATCGTGGCCCAGGGTCCGGCGAAGGTATCCGAACCTGCCGGCGCGTGGATCCTCACCGAGGACCGGGCGGGTCGCGCGGAGGGACTCGCGTCCGCACTGGCGGCGCGGAACCAGACGGTCTGCCTGGTGCGGGACGACGATGCAGCTGACGGGTTGCCTGCCACAAACGGCACGGGAATCGTCAGGACCACCGCGGAATGCGGGCAACGCGAATCGTGGCGTTCGCTGATAGAAAGCCTGCCGCAGGATGTACCGTTCAGCGGCGTCGTGCATCTGGCCGGCCTGGATGGCCCCGGTGCGCAGGCCACCACGGTGGAACTGGCCGCGGAAGTGCAGCGTGCCGGAGCCTGTGCCCTCGCACTCGTGCAGGGACTGATCGACACCGATTCGACCCCCTCCAGGGGCGTCTGGTTCATCACCCGCGGCTCCCAGGTGCTGGAACGGGAACTCGGCGGTGAACTGGCGGGCGCCGCCCTGTGGGGATTCGGCAAGGGGGTGGCCCGCGAAGCGCCCCATCTGCAACCAAGGATGTTGGACCTGGATCCCGCGGAATTTGCGCCGGATCCCGATCTCGTCAATGAGCTCATGTACCCGGACGATGAGAACCACATCGTCTACCGGCGGGAAGGCCGCATGGTGGCACGGCTGGTTCGCATGGGAGACGGAACCGGCCGCCTGGACTTTCCGGAAGACCAGGAATGGGTGCTGGCGCCCGACCCGGCGGGGGTGTTCGACCAACCCTGTGTGCAGTCGCTACCGCCGCGTCCGCTCGAACCCCGGGAAGTCCGCGTCGCCGTAGAAGCGGCCGGGCTCAATTTCTGGGATGTATTCCGATCCCTGGGTTTCATCGAAGAGGGTCTCCTGGGCCGGGAAATGTGCGGCGTGATCACCGAGGTGGGTGACGAAGTATCGTCCGTCTCCGTGGGCGATCACGTGGTGGGACTGGGCTTCGGCGCCTTCGCGCCGCTGATGATTACCCATGGGGACCTCGTGGCGCCCGCGCCGGAGGGGTTCTCCGTCTCCGGGCTGGCCACGGTGCCCAGCGCTTTCGTATCCGCCGCGCTATCTTTCGAGTACTCGGGACTCGAGGCGGGAGAAAAAGTGCTCATACACGCCGGTGCCGGCGGGGTGGGACTGGCGGCCATCCAACTGGTTCAGGCCGCGGGAGCCGAGGTCCATGCCACGGCAAGTGCCCCGAAACAGGCCTATCTCCGTTCGCTGGGCGTTGAGCACATTTACGACAGCCGCACGACGGCATTCGGACAGGAGATCCTCGAAGCCACGGATGGCGAAGGGGTAGACGTGGTCCTGAACAGCCTGACGGGCGAGGGGTTCATCGACGCCAGCCTGTCCTGCCTCAAGCCCGATGGCCGTTTCGTGGAGATGGCCCGGCGCGACATCCTGACCGGGGACGAAATGGCCGCGTTGCGTCCCGACGTGGCCTACGACATCCTGGAGCTGGATGTACTTAAAAAGACGGACCCCGCCTGGGTCGGCCGTGTCCTCCGAGGGATTATGGAGCGCCTGGTTTCGGGAGAACTCAAACCCATCATCCACAGCCGCTGGCCCCTGGCCGAAGCGGGCGCCGCCCTGACCTTCATGCGTTCCGCCCGCCATCTCGGAAAGATCGTCGTGACGCCGCCTCCACTGGTCACCGGCCGATTGAAGAAGGATCGCGCCTACCTGGTGACGGGAGGGCTGGGCGGCATCGGGTGCGCGGTGGCCGGCTGGCTCGCGGACCGCGGTGCCGGCACGATCGTGCTGAACGGCCGCCGCCCACCGGATACGGAAGCCGAAGAAGCCATTCAGGAACTCCGGGAGCGGGGGGTGGCGGTACAGGTGGAACTGGCGGACGTGACGGACCTGGATGCGGTGGACGCGATGCTGGAGCGCATGGATCGTGAACTGCCTCCCCTGGGCGGGGTGATCCACAGCGTGGGCGTGCTGTCGGACGGCGCACTGGGGAACCAGCGCTGGGAGAACTTTGAGACCGTTTTGTGGCCCAAGGTACTGGGCGCCTGGCATCTGCACCAGGCAACCAGGGACCGGGACCTGGATCTGTTCGTGCTCTTCTCGAGCCGGGTCGGCGTCATGGGCAACCCGGGTCAGGCGAACCACGCCATGGCCAACGCGTTCCTGGACCAGTTGGCCGGCCACCGGCGGGCACTAGGGCTTCCGGGCCAGGCCATCGCATGGGGCGCCTGGTCGGAGATCGGCGAGGCGGCGGAGCAGAAGGAACGGATCGAAAGCCAGCGCGCGGCACTCGGCGGCCGCTGGTTTACCCCGCAACAGGGCCTGAGGGCCATGGACCGGCTGGTCCGGCAAGACGGGACTCATTCCGTGGTCATGGCGATGGACTGGGCCGTGTTCGAAGAAGCGGCGGAAAGCCGACCGCCCTTGCTCGAGGACCTGCTTGCGGCAGCCCAGGAGGCGGCGGAAGAGACGCCGGAATCCTCCTCGGATGACGTCCTGACCCGCCTGCGGAATACACCCTCCGCGGAGCGGGAGAACGTGCTGGTTTCCTTCCTGCAAGGGGAAGTGCAGTCGGTGCTTCGGCTGTCGTCCACGCCCGCGCCAACCGTGGGTTTTTTCGATCTCGGCATGGATTCACTGATGGCGGTCGAACTGAGGAACCGGTTGAACCGCGCCCTTGCGGGCAGCTACACGGCACCCAACACCCTGGTCTTCGACTATCCGGATATCTCGTCACTCGCCACCCACCTGATCGACGAGATCGGCGACGCGGAACTGGAAAGCGATGGTCCTGATTCCAGTGGCAGTGCCGGAAGCGAATCCGTGGATTCGGAAGTGCCCACCGGTTCCGGCCGCTTTGCTATCGCCGCACCAGAGGCGCCCACCGGACAGGAGAGCGTTGCCTCTGCCGCACCGGATGCGCCCACCGGACCGGCGACAAGTGCCTCTGCTGCCCCGGCGGCGCCCACCGGTCCCGCGAGCGGTACCGTTTCCCGGACCGACAACGAAGGCATTGCCATCATCGGCATGGCGTGCCGTTTCCCCGGCGCACCGGACCTGAACGCCTTCTGGAACCTGCTGGAAAAGGGTACGGATGCCGTCGCGGATGTGCGACCCGACATCGGATCGGAGAGTGGATCACCGGGAGGACCGGGCCAGGGAGGACCGGACCAGGGAGGACCGGACTCAGGCGGCGAAGGTTGGCGCCGCGCGGGATTCATTGAAGGCATCGACCGTTTCGACGCGAGATTCTTCAGGGTATCGCCCCTGGAAGCGCGCAGCATGGATCCCCAGCAGCGCCTCCTGCTGGAAACGAGCTGGCACGCGATCGATGACGCGGGCATCAATCCCGACCGGCTCCGGGGATCGCGTACGGGCGTATACACGGGCATATCCTCCAGCGAGTACCGCGATCTGATGAAGAGCCGGAGAGACGGGGGCAATTTACTGGGTACCGCCCGGAGCCTGGCCGTAGCCCGGATATCCTTCCTGTTGGGCCTGGAAGGTCCCTCGGTTCCCCTGGAACTGAACTGTGCCTCCGCGCTGTTCGCCGTTCACCAGGCCGTGGCCAGCCTCCGTCTCGGAGAAGTGGACCTGGCTCTTGCCGGCGGCGTGAATACGGTGCTTTCCCCCGATATCACGGCGGAAATGGCCTACCTGGGCATGCTGTCCAATCAAGGTCGTTGCTACGCCTTCGACGCCAAAGCGGACGGTTTCGTGCGCGGAGAAGGCTGCGGCGTGGTCGTGTTGAAACGACTGAGCGAAGCGCAGGCTGACGGCGACCGCATCTGGGGCGTTATCCGGGGTTCCGCGACCAATCAGAACGGCGCGACGGCGGGTCCCACGGTGCCCAACGGTCCCGCGCAGGAGCGCGTGATCGAAGACGCGCTGGCGCAGGCGGGCGTCAATCCCGCGGAAGTGGACTACCTGGAAGCCCATGGCGCCGGTTCGGCGCTGGGTGACCCGATCGAGGTGCAGGCGGCCGCCGCGGTTTACGGCAGGGGGCGCGCGCCGGACCGGCCGCTCCTGGTCGGATCGGTGAAGACCAATATCGGCCATCTCGAGTCCGCCGCCGGCCTCGCCGGACTGATCAAGGTGGTCATGGCAATTCGCCACAGACGTATCCCGAAACAACTTCATTTCGAGAAACCAAACCCTAACGTGGACTGGGACCGGCTTCCCGTGCGGGTGACGTCAGAAGCGGTGGATTGGCCGGTCCATCCCGGCCGGACGCATCGCGCAGGGGTCAGCGCCTTCGGCATATCCGGGGCGAACGCCCACGTGGTGGTCGAAGGCTATGGGACGGGCGACGACAACGTGCAACCGGCGGAAACGGAGATCGAAGCGGCCGGCGCCCCGAAAACCGTCGCGTTGAAACTGCCTCCGAGCGTCCCGGAACCGCAACGAGACAACGAGCGCCCCGTGGCGCGGACGCATCGGCTCCTGCCCCTTTCGGGCAAGAACCCGGCGGCACTCAGGGAACTTGCCGGCAGTTACCTGTCCTGGCTGGATCCAAATCTCCCGGCCGGTTCGGGCGCGGAATCGGAAGCGGAGTTCCTGGCGGATATGGCCTGGACCGCGAGTATGGGAAGAAGCCATTTCAATTGCCGGAACGGCGTAGTGTTTCGCAATGTCGCCACGCTCCGCGAAGGACTGGAGGAAGTCGCGTCGAATGAAGCAGGTTCAGATGCCGTAGATTCCAACTGGATCAATGTGGCCGCGGCCGCGCCGAGAGTGGCGTTCGTATATGATGGATGGGACGACGGATGGCGGGAGATCGGCAAGCGCCTGTACGATTCGGAGCCCGTGGTGCAAGGCGTCCTGGATCAATGCGAAGCGCTGTTCCGCGGCGAAACGGACGCCTCCCTGCTCGAACCTCTGTTCGAAGGGGAAGGGACGGAGCATCCGATCGAAGATACGGCCTGGACGGATCCGGCGACCTATGCGCTTCAGTGCGCAATCACCGCCCTGTGGTCCAGCCTGAATGTTCGCCCCTCGGCAGTCTGCGGCCGCAGCGCCGGGGAGATCGCAGCCGCGCAGGCCGCCGGAGCGTTCACGCTCGACCAGGGACTCCGCATCGCACTGGCGCGCGGAGTGACCCTCAAGGCCATGGATGAAGCGCGCGATGCAAATGCAACCGCAGCATCGAAGACCAGGCTGGAAGGGATATCCGTATCGACGCCGTCACTCACGATCGTTAGCGACACCACGGGCGAAAAGGTGGGGTCGGCAGAGATGGCGGACCTGAACCGCTGGATCCAAAGTACGCTTGTGGGCGAGGGATCGGGCGAAGACCAGGGATCCGGCGAGGGATCCGCCGCTTCCGCGCGGAGCCTGGCCGACCTTGCTGTGGATACGCTGATTGAGATTGGCCCGGTATCTAAGTTTGCGGCGGGCATATCCGAAGCATGGCCGGAGAAGCCGGCGGACGAAGCCGCCGCGGCGCCCACCCTCTTCGGCGGCCTCGCTCATGCCACAGATGAAATCGACGGTGCGGAGGGAGACGGATTCCTGCAAGCGGTGAAGACGGCCTACGAAATCGGATTGCCGGTATCACCGGGCGGACTGTTCGCGGGCGAATCCCGTCGAAGACGCTCCCTGCCCGGCTATCCGTTCCAGCGCATGAGCTTCTGGATCCGTTAAGCGCTTACGGCCGGTCGACTGCACAACGGTCCGGCCTCTGCACAACGGTCCGGCCTCTGCACAACGGTCCGGCCTCTGCGCCAGCGGCCCGTTCGGCGGCGCCAAATGCACAAAGCCCGTCTGCAAGAGTTCGAACGCTCTCACAGGCGGGCTTATAAATCGTGCGACGGTCGAAACGCGCGACGGTCGAAATGCGCGACGGTCGAAATGCGCGACCGTCGTAAGGAATGTTCAGGCAGCAGCGTCCAGGCGGCTGACGAGTTCCTGCACCGTCTTGACGTCTACACAATCCTGCGGGGAGAATTCCATGTTGAATTCCTCGGCGACAAGCTTGGCGAACGCAAGAATGTCCACGGAGGAAACGCCGGCCTCAGTAAGGCTGATGTTGAGATCGTCCGGCAGTGCGATGGGTTGTCCGTCGACTTCCAGGTTGTCCTGGATGAGCTTCCTGATACGATCAGCGGTCGAAGCCATGGATGTCTTCCTTTCCAATTGGGGGTGTATCAAACGGTTTATTGGGATTGCTTGCATAGTATAACTGTTTGCCGTTTCTAAATCAAACGAACTTTTATAGAATTCGTATAGAAAATACGCAAACGGCAACCGGGAGAATCGCCCTAATGAGTTCTGATGGATCCGTCGTCCGTTCTGGCTTGCGGTTTCAACCGGATGAACCGCCTCCGACGATGCTCGCGCTCGGCCTGGGACTGCAACTGGCCCTGCTTAACATCGCCGCTGTGATGATCATCCCGATGATCGTCATGCGGGCCGCCGGACAAACGGAGGACACCGTCGCGTGGGCCGTGTTCGCATCGGTCGCGATCTGTGGCGCGACCACGATGTTGCAGGTCCTTCGCTTCGGCAGGATCGGTTCGGGCCATCTCCTGGTCATGGGCACGTCGGCGGCCTACATATCGGTCTGCATCGAGGCGTTGGCGGCCGGCGGTCCGGCCCTGCTCGCCGTGCTCGTCGTCGTGTCCTCCCTGGTTCCGATCGCGCTTTCGTGGCGCCTTTCGCTGTTCCAGCGCATCCTCACGCCCACGGTCGCGGGCACCGTGATCATGTTGATTCCCGTCACGGTAATGCCCGTGATGGGAGACATGCTGTCGGCGGCGCCGGACGGGCGGATGTCAACCGGCGCCGTCCTCGGCGCCGCGGCCACCGTGGCCGTCATTTCCGGCTTGACGCTGAAGGGTCCCGCGAAGCTGCGTCTCTGGGCGCCGATCATCGGTGTGGCCGCCGGCTCCGTGATCGGCGGTTTCTTCGGACTGTTCGACGTGGCCAGAATCTCCAGGGCGGACTGGTTCAACCTGCCCGAGTTCCTCTGGCCGGGGTTCAACGTGGATTTAGGAAGCGAATTCTGGGTGCTGCTTCCGGGCTTTCTGCTGGTAGCGGTGGTCGTCTCGCTTCGTACGATCAGCAGTTGTGTCGCCGTCCAGCGCATTTCATGGCGCCAGTCCAGGGCGGTCGATTTCCGATCGATACAGGGTGCCATGACCGTCGACGGCGTGGGGTCTTTCCTCTCCGGACTCGCCGGGACCGTGCCGGGCACGACCTACACGACCAGCGTACCGCTTATCGAACTCACCGGCGTCGCCGCCCGGGCCGTAGGTCTCTTCACCGGCGCCGCTTTCGTGGTGCTCGTGTTCCTTCCGAAGGTGTTCGCCCTGGTCCTGGCGATTCCGGATCCGATCTTCGCGGCCTACTTCATCGTGCTGCTGGCGATGCTCTTTGTTGTCGGACTCAGGATCGTTATCCAGGACGGCCTCGACAAGAACAAGAGCTTCATCGTGGGCGCCGCTTTCCTGGTGGGATTCAGTCTGCAGTTCGAACTGATCTACCCGGAGTTCGTCTCGCAGTTCGCGGGGGGCTTGTTCCGGAACGGCATGACCGCGGGGGGCCTGGTGGCGATTCTCCTCAACCTGGCGCTCAGTGCCACGGGATTCCGCCGCTACCGGATGGAGACGGCACTGGACAGGTCCGCCCTGGCTGAAATCCGGTCGTTCCTCGGTGATTTCGCCTCCCGATCCGGCTGGGACGCGGCCATGGCGGAACGCCTCGACGCCGTCGGAGAAGAGGCGCTGCTGACGCTCACGCATCAGGAAGAGCAGGAAGAACAGGGAGCGCAGGAAGATCAGGGAACTCGTCAGCGGAAAAGTCTGCGGCTCGTAGCAACCAGGGAGGAAGGCGGGGCGGTACTGGACTTTGTCGTCACACCGAGGGGCGAGAACTTACAGGACAGGCTCGCCACGTTACCCGACGAGTCTAACGAAACGTCCATCGAACAGGAAGTATCGCTCCGGCTCCTGCGCCACCTCGCGTCATCCGTACGCCACCAGCAATATCACGACACGGATATCGTCACCATACGGGTTAAAGCCACCGCGGCGGCAAATCCTGCAGGTTAAGGCGCGCCAACCGACTCAGGCCGGATGCGCCAGCCCTTTACCCTGGATGAAATCACTGAGCAGCGATACGCATTCTTCCGGCTGTTCCAGTGGGAAGAAATGCGTCGTTTCGGGAAGGAAGTCGTAGTCGACCGTCACCATGTCGCGCAGGTCCAGGGTCGGCAGGTAGGAATACGGGAGGGTGGGGTCCGCCCCGATAACTTTCGTTGGGCAGTCAAGCTCGTCAAAATCCACCAGCACCGAGTAACTTCTCGAATAATCGATGATCTGGGCCTCGTATTCCCGCGGACAGCGCAACTCAAAACCGTCCCCGCTATCGGTCGGCCGCAGCGTCGTCTTCGCCATGAGTTCCCGTACCCCCGGTACGACGCGGACGAAGCCGGGCGAGTAACTGAGAAGCTCCACGAAGTCCTCTTCCGTCTGGAACAAATGCCCGCGGCGTCTCGTGGCGGCGGCGACCTGTTCCGCGGCCGCGTCGAATTCGACCTGGCTGACCCCCGGCTTGCAAAGGGGCGGATCGAAGAGGACCAGTCCGGCGAAATCAATCGCCGGGCCCGACGAAATCAGATCCTTGAAGGTCGATATGGACAGCAGGGTGATCAGTGCCGAGACGGAGTGGTAGACGCCGACTTTCGGCTTTTGCCCGAATTGATCGTCGATGGCTTCGAGGATCAGGCGCTGGTCGTGGATCAACGTCGGCACATCGTGTTTCTGCTGATCGCCGACGGGATTCCAGCCGTGATTCCGCTGGTCGTACAGGATCAGATCGTAGTCATCAGTGAGGAGAGACCAGAAGGGATAGTAAAGGTCTATGGCGAGTCCGTTGCCGTGGCTCAGGACGAGGCGCGGACCTTGCGGATTCCCGTGCCTGCGCAACACGGTTACGGTCTCGTCGTCCAGGCGGACTTCACATGACGCTTGGGGATCGGGTACGATCCAGGTTTGGTCTTCAGTCATTTAGCCTAAAATCGCCCTTCCGCCGAAGCCGTGAATCGGCCCCTTCGAAATCTGATAACCAATGGACTAGGGTGTGGGCGTTAACGTATCTCTCGCATCGCTGCTCGTCAAGCGTTTAAACTCGGTAATTTGAATACTTACTCGTAAGACAAATTCACAGTACGCGAAGCGATTATCGCCCGACGCGGTAAACGTCAAGCGATAAACCTCGGATTCACCCACGCCTGTAAATGGCCCGCTATCATCTCCGTCGTTGTTTCAAATAGGCTCCGGATTCCATCACTAGAAGCTCATGCGTGCAACGAGGCCGATGCGATGGTCGGATGCGCCGCGACGGTCGATCCGTGAGCCGGAAAGCTCCAGGGATCCGGTGCGCGTACCGAGGTCCGCGGCGCCCAAGCGAGCGCCCAGCCGCAACTGACGGCGTTCATCCCCGTCGAGATAAAGGTCGCCGAAGGGTGTGAAGAGCACGCCCGTGGGCGATGAAGCGAGTCCGTATCCCACTTCCGCCCGCATGGAACGGGCGCGGCTGCCGCCGCGCAGGGCGGAGCCGGCCAGGGGGCGTTCGCGCCACATCATGCCGGAGTCTGTGGTTCCGGCGCCCATGCGCGGCGCCACGGACATCGAAAGACCCCGGCCGTCCGCCGCCGGCCTCAGATAAGCGACGAGCGAAACGCCGTTCTCGCGGTATCCCTCGGCCGAATGGACCGCCAGGAAACGGCCCCGGGCATTGAGGCCGACGCGACCGCCGGTCAGGCGGAGTCCGCCGGAGACCTCAAGGCCCTGTCCGGTCTGGCCGTCGCCTCCGTCGTAGCGCCCGGCCACCTGCGCGTAAGGCGTTACAGTGGTTCCACCCCCAAGGGCGGTCGTACGCGACCCTTCCAGGCCGACGCGTATCCGCTGCACGCCGGTAGCAATGTCGCTCAGCGCGGCCGATTCACTGTCGGAGGTGGAAAGGCGGAGCAACCCCGCGTCGCCCACCAGGTCGAGCCCCAGACCGCCCGAGGAGGCCAGCCGGGACCGTGCGCCCAGCATACCCATGCGCATGGACAGGTCGCTCGTGCCATCCTCCACCTCGGCTTCGCCGGTACCGAGTCCCACGATCGACCACACTTCCGTGAACCCGGTGGGGCAGGTCCAATGCAAGTACGGCAGCACCGCGGTAAGACGCGATTCCAGGCTGCCGCTCGCCACGGTAACGTCGTAGTCGGACTCGCCCATAGCGCGTGACAAGGCGATACCTGCCAACCAACTGCGGCCCGTGGCCACGTCAAAACCGAGATACGCCGTCTTGAGGCTTCCGTCGTAACTGGTATCCACGTCGGGTTCACCCTCGAAGTTCTGCAGGTCGCCGGCACCCCAGACGGACCATCTGAGCCCACCGCTGCCGGTGTGATCCTCCATCGCGTAGGAGAACGAGCTCGTCCGCAGCAGGTAGTCGCCGCTCGCGACACGGCGTCGTTCCGCGCCCTGGAGCAACGCCATCTCCCTCGTTGCGGTCTGCCGGCCGTGGCCGGTCAGTCCGGCCAGCGCCGTGATGCCCGATGCAAGACCGTTGATCCTGCGGCCTCCCACGGTGATCTCCCGTCCACCAACCGCGCTGAACCTGCCGCTTATGGTGGCGGAGACGCTGGACAGCATGCTCCGGCCCATGGCCGCCAGGATGTTGGTGTAGACCTCCCGTTCCGCCGCGACGGCCGTGACGGTCACGCTGACGGCCAGACTCGCCTCGCCCGCCGCGTTACGGGCCGAGACGGTGACCGTGGCGCCGCCTTTTCGCACCCCCGTTACCGTCAGCGCGGCGCCAGACATGACCGCCTCGACGACGCCGTTGTCCGCCGAGGACGCCGAATAGCTCAGATCCGTACCGCTGAACAGCGGACCCGCGTCGACTGTCTCGTCGTCTCCCGCCTCCAGCGTTACCACCGGCGGGGTACCAATCGTCGCCGGAGCATCATAGGAATCGGTCACCGAAATCGTGGCGGTATCGAGGTCCACATCCTCGCTGCGTGCGGTAATGACAATCGTCTCGCCCCCGGATTCGTATACCGTGTCGTCCGTGACCGTGAAGGTCAGTTCCGTCGACCCCTCCGTAGCTCTGGCGGGTATCGTGATGACCAGATCTCCCGCGACGCTGTAATCGTCGGCGCTGGCGGTGCCGGACAGAGAAAGGTCGATCACCGACGCTACCGGAATCGGTGCGTTGGACTGCGTGGCCGTTACCGTCACCGTCTGGACTCCGCCATCCTCCGTCAGCGTGGCGGGAGATACCGTCAGGGTGATCTCCAGCGGTTCATCGGGTGCAGGATTGTAAAGCCCCGACCCGATGATGACGTCGATCGGGAGGACGCTTCCATCTGCCCTCGGGAGTTCACCTGTGAACCGGCGTGCGTATCCCAACTTGGGGACGTCGGCGCTGTCGGTGTCGTCGGTGGGATCGTCGAAGTAATACTCCACGAAGCCGCCTTCCGGGTTGCTTTTCGCCGCTTCGATAACCTGCGGCAGAATGAGTTCTCCGGTCACGACGTCCCGCACGGTCGCTACCAGGGGCCGAAGCTCGAACCGGTCCGGAAACGCGCCATGAACCAGGATCGTGTTGCTGGTGAGGTCCAGGACGTAGAGGTACACCGAACCATGCCGCCAGGGACCGTTCGGATCCCGCAGGGCAACCCTGGATTTCGTGGATGAGGCGCGACCCTCGGTCTGGAAGAGGTTGAGAAAGTACTTCCCCGCTTCCGCGACGAAGGCCTTCAGGGTTCTCCGGTCCACCACCTCGCTGGCGGTAATGGCCGGGTCGCCGTAATCGATGACTTCCTCATCCAGGTGCGATTCGTTCAGGTCGAGTCCCGCGAGCAGCAAGACCGGGACGCCAAGATGCTCCGAGTAGTAGCTGCCGACATGGCCGGAGGCGCCAGGCACACCAAAGCGGGTCCCATCGAATGAGCCATCCGGTTCCTGCGACAATAAGTCGATGAAGGCGGCGTATGCGGGGCCCCGGATAGCGGGATCAGTAGATTGCAGTTTGGCCAGATCGGCTGGCGTGACGCCCAGCGCAGTCAGGATCGAGGTATAGAGCGAGGCTTTGATGCGCCGTCCCGACAAGGCCATTTGCTTCGCGTGAACGTACACCCTGCGGTCGGGCGTCAGCTGCACGAGGTAGGTGGATCCGGAACGGTAAGGCCCCCCTTCCCGCCTGATGAGACACAGATTGTACAGGTACACGCCGTCTCCTATTTCCACGTTCAGCCGCTCTCTGGCGGCCAGCGTGAAGTCCCTCAGGCTGGCGCTGCCGTCTTCCACCTGTTGCGCCGTCACAGCCGGGTCCAGCGGAGGAGCAACGCCGTCGGGGAGTGGACAGGGTGCGACAATCTCGGGCGCGCGTCCATAAAACCCTGACCCGATGATGACGTCGATCGGGAGGACGCTTCCGTCTGGCCTCGGAAGTTCACCTGTGAACCTGCGGGCGTATCCCACCTTGGGGACGTCGGCACTGTCGGTGTCGTCAGACGGGTCGTCGAAGTAATACTCCACGAAACCGCCTTCCGGGTTGCTTTTCGCCGCTTCGATGACCTGTGGTAGAATGAGTTCTCCGGTCACGACGTCCCGCACGGTCGCTACCAGGGGCCGAAGCTCGAACCGGTCCGGAAACGCTCCATGAACCAGGATCGTGTTGCTGGTGAGGTCCAGGACGTAGAGGTACACGGAGCCATGTCGCCAGGGTCCGTTCGGATCCCGCAGGGCCACCCTGGATCTCGTGGATGAGGCGCGACCCTCGGTCTGGAAGAGGTTGAGATAATATTCCCCTGCTTCCCCGACGAAGGCCTTCAGGGTCTCCCGGTCCACCACCTCACTGGCGGTAATGGCCGGGTCGCCGTAATCGATGACTTCCTCATCCAGGTGCGTTTCGTTCAGGTCGAATCCCGCGAGCAGCACGGTCGGGACGCCAAGATGCTCCGAGTAGTAGCTGCCGGCATGGCCGGAGGCGCCAGGTGCACCGAACCTGGTCCCATCGAATGCGCCGTCCGGTTCTTGCGACAAGAGGTTGTTGAGGGCGGCTAATGCGGGAACTCGGATGGCGGGATCGGCCGATCCCAGTTTGGCCAGGTCGGCTGGCGTGACGCCCAGCGCAGTCAGGATCGAGGTATAGATCGAGGCTTTGATGCGCCGTCCCGACAAGGCCATTTGCTTCGCGTGAACGTACACCCTGCGGTCGGGCGTCAGTTGTACAAGGTAGGTGGAGCCGGAACGGTAAGGCCCCCCTTCCTGCCGGATGAGACATAAATTGTAAAGGTACTGGCCTGCTCCTATTTCCAGGTTCAGCCGTTCTCTGGCGGCCAGCGTGAAATCCCTCAGGCTGGCGCTGCCGTCTTCCACCTGTTGCGCCGTCACAGCCGGGTCTGGCGGAGGCGAAACGCCGGCGGGGAGGGGACAGGGATCGGGCACGGCAGTCACGGGTGTGCGCCCATATAAGCCCGAACCGATGATGAAGTCGGCCGAAACGACACTTCCATCCGGCCTCTGGAGTTCAGCCGCGAACTCACGGGCGTATCCCAACTTGGGGATGTCGGCGCTGTCGGTGTCGTCCGTGGGATCGTCAAAATAGTACTCCACGAACCCGCCTTCCGGGTTGTTTTTCGCCGCTTCGATGACCTGGGGCAGTATGTACTCTCCCGTCACGGCGTCCCGGACGGTCGGTATCAATGGACGGTACTCGAATTCATCCGGGAATGCCGCGTGAAACAGGATCGTGTTGCTGTTGAGGTCCAGGACGTAGAGGTACACCGAACCGTGCCGCCAGGGCCCGTTCGGATCCCGCAAGGCAAGCCTGAATTTCGAGCTGGCGGCCGCATCGCCGGAACTCATGAATTCAAGCAGGTGCTCTCCCGCTTGCGTGACGAAGGCCTTCAGGGTTTCCCGGTCTACCACCTCGCTGGCGGTAATGGCCGGGTCACCGTAATCGATGACTTCCTCGACCAGGTGCGACGCATTGATGTCGAATCCGACCAGCAGCAAAACCGGAGCCCCCAGGTTGGGGTCGACATAGACGGCGGAATGGCCCGAGGCGCCGGGTATGCCTGGTGACAGACCCGGTATAGGAACGGTCGCATCGAATGCGCCGTCTGGTTCCTGCGACAGGATGCCCAACAGGTCGCTGTAGGCCTGTGCGGCGGTAGCGGGATCGGGAGATGCCAGGTTGAACAGTACGGCCGTGGAGACGCCCAGGGCTTGAAGGATCGATCCGTAAACCAAGGGATTGAGTTGCCGGCCGGACAGTGCCATGTCCTTCGCGTGAATGTATATTCTTCCGTCGAGCGTCAGGCTAACGATGTAGGTGGAACCGGAGCGCCAGATCCCATCCTCCTGCCTGACGATACATCCGATATATACCCCTTCCTCATGGGACGCTGCCCCCTGTGCATATTCCCTGGAACGCTCCCTCACGGCGAGCGCGAAGTCCTCAAGGGTGGCGCTGCCGTCTTCCACCTCTCGGGCCGTCACAGACGGGTCCGGAGGAGGAGCAACGCCGTCGGGGAGGGGACAGGGTGTCTGCGTTTGCGCGAACGCCGGGCGCACATTAGTAAAAACTCCGTAGATCACGAGCAGGCCGAACACAACAACGAGGAAATTCAGGGACTTCCAATTGACATGCGGTGCCATAGGAATTCTCCGGCGCGAGGTTGAAGTATGTGGCAAGTTATATGCCGCAGTTAGCGTATCCTATCTGATCAACCGGTTTGTCCGGTCAAGGGATATGATTCGAACTCTTTTCAATAGACGATCAAATTGAAAATAGTATCAAATTGAAAATAGTTATATTCCGAAATCTTACAAGATGTTTTCCGGTCGTCGGCGGGTCTCGGACAAGCCTCTTTTGCCCGGTTCGACCGGTGTTTGGACGCACGGGATCCCGACCAGGCCGCTACCCGCCCGCAAGCAACGCCCGGCACCGTTCCGCCACGATCCGTTCCTGGCCGTCCTGCAGGTTGTGCGGATTGATGGAAAACCCTTCCTCGCCCCTTTCCTGCACGATGATCCTGGGACTGCCGTCGAGCAGTGCTTTCACCGCATCCTCTCCGGTCAGACCGGCTTCCGGTCCGATATCGACCTTTAGCTGGGGCACGGCATAGGTTTCTTCCGGATCGAGCCGGCTGAGGGAAACGTGGGGAATGCCGGCCAGTTCCCCTTCGATGTAGCGCACCTTTTCTTCCCAGCCCGCCGCATCCGCCGCGTGGTCCCGGTTCAGGTAGATCTCGAGGGCCTTGATGAAGGCGAAGATCTCCTCTCGGCTCACCTTCATCGGCCGGCCGACCGTGGCGAAGGGCGTCCCGTTCACGGCGCAGGCGCTGATCAGGTCCTTCCGCCCGATGATGAGGCCGGTCGACTGCGGGCCCTGGAGGCTCTTGCCGCCGCTGAATATGACCAGGTCGGCACCGGCCTCGGTAAAACGGGTCAATGTGGACACCGGCGGACATTCCGATGCGGCGTCTACGATGACTGGCACGTCCGCGGCATGGGCCATGGCCACGACCTGTTCCAACGGGACGGCGTTGGCGTTCTTGAAGTTCTTGCCCAGGTAGAAGACGGCCGCCGCACGCGCGCCATCACCGATGGCCGCGCGCATGGCCTCTACCGGGGGGCCGCCCGTATCGTCCAGCTCTATCAGCTTCGCGCCGGTCAGCCGGATGGCCTGGTCGTAGGCGATACGGTGCGTTTTCTGGACGATCACTTCGTCGCGCATCCCGGTCGTGTCCGGTAGCTGGCGGATCCGCTCCTGGTCGGTCCCGGTCATGCAGGCCGCCGTGGTGATGACCAGGCCGCACGCGGCGCTGGCGGTGACGTAGGCCGCCTCCACGCCCAGCATCCCGGCGACCTTCTCCCCGGCCTTCTCATGCAGTTCGTCCAGGAGACAGAATTCCCGGGAGGCCACGCGCATGGTCTCCATGATTTCCGGGTCCAGGAGGGCGCCTCCGAAACGCGTAGCCGTGCCGAGGGCGTTGATTACCGGACGCACGCCGATGTCTTCATAGATGCCCATGGCTCAGAACCCCTTCCCGATCGCTGCAATGCAGGTATCCGCTCGGAAAACCCTTGTCCGTCCGGCAAATCGCACTGCATATTTTACTGTTGATTTCAAGGACCGGCCTGTACTGGAAATTGACGCCGCACAGACCAATAAGCAAGGAATAAAACATGCGTTACGACGCTTCCCGCCGGACATTCGACTGCAATCCTGCGCTCACGGACTCGGAAGTGCTGCGCTTCTGCAGGGATGGATACCTTCACTTCGAGGGCATCGTCCCTGACGAGATCAACCGGCGTACCTGCGACTACCTGAACGGCAAGATCCCCGCCAATCCGAGCTACATACCCGACGGCATGTCCGAAGACGACCTTGCACGAATCCGCGATACCCACGAGCCGAGTTCAATTCTGCTCGAAGACTGGTTCATCGAGCACGTCCTGCTCAACCCGGTGCTGACGGGTGCGCTGCGTTCGCTGCTGGGACGTCACGTGGGACTGCCCGTGCTGGTCAGCAACCACCGAATCGAATGTCCGAAGGAATCACAACCCTGGCACCACGACGCCGATCACGTGTTCGGACCGGAGGTCCATTTCGTCGAGGCGTTCTATTTCCCCCAGGACACCCCCGATGAAATGGGACCCACCGAAGTCACGCCCGGTTCCCATATCCGCACGACCCGGCGTAAGCAGGAGGAGAACGGCGTTCTGTGTTCGGGTCCCGCCGGCACCATCGGCCTGCATTCGCAAAGCATCCTGCACCGCCGCGGCGCGTCCACGGCAACCGGCCTGCGGCACATGCTGAAATACAGCTACTGGCGAACCGTACCGCCCTCGCGGGACTGGATCGCCGAACCCGATTTCGACTTCAGGCACGCCGATTACGGGGGACACGGATCCGCCCGTTACGTTGCCCACATGTTTTACTGGCTATGCGGCAGAGGCGACGAATACCGTCTTATCGGCGGCCAGGCGTGGCCCTGGAACTCCACCAACCAGATCGGGCCCTCGTATGGTTACGGACGTACGGAGGGATATCTTCCCGACTGGCGCGGGAACAACGACGACGACTATGCCCGGTAGCAGGTCCCATTTGTCCGACATCTCCGAAAACCGGCCCCGTTTCAGTCCTGAAGAGGCGGGCGAACTCGCCCGTGCCCTCTACGGGGTGTCCGGTACGCTGAGCCCATTGCCGAGCGAGCGCGACCAGAACTTCCGGGTGACGGCCGGCAACGGCGAGGGGTTCGTACTCAAGATCTCCGGGGCGGGCGAGCGGCGCGGCATACTCGACCTTCAGCATGCCGCCCTGGAACACCTGGCTTCCCGTTTTGGCGAAACAGACTGGCCGCGGGTCTGCCGGACAAATGACGGCGAGGCCATCACCCGGGTTGATGGACGCGGCGAATTGCGCCACCTGGTCCGAATGCTGACCTACATCGACGGCCGACCCCTGTGCGACGTCCGGCCCCACAGTCCCGGCCTGCTGAACCACCTCGGCGCCTTCCTCGGACGGCTGACCCGCGCTTTCGCCGATTTCTCCCACGACGAAAAGCAGCCGGACCTCATCTGGAACATGGACAACGGACCGGACGTCGTGCACCGGTATGCCGACTTGATCCCCGACGCCGGCCGGCGCGAACTGGTCACGGGTTTCTGCGAAGCGTACGAAAAGACCGTCGGGCCCTGGCTCGACACCTTACCGCGTCAGATCATCCACAACGACGCCAACGATCAGAACGTGCTGGTCCGCCTGGTCCGCCGTGCCCACGCCGATGACCCGGTTTCGGGCGAACTGGAAGTGGCGGGACTGATCGATTTCGGCGACATGGCACAGTCCTGCGCGCTCTTCGAGGCGGCCGTCGCCGCGGCCTATGTCATGCTCGGCAAGGCGGAGCCCCTGTCGGCGGCCGCACACGTCGTCGCCGGGTACCACGCCGAGCACCCGTTTACGGACCTGGAACTGAAACTGCTCTACCACTGCGCCGTGATGCGGCTGTGCATGAGCGTGGCCATCTCGGCTCATCAGCAGGTTGCCGAACCGGAGAACACCTATCTCTCGGTCAGCGAAAAGAACGCCTGGGACCTCCTCGAAAAACTCGAGGACGTCCCCCCATCCTTCGCGGAATACCTGTTCCGGGACGCCTGCGGACGGCCGCCGTGTCCGCAGACGCCAGGCATAGAAGCGTACCTTGCATCGAAGCGCGGCGACTTCGCGCCGGTCATGGGTCCCGCCGTAGACCTCTCCACCGCCCTGGTATTCGACCTCAGCGTAAGCAGCCCGGACCGGGCCCTGCTGGGGGGTTCGGTCGATGCGGATGAACTTGCCGCGGACATCTTCAGAAAAATGGAAAACGCGAAAGCGGAAGCAGGGATCGGCCGTTACGACGAAGCCCGCCAGGTCTACACCGCCGGCCAGTTTACCCTGGATTCCGATGAAATGCCGGAACGCCGGACCATTCACCTGGGCATGGACGTCTTCCTGACCGCCGGATCGCCGGTCTTCGCGCCGTTGGAAGGAAAGGTCCACAGCTTCCGGAACAACACGCAGCCGCTGGACTACGGCCCCTGCATCATACTGGAACACGTCGCGGAAGAACCGGAAGGGGCGGATGAACCGGAAGTCACGGCCGGTTCTACCGGTTCGGCCATGACTTTCTACACGTTGTACGGGCATCTGAGCGTCGAATCGCTCAACGGACTTTTCGAAGGCAAGCGGATCGAAAAAGGGGAACGGTTCGCCACACTCGGCGACCCGTCGGTAAACGGCGGCTGGCCGCCCCACCTGCATTTTCAGATCGTCACCGACATGCTGGGCAAGAAGGGCGATTTCCCCGGCGTGGGGGGACCCGGACAGCGGAACGTCTGGCGAAGCCTGTCCCCGGACCCGAACGTCATACTCGGCGTGCCCGCCGGGGCGTTCCCGCCGGGCCAGCGGACGCGGAAGGAGGTCCTGTCGTCCCGCCGCGAGCACATCGGCCGGTCCCTCAGCGTCTCCTACCGGCGTCCCCTGAAGATCGTCCGGGGCCACATGCAATACCTGTACGACGATGAAGGCCGCGCCTTCCTCGACGCCGTGAACAACGTGCCCCACGTGGGACACAGCCATCCCCGGGTGGTCGCCGCGAGTCACCGGCAGATGGCGGTACTGAACACCAACACCCGCTACCTGCACGACAACCTCGTGGACTACGCCGAACGCCTCTGCGCGAAGCTGCCCGACCCCTTAAGCGTGTGTTTCTTCGTGAACTCCGGGAGCGAGGCCAACGACCTCGCCCTCCGCCTGGCACGAGCCTATACCGGACAGCGGGACCTGCTCATTCTCGACGGCGCCTATCACGGCAACCTGACGTCCCTGATCGACATCAGTCCGTACAAGTTCGACGGCCCGGGCGGCGAAGGCGCGCCGCCCCATGTCCACAAGGTGCCGCTGCCCGACCCCTACCGCGGTCCGTACAAGGGCTATTCGCCGGAAACAGGCGCGCGGTATGCGCAGCACGTACGCGAACTGATCGATGTGTTCGCGGAACAGGACCGTGGCATCAGCGCCTTCATCGCCGAGTCCCTGCCCGGTTGCGGCGGGCAGATCGTACTGCCGGACGGCTATTTCAGATCGGCATTCCAACACGTGCGCGAAGCGGGCGGCGTGTGCATCGCCGACGAGGTACAGGTGGGATTCGGACGCGTGGGTTCGCACTTCTGGGGATTCGAGACCCAGGACGCGGTACCGGACATCGTCACCCTGGGAAAGCCTATCGGCAACGGCCACCCGCTGGGCGCCGTGGTTACCACACCCGAGATCGCGGGCGCTTTCGACAACGGCATGGAGTATTTCAACACCTTCGGCGGGAACCCCGTCTCCTGTGCCATCGGCCTGGCGGTGCTGGATATCATCGAAGAAGAAGGCCTCCAGGCCAATGCCCTGGAGGTGGGCGGCTACCTGCTGGAAGGGCTTCGCGCCCTGGCGCCGGACCACCCGATCATCGGCGACGTCCGCGGCATGGGGCTCTACGTGGGCGTGGAACTCGTGATTGACCGCGATTCGCTGGAACCGGCCGGCCCCCAGGCTTCTTACGTGGCCAACCGGATGCGGGACCACGGCGTCCTGATCAGCACGGACGGTCCCCTGCACAACGTCCTGAAGATCAAGCCTCCCCTGGTCTTCACCAAAGAGAACGCCGACTATCTCCTGCACTGTCTGGGCAAGGTACTGAAAGAAGACTACCTGCGGAATAGGTCCCGGTCCTAGAGCATCACGCCCCCCACCAGATTGTTCCCCGCGTAGACGCCGCGGTAGAGCGTCTGGCGCAGGGGCGGCATGGAGGCGAGCAGCTCCGGATGGGGATCCCAGTTGTGCCACCTGGAGTTGACGGAGTTGTAGCAGCTGAAAATGGCGACGCGCGGATACTTCTCGCTGACCCACGGCCTTCCGCTGTGCGTCAGGGCCTCGGTGAAGAACATCAGCGATCCAGCCGGACAGGTGTATGTATCCCAGATCGACGAGTCCGGCGACTGGATGGAGGACGGCGTGGGAAAGACGGACTTGTGGCTGCCGGTTACCAGGAGCGTGCCGTTCCCCTCCTCCACCGGGTTCAACTCCCAGACCACCCGGGTCAGCGCGGAGTTGGCCTTCCCGGGTATGCAGTGGTAGAGATGGGAGTCGCCGGGGAGCCGCAGCATGCCATTCCCGTTGTGGGGCCCGAACTCGCCGTCGCCGGCTTCCCGGTAGAACAGAGTGGCCGATTCCTGCCTGAAACCGTAGCAGATCTGGTTGGACAGGCCGGGATAGGCCAGGAATTCGTTCATGAACCCCACCACCCGCGGATGATCCGTCAGGCTTTGCAGTGGACCGCCGAGCGCCGACCGCTCCCGTTCGGGAATGGACTCCGGATCATGGTGCAGCTGCAGGCAGAACGCCCGCATCTCCTCACATTCGGCTTCGGAAAGCACCCCGGGGATCAAGAGCCAGCCGTCCTTGTCGAACAAATACTTCTCTTCGTCTGTCGGCGTGACCACGTCCCGGCCGTCGGCGTTCACCCGGGTCAGATCGGCCTGGGATTCATCCAGGCGCGCGCCCAGGTTCTTGTCGATGATAAACGCTCCGTTGGATGACATGCGTATTCCTCCCTGTGGTTGATTTGAGAAGCGCGGTCAGTCACCGTCCGCTCCGCCGGTGTCGAATTCGATTCCCTGGGCCAGCGGGAGATCGGTGGACCAGTTGACGGTATTGGTCTGGCGGCGCATGTAGGCTTTCCAGGCGTCCGAGCCCGATTCGCGGCCGCCGCCCGTCTCTTTCTCGCCGCCGAAGGCCCCGCCGATCTCGGCGCCCGACGTGCCGATGTTCACGTTCGCGATGCCGCAGTCCGATCCCGTCGCGGAGAGAAAGCGCTCCGCTTCGCGCAGGCTGTCGGTGAAGATGGCGCTGGAAAGCCCCTGGGGCACGTCGTTGTGGAGGTCGATGGCCTCGTCCAGGGTCTCATATTCCAGGATATACAGGATCGGGGCGAAGGTCTCCCGTTTCACGACTTCCGACTGGGCGGGCATGCGGATGATGGTCGGTTCGACGAAGTACGGTCCCAGGTCCGGTCGGAGTTTCCCGCCGATGACGACCTCGCCGCCCTCGGCCTTCGCCTGCTCGATGGCCCGCATCATGTCGTCTACCGCATCGGCCGTGACCAGCGGTCCCATGAGCGTACCGTCGTCAATAGGGTCTCCCATCGGCACTTGCGCATAGGCGTGGGCCAATCGATCGACCAGCGTCGACGTCATGCGCTTGTGCCCGATGATGCGGCGCGTCGAGGTGCACCGTTGTCCCGCCGTCCCCACGGCGCCGAAGACGATGCCGGGCACGGCCAGTTCGAGGTCGGCGTTTTCGGTGACGACGATCGCGTTGTTGCCGCCCAGCTCCAGAATACTGCGGCCGAACCGGGACGCGACCCGTGCGGCCACGGTCTTTCCCGTCGCGGTCGAACCCGTGAAGGATACGAGCGGGATGCGTTCGTCATCGAGAATGAGATTCCCCACGTCGCTGCCGCGGCCGATGGCCAGGTTGAATACGCCATCCACATCGTGGTCGGCCATGACCCGGTTGCACAGGTGCTGCGTGGCCACGGCCGTCAGCGGCGTCTGACCGCTCGGTTTCCACACGGTGACGTCGCCGCACACCGAGGCCAGGGAAGCGTTCCAGGACCAGACCGCCACGGGGAAATTGAAGGCGGTGATGATGCCGATCACGCCCAGCGGATGCCACTGCTCGCTCATGCGGTGACTCGGCCGCTCGCTCGCGATGGTCAGTCCATACAGCTGGCGGGAAAGCCCCACGGCGAAATCGCAGATGTCGATCATCTCCTGGACTTCCCCCATGCCCTCCACGCGGATCTTCCCCATCTCCAGGGAAACGAGTTCGCCCAGCGGTTCCTTGTACGCCCGCAGGACGTTGCCCAGGTCCCTGACCATGTCCCCCCGCTTCGGCGCGGGCAGCGCTCGCCAGGTTTCGAAGGAAGCGCGGGCGTGTTCAATCACCCGGTCATAAACCTCGGGCGTCGCCTGCCGAACGCCCGCGATCGGATCGCCGGTCGTCGGGTTGTACGACGTCAGGATGGGCCCTTCCCCGTGTATCCAGCCGTCCATCCCCGTACAGGCCCCGGCATTCAAGGCTTCGATATTCAGTTTTTCAAGCAGTGCCTTCATCTTCGATGCTCCAGTGTTTGGGTTCATACGAAATCCTCGGCGTCCCGGTCCAGCCGCCTGATCTTCCCCATGTACGCCGTGACGCGCCGGTCGGTTTCATGAGGATAGTCGAAACCCAACCCGTCGGCGACGGTGACGGCGAGACGCCGGAACAGCCGGGTCGCATTGAACAGGGCGTCCCAGTTCTGATCCGGGTCCGCACCCGAATACGTGGATTCAATTTCCGCCCATGTCCCGGGGTCCAGGTAGCGCTTGAACCAGCGGCCGTGTTTGTTGGTCGTAACCGACCAGTCGTTTTTCATGCCGATATGCCATTCGATGACTTTTTCAAGAAAGGGGGAATGGACCTTTCTGTTCATGTGCTTTGCCCAGTAGAGCTCATCGCGCCACAGGGCCTTGGCCACGTAGATGATGTCCCACCAGAAATCGGCCACCAGTTCGTCATATTCGTCCTTTGAAGGTCTTTGAACGTGGTAGGCGCTGTGATAGGGCAGTATGGGGTTCTTGACAATCCGGTCCTTGTCCAGCAGCACCCGGTAAGGTTCGGGCTCGCCGTTGAGGTCGTGCATGGATTCGGCGTCCGCAACACTCCAGTCGATCCGGACGCCATCGTCATAGATCACCATGCGGCCAATCCTGCCATCATCAAACAAGGTCGGCGAGGGTGGCGAGCGCGTCATCACGGATCCGAACGCTTCCAGCCAGCCGTCGTCCCGTTTGTAGGGTTCCAGGTCCCTGACGTACACGATCACGTCGTAGTCCGACAACAGATCGACCGTATCGTTTCCATCGACCCGGCCACTCGACAGGACCAGCCCCCTGATCTGATCGTCCGCTTCCGCCCAGCGTTGAATCTCATCGAAAACTTCCGACGGCTTGCGCATACCCTGTTCTCCGGTGATCCATCCGCCGACCCGGGCTGTTCGCCGACCCGCGGTCCCCCTTGCCAAAGGACGAGGCGGCCGGACCTTCAGCCCGTATCCAGCCGGACTTCCGTGACCCTTGGGGTGCTTCCCCCGTTTTTCGCACCCAGCGCAAGCCGGTACTGGACCCATGGTCCCGCGCCCGAGTCCGTGCCTGCGCCCGAGTCCGTGCCTGCGCCCGAGTCCGTGCCCGCGCCCGTGGCCCGCACCGGCTGGGGCGTTTCGTACCAGGTGCCTGCTCCCCCGGTGCCAAGCCATGCCGATCGTGCCAGCGCCTTCTTTGTGTCCGCCCACCGGACCTGGGCGTGCACCCAGGTGCCCGGCCCGCATTCCGCTTCCCAGTCGATGCCGGTCACGGCCTGTCCCCGGGGTATCTCGTGCGGCGCCGAGACATAGTATTCTTCCGGACCCGTGTCCAACACGTTGCCCGTCTGCACGGCGGTCATGCCGTGGGGACCCGTCGTGGGCAGCCGGGTGACCCGCCCGGCGTCGAACCCGCCGGGACCGTTCCACCAGACGGCGGAATGGCCGACGTGATCGCCCTCGACCTTGTGATAGGCGATGGCGAGATCGACACGGCCGTCTCCGTCGAAATCCGCGGCCACGCAGCCCGACGCGGAATGGGTGAACAGCCGGGTGCGGTCGTCGGCCGAGAATCCCCGGCCGGAACGGTTCCAGTAGATGTAGGAATCGATGTCCCGAACGCGGTTGTCGTGGTAGGAGCAGACGAAGAGATCGAGCAGGCCATTCCCGTTGAAGTCCATGATGGACATGGCGTTCACCGCGTTGGACGGCAGGAGGGTGCGGCGGTCCTCACGTAGCCCGTCGGGACCGTTCCAGTAGATGTGCACGAAGGAGTCGTGGGGCGCCCCGATCGACGGCTCGTGTCCGCCGATGACCAGGTCGGGATACCCGTTCCCGCTGAGGTCCGCCGCCCGGGCGCAGGCGCCGTGCCACACGGAAAGCGCCTGGCACCGGTCCATGCTGAAGCCTTCCGGTCCGCCCCAGAGGATGAAACTGTAGTCGTCGGCGATCTGCGGCACCACCAGGTCGAGCCAGCCGTCGCCGTTCAGGTCGACGAGGAAGATCCAGCGCGGATCCTTGTACTCGACGCCTTCGTATTCGAGGCGGATGCGCTCCGTTCGGCCGGCGTCGAAGCCGTCTTGTCCGCCGTAGAATATGACGATATCCGGATGATCGAATCCGCAGAAGACGAGGTCCAGGTATCCGTCCCGGTCCAGGTCCGCGCAACAGACCCCGTGGGCCCGCACGGTCGGCAGCCGCACGTCCGGTTCGCTTCCGAATTGTCCTTCCCCGTTGTAATACACGTAGGACCCCGGATCATGGCGGACCGAGTTCTCGGAGGCGTTGGCCAGGATCAGATCGGGCAGCCCGTCGTCGTTCAGGTCACATCGGAGCGCTTCCACCGCCCCCCACCCCGGCACTTCCTGGCGGCGTTCCGCCTTGAATCCGTCGGGACCGCCGTGATAGATGAAGACGGGGATGTCGCCCCTCAGGTTCCGGCTGAACTGGTTGATGAAAACGGCCTGCGGAAGAGGATCGTCCGAGGAGCGGGCGATCAGCACCCGCCGGGCGTCATGGGTCTCGAGGACGCGCGGCGGAGACAGCCCATCCCGGTCCCAGCGGTACGCCAGGGATTCCGACGTATAGCTCTCCGGCGTATGGGTCTGGCAGATCACGATCTCGGACCGGCCGTCCCCGTCCAGGTCCCCGACGGCCGCATCGCAGGCGTAACGGCTGGGGATCGCCGTGCGGTGCTGATTGCTGTACCCGTCCTCGTCGTGATACAGCCAGGAACACTCGTCCCCGCCGTGCCGGTCCCGGCAGGCCACGACCAGGCCGCATCGTCCGTCACCGACCAGGTCGCCCGCGGCGGCGGCGAAGGCATTCCGGCAGGAAAGCCGGACCGGTGTCCCGGCAGCCCGTCCCCCTTCGAAGGGCACGAGAAAGATCGCATCGGTCCGCGCGACGAATACATGGGGCACGCCCCGGATCCGGAGCACGGAGACCAGCGGTACGGCGGGATCGACGTCCTCGGGATAGCCATCGAGATCCTGGCCAGCCTGGTCCGCCTGGTCCGCCTGGTCCGCCTGGTTCAACTGACCCGGTCGATCGAGCTGGTCTGCCTGATCCGGACTTTCGGGCGGGTCGGTCTCGACGGCGACGCCGGATGATCGTTCCGGCACGATTCCACCGGGGCCGCCCCAGTATATCCGGACGCTCCCCCGGGCGGTCCGGATGACCAGGTCGGCGTACCCGTCGCCGTCCACGTCGCAGGACGCGGCCTGGTCCGCTTCGATATCCAGGTCCCGGTAGCCTTTCGGTTCGAAGCCCAGCGCCGTCTGGCGGAACAGCCGCAGACTGCCGCCGGATACGAAGGCCAGGTCCGGTCTTCCATCGCCGTCGAAATCCCCCGCGGCCACTGATGTGCAGCAGGGCGCGGGCAGGTACTGCACTCGACGTTCGCCGAGTCCGTCCGGGCCCCCGTAGTACAGGAACGCGTTGAGATCCCGACGGATGCCGTTGTAGAACATGCCGACGACCAGGTCATCGTATCCATCCCCGTTCAGGTCGGCGACGACACCCGTTCTTGCCCCATCGGACGGCAGGATATGGGAAATGGTCCGTCCGAATACATCATGGTACATGGTGACCGGAGGTTTTTCACCGTGGTTCTGGCTGTTGCAGAAGACGAGGTCTACGTGGCCGTCCCGATCCAGGTCGAACTGGTGGATGCGTTGCAGCACCCCTGCCCGCGACACATAGAGATTCTGGCCGCCATTGCTGAAGGCGCCCCGGCGGAAGGCCTCGAAACCCCGGGTAATCCATGGCGAAGAAACGGAAGTGGAAGGATGGGAGGACATGGCCATAACCTATGGCACGGCGGACGGTCAAATCAACCCATTTATGCCGCTCCTCAAATGCCGCTCCTCAGTGATCGAACAGGTCCAGTGTTGCCGGAGATCCTCCGGGGGTCTCCGCCGCCATGGCGTCGAGGATTCCGAGGATGTCTCGGGCCACGGGCGTCCGCCGGAATCGATAGATCTCACCGGGCAGCCCCGTTGAGGATTCGTCGTCCACGGCGAGGTCGTCGGAAATCGCCAGAATCAGGTTGGGCGGGCCGTGGCGCCGGAGCAGGTCGAGACGCGTCCGGACGGCCGCGGAACGCCAGAAACCGAGGAAATCCAGGTACACTTTCGTCCCTGCGGCCGGATGGGTGAAGACGTAGTCGGGGACCAGTACGCCCCGGCCTCCGAGGTCGATGATTTCCGATCCGGCCGCCATGCGCCAGACCGTTTTCAGCCGGCCGAACCGTTCTTCGAGCCAGGCCACTTCCTCGGGTATCCACTGACCCGTGGCCGGGCCGATGGGCTTGAGTCCCGTTTCGGGAGTGAGCGTGAACAGGCCTTCCCGGCGCCTGGCGCCCCAGGTGACGGAAGCGGCGATCCGCCAGTTCCCGCAGTGCAGGACCGAAGGTAGAAACTGGGCGATCTGCAGTCCGTAGCGCTGGGAGGACTTGAAGAGCGCCATGGGGCCGTCGATATGGATGTGGTACGCCCCCGGACCGGTCTGCCGGATCTCGTGGAGCAGCCGGAAAAACTTCAGCTTCCGGAAGAGGTCGCGGTAACGGGCCGGGGTCTCACCCTCGACGTGCAGGTCGAGTTCCGTCGCGCGAAACAGGACGGCCTGGGCCAGGGCGACATTGTACCTGCCCAGGAGCCACTCCGGGGTGCAGGATTTGAATGACTCCAGCCGCTCGGCCGCCCTGAGATCGGCATAGAAGGCCCGGTCGACCTCCTTTGCTTCTATGCCGGCCGCATTCGCCGCCTCGGCCATAACGGTCTCCCGGTCGATGCGGACCTGGTCCGTATTCCGGTAAGCCGCCGCCGCCGATTCGAAGATCCTGCTTCGCAGTTCCACCGGGTCGACGGGCGAAGCGGGCGCGAACGTACAGCGATCCTTAAGCAGCTTGCCCAGGCCGCGGTGAAACAGGAATTCCGTTCCCGCACCCGTGATATCCGCGAGTTCTTCGTCGAGTTCCTGCCGGGATCCGCCTACATGGCCGTCGAAGGCGCGGATCAGCGTTTCGGCCACGCCAAGGTGGTCCCCGCTCGCTTCGTCGATGTAGGGAAGCTGGATCTGCCCCTTCCGAAACCGGACGCGGAGCAGGTCGCCCGTCAGCATGTCGCGTTCTCCTGAGCCGGCGGCTTCCGGTAGGCGCTGTGCTGCCTTCGCCGGCTACTCGCGTATTCCTCGCCCGTCTGCTCGGCCACCAGTTCGTAGAGCAATGCGTGCTTCCCCTCGACGCGGCGCAGGATCCGGCCAAGACGCTGCACATGCTCTCTCACGCTTCCGGTGCCGGATAGAACCACGGCGACGTTGGCTTCGGGGACGTCGACCCCTTCGTTCAGCACGCGGGACGTGACCAGGAAGGGGTACCTGCCCGCGTTGAACGCCGCCAGGATGTCCTGGCGCTCCTTGACCTTCGTCTGGTGTGTGATGGCGGGGACGAGGAACCGTCGCGAGATCCGGTATACCGTTTCGTTGTCGCTGGTGAAAATGAGCATGCGGTCACGGCGGTGCTGGCGGATCAGCCGTTCCAGGACGCGCAGCTTGGCCTGCGAACCCTGGGCGATGGATTTCTGGGCCCGGTAGGCCGTGAAAGCCCTCCGTCCCTCTTCGCTCCGCGACGTCGCCGCCAGGAAACGCACCCATCCGCCGGGACCGGACAGGGCGATCCGCTGGCTGTCCAGGAACGCCCGGTAGGTATTTCTCGCTTCCTGGTATTCCGTCCGCTCTTCCGGCGAGAGACGCACGCTGATCTTTATGGTCTCGTATCCGGAAAGGTATTCCCCGCTCAGCGAACGGATCTCCTGGCGGTAGACCGTATCGCCGATCGCTTCCCTCAGGAGGCTTTCCGCTCCGTCCTCCCGTTCGAGGGTGGCGGTCAACCCCAGGCGGTAGGGCGCCAGCGACAGGTCCGCGGTCATCAGGTAGGAGGGACCGGGCAGGTGGTGGCATTCGTCGAAGACCACGAGTCCGAACCGGTGGCCGAACCGCTCCATGTGCAGGTACGCGGAATCGTAGGTGGACACGGAGACGGGCTCGATGTCGTAGTATCCCCCGCCGATGAGCCCGACTTCGGTGTCGAACTGGCTGGAAATCACGCCGTACCACTGCTGCATCAGGTCGATGGTCGGAACGACGACCAGCGTGCCGCGCTGGACGCGGGCCATGCACATGAGCGCGACGAAAGTCTTGCCCGCGCCGGTCGGCAGTACGACGATGCCCCGTCCGCCCGCCTTCCACCAGGCGTCCACGGCCTCCTGCTGGTAGGGAAAGGGGGACCGGTCCGACTGGAAGGACAGGTCCAGCTTCCCGTAGGACCTGGCGTCGTCCTGGTGGGGGATGTCCCGATCGTTGAGCCGGGTGATGATCTCGCGGTAATGACGCGCCGGAGCGCGGTGCAGCGCCACCCGCCGGTCGAACGCGCAACCGGGCAGGGACAACGCGTCCACCTGGTCCCGGTCGCCGTGCACCAGGATGGTCCCGCGGTCGAATTCGAGTCTGAGCATGGGTTCCGGGCCTTGCATGCACGCGGCGGCACGCGGGGATGGATCGTTTCGGGATCGTTCCGGGTTATTTCTGATCTTCGAACAGCTCGTCCCGCCGGGTGGCGAGCACCTCCTTCAACGCATCGATGAACCGGTCGATATCCTCGTAACTGTCGTAGAAGTGCGTGGATATGCGGAAGACGGGCAGTGGGCCGGCCCCCGTGGCGGTGATCTGTATGCGGTACTCCTCCCACATGAGTTCTACGACTTTGCGGAGATTGCAGCCGTCCAGGGTGAAGGAGGTCAGGAATCCGGACATCTCGGGTCCGGGGGGCACGGTCATGCGGGCGCCTTCGATCTCCGTCGTGATCAGTTCGCGCAGGTACCGGGCAAGGCCGAGGCAATAGGGCCTGATCCGGTCTTCCCACCCGATGTCCCGTTGAAAATCGATGGCGGCGCCCAGTCCGGCGAAGTGCGTCGTATCGTGGGTCCCCGTCACGTCGAACCTCCCGGCACGACCGATCGGCGCGGTATTGTACCCCAGGATAGGCGCCGGCAGCGCGCTCAGATAGGGATCCGCGACATAGCAGATACCCGTCCCTTTGGGCGCGAGCAACCACTTGTGCGTACTGCTGGCATAGAAATCGCACCCCCAGGCTTCGATATCGACCGGCACCATGCCGACCGCGTGGGCGCCATCCACCACAGCCACGGCGCCGTGGCTGTGGGCCAGGGCGGTCAGCTCGCCGACAGGCGCGACAAGACCGGTGGTGCAGTAGACGTGGGAGAAGACCATGACCTGGGTACGCGGCGTGATATGGGCCGCGAAAGCGTCGAGGATTTCCCCCGGTGAATCGGGCGGAGTCGGCAGGGGGACCTTCCGGATCAGCACGTGCTGCGTCTTCGCCATGTGCTCCCACATGCGCTGGACGGAAGGGTATTCCTGGTCGCTCATCAATACCTCGCCGCCGGGCTGCAGGGGCAGTCCGCGAGCGGGGACGTTCATGCCCATCGTGGTGTTGAGCACCAGGGCCATGTTTTTCGCGGACGCCCCGGTGAAATCGGCGACTTTCTCGCGGGCCGATTCGACCAGGGGCCGCATGAGCCCGCCGCCCTGGTTGCGCAGCGGGTTCTCCTCCACATGCCGCAACCACTCGATCACCTGCTCGATGACCGGTCTCGCCGATGGGCCCACCGAGCCGCCCTGGAGAAAAGTAACACCGTCCTCGAGGTAGAACTGGCGCCGGATGTCCGCCCAGAATGCCCGCTCTTCATCGTTGATGGGTTTCGCGCGCACAGCCATGGAACGCATGCCTCCTTTGTCGGAATCTCGGGGTTTAGAACATCGTGGGTTCTGCCTGCATGAAATGTGGAGGAGATCGCCACAATGTCAAGGGGATTAACGGCTTAACGGAAGTCGGATACCGTTTTGGGAGGCCAGCATCCGACCTTGACAGCGGACCGGGGAAGCGTAAGTTATAAATCCCGCCCACCCGTTTCAATGCCGGATTCCGCGACATCCAGAAGCGCGTCACCCAGGAGCAGCCAACCATGTCCCGTCCCAACGTCATTTTCATCATGGCGGACCAGATGCGCGGCGACTGCATGAGTTGCGACGGCCATCCGGTTGTAGAAACGCCCAACCTGGATCACCTGGCCGCGCGGGGCGCGCGGTTCTCCCACGCCTACACCGCGGTCCCATCCTGTATTCCCGCCCGTTCGACCGTGATGACCGGCATGGATCAGTGGCACACGGGCGTCCTCGGCATGGGTAGGGGACAGGGACCCATCCCCAACGACTTCCCCCATACCCTGGCCGGCACGCTGGCGGACGCGGGATATGCCACCCACCTGGTGGGGAAGGGTCACTTTACCCCGCAGCGCGCGGACATGGGCTTCCAGTCAGCGGAACTGGACGAGTCCGGCCGGCTGATTGCCCAGGGCCTGCGGGACGAGTACCGACAGTGGTTCGACCGGGAAAAGAAGCGCGACATCACGCCGGACGATCACGGGGTCAACTGGAACTCGTGGATCGGGCGTCCCTGGCATACCGAGGAATACCTCCATCCGACGGCCTGGACCATGAGCCGGGCGATCCATTACATCGCGGGGCGGGATCGATCTAGACCCTTCTTCCTCAACGTCAGCTTCGCCCGGCCCCATTCGCCCTACGTGCCGCCCGCATGGTACTTCAACCTGTACCACGACCGGGAAACCCCTGCGCCGCACATCGGTGACTGGGCGGACATGCACGACGTGCCCTTCGACGCCACGGACGTGAACTCATGGCACGGCAAGCTATCGGCCGCGCGCATCCATCGCGGCCGGGCCGGGTACTACGGGGAGATCTCCTTCATCGACACCCAGATCGGCCGGCTCAAGAACTGGATGGAACGGAACGATCCGGCGGCCTGGTCCAACACCTGGGTCATCTTCACGTCCGACCACGGCGACATGGTGGGCGATCACCATCTATGGCGCAAGACCTATGCCTACGAGGGCAGCGCGAGGATTCCGCTGATCGTCTGCCCGCCGGCTGCCTGGGGCGAACAGGTCAAAGCACCCGTTCCGGACGGCGTGGCCGAACTCCGCGACATCATGCCCACGATCCTGGACGCCGCCGGGTTGGACGCGCCGCCCACGGTGACCAGCAAAAGCCTGCTGCCGCTGGTCCGGGGCAAAAAAGACGGCTGGAGAACCTACCTGCACGGCGAGCACTGCTGGTGCTACGCGCCTGAACAGGAGATGCAGTACGTGACGGACGGCCACCGGAAGTTCATCTGGCTGCCCCGCATCGATCAGAAGCAGTTCTTCGACCTGGATGAGGACCCCGGCGAGTGCCGGAACCTGGTGAGCGACCCGGCCTATGAAAAGGAAATAGGAAAGTGGGAAGGGTATCTCGTGTCGGAGCTCGAGGCGCGAGACTGCGGATGGGTCGTGAACGGCCGGCTGCACTGCCCGGACGGACCGTTGGTCTCACCGTTCAAGGACGTCCGGTACCAGGGTTGAACCGTGCCAGAAGAAGACGAAGGCCGCCAGCAGAACGGCCGGTTGAATCAAAAGTCCAGCTATTTCCATGATGTCCTCCTGCGTTTGGGTACCGACATGCTAATCGTGCTTGACTGAGCGTTGCCGAGGTGATACAAAATAGTCAGTCAGAGCGGCTTTGCGGATTCTCGAACATTTCGTCGGACGTCGTGCCCAAATCTACAGGAAGCCGTTGTCGATCATGAGATCGAAACGGCGCATCGGTCGAGTTTCAACACGTGAGGGATTACACATTGGACGAGATCGGAACGCGCAAGGAAGATCTGGACACCCCGGTCCTCTGGGTTGACCTGGATCGTCTTGAAAACAACATCCGCACCGTGGGGCATCGGCTGAAGGAAGCCGGCGTGGACTGGCGCCCGCACATCAAGGGGGTCAAGATCCCGGCGATTGCCCACATGTTGCTGAAGGCTGGCGCCATCGGCGTAACCTGCGCCAAGCTCGGCGAGGCCGAGGTCATGGCCACGGGCGGCGTCGAGGACCTCCTCATCGCCAACCAGGTGGTCGGACCGACGAAATACATCCGTTTGGCCCATCTCTGCAGGCAGGCGGACGTAAAGGTCGCCGTCGACAGCGACGCCACGCTGGAGGACCTGGGCCGCACCGCGATGGAAACCGGTGTCGAGGTGGGCGTGCTCGTCGAACTGAACACGGGCATGGAACGGGCCGGCGTCCGGCCCGGCGAACCGGTCGTCGAACTCGCCCGGAAGGTCCACCAGACTCCCGGCCTGCGATTCCGGGGCGTAATGGCCTGGGAGGGACACGCCTGCGTGGACGAAGACTCCGACTGGAAACAAGGGGAGATCAGGCGGGCCGTGGGAGATCTCGTGGACTCCGCAGAGCGTTGCCGGGCCGCGGGACTGCCCTGTGATATCGTGAGCGGCGGCGGGAGCGGCACACTCTCGGTCACGCCCGACCTGGAAGGGATCACCGAGATCCAGGCGGGCGGCGCGATCTTCAACGACGTGATGTACACCCTGTGGGGGGTTCGGACCGACCCGGCCATCTTCGTGCACGTGACAGTCACCAGCCGCCCCGAACCGGACCGGCTGATCGTGGACGCCGGGTTCAAGACGGTACCCGCGTGGTTCGGCATGCCCATGCCGGTGGGCGTCGATGGCGTGGAGAGCGTGCGCATGTCCGCGGAACACGGGACCGTGACCTTCATGGGTCCGAATCACGAGATCGCCATCGGAGACAAACTCGACCTCATGGTGGCCTACACCGACGTCACCCTGTTCCTCCACGACCACCTCTACGGGATCCGCAACGGAGTCGTCGAGACGATCTGGCCCATCGTCGGCCGCGGAAAACTGCGCTGATCCGACGGAAGCCGCACTATGCAGGGCGACCTTTCAGCCGGATCAATCACCAGGAAACGCTATCGGAATGACTGAAACGTCCAGAAGCACTTCGCTAACCTCGTCCGGTTTCGGGGCCGAACTCGGGGACCTGGATCTCGCGCGGTCCGATGAAGCCATGGTCGACGAGGCCGTGGACGCCTTTCATGCGGCGGGCGGACTGGTGGTCATCCGTAACCAGGGACATATCGACCCCGCCCACCTCCGCCGGTTCGTGAGCCGGTTCGGCATGCCCGAGGGCAACGAGAAGTATGATCCGGCCTTCCTGGTCCCGGGGTTCCCCGACATCCTGCGTATCGGGAACGCGAAGGAGAACGGAAAGTACACCGCGCTCTTCATCCAGGCGGACCCGCCGCCGCTGCTGTGGCACATGGACGACTCCTTCCGCCATCCCCAGCCTATCGGGTCCTGCCTGTTCTGTGTCCGCACGCCCCCCGAGGGCGGGGAAACGGGCTTCGCGGGCATGACCGCGGCCTATGAAGACCTGCCGGACCAGGTCAAAGCACGGATCGAGTCCATCCGGACCGTCCATTCCTACAACCATCTCAACGAACTGCTCAGGAAGAAGAATCCGCACCGGCCGCCGCTCAGTGAAGCACTTCTGGCACAGTTTCCCCCGATCGTCCGGCCCCTGGTCGCACGGCACCCGGAGACCGGACGAAAGTCCCTCTACCTGCCCCTTTGCCACATAGAATCCGTCGAAGGGATGTCGCCCGCGGAGGGATCGGCGCTGCTGAACGATCTGCAGGCCCACGCGACCGGAGAGGACTACACCTACATGCACCGGTGGCGTCCGGGCGACCTGGTGGTCTGGGACAACCGGTGCACGCTGCACGCCCCGACGCCCTTTGACGACACGCGCTACGAACGGCTCATGTACCGGCTCACCTTCAGTGGACCGCAGATTGCCGGCTTCTGATCGTCCAGGACCGCGGCCACGGTCCGTTCGAACGCGAATCGAATGCCAGGAAGAGGACGTGACCGCATTGGCAAATCGCATACCCTACCGTCAGTGGGGACAAGACCTGGACGCCCAGTCGATCCAGCAGATGGAGCGGGCCTGTTCCCTGCCCGTGGCCGTGGCCGCCGCGCTGATGCCGGACGCCCACGTGGGCTACGGCCTGCCCATCGGCGGCGTGCTGGCCACGGACAACGCGGTCATTCCCTACGCCGTGGGCGTCGACATCGCCTGCCGGATGAAACTGACCGTCCTGGACCTGCCGCTGGGCACGCTGCGGCACGACCGGGGTACGGACCGCCTGAAGAAGGCCATCTCGGCGGAGACGCGCTTCGGCGTGGGGGCCCGATTCAAGAAGCGCCGGAACCACCCGGTCCTCGACCGGAACTGGTCCGTCTCTCCCGTGACCCGAAAAGCGAAGGACAAGGCCTGGAGCCAGCTGGGCACCAGCGGGAGCGGTAACCATTTCGTCGAATTCGGCGAACTGACGTTGAACGAGCCGTTGAAGGGGCTCGACACCGGCACCTACCTCGCCCTGCTTTCCCACAGCGGAAGTCGGGGGACCGGCGCCATGGTCGCCTCCCATTACAGCAGGCTGGCCATGTCCATGCGCCCCGAGCTGTCCCGGGAACAACGGCACCTGGCCTGGCTGGACCTGGACACCGAGTCGGGACAGGAATACTGGGCGGCCATGGAGCTCATGGGCCATTACGCGGAGGCCAACCACGCCTGCATACACCGGCACATGGCCGGCCACCTCGGTGCGGAAGTGTTGCTGGACCTGGAGAACCACCACAATTTCGCGTGGAAGGAAAAGATCTCCGTCCCCGGCCAGTCCGGCCAACACGGCCAGTCCGGCCAACACGGACAGTCTGGCCAGTCCGGCCAACACGGACAGTCTGGCCAGTCCGGCCAGCAAGAACAACCCGGCCGTAGACCGGACCGGAAAGCGATCGTACACCGTAAGGGCGCTACGCCGGCAGGCCCGGGCGTGCTGGGCATCATACCCGGCTCGATGGCGAGTCCGGCCTTCGTGGTCCGCGGAAAGGGCTGTCGCGCGTCGATGAACTCTGCCGCCCACGGCGCCGGCCGCGTGATGAGCCGGAAACGGGCGATCCGGAGCCTGAACTGGCAGGACGCCAACCGGCTGCTTCGGGAGAAAGGCGTCACGCTCATGTCCGCCGGCCTTGACGAAGTCCCCTTTGTGTACAAGAACATCGAAGAAGTGATGGCGGCGCAGACCGACCTGGTGGAGGTGGTGGCCCGCTTCGATCCCAGGCTGGTAAAGATGGCGCCGGCCGGTGAGCGACCGGAGGATTGATGTCTATGAAGATCTCGAATGTCGAAACTTTCGCGGTACGCGTTCCGAGAGAAGCCGGCCAGGAATTGCGTGAAAACCAGGGAGCGGGCGGATCGGGAGCGACCGGGCAGGGAGCGCCCGGCGGATCCCCCGAAACCGGTGCGTCCACCCCGTATTTCATCCCGGAAAACAGGCATGCCTTCAAGTCCGACATGCACGAGACCCTGGTGGTGCGGGTAACGACCGAAGAAGGCCTGGTCGGCTACGGCGAAGGGCAGAGTCCCATATTGCCCGATACGACGCGGACCATCGTGGAAGATCTGTGCCGTCCCGTACTGATCGGCGCGGACCCCTTCGACGTGGAGTTCCTTTGGCAGCGCCTTTACGACGGCATGCGGGAAAGGGGACATCCGACCGGCTTCTACGTCGATGCCCTCGCCGCGTGCGACATCGCCCTGTGGGATCTGAAAGGCAAGGCGCTGGACCTACCGGTCCATAAACTGCTCGGGGGGCGTTTCCGGGACCGGGTCGAAATCTACTCGGGATGCGCCGGCCGCGACCCCGCCACCGCGGCGGACCGGGCCGAAAGACTCGTGGCCGCGGGCTACCGCGGACTGAAACTGTCCCCATCCTGTGACCGCGCCGGTACCGTCGCCATCGCCAGGGCCGTCCGCGAGCGCGTCGGTCCGGACATTGCCGTCATGGTGGACGTGCATACCGAATTCGACGTGGCCGGGGCGATCAGGCTGGGCAGGGAACTGGAAGCACTGGATATCTACTGGTTGGAGGCGCCGACCCTGCCCGAGGACCTGGCGGGTCACGCGGCCGTGACCCGGGCGCTTGACATGCACGTCGCCAACGGTGAGTGGTACCGGACCCGGTTCGAGATGAAGGAAGCCTTCGACCGAAGGACCTGCGACGTGGTAATGCCGGATATCGGGCGTACAGGGCTGACCGAGGGCAAACGCATCGCCGTGCTCGCGGAGACCTACAACATCCCCGTGTCACCCCACATAGGGGGCGGCGGAGTGCTTGCCACCGCCGCGACCATCCAGCTGTCCGCGGCCATCCCCAACTTCCTGATCATGGAACACGGCCACGAATCCTTTCCCACGCGGTGCCGTTACGCGCTTGAAGCCCCGCAACCCGCAGGCGGTGCGTTTCCGGTGACGGACGATCCCGGCCTGGGGGTCCGGATCGACGATGAAGCGCTGGAACGGTTTTCCCGTCCCGCATAGCGTGCCGCGCCATTCGATCCACGGCATCTAGAGAGAAAACGCAGGAACTGCCTTGATCAGTCCAGGGCGGACTTGAGCCAGTCCCAGAGACCGCGGCTGCGCGGCTGATCCGCCGTGTCACGATCCGTATCCCTGAAATACCCGTTCATCCAGGTCAGGTTGGACCAGACTTCCATGCCGAGGCGGTTGGGCTGGAGGGTAGGACTGTGGAAATCGGGTTTCCACAGGCGGTGCTCCACGGGAAACCAGAGGAAGATGCCGCCCACGTCCTCCACGAGCCTGCGTTCGGCGGCGTGGTAGATGGCGTATCTTTCCTCCGGCGGCCCCATGAACTCGTTGCCCTCGTGAATCAGCCGTTCGAAGGTGTCGTCGTGCCACGCGTGACGTCCCCTTGACCGCCAGAGCCCGAGCAGGTTGGCCGGATCCGGGAAGTCCTGGCTGTAGGCCACCAGGGCCAGCGTCACCTCGTGGTTGTTGAGGCCGTCGGTGAATACTTTTCGTTCGATGACCCTGACCCCGACCCGGACGTTCAGCGCATCGGCGATCATCGCCTGGATGGCTTCGGCGGGCAGGCGGGTAGCCTGGTAATCGTGGGTGCGGATCCAGATATCGACCTGGGGGAACCCCTTGCCGTCGGGGTATCCGGCTTCGGCCAGCAACTGCCTGGCCCGTTCGGGATCATAGGGCAGCATATGGCGGAAGACTTCCGGTCGCGAACCGGGAAAACCGGGGGCCAGCATGCTGTAGGCCGCCACGCCCACGTCCTTCAGGGCGGAGTCCATCAGGGCCGTACGGTCGATGGAGTGGGCGAAGGCTTGCCGGACACGCAGGTCGTCGAAAGGCGGATTATACGTATCCATGGTCATGTAGAACGTGACGAAGTTGACCATGGAATGCAGTTCGCGGCCGAGCACCGGGTCGCTCTTGACCCGTCCGAGCGCCGCCTGGCCGTTAAGGAGGATCATGTCCACCTCGTCGGCTGTATACGCCGAGAGCATGAGCGGCACGGCCGACTGGGAGAACACCCGGATGATCACCTGGTCGAGCAGGGGCGGCATGGACCCCCGGTACATCGGATTGGCGTCCAGGATAATGATCTCGTTCTTGCGCCATTCGGTGACCTTGAAGGGACCGGACGAAATATGGGTCTCCGCCCGGGTGGACCACTCTTCGCCGTACTTGGCCACCGCATGCTCCGGCGAGGCCCAGCTCATGATGAGATTAAAAGGCAGGTAAGGGACGGGCTGCTCAGTATGGACGGCCAATGTCGTATCGTCAATCGCCTCCACGCCCAGCGAATCGACGGGCAGCCGCCGGCCGACCACGGCGCTCCAGTTCTTGATGATGCGGTAGTGCCATTCGAAGTCGTAGGCATTGTCCGGGTCCGCTCCCCGGCGGAAGGTAAAGACATAGTCATGGGCGGTGAAGGGCCGGCCGTCGTCCCACTGCATCCCGGACCGCAGGTGGAAGAGCCACGTATTACCGTCCGGCGTAGCCTCCCAGGACTTTGCCGCGGCCGGTACCAGGTCGTAATTGTGGTCCTGGCGTACCAGTGGTTCGGAGATGAGGTTGGTGGCGGGGCTGCGCTTGTATATGGTCTTGAACCACTCCATGTACGTCCCGTCCATCTCGAAGAACCGCAGCCGCTGACGCTCCGGCGGCGCCGCGTCTTCGGGCATCTCGACGCCGATGGCGTTGACCCGCTGGGCGGAGACTTCCGGGACCGGAAGAAACAGGATAAGCGTTACAATTATGGCGATACGTTGCATGGTCATTTACGTTGAGCGCACATGGATACGTTCGGATCCAGTCGAATTGTACCTTGTGTAGTATACTAATTTAACCGACATAGTCAGTGTATGCCACATTCGATTTACCAGATTCGGATCACCGTCCGCTGAAACCGCGGAAGCGACCGCCTTCGCCGGAGTGCCAGCCGCATGTCCGAATACACGTTTCCCGATTTGAAGGGAATCCAGGAAGACTACGACCGGGATGGATTCGTCATCGTGCGGGATGTCCTTCCGACCGATCTGATTCGTGAAATCGACCGGCATATCGACTGGCTGATGGCCCGTCACCCCGACTTGCCCCCGGAATCGCTTGGACACTGGCTCATCGCCGACGACCCCTTCTGGATCCGTTTCTTGAGCGACCGCCGCCTGCTCGACGTGGCGGAAGCTCTGGTCGGTCCCAACGTGGCCTTCTTCGCGGCGGACTACATCTGCAAGCCGCCTCGCAGGGGCAAGGGGGTCCTGTGGCACCAGGACGGACACTACTGGCCCCTCGAGCCCATGGAAGTTATTACAGTCTGGTTCGCCGTCACCGATTCAACGCCCTCCAACGGCTGTGTCCGCGTGATCCCCGGATCGCACCGGTACGGCCTGCATCGCCATTCCCCGGAAAGAAAAGAACAATACATCCTCAACCAGGCCGACTCGGACGTCTTCGATGAAAACCTGGCGGTCGACCTGGCGCTGGCCCCCGGCGACGTTTCCGTCCATCACCCGCTGCTGCTGCATGGCTCCGATCCGAACGAGAGCAACACGTGGAGGCGGGGCGGCTCGATCCAGTATATGCCCGCGACGACGCGCGTCACGCGGGAATGGCCGTGCCTGTTCCTGTTCCGCGGCCATCCCATAGAAGGGATCAACACCTACCGGAAGATTCCCGCGTACGAGGCCGAAAAGCACATGGCGTTCAGCGGTTGCGAGGCCTGGAAGTGAGCTTCGTTACCGGCACCGGCAACGTCACCCCAGGACGGCTGCCAGCACCCCCGCCGCGGCAAAGAACGCGACAAGCGCCAGGATCGGGAGGCGCAACGCCCTGAGCAGGAAAAACCCGATGATGGCGAGGGCGAGATCCAGTGAAGAAAAGACGGCGTTGACGAACACGGGCTGGTAGAGCGCGGCCAGCAGGAGTCCGACCACCGACGCGTTGACCCCCGCCACCGCGCCCGCGGCGCCCGGCTTCCGCGCCAGGGTCTCCCAGGTGTCGTGGAAGGACAGGATCAACAGGAATCCCGGAAGGAAAATGCCGAGGACCGCGATCAACGCGCCCGCCAGGGCGTGATCCGGGGACATGCCGGCGCCCAGGAACGCCGACATGGCGAACATGGGGCCCGGAATGGCCTGGGCGGCGGCGTAACCAAGCAGGAAACGGTCGATGGGAAGCGCGTCGCCCACGGTCTGCTGAAGCAGCGGCAGGACCACGTGTCCACCGCCGAATACCAGGCTCCCGGCCTGGTAGAACCGGGAAAGCAGATCGAGGTCCGGCGACAGACTCGCAAGGAGCGGAAGACCGATGAGGAGCAGAAAGAAGAGGGTCAGCGGCAGCCAGGAGAAACGGAGCCGGCCTCCGGGCGGTGCCTCCGGCATACGCAGAAAGCGCCAGCCGGCCAGCGCGCCTGCCGCCAGGACCGCGAACTGGGTCGCCATCGAAGGGGCGACCAGCAAGACCGACGCGGTCAAAATGCACAGTGCCCCGGTGAGGCGGCGCCTGCAGAAGGTGGCGTACATGCCCAGCACGGCGTCGGCGACCACGACCACGGCCAGCAGTTTCAGTCCCTTGACGAATCCGCCGAACCAGACCGTGTCCGTCACCGCGCTCCCGGCGATGGCAAGCAGGTACAGGAGCACGAAGGACGGCAGCGTGAATCCCAGGAACACGGCGACGCCGCCGGCGACGCCCGCCCGCTGGTATCCGATGGCGAAACCGACCTGGCTGGAAGAGGGTCCGGGAAGGAATTGGCTCAAGGCCACGAGGCGGCCGTACGAAGCTTCGTCAAGCCACTTCAACCGGTCCACGAAGGCGGTCCGGAAGTATCCCAGGTGGGCGACGGGACCGCCGAAGCTGATGCATCCCAGTGCCAGGAATCGCCAGAAGAGTTCCCACATGATTTCGGGTGTCCCGCGGCAAGTCGCCGCGCGGCAAGCCGCCGCTATGTCCCCGCGCGGGAGATGAAGGTTTTCAAGAGGGCTCGCGAACCAGGCGCGCTAGTCGGACAGCGCCGCCCGGGCCGCGGCCAGGCAGGCGATGGGCACGCGGTACGGGGAGCAGCTGACGTAGTCCAGGTCCACGCCGTGGCAGAATTCGACCGAGGCGGGATCGCCGCCGTGCTCGCCGCAGATGCCCACCTTCATGCCGTCCCGCGTGGCGCGGCCGCGCTCGACGCCGATTTTCACGAGTTCTCCGACGCCGCTGCCGTCAATGCTCACGAAGGGGTCTTCCGGCCAGATCTCGGCATGCAGGTAGTCGGGGATGAACCTCGCGTCGTCGCGGGAGAGACCGAAGGTCGTCTGCGTCAGGTCGTTCGTCCCGAAAGAGAAGAACTCCGCTTCCTCCGCGATCTCGTGGGCCGTCAGCGCCGCCCGCGGCAGCTCGATCATGGTACCGATCTGGTAGTCCACCTCCACGCCGGTCTCCGACTGCACTTCCCGGGCCGTCCGGCGGACGACCTCGGCCTGCATGCGCAACTCGTTGATGTGGCCGACCAGGGGGATCATGATCTCCGGGATGGCCTGGATGCCCCGTTTCACACAGTCGCTCGCGGCTTCGAAGATCGCCCGAGCCTGCATCTCGGTGATCTCGGGGTAGGCGATACCGAGCCGGCACCCACGGTGTCCGAGCATGGGGTTGGCCTCCCGCAGGTCCTCCAGCTTGCGCTGATACCGCTCTACCGGTACGCCGGTCTGCGCGGCGAGTTGGCCGATGGCCTCGTCCTCGTGAGGCAGGAATTCGTGCAGGGGCGGGTCGAGCGTGCGGATCGTGACGGGGTAGCCGTCCATGACCTCGAATATCCCGATGAAATCACTTCTCTGGATCGGCAGCAGCCTGGCCAGTGCCTTCCGCCGGCCGGCTTCGTCATCGGCCAGGATCATCTCCCGGACCGAATCGATCCGGTCTTCCTCGAAGAACATGTGTTCGGTCCGGCAAAGGCCGATGCCCTCGGCGCCGAAGGCGCGCGCGGTGGCCGACTGATCGGGCTGGTCCGCGTTGGTCCGCACCTTAAGCCGGCGGTTCCGGTCGGCCCAGGCCATCAGGCTTTCGTACCGCTGATAGACTTCCGAGTTCTCCGACGACCTGGATTTCTGCAACAGGACCTGCAGCACTTCGGAGGGAATGGTCGGAATGGCGCCGGCCATGACCTCCCCGGTGGACCCGTCTATGGAGATGTAGTCCCCTTCGGCGATGACCTGTTCGCCGACGCGCATCTGCCGGGCGGCGTAGTCGATATCCAGTTCCCCGCAGCCTGCGACGCAGACCTTGCCCATCTGGCGGGCGACCAGGGCCGCGTGGCTCGTCATGCCGCCCCGGGCGGTCAGGATACCCACCGCTGCGTTCATGCCGCGTATGTCTTCGGGCGACGTCTCGATGCGGACCAGGATGACCTGGTCGCCGCGGTCCGCCCAGGACTCGGCATCGGTGGCGTTGAATACCACTTTACCCGACGCCGCACCCGGACCGGCGTTCAGGCCCCGGGCCAGCACCCGCCCCTCGTGCTCCGCGCGGCGCTTCTCTTCCACGTCGAACACCGGCCGCAGCAACTGGTCGAGCTGGTCGGGCTCCACGCGCCGCAGGGCTTCTTTTTCGTCGATCAGCCCTTCCCGTACCATGTCCACCGCGATCGTGATGGCGGAGAAACCGGTACGCTTTCCGACGCGGCACTGCAGCATCCACAGGTTACCGCGCTGGATGGTAAACTCGATATCCTGCATGTCCTTGTAATGGGATTCCAGTGTATCGCAGATGCTTACCAGTTGATGATAGGCGTCCGGCATCTCGCCCTCGAGCTGTTCGATGGGCCGGGGCGTCCGTATGCCCGCTACGACGTCCTCGCCCTGGGCGTTGATGAGGTATTCGCCGTAGAACCGCTTCTCGCCGGTCGCGGGATCGCGGCTGAAAGCGACCCCCGTGGCGCAGTCGTCGCCCATGTTGCCGTAGACCATGGCCTGCACGTTGACGGCGGTGCCCCATTCATCCGGGATATCGTTCAACTTCCGGTAGACCACGGCGCGTTCGTTGTTCCACGAGCCGAACACGGCCCCGATGGCGCCCCAGAGCTGCTCGCGGGGATCATCGGGAAAGTCGGCGCCCGTGCGCGCCTTGATCTCGGCCTTGAACTCGGCGACCAGCGCCTTGAGGTCGGCGGCCCCGAGGTCCATGTCCTCCGTGACGCCGGCGCGGTCCTTCCTGCGTTCCAGCAACGCCTCGAAGGGATCGTGATCCTCATCGTCTGACGGGCGCACGCCCATGACCACGTCGCCGTACATCTGTACGAAACGCCGGTAGCTGTCGTAGGCGAAGCGTTCGTCACCCGACTGCGCGATCAGTCCCTCGACGGTGGCATCGTTCAGTCCGAGATTCAGAATGGTGTCCATCATGCCTGGCATGGAGGAACGGGACCCGGACCGGACGGAGACCAGCAGCGGGTTTACCGCGCTGCCGAAACCGGCGTCCATGACGCCCTCGACCTGCGCCATCGCCTGTTGGATCTGTTCGTTCAGTTCCGCCGGGTACCGGTGGCCGTGGTCGTAGAAATAGGTACATATCTCCGTTGAGATGGTGAAGCCCGCGGGAACGGGAATGCCGAGGTGGCTCATCTCGGCCAGGTTGGCGCCCTTGCCGCCCAGAAGCTCCCGAAAGTCGGCGGATCCATCCGCCTCGCCGCCGCCGAAGTAGTATACGTGTTTCGCCATAACGCTACCGTGCTCCTTTACTTATTCCTTTTACTATATTCCGTTGCCCTGTTCCGTTGGTCTATTCCGTCCCGCCCGCAGGTCTTTTCCCCAAAAAACACAGGGCGTTAGCATAACCTTGCGAAGCGGAAGTGTCAACCGATTTACCCGTCCTTTGTTGTATCCTGGCGCTGGCGAAAGACCTCGTACAGCACGAGGGCCGCCGCCACGGACGCGTTGAGCGAATCCACGTGCCCTGCGACCGGCAGCCGCACTACCTCGTCGCAGTTGCGCCGGACCAGGCGCCTCAGTCCCTTGCCCTCGCCGCCTATGACGAGCGCCACGGGGACGGTGTAGTCTATTCTGCTGAAAAGCGAAGGACCATCCGCCGCGAGGCCCACGAGCCAAACGCCCGCTTCACGAAGCGTCTGCATGGCGTGGTTCATGTTCGCCACCCGCGCCACCGGAACGTGCTCGCTGGCCCCGGCGGAAGCCTTGACCGCGGCGGCGGTCAGTCCCGCCGCGTTACGACGGGGTATCACGACGCCGTCGACGCGGACCGCATCGGCGGTGCGAATGATCGCACCCAGGTTGTGGGGATCCTGTATGCCGTCCAGCAGGACGAGGAAGGGGGGAGATTCGGACCTGCGGGCCGAGGCCAGGATATCCGCCATTTCGGCGTACTGCTGGCCGGCCACCGTGGCGACGACCCCCTGGTGCCTGCCATCGGTCAGACGGTCCAGCCGGCGGCGTTCGGTAAACTCGAACACGACGCCCCGCTTCCGGGCTAGGTCCAGGATGTCGGCCACGTCCTGGCGCGCGACTCCTTCGGCGATGTAGATCCGGTTGAGGCTCCGGCCCGACTGCAGGGCCGCCCTGACCGGGTTCCGTCCGTAGATGACTTCCTGGCTGTGATTCAAACTGGAACTCTTCTCCACATGTCGGTAGTCCATAGAAAACACGCATTTCACGAATTCGTGACTGACGTTACCAGTCAGCCGGATCGGGTATGCCCGGACTGACCATCACATCCAGTCCGGGTTCAGGTAACAGGCGACGCGCACCACGTACTGTCGCCCCCGTCTCCGGCCAGTCCAGAAACCCCCTGACCTGTCCATCAGACTGATTCCGCAACAGTGCGGTCGATCGGCCTCCGTCTCTTGCCATCTCCACATATCCCTCCGGGCCGGAGAGCGTAATGCGCACCAGCCTGTCACGCCAATTCGAGCGCACCGGCACCACGAAGGCGAAGCTACGTCCCCCGTCGCCGTCTGCGATCTCATTCATGGCGAAATCCAGTGTAAACAGGATATGGCCGCCGGCATCTTCACCTGCGAGTCTGTACGGACCACCGCCTTGCGGAAGCATCGGCGAAGCTTCGACCACGAAGGAAGGTTCAAGTGCCAGGTCACCGCCGCTGCTCAGTACACCCCAGACCAGCAAGCTCTTCGTCGATGCAGACATGGCTGAGTAGAGCATGGCTTCCTCTTCATAAGTACGGAAATCGATTGCCTTCTTGAAATGGTAGTCGCTGATCCAGACGTTTTGAAAACAGTAACCCATTATGTCAGGACTTGACGGATGTCTTAACTCACCTCCAAGATGGTCATAGCCCCAGGAGCCAATCGTACCGTCCGCATAGGGATAAAACCTGTCTGGATTGCGAGCTCGGCCGCACGGAGCATGTCCAAGGCTCATATTGTGACCTAGTTCATGCGCAATAACAGCGCCATTTAACTCGGCTATGCTACTAAGTCCTCTCATATTTGCTATTCCAAAGGCCGTGTCAACCCAGACGCCCATGTAGTAGCCTCCTGGTTCTCCCTCCACTACCCGAAGCGCCTCTATCTCTGCAAGTAAACGAGTGCCGTTAGCAAGTACTGGCTCAAATGAAGTATATACCGGATCATGTATGTCCAGTCGAAACTCGTTTACAGGCAATAAGGTTCTTGTAAGTCGGAATACATCGTCATTCGGGCCTAGATCCTCGGTTCTGGTAACGATCTCGTAATCTGGGTTTTCCATCCACAACATGGGAACCAGGGTCAAGTTGAAGTCCGGTACAGATCGCACGTCGAAATCCATCCTCCCCGTTTCAGGGACGCGATCATCTATATCCGATTCAGATCCCTGAACACCGTCGTCACCAATTTCGACCACTAACTGCAAACCCGGTTTTACCACCGAGGCGGGCACCAGCGCATTTGCCGATTGCTCGATCGACCCTTCGTCAATTTCGATAGGGATCTTTACCGGACCAGCTGGAATATCTACGTCATGAACCAGGTGGTCATCCAGGTAAAAAGCGGCTCGAACCGGTGGCTTGCTCAGAACCACTTCATTTGTTTCGAAGAATACACGCAGCAGGGCAGCCTCTCCCTCGACAAGGGGAACAGGACGTTTGAAAGATTGCACGGTCTGGGTAAGATACGCTCGAGGATTCATGGCCGGAAGACATGTCGCTATATCACCGTGGCTTTCGATGTCCTGGAACCACAGCTGGAACGCGGGATCATTGGGTGCGCAGAACTGCGTGTTGTCCAAAAACAGGGTGTTCAGTTCAAGTTGGGTGAGCGTCAGAGGTAGTGGTCCGTGCATGCCCGAGTTGTTGTTTAACCTGAGTGTTTTCAAGTTCACGAGGTTGCCAAACTCGGCGGGTAGTTCGCCCGTCAGCCTGTTGTGTCCTGCATCCAGTATCAAGAGATCAAAAAGTCGTCCAAGCTCACCGGGTATGCTACCCGTCAGTTGGTTGTTAAATAGATACATCCATCTAAGCCTGCTGAGACGACCGAGTTCAGCGGGGATATTCCCTTCCAGCCGATTGTCGTACAGAAACTTCTCTTCCAGGTGAGCAAGCTGTCCCAGTTCGGGTGGAATACCGCCCGTAAGCTGGTTATTATACAGCGCTAAAACATGGAGATTTGCCATGTCGCCGAGTTCCGCGGGGATTTCGCCCGTCAACTGGTTTTCACCTAACCGCAACCAGTAGAGATTCGACAGTTGTCCCAGTTCCCCTGGAATGCTGCCAATAAGCTGATTCCCCGTCAGATCCAGTAATGTGAGTTTGGATAGAAGACCGAATTCTGAAGGGATTCCTCCCGACAACTGATTGTAACCGAGATCCAAATCAGCAAGGTTGGATAGGTTTGCGATTTCGATCGGGATTGCGCCGGACAGCTTGTTTTCACTGAACGATAATGAGGTGAGATGCGTGAGTTCTCCCAACTCGGATGGAATCGTACCGGCAAGACCGTTTCTGGACAGGTCGATACTTGTTATCCGTCCCTCAGCGTCGGCAGTCACACCGTACCAGCCGTCGAGCGGTACGTCGCTCAGCCAGTTCGTGTTGTTCGTCCAGTTCGGTCCGCCTGTTATGTGAAACAACTCCTCCAGGGCTGTTCTTTCCCGCGTAGTCATGTTCTCATCGCAGTCTACGACTCCGCTCCTGTGTGCAATCTGTTCTATCCATGTTTGAAACGCGACCAAGGGTGGTACACACAGTTGCGTTCCATTCAGTTGCAACGTATCCATGAAAAGCCCGGTGAGTTCGCGAGGCAGTGAACCCGACAGACGAAGATTGCCATCGATTCGCAATCCTTGCAGGTCAGTGAGCCTGCCGAGCTCCGCAGGCAGCGTACCATCCAGATTGTTGTTCTCCAGACTCAACTGTTCCACGCGGCCCGCGTCATTGGTCGTGACGCCGAACCACTGGTCAATTGACTGGTTACTCAGCCAGTTCTCGTTGTTTTCCCAGTCAGGTCCGCCGGTTGCTTGGTATAGTGCTATCAAGGCGTTTTTATCTTCTGTCACCAGGTTACGATCACAGTGCTTGACACCGATTGATATCTGGAGGTCCATCAACCATGACTGAAACTCGGCATCGACGGGAATGCACAACTGCGTTCCTCCAATATCAAGTTCATGCAGGGATAAAGACAGAAGTTCCCTGGGCAGCGGGCCTTTCAATGATGCGTTTTTACCGAGATACAAATATCTCAGATTACTCGATTTAGCCAATTCTACGGGGATTGGGCCGGTCAATTGGTTGTCTGTTAAAAAAAGGCCCCAGAGCGTGGGAAGTTCCCCGAGTTCAGCAGGTATACGACCCGTCAAACGGTTTCGATGGAGTATCAGCCTTCCCAGGTTGGTCAGTTGACCGATTTCTGCCGGTATGGTGCCGGTTAAGTGGTTGCTGTTCAGCTTGAGATCTTTCAAACTGGCAAGCTGGCCAAGTTCGCCGGGAATGCTGCCTGTAAGCTGATTAGCCTCAAGAATCAACTCGGTGAGGTTTGTCAAGTTCCCCAATTCGACAGGAATCTCTCCTGACAACTGGTTCCCACTTAATGACAGTGTCCTTAGCGTTTTTAATTGGCCAAGTTCGGCGGGAATGCTGCCGGTGAGTGCATTGATATCAAGACTCAACTTGCCGAGATTGCTTAACTGACCCAGTTCTTCTGGAATACTGCCCTCCAACCTATTGCTATCAAGCCACAATAACGTTAACTTCTCGAGTTGGCCCAGTTCGCCAGGGATACCGCCTGAGAGGCGGTTAGAGAACAGGTACAGTTCTCTGAGGTTAGACAGACGTGCCAGTTCGGCAGGAATTTCACCGAAGAGCAAATTCAAACCCAGTCTTAATTCCTCGAGGTTGGCCAGTTTACCCAGTTCAACCGGGATATTACCTGCCAACTGGTTCGATTCCAGATTCAACACTTCCAGGTTTTCTAGCGATCCGAGTTGGGTGGGGATTTGCCCTGTCAACTCGTTGTAATGGAGTCCCAGCCGTGTCAAGCTGGATAGTTGTGCCAGTTCCGAAGGTATACGTCCTGATAATCCGTTTCCGCTCAACTTAAGACTGACTACCCGACCGCTTTCGTCCGTATCTACGCCGAACCAATCCGCCAATGGCGCATCACTCAGCCAGTTTTCGTCTCTATTCCAATTCGAGCCGTTGGTCGCGTGATAGAGCGCTTCCAGTGCGATTCGCTCCGGATCGAATCCTTCACAGTCCGCCACTCGCGCGTCAGTTATTCCGCTTACCCAACTTTTCAGTACGGGATCGTCATTTATACACACACGCGTTCCCTGAAGCAACAGTGCGTCCAGCTCAAGGATGGTCAGTGGAAGGGGAAACTGGCCGGAGAGATCTGTATTGTCTTGCAGATGCAACCACTTCAGGTTCTTCATTCCGCCCAGTTCTGAAGGGATGGAACCCGTCAGGTTATTGTTGTTCAGGCACAGATGAATCAGGTTCTCCAACCGACCCAGTTCCGGAGGGATGGCACCCGTCAACAGATTACCGAAAAGATACAGGTGAGTAAGCGCGCCAAGCTGGCCCAGTTCCGCCATGACAGAACCGGATAGCCGGTTATTCTCCAGGGACAGACCCCGAAGCCCGTTCAGTTGTACCAGCTCGGGCGGCAGCGGTCCTTGCAGCCCGTTGCTCCCCAGGTTCAGGTCCGTTACACGTCCTTCTTCGTCGGTGTTCACGCCATACCACTCGTCGACGTGTTCCGCGCTTAGCCAGTTGGTACTGTTCGTCCAGCCAGGTCCGCCAGTGGCATGATACAATGCAATAAGAACCTCCCGGTCCGGGCTGGGTATTCGAACCGTAATCTCCACATTTGCAGCCACGCTGCCCGAACGGGCCGTGATACGAGAGACGCCGTTGCCCACGGCCCTCACCAGGCCTCGTGTGCTCACCGAAGCCACCTCCGCGTCACTGGTCTCCCACGCTACAACGGCACCTTCTACCGGCTGGCCGTTGCCATCGAGCACCGTCGCTGTAAGCTGTATCGTCGCACCGAACGACGTCAGCGTCGCCGCATCCGGCTCTATCACGATGCGGCCGGCAGTCTGAGCTACCGTAACCGTTACGGTAGCGGTTGCGCCGCCCGAACGGGCTGAGATAACCGCACTACCGTTTTTAACGGCGGTCACCAGGCCCTGCTGGCTGACGGCAGCGACGCCAGGATTGCTGCTCGACCAGTTGATCACTGCGCCATTCATGGCACTGTTGTTCTGATCGTAAACCGTCGCAGACAGACGAACCGTCTCGCCGACGGCCTTGAGTGTCGCATACAAAGGCGTGATGTCGATTCGGGTTGCTACCGGCGCTTCCGGAGGCGGTGGCGGTGGTTCCGGCGGCATCGGCCTGGTGGGACTGTCCTTACCACAGTTAGTGAATAAGCCAAGTGCCAGACCCGTGAGTATGGATAGAATGCAAACTGCCTTACCTGGTATGATCAATCTCATCAGCTTAACCCAACCAATACTACTGGATGCAGTTCATGTCGACCTGAAGTTACGTACCATCTGCATTTAATGGCCGGCAAACACGATTACGACAGCATCTTTCCGGCCTTGCTTGTATGGTCTCCATAACAAAGTGCAACTGAATTGAAATTTCAGAATTACTGATAATGGGTATATACGTTTTATCTAAGCTACAACAGTTTTTTACGGCATGGATATGTAGGTTGTGTGTGATCATAACCGAACCACTTGCTGCACATCGCGTGCAATATGTAAATTCGACTTGCGGCCTCGAAGGGGTTTTGAGGCCGGCGCAACGCCGCGGTTCATTGGTGATTGACGCCCCGGTCGGCAGCCGGTACCATTTAAGGTGTTCAGTGCCTGGATTCCACCCCCTCCCGATGCGGTGAGAACCCTGACCGCCCACAAACCAGGATCCATGTTCCAGGGCCTCAAAAGACTCACCACCCATTCGGCGATCTACGGTCTCAGCGACGTACTGGGCAGGTCCATGGCTTACCTGCTGGTACCGGTGTATACCCATGTCATGCCCGTGGAGGAATTCGGCTACTACGGGCTCGTGTATACCTTCATCGCGCTGGCGAACGTCGTTTTCCTCTACGGCATGGATTCGGCCTTTCTCAGGTACTACGTCCTCGAGGAGGACCGCAAGCGGGATACGCTGAGCACCGGCTATCTCACCATGCTGTTCACGTCGGCCGGGCTTGCCGTGATCATCGTCCTGTTCTCCGCCCGGATCGCGCCCCTGATCGCAGTCTCCGCTTCCCTGACCTCCTACGTCCAGCTGGCCGCCGCGGTCCTGGCGCTGGACGCCCTGAACGCCATTCCCTTCGCGCGGCTCCGGGGAGAGGGCAAGGCCGCGACGTTCGCCTCCCTCAAGCTGATGAAGGTCATGATCGAACTGGGGGGAAACTGCTACCTCGTGGTCGTGCTCGACATGGGGCTGCAGGGCATTCTCATCAGCAACATCGCGGGGTCCGGGATCGTTTTCCTCATCCTGGCGGGCATCACCCTGCGGCACATGTCCTTCTCCTGGTCTCGCGGAACGATGGGACGGCTCCTAAAGTTTGGCCTGCCCTACGTGCCCGCCGGCGCCTGCATCATCATCATCGAAACCATCGACCGCCTGATGCTGGAACGGATGGCCGGCACCGAAACCCTCGGCATCTACCATGCGGCCCGCAAGCTGGGCGTCGGCATGCTCATCTTCGTCACCATGTTCAGGCAGGCCTGGCAGCCCTTCTTCCTGGAGACTTCCAGGGAGGAGAACCCCAGGCCGCTGTTCGCCCGCGTACTGACCTACTTCCTGGCCATTGCGGGCGGCGTCTTACTGGCCCTTTCCTTCCTCATCGACGACCTGGTCCGCATTTCCATCGCCGGCTATACCCTGATCGAGGCGTCTTACTGGGAAGGGATTGGAGTGGTGCCGATCCTGCTCGCGGCGTACGTGCTGTATGGGATATACGTCAACCTCACCGTGGGCGTCTACCTGGAGAAGAAGACCATCCTGCTCCCCTTCATCACGTCCGCGGCGGCCCTGGTCTGCATCCTGACGAACCTCTGGCTCATCCCGGAATTCGGCATGTACGGGGCAGCCACGGCCTCGGCGGCCGCCTACGCGGTGATGGTGGTCGGGTTGTATCTCGTGGGGCGAAGGTATTACCCGATACCCTACGAGTACATCCGACTGCTCAAAGTGATCCTGGTGTGCGGAGCGCTGTTCGCGGTGCGTGAACTCACCGAAAGCGCCTGGCCCGGGGAGATCGCCTGGCCCGGGGAGATCGCCCTGGTCGCGGCTTACCCGGTAGCGTTGTGGGCGATGAGATTCTTCAACGCCGGAGAATTGGCGTTCGCGAGACGATACCTGCGCCTTCGCGGATCGTGATCAGGTGGCCGCCTTCGACGCCGGTTGCGACGTCTCTCGCGCCGCCGGGCCAGTCCACGATGACCGAGTCCGCCCCGGCGTATGCGCCGAGTCCGAAATGGGCCCTGAGATCGTTGGCCGCCAGGTAGCTGTAGGCGCCTCGTATTTCCCGCGACTGTCGTATGGCATCCGTGACCACGGTGACCCGCGCGCCGATGCCGTTTCGATTGCTCCGGACGCCCTCGGTGGCGACGAGCAGGCTGAGCGCACCGGGCTGACCGGCGCCGTCACTTCCGATGCTTCCGTCGATCCCGCCGCTCCCGCCAGACCCGCCGCGCGCACCGCGCTCCCCGGTTCCGTCATTTCGCAGCAGCAAAGGGACGTCGTTCACCGTGGTGACCAGCACGTCGACGTCGCCGTCGTTGTCCACGTCCCCGAAGGCCGCGCCGCGGTGTACGCGCTCCACCTGGAAGGGTGGGCCCGCCGCGGAACTGACGTCGGTGAAAACGCCGGCCCCCTCGTTCCGGAACAGCTGATTGGTCTGCGCGTAGGTGATCGTCGGATCGAAAAGGGAGATGTTGTCGATCACGTGGCCGTTCGCCGCGAAGATATCCAGCCACCCGTCGTGATCGAAATCCTTGAAGGCCGTACCGAAACCCAGAAAGAGCAGCGTGGGATTGCCCACGCCCGCGCCGAAAGTCGTTTCGGTGAAGGTGCCGTTCCCGTTGTTCCGGTGCAGCGAGTTGGGTTCCAGGGAGAAATTGGTCACGTAGATGTCCGGCGACCCGTTCCGGTCGTAGTCTCCGAAATCCACCCCCATGCCCGCCCGGGCCACGCCGTCCTCGCCATAGGCCACGCCGGCCAGCAGGGCCATGTCGGTAAACGTGCCGTCGCCGTTGTTCCGGTACAGGAAATCCGGCGTCAGGTCGTTGGCCACGAAGATATCCGTCCATCCGTCGCCGTCGTAGTCGCCTCCCACGACGCCGAGGCCCTTGCCATTCGGATTCGAGATACCCGCCGCCACGGAGACGTCGGTAAACGTGCCGTCGCCATTGTTCCGGTACAGCAGGTCGGCCGCGCCCTCGTAGATGTCAGGTCCGCAGTAGGACTGGATGCCGTCCCGGGAGCAGCGCTTGTTGGTCTCGAAGTCGAATTCGACGTATGCGCACACGTAGAGGTCCAGGTACCCGTCCCGGTCGTAGTCCAGGAACGCCGCGCTGGTCGAGAACATGGGGTTCGTCGGTACCGTCAGGCTCGCTCGGGCGGTCACATCCCGGAATGTCCCGTCTCCTTCGTTCCGGTAGAGGATGTTCGCCCCGTAGTTCGTGACGAAGAGGTCGTCGTCGCCGTCGTTGTCGTAATCCGCGACGGCCATGCCCATCCCATAGCCCCCCGCATTGCCCACGCCGGCCTGGCTGGTTACGTCCGTGAAGGATCCGTCACCGTCGTTGCGATAGAGGGCGCTGGACAGGGGCCGGTCGGGCACGAAACCCGGGATGGCCGCGCCGTTGAGCAGATAGACGTCGAGGTCGCCGTCCCCGTCGTAGTCGATGAACCCGCCGCCGGACGCCACTGTTTCAAGGAAGTAGTACCGGCCCGATTTGCCGTTGGTATGCCGGAACGTGATCCCGGCAGTCGGCGCGATGTCCGTGAATTGCACGACCGGCCGGGCCCCATCAGGATGAGGATCGGGCTGGCCGCAGGTAGGTAAGAGGAATAGGAAGGAGAGAAGTACCGGCGCCCATTTCAACGGCGTTTTCTCATCAGTACGACGGTCATGGCCACGAGGGCAAGCACACCCAGGCTGACCCCGGCGACGAGAAAGCCCGACACCGGTTCCCTGACCAGCGGAACCTCGAAGGCGACACTCGCCTTCTGTTCACCGCGGACCGCAAACTCCACCTCAACGTGATGCACGCCGGGAACGCGCCGGGTCCACATGATCGGACGGTCGATGGCCTCGGCTTCGGCACTGTGGTAATGCGTGTATACGTTGCCCTGTGGATCCGTGATCCCGATCCGGAGGACGCCCGCGTAGTATTCGCCCGACGACCTGCGCTGGACGTAGGTCACGAATCGCGCGTCGCCGCCGAGATCGTAGGCCTTGAAGGTCAGCGTGTACCCGGCGTCCATGTCCCGTGCTTCGTCTACGACGGCCTGCTCGGAAAACGTATATCCGACGAAAGTGCCGCCCGCCACCTGATCGTCACTGGGCGCCCCGTTGCAGCCCGGGGCCGCAACCACCAGCGTGAACGCCGCCGTGAACGCCAGAAAAAAGCCTGTTTTGATACCGCGCACTAGTTGTACTCCTCGGGAAAAACGAAGTGGTACCGGACGACTCGGTCCTCCTCCAGTTCCGCGAAATAGATCCGGCCCTGCCGGTCCACGTGCATGGGAACGCCGACCACGTCGAACTGCGCCGACATTTCCCACTTTCCATCCGGCCTGAAGAAATCGAACCATCGATCCAGTCTCGTCAATTGCAGTCTGGGCATGCCCATCACGTTGAGGCCGATCTGTTCGAATTCCTGGTACTGTATGGAGTTGACGATTCGTCCGTCGGGCAGTACGGCCAGGCCGCCGGACACGCCCACGGGCGGCGGTTGCCGCGTGGGCGTCCAGCTCGCCATGGGGTTCATAGCGAAGGGAGTAGTCCGGTAGAACTCCAGTTCCAGTCCGTTTACCCGGTCGAATTTACGGATCCAGTAGGGGTGTTTCGCGGATACGACCACGTAACCGTCCTCCGTCGTTTCCATGGCCGCGTCGGAATACGCGATGAATTCCTTGAGCGTTCCCGTCCGCCGCAGGGTCTCCATCGGATTGTAGAACTTGGTGATCGGATCGCCTTCCGGACTGTATTTGTAGATGAGATCGTGCTGCGTAATGACGAAGACGAGCACGTTGCCCTCGGCATCGATGCGAATGCGGCGAGGCTTCGTGACCTGTGTGGCCCAGATGTCCGCAAAGGTAAGGTCCGGATTGAGTACCGTGACCCGGTCGAGTTCGTTGTCCAGCACGAACAGTCTTCCTTCGTCATCCACCGCCATGTCTACCGGAGACCTGAACTGCAGCGGTCCCACGCCTGACGACCCTACGGCCGTTTGAAAGGTACCGGATTCGTCGAACCTGGAAATCTGTTTCCGGTCCGAATCGGCAATATAGATGTAGCCACTTCGATCCGTGGTGATCCCGAATACCGAAGCAAAGGACCGGCCCTCGCCTCCTTCGATCACAAGGTCTTCTTCAAGCGTGACGTCAGCCGTTTGATCGGGTGCGTGCCGGACCGGGGCGTCGCTGATGACCCTTGAAGCGCCCGCGACCACTTCCGTTCTCCCACGCCACATCCCGTCATCGTCCGCTTCCGTACAACCCATCAAAAGTGCCGCGGCCAGGAGCGGCAACGCTCCGGACTTGAACCGCTTCATCCGCTTCTCCTTCCGGTACGTCCATTCATGATCCATTCCTCTCCTGCCTGATCTGTTCCCATCGCTGTTGCAACACTCCATTCTCCGGTTCGATGCGGACGGCGTTTCCCATCGCCTCATCGGCCCCGCTGTAATCCCCTCTCGCGTTCCGCACGATGGCCAGCGTTTCGTAGGCGACGGCGGTAGGCGCGATCTCGACCGCCTTGCCGGCCAGTTCGAGGGCGCGGTCCAGGTCCTCCCCGTGCCGGGCGATGAGCCAGGCAAGGTTCGTATAAGCCTCTACATAGTTCGCATCCAGCAGGATCGCCTGCTGATACGCTTCGCGGGCCTCATCGAACATGCCCAGTTCCACGTAGGCCACGCCCAGGTTGTTAAAGGCGTGAACGAATCGGGGCGACAGCTCCGTCGCTATCCTGAATTCCCGCACGGCGTCCTCGTACCGGCCCAGGCGGGTCAGGGCCGTCGCCATGTTGTAATGCACCTCCGCCACCCGGGGGTTCAGCCGTACCAGGGATTCCGCCTGCGACAACGCTTCCCTGAACCCGTTGAGCTGCTGAAACGTATCGAGAAAACGCCCGGCATCGTCCTGTCTGCCCATGGCGTTCAGGGTGTTTCCGATCGCAAGATAGGGTTCGGGATACGCCCGGTTGAGTTCGATCGCCCGCGAGAACGCTTCCAGGGCTTCTTCCTGCCGTTGGGCGGCCGCATAGGCCGTACCCGCATGGTAGTGCAGGCCAGGCGACTCGGGATCCATCTCCAGGGCTTCCTGGTACAGCGTGATCGCCCGTTCAGCCTGGCCCGCCCGCAGCGACGCCTGGGCAAGGCCCGCGACGGCCTCCACCGATGCCTCATCGATGCGCAGCGCGTTCTCGTAGGACCGGACCGCGTCGTCGACACGGCCTTCACTCAACGCGATCACACCGAGCTGGCAGTAGGCTTCCGGCATGCCGCCATCCACCTGCAAAACCGCGCGAAAGGCATCCCTCGCTTCCTGGAACTTACGCTGATCCAGCAGCACGCGTCCCAACGCGAACCGGGCGTCGACGTAGTCCGAATCGATGGACAGGGCATTGGCATAGGAAATGGCGGCCTCGTCCAGGGCGCCCAGTTTCTCTTCCGTGGTCCCCCGGCCGTAGTGAAACCGGCTGTTGTCGGGGTCACGGTCCGTCGCCCCGACGAAGGACTTGATCGATTCGACAAGCCGGCCCGTGTACTGGTAGGCCTGGCCCAGGTTGTAGTGAGGTTCGGCGCGATCGGGATCCATTTCCACGACGCGGAGGAAGGCCGCGATCGCTTCGTCGTACCGTTCCTGCCGGGCGTAGACCAGACCCAGGTTGAAATGGGCATCGGCGTCCCCGGGACGCAGTTCGGTGACGACCAGGAAGGCCGCTTCCGCCGTGTCCAGCTTTTCCAGCGCGACGGCGGCGAGCCCAAGGTTGAAGTAGTTGGAGGGTTCGTTGCTGTTGTCCTCGATCTGCCGTCGGAAGAACATCACGTCTTCGAGCAGAAGGGACTCGTCCTCGGGGGACAGTTGCCTGGACCCTTCATCCTGACGGACGGTGATAATGTTCGTGAGGTAGGGACCGGTGTCCGTAATCAGAGGCGTGTAAAGCAGAAGGGCTGCGAGAAGGATATTGCGCATGCCGTACCCGTCAGTCGAAGTAGGATCTGATTCGATCGCGGAGGCTCAGTCCTTTTGAAGGCGTGGAGACTTCCAGTTGCCCAACAGGCCTTACCGAGGTGACGTCCGAAGCCACGGACATGTCCTTCTGTGTCCACTTCTTGAGATCCGCCAGCGGCTTGAACGCTCTTCTGTAAATCAGATCGGTATGGATATCAACACGATCGACATCCGACGGGACTTCAAAGGAATACACGGAGCGATCCGCCTCGCGCGCCTTGATCCGCGTGTCTTCAACGATGCGGGTCGCCTGCCAGTCCATGACGTGGGTATTGCCCTCGTCGTCACCGAAGACCAGGGCGAATCCCTTGCCCGGGTAGCCCGCGTAGTTCCCTTCGGCCAGGTCGCCTTCGCCGCCGTAGGACGGTACGCGCTGGTCCCCCAGGTAACGCAGGGTATCGCCGTTTGCCAGCACGGGTGTGACGAGCAACAGCATGTTTCGGATGGTGATTCCCGACGGGATATGGTGGCCGGTATTTACGTTGCGCACGTCCACGGTCACCGTCAGCAGACCATTGGATACAACGGCGTCGATGGCCAGGGTGGCGGCGTTCGGCAGGAGCTCTTCCGTGGCCCCGGGGAACCCATGTGTTTTAACGGTGGTCGGATCCCGGTATCCGATAGGTGTCCAGAACTTCTCCGCGTCGCCATTTACGAAAGAACCAAAGGTGAAACCGTCGGATTCGGGCTCCATGTGACAGTCCTGGCACTCGATGCCCATGGCGGAATAGGGACTCTCCTTCCATTCCCGGTACGTATCCATGAACGGAAGGCCGTGCTTGTTCTTGTGCTGGTGGCAGGCGGAGCAGTAATCGCTGCTCGTGTATTGCGGATTGTAACTCGCCACCATCGGAGAGGTGTTGGATGAACCCGGCAGCGGGGTAAAGTTGATGACGTCGTCATAGGGCCCGTAGACGAAGATCGGCGGAAACTTCCCCTTGATGAGCCGGGCATGTCTTTCCTCTTCCATGGCCACCAGGTTAAGGGTTATCGATCCATTCACGCCCGCGTGATCATTCACCTCCACGTTCTGGATCTTGTGGCAGAAATCGCAATGTATCCCCGCGGCGTCGACCGAACCGGCCATTTTCTCGTACTCCATGCGTTCAAGCGTCTTGTAGTCCTGGACGGTAGGATAGGCCAGCGAACGGTTGTACACGACCTTCAGGTCGGTGTTCCCCGGCGCGCGCACGGCGGCCGAGGGAGCGTGGCAATCGGCGCATTCTCCGGCTTCGTCGGGGAAATCCAGCCTGAAACCAGGCCCCACGTTCTCATTCCCGTCCGCATCCGTACCGTCGTAAAGATTCAACGTCCACGGATTGGTCACGCCTTTCGCGTGTTGAGAAGTATTCCACTGATCGTAGAGGTCTCTATGGCAGAGGTAGCAGGTGGGTTCGAAATGGCAGAGGTTGCACCCCTCTTCGAAGCCCGTGTGGGATTGCGCACGAAGGCGTTCCAACTCTTCCGGATCTTCGCGAAGATCGACCAGCGATTTGTGGGGGGTGATGAAATCGTAGGAGTCGTCTTTTTCTTCCGGTACTTTTTGCAATATAATCGTTGTATATGAGGTTTTGGGATCGACCATGACCCCGCCATTCAACCAGCCTTCCTTGCCTGCCGTTACCGCGTAATGCTGCACGGGTTCTTCAATGATGTTCAGGGTAAACCTTCCCTCGGAATCGGTAAGCACGAAATTCGGCTTTCCGTGTTCCCGCACGCGAACATCCGGTATGGGATCTTTCCCATCGATGACGATGCCGCTCAACTGCAGGGCCTGGGCCCTGGCATCCAGACCGATCATCGCTCCGGCGGCCGCGATGCATCCGATCACGAAAATCCTCACCACCTGCCTATATGCGGTCAGGCGTTTCGCGGTCAGTCCGGTCAGTCTATGCAACACCATCGGAATTCCCCAATTCTCTCACAACATAAGAGAATCCCTCATCGAACGGACTGAGGGATTCTCCTGGTGCTTCAAACGATAATGCTTACATCCATCGGTACTTCCTGGCTTGATGTTTAGAAGCCCACGCCGACGGACACGCGATGCAGATCGTCCAGAAGTTCATACTGCGTATACGCGTAATCAACGTTGAGACTCAATTCACCCTGGCTGAACCGGAGACCGGCACCAGCGGAAACGCCTTCATCCTGGCCACCGCTGTATCCGGCTTTCCAGCCTACCCGTCCCGCGATGTAGTCGTTCACCCACCACTCGATACCGAGATTGAGCACGGAATCGAACTCGCGGAGCTTCCAGAGTTCGGCGCTGGTCATGATGCTACCCACCGGCAGTTCGGTCGGTTCAATGGCGAAACCGATACGGAACGTCGTGGGCAACTGGTCGCGAGCGCTCGACTCATCGATGAATTGCATGTCCGGACCGAAGTTCTGGAACGAGGCGCCAATACGGAAATTACGGAAATCCGTCGTATAGATGGTGCCCACGTCGACCGCAACCGCCGTGCTGGTCCGGTCATCGTCTCCGGCTCCGCTCGTGCCTTCCGACACGTACTTCAGCGATCCACCGACCGCGAAGGAATCCGTCAGACGACGTGCGTAACTCGGACCGATGGCCAGGTCCGTCACGTTGAAGTTCTGGCCCTGGTTGGCGAATTGACCCGTCGGATCTCCAGAGGTGGTATAGGGTATGTCGCCCGAAAGCAACGAATGCACACTCACACCCACCGCCCCGTTATCGCCGAGATTCCACACGAGACCTGCGCTGAACACGGTCATTTCCGCAAAATACGGTGCGTAGGAAACGCCGACCGCACCCCTGCCCTCAACGAAAACCATGGTAGCCTGGTTCGTCAGGGCCGAGAAGGCGCCAAGGTCCGTATAGGACGTGGCGGAAGATGCAACACCCGCGACACGGGCGCTAGAATCCAGCGTCAGAAACTTCGTCGCGGCGGTTCCACCTTTGGAAACCTGAGCATGTACCGGCGCTGACAGTGCCAGCAGCAGTCCGGTGACCACGCCCCAGCGAAACAATACTTTCATTAGAAAACCTCCCTGAATCGGACCGCCCCGCGCCATGGCCCGTCATGGCCCATGGCGCAGGACGTAACCGCAGTTTACCGCCGGACGTAGAGTTTCAACGTTCTCGCGTAGTCCACGCCACCGATCTCGGCTTCTACCACGATGATATACAGACCGCTGGCAACCGGCACGTTGGAATCATTCTTCAGATCCCAGTCCGTCACACCACCGATCGTCGTGGTCTGGTCACCCGGCACGGAGAACTGCTTCACCTGCAGGCCGGCCGCATCGAAAATCGTGATGCGGGACGGTACCGGAGCGTTGAAGAACTTGACAGTCTGAGACTTCGTCGCCAGATCCCACTGAGCCTGGAAGACAAAGGGGTTGGGCGCGACCGTCATCAGATTCTCGAATTCCGCCACACCGCCGACCACGTCGTTACGGACCACGGTCGTCGGAATGACGTCCTGTCCCGGAACCTGCGGACCTACCGTCAGACCCCGGTAGGGATACTGACCGTGCCAGCGTCCGTCCGTTCCGTTCGCGTTCATCGTGTAGAAACTCTCGAGACCATTGATGGTACGGGTGATCACGCGCTGCGAAGAGCCCTGATCTGCGACGTAGTTGTCGAAATCGTGCTGCTGCGCGCTTTCGTTATCCACCGCGGCTACGTAGTACCAGTAGCTGAACCCGATCAGCACGGAGCGATCCTCGAACATATAACCGCTCTTGCCCACCAGGCGGGGATCGGTGGCAATACCGCCAACACTGGTAATCTGCGCATCGCCGGATCCGATGGCATCCGGATAGCGATCCGAGAAGCTGGTGGCGATGGCCGTCGTGGCGCCCAGCGCATTGTTCGCTTCGACGATCTGCGCCGAACTGGGCTTGGTCTCGATGAAGTCATCCTCGAAACCCGGCAGCCTGTCGCCAGCCGGATACGGGTTCGGATAGGAAACGGACTCTGGCGGATTCAGGCTGTTGGTCTGATTGCTTCCGCCGCCGCCGAATTCAGCGATCTGGACGTACGGACCGGAGAAGTTCGGCGCCGCGAAGCGCTTCACCAGGTCGTCGGCCACGAAGTCGTAAACCCGGCCGATGTTGTAATCGGCGCCGAGGGTCAATCCTTCATGGATAAACCGGGCGTAGGGATGGCCCTGCTTCACCGCGGCACTCGTCGGATCGGTTACGTCCGTGATCGGTGCGGCGCCGTCGCTCAGGCCGAGATTCGGCGGAATCACCGTACTGTTGTAACCGACTTCATGGGCCACCGTAGCGGTCGGGAACTGATCAATGAAACCGGAAGCGCGGTACACGCGGTACTTCGCGAAGTCCGTGCGACCCAGGCCCGGATCCATGGCCGTTTCCGCATTGTTGGCCCACGCCAGCGCAATCGTACCGTTGGCGGTCGGGAAGACCGACAGGGTAGGAGGCGGAGGCGGATGGAACAGCGCGCCGCTGGCTGCACCGCGACCGAAGTTGTGCGTCACGGTCATGACTGCGCCGTCACTGTCCCGCATGACTGAACCATCCTCGTTGTACATAGGGATAATCCGGTCATTGGAGCCGTCCCAGTAGTACGTGTTGTTGGCCACGTTGTACTTCCGCTGCATCCACACGTCCATAGCGCGGAGGTACACATCGTAGGTGCCGTCCTTGCCGGCGCCGACGACATCAGCGTGCCATATGGTCAGATCCTCGCCGGGCGCCTTGGTGTAGGGGCCCCAGCCAAGGGCATTCCGGATACAACCGGCGCCCGAGGTCTCTTCCTTCGTGTCGCTTCCGTTGTACGGATCGGGTACGATGCCCCGGAACACGCCGTCGAGATCGAAGAGCGTAAAGCTGTCATACTGACCAGGCTGCACACCCTGAACCGCACCGGGATTGCCGAGTTGGGTCAGGTTACGCGGGTCGCCCCACTTCAAGCCGTAGCCCGCGGCCGATCCACCCGGCTGCGTCTTGGCAGTCCAGGTGCTGATATCGGAGTTTCTATCAAGCGGAGAACCACTGGTAAAGAGATCCGGATGCGGTGAACTGCTTCCGCCCGGTACGTTGACTTTCTTGTTCTCGAGGTACTTGGTAAGAGAACCCTCGTACCAGCCGAACACGGTCCGGAGATCGGCGATCCACCATTCGTGGGTATTGAACAGACCGACGGACGGCGCGTCGTAGATATCCAGCGCCGCGACGTTGTTCAGGTCCCCGTACATATCGTCGTCGCCGGATCCTTCCAGAACCATCAGCGAGGCCTCGCCCACGTGCAACGGATTGAAGTTACCGTTGGTCGTATTCCACACGTAGGAATCGATCCCCGGGTGGTTCGGATTGTCCTCGTCGAACATGGTAACCAGACCCGAATAGAAACGATCGCTGTAGGGCGCCTGGTTGTATCGACCCGAATTAATCAATCCTTCCGGCACGGCAAGCGGCATCACCCGGCTGAACATGGCGGGCGGCTGCTTGTCGTCGCCGCCGGTTCCGCCGCCGATCGCCCCACCGGTCAGGAGGGGATTGTTCGTCCAGGGAATATCGAAGTCGTAATTGAAGATGATCAGGAAATTCTTGATCGAAACGCCTCGCTCTTCCAGCGTGCCGTCCTGATTCACATCGACATCACCGTGAACGTTCAGCACGTGACGCAGCAGGATGAAATCATTCGTATGGCCGTAGCCGTAGCTGAAGCTGTACGACTGACGCTGGACACGGATTCCGGCATTCGTATTGAACGTCGTTTCCGTAATGAACGGCTCGCGGTAACCGCCAGGTCCCACGGTGCCACCGCCAAAACCCGGGCTCATCGATCCACCCTGATCGGACCAGAAGCCCTGGGGCGCCTGCTCGCGCTGGTGAGGCGGTGCACGGTAAACGTTGGTCGTACCGATGAAATCGCCTTCAGCTCGGCTGATGGGCATGCCGGCCACGGCGTTGGGCTGATAGGCCGTAATCCCGAAGGCCGACGCCCACAGTGGCGCGTCCAACCCGCCCGCGGGAAAGGTGTACGACGGGAAACCCATCGTTGGACTCATGGAACGGCCCGATCCCCTCCAGCCCACGCCGGTGTAGGTATCGGTGATTTCCGAGTTCATGATGGCCATGTAGGTCTGGCCACCAATATATGCATCCTGTCTTTCGTCCAGGGCCAACTCGTTCGGGATCGGAGATCCCTGAGTTGCCGCGGATCTTGCCGGGGCGTCCGGCAACGCCGTGAGGTATTGAGCGACCCCCAGGGCAAGCGCCGTCGTAAACACGACCGCTCCGGCTGTTACATATCGACGCCATTTCTTCAAAATGAACCTCCTTATGCCGGCAACGTCACGCGAACGTCGCCAACCTGGCGAGGAGACGCGCATTTCCCGCGCGTCTCCTCACGTTGGGTTTACCAAGCTAAGTTGAGACCCACCCAGATATCGCGTGGTCCGTTGGCCTGCGAGCCGATGCCACCCACCGGACCGCCTACGAGGCCTACGGGATCTCCACGACGTTGCCAACGATCGCCGGCCGCATTAGCGGCATTGCTGACGATGCTGTAGATATTCGTCCGGTCGAAGAGGTTGTTAACCTGGGTGAACACGCCCAACCGTACCGCGCCGAGATCGAAAGACTTCTGGGCGTACAGGTCGGTCGTCCACGTCCAGGGCGAACGCTGCGAAGCAGCAAGCAGACCGAGCGGATCGATCGCTTGGTCGCTGGACGTGCGGTACTGGTTGCCGCTCTGCGCCTTGGTCAGGAACGAAGCGTTTATACCATAGGGCAGTTCGACCAGGAGGTTCGCAACGATCCGGTGACGACGATCGAATTGGGTGAACTCGCGTATGTAGGTATCCGGCGTCGGAGTTCCATCCACGAAGTCGGAGAATACGAGCACCGTCTCGCCGCCGCGCTCACGGACCGTTTGAGGCGTCGTCAGATCGGACGTGAAAGCCAGGGTGTAGTTGGCCCGTACCGAGAACCGGTTGGCCATCTGGCGCCGCACCGACACTTCGAGTCCCCGCGTATCCTGGGCTAAGGTCGGAAGCAGGATGGAAATCTCGCGCTGCGAGCCGCCGATGAAAGCGACATCGGGCGCGAAGAGCCATACCAGCGGCAGGTTGTTCACGTCCCGGAAATAACCCGTGACGTCCAGGTAGTACCCGGGATAGAGCTCGGCCTGCAGACCCATCTCGTAGTTCGTGGACTTCTGGAACGGCAGATCCGGGTTTCCGTGGTTCCGCTCGAATGACGAGGTTTGAACCAGACCGGTGAACAGTCTTTCCAGCGACGGACGCTGGTTGAAGATCCCGTACGAATAATGCAGCGCGGCGCGATCCGTGATCGGGTGAGAGATACCCAGACGCGGCGCGAGACCCGTCTTCATCGACGGCTCAAGCGTGCGGTATTCGGGATCGTCATGCTCGGGATCGGGACCCGGTCGCGGACGGTACGGGTTGATCGCGTTGGCGTTGGCATCGAAGATGTCCAGACGCAGTCCCGCGTTCACCACGAGGCTACCGTACTCGATCCGGTCCTGCATGTACGCGAAGTACTCGACCGGGTAAACGTGCGCCTGACGTCCAGCGAGGGGCAGGACGCTGGCCGTCGGATCCCGGTTGAGGTCGTTGAAGAGCGTCACGGCGTTACCCCGGGCGGGACCGCGCGTGTTCTCTTCGTAATCGTTCATCGTAATACCGAATCCGCCTTTGAGCTGATGATTCGAGGTCATCTGGCTCGTAATGGCGAAATTTATGTCGGTCTTGAACGGGCGTCGACTCGTGTAGTTACCGAAGTCGATCGAAGCGTAGGCCTCATCGCCGTACAGGATATAAGGCACCTGAGTACCGGCGCCCTGCTCAAGCGGCGAATAACCCACGGAGTGGATGAACGCGTCGGTAAGGGCCGGCAGGGGCTCCTTGCCGTACTTGGGATTGTAGCGTTCGTTGTACTCGCGCAGGTGGCTGAAGCGGATCTCGTAGAAGGTACGGGGGCTGAGCGTATGGGTAAACGCCATGTTGAGATGCAGCCGGCCGCCGTAATCCTGGTTGAGACCTTCTTTATTGTACTTCCAGGAATAGTTCGAGGAGCCCGGATCGAAAATCCCGCCGACACTGCCCGAACCCCGATTGCCCTTCTTGCTGAAGAAACCCTGATCTTCGATGAGTCCGGACATGGACAGCTTCATAGCGGTCTCCGGCCGGTAGGTCATCTTGATAAAGGTGTTCATCACGCGCGCGTAGTCATTGGGATTCCGTCCCCAACTCTCCGCGAACCGGCCCGATGCGAACCAGTTCAACTTGCTGCCCAGCGGACCGCCCATGCCGAAGTCGATCTGTACCGGGCGCTTCTCCGTCCGGTTGTTCCGGGCGAACTGGTTGTATTTGTCCAGATGGAACGACCGGTCCACTGCGAAACTATTGGCCTGGGCTTCCGGTAAACCGTCGGTCAGATAGGACCAGTTGATGGCCTCGACCTCCGGAATGACCCGGTCATAATCCCAATAATAGTTGTCGCGCTTGTAGATGGCGGACCAACTGTCCACGGGCCCGTTCATTTGCAGCACGTCGAAGGGATCCTGCAGCCTGAGACCATCGTCCGCGCGAGCCGGGTCGCTGTTGAAGGCGTTCGTCTTGTCGATCGCGTCCTGGATGACCTTTCTCAGGTCCTCCTCGGACCAGGTTCCGGCACGGTACGCGTCCACGATATCCATATCCGGCGGCTTGACCCAGTTAAGGCCCTTCTGGCCCAGCGTGCGGTATTCGAAGTTACCGTTGTAGCTGGCTCCGCCTTCGCGGGTCACCACCGATGTAATACCGGCCAGCGCGTTCACGTACTCGGCGTTGAACGTACCCGTCTTGACCTCGAGTTCCTGGATCATGTAGGGGTTGACCGCAAACGCCTGTCTCGTGTTGTTCTGCTGCCCGGTAATCGTGGACCCGTCGAGCGTGGTCTGCTGATCCTCCGCGCGGCCGCCTCGGAGGTTACCGGCGAAACTGCCCGCAGTGGTCAGGACCACTTCGGAGATGCTGATCACCGGCATCGACTGGATTTCCTCGGCCTGCACGATGGTCCGGGTGGAGGTAAGGCTCTTCTCGACCAGGTCCCGCGTCGCCACGACCTCGACCGCTTCCGCGGATTCTAGAATCGTGGATTCCAGCTCGAAATTGAGCGTCGTGGTCAAGTCGGCGTGCACCTCGGTTTCTATGGCGCGCACCGGGACGTAGCCGATGACGTTCACCACCAGGGTGTAGTTGCCGGGCGGTACGTTCAGGATAAAGTACTCGCCCATGTCATTCGCCATCGCACCCAGAACCGTGCCCTCGATGCGGACACTGGCTGCCGGCAGCGGATCCCGCGTCGCGCTGTCGACCACGACACCGGAAATCTTACCCAGCGACAACTGCGCCTGTGCATCCGTCGAGATGCTGAGCACTAACGCGAAAGCGAATGCGAAGCGCAAAGCTCGTGAAATTGTTATAGACATCTAATTCACTCCTCGTTTAACAGAGCCCTTCTGATTATTGTCAGCTTGCCCCGGCCTGCTGACGGCATCGTAATGTTGCAGAATCGAATTCAAATTCCAACTGCACTTCTTTCGACACTCACCTCCCTCCAGCGATGGTATTGGGGCAATCGTATATAAATAAGTAATCTGAATACCTTAAAATACTAGTAACGACATACATGACGGCCGCGTGCAAGGGCGTGAACACGCGACGAAACATCGATTTTGGATGTCAGGATTCCGAGTTCCTATCAAATGCAAACAACGTGCCAGATTTCGCATCGCCCACCGGCGCACACGGCCCCTTGACCGAAACCCTTTGGGACTCTAGGCGATACAAGTCCAAGGGCTGTATTCTGTCATCTGCATGGGGCCGTTCTGGACGATACGAAACACGAAATAAATTTCATCCTTCGATACGGGCTGAAACGAATTGCACAACACGGTCCGAATCCATTACGCTATCGTACTCATCGCAACCCCGCGACCGCCGTCATATCTTTCTTGACATTATGTACGGACGCGCATAAGGTGTTGCGCTGGTAATGGTTCGGCTATGTTTGGTTATTCGCTTGCAACGAGTAGTAAGTATATATCCGGTCCCAGTCATAGTCAACATTATTATTTCATTTTGTTCAAAAAACAGGCGATGGCGGGCTTAAAAAGCAGGTCCCCCATGGAATACAGGGCCAGGTTTCACTGCATCGAAGGTTGTGGCGAGACCTATCCGTTGAACGAAATCATCTACCGGTGCCGGGTCTGTGGGGGCCTCCTCGACGTCGCGCATGACATGGACAGCCTGAAGGCCCGGGGCGCCGCGGCGTGGATGAGGCTCTTCGACGAACGGTACCGGCGGACAGAGTATCCATACGGGAGTTCGGTCTGGGGCAAGAAGGAATGGGTCTGTCCCGCGGTGGACGACCAGCACGTCGTCTCCATTTACGAGGGCGGCAGCAACCTTTTCTGGGCAGAGCGGCTCGGCGAGGAACTCGGCCTGGGCGACCTCTGGGTGAAGCAGTGCGGCAACAACCACACCGGTTCGTTCAAGGACCTGGGCATGACCGTGCTGGTCTCCATGGTCAACCAGATGATCGAGGAAGGCCAGGGCATCCGGGGGATCGCGTGCGCGTCGACGGGAGATACCTCGGCTTCGCTGGCGGCCTACTGCGCCTCGGCGGGCATCCCGGCCATCGTGTTCCTTCCCCGGGACAAGGTCTCCGTGACCCAGCTCATTCAGCCCATCTCCCACGGCGCGCTGACCCTGTCGCTGGATACGGATTTCGACGGATGCATGGAGATCGTCCAGCGGGTGGCCGAAAGCGAAGGCATCTACCTCGCGAATTCCATGAACTCCCTCCGCCTCGAAGGCCAGAAGACGATCGGGATCGAGATCTGCCAGCAATTCGACTGGGAGGTGCCCGACCTGATCATCATACCCGGCGGCAACCTGGGCAACGTCTCCGCGCTGGGCAAGGGGTTCCTGATGATGGAGGAGCTCGGGTTGATCGACAAGCGGCCGCGCATCGTCTGCGCGCAGGCCGCGCGGGCCAATCCGCTCTACCAGAGCTACCTCAAGGGATTCAGTGAATACGAACCCATCCACGCCGAGTCGACGGTGGCCAGCGCCATCCAGATCGGAAACCCCGTCAGCTACAAACGCGCCGTCCGCGTGCTGAAGGCCTTCGACGGCAAGGTCGAGCAGGCCACCGAGGACGAGATCGCGAACGCCTCCGCCCGCGGCGACCTGACCGGGCTCTACAACTGCCCGCACACGGGCGTCGCGCTGGCCGCGCTCTTCAAGATGGTCGAACGGGGCGAGATCCGGTCTACGGACCGCGTCATCATCATCTCCACGGCGAACGGACTGAAGTTCACCGATTTCAAGGTCGGATACCATGAGGACCGGCTGGACGGCGTCGACGTGAGACACGGTCAATCCCCCCTGGAACTGCCTGCCCGATACGATGACGTAGTCCGGGCGATCGACCGGGTGCTGTCATGAAAACAAAATCGATATTCGGCGTGGCCGCCTTTCCCACCACCGCCGGTTTCCTTCTGCCGGTCCTGGCCCTGCTCGTGCTCGCCTGCGGCGGTCCCCTGCAGTTCCGCGGGGGGTCTTCCGGGCCGGAACGCCGCCTGGCGGAGGACATAAGCCGGATCCTGGACCATCCGGACCTGGCGCCCATGACCATTGGCGTGAAAGTCGTTTCGCCGGTCACGGGCCGGGTACTCTTCGCACGGCATTCCGACGGGCTGTTCCATCCCGCTTCCAATACCAAGCTCTTCACCGCCCTGGGCGTCCTGCGGACCATGGGCCCCGACTACCGCTACCAGACGAGCGTCCTCGCGGACGGAGACGCCTCCGCGGGAAGCGACACCCTGCACACGTCGCTGTACCTGTTCGGGCGCGGGGATCCCATGCTGGAATCGGCCCACCTGGACAGCCTCGCCGGCCTTATCGCCGAGTCGTACGGCGCGCGGGTCATCACGGGCGACATCGTCGTCGACGACACCTACCTGGACCGGGTACCCTACGGTGAAGGGTGGATGTGGGACGACGTTCAGTACAGTTACTCCGCCTCCCTGAACGCGCTTTCGGTGAACGGAAACAGCGTGAAGATCGGCATTTCGCCCGGGGCCGCCGTCGGCGCGCCCGTAACGGTCCGGGTCGATCCGCCGACTACGTCCGTTACTTTTGTAGTGGAAGCCCTGACGGCGGCGGCGGGAGATACCTCGTCCGCCGATCCGCTCAGGATCGAGCGGGACTGGACGTCGCGGTCCAACCGGATCACCATATCCGGCCGGGTCGCCATGGACGCGGGAGAGCGGGAGTACTTCCGGTCTGTCGAAGCGCCCGATCTGTACACGGGAAAACTGTTCCGGGACAGGCTGCAGGCCCGCGGTGTCCGCGTGACAGGACCCGTCCGGAGGGGCGTCACGCCGGCCCGCGCCCGGACGGTGGCGACCTACCGTTCACCGCCGGTGACCGGGGCCCTGGCCCGCCTGCTCAAGTACAGCCACAACCTTACGGCGGAACTGCTCATCAAGACCATGGGACGCCACACGACGGGCGAACCGGGCTCTTCCGCCGACGGGCTAGCCGCCCTCCGGCAGGTCCTGTCGGACTACATCGGCCTGGATCCCGAGGCCTACCGGTTCGCGGACGGATCCGGGCTCTCGTGGTACAACTACGTATCGCCCGACCAGGTCGCGGCGCTGCTCACGGCGGCGTACCACGATCCCGAAATCGGCGACGAATTCCGAGATGCGCTGCCCGTCGCCGGCGTGGACGGGACCCTGGCAAACCGGATGAAGGACACGGCGGCCATGGGCAATCTCAGGGCGAAGACAGGCACGCTGACCGGAGTGAGCTGCCTGAGCGGCTACGTCCATACCCGGGACGGCGAGCCCCTGGTTTTCTCGGTCATGGTGAACAACTTCGTCGGCCCGGCGTCTACGGCGCGCGGCGCGCAGGATGCGATCGGCGTCCTGCTCGCGGGATTCAGCCGCAAGTGACCTTAAGTGAAACGCTGCATGTTACAATAACTGGGAAGGGACCTGATATGGCGAAGTCCAGGGATCCTCACGTGGAAGGCAAGGTCAACCGGGCGCACTACTCGAGCAAGACGGAACTGTCGGCGCGCCTTTTCGCCGTGCTGGACCTGACCGAGGAGGACCGGGGACTGAACCTGATCCCCCAGCTTTCCCGGGCGGTGCGGCGGGGAGATGTTCTGGAACTCATCTGCACCGACGAAGAAGGCGCCGGACCGGGTTCGAACGTGGACCGGGCCGCCTACATCGGATTCGCGGAAGTTTCGGAAGCGGGACTGCTGCTCAGCGGGGACACGGTCACCGTCCGGGAGGAAGAGATCGGGACGATAACGGGTTTCGACGAGACGCACCTGCCCAACCACCTGAACGTCGTCATCCGGTCAAAGCGTCTCGCCACGGGCCGGGAGATGGAACTGACCCTGGACGAGCTGATCACCTTTTCCGGGATATGCGCCGACCCGGACCGGGGTATCGGATTCTGATTCCCACCCAACCGCCCGCCGTCCGGTCGGCCGACCTGCCGGCACGACGCCCGACCGCTGTCCCGTACGACGCCCCGCCTACCGCCCGTCAGGTCTCCCCTCGTCCAGTTCTTTACGCAACGCGACGTAGCTGTCGTATCGCTCACGTGACACGTCGCCCGCTGCCACGGCGGCCCGCAGGGTACAGTCCGGTTCGTGGACGTGCGTGCAGTCGTGGAACCTGCAACCCGCCAGGTGGCCGCGCATTTCGGGGAACAACTCCGGAAGCTCGCGCGGCGATACGTCCCACAGGCTGAACTCCCGGATCCCCGGAGAGTCGATCACCAGGCCCCCCGCGTCGAGCCGGTGCGCGGCGAGATAGGTGGTGGTGTGCCGGCCGCGGCCCGTCGTCCGGTTCACCTCTCGGACCCGCAGCCCGAGGCCGGGTTGCATGGCGTTCAGCAGGGAGGTCTTCCCCGCGCCGGACGGGCCCGCGATCGCGGATATCCGGTTTCGCAGCGTGGCCTTCAGCAGGTCGACCCCCTCCCCCGTCACGGCGCTGGCCGGGATGACGCGGAAACCGCACCGTTCGTAGATCGCCGCGATGTCCGGGTCCCCGTCCTTCGACAGATCGATCTTGTTCAGGCAGATGACCGGGGCGAGGTTGCCGGCTTCCGCGGCCACGAGCAGGCGGTCAAGCAGCTGCAGGTTCGGACGCGGGGCCCGCACCGAGAAGACGGCGACGAGATGGTCGGCATTGGCGATCATGATCTGTTCCATGCGCCGCTTGCCGGGGGCGAGACGGGAGAGTTTGGAGCGGCGCGGGAGCACTTCCTCTATGGCGCCGGTCTCGCCCTGGTCCTCCACGACGCGCACGCGATCGCCGATGGCCACCGGATTCACGGCGTCGATGCGGCCGACCTGCTCGACGGAATGATGCTGGTTGTCCCGTTCCGGATAGATCAGCGCCTTCTTCATCCTGCTGCGCAACGCGCAGGCGAAGATCCCGTGCCGGGTCTCCACGTCGAACACGCCCCGGTGTTCCCTGATTACGATGCCTTCGGTCGGTTTCACAATCGCGGCGCCCATGGCGCCTGATCGGCCCTCCGTGTTTATGCCGCGTGCCCGGTGCACAAGGTATACAACAGCCGCCGCATGACGAGTTCGGGCGGCAACGCGCTGGACTTCAGGGCCGTATCGGCTTCGTAGAGCGCTTCGAACCCGCTGAGCAGGTCTCTTCCCGCCAGCAGCCTGGACTGCGCGGCATAACGGTTGTAGAACCGATTGAACCCCCATCCCAGCTGCAGCTTCTTCTTGATGTCGTCGTCCGTCCGGCGGTCCCGTTTCAGGAACCTGATCTTCCAGAGGATCACCAGGTGGCGGACGAAGAGCGCCACGATGGCCTGGGGCGCGTCGCCGCCGTCTATCGCACGCTCGTAGGCCACCAGCGCCCGTGCCAGGTCCTTCTCGCCGACGGCTTCGGCGATGTCGAATACCGTCCCCGCGCGAACGGGGCCGAGTGTACTCTCCACGTCGCCGGCCGCTATCGTATCCCGGCCTCCGACGAACACGGCCAGTTTCTCCACCTCTCCGGCCAGCTCCCCCAGGTCCGTCCCCACGATGGCCTGCAACTGGTGCGCGGCCTCCGGGGTCAGTCGCTTGCCGTAACGCTTCGCCTGCTGCTGAAGCCAGGAAGGGACTCGTTCCGGGAACAGGGGGTAGAACACCACCGAGACCGCCGATGCCGCCAGCCGTTCGTACAGCCTGGTCTTCAGGTTCACCCTGGGCGCCTCGAGCACCAGGACCGTGCTCGGCACGGGTCGCTCCGCGTAGTCCGCCACGGCTTCCCTGTCCTTCTGCGGCAACTTGTGGAAATCCCGGACGACGACCACCCGGCGGTCGGTCATCATGGGCACGAGGGACGCGGCGGTCAATATCGCCGCGGCGTCGCTTTCGTCGCCGCGTAGCACGTCCATGCAGAACGCCTCCGTCCCCGGCTCGATGACCCGGGCGACCAGCGTATCCACGGCTTCTTCCTTCCGGTACGCCTCGTCGCCGGAGAAGAAGTACACCGCTTCGATCCGGCCTCGGTCTATTTGCTGAATCAACTGCTCGGGGTTCATGCGAACGCCTCGACGACGGACCGCGGCCGGCCTTTGCAGGTCCGGTGCGGATCCGGTACAGGCCCGGTGCGGAACTGGTAAAGATCCGTTGCAGAACCGGTGCGGATCCGGCACGAATCAGGTTACGGGAATCGCGAAATACGAATATATTCAAGTCCAGCCGCATACGCCATCCATTAACCGGACCCGGGCTTTAAATCCTGGTCCGCAACACGGACGTTTCGCCATGACGCCTATCGACTGGACCGCGATCGGAAACCGGCTGGAAGTCCTGTACCGTTCCTTCGATCCTTCCATGATCTCGCCCGACCCGCTTGAAGTGGTAAGACGCTTCGAACGTCCGGAAGACCAGGAGATCGCCGGTCTGGTCGCGGCTTCGCTGGCTTACGGCCGGGCGGAGACGATCATGGCCGCGGCCGGTGAGGCGTTGCGGAGGATGGGAGACGCGCCCCGGGACTTCGTCATGAGTTACGATCCCGGGCGGGACGGAGGACGATTCGACGGATTCGTATACCGGTGGACGCGGGGACGGGACCTGGCGACGCTGGTCGCGGTCGTGGGGAAGGCCTTGCGGCGGCACGGCTCCCTCGGCGCGCTGTTCGCCGCGGGCCATTGCCCGTCGGATATCCACACGGGTCCCGCGCTTGCCCATTTCACCGATAAGCTGCTCGGATTCACGCAGGAGGTCCATCCCGGGGAGCGGCACGACCTGCACGGGACGAAAACGGGGATCCGCTACCTGTTGCCCTCCCCGGTTTCGGGAAGCGCCTGCAAGCGGATGAACCTCTACGTCCGGTGGATGGTCCGGCGGGAAGCCCCGGACCTGGGACTCTGGCCGCGTATTCTGCCCGCCCGCCTGGTGATGCCGATCGACACCCACGTGGCGCGGATTTCCAGGCGGCTGGGCCTGACGTCCCGGAAACAGGCGGACTGGAAGATGGCCGAGGAGGTCACACGGGCGCTGAGGAGATTCGACCCGGAAGACCCGGTCAAATACGACTTCGCCCTTTGCCACTGGGGCATGCTGGAGTACAGGAAGCGATAAACTGCCCGGCCGGCGCGACCGCCGGTTCGTCCGGCGGCACGACCGCCGACGCGTCCGTGATGATCTGACGGGCGCGGATCGGCGCCGCCGCTTCGTTTCTGCTTGACGGGCGCGGATCGGCGCCGGACCTTCGTTTCTGCTTGCCGGGCGCGGAGGCCTCTTCCTATTTTACCGTGATTTATCGCGGCAAGACAACAATGAATACCCGGGCAGCGGCCCACCCGAAAGGCGTTTGGGCAGCGGCCATTCCAACAGGCGCCCGGTAGCGGAGGGATCATGCTAGACCAGCGATTCGTCAGGAACAACCCCGACGTGGTGAAACAGGCGGCAGCGAACAAGAACGAGCGGGTCGACGTCGACGGCTTCCTCGACCTGGATGCCCGGCGGCGGGAACTGCTGCAGACGAGCGAGTCGCTCAAGCAGCGGCGGAACACCGTGTCCGACGAAATCGCCCGGATGAAACGCGACGGCGAAGACGCTTCCGCCCGGATCGAGGAGATGCGGGAGGTGTCCTCGCGCATCAAGGGTATCGACACCGACCTGGCCGGTCTCCAGGACAGCCTGCAGTCCGTGCTCGAGCGCCTGCCCAACATACCCCATCCCTCGGTGCCGGTCGGCGCCGACGAAAGCGCCAACGTGGAGGTGCGCCGCTGGGGGGCCACGCCCGAAGTGGATTTCGAACGCAAGGCACACTGGGACCTGGGAGAAGCGCTCGACATCATCGACTTTCAAAGGGCGGGCAAGATATCGGGCAGCCACTTCGTCCTCTTCAAGGGCGAGGGCGCGCGGCTGCAGCGCGCGCTGATCCAGTTCATGCTCGACCTCCACATCCAGAAGCACGGCTACACGGAAGTCATTCCACCCTACATCGTAAACCGCCAGAGCATGTTCGGCACGGGCCAGCTGCCGAAGATGGAAGAGGACATGTACCGGACCGACCTGGACGACCTGTTCCTCATCCCCACGGCGGAGGTCCCGGTGACAAACATGCACCGCAACGAGATCCTATCCGAGGACGACCTGCCCATCTACTACACGGCCTACAGCCCCTGCTTCCGCCGGGAGGCCGGTTCCTACGGGCGTGAGACCCGGGGCCTGATCCGCGTGCACCAGTTCGACAAGGTGGAGATGGTCAAGTTCGTCCGCCCCGAGACCTCCTACGATGAACTGGAGACGCTGGTGAACGACGCGGAGGAAGTGCTTCAGCTGCTGAACATCCCGTACCGCGTGGTTTCGCTGAGCACGGGCGACCTGAGTTTCGCGGCGGCCAAGTGCTATGACCTGGAAGCCTGGGCGCCCGGGGTAGACCGGTGGCTGGAGGTCTCTTCCTGCAGCAATTTCGAGGATTTCCAGGCGCGGAGAAGCGGGATCCGGTACCGGAACAAGGACGGGAAGAGCCAGTTCGTGCATACCCTGAACGGATCGGGCATGGGCATGGCGCGGACCCTGATCGCGGTGCTGGAGCACTACCAGACCGGGCGCGGCAGCATCCGCATCCCGGAGGTGCTGATCCCCTACATGGGCGGATTGAAGGAAATCGGGTGAACGTTTCGAGACATGGGGACGCGCAGGCCCGGCCCGAACGGCGCAGTTTCGACACGGACGGCCCCGGGCAGACCGCGCGGGTCGGGGGACGGCTGGCGGCGTGGCTGGCGCCGGGGGACACGGTGCGGGTGTCCGGCGACCTGGGTGCGGGGAAGACCTGCTTCATCCAGGGGATCTGCGCGGGCCTAGGCGTCGCGGAACCGGTCACGAGTCCCACCTTCACCCTCGTGAACGAATACTACGGCCAGCTTGGCCAGCCTGGTCAGCTTGGCCAGCCTGGTCAGCCTGGCCGGGTCCCCGTGGCCCATTTCGATCTCTACCGCCTGGACGACCCGGAATCGGTGCTGGACCTCGGCTTCGACGAATACCTGGACGCCTGCGTCTGCCTGGTCGAATGGGGAGACAAGTTCCCGGGGATCATGCCGTCCGACGCGGTAACGGTCCACATCGAAATCGGTGCGGGAACGCGGAGAACGCTGGAGATCGAAGGCGGTAGCGAACTGGTGTCCGATCTGGAGGCAGCGGTGCGGTGAACACGGCGGCCGGGGCTGGCCGGGGCCAAGCCGGAGTGAGGGCGTAACAGGCCGACCAGGCAACCCAAGCCGACCAGGCCGACCAGGCGGACCAGGCGGGCCGGGCGGGCCAGGCGGGCTGCTGAACGCTAGACCGGCTTGATGGACGGCTGAGTGACGGACTGGGCGGGGAGCAGGGCGGGCACACGGGACTCCACGACCGTCATGCCCATGGTCCGCTTGAGGACTTCGTCCATGGTCGATACCGGGATGATTTCGATCCCGTCCTTCACCTCCGGCGGCACGTCCACCAGGTCCTTCCGGTTGCGGTGCGGAATCGCCACTTCCTTGATGCCGGCCCGGAGCGCGGCGATCAGTTTCTCGTTCAATCCGCCGATGGGCAGGACGTTCCCCCGGAGCGTGATCTCGCCCGTCATGGCGATGTCGCACCGGACCGGCACGCCGGTCAGCGCCGAACAGAGCGCCGTCGCGATCGTGATGCCGGCGGAAGGTCCGTCCTTGGGGATCGCCCCTTCGGGCATGTGCACGTGGATCTCGACGTTCTTGTAGAAATCCGGCTCGAGTCCCAGCGAGGCCGCCCTGGACCGGGCGTAGGTGAGCGCCGCGTGGGCCGACTCCTGCATCACTTCCCCCAACTGGCCGGTCAGCGTCAGTCTCCCGGCGCCGCGGCGGTTCAGTACACTGACCTCGATGGTGAGGATGTCGCCGCCCGACTGCGTCCACGCAAGCCCCGTGGCGATCCCCACCGAGTCCTGTTTCACCACTTCGGAGTCCAGGTAGCGCGGAACGCCGAGGTAGCCTGACAGCTGGTTGCGCGTAACCTGCATCCGCTTGCCGGACTTCCCTTCCACCACTTTGCGGGCCAGCTTGCGGCAGACCGCGGCGATGTGGCGTTCCAGCCCCCGGACGCCGGCCTCGCGGGTGTATTCCCGGATGACGGACAGTAGGGCGTCCTTCCTGAAGGTGACCCGTTCCTTCTTCAGTCCATGGGCCGTGATCTGCTTCGGCACGAGGAACTCCTTCGCGATGGCCAGTTTCTGCGTTTCGAGATAACCGGGCAACTCGAGGATCTCCATGCGGTCGTTCAGTGCCGGGGGGATGGTCTCGGTGGTGTTGGCCGTCGTGATGAACAGTACCCGGGACAGGTCGTAGTCCACCTCCAGGTAGTGGTCGTTGAAGGCATTGTTCTGTTCGGGATCCAGCACCTCGAGCAGGGCCGACGCGGGGTCGCCGCGCACGTCCCGGCCGAGCTTGTCCACCTCGTCGAGCAGTATGACGGGATTGACGGTCTTCGCGCGACGCATCGCCTGGATGATGCGCCCGGGCATGGAACCGATGTAGGTCCGGCGATGCCCCCTGATCTCGGCCTCGTCGTGCACGCCGCCGAGAGACATGCGGACGAACTTGCGGCCCATGGCGCGCGCGACCGAACGGCCGAGGGACGTCTTGCCCACGCCGGGCGGACCGACCAGGCAAAGGATCGGCCCTTTAAGGTGCCGCGTCAACTGGATGACCGACAGGTACTCGAGGATGTGTTCCTTTGGTTTTTCCAGCCCGTAGTGATCGGCGTCGAGCACGGACGCCACCCGGCCGATGTCCCGGCTGTCCCGCGTGCGTTTCCGCCACGGGACCTCGACGAGCCACTCCAGGTAGTTCCGGATCACCGTCGCCTCGGGTGAAGTCGGGTGCATCTGCTGGAGCTTTTCCAGCTCGTTCATGGCCTTTTCGTGGGCCTCCTTGGGCATCTTCGCGTCCGCGATCTGCTGGGCCAGGCCGTCCGGGTTCTCCGGCAGGTCCTCCAGCTCGCCCAGTTCCTGCTTGATCACGCGCATCTGTTCCTGGAGAAAGAACTCCCGCTGCGACTTGGTGATGCGGTCCCGGACTTCCCCGTCGAGCTGGTTCTTGATCTCCAGGATCTCCAGTTCCGTGGCCAAAAGGGCCGCCAGTTCGTCGAGCTGCTCGATGATCGACGGCGCCTCGATGAGCCGCTGCTTGACCTGGGGGCTCTGCTGGATGAAGGCCGACATCGTATCCACCAGGCGCTGGGCGTCGTCCATGTTCTGAAGGGACAGCAGGATCTCGTCGGGCGCCTGCTGGTTCAGCTTGATGTACTCCGTGAACTGGTCCACGACGGTCCGCAGTCTCGCCTGCACCTCCGCTTCGGTGTCCCCGGCCTCCTCGACCAGGGTGATCTTCACCCGCATGTAGGGTTCCGTGGACAGGAACCGGACGATCCGCGCCCGGACGATCCCCTCGACGAGCACGCGGATCAGGCCGTTGGGCAGCTTCACCACCTGCAGGATGCGGGCCACGATGCCGGTCCGGTGCACGTCCCCCTTCGCGGGTTGCTCGATATCCGGGTTCCGCTGGGCGGTCAGGAAGAGAAGCCGGTCGTTGTTGACCCCGTGCTCCAGGGCCTTGATGGAGGCGTCCCTGGCAATGATGAGGGGGTATTCCATGTAGGGGAACACGACCACTTCACGGAGGGGGATGAGCGGCAGCTTGTCGTCGAATGTAATGGGTTCGTTGCGATTGAGGGTAATCATGGGAAACCGTTGATGCCGCCGCGGGGTGGTGGATCAGGCGCTTTGCTTGCTTTCCTTGCCTTGTACGTAGACGGGCGGTGATTTCTCCGTGACGGTCTCCCCCGTGACGATCACTTCGCTCAGGTCTTCCTGAGTCGGCGCGTTGAACATCACGTCCAGCATCACTTCCTCGAGGATGGACCGCAGCGAACGCGCGCCGGTCTTCTTGTCCATCGCCTCGTTCACCACCGCCTGGAGCGACTCGTCCGTAAAGGTCAGCTTGACGTCTTCCATTTCGAGCAGCCGCTGGTATTGCTTCACGAGGGCGTTCCTGGGCTTGAGTAGGATTTCCATGAGGGCATCGGCGTCCAGTTCACCCAATGTGGCGATCACCGGCAGCCGGCCGATGATCTCCGGGATGAGACCGTACTGCAGCAGGTCGTCCGGTTCGACCCGGGCGAGGAGTTCGCTCGTATTGCGGCTCGCGGAGTGCTTCGATACGCCGCCGAATCCGATCGTTCCTTCCGCGGTCCGCCGCTCGATGATCTGGTCGAGGTCGTCGAACGCGCCGCCGCAGATGAAGAGGATGTTCCGCGTGTTGATCTGGACGAAGTTCTGCTCGGGGTGTTTCCGGCCGCCCTTCGGGGGCACGTTGGCGATGGTGCCTTCCAGCATTTTGAGCAGGGACTGCTGCACCCCTTCTCCCGACACGTCGCGGGTGATGGAGGGGTTGGCCGACTTCCGCGCCACCTTGTCGACCTCGTCGATATAGACGATGCCGCTTTCGGCTTTGGGCACGTCGTAATCGGCGGCCTGGAGCAGGCGTACCAGGACGCTCTCCACGTCTTCGCCTACGTATCCGGCTTCCGTGAGTACCGTGGCGTCCGCGATGCAGAACGGCACGTGAAGCATCTTCGCCAGGGTCTGGGCCAGGAGCGTCTTGCCGGTGCCCGTGGGACCGATCAGCAGGATGTTGCTCTTCTCGAGCTCCACGTCGTCAAGACCGGCCTGGATGGGCTGGCCGGACTGGATGGGCTGGCCGGACTGGGCAGCGCCGCCGGACTGGGCAGCGCCGCCGGCCTGGGCAGCGCCGTGCTGTATCCGCTTGTAGTGGTTGTACACGGCCACGGAAAGCACCTTCTTGGCCTGCTCCTGGCCGATGACGTATTCGTCGAGCGCCTCCTTGATCTCCGTGGGCAGCGGCAGATGTTCGACCGTCGACAGGGTGCTGCGGCTCATCTCCTCTTCGAGGATCCCGTTGCACATCAGGATGCACTCGTTGCAGATGTATACGTTCGGGCCCGTGATGAGACGTTCCACCTCGTCGGCGTTCCGGTTGCAGAAGGAGCAGCGCAGGTCCCGCGGTGTCGATCGCTTCTTCATGATCCGATCCTAGGCGGTTTTGCCGTTCAGCGACTCGGCGATGGCCCTGGAAGCGGCGGTTTCGACCACGTGGTCCACCAGCCCGTATTCCACGGCCTGTTCCGGCGACATCCAGAAGTCCCGGTCCGTATCCGTTTCGATCTTGTCCACCGATTGTCCGGTGTGGTGGGCCATGATCTCGTTCATGGTACGCTTCATGCGCAGCATTTCCTCGGCCTGGATCTCGATATCCTTGGCCGTGCCGGCCATGTGGGGGATGGAAGGCTGGTGGATCAGAATGCGCGAATAGGGCAGGGCGTAACGTTTGCCGGTCCCGCCCGCCGTGAGGAGGAAGGCCCCCATGCTGGCGGCCATGCCCAGGCAGTAGGTCTCCACGTCGGGCTGGATGAACTGCATGGTGTCGTAGATGGCGAGACCCGCGGTGATGCTGCCGCCGGGACTGTTGATGTACAGCTTGATGTCCTTTTCGGCGTCTTCGTACTGGAGATAGAGGAGCTGGGCGATCACCAGGTTCGCGATGGTGTCGTCGATCGGCATGCCGATGAAGACGATGCGGTTCTTCAGCAGCAGCGAGTAGATGTCGTAGGCCCGTTCCCCGCGGCCCGTCTGTTCAATCACCATCGGCACTAACATGATGCGCTCCTTCTACTCCGTTTGTATGTCGGCGTGCTCCACGAGGAATTCAACGACTTTCTCTTCCCTGATATCCGCTTCGATGCGGTCCAGCCTTCCGTTCTCCCGGAAGAGCCGGCGGACCTGGTCGACCGAGGCCTGCCCCCTTGCCGCGACCGCCTCCAGCCGCTCGTCCAGCTCCTCCTGTTCCACTTCAAGCGCTTCCTGCTCCGCGATGGCGTCCAGGATGAGGTGGCGCATGATCTGGCTGTTCGCCACCGGCCGGTACTCCTGGCGAATGGTGTTCTCGTCGACCTGGTCCTGGTCCCGCGTCGACCGGCGCGCGTCGGCGACGACCTGGTCGAGAAAGGTCGTCATCATGGATTCGGGCACTTCGAAGTCGTGGGCGTCCACGATCTGCGTGACCAGGTCCCTGCGCAGCTCCAGGTCCGGTTCCCGCTCGATTTCCTCGCGGATAGACTGCTTCAGGGCGTCCAGGCTCTCCATGCCGAGGTCCACGGCGAAATCGTCGTCCGCTTCCGGCAACTGCCTATTCAGTACTTCGTGGACGTGCACGATGAAACAGGCCTCCTGGCCCGCCAGGTCTTCATCGGGGTAATCGGACGGCAGCGTGGTCTTCACGGTCCGGTCCTCGTCGGCCCGGACGCCGGTCAGCTGGGTATCGAACCCCTCGCCCAGCCGTCCCGAACCGACCTGGAAGAACTGGTTCTCTTCCTTGCGTCCGATAATCGGCACTCCGCCGGCATCGGCGTGCTGAATATCGGCCCGAATGAAGTGATCCTTCTCCGCTTCCCCGTCGATCCGTACCACGCTGGCGTAGCGTTCCCGCAACCGCTCGAGCCGTTCGTCCACGTCCTCGTCCGTCGCGTTCGCGGTCCGCCGGGTCACCCGCAGGTCCCGGTACTGTTTCAATTCGATGGCGGGCTTGATTTCCACACTGGCCCGAAGTTTCAGGTCCTGTCCCTCGTCGAAGTCGATCTCTTCGATCACGGGCTGGCTGATGGGCTTGATCTCCGCGCGTTCGTGGGCGCTGTTCAGATACTCCGGGATCTTCTTTTCCAGCACTTCCGCACGGATCTCATTTCCGAGCCGCGCCTTGAGCACGCTCATGGGCACCTTGCCCCGGCGGAAACCGGGAAGGCGCACCTCTCTACTGTAACGCGCGTAGGCCTCGTTCAGTTCGGATTGAATCGCGTCGGAGGGCACTTCGATCTCCAGGACACGTTTCCAGGGTTTGGGTTCGGAAACCGTGTAGTTCAAGCCATTCGCTCCCTGCGTTTTGCTTGCTTGCTTGCCTGCCTGCCCGTGCCAGACTGGACCGGGCTAGTCCGGACTAGACCGGCCGCCGCCGCGTAGACCGTTCACACTGAGTAGACCGGCCGCGCCGTATATACGGTCCGCGGACCCGAAGCACCGCAGCCGCCGTTCGTAAAGCCGTCGTAATTAACCGTGGAGGGGGTGGTGTGTCAACGGAAAAGCGCCCGGGAACCGGGGTCTGTGACAAAACCCCGGGCAAGATGCGAGGGGGGGGAGTCGAACCCCCATGGGTTGCCCCACTGGATCCTAAATCCAGCACGTATACCAGTTCCGCCACCCTCGCGAAGCCCGCGCAATTCGGTGCCCGGGTCTCTGCCGGCGGTCTGCCGCCGCCTCTATTCCGCGGGATCGTCACCGAGCAGCTTCCGGTATTCCCGTTCGTCATTCAGGATCTCCAGGGATGCCCTGATCTGGGGGTCATGCCTGGCGGCGAAGGCATAACGGCCCGCCGTACCCCAGAGTTTCGCGCTGATCTCCGTACCGATGCGGGCCACGAGCAGGTCCCGGTGCCTGGAGTACTCCAGTTCGCGCTGACGGTTCAGTTTGCCCCGCAGGTCGGCAAGGGATGCCATCACGTCGTCGGCCGGCGCGCGGTCCCGTACGATCTCTTCCAGTTCGTCGAGCGACTGTTCCGCCACGGAGGCGTAGGTGAAGGACCGCGTCTCGACGAACCGGCGAAAGGCCTCGATCATCTCGTCCGTGACGTCGAAGGTCGACTGGTCCGCGGCGGGGTTGTTCGACACGTAGTGGATGGCGAACTTGATGAACATGCTCTGGTTGTTCAGGGCGCGGATCAGGTTGGGGTATGCGGGGACCTCGATCTCCACGTCCGGCGCGATACCGCCGCCGCCGTAGACGGTCCGCCCGATTCTCGTCTCGAACGACGTCCTGTCGGACCCGTCCGTTTCACCCAGCGCGGAATCCGACGCACCGCTTTCGCCCGGACGTTCGCCGGTCTTCTGAATGAGCCTGCCGCTCGGCGTGTAGTACCTCGCCGTCGTGATCTTCAGGGCCGTCCCCTGGTTCATGGGGAATATCTGCTGCACCGAAGCCTTGCCGAAGGTCGGCTGGCCGGCCACGACGCCGCGGTCCCAGTCCTGTATCGCTCCGGCGACGATCTCGGACGCACTGGCGCTGAACCGGTCGACGAGCACCACCAGCGGCGCGTCCTCCAGCGTGTAGGATTCCGGCGCGTGGTACGACCGCTGATCCGAACCGGGCCTGCCCATCGTGTACACGATGAGACGGTCCTCCGGCAGGAACTTCCCGGCTACGTCCACGGCCTGCTCAAGCAAGCCCCCGGGGTTGCCCCGCAGATCCAGCAGATAGCCGCCGGCGCCCTGCGCCTGAAGCTGCTTCAACGCCTGCTCCACCTGCATGGAGGCGTCTTCGGTAAACTGGTTCAGCTTGATGTAGCCGGTACCGCCCTCCAGCATGCCCACGTAAGGAACCACGGGTATGGTTATAATGGCCCGTGTCACGGTAAAGTCGATGAACGCGTCCTCGCCATCCCTGCTGACCGAGATCTTCACGGAAGTCCCGGGACTTCCACGGAGGAGGTCCGCCGCCTGCGAAACGTCGATGTCGGCCGTGGACGATTCCTCGATCCGCACGATGCGGTCGCCTGTCTGCAGGCCGACGTCGAAGGCCGGCGTGTCGTCAAACAGCGCGACGACTACCAGGGCGTTCTCCTGCTTCTGGATCCTGATGCCCAATCCACCGTACTTCCCCTGGATCTGCATCATTTTCATCTCGTCGCTCTGCTTTTTCTCCAGGAACTCCGTATAGGGATCGAGCGTACCGAGCATGCCGCGGATGGCCGCGTCGATCGCTTCTCCCTCATTCAGGTCGTCCACGTACTTGGCCCGGATGCGGTCCACGACCTGCTGCAGCAGTTTCAGGTCGTACTGCTGATCGCCGACCGCCTGCGCCCGGTCGTGCCGGATGACCCATAAGGCGCCCAGCAGACCGATGAACACCAGCAAGGCCAGGGTGATCTTCCTGTTTTTAAACCACATGAATCCAACTCCTGTGACGTGAAGCCGTCACGCTTCGCATTCGGGACCGCGTCAACGAACGACGGTCCGCCTTCCCGTATTCCCGCGCACCGGGGACTTCCCGGATCCTGGCACCTCTCTCAACCCTTCGATGTCCTGCGTATGTGGAACAGGCGGGTGACGGCCGTGTAGTTCGACACCGCGGCGATCAGGACCAGTGCGACGGGTAGGTACGTTTCCCCGAGCAGCGCGCCAAGCCCGAGACAGACGATCCGTTCGGGCCGCTGCATGAGTCCCACGGTGCATTCCTGGCCGAGCCCCTCCGCGCGGGCGCGGACGTAACTGACCATCAGGGAACCGCTGATCGCCATCACGGACGCCAGCACCCAGTAGGCGTTCAACGCGCTGTCTGCCGCGTTGAAGAGATAGAAGGCGATGATGCCGATGAATACGGCGATCTCAGCGTAGCGGTCCAGCGTGGAATCGAGGAGCGCCCCGAAGGTGCTTCGGGTGCCCGTCTCCCGGGCGAGATGCCCGTCCAGCACGTCGCAGCTGCCGCCGATGAACATGACCAGGCCCGCCCACCTGAAAGCGCCGAGACCGAAGAGACAGGCCGAGACCAGGGTGATCCCGAAGCCGATCATGGTCAGCGCGTTGGGATGTATCCCGAATCGCACGGACGTACGGACGAAGGGACCCAGCATGTTCACGTACCATGTCTTCACTTTCGAACTCAGCATGGCAAACTCCCGCATCGGGCCGCGGTGCGTTCCCACCTGCTACCGGCTCCGTCTTACTCCACCTTGCGGCGCCCCGCGCAAACGGGTCGACGGACGGAACCCGGCGAGGGTTTTCATTGCCGGAAACATGTTGCGGGAATATAGCCGAGGCACCCCTCGCAGTCAAGTAAAAGTCATTGCGTGACCGGGGGAACGGCGTCCCTTCCACCCAGCTTTTCGCTTGACATCGACCGGTGCGATTCGTAAATAAAGGAACAGTTTTTCGCGCGCGGCCGCCTGCCCCGGACCGGCGCGGGGCAGCGCAGTTCCGCCAGGCGTTCGCACGCGGGCTTCGCCGCTTCCGGAACCGGTTCTTGACCGTCCTCCTTTCAGATCATTCTGACCTCTGACCGCAGGATCGAAATGGCATACACCCTTCAGACCGACCGGGACAAGGATATACTTCGGAACCTGGTGGAACACCACGTGTCCACGGGCCAGCCTGTCGGTTCCCGTTCGATCGCCAGCCAGGGTCCGCTCGACGTCAGCCCGGCGACGGTGCGCAATACCATGGTGAACCTCGAGGACGCGGGCTACATCACGCGGCCCCATCCCTCCGCCGGAGGTGTGCCGACGGACAAGGGCTACCGGTATTACGTGGACGCCCTCCTCCGCATGCGGCCCATCAACAAGCGGGACCGGGAACGGATCCATCTTGAACTGGAGAACGACTGGCTCAGCGTGCAGGAGTTGCTGAGCCACACCGCGCAGATCCTCGGCCTCGTATGCCGGGAAGTCGGCGTGGCGCTGGCGCCGAAACTGTACGACGGCAGGCTCGAACGGGTGGAGTTGATCCCGGTGGCCCGCCGCAAGGTGCTGCTGGTGCTGACTCTCGCTTCCGGGATGGTCAGGAGCATCGTCGCAGAACTCGATGCCGATATCCCCAAAGACCGGCTCGACAGCGCGAGCTGGTTTCTGAACGAGCGGCTGTCCGGTTGTTCTCTCAGGGAGATCCGGGGCCAGCTCGACGAACGCCTGGAAGACGCGCCGCAGTCCAGGCGGAAGATCGTGCAGCTGTTCATCCAGTACAGCGAATATCTCTTCGATTTCGAGGAAAACGAGAAGACCCATATCGGCGGCACGACCTATATCGTGTCGCAGCCGGAGTTCGTGACGGACTACACGAAGCTTTCGTCGCTGCTGCAGTTTCTCGAGCACAAGCGGACGGTGGCACACTGGCTGAGCGAGCGCCATCACGACAACCGGATCGCCGTCACCATCGGGCGCGAGAACGGGCAGCGTGAAGTAACCTCGTGCAGCGTGGTGACTTCGACCTACCGAATCGGCGACTTGACGGGCGTGATCGGGGTGATCGGTCCGACGCGCATGCCCTACGCGCGGCTGATGTCCGTCGTCGGCTACACGGCGAGGTACCTGAATACGAAATTCGCTTGAGTCCCAGGGGTTTTCGTACCGAACCGGTTTACCAGCGGACGTGAGCGATCACGCCCGCTTCGTTTTGAAAGGCCGGGCGTTGCCTGGCGGACCGGCCAGAATGGACGGCAGGGCGGAACGGTTAGATACGGGCAGTACAGATAGAGCGGACCCAACGGGCGGACCGAAAAACTGTCGCCCGAACTGATCGGGCGGAACTTGAAGATCGGGCGCGCGCGAACTGTAGTATGGAAATACGGTATGGTGACAGGAGGTTTTAGGTGATTAAAGGCAAGGAAGAGGAAGCCGCAGCCTCTACCGCGGCGTCGACGGGTGACGCAGCCGAGGTGACCGGAACCGCGGCGGAGGATAGCGACCCCGGGGCCGATCCCACGGCCGGAGCGGATTCTGCGGCCGGGACGGTGGATCCGTCCGGCGGATCCGCGTCCAGCGCCGAAGCGGAATCCGAAGAATCATCGGATGGCGCTCCGGTCGATGCGGAAGAGGATGAACAGGCCAGGCTGGCCGAGGAGGTCCTGCTTTACAAAGACCGGCTGGTACGTCTGGCCGCCGAGTTCGACAACTACAAGAAACGGACCGGCCGCGAGTTTACCGCACTGGTAAAGAACGCGGGTGAATCGCTGATCACCGAGTTGCTGCCCATCCTCGACAATATCGAAAGGGCGCTCCAGGCTCCGCAGGCCTCCGACGAGACCCGGTCCTTCGCCCAGGGTTTCGAGATGATCCGCCAGCAATTCCTGGAGAAACTGGAGAAGGCGGGGATGAAGGAGATCGCCGCGGAGGGAACGTCCTTCGATCCCACGCGGCACGAAGCCGTCATGGCCGTGGAGAACGAAGAACACCCGGCCGACACGGTGATCAACGTGGTCGAAAAGGGGTATACGCTTAATGACAAGGTCCTGCGCGCGACCAAGGTCATTGTGACGCGCGCGCCGGCGAAATCGCCGGGCCAGGCGGACCAGGCGGGCGAGGCGGACCAGGCGGGCGAGGCGGACCAGGCGGGCGAGGCGGACCAGGCGGGCGAGGCGGACCAGGCGGACCAGGCGGAACATGCAGGCCAGGCGGACCAGGCAGAAACGGAGAACCAGGACGGCGACCAGACGTCGGGATCCAGCGTAAGATGAATAAACAGGACTACTACGATACCCTGGGCGTGGCGCGCTCGGCATCCGAGGACGATATCAAGAAGGCATACCGCAAGCTGGCCATGCAGTATCATCCGGACCGGAACCCGGACGACAAGGCGGCGGAAGAGAAGTTCAAGACGGCCGCCGAAGCCTACGAGGTACTCAGCGATCCGGACAAGCGCACGCGGTACGACCGGTTCGGCCACCAGGGCGTGGCGGGCGACTTCGGGTCGGGCGGCTTCCAGTGGGGGGACTTCACCCACGCCGGCGACTTCGAGGACATCCTGGGGAACCTGTTCGGGGGTGGCATTTTCGGCGACCTCTTCGGCGGGCGGACCCGTGGAAGGGCAAGCAACCGCGGCGAGGATCTGCGGGTGAACCTCAAGCTGACCCTGGAAGAACTGGCCCAGGGCGTCAGCAAGACGATTCGCATCAAACGCTACGTGCCCTGCGAAAGCTGCGGCGGCATAGGCGCCGCCGACCGGAACAGCGTGCGGACCTGCCCCACCTGCCACGGGCAGGGCCAGGTGCAGCAGCGCGCGTCCTCCCTGTTCGGCGTCGTGATGAACGTGACGACCTGCCCGAACTGCCAGGGGCAGGGGAAGATCATTGACCGGCCCTGCAGCGCGTGCGAGGGGCAGGGCCGGCAGATGAAGACGGTTACGGTCAAGGTGGATATCCCGACCGGCGCCGGCGACGGGAACTACATGCGCCTCCAGGGCCAGGGCCACGCGGGGATCCGCGGCGGACCGGCGGGCGACGTGCTTGTCGTCATCGAACAGGAGCCCCACGAATTCTTCGAACGGCAGGACGACGACATCATTTACGTCATGCCGCTCAGTTTCAGCCAGGCGGCCCTGGGCGACCAGATCGAAGTCCCGACCCTCTCGGGCAAAGTCCGTCTCACCATTCCCCCCGGTACCCAGTTCGGCAAGGTGTTCCGACTGCGCGGCAAGGGCATGCCCCATCTCAACGGGTACGGCCAGGGCGATCAGCTCGTAAAAGTCATCGTGTGGACGCCGACGGAACTGACCGACCGGGAAAAAGAACTGTACGAGGAACTTTCCCGGTTGAAGAGCGGAAAGACGCCGGAAAAAGACCGGGGATTCTTCGACCGGATCCGGGAAGACCTGTTCGGCGACTGAAACCGCGGCGGACCCGCTGACTCCGACCCGGCTTCCGCCCTATCCCTGCCTATGCGCCACTGGGTTGAAGTCACTTTAGACATCTCGCCCGAAACCGAAGAAGCGATCGTCAACGCTTTCTGGGAACTGGGTTCCAGCGGCGTCCTGCAATCCGGGGGCAAACGTACCGGCGCATCCGATCGTGTGACGGGCTTCTGGCCCGACCGGCCCGAAGTAAACGAAAAACTTGACCGGATCACCCGGCTGTGGGAAGCACTTCGCAACCTGGGCCTGGCGGAAGGTCCATGCCGGATCTCTACGCGGAAGGTTTCCGAAGACGACTGGGCCGGGAAATGGAAAGCGCAGGTGGGGCCTGTCCGGGTCTCGCAAAGGCTCATGGTCGCTCCGCCGTGGTCCGAAGCGCCGTGGTCCGAAGTGCCGTGGTCCGAAGTGCCCCGGTCCGGACCGTCCCCGTCTGATGCGCCCAGGTCCAAGCCGTACCATTCCGAGCCGCCCCGGTCCGACCGACCGCTCGTGGTCCGGATCAACCCGGGCACCGGCTTCGGCACGGGCGGACACGAGACTACGCAACTTTGCTTGCGGCAACTGGAAAAACGGGTCCGGCCGGGAGACCGGGTACTCGACGTGGGATCGGGTTCCGGCGTGCTCGCCATCGCCGCGGTCCTCCTGGGCGCCTCCCGGGCGACGGGCATCGATATCGATCCCGAAACCCTCGCAAACGCGCGGGAGAACGCCCGGCTGAACGGGGTGGCCGGCCGGGTCGACGTACATGCCGGCCGCATGGATCATCCCGCTGTGGGCGGCCGCTACCGGGTCGTGATTTCCAATATCAGCGCGGCCAGCCTGACCGCCATGCTGCCCGGTTTCGCAGCCTGCCTTCACCCCGCAGGCGAACTGATCCTGTCCGGTCTGCTCATCGAGGAAGCCGGGGCATTCGAAGCCGCCCTGGCCGGCGGGGGTTTCTCGCTGATCGAGCGGGAGACCATGGGCCTCTGGTGGGCCGGCGCGGCCGTGCCGGCGACCTGACAGATGGCGACCAGCCGTTCCGGCAAAGGGCCGGACGGCGATTCATAATCGGCGGGAATGATGGAATACAGTTACGTGCCCCCGGAACGGATCACGGGAAACTCGGCCTTCGTTGCCGACAGGGACGAACAGCATCACCTGGCCCGCGCATTACGGAAGAAATCGGGGGACGCCGTGCAGTTCGTGGACGGCGAAGGCTGGATCTACAACGGCGTGCTAGTCCGCATGAAACCGGAGATCGAAATCGAGATCCGGGACCGCCGGAGAGACCGTGATACGGAATTGCCCGAAGTCACGCTCGCGCCGTCGCTGCTCAAGGGGACGCGGCTGGACACCGTCGTCGAGAAGGCGACGGAGCTGGGTGTCGCCGCCATCCTTCCCATGCGCAGCGCCCGGACGGTGGCGGGCGGCAGAACTGCCGGCGGACCGACCGGCCAGCGGCTGGAACGCTGGCGGCGCATTGCCCTGAGCGCAATGAAGCAGTCGCTTCGCGCCCGTTTGCCCCGGATCGAACCGGTCACGGGCATGGAAGACATTGTGGGCACCGTGTCGTCCTACGACCTGGCCCTCATCGCCTGGGAAGAGGAAGGGGAAAGGCGCCTGGACCTCGCGGCCGGCCTCGACGCGAAGGCCAGGCGCGTCCTGCTGATGATTGGCCCCGAGGGCGGTTTCGCCGGGGAAGAGATCGCCATGGCCCGTGAAGCGGGCATGGTGACGGTTTCCCTGGGACGCTCGCGTCTCCGGTCCGACACGGCGGCCATCGCGGGGCTGGCCCTGCTCATGGCGGCGCTGGACGCCCCGTGACCGAGGCTGTTGGACATCCCGTAACCGAGGCTGCCCGAAGTCACCTCCGTCTGACCACATTCGCCCGGATTCACTGCCGCCGCGTCGCGTACGAGGCGCAATGGAGGACGTTAACATGCCCGAATGTCTGTTCTGCCGGATCATCGACGGATCGCTGCCTACCGAATTCGTCTACGAAGACGAGCACGTCGTGGCCTTCCGGGATATAAACCCCGCCGCCCCGGTGCATATCCTCGTCGTACCGCGGGCGCACATCGAAACGGTCGCAGACCTGGGCAGCGATACGGCCGGGGTCATGAGCCGGCTCACGGCGGCGGCGAACCGGATCGCCCGGGAAGCCGGCGTCGACGCAGGCGGATACCGGCTGATCGTCAACTGCGGCCGTGATGGTGGCCAGACCGTTTTCCACCTCCACATGCACCTGCTCGCAGGACGCAAAATGCCCGAGCTGGCCGCTTGAGCGGCGATGGGCGGGACGACGGGCGCCAATCGGGACAGTACGAATTAATCTCCTTGCTTTTTTAACCGATCCATGGCATATTAGATAGGCTTGAATAGAGACGGAGAGTAAGACTTGGTTCACCCGATTCGTGTGGCATGAGAGGGGGTGTGAGGATGCCAGGTATTCGTGTCAGGGAAGGAGAACCGTTCGAAAAGGCCCTGCGGCGTTTTACCAAGACTTGCGAGAAAGTCGGCATCATGTCTGAAATACGCAAGCATCAGCATTTCGAAAAGCCAAGCGCGAAACGCAAGCGCAAGCTGAACGCGGCGAAGCGGAAGAATCAGAAACGGCTCCAGCAAGAAAGATACTGATCCACCGGAGCGGGTCATGGCGCTTAAAGAGCGTTTGTCGGAAGACATGAAGACGGCACTCAGGAACCGGGAGACCGTACGCCTCGGCCTGGTCCGCATGATACGCGCGCAGATCAAGAACCGGGAGATCGCCAAGGGGAGCGACCTGGAGGACGAGGAAACGGTCGAGGTGGTCTCTTCCCTGATCAAGGCCAAGAGAGAAGCGCTGGATTTCGCCGTCAAAGGAGATCGAAAGGACCTGGTCGCCCAGGCCGAAGAAGAGCTGGAGATCCTTGCGTCCTATCTTCCGGAACAGTTGTCCGAGGAAGAGATCAGATCCATCGTCCAGGAAGCCATCGACCAGTCCGGCGCAGCGGGACCGGGAGACCTGGGCAGGGTCATGGGCGCGGTCATGCCCCGGGTAAAGGGCCGGGCGGACGGCAGGCTAGTCAACACCATCGTGCGGGAATGCCTGGCCGGCCTGGCCACGCAGGACATGCAGTCCGTGCAGGCCGGATAATCCTGTCCAGATCACGGTCAGCGACGGTCCTGATTTCGAAGCCTCTCCGAATCCCCGGGGAGGCTTTCCGTGTTTTGATGCCATGAACTGGATCGATATCGCCATTGGGATCCTCGTTTTCTACCAGGCGGCAACCGGCTTTGGCAAGGGAATCGCCCGGAGCCTGCTCGACCTTGCGGGCATCGTCGCGGCGGTGGTCATATCCCTGACCCAGTTCGGCCTGGTGTCCGATTTCCTCGGCCGCATGACCGGCATTTCCACCGGCTGGCTGCACTGGTTCAGCCTGTTCGTCTGCCTGGTCCTGTCGCTCGCGCTGGTCAATGTCGTGACCGGCGTAGCCGGCCGGTCGTTACGGGGCGCTTCAAAGTCCCTTCTCGACCGCGCGGCCGGCTTTCTGCTCGGTGGCGCGCGCGGCTGCGTCATCGCGAGCCTGCTGTTGATCCTTTACGCGTTCATGCCGTTCACCGGTACGGCGAAGTCCCAGCTTGCCCGGTCGTCCCTGGCGCCGGAGACCATGTCCATCATACCGGCGATCATCGATACCGTCATGGACCGCGTGTCGCCCGGTTCCCCGCCGATCATGGAGAAACTGGAACGGTACCTGCTTAACAGGTAGCCGGCCCGATGTGAACGACTGCACATGAAACCCGGAATACCTTCCCACACGCTGAAAGTACTGGAATTCGACGCCGTCAGGACCATGTGTTCGGAGAGGACGGTCTCCGCGCCGGGCCACCGCCGGGCCATGTCCCTGGAACCGGGCAAAGACATCGTCGTAATCCGGAACAACCTGCAGACCGTCACCGAGATGCGCGGTTTCCTGGACCAGGCCGAAACGGTTCCCCTTCGGGGCATCAAGGACATCGGCGTGGCCCTGGAACAGGTCGGCGTGGCCGGTGCAAGGCTGGAGCCCCAGGTCCTTCTCGACGTGGCCGACACCCTCCGCGTAAGCCGGCGCATGCGGTCATTCGGCCAGAGGCTGCGCAATCGTTCCACGGCCCCCCACGTCGGGTCCCTTACGGCCGGATTGGGAGATTTCCAGGAGATCGAAACCTCGATCGGCCAGGCCATCGACGGCGACGGGAACATACGCGACCATGCCAGTCCCGGTTTGCGGCGAATCCGCACGGACCAGCAGACCATGCGGGAGCGCGCGCGGAACTGGCTGCAGCGGTTCATTCAGTCGGAAGCCGGGGCCAGGGCGCTGCAGGAACCGGTCATCACCATGCGGGACGGGCGGTACGTGGTACCGGTACGCATGGACCACCGCGGCCAGGTGCAGGGCGTGGTCCACGACCAGTCGGCCAGCGGCGCCACGGTATTCATTGAACCCATCGGCGTCGTCGAATTCAACAATCGGCTGCGTGAACTGATCGTGGCGGAAGGCCGCGAGATCGAGCGCATCCTGCTGTCCCTGACCGACCAGGTACACCAGCAGGCGGAAGCCATAACCGTTTCGTACGGCCTGCTGGGCCAGCTCGACTTCTTTCACGCGGCGGCCGTGCTTTCCATCGACCTCCGGGCCGCGCCGCCGCGGTTGAATACCGACGGTCGCATCGTCCTGCGCAACGCCCGGCACCCCATCCTCCAACTGTCGGACCAGTGCGAAACCGTCGTCCCCCTGAACCTGCAGGTCGGGGAGAACGCGCAGACGCTCGTGATCACCGGTCCCAACATGGGCGGCAAGACGGTCGCCTTGAAGTCGATCGGCATCCTGACCATGATGGCCCAGGCCGGACTGCACGTACCGGCGGACGACGACACCGAAATCGCCGTGTTCGACACCATCTTCGCGGACATCGGGGATGAACAGTCGATCGAGGCGAACCTCAGTACCTTCTCGGCCCACCTGGTGCATATCCGGACCATACTGGAGGAGGCCGGCGACCGCGCCCTGGTGCTCCTCGACGAGCTGGGCGCCGGCACGGACCCTTCGGCGGGCTCGGCCATGGGCATGGCCATCCTGGAATCGCTGACCTTGCGGGGGACCGTCACCGCGGCCACGACCCACTTCGATACGCTCAAGGCTTTCGCCACCCGGACCGAGGGGGTGGAAAACGGTTCGATGGTTTTCGACGTGGAAACCCTGACACCCTCCTACCAGTTCAGGCAGGGTATCCCCGGCGCCAGCTACGCGCTGGAAATCGGCAGCCGGCTCGGCATGCCCGGTGACGTGCTCGAGCGTGCCTCCCGGTTCATGGGTACCGCCGAAAAGCGTCTGGACGAAGTCATCGTTGAAGTGGACCGGAAGCACGAACTGCTCGTTGCCGCGCAGGAGCAGGCGGACCGGCTTCGCGCCGAACTGGATGAACTGAAACGGACCTACGAGGACCAGATCGCTTCCTACCGGCAAAAGGAACGCGACACGATCTTCGCCGGCCGGGAGAAGATGGACAGGCTGCTGAAAGACGCCCAGGCCGCCATCGACCAGGCAGTGGCCGCGGTTCGCAGGGAACAGGCAACGAAAGGGGCCGTCGAGGCATCGCGCAAGACGGTTGGGGACCAGCGCGCGCGGCTTCAGCGCATGCTCGATACCATCGATTCCGGAACCTCTTCCGCTGAAGGAGACGCCGGGGAGGCCGACGGGGAGGCCGCCACGGACACGGTAGGCGCCGCTGCGGAAGGCGCTGGGGATTCGACCGACGACTCGACAGCGGAGCGCGCCGGGGGCCTCACTGCGGAACCCGCCGGCGAGACCATTTCTGCGGGCGACGAGGTGTGGGTGGCGTCGCTGGGACAACCGGGGAGCGTGATCCAGGACCAGGGAGACCGGCTGCGCATCCGGACCGGCAGGATGGAGATTACGGCCAGGCGGTCCGAGGTCCGTCTCCACAAACCCGATCCCGCACCGTCACGCGGAAAACCCGCAAGCCGCGTGGAAGTCCGGATGGACCGTCCAGGCGCCGCCTTGACGGAACTGGACGTGAGGGGCTTCCGCGCCAGGGAGGCCATCGACGCGGTGGACCGCTACATCGACCAGACCGCCCTTGATGACCTCAACGAAATCCGTATACTTCATGGTAAGGGGACCGGGGCCCTGAGCAGCGCGATACAGGAATTTCTGCAACACCATCCCCTGGTCAAGTCCTCCCACTTCGCCGAACAGCGCGACGGGGGGACCGGGGTGACCGTCGTGGAGATGAGAGATTAAGCGCTTTCGTGCGCTGACGCCGCGGTGGCCGGTTCAGGCTGCGGCAGACGGACGATCCATATTCGATTTTAATTAACGTTTCAGACAGGAGGACGATCATGGCCTTTACGCTGCGACTGGGCGAATCCGCGCCGGGGTTCTCGCTCCCGGCGACGGACGGCAGGACCTACAGCCTGGACGATTTCTCCGACGCCGAGACGCTGGTGGTGTTCTTCACCTGCAACCACTGTCCCTACGTGACCGGTTCCGACGAAGTGACACGCGTTTCCGCGGAGAGATACGCGTCCCGCGGCGTCCGGTTCGTCGGGATCAATTCCAACAGCGAGGTCACCCATCCCGATGACGACTTCGATCAAATGGTCGTACGTATGAACGTCCATCGCTTCCCGTGGGTCTACCTGCGCGACCTGTCCCAGGATACCGCGCGGGCGTACGGCGCCCTCCGGACGCCCCATTTCTACATTTTCGACCGGGACCGCAGCCTGGTATACACCGGCCGCGGCGTCGACAGTCCCCGGGACGCGGACGGCATCACGGTGAACGACCTGGAAGCGGCCCTCGACGACGTGACGGCGGGGCGTCCCGTGCGGACCGCGCTCACCAATCCCATCGGGTGCAACGTCAAGTGGGAGAACCAGGACGCGCACTGGATGCCGCCCGAGGCGTGCGACCTGGTGTGAGGACTTGAACAAGCCCGCCCCAGGCCGGCGGCAAACGCGGGGAGAGCGCCTTGGCGCGGATACCGGAAGAGCTCATCGATTCGATCCGGTCGCAGGCGGACATCGTGGACGTCGTGTCCGACTATGTCACGCTGCGCAGATCGGGTAGAAACTACATGGGGCTCTGTCCGTTTCACGACGAGAAGACCCCTTCCTTCAGCGTCAACCCGGAGAAACAGATCTTCCACTGTTTCGGTTGCGGGAAGGGCGGCAATGTGTTCTCCTTCCTCATGGAGCACGAGAACGTCACGTTCGTCGAAGCGGTCCACCATGTAGCCCGCCGTCTCCATATCACCATACCGGATACGCAAGGGGAACGCGAGGCCGGCAGCGAGGCGGAAAGCCTGGCGCGGGTGACCCGGTTCGCCGCCCGGTTCTTCCACGACCGACTGCTGAACAGCGACCGGGATTCCGTCGTCCGGCGGTACGCCGAACGGCGCGGGCTGTCCGAAGAGACGATAAAGTCCTTCGGGCTCGGTTACGCGCCTGATTCCTGGAACGACCTGCTCAGCGCCGCCCGGGAAAAGGGTATCGGCGCGGACTGGCTCGTCAAGGCCGGATTGGCCAAATCGGGTGAGCAGCGTACCTACGATGCCTTCCGGAAACGGCTCATCTTTCCCATCCAGGCGCCGAGCGGCCGCGTGGTCGGATTCGGCGGGAGAGCGCTTACCGACGAGGACCAGCCCAAGTACCTCAATTCACCCGAATCCCCGATCTACCGGAAGAGCCAGGTCCTCTACGGCCTGTACCAGGCCCGGGACGCATTGCGACGGCAGGGACAGGCGCTGGTCGTGGAAGGATACATGGACCTGCTAGGCCTGCACGAACAGGGGATTCAGGGGGTGGTCGCCCTGTGCGGGACGGCGTTGACGCGGGATCAGGCCCGGCTCCTGGCGCGGTACGGGCAGCAGGCGTACCTCGTCTACGATTCGGACCAGGCCGGCGTGCGGGCGACCTGGCGCGCCATCGAGCCCCTGGTGGAAAGCGGGCTCTGGACCCGCGTCGTGCGGCTGCCGGAGGATTACGATCCCGACTCCTACGTGCGGGAACACGGGCCGGACGGGTTCATGAAACTCGTCGAACAGGCCGATTCCCTGGCCGATTTCATGGGCTATCATGCCAATCTCCAGGCAGCGGGCGATCGGGACGAGGTATTCCGGACGCTGGCCGGCCTGATCCGGAAGACGGCGAACCTGGTCCACAGGGAGATGTACCGGGAAGAAGCCGAACGCCGGTTTCCGGCGCTGCAGGGCCTGCTGGCCTCTGAACTGCGGCGCCCGAGCGGACCGGGCGTTTCAGGCGGACGAGGCGGACGAGGCAGACCGGGCGGACCGGGCGGACCAAGCGGACCGAGCGGACCAGGGGATTCGGGCGCCGTGGGGCGTGATCGCCAGGCGTCCTCAGCCGCGACGGCGCGGGACGGAGACGAGCGGGTGGAACGGGACCTGGTCCAGCTCATGCTCAGCGACCGGTCCATCGCCGAACTCGTCGAAGGCCAGTTGGATCCGCAGGATTTCAAGTACCCCCTCTACCGCCGGATCGTCGAACAGTGTCTCGCCGGACTGAGCGGCGGATCCTACGACCTCTCCGGCCTCGTCGATACCATCAGCGACGAAGAAGCCGCGCGGGTGATTACGGAACTGATCAACACGTCGGACTCCGGCGTTCACCTGGAGCAACGAGCCCGGGACCATATCGTCCGGATCAAGCAGAAACGGCTCAAGGAAAGCATGGGCCGCCTGATGGAACAGATCAAGCAGATGGAAACAGGGGGGCGAAGCAGCGAATTGAACGACGCCATGGCCACCTACATGGAACTCAAGCAACAGGAAAAAGTCCTGCTGCGATCGGCCCGCGGCGACTGAAAAGCCCCCCATTCTTTTGCTTGACGATGATCCGCCGTTCGCCTATATTGGTCCCGCTTGACGGGCATGCTGACTGGGCGTCAACCATGGGCCTGTAGCTCAGTTGGTTAGAGCATCCGACTCATAATCGGACGGTCCCAGGTTCGAGTCCTGGCGGGCCCATTTGCCGGGCGCTTAGCTCAGCCGGTTAGAGTGCCACGCTCACATCGTGGAGGTCAGTGGTTCGAGTCCACTAGCGCCCATCGATTGAAAAGGTTTACGACGAAAAACGGAGGCTTTTCTGAAGTCTCCGTTTTTTAATTGGGTCTGTCATGTATCGTCTCCTCGCCCTGGACATCGACGGCACGCTGCTCGACGGCAGTCGGGAAATGTCCGAGGCCACGGTCGACGCCGTTCGCCACGCGGTCGGCCGAGGTGTCCGCGTCACGGTGTGTACCGGGCGAAGCCTGCCCTCCGCCGAGGAGGCCGTGGGGCATCTGCCGTTGAACGCTCCCTACGTACTGAACAACGGCGCCATGATTTACGACGCCCCCGTTCACCGCGCCAGATATCTGCGAAATCTTCCGAACCATCTTGCAAGGGATGCCGTCCGGGTCTTTCGCGGCATCGGGTTTCATCCCATCGTGTACGGCCCCCTGCCCGAAGTGCAGTACTTCTACTACGACTCCTTTGATCCGGACAACCACGCGTTTATAGACTACGCCGAGCAGAACGCCGACCGCGTTCACCGGGTGGACGACGTGTGCGCGTTTCTCCGGCAGGACGTTGCCTGCATTACGGTCGCCGAACGCAACGAACGGGTCGAGTCCCGGGAACCACACATAAAAGCCCGGCTTCGCGACGCGGGAGTGGTCTTCGAAATCAGTCCGTGGGACCCAGGCTACCACGTCATTACGGTCATGCCGCCCGGCGTGTCCAAGGGCGACGGGCTGCGCAGGCTGGCCCGGCTTCTCGGGATCGGTCTCTCCGAGGTCATGGCCGTGGGGGACAACCTGAACGACCTGGAAATGCTCGACGTCGCGGGCCTGGGGGTGGCCATGGGCAATGGACCGCCTGAAATCCGCGACCGGGCGGATCATGTCACGGCTTCGGTGGACGACGAGGGCGTCGCCCGGGCCATCGAGCGCTTCATAGACTGAATCGAGCGCTTCATAAACTGATTGGAAAGAACCGCAGGCATGACTTACGACCTGATCGCCATCGACATCGACGGCACATTGCTCACTTCGCGCCGCGAGGTCTCCCAGGGAACGCGCGAGGCGCTTCAAAGGGCCGTATCGGCCGGGAAGCGCGTGGCGCTCTGTACCGGGCGAAGCCTGAACTCCGGCCGGGCCGCGGCCGAACAAGTGCCGTCCTCCACGACGCTGGTTTTCCACAGCGGCGCGCTCATTCTCGAACACCTGGACGGTCCGTTGCTCCGGGCAAAGAACCTGCCCCGGGACCTGGCGGCCGACCTGGTCGGTTTCTGCAGGCGGCGCGGTCACGACCCGCTCGTGTACGAACCGGTCCCTCAAAGCCGGTATATCTGGTTCGAGCACCCCCGTTCGGCGAACGGCTGGCGGGAACGCTACCTGGAGGCCAATGCGGACAAGGCCTTTCAGGTGGACGGCCTGGAAGAAGTATTGGGCCGGGACCCGGCGCAGATCGCGGTGGCCGGAAAGGGATCGTCCATGCATGAGCTGAAGGCGGAGCTGGCGGAATTCGGCGACGGTATCGGCGTCATTCTGTCGCGCAGCACCCTGGTGGGCGACTACTGGTGCATGGAAATCGTACCGGCCGGCGTATCCAAGGCGAAGGCCCTCGCATTCCTCGGTGAACGCTACGGGATCGAAGCGAAGCGGATGATCGGTATCGGCGACAATTTCAATGACCTGGACATGATCGAATACGCCGGCCTCGGCGTGGCCATGGGGAACGCGCCCGACGCCGTGCGGCGCGCGGCGGACCTGGTCGCGCCGGACAACGACGCCGACGGGGTCGCCCACGTCATCGACACCTGTCTGTTGTGAGCGCCGCCCCGGTCCGGCCGGCCCGGGGAGAATCATTTGATTTTTTAACGGATTTCCCTATCTTCCTGTATAACCCTGTTGACACAGACGACGAGACAAGGCGAGAGATGGAGTTTTACCGAAACAACGTGACCCGAACCGGGACAAGGAGATGTTCAAAATGACTCGTATGGCTTTGGCTACTGCGGCGCTCTCCGCGCTGCTGCTGATCGGAACCGCCGTGTCCGTGCATGCCCAGCATGACGATCCGAACATGGAATGGGTGATGGACGGCCCCCTGTATGACCGCCTGGGCGGGGAAGAAATGATCATGGGCGTGATCGACGACTTCGTTGCCGCGGCCGTGGAAGAGGAACCGTTGAAGGGCCATCTCGAAGGGATCGACCAGGACGCGTGGAAGGAGACCCTGCTCGCCCAGTTCACTTTCGTCTCCGGCGGTGAGATCGAATACGACGGCAGCAGTTTCAAGGAAAGCCTGGCGGAAATGGGCATCGAGGAAGCATCCATGGAGACCGTCGCCGATCAACTGACGATCGCGCTGGAGCTGAACGAGGCCTGGCCGGAGGACGTGGATGAACTGCTGGTCGCCCTCGAATTGAAGGAAGCCGAATTGACCGAAGAGGAGATGTCGGAAGAGGGGATGACCGAAGGGGAGATGGAAGAAGGCAGCGGCCCGGACAGTGAGGCCGGGAACACGGGTGGGGAAGCGACCGCGGACAGCGAATCAGAAGACGCGGGTGGCGTAACCGTGGAAGCCAGTGAAGCCGGGGAAGCCAGCGGCGACGCCGAAGCCAGTGAAGCCAGCGACACCGGTGATGCGAGCGGCGAGGCCGGAACCAGTGAAACCGAAGATGCCGCGGCGGACGGCGGGACCCGTAAGTAGCCTGACCCGATTTCTCTACCGATTGTCATGACCGGGCGATGAGCGAAAGATCGTCCGGTCATTTATATATGGGGCGGACGCATGGCCATAGCGTACTTCGACTGCTTCTCCGGCATCAGCGGCGACATGATTCTCGGCGCGCTGGTGGACGCCGGCCTGGATTTCGATACGCTGAACAGCGAACTGGCGAAACTCCCCCTCGACGGTTTTCGTCTCACCCGAAAGACGGTGACCCGGCAGCTTATCGCGGGAACCAAGATCGATGTTATCGTCCGGACCGCGGAGGGCCGTGAAATCATCGAAGGACCCGGCGAATCCGGACCCTTCCACGACCACGGGGAAGCGAGGCACCTGGACGATCTGACCTCCGTCATCGAAGGCAGCACGCTCGACGGGGCCGTCAGAAGCCGGGCCATCGAGGTGTTCGATCACCTGGCGACGGCGGAAAGCAAGGTGCACGGCATCTCGAAACAGGAGGTACACCTCCACGAAGTCAGCGGGGTGGACGCCATCGTGGACGTCGTGGGCGCCTGCATCGGCCTGGCCCTGCTGGACATAGACCGGGTTTACGCGTCGGCGCTGCCGGTGGGACGGGGCTTCATTCACTGCGCGCACGGCCGGATGCCCGTCCCCGCCCCGGGCGCGCTTGAACTGATGCGCGACATGCCGGTTTACCACACCGGGATCGAGGGTGAGCTGGTCACCCCGACCGGCGCCGCGTTCCTTAAAGCCACGGCCAACGGGCACGGGGTCCTGCCAAGGATGATATTGAGGAAAATTGGCTATGGCGCGGGTACGAAGGATCTCCCGGAACACCCGAACCTGCTCCGGGTTTGTATCGGCGACGGTGTGGACTGACCGGGTCGAAGCGGACCCGTTGCCCACCGCCGCTTAAGTGGACACGGCCATCATGTTGCTCCAACTCGCCCTGGACACGCCGCACGCGGATACGGTTCGCCGCCTGTTGGACGAGACCGCCGGCGACGTGGACATCATCGAACTCGGAACGCCCCTGCTGATCCGTTACGGGGTCGACATCATCGCCGGGATCAGGCGGGACCATCCCGATAAGAAGATCCTGGCGGATCTCAAGATCGCCGATGCCGGCGCGGTGGAATCGGGCCTTGCCTTCGATGCGGGTGCGGACATCGTAACCGTGCTCGGGACGGCCCACCCGGCCACGCTTCGGGAAGCGGTCGAGCGGGCGCAGCGGTCCGGCGGCCGGGTCATGGCCGACCTGATCACCATCCGCGAAGTGGACGGGGCGGTCTCCCTCGCCCGCAGGCTGGATCGGTCCGGGCTGGATTTCATCTGTATGCACACGGCTTTCGACGCAAGGAGGTCGGGCGGACCGGGCGGACCGGGCGAACCGGGCGGACCGGGCGGACCGGGCGAACCGGGCGAACCGGGCGGACCGGGCGAACCGGGCGAACCGGGCGATTCAGCCCGAAACCTGAAAGGCATCGGCCGGGTCGGCGCGGTAGTCGAACGGGCAGGGCTGGCCGTGGCGGGCGGACTGGACCCCGCCTTGATCAAGCAGCTGATTCCGCACGACCCGGACATCGTGGTCGTTGGGGGTTACATCACCGGAAACGCCGATCCCGGCCGCGCGGTCCGTGCGGTCCGGGAGGTCATGGAGATCGAGCATCGAGCCGATGGATAACGAGAGGCCCTTTCCCCCATTCGATGTGATCGCCCGGTCCATCCTGGACGAACTCCGGCAGACGCTGAACCAGATCTCATGCGATGAAGTCGAAGCGCTGGTACGGGAAGTCACTGGGGCCCGGCGGGTATTCGTTGCCGGCGCGGGACGTTCCGGGCTGGTCATGCGCAGTTTCGCCATGCGCCTTGCGCAACTCGGCCTGTTGGTCCACGTGGTGGGCGAAACTACCTCGCCGCCTATCCGGCCGGGCGATCTGCTGCTGATCGGATCGGGATCGGGCGTGACGGATCGCCTGGTCCACTATGCCGGGAAAGCCGCCGAGGCCGGCGCGCGCGTTGCGGCGGCCACCGCAGACCCGGATTCTCCCGCCGCCCGGCGGGCGGACGTTGTCGTCGTCATATCCGCGCCCACGCCGAAATCCCCTGTAGAAACCGGCAGTAAGAAAACCGGCGGTCCGGAAGAACGATCGGGCCAGCCGATGGGCACCCTCTTCGAACAGAGCCTCGGGGTGGTGCTCGATGTCTGCGTCTTGCTGCTCATGGCACGGCTCGATGAAACCGGGCAGAGCATGTTCGCCCGTCACGCCAATCTGGAGTAGGCGCCGGTCGTTCCGGTAGACGCCAGCGGTTCTTGCAAGCGCCGGTCGTTCCGGTAGACGCCGGCAGTTTCCGCGTGTGCTGCGGACCCGGCCGCGGCTCCGTGCCGCGGATGTTATGCCTTCGACAGGCGTTTGAGTACTTCCCGGTTCAGGACGGCCTTCAGGAATCCACGCCAGTGGCCGTTGCGGTCTCTGTCCGCCGACCGGTAGGGATCGGTGCCGATGTACAGGGCACCGCCGTCCTTGTGCGGCTTCAGGATCACCGCGGCCGAACCATCACCCCACCGTCCGATGACGCGCACGTCGTCGTCGATTTCCACCGGTCGGACCCGCCACTGGTGCGCGTCGAGCGCGGCGCCTTCGGGCAGGTCGGGCCAGCCGGCGGTCAGCAGGATACGGTCCGGATCGTTGAGGACGGACTCCGCTCCTATGCCGAACAGGCGTGCCCGCGCGTCGCCGTGACGCATCCCCTCGTCCAGGCTGAAGTCATCGGCCGAACCTATGATCCATCCACCTGCCCGCATGAAGCGGATCATCCGTTCGACGACCGCGTCTCTGATCGTTGGACAGGGCGTGCAACAGAGCCATTCACACCCGGAGAGTTTGTCTCCGTCCGATATCTGGTGATCGGAGGCGTATCCGATTTCCTGTCCCGTGCTTTCTTCCAGGATGCCATGGGGCGTCCATACGTCCAGCGCGGGTACACGGCACGCGAAGGAATCGTACGAGAGCAGGCACCGGAATTCCGCGGTCGGCCCATTCGCGCGTTCCATCCCCGTCACCGATCGACTCAGCGCGGAAATCGCCGCCCACTGCTCCGGGTTCGATTCCGACAGGGACCTGCCCCGTATGGCCCGGCCATCCCACCACGCGGTATCGTCCCAGTTATGCCAGCCAACGGCCGATACTCCCGGTGCGCAGGCCGCGCCCATCCATTCCCGCAACTCCCGCAGCGTGGCCTGGTACCTGCCCCGCATCATCTGCGAACCAACGACCATCCAGACGTCCCCTTCCGCCAAAGACCCGGCCGCGCGCGCCGCCCAGCGGATCAGGCGGCCGATATCCGCCGCAGACTGAACCGGCGGGGATCCTGGATCGATGATGACGAAGTCCAGCGCGCGGGCTGTATGCTGAAAGTGGACCAGTGTTTCGGCGGGCAGGAGGGCATCGAGATGGAATGCCATCGTCGTCTTCAGGTTCGATTTCACCTTCTTCACGGCCCGGGCCACCTCCGCCGTAAACAGCGCATACTGTTCCATCTGCCAGATCCTGCGCCCATGCCGGTATCCGTCTTCGGTCATTTCCATCGTCAACAGGCGGCCTTCGACGGACTCCATCACCTGTTGCCAGCGGTCCTCGGGGTACTCGCTGCCTCCCGTGGGCGCGTCCTCCAGCTGCAGCGCGTACAATCCCTTGCAGGACCCGAATACTTCGGCCACGCGCCGCACATAGTCAAGGCGCCACGCACGGGTGTCGGGCAACAGGTACAGGGCCTTCGGGTTGCCGATGTGCAGGATGGACCGTATCCCCGCGTCCGCCGCGGCGGCGATCATTTCTTTCACCCGGTTCGTCTGGTCTTCCGAGGCCAGCTGGCTTCTGAGATCGAATCCGTCTCTGAAAACAACGAATTCAAAACCACCGGCTTTGAGCTCGGCGAAGTCGTCGCGCCATCGGTCCGCGCGGTCATACTCGTTATAGTACGTGAAGGCCTGCAGTCTTGTTTTGGCGAACATGGCTCCCTGCCCGGAATGAATCCGTGATTGAAATCGCGGTCGAAGCCGCGGCGGTTAATGGGTGAATGAAGGTAAGGCGGAAAGGCGCCGTCGGGTCGAAATCAAAACGCCTGTCCGAGACCGAAGTAGAAGAAAGTCCGGTCGTACTTTCTCGAATTGGGCGGGTCGATCTTGCTTTGATTATGAAAGCCCACGTCGCCCCGAATCAGCCCGATCGGCGAATTCACCCGGACTCCCGCCCCGTAACCGAGCAGGAGATCTCCGAAACCGAAAGAACCCACCGTCTTTCCTACCCCGCCCCAGTCCGCGAATACGGCCAGGTCAATCCGGGAGAAGGGTACCTGGACTTCATGCTGCGCGCTGATGGCGATCAGTCCGCCGTCGGGCTGGCCGATCCGGTTGATACCGAACCCCCGCACCGAACGGTCGCCTCCGATGAACAGTCTGCTGTCGAGGGGTACGCGGTTTTCATTCAGCGCTCTCACGTAGGCGAAGGAGACCGCAGTGGAAAAATCCGGTGCGTTGGGAAAGGACATGTACTTACGGGCTATGGCCCTCACCGTGAGTATCGAGTTCCGGTTGAGCGTGGAACTGCCGAGCAGGGGGCTGGCCACGCTGCTCTGGAATTGACCGTAGAATCCCGTCTTCGGATTCAGGATATCATCCCGCGTGTCGTACGTCACAAGCCCGGTCAGGCTGCCTTCGCGCCTGGACCGGAGGCTGTCGACTTCCGAACCGCTTCGCAGGAGTTCGGCCAGTTCGTCGCTGAGCGAAGACACTTCGATATTCTTCAGCGTATAGGTCAGTTGACTGCGGTAGGTGCGGGAGAGTTCGCGGTTGACCGCCACGGACACGCCCGCTTCCTGCTCGGTATGGCTGATGCGGTCCTCGCGCCGGAAGAACGCGCGCAGGATGCCCGTCGTCCTGGTCCGGAACAACCACGGCTGCGTGACCCCCGACTCGACGTGCTGGAAGAGCGTACTGATCTGACCGTTGGCGCCAATGGTGATCCCCCGGCCCAGCAGGTTGCGATAGGCGACGCTGAAGCTGCCCCTGAAGCGTTCGGCCGTGGCGTACCCGGCGCCGAAGCTCACCTCGCCCCCGGGCAGCTCGGTGACCTCCACCACCAGGTCCCGAACCGTGGCGGAGGTGTCGCTCCTCAGGGGAGACAGGCGCACGCTGCGGAACAGGCCCGTCTGGAAGAGCCGGGTCTGGCTCAACGATATCTTCGCGTTGTCGTAAAGTTCTCCCGGTTGGATCTCCAGTTCGCGGATCACTACGTTTCTGTGGGTCTTCCGCAGACCTCGGACCTGTATCGCGCCCACGCTGACGGGATGCCCTTCGATAACCCGGAAGTTGACGGAAACGGAATGGTCCTCCTCATGCACCACGAATTCCGAGTCCACCACCACGTCCAGCAACGCCCGGCGATCGGCGATACGTTGGATGTAGCGTTTGTCCGTCGCGGCGGACAGCCGGAAGAAAATCTGGCCTTCACGCGTGATCAGGTTCTGCCGGACCTCGTCTTCGGACAGGTATCCGAAGCCGTTCAGATTGACCGCGCGCACGGTGTACCGCGGACCTTCGTTGATGACGATCCTCAGCGCGACCCGATCCGTGTCGATCGGTTCGCGAACGTACCGGACTCTTGCGTCCAGAAACCCGCTGTTCCTGTAGAAACTCTCTATCGCTGACAGGTCGGTCCGCCAGACGGCGTTGTTTATTCGTCTGCGTTGCCAGAATCTGGGCCTTAGAAAACTGTCCGTTCTGGTTTCGATCAGACTGAGTATACGGTCCTCGGCGATGGACGCGTTGCCATCGACGTCGATGCGCTCGACGATAAGGGACTGCTGGGCGTTGGTGGGGAAAGCGTACAGGATCGCCAGGAGAAACAGTGTCCGGATCGTACCGGTATACCGCATCCCGGATGAACCGATACGACCCGATTCGGCAATGGTTGGCTTCGAGGGAAGCCTCATTCCCTTTACCATGTGAATTGCCTGACCGTTTGGTCCCCTGTCGTCCTTGCATGCAAAGGCGCTCAGCTTACCGAAACCGGAATTTGACCCGGAGGTCGATTCCATTCTGGGGAAGTTCGCCCGATTGATCGGAAAACGTCTCGATATACAGGAAATCGGTCAGTTGGTAACCGACCCGAAGCGAGTATTCCGAAGATTGGAACAATCTGGTAAAGCTGACCCGGGCGCGCCGGTTGATCCGCTTGCTGAGGGTAAGTTGAACCGGCGAGCCGGCTTGAATGGCGCTGTTCATCGAGAAAGGGTCGCCCTCGACCTGGACTTCGTCGAGATTCAACAAGGCCTCTGCGAGTGCTTCACCGGTCATCAAAAAGGCCCTGTTTCTCATGCCGGCGTATTCATCGGGCGTGGCCAGGCTGGTGAGTCCGGCCGTGCCGAAAGTCAGCAGGGAGACGACCTCGGGACCGTAGATAACCTCGGGGCCGGCAAGCGACCGGGAACCCGAAGCCAGGATCTCCGTTGCGTTGTCGTCGCGCGGCGCCGCACGTAACTGGGGTGTCACTGTCGACACCGGTCCGGACGCGAGCAGTTCCACTTCGTAATAGGTATCGTGAATGTCGCGCACGCGGGGCGCCCAGGCCTGTATGTTCAGGACCGGGTCGAGCTGCGCCACCGGGTACTCGATCAACGCGGTGAAGCTCTCCAACGGTACGCGCCTGGTCAGGTCGATCCGTCCGGTTTCCAGTTCGAAGGTTGCGCCCAGGTACCTGATCACGCCGTCTTCCTCGGCGACGGCGTTTCCGGTCAACAGGGGATTCTGCACCGTATTGCCGAGAGCCACTCCGCCCTCGACGGTCAGTTGGGCGATATTGTTCTCGACAGCCAGATCGGTCACGTCCACGGCGATGTCCAGCGCGATGCTTTCCAGGAACGGGTCCGGCGTGTCCTGCGGACGTATGATCGCGTTGTCGAGGAGCAGTTCGCCTATGTCCAGCGAGTGCGTGACCACTCCGGTCACGACGATCGGATCGGCTACATTGTAAATCCGCGAAAGGTCCCTGTTGCCGGTCCAGGCAAGCGATCCGTCGATTACCAGCATGGCCGAACCGAGCCGTTCCACTTCAGCCTGGTTGAAACCGGCATAGGCTTCGATTTCGGCGAAGGACAGGTTGTCTGTCAAGAGGTCGCCGGAAACATGGACCGTGCCGTCCCCGGCGCGGAAAGCTGCGGGCTTTAGCGCGAAGGCGCCTCCGTCGACGTCGACCTGGAGTATGTCTGCCCGGAACATCGGTTCGAACTCACGGAATCGCAACGCCGCTTCCCGAACGGTGACCTGACCGACCGACCGGGGTGAAGCGGGTGATCCTCCAATGGACAGGCGGATATCGGCCTTCCCCTCGATGCGTTCGAGATCGTACACGACGCCACTCAGGAAAGACAGGTCGATGTCGTCTCCTTCAACGGTCAGGGCGATATCTTCCACACCGGTCGCATCGCCGGTCCTCTCAGTACGGGCCGGGTCATAGGGAATGGTTCCGCGGGCGGTTATGGTATCGCCGCCTATGCGGATTCTCAGGTCCCGGATGGCGATTCCCCCGCCGCCATACACCATGTGGACGGCGAGGCTGTCCAGGGAGGCTTGATTGTAACTCGGTTGATCCATGGAAGCGCGGGCGTCTATGACCCGGGCGGAGGCCGGACCGGTGACTTCGATCCGGGTATTCAGGTTACCACCCAGGGGAAGATCGAGATTGACCAGTGCCATGACAGCATCCAGCCTGATCTGCTCACCCAGGATGACGAGGTCGGACGCGCCCGCCTCCGTACCGCCATCGACATACGCCAGGCGGCCTCGCATCGTTAGCCGGCCCCGCTCGTCATCGGGATGGTTGATTCGGCGAATCGTGGCGGACATGGAATCCATATGGATGTGGACCCCGTCGAAATGCAGCCTGACGGGTTCCGTGTTCACCAGCTCGTTCTGAAGACCGAACAGTTTCAGCGAATCCAGCGCCATAACCCCGTTGACGTCGCTGCGGTCCCGGACCGAACCGTTCACGTCGATCCTGCCGCGGATGTACCCGTCCAGATCGGCGGGGACCACCTCGAAGAACTCCCGCAGGGGCGCCACGGCCAGGTTGTCCACGACCAGGGACGCCGTGTATCTTTCGCCGGACGGAAGCGACTCCGGTTGGATCTCCGGCGCCCATCGGAGATCGACCGGATAGACTAGATCGATCTCCGATCGTCCCAACGGACTCTGCACGGATAGTTTGGGAACCCGCAGCAAGCGGTCTTCGTAAAGCGCCGAAGCGGCCACCGTGCCAAGGAGGTTTGTTCTGTTTCCTGTCGTATAACTCACGTTCGAAACGGTCAGCTGGCTGTTGATCCTGGGATCCGCTGGAGTGCCCCCCAGGGAGATCACGCCGTCCATGGCGCCGCTGAAGGTACCGTCCGACACCAGGAATGGTGAGAAGAACTCCAGCTGCACGCCTTTCAGGACCGTTTCCAGGTCGACCGGTCCATCCGCGGTGAGACTCGCCGTGCCGTCCACCGTTACGCGGCCGAAATCGCCCGCCAGTCTGAATTCGTCCACGGTAATGACCTGGTTCTCCAGCTTCATGGTGGAGGGAGCCTCGGAATGCAGTATCCGTTCGTTCATCAATACATCCAGCGAATCGAGGGAGACCGTTATGGTGGACAGGTCCGGATACCCGGCCAGTCCCACGGCATGTATGCTCCCGCTGAACGTGCCGGTGCCGCCTTCGATCGGTCTCTTGGAGAGTATGGAGAGCAGCGGAGACAGTGAAGTCCGCAGCAGATCGACCCGCAGGTCGTAAGGGTACTGTCCGGTCAGTTCGAGGGATCCTGCCGCGTATACGGTGGGACCCGGCGTCCGGGTCAGGGTGAACGCCAGGCGGTCCGTGCTGATCGTCATGTCCAGGTCGGTGTCGCCCAGATCTTCGTTCTGAATCGAAAGGTTTTGGACGGTGCCCTTCCCCGTTACGGAGGGTTGTTGAAGGGTGCCGGCAATTTCGCCCCGCATGCGAAGGATGGCGTCCAGTCCCCACCAGGATTCGCTGCCGAGGTAATCGCCGAGCCTGAGGTCATGCACGTTGAAGTATCCTGAAACAGCCTGGTCGCCGGCCAGGTTCGTCCTGGCGCGGAGTTCCAGCCTGTCCAGTACGGCATTGACCGTCAGGTTGCTCCGTTCGTCCAGAAACCCTTCGATTTTCGTTTCCCCGAGGAGTACATCGCCATAGGCCAGGTTGCTGACCCAGCCACCGAGCCGCACAGTCGGCCGCCGAAGCGAACCCAGCAGGTAGAGGTCCAGTTCAGCCGAACCGTGGAACTTAGCGAAATCCAGCGGCGGGGGCAGCTTGCCGACGTCTTGCACGTCGACCGAACCGGTCAGCTGGATGTTCCCGTCCGTCTCGAGGCGGCCTTCGGTTACGGCCCGGAAAGAGGACTCACGGAGGTCGGCCCGCAGCAGGCCGCGCCGGTACGCGGCCGTCGCCGTTACCTCCCGCAACGGCAGGCCGCTTATGCTCACCAGGGCGGAAGTAGCGCTCAGATCGGCCCTGCGGGGCGCATCGTCGAAGCCGTCGCCTTCCATTTCGAAGGCCATTCCCACCTCGCCCTCCAGCTCGCTATCATCGCCGACGAGGACTGCCGGCAACGCGGGGAGCGCGATCCCGGGTGACTCCAACTGCAGGCGGTATCCGGTAGATTCATCGCTGAAATCGAGCAGGCCCCTTCCCGAAATCCATCCGGCCCCATGCCTGCCCCGGAACCGGTTGACCGTGAGCACGTCCCGCGCATAGGCCATATCCACCGCGGCCAGATTGAACGCGCCGTATTCCGACCGCACCACCGGTGACGTGAATCTGGCCTCGATGGCCGGATCGGACAGGCTGTTGCGCAGCGACCCGGTCATGGTGAAGATCCCCGGCATGGTGTTTTCGAAACCGATGATCCGCAGTATGGCGCCGACCTGTCCGTTCGCGGCGAAATCCAGCGTGGCCGGGTTCTCGTCCGCGGTCGAGATCTCGCCGGTCACATGGTATCTTATCGGGGGGCCGTGGGCGGATTCCATGGTCAGGTCGTGAACCGTAAGGTCGTCCCCTTCGAAATACACGTCCGCGCGCATAGTCGTTGCCGCGTCTTCATAACCTGCGATACGGTAAGCCACGTGCCCCGCGTCGATTTCGCCTTTTACCGTGAACGGCCGGAGCACGGAGCCGCTGAAACCGACTTCCCCGGCGCTGACCGCCGTGGAATCCCCGGGATCGAAATAACGGAACGTGCCGTTCCGGATCCGCAGGTCGCGCAGATCGAAGGGCAGGCCGGACGTTCCTTCTACCGATGTCCCGGTCGGATCCTCGCTTCCGGCCTCTGCCGCGTCCTCGCTTCCGGCCCCTTCCCCGTCCCGCGCCGGGCCTTCAAACAGCAGATCCAGAGAATTCATCCCGCTGCCGGCGGCGTCTTCGACGTAGGCCATGCGGAATCCGTCGATCCCGACGCTGTAGAGCGGCGCATCGCCCACCGCGGCGTCCCAGACTTTGAAGTCTATCCTGATTTCGTCCGCACCCGCGACTTCCATACCGCCCTGGGTGTCCGCCAGGCGCAAGGAAACGCCCCTCATCGCCAGGTGCGTCCGCAAGCCGGTTTCGACGCCTTCGATCGTTACCTGTCCGTTGAGCCGGTCCTGGACGGTCCGCACCACGGCGCGGCGGATCAGGTCATTGCCCCAGCCGGTACCCAGCAGGACGAGGACGGCCAGGCTCGCCGCCAGCGTCAGTGAGGCGAGCAGTCCCAGTCCCATGGTCCATATGTTCAGCCGTAGTTTCATCGTGCCGTACCGAGATGTGAAGGCCGGAGCCGCCGGTCTAAGATCGCACGCCTGAAGCCGCCGACCCGAAACCGCCGACCCGAAACCGTCAGTCGAACAGCTTGTGGACGAAACGGGTCCTCAGCGCCCTGGCCGCCCATTCCATGTTCCGTTCTATGTCCCGCCGCAGTTGCGCGTCCGGTCCCGCGCCGTCACCCTCCTCATATCCCAGGCGGCGGGCAAGGAACAGAAACTCCTGGGAAGACCAGTCCGGAAGGACCAGGTCCCGGGCGTTGCCGCGCACCATCCGAAGGGCGTTGATCAGCCTGACGAGGAACCGGTATGCCCGGTCCAGCATGCCGCGCTCTTCGTCTGAAAGGAATCCGGTCCGGTTGAGCGTTTCCATGGCCTCCAGCGTGTTCGGCCCGCGTACGGAGGGGTTTTCGGCACCGTAAAGGATCTGCATGTCCTGCACGAAATACTCGATGTCGATCAGGCCGCCATAACTGTATTTGACGTTGATGGCGCCGGTTTCGACCAGTTCGTCGTTCTGCCGCTCGCGAAGATGGGCCCACGACCTGCCGTCGACCGGGGCTTCGTGGTAGACGAAGGCGTCGCGGGCGGCCTCGACGTTTCCACCCAGGACCGGATCGCCGCCGATGGCGCGCAGCTTGATCAGCGCATGACGCTCGTAGGGCAGGGCGCCGCCCTTTTCGTTGAAATACGCGTTGAATTTCTCCAGGGACGAGGCCAGGGCCCCTTTTTCGCCGTAGGGCCGGAGCCGGAGGTCGATCTCGAACAGGCCTTCTCTCCGGGATTCGATGGTGCTGCAGATCATGCGCACGAGCCGCTCGTAGTACTCCGAATTCAACACGACGTGGGGGCCGCTCGTACTGCCCTGTCCGGCGTAGACGAACATCAGTTCGATGTCCGAGGCCCAGCCCAGTTCCCGGCCGCCGCACTTCCCCAGCGCGCAGATGCTGAAGACGCAGGGCTCGCCGGAGGGCAGCGCGGGCTCTCCGTACTGCCGGCGCTGCTCCTGGTCGCAGATGTCGTACGCGGATTCGAGGACCACCTCCGCCAGCGTGGTGAGTTCGCGGGAAAAGGCCTGGATGTCCTGTTTCTTCTCCAGGATCTGGCGCATGCTGATCCGGAGCATCTCCTTGTCCTTGTACCGGTTCAGCAACTCCTTGCGGCGGGCGTAACTTCCAACCTTCGACAGCCGCGCGGCCAGTTCGCCTTCCATCTGCTCCCGCGACCTGACGATACCGACCACTTTGATGTCCTGCAGTACGGGGAACAGGTTCTTGTACTGCATCCTGAGAAAGTCCTTCCACAGGAAATCGCTCGTGCCGAAGAGGGTTGCCATCGCGCTGATCACTTCCTGTTTCTCCAGCTGGTCGAACATCTCCTCCATCGCCCGGCCGGGCGGTACATTGGCCAGGACCTGGTCGATCAACTGGTTGAAGTGTTCCAGGGCCTGGGCGGGATTCGGCGCCCGGGTCAGCAGATGTGTAAACTGCTTGATGAGGGTGATCACGAACCGCAGTTCATGGAGTTTCCTCGGATCGGTAATCTTGCCGCCGCGCCGGTCGGTCACCTCGAGCGTGTCCTGCACCTCTACCCCGGCGGCCGCGATATCGATCCTTCGTATGTTGATGTCGCGCAGCGCCAGGGCGGTCGAAAGGGCGTACAGGAACGCCGGGGTATCCTGGCCCGTGATGTCCAGTCGGGTCGCCCCGGTCCCGGTATCGTTGTCGATCGCCACGCGCACCGGGAACATAGAAGAGCGCTCCGCGTCCTCTTCGTGACGGAGGTAGTCCACGACGCGCTCGTTGATCCCTCGCTGCAGCGCCCCCGCGCTGTTCATCCGCAGGCTGTGCATGGCATCCTTGATTTCCCCAGTAATGGCGGACCAGTCCGGAGGCGCCTCCGACGGCGCGCCCACGCGGAAGACATCCACGATTTTCCGCTGCGTCCTCAACGTCGCCGAGGTGATGTCCGGCGGCGAGGCCGGAATACCCGGACGTACGCGGCGGCGCCGTCTCGGCCGCAGGGACCGCTTTCGCCCGTCAACCGCCGGCGACGCGTCGGCGTAGGTGAATACGTCTCCCCGCCGTATGCTCAGCCCATTAGACGCCAGGAGACCCGATAAGATCGAGATGATCGACAGGTTGTCAAAAGCCACGACGGTAAGCCGCCACGTGGAGCCGTCCAGGGGCTCCACGTCGATCTCCGCGGCGCTGTCCGGTCCCAGCCGGCTGATCATCTCGATGTGTCTGCGGACCACTCCGGGCTCGTAACGCTCGAAGTAGGCCGGCTCCATCCGGTCGAGATGATCCCGGATCAGCATGTCCGGCAGATCGCTGCCTTTGAGCTGCTCCGAAAGTTCCGTGTAAGGGATCGTATTCGTCATGCCAAGGTTCCGGGGTTTTTGTCAAGGGCGCAAAACGCCTATCATACATAATACATCCAACCTTCCGTAAACACAACCACGGAACACATTTAGGTACACGCGCAGGTACACGCGCCCGGGCGTGCGCGTGCGTACAAGTAACGAACGCGTGCGTACAAGAACAGGTTGGGAACAGGTTGGGACAGGGCGGGACCACAATAAACTTGCAGATCGTCTAATTTTTTCTTGACAGCCCCATGAAAGGTTATATTATTCGAAGCCATATTTGATAAGCCAAACTTTTTATAGTGCCGGCAATGCGATGGTTGCCATAACGAATCGGACAGTGAGATGGATGTCTGGAGAGAATTCGAGCACAACGAGATCACCCACAGCGGCGCGCACTACCTGATGACCGTCCAGCAGTTGATTGAAGAACAGGGCTATGCACGGGTTTCGGACGTGGCCCGGGAAATGCACATCACGCCGGGCAGCGCGTCGATCATGATCAAGTCGCTGCGTGAAAAAGGATACCTCGAGGAGGACAGGAACAGGTTTCTCCTGCTGTCGGACGAGGGAAACCGGCTGGCGCAGTCGGTATGGTCGCACCGCCAGATCCTCATCGCCTTTCTCAAGGGCGTCCTGCATATCGACGCGGAGCAGGCGGAGATCGACGCGTGCAAGATCGAGCACTTGATCAGCACGAAGACCGGGGAACGGCTGCTGCTCTTCCTGCAGTTCCTTCTCTCGGACGATCCCCACGGCAAGGCGTTCCTCAAGTCCTACTGGGACGCCAACGTGCTGGCAATCTGCGACTTCGAAACCTGCGCAGTATGCGAGGAAGTGGGCGAATGCCTGGTCATCCGATCGGAGTCGGCGTGAGAGACGCCGACTTTTTCAGGAAAGGGGACCTCAATCTATCTTCATTCACCGTTCAGTTCATGAGCTCGTAACGGCTTTTGACCTTATTCCACGGGATAATCCATGTATTCCGAAATCCATACCAGTACCGCAGTACAGACGATCTGCCTCGATGAATTGAAACCGGGCGAAAAAGGGACGATCCGGCAGATCAAGGGCACGGCGGGAGAGGAAGTACACCTGATGGAAATGGGTCTGCTTCCCGGGACGTCCGTCGTATTGATCAAGCGCGCTCCGATGGGCGATCCGATTGAAATCCGCGTTCGGAACTATCACCTGTCCATTCGATGCGCTGAAGCACGTTCGGTAATGGTGGAAAGAGGTTGAACTGGAAGGTAATCCAAACTGGAAGGTAAATAAAAAGGACTATCGGTTCGGCTGGCTGGCTCTCCCCGATAGTCCTCGGACCAGGGGGATTCGTACACATGGCGCGTACTTTCCGATCCCGGCCTTATTAGGGAATATACATCCCCTGGTTGCCACTGTCAATTCCAACGGTATACCGGGGGTTGTTTCATGTTTCGGAAGTGCCTGTTCTGGCTGCATCTTTCGTCGGGCGTCGTTGCCGGCGCGGTCATACTGATGATGTCCGTGACCGGCGTGCTACTCACCTTCCAGCCTCAGATCGTCGACTGGGCCAACAGGGAATACAACACGGTCCAACCGCCCTACCCGGGCGCCGAAAGCTTGGAACTTGACGCCTTGCTGATGGCGGTAAGAAGCGTTGAAACGGACGCCGAACCGACGTCCATTACCCTCCGGTCGGATCCGGACAGGGCTTATGTAGTTCGCTTCGGACGTACAAAGACGGTGTATGTCGATCCCTTTACGGCCGAAGTCCGAGGGCCGGGAAACGAGGCCGTACGCGACTTCCTCCGGGAGATCATGTACTGGCACCGCTGGTTCGGCGCGGAGGGAGAGAACAGGTCGGCCGCCCGTGCGGTAACGGGCGCCGGCAACCTGGCCTTCTGCCTGTTGACCGTAACGGGGTTCTTTATATGGTGGCCGCGCAGATGGACTTTAAAGTCGTTCAAGGCCATTGCTTTTCCGAACTTCAGGATCAAGGGCAGGAGCCGTGATTTCAACTGGCACAGCTCGGTCGGATTCTGGTGCCTTCCCGCCCTGTTCCTGATTTCGCTTAGCGGGGTCGTGATTTCATACCGGTGGGCGGGGAACCTGGTCTACACGCTGACCGGTACCGAGCCGGTTCCCCGGTCATCGGCGTCCGTTACGGATCCGTCGATTCCGAAGGACGAACAGCCGGACCCGCATATTGCGCCCCTCGGGTCCTTCATAGACGCTGCGCGCGCCCAGGTACCCGGGTGGGCGTACATCACGCTGAATCTGCCGAAGGATGGGTCGAAGACGACTACGCTGTCGATATCGGAAATGGACAATCGCATACCGCTGGCGCGTTCGACGCTGACCGTTTCGACCCGGGACGCCCGGGTCGTCGACTGGGTGCCGTTTACCGGCGAGAACCTCGGCCGCCAGGTCCGGACGTGGCTGCGCTGGATTCATACGGGCGAGGCCGGCGGATGGCCGGGTCAACTGATCGCCGGCCTTGCGACCTTCGGTGCCGTCATCATGGTTTGGACGGGACTGTCCCTGTCATGGAGAAGATTACAGCGGTATAGAGACACCCTGAAATACGAGACGTGATGCTGCGCAGTCTACACTGCCACAGTGAACCTTTCATATGACCGAAACCACCGGGACTTCCGAAACCCGCAGATCCGTCATCGACGTGCTCCTCGTCGGCAACCCGAATACGGGCAAGACGTCCGTATTCAATTCGTTGACCGGGCTTCGTCAGAAAACGGGCAACTATCCCGGCGTGACCGTGGAGAAGAAAACGGGCATCGTGACGGATCCGGACGGCGGCACGCTTCGCTTGCACGACATGCCGGGGATGTACAGCCTTACCCCGAAGTCCCTCGACGACTCCATCGCCCGGGAGGTGCTGATCGGGGAGGCGGACGAGGACCTGGACATCCGCCTCATCGTGGTCGTAGCGGATGCTTCGAACCTCAACCGGAACCTCTACCTGGTCACCCAGCTCATCGACCTCGGCATCCCCGTCGCCGTGGCCATGAACATGATGGACAACGCTGTCAGCAGCGGCGTCCACATCGACCTGGACGCCCTGTCCGACCAGTTGCAGGTTCCTATCGTGCCCGTAGTCGCCTCCCGTCAGCAGGGCATAGACGAACTGAGACGGATGATGTTCGACCAGATCGGTCCGGTGGATCGGGATACCCGGACAGCCGGTTCGACCGAAGAAGCCGAGGTCGATTCGACCGGGTCGACTGACGACGCCGAGGCCGGCGACAATACGACCGGTCCAGCCGCGCCATCGTCCGGCGTTTCTTTCGCCGAACGGTTTCCGCGGAGACGGTTGCTTGGAGGCCTCCTCGACGAGGCCCTCTCCCCGGCCGCGGCCTGGTTCCGGGAACATACGAATCTGAACGAGGTGGCGCAGTCCTCGGAAGCGCTGCGTGTGACCTCGAGTGACCAGGCGCTGCAGACGTGGGTGGAAGGCCGCCAGGATCTCTCCTGCAAGGAAGACCTGAAACGCATCGTGGAGCAGACGCGAGGCAGGCTGGACGAGATGCAGGTCCCGTGGCGCATGTTGGAGACCATCCTGCGCTATGACCAGATCGACGATCTCTATTCCAGGGTCGTCCGGGAGGATCGGGATGTCCAGGCCAGCCTGAGCGTCCGTCTGGACCGCGCCTTCACCCACCGGATCGCCGGTCCGGTCATCGTCCTGGCCGTGTTCGCGCTGGTCTTTCAGTCCATATTCTCCTGGACCGAAGCGCCCATGACGCTCATCGAGGACGGGATCGCCGCCCTGGGGGCCTTCGTCTACCAGTTCCTGCCCGCCGGCATGCTGCGGGACCTGCTCGTGGATGGCGTCATCGCCGGCGTGGGTGCCGTACTGGTCTTCCTCCCCCAGATCCTCTTCCTCTTCTTCTTCCTGGCGCTGCTCGAAGACACGGGCTACATGGCCCGCGTCGCCTTCATCATGGACCGGTTCATGAAGAGCATGGGACTGTCCGGCCACTCGGTCATGCCGCTGCTTTCGTCCTTTGCCTGTGCGATACCGGGCATCATGGCGACCCGGACGATTTCGAGCTGGAAGAACCGCCTCATCACCATCATGATCGCGCCATTGATGAGTTGCAGCGCCCGTCTGCCTGTTTACATCCTGCTGATCGGCGCTTTCTTTCCGTCCATGACGATTCTGGGCGTGTTCACGCTGCAGGGGCTCATGCTGTTCTCCATGTATATCTTCGGGATCGTCGTCGCCATCGGAGCCGCACTGGTGTTCAAGCGGTTATTCATGAAGGACGCGGTTCCCACGAGTTTCGTCATGGAACTGCCGCCCTACCGGCGACCCTCCATCAAGTGGGTCCTTCTGCAAATGTACGAACGGGCGAAGGTCTTCGTGACAGAGGCGGGCCAGATCATCCTCGCCATATCGGTCGTCCTATGGTTTCTCGCCTCGTACCCGCAGCCCGACGACTATGACGCCATGTCGTCCAGGTCGCGCATACAGCAAAGCTACGCCGGACAGCTCGGCCAGTTGATCGAACCTGCCATCGAGCCGCTCGGGTTCGACTGGAAGGTGGGCATCGGCCTGATCACCTCCTTCGTCGCCCGGGAAGTGCTGGTGAGCACCATGGCCACGATCTACAATGTGGAGGAGGCCGACGAGACCTCGGTCGATCTCCGGTCATCGCTCCAGGACGATGTGGACCCGGAGACGGGCGAGCGTTTGTATACGCCACTGGTGGCGGTGGCACTCATGGTCTTCTTCGCCCTGGCTTGCCAGTGCATGGCCACGGTCGCCATCGTGAAACGGGAGACCAACGGCTGGAAATGGCCCATCGTCATGGTCCTGTACATGACGGCCCTGGCCTACGTGGGGTCCCTGGTCGTCTACCAGGGGGGATTGCTCCTGGGGTACGGATAACCGCCGTCGGACCGCTCGCTGCTGTCGGACCGTGTGGAGGCCGCCGGACCGCTCGCTGCTGTCGGACCGTGTGGAAGCCGCCGGACCACTCGCTGCTGTCGGACCGTGTGGAGGCCGCCGGACCACTTGGCATTTGACCCGTCCGCCATTATCTTGCTATCATGGACCTTCAAACCCTGATCGTCGCCATAATCGTGGGGGGCGCGGCCGCATTCGTTGTCCGCACTTTCATGCGGCAGTTCACTTCCCGGGACCATAAGGGATGCGGAAGCTGCAGTCACGGTGGCTCGGGACTGACCGGGTTGACCGGGCAGACCATGCAGTCCGGGCCGGCCAGCGCGTCGCGGGACGACGAGTTGATCCAGGTGGAACCGATCCAGTTCGAGGAGTCCACCCGGGTGGAGGAGTCCGCCCGGGAATAACTATCGTCGAGAGGCAACGGTCGACTTCTAATCACATGTCCGTATTTGATACGATCCGGAACAGACGGTCGATTTACGAATTCAAGCAGGAACCGGTGCCCCGGGAAATAATTGCCCGCGTGCTCGAAACCGCCGTGTGGGCGCCGAACCACAAGCTGACGGAACCCTGGCGCTTCCTGGTCGTCACCGGGAAGACCAAGGAGACCCTGGCGAACATCTACTGCAGGATCCAGCGGGAAAAGACGAAGTCGGACGATTCCGGCATCCTGCGGAAGGCCACGGAGAAGGGCTATGCCAAGATCATGTCCAAGCCCGTGATCATCGGCGTGGTCTGCAAGAAGGATGCGGACGCCTTTCGCGCCCGGGAGGATTACGCGGCAACCTGTTGCGCCATACACAATATCGCCCTGGCCGCCTGGGAAGAAGGCATCGGCATGCAGTGGAGCACGGGCGGGCTGATCCGGGATCCCGAAACGCTGGAACTGCTGAAAATCGATGCCCGGGAAGAAGAGATCGTCGGATTCCTCTACACCGGCTATCCCGCGCAGGTCCCCGCCCAGAAAAGAGTGCCCGCCGCCGAACGGACCGAGTGGTTCGCCTGACAGTTCCGTCAATTCGACCCTTCACCCGTCCGGTCAACCCGTCCAATTCAATCTCGAAACAGCCTGGAGACGCCATGTCCGTAGTTTCCGAAGAACGATTCGCCTCGGGATTCCTGTGGGACGACTACATGGGGAACAGCGAAAAGAATCTCGAGCGGTTCCATGACAATTACGACAAGTTCACTTTGGAAGGGAAGGACGCCGGTTTCTTCGCCGCCATCGAAACGCCTCTGAAGGTGCTGATCCTCGCGGAGGACTGGTGCGGCGACGTGGTGCAGAGCCTACCGCCCATCGTCCGCATGCTGGAAGCCAGTCCATCCATATCGTACTGCATCTTCCGCCGGGACGAGAACCTCGATATCATGGAACGGTACCTCACCGACGGTTCGAAAGCCATTCCCTACCTGGTCTTCATGGACGCCGGCCGGAACGAGCTGGCCCGGTGGGGACCGCGGCCCGAGGCGTGCCAGGCGATCATGCGGGACAACAAGGGCCGGATCCCCATGGAAGATATCTACCCGCGTATCCGTACCTGGTACAGGCAGAATGGTAACGGTCCTCTCGTCACGGAGATCCGGGACGTCCTCGAACGGATCGCGTAGCCCTTCCCGGATCGCGTAGCCCTTCCCGGATCGCGTAGCCCTTCCATGGCCGCCATCATCACGGAAATCAAGCACAACCCGGGCAAGCCCGACCAGTACTTCCAGTGCGGTCTGCTGCACCATGGCGGCAGCCGCATGGTCATCTCCTACCGGTCCGACCGGCCGTACAGCCAGGGCGACATCCGGATCCCTGCCGGCACGATGACCCTGGCGTACTACGAGGAGGGGCTTCCGTACGTCCTCTGGAAGATGACCGGACCCGGCGGCCGCCTCGTCGGGCATTACGTGCACCTGTGCGACCGGGTGCGGATCGGACCGGACCGCGTGGAATACGACGACCAGTTGCTGGACCTGTGGTTCTTCCCGGACGGCGACTGCCGCGTGCTGGACGAGGATGAACTGCAGCAGGCCTGTGACGAGGAGCTGATCGACGGGCAGGCGGCGGATCGCATCAGGTCGTCCGCCGGGGAAGTCCGGCGCGGAATACGCCGGATCGTGGAGGATTTCGACGCGTTGCTCGCCGACCTTGGGATCGTAGCGCATTCCGGCTGACCCCGGCGCATGAGGTCGCGCAGGCAGCATGCGGAATACGCTTGACACGGACCGGCTTTATCTTTAGATTTTACTTACGGGAAACGTGGCGAAAGCGTGGCCTGTCCGGACAATTCGAACAGGCCTTCGCATCGCACCGTACAAGCATCGACCTTCCAATATATGCCATCATTGAAAAACACGGTTACGCAACGTCTGTCGGCCAAGGGCATCGATCCCCTCGCGCTCTACGGCCAGTTTGACTCCAGGCTGCGTGCCATCGAAAGCGAATTCGACGCCAAAATCACCGCCCGGGGCGAAGAGGTCGTCATCACGGGCAAGGCGGAAGAGGTCAGGCAGATCACCAGTGTGCTGCGCGAAATGATAAAATCCGTCCAGCAGGGCCGGACGAAGGAAGTGGACGACATCATCCGGGCAACGCGAACCGGGACGAAAAGCGGCGAAGACCAGGGATCGGGTTACGGTGAATCCATCGACGTGCTTTCCCGGCGGGAACGGATCCGGGCACGGAGTCCCAATCAGCAGAAGTACGTGGACCAGGTCCGCAAGTGCGATATCGTCTTCTCCATCGGCCCGGCAGGTACGGGGAAGACCTACCTGGCCGTCGCCATGGCCATCTCGGCCCTCCGCCACGGGGAAGTCGACCGGATCGTGCTGGCGCGGCCGGCCGTTGAAGCGGGAGAGAGTCTCGGCTTTCTGCCCGGCGACCCGCGGGAAAAAGTGGACCCGTACCTGAAGCCGCTCTACGACGCGCTGCACGATATGATCCCGAACCACAAGGCCGGACGGCTCATCGAAGACGGGACCATTGAAATCATCGCCATGGCGTACATGCGCGGCCGCACGCTGAACAACGCCTTCGTCATACTCGACGAGGCCCAGAACACGACGACCGCGCAGATGAAGATGTTCCTGACCCGCCTGGGCGCGAACTCCAAGGCGATCATCACGGGGGACATCACCCAGATCGACTTGCCCGAGGAAAAGGTTTCCGGACTGGTACACGTGCAGGAAGTGCTCGCGGACATCCGCGGGATCTCCTTCGTATACCTGACGGAGACGGACGTGGTTCGGCACCGGCTCGTCCAGGACATCATCAAGGCTTATGAACGCCATGAAAACCCGTAATTATACCCGCGACGACACTTGAATATCGAGATCGAGACCGTCCTGCCCGTGTTGGACTTCCCGCGCGAAGCGCTATGGACCGCAGTCTGCCGGGTACTCCAGGGCGAAGGCCGGGACCATGCGGTCGTGACCGTGGTACTGGTCGATGACCCCTATATCCGGAAGTTGAATCACAAGTACCGCCATCTGGATCGCGCGACGGACGTGCTGTCGTTCGGAATGGACGACGATCCCGGATCCGAAGGGGAAACCCTGGGCGACGTTTACGTATCCGTCGACCGGGCCCGGGACCAGGCCGCCCGTTATCACGTGTCCCTGGATAATGAGCTGCACCGGCTCGTGGTCCATGGGTGCCTGCACCTGCTTGGATATGACCACCACACCGCAGCGCAGCGCAAAGTGATGCGGGAGAAGGAACAGGTCTATTCGGCGGATGCGGTCGCCCTGGCCGACCAGGTTGATCACGCTGACCAGGCTGAACGGGCCGGCCAGGCTGAACGGACCGGCCACACTGAACGAGTCGCCCAGGCTGATCAAGCTGATCAGGCTGGCCAAGCCGACCGCGGGATTCCGGAAGGTAAAGTGGGAGAAAAAAGTTTTGGATGACGACATTCCCCTATTGGTCGAATGGCTTGTCCTCATTGGATGCACCCTCTACGCCATGCTCCTGACCGGAGCGGAATCCGCGTTTTCCAGCCTGCCCAAAACCACGCTCCAGGAACTCAAGGCCGCCCACGAGGGTGGACAGTCCAGCCGCGTTACCCGGTGGCTGGACAACCAGGAGCGCCTCTTCACCACCCTGCTGATCGGGAAGATCATCACCACGGCCGGCGTCGTGATCTCCGTGGTGGCACTGTTCCTTACCCCGCCGCTCACCGACTGGTTCGGTTCGACGCTGACGCTGACCCTTTCCGGACTGTTCGCCATCGGGCTCCTGCTTGTGCTCATCGAATGGCTGCCGAGACTGCTCGTATCGCACTACTCCGATCCGACCGTCCGCGTCTCCGCCGTGCTCGTGCTCATCAGCTACTGGCTGTTCTGGCCGCTGATCACGCCGCTGCTGCTCGTCAACCGGCGCATGGCGCGCGGGGGGCTCTTCAGCAGCGGACGCAATCCATACTGGCTCGACGACGAATTGCACCGGGTGCTCGAGTTGGAAGAAACCCACGAACTGAAACCGGACGACAAGGAGATGATCAGCAGCATCATCGAAATGCACGACACCAACGTGCGCGAGGTGATGGTCCCGCGTGTGGACATGGTGTGCGCCGAGCGATCCAGGCCCATACCGGAACTGCTGGAGCTCATCCGCGAGATGGGACATTCCCGGATCCCGATCTACGGCGATTCCGTCGACGATATCGTGGGCGTCGTCTATGCCAAGGACCTGCTCCAGCTGAGCGAAGACCCGGATGAGGAGAAGGACCTGGACGGGCTGCTTCGCCCGCCCTATGTCGTGCCGGAGACCAAGAAAGCCGCCGAGCTGCTGAAAGAGTTCCAGCAGGAGAAGATCCATCTGGCCATCGTCGTGGATGAACACGGGACCACCGCTGGTCTGGTGACTCTGGAGGACCTGCTCGAAGAGATCGTCGGCGAGATACAGGACGAGTACGACGACGAGGATCCCATGTACGTGGCGACGCCCGACGGCTCGTACATCGTCCACGCCCGGCTCAATATCGATACATTGAATGACATCCTGGACCTCGATATCACCCCGGACGGGTTCGAGACCGTCGGCGGGCTGATCTTCAATGAGCTCGGCCGGGTGCCCGAACCCGGAGAGGAAGTGCCGTTCCCGAACGCCCGGATCTTGGTGCGCGAAGTCGAAGGGCAACGCATCATCAAGGCGGAGGTGACCCGGCTGCATCCCCGGTCCGAAGAGGACGACGACGGCGCGATGGAGGACCGCGTTGCCTAGCCCGCCTAGCCCGCCTGGTCCGCCTGGCGCGAACCGTCCGGACCGTCCCAACATCATCCTCATCATGACGGACCAGCAGCGCATCGATACGATCCGCGGCTGGGACCAGCCCCACATGGTCACCCCGGCCCACGACCGGCTGGTCGCCGAAGGGGTCTCCTTCCGGCAGGCCTACTGTCCGGGCGCCACCTGCGTGGCCTCGCGGGCCGCCGTCTTCACCGGCATGTACCCCCACAACACGGGCGTCTACAGTTTCCAGCCCTGGGGTCGCCACCGCAACTGGGTGCAGGACCTGGCGGAAAGCGGCTATTGGTGCGCCAGCATCGGCAAGATGCACTTCATGCCCCGGGACATCCCCGGCGGGTTCCACGAGCGGGTCGTCGTCGAGAACCCGACCGGCATGAGCCTGGCCGGCGGCGGCGCGGACGACGACTGGGGCCGCTACATGACCTTCCACGGCGTGGAACGGCCCAACGACCGCCACCTGACGGACCCCGACTGGTGGACCAGGCTGCAGGGCGTGCCGTGGCACGAGGAGGAGCGCTTCCACAGCGACGTCTTCATCGGCAACTCGGCGCTCAACTGGATCCGCAGCCACCGCGGCGACAAGCCCTTCTTCCTCGAAATCGGATTTACGGGTCCCCATGAACCCTGGGATCCGCTCCCCCGTCACCTCAGCCTGTACGACGATATCAAGATACCCATGCCGGTCACCCGGGAGGACGAACTGGCGGACAAACCGCCCCAGCACGAAGCGTTGAAGAAGATGTTCTCCACGGCCGGCCACGAGTCCGGCATCAACATGTACCTGGCCAACGACGAACGCATCGACCGCATGCGCCGCCACTACTACGCCAAGGTGACCACGGTGGACGAGAAGATGGGAGAGATCCTGGACGCCCTGGAGGAAAGGGGCTACCTGGACAACGCCCTGGTCATCTTCTGCTCGGACCACGGCGAGAACCTGGGCGACCACGCCCTGGCCTACAAGTGGCTGATGTACGACACCATCACCCACATCCCGCTCATCATCCGCTACCCGGACCGCCGGCGCCGGGGCGACCACCTAAGCGACCTGGTCTCCCTCATGGACCTGGGTCCCACCATCCTCGAGACGGCCGGCGTGCCGGTCCCCACCTACCTGGAAGGGCGGTCCCTGCTGCCCTACGCCGACCCGGACGCATCCGTCACGCCGCGTGACTACGTCTTCTGCGAGGACAACTACCAGATCATGATGCGCAGTCCGGTCCACAAGATGGTTTACTACATCGGCCAGGAGGAAGGCGAGCTGTACGACCTGGAAGCCGATCCCGGAGAACTGTGGAACCGGTGGGACGACGAGGTGTATGCGGGGATCAAGGCGAAGATGAAGGAAGACCTGCTGGAATGGCTGGCGGCCAGCAACTACTGGCACGCCGGATACAAGCGGGACCGCTCCGCCCACTACAACGTGAGGTGGCCCACCGGGGACAACGTCAACCTCCAGGGGCCGGCCGCGGAGGATGCGGAGAAACCGGGGTTGTAACCGGCTTCAGCCCTGTACCACGATGAAATCGACCGTCTTCGTGTCCTGCTGTCCGGAATGGAGATCCGTGACGGTCAGCGTCATGGTATAGGTCCCGGGCTCCAGGTCCGCCGTTTCGATCGAGGTGTATTTGTAATCGTCCGGTGTCGTGCCGCTGTCTTCGAAGGTCACGTAGGCCGTCTGATCGTCGGACCGTTGGCTGACCATGCGCCCCAGGGCGGTGAGGAATCTGAGGACGACATTGCGCCTGGGTTCCCTGGCGGCAATCTCCAGCTCCGTACGGAAGCCCGTCCGGCCTTCGGCGTCCCGTTCCAGGTTGTAGATCTCGTAATAGATGAACACCGGCGTCGCACTGGAATAGAGGCGAGCGGGGTGGGGTGTGATGAACAGGCCGTTGCGGACGAGCAGTCCCGCCGCGTCTGTGGGCACGATGGATGCGGCGAGCTTTACATCGCTCAGCAGTATCCTGTCCGCGCTGTAATCCGAAATCTGGAGTGGCGCGGTAAAGATCCCGTACTTCTGCGATAGCGAATCCCGCAGGGAAACCGCGGACCGGTACGCCCCCGGTTGTGCGCTGAACCGGAATGCGCCCGTCGAAAGCTGCAGATTGTCCTGTGCTGACTCGGGACGGCGAAGCGGGCCCATCCTGAAGGGCATAGCCTGCACGTAGTTGAAGTCCATGTCCTGAAGGGCGATTCGGCCGGACAGCCAGGTCCGTTCGCCGCGGCCGTCTTCAACGTTGCCCAGCTGCGCCGCGGGAAGGCTGTAGGCCACTTCCACGTCGGCCCGGTCGCCGGCGCCTTTGAAGGAAGCCAACTGGTATACGAACGTGAGCGGATCGCCACCGTAATCGTGCCGATGGGATTCGGGAACTTCTCGGATGAGTTCTTCGGCCTGTTTACGTGGCGTGTTCAGGAAGCTGTACGCGAGCCGGTCCGTCGTACCGAAGTTGGTCGACTGGCCGGGCAGATCGATCACCTCAAGCGGGTAGTCGAACACCTTCGAGTTCCGCTGATCCGTAAAGAAAACCTCCAGCCCGAAGGGGACGTAGACCCAGCTTTCCGTCGGGAATGCGACCGATTTGGTTACGCGTCCGGCCCGTGCGCTGAATTCGCCGAAACCCTGGATCGGCGCTCCGGTGCTGACTTGCATATCGAATCGCTGCCGACTGGTCTCGCGGATCATGTCTACGGCCCGAAGCCCCGTCGGGAAAATCGCGTTGACCACGTCCTCCCCGGATTTCAGGATGAACTGCTGACGGTCGTCCGGATGACCGTACCGGACATAAATCTCGCCGCGGCGGTCCCACGGGTCCTTGCCCGTTGAAAAATGCAGCCTGGAGAAGATCAAACGCCGGTAATGTTCCACCAGCCGTTCGTTGATCCGCGTCGTGGGATCGGGGTCGCGGGCCGCCCAGTAAGTTCGCCACAACGCCATCCTTTCCTCTTCCGTTGCTTCGAGAAACACATCGGCTTCCTTCGAGGAGGCTACGATGGAAAGATCCTTGTACATAGCGACTCTATCCGGGTCGATTTCAGACAGGTCCGCGACGTATCGCCTCATGGCCCGGTATGCGCGTTCATGCTGGTCCAGGGAATGGTAATGGTACGCTTCGAGTTGTGCCGCCAGTCCGTCGATCAGGGGAATGACCGCCGAATCCTGTGCCGCGGCGATCTGCTGCAGCTGTGCGTATCCCTTCTGATACTCCCCTGATTCAATGGAGCACGAGGCCAGGCGATTAATCGCATCGGCGTGCGCCGGATTAACGGATGCCTGCTTGAAATACCAGTCCATCGCGGATTCCGGGTCATCTTTGATCTCCTCGATGGCGTATCCCAGTTGAAAGAAGGCATCTGGATGTCTCGGGTCCAACGCGATGGCGCGCCTGTAGGACGCGTCCTGGATCTTGTATTCCCTTTCGGCCGTACGGGGCCTGAACAGCGCCATCCGGATCTTCCCGTACGTACGGCCACGGTAGTAGTATATGTCCGCGGTGTCCGGCGACAGTTTCTCGGCCTCGTCCAAAACCTCCCGCGCGTCCTTCTTCTTGTCCTTGAGGATATAGACCCGTGCCAGTTGAATGAGGGTTGCCGGGGATGCGCTGTCAGTCTTCAGCGCTTCCTTTGCGGCGCGCTCGGCCTCGTCATACCTTCCCTGCCGGTCCAGCGCGCGACTCAGCCACAGCTGGACCGCAGACGAACCGGGTTGCCGTTCGAGCAGGTTTATCAGCGCGGATTCCGCCCCCTGGAATTCGCCCTGGTCGTACAACGCCCTGGCCTGGTCCAGGAGGGACTCCGCTTCCTGGGCGGCGGCTGGTTCCGCTTCCTGGGCGGCGGCTGGTTCCGCTTCCTGGGCGGCGGCTGGCGGCGGCCAGGCGAAGTCCATCAGCAGGACTGCAAGTGCGGGTAGTATGCTCAGGTTCGACATGTTGCGCCGTCCTACAGCGTGGGCGTAAGCGGGAAGTTATTCCGTGTCCGCCCTGAATTCCGCGACCCGGTCATTGGTCACGACGAAGACTTTCTGCCGCGTGGCGGTTAGTCCGGAATGCAGGTCGGTGACGCGAACCGTCATCTCATAGGCGCCGGTGGGTGTGTTCCCGGTATCGATGGAAGTGTAACTGTACTCGTCCGAACGGTTTCCTTCGTTTTCGAATACCATGAGCACGGACTGTTCGCTGTCCGTACGCCGAATCAGCCGGTCAATACCTTTCAGCACACGCCAGAAGAGGTTCCGCGGCCGGTCCATGTCCTTCACTTCCAGTTCCACCTGGTACGAGGATCGACCGGATTCGTCCAGGGCGAGGTTGTAGATCTCGTAGTAGAAGTGAACGGGGTCGGTGCGCTGGTACAGGCGGGCAGGATTGGGTACGATTTCAAGTCCGTTGCGCATGAAGGGACCTTGGATTGAATCGGCCGGCGCGATGGACACGGCCAGCTTGATATCGCTCAACACCAAAGCGTCTCCGGCGTAATCGGGCACGGCATAGTCCTGTTCGTAAATGCCGATGCGCCGGGTGGTCTCGTCCTGAACCTCTATGGCAGCGTGGAAACTGCCGGGCGGCGCTTCCATCTCCATCATGCCCATATGAAGTTCGATACCCGGTTCGCTCCGTGATGTCGATACGAGTGGTCGATCGATGGGTCCGATACGCCTGGATGTCTGGGCTACGCGATTGTAGTCGTCGTCATGAAGCACCATGTGGCCATCCAGCCAGGTGTGCAATCCCTGCCCGTCCTGCACCGTTTCCAGTTGTTCGGCCGGGACCATGTAAGCGGTTTCCACTTCGGCCAGGCCGTTCTTACCCTTGTAGGACACGATGTCGTACATGAACCGAAGCGGTCCGCCGCCGTAGTCGAACTCGTAGGATTCCGGTGTCTTCTCCATCAGCGCGGCCACGATGCGCCTGGGATGATACTTGTCCTGGACGACGGATTCGGCGATGTTCGTCTCGTGCACCTGCAGCGGATAGTCAAACTTACCGACCCCGACCTGGTCGACGAAGAACAACTCGAGGTCGTGCTCGAGGTAGACCCAGCTTTCGGCGAGGAAGCCCAGTGATTGTGCCTTGTCGGATATGGCCGAAAAGGAAGCTGTGTTGGCGGCTTCCTTTCCCGTTACCGCAGATAAAAGGGTATTTGAGTAGGCATCCTGGAGTGCGTCCAACTCGGGCAGATAGTCCCCCGCATCGGGATCGCGGGTGCCGCGTGTTGACGGGTCGCTCCACGTCGTACCGGAGTTATCGACCTTCAGGCGGTACCGCAATATGAAGTTGCGCTCCCGGATCGCATCGATACGGGCGTCGCCGGTCGGCTGGTAGTTCTTCATGGCGTTCTCGCCGGTCTGCATGATGAAATGCTGTAGATCGTCCGGTTCGCCGTACCGGATGTAGATCCCGCCGCGGCGATCCCATGGTTGCTGGCCCCGGGAGAAATGCTCACGCGCGTGCATGACCCTCCGGTAGTGTTCCACGAGCCGTTCGTTCACGGCGGTGGCCGGCTTCGGATCGCGCGCCGCCCAGAACCTGCGTCTGAACTCCGCTTTCGCGTCTTCCGTTTCCAGTGCCTGGTATTGCCGGAATTCGTCTTCGGATGTCACGTAGGCCAGGTCCATGTAGTGCGTTCGTTCCTCCGGCGCCGCGCCGGCCAGGAATGCTTCGTAGGCCTGGTCCGCTTCGGCGTAACGGCTCTGGGACTGCAGCGACGTAGCCCTGAGCTTGGCGATCAACACATGCACGTGGTCCGGTACGGCGTTCCCGTGAATTTCGACCACCTGTGTCAGAAGGTCGATGCCTTCCTCGAACCTTTTGAGCATGTAACTGCATCGCTCCAGGTGGTAGAGTGCATCCCGGTGATCCGGTTTTACCATCAACTGCCGGTAGAAGAGGGCCAGCGCCCTTTGGTAATCGCGAGAGGGGTTTTCGTAGGACAGCCCCAACCGGTAGAAAGCATCCGGGTGCAGGGGATTCGCCGCCGCCGCCCTGCCGAAGGATTTCCGGGCCTGCATCACGTAGAGGGGCGCCGCGGGATCTCTCTCGCTCTGCGCCATGTACGAAATGCCGAGGTAGTAGTGCACTTCGGAGTGTTCCGGATCGTACCGGAGGGCCTGCTTGAAGCTCTTTCGCGCGTCGACCATGCGGTTCTTCATGCGCATGTATGTACGGCCCAGGGCGAGGTGCGCATCCGGGTTCTTCCGGTCGTGCCGTACGGCGATTCGCAGTTGTTTCGCTGCTTCCCGGTATTCCCCGAGTTCATAATGGCTGACGCCCAGCCAGTACCGGGCTTCCCCGGACCTGGACTTGAGGCGAACCGCCTTCTCGAAGACCGTTTTCGCTTCCTCGAATTCCTGCTGATCGAAGAGGGATATGCCTTCCGCCAGCAGGGCATCCAGCGATGCGGTCTGCTTGGCCGGCAGGGCCGGACCGGCAGGGCCGGCAGATCCGGCAGGACCGGCAGGACCGGGTTCGGGCCGCGAGTTCGATGCCGCCGCGTCCGCGATGGAACTCACCAGGCAGCAGGACAGCAGGAACCCGACCAGGGTACGACATGGGAGCGGTCGTGGAGACAGGGCGGACATAAGATCAGCGGGGGGATCGAATGGGTTGGATGACAAGCCGTTCCCGGTCGAACGAGATTTCGGAAGGCCTGTCCAGACCTGCTTGAATATCCCGGCTATAGGGCCCGGTGTCAAGTTAAATCCGGGGTTGAGACGCGGGGCGGGCGATGGCCTGGACGACCCGCAACATGCGCGCATACGGCGAGTCGCCGGAAGATCCACCGGTCCCGGCCCGCAACGGATCAGACCGGGCCGGGTCCGGGATGATCCCCGGTTCGGCGGTTTCTCCGCCTCTGTCATGTTCTTCCGCCAGCAGGACCCGCAAGTTGAACACGTGCCCCCGTTGCGGATCGTCCAGGCACAGGCGAATCCTCGCGCCGATTCTCTGGCAAAGTACGGCGGGCAGCAGTTCCGCCCATGGATTCAGATCGACGGCCAGGTTGAGACCCGCTTCCGACAACCGGTCGACGATCCCAAAGGAAGGAAGGCCGAACCACCATCGGGCGCTCCGGTCCAGCGGCACCACGGTGATGCGTGCGTCCGACCGGTCGCAAAACTCGACGGCTCGTGGTTCGCCGACCACGAAAACGGCCTCCGCGTCCAGACACGCGACCAGTTCGGGGATGATCTCGGCCGCTTTACGGGCTTCTTCGGAACTCGACGGGAGGCAAATCAATAGCCGGACCGGCCGGTTGCGGATGTCGGAAAGATTGAACGCCGCGTTGCGGTATCGGCCCCACCAGGTATGCAAGCCGTAAATCCAGCGGTCTCTTCGGGACATCCCTGCCATAGGTTTAAACCGGGTTGACGCTAGTACTGATGACGTGATTCCGTCCGGCGCGGCCGCGGCCTGGTTCCGGCGCTATTCCTGCTCCTCGCCCTTCTTGCGGATATCGTAATTACCGTGCATCTGACGGACCATGTCGTTGCTCAGGTTTACAATGGCACTTTCGACCGATGCGGCAAATTCCCTCTGGCCTCTGCTGAAGAACCCGATTCTCTCGGATGCGATTCCGATGCCGGAAGCCATGACGGATGCGTACTGGATCATCTCCGTGTCATAGAACATCAGTTCGACCGAGATCGCCGTGTTTCCCCGTGCGTCGTCCTGAAACGGACCTTCTTCCTTGTTCAGCGTTACCATGGCCGCGGTCACCCTGGGAATCATGACGAGGTCGAGTGCGCTTTCCTCGATCATTTCGCCCGTGGGTTGCGCATCCAGTATCGTTACCCGCGAGAAAACGCGATTCGCTGATTTCGTGATGACGGATTCGAGGGACTCACCGATTTCAAAGATGTATTTGTCGAGATCTGATCTGTCATCAATGACGAACTGGCTGACGTCCGGAGGAATATACACTCCGACGCGCAAGTCCACGGGTCTGGCGATATTGGCCGAAGGGCCGATGTTGGGATTCAACTGGATGCTATGGGTACATCCCGCCAAAAGGACGATCGCCACCAGACCAGCCGCTGTTTTCAATACATGCATGTGCCGCTCCTTCCTGGTACGTCCATCCGCTCCGGTTAAGTCCGCATCCCTGGCAAACGCATTGAAATCGTGCTCGCGCATACCTTCTCAAGCCTTATGAAAACTACGGATTCCAGAACAAAAAGTCAAGCGGCTACGGCGAATATCCACCGGCTGCGCAAGCGCCGCGAAACCCCGATAACACTTGACATTTCAATGGATTATCTCTAATTTCAAAGACCGTTGACGCGACGGAAGAGGCCGTTTTCAGATCGTCTTGGATTTTTGATGAACGGGGCTGGATTCCACCCCTTTCCCGGAGACCGCGCTCCTCATGGCGAGTATCTACCTGGATCATAACGCGACCACGCCGGTCCGGTCCGAAGTCTTCGATGCCATGGAACCCTTTTTCAAAGACCGGTTCGGCAACGCGTCGAGCATCCACCGGTATGGCCAGGATGCGCGCGCGGCCGTGGAAGAGGCACGGGCACGGGTGGCCGGCCTCGTGAACGCACGGCCCGGCGAGATCTATTTCACCAGCGGCGGCACCGAGTCCGACAACCTGGCGATCAAGGGCACCGCCTACGCACGCAGGGCATACGGACGTCACATCATCACGACGAACATCGAACATTCGGCCGTACTGAACAGTTGCGCTTTTCTCGAGCGGGAAGGTTTTGACGTAACCTACCTTCCCGTGGACGAACACGGCCGGGTCGATCCCGGCCAGGTGGAGGACGCCCTGACCGGCCAGACGATCCTGGTCAGCATCATGCACGCGAACAATGAGATCGGCACGGTCCAGCCCGTAGGCGAAATAGGCAGGATCGTCCGGGCTCATGGCGTGTGCTTCCATACGGACGCGGTGCAGTCCGCGGGCAAGCTGCCGGTCGACGTGGAAGCGATGCGCGCCGACCTCCTTTCGCTTTCGGGCCACAAGATCTACGGCCCCAAGGGCGTAGGGGCCATCTATATCCGGAAGGGTGTCGAGATCGAACCCACGGCCCACGGCGGCCATCATGAAAATGACGTGAGGTCCGGCACGGAGAACACCGTGGGCATCGTGGGCCTGGGCAAGGCCGCCGAACTGGCCGCCGAGGAGCGGGAAAGCGAGTACCGGCACCTGTCCGAAATGCGCGATGCCCTGGAAGCGCGCATCCGGGTCGAGATCGAGGGCGTGCGCGTGAACGGCCATCCGGAACGGCGCCTGCCCGGCACGTTGAACGTTTCCTTCCCCGGCGCGGAAGGCGAATCGCTGATCATGAACCTTGATCTCGCGGGCATCGCCGTGTCCACCGGCTCGGCCTGCACATCGGGCGCCATCGAACCGTCCCACGTGCTGCTGGCGCTGGGCAGAGACCCGCGCACCGCCCTCGGTTCGGTCCGGTTCAGCTTCGGGCGGGACAATGCCATGGGGGACGTGGACTGCGTCATGGACAGGCTGCCCGGCATTGTAGCCCGCCTCCGCGATGTTTCCGCCGCGCAGGTACCCGGTTGAGGCGCGTTTCATGTACTCTTCCACCGTAATGGACCACTTTCACGCGCCCCGCAACGTGGGGGATCTTCCCGATGCGGACGGCGTGGGCAACGCCGGTAACCCCATCAGCGGGAATACCATTGCATTGTATTTGAGGATCGCGGACGGGACCGTCACAGACGCAAAGTTTCGGACCTTCGGCTGTGCGGCGTCCATCGCGGCGAGCAGCATGGTCACCGAATGGGTGATCGGCAGGACGACCGAAGAGGCCGCGTCTATCGAAAACCATACGATCGCGGATGCCCTGGGCGGTCTTCCGCCTACCAAGATGCACTGCTCCACCATGGCCGCGGACGGCGTGCGGACGGCGATCGAAGACTACCGTTCCCGTCACGGCGCGGTCCGTAATGCCGGTCACGGAACAGACCCGAAAGACTGAACTGATGACGACAATTACCCATTCTTCTGGCCGTGACGGCGACACCACGGCTTTCGCTTTAGATCCCTACGTCAACCGGCTGCCGCCGGCAGGGGCGAAAGTCGTCGTGGCCATGAGCGGCGGCGTGGACAGCTCGGTGGCGGCCGCGATCCTCAAGGAAGCGGGCTGCGAGGTCATCGGCGTCACGATGCACCTGTGGGACTACGACCGCGTGGGCGGCAATGCGCAGTTCGAACACGGCTGCTGCACGGTCGAGGACCGCAACGACGCGCGGGTCGTGGCCGGCAAGCTCGGCATCCCCTACTACGTGGTGGATTTTCGCGCGGAGTTCGAACAGGGCGTCATCTCCAATTTCGTCTCCGAGTACGTGCAGGGGCGCACGCCCAATCCGTGCGTGGCCTGCAACAGCCGGGTCAAGTTCGGCGTGCTGCTCGACAGAGCCCGTGAACTCGGCGCCGATTACGTGGCGACCGGACACTACGCCCGGGTGTCGCTGGACGAAACGGCGGACGAGGCGGGACAGGTGGGCGATGCGGACCGGGCCGGTCGGGGCGGTCCGTCCGATCAGGCCGGCCGCCTGGTATTGAAGCGGGGCATCGACCGAAACAAGGACCAGTCTTACGCCCTGTGGGAGATGACCCAGGACGAGCTGGCCCGGACCGCCTTCCCCGTCGGCATGCTTACGAAGGCCCAGACGCGGGAAATCGCCGAACGACTCGCGCCGCGGGTAGCCGGTAAAAAGGACAGCTACGAGATCTGCTTCATCCAGGACCGCGGCCATGAGAGGTTCCTCAGGGAGTGGACGGCGAATAACCCCGTGAATACCGAGGCAGGACTGCTGGCCATCGAGGACCCCATACGGCCGGGACCGATCGTGGACACGGACGGCCATATCCTGGGAGAGCACCGGGGGCATCCCCTCTACACGATCGGGCAGCGTAAGGGGCTTGGCCTGGCCGCCGGACGTCCGGTGTACGTGGTCGACATCCTGCCCGATACGAATACGATCGTGGTGGGCGACGACGAGGATCTCCTCAGTGACCGGCTCATCGCGGACGGAGTCAACTGGCATACCGCGGAGGCCCCGGCGGAACAGGTCCGCGGCCAGGCCAAGATCCGGTACCGGCAGGAAGCGACGCCCGCCGTCATCACGCCCTGCGAACCCGGCGTCGTGCGGGTCGAATTCGAGTATCCCCAGCGGGCGGTCACGCCGGGACAGTCCGTCGTATTTTATGACGGCGAGACGGTCCTGGGAGGCGGCATCATACGCGAATGAGGTCGTTATGCGCTTCGGTAGGGCGCCTGCGCGAGTTTTCAGCTTTCTTCGTTCCTGGTGCTTCGGATTGGCCTGCAGCGTGCTCGTGCTGCTGCCGGGTCCCGGGGCAGGCGCAGAAGAATCCGTGAGAATCGCCGACGGTGTTCGATTCACCTTCGAACCCGCCGACGCGCCCTTCGTGGATCACGTGCTGGACATCGTGCGCGAGGCGTCGCCTGAACTGCGAGCCACGCTGGGCCTGCCTTCCGCCGATACCATCCACATTCATATCGCCCCCACGCAGGAAGCCTTTCTGACCTATACGCCCGGCGCCATACCCGAATGGGGTGCGGGCTACGCCGTGCCGCACCGAAGGCTCGTGGTACTCAGGTCGCCCCGGATTACCGGTACGTATGACGGTTCCGACGAACTCGTGGTGCACGAACTCGCCCACGTGATGCTGCACAGCGCACTTCGCGGCGCGGATATCCCCCGCTGGCTGGACGAGGGGTTCGCGATGCACATGGCGCGGGATTGGGGTTTCTGGGACCGGGCGTCCCTGGTGGTCGCCGTCGTTTCGGGAAACCTGGTCCCCCTGGGCGCCATCCAGGGCGTGAACAGGTTCCCTGAACATCGGGCCCATCTGGCCTACCAGCAAAGCGCCCTCGCCGTGCAGTACATACTCAGGAGGTACGGTGAAGCGGGACTGCACGCCCTGTTCGACAGCCTGAGGCGGACCGGCTCCATCGACCGGGCCAGTTTCGAGACCTTTGGCATGAGTGTCGTGGAGTTCGAACGGGACTGGCTGGCTTTCATGGAACGCAACTACGGCTGGCGGATGTTACTCGGCGAAAGCCTGGCCCTCGTGGTCGCGCCCCTGTTCGGCGTGCTTTGCCTGCTCGCGTTCCTGCAGATCCGAAGGCGGAGACGGGCCACGCTGCGCCGCTGGGCGCGCGAGGAAGTCGACGACTGGCGCACGGACGATGACGACTGGCGGAGGAAGAACGAAGAGTGGGTCCTGTCCAGGGAGCGGGATGAATGAGCGTGCGCGCAGGGACCGGGATGAATGACAGGGTGCGAATGAAAGCCCGATTCGAATGAAGTTGTCGCACCGGCTCGAATACGCGGGACTTCGGGTGTTGATGTCGCTGACCTGGCGGCTTGCCCCGGCCCGCGCTTCGCAGGTGGGTGATGTACTGGGCGCACTGGTCTTTCACCTCACCGGCATGAGGAAGAAGCTGGTCATGGAGCACATGGCCCGAGTCTTCGGGATGACCGAGGGTTCTGAGGAGCTTCGAGCCATGTCCCGGTCCGTCTACCGCCAGTTGGGTCGGACCGCCGTGGAGCACGCCCGCCTGCTCGCGGGGAGGACGGCGGATCTGCGGGACCGGCTTGCCGTCTCGGGAGACGAACATATCGCCCGTGCCCGCAAGGGGGGCCGCGGGGTCATTCTGATCACCGGCCATTTCGGTTACTGGGAGCTGCTTGGCGCGACGGTCGCAATGCTTGGCTATCCCATTACCGTCGTCGCGAAGAAGCTGCACAATCCCGCCGTCGACCGCCTGGTGCACGCGGGACGCGAGCGGTTGGGCATGGCGGTGGCCACGATGGACAAAGCGCCGGCCGCCGTCTTCAGGGCACTTCGGCGCAACGAATGTGTCGGTCTGCTCGCGGACCAGGACGCGGGAGCCGGCGGGGTGTTCGTCGATTTTCTGGGATCGAGGGCGTCCACCTACCAGGGACCGGCGCTTTTTGCGTTGCGCACGGGCGCACCCATCGTGCCGTGTTTCATTATTCGAACCGGACCGGAACGTCACCGAGTCTGTTTCGAAACCCCGATCGAAGCGATTCCTACCGGTAACGAACCGGCCGATATCGCACGGATTACCCAGGCCTACACCGACGTGCTGGCCCGGTACATCAAGGATTTTCCCGATCACTGGTTCTGGGTACACCGGCGGTGGAAGACCCCGGCGCCTGACGATTCAAACCACGTACAGTAAAGGAGACTTCTTCCATGCCACGCTACCCCGTCATCGCCATTTGCGTCGTACTGCTCTTTGGTTTCTCCGCGGCCTGCGGAAACGGTGGAGAACAGTCCGAAACACGGTCGCCGGAACCGCCGGCCGATCCTCCGCCGCTGGTGGCGGCGCCTTCCGTAGCGGGAAGCCCGGACGCCCCTGGTCCGCCTGACCCGGCTCCGGTGAACGCCCAGGAGCAAACGACAACGGGCGCTGCCGCGGGAGTCGCCTGGACCGTACCGCCACGTTGGGAGGTGCAGCCACCCCGCACGATGCGCATGGCGACCTATCTGATCCCGAAGTCCGCCGAGGACGATGAACCGGGCGAGTGCGCCGTGTTCTATTTCGGCCGCGGGCAGGGAGGCAGCGTCGACCTGAACCTGCAGCGGTGGCGGGACCAGTTCGAGTCGGATACGGGCGGCCAGCCGTCACTTGCCCAGCGGCAGTCGACCATCAACGGCCTGGCCGTGACCACGGTGTCCCTGGCGGGGACGTACCTCGCCTCCATGGGCCCCATGTTCCAGTCCGGCGCCGTGAAAAAACCGGGCTACAGGATGCTCGGGGCCATAATCGAGGCACCGGAAGGCAACGTGTTCGTCAAGCTCACAGGACCGGAAAAGACGGTCCTCAGCGCGGATGGCGAGTTTCAGGCGTTCTTGAATTCGCTCAGGAAATGACCGCGCGGACCCCTTGAGTCCGCGTTCCGACGAGGCATCTTAAGCGGGTTGAACATACTTGTCATACAAACCGCATTCGTGGGCGACCTCGTATTGTCCACTCCTTTGTTCGAAGCGGCCAGGACGCGGCTGGACGCCGGCCGAGTCGGCGTCGTCGTGCGGCCCGAGACGGCGAACCTGCTTCGGAACAATCCCCATGTCGACGATATCTTCGTATACGACAAGCATGGCGCGCAAAAAGGCGCCCTGGAACTGCTTCGCCTCGCCCGCAGGCTGCGCGGCGCCGACTACGATGCGGCGTTGATCCCCCACCGATCCTTGAGAAGCGCACTGCTGGGTTTCCTGGCGGGCATACCCGTACGAGTGGGTTTCGATCGAAGCGCGGGCAGGATGTTCCTGACAGACCGGGTCCCCTACCGGCCCGTTCACGAAGTCGACCGAAACCTCTCTCTTCTCGCTTCATGGGAGGGGGATACGGATGGGATTCGACCGGCCCTGTACCCGGATGGAGCGGACCGGATGCGGGTGGATGCCCTGATGCGGCAATCGGATGTCGCACCGTCTGAACCACTGTGCGGCATCAGTCCCGGTTCGGTCTGGGCGACCAAGCGATGGCTTCCCGACCGATACGCCGCGCTGATCCGCCGGCTCGACCGGGAATACGGATACCGTTCCGTGCTCTTCGGCAGTTCCGGGGACCGGCCGCTTTGCGCCGAAATCGCCGCCGAGTCCGGTGTCGACCCGTTGAACGCGGCCGGTGCGTTGACCCTGCTGCAGTCGGCAGCGCTCGCCGCCCGTTGCTCCGCAGTGGTTTCAAACGACACGGGGATGGGCCACGTGGCCGCCGCCATGGATACGCCTGTCGTGGCCCTATACGGGCCCACGGTACCCGCCTTCGGGTTTGTCCCTCACGGACCGGGGCACCGGGTCGTCGAGAACCCCCTGGACTGCCGGCCGTGCAGTTCCCATGGTGGGAACCGGTGTCCCATCGGAACCCACGACTGCATGCGCGGCATCACCGTGGAGCAGGTGATCGAAGACGTGTCCGTCCAACTCGGGCTGTCCGGGAAACCCGGGACGTCCGTGACAGACTGAACTGGTAACAACATGCGCGTTGGCATCATCGGCCTCATCAACCACGACACTATCTTCATGGCCGGCGGCCGCCGGATCCAGGATCTTGGCGGCATATTGTACAACACCACCGTAATGGCTGACCTCGTGGGCGAAGGCGACGGCCTGTTTCCCATCAGCCGCATCGGAACGGATTGTTACGACGCCATGCGCGCCATCTTGGACCCGCGCCCCGCCGTCAGCGATCAGGGAGTCGCCCTTTCCCGGAAAGGTACCAGCCGGAACCGGATCCGTTACGACGAAGACATGGAGAAAGTCGAGCAACTGACCAACCATATCGGTCCCATCCCCTTCGAACAGATCGAACCGTTTCTGGACCTGGACGCCCTGCTGGTGAATTTCATCGTGGGCGACGATATCAGCCTGGAAACAATGGCGGCCGTGCGGGAAAAGGCCACCGGGTTGCTGTACCTGGACGTGCACAACCTGTGTCTGGGCATCGACGCGGAGGGCTACCGGAGAAGACGGGCACCCGAGGACTGGCAGCGATGGATCGAAATGTTCGACGTCGTTCAGATGAACGAAGTGGAGGCCCGTCTGCTGGCCGGCGTGGCTGTCGCAGGTGAACAGGCGGCGGAGGTAGTGGGCAGCCTGGGCGGATCAGACAAATCAGGCCGTCCAGGCGGACCAGGCGGACCAGGCGGAACGGGCGGACCAGGCGGACCAGGCGGAACGGGCGGACCAGGCGGACCAGGCGGACCAGGCGGACCGCTGGATTCGGAGGATGATTTCATCGCCTTCGGACGGTCCGTGATCGCACTCGGCCCCTCGGTGTGTGTCATCACCCGGGGGCCTCTCGGTCCCGTCACGGTGTACCGAAAGGACCGGGAACCCGTAGCCTATGTCATTCCCTCGGAGCCGGCCGGCGACGTGGTCGACACCACCGGCTGCGGAGACGCCTTCGCTGCTGGTTTCGTCGTCGAATACACGGCCTCGAATGACCCGGTCGGTGCGACCCGCCTCGCAAACCGTGTCGCAAGCGTGAACTGCACCGTCGCGGGATTGCCGAAGACCGGCACGTTCTCCAGCGTCCATTCGTGACGGGAAGACGTGCTTGTGGGTGTGTGTAACGTCACCGGCGGGCAAAGGTGAACTGGTCCGTGTGCGCCGTTGACCTTGGTCGGTTTCGGCACCCCGGCCATCCTACTCGCCCGATATGATGAAGCTGGCTGATTCGGACACGCTTTCGCCTGTATGGCGATCCATGAACGTTACCGTGAGGACATATACGCCCGGTGTCAGGTTGGTGGTATCCATCGCCGTGAATTCGCCTTCCTCCCTCGAGGAACCTTCACCTTCGAAAGTCAGCAGGACCGTCTGCATGTCCTCCAATTGGCGGGACGGCCGGAAGGGCCGGGCAGGCGTACCTTCGGGTACGATCTCGTATTGCGTCTCGTAGGAAGACCTGCCCGACTCGTCGTCGATACTCAGGTTGTATACCTCGTAGTACACGTAGACGAGTTGGCCGCGCCTGTAGACGCGCAGGGGATGGGGCACGATATTCAGGCCGTTGCGCACGAAGGGACCGGTCCGGTCGGTCCGGGTGATCCCGGTGGACAGCTTCAGATCACTGATCAACAGTGCGCTCCCCCGGTAATCGCGGATATTCACCTCTTTACTGTAGACGCCGACCCGCTGGGAGACTTCGTCCCGCATGTCCACCCACGCCGTGAACGCACCTTGAGGTGCCCTTACATCGACGGCAAGCGTGTAGGTGGAAACCCTGGCCTGGTCCGGACTCAGCCTGCGCACGGGCCGTTCTATGGGACCAAAGCGGAACCGCTGGTTGAAAACAGAACCTGATTCGGCGTTGCGCAACGTAGCCTGGTTATTGAGATAGGTCACCGGACCTCTTCCGTCACCCGTGTCCCCGAACTGCCAGATCGGGATGCTGTAGGACAGTTCGACTTCCGTCCGTATACCGTCTCCACGAAAGGTGACGACATCGAAGGCAAAGTCCAGCGGATCGCCGGCAAAATCGTGTTCGTATACCTCGGGAGTCCTTTCAACTAAAAGGTCGGCAACCTTTCTCGGGTGGAGCGTTGCCTCCCTGCGCATCTCCCCCAGGGCCGTAGTGGCCAAGGAACCCGCGTCGATCTGCAGCTTCCGCTCGGGATAGTCGAACCGACCTCCGCCTGTCGGATCGACGAAGAACAGTTCCATATTGTGCGCGACATACACCCAGCTCTCCGCCCTGTACGTAGACCCCATTTTTCTTCTCTGTAACACAGCGATTTCGTAGTTGACCTGTTCGGGCGTTTTTTTCTCTGCTACAGTTTCCTTCAGGTTGTTCGCCGTAATCAGGGACCCTGTACCAAATCCCCTCCGTTGGATTGTATCGTGATCCAGCAATACGTCCACCTGTCCCGGGTCGACTCTCAACCGATAGCCGAACTGCCAGTTCCGTTCGCGTATCCCGTCCACTTCCGGTTTACCCGTTGGCGGATACAGGTTTCTGGGGTCCTCGTATGCGCGGAACAGGAACCGCTGACGGTCGTCGGGTTCGCCGAACCGGACGTAGATCTCTCCTCTGCGGTCGTATGGGAACTGCGTGTTTGAGAAGTGGATCCGCGCATACATGACCCGTTTGTAATGTTCTACCAGGCGTTCGTTCTCGATGGTGGCAGGATTCGAGTCCCGTGCGTTCCAGAATCCCGTCCAGCGGTCTTCCCGCTCCTCGCCCTCCGCTCGGCGCCATGCTTCCAGCTCATCTGCATTGGCCACGTGCACCAGGTCCCTGTACACCGCCTGCTCCACGGGTTCCAGCGACTCGATGTATGTCTCCAGCGATCTTTGAAGCAAGTCGTACTGTTCCTTCGTACTCATGGAAAGCGCTTCGAACTGTGTCAAAAGCGTCTGGATCAGTCCGGACGATATGCCCTCCATCTCTTCTGCCAACTTCCTGAGTTGCTCGGCGCCGCGTTCATAGTATTCGAACCGGTGGCAGACGCCCGCGAAACGCTGCAGGGCTTCGGGATGTTCCGGGTTGACCTGGTATTGCGTAAGATACGCATCAAGCGCCTTGACATAGTCGTCGTACCGGTCCCTTACCTGCTTTCCCTGGTCCGAAAATTTCAATTCCTCGTAACAGCGGCCGAGTTGAAAGTGGGCATCGGGATGCAGGGGATCCAGTTCGACAGCCCGCTGGAAAAAGTCACGGCCGTCCTGGTGACTGCCGATGAGCCAACTCTCCTCACCCTGATCCATGTAGGTCATCCCCATGGCATACCGGTATTCCGCGTTTCCCGGGTCCAGCTTTATAGCTTCGCGCATCGCCTTCCGTGCATCGAGTCTTCGATTGGGCACGCGCATGTTTACGAGTCCCAGGCCCATGTGTCCGGGTGCCCAGAACCGGTCTCTGCGGACCACCTGCTTGAATGCCTCGAGCGCTTCGTCGTTTCGGTTCAGTGCGTAGAATGTCATGCCGAGCCAGTACTGAGCGCGCGCGGATTTCCTATCCTGTTTTACCGCCTGAACAAGCAATGGAAGGGCTTCAGTGTACCGGTCCAGCTCGTAGAGCCGTCTGCCCTCTTCCAGCAAAGACGGATTTTGAGGCATTGCGTCCGGAGGCATTGCGTCCGAAGACGACGGGTCCGGCGACATTGCGTCAGGCGTCATCGATCTGACCTGTGGGGAGAATAACGTAACCGAGATGGAAAGCACCCCGGTCAGGATCAGCCGTCTCCCGGCAAGAAAGTTGGATTTTGACAGGGAGGTCTTCATATCTAATTGCCTACCCGGTAACCATAGCCTACGACGATCCAGGCCTTGACCGCCTCGCCTCTCAGTGTGGCGGGATGATACCAGGACGTGTAAATCTTCGCGAGCAGTAGGGCGTCAATTTCGTCGTAGCCCGTCGATTCGACGATCTTCGCTTCACTGACTTCGCCCACCTCGCTGATCAGCAGCTCGAACTTCACCAGGCTGTTATTGATATGTCGGAAATCTCCGGGTATTTCACTCCGGGATATGCTGATGTCCACGCGCCGCGGTACGGGTGGCGTATCGAAGCGCAGAAAACGGGATGAGGCACCGCTCACGTCGCCTTCAGCACCGCCCCCTGATCCAACCGCTCCGATTAACTCGGCCATCGCGCCGCCCTCGTCGCCAGAGCCGCCGCTGCCCCGGGAGCCGACTTCGCCCAGCGACTCACCCATACCTCCTCCGGCCAGCGAACCATCGTTTCCCAGGGGCACCGGCGTTGCGATCGGGTGGGTGCCTGCCAACCCGGTGGATTCTACCGGCGAGGGGAGGGCAAACGTGGTGACCGCATGGGTACCGGATAGACCGGCGGTTTCCACCGGGATGGGCAGTTCGAACGTCCTGACCACGTGCGTACCCGAAATCTCGACAGCTTCCACCGGAGAGGGAAGATCGAACGTCGTGATCGCGTGGACCTCAGATATCACGCTGGCCTCCACCGGTGAAGGAAGGTTGAAGGTCGTGACCTCGTGGGCCTCGGAGATCTCACTGACCTCGACCGGAGTGGGTAGATTGAAGGTCGTTACCTCGTGAACTTCCGATATCGCAATGTCTTCGATCGGCATCGGAAGGCTGAAAGAGGTAACCTCGTGGGGTTCCGATATCGCCAGGTCCTCAATAGGCACGGGCAGATTGAACGTCGTTATCTTGTGAGCTTCAGAGACGGCCAGTTCTTCAATAGGAACGGGCAGGTCGAACGTCGTAACCTCGTGGGCCTCCGACAGGGCCAGATCCTCCACTGGTTCAGGTATGTCGAATGTCCTGAATTCGTGGGCCTCCGACAGGGCCAGATCCTCCACCGGTTCAGGAATGTCAAACGTCGTGACTTCGTGGACCTCCGATATGGCCAGGTCATCAACGGGCACGGGGAGGTCGAACGTTGTGGCCTCGTGGACCTCCGACAGGGCCAGGTCCTCCACCGGAGGAGGGACTTCGAAGGAAGTGATCTCGTGGGGTTCCGATATCGCGATCTCTTCGAAGGGTTCGGGCATTTCGAATGTCGGGATTTTATCCGCCTCCGCGATCGCGCTCTCCTCGATCGGCGGCGGCAACTCGATGGGCGCGATCTCTTCTGGTTCCACCCGCTCACGGTCTGCAGCAAGCGAGGGTGCCTCGACGGGGATGACCTCTTCCATCTCAGTCATCTCGCTCTCCAGCACCGGCGGCGGTGCCTCTATGGCTGCGGGCGACGGTCCGCCATCACTTATCGCTTCGTCGCCGGTTTCTCCCGCGCTTTCGGTACCTTCCTCCGTCCCACCGCCTTCCGACCCGCTGCCTTCCGACCCATCGCCCTCTTCCCCGGCCGCCCCCAGGATCTCCTCTTCCGGATCACTGGCCGCCTCGTCCGGCTCGTCGCTCTCGACTTCCACCTCATCCGTAACGAGGGTGTCCTCGATGAGAACCTCGACCAGGAAAGGAGGATAGGGCGTCAGTTCTATCAGTTCTTCGACCGTCGGTTCCAGGAACCTGTACCAGTAAACCGTCCCGCTGACAATCAGGTGAACTACGGCGGCGACGACGAATCCGACACCGAGGAAACGCCGCGAAAGCCGTTTCAACCGGTGAGGAATCAGGTCTTCGAATTCGAGCTTTCCCAGCGCTTTAAGAAGTCGCCGGGCTATATGCCGAGATGAACGGTTCATGGCGGCTTTACTGACGATCAAAACTGTTTAAATACGCAAGTATCTAAATAAGAAATCAAGTGGAGGGCGTTTAGTATGTCAAGGTCGGGTTGAGCGTGTCCTGCATCAGGACGATCGTTGTATTATGGTGTGCCGGTTGTATTATTAATCATACGGGCATCGTTCACCCTGATCGTCCCGGGATCGATTCGAGGCGTGGTTTGTTATCGGGATTTTCCCTGGTAACGCACTAGAAGTGGATCACTGTTTCAAGCCAATCCGAAAGGGGGCTTTCATGACCGGGCGGGACGAAAACGTAGTCATTCTCTTTCGCGGCGGACGTCTGCCGGAATGGCATCAGCTGGACGAGGCCCGGCGGACCGACTATGAGCGACGGCACGTCGACCTCATGCTGTCGGTTGCCGACCGCTACGGCCTGATCGGCATCCACGGCTACCGGCTGCTGGGACCCAGTGGGAGCTGGGAGCGGTTCTGGACCATCGAATTCCCGGACCTCGCCGGCGCGGAGGCCTGGATGTCGGCCGAGGCGGAACCGCCATACGGAAGATATGGTTTCTACGACTATACGCTCGCGCGCCGCTGGCGACCGGAGTGCCTTAACTGGCTGCCGCGCAAGGCCGAACCACCGATGCCCCCCGGCACCGACCCGCATATCATACCGGCCCTTGCGGCCGATCCTTCGTCGATCGTCCTGCTGGCCTTCGGCGGCCGGCACCGGGGCGCTGACGCGGACGAATCCGGGGATCAGGACCAGCGAAATCCCGGGGGCCATGACGAAGAGAGGTGGCGGCGCATGCGAAAGGCGAGCCGGGACCACGGCCTCATCCACGGCGAGGTTTTCCGGCTGTTGGGCGCCAGCGACCGCGGCGATTACGCCTGGATCCTGGAATTCCCCGGACTGGCCGGTATCGAGGCCTGGATCGACGCGGAGACGGTGCCGCCGCTCGCGGCCGGTCAGCGCCACGAATTCCTCGTCGCCAGGCGCTGGGCGCCCGAATACTTCGCCACCTGGGCGGCGGGAAGGGGTGGTTAAGTACACGGTGGAAGTTAACGCATACGAGTTTTTACCGGAAATGACGGCTATTACAATATGCAAATTGCTTTGATCGGTCTCGTCCGTTGCCCGAGATCCTGCGCGGGCTATTGACATTGTTCAGGGGAGAATGCAATGGAAAAGGTAAACTGGCCCATGGTGGGCATTCAGGCGGCTTCCACCATCGTAATCATCGTCGTCACGCTGCTCACTTTCACTTCTCAGGCCAATCGAACACTCAGGGAAGAGATGAGCATGGAATTCACTGAAATACGCACCGAGTTCAACGCGCTACGATCCGAGTTCTCCGCACTGCGATCCGAAGTGCACGACATGAACGGGAGGCTTGGTCGTGTGGAGGGACTCTTGAAGCTTAACGCATTGAGCGATGAATAACGGGGATGATTACATTCAACGGCTGATGTCTTACGAATATCATCGCATTTAGCAGTTCATCTTCCATGTGCTTAGGATGATGTATCGTCATCATGTATTCAATCGCGAACTCATCTACTTCCGGATATCCCGATGATTCGACAACCCATGCCGTATCGGTCATCGCTTCTACCACATGAAACACCGCCCGAACGTCTCCTTCGTGCTCGAGGTCACTGTCTGGCGGAATCGTAGCCAGAAAAGAAAAGGTGCCCAATTCCGCCAACGGTGGTGCGGTCTCCGCCGTATCGAATTCGGTGGTTGATGCTGCCGGCCCTTCACTGTCATCAGGAATTTTTACGGTAAAATGCATCTTTAACGGTGGATCTCCCCAGCCTTTATTCAAGGGTCGTGTTATTTTCAGTACTTGATTCAACGCGAACTCGTCCACTTCCGGCCATCCTGACGACGCAATCACCTTCAAATCTACCACTCATAACCTCTTCTTTTAACAGATTTACAAACTCATCATGAGTAATGTCTGGCCCACCCGCCATTTCGGTAGCTTCGGAAGTTGCTTCTTCTGGCGAGTGGTCGGTTCCACCGCACGCGTATACCGTTAATGAAAGAAATGCCAGAAGCGTACATAGTCGCATCACGCTTTCTCCTTGTCAGAACGCACTCGGAGCACGTTGGAGACCTGGTATGAGATCGTTCTCAGGGACTGTTTTCGATGTAGATCTGAATTCGAGAAAGCTTCCGGAGAGTGTAATCCGATGGTACCGGTTGCTGCATACTTTGTCAATCGATTAGCATGCCGCATTATTCCCTTGGACGCGGCGTCCGGATACGTCATTTTACAACGTCGAGCACCCCAGTGACCTGATCGACCTTCATTATTGTCCAGGCCACCATGTCTTCAACCTCCGATTCGAGCGTCAGGCAGCGGCTGCTGTACCTCCACGCGCGGACGCCCAGCGTCTTCTCGGAAATCCTTGGATATACCCCCGTTGAACCCGTCAAGGACTACCGGGCGGAAATCTCGGCGGACGTCCCCGACTGGCCCTACAACACCGTGCACGACGCACTCGTCGACGGCTGGCAGATTGTGCAGTTCCCCCATCTCCAGGCGCCTATCGACGACCGTGATTTGGATGTCGTGGGATACGAGTTCATCTTGCAGAAACTGGAGGAGGTCCGGGATGGATAAATCCCATCTGCTCACGGATATGGAGATGGTCGGATTTGTCGTAAACGGCTATCACCTGCTCGAACTCGATTTTCCCGAGGGGCTCAACGAGCGCATCGCCGGCCGGCTGGACGAACTGGACCACAATCCCGGCGACGCGATCGCGGAGGTGGTGCCCGAGCTCTGGCAGGCGGTTGAGCATCCCGCGGTGAAGGGCGCCCTGGTCAGCCTGCTCGGCGAGGACTACGAGGTACAGGGCCACCGCCACTGGCACTGCAAGCAACCGCACACCGGCCACATGTCCTGGCACCAGGACAGCACCAACAGCCGGGACACCCGGATCGATCGGCTGCTCGGGCTGTTCTATCCCACCGACATCACCCCGGAGATGGGACCCACGATCATCGTCCCGGGCACGCAGTTCCGCAACGCGCCCACGGACCGCATGGCCACCTATACCAACATCCATGGGCAGGTGCCGATGGTCGTCAGGGCCGGGACTTTCGCCCTGACCCACTATGACCTCTGGCACGGTACCGCGGCCAATCGGACATCCATCAAACGCCACATGATCAAGTTCCTGTTCAGGCGGGTGCGGGACAACCGTGCGCCGACCTGGAACCACGATCCCGAAGCCATGAACGTGCCCACCGCCTGGGGCGGCAAACGGGACGATCCCAAGAACGTCCTGTCTTTCGGCAACCCCATCGGCGTTGGGCAGAGCGATCACTACAAGGAGCGCCAGATACGGTGGAAATGCTGGAACAACCTGCTGGGAGTTGCCGATGCGCCTGACCGTTAGCAACCATTCCTTCGAGTACCTCGACCTGGAGGGCACGCTGGCACTGGCCCGGGCCATCGGCTTCAAGGGCGTGGACATCGCCGGGTTCCACGACCGGGGGCGATGCAGCCTGGAACCGGACGATGTGGGCGCGGACCCACTTGGCAACGCGAACCGCGTCAATCGACTGCTCGCGAAATACGAACTGGAAGCCGTCGATTTCTTTCCACAGTTCGGCGCGTCCCTTGAAGAACGGTCCTTCAACGCCCCGGACCCGGCGGTGCGGAAGCGGAACAGGACATCATTCGAGGGGATCATCCGCTTCTGCGAGGCCGTCGGCATACCGGGATTCACGATCAGCCCGGGCACGCACCACCCGGGCCGTTCCTTCGAGGAGAATCTTGACACGGCCGTCGAAGCCATGAACGAATTGACCGACCTGGCCGGCGAGCGGGACATCACGGTCCGCTTCGAACCCCACGTCCAATCCGTCGTCGACACGCCGGAACGAGCGCTGGCCCTGCTGGAGCGTGCGCCGGCGGCCACGGTTACCCTGGACTACTCGCACTTCGTCATGCAGTACATCCCCGAGGAACGGATCCACCCGCTCCTTCCCCGTACCGATCATTTCCACATCCGTGCGGCGCGGCCCGGGAAACTGCAGTCCCGGCTCGACGAGAACACCATCGACTTCGTGGACATCGCCCGGCGACTCGAAGGACTGGGCTACAAGGGCTGCCTGTCCATCGAGTTCGTGTACATGACGTGGTTCGACTGCAACCGGGTCGACTGCCTGACGGAAACCATCTTCACGAAAGACCTCATGCAGCCGCACGTACCGGTGTAACGCGACATGCCCGACCTCTACGCCGGCGCCGCACGGCGCGTCATAAACCCTCCCATGGGTGTCCGGACCATGGGCTTCAGCTCCCGGGAAGGGCTTGTCCAGTCGATCGAAAGTGACCTGACGGCCACGGCGCTGGTCCTATCGGACGGAAAGGCCAAGGTCGTGATCGTCGCGACGGACACGGGCTGGATGGACCTGCCCGTGGTGACCGCCCTGCGGGAGCGCATCGCCGATGCAGTGGGAACCGCCTCCTCCCACGTCATGGTCAATCTCAACCATACCCACAGTGCGCCCGCCATGCCGGAATGGTTCCCCGATGAACCCGAACAGATCACGCTGCAGTCCCAGTACCAGGAGGATCTGTGCGGCTGGATCACGGAGGCGGTGCGGGAGGCGGACGAACGGAAGGTTCAGGCGCGCATCGGCGCGGGGCGGGGCGATTGCCGCATCGGGATGTACCGCCGGGAAACCGATGCCTCCGGCGAGGTCTTCCTCGGCGAAGTACCCGGCCATCCGACCGATCCGTCCGTGGGGGTCCTGCGCGTGGACGACCTGGAAGGCCGTCCCATCGCCACGTTGTTTTCCTATGGCTGCCACCCGGTGACCGTCGGACCCCGGTCCATGGCGGCTTCACCGGATTTCCCGGGCGCGGCCAGGGACCTGGTCGAGTACGCGATCGGGGGACTATCGCTCTTTCTCCAGGGATGCGGAGGGAACATCATGCCGCGGGGCGGCCTGAGCATGGAGGCCGACTGCAGGGACGAGAAAGACCGTATCGGAGCCACGCTGGGCGCCGAAGTCCTCAAGACCGCCACGGCCATCCACACCCACCGGAAGCGCGGGAAGCGCCAGCGCATGGGATCTCTGTCCCGCATTACCGTCTGGCCCTGGGAGCCGGTCACCGGCGAGGCGTGCACCCGCCTGGCCGCCGCGGACGAATCCGTTTCGCTCGGGTTCATCGACCTGCCGCCGCTCGACGAGGCCCGGGCCATCAGGACAGAATGCCACGAGGCGCGGGACAAAGTCCGCGCACAGGGCGGCGAGGTATGGGAGATGCTCGTAACCACGAGGTTCGCGGACTGGAGCGACCGGCTCGTCGAGGCCGTCGAAACCGGCGGCGCCTCGATTGACGTGGTGGTCCAGGCCATACGGATCAACGATATCGTCCTGGCCGCAAACAGCACGGAGACCTTTTTCGAAACCGGACTGGCCATCAGGGCCGGGTCGCCGTTTCCCCAGACCCTGGCTATGGGCTACACCAACGGATGCGTATGCTACCTGCCCAGGGCGGAGGATTTCCCGGCCGGCGGCTGGGACATCCGCAAGCGCTGGTACGGCGTGCCCGACCTGCTGTTCCAGGCCTACAGCATGCCCACGGCCATCCACCCCGAATCGGAGCAGTGGGTCGTCGACGCCACGCTGGCATTGATCGAAGGCTTGCGTTGAGCGAGGATTGCACATGGGTGATGGTTCGTTCGAAGCGCACAGGAAGCCCCGTTCCAGGGCCGAGGAACTTTATGCGCGTGCGCAGGCATCGCTGGCCGGCGGAGTGGGTCACGACCTGCGCAGGGGACATCCCCTGCCGTTGTATGTCTCCCGCGCGGCAGGCTCACGCAAGTGGGACGAGGACGGCCGGGAGTACATCGACTACGGCATGGGCAACGCCGCGCTGCTGCTGGGGCATGCGCCGCCGGACGTCTGCCGGGCCATGCGCGACGCTCTCGATCTGGGCTTTCATTTCGGCAACGACCATCCAATGCAGCTGGAATGGGCCGAGCTGATCCAGAGGCTGGTCCCCTGCGCGGAACGCGTGCGCTTCGTGAACTCGGGGTCCGAAGGCAGCATGCTCGCGCTCCGCGTTGCCCGAGCCTTCACCGGCAGGACCAGGGTGCTGCGCTTCGAGGGACACTTCAGCGGATGGCACGACGGCGTGGGAAAGGGGGCCATGATCCCCTTCGACGAACCCGTCTCGGCGGGCATCCCACCGGCCGTCCTCGATACGATCGAGGTCATCCCGGCTGACTTAGGCCGCGTCGCCGAAGTACTGGAGAAAGACCGGGACATCGCGGCCGTCATGCTGGAGCCGTCCGGCGCGTCCTGGGGTACCGGACCCCTTACCCTGGCCTTCAACGAGGGGCTTCGCGACCTGACCCGGAACTGTGGCGTGCTCCTGGTCTACGACGAAGTCATTACGGGATTCCGCTACGCACCGGGCGGCTACCAGGAGTACGCCGGGATCACGCCGGACCTGAGCTTCCACGGCAAGATCGTGGCGGGCGGCATGCCCGGCGGCGTGCTCGCGGGCCGCGCAGACATCATGGAAGTGTTCGACTACACCGGCGATGCCCACCGGGACCGGTACGAGCGGGTGCATCACCTGGGGACCTTCAACGCCAACCCGGTCTCCACCGCCGCCGGCATCGCCACCTTGAAACGCGTGGCTACCGGTCTGCCTCACGAGCGGGCGAACCGGCTGGCCGAACAGTTGCGCCAGGGCATGGACGGCATCCTCCGCGAGGAAGGCGTGGCCGGTTACGTCTACGGCGACGCTTCCATCTTCCACGTCTACCTGGAGGCCTTTCCGGGAAGCGGCGCATCGGACCGTGAACGATTGGTCACCCGCGACGTGAACGTCCTCAAGGGGATCCCGGCTCCGGTAGTCTCCGCCTTCCAGAAGATGCTGCTCGCGCGCGGCATCGACCTGGTCTCCTACACGGGAGGCGTCACCTCGTCCGCCCACACCGAAGAGGATATCGCGTTGACGCTGAACGCCTTCGGAGACGTCATACGGGCCCTGGTCCGCGAGCGCGTGATCGCGACACTAAAGTAATGGAGCCAGGGCGTGCGAAACGGTCTATCTCATCAACTTAACCAGGAGCGACAGGTTACATGGAACTCACCCTGACTTCACCGCGGTCCAGAGCAGCGCAACTGGCTGCCATCCCGGCCCCTGACGGATTTGACGCGCAGGTGCTTCGTCTATCCGGAAGCGGCGATTCGACCCTTCTGGCCGAACGGGATCCTCTGTCCGCCATATATCACGCCATCCTGCCGTCCATGGAGTCAGGCGAGACGGCAACGTGGGATGCGACCGCTGTCGATGGCCAAGCGCCCCGCTGCGGCATCGAACATGCATGCCGTGAAGACCGGGTGGAGGTGTCGCTTGGCGGCGCGCCGTTCATGACCTTTCACCACAGCGTCGCATATCCCAAACCTTTCATCAATCCCATCCTCACGCCGGGCGGCGTCAACATGTTGAGGGAACCCATGCCGGCTTACGGCGAAGGGGAGCACCCCTGGCAGCGGGGACTCACCCTGATGCAAGGCGCCATCAATGGCGTGGATTGCTGGGGTGAATTCGACCGGCCCGGGTTCGGGCGTACCGTCCAGGATGAAATGTCCATCCACCGGGGGCCCCTTTCGCTCACGATCGCCACCGGCAACACCTGGTACGAGGTGGACCGGCCCCTCATGTCCGACCGCCGCTGGTACCGCCTCTTCGACACCGGCCGCGACGCCGTGGTACTGGATGTCCTCTTCACGCTCATCACCGACCACGGTCCCGTGACCATCGGGTCCACGAAGGAGGGCGGGTTCCTTAGCATCCGCGTCAATCCCACCATGAACGCGTCGGGCGACGGTCGGATGCGCAACGCCTACGGCGCGAACGACGAGACCGGTTGCTGGTCCCGTCGGGCGCACTGGATGGACTACTGTGGCCCGGTGGGTGGCGAGGCGAACGAGACCAGGCCGACCGGCGAAACAGGCGAGGTCCGCGAGACCGGCGAGACCAGGCAAACCGCAGGCTTCGCCGTCTTCGACCACCCGGACAACCTCCGCTATCCCACGGCCTGGCACGTGAGAGGGTACGGCCTGTTCGCCGCGAACTGCTGGATGGTCTGGGACGACCACCACTGCGATGCGGATACGGAAACGACTTTCCGGTGGCGCGTCATCATACACACCGGCGATACGCGTGAAGCGGCCATCGCGGACCGATTCCTGGATTACGTGGACGGACCGCGTGCGCAGTGGGATCAGCATGAGGCTTGACGGGACACCAGATTCGGTGATCCCGGCTCGGTATCTGAAGACTCAGAAAAATCCGCTGTGCACGAGAAAACCACCATGGCGCCGACTAATCCTGTGAGAGGCACGTTCTTGACCCCAATTAAATAGCGCACACAGGAGGCGTCCATGTTGACTCACGGTGATTTAAACAAGAGGTTTGAGGCCTTTGAGCAAAACACGACCGAAAGGTCCAATAGGTTTGAGCAAGACGTGGTCAACAAATTCAACTTCTTTGCTATAGAAGTAACGAGGAAGATCAGCGCACTGAACGAGTGCGTTGACCGGCGGTTCGAAGCTGTAGACCGGCAGTTCGAAGCTGTAGACCGGCGGTTCGACGCCGTGGAACAGCGACTCGACGCCGTGGAACAGCGACTCGACGCCGTGGAACAGCGACTCGACGCCGTGGAACAACGACTCGACGCCGTGGAACAACGACTCGACGCCGTGGAACAGCGACTCGACGCCGTGGAACAGCGACTCGACGCCGTGGAACAGCGATTGGAACGGATTGAAACGGACGTGGCGGAGATCAAGGACCTCCTGGTCAAAGTACTGGCGAAGTTGTAGTTCGAGTCGATATGGACAGCGAATGAGGAGACCCCGCCTGCCGCCTAAACTTCTTGAAAGCCCTTCCAATCTTCCTGTATCTTGACAGGCCGTATCTTCACTTCATCGGTGCGCTTACAGGCCTGGACTTCGAGAGCTGTGGGATTGGGCCGGGCACTGGATACGGACATTGGATACTCATTTCGCGCGGTGATAGAAACGGATTCGTTTTTCGAGGGAAGGACCTATGAGTGAAGAACATCAACACGACGATCTGAAAATCGTCGAGGAACTCAAAGAAGCGGGCGAAAACATACGGACTGAGATTTCCAAGGTCATCATCGGCCAGCAGGACGTGATTCAACAACTGCTGACCGTCCTCCTGGCTAACGGTCACGCCCTGCTGATCGGCGTTCCGGGGCTGGCCAAGACGCTGCTGATCAACACGCTATCCAGGACGCTCGATCTCAAGTTCAGCCGCATACAGTTCACGCCGGACCTGATGCCTTCCGACATCACGGGAACGGAAATCCTGGAAGAAGACCGGACGACCGGTCACCGGGAGTTCAAGTTCATCCGCGGACCGATTTTCGCGAACGTGATCCTGGCCGACGAGGTCAACCGTACGCCGCCCAAGACCCAGGCGGCCCTTCTGCAGGCGATGCAGGAACACGAAGTAACGGCCGCGGGCGAGTCCATGAAGCTCGACGAACCGTTTTTCGTCCTGGCGACGCAAAACCCCATTGAACAAGAAGGCACCTATCCGCTGCCCGAAGCCCAGTTGGACCGTTTCATGCTCAGTATTTACATGGATTATCCGTCCCGAACTGAAGAGATCGAAATCGCCCGGAGTACGACGAGCGTTCAGGAGGCCGAACCGGAGCATATTCTGACGGGGACCGACGTAAAGAAACTGCAGCAGTTGATCCGCAGAGTGCCCGTGGCGGACCATGTGGTCGAATACGCCGTCTCACTGGCGCGCATGACCCGTCCGAACGAACCCGACGCCCCGCCTTTCATCCGGGACAGGGTCAGTTGGGGCGCAGGTCCGCGGGCTTCCCAGTATCTGATCCTGGGCGCAAAAGCCCGGTCGGTGCTCATGGGAAACTATACGCCCACGCCGGAAGACGTGCGGGCCCTGGCGCTGCCCGTGCTGAGGCACCGCATCGTGACCAATTTCAACGCCGACGCGGACGGTGTCACCGCCGATGACATCATCACGCAACTGATGGATGAAACGAAAGGCGCCTGATCCTTCCGAGGGCGCCTTATCCTTCCGAAAGGCGCCCGATCCTTCTGCAAGCTCGACAGCACACTCGACCGCATACCATGAATTCGACCGAATACCGCAAATACCTCGATCCCATGACCGTGTCCCGGCTCGCACGGCTGGACCTCAAGGCGCGGCTGGTCGTGGAAGGGTTCATCGCCGGGTTGCACAGCAGTCCCTACCACGGGTTCAGCGTCGAATACGCGGAACACCGGCAGTACATGCCGGGCGATCCCATCAAGCATATCGACTGGAAGGTCTTCGCCAAGTCAGACCGGTTCTACATCAAGGAATACGAAGAAGAAACCAATCTGAAGTCCTATATCTTCCTGGACGTCAGCGCGTCGATGGAATTCGTGTCTACGGGTATAAGCAAGCTGGAGTACGGGAGATACCTGGCGGCCGCGCTCACCTACCTCATGCTGAGCCAGCAGGACTCCGTGGGCCTGGTGCTGTACGACGAGCGGATCAGGCAATACGTCCCCCCGCGGTCGGTCCGCAACCATCTGCACATCATTCTGCAACGGCTGCACGCCGCGGCGTCCGGATCAGGAACGCGAAGCCGGGCGACCTTTCACTCGCTGGCGGAACGGATCAAGCGGCGCGGACTGATCATCATCATTTCCGATCTGTTCGACGAACCCGGGGACATCGTCGACAGTATCCGGCATTTCCGCCATCGAAAACATGAAGTGATCGTGTTTCGCCTGCTGGATCCCGCCGAGAAGGACTTTGAATTCCGCCATCCCGCCCGTTTCCGCGACATGGAGACCGGGGAAGAGGTGTATACCCACCCGCACGTGATCCGTGAAGCCTACCTGGGGGACCTGAAGGAACAGGACGAACTGTACACCCGCGTCTGCCGGGAGAACGCCGCGGATTATCTCAGCCTGGACACCGGCACGCCATTCGACCAGGCCCTGTTGACCTTCCTCGCCAAGCGCGCCCATTTGGGCTGACAGCTCCCACCCTGGTGTTGACGACCGCGCCCACCTGGGCTGACCCGCACCCGCCTGGGCTGAAGCCCGTCGCCAACCGGTCAGACGATCGCCGCTTCGTCTTCCCGTGAGAAGAAGTGGGCCCTGGCCATGTTCACCAGGAGCGGCAGTTCCGTGTTTATGGCGGGGTCTACGAAGGCGTCCACCCTGGCGATGAACGGATACCGGCCGGTCGTCAAGTAGAGGAAGGTCTCGCTTCCCATGGGTTCCACCACCTCGACGGTCGCCTTGATCTGACGGGCTTCCTGCCAGTCCTTGTTCGCATCCACGGAAGTGATGTCCTCCGGACGGATGCCGAAAGTGACCTCCCGGTCCCGCCAGGGCGCCAGGGCCTCTCTCATACCATCCGGAATGGGAAGCCGGAGGCTGCCTTCGTCGAAGGCCGCATGCCCGTTGTCGAACACGACCCGGCCTTCCAGGAAGTTCATACCCGGACTGCCGATGAAGCCCGCGACGAACCGGTTCGCCGGTTTCTCGTAAAGCTCGAGGGGCGCGGCGACCTGCTGCACCTCGCCGTCTTTCATCACCGCGATCCGGTCGCCCATAGTCATGGCTTCGACCTGGTCGTGGGTGACGTAGACGATGGTCGCGTCGAGGCTGTTATGGAGCTTGCTGATCTCCGTCCGCATCTGCACGCGCAACTTGGCGTCCAGGTTCGAGAGGGGTTCGTCGAAGAGAAACACCTTGGGTTTGCGCACGATGGCGCGGCCCACCGCCACGCGCTGACGCTCGCCGCCGGACAGCGCTTTCGGCTTGCGGGCGAGGAGATGGCCGATGCCCAGGATACCGGCGGTCTCGTTGACCCGCGCCTCGATCTCGGAGCGGGGATACTTGCGCAGCTTGAGCCCGAAGGCCATGTTTTCGTAGACCGTCATGTGGGGGTACAGCGCGTAGTTCTGGAACACCATGGCGATGTCCCGGTCCTTCGGCGGGACGTCGTTCACGCGTTTCCCGTCGATGTGGATTTCGCCGGAGGTCACTTCTTCCAGCCCGGCGATCATGCGCAGCGTGGTGGACTTGCCGCAACCCGAGGGGCCGACGAGAACCACGAACTCCCGGTCCCTGATCTCCAGGTTTACGTTGCGGACCACGGTGTTCTTGTCGAACCGCTTGTCCACGTTCTTCAGGACTACATCCGCCATGAAAGCACTCCTTAAGGGACCCCGTCGGCAAGCCTGTGAGACTCCCGTATTGTGTGACACGCCCGGGTTTTTGTCAATACAATATCCTGGCCGGCCGGGTGCCTCAATCCCGTCGGACCGGCGTGCGGCAGGAAGGCGCCGAGGCGGGCTTGCCGGCGTGTCCGCGGCCCGCCTGCCAGGCGCGGTATCCGCGCGGTTTTATTTGACTTTGCCCTGTAAAAACGTTATTTTGTCTGCTCATTTTCAGGAAACAATCCACTTGCCTGTTGCGCCGTGCGCAAACCCCAGATAACCGGACTGCCGGGAGGAGTCTTACCATGCCGCTCATCGTCGAGCTGGACCGCATCAAGGAAGCCGTAGAGGGCATCGACGTCATTCAGGATATAGAAGACGGTTTCGTCGCCTATTCGCAGGGGAAGGTGCAGGTGCCGCCGGTCGGCGAGATGCACTTCGAGGATCCTCCCGGGAACGTGCACATCAAGTACGGCGCGATCAACGACGACGACTATTACGTGATCAAGCTGGCGTCCGGGTTCAACGACAACCCGACGGTCGGACTGCCCCGCGTCCAGGGCATGATGCTGATCTTCAACCAGCGGACGGGCCAGCCCGTGGCCTTCCTGCTCGACCAGGGCTACCTAACCAACGTACGCACGGCCGCCATGGGGCCGGTCGTGGCCAAGGCCCTAGCACCGAAGAACGTCAGCCGCATCGGCGTGTTCGGCACGGGGCTCCAGGCGCGCATGCAGGTCGAGTACCTCAAGGGCGTCGTTGACTGCACGGACGTGATCGCCTGGGGCCGTTCCGCCGAGAGCAAGGCCTCCTACAAGAACGAAATGGAAGCCCAGGGATACACCGTGGAGATAACGGACGACGCCGGCGCCGTAGCGGCGACGAGCAACCTCATCATCATGTCCACGCCGTCCCTGTCACCACTGCTTACCGCCGACCAGGTGCGTCCCGGCACGCACATCACCGCGATGGGTTCCGACACGCCGGACAAGATCGAACTTGATCCCGGCGTCCTCGCGAAGGCCGACGTGGTCGTGGCGGACAGCATTCCGCAGTGCAGGCTGCGCGGAGAAATCGCGCAGGCGATGAAGGCGGGCGCGATTACGGAGGACAAGGTGGTCGAGCTCGGAAACGTGATCCAGGATCCGTCCCTGGGCCGCACTTCCGACGATCAGATCTCGATCGCCGATTCGACAGGTGTCGCCGTGCAGGACATCCAGATATCCAAAGCCGTCTATCACGCCGTAAAGTAGCGGTGCGGGTAGGCTGACCAGCGCAACGAACCAAGGAGCAATCACATGGCAGCGGCCTTCCAGCCTTTCGAACTGGAACGCATCATGTCGGACTGGGAGCAGGTCGTGGAGTACAACCTGTCCGAGAGCGGCGCGCACCCGGTTAAAGTCAGAGAACTGATCGAACACGATCCGGGCATCCTGGACCGTATGCTGGATACCGAACTGGGCTACGGATACGCGAATGGCTCGCCCGAACTGCGTGAGGCCATCGCCCAGTACTACCCCGGCGCGACCGCGGAGAACGTCCTGGTGACCATCGGGTGCATCGAGGCCAATTTCATCACGTTTCAGACGTTGCTGGAAGGCGGTGGCGAGGTGGCGGTCCAGGTGCCCTGCTACCTCCAGAGCTGGGGACTCGCGCACAACCTGGGCGCCGTCCGGCGGACTTTCCGCCTCGATCCCGAACGCAATTGGGCGCTCGATACGGACAGCCTCGAAACCGCCGTCTCGGACGAAACGAAACTGATCTCCATCTGCAATCCGAACAACCCGTCCGGACAGATCCTGACGGAAGCCGAAATGGATGCCGTCGTCCGTGTGGCCGAAGGCAGCGGCGCCTACCTGCTCGCGGACGAGATCTACGCCGGTTCCGAACGGGAACGCGAGGATGTGTCGCCCACCTTCTACGGCCGGTACGACCGGGTCATTTCAGCGGGCAGCATGTCCAAGTCCTTCGCCATGCCCGGCCTGCGGATCGGCTGGCTCGTCGGTCCCGAAGACCTGATGAAGAAACTCTGGATGCGCCACGAGTACCTGACGCTGAGCACGGCCAAGCTGTCCAACCACTTCCTCGCGCCGCTGGCGCTGCGCCCCGACGTGCGGAAGGCCATCTTCGAGCGGACGCGGGGCTATATACGGCGTGGATGGGACAACTACCGGACCTGGATCGACGAAAACGCGGACATCCTGAGTCTCGTGCCGCCCCAGGCGACGGCCATTTCCTTTGTCCGGTACAACCTGAAAACCGATTCCGCGACGCTCGCGAACCGGCTGATCCAGGAGAAATCGGTGCTCATCGGGCCGGGTGACTACTTCGGCGTGCCCAACCATCTCCGCATCAGCTACGGCCTGCCGCCCGACTACCTGAACGAGGGGCTGCGCCGTATCTCCAGCCTGCTCCGCCAGGTCGCCGAGGAAGAGGCCGCCGGATCCGAGAACGAGCGCGGCGCGGCCGCCGGCTGACCACGGGAAGGGCCTGCCATGAAGCCGTCCCTCGATCCGCTGGTACCGGTCGACGAGTTCCCCGTAGCGCAGACCTGCACGTATATCAACGCGGCCAATGTGACGCCCATGTACCGTCCGGCGGCCGCGACGATCACCGAATGGTACCGGGACGTCGCCGAGCACGGCAGCAACCACTTCGACGAAGAAGCCGAAGCAACGGTCTTCGACGAACTCCACCGGCAGGCGGCCCGGCTCTTTAACGCATCCCCTACGGACATCGCCGCCGGTTCCAGTACCACGGAACTCCTGAGTTCCCTTGCCTGGGCGGTCATGCCCGGACCGGAGACCAACGTCGTCAGCACCGACGTTGCCTTCCCCGCCTCCGTATATCCCTGGCGGCGCGTCGCCAATCACACGGGCTGCGAGATCCGGCTGGCACACGCACGGGGAGACACCGTCGATCCCGATCGCGTCAGGGACCTTGTGGACGACAATACGGCGGTGGTGGCCCTGTCCCACGTGGAGTTCCGCAGCGGCCAGCGCTGGGACCTCACCGCCTTTGCAGAGATCGCACACCGTCACGGCGCACTGCTGGTCGTGGACGCGACCCAGTCGGCCGGTGCGGTGCCCATCGACGCGCCCGGTATGGGCGTGGACGCCGTGGCCGCCGGGGCGTACAAGTGGCTGTGCGGCCCATTCGGCGTGGCCGTCATGTACCTGGCGCCGCACCTGGCCACGCGTCTCGAACCCGGCCTGGTGGGTTTCAGGAGTCAGAAGGACATCTGGGATATCCGTACCGATCCGCCCGACTACCCGGAGGACGCGTCCCGGTTCGAGTTCAGCACCATGGCTTACGGGCTGTCCGGCGGGTTCGCGAAATCGATCGGGTTCCTCGTGGACACGGGGATCGACCGGATCTTCGAACATAACCAGGTCCTGGCCGACCACCTCATCGACGGCCTGGCCGCGATCGGCGCCGAGGTCACCTCCCCCCGGGACCCGAACGAACGGTCGGCCATCGTCACCGCACGCTTCCCCGGCCGCCGGATGGACGACGTGGCACAGCATCTGAAGCAGTCAGGCGTCATGGTCGCCCTGCGCGGCCCCGTGATCCGCTTCTCTCCCCACCTGTACAATCGGATGGCCGACGTGGAACGGGCGATTGAAGTGATTTCCGGCATGCCCTGATTCCGCCGTCCGTCCCGACGTGGTGCCGACATCAACGAGTTTTCTCCGACCGTCCGACGCCGGGCGGTCCGAAACCGGGCCGGTCATAGCGCCGGTTCGAAACGGAACAACCATGTACAAATTTAAGTGGTACCAGTCGATCTACGACAACTTTCCCGGAATCGTCGAAGAGGCACGACGCTACGGTGAAGAGATCGGCACGCTCAAGCTGAAGCAGGACATCGGCCTGTACGCCGGCAGCTCGGCCAGACCGGGCAACCTGCCCGATTACGTACTCGACGCGATCGTGGAAGCCAACCGGGGCGGCAAGACCTACCCGGTCCGGGTGATCGAAGACGAACTCCGTGAAGTCGTCAAGGACGCCTACGGCGACGAGTACGACGCGGTGGCCGCCAATACCTGCGAATCGCTGCTGCGACTCACGCTCGAGACCCTGTGCGCGCCGCCCACCATGCGCCACGGCGACATCTACCGCGGCCGGGTGCTCATGCCCTATGGGGAGGACTACGAATGGATCGGCGGATACGGCCGGGCTTTTCCGCCGCGGTACAAGAACCTGCTCGTGGACCGGACCATCGCCGGCGGCGAACTGGGCATCGAGAACAAGAGCCTGACGAACCTCGAGACGCTCTACGTCCGCATGGACGGTGCGAAGTACGATCCCCACGGGATCCGTTACAATCCCACCTCGCTGCTTACCGCCGTCGACGTGGACGGCACCATCGAAAACGTGAAGAAAGCCGCCGGGCGAAACGCTTCGCTGCTCACGGGCATCGCCACGGTGGGATACGACACCCCCAGCTACGGGCTCGGTGCGCAGGACGAGAAAGGCGCGCCTATCATCCTGAAGAAACTGGCCGACGTGGCCCGGGACTACGACGTACCATACATTGTCGACACCGGCGGCTCAATCCCCATCGTCGGCATGGACCCGCGGTACATCGGCTGCGACATCATCACCTACAGCATGGACAAGCCGGGCCGCGCGCCCGCGTCGGGACTATTGATCGGCAAAGAGGAGATCGTCAACCCGATCCGGAAGGGCATGGGCCTCGGCGGCCAGCGATACGGCGAGCTGTCCTCCCACGGGAAGGCGGTCTACACCTTCAGCGATCCGGGCCGGGACACGCTGGTGGGCCTGACCGCCTACCTGAAGGTCCTGCGCGATCGTCCACAACTGGTCACCGACCCCGTGGACCGGTTCCACGAAATCATCGTGGAGGAGTTCGCGCAGATGAAGCCAGCACGCTTCCGCGACGACCTGATCTTCACCAAGACCTACCAGTTGGGCGGCACCGAACTCAACTACGAACGCACGTGGAAAGACGGCGCCTTCGGCATCCCGATCTTCAACCTCGAAGACCTTTGGGCCAACACCAATCCCATCGTGCTCGCCCAGGAGCACATGGGCGTCGAACCGGCAACGATCTACAGTGGGAAGATGTTTCTCGGGCCCGGCCTGGGCACGTTAGACCAGGAGGGGAACCTGATCGAGGAATACGCGGTCCTCGGCGCAAAGACCCTGGTCAAGGCCGTGGAAATCGTGTGCCGGCATGCGGGGTTGGGGGATTGAGTTCGTCGGTTACCGCACCTTTACCTGTACCGCGCATCATTCCCACCCCACGCCTTCCAGCACCAGCGATTCCATTTCATTCCACTGGCCGGAGGGCAGGTCCTCCTCGCATAACTGCGCCAGTTCCTTCTCGAAGAAAAACGCCTCCTCGCCGAAGGCCGGCTCGAGGTCGTCCAGCCAGATGGCTTCTTCGTCGTACCTGGCGAAAAACGGCCGCAGGACCCAGTCGGGGTTGCGTCCCTGCAGGAACCGGAGGGCGATGATCTTCTCCCCGTGGACCTCGCTGATGCCCAGTACGTGGACCTTGCCGGGATGGGCCGACATGCTGGGTCCGCGCACGGTCCGGCAGATCCCGCTTACCTGTTGATAGGCGCTCTGGAAGATCTCCCAGGCCCTTACCATCGGCACGGCGAAGAAATGCTGCACGCCGGTGTCCCGCACCATGAACATGTAGTACGGCACCATCCCCAGGTCCACCTGCCTGCGCCACATGGCCGCCCAAGTGTCCGGATCGTCGTTGATATTCCTCAGGATAGGCGACTGCGTGTAGATTTTCGCTCCCGTTCCGCGGATCCGGCTGACCGCCTTTGACACCACTTCGGGCTGGAGTTCGGCGGGATGGCTACAATGGGCCATGACCGCAAGGTGCTTGCCGGCATGGGTGACCCGTTCGAACAGCTTCAGCACGTCGTCCGCGTCCGGGTCCGTAACGTACTTATAGGGCCAGTAGGCCAGCGATTTCGTCCCGATCCGAATCGTGTGCAGATTGGGGAGATCCGCCTTCAGCAACGCATCGATATACACGCTGAGGTTCTTTGCCCGCATGACCATGGGATCACCGCCCGTGAAAAGCACGTCGGTGACCTGGGGATTGTCTTCGAGGTATCTGATGAGACTTTCGACCTCGCGGCTGGCGAACTTCAGCTCATCAATGCCCACGAACTGGGGCCAGCGGAAGCAAAAGGTACAGTAGGCGTGGCAGGTCTGACCCTGGGAAGGGAAGAACAGGACCGTTTCCCGGTACTTGTGCTGCATGCCGTCCAGTTTCTCGTTGTCCTCCCTGGGGACGTTGTGCTCGAGTTGACCCGCGGGCTGCGGGTTCAGATCCCATCGGATCCGGTTCACGGTCCGCTCCATTTCCGCTTCACCCGCTCCCTTTTTCACCAGGGCCGCCACTTCGTCGAAGTGGGCCGGCGACAGCATATCCCGCTGCGGAAAGGTGAGCTGGAACATGGGATCGTCGGGGATATTGTCCCATTGGATCAGGTGCTCCACCACGTGCGAATTGGTCCGGAACGGAAGAACCCGCGCCACGACTTCCATTTCGAATTTCAGGTCGTCCGGGAGTTTGTCGATCTGCGGTATTTTCCTGTAGTTCCTGAGATCGTATATCTGAAACCTGGGGGCATTGCCATTCATGCTTCTAATCATGGTGCCTTCCTTACTGATTTTCGAAATCCGGTGCCCGGTGAGTGGAACCTGTTCTGTGTGCTCCTCGCAGCCCGACTCGTTCTCGGGTAGCGACGGATCGGGGCGCAAGACCCACAAATGGGGTCAGATTCCTAATTGGCGTCGGACCCATAGAGGGCGTCGGACCTACAAACGGCTCGGACCCATAGAGGGCGGCTCGGACCTGTAACGTTCGATCCGCACGGTGCGGAGACAAAGGTTGCGACTGGATCTGTATCCGGGCGGCTACAAGCAGGGATGCCCGTGCATCCACGAGCCGCCATCGCCCCGGGTGGTACGAACAAGAAGGCCGCCCGGACCGCAAATGGAGAGAAAGCCGTTTCGCGAGGACTATCGAAAACGCTCAACCGGAGACGCTCAATGAGCGCGAATCCCGAGGGAGACGTCTTTAACGCGCAATTGCCCGCTGTCGCCGGTTATGTGGGAGACAAGTTTCGGCGGGGGCAACAACCGCGATAGAGCAGACTACGCAGACACTGCCTCGCGCCGCGGGAGGACGATACGTCCACCTAATACCTCCTTTGGGTGAGGGCGTGTTTAGAGGAAGATAGGTACAGTTTCAAGGTAACCGAAGGCGCACCGCGCTTCAAGTCTTTTCGAGAGATGGCGCAAGCCTGGCCGTTGCGCACCGGTGCTTTCCTGGAGTACGTTCTAACCGAAGTCCGCGAACCAGTCCGTCCCAAACAACCGCTCCGCCGCCGCGATGCGTTCCACGCTTCCGAGATCCGCCCACCGGGCTTTTTCGGCCCGAAAGGCCTGAACGGTCTCGCCCGTGCGCGCCAGATCCAGGAAGAAGTCGATGATCGAAAAGGGACCGGGACTGGTCATTGCGTTCAACGCCGCCGGGGACATGACGTAGACGCCCATGAAGGGCAGGGGGGTGACGGGATCCGCCATCGTTCGAACCTTGCGCGTCTCTCCGGTGATATCCGAACGCCAGCCGCCCAGCCGTCCCGCCGCGTCGAATAACAGATGACGCGAACTCTTACGTTCCTTCACGGCCAGGGTGACCAGGGCGTCCGACGCCGAACCGACATTCGAGGCGCGGTGGACCGTCATCAATTCGGAAAGATCCAGGTCGGTCAGCACGTCCACGTTGTGCACCAGGAACGGCTCCTCGCGGTCGAAGAACCACGCGGCCTTGCGCACCCCGCCGCCCGTGTCGAGGATCTCCTCCTCCACGGATACGGTCAGCGAAACACCGGGGCCACCGTACGCGGCCGCGAAGGCCTCGATCTGATCCGCGAAGTGGTGGGCGTTGATGATGATGTCGGTGAAACCATGGCGTGCGAGCAGCCTGATCACCCAGTAGAGCATGGGTCTGCCAGCCACCTCTACCAGGGCTTTGGGCCGGGCGTCGGTGAGAGGCCGCAGCCGGGTACCCAGGCCCGCCGCAAGGATCATGGCCTTCACGAATCCTCCTGCTCCCGGTGCCTCAGCCGGACAGTCAACCCCGGACGCTCCATCAGGTGCACCGCCAGCCGTTCCGCGAAGTATACCGAACGGTGCTGGCCGCCCGTGCACCCGAAGGCGACGGTCAGGTCCGTGAACCCGCGGCGCAGGTGGTGTTCGACCGCCCGGTCGACCATGGTCTGCGCATCCCCCAGGAAGGACCGTGCCTCCTCGAGTTCATCCAGGAAGGCCGCCACCGGCGCGTCCTTTCCCGTCAGGTCCGCGTATTCCGGAATGCGGCCGGGATTCTTCACGATCCGGCAGTCGAAGACGAACCCGCCGCCGTTTCCGCTCGTATCCCGGGGCAGGCCGAGATGATAGGAGAAACTCCAGACGTGTACGGTCAGTCTTTCACCGGAAACCTTGCCCATTCGCCGAAGCGATGGATCGTCGACGATGCGCGACCAGGCCCGGCCCAATTCAGGCAGGTCGACCGGCAGGCCGGCCCGCGTGAGCAGTCCCTCGAGGTTGCGGACGCCGTGTGAGATGCTGGACAGGAAGTGGGACTTGCCTTCGTAGAGTCCCCGGTATCCATAGGCCCCCAGCGCCTGCATGAGACGGACCAGGGCGTAACCGTAATAGTGCGCGAGGAACGCATCCCGGCGAAGGGGGGCAAACTCCCCGGCCGCTTCGACGTAGTAATCCAGCAACTCATCCCGGATCTCCCACGGGATGTCGGCCTTGGCATCCTGCAGGAGAGACGCTACGTCGTATTGAAGCGCGCCTTGCCGCCCGCCCTGGTAGTCGATGTAATGCGGACGTCCCTCATGCCACATGATGTTGCGGGACTGGAAGTCGCGGTACAGGAAGTAACGGGTATCCGCTTCCAGGAGGAACGCCGTGAGCCGCTCGAAATCGTTTTCGAGGGCCTGCTCGTCGAAGTCGACAGGCACGAGCTTCAGGAAGTGATACTTGAAGTAGTTCAGGTCCCACCGGATGGACTGGGCGTCGAACCGGCTCCTGGGGTAACAGATCGAGAAGTCCAGGTCCGCCGCCGCGGTGACCTGGAATCGGGGCAGGTCGTCGAGCACCTGCCGATACATTGCCACCAGCCGGTCCGAAAACGTTCCGTCCTTCGCACGGGCGGCGGCCACCCGGCTGAACAGGGTCTCGTCACCCAGGTCCTGCTGCAGGTAGACGCCCTGTTCCAGGTCCTCGGCGAAGATCTCGGGCACCGGGAGTCCGTGGCGGCGGAAGTGGCGGGACAGGGAAAGAAAGGCGACGTTCTCGCGCCGGTCGTCGTTTGCCGCGCCGATGACCGTCCGTCCCCCGTCCGCCAACCGGTAGTACTGCCGCCTCGACCCATCCGCACCCAGGGCGGCGATGCGCACGGGCGCGCGGCCGAACGTGCGGCGGAAGAGACCTGCCAGCCTGTCCTGGGCATCACGAGTCATGGTCGCCTGTCCCCGGCGGGTGCGGTCCGGCGCCTCGTCACCCAGGCCGCTTCATGATCAGAAGCAAGGGTCTGTGATCGGTGGGATACATCCGGCGCGCGTCGTTGTTGTTGTCGAGGATGACGTAGACCCGGTCGCGGTCCATGGCGAGCCCCTCCGCCGTTTTCGCACCGAACTGTTCGTGCTGATAGAGATATTCCGGGTCGTTGACGATATGGGCGAAGGACCAAACAGTCGAGGGACTGTCCACGTCCAGGTACCGTATGGTCCTCCGGATGGTCGCGGTGCTTCGCTGCAGGATGTATACGTTCTCGACCTCCCGGTGCAGCCCCGTGTAACTTTCCGTCGATCCATGATTGGCGATCTCCACGATCCGCTGCACCGGGGCCATGTCGACTTCGATCAGGCCGCAGGGCTCCCGTTCCGCGGTGACCAGGAACCGGTCCCGCGCCATCAGTGTGATGCCTTCGAGATAACCGCCGCGCGTCTGGAAGAGCCCCGCCGAAGCGCCTACTTTCCGGAGGCTCGTGGTGACCCAGGACGCCTTCTTTCTGTCCGCGTCGACCTTCAGAATGGCGAACGCCCCTTCACTGGCGAGATAGAAGGTCCCGTCGTCATCGCGGGTGATGCCTTCCAGGTCCAGCCTGAACACCCCGAAGGGTTTTGGCACTTCGAACCGGATATGCGGAACGAATACCGCGGCATCCTCCCGGAGTTCGATCCGGAAGATGGTATCGTCGTGCTTGTCGGAAACGGTGTACAGGGTGTCGTTATGGATGAAGAGTCCTGATGGCTGGTTGGATTCGGGACCTTCCACGGGGAGGACGCTGATGGCTTCGAGGAGGACCAGGTTTTCCTGCGCTGCGGCCAGCCCGGGCAACCAAAGCAGGGCCGAAGCGCATAGGGCGAGCGGCGCGATGAAAGAGTGAAGGACGGCCGGCAGGCGTAGCGCGGACGACTGGCGAAGGACGGCCGGGCTCCGCCTACCCCCGGAGAACCCCCTACTCCCCATCGTCCACCTCGGCGATGTATAACTTGTGCCAGCGGAAGGAACCCACGGTGCCGTCTTCGTTTACGGCATAACCCTTCAGCCAGGGCTTTCGGAGCTGCAGGCCCATCTTGTGATAGAGGAACGCGCCGGGATAGTCCGCCACGTGGACGGCCGAGGCTTCCCGGTACAGACTTTCCCGGATCTCCGGATTCAGTTCGGCCGCGGCCGCATCCACGAGGCGGTCGAAGTCAGGATTGTGCCAGTCCTGCCGGCCGTGGCCCCGGGGCTGGGAGTGCCAGATCATGTCCAGAATGTTGCGGGGGTCGAGGAAATCGGCGCCGAAGGCGATCAGCCCGAGGTTCATGTTCCACTCGTACAAGTGGTCCATGTAGGTGTGCAGGTCGGCCGTCCGGATGTCCACGTCGACGCCGAGATGCTCTTTCAGCATGCTCTGTATCGCCACGCCGATCAGGCGGTCGGAGGGCGTAGGCGCCCTGAGCCACAGTTCCTGGCGGGGGAATCCCTGTCCACCCGGATATCCGGCCTCCCGCATCAGTTGCCGGGCCCGTTCGGGATCGAAGCCCTGCACCGCGGCATGCGTGTCGCCCTCGAATTCCCTGAAGCCGGGCGGGATCATGGAATAGGCCGGTACCGCCCCGCCCCGAAGGATGATGTTACAGATGTTGTCGCGGTCCATCACCCGCGTGAAGGCTTCCCGGACGCGAATGTCGTCGAAGGGCGGAAGCTGCGTCCTGAAGAAGAGATACCAGGTATTCAGTCCGTGAAAGCGCACGAGATCTTGCTTCAGGTTGGGATCACGCTCGATGCGTTCCAGGTCGTTTACATCCACGTTCTCCATGTCGACCTCGTCGCTCTCGTAGGGAAGGATGGTGGCCGCGGCCGCGTTGCGAAAAGGGTGTATCACCTTCTCCAGGAAGGGCTTGTGAGGGCCGTTGTAGTAGGGATTGGGAACAAGCGTCATGTGGCTGCCGTTGACCCACTCCGTGACCATAAAACCGGAATTCGTAATGATGTTCTGCGGTTCGGTCCACTTGCGGCCGTATTTGTCCACGAGCCGCTTCGGCACCGGCATGGCGTCGCCGAAAGAAACGATATGGGGCAGGTAAGGCGCCCGCTTTTCCGTCTCGATGACCAGGGTCGAATCGTCCACGGCCCGGATGCCCAGGGACGTGAGATCCTTGTTCTCCCCCTTGACGATCGCTTCGGCGTTCTTGATGTCGTAATAGAAGAAGGCGTAGATGTTGGTGGATTCAGGATCAAGCATCCGGCGGTAGGAATACACGAAGTCATGGGCCGTCAGCGGCGATCCGTCGCTCCAGCGCATCCCGGACCTGAGATTGAAGGTCCAGACTATCCCGTCATCCGAGCCCCAGCTGTGCGCGGCGCCCGGGATCGGGTTCCAGTGCTCGTCCTTGAACAGCAGGGCCTCGAAGGGCAGGATCGTCTGCTCGGTATCGTAGGGCTCGATACTGGGGTCCAGGCTCTTGGGCTCCGGACTCATAGACCGCAGCACCTGACGGGAGGCGTCCACGGCGTCGTCGGGCAACGTCACGCCGATCGAGTTGACGCGGCCGCCTTCCGTGGCGGTCCCCGTCTGTTCCCCGCCACGTTCACTTTCGCCGCAGGAAACCAGCAAGAGGATCGATACAAGTACTGCGGGAGTGCGCATAGGGTATATTCGATTCGTTATGCCGCCAGGCCACCGGTTGCTTGACAGTTGAATCGCGGCCGATCCGCGTCCCGGCGCGCTAAATCCGGATCAATTCCTTGACCAGCAAGTCGTTGATCCGGCTCGCGAACCCCACGGGATCATCGAGCTTGGACCCCTCGGCCACCACAGCCTGCTCGTACAGCAGACGGCCGATGGATTCGACGCGGGCGTCTTCGCCGTCGCTGTCGTGGAGCTTCTGCAGACCCTGGACCACGGGATGTCCGGCGTTGAGTTCCAGGATGCGCTTGGAGCTCTGACCGCCGCCGCCCTCGCCCATGCGCTGCATGAGCCGTTCCATGTGGGCGCTCATGGCGCCTTCGTCGGCCACCAGGCAGGAGGCGCTGTCCTTGAGGCGCGTGGACAGCCGGATGTCCTGCACCTCCGGTATCTTACCCTTCAGGGTTTCGATCAGGGCCTTGAAGGTCTTCTCGTCGTCTTCCGCCCTGGCCTTGCCTTCTTCGTCCGCCGCAATGTCGCCTTTGTCGGCCGCCTTGTACTTCTTCTCGCGGTATTCGTCCACCGACGACATGACGAATTCGTCGATGGGGTCCGTCATGAAGAGGACGTTCCAGCCGCGGTCCCGGAAGACCTCCAGGTACGGCGTCCGCTCGAGCATGCCGCGGTGCTCGCCGATCAGGTAGTAGATCTCCTCCTGGTCGGGCGGCATCTGGTCGACGTATTCATCCATGGAAATGTACTTCCCGGCCTCGGTGTTCATGGACTCGTACACGGCCAGCGATGTAAGCGTATCCCGGTTCTCGAAGTCCTGCGCCATCCCCTCCTTGAGGATCAGGCCCAGTTCCCGGTAGAACGCCACGTACTTGTCGAACTCGTCCTTCTTCATCTCCTCCAGCACGGTGAAGATCCGCTTGACGATGTTCTTCCGGATGCGGTCGAGGATGGGGTTCTGCTGAAGGATCTCGCGGGAGACGTTGAGGGGCAGGTCCGCGCAGTCCACCACGCCCTTGATGAATCGCAGGTAGGGCGGTAGCAGCTCCTCGCAGTTCTCCATGATCTGGACCCGCTGCACGTACAGCCTGGGCCCCACTTTGGGATCGCCGAACATCATGTCGAAGGGCCGCTTGGCCGGGATGAAGAGCAACACCTTGAACTCCGTCAAACCCTCGGCCGTGTAGTGGATCACCCTGGCCGGATCGCCGTAATCGTGGGAGATCTGGCGGTAGAAGGCGTTGTATTCGTCTTCTTCGATCTCGTCCTTCGAACGCAGCCAGAGCGCCTTCATGGAGTTGAGCGTCTCTTCCCGGACCACCGCCTCCGTCTTGTCGTCCTCCTTGTCGTCCTCGCCCTCGACGGGTTCGTGCCGTTCCACGTCCATGACGACCGGGTACTCGATGAAATCGGAGAACTCCTTGACCACCTGCCGGAGCCGCCATTCCTCCAGGAACTCCTTCTCGTCCTCCTTGAGATGGAGCGTCACGTCGGTTCCGTGGGCCTCCTTCTCCACCGACTTGATGGTGAACTCGCCCTCTCCCGCGGAGACCCAGCGGACGCCCTCGTCCTTCGGATCGCCCGCCAGACGGGAGACCACCGTCACCCGGTCGGCCACCATGAAAGCCGAGTAGAACCCCACACCGAACTGGCCGATCAATTCGGGACGACTGGCTTCGTCCGCCTGCTGCAGGGTCTCGAGGAAAGCCCTGGTGCCGGACTTCGCGATCGTGCCCAATTGGTCGATAACGGTTTCGCGGGACATCCCCGTGCCATTATCGGAAACCGTCAGCGTGTTCTTGTCCTTGTCGGCGATGAGCCTGATCTTCCACTCGGTGTCGCCGTCGAGCAGGTCGTTGTTGTTGATGGAATTGAATCGGATCTTGTTGATCGCGTCACTGGCGTTGCTGATCAGCTCGCGGAGGAAGATCTCCTTGTTGGAATAGAGCGAGTGGGTGATCAGGTGAAGGATCTGCCGCAACTCGCTCTTGAATTTCATGGTTTCGGTGGACGCGGTAGGTGCTTCGGACATCGGCTGGCCTTTCCTCCTGGGCAGGGGAACGGGTTGCTCCCCGATGGACATGGCGTTCCGGGCTGTGAATTTACGCCCGGATACGACGCATTCGGTTGGTTTTCCAATTGTGAAACGTGGTGCTTTCGCCGGTCTGATGCTCGCTCGCGCCGGGCCGGACAACATGCGTATTATAGGGGTTTCAGCCGGTATTGTCAACATGGGGCTTCCTTCAAAAAAGGCTTTGGCGGCCTGGTGCCACGGGGTAAATTGGTAACCTGGAATACACCAGTTTATGTACACCGCAGATACGTCATCAACCGCAGATTCGACATCTAAGGAGACCTTAATGCGTCACGGGCACATAGGGTTCCAGTGCTTCGTACGCCGACGAAACAGGAGACGCCGGGATGATCACCGATGAACAAATAGCCGAATTCCGCCAGAACGGTTTTCTGAACGGAGGCCGCGTGCTCGACGACGCCGGCGTCCAGGAACTACGCAACGAGTTGCAGCGCGTGCTCGACACCGGCCCGGAAGGCTTTCCCGAGGACGGGCCGAGGCCGGTGCTGTTCCACAACATGGTACGCGATCGGGAACCGGAACGCTGCGTCTGGCAGATCGTAAATATCTGGGAAGTGTCCGGCGCCTACCGGCGGCTGATCCACCATCCTTTTATCGTGGATGCCATCAGCGGGCTCACGGAGGCGGACGAACTGATGGTCTGGCACGACCAGATCCAGTACAAGCCGGCGGGCCACGGCGGCGTAACCAGCTGGCACCAGGATGCGCCGCTGTGGCCCATCATACGGCCCATGACGCCGGTATCCGCATGGGTCGCCCTCGACGACGCGACGGTGGAAAACGGGTGCATGTGGATGACGCCGGGCAGCCACAGGTGGGGCAACCAGATCGAGTTCCTTCGGACGCAGAGCCACCTGCAGCAGGTCGAAGACTTCGGGCGAATCGAAGGCTTCACGCCCCCGGGCGGCAACGGCGCGGAAAAGGGGGAAAAGGTAGCACCCCGGCCCTGGCCGGTGAAGGCCGGAGAGGTATCGTTCCACCACTCGCTGACCTGGCATGGCTCGCCCTTCAACCGGTCCGATCAACCCAGGCGCGCCATCGCCATGCATTACATGACGGGCGAGTCCCGCTTCGTCGCTTCCGGGCAGCACGTCATGAAAGCCTTCGTCGACCTGCCGGACGGAGCGCCTATGAACCAGGCGGGCGAACATTTCCCCTTCGTGATGAGAAACGGAAAACCGGCCGCCCTCGCCGGTTAGCGAACCCGGGCGAGTGAAAGCCGCCGAACGCGAAAGCCACCGGAAGGAGTGAACCATGGACGTCGTACGCATCGGTGTGATCGGCCTCGGGAACATGGGCGGGTTCCACGTCGAATACCTCACCGGGAACGAAGTGCCGGGCGCGGTGCTGACGGCCGTGTGCGATGTCGATCCGGATCAACTGGCACGCGCAAAATCGCTCGCCGGCGATGGCGTCTCGACCTATGGCAGCGCCGATGAACTGCTGGAGTCGGCGGCGATCGACGCCGTGATCGTCGCGACGCCCCACTACGACCATCCGCCGCTGGCGGTCAAGGCCTTCGCCCGCGGACTGCACGTACTCTGCGAGAAACCGGCCGGCGTATACACGGGCCAGGTGCGGGAAATGAACGTGGCGGCCGAGAAGAGCGGTCTCGTCTTCGGACTGATGTTCAACCAGCGGACGCTGGGCGAGCACCGGAAGCTCAAGGAACTCGTGTCATCGGGCGAGCTGGGTGAGTTGCGCCGGACGAACTACATCATCACGAACTGGTTCCGCGCACAGAGCTACTACGACTCGGGCGGATGGCGCGCCACGTGGTCCGGCGAAGGCGGCGGCGTACTCGCCAACCAGTGCCCCCACAACCTCGACCTCTGGCAGTGGATCTGCGGCATGCCCGTGCGCATCAGGGCCTTCTGCGGTTTCGGCAAGTACCACGACATCGAGGTCGAAGACGACGTGACGGCCTACGCCGAATACGAGAACGGCGCCACGGGCGTATTCATCACGACCACGGGCGAGTCGCCCGGAACCAACCGCATGGAAATCACGGGCGACAACGGGAAGGTGGTCATGGAGGAGGGCCGGATCACCTTCTGGCGCAATCGCACGCCGGCGGATGTCTTCAACCGCGAATGGAAGGGCGGTTTCGGCAGCCCGGAAACCTGGAAGTGCGAAATCCCCTTCCAGGCCGGGGGCGAAGAGCATCGCGGCATCACGAAGGACTGGGTGCGCGCGATCCTGGAGGGCACGCCGCTCATCGCGCCGGGCGTCGAAGGCATCCGGGGCGTCGAACTGGCCAACGCCATGCTGCTTTCCGCCTGGCAGGACGACTGGGTCGATATCCCGGTGGACGAAGCGCTCTACTACGAGAAGCTGCAGGAGCGGGTTCGATCGTCCACGGTGCGCAAGAAGGAGACCGGCGGCACGACCCTGAGCGTGGAAGGCACGTTCTAGGGCGGATTGTCCACGCCCACGGCATCGATAATCCGGTCCAGGCCGTCCCTGGCCATCAGGCGGCACAGGCCCCGATTGATGCGCTTCACCAGGCCCGGTCCGTGGTAGACGAGGGCCGTGTAGACCTGGACCAGGGTCGCGCCCAACCGGATCTTCCGGTAGACGTCTTCGGCCGTGAAAATGCCCCCGGTCCCGACGATCACGTGGCGGTTGCGATCCATCCGGGGATACCAGGCCTGGATGGACGCGTCGATCAGCGCCCGGGTCGGTCGGCCGCACAGGGTCCCGGGCATGCGGTCGAGGACCTGTGGCGAGGTATTCAGGCTTTTGTAGGGCTTTCCGGTGGGCAGTCCGAACACGATGCCCTTTACGAAGGGGAATGGATCCATGGCGGCGAGCGTCCCCTCGATCGTTGCGGGGTCAGTGGTCGGCACCACCTTGAGGAAGGTAGGCGGCATGGTGTCGTAACCGGCGTATCCCGAGAGCAACGACCCCAGCGTGCCCGGATCGTCGAAGGGGCTTTGGCCCGATGTCGTATTCGGGCAGTTCAGATTGAGTGTAGCGTAATCGGCAAGACCCAGAAAGGGGTGCATCGCCGCGACCAGTTCCTCCACTACCTCCTCCGCACCCGCCGGCCTCCCGGTGTTGGTCTCCACCAGGTTGATGCCCAGGGGAACGGGTGGGCGAGACGGATGGGCGGAAGCGAACCGCCGCGCCACCGCTTCCGCGCCGTCGTTAGGCACCCCGTAATTGACCACGATCGCTTCATCCGCCGGCACGCGGAACAGCCGTGGCCGCCCGGGATTACCCGCCGAAGGATGGACCGAGACCGAACCCACCTCCACGAATCCGAAACCCGCCGATACGAGTCCTTCCATGGCGACGCCGTTCTTGTCGAACCCGGCGGCCAGGCCGACGGGATTGGGAAAGTCGAGGCCACTGGCTTGCACCCTGAGCCGCGGATCGTCCACAGTAAGGAGGCCCCGCAGCATTCCGCGCACGGGTGGTATGCGTCCCGCCCTGCCGACCGCGGCCAGGGTGAAGCGATGAATCCACTCCGGATCCAGGCGGAACAACAGGGGACGGATGAGGGGGTAGAGAGACATGGGCGGCGTGGTCCAGCGTTGTGCCGGCGCGGTCCAGCGTTGTGCCGGCGCGGTCCAGCGTTGTGCCGGCGCGGTCCAGCGTTGTGCCGGCGAGACCCGTCTACCGGCGAGACCCGTCTACCGGCGAGACCCGTCTACCGGCGGGTTACGATGTGTCTATGCACGATTATCAGCGTCCGACATTCGGCGCAAGCACAAAAAAACCGGGCGCCCCTGGAAATACGAGACGCCCGGCTTGCGTCTGGAGGAATGTCAACTGATCAGATCAGTCGTCACACCTCCGTTGTTCAGATATCATAATTCCTCCTTTCCTTTTTTGCGCCGCCGTGCTGCAGTACGAGGCGCGGTCCTTGCCGATGCATCAACATGCCGGATATGATCCGGCGTCAATTCCCCGATCGAGCCGGGGAACATACCACAAGTCACTACATTTCATCGAGATAAGGAAATCGAAATGCCTCCTGAGATTCCACGGGAGCGGATGCAGGTTACCCCTGAGTTCAAGCATACTCCGGTCTCGGCGTGACGCCGAATCCGGGACGGTCTGTCGGTGCGATGCTGCCTTCCGACACCACGGGCTCGTCGAGCAGGACCGCGTCCTCCCCACCGTTCCACCGGTCCGGATGGGTCTCCGCCAGGTCCATGCAATCCGTGGCCGCGATCAGGTGCAGCCCCCAGATCTCACCGCCGCGATGAGGGCATACGGGCACGCCGTGTGATCTCGCCAGATCCACGATACGCAGTCCGGCCGTTATGCCGCCGCACCAGGTGATATCCGGTTGCCACAGGTCCAGAGCGCCGGCGCGGGCTATGGCGGCGAAGGCGTGGTGGGAGAAGTCATGCTCGCCGCCGGCCAGCAGCACCGGAGCCAGCCGGGGCCGGAGTTCCGCCAGCTCGGCGAGATGGTCGGGCGTGACGAGATCTTCGAACCAGTAAGGCGCATATTCATCCAGGATCTCGCGCATCCGCAAGGCTACCCCGGCGTCCCAGGACATGTAGCAATCGAACATGAGCAGCGCGTCCCGGCCGAACATCTCCCTGCAACGGGCCGCCTGGACCACGGCCGTATCGTAGTCGGCCTCCGATCGCCACTGGTGCGATCGCTTCACCGCGGTATAGCCCAGGTCGCGGACCCGGGACAAATCACCCCCCGTCGCGTAGGCGCGGATCCGGTCCTTCCTCAACCCCCCGATCAGATCATATACGGGCCGGCCCTCGGCCTTTCCGAGCAGATCCCACAGGGCCAGGTCGATCCCGCTCAGGGCCATGACCGCGATGCCGCCACGACCGTACGGCAGGGATTTGAAGTATAGGTGGTCCCAGACTCGGCGGATATCTTCCACGCTTCCGATGGACCGGCCGATGAGTGCATCGCGCAGATGTCCGTTGACGATCAGTCTGCCGGGCTCGCCGCCCCCGCCATACCCGTACCCGGTCACGCCCGTGTCCGTGTCCACCCGGACCACGATCTGCCAGTAGTATTCCTGCCAGGCGCCCGTCCCTTTCTTGTCTCGTGACGGGTAGACGGCCTTGACGTCCGTGATCTTCATTTCGAAATAGCAACTGGTTGCGAACAGCAGCAACGGGTTGCGGACAATAGCAACTGGTTGCGAACAGCAGCAACGGGTTGCGGATCGGGTGGGCATGAGAAACCCGGCCGGGGAGACCCGTGCCGGGCAGCTAAGCAGATCGGAATCGAATGGGCGCTAGTGGGATCGAACCACTGACCTCCACGATGTCAACGTGGCACTCTAACCATCTGAGCTAAGCGCCCTGCAGATCAGCATTCACCAGTGTGTTCATGACCCCGTATGCCGAGGGCCGGACTCGAACCGGCACGGACTATTGAGGTCCGGGAGATTTTAAGTCTCCTGTGTCTACCAATTCCACCACCCCGGCAAACCGTCCCCGGATCTCCCCACACAACTGCACCATGGTAGGGCGCGAGCCCCTGCAAGTCAAGTGAAAAGAACCGTGGCGCGCTAAGGGAGATGCGTTGGAAACGTCCGTAAAGAGGCCCCGGAAACATCCTTACAGAGACGCCGGAATCGTCCGTGCACATTCAGTTGCCGGCCAAAGATCCATGGCACTAACCGGGCCCTTCCCCCAGTGCCCCGGACCAGCACGCGAAGGGCCGGCCATTTCGTTCGTCGTCCTTGAAAAAGGCCAGGTAGGTCATGACGTCGTAGGCGATGAAGGCCCGGCCTGAACGGGAGGACCGGGCGAGGCGGTGCACCCGGCGCCAGGTACCCGCGTTGAAGTAGACCTGGGCTCCATTGCGACCGTTCCCCGGCGCGATATCGAGGGGCACGATTTCGTGATGATGGGTGTGTCCGTACACCACGAAGCGGGCTTCCAGGTCCTCGACCGCTTTCTCCCTGGCCGCGTGGGCAAAATAGGAATCCGCTGAACCGCCCGTCACCCGGTTCCACCATGCGCCGAGCGCACCGGACAGGCCCAGCGGAACGTCCCGCGTGAACCGGAGCGCGTACTCCAGCTTGTCCACGCTCTCGAAGGGGTTGTACTTCGAACCTCGTTCCCGTATGAAATCCAGGCCCAGGAAATCGTCCACCAGGTTGTTCCACGTTTCCTTGACTTTCCCGGCCTGCATCGGGGATACGCCGTGTTCATGCAGCAGCGCGTCGACCCAGACAGTGGCGGCGGCCAGCGGACGGACATTGTCCAGCTCGCGCAGTCCTTCGATAAAGGTCCGGGGAAGCAGCGATCCCATGCGGTTGCGGACTTCAAAGGGGAATCGATTCAGCAGCTCGATCACGATTGCGTCTCCCAGGGAGGGTTCGTCCCGCGAACCGGAGAAGTTGAACGGATCGTGGATATCGCCATGGTACGCCCGGACGCCGTGCGTCCGCAGTATCCCGGCAATGCGGGTCGACTCGTCCGGATCGTGGGGGAAGGGCTGTTCAGGGTCGTTTTCCAGGGCCAGGGCGGCTGCGACCTTTCTGCGAAGGAGCTGGCAGGATCGACCGGGGATGCTGTAGAACCAATCGTGGTTCCCCACCATGTAGTGGATGCCGACCTCGACCGGCAGGCCGGGTTCGGATGGCCGGGGTTCTCCATTGGCGCCGCCGGGCGGAGGCAGCAGGAGACCGCCGGGTTCGGCCAGGTTCCTGAGGCAGGTGAGCGACGGTTCGTTGTGCGCCAGGATCGAGGTAGTTATGTCGTTCAGTTTCCCGATGTAAGGCAGATCACCCGGATCGCTCCAGGGGCGCGGCCCGTGGTCCTGCTCCAGCCACGCGGTGGACCTGGTGACGTCCAGGATATCTCCGAGCAGGAGGATGTCGACCCGTTCGATCGGCTGGTACCTGCCTCCCTTGCGCCATGAGGCCGCGAAGGCCATGTCCCGGACCCGCCTGGCGAAAATCCGAAAGGCGTTTTCCTTTATCGTCTGCCCGGTCGTTCCGTCGGTAAGGTGTAGGTCGCTGATGATTACTATCATGAAGGTTCTGGTCATCCATCCCGCTGGGTGAGGTCGAAACCGATCATGTAGGTTCCACCGGTGCCCCGGCCGTGGACCGTCATGCGAGCCGTGTCACCATCGGTCAATTCCACGAGCGGGGTCGATCCCCTGAAGAGGATCGCGTCGCCGCCCGCGATCTTCTTCAAGAGGAAGGACTGCAGGTCGTCCGCGGCGCCGCCCAGGGATTCTGGCAGGTGCAGGGGCAGGTTCTCCGGGATCGTTCCCTTGATTCTGCCGATGACGGCTTCGACGATCCCGCCCAGGAAATCCTTGATCTTGTCCCAGGCGTCTCTGCGGTCCACGTCGAACACCTTGAACTGTATGGAATGGATTCGCTTCCCCCGCACCAGCAGGATCAGCTTGTCCCAATCGTCTATCGCCTCCATTTCGAACCGGCCGCACCGGTCGGGCTGACCTTCGCCGATCCTGAGGTTTTCCTCCCCGGCGCCTCGAACGTAATTCGGCTTGCCCGACCTACCGGTATCACATTCCCAGAAGGTGTCGAGACTGGGCATCACGGCATGTTCGGTGGCGAACTGGCTCCGGTGGTTGATAAAGCGCAGATCGACGACGAAGCGGAAATTGGCCTTGTCGTTCGGAAGATCCGCGGGGAACAGGAAATCCGTGAGGGTGAACTCATAGAGCGGCAAGGCGATCCTCTGCACATGCACACGTGTGCGTTAACGGTCAAAAAAAGTACGACTCGGCATTCCCGGCTCAAGCAGGAAGACGGATGGAAAACCTCGAGACGCAGGTACAATCGACGTCTCGCAAGTCGGATCCAACCGTGAGTCGATGTTTCGAAAGGAGCCGGACCGGACGATACGACCGGACCGGCCCCTGTATTTCGGATTTAGCCTATGGCGTCTTTTAACGCTTTGCCGGCCGTAAACTTGGCCACGTTTCTCGCCGCGATCGTAATGGACTCGCCCGTACCGGGATTTCGCCCCTGGCGAGCAGCGCGGTTCGATACGCTGAACGTGCCGAAGCCGATCAGCGTGACGGAATCGCCGTCGCTCAGACTGCTCTTGATGGCGTCGAGTGCTGCGGCGACTGCGGCGTCGGCTTGCGCTTTGGACAACCCAGTAGCATCAGCAACCTTACCGGCCAATTCTGTGCGATTCATTGATTACCCTCCAGATGAAATAATGGGAGTAATGCACCCGATAGAGTGCGAGAATTCCCGCGACAGACCGTTCGAAGGTCCTGTGCTTGCGGGTGAATTACGAGAAATGTACGTGCAATATATTTCGTACGCAGTTTCGTAAGCAAGTTTTTTTTCGCTATACCTGTGTATGGTAATGCGACAGGACGGGCGATTTCATTGATTTCGATCCACGAAACTTCTATTTTTCAATCTAATCATGCCAGCAGAAAATCCGTCTAAAAGACTGCTTCTCCTGATGCCGACGTCGACCTATCGCGCGGATCCGTTTCTGGAGGCGGCGCGCCGCATGAACCTCGAAGTCGTCGTGGGATCGGACTTCTGCAAGGTGTTGGCGGAGGCGTGGGACATCCCGCTGTCGCTCAGGCTCCGGTACGTGTCGCAGGCCGTGGATGAAATCGTGGACTACGCCCGTGAACATCCACTCGACGCTATCGTACCCGTCGACGACTATACCACCGAAATCGCCGCCCGGGCGTGTAAGGTCCTCGGCCTTCCGCACAACTCGCCCGAAGCAGCCATCGCCGCGCGCAACAAGTACCGCATGCGTGAGCTGCTCTCGGACGCGGGGGTATGGTGCCCCCCTTTCGCCCGGTTTGACCTGTCGCTTCCCGTCGAGGAAATCGCACTCGAACAGCGTTACCCATGTGTGCTCAAGCCCATTCTGCTATCGGGCAGCCGAGGCGTGATCCGGGCCGACTCGCCGGACGACTTCATCGCGGCGTTCCGCAGGATCGGCCGCATACTCGAAGGCGCGTCCGACCGGCCGCCAAGCCTTGATCCCGACGCCCGCCGCATCATGGTGGAATCCTATATCCCCGGCCGGGAGGTGGCCCTTGAGGGGCTGTTGAACGGCGGCCGCCTGCGCGTGCTCGCCCTGTTCGACAAGCCCGATCCCCTGGAGGGACCCTTTTTCGAAGAGACGATATACACTACGCCTTCGTGCTTGCCCAAAGAGACGCAAGAGATCGTGTCCGATGCCGTCCAGAGGGCTTCCACGGCCGTGGGACTCACGGAGGGGCCGGTCCATGCCGAACTGCGGGTACGACACGGCGAAGCCAGGGTCATCGAAATCGCGGGCCGGTCCATCGGGGGCCTCTGCTCGCGCGTCCTGGAGTACGGGCTGGGGTTGTCCCTGGAGAAGCTCATCCTTCGGCATGCACTGGGTGAGGGTGTGGACGGCGGCGGTATGGCGCAGGTCCGCGATGGGACGGGAGACGAGGCCGCGGGCTCAGGCCAGCCGGATGAGCGTGAAGGTGCGGACCGGACGGACCGGGCGGACAGCGGAACGAAGGGAACGGACGACGAGGGGAACAGGCCGGGGGCCGCGGGCGTGATGATGCTGCCGGTGCCGGAAGGCGGAATGTTCCAGGGATTCGACGGCGTCGAGGAGGCGAAGAAGATCCCGGGCGTGGAGGACGTGGTCATCACCGCGAAGGAAGGCGACATGCTGACCCCATTGCCGGAAGGCGCCGGCTACCCCGGTTTCATATTCGCCAGAGGGGATGAACCGGGCCAGGTCGCGCGGATTCTTCGAAGCGCTCACGGAAGGCTTCGAATGCGCGTCAAGACGGTCCTGGCCACGTAGTGGGATCAATACGGCCTGGCGCGCGGCGGGGATTCGTGCCGTCCGCGAAGGTCGTGAACAGTCAGAGCATCGACAGAGAGGCAAATAAAAAGGGAGATTTACCGTGCCAACGCACTATGAACGGGTGATGGAAATGTACCGCGAGGTGAGCGACCTGTACGGCGCCCTGGCCCTGATGGGATGGGACCAGGAAACCTACATGCCCCCCAAGGGCGCGGCCAGCCGGGGACGGCAACTCGCTACGCTATCCGGGATGGCCCACGAGCGGATCACATCCGATGAGATGCGGGCGGCACTGGATTCTGCCCGGTCGGAATCGCTGACCACCGACGAGGAGGTCAACATCCGCGAGATCGCCCGTTCCAGCGACCGGGCGGTCAAGGTACCCGTCGACCTGGTCAAATCCATCGCGGAAACGAGTTCGGCGGCCATCGGGGTGTGGATCAAGGCCCGGAAGGAAGATGATTTTCCGGCTTTCGCGCCGTGGATCGACAAGCTGGTCGCCCTCCAGCGAGAGGTCGCCGAGGCGGTGGGATACGAAGACGAACCCTACGACGCGCTGCTCGATGAATACGAACCTTATGCCACCACGAAAGATACGGCGGCGGTCTTCGAGTCGATTCGCGGCCCCCTCGTGGACCTGGTGCAGCGCATCGCGTCCTCCGGGGTGAGACCCCGCACCGATTTCCTGGAGCGGAACTACCCCATAGGCGACCAGCGGCGCATGGGCGTCATGGCCGCCGAGCGCATGGGCTTCGACTTCGAGGCCGGCCGCCTGGACATCTCCCCCCATCCCTTCTGCACCCACATGGGCGTGCAGGACGTCCGCCTTACGACCCGGTACTCCGAGACCCTGCCCATGCAGTCCTTCTACGGCGTCATTCACGAGGCGGGACACGGCCTCTACGAGCAGGGCCACGACCCGGTCCACGAAGGCACGCCCCGGGGCGCGTCCGTATCCCTGGGCATTCACGAATCCCAGTCGCGCCTGTGGGAGAACATGGTCGGCCGGAGCCGGGCCTTCTGGCGTTACTTCTTCCCCGAATTCACCTCCGTGTTCCCGGACCAGGCCGCGGACGTGAGCGAAGAGGAAGTATACGCCGCGGTCAACGAGGTGAAACCCTCGCTCATCCGGGTCGAAGCGGATGAAATCACCTACAACCTGCACATCCTGCTCCGGTTCGAAATAGAACGCGGACTGTTCACGGACGCATTCAAGGCAGGCGATCTCTCCGCGGTCTGGAACGAAAAGATGAAGGCCTTCCTCGGCATTGAGCCGCCGGACGACCGGGACGGCGTGCTGCAGGACATCCACTGGTCCCACGGGAGTTTCGGCTATTTCCCCACCTACACCCTGGGCAATCTGTACGCCGCCCAGTTCTACCGCGCCGCCGAGCGCGACCTGCCCGGCCTGTCGGACCGGATCGCCCGCGGGGAACTGCTGCCGCTGCGGGACTGGCTCAGGGACCACATCCATCGGCCGGGCATGACCCACCGCGCGGGAGACCTCGTGCGGCACGTCACCGGCGAGCCGCTCACCGCGGACTGCTTCCTGGCCTACGTTTCTTCGAAGTACGGTTCCCTCTACCGCCTATGACCGCTTCGGGTGCCCGCTCCATTCAAAAAGTAGCGACACCGCGGGCCGTGGCCCTGGGCCTGGCGCTGGCCGTGGTCGTCAACATCTTTTCGCTAACGAGCCATTACCTCCTGGGATACGCCCACCTCACCTTCGCCCACATCGATCTCGCCCTGCTGATCCCGTTTCTCCTGGGCGTCATGGGGCCCAATATACTGCTTAAGGCATACCGCCCCGCCTGGGGCCTGCGTTCGCGGGAACTGCTGTTCGTATTTGTCCTGGGCTGGGTCGGCTTCATGGTGCCGACCTGGGGGATGTCCAACTATGTGGTCGGCATCATGGCCTCGGCGGAATACTACGCCTCCCCCGAAAACCAGTGGCGTGAACTGTTCTTTCCCTATCTCCCGGACTGGTTGGTCGTCACCAACGAACAGAACGCGAACCGGGACTACTACTGGGGACTGCCGGATAACTACCCGATCCCCTGGGCGGCCTGGATCATCCCGAGCTTCTGGTGGCTGTCTTTTTTCGGCGGGCTCCTGGCCGTCGGGGTCTGCTTCGTCATCCTGATGCGCAAGCAGTGGGTGGAGCACGAGCGTCTTTCCTATCCCCTCGTGCAGACAGCGGTCGTGATGACGGAAACCATTGATGACGAAGAATCGGTCGTTCCCACGATCATGCGGCACCGCCTGTTCCTCATCGGCGCCCTCGCCACTTTTTCCATCATGCTCTGGAACACCACGGCGTACTGGACCCAGTGGTTTTCCTTTCCGATCGATGCCAACGCCCTGTTTAACGTCGAACTCGGCCGCGCCTTTCCGGCGCACGCGATACGAATGAACGTCATCACCTTCGCCTTCTCCTATTTCATCAACATGGACATCCTGTTCAGCGTCTGGTTCTTCCAGATCGTCAACACGCTGGAACAGGGTATCCTGGCACGTATGGGGATCACCGCCGCCTCGGGCACCGCCGTTCCCGGCGGCCTGGTCGCAGTCCAGTTCATCGGCGGCATGATCGCCTTCGCGCTGTGGGGATTCTGGATCGCCCGCCGGCACCTGGCCACGGTCTGGCGCCACGTCATGGGCAAGGACACGAACCTGCGCGACGACGACGAGTTCTTCTCCTACCGGACCGCCCTGATTACAGGCGCCTGCGGACTGGCTTATATCGCCTGGTGGCTGCACGCGGCGGGCATGTCCTTCCCCGTTATCGCGGTTTTCCTCACGCTGCTGTTCCTCTTCTACTTCGCGTTGTGCCGGGTCATGGCGGAATCGGGCCTGGTCTTCCTGGACCTGCCCATCAACGCCCACCAGTTCACCGTCGCCATGCTGGGATCCGCTTCCCTTTCCCCACAGAACCTGACGGGTCTTGGCCTGGGAAGCGCCTTCGCCCGCAACTGGAAGACCTTCACGATGATCACCCCCTCGCATGTCGCGCGCCTGCAGTCGATCCTGGGCATGTCGGGACGCGTGCTCTTCTTCTGGTCCGCCGTCACCTTCGCCGTCAGTGCGGTCACGGCCATCGGCTACTCGGCCTACACAGGGTACCGGATGGGCGGCGCGGCGAATTACTACGCGAATGTCGCCGGCGACCCCGGCTTCTACGACCTGATCGTCACCTGGATGAATAACAGCACCACGATCTCGGGCGCGGAGGTGTTCTTCCTGGTCTCCGGCATGCTGATCGTCGCAGGAATGACCGTGGCCCGGTACTACTTCAGCTGGTGGCCTATATCGCCTATCGGGTTCGTCGTGGCCGCCGGAGGTCCCGCCCGGCACGCCTTCTTTCCCGTCTTTCTCGCCTGGTTGCTGAAGACCATTCTGATCAGGACGGGCGGCGTACGCCTCTATCGTGCCGTTCAGCCGCTGATGATCGGCATCATCGTCGGATACGTCCTCGGCGCCGCCATTGCGGTCCTGGCCGATTACTGGTACTTTCGTGGGACCATACACGAACTGCAATTCTTCTAATCGGAGTACCTCGTGAATTCGCAGGAAATACTCGGCGTCCTCGCGGCACTGGGCGATTCCGCGACCGCCGCCCATTCACAGCGGTTCTTCAAGACCGGTCCGGGAGAGTACGGCGAAGGGGACCGTTTCCTCGGGATCAGGATTCCCGTGATACGCGCCCAGGTGCGCAGATACTGTGATCTCCCCATGGGCGAGGTCCGGCGCCTGCTCGTATCTCCCTATCACGAAGTACGCATGTTTTCGCTGCTTTGGCTGGTCATGACTTTCGACAAGGGCGATGAGCAGGAGAGAAAGACGATCTATGAAGCGTATCTCGACCATGCGGCCTTCATCAACAACTGGGATCTCGTCGACTGCTCCGCCCATCCCATTCTGGGAGGGTACCTGGACGGGCGGGAACGGAAACCGCTTTATGTACTGGCGGACTCGGAATCGTTATGGGAACGCAGAATGGCCATCATGGCCTGTCTGCATTTCATCAGGCAGCACGATTATGCCGATGCGCTGAAACTGTCGGAGCGCTTGCTGAACGACGAGGAAGATTTGATCCACAAAGCCGTGGGCTGGATGCTCAGGGAAATCGGAAAGCGGGATCTGCCCGTTGAGCAGTCGTTTCTGAAGACCCGTTACCGGCGGATGCCCCGCACGATGCTGCGTTACGCGATAGAGCGGTTCCCTGCAGCGGAAAGAGGCCGATATCTGAGGGGCGAGGTGTAGTCGGCTGTGATTACCGGTTTGGCAACCTGGAAGATGGGTAATGGCCGCGTGGAGCGGGCCGCACGGCCACCTGGACGCTTGGGATTCCAGGACGCGTAGGATACTGCCCGGTGGAGATCGCGTATGAGTGCGCAGGCCGTCCGTAAAATCAATGCGTGGATCGGCGAAGGCGTGCTTTCCCGGACGGCGGGCGAGGCCATCGTCTGCTGGCTGGACGACCCGGCCTGCGACGCCTTCGTCGGCGAGATTCGTGCACTGATCGATGACGGGGACACCGGCGAACTGGAAGACGCATTCGGTTCGGCCATCGCCTTCGGAACGGGCGGCATGCGCGGCCGCATGGGGCCGGGTCCGAACAGGTTCAATACCTTTACCGTGGGCAGGTCGGCCCAGGGCCTGGCGCGGTACGTTCTCCGTGAGGATGGACCGGTTGGCTGGTCCAACCGAGGGCTTGGCGATCGGGCCGGCGCAGGCGTCGTCGTGGCGTGGGACACCCGGCACAACTCGGAGGTGTTCGCGAAGGAGACAGCCCGGGTACTCGCCGCCAACGGCGTACCGGTACTGATCTTCGACAGCTGCCGATCGACTCCCGCCCTGTCCTTCGCGGTGAGGGAACTCGGAGCCGCTGCCGGGGTCGTAATCAGCGCCAGTCACAATCCGCCCGAAGACAACGGTTTCAAGGTGTACGGTCCCGACGGCGGCCAGGTGGTGGCGCCGCACGACGAGGCCATTACCGGGGAGATGCGCCGCGTCGACGAGATTCGGCGCATTCCGTTCGACGAGGGGATCGGGCGGGGCCTGATCCGGACGATCGATCCACAGGTGGACGCCCGGTATGTCGCCGTACTCGCGGACCTGTCGCTGGACGACGCGCGGGACGTGCGGCTAGTGTATACTCCCCTGCACGGCGTGGGCATGACTTCGGTAGACGCGGCGCTGGAACAAATGGGCTACCAGGACGTGCACTACGTAGACGAGCAGGTCGCGCCGGACGGCGCGTTCCCAACGCTCGAAGGCGGTATCGCGAACCCCGAAAGACCGTCGGCTTTCCGGCTGGGTATTCGAAAGGCCGCGGAAACCGGCGCCGACCTCGTGCTGGCCAGCGACCCCGACGCCGACCGGATCGGCTGCGCGCTTCCACTCCCTGACCGGGGATGGGAGGCGGCGGAAGGGGATCTCGTGCTGAACGGCCACCAGATCGGCGCCCTCCTTTGTCACTATATTCTCAGCCGGAAGCAGGAGGCGGGAGAACTGCCCCCCAGGGGGCTCTTCTGCAAGACAGCGGTGACTTCCGACCTGGCCGCCCTCATCGCCCGGTCCTTCGGCCTGAAAGTCGTGGGCGACCTCCCCGTCGGCTTCAAGCACGTTGGGGCGGAGATCGAACGCACGCCCGAGGGAACGACTTTCGTCTTCGGCACCGAGGAAAGCCACGGCTACCTGGCGGACGCTCGGATCCGGGACAAGGAGGCCGCCACCGGCATCCTGCTTGCCGAGTACGCCGCCCGGGTGAAGCGAGAAAACCGGACCCTGCGCGACGAACTGGAAGAGATCTACCGGACCTACGGGTATTTCAGGGAAGTTCAGCGGTCGGTCGCCCTGCCCGGCGCGGAAGGCGCGCGCAGGATCGGAGACATCATGACCGCCCTGCGTGCGTCTCCTCCGGAGCGCATAGGCGGAAGGGCCGTATGCCGCGTGATCGACCGGCTGAGCGGCCTGGCACGTGATCTGCGCACGGGTACGACCGGCCCCGTCGCGGGCGAACGGGTGAATATCCTGGTCTTCACCTTCTCGGATGCCGGCCACACCCGGGTGATCGTGCGCCCTTCGGGCACCGAACCCACGATCAAGTACTACGTTTCCGCGGCATCGGTAGACCTGGGCGGAACACGAATCTCGACGTGCGACAAGGACGGTTCCCGGAACGCGATCGACAATCTGGCTGAATCCGTCCTCGATGCAATGATTGAAATTTGTGAAGGCGTGTAACGGTCAGCCTGGCCCCGCATGGACCGCTCGGTCCCGCTAGGCCCGGTTCGGTCCCAGCCGAAACCGGTCACGTCCCTGCGTAGCACCCGACCCGGGGCGGAATCCGAACGGGGAAGTACCCGACTCTGAACAGTATAACCCACTCATCACGAAAGGCATCGATCCATGCGCATCATCGACTCCGGCGTCCTCAGCCACAGCGTGCCCGGCACCGACCGCGCCAACCTCACTTTTCCCGCCGTCCTCAGCAAGTCCGACGGCACGTTGATCGCCACCTGGCACAGCGGCACGACCAAGGACTGCGCGGACGAAGTGATTGAAGTCAGCCGGTCCTCCGACCTCGGACGGAGCTGGACCGCGCCCGAACGGCCCTTCGATTCCCCGGTACTGCGCGGCGTCCGGGGAACGGTAAAGATCGTCTACCTCACGGAACCAGCACCCGGCCGGATCATCGCCGCGTCCATGTGGATCGACCGCGAGACCTATCCCGACGCCCCGGGACTCTTCAACCCGGAGACCGAGGGATGCGTACCCATGTCGATCCTCCTGGCGGACTCCGAAGACGGCGGAGATACCTGGACCGCGTGGCGCGAAGTGCCCATGCCGGAGGAGATCGGCCCCGCGAGCCTGACCAATCCGGTCATGCAGCTTCCGGACGGCACCCTGGTCATGACCATCGAGACCAACAAGCATTACCTCGACACTTCGAAATGGTACCAGCGGGTCGTCGCATTTCACTCCACGGACGGTGGGATGACCTGGGGTGAGCCGGTGGATATCGGGTACGATCCGACGGGCCTGATCTTCAACTGGGACCTGAGGTCGGCCGTGTCGCCGGACGGCCGAATCGGCGCATTCGCGTGGACCTACAACACCGAAACGGAGTCCTACCTGAACATCCATCGGCGCATCAGTTCCGACGGCGGCCGGACCTGGTCGGACCCGGAGGACATCGGCGTCACCGACCAGGCGGCCCATCCCGCGGTGCTGCCGGACGGCCGCGTCGTCCTGGCCTGGGTGGACCGCTTCAACGACCAGTCCATCAAGGCCCGCGTCGCGCCGTCCATCGACGGCCCGTTCGACCCGGAATCCGAGGTGACCCTGTACACCCACGAGGCGCCGAAGGAAGATCCCAAGGGCGCCCTGGGCTTTTCGGTGTGGTCCTTCGGCCTGCCCTACGCGGAAGCCCTGGCCGACGGCACGGTGATGGTGGTTTACTACGCGGGAACCGAAGCGGCCATGGACATACACTGGACCCGGTTGGCGCCATAGTCGTAATTCGTCACCTCGGCGGTGCATCGACCCGGACTGCATCCGCTTGTTAAAAAGGTATCGTCGCCCCGCACCAGGTTCGTATCTTGGGGTACATCGTTTCATTGTTCTTAGATCTGTCCCCACTACGGCGGTTTCGGATCAATGATCGGACACTACCTCCTCACCGCCTGGCGGAACATCCTGGCATCCCGGTCCCACGCCGCGATCAACGTGATCGGGTTCGCCATCGGCATGGCCTGTTGCCTGGTCATCCTCCTGTACATCCGCGACGAGTTGAGCTACGACCGGCACAATACGCGTGGAGACCGCATCTACCGTGTGGTGACGGACCGCACGGCGCGGACGCCCGGCATCCTGGCCGACTTCATCGGCAACCAGCTACCCGGAGTGCAGGAAGTGCTGCGTATTCGGGCGACGGTGGGGACCTGGCTGTTCACAACCGATGAAAGGCAATTCTACGAGCAGCGGGTCTACTGGGCGGACGGCAACCTCTTCGACGTGTTCGACGTGCCCCTGGTGCGGGGCAATCCGGAAGCCGCGCTCACGGCGCCGAATACGATGGTCATCAGCGCCTCCATGGCCCGCAAGTACTTCGGGGATGCCGACCCCATCGGCAAAACGATCACCGGTGACCACCTCTTTCCCTTCACGATTACCGCGATCATGGAGGACCCACCGCCCTATGCCCATTATCACCCCGATTTCTACGTATCCATCGCCACCACGACGGGGCGGGGCGATCCGATCCGCCTGCTGACGAACTGGGCCAACAGCCAGTACTACACGTACCTGCTTCTTCCGGAAGGCGCTTCACCTGGCGGGATCGGCGCTCTGTTGCAGGCACGGCTGGATGAACATGTCGACGCCTCCGAACGGGCAACGGCCTTTACGCACACCTATACCCTGCAGCCCCTTTTCGATATCCATCTCTATTCACAACTGGAGCTGGAAATGGAGGGAAGCGGCGACGTCTCGTTCATCTGGATGCTGATCGCCATCGCGATGTTCATCCTGATGATCGCCTGCATGAATTTCACGAACCTGGCGATCGTCCGGTCCATTACCCGCGCCCGTGAAATCGGCATGCTCAAAGTCTCCGGAGCCACGCGGAGCCAGATCGCCCGGCAGTTCCTGGGCGAGACCATACTCCTGAGCGCCGTTGCGTTTCTCGTTGCCCTGGCCGCCGTCTGGGTGATCCTGCCCGTTTTCAGATCCATGACGGGCCATGTGCTTTCCATGCCCGCACTGGAACCCTGGTCCGTGCTGGGTGGCACGGTCATCGTCCTGTCCGCCGGCGTCCTCGCCGGCGCCTACCCCGCCCTGCTGCTGTCCCGCATCAGTCCCGCGGCGATCTTCCGCGGTCCCTCGAGTACAGGTGCCGTGAACCTGCGTAAAGCCCTCGTAATCGTGCAGTTCACCATGGCCATCCTGCTGATGATCGGCACGGGAACGGTATACCTGCAACTGGAGTACATGCGGGAGAAACACCTGGGATTCGAGAAGGAACACGTGGTGATCCTGCCCGACCTCGAAGGCATGGACTTCGATTTGATCCGGGACCGGTACCCGCAGCATGCCGGGGTGGTCAGCGTCTCCGGGGCGAACTACATGCCCGGCCGCGCGGCCGGCCGCGGGAGGCTGCCCATCCTTCCCGTCGGCCGCGTCGACGATCCGTCGGCGGGTACCGTGGAGATGCAGCATATCCATACCGAAGGAGGCATGGTCCGGACGCTTCGCCTTTCCCTGCTGGAAGGCAGGGACATTTCGTGGGAACGGGACTTCGAGTGGGTCGAGGGCCCCGATGGAGGAGGATGGGGGAGATCCACCGGAAGTCTCCTCAACGCGGAGGCGGTCAGGCGCCTGGGATGGGGTTCACCCGGAGAGGCCTTGAATCAGTTTGTACGAATGAGGAACAATGAGTTGCAGGTCGTCGGGGTGGTGGGCGACTTCCACTTAAGGACCCTGCACGAGCGGATCGAACCGGTGATCTTCACCTTCGGCGGCTCCGGCTACTGGGCCGTGCGGTTCGTTCCCGGCGATCCCGGCGAGACCCTGCGGGACCTGGAATCCATGTGGAAGGCATCCATGCCGGAAATCCCCTTCACCTACTCGTTCCTCGACCAAGACGTGGACCGGCTCTACCGTTCGGATCAGTTGCTGGGCCGGCTCGTGACCATGTTCGCCGGCCTGGCGGTCTTCACCGCGTGCCTCGGCCTGTTCGGGCTGGCGGTCTTCACGGCGAAACAGCGAACCCGCGAGATGGGCATACGAAAGGCCCTCGGCGCATCGGCACGTCAACTCGTCCTGCTGCTTTCCAGGGAGTACACCGTCCTCGTGGTCATCGCGAACGTCATCGCCTGGCCGGTGGCCTACTACGTCATGCAGCAGTGGCTTAGGCAGTACGCCTACCATACCGAGGTCTCGCTGCTGCTGTTCCCCGCGGCCGGTCTGCTCGGGCTGTTGATCGCGTGGCTGACGGTCAGTTCGCAAACGCTGCGGACCGCCGCCACGAACCCGGTCGACGCCCTGCGCCGCGAACTCTAAGCCGCCAGCACGCCGGTTCCGCAATCCACGATCGATCCTCCGAGGCATGTTCTACAGGCTATTCGAAGAGTAGTCCGATACCCGCCGCGATGTATTCCGGGGTGTCGCTCGGATGGAACCGGTAGCGCAGCCGACCCTCCCGGTCCACCAGGAACAGGGTGGTCGTGTGGGCCACCAGGTAATGGCCCGCCTCGTTCGGCTCCTGCAGCTTGTACAGCACGCCGTAGCGTTCGGCGACCGTGTCGATCTCCTCCCGCGATCCCGTGAGACCGCGGACGTCCACCGTGGAGAAATAAGCCAGGTATTCCCTGAGCTGCTCCGGCGTGTCGCGCGAAGGATCGACGGTGATGTAAATCGTACGCACGCGCTGGCCGGGTTCGAGATCGAGCACGTCGTAGACGGCCGCCAGCTTGGAAAGCGTGAGCGGACAGGCGTCGGGGCAGAATGTATACCCGAAGAAGATCAGGAAGGCGTCGCCACGGTGCGCGGACAGGTCGAATCGCTCCTCGTCCTGGTCAGTCAGCGCGAAATCGCCGCCGAACCGCTCGCCGTAGTCCAGCAGTTCGGGGATGTCGATCTGCGGCGGTGGCGGCGGTTCGGAGCGGCAGCCGGGGAAGAGCAGCAGGGCCGCGGCGAACATGGTGACCAGACCGCTGAGGATCGTAATCGTCGAATGATAAACAGGCGTCTTTGTACCCAATGGAATACCTTAAGATCAACTGCACAAAATGAACGCACCTACGGACGGCTCTTCAGCACCTCGGCCGTGACGGTCCGTGCCGACTGATCGTCGAAGCGCAGCGTTAGCGTAACCTCTTCCCCTTCCTCCAGCGGGTTGCTTACACCGAACAACATGATGTGGTTGCCGCCAGGCGCCAATGCCGCCTCGCCTTGCGCCGGAACCACCACGCCTTCGATCTTATCCATCTCCATCATATCGTCGACCTGGCGCATGGCATGCAGCTCCGTGTATGCCGCGGCCGGAGTCTCAACGGACAGCAGTTCCCTGGGCTGGTCCGACCGGTTCCGGATCACCAGGTAGGCGGCAGTGACGTCCCTGTTCGGCGGCGTAGCCCGGACCCAGGCGCCGTCGATCTCCAGGTCGTCCGCCGGCTGGCAGCCGGCCGTGATGATCACCATCAATATCCAGATTCCGAAAATACACCTGTGACAGGTCTTGTTCGCCATATCGAGTACCAGGGTTCAGGTTAAGGCGCATCCGCAGGCGGCTTGTAGAATGAAGGCGCGTCCGCAGGCGGCTGAAGCGAAGCCACGTACATGGCGATCTTGAAGCGCTCTTCGTCCTTGATATGGGGAAAGGGCACCATGGACGGGCTGTCGGGCATGCCTTCCCTGAGCGTGCGGGCGATCGTGACCACGTCGCGTCCGATACGGTAGGCCCCCGGGTCCCGGAAATCGCGCGGTGGAGGTTTCAGCGTGTAGGAGATCGGGCCGTCGCCATGGCCGTCCATACCGTGGCACACGGTGCAGCCGTACCGGGCATACAGCGCCTTTCCGTCCTGCACGAACTCCCAGGGGATCTCGTGGAAGCCGATCGTCCCCGGCGTGATCGTGCCTTCGACCAACTGGGCCATGAACGCCCGGGCAACGGCCTCCCTGTCATCTGGGTCCGCTGGTTCCGCGTCCGAACCGGACGAGCCGCATCCTGCGTGAAGAAACACCAGCAAGCCGACGAACCACAGCACGCCGACGAACCCTTTGCCGCCCCAAAGCCGTCTGTCGCCCCAGAGCCAATTGCCGCCCCAAAGCCGAAACGCCCGAACCGGATTAATCCACGTTGTCCCAGCCGAAAACATGGTTCTATCCTATGGGAATTCCGTCGCACTGTCAACGACTACCGCCCTCGTATACACCACTGGATCGGGCGGTCCGGAGCGCCGGGAGATGATGGTCCGGAGCGCCGGGAGATGATGGTCCGGAGCGCCGGGAGAGGGTAGTCCGGGGCACCGGCAGACGATGGTCCGGCCCCCTGCAATTCAATTGACGATGCATGAGGGGGTGCATACATTCCCGTCGTCTTCAACACCTCATCCCAACCACGGCCGGACCGGGCACGAACCGCAACCGGGGAGACACCTTGCGAAGCTTCAGGGAATCGCTGTCGATCTACTTCGAGCGCCGCATGGCCCGCATCCTGCTGCTCGGGATCATCAGCGGATTCCCCTGGGTGCTCATCGGCAGCTGCCTCAATCTCTGGTTGAAAGAAGACGGGCTTTCCCGCACGGCCATAGGCTGGGCCAGCCTGATCTTCGGCGTGTACGCCTTCAACTTCCTCTGGGCGCCGCTGATCGACCGTATCCGGTTGCCGTTGCTGACCGGATGGCTCGGCCACCGGCGGGCCTGGATCGTTACGCTTCAGGCCGTCATCCTGGCTTGCCTGGTGCTCTGGAGTCTCGCCCAGCCGACGGCAGATCTCAGCGTTGTCGTAGCCATCGGACTCGTCATAGCCATCGCGTCCGCCACCCAGGACATCGCGATCGACGCGTTGCGCATCGAGCAGATCGGCACGTCGGAATCGGAATCCATGGCCGCCGGCGCGGCCACGGCCGTCGTCGGGTGGTGGACGGGGTTCAAACTCGGCGGCGTGATCGCCCTGGAGACCGCGCAGGCACTACAGAACGCCGGCGTCGAAGACTACTGGCAGACCACCTTCCTCTGTCTCGGGGCGGTGGTCATTCTCTGCAACATCGGCCTCGCCTTCGTTCGGGAAACCACCGCCGCCGATCGCATCGCGGCACAGGCCGAGGACGACGAACGTATCGCCTCCGGCCTGGCGCTGCCGAGCGGATTCGGGCGCGTCATCGCCTGGTTCGCGGGTACCGTGGCCAATCCGTTGACGAGTTTCTTCCGGCGCAACGGATTCGCCATTGCATTCGCCGTGCTCGGATTCGTCTTCCTGTTCAAGATCGGCGAAGCGTTCCTGGGCCGCATGTCCCTCATCTTCTACCGGGAGATCGGATTCACCCTGTCGGACATCGCCCTCTATTCCAAGGGGCTGGGATGGGTCGTTACCGTGGCTTTCACCGTACTGGGCGGTTTCTTTGCCATTCGGGTCGGACTGGTGCCGGCCATGTTCGCGGCGGGGATCGCCATGGCGGCCACCAATCTGCTGTTCGCCACCCTGGCCTGGACGGGCAAGTCCGAGTTGATGTTCGCGATCGCCGTCGTGGCGGACGATATCACGGGGTCCTTCGCGACAGTCATATTCGTCGCCTTTATCTCGATGCTCGTCGACCGGACCTATACGGCCACGCAATACGCGTTGCTGGCCTCGATCGGAACGGCGGGGCGTACCCTCTTCGCGGCGTCCTCGGGTGCGATGGTCGACTGGCTCGATGGCGACTGGGGTACGTTTTTCGTCATCACGGCGCTGATGGTCGTCCCCTCTCTCGCATGTCTCTGGGCCATCCGGACCAAGCTGAGGGACCTGCTCGCCGGCAAGCGCGTTCGGATTTTCGGCAAGACCATGCAGGAAGAACCCGAAGAAGCGACCTGATCACCCAACCATGGAGGACATACATGTACATCGGAACGCAGACCCGGTGCCGCAACGATACGGATATCGAGGTCCTGGCCCAACTGGGCGTATTCAACGTGGACCAGACGCCGGAGGAACCCTGGGCCGAGTGGACGGCCGACCTGCTGAAAGCCCAGCGCGAGCGGTTCAACCGGTACGGGATCAACCTCGAGATGATCCATATCCCCCTGGGCTCCGCGAGTGCCTTCCACAACGAGGCCGGCGCCATATTCCTGGGCAAGAGCGATGCACGGGACCGCGCGCTGGACCGCATGTGCGAGACCGTGCGCATGGCTTCGGAGGCCGGGATACGGGGACTGAACTACAACATCACCCTGCTGGGCCATCTGCGTACCGAACCCAGTTACGGCCGCGGCGGCGCGAAGCTGTCGACCTTCGTCTACGACAAGCTCGACCAGGCCCGGCCTGAATTCGAAGGCGGTCCCGCCGACGAGGACGAGATGTGGGAACGCATCGACCACTGGCTGAAGACGATCATCCCCGTGGCCGAGGAATACAAGGTACAGATGGCGTGCCATCCTTCTGACCCGGGCATCGGGCACGGCCGGACGTACCGCGGCGTGGCCCGCGTGCTGGGCATGTCGGACGGTTTCAAGAAGCTGATCGACCTGTACGACAGTCCGTACAACGGGCTGAACTTCTGCCAGGGCTGCATGTCGGAAAGCCTGGAGAACCCCGCGGAGGAGATCTACGACGTGATTCGCTATTTCGGCACCCGGAAGAAGATCTTCAACGTCCACTTCCGGAACATCAAGGGACGGCTGAACAAATTCGTGGAGGTCTTCCCCGACGAGGGCGACGTCGACATGCTGAAGGCGATGCGTACCTACAAGGAAGTGGGATACGAGTACATGATCATGCCGGACCACGTACCCGGCATTTCGGGGCCCGAAGCGGGCCAGGTGGGGTTCGCCTACGCCTACGGGTACATCCACGCGGCGATCCAGGCGGCGAATGCCGCGGACTAGCCTGGACAGCAAAGGAAGTGTATTCTACGAGGTCGTTGAATTCCGTAACGGCGTCTTCCCGGGCTTTCACAATCTCGACCAGACGAGCGAGATCATGCGTTGATGGATACGTCTCACCAAGCAAAGCAAGCCAAGCCTTGAACAGTTTCTCTGTAGCCTGTTGAACGTGAAAACCGAAGATCTCGTCGGCGAAAACCTTGGCATCTTTCATCCCTCGAAGAGCGTCGTAATCTCTTTCCGCCGCAGCAAGTAAGACATAAGCTTGCTTAAGATCGCTCATATAACACTCTGCCTTCACGCAACGCACGTGCCAGAACATGGTTGAGTGAGTCACGCCAGTATTCTACTTCTTCCCGACTGAATACCAGGATATCCTTGGATACGCCAAATCCCGCCAATGCCCTCCACAATCGTGTCGCCTCGGCTCGCCGGTCTCTTCCGTTTCCAAACGGCATAGATTCAACTATAACAAAATCGTAATCGGAATCTTCATTTTCGTCTCCGCGAGCACGGGAACCGAACAGGATAACTGACTCGGGACTGACTTCGTCCACGATCACCCTTACCATCTCTCGAAGAACATCTTTTTCAACCGGTTTCACACCATACCTCCTCCAAAAACCCGCAACCCATCGTCCTCAATCGGTTCCAGGGGCGTGAAGTCCCGGTTGTTTTGGTACCAGGGCCTGACCTCGCGCGTGCAGGCGTTGCCGACGGCGTTGTAGATCAGGTAGAAGATGGCCCGCCGCCAGGGCGAGACGTTGTCGGCCGAACCGTGGACGATGTTGCTGTGGATCAGGGCGACCGAGCCCGCGGGACCGATCAGCGGTTCGATGCCGTTCTCGTCGGCCAGTTGCTGCAGCGTGGTCTGGTCGATATGGAACAGATCGTAACCGCGGCCCTTCGCGTCCTCGTGCAGTTCCGAGTCCAGCAGGCCCCACCGGTGGGAACCCGGAATGATCAGGAGCGGCGAAGTGACGGGCGTGCAGTCGTCGATGAACACCGACGCCATGATACAATTCGGCTCGGGCATGCCGTCGACCTTGTACCATGACGGGTAATCCTGGTGCCAGGTCCACGACGCCCCGCTCCCGAAGCCCTGCTTGGGGTTCATCCGGGTCTGGTGGAGATAGACCTCGTCCCCCAGCAACTGCCGGACGGGATCCATCAGGCGGGGAAGCCGCGCCAGACGTTCGAAGGGCTCGGAGTAGGTATGGGCGCCGAAGGCCAGCCGGGCGGCCGTGGGGTCGTCCTTCTCCCGCACCACTTCCGGTCCCTGCCGTCTGAGCACGTCCGGCACCGCGTCCTTCAGCGTCCGCACTTCCTGTTCATCGAGCAACCCGGCGAAGAACAGGTATCCCGATTCGCCGAACGCGGCGATCTGCTGGTCGTTGAGCGTCATACTTTACCTCTTTATCTCTTCTCCCGCTCCCTCTTCCTCTCTTCCACCCGCTCCATCAAACGTTCCATCGTCCGCGCGGGGATCTTCGATTTGTCATAGACATACGCCAGGGGTACCAGCCGTGCGCCGTCGGCGTTGGCCACGGCGTAACTGTCCCGTCCGGGGAAGTACTCCAGGTATTCATCCGGCATCTGGTACATGGTCGCCCCGCCGAACCGGCCGTCCTTGGCCACGGCGTAGAAGTTCAGGCTGAACATGGGCCGGCCGTCGTCCGTCAGCAGGCGGTCCTCCGTCATGGCCACGGCCCGTTCGAGCGTGGCCAGGCAGGCTTCCTGGGGTGATTTGCCCTGCCGCATGAATTCCACGATGAGAAAAGCGCCGCAGACCTTGATGTTCGCTTCGCCGCGCCCCGTGGAGCCGGCGGCGCCCACTTCGTTGTCGCAGTACTGCCCCGTGCCGATGATGGGACTGTCGCCCACGCGGCCGGGGATCTTCCAGGAGAGGCCGCTCGTGGTCGTCACGCTGCCGATATCGCCGTTGGCGTCCACGCCGCACATGTTGATCGTGCCGCCCGGGCGATCGATCACGATGTCATCCTCGTGGTCGAGCCAGTCGTCGTCCGGGTTGAGCTGGGAACGCCAGCGCAGCCAGTCCTGCCTGCTCTCCTCCGACAACAGGTTCTGCTCCTTGAAGCCCATGCCCAGGGCGAAACGCTTCGCGCCCTTGCCGACCAGCATGATGTGGTCGGTGTAATCCATGATCGCCTTGGCCACCAGCGACGCCGAGGCGATATCCTCCAGCGCGGCGACGGAACCGGCCCGTCGTGTGGGACCGTGCATGACGGACGCGTCCAGGGTGACGACGCCGTCCGCGTTCGGACGCCCGCCCAACCCCACGGACTGGTCATTCGGATCCAGCTCCTGGATGTTCACGCCGGCGATGACCGCGTCGAGGGGGTCGGCCTGGTCATTCGTCATCATCTCGTAGGCCTTCCTTACGCCGCGGATCCCGTTGCGAGACGATACGATGGTTGGCGGTGCGGGTGCGCCGTGGTTGCTGGGTTCGGGTGCGGCGTGGGCCTTCGCGGACGCCGCGTGACCAGCGGCAAGGCCGGTCAGCGCGAGGGCGGAGGTTTCCAGGAAAGCGCGGCGGGTAACTGGCATGGGAGTACCTCGATGTATTTGGGATGAGCGTGCCGGGCGTGCGAAAGTCAGGTCGGTATTATACGTCGGCTGGTGCGGCCATGACAAGGAAAAGTGGCGATCCTGGATCAATCAATCAGCCGCTGCGGAATGGGAGTATGCGACCTGCGGTCCGGAAGGATTGGTCTTATCTTTGGGGATTTTACGTTAAACTGAACATCATCTTTAAAGTCGGGCGCGAACGCCAATCCAGAGGGTTCGTTCTGAATGTTCGTTATACACAACGTTTAACATCGGGGATAGCCTTATCCCGCTGGCGCTCGTGCTGGAGATTTTCTCCCATTGGTCTCTTTTGATTACCGCGCCGACCGCCATGCCAACCGCCCCACAGATTAATCCGGAATAACCAGCGATTACGGCGGTCCATGCGAGTCTCTCCTGGGTACCACAGAAGAAAGAAATCAACCCGCAGTCCTCTTCGGCCGACAAACCTGCCGCTATCCCGAACGCTGCTCCTACCCCGCCGCCTATAAAAAACCCGCGTTTTTTATAGGTCCGCTTCCCCATATAGCGTTCCAGCAACACGATATCTTCTCGCGGTACGGATAGCAGGTTGCTGTTTGTCAGCCTCAATTGCAAACTGTCCGAAGGACTTTCCTGTACATATCCATCGAAACGCGCATCGGGTGGCGAAATAGTGACCCTCACACGTTCTCCCAAACTCTGAGCTACTGCAACCGAGGATACAACGCTTAAAACCAATAACATGCAAAGACGAAACAACCAGTGCATCGGGAAGCCCCTTATCACGGACGTCAGTTTAAATCAGTATTGTAATCAGCGGGTCACGAGGGATGGCGGTCTGTACGAGACCTTGGATATTTCATATAATGACACAGTTGCGTAAATGTCAACATTTATTGAGGATTTGTAATGATGGTAGACGGCAGAGGTCAGCGCGTGTCCCGGGCCTGGTGCAATACCTCGTACAGCATCACGCCCGCGGCCACGGCCAGGTTCAGCGAATCGGCCCGGCCGGCCATGGGGATGCGCACGACGGTGTCGCAGGCCTCCACTGCTTCACTGGAGAGACCGTGCTGCTCGCCGCCGAGGCACAGGAGGAGGGGTGGGGCGTAGGTCGCGGACCTGTAGTCGGCCGGCGCGGAGTCCGCAGTGCCGATCATGGGGATATTCACTTGGCGCTTCCACTGGATCAACGCTTCGAGCGAGGAACGAACGATCTGCTGCGAGAAGACGGCGCCCATGCTTCCGCGGATAGCTTCCGGATCGTAGGGATCCGCCGTATTGCCCAGCAGGATCACGCCCGTAGTGCCAGTGGCGTCGCTCGTGCGAAGGATCGAACCCAGGTTACCCGGGTTGCCCACGTCTTCAAGGACCACCCAGCCCAGGGTGTTGTCGTGTCCCACACCCACGTCGTCCAGGGCGGTCAATCGTTGTCTGGCGACCACTCCGATTCCTGCTGGGCCGTCTTTTCCGGACAACGATCGAAACACGTCGGCCCCGACCTCCAGGATTTCGACATCCGCTTCCCTGGCGCGGCGCACCGTGTCCTTTCCGAAATCGCTTCGTAGCAGTTCCGGCGCGAAGACGAGGGTTTCGACCTCCGCCCCGGTCTGCACCGCCTCGCCGGCGAGTCGGATGCCTTCCGCGAAGAACAACCCGGTTTCCTGCCGCCGTTTGCGCTGCGAGAGCGCCCGGATCGCCTTGATTCGGGGATTCTGCAGACTGGTAATGGCCATGATTGACAACCGTACAGGAGTACTTGAACAGCGTCAAGCCTATCTTCCCGGCCGCGGACAATCACCTTGACACAGACTTTCAACCGGCTATACCCTTTCCCTTCACCGGTCGTCCCCCATGACCGACCGCGAACCGTTCGCATTGCGCCCGCCCGAAAGGCTCCCCCATGTCGGTCACCTCGCCGGAAACAGCCCGGGAAGCCCATCGCGTATCTACGCCGAGGGAGATGGTCACGCCTCGCGCCGTGGCCGTGGGCATGGCCTGCTCGCTGATCATGGGCGTCGCCGATCCCTACTCCAACATGATCATCCAGGGCTCGTACCTGGGCAGCAACTTCACGCCCATCGGCGTGGTCTTCCTCTTCGCCGTCCTCGTCGGGATCGTCAACACGCTGCTGCGCACATGGTCACCGAAGCTCGCTCTCACCCAGGGCGAACTGGCCGTCGTCTACATCATGTCGCTCATCGCGTCGGCCATCCCGTCTTATGGATTGACCGAGGTACTCCTCCCGGCCATGGCGTCCATGTACTACGCCACACCGGAAAACCGCTGGATCGAGACTATAACCCCCCACGTCGAGCCCTGGCTGCTTCCCCAGGATTCCGAGGCCGTACGATCGTTCTTCGAAGGCCTTCCGCGGGGCGGGGCCATCCCCTGGGGCGAGTGGGCCGGACCCCTCGCCGCCTGGCTCAGCTTCGTCCTGGTGCTGTACTTCGTCGTGTTCTGCATCACGGTCATCCTGCGCAAGCAGTGGGTGGAGCGGGAGCGCCTGGTCTTTCCCCTGGTCAAGCTGCCGGCCGAGATGATCGATCCGGGCGAAGACAGCGCCCGTTCCCGCCTGGCGCCGTTCTTCCGCAACCGGGTGATGTGGGCGGGATTCGCCATTCCCTTCCTGATCAACGCCTGGAACGCCGTACACAACTACATCTACTTTTTCCCCACCATCTACTTCCAGGAGACGATCAGTCTTTTCGGCAACCAGTTGGTACTGCCGATAAACCTGTCCTTTCCGCTGGTGGGTTTCGCCTATCTGCTCAGCCTCGAGATCTCCTTCAGCCTCTGGCTCTTCTTTCTCATCGGCCGGTTTCAGAACCTGGCGAACGCGAGCTTCGGCATCGACCTGGCGGGCAGTACCACGCTTCCCGGCGAGTACCAGATGTTCGGCGCCCTGCTGGTCCTCGCCCTCTTCAGTCTCTGGCTGGCCCGGGCCCATATCCGCGAGATCGTGGGCAAGGCGCTGCGCGGCGGAGCCACCCCGGACGATGCCAACGAACCCCTCTCCTACCGGTTCGCCGTGATCGGCGGCGTGCTTGGTGTCCTGTTCCTGCTAGGATGGCTGTGGATGATCGGCCTGTCCGCCTGGCTGGCCATCATACTGCTGATCCTCGTGCTGGCGGTCTACGTCGGTTTCGCGCGGATCGTGGCCGAAGGGGGCGTCCTCTTCGCGGAGACCTTCAATCCTCAGGAATTCATGATCCACGGGTTCACCGGACCCGTCCTCGGCCCGCGCAACCTGGTCGCCATCGGGCTGACCAAGTTCTGGTTCACCCACACCCGTACGCTCATCATGCCCTCCATGGCCAACGGCCTGAAGCTGGCCGATACGGCGGGGCTGAGGAACCAGCGCTGGCTCACCGCGGCCATCGGCCTGGCCATTCTCTGCAGCCTGGCCAGCTCGATTTACACGGTCATGTACCTGGCCTACGAATACGGGGGCATTAATCTCAACTGGCAGTTTTTCGGGCAGCTTCAGCAATATCGGTTCAACTACTACGCCACGACCATTACCGCCACGTCCGAACCCGCCGGCCGGTGGTTCTTCTTCGGACTGGGCGCCGCCATCATGTGGGCCCTCATGTTCCTGCGGCAGAAGTTCATCTGGTGGCCCCTGCATTTCATCGGATTTCCCGTGGGCGCCTCCGCACCGCTCCTCACCGCCTGGTTCTCCATATTCCTGGCCTGGATGGTCAAGGGGCTCATCCTCAAGTTCGGCGGGATCGACATCTACCGCAAGATGCTGCCCTTCTTCCTGGGCCTGATCCTCGGCGAGTTCGTAAGCGCCGGCCTATGGGTTATCATAGATGGTTTGACGGGGGTAACGGGCCATATCATATTCAACTGAGAACCGGGTGAATCGACACGAATCGACACAAACCGGGAACCACCAATGAACGGCAACTGTGAACAGTCCGTCCTGTGGACCAGCGGCACGGACGGTTACGATACCTACCGCATTCCCGCGATCATCGTGACGACGCGGGGAACGGTCCTCGCCTTCTGCGAAGGCCGCAAGGCCAGCCGGAGCGATACGGGCGACATCGACTTGCTGGTGAAGCGCAGCGAGGACGGCGGACATACCTGGTCGGACCAGAAGGTGGTCTGGGGCGATGCCGGGAACACCTGCGGCAATCCCTGTCCGATCGTCGACCGTGAGACCGGAACCGTCTGGCTGCCGATGACCCACAACCTGGGCGTTGACCACGAACCGCGGATCATCGACGGAACGAGCAAGGGCACGCGGACCGTGTGGGTCACGGCGAGCGAGGACGACGGCCGCACGTGGCGCGCGCCGCGGGACATTACCGCCACCGCCAAGCGACCGGACTGGACCTGGTACGCCACGGGACCGGGCAACGGCATCCAGCTTTCGTCGGGCCGGCTTATGATTCCCTGCGATCATATCGAGGCCGGCACGAAGCGCTACTACTCCCATGTCGTCTACAGTGACGACCACGGGGAAACCTGGGCACTGGGCGGTTCCACTTCGATAGACCAGGTCAACGAATGCTGCGTCGTCGAGCTGGAGAACGGGGACGTGGTGCTCAATACGCGGAACTACGACCGAACCAAGCGCACCCGGCAGGTCACCGTCAGCAGCGACGGCGGGATGACCTGGCTGGATCAGCGCCACGACGAATCCCTGATCGAACCGATCTGCCAGGCGGCCCTCGTCCGGTATCCCGACAAGGGCGACCGGCTGTTGTTCTCTAATCCGGCCAGCCGGGAGGAGCGGCGCAACCTGACCGTGCGTCTCTCCGGCAACGGAGGAGGCGATTGGCTCCACAACCGAGTGCTGCATCCGGGACCGGCCGCCTATTCATCCCTGGCCGTGCTGCCGGACGGCACCGCCGCCTGCCTGTACGAGCGCGGGGAAGACCATCCCTACGAGACGATCACCCTTGCCCGGTTCGACCTGGCGTGGTTGATGGACGGGTGAGGAGCGGGGCAGACTCCTGCGACGAACTGAAGTTGGTAATCATCTGCGGTAATTAGGATTGGCTCGTTTTTCGTGTAGCTAATCTTAATTTGGTATCAATCTTGACTTAATCGCCAAGACCTAAACCTCAATCACCTTCGGACATGTATGAAGTTTTGTGAACCAGCAAATCACGCTCATTTCTGATTTCATCAATCACTGAATCAATTTCTTCGTAACATCTCCATGCTGATATCCGCAATACCTTCCAGCCAAGATTCGAAAGAACTCGATCACGAGTCACATCTTGTCTACGCTGCCGCCCTCGAACATCTAGGTGATGATCACCGTCAACTTCGACATTGAGTTTTATTCCGTATTCCAAAAGTGCAAAGTCCAACTCGTATCCTTCCACGTTGAGCTTGGCATAGGGCGAGAGATTATGAAGCTGCATGGCTGCTAGCAACAATTCTTCCGACTTACTGTCTGTACGGAAATTTGCGATAAACTCGACATCGTCCTCTTTCTCAGAGACAATCTCACTTAGATATGTGCGTAGAGAGGACAGAGTTGGACTTCCTAATTCACCAATACTCGGGTGACCGATCACGATTAGTGCCTGCTTTGCGCGGCTAACCGCGACATTCAGTAGATTTCTCTCTTTTTCAATCCAACGGGTACCGGCCTTAGACATTCCTGGAGATAACACTGAAGAAACAACAACCACCTCGCGCTCGTCTCCCTGCAGGCGATGTGCCGTTCCACATACAAAATCGATTTCATCCAAGGTATCGCGTCCTAGCTTTCTTTGAGCGATTTTCGCAATAAGATTTGCTTGCGCTACGAATGGCGTGACTACACCGACGTTCCTGTAGCCGGCACCTAAAACGTCGAGTATCTTTATTACTGACTGTTCCGCCTCATGTTCATTTACCCAACTTCCATTCTTCGGCCGCTCGACTACACCTTCGACATCAATCCACGAGATGGCTCTATAGCGTCCATCTGAATTAGAGACGTCTGTCAAGATAGAAAGTTCATCGTTATAAAACGCGGTATTGAACCAACGGGCGATATAGGGATGGCAGCGGAAATGTTCATTGAGGAGAGCTGGTTTTGAAGGTTTTGCAACAAACTCAAAAGCATGATATGCCGAACCGTCTTTGTGGTGGATTCCTCGCTCCCGGAGTTCGTTGTTATGGAACTCCAACTGTGTAGCAATTTCCTGAAGATAACCGTCACTCAAGGGAATGATTGGACTTAGTTGGTTAGGATCTCCCACCAGTGCTAGTCGTTTTGCACGATATGCAAGGGGAAGCACGGCTGCAAGACTGCACTGACTGGCTTCGTCGACAATTACAAGGTCGAACAGGCCAGATTCCAATTTGAAGTTGGTATGGGCTGAGAGGGCTGTGCATGCCCACCCTCGCAAATAGGGAAACGAATTCGCAATGGCCTTCTTGAATTGATCAACGTTAGCAGGCATAGTTCCAAACGCCGCTAAACGACCCTTACCCGATCGAATTCGTGCTGAAACATCCGTCTGGATTGCATTGAGGCTTGCTGCGTTCCATTTACTGTCTGCGTCACTAATACTCGCTGCTGGATCGCCTACAGCAGATTCCAGCTGTTTACATACATCCAACCCAACTTTCATTTGGTTCGTCAGCCGCGTCATATGCTGATCTTTCTCAGCCCAACTAACAAGGTCAACCAGCGGCGTAGTTTCGTTGCACCCCACTCTCCGATATAGCCGTCGTATCCTGAAACGTCGGAACAACCAAGCTCGCATCAATCGTTCTGCACGTCGCTCGATCTCTTTTGAACTGATTGGCAGTCTGGGTGTATTCTCACGGCTCCAGATTGACCATGTTGCGCATTTAAGTTCTTGTTTTAGTTCTTCCCTTTCTTCTGCAACACGCAGCAGTTCCTCGTTTACTTGGTCGAGTCGGGTCAGTTGAGTCAGCAACTTTGCACGCTGATCAGCTATGCGTTTAAGTTTAGCACGCACCGTTGATTGGTTATTACTATGAGAGGCTGCTTGTGACGACGCTGCGGCGATACGGTCTGGTATCTGTTCACGCGTGTCCCGGTTACCTGTGCGTACCAAGAGACCATTACAGACGTCCCTTTCGGCTCGATCGACCGCGACATCAACTGCTGCATTGTTGGTTGAAGTCACTAAAACGCTTTCGTTGTCCAGCCATGCATTTGTTACGGCATTCACTACTAATTGCGTTTTGCCTGTGCCAGGGGGACCGGTCACGACGGTCAGGGGCTTTTTGCGGAGCAGCTTCAGAGTTTCCTCCTGAGACTGATTGCAAACAAGCGGAGCTGCAAGTGGTCCAGATGGTGCTCGATTCTTGAGGTTAGAAGTGGACTTGTTGGATAGAAGATGAGCCGCGGCAGTCGTAGTCCAATCCTTACGAGTCTGCAGTTGCCGCAGTTCCTCGCGTAAGGTAGCCTGATACTCGCTGGAAGTCTCAACCAAAACCGAAACTGCAGTGTTATAGACACCTTGTCTACGACTCACTGATGATTCGAGCGAAATCGGATCGAGTCGTGATATGATGTCCAGTCCAAGTAAAGCAGACGTACGACAGCCTACTGAGACGAAGGCATCGGCATCGCCAAACGGCAGGCCATTACTCAAAAGTTCGTGGATGTCTTCCGCGACCGAAGGATCGAAAATGTTACTTGCCGTGATAGCTAAGTTGTATTCAGGTTCGCCAGTTGCATAAAGTTCCCACCCTTTTACTTTGTCTCTTTCAGGTTCGATATGGACAACAAAAAGAGGTGCGACCTTAGAAGAATGATCCCGGTCGGTAATGACGACTGTTGGCCACCCGTAAATGATTGATAGTCCATCCCGCCGTTGGCTGCGAGACAGATAATCGGCGAGAGATTCGGGTGCAGGAATAGCGTCACCATGCCCAACCACAAGTTTCTCAGGCCCGCCGTGCACGAACCAATGTGAGTTCTCGTGAACGTAAGGTATTAGTGATTTAGATGCCTCCGCTTCTATACATAGTTGCGCATATTGACAAAGTTGCCTCCACTTGGCTTGTTGGTCATCGACATGAGAAGCCTCGGACCGTTGGGCGCCGGCAAGCCTCATGGTATTTCCAATGTACCTGGAATCACCCATTTCACTCCGGGATGAGACTCGAGAGTTGTTATCAGTGCGAACACAATTCTCACACCAAACCTTTTTCGAGGAAGGCGACCAGTATGCTTTTTGGCCAGCCTTGATGGATTTCGAACATAACGGACAACGTCCGTCAAACTTCAAAGGAATGAACCTTACATCGCTAGGAAGTTTCATTAAGATGCCCATTGAGCGTGGTCAGTCAATTTCACACTCAAATGTAACCTAAAACTACACTATTGAAATCATCGATATATCTTATGCTGAATCACACTTTGCTGGATTCCACCAACAGCCCTTGCATTTGTGTGGTTTAGTCTACGAAGAATATGTTTGCAGTTTCTCACTGTCTACACAAATTGCCATTACGATTTGTGGAGTTTAAACCGGAGACCGTACATGAAGGGCATCATACTCGCGGGCGGCCATGGGTTGCGTCTCTACCCGCAGACCCTGGCCATATCCAAGCAGATCATCCCCATCTTCGACAAGCCGATGATCTACTACCCGCTGTCCGTCCTCATGATGGCGGGCATCCGGGATATCCTGGTCATCTCAACCCCCGACCACATCGACCTGTACCGGCGGCTCTTCGGAGACGGAAGCGCCCTTGGCATGCGTTTCGACTATGCCGTGCAGCCCGCGCCGGAGGGGGTGGCGCAGGCCTTCCTGATCGGCGAGTCGTTCATCGAGAATGATCCCTGCGCGTTGATTTTCGGCGACAACTTCTTTTACGGAAGCAGCCTGTCGGAACTGGTCGAGCGTGCCGCACAGCACAGGGAAGGAGGACTCGTCTTCGCCTGCTACGTCAAGGAGCCCGAACGGTACGGCGTGGTCGAATTCGACGAGCGTAAGCGGGCCGTCAACATCGAGGAGAAGCCCCGGCATCCCCGATCCAACTACGCCGTGACGGGCATGTACTTCTACGACAACGAAGTCGTGTCCATCGCGAAGACCCTGCGCCCGTCGGGACGGGGCGAGCTCGAGATCACCGACGTGAACAACATCTATCTGCGCAGGGGCATGCTGAAGGTGGAGCGCTTCGACGAAGGGATCGTCTGGATGGATACCGGTACGCCGGAAAGCCTGCTGGAGGCGAGCAACTTCGTCCAGGCCGTCGAGCACCGGCAGGGGCTGAAGATCGGATGCGTGGAGGAAATCGCCTACCGGAAGGGCTTCATCGACCGGGACCAGGTGCTGAGGACCGGTAATCTGGTGGAAGACAACCCGTACTGCGAGTACCTGCGCCGGCTAGCCGGTCCAGACGAATAAGGGGTCCGGACGGCCCGCGCCAGGTCTTCCCGAGCAGCCCCGGCTACTCCGCTTGGACCGTCTGCCGCTTCAACCGGACGCCGGTCAGGACCGCGCCGTCGAGCAGGGCGCTGCGCATCTCCGTCTCGTACATGTGGGCATGGGACAGGTTGGCGTTTCTCAGGTCCACCCCCGTCAGGTCCGCCTCGCCGAAAAGACACCAGGTCATATCCGCGCCTTCGAAACTCGTGGCCGCGGCGAAGGGATCGTCGGACTGGAACCTGGGCACGCCGATCCGGGCCGCGCGCAGGTCCGCCTTCCTGAAACTGGCGCCCGACGCGGTCGCGCCGTTGAGAAACGCGCCGACCATGTGGGCGCCGTCGAAGCGGGCTCCCACGATGTGGGCGCCGATCAGCACCGCCCTCTCGAGCTTCGCGCCCGATAGATCCGCGCCGTTCATCTTCGCATCGCGAAACTCCGACTCGGTCAAATCGGCGTTGGTAAAGTCGGTACCTTCGAGGTTGGCGTCCCTGAAATCGACACGGGGCAGAATGGCCTCCGACAGATCAAGGCCGCCCAGGTCAACGCCCATGAGGTCGCCCGTGTCCGCCGCCCGGGCCAGCGCCTGTTCCCTGTTCAGTTTCTCCATGATTTTCCTCTATCGCACGTGGTTCTTCAACGTGCCGATGCCTTCCACGCAGGTTTCCATGTAGTCGCCGGCCTTGAGCAGGATCTTCGGATCGCGGAACACACCCACGCCCGCGGGCGTACCGGTCGAGATCACGTCGCCCGGCAGCAGGGTCATGGCGCTCGATATGCGCGACACCAGCGTGGGCACGTTGAAGATGAGGTTGTCGGTGTTGCTGTCCTGCAGCACTGTCCCGTTCAGCGTCAGTTTCACGGCGAGCGCGTTCGGATCGGGAATCTCGTCCTTCGTCACCAGCCACGGGCCCATGGGACAGAACGTGTCGTAGCTCTTGCCCTGGTGCCACTGCTGCTGCCGGAACTGGATGTCGCGGGCGCTCACGTCGTTTGCCACGGTGTACCCGGCGATGTAGTCGTAGGCGTCCGCTTCGGAGACGGCCGTGGCGGTCCTGCCGATGACCACGGCGAGTTCCACCTCGTAGTCCACCTGCTCGCTTTCCGCCGGTAGCACCACGTCGTCGTACGGACCCACCACGGACGAGGTGGCCTTGGAGAAGAGCAGTGGGTGTTCGGGCAGCGGCACGTTCTGCTCCGTCGCGTGATCGAGGTAGTTGAGCCCGACGCACACGATCTTGGGCGGACGGGGTATGGGAGACGCCAGCCGCGCGCCTTCCAGGGGCGTCCGTGTACCGGCGCCGCTTTCCACCGCCCGGGAGACCGCCTCGACGGCATCCGCTTCCAGAACGCCCAGCACGGTGCCGGGCAGGGACGCGTCGGCGGACCCCAGATCTACGATCTCATCGCCGACGACGGCACCGAACCGTTCCTGTCCGATTTCTCCATAAGTCACTAGCTTCATATCCGGCTCCTGTATCTGATCATTCCGATGGTGTTGAAGGTTTAAATTGCTTCCATTCCGGGTTCACGCAGTTCGGAGGGTCCTCCCCGCTGACCATGGCGATCAGGTTGGCCGCGGCCGTGTTGCCCATCTTGATACGCGTGGCGACCGTCCCGCTGCCGACGTGGGGCAGCAGGACCACGTTCTCCAGGTCCGCCAGGCCCGGTTCCAGTGCCGGCTCCCGCTCGAAGACGTCGAGTCCCGCACCGGCGATGGCGCCTTCGCGCAGCGCCCGTACCAGGGCCTTCTCATCGACTACGGGTCCACGGGTCGTATTGATGAGGTAGGCCGTGGGCTTCATCAGGTCCAGTTCGCGTCCGCTGATGAGGTGGGTGGTTTCGGGCGTGAGCGGCACGTGCAGCGACACGAAATCCGATTCCCTGAGCAGGTCGTCCAGCGGGAGATACCGCGCGCCCGTGCATTCGATGGTTGCGTTGCGCCTGCGGCTCGTATAGACGACGGGCATGGAAAACCCGGCGGCCCGCCGGGCCGTGGCCGTACCGATGCGTCCCGCGCCGATAATGCCCAGCGTCTTGCCCGTGACGTCGCTGCCCAGCATCAGCAGAGGACCCCATCCCGCAAAGCGTCCCTCCCGCACGAACCGGTCGCCTTCCGCGACCCGGCGGGCCGTGGCGAATATCAGGGCCCAGGCGATATCGGCGGTCGTGTCGGTCAGCACGCCCGGGGTATTGGACACCGGAATGCCGCGCCGCGTGCAGGCGTCCACGTCGACGTTGTTGTACCCAACCGCGTACATGGCTATGCCCTTCAGGCACGGAGCGATGTCCAGGACCTCGTCGTCGATGTCCTCGGTCAGCAGGCAGAGCAACCCGTCGCGGCCACGGACCGCCTCAAGGAATTCCCCGCGGGTCATCGCCCGGTCATGGGGATTGACGTCCACCACGCCGCAGGCCGCATCCAGCATCCGGATGGACTCGTCGGGAATGCGCCGGGTAACGAGTACGTTAGCGCTCACCGGATTCGGGTTCCTCTTTCCATCTACGCAGGGCCTCTTCATAATCGCTTCGGTGGTCCAGGTCGACGAGTACCGCATCCGTGTCCACCGGTACCGCGCGGACGCTGCCTGAGTGCCGGTCGCGCAGCGCCTTCAATCCGCCCGGCATGGACTCGAACAGGATTTCCTCGCGGTACGCGGGCGACAGGATCATGGGATGTCCCCGCTTCCCGTCGTGCACCGGGAGTACCATGCCCTCGGGCCGCCCCTCGTATTCGTCGATCAAACAGTTCACGATCCCTGTCGTAACCAGGGGCTGATCGCCGAGCGCGATCATGATGGCCTGATCGGGTTCGATGTACGCCAGGCCGCATCGGATCGACGAGACCATGTCGCCTTCCGGGTCCGGGTTGTACGCGAGGCGGACCGGCAACCCCGAGATCCGCTTTACAATTTCCATGGCGCGGTAACCCAACACGACGACGACTTCCTTTCCGAGGCGCGAGCGCGTCAGCGTGCGGATCACCTGTTCGATCAGCGTGACGCCGCCGAAAGGCAGCAACTGCTTCGGCGTCCCCATGCGCTCGGACCGGCCGGCGGCGAGAACGAGACCCGTAATCATCGGATCGGCCGGACCGTCGCCCGCGGCCCGCTCTGCAGAGGACTCGTTGTTCGCGGCCCGCTCCTCAGCGTAATCTTCACCCACGGCGCGCCTGTCAATCGTCCGCGTGCGCGGCGTCTATGAAATACACCTTGTCGCGATCGTACCATTGCTGGTCCTCTTCCCGGAACCAGGTGTAGACGGTCTTCCCGTCGGGGCTGGCCGTGATGAAACGCTGTCCCATATTCGAGATTGTGGATCCCATGACGATGTTCTTGGCCATGGCCGGCCGGGGATTCAACGGCGTGGACACGCTGGACAGCTCATCCTTGAATACATTCGCCAGCAGGCCGACGGCGATCAGCGTCAACACCACTTTCGTGTATCGATCGACTTTGATTTCCATGTGGCTTGGATCCTCCACGCAGGTAGGTGAACAACAGCTGAACGGGGCCTCGGATCAAGGCGTTCCGAGCACCTGTTCATACATTCGTTCCGCGGAGAAGATGCCATACCTCGGGACGGTTTTCCTTCCGCGATTTTCGAATGCAGAATCGGGGTGAATCTATCCCTTCCCGCCGGTCCAAGTCAATCAAAAAATGCTTGACGCCAACCACGTGGAAGTGTATGCTCTACGCACTTTGAGCCGCATTGTAAGTCAGTTACATACATAGGGTTTAGCACGACGTAAACCGAACTGGTCCGTGCGTTGCAGAGCACCCCGGGGAGCCCGTAATGGCCACTGAAATCATCATGCCCGTTCTCGGCATGACCATGGAATCCGGAATCATCGTGGAGTGGATGAAGAAAGAAGGCGATTCCGTCACGGAAGGCGAGGTGCTCTTCAACGTCGAAACGGACAAGAGCGTGATGGAAGTGGAGGCCAAGGCTTCCGGCACGCTGCTCAAGATTCTGCACGGCCCAGGGGACGACGTGCCCATTCAGCAGGTCATCGGTTACATCGGCGAAGCCGGCGAGGTCATTGCCGACGCAGAAGACCCCGGCGACGGGGACCCGGCGACGGTCGGCACCACGGCCGGAACAGCGGGCGGCGCCACGGCTGGCCAGGATGGCGCTGTGACTGCCGGGACAGCGGACGGCGCCACAGGTGGCCAGGATGGTGCTCCGGCAGCCGGTTCCGGAACGGCAGGACCAGCCGGCCGCGTGAAGATCTCTCCAAAAGCGCGACGACACGCCCGCGACCTCGGCATCGCCATCGAGCACATCGCGGGTACGGGTCCCGGCGGACGGATCGTATTCTCCGACGTGGAGGCCTTCGCCGCCCGGACCGCCACAGCGGCACCCGCTCCTGCCCCGGCTCCCGCAACGGCCCCGACGGCTCCCGCAACGGCCCCGGACGCAGCCGGACCGGGTTCGAAACGCGTCCAGCGCCGCGCACCGCTCAGCGGACTGCGCAAGATCGCCGCGACGCGACTGGCCGAAAGCGCGTCGACCATTCCCCACTTCTACCTCACCATGGACGTGGACATGACACGCCTCACCGGGCTTCGGGAACAGCTGATCGCCTATGGTGAGAAGCGCGGTCTGGCCAGGGTTTCCGTGAACGACCTGATCATCAAGGCCGCCGGCATCGCCCTGCGGTCCTTTCCCGCCGTCAACGCCTCTCTCGAGGGCGGCGAGGTCGTGGAATACGCCGACGTGAACGTGGGCTTCGCCGTCGCCCTCGATGACGGACTGGTCGTGCCCGTGGTGGCATCCGCCGATCAGAAATCAGTCTTTGACATCGCCGCCGTGACCCGGTATCTGGGCGAGAAGGCCCGGGGAAAGGGCCTGGGTCCCGAAGACTATGGTTACGGCACCTTCACCATCTCCAATCTCGGCATGTTCGGCGTGGACCAGTTCACCGCCATCATCAACCCGCCGGAAGCGGCCATTCTCGCCGTGGGGCGGGTCAAGGACACCCCCGTCGCGGTGGACGGCAAGGTCGAGATCAAGGCCGTGATGTCGATAACCCTTTCCTCCGACCACCGGCTCATCGACGGCGCGGTCGCCGGCCAATTCCTTGCCCACCTCAGGGAAATCCTCGAACAGCCGCTCGAACTGCTGATTGGACAGGACGGCGCGTGAGCCACTCCCGCGACGAGCAATAGCATAGAAGTACCACATGGCCAACGACCATCGGCACGATCAAGACCACACGGATCCGCCCCCGGATATCGAGTTGCGCGTGAAAGCGCTCGAATCACTGCTCGTGGAGAAAGGCCTCGTCGATCCGGAAGCGCTGGACGCACTCGTCGACCTGTACCAGGACAAGATCGGCCCGGCGAACGGAAAACACGTCGTGGCGCATGCATGGACGGATGAAGCGTTCAGACACTGGTTGCTCGACGACCCGAATGCCGCCATCGCATCGATGGGCTACGTAGGGGCGCAAGGCGAGCAGATGCGTGTCGTGGAGAACACGGACGACGTGCACAACCTCGTGGTCTGTACGCTCTGCTCCTGCTACCCGTGGCCGCTCCTCGGCCTCCCCCCCGTCTGGTACAAGTCCGCGCCCTACAGAGCGCAGGCCGTCGTGGATCCGCGCGGCGTGATGAGACAGTTCGGTACGGAAGTTGCCGAAGGGAAAGAGGTGCGCGTGTGGGATTCCACTTCCGAAATGCGCTACCTCGTGCTGCCGCAGCGTCCCGAAGGCACGGAGGGATGGCGTGAGGAGGAGCTCATGCAGCTCGTGACACGAAACGCCATGATCGGGGTCGAGGAGGCGCGGCATCAGGAATCGGAGGTTCGCAAAGCATGAGCGGCGTACACGATATGGGCGGGATGCGGGGTTTCGGACCGGTGCGGCCGGAACCGGAATCCGAGGAGCCGGTCTTCCACGAGGAATGGGAGGGCCGGGTGTACGGAATCGTCCGGCTCATAGGACTTCTGGGACTGTGGAACATCGACATGTCGCGCCACAACAGGGAACAGTTGCCTCCCGCCGACTATCTCGCCAACTCCTACTATGAGAACTGGTTCGCGGGGATCAGGCAGCAACTGGTCGGGGCCGGTCTCGTTTCGAAGGAGGAACTGCTGACGGGCAGGGCATCGGCTCCCGTGCCGGAACGCATCATGGAGAAGGTGGTGCATGCCGAACAGGTGCGTGCGGCCCCTTACATGACTTCGAGCTACGTCCGACCTGCGTCTTCACCGCCCCTGTTCTCGTCGGGCGACCGCGTGCGCGCAATCAACTCCTATCCACCTGGGCACACCCGGGTACCGGGCTACGTTCGAGGCCACACGGGGATCGTGCGTGAGCACTACGGGTCGCAGGTGTATCCGGACCTGAGCGCCCGGGGCGTGGACGAGGGAAGGCACCTCTACAGCGTACGCTTCGAGGGGCGTGATCTGTGGGGGGAATCGGCCAACGTGAACAGCGCCGTCTACGTCGACCTCTGGGAGACCTACCTGGAGCCCGCACCGTGACAGACACGCAACTGCCCGGCGGCACGAACGGGCCGGGGAACATCCTGCCGGGGCACATCCCGCCTGGGGGCTTCCCACCGGGGGACATCCCGCTGGGGAACATCCCGCCGGCGGACGATGGATCGCCGGTGTTTGCCGCGCCATGGGAGGCATCGGCGTTTGCGATCGCGGTGCGTCTCTCCGGCGAAGGTCATTTCACGTGGAGCGAGTGGGCCGCCACGCTGAGCGAGGAGATACGTGCGGCGCAGCAGGAGGGCGACCCCGACCTGGGCGATACTTATTACAAGCACTGGCTCCGGGCCCTGGAGCGCCTCTGCAGAGAGCGCGGGCTCGTGTCGCGCGAGGAGGCGTTAGGCCGCAAGGACGCGTGGCAAAGGGCGTACCTCGACACGCCGCACGGAAAACCGGTCGAACTGACATGACGGAACTGCTCTGCACCGGACCACGGAGTAAAATCTCACCGTTGCAGTGAGGAGGTAAGGGATTGTGATTCGTGTTGTAGCGGTATGCTGCCTGGTCAGTCTGTGTTGGAACACGCAGGCCGCGCAGGCCCAGGCGGACTCGCTGGAAGCACTGCAGGAAGCGGCACTGAAACGGGATGAATTCACGCGGGAGCAGGCCGGACCCACCGCACAGTCTTCCTTTCTTACGTTTCTGGCGTTACTTGAACGGGGCGATATACAAGCAGCCCGCGATCATTTCATGCTGGCCCAGAGCCAAAAAGCGGCCTATGTCGCCTCGGAGATCGCGAAGCTGCAGGCGGTTTACGATAACGCGGTCGAGCTCTTCAACCAGGGCACCTATGGTGAAGCGGTAGATCAGTTTCGGATGCTGATTGAAATCCGGCCAAACCAGATCGGTTACGAGGGATTTTACCGGCCGAACGCCGGCAGCATACGGCAGTACCTGGCCGACGCGATATACCGGAACGAAACGGAACGGGCCGCCCGATTCGAAACCCGTTCGAAGGACGCGCGATTGGCGGTGTGGTATACCGGAAACTGGATGGCACAGTTCGGCGAACTGGGCCTGGAGGCCACGAGACTGGCGCCAGCCGGTGCCAACCAGGCCCGCGTACCACTGCCGAATCTCAAGATGGCGGCCAGGTCCTTCCTGGGCGGCGACCTGGGCGTTTCGGTCCGCATTACGGGTTTACTCTGGGCGGGCGCCAGTTGGTCGCAATTCATGGTTACGCCCCATGCCGAATTCACGTTGAACAACCTGGACCACACCCCCAAGGTACCTGGTGCACACATATCGGCATTATCCTTCTTTGCGGAAACTTCCACCATGGTCTCGCGGACAACCCGAATGTATCTGCAGGCCGGCGCGGGTCGCTATACCGCAAGTTTCCCAAGCGTTCTGTTGGGGAACATCGAACGCCCACCCAGGTTAATGGCCCACAGGAGCACGTCAATCGGCGGGTTCGTCGGCGGGGGATGCGACGCGTGGTTTCTGGCCAACGATACCGGGCTACTAGGCGTTCGACTGGATTTGAAGTACCATCGCATGAGCGGCGACGACCAGGATTCGAATCGTTCGATCACCCTGAACGGGCTCCGGCTCGGCGCAGGTATCACGTTCTCCCTGTAGCGACCATCCAGGTCAGGCGAAGTTCAGTTACGAGGTTTGGTGAGACGACGCACACTAATCCATTAAGCGGAGTGCTCATTCAACCTCAATGTAAGGACCTGACCATGGAAACCATCAGCATATTCATACAGGGAACCACGGCCGTCTGCGTACTCGTCCTGGCCGTCCTTACCTTCATGGGACGTTCGACGAATGCGCTGCGGGAGGATATCAAGGAGTTGCGGGCTGAGATGAACGTGAAGTTTTCAGAGGTTCGGACCGAAATGCACGATATAAACACTCGCCTGGATCGGGTGAACACCCGCATGGATGGGGTGAATACCCGACTGGGTCGGGTCGAGGGTCATCTTCGGATTTCCGACGACCATCAGGTGGACCGCTGATTTCGAAATTGGAGAAACCCGTTGACGGACTCCGGAGGCGAAGCCTTTCAAACCGTGCGGGATACCGCACCGGAGCATACCTACCGCGGTGCAGTGGTCGGTTGCGGCAGGATGGGCAGCACCATCGACGACGAGCACGTCGGTCAGCCCCACTACCCGTGGCCGTGGGCGCATGCGCCGGCCATGATCGAAGCCCGGGGGATCGATCTCGTGGCCGCCGCGGACCAGGACCGGGCAAAACTGGAGGATTTCAGGCGTCGCTGGGGCTGTGCGGCCCTGTACACCGACTACCGCGAAATGGTCGAGAAGGAAGCGATCGACGTGGTCTGCCTGACCACCGGGCCCGAACCGCGCGCGGAGATCACGGCGGGACTGGCCGAACTGGGCGTGAAGGCCATCTTCGCCACGAAGCCCATGTGCCGCACGCTGGCGGAGGCCGATGCCATGATCGACACCTGCGCCAGGCACGGCGTCATCCTCGCCATGGCCTGCCATCTCAACTGGTACGGCTACTATGCGACGGCACGCAGGCTCATTGCCGAAGGCGCCATCGGACCCTTGAAGTCCATGGTCTGCCACAGCCCGTCGACGCTGTCCAACATCCAGAGCCACACCCTCGCCCTGCTGCGGCTTTTCGCCGGTGCGCCTGCGCAGTGGGTCGTCGGCCTGATCGACACGGACGAGCAGGCGCGGTCCGATGCCGATATAGCGGGTACGGGGATCGTCGTATACGAAAACGGGATCCGGACCATTCTGAACTCCCGGTCCGAATCGCACATCTACGCCTGGTCCCTCGAGTTCATCGGCGAATCCGGCCGCATCGTGTCCCGCCATTCCCATGCCCAGTTCGAGCTGTGGACGCCCCATCCCGAAACCGGCGCGCCTGCCCAGACACACCTGCCCGGGCCGTGGCATCCCCGGAGTTCCATGGTCGATGCGATAGAGGGTGTCTGCCGTTCCGTTGAAGCGGGAAGGGAAACAACTTGCCCGGGCGAGTTCGGCCGCGAAGCCCTCGAAATCGCCATTGCCTTCAGGGAATCCCACCGCCGGGGCAACGTGCGGGTCGATTTGCCGCTTGAGGATCGGGGTCTTCGGATGGGGTAGGTGCTGCGCGTAGCATAAAAAACTAGTTACTTCACAACATCATTTACTTGTAATCGCACGACATTTCTATTGGGATCACAACTCCTCGATCTCGTCCGGCTCCGGCATCTCTTCAAAACGCACCGCTTTGACGGTCTTTCGTCCCTCAAGCAGCGCCCTCGCCAGTCGATGACCTCCGTCCATCAAGCGTCCGTTGTCGTTTATGATCACGGGGTACTGAGGGTCGGTCTCGTTGATCCGACGGCAGTGGTCGGCCACCTCCCGGATGGTCGGCGTCCTGCCCTCGCCGAACCAGCAGTCCCGGTCCAGCTCCTCGAAATGCTCGACATCGACATCGTATTCCGGCAGGTCCTTCGCCAGTTTCCATAAGCGTTCGGTGTACCAGATGAACCGCTTGCCGTCGCGTTCCGTCGAATGGGTTTGGATGGGTCTACGCAAATCGCTGTTTCTCCATTCACTTCGGCTTCTTGTCCAGGGACCTCAGCAGCTTCACGACTTCCGCGGCTTCCTTGCCTCCCTTTCTTGCGTGGGCCATGAGCGAGATCCCGTGGGGACCCGGCTTGTCCTTTTCAGATAGATTGTCGGCGAGAACGGCCTGCACGATGCTCAGTTTCCCCAGCATGGCCGCGGCATAGAGGTCGATGCGCGCCCCATGCTGAAGCAGATATTCCGCGATGTCCCTGCGCCCCATATGCGCGGCCGCCCCGAGCCCGGTTTCCCAGTCGCCGCCGCCCCAGTCCCAGCAGGCATTGACCAGCGCAGGCTCTTCATCCAACATGGCCTTGACGCTCTCGAAATCGCTGTGGGCGTCGTACACGAAACGATGTACCGTTTCCGAATCTAATGCTGCCTTCTTGGGAGACATATGCTTGCATCCTTTCTCACGTTGTTGATTCTGTTCATCACTTCACCCCTCCTTCACCCCTCCTTCACCGCGGCAAACCGCAACCGGATGTAGTCCGCAGTCCACGCGCCGTCCGCATCGCACAACCTTGGCCGCATGGCTTCCCGTACCTCGTCGAGGAATCCCGGGCGGTCTGCCACAGGCACCCGGGACGTGAAGCTCTCGGCGAAGGTCTCGAGCCAGCCGCCGATATCTCCGGGCAGCGGGGTGGGCCGCGGGATCAGTGCGATGTACTGCACGTCGAACCCCTGCCGGACCAGCCGTCCCCGGTACTCCTCGTCGGTAGCGAAATACCAGGGATTGACGCCATCCTCCCACAGGCCGCGTCGTTTCAGCGCCTCCGTGAGCGCCTGGACGATGGTGTCCACGCAGCCGTGCCCGCCGCATTCGGCGACGAATCGTCCGCCGGGCTTGAGCGCGCGGCGCACGCCCGCGATCACCTCGTCGGGATGGCCCATCCAGTGCAGGGCGGCGTTGCTGAACACCGCGTCGAATTCACCTTCGAAATCCAGCGCGTGCCCGTCCGTGACGTGGGCCTCGAGACCCAGCTTCCGCGCCGCCTCGATCTGCTCCGCGCTGCTGTCCACGCCGACGACCCTGCAACCCATATCGACCAGCTTCGCCGTCAGCGCCCCGTCGCCGCACCCCAGGTCCAGGATGCGTTCGCCGGGTTGCGGATCCAGCAGCTCGACCACGGGCATGCCCAGGTCGGCCACGAAACGGGCGTTGCGGGCGTAGCGTTCCGGGTCCCAGGATTGTGCAGATTTCATCGGGCCTTCCATCCGGTCCTCCATCATCTCTTCTAACTATACCCTTCGCTCATCACCCTGGTCCTTCCTTTGCTCCGGGAAGACCCGCGCGGCCTTTCCACCTGTCTCACTCACTGCGCAGCACCTCCGCGGGATTGGCCACCGCGGCCCTGGTCACGTGATAGCCGATGGTGGCCATCGAAATCAACAGCGCGGCGCCGGCGGAAGCAAAGAAAATCCCCCACCCCATCTCGATCCGGTAGGCGAAGTTATCCAGCCAGCGCCCCATGATCAGCCAGGCCGCCGGCCAGGCAACGAGATTGGCCAAGAGGACGAGCACGACGAACTCGGCGGACAGCATGCCGAGCAGGCGGCGCACGGAAGCGCCCAGCGCCTTTCGAATTCCGATCTCCCGGGTGCGCCGCTCGGCCGTGAACGAGACCAGGGCGACGAGGCCCAGGCCGGTCAGGAAAACCGCCACCAGGGCGAACACGCCGAAAAAGTAGCCGATACGCATTTCGTTCCGGTACTGCTGGCCGATGTCCTCGTCGAGAAACGTAAAGGCGAAAGGAAAATCGGGGAAGAAATCCGACCATGCCGCTTCGATGTTATCCAGGGTGCTCCTGATGTCTTCCGGCCGGATCCGGACCACCAGGTGCAGGCCGGTACCGTGAAAGAGCACCAGCGGTTCGATTTCCTGGTGCAGGGTCCGAAAGTGGAAATCCCGGACCACGCCGACCACCGTATGCGTATATCCACTGGCGAACCGGATCTGTTGCCCGACGGCCTCTTCGGGCGTTTCCCAGCCCAGGACGCGCACCGCCGCTTCGTTAATCACGATGTGCTTCCACTCCGTGTCGTTTCTGAACGCCCCTCGATGGGACCGGCCCGCGACCAGTTCCATGCCCATCGTCTCCACGAAGTCCACGGAGGCCTGGAAACCATGGACGGCATGCCTGACGTGGTCCGGATCCTGGACGCGCCGCATCGTGCCCGTCGATGGTCGGCCGACGGTGCCGAACAGGCCGGGCAGGGTGATGGCCTGGCTCACGCTCTCCACGCCGGGCTGCTGCAGCAGGGCATCTTTCCACGGCTGGTAGTTGGTCGCCACTTGCTCGACCGTCGGAATCACGATCACCTGGGCCTTCTCGAAGCCCAGGTTTTTGCTTTGAATGTAGTCCAACTGGCTGAACAGGATACCGGTGCCGATGATCAGCGCGGTAGAAATGGCGAACTGAAAAACGACCAGGATCTTCCGGGACCATACGCCCCCCGGCAGGTAGGGCCGTCCTTCCTTGAGCCCGGGAATGGCCCGCATGGAGGAAAACACGAGGGCGGGGTATGCGCCCGACAGGAGTCCGATGAGGATCGCGATGAGCGGCAGGGCGAGCCACCACAGCGGGTGCAACCCATCGGGCGAGGCGATCGGCTGACCCAGCAGCGCGTCGAAATACGGCGAGATGAAATAGACGGCCGCCAGGGCAATCGACAGGGCCATGACGGTCATCAGGACCGATTCGCCCAGGCACTGCCGAATCAACTGCCCCCGGGACGCCCCGAGTACCTTGCGCATGCCGATCTCGCGGGTCCGGTGCACGAACTGTGCGGTGGACAGGTTTACATAATTCACTGAAGCGATGACCAGAATGAACAACCCGATGGCAATCAGGATGTACACGTAGGCTACATCGGTGTTGGCGCCGTGTTCGTTCTCGAGATGGGAATGAAGGTGAATGTCGGTGACGGGCTGCAGCGACAATTCGTAACGGTCGAGGTCTTCCAGGTAACTCGCTTCGACATGTCTCTCCACGAAACCAGGCAGTTTCAGCTGGGTCTCCTCCGGCGGATAGCCTTCCTGCAAGACGATATAGTTATAGAACAGCGTGGAGAACCAGATCCCCGCAGACCTGTTCCATTCGAACTTGTCGTATGCCGAAGCCAGGGAAATCAGGAAGTCGGCATGGAAATGGGCGTTTTCCGGGATGTTCTCCATGACGCCGGTAACGGTCAGCAGCATGTATCCGTTGTCGGCGATGATCATTTTGCCCATGGGATCTTCATCGCCAAAGTACTTCCGGGCGGTGTCTTCGCTGATGACCACCGTGTACGCCGCTTCGAGGGCATGATCCGGGTCGCCTGTCACGAGGGGGAAGGAAAAGACGTCGAAAATGTCACTGTTGACCCAGTAAACGTTCTTTTCGTAGTAGATCCGGTCTTCGTGCCTCATGATCCACGTGCCGATAGTGGGTAGCATCCGGGCGAAGTGCTGGATTTCAGGGAAGTCGGCCTGGAGCATCGGACCCAGTTCACGGGGCGACCGCGCGCTGTCGTTGAGCGTCACCCGGTAGATGCGGTCGGCCTTCTCGTGGTAGTGGTCGTAGCTCAGTTCGTAGCGCACGTACAGAAAGATCAGGAAGGCGCATATCATCCCGACGGCGAGACCGAGGACGTTAATGGCCGTGTAACCCCTGTACCGGCCCATGTGACGCAGGGCCATGGCGATGTGGCTTCCCGGCATCATTCCTCCTTGCGTCCGCCGAACCGCCACTCCCGTTCGACGATCAGCCGGGCGCCGCGCCGGAACGTCACGTAGGACCAGGCCCAGTGCAGCACGACAAGCAATCGGTTCTTGAAGCCCACGAGGAAGTAGACGTGGACCACCAACCACGTGACCCAGGCAATCCAGCCGGAGAACCTGAGCCTGCCGATTTCCGCCACGGCCCGGCTGCGGCCGATGGTCGCCATCTGGCCCCGGTCGACGAACCGGAACGCCTCCCGCGGCTTGCCCGCGAGATCGCGGCAAATCGTCCTCGCCACGTACCGCCCCTGCTGGATCGCCACGGGCGCCGTGCCTGGTAGCGGCGCGCCGGTCTGGTGGGTAAAACAGGCCTGGTCGCCCGCGACGAACACGTTCGGGTGGCCGGGGATGCTCAGGTCTTCGTTGACCACGGCGCGGCCCCCACGGTCTGTCTCGATGCTGTCCCGGCCGACGACTTCAACCCCCCGTACACCCGCCGCCCAGAGCACCGTAGAGGACTGTATGCGCTCCGTCCCCGCCTGCACGCCGTGCTCGTCGATATCCGTCGCCAGGGTGTTCGGCCAGACCTGCACACCGAGTTTTTCCAGGTCTCGCGCCGCCCGGGCCGCCTGCTGCTCGGAAAACATCGAGAGGATGCGCGGACCGGATTCGATCAGGATGACCCGCGTGAGCCGGGTGTCGATGTTTCGGAAGTCCCGCGCGAGCGTGAAACGGCTCATTTCCCCGATGGCGCCCGCCAGCTCGACGCCGGTGGGTCCGCCGCCGATTACGACAAAGGTCAATTGCTTCCTGCGTGTCTCGGGGTCGTCGGTCCGTTCCGCTGCTTCGAAGGCGCTTAGCAGGCGCCTGCGGATCTCGGTGGCCTGTGGGATCGTCTTCAGGCTCGGCGCGTACTCCTCCCAGCCTCCGTGACCGAAATAGCTTGGCATCGACCCGCAGCAGAGTAGCAAGTAATCGAACTCTAGCCGGCCGAAATCCGCCGATACGGTCCGCGCCTGGAGGTCAACCCCCTCGACCGATCCCTGCAGCACCGAGATATTCCGGCAGCGGGCGAGGACGCTCCGTATGGGCGTGGCGATATCGGCGGGCGACAGTCCGGCCATGGCGACCTGGTAGAGCAGCGGCTGGAACAAGTGGTAGTTCTGCCGGTCGACCAGGGTGACGCGGACGCCGCGCAAGCCGCTCAATTTCTTGGCCGCGTTCAGGCCGGCGAAGCCCCCTCCGACGATGACGACGTGTTTCATGGGGTCACTCACTTCGCAGCACGTCCGCCGGATTGGCGAGTGCGGTCCGAACCACGCGATAGCCGATGGTGACCAGCGTGATCAGCAGGGCTGTGACGCCGGAAAGAAAAAAGATCTCCCAGCCGATCTCCGTTCGGTAGGCGAAGGACTCCAGCCAGCGCTGCATGGTCAGCCAGGCCGCCGGCCAGGCCAAGACATTGGCGAGGAGCACGAGCCCCACGAATTCACCCGACAGCAACGCCAACACCTGTTGGACGGAAGCGCCCAACGCTTTGCGTACGCCGATCTCCCTGGTTCTTCGTTCCATCGTGTACGAAACCAACGCGAACAGGCCCAGGCAGGCAAGGAAAACAGCCACCAGGGCGAATACGCCGAATACGTAACCGATCCGCACTTCCGACCGGTACAGGCGTTCGATGTTCTCGTCGAGAAACGTATACGCAAAAGGAAAGTCCGGGAACATCCGCAACCACTGGTTTTCAATGAAATCCAGTGCTCGTCCCGGATCCCCTGGGTGAAGCCGGACGGCCAGATGGAGACCGCCGCCCAGAAACAGCACGAGCGGCTCTATCTTCAGATGCATCGATCGAAAATGAAAATCCCTGACCACACCGATAACCGTTCCAGTCCAGCCTCTACCGAAAAGGACTTCCTGGCCAATGGCCTCCTCCGGCGTGTTCCAACCCAGCACCCGCTGCGCGGTTTCGTTGATTACGATGTTCAACGCTTCGGAATCCCTGGACATCGCACCACTATGCGACCGGCCGGCGAGCAATTCCATGCCCAGGGTCTCCACGAAATCCAGCGCGACGTTCAGGCCCTGCACGTCATGCCTGGTATTGCCCGGATCATCGACGCGCTGAATCGTACCGGTCGATACCTGGCCAATGTTGCCGGCCAGCCCCGGCAAGGAATTGCTATGGGTCACCCCGGCCACGCCAGTGTGTTGCAGCAAGGCTTCTTTCCAGAGCTGGAAGTTATCCAAGACGTCATTAAAAGTCGGTATCACGATCACCCGATCTTTATCGAAACCCGGATGCTTGCTCTGGAGGTATGCCATCTGATTGAACAGAATGCCCGTGCTGATGATCATCGCGATGGAAATCGTAAACTGGATGACCACCAGGATCTTCCGCGAAAGTCCTCCGGCCGCAGCGAGTTGCGACCCTCCCTTCACGCTTTGAACCGGCTGCAGGGCGGAAAGCAGCATCGCCGGGTAGCTTCCGGACAACAAACCCACGAGCAGCGCACCGGCGGGAAGGACGAGCCACCAGAAACCGGAGCCTGCGAAACCCGTCGTTACCGGTTTCCCCGCAAAGCTGTCGAAATACGGGGAGATCAATAAAACGGCCGCCAGTGCGATCACCAGCGCCATGGCGGTTACCAGGACCGATTCTCCCAGGAACTGCCGGATCAACTGGAAACGATACGCGCCAAACACCTTGCGCAAGCCCACTTCTCTGGTCCGGCCGGCAAACCGGGCGATTGACAGGTTGATGAAATTGATACAGGCGACGGACAGGATGAAGAGCGCTATGGCCGAAAGGATGTAGACATAGGTGATATCGCTGTTGGCGCCGGTCTCGTGTTCGAGATTGGAATGGAGATGGATGTCCGTCACCGGCTGCAGAAAAAGTTCGAAGCTGCCGCCCCGTTCCCTGAGCCCTTCCCCGATGTGCCTGTTCACGAAACCAAGCAGCCTCTCCTCGATCGCGGCCTGGGAATGATCCTCGGACAGCGCGATGTACGTGTAGAAATTGATCCACGACCAGTATCCGAGATCCTCCTGAGAAGCGGAGGCCAGCGAAATGAAGAAGTCGGCCTGAAAGTGGGTATTTTGCGGCGTATTTTTCATGACCCCGGTAACGGTCAGCATCATGAAGCCGTTGTCGGCGATAATCGTTTTGCCCATCGGATCTTCTTCGCCGAAGTATTTCCGGGCCGTGTCTTCGCTGATCACGACGGCGTAGGGCGCTTCCAGGGCCGTTCGGGAATCGCCGCGGATCAGCGGGAAGGTAAAGAGGTCCAGCAGGGCGTTGTCTGCCCAGTAGACCCGGTTTTCATAGTAGATATTCCGTTCGTGTTTCATGATCCACGTACCGGTCGTCGGGAGCAACCGGACGAAACCCGTGATCTCGGGGAAGTCTTCCTGCAGCGCCGGACCCAGGGCCGGAGGCGTCCTGGCGTCGTTGTTGACGGCCACTCTGTACAGGCGGTCCGCCTTCTCATGATAGCGGTCGTAACTGAGCTCGAAGCTGACATAGAGGAAGATCAGCATGGCGCAGACCAACCCGACGGCCAGGCCGAGGACGTTTATGGCCGTATAGCCCTTCTCCCTGGCCATATGGCGAATCGCTATGGTTATGTAGCTTTTGAGCACTCGAAGACCCTGTTGACAGGGTAGTGGTTGGATGTCAATTGAGTCGGTTAATGATACCTAATTCGAGATGCACAATGTATATTCCATTTCGCCTTTGATCTATTTGATTTAATCTCGTGAACGAAGTGAAGGTGTATCAGCCAGTCGGCACGCAACAGGGAGTACCCTTAATGTCCATACCCGCGATCAAGACCACCGTGGTCGGCAGCTATCCCATCCCGGACTGGCTGGCGGCCTATCCCACCACACCCAACCTGATCGACGCGGCCAAGGTGATCCTGAAGACCCAGGAACTGGCCGGGATCGACGTGCTCACCGACGGGGAACTGTCCCGCTTCGACGTCGGCCACCCGGAGACCAACGGGATGATCGAGTACTTCATCCGGCCCATGTCCGGGATCACGACGGAGGTCTCCCGCGAAATCCTCGCCGATTTTCGGAAGCGCGAGGGAATGGCTTTCCGCAGCACGCCCGGCGGCATCGTACGCGGCAAGATCGGAGAAGGCGCGCTCAACCTGCCGGCCGCGTGGCAGACGATGCGGACGCTCACGGACCGGACGCTCAAGTTCACGGTCACCTCGCCTTACATGCTGGCCAAGACGCTTCTCGACGAGCATTACGGCGATCTGCGCGCCATGACGATGGATATCGCTGAGGTGCTACGCAGGCAGGTCGCCGAAATCGACGCGCCGATCCTGCAGGTGGACGAGGCCAACCTGACCGGCCATCCCGAGGACGCGGGCTGGGCCCACGAACCCGTCAACCACGTGCTCGGCGCCGTGCAGGGCGAGAAGGGGCTGCACCTCTGCTTCGGCAACTACGGCGGCCAGAGCATCCAGGCCGGCCTGTGGAACGACCTGATGGGATTCCTGAACAATCTGGACGTCGACCATCTCGTCCTGGAGTTCGCGAGGCGGGGTTACGACGAACTGCCGATGTTCAGGGATCTGCGCGAAGACATTGCACTGGGTGTGGGCGTGGTCGACATCAAGGACAACGGCGTGGAATCGCCGGACGAAGTCGCCGGCCGCATCGAACACGCCGTCGACGTGCTCGGACCGGAGCGCGTGCGCTGGGTGCACCCCGACTGCGGGTTCTGGATGCTTCCCCGTAGCGTGGCGGACCGTAAGATGGCCGCCCTCGTGGCGGGGCGGGACCTGGTGCTGGGCAAAACGTAGCTGACCGTTACCGGCCCGACCTCACTCGCCGCGCAGCACTTCGGCCGGATTGGCCAGCGCGAAGAGACCCAGGCCGGTGAGCAGCACGCCGACCTGGGCGATGCAGGTACATCAGACCCCCAGCATCCGCATCATCACCGTATATACGAGTAGGGTAATCAGTACGACGCCGGCCAGGTTCAGCCAGAATCCGGCGCGGATCATCTGCTGGATGGTGACGTGGCCGGACCCGAAGACGATGGCGTTGGGCGGCGTGGCGACCGGCAGCATGAAGGCGCAGCTGGCGGCGATAGCGGCTGGTACGATCAGCATGAAGGGGTGCAGGTCGAATACCGGCGCCAGGGCGGCCAGGATGGGGATGAACGTGGCCGTAGTGGCGGTGTTGCTGGTCAGTTCGGTGAGGAAGATCACCAGCGCGATGACGGCCATGACGAGCAGCAAAACAGGGATGCCGGACAGGATCCCCAGCTGGTGCCCGATGTACTCCCCCACACCGTTGACCCGGATAGCCGCCGCCAGGCTGAGTCCGCCCCCGAAGAGCAGGAGGATCCCCCAGGGGAGCTTCAGGGCCGTTTCCCAGTTCATCACGAACACCCGCCGTTTCACGTCCACCGGCACGACGAAGAGGACCAGGGCCGCGACCATGGCGATGACCGGATCGGACAGGCCCGCCAGCGGGTGCATATCCCCGATCCGGACGTTCACCAGCAGCGGCCTCGTAATCCACGACAGGGCCGCGAGCAGAAACACCGCCAGGACGACCCTTTCCCCCCGCGACATGGCGCCCAGTTCGTGGTAGGCCCTTTCCGTCACAGCTTTGCTCCCCTCGATGCGCTCGCCCCGCAGGGGATACAGGACCCGGGTCAGCATCAGCCAGGTCAGCGGCAGGAAGACGGCCACCAGGGGAAGCCCCACGCCCATCCACCGCACGAAGCTGATCTCCTGGCCGAGGTTGGAATGGATGTAGGAGGCGAGGAAGACGTTGGGAGGCGTGCCGATGATCGTGCCGACGCCGCCAATGGACGCCGCGTAGGCGATGCCCAGGAGCAGGCACAGGGCGAAATGAGGCCGCGTCTTCGTTCCGGGACCGGCGTCACCGCTGCCGCTTCCAGTGCCGCCGTTCCCACCGCCGCTTCCCATGCTGCCGGGTTCCACCTGCTCCACCAGGCTGATGATGCTGAGGGCAATGGGCAGCATCATGACCGCGGTGGCCGTGTTGGACACCCACATGCTGAAGAAGGCCGTCACGCCCATGAAGCACGCCACGATGCCCGCCGGGTGGTCGCCCGCCGCACGAAGCGCCCTGAGGGCCATGCGCCGATGAAGTCCCCAGCGCTGCATGGCCAGGGCGATGAGAAAGCCGCCCATGAAGAGGAAGATCAGCTCGTGGGCGTAAGGTGCGGCCGCCGCGCGCACCGAAGCCGCGCCGGTCATCGGAAGGGCAACCAGGGGCAAGAGCGCCGTGGCGTAGAGCTCAACGGCCTCCGTCATCCACCAGACCGCCATCCACACCGCCAGGGCCGTCGTGGCTCGGCCCGCGTTCGAGAACTCGACCGTCTCGCCCGCGCTGTTCGGATACGCGTGGGGCAGCAGGCTGTAGAGCATGACCGCGAGTACAGGACCCGCGATCAGACCGATCCACTGGATGGTGGTTTTGAGTTTGAGGGGATGCATATTATACGTCCTTCATCAAACGAACCCAATAATCATAATTATATTGACAATTCGGATCACTAAGACTACAAGTTAGCATACATTCTGCTTAACAAATGTGCAGTAATCATCCTACCAAATAAATACGAAGCAAAAACTGATATGTTTCCATATGACTAATGGTTCTCTTTAGATACAGAACAATGTCACTATACACTCAAACGAGAACCGCATTATCATCAGGTTCTTAATATCTAGATAAGAGGAAGAAAAAGTGCCGAATCAATCTTTAAAGTTTATTGATCTATTTGCAGGTTTGGGTGGTTTTCATCTAGCTCTCAAAGAACTAGGGCATCGCTGTGTATTTGCATGTGAAAAACAAATGGAACTCGCTAGTCTATATAAACAAAACTTTGGTATTAGCCCGCACGGTGACATTCGTTTCTTAGACATTAGTTCACTCCCAGCACATGAAGTCCTCTGCGCAGGATTTCCCTGCCAGCCATTTTCAAAAGCTGGTCGACAACAAGGTTTTGAATGTCCATTGTGGGGAGATCTTTTTGACTATATAGTGCGCATTTTACGAGAACATAAACCCAGTTTTTTCATGATTGAAAACGTCCCCAACCTCTTGAAGCATAGAAACGGAGCAACTTGGCGGACCATATTACACAGACTACGACTTGCTGGTTATAGCGTCGAAGACCAGATACTCTCCCCACATACCTTCGGAGTGCCTCAGATTCGTAAGAGAGCATTTATTGTAGGACAACGAGGGGGTTTTAAGGGGTTTTCATGGCCGAGATTTGATGACAATCGCAAACTTTCCGTTAACTCTGTACTAGATGAGTATCCTATAGTCGCAAAACCTCTTCCGGATTCCTCACTAAGGTATCTGGGTGCTTGGCAACGGTTTCTTGATCTGTTTCCTAAATCGGTACAGATGCCATCATTCCCTATTTGGGCAATGGAGTTCGGTGCAACCTATCCTTACGAGAACACTTCACCCTATGGTGTCGGGTTATCACGAATGAACTCATACAAAGGCAGTTTCGGAAGATCACTCCTCCATCTTCCTAACGAAAGTGTACTGGAAGGTTTGCCAGTATATGCCAGAGAACAGAAACGATCGTTTCCAAAGTGGAAGATTAACTACATTCGTAAGAATCGAGAGTTTTACAACGAACATCGTAATTGGATAGACGAGTGGTTACCTTCAATCTTCGGTTTTGCACCGAGTTTTCAAAAATTTGAATGGAATTGCAAAGAGGAAGCGCGGGATCTTTGGCAGTATCTAATCCAGTTTCGAGCATCTGGGATAAGAATCAAACGTCCTACAACCGCTCCTTCGCTAGTTGCCATGACTACAAGCCAAGTGCCGATTATAGGATGGGAGCGACGATACATGACAGTGAGGGAATGTAGCCGTCTTCAAAGTATGGAGTCCTTAAAGTATCTACCAGCAAATCAGACTTCCGCATTTAAAGCACTTGGTAATGCAGTTAATGTCCATGTGGTTCGTGAGATCGCTAATAGACTTCTGAGTCATGCTATGTAGTTGTTTTTCTTGTAAATTACTGTATATTAACACAATTATAGCAGTAAAACAGTTTACGGCAGGATAGAGATCTAAGTAATTTCAAATCCAAAATAGGTGGGGTATTTTGAAATCAAAAACTGTCGATATTACACCTGGCGTGAGTATGTTAGGTGTTCTTCGACATCTAAACTACAAACCTTGGTATGCCTTGGGCGAGTTTGTTGATAATGCTGTACAGAGTTACATAAAAAACAAAGAGAAACTTTCCAGAATACAGGGAGATAGTTACAAACTTGTTGTCGACATCGACATAGACGCATCTTCACCGTCGCGAATATCTATTAAGGACAATGCAGCTGGTATCTCAATTTCCGAGTACGGAAGAGCATTTAGGCCAGCTGCTATACCTCCAGATAGATCGGGGCTCGCAGAATTTGGTTTAGGTATGAAAAGCGCAGCATGCTGGTTCGCACCGAAATGGAGTGTGCGAACATCTGCCTTAGGAGAGCCCGTCTCTCGAACGGTTGTTTTCAATATTGAGAACATCGTTAATGACGATCTGCGTGAACTGTCGATTACAGAGGAGGAAGAAGCTACCCACAGTCATTATACCGAGATAGTCCTTGAGGAGGTTTTCAACGTACCAATTGGACGTACAATTGGTAAACTCAAGGAACATCTCACCGACATGTATAGAGCCTTCATGAGAGAGAGTATACTTGAGTTGCGTTTAAATGGGGACAGCCTAGCATACAAGGAACCAAAGATTCTAAATGCTCCGTTTTTTAAAGATACGAACGGTCAGAGTAGACCTTGGAGAAAGGATATTGAGTTTGATTTCGGTATGGGACTTTCGGTAAGTGGTTTTGCAGCGCTTCGAGAAAGAGCAAGTACAACTAAAGCCGGTTTTGCACTATTTCGTCGAGGTCGTGTGATACAAGGAAGCGGGGACGAAGGATATAGGCCAGTACAAGTGTTTGGACACTCAAATAGTTACCGTTATCAGAGGCTTTTTGGTGAGTTACACCTTGAAGGATTCGAGGTTAGCCATACAAAAGATGGATTTCGTTGGGATGAAAATGAGCAACCATTCTTGGAATTACTGAAGGAACACTTGGACAGTGGGGATCTGCCGCTATTGAAGCAAGCAGAAGGATACAGAGTTCGTGAGCCTGTTGCACGCTTGAAAACTGTCGCCGAACAAGCAGTTAGTAATGCTACACAAGTAATGGAAGATCACTTACCTGAAATCTTGCCGCTAGTTGCAGATTCTGATCCGGTTGAAACCCCTCAGACACAAGAAACTGCAGCCAATCCTCTGGCTGCAAGGCAATTCGATATTCGCTTTCGTGATAAAAACTGGGAAATAAAAGTCGAACTTACAAACGATCCATCTGAAAGCCAGTGGATCGCATTCAGTAACACAGAAGAAACACAAAGTGATCCACGCAGACTTTACCTTTGTGTTTCGCTAGCACATCCATTTATGGTGCGATTTGCTCGGGCAGACACTGAGGATGTTGAAGGCATGCTCCGTATTGCAGCGGCTATCGCATTTGGTGAGGTTTTGGCAAGAGACTCTGGTGTACGTCGAGCTGGAACAGTCAGAAGGAACGTAAATGACATTTTAAAAAACGCCCTGTCTGAGCCCTAAAGTGAGGAACAATATATGCCCAGTAGTAATCCTCTGATCGTAACGCCTACAACACAAAACAATGATGCCTGGACACCTACAATCGGTCAAGAAACCGTGGACTTCCTTGAAAATGTTGTTCCGGATGGCAGTCAAGAAAGTGTTCGAAACGATGCGATAACTATTCTCGGTAAAGGAATCTCTCCTACTAACTTGACTACTCAGGAAACCGGGTTGGTTGTCGGTTATGTTCAGAGTGGCAAGACTATGTCTTTTGAGGCTGTGACAACTCTAGCAAGGGATAACAGTTTTCAAATTGTAATTGTGATAGCTGGAACATCAAATACACTACTCGAACAATCAACGAATCGTCTACGCCGAGACTTTGGAATTGACGAACCAGAACGAGCACGCCGTTGGATACAGTTTCAAAATCCATCAATAAACGATGACACTGCAATTCAAGCCATTCGTGATGCATTGGCGGATTGGAATGATAGTGATACTCCATATGATTACAGAAAAACGGTATTAATTACAGTTCTGAAACATCATCAACGACTTCGCAATTTAACAAACCTTTTGAGTACTATCTCTTTGCGAGATGTTCCCGTATTGGTTATCGACGATGAAGCAGATCAAGCTAGTCTAAATAACGATGCTGCACAGGGACAGGAAAGCACTACTTATCGAAGACTGATGGAATTAAGAAAAGCGATAAATCGTCACACCTACCTGCAGTATACGGCAACTCCACAGGCCCCCTTACTCATCAGTATTATCGATTCTCTATCCCCAAATTTCGTTCAAGTGCTAGAGCCTGGAAACAACTATGTCGGTGGAAAAGACTTCTTTACTGACGAGTCTTCCTACATCCGTGTTATTCCTCCCGATGATGTTCCCGTTAATGCAAATTTTCTTGGTGAACCACCAGAATCCTTGTTGGAAGCTTTGCGTGTTTTTATGGTTGGACTCACAGCTAGACTACGTGCCAGTTCTGAAATCGGAAACTGCTCTATGCTTGTACATCCTTCACACCGTACTGCACAACATTACGAGTATTATAACTGGGTTCGTGACATTTTTGAGGAATGGAAACGAACTCTCAGTTTAGGGAATGATGATCAAGACAAACTCGAACTGATTGAGGATTTTCGCGATGCTTACGTTGATTTATCCGTAACTGCTAATCGCGATCTTCCGGATTTCGAGGAGTTGATAAATTGGTTACCCCGTGCATTTAGACGTACACGAGTTCTTGAGATGAATACCAGGACCGGTCCTACTCCAACTGTAGAATGGCGAGGTACATACGGGTGGATATTGGTTGGTGGCCAAGCAATGGATAGGGGATTTACGATAGAAGGTCTTACAGTTACATATATGCCTAGAGGAATTGGCATTGGAAATGCCGATACCATTCAACAAAGGGCTCGGTTTTTTGGTTACAAGAGACCTTACCTAGGATTCTGTCGACTTTATCTCGAACAGGGAACTCTAGACGCATTTGGTAAATATGTTGACCATGAAGAAGATATTAGAAATCAACTTCTTCAAATTCAAAGAGAAAACAAACCACTCAATGATTGGAAAAGAGCCTTTGTATTAGATACTGCGTTTCAACCCTGTCGTAGACAAGTCCTTGAATTCGATTATTTACGTGGTCGTTTTTCGAATGATTGGGTACATCCCCGTGTTGTGTTTGCCCCCGAAGATGTTATTCAGGGTAATCGCCAGACAGTGGATAACTTTTTAGTTGGTAAAGCTTTTGTTGAAGACGAAGGACACGACGATCGTACAGATACTCAACGCCACGAAGTTTGCCACAATGTACCACTACGTGATGTCATAAATAACCTTTTAGTGCCAACACGGATAACTGGGACGACAGATTCACAACGATATACTGCCATGTTGCTTTTACTTAGTTATGCCTTAGATTCCAACTCCGGTGAACTCTGTACGATTTTCCGAATGAGCCGTGGAATAGAACGTAGTCGATCCATAGACGAAAATGGTGAAGTGAGACAGTTGTTTCAAGGCGCAGCTCCTGTCGCACCCAAAGAACATCAAGGCGAGATTTATCCAGGTGATCGTGACATTCGTGAACCGGAGATAGTTTCCGTACAAATTCATACACTGAGTCTTCGTATGAATGATGAGGCAGTTGCCAATAATGTCCCAGTGATCGCTGTATGGATTCCAACTAGGCTAGGAAGAGATTGGCTTGTTCAGGACCAACATATCGAAGTGGAACATGGATAAAACCCTAATCGATCTATATGAAAGTATTGAAACACCTTCAGTGGATAGAGTAGAGGACTCTATTTATGCGGTATTGGGAATTCCATTATTTACTAGTTACTTTGTAGGCAAGGACCAATTCTCACGTGCTTGCATATTGGTTAAATCAAGTGGTCAATCGAGAATACAGCCATCCCCAATCCGACTCGACAGTATAGATGTTCAGTTTGAGTTACCCTGTACGCTGAAGATAGACCATGAAGTTGTGCAGGAAAGCCGTCTGACAATAGTCCTATGCAAATCAAAGGAACGCGAGATTGTTCGGTATTTTTTGTCAGTGTGTCACTCAGTTGTGTCTATTCTTGGTAACGAACCTGGTAACAACGAAGTCGCCACTGCGTTTCATCGTCTTGCTTTTATTTTTCAGAAATTACAAAAACCATCAATTCGAACTCTAACCGGACTTATAGGCGAACTATATTTGATTTCAAAAAGCACTGATCCAATCGAAACACTAAAAGCATGGCGGATCGACGACTCAGCACGCTATGATTTTGTTTGTGACGATGTACGAATTGATGTTAAGTCATCGAGTCGAAGGATACGTTCTCATGTTTTCACGTATGAGCAATGTAACCCACCAGATGGCACGACAGCTGTTGTCGCATCAATGTTTATCGAACATACGCCTAATGGGATGAATCTTAGAGATCTCATTGATCAAATAACAATAATGGTTACATCTAATAACGACCTTCTATTTAAGTTGCATGAGGTGGTTTCAACTACTTTAGGTTCAAGAATAAACGACGCCATGACGGCGACTTTTGATGAGAGACTTGCGAGATCTTCACTGCGTTTTTTTAATCTTCGTCGTATTCCCGCAATTCGAGATGTACTACCTTTAGGAGTTAGCGAACTACGGTTTCGTTCTGATTTGACCGGTGTAGATAGCCTAAGTGAATTTGACTTACTCACTTTAGATACAAGCCTCTCGTTTTTCCTTCCTCGGTGATTCATTTCCAACTGCCAGTTCAATATTGATAAGTTAAGTCCTTTAGACTCTGAGGTATCACATTTGACAGAAAAGATAAATACAGAAACGGATTTAGATGGCGTATCTATGATTCAAACAGGTTGATGGTATGAACGACTCATCATTTGTAGAACTGTTTGACTATTCAGTATGAATATCACTAACATGCTTTTTGTTTACACATTACGAGTCAAGAATGTAGGACAAAATCCTCGAAGTGTTTTGATATTGTGTTACCAACAGGAGGATCCATGAAAGACCAGATCGCACACTATGAGAACAAACTGAAATACGAGACCGATTCCTATGACCTGTGGGAATCCATCACACTGGGCAAGGACGTCATCGTGGTGGACGCGCGTTCCGAGGAAGCCTACGCGGAACGTCATATCCCTGGTGCTGTGAATATACCTCACCGGACCATGGATCCAGAAACCACAGGCCACCTAGACAATAACGCCCTTTACGTGACCTATTGTGACGGCATCGGGTGCAACGCGTCGACCAAAGGCGCACTCAACATGGCTCGGTTGGGTTTCAACGTGAAGGAACTTATGGGCGGTCTGGACTGGTGGATGAGAGACGGATACGAAACCGAAGGCCTAAAGGCCACCGAGGGCAAAGCGCTGGTCTGCGGTTGCGGATAGCAACTGCCTTGGAGGGTCAGTGAAACCGGATAAAGTAGAAAAAGGGGACTGGATAAGGGTCGGTACAAATGGTATTTATGGATACGTTCGTTACGTTTTCTCGGACACCGAACTCAACGTAGGCTACTACCAGAAAAAGCTCAAAGCCATCGGTGAAGATGTTGTCTGGAACGAAAAGGATGGCCGCCGGGATTTTAAATCTAACGTCCCCAATGGATCATATTTGCAAGGACAGGAGGAGCAGATAGTTAAAGAAGGGCCGAAATAGGAAGGCTATTACCGAAAGAACACCACACCTTCCTCCGTCCATGTCTATTCTTATACATAATCTTAGCCCGGAGTTGTTGTCGCTTCGGGCGTCTCTGTTTACATATTCGTCGTTTTCTTGATCGCTAGTTGGGTATCGCCTACAGGCCGTTCAGCAGTTCCTGCATCCGAGAGGTCAACTTAGCGGGATGCAGGATCCATTGGAATATGGGAAAGAGCAACAACTAGTAGCAGTAGGTCGCAAGCTCGAATCCTGCTCGGATGCCTTTTTGCGTTTTCTTGGGTATTTCTTAGAATCTTCTGAATAAGTGAAAAGGCCATCCTTACCGGCCCCGCGTAGTCAATCTGGACTCTTAATCATATTGTCCCCATTCGTTATACAATTAGGCCTAAATCCATATAAGTAACGACGTTATATTCCATACCTTTTGTAGAGTATCATATGAGCACACTAAATACCGCATTAAAACAATTTGAAGCTACAGAAGCCAATCTGCAGAAACTTGACAACTTGTGGGAACAGATCTCATCGCTGATTCCTGACGGGCCGGTAGTCGGGAGTCCGCCAGAATATGAGGAGCTTTGTTGGACATTTCGACGAATTCTTCCGGCTTTACCCGCAATTAATGGGTTTGTCATCGAAGATGAGTTGCCAGACTTCGATGGGATTGCTCAATCTCGTCTTGACGCGATGGAGATAGATGAGTTTGGAGCTCAACTTCAAGTTGAAGAATACCTACAAGAGCAGGGACGTCAGTTACATGAGTACCGCTATCGTCTTCAGTTAAAAAGACGCGAGTTAATCCGTGATCGACTTTTCGAATTGATGAGTAACGTAGAAGAGATCCTCAGGGAACTGACAACACGGTACTCAGATCCAGATTCAGAAACTAGCAAAGTCAGTGATGATCAATCGTGGACGAAACTCAAGGTTATAATTGGTGAACTGGATATGCTGCTCGGAACAGTTGTCCGGCCTGCCAGATGGAACGATTTACAGCGACATCTTCACTTTGGAATGGTAGTTGATTTGAATGATATCGTACGTTTCGATTGGCCGGAAGTTAGTAAGGGGCTAAACAAGGCGATATTTAGTGACAACGATCCTATACCTATTGAGACAAAAGATCTTTGTGATGTGGTATCTGAAAAACCCTCTGGACACGTATCTACAAGACTGAATTTGTCTGTCTTGAATGATGAAAGTTTCGAACGGTTAATTTACTTGATAGTTTCGGACACACCACAGTATGAAAACGCAAAGTGGCATATGAAAACGAACGCTCCAGACCATGGAAGGGATATTTCTGTCGATCGTGTAGAACACAACTCGCTATCCGGGGTCCGCCGTTATCGAACCATAATTCAATGTAAGTGTTGGCATACAAAGAGCGTCACAGATACTGATATTACTGATGTAATTACCAGAATTGGTTATTGGGATCCACCAAAAGTACATGAACTTGTGATTGCAACGACAGGAACGTTCACTGAAAGCGCGGTGCAATTCGTTGATAAACATAATGATTCTGAGAAAGCCCTATACATAGAACTTTGGCCAGAAAGCCACATAGGACAGATACTAGCAAAACGTCCGGAATTAATCGCGCAGTTTGGGCTTCGATAGGAACTTATAAAAAGAATGGTGTTTGTCTTGCTTGCATTAACTTACGAAGTTGATTTTCTTTTTACTCCATCACGCCTCCCCATCCTCCGAAACAGCGCCCTGATATCACCCAGTGCGCCCACGCTGACATACACCGCCACAACCGCGAACAGTAGCAGGCAAAGCACAAACACCACCGCCCAGAACGTGCTCCAGAATTCCATCACGCCTCCTCCTTCCGGTCCGTGCGGGCCGGGTGCTCAATACGGGCCGGGCGGCCCGAGCCATCCGTGCCGTCCGAGCCTCCTGGACGATCGAGGCGGTCCGGAAACACCATCGACCCGGCGAACATGAGGACCAGGGCCAGCGCGGTGATGGCCAGTCCGATCTCGTCGCTTTTATACATGCCCAGTCCCAGCGCCTGGTTCACGGGTCCGAGGCCCGCCACGGCGCCGATGCCCGCGGTGAGCGCCAGGTAGGCCCCCACGGTGCTCGCCCGCTTCCAGTATAGCCCTGCCAGCAGCAGCGTGAAGGCGCCGGTGAAGTAGATGGCGCCGCTCACGGCCATGTAGTCCCACAGGTCCTGCCCCAGGTCGTACCAGAGTCCCCATACGAGCAGGAACAGGCCGATCACGAGGATGAAGACGCGCGACAGCGCCAGGCGCCACCGGGTGGTCAGCCGCTCGTTCGTGGCCGGCGCCACGACGTCGTGGGTCAGCACCGACGCCCAGCAGAGCAGGTAGCTGTCGTGGGTCGACATGAAGGCAGCGAGAAGCCCCGCGCCGACGAGTCCGATGATGCCGGTGGGCAGGACCTGCGAGAGAAAGAGGGGCATGGCCTGAAGCGTCATCGTGGGGTCGGCGGTGGGCGACCCGGTTTCATCGAAGAAGAACCCGCGGAACTCGGGGTTGTTGAAGAAGAACGTAAGCGCGCAGATGCCGAGGAACTGGGGGATCATGAACCGGATCAGGAAGCCGATGGAGGACCACCGGTAGAGCCGTCGCACCACTTCCACGCTTTCGGCGGCGCAGGCCCGCATGACCGACGTCTGCCACACGGCGCAGGACACGAGGCCTGCCGTGAAGATCATCCACATGATGTAGGAGGGGCCGAACCCGCTGCCTTCGAGCAGGGGATTGAAGCCGGACTCACCGTGGACGGCCGCCACGGTTTCGACGATGGTCGGCCAGCCGAGGGCGTACACCGCCATGCCGCAGGTGAGGATCATGCCGAAGGAGAGGACCACGAACTGGATATAGTCGGTGATCACCACCGAGACCATGCCGCCCATGATGGTGTAGGCGATCACCAGCGCGAGCATGACGGTCATGACCACGGCGACGGCGTTGGGATCGGTCAGCCCGGTCAGGCCCGTCACGAACAGGGCGCCCGCCTTCAAAAACAGGCCCATGTTCAGGATGCCGGCAAAGGCGAGGAGCAGGCCGCCGAAGACCCGCACGCCGCGGCTGAACCGCTTCTCGTAGAACTCGGGGATCGTCATCACGCCGAGGCGGCGCAGGGGCACCACGATAAAGCCCGTCATGCCCACGATGAAGGTCACGACGCCGGCGATCACCGCGATGTGGAAGGCGGCGAACCCGCCCGTGAACCCCTTCTGGGCCGAGTACATGACCGTCACCAGCCCGAGCTCGCTCCCGATCATGGTCGCCACGGCCAGGCGCGACTTGAGCGACCGGCCCGCCACGATGTAGTCCCCCATGTCCCGGATGTACCGGTTCATGTACAGGCCCACGCCTACGGTGGCCGCCATGTACACGGCGACGATCAGCCAGTCCAGGGTTCCGAAATTCGTGGGGAGAGACGGCATGAATTGATGAAACCGAGATGGGTGCTGGATTACCTGGAGGAATCGCTATCGCAGACGCGCATTACGCAGGCGCGCATCGGGATCAGGCGTCTTCTCCGTCGGCGCCCGGAGAATCCTGGTCGGCGCCCGGAGATTCCCCGTCAGCGCCCGGCGAATCCTGTTTACCTGCCGCGCCTTCCGGTACGATGTCCTCGCCCTCCCGGACGATGTGCCTGGCCAGCTGCGGCGCGAGACCGACGTAATCCGCGGGGGTCAGGGCGAGCAGGCGAAGCTTGTCGTCGTCCGGAAGGTCCAGGTCGCGGATCAATTCCTCCATGATCTCCTGCGTGATGACCTGGCCCCGGGTCAGCGCCTTCATCCGCTCGTAGGGGTTCTCGTGGCCGGCTTTTCGCATGACCATCTGCACGGCTTCCGCCAGCACCTCCCAGGCCCCGTCGAGGTCCGCGCTCACCACGTCCCGGTCCACTTCCACGCGGCCCATGCCCTGGATAGCCGAATGGATCGCCAGTAGGGAGTGGCCGACGGCCACGCCTACGTTACGCAGGGCGGAGGAGTCGCTCAGGTCGCGTTGCTGACGCGAGATCTGCAGCTTTCCGGCCAGGTGTTCGAGCAGAGCGTTGCTGACGCCCACGTTGGCCTCGGAATTCTCGAAATCGATGGGGTTCACCTTGTGGGGCATGACCGAGGAACCCGTCTCGGTGCCCACCACCTTCTGACGGAAGTAGCCCAGGGAAATGTAGGACCACATGTCCCGGTCGAAGTCGAGCAGCACGGTATTGAAGCGCATCAGCCGGTGGAAGAGTTCCGCCAGGTAGTCGTGGGGCTCTATCTGTATGGTGATCGGATTGAAGGTCAGGCCGAGGCGGTCCTCTACGAAGTGCCGGGCCACGGCCTCCCAGGGCACATCGGGATACACGACGATATGGGCGTTGTAGTTCCCCACCGCCCCGTTGAACTTGCCGAGGTACTCACTGTGGGCGACCTGGTCGAGCTGGCGCCGCCAGCGGGCGACGAACACGGCGAGTTCCTTGCCCACGGTGGTGGGCGTGGCGGACTGCCCGTGGGTGTGGCTGAGCATCGGGATGTCCGCCGTTTCGCCGGCGAGGGCCGCCGCGACGGAGATCAGGTCCTGGCTGCCGGGCAGCCACTCCTGCTGGATCCCGTCCCGGAGCATGAGGGCGTAGGCAAGGTTGTTGATGTCTTCGGAAGTACAACAGAAATGGACCGATTCGGTGACGTCCTCCACGGAGGTCCCGGCAATGGCTTCCCGTACGTAGTACTCCACCGCCTTAACGTCATGGCGGGTCTCCCGCTCGATTTCCTTGATCCGCTCGGCCTGCGCGTCGGTGAAATCCAGGACCAGCGACCGCAGGAAACCGGTCTCTTCCTCGGAAAAGGCGCGCACGTGCCCGATCTCGGGCCGCTCCGCCATGGTGATCAGCCATTCGATCTCCACGTGCAGCCGGTACTTGATCAACGCCCATTCGGAGAAATAGGAGGAAAGGCCCTGCAGCCGGTCGCCGTATCGGCCGTCCAGGGGAGATAGTGATCGCAGAGACATGAGTCGCCCCGAATCCGGAACCTGCCTGTTCTCGCGTTGCCTTCGCATTCCCTTCGCGTTCCCGCGGTTTCAGTATACTTTACGACCACGGGAATCGGCAAGGTTCTTTATCCCGGCGGCAGGTGAAACCATCGTTTCGTGGACGTTGATCTGCTTGATTCGGTACGTACCGGCCTCTATATTCAGCCCACCTTTGCGACTCCGTGCGTGTATCCTTTGTGACACCGCGCGTGTGCTGTCGACTCCGCGCGTGTTCCCTGGAGCACCAGATCCGTGACCCATCCATCCTCCACATACGACGTCATCGTGATCGGCGTGGGCGGCATGGGCAGCGCCGCGGCCTGGCACCTTGCCCGTCGCGGCTGCCGCGTGCTGGGCCTCGAACAATTCAACATACCGCACGACCTGGGTTCTTCCCACGGACAGACGCGGATTATCCGCCTGGCCTATTCCGAACACCCCTCCTACGTGCCGCTGCTCCGGCGTGCGTACGCGCTGTGGCGGGATATCGAGGAAAGGGCGGGCGAGCGGCTGCTGCATGTCACGGGCGCCCTCGACGCGGGCCCTGCGGACGATTGGGTCTTCCAGGGCTCGAAGGTATCCTGCGAGGAGCACGGCCTGCCCCACGAGATCCTCACGGGCGCGGAAGTGAACCGGCGGTTTCCGGGCTATCGGTTGCCGGAGGACATCATGGCCGTGTTTCAGACGGACGGCGGTTATCTCGTGCCGGAACGGTGCATCGTCGCCCATGTGGAGGCGGCCCAGGGGGAAGGCGCCGAGATCCACGGATGCGAACCGGTGCTGGACTGGACGTCCGACGGGCGCGGCATCACGGTAAAGACCGCAAAATCGACTTACACGGCCGACCGGCTCGTCATCACCGCGGGCGCCTGGATCGGCAAGGTGGTGAAACCCCTGGATGGGCTGGTACAGCCGGAACGCCAGGTGCTGGGCTGGTTCCAGCCGAAGCGATTGGAGCTTTTCCAGCCGGACCGGTTCCCGGTGTTCAATCTCCAGGTGGCCGAGGGCCGGTACTACGGTCTTCCGGTGCATGGCGTGCCGGGGTTCAAGATCGGCCGGTACCATCACCTGGACGAGCAGATCGACATGGACCGGATCGATCGGTCAGCAAACCCCCGCGACGAGGCCGTGCTCCGGTCATTTGCCGAACGCTACTTCCCCGACGGGTCGGGTCCCACCACGAGCCTGCAGGTCTGTGCCTTCACCAACACCGCCGACGGCCACTTCATCCTGGACGCCCATCCGGAGTATGGAAACGTATTCGTCGCCTCCCCCTGCTCCGGCCACGGGTTCAAGTTCTGCAGTGTCATCGGTGAGGTCATGGCCGACCTGGCCACCACGGGGGAAACTTCGCACGACATCGCCCTGCACGGGCTCGCCCGGTTCGCGTAATGCGGTGGTGCCTGTCCGCCCGGCTCGTAATGTAGCCGCGTAGCCTACTTCCGCGGTTCGTAGTCCAGCCTGACTGTGGCGCCTACCCGCGCGGCTCGTAGTCCAGCCTGAGATAGGTGACCGTGGCGTGGGCGACCCGGGTTCCGGCGTCGTTGGTGATCACCACTTCGCCGTAAAGGACCTTGCGGCCGTTCTTTATGACCCGGGCCTCGGCGTTCAGGGCTTCTTCGCTGGCGGCATAGAGGTATGTGACCGTCAGGTTGGTGGTCACCGTGTCCCGCGTGATCCCGTTCAGCGTGGCGTGGGCCATATACGCCATGGTATCGGCCAGGGAGGCCGTCACCCCGCCGTGCACGAGGTTGTAGGATTGGGCGAACCGGGGCTGATAGGGCAGCCGGCCGCGGCAGACCCCGTCCTCCACCTCGACGATCCGCAGTCCGAGATCATGGACGAAGGGCACGCCGTCTATGAAGTCCTGCAGTTCGGCTACGGTTACCTTGGGCATAGAGAGGTTGCCTGCTTTAGCTTCCAGCGGGAACGGGACGAGGTCGAAATCGCACGTCGGATGATAACCAGAACGCCCTCGCCTGTCCATCACAATATGGATCGGTTGAACCCTTCCTTGCTGTACGCGACGCGCCCGGCACCGAAGGAAGCCGTCAGCGCGTCCACCAGGGCGTGATGGGCGCCGAGCCGGTACCATTCCCCGTAACCGAACCGCTCGTACATCTCCCGCACCTGGAGGCGTTCGGTCCGCATGCCGCCCGATCCGTCCCCGTCGAAATACGTGTCCACGACCACGGAGTGGCAGCGGTCCCGGAGCGTTTCCACGAAGATATACGGGTCGTTGGGCAGCATGGGACTGATCGTGACCCGGACCAGAAGCCCGGTTTCCATGGCGGCGTCGAGGGTCTTGAGCCGCGCGGCCACGGAGGGGGCGTGGGGCGTGAGATTTCGGCGGACGGTTTCGTCGTGGGTTTCGAGCGTCAGGTTCAGCTCGACCCCTTCGATGCGCTTCAGTACGTCGAAGTCCCGGCGGACCATGGGGCTGCGGGTCTGCACGACCAGCCGGTCCGGTTGCAGGCCGGCGAACACCTCCAGGCACTTGCGCGTGATCCGGTACTTCGACTCGGCGCCCTGGTAGGGGTCCGTGGCGGAACTCAGGAAAACCCGCACCGGTTTGTCCCGCTTCTTCAGACGGGTCATCTCGGCCTCGAGCCGTTCGGGCGCGTTGATCTTGACGTCCACGTAGTCGCCCCAGGCCCCGCCGTGATAGAGATGGACGGGCAGGGCCTGCACGTAGCAGTAGGGGCACCGGTACACGCAGCCGACATAAGGCTGCAGGGTGTGGGTGTAGCCTTCCAGGAAGCCGCCCGTTCGGGTCAGAATCGTCTTGCAGGTTATTTCGCGTACATTTGTTTTCACACCAGCCCCACGGGATCCACGTCGACTTTCAAGTGAATGCGCCGGCTGTCGGCAGCACGCTCCCATTGCAGCCTGGCTCGCCGCACGGCGTCACGAAGACGCCCGGAATGGCTGCTCCGCGCGATGATCTGCCAGCGGTACTGGTTGCGCACACGGGCGATCACCGGAGGCGCGGGACCGAGTATGCTCAGTTCCGCCCCGTACTTCCGCATGAGTTCGGCGAACCGGCGCGCCTCCCGCATCACGTATTCGTCCCGTTCCCCCTGGAACAGGATTCCGACCATGCGCCCGAAGGGTGGATAGCCCAGCGCCTTGCGGTCGTTGGTTTCCCGGGCGTAAAAAGACTCGTAGTCGTGCGCCTGTGCGCTGACGACACTGTGGTGGCCCTGCGCATAAGTCTGGACGATCACCTCGCCGCCCAGCTTGCCCCGCCCGGTCCGGCCGGCCACCTGTGTCAGCAACTGAAAGGTCCGCTCGCTGGCCCTGAAATCCGGCAGGTTGAGCGAGGTGTCGGCCGAGATGACGCCCACGAGCGTCACGTTCGGGAAGTCGAACCCCTTGGCCACCATCTGCGTACCGAGCAGGATGTCCGCCTCGCGGTTCAGCACGCGGTGGAAAATATCCTGGTGGGAACCCTTCCGCGACGTCGTGTCCATGTCCATGCGGACGATCCGTGCGTCCGGAAACTGCTCTTTGAGTTCCTCCTCGACGCGCTGGGTGCCGACGCCCCGGTATCCTATCGACCCGGAACGGCACTTGGGGCAGACTTCCGGCGCCTGGTCCCTGTGGTCGCAGTAGTGGCACCGCATGAACAGGCTGTCGGCGTGGTAGGTCATCGTCACGCTGCAGTGGGGACAGGACACGGAGTGCCCGCAGTCGTAGCACTGGACGAAGGGCGAGAATCCGCGCCGGTTCAGGAAGAGGATGATCTGCTCCTTCCGCTCGAGCCGGTCCTTGATCCGGTCGGCCAGGGGAGCGGAGAAGATCGAAAAGCGCCCCAGCCTGCGCTCTTCCCGCATGTCCACGATCCGCACGCCCGGCAGGGGGCGCCGGTCCACCCGCTCGGTCAGGCGGCAGCACTCGAATTTGCCGGTCTGCGTATTGGCGTAGGTCTCCAGGGAAGGTGTCGCGCTGCCCATTACCGTCACGGCGTTCACCGTGCGCGCCCGGACGACCGCCACATCCCGCGCATGATAGAGCGGGGGGTCGTCAAACTGCTTGTAGGACGGTTCGTGCTCCTCGTCGATGACGATCAGGCCGAGATCGGACAGCGGCGCGAACACGGCGGACCGGGCGCCGACGACGATGCGGTAGTCCCCGGCGCGGGTCCGCCGCCAGGAGTCGTATCGCTCCCCCGGGGACAGGCCGCTGTGCAGGACGGTCACTAGATCGCCGAAATGGGCGCGGAACTGCCGCACGGCCTGCGGGGTCAGGGCGAGTTCCGGCACGAGTACGATGGCCGACCGGCCGGCTTCCAGGGTCTTTTCTATGGATTTGACGTAAACGTGCGTCTTCCCACTGCCGGTGACGCCGTAGAGCAGCAGGGACTTGAAGGCGCCCTGGCCGATGGCGCCGTGGATCGCCCGAAGTGCTTCGGCCTGCTCCACCGTGGGATCGACATCGGCCGGTTCGGGCAGCTCGGCGTCCCGGTAGGGGTCGCGTATCGTCTCGACCTCCTGGAGCGACACCAGGCCCTTCTTCTCCAGTCTCCGCACCACGGCCCGTTCGATCCGTCCCAGGTGACGGAGCTGCTCCGTGGTCAGCCGGCCGCCGTGCCGCGCCAGGAGGTTGATGCAGCTGGCCTGCCGGGCCGCGCGGGGGATCAGCCGGGTCACGATCCGGTCCGCCTCCTCCATCGGCGGGACCAGTTCGACCCAGGTCTCGTACCGAATGCCCGGGCCGGTGCCGGGATCTCCGATCGAAATCGTGACCAGGCCCTTCGCCTCGAGGCCGCGAAGGGCCGCGAAGGGCTGCCGGATGCGGGTCCGGCGCCGGAGGCTCGACAACGTGACGGCGCCCTGTTCCGGAACCTGGGCGAGCAGTTCGGCCTGACGGGGCGCGGCGCGGCGAAGCCGGTCCATGCACTCGGGAGGGCACGGTTCGTCCCGTCGGACGATCTGTTCGCTTTCCGACAACATGCCCGCGGGCAGGGCGGCCTTGATCACTTCGCCCCACGGGCAGAGATAGTACCGGCCGATCCACCGCGTGAGCTCGAGCAGCGAGGCGTCCAGGACCGGCTCGTCGTCGAGGACATCCAACAGCGGTCTGTACCGAGGCACGGGACAGGTGTCCGAAAGCGCCGTGATGACGCCGGTCATCCTGCGGTTCGTGAAGACGACGGACACCCTCCGTCCCGGCAGGGCCGTGTCGAGGAGGTTGTCAGGAATGCTGTAGGAGAATACCTGGTCGACCGGTAGAGGGAGGGCTATTTCGGCAAACCGGACGGAAGCCGCCATAGGCTGTGACCGCCGTTTCAATACACCCGATAGAGCTGATACCTGCCGTAGCCGTCGAAGTCTACGAAGACGAAACTACGGCTTATGTTGTAGTAATGCCAAACCTGGTACGGATGGGAGTAAGCCCGGTCCCAGGTATGCCGTTCTATCTCGTCCGGCGGACCGTAGACGATATAGACCCGGCCCTGGTCGCTGCGCCAGCCCTTCCGGAGTCCGTCGTCGAAATGTTCGTTCGCGTACGCAATCCGACGGTAATAGGTGATCATGTGTTCGTTCCGGTCCGTTCCGGGCGTGGGGTCCCGGCGTTTCCAGAACGATTCCAGGGCGACTTTCTGTTCTCCCGCGGGCGCGTCCCTGAGTTTCTTCAGCGCATCCAGCTCGTCGTTCTTGGCGATATACCTCAACTGCTCGGTGATCTCCCTGAAGTTTTTCGCCGTCGTCAGGGGCAGCAGGAACTGCCAGGTGATTTGGAATTCCGATTCGGCTTTCGCCCGGTTTCGTACGGCGCGGTCATCGACTTCGATCTCGAGGGTGTACACCCCCTGGGGCAGGTCGCTGGTATCGAACCGGCCGCTGTACGCGCCGATATGGCCCTGCCGTTCCAGGGGCTCCTCAAGGTCCAGCATCACCTTGCCCGACGGCGACTTGATCTTGTAAACCACCGACAGCGGCTGTTGCGCCTCCCCGGCCGCGTCCGAATACACCTCGTAGTAGATGTACATGTCGGTATGGTCTTCGCCGAAGGCGCGGGTCAGGTTGGGAACGATCCGGATGCCCCTGCGTTCCAGGCCGACGCTGGACGACCCTTCCAGGACCAGTCCGGCGAACTGTATGTCGCTTACGCTCAGCCGGTCCTTGTAGTAATCGGGCACTTCAAAGGGCCTGGCCATGTCATGCTGGCTGCCGGTATCCTGGTCGTAGAGCTTGATCTCCAGGTCGTACTTGCCCGGGGGAAGGTAGGTGGTGTACAGCTTTGCGCGGGAATGATCCATCACCCGCATCTCGGCTTCCGTATTCACCAGGACCGAATCCCGAATGGTCTCGGCGGTAACCTGGTAATCGTCATCGTCGATCACGATCAGCGAGAGTTCGAAACGGGCGGCGTAGCGGTCTCCGGACCGGACGAAACTGAACAGTTCGTTTGAAAGGCGGTAGTAACAGTCGACGCGCGTGCTGTCCACTGTATCGCCGCGCGAGGTGACGATATCCACCACGGCGAGACTCGGGTTGATCCCGCCCGATTGGTCGGGAACGCGGTCAGCCGGAGCCGCCGCCGGTGCGGCCGCCGATGCCTCGGGAGTCGCCACCAGGACGGCCGGTGCCGCCGGAGCCGCCGCTGAAGCCGGCGAAACCGCGAGCACGGCAACGGCCGGTACCGCGAACAGCAGCGCGAGTCCGAAAATCACCTTGATCCACCTGCCACCAGCGCCGAACATCAAACCTCCACTACGCGAAAAAGAGGCACGCGGCCTTGCCGGCGCGGACCTCGGTCGAAAACGCCCGCCAAAGCGCCTTCCCTGGTGCTTTGATAAAGTTGTGTCGGGGTTTACCATGCAATATATTTGCATTTCGTCGACCGGGAAAAGTATTATTTGCAACCGCGCGCGACGCGCATTCGCGTGATCGTTCCTTATAGTATTGAATACAAATCCATCGATTCAGTTCCCCGTATCGGCCTGCCCATCGGCGAAACGGTCGTGTGGTTCATTGGTAAACGAGGTCCGCAGCATAAAGATCCGCAGCATGAAGAAAGGAAGGCAGTGTGCCTAAAACGAAGGTCGGTTTCATCGGTGGGGGCGGTATCGCCCGCGAACACATGCAGCACCTGTCCGGTATGGACGACGTGGAATTGACGGCGGTCGCCGACATCAGCAGCGCCGCCCTGGACACCTGCCGGGAAACGTACGACATCCCCCACTGTTTCGAGGACTACCAGGAACTGCTGGCGATGGATTCGATCGACGCGGTCACCGTGGGCACCCCGAACAGCGCCCATTGCGAGCCGACCATAGACGCGCTCAGGGCCGGCAAGGACGTCCTGGTGGAGAAACCCATGGCCATCACGGCGGAAGAAGCCGCGGATATGGTCAAAGCGAGCCGGGAAACGGGCCGCATCCTGGTGATCGGTTTTCAGCACCGGTTCGCGCCGGAGGCCCGGATGCTCAAACGCTTCATCGACCGGGGAGAATTCGGAAAGATCCTGTACGGACGATGCCTGGCCCTCCGCCGCCGCGGGATTCCGAACTGGGGTGTTTTCGGCCGCAAAGACCTGCAGGGCGGGGGCGCGTTGATCGATATCGGCGTGCATATGATCGAAGCGGCCCACTATCTCATGGGCTCCCCTCAGCCCGTAAGCGCCTTCGGGAGCGCCTACACCTACCTGGGAGACCGGCCCAGTGACACGGTATCCATGTGGCCCGACTGGGATCACGAAACGTACTCGGTCGAGGACCTGGCAGTGGGGATGATCCGGTTCGACAACGGCGCCACGCTCTCCGTGGAGGCTTCCTTCGCGGCGCATATCGGAAAGGGAGAATGGACTTTCTCGCTGATGGGCGAAAAGGCCGGCGGCCAGTTCAGTCCGCCCCGCGTCTTCAAGGACCAGTCCGGCACCATGATCAACATCAAGCCGGACTATCTACCCGATATGGATGGTTTCCGCTTCAAGATGGAACATTTCATCGACTGCGTGCGGACCCGGAAACCGTCCGAGGCGCCGGGCGAGCACGGACTCCTCGTGCAGCAGATCCTGAACGGCATCTACTGGTCCGCCGAAACGGGCCGTGAAGTGCCCATAACACCCCTGGTCTGAGCCGCGGGAAAGAACGGGCGAACCGGGCGGACCGTCACGCCGATCGCTTGACACTTCGATATTCCGGGAGGATATGCGTTGTTCACCGACGATCAGTGGTCCTGCTGGGACGAGAACGGCTACGTGATCATACCCGAGGCCGTGCCCGCCGAGCACCTGGAAGCCACGATTTCGGCCATCGCTGGATTCCTGGAACTGGACCCCCGCGATCCGGAAACGTGGTACGCCGATCCGCCCCGCCGTCTCGGTTTCGTCGAAATGTACCATCACCAGGCCATGTGGGACAACCGGCAGCATGAGCGGGTCTACGAGGCGTTCAAGACCCTGTGGAAGGAAGAGAAGCTGTGGGTGAGCATCGACCGGGCCAACATGACGCCGCCGGAACAGGAAGACCGGCCGCACGGGTTTAAAGAGTCACTGATTCACTGGGATATGGATACGGTGGTCCATTCCAGGACGTTCAAGGTCCAGGGCGTGCTGTACCTGACCGATACGGACGTCAACCAGGGCGGCTTCCAGTGCGTGCCGGGGTTCCACAGGCGGTTTTTCGAATGGGTGAAGACCCAGCCTCCCGACCGCGATCCCATGCGGCCGGACATGACGGGGCTGGAACCGGTCGCCATCCCCGGAAAGGCCGGCGACCTCCTCATATGGCACAGCCTGCTGCCCCACGGGAACAGCCGAAACACCTCTGACCGGCCCCGCTGGAGCCAGTACATTTCCGCGAGCCCGAGCGCGGAGGATGACGAGAACCTCCGGCAACACCGCGTCTCGCTCTGGAGGGACCGCAAGAACCCGGACGCCTTCCCGGGCGATCCGCGCGGCGTCGAGCGCAGGAGCGGTCCCGCGCGTCTCACCACGCTGGGACGCCGGCTGCTGGGCCTGGACCGCTGGGCGTAAAACGGCCGTGCGCTGAGAGGAGATGTATTCGGCAGGCCGGGACCGGAACGAGAATCCGTGGGGAGGGCAAGCCAGGAGGCCGGGCAGGACCTAATCCTTGTTCCCGCCGCAGGACTCCCGGACGATGAGGCGGGAGCGCAGCGTGACCTGCTCGGTCGTGTCTTCTCCGCCGATTTTGCGCAGTAACAGATCCATCGCCGTCCCGGCTATTTCCTGGTAGGGGACGGCCATCGTGGTCAGCGCGGGCGACAGGTAGGCCGAAACGTCTATGTCTCCGAAACCCACCACGGCCACGTCTTCCGGTATTCGAAGCCCCCCGTCGCGCAGGCCGCGGCATACCCCGATCGCCGTGTAGTCGTCCCTGCAGAGCAAGGCGGTGAACCGGTCCCGCAGGTTCAGTCCCTGGATGTAGCCGCCTTCGCCGCGGCTGCCCAGGGGCGGGATGATCTCATGGGCCAGGTCGTTGTCCCCCATCGCCCTGCAGTAACCTCTTCCCTTGGATGAAACCGGGCTTTCGAGGTCCAGGTTCCGGCCGATGTACCCGATCCGCCGGTGTCCCAGCTCGATCAGGTGGTTCGTCGCGTGATAGAAGTCGGCCTCGAGATCCAGCACGACACCGCTGATATGCTCCGTGGGATAGTGGTACGTCACCACGGGGATGTGGTTCCGCACCATGTCCCGTATCCGATCCGATTCCCCCCGATCGCCCCGCGTGTTGATCAAAAGCCCGTCCACGCCTCTTGAGATCAACTGCCGGATCTGCATGCCCTGGTCGTCCTGCGAAGACCGGGAAGTCCGGTTCACGGCCATGCCCATCAGCAGTTGATAGTGCTCTCGCTCGGCCGCCCTGAGAATCTGTTCCGTCTGGTTTCCGTACGTTTCAAGGGAAATCTGGTAGGTGAGCAGGCCCAGCGTGCCCGTCTTGCCCGTTACGAATCCCTGCGCCATCAGATTTGGGGTATACTGCATCTCGTCCGCGGTCTGCTTCACGAGCATCCGGGTCTTCTCGCTGACGAGATAGGCCGCGCTGCGGGACAAGGCCCGCGAGACCGTGGAGTGGGAGATCCCCAGTCTCTGCGCAATGTCCTTGATGGTAACCTGCTTGACTTTCATGGACCGATCCGATCTAACCGAGGGCCGATCTGGCTTCGACTGCAATCCCACGCCGGAACGGGCGGACGGACCGGACCGTGACCGCGCAGGAGTCCAAAACGGTCGAGTTAGGACGTGAACGCAAGGGTTGGAATGACGAAACGCGTTTTCGAATCAGTACGATAGCGGAGAATGACACCACCCATAAAGATAAAATGGGGCGGTTCCGTGTCAAGGACGTTGAGATCGTGGTCGGAAGGATGGGCGACGGTGGAAGGGGGGCGCCGGCGGAACCCCGGACCCCGTGCGGGTCACTACGGCATCGCGGTGGGGTCCACGGCGCCGGATCCACAGGATTCTCTTACGATCAGATTGGACGCCAGCACGATCTGACACGCCACTTCCCGGCCTTCGAGGATCTTCACCATCAGTTCCAACGCCGCACGGGCGATGCCCCGGGTGGGCGTCGACTGCGTCGTAAGTGCGGGCGTCACGAAGGCCGATACGTCCGAATCGCCGCTGCCCACGATGGCCACGTCGTCCGGCACGCGGATCCCCGATTCGTCCAGGCCGCGGTATGCGCCTATGGCCGTGTAGTCGCTGCAGCACAGGAGGGCGGTGAACCGGTCCTTTACCTCTCTGGACAGCCGATAGCCGGATTCCGTCTGCTGGCGGCCGACGGGCAGGCAAACGGGTTGGAGGCCGTGTTCGGTCATGGCCTTGAAATACCCCCTGCCGCGGGCGGTGTCATGACCGGCGCCTTCCCAGTTCTCACCGAGGAACCCTATGCGCCGGTGACCCAGCGCGATCAGGTGCTCCGTCGCCCGGTGGAACCCCGCCGCGAAATCCAGCACCACGCCGGGGAAGCCCCGGGCGGGATAGTGAAAAGTCACAACGGGTACCCGGTCTTCGACCGCGGCCAGGATACGCTCCGACTCTTCCTCGTCGCCCATGGTCTGGACCAGGAGTCCGTCAATGCCACTTGATATGAACTGCTCCATCTGCGCGACCTGGCCGGTCTCAGGAGACGAGGCGCCCCATTCGGCGGACATGCCCACCAGCAGCCGGTAGTTTCGTTCGTCCGCGGCCCTCAGGAAGCTCTCGATCTGCGTACCGGACTGCTCCTGGTAGCTTTCGCAGGCCAGCAGGCCCAGCGTGCCCGTTTTTCCCGTGGCAAATCCCTTGGCCAGGAGGTTGGGACGGTAGGAGAACTCCTCGGCAACCCGTTCCACCCGCCTGCGGGTATCCTCGCTCACCATGTGCGACTTGTTCCCGGACAGGGCGCGTGAGACCGTGGTGTGGGAGACGCCCAGCGATTTCGCGATGTCCTTGATCGTCACCCGCTTCTTTCTCATCGGTCCTTCCGTACCGGTTTCCCGGACGCGTCCCCGGCGGCCGGCTATCCACTGAAGGCCAGGTCCGGCACCTGTTTTGCTGATTTGAGCAGCGCATTACACACGTTTGCAAAAACGAATTTGGTCAGGCCCGATGCGCGTGTCAATCGGTTTTTTCTATGGTGTGATCTGATCCGCGCCGCAGGATTCCCGGACGATAAGATGGGGATTGAAGACGCTCCGCCGCGGGGCGTGGCGACCGTGGATCTGGTGAATGATGTCCTGTATCGCCTGCGCGGCCATTTCCTCGAAGGGGAAGGATAGCGTAGTCAGGGATGGCCTGACGTAGGCCGAGACCTCGCTGTCTCCGAAACCGGTTACCGCCATTTCGCCGGGAACCCGCACGCCGGATTCGATCAGTCCCTTGCAGACGCCAAGTGCGGTGTAGTCAGAGCAACATGCAAGGGCCGTATACCGGCCGCGCAGTGCCCGGCCCAGGTTGTATCCGGACCGGGCGTTTCCGGCTTCGACCGGAACGATGCGGGGTGTCAGTCCGTGCCTGCGCATCGCGCTGCGGTAGCCCTTTACGTGGGACAACGGACCGCCCGAACCGATCGGATCCTCACCCAGGAAACAGATTCGCTCATGTCCGAGTCCGATGAGATGCTCGGTGACCGCCTGCATGCCCGGGGCCGGGTTCAGCAGAACGCTCGAGACATCGTCCACGGCGCATCCAAAGGCCGCCACGGGCAGTTGGCCTCCCGCGGCATGGGCGATCTGGGCGATCCGGGCCGACTCGTTTTCGTCGCCTAGTGCCTGGACCAGGATGCCGTCTACGTCGCGGGCCTTCAGATGCATGAACTGCTCAGTCTGATCGGACCGTTCGGCCTGTTCAGCCCTATTGGCCTTTTCAATCCGTTCGGCCCTTTCGATTTTTCCGGGATATGCGGTCCGGCTCGAAACCGTTGTGGATGGTGCGGTCCGGCTCGAGACCGCCGCGACCAGCACCTGGTAGCCATCTCGAGCGGCGGCCCGCACCAGGTGGCTGATCTGCCTTGCGGTGAATTCCTGGCCGATCCGGTTGGTCACCAGCCCCAGGACGCCTTCCGTTCCCTGCACGAATGCCTGGGCCATGAGATTGGGCGAATAGTCCATCTCCGCGGCGGTCCGCCTTACAAGCAGACGCGTCTGTTCCTTCACGAGGTGGGACATGCGGGGAGACAGCGCCCGGGAGACCGTGGAGTACGAAATGCCCAGCCGCCTGGCGATGTCCTTGATCGTGACCGGCCTGTTCCTCACGGGTCTGGCTCCCGTGGCTGTGCGCTGCAATCGACGGCGGGTCGAATCAATGCCATATCCACCGAGCGCACACGTGTGCTTATGTGGCTGTGACGACACGCTGGTTCATGATTAGGGTATCTCGATTGCATTTGCGGTGATCCGGATCTTGAGGTGTGGGCAAGTGGTGTGGGTTTCCTGCGAAAGGTAGGTATCTGCCGGGACGCTTGTCAAGCGGCAAGGTGGGTGCGCGCCCGGCCGGCCGGCCCGTTGCCTGCCGGGAATAAAACTGTGGCGTACCTTTCACGTCGGATGGTATCTTCTTTTCCGTGAAACCCGATTCATCCAGTCCTTTCCAACTCGAAACCGAACTCAGACGCGATCTGGGCGTGGTATCGGCCACGACCATCATCGTCGGCGGCATAATCGGTTCCGGCATCTTCGGCGCGCCGGCGGGCATTGCCCAGCAACTCGGCAACCCCGGCCTGTTCCTCCTGGTATGGATCCTGGGCGGGGCGCTGGGCTTCGCCGGAGCCCTGTGTTTCGCCGAACTCGGCACCATGATGCCCCGGAGCGGCGGGCAGTTCGTCTACCTGAACGAGGCCTTTCCGCCTATCATCGCCTTCCTCTACGGATGGGTGGAGTTCGTGCTGCTCCAGAGCGCCGGCATGGCCGCCATCGGCGCCATATGCATTAGCTACATGGGGTATTTCATCCCGGCGATCTCGTCCCAGATCATTGTGCTGGAACTCGGTCCCCTGAGCATCTCTTCCCAGCAGGTCGCCGTCTGGGCGCTGATCCTGTTCCTCTGCTATGTCAATTACGTCGGCGTCCGATTCGGCGGACTGGTGATGAACCTGACGACCTTCGCCAAGGTAACGGCCCTGGTCGGCCTGGCGCTGCTGGCCGCCTGGATCGGCGGGAACAGCGAACACTTCGTGCCGCTGGTGCCGCCGGACATCGACTTCAGCATCCTGGCCGTGCTCGGTCCGGCGATGATCGGCGGACTCTTCGCCTACCAGGGCTGGGTCAACACCAACATGGTCGTGGGCGAAGTGAAGGATCCCCAGCGTATCCTGCCCCGGGTGATCTTCTTCGGCCTGGGTCTTTGCACGCTCGTATACCTCGCGGTCAACTGGTCCTACCTGTACGTCCTGAGCATCGACGAAATCGCGGCTTCCGAGCGCGTTGCGGCCGACGCGGCGAGCCGGCTGATCGGCCCCGTAGGCGCGTCGCTGATTTCGGCGGCTGTCATGATCTCGACTTTCGGCACCATGAACGGCACCATGATCATCACCCCCCGGATCCCCTACGCCATGGCGAGAGCGGGCCTGTTCTTCAAGTGGTTCACCCACGTGCATCCCCGGTACCGGACGCCGTCCCGCGCCGTCGTGGCCGTGTCGATCATGGGTTTCGTATGGACCTTCCTGGGCGGCTTCCAGGCCATCATCAACGCCTTCGTCTACATCGTCTACCTGTATTACGGTCTCAACGTCCTCGCACTCATCGTGCTCCGTCGCAAGCATCCGGACGCCCGCAGGCCGTACAAAGTCCCCGGCTATCCCTACGTACCTGTGCTGTTCCTGGTGGTGGTGGCGTGGGTCGTGGTGACGGTCGTCACCCAGAACTTCATGCAGGCGCTGCCCGGACTGGGATGCCTGGGCCTGGGGGCCGTGGTTTACCTGGTCTGGTTCCGGAAGGCCTGACAGGATAGGTCTCACGTCGTCCCTGCGCCGCGGTATTCCGGCCCATCTGCATGACGCCGTTCAGGACCTGCCAAACCACTCTTCCCTTCCTACCCCGACGGACTCTTTCCCGCTTTAAATCCCGCCGCGAACAGAATCAGGACCAGTACGACCAGGGCGGCGGGCAGGCTCCAGAATACCTGCCAGTCCGACAGGCTGAGGCTCCCCGTCGATCCAAGAAATGCATTGTAGACCCGGCCGGCGATCTGGGCGCCGATCAGCATGCCCAGTCCGCTGGAAACGAGGACGAACAGCCCCTGGGCCTGTCCGCGGTTTTCGGGCGTCGCCTGCTGGTCCATGTAGACGTGGGCGGTCACGAAGAAGAAGTCGTAGCAGATGCCGTGGAGGATGATCCCCGTAACGATCAGGGTCCACAGGGCGTCCGGCGCGCCGAGGGAGAACAGCCCGTACCGTATGATCCAGGCGGCCATGGCGATCAGCAGCATCCGCTTCACGCCGAGCCGCCGGAAGAAGAAGGGCATGCACAGCATCAGGAACACCTCGGAAAACTGGCCCAGGGTCTGCGTGCCCGCGATGTTCGTGAATCCCGTCGCGCCGAGGTAGATCTGCGTGAAGTTGTAGTAGAAGGCCAGCGGGATGCAGAGGAGCAGGGCGCTGAGAATGAACAGGTAGAACGACCGGCTTCCCAGTTCCTGCAGGGCGTCCAGCCCGACCACAGACCGCAGCGACGCCTTCCTCCCCGCGGCGGCCGGCGGCGTCCGACCGAGCGTGAAGCTGTACAGCCCCATGACCACGCCGGCCGCCCCGGTCGTGTAGAGCGGCCAGGCCGTCTCTTCGGGAATGACCCCGCCCGTGAACAGCCCAAGGACGAAGCTGATGAAGAGACCCGCGGCGATCCAGCCGACCGTGCCGAACACCCGGATCAGCGGATACTGCGGTTCCCGGTCCTCGATCCGGTGAAACGTGATGGCGTTCACCAGGCCCAGGGTCGGCATGTAGCAGATGTTGTAGGCCAGCAGGAGGAGGATGAAGAGGAGCGGCGAATCCACGGCCCCGGGAACGAGCAGCATGACGCCGCCTGCCAGGATGTGCAGCCAGCCGAGGATCCGTTCCGGAGCGAAATAGCGGTCCGCCACCAGGCCCAGGAAGAAGGGCGAGATGATCGCGGCCACCGGATTTACCGTGTAGGGCCAGTGGGTCAGGTCTCCCATCCCGTGGGCGCTCATGTAGACGGCGATCGTCGTGAACCAGGCCCCCCAGATGAAGAACTGGAGGAACATCATGAGACAAAGGGATGGGGACATGGAATCCTGGTTCTATGGGCCAGTCCGGGCCGCCTGGTTTTCCGATGACTCCGGGGCCGCCGGGCAGACCGGGACACGGCCGGCGGCGGACACCGACACTACCGGCCGACCTTGTAGCCGTAGCCTACGGCGATCCACGCCTTGACCGGCTGCTGCCTCAAGGTGGCGGGATGATACCGGGAAGCGAAGATCTTCTGGAGCAGCAAATCGTCGATCTCGGCGTATCCTGTTGATTCGATCATGGTGGCGTCCACGACCTCCCCCAGTTCATTGATCAGCAGTTCGAACCGCACGATGCTGTCCTTAACGTGGCGCAGATTCCGCGGGATTTCTCTCCGGGAGATGCTCATGTTGAGCCGGCGCGGTATGGGCGGCGTGTCGTATTTCCACGTGCCGTCGCCGCCGTCGCCGAGGCCGCCCGTACCGCCGCTCCCGGTTCCTCCCTCGACGCCTCCCGCAACGCCCGATCCTGCCATGCCCGCCTCGGCGCCTGGTTCGCTTTCGGTATCCATGGCGACGGCCACGGCCCTTTCCATCTCCTCCTGGGAGGCGATCTCGTGCTCCTCGGCGATCAGGCTGTCGTCTATCGGTTCGGGTATACCCACGACCACCGGGACGGGCACGCCCTGGCTCATGATATCGTCACCGGGGTCCTCCGGCGGCTCGAGCCGACCGGGCCGGCCGCCGCCCTGCTCCGACGTGAGCAGCCTGGCGGGATCGATAAGGTCGATCAGGTGATCGGGATAGGGCAGGATCTCAAGCTCCACCATGGGCTCGAAGTCGATCTGGCTGTAGACGTAGATGCTGCCTGCGGCGAAGAAATGCAGGAAGGCGGCGAACCAGACTCCGGCGCCGAGAAACCGGCGCGAGAACCGCTTCAGAGGGTGGGGAACCAGATCCTCGACCTCGTACCGATCCAGATATCGTCCGATCCGGTATGCGTACTGTGCGGACCACGCGAACCACGCGAACCATGCGGACCATGCGGTCCGTTCGGTCCGTTCGGTCCGTTCAAATCGCCTGTTCATGGGAGGTCATCTCGGGGGCCGGCCACGAAGGCCCGACGGGAGAAAACTGACGGCTCGGTTTATGCTCATAAGTTCCACCGCGCCTGCCTTACTGTCAAGGTTTTTGCCCGCATCGAAGGGGTGCTGCGACCCCGCTGGATGCAGCCATAAAACGCTTGACAGGAACCCACCCCGGTTTCATCATGCCTTACGTTTTCAGGTTCGTTCCGCATTGCCGGGTGAACCGGTATCCGCTGCAGTTTCCACGTATTCACGAAGGTGTTCATCCCACGGTCATCCGGACCGGGCGTCACGGGTGGCCGTGATGCCGTTTACCGGACGGGGATCATGCTCATGAGCGTTCCGACGACTGGAATGACACGCATCCTGGCCGGCCTGCTGCTGTGCGGTCTCTTCGGCGGACCGGATGGCCTGTATGGACCGACCGGACCGGGCGGACCGGGCGGCCTTGCCATCTCAGGCGGCCTGGTCCACGCCCAGGTCGAGGGAATCACCCTGAAGATGACCACGGAAGCGGGGACCATCGAAGTCATCCTCGATCCGGTCCGGGCGCCGGTTACCGTGGCGAATTTCATGCGGTACGTGGATGCCGGACAGTACAACGGCGGGGTGTTCCACCGGACCGTGACCATGGACAACCAGCCCAACAACGACGTGAAGATCGAGGTGATTCAGGGCGCCGTAAACCCCGATTACCGGGACGACAGCTACCCGCCCAACAGCGGATTCGAACCGATTCCCCTGGAAAGGACCTCCACGACTGGGCTGAAGCACGTCGACGGGGCCATCTCCATGGCGCGCATGGGTCCCGACACGGCGACCTCCGGGTTCTTCTTCTGCATCGGCGACCAGCCCGAACTGGATTTCGGCGGCAAGCGCAACCCGGACGGACAGGGATTCGCCGCTTTCGGCCGCGTGACCCGGGGCATGGACGTGATCCGGAAGATCCAGATGTCCCCTCGCGAAAACCAGCGTCTCACACCACCGGTCGTCATCACCAAAGTGGAGCGAAAGACCAGGTAGGCAGCACGAACAGGATAACCACGAACAGGACTACCACGACAGGATAACCACCGACAGGACTACCACGGACAGGAGCGCTTCATGGCCGACCGCGTTGAGCGACCGGAATCCTTTTTCGGCTTCCGGCTCGGCGACGACCGCAAGATGGCCCGTTGGGACCGCATCGCGGAGTATTTCTACCTGCTGAACCAGCAGAGCGAGGACATCCGCGTGGTCAACCTGGGTCCCACGACGGAGGGCAACCCCTTCCTGATGGCCATCATCACCTCCGCGGAGAACCAGGCCAGGCTGGAGGAGCTTCGGGAGGTCAACGGGCGGATCGCCGATCCGAGGGGCCTTTCCGATACCGAAATCGACGGCCTGGTACAGGAAGGCAAGGTCATCGTCTGCCAGTCCATGAGCCTCCACGCCAATGAAATCGCCGCGACGCAGATGGCGCCTCAGCTTGCCTACAACCTGGTGACGGGCGAAGACGAGGCCACGAAGCAAATCCTGGAAAACGTAATTTTCCTGATGGTGCCCTGCTTCAATCCCGACGGGCAGATCATGGTAACCGATTGGTACAACGAGCACCTGGGCACGGAATACGAGGGATGCGACCTGCCCTGGCTGTATCACCGGTACTGCGGCCACGACAACAACCGGGACGCCTTCATGCTGAACCTGGTGGAATCGAAGTACATGGCCCGGATCATGTTCCAGGACTGGCATCCCCACGTATTCCAGGACCACCACGAAATGGGCGGCTATCAGCCCCGCCTGTTCGTCTGCCCCTATTGCGAACCCATTCATCCCCACGCCGACCCGCTCGTATGGCGCGAGATCAACTGGTACGGGGCCCACATGGTCTACAAGCTGGAGGAAGCGGGCCACCAGGGCGTCATCAGCGGCGCCATGTTCCCGGCCTGGTACCATATGGGGTTTCACTGGCTCGGCAACTACCACAACATCGCGAGCCTGCTTTCCGAAACGGCCCAGGCGAAACTGGCCAGTCCCCTCTACGTGCATCCCCATCAGCTCAGGGGCGAGGATGGGAACACCCTGCACACGCTGCCCCATTACAAGCCGCAGACCAATTTCCCGAATCCATGGCCGGGGGGCTGGTGGCGGTTGCGCGACATGGTGGACCAGCAGCTCGTCGCCGCCACCGGAATCATGGATATCGCGGCCCGGTGCCGGGAAACGGTGCTGCGGAACGCCGTGCAGAAGGCCCTGCATCAGACCCAGAGAGGCCGGGAGGACGATTCCGCGGGTTTCTTCATCCGCCCGGATCAGCACGATCCGGCGGTGGTGACCCACCTCGTGAACGCCCTGCTTCGCCAGGGTATCGACGTGCAGCGCACCCGGACCCGGGCGACAGTGGGAAGCAGGGTGTATCCCGCGGGCACCTGGTTCATATCCAATGCCCAGCCCAAGCGCGGCGTGGTCAAGACGCTGCTGGAGCGGACCTTCTGGCCGGACGACGCCTGGGCACGCAAGGCCGACGGCTCGCCCACCAGGATCTTCGACACGACGACGGACACGCTGGCGGAGATGATGGGCGTCCGCGCGGAGCCGGCGGAAGTGCCCCACGACGCCCTGGACGTGGATGCTCTGAACCTGGATGCCGTGACCGAACCGTCGCCGGCGAACGGATCGGTCACCGGCGACGGGACGCACGGCATGGCCGTCGACCCCCGGCTCAACGCTGCCTTCGCCGCAGTCAACGCAGCCCTCGATGCGGGCGCGGAAGTCTGCCGTGCCACTGGCCCCCTTTCCGTGGGCGGCCAGGGCATGTCGGCCATGCCGCCCGGCGCCTTTATCGTTAGCGGGATCGACCAGGCGCGGTCCGAGGAGATCGTCCGGAATGCCGGCGCCGCCGGATACCGCCTCGAAGAACCGGTGGAAGGCGAACCCGTCGGGCTGCCGCGCATTGCCATGTACCAGCGGTACTGGGGCGGCAACATGCCCGAAGGCTGGACCCGCTTGACGCTGGAGCAGTCGGGTTTTCCCTATCGCTCCGTACGGGACGCCGATATCCGCAGCGGCCTCAGCGACCTCTGCGACGTGTTCATCCTGCCCGACGACACGATGGACATGATGGCCGGAACGGAAATGGAGATCGAAAGACGCCTGAAGACCGTTCCCCAGCCCGAAAAATACCGCAGCGCCCTGGGTGAATCGGAAATCGAGGCCATCGGCGCCTTCGTGGAGAAAGGCGGCACGCTCGTGGCCGTCAGCCGCGCATGCCAGCTTCCCATCGAGAAGTTCGGCCTCCATATCACCGACGTAACGGCCGGACTGCCGGAGAGCGCGTTCTTCTGCCCCGGTTCCATGCTGCGGATCCGGGTCGACAACACCCACCGGCTGGGATACGGCATGCCGGAGCGGGCCCTGGCCATGCACCGCGGCAGTCCCGTGTATTCGATCAACCCGTCGCACTTCAACGACCGGTACGAAGTGGTCGCCGCCTACCCCGAAAAGGACGTGCTCGAGAGCGGGTGGCTGATCGGCGAGGAACATATCGCCGGCAAGCCCGCCATGATCAGCGTGCGCCACGGAGAAGGACGCATCGTACTCTACGGGTTCCAGGTCAATTTCCGCAACCAGACCCACGGCACCTTCAAGCTGCTCTTCAGCGCGTTGTACGGGAGCTGACACGCAAGCGTGCGAAGAGGACAGGCCCACCCCATGCCCCTCGTCGATTTTCACAACCACGTCTATCCGCCCCGGTACGTCGAGGAGATCCGGAAGGGACCCAGCGCGTACACGGTGAGCGATGACGAAGACGGCAACCCGGTCCTGCACTCTCCCGGCGACTACAACATCCTGGTGCCCGGCCACCGGCTCATGGACGTGCGCCTGGAGGTCATGGACGAGGCCGGCGTCGACACCCATGTCATCACCTTCACGGCGCCGGGCACGCTCATCGAGCAGCCGGACCGGTCCGCTGAACTGAGCAGCAAGGTCAACGATCTTTTCGCCGAGATCCAACAGGCGTATCCGGACCGTCTGCCGGCCCTGGCCACGCTGCCGCTGAACAAGCCGGAGGCCTGCGCCGCCGAATTGGAACGTGCCGTCGGTTCGCTGGGCCTCAAAGGGGCGTGCGTGTACAGCAACGCCAACGGCGTGGCGCTCAGCGATCCGTGCTTCTGGCCCATGTACGAGATCGCGGACGATCGTGAAATGGCCGTCATGATCCACCCCACCTTCCCGCTGGGCGTGGAGGCCATGAAGGACTACATGCTCATGCCCGCGGTGGGGTTTCTCATGGATACGACCCTGGCCACGGCCAGCCTGCTCTTCAGTGGCGTGGTGGAGCGCTTTCCGAACATTCGCTGGGTACTGGGCCACCTGGGCGGCGCCGTGCCCTACCTGGCCGAGCGCTTCGACCGGTGCTACGAGGCCTTTCCGCAGTGCCGCGCCAACCTGGAGCACCATCCCACGGTCTACCTGAAGAACCAGTTCTACTACGACACGGTCAATTTCGACGTGGACGCGCTGCATTTCGCCCTGGGTTTCGCCGGGGTCGATCGTATCCTGGCCGGGAGCGACTATCCCCACCAGATCGGCAGCATGCCGAAGATGATCGAGAGCATCAACGCGATGGACCTGTCTGTAGAAGACCGCAAAGCCATACTCGGGGGCAATGCGATCCAGTTGCTCGGGCTTTAATCCATGGACCTGAAGCTTCACGGGAAAAGGGCAATTGTCACCGGCGCCAGCCGGGGCATAGGACGTTGCTGTGCGCTGGCCCTGGCCAGGGAAGGCGCCCGCGTGTGCGTAACGGCCCGAAACCGGGACCTGCTGGACGAGGTGGTCCGGGAAATCGAATCGGCGGGCGGTGAAGGGCACGCGGTCACCGCCGACCTGACCTCGCTGGACGACTGCCGCAAGGTGGTCCGGGAAGCCGCCGACACCTTCGGCGGCATCGACATCCTTATCAACTGCGCCGGCGCGGCCCGGGGCGGCGACATCCTGGAACTTCCCACGGAACAGATCGACGAGGGATTGGCACTGAAGGCCCACGGATACCTGCGGATGTCACAGCTGGTGATCCCGTACATGCAGGCGAACCGGTGGGGGCGCATCGTCCATATCGCCGGCAACGCGGGGACGAGCCCCGGTCGCGGCAACATTCCCTTGAGCGTGGCCAACATCGCCGTCCTCAACAGTACGCGGGCTTTGTCAGATGCGGTATCCGGCGACGGCATCCTGGTCAACGCCATATGTCCCGGCATGACGAACACCAAGCGAGCCCGGGACCTGCAGCAGGCGGAGGCCGACCGGCAGGGCCGCGACGTCGGGGACCTGCTTCGCGAAGCCGGCGAGCGGCTTCCCGCCGGCCGCATCGCGGAACCGGAGGAGATCGCTACCGTGGCGGCTTTTCTCGCGTCAGAACCCTGTTCTTATGTCTTCGGCACCGCCGTCTACATGGATGGCGGCGAGCGGCGGGGCACGCCCTGAAGTCAGGGCACGCCCTGAAGCCAGGGGACGCCCTGAAGCCAGGGCACGCCCTGAAGCCGGGGCACGCACTGTCGCCCGTATCTATCGTTTCCAACTATAAGGAGAACCACAATGACAGAGAACACGTCCAAATCCTTCGCCGCGCCCGCCAAAGGCGCCGACTGGGTCAAGGGGCTGCGGCCCTACTTCGTATACCGCGACCTGGGCATGAAGTCCGCCACCGAAGGGCGGGTGATGGCCCACGTCATCCGGGCCGCCCAGTCCTGCGACGGCCCCATGGGCTATCATTCCCACGAACTCGAGTTCCAGATGAACTACCTGCTCAAGGGCTGGGCGCGCATCGACCTGGCGGACGTGGGCGAGATCGAGGTGACCGCGGGCGACGCGTGGTACCAGGCGCCCGGCGTCGCCCATGAACTCATGGAGTACTCTGACGATTTCGAAGTCATCGAGATCACCATACCGGGTGACTTCCCGACCATCGACGAAACGCGTTAGGACCGGCCATGAACGTGGGATTCATCGGGCTGGGCAACATGGGCAACCCCATGGCCGCCAGCCTCCTGCGGGCCGGACACGCCCTGCGCGTCCACGACCTTGAACAGGACAAGGCCGCTAACCTGCTGGAGGCCGGGGCTGCCTGGGCTTCTTCCCCCCGCGAGGCGGCCTCGGGCGCCGATGCCGTCATCACTTCGTTGCCCGGACCCGCCGTGGTAGAGCCGGTCGTCCTGGGCGAGGAGGGCGTGTTCGAAGGGCTCGCGCGCGGAACCATCTATATCGACACGAGCACCGGCGAGCCAGGACTCATCCGGCGCATCGCCCGGGAAGGCGCGGTACGGGGTATCGACGTACTGGACGCACCGATCAGCGGGGGCGTCTTTGGCGCCAGGGACGCCACCCTTACCGTGTTCGTCGGTGGCACGCAGGCGGTGTTCGACCGGTATGAACCCCTCCTGCGCGATATGGGCGAAACGGTCGTCCGCATGGGAGATACCGGCAGTGGCGTCGCGACCAAGCTGGTGAACAATCTCATGATGTTCATCAATTTCATCGGCGCCTGCGAGGGGATGGCCATCGGCATTCAGGCGGGCATCGATCCGCGTAAGTTGATCGAAGCCATCCGGCCGAGCATGGGGCAGAGCCGGATGATGGAGCGTTGCCTGACCCGTTTCCTGGACGACCAGTTACTGTATTCCGCCGTCGACCTGGGGGTAAAGGACATGCACCTGGGCGTCGAGCTCGGCAGGTCGCAAGACGTCCCGTTGGAAATTGCCCCGATGGTCGAGGACCTCCTGAGGCGTTACCAGGACCGGGGGAACGCACAGGCCGACCTCCTTGAATACCTCGGAGATTATCTGAAACGGGCGGGCGTCGACCCGTCCGGAAAACCGTGAGGGAAACCATGCGCTGGAAAACACCCATCATCCTGACCTTGTTCCTGGTATCGGGCGCCGTCATGCTGGGCGCCGTCTTGCCGGGCGCCATCACGCTGGGCGCCGCACCGGGCGCCGCACCGAACTCCGCTGTACCGGCCGCGATCGCCAACCCAGGTACGGACACACCATCCGCGGCCGCCATCCCGCAACCCGAGGCCGGGTCGCTCGATATCCGGGGCGCCTGGAAACCGAAATCGTATCGGCTCAAATCCGGACCGGTCCACGAGGTGACCGGGCTGATCTCCTTCACCGAAAAGGACTGGTCGGTCCTCTTCTTCATCGTGACCGACGAGGGCCCGCGGAGGGGATCCGGCGAAGGGGGCACCTACACGCTGGAAGGGGACAAGCTGACCTTCCGCCACCTGTACAACCTCTCTGGCGGCCACGCCGTGGACGGGTTCGAGGCCAGCGATCTGTCGATGAGGGTGAGGCCGGCGGATGCCGAAGACGCGCCAGCCGAGCCCTGCACCATCACGATAGAGGAAGATCTCCTGACCATCTTCTTCCCCAGTGGAAACCAGATGACCTTCCGCCGCAGTTCCCGTTGAAGTTCAGGCCGTCCCTCGCCGGCGGCCGTATCCTTCCGCCGGACCGGTTCGTTCCGCCTGGCCGTTCCCACACCTGCCCAACCCTTGCAGCCCGCGCTGACTATGAGGATACATGCGCTTGAGGTCCCGGAATCAGTTGACTTAACCGGGCGATCCGGCTTATCTTTGGACGCTGTCAAATAGCCGGATCGAGACCCGGAAACCAGTACATGTCATCCGAAGACCTCACCCGAGACATGAAGAGGACCGTCGGCATCGAGGCCGCACGTCTGGTCGGCCCGGGCGACGTGGTCGGACTGGGCACCGGATCGACGGCGGAGTTCATGATCGAGGAACTGGGGCGCCGCGTGCGGGAGGAACAACTGGACATCGTCGGCATCCCCACGTCCTTCGACGCGTCGGTGCTGGCCCGCGGGAGCGGCATCCCGACAGGCACGCTGGACGACGTGGACCGGGTCGACATCGCCGTGGACGGCGCGGACGAGGTCGATCCCGCGATGAACCTGATCAAGGGCCGGGGCGCCGCCCACCTGCGCGAGAAGATCGTGGACGGCATGGCCGAACGGTTCATCGTCATCGTGGACGAATCGAAACTGGTCGAACGGCTGGGCACGAAAAGCCCCGTGCCACTGGAAGTCCTGCCCATGGCCGTCCGGCCCGTCATGCGCGCCGTCGAAGCGATGGGCGGTGAACCCGTGCTGCGGATGGCGGTCCACAAGGACGGACCGGTCATCACGGACCAGGGGAACATGGTGGTGGACGCCCGATTCGCCGGCATCGACGACCCCGGCGGGATGGAGCGCGCGCTCAACAACGTACCCGGCATCCTGGAGAACGGCCTCTTCGTCGGACTGGCGACCGAGGTCCTCGTAGGGAGGATATCCGGCGACGGACGCGTCGAGGTGGGAAGAAGAACCTGATACCGAGGGCCGACCGGCTCGATCCGATGGTCGACCGAAGCGGTCCAATGGCCGTCCGCCGCGTGAATAAGCGGCCATCTGAGTGAATAAATGAACGATATCGGATACTTCAGCCTCCTGCTCGCCTTCATGACGGCGGCCTACGGCGGCGTGACCAGCGTGGTCGGCGCACGGGCGCGGAACCCGCAGTTGATCGCCAGCGGAGCCCACGGCGTCCTCGCCACCTTCGGCCTGCTGACCCTGTCGTCCATCGTGCTGATTTACCACCTGTACACGGGAAATTTCCAGGTGGAATACGTCGCCTCCTACACCAGCAGCACCCTGCCCGATTTCTACCGCGTTACCGCGATGTGGGCCGGGCAGAAGGGCTCCCTGCTCCTGTGGGTATGGACCCTGGCCCTCTTCGCGCTGGTGGTGCACCTGACGAACCGGGACCGGAACCAGACGCTGATCCCCTACGTCCACGCGGTGATGATGTCGGTGGTCCTGTTCTTCATCGCCCTGCTCATTTTCATGGCCGATCCTTTCGAGCTGCTTCCTTTCGTGCCCGCCGAGGGCCGCGGCCTGAACCCGGTGCTGCAGATGCCGCTCATGATCATCCATCCGCCCATCCTATACCAGGGCTACGTGGGGACCGTGGTCCCCTTCGCCTTTGCCATAGCCGCGCTGATCACGGGGGAACTGGGCGACACCTGGATCCGGACGATCCGCAGATGGACCCTCTACGCCTGGTTCTTCCTCGGTTTCGGCCTGATGCTGGGCGGCCGGTGGGCCTACGTCGAGCTGGGATGGGGCGGTTACTGGGCCTGGGACCCGGTGGAGAACGCGGCGCTCATGCCCTGGCTGACCATCACGGCCTTTCTCCATTCCGTGATGATCCAGGAGAAGAAGGGCATGCTGAAGATCTGGAACTTCATCCTGATCATCCTGACCTTCGGCCTGGTCTACTTCGGCACCTTTCTCACGCGCAGCGGGGTCGTCTCATCGGTCCATTCCTTCACCACTTCGGGCATCGGCCCCATGTTCCTGGGTTTCGTCATCGTCTCGATGGTGTTGTCCTTCGGACTCCTGATCAGCCGGCGCAACGCCCTGAAAGCCCGCAGCGAACTCGACTCCTTCGTTTCGCGGGAAAGCAGCTTCCTGCTGAACAACCTGGCCCTCGTCGGCGTGTGCTTCGCCATCCTGTGGGGCACCATATTCCCCGTGCTTTCCGAGGCGGTCAGCGGGGAGAAGATCACGGTGAGCGCGCCGTACTTCAACCAGATCAACGTGCCCCTGGGCATTTTCCTGCTCTTCCTCACGGGCGCGGGCCCGCTCTTCGCCTGGCGAAAGACGTCCGTGCAGAGCCTGAAGCGGCATTTCTCCATACCCATCGCCTGCTTCCTCGCCGCGGCCGCCATCCTGCTCGCCTTCGGCATCAGGCACGTCTACGCCGTGCTTTCCTTCAGCATGTGCGCCTTCGTGGCCGGCGCCATAGGACTGGAGTTCTACCGCGGAGCCCGCGCACGCCGGTCGACGAACGAAGAATCCTGGCCCGCGGCCTTCTACCGCCTGGTCATGAGCTACAAGCGCCGGTACGGCGGTTACGTCGTCCACATCGCCATCGTGCTCCTCTTCGTGGGTTTCACGGGAAAGGCGTTCGACCGGGAGGAAAATTTCGCGGTCCGGGAGGGCGAGTCCTTCCAGATCAAGAACTACACGCTGGAATTCGATTCTCTCACCGAGACCAACATGGGCGAGTACGTGTCCTACGCCGGCCTGCTCCGCCTGTCCGTGGACGGCGAGCCCGTCGTGATGATGGCCCCGGAGAAGCGTCTCTACCCCATACAGGACCAGGTGACTTCGGAAGTTTCCATCTGGTCGACGGTGAATGAGGACCTGTACGTGGTCCTGGCCGAACTGAACGAAACGCTTGACGTAGCTACATTTAAGGTCTACATTAATCCATTAGTCAACTGGGTCTGGATCGGTACGGCGCTGCTCATGCTGGGAACGATCATCCTGTTCCTGCCGGATCGATTCGGGAGAAAACCAGGCACACGCGAGCGGTCCGCATAACCGCGTCGCAGATCGAAGTACGACAACCCGGATGATGCACCGGAAGCTGCATATTGTAAGACCTGATTGGGTAACTCGATAAGCAGGATGGGGGCGCTCCTTAAGGAAGAACGGGCGCATTGGAACACGGATTTCACAAGCAAAACGCATGACCGATACCGTTCCTGGCGAACAGGTGGAATCAGATCGGTTCAACTTCGGATTTTACTTTGCTGAATTATGCACGCACGCTCCCGGCGCCGGAATGCGAGAACACCTTCTAAAGCGGAAACCATTGCAAACGCTTGACGGCAAATCGTCGGGAATACGCGCATAATCGCCCCTTCGGCGGAACGGTTCGAAAGATACGGGTGCCATCCCTTCCTCGCCCGTAAGCAAAACGCCCCTGCCGGCGAAAGCCGTCCCGGTCACCATCCGGTCCGGCGGCCAGCTTATCGAACATAATCCCGGGCTCGACGCCACTGTTCGGCGCCACTGCGCTCGATGCCACTGCGCTCGATGCCACTAAAGGGATAAGCTGTTCTATCGCAGGGGGTGTTGTATGGAATTCCCATTGGAAAACCTGAACGGGTTATTGCTGCCCCTGGCCGCGCTGACCGTGTTTTCCGGTCTTGTCGGGCTGGTCATCGGCATGCTCTGGCGGCGCAGCAAAGCCGGCGAAATGGAGGAAAAGGCCCAGAAGCGCGCCCAGCGCCTTTTCAAGGAAATGGAAGTACAGCGCCGGGCGGAGATGCTGGAGGAGAAGAGAAAGTGGCACGACGCGCGCGAGGCCCAGGAGGAGGAAATCAACAGCAGGCAGTCCGCCCTCGTGAGCCAGGAGCAGGATATGATGGACCGGGAGAAGGAGTGCGAGCAGCGGTATGATAACCTGAAGGAGCGCGAAGACCAGACCAGCCTGCGGGAAGACGAACTGGAAAAGACGGAAGAGAGGCTGAACGCGCAGGAAGTCCGCCTGAAGGAATCTGCATCGGAATACCGCAACCGGCTGGAATCCCTGGCCAGGCTGACTTCCGAGGAAGCCAAGCAGCAGCTCAACAACGAACTCATCCGAGACGTGAAGCAGGAAGCCGAGCACCAGGTAAGGGACATACTGAAAACCGCGCAGACGAATGCCAACCGTGAAGCGAGACAGATCGTCACGCTGGCGATCAGCCGGTGCGCGGTGGATCAGTCCACGCAGACCAGCGTCGCGGTGGTTCCCCTGCCCAACGACCAGATAAAGGCTCGTATCATCGGAAAAGACGGCCGCAACATCCGGACTTTCGAGGCGGCCAGCGAAGTCAAGGTAATGGTGGACGATACGCCCGAAGCCGTGGTCATCTCCTGTTTCGATCCCATTCGCCGGGAAATCGCCAGGACGGCCATGGCGGATCTTGTATCCAACGGGAAGATCACCCAGAGCCGCATCGAGGAAATCATCGGGCGGGCTCGGGAACAGATCGACAGCCGCCTCCTCTCGGAAGGACAACAGGCCGTCAACGAGCTCAAACTGAAATCGATGCATCCCGAGATGATGAAACTGGTCGGCCGGCTGAGGTTCCGGTCCAGTTACGGCCAGAACGCCCTGGATCACTCGAAGGAGGTGGCATTCCTCACCGGCATGATGGCCGTCGAGATCGGCCTGGACGAACTGCTCGCCCGGCGCTGCGGCCTCCTGCATGACGTCGGCAAGGCTCTGGACCACGAGATGGAGGGATCCCACCCGGAAATCGGCCTGGCCTTCGCGGAAAAGTACGGCGAACCCGAGGAAGTCAAGAACGCCATCATCGCCCATCACAACGACGAGAACGAGGAAATCACCTCGCCGATCACCTTTCTGGTCGCCGCCGCGGACGCCATTTCCGGCGCCCGGCCCGGCGCCCGCAGGAATGATCCCGAAGACTATGTCCGCAGAGTGGTGGAACTGGAAGAACTCGCCCGGTCCTTCGACGGAGTGGCCGACGCCTACGCCATCAACGCCGGCCGCGAGATCCGGGTCATGGTCCGGCCGGACCAGGTGGACGACGACCGGACGCACACGCTGGCTTCCGAGATCTCCCAGAAGATCCGCAACGACCTGACCTATCCCGGACACATCAAGGTGACCGTCATCCGGGAAAAGATCGCTCACAGGATGACGAACAAGCGGGACGACCAGCAGCACGGCGGACGTCGAAGGTCGTACGGACGAAACCGGAACCGGCGACATGCTGCGGCGTCCAGCGGACAGGCGGCGGGATAGCCACGCCGCGCAGCGGATTCCCGTGTCTCTTACCGAAGCAATCAAGGCCCATGCCGCGTCGCTCGGATTCGATCTTGCCGGCGTAACGACGGCCGATCCACCCCGCCACGGGGATTACTACGCCGAATGGGTCGAGCAGGGCCTGGCCGGCGAGATGGCCTACCTGGAACGCCAGATCGAGAAGCGGCAGGATCCTCGGAAAATCCTGCCCAACGCCCGGTCCCTCGTCGTAGTCGCCATGAATTACCGGTGTCCGGACCCGGATCCCGTCTCCGAAGACACGCCCGAAAACGCACCGGACCGCATGCCGGACCATACGCTCGGTGGCTCACACGAAGCTGCGCCCGAAAGCACGCCCCGCGGCAAAATCGCCCGGTACGCCCGGGGCGACGATTACCACGACGTGATGAAAGAGAAGCTGCTGGCGCTGCTTCGATTCGTGCAGGACAGGGCCGGCCGTCCCGTGGAAGGGAAGGTATACGTGGACACTGGGCCCGTGCTGGAACGGGAATTCGCCGTCCGCGCCGGCCTGGGGTGGTTCGGGAAGCACACCAACCTCATCCACAAGCGCGTGGGTTCGTGGCTCCTGATCGGGGAGATCCTCCTCGACATCGAACTGGATCCGGACGGGCCCGCATCCGATCACTGCGGCACGTGCACCCTGTGTCTCGAAGCCTGTCCCACGGACGCCATCGTCGAACCCTACGTGGTCGATTCGCGCCGCTGCATCTCCTACCATACCATCGAATTGAAGGGCGCTATTCCCCTGGAGTACCGCGCGGCAATGGGAGACCGCGTGTTCGGGTGCGACGACTGCCAGGATGTCTGTCCCTGGAACCGCCGCGCGCCCGAAACCGGCCATCCGGCCTACGCTGCCCGTCCCTGGAACGAAATGCCGGACCTCATCGAAATGCTGGGGTTGACGCCGGAGGCGTTCAGGACCCGGTTCAAGGACAGTCCCGTCAAGCGGACGAAGCGGCGCGGCCTGCTGCGGAACGCCGCCGTGGCCCTGGGCAACACGAAGGACCCCGGTGCGGTTCCGGCCCTCGCCGATTCGCTGGGCGACGACGAACCGCTGGTCCGGGGCCATGCGGCCTGGGCGCTTGGGAACGTGGGCGGCACAAGGGCGCTGGCGGAACTGGAGAAGGCGCGGATGACCGAGGAAGATCCGTGGGTTGTCGAGGAAATTGACCGGGCGCTCACCGAATGCGAGGCGTCCTGAACGCATCCTGAACGCGTCCTGAACGCACGCTGGCGGTGCATACTTTTTTCTAAAAGCCCTTGCCTCCCCGGAGGTTGACCATATATTTCAGGTGGCTTTGGAGGCAGTTGCCGGGCGGTAGATCGACGTCCGGCGGCTTATTCGGTATCTGAATCACCGGCACGGATATGATTAGACACCTCCCGCTCATAGGCCTTGTATTACTCATCGGTTGCGCCGCCCCCCGGACCCTTGAACCGGGCGCGCGCACCACGCCTCCGACCGAGACGGCGGATATCGCCGGCAATACCGTAGCGGTGGAGGAACCGACCGACCCGGATCTTACCCTCGATCATGTCGCCCCGGCCGATTCCCTGGCGATGAAGGACCCGGCCAGCCTGCTTGCCGACGCCAGACTGCGTTATGACGCGGCCCTCTCGGCACTGGAGCGATCCGATACCACGGCCGCGCGCGCCGCGGTCGATGAAGTGCTTGAACTGCTCGTCCTGCTGAGCGACGACCAGAAGCACGCGGCCACCCCCGAGCAGGCCGAGCTCCTCACGAGGCTTGGACCGCTGGTGGACCGTATCCAGAACAGGCGCCGCGCCGCCGCCGAAGTCCGGGGTTCGATCCCCAGGGTACTCAACCGCCGCGTAACGCAACAGATCAACCTGTTTCTCAAAGACCGAAGCCTGAACATACTCAAGACCGCGTACCAGCGGTCCGGGCGCTACACCCCGATGATCAGCGAAGAACTGGCCGCCCGGGGAATGCCTCCGGAGCTTCAATGGCTTCCCATCGTCGAAAGCGGCTTCAAGCCCAGGGCGTTCTCGTGGGCGTCCGCGGCGGGCATGTGGCAGTTCATCTACGATACGGGAAAACGGTACGGACTCCAGCGGTCCGGCTGGGTAGACGACCGCTTTGACCCCCACAAGGCCACCCCGGCGGCCCTCGCCTACCTGGGCGACCTGTACACCATGTTCGACGACTGGTTTCTCGCCATGGCGGCGTACAACTGTGGTGAGTACCGGGTGCTCCGCGAGATCAACCGGACGGGGAACCGGGATTACTGGAAAATGCGGCTGCCCAGGGAGACCCGGAATTACGTACCCAAGTTCCTCGCGGTGCTGCATATCCTCGAGAACCCGGAGAAATACGGCGTCGAATTGCCGGATACCCACGACCCCTATCTCTTCGAAGAGGTGCGCATCGACAAGTCGGTCGCGCTGCAGCATGTCGCCGATCTGCTCGCTATGCCGCAGGACGATCTCAAGGCGCTGAACACCGACATCCGGTACGGCGTGACACCGCCCACCGGATTCTCGCTGCGCGTACCCCTGGGCGCGGGTTCGACCCTGCTCGGCAGTCTCGACGAGCTTCCCGAGTCAAATTTCAAGCCCCCTCCCGAGGTTCGCAGGTACCGCGTGCGGCGGGGTGATACACTGGGCCACATCGCCGTTAGATTCCGGACTTCGGTCAGCAGACTCCGGAGTATGAACCGGATCCGGGGCAGCCTGATCCGCGTCGGCCAACTCCTCCGCGTACCTGGAAGGAACTACGGTGGACAGCAATGGGCAGGGCAAGCGGCTTCGTACGGTACGCCGAGGGACGCCGCTTCACACACCGTGCGGCGTGGCGACTCGCTGACCCGCATCGCCCGGTATTACGGGACTTCCGTCGTGGCGCTGAAGCTGGCCAACGGGTTGCGTGGAGACCTCATCCACCCCGGCCAGGTACTCCGCCTTTCAGGAAATGGAAGCGGAAGGGGAACGAGCGGCGCGGTGACCTACAACATCCGGTCGGGGGATACGCTGGCGCGGATCGCCCGGGCCTTCAAGGTTACCGTCGCGGCCCTCATGCGGGCGAACCCCGATGTGCAGGCCAGGCGACTGCAAATCGGTCAACGGATCGTCATACCGGGCTGACCAAGGAGCAAGCGTACATGGGATACGTCAAGGCGGCGGAACTGGATGAGCTGAGTCCGGGCCAGATGAAGATGGTCTCGATCAGCGGGAAGGAGATCGTCCTCTGCAACGTGGACGGAAAGTACTACGCCGCCGACAATTTCTGCCCCCACATGGGCGCGCCACTGAGCGAAGGGGAACTGGACGGCACCGACCTCTGGTGTCCGTTTCACGGCGCGTCTTTCGATGTGACCACCGGCGACGTCCTGTCGCCTCCGGCCTACGAAAACCTCACCTGCTTCCCGGTCCGGGTGACCGAAGAAGCCGTTGAAATAGAAATCTGACCGCCAACCGCTGCCGCCATTCGCTGACGTCAGCCGCTGAAATGTTCGTACCCTTTCGGGCGCAGCGGCCGGGGTCCGGTGTGATCTATAATGGTGCATCCCCGGTCGGCGGACAGGCATTCGCCAATGGGGGTCAGCCGCGTTCCGGTTCGCTCCGCGACCTTGGCCGCCAGGCGCTCCACCCCCTCCGGCGCAACGGCGCACAGCAGCTCGAATTCCTCGCCGCTTTCCAGGGCCGTCCCGACGGGATCGAGCCGAAGCTCCTTCATGGCCTTCCTGGTTTCCTCCGCCATGGGCAGGGCGTTTCCGTCCAGGTTCAACCCTACCCCGCTGTCCCGACCCACGTGCAGGGCGTCTGAACTGAGCCCGTCGCTCACGTCGATCATGGCGTGGACCCACCCGCTTTCAGCCAGCAAAACTCCTTCACGGACCCTGGGAACGGGGGTGCGGTGGCGGCACAATACGCCGTCGAACCGATCCGCCGACCGCTTCGATGCCGAACCCTCCGCATCCGGCCGGTTCGAATCCGGCCGCTCCACCGTCCCTTGCGTTGCCTTCCCTTTCGTTGCCGGGCTCCCCGCGGCCGGCTGTTCCCGTGCCGAAAGAAGCAGGCGGAGGCCGGTCTCGCTCGCGCCCAGGTGTCCGGTCACGCACAGGATGTCACCCGCCCGGGCGCCGCTGCGCCGCGTGATGTGTTCCTTCGCGGCTTCTCCGCTCACCGTGATGGAGATGACGGTCGGCCCGTCCGTCGAACTCAGATCGCCTCCGACGATGGACACGGGATGGCCGGCGTGGCCGGCCAGGTCGTGAAACCCCGCGTACAACGCCTCCACGTCTTCCATGGACCGATGGGCCGGAAGGCAGAGGGTGGTCAGTGCGTGCCGGGGCACGCCGCCCATGGCCGCGATATCGCTGAAATTGGCGGCCATGCACTTCCATCCGATCTGCCGCCAGGACGAAAAGGCCAGGTCGAAGTCCACGCCTTCCACGAAGGTGTCGGTCGTCAGCAGGGTCGTCATGCCGGGCGCAGGCACTATGGCCGCGGCGTCATCGCCGATCCCCAACAGGACGCTCGGATCCGGCTCGGGCACCGTGTGCCCGATACACCGGATCACCTCGAATTCGCCGGGAAGTCCCGCGCCTTCCTTACGATGTTCCACGGTTCATCTTCCCCTTCTCGCACGGCCGGCCGAGCAGGCGCGCATCCCTGTGCCAGGTCCTAACGCGCCGCCGACCTGCACGCCCGCCTACCCGTCCTTGCCGAACCGCCCTTCGACACGCTCCCTCGAGCGCGTGAAGATCTCGATGCCGGCCGTAACGCCCCCACCGAAGAGCAGCCCCTCCAGGGCGCCCAGGGCGACCTGGGTGGTGCGGCCGAACTCCCCTTCGCCGAAGATCGTCGCAATGGTTTCGAGCCGTATCTGCGACGCATCGAAGGACTGCCGCAGGGTTTCCAGGCTGGCCGTGAACATGTTGCCGCCCATCACGGTCAGGACGATGCTGGCGACCATGCCGCCCAGTGCTCCGAAGACGATGTAGAGCAGGCTTCGCCATTGCCCGGGCCGCCTGGCCAGGTAGTACGTGACGACCGGTCCGAGGGCCACGCCCGCGCCGATGAAGGCGCCCTCGAGACCGCCGGTCAGGTCCGCGGGTTGCCGGCCGAACAGGGTCTGAATGGTATCGGCACTGTACAGATTGAACGCGGCGCCCACCATGCCGCCGCCCAGCGCGCCGCCAGGCACGCCGAGCCACCGGCCGTATTTCCCGGATACGCGCCGCAGCGCGACCATGCCGAAGGAGACACCCGCCCCGCCGAATGCCCCGCCGAACACACCCAGGCCCGCCAGGACGAAAATGGGCGTAAGCGCCTCCGATGACAGGCCGGAACTGACGGCGGCCAGGGCGGTTCCGAGGAGAAGCCCGCCGAACAGGCCGGACACGGCGCCGCCGAACGTGCCGCCGATGCCTTGCTGCATGATGTCGATCCCGCCCTGTTGCAGGCGCATCAGTATGAAACCGACCATCACCATGACCCGGTACAGCCGGGAAAGCTTGACCGACCGGTTCTGTTCCCGCAGGAAGGCCAGGCTGACCGCGCGCTGGAGGCGGCTTACGGACTCGTTGCCCGTGGGCCGGGTCAGTACCGATTCCACCGCCGATCCGAACCAGTCCGCCAGCTCGATACTGGCCGCCCGGCGCACACTCAACATGGGATCCCGCAACGCGAGGTGCCGGAGCCGGTTGTTCAGCGCCGCGCAGCGCACGGGCCGGGATGACTCCACCGCCCGCTTGCGGACTTCCCGGCGATCGTTGTACATGGCTTCCAGGATCACGTTCACCGCGTCCGGCACCTTTTCAACCAGCCAGGCCGGCACGGGCCGGTCCCGGTTGAGCATGCTGATGCAGAGCAGGTACGCTTCCTGGCCGGAGACGCCGATTTCTTCCAGGTAGGGTGCGAGCAGGTCCAGGCTTTCGTGGTCCATGATGAGCTGGTAGGTCCTGTAATTCTCCACCGACCGTTCAAGCAGGCTCCGTGCCTGCTTCGCTTCGTAAACGCTGCCGGTCAACCAGCGGGACACCTCCGGAATCATGCATTCGTGGGCGAGTTCCAGCCACCCTTCTCCTTCCTGGTTTCGTCGCCGGACGATACGGGCGTCCACCAGTTCCCCGAGCAGCGTTCCCAGGGCGTCGGCGTCGTACCGGTCGCCGGTCCGTATACGCGAAGCCAGATCGGCCTCCCGCACGACGATGAGCCGCTCCTCCGCGGAGATGAGCGCCAGCAACACCTGCTGCACCACAGACAGGTCGGCCGCCGAGAACCGGCGGAGGACCCTGGCGAGATAGTCGGCCAGGATCTGCGAAGCGCCGCCCAACTGGTCGTAGGCCGATTCCGTAATCAGGTTTCTCGTATCGCGTTGATCGTACAGCGTATCGCACACGATCTGCAGGTGAGGCGGATCGACGGAGTCCTCGTCGGAGAGATCCTCCAGCAGACGGTCGACGAGTGCGTCTTCGAACCGGCAGCCCACCCGCCAGGCAGGACCCGTGATGGCCCGCGCGGCCTGATCGGACGTCAATCGGCCAAGCCGGTATTCATGGTGGAAGATCTCCGGGACCGCCGGCTTGAGCCGGCTCATCTCCGCGAGCATGTCCTCCCGCAACACGAAGACGAACTGCAGCGGCAGCGTATCGTCTTCCATGATCACGGTGAGTTCATCGACGAACGCCTCCCGGCCCCGCTCATCGAGCAGGAGAAAGAATTCCTCGAACTGGTCCAGCATGACGACGATTCGGGATGCGGGGCGGGACCAGTTCCGGTGCAGCAGTTCCTGCAGAGAAACGCCGTCCGGATCGAATCCGCCCGCACCATTATCCGTTACGATCCGCCGGACCATCCGCTGCATGTGCTGCAGCGGATCGGTGAAACTCCGGATGATACACGTTCGATGGCCCTGGTCCTGCAGCCGCGGGATGACGCCGGCCCGGAGGATCGAACTCTTGCCGACGCCGGAACGGCCGTAGAGGAGGAACGAGCGCCGGGCAAGGATGCGGGAGCAGATGTTCTCGATCTCCTCTTCGCGGCCGAAAAACAGGCCCTGGTCGTTCTCGGTGTAGTAGTCGAGGAACTTGTACGGACGGGTCGGCTTGTCTTTGTCAGCCTGTGGGGACGGTTCATCCACGACCTCCACCGCTTCGCCGATGAAGACGTACCCATGCTTCGGCACCGTTTTGACGTAACGGGGATTCGACGCATCATCCTCCAACTGCTTCCGGATCGACTTGATACACTGGGTCAGCGCCGTATCGCTGACGATCACGTCCTCCCAGACTTCGTCAAAGATGCGGTTCTTCTCCACAAGCTGTCCCGCATTGGATACCAGCAGCACGAGCACGTCGAAATACCTGGAACTCAAAGGCAGCACGGCGTGTTTCCGGCGGATCTGGCGGTTCTGGATATCCAGCACGAAATCGTCGAATCGAAAGCCTTTGGCGGCGGTCTGTTGCGTCATTCAGGGCTCAATTTGCGGATTCCGACGAAAAAAAAGAGGGATTCATAGGTTCCTCACAGAATACTCACGGGGACCTCATGCATTTCATATTCGGTATGAATATAATCCCCTTATGAACATATGTCTAACTTTCCACCGAGGCACGGCGGCCAGAGCGTTCTTCCTGAAAACCCATTCACTGGCGAATCCAATTGTGAGAGCGCGCCGCTCGTGTTTAATTACACCTTAGAAAAGGGGGTAAGCGAGATGTTATCCCAATTCTGCACCATTCCCGAGGCCGTGGAAGAAGTAAGAGCAGGACGGGTGCTGATCGTCATCGATGACGAGAACCGCGAGAACGAAGGCGACTTCATGGTAGCCGCCGAAAAGGTCACGCCCGAAATCATCAACTTCATGTCGAGGCACGGACGGGGGTTGATCTGCCTGCCCACCACGAAACAGCGGCTCGCAGAGCTGGACATCCCCATCATGGTCGATGGGAAAACGTCGACTGGGGACACGCCCTTCACGGTATCCGTGGATGCGGTAAACGGCGTGACGTCCGGCATTTCCGCCCATGACCGGGCGGTAAGCGCTCAACTGTTCGTGAACCCGGATACGGCGCCGGAGGACTTCGAACGGCCGGGTCACCTCTTCCCGTTGCAGGCACGCGACGGCGGCGTGCTGGAAAGGGACGGGCACACCGAGGCCACGGTCGACCTGATGCGGTTGGCCGGTCTCTACCCGGCGGGTGTCCTGTGCGAGGTGCTGGACGAGGACGGCTCCATGGCCCGTCTTCCACGGCTGGTCGAAATCGCCGACGAGCATCATCTGAAAATCGCAACCATCAAGGACCTCATCGAGTACCGCCTCGAAGAGGAACTCGTACTGGAATTCGCCTGCAGCGGCGGGTAAGGCGGCAGGCGATCCAGGCGGTTTAAGCGTTCCAGGCGGGTCCGGCAGACCAGGCGGGCCGGGAGACGGTCTTTCCGCGTCTTATTCATGTCCCAGTTACCCGACTATCTGCCGGAATCCGTACTCCGGTTAAATGATCTCGCGCTCGACGCGCTGCCCGGCGCCGGGGACGCCTCCCTGGAATCCGCCCATCGGTACTGCAGGCACCTCGCGCGCCGGCACTACGAGAATTTCATCGTCGTTTCCCCCTTTCTGCCCACCGCGCTCCGGCGGCACTTCTACCATGTCTACGCCTACTGCCGGTGGTCCGACGACCTCGCCGACGAAACCGGAGACACGGGCCTGTCCCTCGAACTGCTCGACTGGTGGGACGCCGAATTACAGGCCTGTTACGACGACGAATTCCGTCATCCGGTATTCATCGCCCTGCGGGAAACGATCGACCGTTTCGACATACCGATTGCCCCGTTCCGGGACCTGCTGACCGCGTTCCGGCAGGACCAGGTCGTGACGCGTTACCGGACCTACGCGGACGTGCTCGATTACTGCCGCTATTCCGCCAATCCCGTGGGCCGTCTCGTGCTCTACCTGTGCGGCTACCGGGACAGGGAACGCCAGCTTTTGTCCGACGCCACGTGCACCGCGCTCCAGCTGGCCAACTTCTGGCAGGATGTGCGGGTAGACCTGGAAAAGGGCCGGATTTACCTGCCCCTGGAGGATCTGGACCGGTACCAGTACACCGAAGAGGACCTGGAGGCCGGGGTCGTCGACGATCGATTCAGGGGACTGATGGGGTTCCAGGTGAACCGGACGCGCGAGCTGTTCGATGAGGGGCTCGGACTGTGCGGGATGGTGGACGCGCGGGTCGGACTGGACATCGAACTGTTCAACCGGTGCGGTTCCGCCCTGCTGGACCAGATCGAAAGACGGCGTTTCGACGTGCTGACCCGGCGGCCCACGCTGTCAACCGCACGGAAGACCGGCCTGTTCATGAAATACACACTGAAACGACTATGGATCCGCTAAAACGTTCCTATGATTTCTGCCGCGCAGTTGCGAAATCGAGGGCGAAGAACTTCTACTATTCCTTCCTCGTCCTGCCGGCCGAAAAAAGGCGGGCCATGTGCGCGGTCTACGCCTTCATGCGCTACTGTGACGATATCGTCGACGAGGAGACCGGGGAGACCGGAGCGACCGGGACGGCCAGTGCAACCGGGACGGCCAGTGCAACCGGGACGGCCGGCGCAACCGGGACGGCCGGCGCGACAGGGACGGCCGGGCCAGCGGACCGTCAATCCCGGCTGAACGCCTGTCGCGAGGTCCTGGACAAAGCCTATGACGGGACATCGGATGTAGACGACAAAGCCTATGACGGGACACCTGCCGGAGGCGGCGCCCATGACGGAACGCCGGCCTCGGACAGCATATTGCCGGCGTTCAGCGATACGGTGCGGCGGTTCGACATCCCCAGGGCGTATTTCGACGCCATCATCGACGGCGCGGAAATGGATCTTACCGTAACACGCTACGCCAGCTTCGCGGACCTGTACCAGTACTGCTATCGCGTGGCATCCGCCGTCGGACTGGTGTGCATACGCATCTTCGGATACCAGGGAGAAGAAGCCGAGCGGTACGCCGAATCCTGCGGCATCGCCTTCCAATTGACCAATATACTCCGCGACATCCGGGAAGACGCCGGGATGGGACGCGTCTACCTGCCGCAGGAGGACCTCGATGCCTTCGGGTACCCGGAAGAGAACCTGCGGAACGGATTGTTCAACGACCCATTCCGGCGACTGATGGGTTTCCAGGTGGAACGGGCCAGGAGCTTCTACGACGAGGCGCTGCCGCTCCTTCCGCTCGTTCAACCCTCGAGCCGGGCGTGCCTGGCGACGATGATCGGCATCTACCGGGCATGTCTCGAGGAAATCCCCCGCCGCCAGTACGACGTATACAGCCAGCGCATCGGCCTGTCCCCGTGGAAGAAACTCTCCATCACGGCCCGGGCGCTCATCCGAAAGCGCGTATGACCCAGGCAATCGTTATCGGAGGAGGGCTGGCCGGACTGGCCGGCGCGGTCGCACTGGCCGATGCCGGCCTCCAGGTCGAACTGTACGAAAGGCGTCCGATCCTGGGAGGCCGCGCCACCTCTTTCATCCACCCATCGAGCGGCGAAAGAGTGGACAACTGCCAGCACGTGCTCCTGGGCTGTTGCGTCAATCTCGTCGACTTCTACACGCGCCTCGGCGTCGCGGAACATATCGATTTCCACGAAGACATCCCGTTCATCGACGAGTCCAGCCGGGTCTCCGTCATCGGGCCCTCGGCGCTTCCCCCGCCCCTTCACCTGCTTCCATCGTTCCTGCGGCTGAAAACCATGGGCATCCGGGACAAGCTGTCCGTCGTCCGCACCGTGGCCGCCATGATTCGTCATGTTGCGAGACTACGGAGAGCCGGCGAACCGTCAGAGGCGCACGCCTCGTCGGCGCCCTCCTCGGTGGCGTCCGCCTCGGTAGCGTCCTCCTCATTGGCCTATACTCCGGCAGCGTCACGCAGCGCGGAGCCGGCGCCGGTTTCCATGGCCGACTGGCTCAAGGCCCACGGGGCGACGAAACGGGCCGTCGAGGCCTTCTGGAAACCCTTCCTGATCAGCGCGCTCAACGATGAACTGGGCGACATCGATGCCGACTACGGAATCGGAACGGCCGTCCGGGCCATGCTGCTCAATCGCAGCGGATACGAGGTGGGACTGCCCACGGTTCCGCTGGGAGATCTTTACGCGCCCTGCATAGACTACATCGAGCAGCGGGGGGGCCGCGTCGTGTTCAACCGGGGGGTTACCGGCATTTCCGTCCAGGACGGCAAGGTGACTTCCCTTTCACTGCAGGACGGTTCGTCCGTCGAAGCCGGCGCCTACCTTTCGGCCCTGCCTTTCGACGTCCTGTGCAGGCTGCTCCCTCAAAGCCAGGCCGCGGACCCCTACTTCTCGATGCTGGACGGGCTGTCGGTCTCGCCCATCACGGCCGTGCACGTCTGGTTCGACCGGCCCGTGACGGAACTGGGCTACGCCGCGGTGATCGGCCGGAGGATACAGTGGATATTCAACCAGTCCAGCCGGCACGCCGGCGGCTTCTCCGCGGACAACGGCGGCTCCTATCTCGGCCTCGTGGTCAGCGCATCCGATGACTGGATGAAAACGCCCCGCCAGGTCATCATCGATCAGGCCATGGAGGATCTCGAATCCCTCCTGCCCGCCGTGCGCCAGGCCAAACTGCTCAAGGCCATCGTCGTCAAGGAGGGTCGGGCCACCTTCGCGCCCCGGCCCGGTTGTGACGCGCTGCGCCCCGGTCCATCCAGTCCCCTTTCCAATTTCTCCATCGCCGGCGACTGGGTGCAGACGGGCTGGCCGGCGACCATGGAAAGCGCCGTGCGCAGCGGTTACCAGGCCGCCGAGGTCCTGCTGCGGACCCGGGGCGTACGTACGCCCATCCTGAAACCCGACCTGCCCGCGGAGGGCCTGATGAAATGGGTTACGGGACTGCCGGACTTCTGACCGCTACGACAGCTTGACCCTCCTTTGTACTTCCGTTATATTTCGAACAGTATTCATTCCGGTACCTGTCCGCTCCGTTTCCCGATAGTTGGATCAATCCGAAAGAAGGATCTCTATGCCCGCCAACCTGCTTGCGTGCCGAACGGCAAGCTACGGAAAGTTCAGCGAATCCGCCTATGCCCATCTGCCCACGATCGGCGTTCATCACGTGGAAATCAATGCCCCCGGGCCGGACCAGGTCGCCGGGGTCAAGTCCAGGCTCGAAGATCACGGGCTGTCGGCCAGCAGCCTGCAGTGCCCGGTGGAGATCCAGTACGACGACGTGGACACGCGGCTGACCCCGCACCTGGACGCCGCAGCGGCCCTGGACGCCGGACTGCTTTTCGTAAGCGTACAGGCAGGGGAACTGGATAAGGGCGTGGCTTACGAACGATTACACCGCGCGGGGGCCAAAGCGGCCGAATACGGGATCACCATCGGCATGGAAACCCATCCCGACCTGATCACCAACGCGGCCGTCGCCCTGGAGACCATGCGCGGCGTCGACCATCCCAACGTCCGCGTGAACTACGACACGGCCAACATCCACTACTACAACCGGGACGTGGACCACGTCGACGAAATGGAAAAGGTCATCGACTACATCGGCAGTATGCATCTCAAAGATACCGACGGCCGGTACAAGACCTGGTGCTTTCCCACTTTCGGCGAGGGCATTGTTGATTTCAAGACGGTTTTCGACCGGCTGAACGCCCACGGGTTCCACGGACCGTTCACCATGGAAATCGAGGGCGTGGAAGGGGAATCGCTCAACGAAGAGGAGACCTGCCGGCGCGTGGCGGATTCGGTGGCGCACCTGCGGAGCGTCGGGTGTGACGTTTAGAAGGCGCGGCGTCCATGCCTGAACAGCAACTCCGGATGATGCGCCCCGACCTGGAAGATCTGCCGGAAATCAGCGTGCCGGACGGCTATGTGCTGAGGACCTACCGGCCCGGCGACGAAGCGGCCTGGTGCGAGATCATGAACACGGGCATCGGGACGGACTGGACGGCGGAGAAGTGCCGCAGGGAGCTGACGGAACGGGAACCGTTCATGCCGGACGGGTGTTTCTTCGCAACACGTGCGGGAGAAGCTGTTGCTACGGCCTGCGCCTATGACGTCCAGCCCGAGGGCGTAAGCGCCGCGCAGGTACACATGGTATGCGCGAAACCGGCCCACCGCGGAAAGGGACTGGGGCGCCTCGTTACCCTGGCCGTGCTCCATTACATGCGGGAACGCGGCTACGCGGCCGCCTTTCTGGGAACGGACGATTTCCGCGTGCCGGCCGTCAGGACCTATCTTGGACTGGGATTCATTCCCGACTATATCGAGGACAGTCACCGATCGCGCTGGTCCGCCGTATTCGAGAAAGTCGGGGAACAGCCGTCCTTAACACGCGGCCGGCCGCGCACAGACCACAACCCTTAACACGGACGTTTCCAATGCAGCGTTTATCCAGCCATATGTTCTGCCGTATATACAGCCGAATCGACCGACGAATCTGCCGCCGCACAATGAACCCCGCGTACATGGCGGTCCTGATCGTCCTGGCCGTCCTGGTCAGCCTGGCGCGGACGGCCCCGGCCAGCGCGCAGGACGCGGAGGTCGTGGACGTGCCTCCCGTCGTCATCACCGGGTTCGGCATACTCGGCGGTTTTCCGTCGGGCGAGTTCGGCGATAACGTCAAGAACCCGGGGATCGGCATATCGGGATACGTGGGCTACATGATCCCCCGGGCGCCCGCCGTGATCGGCCTGGACCTGGGCTACCTGATCTACGGCCACGAGCGGCGCACCGAGCAGTTCAGCCTGACGATCCCCGATGTCCTCGTCGGCGTGGTCACCGAAAACAACATCTTTTCGATGAACGCCTTTCTCCGTCTGCAGACCAATCCCAACCCCTTGCGGTTCTACGTTGAAGGCTTCGTGGGCTTCCACTACCTGTTCACCAGCACGACGATCGAGGACCTCCCCCGGTTCAGCGGCGAGGATATCGCCAGTTCCACGAACCTCGATGACTTCGCCTTTACCAAGGGCGTGGGCGGCGGGCTCCTGATCGAAGTATGGAACGGCAGCGAAGAGCGGACGCCGCAGAACCGCTCCCTGCGGTCCGTTTCCCTGGAACTCAGGATGCGCTACCATGACGGCTCGGAAGCCGATTACCTGAAGCGGGGCGATATCGTCCGCCGGTCGGGTACGGCCGAACTCAACATAACCAAGTCGACCACCGACCTTATAACGGCCCATTTCGGAGTCGCGATCGACTTCTAGCCCTGACCAACACCTCACATCCGGAGGTTAAGGATGATCCAGGACGATTACACTATCGAGAGCATACCGGAATCGGCGTGGCAGGTGTCCCGCCGGTCGTTCATGAAACGGCTGGCCGGCGGGATCGCCGCGGGCGGCGCCCTGGTCTACGGCAACTCCGCCTCCGCATCGTCGATGGTTGACGTGCCCCAGGACCTGGAGTCGGCGGTCTCCGGCGCGGATCCCGGCGACGAGCGGTACTGGCACGCGGTGAGGAGCCAGTTCCTCCTCCGGGACAACCTGGCGCTGATGAACGCCGCGAACCTCTGCCCATCGCCCTATCCGGTGATGGAATCGGTCTTCAAATACACCCGTGACCTGGATTACGACGCGTCGTTCCACAACCGGATGAAGTACCGGGAGATCAGGGAAGACACCCGCGAGAAGATGGCGCGTCTCCTGGGCGCACACTCTGACGAGATCGCGCTGGTGCGGAACACGAGCGAGGCAAACAACGTCATCAGCACCGGCTATCACCTCGGGGCGGGCGACGAGGTGCTTCTGTCCGACCTGAACCATCCCTCGAACAACCAGGCGTGGCAGGTCAAGGCCAGGCGCTTCGGCTTCAAGATCAACTACGTGTCGGTCCCGGTGGTTCCCGGCGGCGAGGAAGAAATCATCGATGCCTTCGAACGGGCCTACACCCCGGCGACAAAAGTCATGTCCTTCACCCACGTGTCCAACCGCACCGGGCTGACCATGCCGGCCAAAGAGCTGTGCGCGGCGGCACGGGAACGGGGCGTGTTTTCCGTCGTGGACGGCGCCCAGAGCTTCGGCGCCCTGAAGATCGATCTCGCCGACATGGGCTGCGACGCCTACACGGGCAGCGCCCACAAGTGGTTCATGGGTCCGAAGGAGGTCGGTGTGCTCTACGTCCGCAAGGAAAGCCAGGGCGCCGTCTGGCCCAGCATCGTGAGCGCGGGCTGGCGGGACGAAGTGGAGGAGAGCGCCCGCAAGTACGAGGTCCTCGGACAGCGGGACGACGCGGCGCTGACAGCCACAGGACGAGGCGTCGAGTTTCACGAGAAGATCGGGCCCGCCCGCGTGGAGGCCCGCATGCGCCAGGTGGCCACGGCCATCAAGGAAGGGCTTTCCGGCCTGCCGGGCATCGAGCTTTCCACGTCCATGGACCCCGCGCTTTCCGCCGGCGTCGTCATCTTCAAGCCGGGCGAACTCGATCCGCGCAAGGTCTTCGACAAGCTCTACACGACGTACCATATCGCCGGCGCGGGCATGGGACCCAACGTCCGCCTCTCCCCCCATATCTACAATACCCTCGAAGAGGCGGACCGCGCCGTTACCGCGGTCGCGGAGATACTGAGGGACGGGGTCTGAGCCTACCCGCCGGTGCAGGCCCACCGCCTGACGGGCCCATGTCAAAACGAAGCGCCGCCGTCATACTCTATGCCGCGCTGCTCATCGCGAGCGTGCTGCAGGTCTTCCAGTCGATCGTCGTCGCCCATTTCTTCGACCCGGAATACCTGGCGCCCTACCGCTATGGCATCCTGGCGGCCGGATTCGCCTACCTGTTCGCCACCGGACTGATCGAGAGCGTCTTCTTCTTCATTTCGGGAAAATACGCCCCGGACGCCCGCAGGTACGTGGGGAACACCCTGGCCAGCTGCGCGCTGATCTTCCTGGTCCTCCTCCTGCTCTTCGAAGGCGTGCTCGACCCCTATGTGCTCATCCACACGGAACTGGGTCCCTATCTCCGGGAGATCGGCGCCTATCTCCTGATCGCCCTGTTCCTGTTCGTCAACATGACCGCCCACAACGCCCTGGTCGGAAGCGGCCACACGGCCGCCGCCAGCGTCCTGCGCGTGTTCCAGTACCTCCTGCGCATCCTGGCCATCGCCGGCGCGCTGTTCTCGGGCCTGATCACGGCCATCTACCCGCTCATCCTGCTGATCGTCGTCCTGGAAGGGATCCAGTCCCTGCTCTACGGGCTCGTCCTGCTAAGCAGGAAGCTGCTTTCCTTCCGGCTCCGGGGCATAGAGACCCGGGCCCAGTACCGCTACGCCTTCGGGCTGGGCGTCGCGGGATTCATCCCCTTCATCAACGGAAGCCTGGACAAGATCATGATCAGCGCCTTCCTGGGCGCCTCCAGCTTCGCGATCTACAGTGTGTCGGCCATCGAACTGCCCATTGCAGGCATCCTGATGAGCGTGTTCGGTTCCGTGTTCTTTTCCACCTACGTGGGATACGCCGAATCCGGCGATCACCCATCCATGGCGGCCCTGTGGCGCAAATGCTCCAGGTACGGCATGATCGCCATCGTCCCCGCGGGGATCTTCGTCTTTCTATTCTCCGACGTGCTGTACCGGCTCATCCTCCCGGACGCCTACTTCGAGGGCCACCGCGTCCTGGGCATCTACGCGCTGCTCCTCCTGCTCCGCTTCAACAGCCCGGACGTGCTCGCCCGGGCGCTCAACCGGAACGCGATCATCGTCCAGGCCGCGACCGCCATGCTGATTGTCAACGTCGCAGGCAACCTGGTGTTCATCAAGGCCTTCGGCCTGTGGGGCGCGGCCCTGGCCACCCTGTGCGGGACCGCCGCGGGATGGATCTACTACCTGGCCCGTTACGCCCGGCTGCTGAAGCAATCTTTAAGCGCGCTCCTCCCCTGGAAACCTTACGTCATCCTCATCGCCATCTCGGTGACCTTCTTCGGCGCGGCCCGTTGGACCTTCGACCGGGTCGAGTTCAGCGCCGTCCTGGTCATCCTGGGCGCCGCCCTGGCCATTGCCGGCGCCGCCGCCTACCTCTGGTATGCGTATTCCTTGCTGGAGAAACCGGAAAAGGCGTTCGTTCGGGACCTGGCGAGGAAGATGGGCGTTCCGCTTCGAACGACGGACTGATCCAAAATCATGAACCCTCCCGATCCCCACGTAACGATCGTCATAGTCAACTACGGCCGCGTAGTGGATTCGCTGGTGTGCCTGGATTCCCTGGCGCGAGTGACCTACCCAAGATTCTCAATCGTTGTCGTGGATAATGGATCAAACGACGGGTCAACGGACGCCATCGAGCGATGGAGCGGCCGGAAGATTCCGGTTGAACTCATCCGCAACGATATAAACCTGGGATTCGCTCGTGGCAGCAACCAGGGTATGCTCCACGCACTTACAGCGAACACAGACTACGTGTTCCTGCTGAACAACGACACGGTCGTGGAGCCCGATGTACTGGAATTACTCGTCGCAACGGCGGAACAATCCGATGATATCGGCATGGTGGGTCCTAAGATCTACCAGTACGGAAAGGAAAACATTCTCGACTCGGCCGGTACGCGAACGATACCCTGGCTGGCGCAGGGGTTTCTTCTGGGTCACGGAAAAGTGGACCACGGCCAGTACGATAATCCCGGCGAAATGCCCTACGTTACGGGAACGGCGCTCCTCGTCAAGCGCACCGTCCTGGAGAAGATCGGACTAATGGATGAGGACTATTTTTGCTATTTCGAAGACTTCGACTGGGGAATGAAGGCGCGGGAGGCCGGTTACAGACTGCTTTTAGCTCCAGGGGCCGTTGTCCACCACAGGGGATCGCGAACAGCCGGTTTCGGTAGTCCTTTCTATATGCAACACATGGTGCGCAGCAGGATTTTGTTCGCAAGGAAACACATTCCGCGTCTGATGTTTGTATGCGCGTTTATACCTTACCTTTTTCTGTATCGTTATCTTCGGCCGGCGGCTATTTTGATCTTCCATCGCAGGTGGGTCCACCTGGATGCGCTCCATCGAGGGATCCGGGAAGGGTTCGTCTTTCCGATCAACTCGAGAATTTAAAGGACATCTATGGCGAAACGCCGAACTCAACCACGATCTGAACAGCGCAGAGTCCGAGGGCGGGATGGAAGCCAGCGGGATCGTACGGTGGGAGGCCCGAATCCGTACCTTCAGGATGCCATACTGTGCCTGATCATTACCGTGCTTGCCGTCTTCGTGTATCGCGGCTACATCATCGAGGGCAAGGTGGACATCCGGCCCGATTTCATCGGCCAGGCCATACCCTTCGATCGTTTCGCGCAGGATTTCGAAGAAGCGTATGACGAAACGCCGCTCTGGTACCCCCACATCTTCGGCGGCATGCCCTTCCAGGCCAGCGGCACGTATCACCATCTACAGTACAGTTACGAAGCCCTGATCAATGCCGTCCTGCCGGACCGGCTCATCAGCGCGCTGCACGGCCGTTTCTTCTTTCACCTGCTCCTCGGCGCGGTTTCCATGTTTTTGTTGGCGCGTACCTTGTCGCTCTCCAGGCCCGCATCTTTCATCGCGGCCACGGCCTTCGTCTTTTCCACCCACATGATGGCCACGGAACATGCCAATCGGTTCATCTGCTTCATGCACGTACCCCTGGTCTTCCTGGCCGCGTACCGCGTCTTTGACCGTGGACGGCTGTTCGATATGGTATTGCTCGGTGCGGCCCTGGGCTCCCAGCTGAGTTCCTTCCATCCGCAGATCGCCTTCTACACGGCCATGCTGATCGGCCTGTACGCCGTTTACGCGGTCGTGAACGACTTGCGAGACAAAACGTCCGCAGGCCAGATTGTCAGGAAATCCGCGCTGTTCGCCGGCGGTGTCGTGCTGGCCATTGCCGTCGCGGCCGTCCTTGTCCTTCCCATGCAGGAATACGCGCAGCACTCCGCCCGCGGCCTTTCCGTGGGGGGCAGCGACGTGAACGTGCCCTTCGCCACGAGCTGGTCGTTCCCACCGGTTGAAATCCTGACCTTCATCATCCCTTCATTCGCCGGGTTCGGCGGTCCGCTTTACTGGGGTGATATGCCGTTTACCGATTTCCCGAACTACCTGGGCATCGTAGTCGTCGTCCTGGCCGTGGCAGGCATCGTGCTGAACAGATCGCGCATGACCCTGTTCCTGATCATCGCGGCGGTCCTGGCCCTCCTGGTATCCTTCGGACGGCACCTGCCGCCCGTATCCTACGTCATGCTCCACTTCGTCCCCTTCTTCGGCAAGTTCCGCGCGCCCGTTATGATCCTGGTCCTGTCGCAGTTCGCCGTTGCGCTTCTTGCCGGTTACGGCGTGCATGCGCTGGTCGAGCGCATACGGGCGGGCAAAGACATGCTTGGGCGTTTCGCGAAAAGGCTGTGCGTCGTTGCCGGCGGGGTTCTGCTGCTCGTCCTGGCGCTGACCGTGTTCGAATCCTCCTTCCAGTCCTTCATGACGGGCGTATACACAGATGCCGACGCGGCCCACGGGGCACGCAGCGCCATGGTGAACAACGCCGAATACCATGCCGGGGTCAATGCCATGCGTTTCTATCGGCTCATGGGCGACCTGTGGATCATGGTGCTGTTGCTTTGCGCGGCGTCCGCATTGATCTACGCCACCCGCAAGTCGAGCCCCAGGCTGTTGGCCGCGGGATTGTGCGCCCTGGTCGTCGTCGATCTTTTGCTCGTTGCCTTGCGGGTCGTGAACCCGGAAGACGATCCCGCGCAGATCGAAGCCTACTATGCCGCCCGGGAAACCGAGGTGGTGAAGGCATTGAAAGACGATCCCGACCCCTATCGCCTCCTGCCGCTCTCCGCATTTTCTTCGAATGAGTACGGCTACTTCGGCATCTCCACTATCGGAGGCTACCACGCGGCGAAGCTGGGGGTCTACCAGGAACTCATGGACCAGGTCGGGTTCAATTCCTTTCCGGTGCTGAACATGCTGAACACCCGGTACCTGGTTACCGCGCAACCTATTCAAACCGAAGGACTTACTCCCGTTGTTGAGTCCGATACCGAACACCTCTATCGGAACGATGCCGCTCTGCCGAGGGCCTTCCTGGTGGACAGCGTGCGTGTCATTACCGAGAAGGACGCCATCTTCGAAGCGATAAGAGATCCCGGGTTCCGCCCCGGCGAATACGCGATCCTGGAGAAACCCGTCGCGGAGCGGCTCGGCCCGCTGGGTAATTCGACCGTGGAGATCACGCATCACACGCCGCACCGCATCGAGATGGCCGTGGATGCGGCCGCGCCTTGTCTGCTGGTACTGAGCGAGATCTACTATCCAGCCGGGTGGCAGGCCACGATGGACGGTCAACCTGCCGAGATACTCAAGACCAACTACGTGCTTCGCTCCGTGACCGTCCCGGAGGGTCAGCACGAAGTGGTCATGAAGTTCCAGCCGGCGAGCTTCACTGCGGGCCACCTGGTGAGCCGGATCGCCAGCGCACTGGTGCTGGCCGGTTTGATCGCCGCAGGTGCCATGCAAGTCAGAAAAAGCCTGAAAACCCGGGCCTGAAATCGACCAGCTACCGACCAACTACCGACCGGAAACCAACTGGAAACCTACAGAAGACCATGAAATCCCTGATCATCGTCCCCACTTACAACGAAATCGACAACATCCGGCGGCTTCTGCCCGAACTGATGGCGCTCGTACCGGATATCCGGGTGCTCGTGGTGGATGACAACTCGCCGGACGGGACGGGGAGGCTGGCCGATAAACTGGCCGCGGAGAACGAACGGATCAGCGTCCTGCATCGGCCCAAAAAGCTTGGGTTGGGCTCGGCCTACGTGGCGGGATTCAAGTACGCCATCCAGCAGGACGTGGACTGCGTATTTGAAATGGATGCGGACTTTTCCCACGACCCCGCCATGATTCCTAAGTTCATCGAAGAGATCGCGTCCTGCGACATGGTTATCGGATCCCGGTACATCAGCGGTATCAACGTGGTGAACTGGCCCATGTCCCGGCTGTTGCTCAGCTATTTCGCCAACATCTACACCCGCGTGGTCACGGGCATGACGATCCGGGACACCACGTCGGGATACAAGTGCTTCCGGCGCGAAGTACTCGAGCAGATCGACCTGGACAGCGTCCGGTCCGACGGATACGCCTTTCAGATCGAGATGAATTTCCGATGCTGGCGCAAGGGATACCGCATGCGTGAAATCCCCATTATCTTCGTAGACCGGCGCTCGGGTACCTCGAAACTATCACAGGGCGTGATCAACGAAGCGGTCTGGATCGTCTGGTGGCTGCGCCTGCAGCGCCTGTTGCGTCGGATATAGGCGTCCCACTCGCCGATGACGGAGGAGGTCCTCATGTTAACGGAACAGCAGTACCTGCACTTCAAGACCTTCGGGTTTGTCGTCCTGCGGCAGGTCTTCACCCCGGACGAACTGGACATCATCAACAGGGAGTTCGATCACGGACTGGAAACCGCCTATCGCCATATGCCCTTCGACGGCACGGTCCGCCACTGGGTCACGATGATGGGGAAATCCACGCCCTTCTTCGCGAGCCTGCTGGAGGATCCCCGGCTCTGTGGAGTCGCGGAACAACTCTACGGCCAGGATGCGCTGGGCATCGCCACCGACGCGAACCGTTACGTGGGCAACACGGGATGGCATCCGGATACCCACAGCATCCACCAGTACGGCATCAAGTTCGCATTCTACCTGCAACCTGTCGGTCCGGAAACCGGTGCGTTGCGCGTCATACCGGGATCGCACCGCAACCCCTTTCACGGCGAACTGAGACGGTTCATTCCCGATTTCGACCGCCAAAAGGACGTGCCCTGTTACGTCTGCAACTCGGAGCCGGGCGACGTGGTGGGATTCGACCTCCGGTTGTGGCACGCCAGCTACGGGGGCTCCAGCGACCGGCGCATGTGCACCTGCGTGTACTATAACAACCCGAGAACGCCGGAAGAGATCGAAACCACCAGGGACCAGGGGGCGAACAACAGTAAGGCCACTGCCAAGTACAACCGACCGAACGACCCCCCGGTCGACCCGTTCTGGCTCACGAATCCAGATCGCAGTCCGAAACGGCGGCGATGGCTGGACCGCCTTCTCGAACTGGGTTATTATCAGGACATGGTCACCGACGATTCATGATGAACAGTCGACTCAAGCACCTGGTGCACGACGGAAAACCCGCCTTCGGGATTCAGCTCAGATTCGGATCCCCCGCCATCGCGGAACTGGCCGGCCTGGCCGGCTTCGACTGGGTCCTGATCGACACGGAACACGCGCCGCAGACGCCGGTGACCGTCCAGGCCCAGATCCAGGCGGCGTGCTGCACGCCGGCCACGCCGATCGTCCGGATCACCCGCACCGACCCTGACCTCATCAAGCTGTACCTCGACATGGGTGCCATGGGCATCGTCGTCCCCTTCGTAAACACGCCGGAGGAGGCGAAGCTGGGGGCCGATGCCTGCCGCTATCCGCCGCGGGGCACAAGGGGATGGGGTCCTCACCGCGCAGCTGGTTATGGGCTGTTCGAAAAGGAATACACCGCTGAGATCAACGACGTGGTAATGTATGTACCGATCATCGAGTCGGCCGAAGCGGTCGAGCACATCGACAGCATCATGGCCGTTGAAGGCGTGGACGGCTGTATCGTGGGTCCGGTGGACCTGTGCATTTCCCTCGGCATCCCTTTCCGGTTCGATCATCCGAAATACTTAGGCGCGCTCCGCCGCGTGCGGGAAGCCGGACAGCGAACGGGAAAGCCCGTTGGCCATCCCCTGCTCGGTTCCATGGATGACGAGGAGAACGTCCTCAGACAGGTGGAAGAAGGCGTGCGCCTGCTGCTCGTGGGAGGCGACGAGCAGGTAGTGAAGGACGGATTCCGACGGGCGATCGAAACGTTGGCGTTTCTGCGGAACTAGGAGCCGGGCGAAGCGGTTTCGCGGCACCACGGAGACGCGGCGGTCTCAGGACACCCTGATTCCACGACACCGCCGCCTCGCGTCCGTCATGCCGCCGCCGAAGGTTTCCGGGCGAGCAGCGCCTGGCTCACCGTGGACAGTCCCAGCCATATGGTCATCAGATCGATCATGCAGCATACCGACTTGATGAGAAAGTTATCGTAGCTGATTAGGCGGTACAGCAACCCTGTCGAGCGAGGCGCATGGGGTTCCATGCCCAGTTTAATGCGGAGGCTTCCGGGCCAGTGGCTCGCTTCGACGATGGCGCCGTGGAACGCGATCTCCAGGTCGCTTCCGCGGATGCAGGACGCCAGGTTCTTTCGGGAGAAGACGTGGAAGTGGCGGGGGGTACTCAGGGCCTGCCACTGGTTTTTGAAGATGTAACGGGACAGCGCATTCAGATCGGGTGTTTCCAGATACAATACGCCTCCCGGCGCCAGATGATCCGAGATCCATCGGACCAGCCGTCCGGGATCGGTCACGTGTTCGATGGCATGCTGGCAGATGATGGCATCGAACCGCTCCTCGCACTGTACTTCTTCGACAGGTCCTTCGATAAGCGCCACGCCGCGATCGGAAAGGTATGACCGGGCTTCCGGCTCGAACTTGAGGTCGTTGGCGAAGAGTTGGAGTGGAAAGGGCGCAAGTTCCGCCAGGTAGGTCAGGTTCCCGCCGAATCCCGCACCGATGTCCAGCACCCGCGAACCGGCCCGGAGATTTGCGATTAGTTTCTTGTTCCATCCTCGGTCGAGCACGTTGAGCTTCAGCCACCTGAACGGCGCAAACGCAGGGTACTCTATTTCAGTGACGCGCACAACGTAGTCTCGCGGATAGATACGATCGATGTCCTCCATCCGGATCCTCGGCGACAGGTACACGTGCCCGCAGTCCGCGCACGCGACGAACCGGAATAGGTTGTCGCAGGTGTGGAATTCGTAGTCGTATCCCTCGAAGACCGGACGCGGCTTCGTCTCCGCGCTTCCGCACATCGCGCAGGCGACCGGGACGAGGTCCAGTTCGACACCGCTGCCGATGGGATTCTCCAGTTCGTTCATTCGCAAGCTTCACGGTCCTAGTCAGGTATCTCCACGACGACTTCGATACTCGAGGTTACGGATTGCGATTCGGCGGTAATCCGCGTGGTGCCGTTCGACACAGCCGTCACGAGTCCGGTCGAGCTGACCGTGGCGACGGTCGGATTACTGCTCGACCAGGTAAAGGACGCGACGGGGATAGGCGCGTTCCCGCTGTCGTACGCCTCGGCCTCGAGCTGGACGCTCTCACCCAATAGAGCCAGCGTGACGGAAGTCGGGGCGATGGCTACACTGACCGCCGCCTGCGAGACCTGTACATTCGCAAGGGCGGATACGCCGCCGGAGGTGGCCCTGATCTCGGCGATGCCGCCCGATAACACCGTCACGAGACCGCTGCTGCTGACCGAGGCGACGGCCGGATTACTGCTGGACCAGGCAACGGTCGCGCCTGTTAGGACGTTGTTGTCCTGATCCAGTACCGTTGCGTTGATCTGCAACGTCTGTCCTATCGCGGTGATAATCACGGAACGCGAAGAGAGGGCGATGCTTGAAGAAATCCGGTCCGGCTCCGTGGGACTGTCCTTCCCGCATGCCGCCAGGGTCGCCACGATCAGCATGGCGACATAGCGTGTAAACAGCAATTTAAAGCGTTTCATTGCTGGTTTCCTCTGGGTGACTGTGTTAGAGTATTCCTGAAAGAAGTCGTAGAATCGAATCGTCCAGGAAAACTCGTCTGATAGGGGAGACTATGGTCTATACAACGATAATCGCGGCTTTAAGTTCCGCTTCACCAGCCAGGAATTATCGTCGTAAGCAGCAGAAGGCCTACTGCTGGGTCGCCTTGATGCGGTTGAGCGCCCGGTCCAGCGAAGCCCTGGCCCGTTCGACGTCGACGTCTTCTTCGCCCGATCCCAGGCGCTGGCGCGCCCGTTCCTCGGCCTGCTTCGCCCTATCGACGTCGATGGCGCCGACCTCTTCGATGGTCTCGGCCAGGACGGTCACCTGGGACCTGAGCACTTCGACGAATCCGCCGGACACGGTGTACTGCGTGCGGCCCTCGTCGTTCCGGATGGTCAGGAGACCCGGCCGCAGGGAGGTGAGCATGGGCACGTGGCCGATCAGCACCTCGAAATAGCCGTCCGTGCCGGGGGCGAGCACGCTGCGCGCCTCGCCTTCGAAGGCCATGCTTGAAGGCGTTACGATGACCAGGGGGAAATCGCCTGCCATGATCTACTGGAGCTCCTTGGCTTTGTCGTAGGCTTCGTCGATGGTGCCGACCATGTAGAAGGCCTGCTCGGGCAGTTCGTCGCACTCGCCGGCGACCAGTTTTTCGAATCCCTCGACCGTATCCTCGACCTTGACGTACCGTCCCTCCAGGCCGGTGAAGATCTCCGCGACGAACATGGGCTGGGTCATGAACAGCTCGATCTTCCGGGCGCGGGAGACGATCAGCTTGTCGTCGTCCGACAGCTCGTCGATGCCCAGGATGGCGATGATATCCTGGAGGTCCTTGTACCGCTGCAGGACCTGCTGGACGCCGCGGGCGACGCCGTAGTGCCGCTCTCCGACGACGGCGGGATCCAGGATCCGGGAGTTGGACTCGAGGGGATCCACGGCCGGGAAGATGGCCCGGGCGAAAAGGTCCCGGGACAGCGCGGTGATGGCGTCGAGATGGGGGAAGGCCGTCACGATGGCCGGGTCCGTGTAGTCGTCGGCGGGGACGTAGATGGCCTGCACCGAAGTGATGGCGCCCTGCTTCGTGGAGGTGATGCGCTCCTGCAGGTCGCCCATCTCCGTGCTCAGCGTGGGCTGGTATCCCACGGCGGAGGGCATGCGGCCCAGGAGGGCGGAAACTTCGGATCCCGCCTGCACGAAGCGAAAGATGTTGTCGATGAAGAGCAACACGTCGCGGCCTTCCTCGTCGCGGAAATACTCGGCGATGGCCACGCCGGACAGGCCGACGCGCAGGCGCACGCCCGGCGGTTCGTTCATCTGGCCGAACACCAGGGCCGTCTTGTCGAGCACCTTCGCCTCTTCCATTTCCAGCCAGAGGTCGTTGCCCTCGCGAGACCGTTCGCCCACGCCGGCGAACACGGAGATGCCGCCGTGCTCCCGGGCGATGTTGTTGATCAGTTCCTTGATCAGCACCGTCTTGCCCGTACCGGCGCCGCCGAGCAGTCCCGTCTTGCCGCCGCGGGTATAGGGCTCCATGAGGTCCATGACCTTGATCCCCGTCTCGAACATCTCCGCCGAGGTCGTCAGGTCCTCCTGTTCCGGCGCGCGGCGATGGATCGGGTAGTGATGATCCGATTCCACCGAGCCGCCGTCGTCGATGGGGCGGCCCAGGACGTTCATCATGCGTCCGAGGACGGCGGGTCCCACGGGAACGTTGATCGGTCCGCCGGTGTCGACGGCCGGCACGCCCCGCACCAGCCCGTCCGTGGCGTCCATGGCCACGCACCGCACCTTGTTGTCGCCCAGGTGCTGCTGGACTTCGAGGACCAGCGCGTCGCTGCCCTCCACGGGCACTTCGAGGGCGTTGTAGATCTTCGGCAGCGCGCCCGAACCGAACTCGACGTCAACGACGGCGCCGATGATCTGCGCCACGGTTCCTGTATTCGTTCCTTCCATGGTTTCCCTTCCCCGGTCAGCGGGCGGCCGCCCGAGCGTTATTTCAGCGCTTCGGCGCCGCCCACGATGTCCATCAGTTCGGATGTAATGGTTTCCTGGCGGATCTTGTTGGCCGTCAGGGTCAGTTCGTCGATCAGGTCGCTCGCATTCCGCGTGGCGTTGTCCATGGCCATCATGCGGGCGGCTTCCTCAGCCGTATTGGATTCGAGCAGCACGCGCCAGAGCTGGAAACGGAGATGCTGCGGCAGCAGGTCGTTCAGGAGCATAGGTTGCGACGGTTCGTACACGTAGCCGGTAAACCCCGGATCGTCCTCCACCGCCATGGGCGGCACGGGGAGCAGTTGCTCGGTCACGAGGCTCTGCTGCCCGGCGGACTTGAACTCGTTGTAGAGCATGTCCACCCGGTCGATCGTTCCGCTGTTGAAAAGCCTGGTCACCTCGTCGGCGATCTCGCCGGCCTGGGCGTATTCCAGCGCCTGGAACACGTTGGTATGGCGGGACAGGATCTCCAGCCGCTGGCGGGAGAGCGTATCCGAACCCTTGCGTCCCACGCAGAACAACGCGGGGGTCGGCGAACCCTCTCGGACGCTTTCCAGGGCGCGGCGCACGACGTTCGAGTTGAACCCTCCGCAGAATCCGCGGTCGGCCGTCACGACGATCAGCGTGGAGGCCTTCACCTCGCGGGGAGTCATGAGCGGATGCCGCTCGTCGGCCGTCTGCGCCGCCAGGTGCTTCATCATCCCGTCCAGCTTGCGGGCGTAGGGACGGGCGGCGAACAACCGGCTTTGCGCCCGGCGCAGGCGGACGCCGGCCACCGTCTGCATGGCCCGCGTGATCTTCTGGATGTCCTTCGTACTCGCGATGCGTCGCCTGATTTCGCGGAGTGACGGCATGTTGCCCTTTCTACGCGTTGTACGTCTTGCTGAATTCCTCGACGGCGTCCCGGATGCGCTGCTCGATGTCTTCGCTCAGTTCCCTGGTCTCCCGGATCTCGCGGCCCACGTCCGAATGGTGCGTCTCCATGTGCTGGAGGAAGGCTTCCACGAAGGGCTGCACGTCGCCCACCTCGAGATCGTTCAACATCCCGTTGACCCCCACGTAGAGGGACAGGATCTGCTCCTCGACCGCCATGGGCCGGTACTGGGGCTGCTTGAGCAGCTCGACCAGCCGCTCGCCCAGGTGCAGCTCCCGCTGCGTGGTCTGGTCCAGTCCCGACGTGCCGAACCGGGCGAAGGCCTCCAGTTCGCGGTACCGGGCCAGCGACGTTCTCAGCAATCCGGCGACCTGGCGCGATTTCATCGCCTTGATCTGCGCGGCGCCGCCCACGCGGGAGACCGACAGGCCCACGTTCACGGCCGGTCGCTGACCGGCGAAGAACAGGTTCGACTCCAGGAAGATCTGTCCGTCGGTGATGGAAATCACGTTGGTCGGAATGTAGGTCGACACGTCGCCGAACTGGGTCTCGATGACGGGCAGCGCGGTAAGCGATCCGGATCCGTATTCGTCGCTCATCTTGGCCGCGCGCTCCAGGAGCCGGGAGTGGAGGTAGAACACGTCTCCCGGATAGGCTTCCCGGCCCGGCGGCCGCCGCAGGTTCAGCGACAGTTGCCGGTAGGCCACCGCGTGCTTGGTCAGATCGTCGTAGATGACGAGGGCGTGCTTTCCGTTGTCGCGGTAGTGCTCTCCCATGGTCGCGCCGCCGTAGGGCGCCAGGAACTGCATGGGCGCCGGCGTGCTGGCCGAGGCCACGACCACGGTGGTGTACTCCATGGCGCCGTGTTCCTCCAGGGTCGCGACCGTCTTGGCGATCGTGGATCCCTTCTGGCCGACGGCGACGTAGATGCAGACCACGTCCTGGCCCTTCTGGTTGATGATCGCGTCCAGGGCCACGGCCGTCTTGCCCGTCTGCCGGTCGCCGATGATCAACTCGCGCTGTCCCCTTCCGATGGGGAACATGCTGTCGATCACCTTCAGGCCGGTATACATGGGTTCGTTCACGGGCTGGCGCTGCACCACGCCGGGGGCCTTCGTCTCGATCGGGCGGGAATCCGCGCCTACGATCGGTCCCTTTCCGTCTATCGGCCGGCCCAGGGAATCCACCACGCGGCCCAGCAGGCCGTCGCCCACGGCGCACTCGACGATCCGCCCCGTACGCTTGACCGGATCACCCTCCTTGATCAGCTGGTCGTCCCCGAAGAGGATGCACCCAACGTTGTCCTCTTCCAGGTTCAGCACCATGCCCACCACGTCGTTGGGAAACTCGACCAACTCGTTCGCCATCACGTTGGAGAGGCCCTGCACGCGGGCAATCCCGTCGCCCACCTGGAGCGCGGTACCCGTTTCGTAGATGTCGACCTCTCTCTTGTAGTCGAGCACCTGCTGCTTGAGGAGTTCGGAGACCTCGTCCGCACGAATTGCAATTTCATCAAACGCCATTGTCTTCTCCATCGAAGGTCATTTACGAACAAGCGCCTGCCGGACCTGCTGGAGCTGGGTCGCCAGGCTGCTGTCGAAAACCAGGTCGCCCACGCGCACCACGAATCCACCGATCAAGTCTTCGTCTACCGTGGTCCGCATACGAACGCTTTTTCCGGTCTGCGCTTCCAGTCTGGTTTTCAAGTCGTCTTCCTGCCCGTCGGTCAGCGCCACCGCGCTCGCGACGTCCGCGTTTACGATGCCGTCCCATTCGTCCAGGATCGTGCGGCAGGCGTCCAGGATCTCCGGCAGGTTGCGCGCCCGCCGCCTGGAAGCCAGCAGATAGAGGAAATTGAGGGTGATGTCCTGAACTTTGCCTTCGAATATCTCACCCAGCATGCGTTGCTTCACGTCGGCGGGAATGACCTTGTCCGTAATGAAGTCCACGAAGGGTTGCGAGTCCCGGCACAACTGCTCGAAAGCCGTGATTTCCCCGCGCACCGCGTCCAGGGTGTTGGTTTCCGCCGCGGCTTCCAGCCACGCCCCGGCATAGCGGTATGCGATGTCTGTCTTGCTGGCCATCGGTCCCTTATTCCTTTGAAGGCATCTGAGCGATGAACTCGTCTACGACCTTCCGGTGTTCCGTCGCGTCCAGGGTACTGTTCAGGATCCTGCCCGCGATTTCCACCGCCAGGTCGCCCACCTGGGCGCGCAGTTCGGCTACGGCGGATTCCTTCTCGCGCCGGATCGTGTTGCGCGCCTTTTCGAGCTCGCGCTCCACTTCCTGCTGGGTATGCTCGAGGATCCGGCCCCGTTCCGCGTTGGCCTGGTCGACCGCGGCCTGCATCTTCTCGCGGGCCTCGGTCTCGATGTCCTCGAGCCGCCGCCTGGCTTCCTCGTGCAGACGGTCCAGTTCCGCCCGGTCCGCGTCCAGTCCCTCCATGCGGTCGCGGATATCCCGTTTCCTGTCTTCGATGGCCTGGGCGATGATGCCGAAGACATACTTCCGCAGGACGAAGAACAGGACGGCGAACCCGATCATCTGGATGATCAGGGTGCTCAGGTCAATGCCAAGATCGTGCAATATATCTAACACGCGCTATGCTCCTTCGAACGCCGGCGGCACGCTCCGGACCTCCTGACACTCCGGACAGGCGCGCGCCGCAAGCCGCTTGACTGCTACTGGGCGAGGCGGCTCAGTTCCATGACCTGTTCGAAGGACGGCAACTGGCCCTGGAGCATGAAGAACACCAGCAGGCCGTAGATCGCCAGCGATTCCATGAACGCCAGGCCGATGATCAACACCAGCTGGATACGGCCGGCGGATTCGGGTTGACGGGAAATGCCCTGACAGGCCAGACCGGTTGCGATCCCCTGACCGACACCCGAGCCGATGGCCGCAACGGAAACGGCCAGCGCCACGCCAAGTCCTAAACCCATGTAGTACAGCATGAAGCGAGCTCCTTTCGGAATGGAGAATGAACTACAACAAAATCAAACATCTATATCAAAACCGGTTATTGCATAATCAGTTACATCAGTATCAGTGGTCTTCCTCCCCGTGATCGTGATCCAGGAACTGGGCCACGTACACGGCACTCAGCACCGAGAAGATCATCGCCTGGACCGTCCCCGAAAACACGCCGAACATCAACATCGGAACCTGCATCGGCACGAAGGGCACCTCGAGGGCGCCGATAAGAAACACCGGAGACAGGCCCAGCAGCACCAGCACGATCATCTCTTCTCCGAACACGTTCCCGAAGAGGCGGATCGACAGGGAGATGACCTTGGCGAACTCGCCCACGATATGAAGCGGACACATGAGTACGCCCATCCACTTGGGCTCGCCCCAGAAATGCCAGAGATAGGCCTTGAGTCCGATCTCGCGCAGACCGATGAGATGGGCCGATACGATGGAGATCAGGGCGAATCCGAGCGTAGTGTTCAGATCGGCGGTGGGCGACTGCATGCCGGGAATGACGCCCAGCATGTTCATGAACCAGATGTAGATGAAGAAGGAGGCGAAAAAGGGAATGTACTTCCGGCCGCGCTCCCCGACGATGTTGAGGAAGAACCCGGTCAGTCCCTCGACGGCCATCTCGAACAGCGTCTGGACCGAGCCTTCGGGAATGCGCTTGAACGATCGTACCGCGATGGTTACGAGAACGAGGACAATTACGAAGACGAGCAGGGTGTTCAGCAGGAGATCCGGCTGCCTGACGGGTTGGGGGATCCAGTCGGCCAGCGGCCCCAGCAGGTAGAATATCCCATGTAGAATCGAGTAGTGCGCTTCACCGCTTCCTCCCTCGGACGCCATCTCCAGAGAGAGGACACTCGACCACGGACCAGTCAAAGGACAACCTCCTTACCGGTAGGACCGTTTCGGCTTGCTCAACACGGCGGTCCAGTCTGCCCGATTATCCGATGAACCCTGTCGCAAGACCAGGACGAGGCCGCACAGGGTCAGCGTGAAGGGAATCAGGGACACGCCCGTCAGCAACCCGATGGGGTGGAACCAGTTCCCCGACGTCACGAAATAAAGCACGATCCCCAGCAACGGCAGCTTGGCCATCAGCAGCAGGAACAGCTTGTTGCGGTTCCGCTTGATCTGCTCGCCGGGCGTTACGAAACGGCGGACCAGCCAGGCCGTGACGTAGAGCATCATCAGCCCGATCATCGACCCGACGAAGAAATTGACGGCAAGCAGGTCCGCGCCCGCCACCCGCGCCGCGATGGTGCCGACGATGGTCAGCACGGCGCTGATACGGTAGACGCGGGGCAGGAACCGCCTCAGTGGTTCGTTGTCATGTTCAATGCTCTGCGCCATCTCTCTCCCGTTCCGCTGCTTCGATCTTTCTGTTCAGCCGTTTCAGCGTCCTCGCCATCTCCAGGAACCCGGCCACGACCCCGAGCATGGCGCCGACGACGCCGCCCCAGGGCTTCAAATCAGGCCAGACCCGTTCGACCTGGTGACCCAGGAAGTACCCGATCGCGGTGGCGAACACCAGGGTCAGGCCGATTACGGCGAGCTCCCCGGCTTCCCTCATGTACTGCCACTTGCCCTGCGTGTCCCGTGCCATAGATCATCAGTCAACGCTCGTAGGAATATGGAGTACCGGACGTACCGGACGCGGTGTCGTCTCCACCGTCCACGCGGTCCGCCTGGTCCGCCTGCCCCGCTTGAGCTGCCTTGTTCGCGCGGCCGGCCTGGTCCGCCCGGTCCGATCCGGCGGGTTCGTCCATCATGGCCGAATTCCCGTGGAAGACCGCCCCTTCCTCGATGACGAGGGTCTTGGTGTTCAAGTCGCCGACCAGGGTGGATTTGCCGCCCAGGAGAATATGCTGCGATACGATCAGGTGGCTTTCCACGTAACCATGAATGACCGCGGTCTTGGATTCTATGGACGATCCCACGATCCGGCCGGACTTGCCGACCTCGACCCCTTCGGTGGCTTTCACGTCGCCGTGCACGGTTCCGTCTACCCGGACATTGCCCTCTACGTCCATCGAGCCGTTCATTTCAGCGCCTTTGGCTATGATCGTCATACCGCGCTCCCGGTATCGTCCTGTGCCTGATGGTCAGCCTGGACTGCCTGACCTGTGCGTGTCAGCGTTGCGTCCGCAAGCTCAACAGCAGATCGTCCCAGTGGATCACCTCGGGCAGGTAGCCGCGGGGATCTACGGGAACGTCGTCCTTCCAGACCTCGTAATGCAGATGCGGCGCCGTACTTCGGCCCGTATTCCCTACCAGGGCGATGATCTGCCCTCGGCGGACCGTCTGTCCGCGGTCGACGCGCAGCCTGGCGTTGTGACCGTAACGCGTCGACATATCATATCCGTGATCGATCTCCACCAGCCAGCCCAGGTTCTGGTCCCAGTCCGCGAACGTCACGATCCCGTCGGCCGTGGACACGACCGGCGTACTTTCGCGGGCGGCGACGTCCAGGCCGAAATGCGTCATGACGATCGTGTCGTCCCCGGTCAGAAACTCCCGGGTCACCCAACCCGCCACGGGCCATATGGACGGCACGTACCGGAACAGCACCGCACTTTCGTTTTCCGCGGCGGCCTCATCGGACGCGCCGAACGCGGATGGTCCAGCCTGGCCGGCCAGGCTGGCCGCAGCTCCCGCCGGCAGGCCGTCATCCGCCAGGAAGGGAAGCCCGTCCCGGCGGGCGGTCAGGACGGACCAGGCCGACCGCAGGCCGGATTCTTCGTCCATGCGGGCCAGGTATCCGGATTCGATCCCCTCGACGCCCGCCAGCCTGCGAATGGTTCGGGCGGTTTCTTTCAATTCCTCCAGTTCCCGGGCCAGTTCCGTGGATTTGTCTTCAACCGACTGCATCTGCGCCTTCCAGGAATGGCCGAACGTAACGTCGACAATACCCGCCGGAAGGACCAGGACAGCCACCGGCGCGAGTACGCACAGGCCGACCACCACGACGAGCGCGCCGAACAGGAACCGCGGGATGCGCAGTTCGTGCGCCCGGCCCGATCGGTCGGAGACGAAAACCAGGGTCATCCAGTGCATTCTGAACATGGCCGACACCGCCTCCGGATACGTGCGTACCTCCTCGTTCCGTTACGCCTCGCGACGGATTCGGCGCAACAGCATAAATATAGTCGGCCGACCCGAAAAGTCAACGGATATCGGCAAAATAACGGGGCGGAACAGGCGTGGAGCTTGTGCGGGGTCAGGCGGGTCTCAAAGCCGGACTTTCAGCAGTTCGAGGATGCGGTTCAGGTCGTCCGTGGAATAGAACTCGATTTCGATCTTCCCTTTGTGCTGCCTGCGATTGATGTTCACCTTCGTGCCGAGTATGCGCTGCATGATGGACTCGGCGGCCGCGAGGTCGTGGGGCTTGCGCGCCGGAGTGCTTTCCCGCTTCTCCTCGTAGCGATTCTTGACCAGCTCCTCCACCCTGCGGACGGACAGGCCCTTCTTTACGACCTGCTTGCACAACTCGGCCTGTTCCGTGCGGTTTTCCAGTCCGAGCAGCGCCCGCGCGTGGCCCATGGTGATCTCGTCGGCCAAGAGGCACTTCTGGACATCGGCCGGCAGTTTCAGCAGCCGGAGTGTGTTGGCCACCGTCGTCCTGTTCTTCCCCACGCGGGTGGCGACTTCCTCCTGCGTGAGATGGCATTCTTCCTGCAGACGCAGATACGCCCGGGCTTCGTGGATCGGGTTCAGGTCGTCCCGCTGAATGTTCTCGATCAGCGAGAGTTCCATCATTTCTTCGGGGGATGAAACCGCCATGACGATGGCCGGTATGGTCTGGTAGCCCGTTTGCCTGGCGGCCCGCAGCCTCCGTTCCCCGGCGATCAGCTCGTATTCCCCCTGCCCGTTCTTCCGGCGGACGGTGACCGGCTGGATCACGCCCTTTTCGAGGATGGACCGGGCCAGTTCGTCGAGCCTGGCCTGGTCGAAGGTCTGCCTCGGTTGGTAGGGATTGGCTGAAATCCGGTCTATGGGCACCTGGAGCACGCTTTGCCGGCCTTCCTGGTCGTCCGGAAGGTCAGGAATCAGCGCTTCCAGCCCCCGTCCCAGCGCTTTCCTGGCTGCCATTGGCCATCACCTCCCTGGCCAGATTCATATAGCTTTCCGCGCCAGACGAGAGAATATCATAGAGGATGATCGGACTCCCGAAACTCGGCGCTTCGCTCAACCGGACGTTTCTCGGGATGGTGGTCTGGTAGACCTTGTCCGCGAAATACTGCTTGGCTTCCACCTCGATCTGTCTCGAGAGATTGAGCCGCCTGTCGTACATCGTCAGGAGGATGCCTTCGATCTTCAGGTTGCGGTTCAGGTGCTTCTGTATCTTCCGGATCGAATTGAGCAACTGCCCGAGTCCCTCGAGGGCGTAGTACTCGCACTGTATGGGAATCAACACCGAGTCCGCCGCCGTTAGGGCGTTCAGGGTGAGCAGGCTCAGGGAGGGCGGGCAGTCGATCAGGATGTATTCGTACTCGTCCCGTATGGGCTTGATCGCCTCTTCCAGTTTCCGTTCCCGTGCGATGGCAGAGACCAGCTCGATCTCGGCGCCCACCAGCCGCCGATGGGCCGGGACGGCGTGAAGCGCGGGGATCTCGGTCTGCTGGACGGCTTCCTCGATGTCCCGTTCGTCCAGCAGGACTTCGTAAATTGTCACGTCCAGCGTCCGGTCCTGCAGGCCGAGTCCCGACGTGGCGTTCGACTGCGGGTCCAGGTCGACCAGCAGCGTCTTCTTTTCCGCGACGCCCAGGCAGGCGGACAGGTTGACGGACGTCGTCGTCTTGCCCACCCCGCCTTTCTGGTTCGCTATCGAAATGACCTTGCCCATATACGCAAATCACCCGTCGTGTTTCGCTGTAAAACGCACGTCACCCGTCGCCAGCGGAACGGATCAGTACCACGGCGTGGGCCGCGATGCCTTCTTCCCGTCCCGTGAATCCGAGTTTCTCCGAAGTTGTGGCCTTGATCGACACGCGGTCGTCCGGGAGTCCGAGGGCTTCGCCGATGCGGCTGCGCATCTGCCGCACGAAGGGCGAGAGTTTCGGACGTTCCGCGACAACGGTGGCGTCCACATTCGTTACAGTATAACCGGATTCGCCCAGTGCGTCAACAATCCGTTGGAGCAGTACGAGGCTGGAAATCCCGCGGTATCGGGCGTCGTCATCCGGGAAGTGAATCCCGATGTCACCCAGCGCCGCCGCACCCAGCATGGCGTCGCCGATGACGTGCGAGAGGACGTCCGCGTCCGAGTGGCCCTGCAACCCGCGATCGTGGGGAATGGTCACGCCGCCCAGCACGAGGGGCCTGCCTTCCGCGAAGGCGTGGACGTCATAGCCGGTACCTACGCGAATATCATCCATGTCCTTTAGCCTCTTTCGTCGGTTTTCGGCTGTCGCACAGTCAGATCCGCCCCTGCCGCCGCAAGATGCGTTCGGCGATTTCCAGGTCTTCCGCCGTGGTCACCTTGATGTTGTCGGGGCTGCCCTCCAGCACCCGCACCACGTATCCGGCCCTTTCCACCAGTTCGGCGTCGTCGGTACCCACGTAGCCTTCTTCGCGGGCCCGTTCATGGGCGGCCCGCAGGATCCTGTATTCGAACGTCTGCGGCGTCTGCGCACGCCAGAGTGCCGACCGGTCCGGTGTCGACTCGACCACGCCGTCGCGGATGATCTTCATCGTATCCGTGGCCGGTGTGGCCGATATCACGGCGCCGTGCCTGGCCCCCCCGAGGACGGACGCTTCGAGCGCGCCCTGTTCGACGCAGGGCCGCGCCGCGTCGTGAATCAGCACGGACCCGGTGCCCTCGTCCAGGGCTATCAGGCCGCGGTAGACCGACGCCTGGCGCGTGCTTCCGCCGGCGACCACATCCGCCAGCTTCGGATAGGCGCCGTCCGCATCGGCCAGATCCTCCCGGCAGGACGCTACCCGGGACGGCTCCACCACCACCACGTAGCCATCCACGGCCGGGCACGCCTCGAAGACGGCCAGGGTATGGGCCAGGATCGACCTGCCGCCGATCTCGATATACGGTTTCTCTTCGATCGACCGCATGCGCAGGCCGGTTCCGGCGGCGGGGATGATGCCCATGACCGAACTCAACGGCAATGCCTCCTTCCAAGCCGTATCGCGCATCGGGCGCGGGGGTGCCAGCAGGATGCCGGCGGGTGCCGAGGGACGCGTTCTGCGATCTTGCTCTAATCAATACATATTAAAGCGATCGCGTGAGGGAATTTGAATGTTATTTTGGGAATCGATTCAAAAATCCGGGGCGGGGACGTACCATCCCCGGATCAGGGGCTGCCCAGATACCACCAGGCCAGCAGGCTTCCGGAGGTCCCGGCCGTGAGGATCGCCCCGACGAAAAACACGAGCAGAAAGGCGCGCCAAAGCATGGCGCGGGCCCACTTTACGGCGTCCTCGACGCGCCGGATCTTGCGGAAACGGACCGGACCACGGTTCAGGACCGGATTGCCGTGATCACGGCCGGCATCCGCACTATCTCCAGGCCGGGGCGAGATCGAAACCGAGCCGATAAGGGTCCGCCGGTTCCAGGCGCGCCAGGTCAAGAGGATGGTCAGCAAGGCGCCAGCCAGGATGATGGCATCGGTCAGGGGATCGGTAAGGCCTGGATACGCGCGGGACGAGGCCGCAGCGCCGATCTCGTCAAGGTTCATGTCCGCCCCCGTGGGTTGAGGCGGCCGGGAACGCCGCCGGATTCGACCGCCGCGAGCATTATTGAGCGGCACTCATCAGATCACTAAATTACCATCTGGTTTTGATGAGTTAAAATATGAGCATATACATTAATGTAAAGATATTTGAAGATTAAAACTGTGAATTAACTCAGACGATCAGCATGGCGTCGCCATAACTGTAGAACCGGTAATTCTCCCGGACCGCTTCCTCGTACGCGGAAAGGATCAGTTCTTTGCCGGCGAAGGCACTGACCAGCAGCAGGAGCGTCGATTTCGGCAGGTGAAAATTGGTCAGCAGCGCGTCGACCAGCCTGAATTCGAAGGGCGGATAGATGAAACACCGGGTAAGGCCTTCGTACCGGCGCGGATCGAGCACGGATTCGGCCCTTTCGCCTACCCCGCCTGCTCCGCCCTGTCCGCCTGGTTCCCCGGGTCCGGACCCTTCATCGGCATTGGACCCTGCATCGGAGTCGGATCCCGCACCGGCACCGCCCCCCGCCGCGATGGTCTCCAGGACGCGTACGGTCGTGGTCCCTACCGCGACCACCCGCCCCTCGGTTCGCCTGCCCAGGATCGTTTCCGCCTGGCGCGCTTCCACCCGGTAGTATTCCGCGTCCATCTCGTGGTCCTCCACGGCGTCGGTACGGATCGGCTGGAACGTTCCCGGTCCGACGTGGAGCAGGACCGGCACCACGGCCGTGCCCCGCGAGCGGATGCGATCCAGCAGGGGCGCCGTGAAATGCAGTCCGGCCGTGGGTGCGGCCACGGCACCGTATTCCTCCGCGTAGACTGTCTGGTAGCGGTCCCGATCCTCTGAGTCCGGCGCGCGGCGTATGTAGGGCGGCAGCGGCGTGCGGCCCACCTGCTCGATGACCCGGACCACGTCCGCGTCCCCTTCGAAACGGACGCGGCGAATCTCCTTCCCGGGGTCGTCCTCCACGGTGGCGGTCAGGGCGCCGCCCTCCAGTTCCAGGCGCGTTCCTTTCGCGAGCCGTGCGGACGGCTTCAGCAGCGCTTCCCAACGGTCGGGCGCGGGCGCATGGTCAGGTCTGTGGTCGGGCGCGTGGTCCGGTCCGTGGTCGGGCACGGTTTCGGGGACCGGGCGGACCAGTACGACTTCAACCTTTCCACCGGTTTCGGGACGCACTCCTCGGAGCCTGGCCGGCATCACCCGCGTCCGGTTGAGCACCAGGGTGTCGTCCGGAGCCAGGTAGTCGACGACATCCCGGAATGTCCGGTGTTCGATCTCGCCGGTGAGGCGGTGCACCACCATCAGCCTCGACGTGTCGCGGGGTTCGGCCGGGTATTGGGCGATCAGGTCTTCCGGCAGGAAATAGTCGTATTCGGATAAATTCACGGATGGTCGGTAATGTGGGTCGGGGCAGGACGGCGACGATCCCGATGCCGCGGCGCGACGGCAAGTTCAGGGAAAGCCGTCAGTCGAACAATCCGGGCTGCGGCCGGGGCGGCGCCGTGAATCCCAGGTGGTCGTACGCCAGCTCGGTGGCCACCCTGCCCCGGGGGGTGCGCTTGATCAGTCCCTGGACGATGAGGAAGGGTTCGTACACCTCCTCGAGCGTTCCGCTCTCCTCGCCCACGGCTACGGCCAGCGTGTTCAGGCCCACGGGACCGCCCTCGTACTTTTCGATGATGGTCGTGAGGATCAGGCGGTTCATGTCGTCCAGCCCCATGTGGTCCACGCCCAGCATTTCGAAGGCGGCCTTCGCGGTCTCTCCGGTGATGCGGCCGTCACGCTTGACCTGGGCGTAGTCCCGCACCCGCTTCAGGTACCGGTTGGCGATCCGGGGAGTTCCCCTGGACCGCAGGGCGATCTCCATCGCACCGGATTCGTCGGTCTCCACGCCGATGATTTCCGCCGCCCGCGCGACGATCAGGTAAAGCTCATCCGGCGTGTAGAAATCGAGGCGGATGGGGATCCCGAAACGCGCCAGGAGCGGCGCCGTGAGCAGGCCCGTGCGCGTCGTCGCGCCCACCAGGGTGAAATGGTCCAGGTTGAGGGCGAGGGAACGGGCGTTCGGTCCGCGGTCCACGAGGATGTCGATCTTGAAATCCTCCATCGCCGCGTACATGTGCTCTTCCACCACGTGGTTCAGGCGATGGATCTCGTCGATGAAGAACACGTCTCCCGGCTGCAGGTTGGTCAGCAGGCCCGCCAGGTCGGCCGGCTTGTCCAGGACCGGACCGGCGGTCTGGCGAATCTCCACGCCCATCTCGTTGGCGAGAATGGTTGCCAGCGTGGTCTTGCCCAGACCGGGCGGCCCGTGGAGCAGCACGTGGTCGATGTGGTTCTCGCCGCGAGTCTTCGCGGCCTCGATGTAGAGCTGCAGTTCCGCCTTGGCCTTTTCCTGGCCCGGGAACTCATCGAAACGGCCCGGCCGCAGCGCGCGGTCGAACTCGGCATCCTCGTCGAGCCGATCGGGGTCGGTAAGCGGGAAGTCCCGTTCGTCCATCTATTGCCTTTTCTGGTTTTTGAGCACCGTTCTGATGATTTCCTCCGCGACGGGCGTCTCCGGGCTTTCGGACAGCACCCGGATGACCTGCCTGCGCGCTTCAGGATGATCGAGGCCCAGGGACACCAGGCCCGTGATCGCGTCGTCCACCTCGGGGGCCTCTCCCGCCGGCGCCACGGGCAGCGCCGTCGGACCGCCGGTATCCATGGCGGCCAGCTTGTCGCGCAGTTCCATGATCAGCCGCTGCGCGGTCTTCCGGCCGATCTTGGGCAGCGAGACCAGTTTCCCGATGTCTTCGTTGATGATGGCCGCGGTGAACTCGGAGACCGTCGCGCCGGAAAGGATGTTCAGGGCCACGCCGGGACCGATGCCGGGCAGGGTGATCAACACTTCGAAGAGGTGCTTCTCCTCCGCGGTCGCGAAACCGTAGAGCTGCATGCCGTCCTCCCGCACATGCAGCACCGTTTCCACGCGGACCTGCGAGCGCGCGGGACCCAGGGCCTCGAGCGTGGAAAGGGGGACGAACATCTGCAGGCCGATCCCGCCGACGGACACCGTGATGGCGTCCGGCTGCCTGTCGACCAGTTCACCTTCGACGAATGCGATCAACCGCTTTGCTCCCTCCGGTTATCCGGTGATAGTGGCAGACGGCGACGGCCAGCGCGTCCGACGCGTCCTCCGGCAAGGGTTCACTGCCGGGCCCCCGGTCGAGGTTCAGCATGGCGCTGACCATGTACTGTACCTGCTGTTTCGATGCGCCGCCGGCGCGGGTAATGGCCATTTTCACATCGCGCGGGGCGTATTCCCAGACCTGCAGTCCCCTGTTCGCCGCCGCCAGGAGGGCGACGCCCCGGGCATGGCCCAGTACGAGAGCCGCCCTGGGAAACCGGCCGCCGAAGGTGGACTCGACGGCCACCAGTTCCGGATGGTTCCGGTCGATGACCTCGCACAGGCCGTCGTAGATGACCTTGAGCCGGTCCGCCAGGGCTTTCCGCGATCCCGGACGCAACACGCCCTGGTCCAACAGCCGGCACTGCCTGCCCCGGGCCTCGATCACGCCGTATCCCGTAATCACGCTGCCCGGATCGATTCCGAGGATGATCATGGATACCCGCTACCCGTTCATTTCCTCCAGCACCTTGTCGTCTATATCGAAATTGGCGTATACATGCTGGACGTCGTCGTGGTCCTCGAGGACCTCCATCAACCGGAGGAGCTGTTGCGCATCCTGACCCGCGACGGCCACGGTCGACTGCGGGATCCGGCCGATTTCCGCCCGCAGGGGGGCGAAGCCGCTCTCCTGGAGCTGGACCCGGACCGCCTCGAAATCGGAAACGGCCGTCAGCACGTCCAGGGTATCGTTCTCGTCCAGGATGTCTTCCGCGCCGGCGTCGAGGGCGACCATCATGACCTCGTCCTCGTCGACGCCGTCCTTGTCCACCACGATCGTGCCCTTCTGGTCGAACATCCAGGCCACGCAGCCCGCCTCGCCCATGTTGCCGCCGTTCTTGGTGAAGGCATGGCGCATCTCGGACGTGGTGCGGTTCTTGTTGTCCGTTACCGCTTCCACCAGCAGCGCCACCCCGGCCGGGCCGTAACCCTCGTAGACCAGTTCCTCGTAATGCACGCCGTCCAGCTCGCCCGTGCCGCGGGCGATGGCCCGGTCGATGTTGGCCTGGGGCACGTTTTCCGCCTTTGCGGCGAGTACGGCCGTCCGGAGCCGGGGGTTGGACGTGACCGATCCGCCGCCCTGCCGCGCCGCGATCGTGATTTCCTTGATGACCCGGGTGAATATCTTCCCGCGGGCGGCGTCTTTCTGCTCCTTCTTCCGCTTGATCGTGCTCCACTTGGAATGACCCGACACCTTCGCCTCCTCAGGGAATCGTGACGACCCGTTTCCCCGTTCCCGTGTTATTGGAAGTGTCCCTGGCGCGAATGGCGAGGGTATGTTCTCCGGACTCCAGGCCGTCCAGGGCGATCTCGAAGGCCTCCGTCTCCGAATCCGTTACGCCGTCTTCGGGATGGACCACCCGCCAGTCACCACCGTCAATCGCGTATTCGACCCGGAACAGGGGACTGGCGCCGTCCCGGACCATGAAGGACAGCAGGCCGTCCGCCACGTCGATCCGGGTGACCTGCGGACCGGTATTGTCCACCAGGAAGGGCTCGCTTGTGTATTCCGCCTCCAGGGCCTGGTCCGGAGGATTCGAGGGGGCGTCGCTGGCCACGACGCGGAGGACGTACTCGCCGTCCGGAAAGGTCTCGGAATCCCACGAATAGGAAGGCGCGCGCCGCTCCGACTCCAGGAGTTTCCACGATGCTTCGGCTTCGCCCCGGAAATAGATCTCGTAAGACAGTCCGTCCCCGTCGGGATCGCTCGCCCGGACCGCCACCGCCCGCATGCCCTTCCGGTAGGCGGGCGTCCCGGAGGACGCGCTCTGGCCGCGGCCGTTGCCCCGGTTGCCGACCTGCGCGGCGATACCCGGGGGGAGATCGGTCTGTGCGGACTGCCCGACCTGACCCTGCGCGGCGTCCCGCAGGTAGACACCCGGCTCGTACACCGTGACCCCATGCACCCTGGGTGGATTGTTCCGTGTCAGGTACGAGGCCGAAACGGACGAGACCGAGGGTGTATCGTCGTTCTGCGTGACCAGGACTACCTTCCACTGCAAGTAGCGGGCGGACGGGCAGGTCAGGGCTTCCCCTGCCGGGTCGATATAGGGACCGGTCCACGCGCTCCAGGTCTGATCCGGCGAATCCGTATTGCCGGACCGCGCGAACAGGCGGACCGACGTTCCTGGGGGCTGCTCGCTCTCCCAACGGATTCGGCCCCACCGCGCCATGCCCCGGGTATCACGGACGTCGGACTCGTACTCGCCCTCGCGCACGGGCGTGGAACGCAGGCGGTACATGTTGCCGCGATTGCTCGTCGCCACGACTACGCCGTCCGATGCGCCGGGCGACAGCGCCGTGATCTGCGACTCCTGCAGTTCGTTCAGCAGCGTGCCGACACCCCGTTCCCGGACACTGTACAGCCGGCCGCTCGAACCGGTACCGATGAGCAGTTCGTTATTCCCGCGTATCGCCAGCGACAGACCCACGTCCGTCTGTGACCGCCACCACTCCTCCACCCGGCCGTCCGGATCGATCCTGAAGACGACGCTGCCTCCCGTGGCGAAACCACCGGCGGACGGCCGATCGGCGGTTTCTGCCGCGGCGGTTACCTGGACCGCGGGGAGCATCGGGCCTCCGCCGGGATCATCGGGCGCGCCACTGGAAGGCGGAGGCATCGAAGCGCCCGCCGATCCGGTCCGGCCGCCGCGGGCGCCGCGACGCGGGCCGCTCAGTGCGCCGGCGAAGACCGCGCCGTCTTCGCCTACCAGGAGGGTATTCACTTCACCGTAGGGAGAATCATGAAGGACCGAGATGGCGCCGTCGGACGAAATCCGGTAGACTCTACCGCCCGGCTCGGTCCCGACGATGAGCCGGCCCGATCCATCCACGGCCAGGGCCATCACATGGGCTTCCTCCAGCTCGGCCAGCAGGTGTGCCCCGCCGTCTTCGTCGATACGATACACCCTTCCCTGTGCGCCCGTTCCCGCGTAAAGCACGCCCCCGGCGTCCAGCGCCAGCGACCAGATGTAGTTCGTGCCGCCGCGCGGGCCACCTCCTGTACCGCCGTCTGGGCGGTCGCCCGTACCGTCGCCTTTGCCGTCGTCCGGGCCATTCAGGCCGCCATCCTGCGCGGGATCGAAAAACACCGTGTGCGTCCCGTCCGGTTCGATCCGGTAGATCCGGCCATCCGGGAAGGTGGCGGCGTAGACCCGGTCATTCCGATCGATCACGACGCTGCGGATTTCCAACTCGTCCGCGTCGAAAAACACCTCGGACCGGCCCGAAGGATCTATCCGGTACAACTTGCCGTCGTTTCCCGAACCCGCGTACAGGTTCCCCCTGGAATCGGCCGCGAGACTCCAGATCAGCGGCTCGTCGCTCTCGAAAACGAGATCCAGGACCGGTGACAGGGTCAGGCGGCCCTTGCCGGTAATGGAAACGCCCCGGGTTTCTCCTTTCAGGAAATCCCCGTGTCCGGCCTGTTTCCAGATGACCGGCGTCGACGCGTGGACGACCAGCTCCGCCGGCAGAAACAACGCGGCCATGCACAGTACTCGCCACCCCGGTACCTTTCTCAAGTATCGCTCCTATCGCTTTACGGTCAGCCGGCTCCAGTTCTGCCCGGCGACGACGTAGTCCGTGCGGATCGTTTCTTCGGCCACCACCTTCTCGCGGATCGGTACGAAACTGCCCTTTGTACGCTCCGAATCCATGACGGCGAGGACCGACGGGGGCAGTCCGGGCATTTCCCTTCCCTTCACCATGCCGCCCGCGCCGCCCTGGAACATCTTCAGGTACACCCGGTTTCCGGTCCGGCGGTTGTTGAGCAGTTCGATCAGCCGGGGGCCGTCCGTGGGCCTGAACCGCTGGGGAACGGCATTCAGATCGTGACGTGTGACGGCCCGGGCGGAACCGACCAGAACCTGTACCGGTCCGGTCGATACGGTCTTTGGGATCGTCACGTCCATCCGCCTGACCACGCGGTCGCCCCGGTAGGGCCGGAGGTACACCCTGACCTCGAGCGTGTCGCCCGGCTCGATGGTTTCCGAACCGAACCAGACGTCTTCGATGACGGCCGTACTGCGTTCGTCCGACGAATGGATATCGATCCTGAGGGACTCGATCATCGGCGTGATGAACCGGTTGTCGAGGACGACATTAAGCACGCCGTTCACATCCCTGGCCAGTGCCGACAGGGACGCCTGGCCGGAAAACTGGTCGTCGAAGACGATGTCCGGATGGTCCTGCAGGGCGATCCGGCCACCAAGTGCTATGGTTCGCTCACCGGCGATGCGGCCGTTCGCGAGGATCGTATTCGACACGGCCATGTTCACCAGCAGCGGCGTCCACCCGTTCGCCATCATCACGTCGAAACGGTAGGTCCGGGGCGTGCGAATGGCATCGTCGTAGGAAAGTTCCACTGGGATCATGCGCGCCGAATCACCGAGTTGGCCGTATATACCGTTCGTATGGTCCCACAGGACCGAACCGACTTCGTCCGCCACGCTGCTGATCTTGGTGGAACCGGTCTGGTCCGGAATAACCGTGATGATCTCCGCCCGGTTCATCGGGACATTCAGGGCGCCCGTCCACAGGAAGGGATGCCCGAAGGCCAGTATGGCGTCTTCCTCGCGCCAGGTAACCGTACCCGTGCCCGCCATATTGTAATCGCCCCGGATGAGCTGCGCGCTCACGGCGGATCCAGGTTCCAGCAGGGACGCTCCGTCGCCGGTCGACGCAGGGCCATCCTGGTCAGGGTATGCGTCATCGCCGGCCCCGCTGACCGATGTTCCGCCTGTAGCGCCGGCCACACTGCCGGTTACACTTTCAGCCACGCTGCCGCCGGCCATGCTGCCGCCGGCCATGCTGCCGCCGGCCACGCTGCCGCCGGCCACCGGAACGAGTCCACGTTGACGCAACTCATCTTCAAACAGGGATACGGTGCCTGGGTGGAATCCCGAAAACACCATGGGTACTGCAATGGGATTGAGACCGGACGGGCCGAGATCGGACGGATGAAGACCTGAAGGGCCGAGATCGGGTGGATGGAGACCTGAAGGGCCGAGATCGGGTGGACCGAGATCGTTCTGGCCGCCGCCCATTCCGCCCGGCGACCCATCGGGCGCGTTACTACCCGGCTTCGTTTCCGTTTCCACGGCATCGCGAATGTCCAGCATATGGCCTATCGGCGTGACGCCGCCGATGGGCTTCATCGGAAACGCTCCGAAACGGTACGCCAGCGCACCGACGAGTTTCCCATCGATGTACACGGGGCTGCCGCTCATCCCCGCGATGACGCCCGCTTCGTCGACATAGGGGCCCGAGACCCCCACCATGATGATGTCGTGATCCGTGTAGAACTGGTTTTTGATGACGCCGATCACTTCGACGTCGAAGGTGTCGATCCGGGCATCCTGAAAGACCGTGAGGCCGTATCCCCGCATGCCCGGCTTTACATCGTCGATGTCCATGTACCCGGCATGCTGACCGGCGGGCTGGACCATCGCTGGCGAGACAGGCTGGACCGTGGCCGGTGAGGCGGACTGATCCGCAGCCGGCGAAGCGGATCGGGCTTCGACCGGCAAGCCGGACTGGCCCCCGGCCGGCAAGGCCGGTGATAGCAGGCCTGCGAAGAGGAAAAGCACGACCATCGATTGAATGGTATACATAGGGCCGCTGCGCGGTGAGCAGGGGATTGGAAAACGACGCCAAACTACTGCAATATAAGGTCCCACCGCTTCCCCTGGCAACTGGTTTGTAGCGGCTTTTAGACGACCTCGGCGCAGCCGTTAATGACCGAAACCGCTTGACTTACCGCGACGGTTTTCCGAGATTCAGACAGTCGCGCAAGGGTACGGAAAGCCGGCCCCGCGCATTCCTCGACACCTTCGGAAAACGGCAGGCGTTAAACGGTACGGAGCACCATGGAACAATCCCGGCGCAATAAGACTACAGAAGAGAAGCTGGTGCCGAACTTCAACATGACCATGTCCGAAACGCGCAGTCAGATCGGCGCCATTTCTTCCCAGATCGTGCAATCCTACGACACGATCGGCGGCCTGAACCGTATCGACGGCAAGAACCTGCCTTCCAGGGAACGGGTCTACGGCATCCTGAAGGACCTGCTGGCGCTCTGCTTTCCCGGCTACTTCGGCGCCGAGCCTCTCGTGACGAAGAACGTGGCCTTTTACGTGGACGGACTGGTGGACACCATCTACATCCGCCTGAGAGAGGAAGTGACCCGGAGCCTCATGCACGACGCGCAGTGCAAGGGGAAGGACCCCGTGGCCTGCGAGGAGATCGCCGACCGGATCGCGCTCGAACTGCTGGAGGCCGTTCCCGATATCCGGAAGCTGCTCATGAGCGACGTGGAAGCCGCCTACGACGGGGATCCCGCGGCGAAGAGCCACGACGAGATCATCCTCAGCTACCCGTGCGTGGAAGCCATCTCCACCTACCGGATCGCCCATGAACTGTACTTGAGGAATACGCCGCTCATCCCGCGGATCATGTCCGAGCACGCCCACAGCCGCACGGGCATCGATATCCATCCCGGCGCGACCATCGGCACCCGTTTCTTCATCGACCACGGAACGGGCGTCGTCATCGGGGAAACGACGCTGATCGGCAACAATGTGAAACTCTACCAGGGCGTGACGCTCGGCGCGCTGAGTTTCAGGAAGGATGAGGGCGGGCGGCTCGTCAAGGGCGGCAAGCGCCACCCCACCATCGAGGACGACGTGGTCATCTACGCCGGGGCGACGATCCTGGGCGGTGAAACAACGATCGGACACGACTCGGTCATCGGGGCCAGCGTCTGGCTGACGGAACCGGTGCCACCCCATTCCAAGGTGACCATCGGCGACCCGAACCTGGACGTGGTGAAGCACGACGCCCGTACGGCCTGATCAACCTGGCCGCCGGACCGGAGCGGTCGCCGATCCTTACCTGCCAAGAACGGCCGCCAAACCTGACCGACCGCCTACCCTGACCAACCCGCCTAGTCCGCGTTCTCAGCGATATATTTCTCGGCTTCCATGGCGGCGGCGCATCCCGTGCCCGCCGCGGTGACCGCCTGGCGGTATACGTGGTCCTGCACGTCCCCGCCCGCGAATACGCCGGGCACGCTGGTGCGCTGCCTCCGGTCGGTCAGGATGTAGCCCTGCGCGTCCACCTCAAGCTTGTCTCTGAAAAGGTCGGTGTTGGGCGTGTGTCCGATGGCGATGAAGAGGCCCTCGGCGTCCAGTTCCCGGACCTGGTCCGATTCCAGTTCCCGAACGCGCACGCCGGTCACGCCGGTGGTCTCGTCGCCCAGCACCTCGTCGACCACGGCCCCCCACTGGAACGCGATCTTCGGATGTTTAAGGGCCCGTTCCTGCATGATCTGGCTCGCCCTCAGTTCGTGGCGGCGGTGGATGATCCAGACGTGGCTCGCGAAGCGCGTCAGGAAGAGCCCTTCCTCCATGGCGCTGTCGCCGCCGCCCACCACGGCGACTTTCCGGTCCCGGTAGAAGGCGCCGTCGCAGGTCGCGCAGGTGGAGACGCCTCGCCCGAAGAACTTTTCCTCGCCCGGCACGTCGAGCAGGCGGGGCGACGACCCGGTACTGATCACCACGGCCTTCGCCGTGTACTCGCCGCGGTCCGTCGTGATCCGGTGCGCCCCCGGTTCGAAGGCCACGGAGGTGACTTCCTCGTACTTCAAATCAGCGCCGAAACGTTCGGCCTGCTGCCTCATGCGGTCCATGAGGTCCATGCCGCCCAGGCTTTCGGGGAATCCCGGGAAGTTCTCGATCTCGCTGGTGAGCGACAGTTGTCCGCCGATTGTGCTGCCCGTCAACACGACGGGGGACAGGTTCGCCCGGGCCGCGTAAAGAGCAGCGGTATAACCCGCCGGGCCCCCGCCGATGATGACGACCTGCTCCATTTTCAGATGCTTCCCTGTTATCTGATTACTTCTATTCGATCCGCTTGATGATGTGAAAGCCCATGGGCGTCTGAACGACCCCGCTTAGCTCGCCGACCTCCAGACCCATCGCGGCCTGCTCGAATTCCGGGATCATTTCGCCCGGACCGAAGAACCCAAGGTCGCCCCCGCTGTCCCGGCTCGAATCGATGGAGGTCTCCCGGGCCAGTTCGGCGAAATCGGCGCCGGCCGTCAACCGTTCCATCACGGCATCCGCGGCCTCCCGCGTCGCGACGACGATCTGGCGAACGCGGATCTTGTTGGACTCGATGGCCTTCGTCCGCTCCTCCACGATCCGCCTGACCCGGCTCAACGCGGCTTTAAGCTGCGCGTTTTCCGGCGCGAGCTCAAGGGCCTGTTCATAGTTCGTAATCGCCTGGTCGAAATCTTCCCGGCGCTCGTGTACCAGGGCGATTTCCGCGGAAATGCGCGGGTCTCTCGCGCCCTGATCGAGGATCTCTCCGTAGTAACGCAGGGCATCGTCAAGACGCCCTTCCGCAAAGGACAGGCGGGCCAGCGCCACGCGGGGCACGACCGACTGCCCTCCGACCTCCAGGGCCCTTTCCCAGACGGCCCGCGTGCTGTCCGGCATGTTCTTGTTCTGGTAAGCGGTCCCCAGGTTCATGTAGGCGTCCATGTAGTCCGGCGCGAGCGCCACGGCCCGATTCCACTCCGCAATCGCGTCGTCGAGACGCTCCAGGCCCATGTAGGCCACGCCGAGATTGAGATGGATCCTGGGCAGCTGGTCCTCCGGAGGCGACAGGGTAAGCACTTTCTCGTAGGCCTCGGCCGACTGTTCATATTCCTCGGTATCGGAATAGACCTTGCCGAGATTCGTATAGGCGTCGACGTAGGAGGAATCGTTCTCAATGGCCTGCCGGTAGTGGTGGACCGCTTCGTCGAGGTACCCGCCCTGGTTGTACGCGATCGCCATGTCGGTATGGGCCGCGGCCAGGTTCGGTATCCCCACCATCATCCGGTCGTACTGGCTTCGGGCCCAGGCATAGACGGTATCGGGCGGGACGGTGCTCATGCGCGCGACGCTGAGCGTATCGCCCTCTACGGTTTTTATGAACGCATCCAGCGCCGCGACCGAATCCCCCCTGGCGTGGTGTACCAGCCCCATCGTGAGATAGGCGGCGGCGAAACCCGGCGCGATCTCCAGGGCGTGCTCGAGATGAACCTGGGCGCTGTCGTACTGTCCCTGCTCGAAATACACGGCGCCGAGGTTGTTCTTCGTCAGGGCGACGGTGGTCAGGAACTGCTGCAGCGCGGCCTGCTGGCGTTGCTCAAGCGTCAGCGTAGTGTCCGGCTGCGCGTCCTGCGGGCCGCCTGGGGTGGTCGGGGTAGCCGGGGTTGACGGAGCGCCCGGAGCTGGCGGAGTTGCCGGGGCTTCCGCGGCGCCCGGTGTATCCGTCCCGGTCGGCGGATCGGCGGTCGTTTGCGCGACAGCCGGACCCGTCCCGATGAGTGAAAGACAGAGGATGCAAGATGCCAGCCACGTTTGCGGCCGGCCCCATGCGGTTTCCCCTGTCTGATTGACCTTGCTCATTACTTCCGTCCTCCAGTGTTTACCGCTTAAATTGCCGCTCGTATCTCTTCAACGGTTTCGCGTTTGTTTTTCAACGACTCGCCGTTTCTTCAGGTTCCAGTTCGTTCAGTACTTCCAGGGCCTCTCCCGCCAGTGCGAAGCATCCCGTCACCAGGACCAGGTCGTCGGGTCCCGCCCTGCCCATCGATTCGGAGAGGGCCGCCGCTACCGACGGCGCTGTCCGCGCCGGCGTTCCGGCACGTATACAGGCCGCAGACACGTCCCCGGGATCCGCCTGCCTTTTCCGCAGCACGCGCCGATCGGGCACGATGATCTCGTCGGCGTATCGTGCGATGACCGCGCACAGATCGTCTACGTTCTTGTCCCGGTGCGCGGAAAGCACGACGATGGCGCGACGGGTCGGAAACAAACCGCGCAGGCTGTCCGTCAGGCTTTCGGCCGCCAGCACGTTGTGGGCGCCGTCCAGCACCACCCAGGGGCGGTCCTGCAGGACCTGCATGCGTCCGGGCAGCCGTACCGAGGCCAGGCCTCGGCGCACGCCCCGGTCCGTGATCTCCATGCCCCGTTCGGACAGCGCCTGCGCCACGCCCACCGCCATGGCCGCGTTGGCGGCCTGGTACGTCCCGGAGAGCGGCAGCGCGAGATCTTCGTACGTCCGGCCCGCGGCCTCAATGTCGATCACCTGCCGGCCGATCGCCGCTTCCTTGAGCGTGTACCGCACGTCGACGCCTACCTGCACCAGGGCACTCCCATGTCGCCGGCAGGCTTTCCGGATCGCTTCGGACGCCTCCGGAAGCTGGGCAGCCGAAACGGTGCGGACGCCTTCTTTCACGATCCCGGCTTTCTCGCGGGCGATTTCCGCGATCGTCCCGCCGAGCCGGTCCGTGTGGTCCAGGCCGATGGGGGTAATCGCGCAGACCCGGGGCCAGATTACGTTGGTCGAATCCAACCGTCCGCCCAGTCCGCATTCGACTACGGCCAGGGCCACCCGGCGTTCCCTAAAATACACAAAGGCCAGGGCGGTGAGTACATCAAAAAACGAACCCATGTCCTTCCACCGCGGCCCGGTTCCTTCAATCGCCGGGCGAGCGCGTTCTGTGAGTTCGGCGAAATCCGGTTCGGAAATGGGCTCGCCGTCGATCTGTATGCGTTCGCGCAGGGAGACGAGGTGGGGCGAGGTGTACAGGCCCACGCGGTAACCGCATTCGCGGACGATCGCCGCGATCATGGCGGCGGTGGATCCCTTCCCCTTGGTGCCGGCTACGTGTACAGATTCCCACTGCCGTTCGGGGTGGCCCAGGGCTTCTGTCAGGGCGCTTATGCCCGACAGGTCCATGCGGGCCGGGGACGCGCCCGGCCGCTGTTCGAAGTCCACGAATCCGTACAGATAGTCCAGTGCTTCTTTATAGTTCATGCGGTCGTCCCGATTCCGGCGAGCTTCTCTCCCGACGTCATGCGGTCGCCCGGATTACGGCCAGGGCCTTCGCGTACTCGAAGGGACGGGCTACCGACCTGCGGCGTATCGCGCCGTACCGTTGGCGGACCGGGCCGGAAACGTCCGCGCTGTGGGCAATGCGCCTGAATACGTTCCGGCCCGGTCGGGCGTTGATCTCGATGATCCACGGCAGGCCCGCGGTGTCCGGCACGATGTCGAGGCCCACCTCTCCGATGGGTCCGAATTCCCCGTCCAGCAAGCGGCAGGCCGCGAAAGACGCCTCCTCGGCCCGGCGCAGGATCTCTTTCCTGAGCGGCCGGCCGTAAAGCGTGTCGAGAACGGGTTCGGCCTCCTCGGAACGGGCGCCGTTGCTCAGGTTGGTCGTGGGACCGCTGGTCTGGCCGACGCGGGCCGCCAGGCCGGTAAGGTCCCAACGGGCCTGCCCGTTCTTCTGCATGAGCAGCCGCAGGTCGAACCTCGGAAAACGCCTTTCACCCGGCGGTTCTACCGATATCCCCTGTTGCACCAGGCAACCCATGGGTTCCTCGCGCGCTCCGGCGGTCAGCGCCATGATCCGGTCCATGGCCGGACCGGCGCCACGGGTCTCATAGGTTGCGTCCAGCGTCCTGATGACCTGGCGTCCCCCCGCGGTCCGGACGATTTCCATGACGCCCGTTCCCAGGGATCCGACCCTGGGTTTGACGTATACGTGATCGTATCGCGAGAGGAACGCCCGCAGCGCGTAGGCATCGAGGATCTCGGTATGGGGTACGGCGAGGCCGGCATCCGCCAGGCGCCGGTGCATCTCCAGCTTGTCCACCGCCACCCGGACGAAGGCCGCGGGATTTACAAACGGAATGCCCGCCCGGTCGAAGAGGCTCCGCGCGCCGTCCGCGGCGCGAGATCCGACGGGATCCAGCACGGGCGCCCGGTCGTAGATGACCGTCGGCCAGGGCTCGGGGCCGCTTTCGACCCACCGGCCGTCCACGACCGTGACCACTGACACCGTCCCTTGCGCGGCATCCACGTCCGCCGCGTCGAACACGACCGCGCGCAGGTCCAGGGCCGCCGCCGCCTCGCAACACTCCTCGAAAAACCCCGTGGGCGGACCGAAGGGCCGGCCCTGCTCATCGGGCGCCCGGCGGGTCAGTATGCCTACGGTGAACTTGGCCTTCGTCTTCATGATCCTGTGGTCCGAGTGGACGATGCGGACGGCGCGGATGGTGCGGACCGGGTGGGCGGCGCGGACCCGGTGGATGGCGCGGACCCGGTGTCACGGACCGGCCGGGCCATCTGTTTCACCTCCTCCAGCGTGGACCAAGTCATGTCGCCTCGTTCCGACAAGCACAACGCGGACAGCGCGGTGCCGTAGGACAGCCCCGCCGGGAGATCCTCGTGCAGCAAGCCGTACAGCAGGCCGGCATCGAAGGCGTCGCCTGCGCCGAGCCGGTCGACCGGTTCCACCACGTAGGGCTCCGTGTAGAGAAAGCCGGTCTCCGCGGACCAGCCCACGGCCCCTCCCTCGGCCAGCGTCAGCACCACGATCTCGTTCCCGAACCGTCCATGGAGGACCTCGACGGTTTCTTCCGGCGGTCCGTCCAGCCCGAAGATCAACGCTGCGTCGTCGGACGTCGACACGAGGATGTCGACCTCGTCCAGCATCGTTTCCAGGACGGCGCATGCCTCCTCGGGCGACCACAGCTTGGCCCGGTAGTTTACGTCGAATGAGGTCCGGTAACCACCCTCCGCCCGGTTGCCCAGGACCCGGTCGACCGTCTTCCGGCAGTCGGGACTCAGGGAAGCCGTGATGCCGGACGTGTGCACGATCCGGGCGCCGGAACGGAGCGCCTGTTCCACCACCTCGGGCGTCATGCCGGTCGCCGCGGACCCGGCGCGGTCGTAGACGACCCGGCTGCCTCTGGGCGGCGAACCGGGTTCGAGAAAGAATACGCCGGTCCGCTTGGGCCGACTGGGTCGTCCTGCCGTGTTACTCCGCCCGTCCATCGGTTCGGCTTGACCGGTCCGCTCGTCCCGATCGCCCCGCCCATCTGACGGCTCGTCCGGGTCGCCTTGCCACGCCACGTGGGACGTGTCCACGCCGTGCTGTGCCAGCCTGGAAGCGATCCACCGCCCTGCGGGATGGTCGGGGAGGACGGAAACCCAGGCCACGTCGGCGCCCATCCTGGCCAGGGCCGCCGCCATGTTGGATTCGGTGCCCGCCGCGTCGGCCCGCAGATAATCGGCCTGTTCCAGCATCTCGCCGTCCACGGGCGAGAACCGGATCATCGTCTCGCCGAAGGTGATGACGTCGTACCGCGGTCGGGAAGGCGCGACGGAAGGAGAGGAAGAGGACATGTTCGGGTTGGTTGAGCGGGCGCGGCGCTTCAGGGGTGCGGGCACGGCGCTTCGGGCTTGCGGCGGCGCTCCAGTAAAGCGCCCCAGTAAAGCGCTCCAGGCGCCTCAGCAGTTCAGGCCACGCACCTCAGGTATTCAGGCCCCACAGCCGGGCACCGCCTCAGGCGTAATGGCAGGCCACCCAGTGGCCACTGTCGTTCTGCTTGAGTTCCGGTTCGTGCTCGGCGCAGTCGGCCTTGGCGATGGGGCAGCGGGGATGAAAACGACAGCCGGAGGGCGGGTTGACCGGACTGGGGACGTCGCCCGTGAGTTGAATGCGCTGTTTCTGGCGCCGTTTGCTGATCTCCGGCACGGCGGAAAGCAGACTCTGCGTGTAGGGGTGCTGGGCGTTGTTCGTCACCTCGTCGGTACGTCCCGCCTCGATGAGCTTGCCGAGGTACATGACCCCGATGCGGTCGCTGATGTGGGCGACGACGGCCAGGTTGTGGGCGATGAACATGTAGGTCAGGTTCAGCTCGTTCTGCAGGTCCTGGAGCAGGTTCAGGATCTGGACCTGGATGGACACGTCCAGGGCGGAAACCGGCTCGTCGCAGATGATCAGACTCGGGTTCAGCGCGATGGCCCGGGCGATGCCGATGCGCTGCCGCTGGCCGCCGCTGAACTCGTGGGGATAGCGGTCGACGTAGGCCTCGCCCAGCCCCACCATCTCGAGGAGACTGACCAGCCGCTCCCTGCGTTCCTGCCGGTTGCCCACGCGATGGATGTCTAGAGGTTCCTGGACGATGTTCCCCACCGTCATGCGCGGATCCAGCGAGGCGTAGGGGTCCTGGAAGATCATCTGGAGCCGTTTTCGGACGGGCTTCAGGTCATCCTCCGACATGTCCGCCAGGTCGTTGCCTTCGAAGAAGACCTTCCCCGCCGTGGGACGGTACAACTGCAGCACGGTCAGTCCCAGGGTGGACTTCCCGCAGCCGCTCTCGCCCACCAGGCCGAAGGTCTCACCCCGGTTGATGGAAAAGGAAACGCCGTCCAGTGCCCGGACGGTGCCGCCTTCCTCCTTGCGGCCCAGCCCTTCTTCCAGTTCGAAGTGCTTGACTACGTTGTCCAGTTGCAGCAGAGGCTCGTTCAACGCGTCCTCCAGGGTTTAATACAGCCAGCAGGCGCAGTCGTGCTCCGAGGCCACGTCCTTCAGCGCCGGATCTTCCTCGCACCGGTCGAAACGGCTCGGACACCGGGGCGCGAACCGGCAGCCGGGTGGCAGCTGGATCAGGTTCGGCGGCACGCCGTCGATGGGTTCCATGCGTTCCTTCACCGTGGGACCCAGCTTGGGCACGGACTGCAGCAGCCCGTGTGTATAGGGGTGTTTCGGATCGTCGAGCAGCGTGTCCACCGGGCCCGACTCGATGATCCGGCCGGCGTACATGACGATCACCCGGTCGCACACCTCGCCCACGACGCCGAGGTCGTGGGTGATAATGACGACGGACATGTTCAGTTCTTCCTGGAGCTTCATCATCAATTCCAGGATCTGCGCCTGTATCGTGACGTCCAGCGCCGTGGTCGGCTCGTCGGCGATGAGCAGTTTCGGGTTGCACGCGATGGCCATGGCGATCATGACGCGCTGCCGCATCCCCCCGCTGAACTGGTGGGGGTAGTCGTTCAGCCGCTGCTCCGGGCTCGGTATGTTGACCATCTGCAGCAGTTCGATGCTGCGGTCGGTGGCCTGCTTCTTGTCCAGGCCGAGATGGAGCTGGAGGGGTTCCCGCAGCTGCCACCCGATGGTCAGCACCGGGTTGAGCGACGTCATGGGGTCCTGGAACACCATGGAGACGATATTGCCCCGGATCTCCTGCATTTCGCGTTCGGAAATGGTGCGCAGGTCCACCGCCGGTTCGTCGGCCCCTGGCCGGAACAGGATGTTGCCGCTGACGATGCGGCCCGGGGGACTCGGAATGAGTCGCATGACGGAAAGCACAGTGGCGCTCTTGCCGCACCCGCTCTCCCCCACGATGCCCACCGTTTCCCCTTCCGCCACTTCGAAACTGACGTCGTCCACGGCCCGCACCGCGCCGCCGCGGGTGAGGAAGTGGGTTGAAAGGTTGTCGACCTTAAGTAAAGGATCCATAATTCACGTTTCCGGGCTGCGGGTCGGCGGCTCGCTGGGTCGGCGGCTCACCGTGCCCGTTCCCCGCCGCTATTCCTCTTCCAGGGCCTTGGACTCTTCGATGACCTTGGTTTCGATTTCCCTGGGCATTTCCTCGTAGCGGACGAATTTCCGCGCGTGGCTGCCGCGTCCGTGCGTGATGGATCGCAGCACGGTGGAGTAGCGGTACAGTTCAGCCAGGGGCACTTCGGCCCGGACCACCTGGTTGCTCCCCCGGGGCGACATGCCCAGGATGCGGCCGCGCCGGCTGGATAGATCGCCCATCACGTCGCCCATGTAGTCCTCGGGGACGACCACGTCCACTTCGTAGATCGGTTCGAGCAGGACGGGACGGGCTTCCATGAAGGCCTTCTTGAACCCCATGGACGCGGCGACCTTGAAGGCCATTTCGGACGAATCGACGGTGTGGAAGGAGCCGTCGTACAGCGTGGCCTTCAGGTCGACCACGGGATACTTGGCGACCACGCCCTCCAGCATGGCCTCCTGTATGCCCTTGTCCACGGCCGGAATGAACCGGCTCGGGACGGCGCCGCCGACGATGCCGTTGTCGAATTCGTATCCGTCTCCGCGCTGCCTGGGTTCCACGCGCAACCAGACGTCGCCGAACTGTCCGCGGCCTCCGCTCTGCCGCTTGAACCGGCCCTGGGCCTCGGACTTGCCCTTGATCGCCTCCCGGTAGGGAATGCGCGGCTGCACCATCTCGACTTCCACGCCGAATCGGCGGCTCAGGCGCTCGACGATGAGGTCCAGGTGCATTTCGCCGGCCCCGGCCAGAATCAGCTGCTTGATTTCGGAATTGTACCGGAAGGTGAAGGAGGGATCCTCCTCGTGGAGCCGGGAGAGGCCGGTACTGATCTTCTCCTCGTCGTCCTTGCTCTTCGGCAGGACGGCCACGTTCGCCACGGGTTCGGCGAAGTCCACCCATTCCAGGCCGAAGGACTTCTGCCGCGTACCCAGGGAGTCGCCGGTGTGGGTGTCCTTCAGTTTCACGGTGGCCCCGATCTCGCCGGCGCGGATGACGTTCAGTTCGTTGCGGGCGTGGCCGTTGGTGTGGTAGATCTGGCCGAACCTTTCCGACGTGTTCTTCGTCGAATTGTACACGTCGCCGCCGTGCTTGATTTCTCCGGAAAAAACCCGGAAATAGGTCAGTTCCCCGATATGGGCCTCGGAGACCGTCTTGAACACCAGCGCGGCCAGCGGGCCGGACGGATCCGGGTCCAGCGCGACTTCCTCGCCGCCGCTTGAGGGGGTGGCCGATACCGCCGGTCGGTCCGCCGGAGAAGCCATGTACGCGGCCGCCGCGTCCATCACGCCGGAGACGCCGATGTTTGCAGAGGCGCACGTCGCCAATACGGGATAGATGGCCCCGTCCTTCACCCCCTTGCGCAACCCTTCCAGAAGCTGCTCATCGGTCAACGCGCCTTCTTCGAAGTAAACCTCGAGCAGTTCGTCGTCGGATTCCGCCACGGTTTCTATCAGTTTTTCCCGGTGTTCTTCTGCCTGATCAGCGAGGTCTCCGGGAATCTCGGAGCGCTTGCCCTTGCCGTCGCCGCCCTCGAAAGTCACCGCCTTCATGGCGACCAGGTCGACGACCCCCGAGAATCCGTCGGCTTCTCCGATCGGAATCTGGACCGGAACGGCCTGCGTACCGAAGCGTTCCTGCAGGCGGCCCAATGTGTCGAAGAAGTCGGCGTGCTCCTTGTCCAGGAGATTGACCACCACCATGCGGGGCAGGCCGTACTGGTCCGCGTATTCCCAGGCGCGCTCCGTCTCCACCTCGATGCCTTCGATGGCCTTGACCACGATGGCCACGTTGTCGGTGACGCGCATCGCGCAGTGCACTTCGCTGGTGAAATCGGAATATCCCGGGGTGTCGAGAACATGGAGGTCGTGGTCGTTCCATTCGCAGTACAGCGGCGTCAGGTTCATGGAAATGCGGTGTTCGATCTCTTCCTCGCGGTAGTCCGACACCGTGTTACCGTCGTCCACGCTGCCCAGCCGGGTCGTCGCGCCGGCGTTGAAGAGCATGGCTTCCGCCAGGGAGGTCTTGCCGCTCCCCCCGTGGCCCGCGAGGCAAATGTTTCTGATTTTTTCGATGTTATATTCCTTCACGAACACCCCTCCTCTTCGGGTCTGCGCTTTCCGCGTATTACGTTTTTTCAGTAAGATCGTCAGTACGACAGTCAACTTTCAGGGAAAACTCTAATATGTTGCGATCCGGCTTCAGGTGTCAAGGTTTTCGGGCATTGCGCCAGGTTGATCCTATCACCCATAGTTGACGGAATCACTCAGGTCGACTATGTATGTAATTATACCATTGCATTGAAATACGGCAGGATACGAAGATTCCGGTTTGCGGCATCTCGTTTGTCCGTTGCCTACTCATCCATGTAGCCTACCGTTGAAACCTCTAAAAACAATCGGACTGCGTTACTTTTTGCTCAGCACGCTTGTCGTTGCGCTATGCGCACAGATGGGTCTGGTCGTGTGGACGCTGGTCCGGTTTACACAGATCGAGCACTGGTCGCCGGGCATCCAGTTCTTAGGAAATGAAATGATACAGACGAAGGGACTGACGAAAAGCGCGGTGAACAATCTGCAAGAGGGCACGTGGTTCCATCTCGTTCGCATACGCGAGGACGGCGGTATTAAAGTCACGCAAGTAGACGCGGACAGCCCTGTGGACAGAGCCGGATTGCGACCGGGCGATTTGGTGATCTCCATCGATGGGACGGATCTCAGGACACGTCCGGAAGCCTATTTCCAGGCGCGTTTGCGGAGCAGGCCCGGTGACCAATTCAATCTCGCCTGGCTTCGCGACGGCAATATGCAAAACGGTATCCTCACGCTTGAGGCCACAGAACATGTACGGTACGCCGTCGAGGTCAATCAGGAGGAACTCGTACTGAGCGCAGGCGCGATGACCTGGTTCCAGCGAGGTCCCTATCTGATCTTTCCAGTGGTCCTGCTGGTCTTCGGAACGTGGATGGGGTTCAGCCGCCCAGGCAATAAAACCGCTTTTCAATGCGCATTGCTCTTCCTCGCGACAGCGCTCTCCGTGTCGCCCGCGTTCCATCCCATGATCGCTGGTTGGCCTGATTGGGTTTTATCTCTCAGTATGTTCGTCATTACCCTGGCTTACTTCCTTGAGTTCCGGCTCCTGTTCAGCATCCTGACCGTTTTTCCAATCGAAACCGAACTCGGATCATGGATGCGAAAACGGGCGTCGTGGATCCTGGTACCGCTCTTCGCCTGGATCGTCCTTCGGATTATCTATCTTCTAGGTCTGACCAATGGCTGGAATAATGATGCGATACAAACCATCATCTTTCTGGTTGAATCTGTTCCGGTCCCTGCGTTACCGGTTCTTGTTGTTTTCATAGCGGTCTGCCTGCTTCTCGCCCAACGATCCGTCGCGCGTAGACAGCAGTACACGCGCCTGCAGTTCATCAACATCGGATTCGTGTCAGCCTTCGTTTTAGCACCGGTTTGGACCATAACTCAACCAGGCACACTCATGGTCACATGGGCAATGGTACCGCTGCAAGGTGCCATATTGCCGTTGCTCGTCTGGTTGCTCGACCATGTTGTCCTCGTCGGGTTGAAGTGCATTCTACCCCTTTCCTTTGCATATTCAGTGCTGGCTCACCGGGTATTCGGCCTCAGGTTCATCGTCGGGAAAAGCCTTCGGAAATTCATATCCAACCAGGGCGTGAATATCCTGCTGAGTCTCGGGTTGCTCCTGATTATCTATGAAACAATAACCTTCGCGGCTACCGGTGTAGAAGTCTCCGACCTGTTGATTATGGTTGTTACCGCGGGATTCATCCTGATACTCGTCGGAGGCTGGACCCTGGCAAAACCGGCAGTCATCCGGTTTATCGACCGATACCTGTTTCGTGATGAAATCGAGAACCGGCAGCGACTTTTCAGGCTCAGACGCGAGTTAACGCATTTTCAGGATCGAAACGCCCTTCTTTCCGGCACCGGAAGTGAACTGCTCGAGGTGCTGGACATCTCGTATGTAGCAATCTACCTCAGCGATGGACCTGAAAAGTCGATATCGGTGGCCTGGTACGACGTAAACAGCAAGTTCAACAGCGAGCCGAAGAAAGACGAAGCCTTCTTCAGTGATTCAGTTGTCAAAATCGAAGCGTTGTTGAAGCTGATGTCTCCGGAACGACCATTGGTTGAATCTGAAGACCCTTATCTCCAAAATCGGGTATCAGATCTCGATTACGAACTCATCATCCTGCTTCGTGGTGAATTGCATGCTCAAGGTTGCATCGCAATCGGAGCCAAAGTTTCGGAAGAGCCGTTTAGCGGCGAAGAAAAAGAACAGTTACTGGTACTGGCTGCTGAGCTGGAAATGGTGCTGAAGAACATAAAAGCAACTACATCGCTGAGAATGCAGACACAACGCCTCAAGAGACTGTCCAACCGCCTCATCAACATTCAGGAATCTGAAAGACGTCGGCTGGCGCGGGATCTCCATGATGATACCGGACAGGCGCTTACGGCACTGAAAATGAGCCTGGAAGTAACCCGGAACGAGTTGCCTGGGGATGCCGATCATACTGCAGCACGGCTGAATGACGCTGTAGTACTGGCCGACGATACGCTGGAGAAACTACGTGCGATCTCCCATAATCTCCGTCCTCCGACACTGGATACCGTCGGACTGAATTCCGTATTGGAAGGACTTTGCAAGAATTTCACGCAACAAACTCAAATACCGGTCTCATACGTTGGCATGGATACTGCAGAGATCTCCAATCCAATCGATATCTGCCTGTATCGTATACTGCAGGAAGGGCTGACGAACTGTGCCAAACACGGACAAGCCTCTCACGTTGATGTCAGCTTGAAACGCAATGGCGAAGTGGTGCAACTATCAATACAGGATAACGGCCAGGGCTTTGATCTTGCGGATACACTTTCCGATCAGAATGAGACAGGAATCGGTTTGATCGACATGCAGGAACGCCTCGAATCGCTGAATGGCCGTATGAATGTTTATTCGAAACCAGGCGCGGGAGCCCGTCTTGTCGCTACCATTCCTTTGGAGGAGAAATGATCAGGATCGTTATAGCCGACGATCACCAACTGGTCCGTCAAAGCATCGTATCGCTGATCGAAAAGGCCGAGGACATGGAAGTTGTCGGCGAAGCGGCCGATGGTCACGAGACACTGGACCTTGTACAACGCAAGAGACCGGATGTAGCCATGTTGGATATCGCCATGCCTTTGCTGAACGGTATCGAGACTACGCGGCGGATTCAGACGCTATCCGTCGATACCCGCGTCGTCATACTATCCATACATTCGGAAGAGGACGTGGTTCGCCAGGCACTCCGATGCGGGGCCAGCGGGTATCTCCTCAAGAACTCCGTCGTGGAGGAACTCCTGATCGCTGTCCGGTCCGCCAACAAGGGTGAAATCTATCTTTCTCCTTCGATTGCTCAAACGGTGCTGTCGGGATTCCTGCAGACGGAATCGACGAATGAGTCATCGACCGTGCTGGAGCAGCTTTCATCCCGCGAACGGGAGATACTTCAGCTCATCGTCGAAGGACATACCAACCAGGCCGCCGCGGAGGTCCTGAGCATCAGCGCCAAGACCGTGGAAAAACACCGCGCGATCCTGATGAAGAAACTGGAAGTGCACAACCTGCCGGATCTCATACTCGTAGCGCTCAAGCACCGTTTTGCCTTCCTGGATGAATGATCCGTTGTCATCCCCCGCCTGGTAGCAATCCGGCCGGCCGCAGCCTTACTCTCGTGCCTATTTCAACCTCCAATTCCGTCCGAGAAACGTGGAAATAGGGAAACACCCTATGGAATTTCTTCTTTTTCAGTGTTAAAATTGAGCAAGAGTCGGATTCATCTGAAGCCAACATCGGGACGGCAGGACGAATCACGGAACACACATGATACGAGTGATCATAGCAGACGATCATCATCTGATCAGGCATGGCCTTCGGGATCTGCTCTCGAAAGAAACCGATATTCAAGTAGTCGCCGAGGCCACGGACGGCCGGGACGTGATGGATGTCGTGCATCGAGTCCGGACGGACGTCATCGTGATGGACGTTGAGATGCCCGGTATCGGCGGTATAGAAGCGACGCGGAGGATACGCGCTTCGTTCTCCGAGATCCAGGTGGTCATGCTGTCGATGCATTCGGATCCCGATCTGATCCGGAAAGCGCTGGACAACGGCGCCAGAGGCTACGTGCTCAAGAAATCAGCCGGCGAAGAGTTGGTCAAAGCGATACGTACCGTCTGCAGGGGCGTCACGTACCAATCCCGGGCCATGGATCATGCCGATGACCAGTATGGGGAGTACCCCCAGGGCACACCGCCCCGGTTGACTCCCCGTGAGCGCGAAGTCCTTCGACTGATCGCAACGGGACGATCCAATCGCCAGATTGCCGAAACCATGCGAATCAGTATAAAAACCGTGCAAAATCATCGCATCAATCTGATGGCGAAACTGAAAACGCACAGTCTCCCCGATCTGATCCGAACGGCCATCAAACTTGATCTGATTAATTTGGAAGAATAACCCTTTCGTTTCAAGGAAACGCACCACCCCGTCCAAGACCGGTATCAAGTTTTTCTTCGATTCCGGTGAAAAAACCCGCGAAATAGGGATACACCCTATAGAAATCCGGTCCGGCTTTCCGTTCCTTTATGGGTAGATGCTTCAGACCAACTTGTGAAGGAGGCGGATCAGATGACTTCCAACAACTTCGCCATACGGACCGAATCCCTCACCAAGCACTACGGCCGCATCGTAGCCGTGGACGGGCTCTCGCTGGCGGTGCCGCGCGGTCAGATCTTCGGACTGCTTGGTCCCAACGGTTCGGGCAAGACGACCACGATGGGTATGCTACTCGGACTCGTGAAGCCCACCTCGGGCCGCTTCAGGCTGCTGGACGCCGGCATCTCCCACCGGGAAGCCCTGCGCCGCACTGGCGCCATCGTGGAGACCCCCTGTTTCTATCCCGACCTGTCCGGCCGAGACAACCTCGCCTACTTCCAGGGCATATCCGGGAAGAGCAACCGCGAAGAATTGAGCGAACTGCTTGAAAAGGTGGGGCTCGGCGGTCGCGCGAACGACCGCTTCCGCACCTACTCCCAGGGTATGAAGCAGCGGCTGGGACTGGCGTGCGTCCTTCTCGGCGACCCCGAAATCCTGTTTTTGGACGAGCCCACCAACGGCATGGACCCGGAAGGCATGGCCGAAATCAGGGAGTTGATCCGAAGCCTCGGGACCGGAGGCCGTACCGTGCTCCTGTCGAGCCACCTGTTGCACGAAGTCGAGCAGGTGTGCGACAGCGTCGCCATCCTTTCACGGGGCAGACTCGTCGTCCAGGGCCGACTCGACGACCTGGTCCACTCGCTGGCCGCGAATCAGCTTCGCGTTCGTACCACCGATAACAAAAAAGCGATGGAAATACTGTCCGCCCTGGAGTGGGTCGGGGAGATCACCATGGAGGACGGGAAGATCCTGGTTGCGGTCCCCACGGAACGATCGCCGGAACTGACTGCAGCCCTCGGCCGCTCGGACGTCTACGTCGCCGAGATGTCAGCGGAGCAGATGTCCCTGGAGAAATACTACTTCAAAGTCACGGGCAGCAGTGAAGGGGAGGACTCATGATACGCCGAATACTGCGCCTCACGCGATGGGAGTTGTTCAAACTCCGGCGGCTACGGATGCCCTGGATAATCCTGGCCGTGCTTGTCATGCTCAACCAGATCTATTTCTGGGTCGCCTACACCACGATGTATGATTCCGCCCCTGCCGATCAGTACGTCGTCGTCTCGGTACCGGCGAATGCGGGCGAAGAGGAGTCGGTCATCCGGGTTTCCTGCGACGACATCGAGGATGGGACGGTTGATTCCCTTCTGACGGACGTTCCAGACGAGTTCCGGGAACAGGCCCGGCAGGAAGTGGAATCTCTCCGGGAGCGGTGTCCCGAAATCCGAGACCAGATTGAAACCGGAAGGCAACGTTTCGCGAATCACTGCATCCTTCCGGGTAGTCTGGCCAACGGTTTGAAATCAGTTAAGGATACCGTGCTCGTCCTGGTCATCATCCTGGCCGCGTCCTTTTTCGGAAGGGAATACACTCTGGGAACCTTTCGGCCGGTAATGAGTAGAGGCGTGAGGCGCTGGGAGTTCCTGGGCGCGAAGGCGCTGTCGATAGCGCTGACGTCAGGCGCCGGGTTGCTCATCTTGTCCCTTGTGGTCGTGGTCAGCAGCCTGGTGGCGGCGCTCCTGACCGGTGAAGACCTGGTCACCGCGGATGGCGGCCAGTGGTCGTCCGCGGCGGTGTTATTCGGCAAGGTGATCTGCATACTGCTTCCATACATTGTGGTGTCCCTGTTCTTTACGGTGTTGACGAGCTCGGGGACGGCTGGCGTTTCGATCACGCTGGTGCATCTCTTATTTGAGATTCTAACCGTCAACCCTCTCATCGCGCTGTTCAGTCCGAACGTCGGCGACTACATGCTCGCGCCCAACGTCATGATGGTCTCGCAGATCGATTTCGTGCTGCCCGCAAATGAAGGCGCAAGCGTCTTTGCCTCCTTTGTTGATATGTACCTTAATCCACTCCTCGTCATGTTCGCCTACACCGTCGTGACCGGTGCGGCCGCGTTCTGGCTCTTCCTCCGCCGGGACGTGACGGGGCCTAGGGGGGAGTGAGTCCAGCTTTGAAGAGACTGAATTCGTGACATAAACCCGAGGTACGGAGGTGTGACATGATACGCAACTACATTACGACAGCCATACGGAATCTTTTGAAACACAAGGGGTATTCCCTGGTCAACGTAATCGGTCTCACCCTTGGCCTGACGGGATGCATCCTGATGCTGCTCTACATTCGGTACGAAACAAGCTTTGACGATTTCCATTTGAAGAAGGACCGCATGTATCGGATTGAAGTCAATATGCTTTTTGACGGCCACGAGAGCAAATTCACTACGACTCCATCGGCCTGGGGCCCCGTTTTACTTGCCGAATACCCGTCCATAGAAAACTTGACCAGGCTACGGCCGTTGTTGGAACAGCAGCCGGTACAACTCGAAGACAGGTCGATACGCGGCAAAGCGTCATTCTTCGCCGATTCGACCCTGTTCGACGTCTTCACGCTACCGCTGGTCAGAGGCACGCCCGCCACGGCCCTGACCAGACCTCATACGGTCGTCCTTTCGGAATCCATCGCAAATGCATGCTTTGGCGAGACGGATCCCACGGGTTCTCCAATCACCCTGGACCTGGGGAAAGGCAACACGCTACCGCTGACTGTAACGGGCGTCGTGCGCGACCTTCCGGAGAATTCGCATGTGCACTTCGATTTCCTGATCTCCTACGTCACGCTTGAGTCATTGGGTTGGGGCGAGCCCGCCAACATGCAGGATCATGGTGGCGATTTCAACGTCTATACCTACCTCCTCTTGCGTGAAGGATATTCCGCCCGGGAACTGGAAAGGCAATTGCCCGGTTTCATCGAAAGACACCTCGGAGATGTACTGCGGGCATTCGGCATGGAACAGAATGCCTATCTGCGGCCAGTCGGTGATATACACCTGTACACCTACGATATGACACGAGGAGGCGGTACCGGGGACATCCGCACCGTCTATGTCGCCTTCCTTCTGGCGGCCTTCATACTGGTGCTCGCCTGTGCCAACTTCATCAATCTGACAACGGCCCGGTCGATCAGCCGCGCGAGTGAAGTGGGTATGCGGAAGGTGCTGGGCGGCACGCGGGCTCACGCCATCCTGCAATTCATAGGCGAATCCGTGTTGTTGACTTTGTTTGCCCTTGGATTGTCCATCGTGCTGCTTCAGGCGCTGCTGCCCGCTGTCAACGATCTGCTCAACCAGAACATCAACCTGGAGTTGACGACGGACACGATGCTGATGCTCGCGGGTGTGGTCCTGCTTGTCGGGATGCTCGCGGGTACCTATCCCGCGTTCGTCATTTCATCCTTCCAGCCGACGGCCGTGCTGCGAGGCTCTTCTGCATCCGGGCCCGCGGGCGCGCTCTTCCGAAGAATACTCATCGTGTTTCAGTTTACCGTCTCGGTCGTCCTGATCATCGGCACGTGGACGATCTCGGACCAGCTCGACTACATGCTGAGTGAAGACCTGGGGTTCGAGGAAGACGGCGTCGTCCTCATCGATATGCCGGAGCGCGCCTATGAAGTATTCAGAGACAACGCACTCAGATATCCCGATATCCTGGCGGTGGAACGGTCGTCAACGATGTTTGAAAACTCGTATTCTGTCGGCGGATTACTTCTGGAAGACGTTCCGTTGGACCAGCAAACGCGTTTTCAGATTTTCAGCGCAGATTTTGGCTTTCCCGATATAATGGGACTTGAGTTGGTTGAAGGGCGTTTTTACGCTCGAGAGCGGTCTGCGGACGCCGGTGCGTGCCTGATCAACGAGACGGCGGTACGCGTCCTGAGTTTGGAAGATCCCATCGGAACGACACTCTTGGGGCCAAGCAAGATCGACAACGTGTGGCAGCAGTGCGAGGTGATTGGCGTCGTACGGGATTTCAACGTGGAATCGTTGCGTGGGGAAATTCTGCCCATGAAGATCGCTTTGGCGCAATACGTTCAACAATACGGTTCTATTGTGGTCAAGATCGACAGCAGTAACGAGGCAAACGCGCTCAACATCCTGAGGGAGCAGTGGAACCTGGTCTATCCCGATCTTCCGGAACCGGAGTTCACATTACTGAAAGACAAGGTGGCAGGGCTATATGAAGACGATCGCACTCTCCGGTCCGTTTTCACGGCAGGCTCCACCGTATCGATTCTGATCGCCTGCCTCGGACTCCTGGGCCTGTCCGCCTTCATGGTCCAGAGGCGCATCAGGGAGATAGGCGTTCGTAAAGTGATGGGGGCTACGGTCGGGCAGGTCGTGGTTCTCCTATACCGGGAATTCACGCTGTACGTCCTCATCGCGTGGGTTGTCGGCGTCCCGTTGATCTACTACATGGCGGATGTGTGGCTGCGCGACTTCGCCTACCGCATCGAACCGAATCCGTGGACATTCATCTTCGCCGGCGTCGTCGTGATGCTGATTACCTGGTTTACCGTGGGATTCCAGACCGTGAAAGCGGCAGAGACCAACCCGGTTGAAGTGCTCAGGGGATAGTGGGTGGCGACATGCGCGATCAGGATGTCGACAAGCGCGTTCAGGATGAGGAGGGACATTATGAACGAGTCAACGCAACACGGCGAACAGCCGAAGGGTCTCGTGGAGATGTTCGAATCAGACAGCCGTAGGGAACACGAGGGCACGATGGACCGCCGGATCGAGAAGAAGCGCTTTACGCCGCGTCGGTTGGCGCTCGGAGGCCTGGCGGCCGCGGTGATCGCATTCGGGGCCTACGCGCTGCTCAGCGTCAACCCTTCCTCGTTGAACGTGGAGGCCGAGAAGCTGACTACCGCACCGGTCACCTACGGACCCTTCCTGGAGTACATCGTCGAGCAGGGCGCGGTAATGCCGCTCACGACCTTCTACCTGGACGCGGTCGAAGGCGGACGCGTGGAGGAGGTCTACGTAGAGCAAGGCACGCATGTCGACGTAGGCACACCGATCCTGCGCCTGTCCAACGCCACACTCCAGCTCAGCGTCATGCAGCGCGAGGCCGATTTGTTCCGCGAGGTGAACCGGCTCAGGGAGACGCGGGTCACCATGGGACAGCGCCGATTGAGCATGCGCGCCGAACTAGTGGAAACGGAATACCAACTGCGCCAGGCCGAGCGGGAGTACGAGCGGCAGGACGCCCTGCTCGCGGCCGACCTGGTCTCGCAGCAGGAATACGACGAGGCAAAGGACAACCTGGAATACCTCACGCGAAGGCGGGACGTCACCGTCGAGACACTGCGCCAGGATTCGATATTCCAGATGATCCAGATCCAGCAGCTGGAGGAATCGATCGACCGGCTGCGCCTGAACCTGGAACTCATCAAGCAGAACGAGGAGAACCTGACGATCCGTGCGCCGATCACGGGACTGCTCTCTTCGCTCATCGCCGAGGTGGGCGAGTCCAAGCCCGGCGGCGACCGGCTGGGGCAGATCGACGTGGAGGACCAGTTCAAGGTGCGCGCGGCCATCGACGAGCACTACATCGCCCGCATCCGGTCCGGCCAGGCCGGTTCCTTCGATTTCGCGGGCGGCACCTACGATCTGGTGATCAGCCGGGTGTACCCCGAGGTGATCGAAGGGCAGTTCGAGGCGGACATGGAGTTCCCCGAAGGGATGCCCGAGGGGCTTCGCCGCGGGCAGACGCTCCAGGTGCGCGTTGCCCTGGGCGAACTGGCGGACGCCATGCAGGTGCCCCGGGGCGGGTTCTACCAGAAGACGGGCGGGCGCTGGATCTACGTGCTGGATGAAGCGGGCGAGTACGCCGTGCGGCGCCAGATACGGCTCGGCCGGCAGAACAGCCAGTACTTCGAGGTGCTTGAAGGACTCGAAGAGGGCGAAACGGTCATCACGTCCATGTACGACAACTTCGGCGACATGGAAAGGCTGGTATTGAACTAGGACGCGTGCGGCATGCACCGATAAACCACAAAGGGGGCGTATAATGATAGCGACACAGCATCTCAAGAAACTCTACGCGACGGAAGAGGTGGAGACGACGGCGCTGAACGACGTGACCATGGCCGTGGACGAGGGGGAGTTCGTGGCGATCATGGGACCCTCGGGCTGCGGTAAGTCCACCCTGCTCAACATCCTGGGCCTCCTCGACAACCCCACGGGTGGGGAATACCACTTTGTCGGCGAGGAAGTGTCCGCCCATTCCGAGCGCCAGCGGGCCAACCTGCGCAAGGCCAACATCGGCTTCGTCTTCCAGAGCTTCAACCTGATCGACGAGCTCACCGTATACGAGAACATCGAACTGCCACTGATCTACCTGGGCACGTCCAAGCAGGAGCGCAAGCAGCGCGTGGACGCGGCCATGGAGCACATGCAGATCCTCCACCGCCGGAACCACTTCCCGCAGCAGCTCTCCGGCGGCCAGCAGCAGCGTGTGGCCGTGGCGCGGGCGGTCATCGGCAACCCCAAGCTGATCCTGGCGGACGAGCCGACGGGTAACCTGGACTCGGCCAACGGCGCCGAGGTGATGGAACTGCTAAGCGGCCTCAACGAGGCGGGCACGACCATCATCATGGTGACCCACGACCAACCGCTGGCCGATCACGCCCACCGGATCATACGCCTCTTCGACGGCCGCATCGTGAACGGGGACATGTGAACGAGGACGCGATATTCATGCGTCCTGACCTGAAATGGAGGTCATTACCATGTTCAACAACTATCTGACCATCGTCATCAGGCTCCTGCTAAGGTACAAGGGATACTCGCTCATCAATGTGCTGGGCCTCGCTATAGGAATAGCAGGATGTGTTCTGATCGTACTCTACGTGCAAGACGAACTCAGCTATGACCAGTACCATCAGAACAAAGATCGGATATATCGGCTGGCCGTTTCCGAAACCGCGGAAGGAAGACTCGATGTATCGGCGAAATCGCCGTCGGCTTGGGGTCCGGTATTGGCGCAAGAATATCCTGAAATCGAAGCGATTACGCGGATCAGGCCGCCCGCATCCCGTTGGTTGATTCGATACGGGGAAAAACGGTTTTACGAAGAGCATTTCGTGTTCGCGGATTCAACGGTCTTTGGCATTTTCACCATTCCCCTTGTTCAGGGCAATGCCAATTCCGCCCTGGCCGAACCTCATTCCGTCGTACTGTCCGAATCCATGGCGCAGAAGTACTTCGGGGACGAAAACCCGATCGGCAAGGTAATTACAGGCGATGACAAATATGAATACAGCGTTACTGGCATCATGCAGGATCTGCCGGACAACTCGCATTTTCATTTCGATTTTCTGGCCTCCTTTGTATCACTCGCGCCGAACGGGTTATATGGCGAACCGTCCACCATGCAGAACTATTACAGTTCCCTGTTTACCTATATACTTCTTCGCAATGGCGTAGCGCCCGAAGACCTGGAGCGTAAACTGCCCCGGTTTTTGGACCAATATCTCGGCGAGCGACTTGAAACGCTTGGTATTGCAATGACCCCGTTCCTTCAGCCTCTCACCAGCATACATCTGCATTCGAATCTGACAGGTGAGTTTGAATCAAACGGCAAGATCATGTATGTTTACGTTTTCTCCACGTTGGCTGGCTTTGTGCTGCTGATCGCCTGTGTCAACTTCATGAACCTTTCCACCGCCCGCTCTGCCAGGAGGGCGCAGGAAATCGGCATTCGGAAGGTACTGGGCGCAAAGCGGAACCAATTGATCTCACAATTCATGGGTGAGTCGATCCTGTATTCCCTGATCGCTTTGATTGTGGCCATGGGACTGGTACATCTCTTCCTGCCCCAGTTCAATCATTTATCGGGCAAGACGCTGGAGGTCCATTACGATTCAACCTGGCTTGTGCCTACACTGATATCCATCGCCATTGCTACGGGCATTGTCGCCGGAGGGTATCCCTCTTTTGTTCTTTCGTCCTTCAGGCCGGTTGCCGTGCTGACCGGTGCACTGAAAGCAGGAGCTTCCCATTCATCACTTCGGAAACTGCTGATCATCTTCCAGTTTGTCGTCTCGATTGTCATGATCGTTGGGACGATCGTTGTCCTTGATCAGTTGGCGTACATGCAGAGTAAAAACCTGGGATTCGATGAAGAAAACGTGGTCGTGGTACGTTTGCCCGATCCTGAAGCCGTACAACGATATCCGGCATTTAAAAACGCGATTCTGCAATATCCCGAAGTATTAAGTGTGAGTTCAGCCTCCAGCGTGCCGGGATATGAAGCGGACCTCAGTGTGATCCAACCTGAAGGATTCCAGGAGGATCAGAATGTATCGGTCCGAACGATTTGGGCGGACTTTGATTACATCGAAACGCTGGGCATCGAGGTGAAATCTGGTCGTTCGTTCTCACGTGATCGCTCTTCAGACACTAACTCCATCCTGATCAATGAAGCGGCCGCTAGGGCCTTCGGTTGGGACGATCCAGTTGGGAAGACGTTCAGATACCCAGGTCCGCGCGGTTTCAGTCCGCCTTTCGAAATCAACGGCGTGATTGCTGACTTCCACAATCAATCGTTGCATCAAACTATAGAGCCGCTGATGATCATGGCTTCACCGTGGTCGTATTCGTATGTGGTCGTGAGGTTAGGCGGGAATGACGAATCTAGCGGACTTGACATTCTGAAGGAACAGTGGGGACGGACCTATCCGGAACATCCTGCAATGGACTTCTCATTACTCGATGAAAACCTTGACCAACTTTACCAGGCCGAACAAAGATTGGGTTCTGTCTTCAGCGCCGGGGCAACGCTTTCCATACTCATCGCTTGCCTGGGACTCCTGGGTCTTTCTTCCTTTATGGCAGAACAGAGGACCAAGGAGATTGGCGTTCGCAAGGTCGTTGGCGCCTCGATAACGAGTATAGCCTTACTGATGTCGAAAGATCTTACGATGCTCATCCTCGTGGCGTTTGTCATAGGTGCCCCGATAGGTTACTTTGGACTGCAGGCCTGGCTTGGGGATTTTGCATACCGCATCGAAATGGACGTATGGGTATTCGTCTTCTCGGGCTTCGTTACTTTGGTTATAGCCTGGCTGACGAACGGATACCAGGCAATCACGGCGGCTACAGCCAATCCGGTAGATGCGTTGCAATCCGAGTGAGTTTGAAGCGAAGTAGGTATCACCCTACTGATGTTCGGTCAGTTCTGAGTTAACTTTAATGGTAAACGGCGCTCTCGTACCCATTCTGAAGGAGGTACGAAATATGAATGCCCGTCACTTCCTTCTGATCGCGTTGATCATCTATCCATCGATCGCGCTCTCCCAGACCCTGTCTCTCAGAGAGGTTTCCGCCAGCGAACCAAACGACCAGGATAAACTCGACGCGGGAATTACCTTCTACCAGCAGGACCGATACGAAGAAGCGCTGACCACGTTTCAACAAGCAGTTCGCGAGGCCGGGAAGTCGGCCGAGGCGCATTACTGGCTGGGCAGGGCGTGGTTCGCCCTGGGCAATGATGACGATGCCTTGAAGGCGTTCAGGCGGGCAACACAACTGGACAAGAAATGGGCGCCCGGCCATGTCGGCATGGGCATGGTGTACGCGCGACTGCCCAACAGGCGGCTTGATGCCCGAAAGGCTTATCGAAGGGCTGTTGAGATCGATCCGGGGAATGCGGACGCGCAATACCGCATGGGTATGACTTACATGGACCAGGAGCGATCGGGGCGGCTGATCGGCAGCGACAGGGACGGAAGGAAGTACTTCCAGAAGGCCGTTGAACTGAACCCAACGCACCCGGACGCACACTTCCAACTCGGCCGGTGTTATGATCATCCGGACGAACCGGAGACTGGCAAAGCGCTCACCGCCTATATACGACAATACCGTGTCAATCCGGATCACAGCGAAGCACTGCTAAGTTTCGCCAATGTGACCCACCGCACTGAACGATACGACCTTGGTGCCGTCGTACTCAGAGCCATCGTCAACGATTATGGAGAAAACACCCCGGACCGAATCCGGTCCATGCTCTCCCAGTTCGAAGTGCTGGCGCTCGGATCGGATCAGCAATTCGATCGTCTTCAGGAGGCGCTGGAGTCCTACATCTCGCAGTTGGACGCTGACGAACAGGCGGTATACAGGGATCTGAGTCATGTCGCTCCGCCAGATGAGCTTGCGAACTGGGAAGCGGCGGCTGAACCGGAACGGGACGCACTCTGGCTGGCTTTTTGGAACGAACGGGATTCGAATCCGGCTACCATAGAGAACGAACGGCTGGTGGAGCATTACCGGCGTGTCATGTATGCTCGCATCCACTTCTCAGAGAAAAAGTTTCCGTACGATCGGCGCGGTGAAATCCATGTCAGGTATGGTTCTCCTGATGATCGGCGGTGTTTCGTGTACACCGCGCACGAAGATCCGTATCTGAGTTTTCAGACTTCCGACAATCCTGCTGTAGACGCAATCCGCGAACAAAACCTCCAGTTCGGATACCAGTTGCGCGTGAACAGAGGTGAAGTTGAACAACTGACGAGTGGAGATAAAGCAAAGCGGCAGGGATTTGGTGCAGGAACTTCATTTGAAACTTCACCGAAGGACGAAGGCCTTTCCGAAGTAGAAGCAGTTAGCCTTAAGGCAAAGCGAGTCATGGGGGACGCGTACACGGTCGAAAGCTGGGTATACGTGCCACATGGACTGGAGCTGTTTTTCGTGGACCAGATGGGCGGTGGCAGATTCGACTATCCTTTGTCGACCCTCGTGGTCGATGCAAACGCGGCAGCAAATGAAGCAACGAACGTAACGCGACGACAGGAACAGTACCACCCCCGTCGTCGCGTCACCGAGTTGATCGCCCGAAGCCCCGAGGTATACGCGCACGACTTCGGCGGGGAGCCCCTCGAATACGCCTTCGACGCGGTTTCCTTCCGCGGTGAGGGCGGATCGACCGAAGTGGATCTGGTTTACAGCATTCCGGTCTGGCAGTTCGACGACATTACCGACGAAAAGGGCGATCGCACCTGGCTGAACAACCAGGTCATCCTGCGTGATTCGGTGCAGACACCCGCCTTTTCGCGCAAGTTCCGGTTCGGTCCCATAGCACGGCCCGAACGACAAGCAGCCAACCAGGAATTCCAGGGCGCCGCCTTCACGCTGGCTGCGAATCTGTCAGCGCCTCCAGGCACATTCACGGCCGCCGTGGAAATGCAGGACGAAGCCACCAGGCGTGTCGGTGTTTACAAGAAGCCGGTCAACTTGTCCGACTACAGCGGCAGTGAACTGCTCGTAAGCGATCTCAAGCTGTCCACCGGGATCACGCCGGCGTCAGATCCCGGTCCCTTCGTGCGCAAGGGATTGAATATCGTACCGAATCCGGGCCGGCTGTATCTGCGGGGACGCCTGGTTTACGTGTACTACGAGGTGTATAACCTGGCCATAGACGACGCCGGCCGGACGTCCTACGAGACCCTCTACGAGATCACGCCCATGGGCATGCCTGCGCTACGCAACCGGTTCGCCAGGCCACCCGGCGACATGCAGACGGTCATGTCGTTCTTCGAAGGCGAGGGGACTTCAGCGGAAGAGGGAGAATACACCGCCCTGGATACTACAGATCTCGAGGCCGGGGAGTACGTACTCACCGTGACGCTGACCGATCGGCACGCGGGAACATCCGTCACCAAGTCGGTCAACTTCATGGTGGTGGAACGATAGCTGTAAACATATGAATCGAATCCGTGCCTGGGGATCTTCCGGCACGATCAGGACAGTCGATTTATGTACCAGATCAAGCTTGTACTTCTACTCGGACTGCTGGGTTTATCTCTGCAAGTCTCGGCTCAAACACGGTCCGACGCAACCGATTCGACTACCTTTCCTTCATCACTCGAATCGGGCAAAATCCTCTACCAGCAGGGCCGTTACGACGAAGCGCTGGCACTGTTTCAGCAGGCGGTCAAGCAGGATGGAAGTTCAGCCCCCGCCCACTACTGGCTGGGCATGACCCAGTATGCGTTGGGCGACTTCCGGGAGGCGTTGGGTTCGTTCAGAAAGACGACACTGCAGGACAAGAACTGGGCGCCGGGCTATATCGGCATGGGCAAAACCTACCTTAAGTTGAAAAACAGGAAGATGGATGCCCGCAACGCCTTGCGTACCGCGATCCGCCTGGATCCTGACAACGCGGATGCTCAGTACCATCTGGGCATGTCTTACATGAATGTCAAAAAGGTAGATGCCATAGTCGGAAGCGACCGGGACGGGCGGGCATTTTTTCAGAAAGCCGTTGAGCTGAATCCTCACCACCCGGACGCTTACTATCAACTTGGCCGATGCTATGACAGTTTCCCGGAACCGGAGTACGGGAATTCGATGGAAGCCTATTTGAACCAGTACCGGGTAAACCCACACCACGACCGGACCTTCGAGCGATTTGCCAATGTATGCTTTCGAACCGAAGCGTTCAAAAAAGGCGCCGAGCTGCTGTGGCAGTTGGTTGAAGAATCAGGAGAAGCCGTAACAGATGAGGTACGAACCCTGCAGCTGCAGTTCAGCCTGCTTTCCGGTTCGTCGGAACAGCAGTTCGATCGATTGCAGGAAGCCCTTGAGACCTATATTGCCAGTCTTGATCCCAATGAGCAGACGGTGTACCGGGACCTGAGCCATGTCGCCCCTCCAGAGGAGTTGAAGGAGTGGCAGAATGCGGAAGGTCCGGAACGGGATGCACTGTGGCAGGCCTTCTGGGACGGCCGGGATTCGAATCCAGCTACAGTGGAAAACGAACGCCTGGTGGAGCACTACCGGCGTGTGTTGTACGCCCTCAATCACTTTTCCGAAGGCCAGTATCCCTATGACCGCCGCGGAGAGATTTACGTTCGCTACGGTACGCCGGATGACCGTCGTCCATTCCTGATGCGTCGTCTCGAGACTACCTTTTCCGTTTTCCAGCCGTCGGCGAATCCCGCCGTGGACGCAATCCGCGAGCGTAACATGCGATCCGGCTACGTGTTGCGGGTAGGCAGGGGAGATCCTGTAGCGTTGATAGATGAGGAGATCATGCAACTCCAGGGTTTTGATTTAGGTTCGGCGGATCTTTGGGCGAGTTCGTCGGAGGGCGATCCGTTCGGTCTACTCAAACGTCTCGTAGGTGAGACGTACAAGGTGGAAAGCTGGGTGTACGTACCCCACAATCTGGAATTGTTTTTCGTCGACCAGATGGGCGGCGGTAAATTCGATTATCCGCTTCAGATGATCTACGAAGGTGGTAATTCGCTCGGGGTAATAACAGGTTTCAGATTGATGCAACGTAATGACACCCATCATCCTCAGCGAGTCGCCGCGAACCTGATCGCCGAGCGTCCCGAGGAATACCTGCATGACTTCGGCGGGGACCCGCTCGAGTACGCCTTCGACGCGGTGAGCTTCAGGGCGGACGACGGTGCGACGGAGTTGGACCTTTCCTACAGCATACCCGTCTGGCAGTTCGGCGATGTATCGGACGGCCGGGGAAACAGTACCCGGCTCGAACACCTGGTCACCCTGCGCGATTCGACCATGAGCCCCGCGTTCACGCATACGTTCGGTTTCGGCCCCTTCGACCGGCCGAAGCAGCAGCTGGCCGAGACCCAGGTCAAAGTCCCGGTCTACACGCTGCCCGAGCGCGTCGTGGCGCCATCGGGCAACTTCACGCTGGCGGTCCAGGTGCGGGACGGATCGTCGCAAAGAACCGGGGTGTATCGCAAGCCGGTCACGTTGTCCGACTACAGCGGCGAAGGTCTGCTGATCAGCGATCTCAAGCTGGCCAACGGGATCACGCCCGCATCAGATCCCGGACCCTTCGTGCGCAAGGGATTGAACGTCGTACCGAATCCGGGCCGGCTGTATCCGCGGGGACGCCTGGTTTACGTGTACTACGAGGTCTACAACCTGGCCATGGACGACGCCGGCCGGACGTCCTACGAGACCCTCTACGAGATCACGCCCATGGGCATGCCCGCGCTGCGCAACCGGTTCGCCAGGCCACCCGGCGACATGCAAACGGTTATGACGTTCTTCGAAGGCGCGGGGGATTCATCGGAGGAGGCGGAATACACCGCCCTGGATACCACGGATCTCGAAGCCGGGGAGTACGTACTCACCGTGACGCTGACCGATCGGCACGCGGGAACATCCGTCACCAAGTCGGTCAACTTCATGGTGGTCGAGCCGTAGTTTAAACCCCCAAAATAGAAAAGGCGCCCGAAATGAATCGAGCGCCTTCTCAGCATCCCCCGGCAGCGTCCTACTCTCCCACAAGGTCACCCAAGCAGTACCATCGGCGCAAGAGGGCTTAACTACTCTGTTCGGAATGGGAAGAGGTGTTTCCCCTCCGCTATCGCCACCGGAAGAAATGGGTTGCAATTACAAGGAATGAGGAAACGACATCGTAGCAAAGGAGCGCTGGTCAAGCCGCACGGCTATTAGTACCAGTCGGCTGAATGGCTCGTTACCTCGCCACTTACACCTCTGGCCTATCGACCTTGTAATCTTCAAGGGGCCTTCAGAAGCTTACGCTTGGGACATCTCGTCTTGAGGTGGGCTTCCCGCTTAGATGCTTTCAGCGGTTATCCCGTCCGAACATAGCTACCCAGCGATGCGGCTGGCGCCACAACTGGTGAACCAGCGGTTCGTCCATTCCGGTCTTCTCATACTAGGAACAGATCCTCTCAAATGTCCTACGCCCGCGACGGATAGGGACCGAACTGTCTCACGACGTTCTAAACCCAGCTCGCGTACCGCTTTAATCGGCGAACAGCCGAACCCTTGGGACCTTCTCCGGCCCCAGGATGCGATGAGCCGACATCGAGGTGCCAAACCTCCCCGTTTATGTGGACTATCGGGGGAGATAAGCCTGTTATCCCCGGAGTACCTTTTATCCGTTGAGCTTCGACCCTTCCACAAGGAATCGTCGGATCACTAAGCCCCACTTTCGTGTCTGCTCGACTTGTATGTCTCGCAGTCAGGCTCCCTTATGCCTTTACACTCTACGCACGATTGCCAACCGTGCTGAGGGAACCTTTGGGCGCCTCCGTTACATTTTAGGAGGCGACCGCCCCAGTCAAACTGCCCACCTGACACTGTCTTCCATCCGGATTCACGGAATGAAGTTAGAACCCCAACAACACAAGGGTGGTATTTCAAGGTTGGCTCCCGGAAGGCTGGCGCCCTCCGTTCATAGCCTCCCACCTATCCTACACATGCATTGGCGAGATCCAATATCAAGCTGCAGTAAAGGTTCACGGGGTCTTTCCGTCCTGTCGCGGGTATCCGGCATCTTCACCGGAGCTACAGTTTCGCCGAGCTCCTCGTTGAGACAGCGCCCAAGTCGTTACACCATTCGTGCAGGTCGGAACTTACCCGACAAGGAATTTCGCTACCTTAGGACCGTTATAGTTACGGCCGCCGTTTACTGGGGCTTCAGTTTAGAGCTTCGCCCGAAGGCTAACCCCGCCCTTTAACCTTCCAGCACCGGGCAGGTGTCAGTCCCTATACATCGTCTTACGACTTGGCAGAGACCTGTGTTTTTAGTAAACAGTCGCTTGGGCCTGGTCACTGCGACCCCGTTCGGCTCACCCCGCGAGGGGGATCACCTACGTAGGGGCACTCCTTCTCCCAAAGTTACGAAGCTAGATTGCCTAGTTCCTTAACGAGGAATCACTCGAGCACCTTAGTATTCTCTACCTACCTACCTGTGTCGGTTTGCGGTACGGACACTTATGAGACTCGCTTAGAGGCTTTTCTTGGCAGCATGATTAGGGTCAGTTGGCTTGCCCGAAGGCTCGTTTCCCGATCACCTCTCGGAGTAATGCCCGCGCGGATTTGCCTGCGCAGGCCTCCTACCGGCTTCGACCAGCACTTCCAATCGCTGGCTGACCTTTCACTTCTGCGTTCCCCCATCGCGTCTTGAGCGCCTCATCAGTGGTACAGGAATCTTGACCTGTTTCCCATCGCCTACGCCTTTCGGCCTCGGCTTAGGACCCGACTTACCCTGAGCGGACGATCCTTCCTCAGGAAACCTTAGGTTTTCGGTGAAGGGGATTCTCACCCCTTTTATCGCTACTCGTACCGGCATGATCTCTTCTATTTCGTCCAGCCGGCCTCACGGCCGACCTTCAACCTAACATAGAATACTCCCCTACCGATCATCGGACCCAGGTGGATCCGATAATCCCGCAGCTTCGGTGGTAAACTTGAGCCCCGATGAATTGTCGGCGCAGAATCACTTGACTGGTGAGCAGTTACGCACTCTTTAAATGATGGCTGCTTCTAAGCCAACATCCCAGTTGTCTGTGTAACTCCACCACCTTAATCACTTAGTTTACACTTGGGGACCTTAGCTGACGGTCTGGCTTCTTTTCCTTTCGCCTGTGGAGCTTATCCCCCACAGCCTGACTCCCGCGGAGCAAGTGTATGGCATTCGGAGTTTGATTGGGTTTGCTAAGCTTGTGGGCCCGCTAGCCCATTCAGTGCTCTACCTCCACCACTCTTCCCGCGAGGCTAGCCCTAAAGCTATTTCGGGGAGAACCAGCTATCTCCGAGCTTGATTGGCCTTTCACCCCTATCCACAGTTCATCCCCTAACTTTTCAACGTTAGTGGGTTCGGGCCTCCACGTGCGGTTAGACACGCTTCACCCTGACCATGGCTAGATCGCTCGGCTTCGGGTCTACTGCATGCAACTATGTCGCCCTGTTCAGACTCGCTTTCGCTGCGGCTCCGTCCCTTAAGGACTTAACCTTGCTACATACAAGTAACTCACCGGTTCATTATGCAAAAGGCACGCAGTCAGTCCAGCCGCGGCCTGTCGCCGCCCCGAAGGGCGGTAACGTGGAGTCGCGGCCTTTCCTCCTACAGCTTGTGAGCAAACGGTTTCAGGATCTATTTCACCCTCCGCCAGGAGTACTTTTCACCTTTCCCTCACGGTACTGGTTCACTATCGGTCGTCAGAGAGTATTTAGCCTTGGGAGGTGGTCCTCCCGGTTTCCCACGGGATTTCACGTGTCCCGCGGTACTCGGGAATTCATTCGAGAGAGTGTCTATGGCTTTCGTCTACCGGACTATCACCGTCTGTGGTTGAATTTTCCAAAACTATTCGACTAACCAAGACATTTGTAACTCTCCGACCCGGCTGCAACCGGGTCCGAATGAACCCCACTACACCGGCCCTACAACGCTTGCAGGCTTACATAAGGCCGGTTTGGGCTGTTCCCCTTTCGCTCACCACTACTCAGGGAATCGCTTTTGCTTTTTGTTCCTGAGGGTACTGAGATGGTTCAGTTCACCTCGTTTGCCTCGACGGCCTATATATTCAACCGCCGATGACGCGGTATGACCCGCGCCGGGTTTCCCCATTCGGAAATCCCCGGATCTATGCTTGCGTGCAACTCCCCGGGGCTTATCGCAGCTTAACCACGTCCTTCATCGCCTTCTGACGCCAAGGCATCCACCGAGTGCTCTTAGTAGCTTGACCAACAAAGGCTACTGTGCTTGAGTGCTCCGATGTACAACGCCGTTCCCGTCATTCCTATGTAATTGTCAAAGAGCGGGCACCGTCATGATGCGGACCGCGCCCCAGTGGAGATAACCGGGATCGAACCGGTGACCTCCGGCTTGCAAAGCCGGCGCTCTCCCAGCTGAGCTATATCCCCAGCTTCCGGCTTTCGGATGGTGGGCCTAAGTGGAATCGAACCACTGACCTCACGCTTATCAGGCGTGCGCTCTAACCATCTGAGCTATAGGCCCCCTGATACTACAGGCCCCCCACTTCAAAAACATGACAGCGTGCACGTCTTGCGCCGGACAAGTCGACCTCGAGTTACGAAAACTCTTTAGAAAGGAGGTGATCCAGCCGCACCTTCCGGTACGGCTACCTTGTTACGACTTAGTGCCAGTCACCAGTTTTACCTTCGGCGCACTCCTCCCGAGGGTTAGAGTAACGACTTCGGGTACTCCCGGCTTCCATCACTTGACGGGCGGTGTGTACAAGGCCTGGGAACATATTCACCGCGGCATGCTGATCCGCGATTACTAGCGATTCCGACTTCATGCAGTCGAGTTTCAGACTGCAATCCGAACTGGGACCGACTTTTTGGGATTGACTCCACCTCGCGGTATTGTAACCCTTTATATCGGCCATTGTAGCACGTGTGTAGCCCTGGTCAATAAAGGCCATGAGGACTTGACGTCATCCCCACCTTCCTCCGATTTATCACCGGCGGTCTCCTTAGAGTGCCCAGCTTCACCTGCTGGCAACTAAGGACAAGGGTTGCGCTCGTTGCGGGACTTAACCCAACATCTCACGACACGAGCTGACGACAGCCATGCAGCACCTGTGTACCCGCTCCGAAGAGGGGCCCTGTCTCCAGGGCTTTCAGGTACATGTCAAGACCAGGTAAGGTTCTTCGCGTTGCCTCGAATTAAACCACATGCTCCACCGCTTGTGCAGGCCCCCGTCAATTCCTTTGAGTTTCAGCCTTGCGGCCGTACTCCCCAGGCGGGGCACTTAATGCGTTAGCTTCGGCACTGAAGGGGTCGATACCTCCAACACCTAGTGCCCAACGTTTACGGCTAGGACTACCAGGGTATCTAATCCTGTTTGCTCCCCTAGCTTTCGCGCGTCAGCGTCAGTATCAGGCCAGAGAGCCGCCTTCGCCACTGGTGTTCTTTTCGATATCTACACATTCCACCGCTACACCGAAAATTCCGCTCTCCTCTCCTGTACTCAAGTGATGCAGTATCAAATGCAGGTCCCCGGTTGAGCCGGGGGATTTCACATCTGACTGACACCACCGCCTGTACGCCCTTTACGCCCAATAACTCCGAACAACGCTTGCTCCCCCCGTATTACCGCGGCTGCTGGCACGGAGTTAGCCGGAGCTTCCTCTGGTGGTACCGTCAAACCCGCCTACTATTCGTATACGGGCTTTCGTCCCACCTAACAGGGGTTTACACTCCGAGAAGCTTCATCCCCCACGCGGCGTCGCTGGGTCAGGCTTTCGCCCATTGCCCAAATTTCTAGACTGCTGGCTCCCGTAGGAGACTGGGCCTTATCTCAATCCCAGTGTGGCCGATCACCCTCTCAGGTCGGCTATCAATCGTCGCCTTGGTAGGCCGTTACCCTACCAACTAGCTAATTGAGCGCGGGGCCATCCACAAGCGGTAGCTTCCAAGGAGAGGCCACCTTTAGTTGTCATACCATGCGGACTGACAACCACATTCGGTATTAGCCCGCCGTTAGGCGGGTTGTTCCCAGCTTGAGGGCAGGTTCCCCACGTGTTACTCACCCGTCCGCCACTGTACTCACGTTCCGAAGAACGCTTTCTCGTTCGACTTGCATGACTAAGACACGCCGCCAGCGTTAGTTCTGAGCCAGGATCAAACTCTCCATATAAGAAAAGTCCAATCTGGAATTGCATCTGCTGTGAACTCCCCCGGACGGATCCGAAAGAGCCTTGTCAGACGACTTAAGGACATGCACGCTGCCATGTTTTCAAAGAGCGTAATCTTACCGCAACCCGCGCAAGATACACAGCCGGTCAAGCGAAGTCAACAGGTTTCTTTATTTTTAATTCCTGTTGACCAAACGTGCGTTTTACAAACGGTTTCGGGGGCCGATTCGCGGGCTTTAAACGGCCGTATCAGGGGCCGAATCTATAGTCAGCAGTCCGTTGCCATCGGCGGCGTGCGCGCCATTCCTGTTTGCCGGCTGCCCGCCGCCCACGCTGTCCGCCTGGTCGGCCGCGTGATAGGAGCTGCGGACCAGGGGGCCGGACTCCACGTGTGGGATGCCGTACGCCTCGCCAGCCTGCTTGAACCGGGCAAACTCGTCCGGATGATAGTGCTTGCGCACCGGCAGATGTTTCTTCGTCGGCTGCAGGTACTGTCCCACCGTGAGGATGTCGCAGTTCACCGCGGCCACGTCGCGCATCAGGGCGTGTACGGCTTCGTCGGTTTCGCCGAGTCCCACCATGATGCCGGTCTTGGTCTTCGCGCCTTTGGCCTTCGCACGCTCGAGCAGCTCCAGCGACTGGTCGTACCGCGCCTGGGGCCGCACGGTCCGGTACAGGTCCGGCACCGTCTCCAGGTTGTGGTTGAGCAGGTCGGGGTGGGCGTCGAGCACGGTCTGGAGCGCCGCCTCCGATCCCTTGAAATCCGGGATGAGCACCTCCACGCCCACGCCCGGGCACCGTCGGCGGATGGCCCGGATCGTCTCCGCGAAGATCGGCGCGCCGCCGTCAGCCCGTTCGTCCCGATTCACCGAGGTGATCACGGCGAACCGCAGCCCTAGCTTCTCCACGGCCCCGGCCACGCGCTCGGGTTCGTCCCAGTCCAGTCCCTTGTCCGGCCGGCCCGTCTTCACCGCGCAGAACCCGCAGCTGCGCGTGCAGATGTCGCCCAGGATCATGAAGGTGGCCGTGCGCTGCTCCCAGCATTCCCAGATGTTGGGGCACTGGGCGCTCTCGCAAATGGTGTGGAGCCGGTTGTCCCCCACCAGCCGCTTCAATTCTTGGAAGTTCGGCCCCTGCTTCAGGCGCACTTTGAGCCACGGGGGCTTGGGCACGTGGGATGTGGTCGTTTCGCTCATGTTGTTTGGTGGTTCCGGTGACGTGCACGGGATTCCGCGACGACCGCGACCGGTCTGAAGTCCGTTCAGCCCGATTCAAAGGCGCGGCCCACACGCTGCAGGAACAAAAAGCGACCCTCCGGCGCCGTGAACCGTCGTTCCGCGCCGAAGCGGCCGCCATAGATGTCAGGTACTTTACTTGCTCTACTTGCTCTTTGCTATCCGGGTTACGGTCGAGGCCCGACCGGTTGTTTCGAGCCTCATCCAGGCTTCATTTCGGGCGCGCCGTCGTCCCCCGGCGAAATGACCACGGCCTCCTCGTCGAGGTGGCCCGCGATGGTCTTCGACAGGTCGTTCAGGTCGGTCCGGCAGAAGCCCGTATTGCTGTCGAGTATGCCGCCGCCCTCATCCATGAGAAACCACGTCGGTACGTTCGTCAGACCGAAGTCCGAGGAGGCCCAGTGGGTCGTGTCGTACACGTTTGGAAAGGACGCTTCGTGCTCGTCCATGAACGCCTGCGTGTCCTCCGGCGTGTCCTGCGAGACGCCGAGCACCCGGAATCCACCGTTGCCACCGTAGGCCTGGTGGATCTTCTCGAAGTAAGGGGCGCTGAACTTGCAGGTCCCGCAACCCACCTTGTAGAAGACCGCCAGCATCCAGCCGCCGTTCGCCTGATCGGCCAGAGACGTCGAGTTGCCGTCCGCGTCTTCCAGCGCGACTTCCGGGGCCGCGACCCCGGCTTCCAGAAACGCCATGGATTACTCCCGTACAGGTTGAAATATGAGTGATGCCAGGTTCAAACCATGCTTCGATTATATATGTAATACATCTAATATTCAATATAGGGGATAAGGGGGCGGTGTCAATGATTCGGTGGGTGACGGCAGGCGCTTTGGGAGGACAAGAGGCGCCGGAATTCGCCCACCGTAAATCTTATCACCATTGGTAGGTTATTTTGTTTGTTTTGATCTTACAGGAATCTCGCTCGTCATACACTATAGATCCAGTCCCTCTCGAGGGTGGAGCAATATCAATAGCATCAACGAGTCGGGACATTTCCGTTTATGTTGTTAGTTCAATTCTATTACACCCTACATACGGTAAATACACGAAATGATTCGTAGTTATATAACAGCAGCGGTACGGAATCTCCTGAAGTACAAAGGGTATTCCCTGGTCAATGTGATCGGTCTCGCTATCGGACTGGCCGGTTGTGTCCTCATGCTCATGTACGTCCAATACGAGTTCAGCTACGACGGATACCATGAAAAAAAGAATCGTATCTTCAGGCTGGAGAATCATTCCGAAATGTCGGGCATTGCGCGGAAAGTCGCCATTAGCCCTGCCCCATGGGGTCCGGCCCTGGTTGTCGATTATCCGGGCATAGAGTCCATGGCCAGGCTGAAACTTGCGATGGGCCGCCATACCATACAATACGGAGATAGGGCATTCTATGGGGAAGCGGTTGTCTACGCCGATTCTACCCTGTTTGAGATCTTCACTTACCCACTGGTTAGTGGAAATCCCCGCACGGCTTTGGCTGCCCCTTTCACCGCGGTCGTATCGGAGTCCTTTGCCAGGGAACATTTCGGAGAGACAGACCCGATTGGCCTTTCGATGAACATATCCGGTTTTTACTCCGTGACGGTAACGGGCGTTATGAGCGACGTTCCGTTGAATTCGCATGTTCGATTCGAATATCTGACCTCATACGCCACGTGGACTTCGATGGGCTGGGGTGGACCGGAGACCTTCCAGAGAAAGGGCCTGAGCAGCGAAGTCCGTACGTTCCTACTTCTAAGAGAGGGTTATCCCGTCCGGGATCTGGAAGCTCAAATGCCCCTATTCTTAGAAAAGTACCTGGGAGAACGGATGCGTTCATCTGGAATCAAAGTAAATCCGGTTCTACGGCCAATCGAAGATATCCATCTCTACTGCCGCGATGTTCAGTGGAGTTCGGGTTTGGTGAAGTCCGAAGGTGGGGATATAAGATTCATCTATATTGCGGTCTCGGTGGCGGTATTCATCCTGGTCATCGCCTGCATCAACTTCATCAACCTGACCACGGCCAGGGCGACCCGACGCGCACGGGAAGTGAGCTTGCGCAAAATCCTTGGTGGACGTCGCATACACGTCGTGCTGCAGTTCATCGGTGAAACCGTATTATTGAATGTGTTCGCCCTGGCGCTGGCCGTCGTGCTGCTCCACGTGCTTGTACCCACTTTCAATGAACAGTTCGGTACGGGAATCACCATGGAGTTATCTTTAGAACTAGCCCTTATGCTGACGGGGATGGCCGTGATCGTCGGGATTCTGGCAGGAGTCTATCCCGCGTTCGTCCTTTCGTCCTTTCGTCCGACAGACTTGCTGCGGGGACCGATATGGACCGGGACTGCCAGGATGATCTCACGCAGAATTCTCGTGGTATTTCAATTTTTTATCGCAATTATGATGATTTCCGGCATCGGCGTGATCTCCGATCAGATCGACTTCATGCTGAAGAAAGACCCGGGATTCGATGCGGAAGGCGTCATCGTCGTTGCGCTGCCTCGAGGAGAAGGCGCCATGCAAAAGTACGACGTCTTCAAATCAAACGCTCTGAGGTATCCTGATATTCTCGCGGTGAGCCAATTTGCACATCTGCCGGAATCGCTCCCTACAGGAGGAGTAAGGCCACCGGACGTACCAAGAGACCAGATGATACAGTTCCAGATGATCCATGGCGGTTACGATCTCCATAAGGCAATGGGCTTGGAAGTGGTTCAGGGCCGGTATTTCTCCCGGGACAGGTCAACCGACGTCAGTGCATGCGTGATCAATGAGACCGCGGTACGTGCCCTCGGATGGGACGATCCGATAGGTAAACCGCTCATCAGCCCATATTCGCAAGAACTGACGGTGATCGGAGTCATAAGGGATTTTCACACCCGGTCGTTTCATCACGCGACAGAGCCCATCTGGATCGGTCCGCCTGACCGGCGCGGGCAAGCCGCGCACATTGTCATGAAACTCCGGGCTCAAAATGTGGCCGGCGCCCTTCGCGATCTCGAGGATCAGTGGCAGGAGATCTATCCCGATCAACCCGAAATGGAGCACTTGTTCCTGGGAGATCTGGTGCATGATCAATACAAGGGAGACCGGTTGCTTGGGACGATCTTTGCCGCCGGGACCGTCGTATCCATCCTGATCGCTTGTCTGGGGCTCCTGGGTCTGTCCGCTTTCATGGTCCAGAGTCGTATCAAGGAAGTAGGTGTTCGTAAGGTCCTCGGAGCCAGGGTCGCCCAGGTCGTTGTGCTCCTTTACCGGGAGTTCACCCTGTACGTCCTGATCGCGTGCGTCATTGGCATTCCTTTGGCCTACTATATGGCGAATTTATGGCTACGCGACTTCGCCTACCGCATCGAACCGAACGTGTGGACTTTCATCTTCACCGTTGTTGTTGTTACGCTGATAACCTGGTTTACCGTGGGCTACCAGACCGTGAGAGCGGCAAGGACAAACCCGGTCGAAGTGCTAAAGGGATAGTGCGCGATATCGATAAGATGTACCGGAAATAGACAGACCGTATGTGCGAGTGACGGACAGAATCCACTGCGGCGCCTAATCAGGAAGCACGTGCCATGATACGCAACTACTTTACGACAGCCATACGGAATCTCTTGAAACACAAAGGGTATAGCCTCGTCAACGTAGTCGGTCTCACCCTCGGCCTGGCGGGTTGCATCCTGATGCTGCTCTACATCCGGTACGAAACGAGCTATGACGATTACCATATGAAGAAGGACCGTATTTACCGGGTTGAAGTGAAGTCTCTTTGGAACGGCAGCGAGCGCAAAATCCCTACATCTCCATCGGCCTGGGGCCCCGTTTTACTTGCCGACTACCCGTCCATTGAAAAACTGGCCAGGCTACGTCCGTTGTTGGAACAGCAGCCGGTACAACTCGAGAACAGGTCGGTACGCGGCAAGGCGTCTTTCTTTGCCGATTCGACCCTGTTCGACATCTTCACGCTGCCGCTGGCCAGAGGCACGCCCGCCACGGCCCTGACCAGGCCTCATACGGTCGTCCTATCGGAATCCATGGCGAATACATGCTTTGGTGAGACGGATCCCGTAGGTTCTCTGATCACCCTGGATCTGGAGAACATGGGAAATCCGTTGCCGCTGACTGTGTCGGGCGTCGCGTACGACCTTCCGGAGAATTCCCATGTGCACTTCGATTTCCTGATCTCCTACATAACGCTCGAGTCACTTGGTTGGGGCGAGCCCGCCAACATGCAGGATCATGGCGGCAATTACACCATCTATTCCTACCTTCTCATGCGTGAAGGGTATTCCGCCCTGGAACTGGAAGCGCAATTGCCCGGTTTCGTCGAAAGATACCGCGGAGATGTGCTGCGGGCTTTAGGAATCGAACAGAATCCATATCTGCGGCCTGTCGGTGACATACACCTGTACACCTACGATATGATACGTGGAGAACGAGCAGGCGGTACCGGGGATATCCGCACCGTCTATGTCGCCTTCCTTCTGGCGGCCTTCATTCTGGTGCTCGCCTGTGCCAACTTCGTCAATCTGACTACGGCCCGGTCGATCAGCCGCGCGAGAGAAGTGGGTATGCGAAAGGTGCTGGGCGGCACGCGGGCGCACACCATCCTGCAATTCATAGGCGAATCCGTCTTGTTGACTATGTTTGCCCTTGGATTGTCCATCGTAGTGCTTCAGGCCCTGCTGCCCGCTATCAACGATCTGTTCAACCAGCACATCATCCTGGAATTCACGACGGACACGATGCTGATGCTGGCGGGTGTGATCCTGCTCGTCGGGATATTGGCGGGTACCTATCCCGCATTCGTCATTTCTTCCTTTCAGCCGACGGCCGTGCTGCGAGGCTCGTCTGAATCCGGGCCCGCGGGCACGCTCTTTCGCAGAATACTCATCGTGTTTCAGTTTACCGTCTCGGTCGTCCTGATTACCGGCACGTGGACGATCTCGGACCAGCTTGACTTTATGCTGAGTGAAGACCTGGGGTTTGAGCAAGACGGCGTCGTCCTCATCGATCTGCCGGAGCGTGACTATGAAGTGTTCAGAGACAACGCGCTCAGATATCCCGATATCCTGGCTATGGAACGGTCATCAACGATGTTTGGAGACAGTTATTATACCGGCGGAGTATGGCCGGAAGGCGTTCCGGAGGACCAGCAAACGCAATTTCAGATCTTCAGCGCAGACTACGGGCTTCCCGACGTACTGGGGCTTGAGTTGGTTGAAGGGCGTTTTTTCGATCGAGAGCGGTCTACGGACGCTGACGCGTGCCTGATCAACGAGACGGCAGTACGCGTCCAGGGTCTGGAAGATCCTATCGGTACGACACTCTTCGGTCCAAGTCTCATGATCCGCAATGGGTCCATTGTGCCGGTGCCGTGCGAGGTGATCGGCGTCTTACGGGATTTCAACATGGAATCGTTGCGCCAGGAGATCCTTCCCATGAGGATCGCTTTGGGGCAATTCGGTCAACAATACAGTGATATTCATCGATACGGTTCTATTGTGGTCAAGATCGACGGCAGCAACGAGGCAAACGCGCTCCGCATCCTGAGGGATCAGTGGAACCGGGTCTATCCGGATCTACCGGAACCGGAATTCGCGTTGATGACAGATAAGGTAGCCGGGCTGTACGAGGACGATCGCATCCTCCGGACCGTTATCACGGCAGGTTCCACCGTATCGATTCTGATCGCCTGTCTCGGTCTCCTGGGCCTGTCCGCTTTCATGGTCCAGCGCCGCATCAGGGAAATAGGTGTTCGTAAAGCACTTGGGGCCACGGTCGGCCAGGTCGTAGTGGTCCTGTACCGGGAGTTCACGCTGTACGTCCTCATGGCGTGGGTCGTCGGCGTCCCGTTGATCTACTATCTGGCGGATGTGTGGCTGCGCGACTTCGCCTACCGTATCGAACCGAATCCGTGGACGTTCATCTTAACCGGAGTCATCGTGATGCTGATTACCTGGTTTACCGTGGGGTACCAGACCGTGAGTGCGGCAAGGACCAATCCGGTTGAAGTGCTCAGGGGATAGATCCCCGTATCGGAGCCTTCTCCGAATCGTGTCCGATTTGATTGGGAAGCACATGACGACACAAACAGACAACGACTCCTATAATGTCCAGCTCTGCCTGAACGGAAACGCGAACGCCTTCGAGCCGTTGGTCCGGCGGTATCAGAATGCTGCTTTCGCCGTGGCTTTGGGTTACCTCAGGGACCGGGCAGATGCCGAGGATGTGGTGCAAGATGCCTTTGTCTCGGCCTTCTGTAAACTATCGCAACTGAAAGATCCGGCCGTTTTCGGCAGTTGGTTTCACCGAATCGTTGTCAACCGATGCAAGGAGTGGGCCCGCCGAAGCGGAATAGGTCGTAGAGTCCGCGTTGATGCGAATTCCGGAGGATTACGCGATGAATACGCCGTATCAGATCGCATTCATCGAAAATACATCGAGCGTCTTGAAATCTGGGACGAAGTCGAGCAGCTCCCGGAACACTATCGCCAAGTCGTCACGTTGTACTATTACACCGGTTTTACGCAGAAAGAAATAGCTGCTTTTCTAAACATTCCAGAGTCGACGGTGAGAGGTCGGCTGTATCAATCCCGAATTCGTCTGAAAAACGCTCTGTCGCTCCAGGAAAAGGAGTCCATCGCCATGAGCCAGATCGATGTAACGGCGGAAGTTCAGGACGTCGTCTGCAGACTCGCCAGGGAGGATTTCGAAGAAACGATCGACATGGGAGACGTAGAGAACATCGTCCTTTATTGCGGCGTCAGTACGGAAGTGGAAATCATCCGGACCGAAGGAGAGCAGTTGCTTGTCAGAGGTTCGAAAATCGGACTTGGCTATACCGAAGAAGAGGCACGCCACAACCTTGGCGGATTTGCCGTTTCGCACGATACCGTCGATGATTTCTACAAATCCGGTCCCCATGAAGGCGAACTTTTCGTCGGTGTAGATTCATCAGGCAACGAAAACACAGCCATGACCAGCCGGATCAGCGACCACTGGAGACGGGATCTGATGAACAACTGGATGCTGGACGAAGTGTGTAACGGAGTCAGGCTGGTCGATCTGTATCCGGATCTGAAATCCGATATCGATGCGTTTCCACTGCTGCCAAAACAAGCGCGAGCGAGCTTAAGCAAATCAATACGAATATCGGTTCATTCGATGGAAGTACGGCCGATTCATGTACCGAACTCCGCCATGACGGGAAGTGTCAAGGACGTCTTTCAGGTTTACTGGTCCGACGCTTCCAAGGTTTTCGGACCGGCCTCGTACTGTCATGTTTCCATTGAGGTTCCGGCCGGAAAGAACATTTCGGTGTTCAGGGCGAAGCGAGTCAACGCAGAAGGGTTGGACGGTTCCTTGATGGTATATGCCTGCCATGCCTGCCAGGTCGCTGATATTGCGAAGGATGTGTACCTGTTCAACAGCATGTTTTCGGATATACATAAAGTAGGTGGTATGTTCTGCCAGCGCATGTACGAATTCGGTGCCGCGAACTACAATGAGGGGACTATACGCAACAAAGATGTGTGGGAAGGTAATCTCTCCAACGTAAAGGGTGGTGTAGATATCGATGTCGGTCGTTTAGTCCTGGATGCTCAGGACCTGGAGGGTGACATTTCCATTTATAATCGATTCGGTACAACCCGCTTGAAACAGTCATCCCGGAAATCCGGGACCCGGTGTAGCCTCAGGACCGTTTCAGGAGAGACAAAGCTGGATTTGGATGGAAGACTTGCGAAGAAGGTCAGCCTGGTGATGTATACACGCTGTGGGGTCTTGAAATTAGGTAAGGCGAAGGACGAGATGCGGATATATTCGACGTACAACGACGGGCATCGCATCACAGCTGGAACTACGTACGATACAACCCAAGCGGACTACCTGCTTCTTACAGAAAGTGGCACAGCTGAAGTCGAGTTGTTGAATGGCTCCGATGGGAAGTGACGAAGAACAGCAAACACGATTGATGATCATCTCCGATTGTCGCGACACTCCGACTGTGCACCTGTTTACTGAACGATCAGCGCGTCCCGCCCCACCCGTCATTCCTCTACGACCGTCTCCTCCCCTGGGGATGGGGGCCTTTGCCTGAACATAAATGGCATCACCGTGCGAAACTTTACGCGGGCTCCGTCGTGTACTGCCGGCGAAAAGACCATTCTTCGAGCTTCGTTCAGTATCAAAGAGTCCACCTCGGCGCGACCCGATGATTTTTCCACGAGTGCCGCCACCACGTTGCCATTCGTACCTACGACGAGTTGCACCACAACATCGCCATTGAAGTTGAGATCGACGGCTTCGGTGGGGAGTTTGGGGAAATACAAAATCTCGCCTAGCGTGTCCACCGTGTTGGGACGGTAAATCCCGGCTCTTTCGTCTGCCAACCGATCGGCCTCCATGGCCGATTGTACAGCCTGGTCCGGTGGACTTCCTTCCTGATCCGGCGGAACCGTCGGTACCAGTCGGACGGCCATGTCCGGTTGGACATCCGATTCCAGTCGCCTCACCATCTGCGCAAATTCCGAGATTTGTCCTTCCACCGATGGGGTATCGGACCCGATGGGTGCCAGGTGCAACACGTTGCCGACCCCATCAATCAACACACCGTGGGGTACACGCGGCAGTTCAAAGGGAGAATCGACGGCCAGGTACACCGGGAATTGGAGCCTGAATTTCTCCACGATCGGCGCGATCTCATCGGCCGATTCTCCCTGGAGAACGCCGATGACCGGAACATTGTCCCCGAGTACCGATCTAAATGAAGACATCAGGTCGAGGATGAGTGGATTGTGCCGCGGCCCTAACAACAAGAGGAGCTGGTGCCCGTTGCCCAGATCCGGCAATGTAGCAGGTTGGCCTTCCTGGTCTACCGCGGCGAAGGGGGCAATAAACGGCGTGCCGAATATCCTTTGCGCCTGTAACACACGGATTTCCACCTGGGCGTTGTACAGACTGTGCTGCAGGTTCTGAACGTCCTGCCTTTGCTGGTCATTGTGCCAGAGGAGGACGGCGCTCAGTGCGACGAGGACGGCGACGGAAACGTAAAGGTACAGCCGAATGTTCGTGCGTGAATCGGTTGTGGACATGTCGTTGATTCCTTAGTTGGGGACAATAGCCCGGTCAGGGACAATAGCCCGGCCAGGGACATCAATTTCAGGAAAAACAACAATTGTATTGGGATAACAATGTTATAGGGACGCAAACGTCCCGTCAACCGAACTGGTTCCCGCATGCATCGACCAATACACTGACGACTTGCTTGTGACTTGCTTGCTCGCTGTCTTGTAAGTTTCCTTAAAATCCTCATTCCCCACGAGATTCCCCCACGTAAACACGACCATTCCTGTATAGCACCGAATCACACACCCGGTCACAGGGAGGCGTCGTGCGTCATTCCATTCATTCCCCATCCCTGATCTCCATCGAGGGATTGCATAAGTCCTTCCCGATGGCAGACGTCCGCATTCCCGCGCTCCGGGGCGTATCCGCCACCATCAGCCGGGGCGAATACGTGGCCGTGATGGGCCGGTCGGGATCCGGCAAATCCACCCTGATGAACATCCTGGGCTGCCTAGACACGCCCACGGCGGGCAGGTACGCCCTCGACGGCAGGTCCGTCGGAGATCTCACGGACGACGAACAGGCCTTGATCCGAAACCGGATGATCGGGTTCGTGTTCCAGGCCTTCAACCTGCTCCCGAGAATGGACGCGTTGCACAACGTGGAACTGCCGCTCCTCTACCGCGGCATGGACAGCCGGGAACGGCGTTGGCGCTCCATGGAAGCCATGGAAGCGGTGGGGGTGAGTGACCGTGCCCGCCACAGGCCCAACGAGATGTCGGGCGGGCAGCGCCAGCGCGTGGCCATCGCCCGTGCGCTGGTCGGCGAGCCATCCATCATCCTGGCGGACGAGCCAACCGGGAACCTGGACAGCGGGACCGGAGAGGAGATCATGGCGATATTCGACCGGCTGAACCGGGAAGGACATACGATCGTACTGGTGACCCACGAAGCGCACGTCGCCCGGCACTGCAGGAGGATCATTCGACTGCGCGACGGCGTGATTGAGGAGGATCGTTCGATAGTGTGAGACGGGATGGTCGAGGAGGATCGCCCGACCGCATGGCAAGCAGGTTCACGAGTAACAAAAAAGCGGGGATCGAAGCATACAGAAACCGGAATTCCTTAATGAACAGGAAAGGAGACGAATATGGACGCTACCAACGTTATTAGCAATGTGGTTGTAATCGGGATCCTGCTCTTTGTCTGGCGCAGTCTCGACATGCGGATATCTCAACTCGATAAGCGTCTGAGCGACCGAATCGATCACCTTGATGAGCGGGTCTCGCAGATCGAGGAACGGATTGCGCACCTGAGCGAGCGGATTGCACACCTGGGTGAGCGGATATCCCGGATAGAAGGGCTGTTTGAGGCCTTCGCTCGGAAAAGCAACCCTTTTGAATCGGAAAAGAAGTCCTGAGTAAACAGGAAAGGAGACGAACATGGACGCTACCAACGTCATCAGCAATGTAGTTGTAATCGGGATACTGCTCTTCGTCTGGCGCAGCCTCGACATGCGGATTTCTCAACTCTCTGAGCGGGTCTCGCAGATCGAGGAACGGATTGCGCATTTGGGCGAACGCGTATCCCGTATAGAAGGGCTGCTTGGGGCCTTTGCACGGATAAGCAACCCCTTTGAAACGGAAAAGAAGACCTGAATGGAGAAGACACATACCGGTTTCTTAAACGATATCCACGGTCAATTCTTGAAACCATGAAAGGAGAGTCATGGAAAACGCGCATCTCTGGGCTCAGCCCCTGATCCTGATGACAGCATTCATCTTCTTCTGGCGCGAGGCGAAGGGGAGCAGGCGGGAACTAAAGGAGTATATCCGGGAAGAACTCACTAAGGTCGACGCGAGATTCGACCGGTTCGAAGACAACATATGGGAACGATTTGAAAAGGTTGACACAGAATTTGACAAGGTAGACGCGAAGTTCGATCGCCTGGCAGACCATATCCGGGAAGATGCCGGAAAAGTGGACGCCCGATTCGACCGGCTCGAGCGCATTTTGCTTGATCAGGGGAAGTAGACGCCCACCATGCAACGCCCGGCCCTGTTCATCGCGGTGTGCTTTGTCGTCGGCATCCTGCTGGGACACCGCGTCGACGTATCGCCCGTCCTTTTCGCGCTGGGTGCAATGGCGGTCATCGTGGCGGGTTACACGCTCTACCGGACCCATGGAACCACCTCTCCGTCCCTCCGGATCTTCATGTCCCTGGGTCTCGTGTTCGCGGGCGCTTTCTGGTACGCGGTGAAGGTGCGGGTCGTGCCCGCGAACGACATCCGGCGATTCTGCGACCAGCGGCAGCGGCATGTGCTGACCGGGACGATCGTCCGATCGCCCGATGCGCGAGCACGTTTCACCCTGGTCACGGTGGACGTGGATTCCATCTCGCTGGGCGTTGTCGGCTGGGCTTCATCGGAGTCGCGTGGCATGTCGACCGCCACCGATCGGGCGGCACCCGTTTCGGGGCGCCTGCAGGTCCGCCTGAACGGCGGCATCGATCCCGGCCGGTACGGCGACCGCGTCCTCGTATCGGGACGTCTGCGCAGCCCTCAACCCGCCCGGAACCCCGGCGGGTTCGACGCACGGACCTATTATGCGAGCAGGGGAGTGCATGCGCTGATGAGCGTGCGCGATGCGCGCAGTTATCGCGTGACGCTGCGCAACACGTCTTTCACCTGGCAGACCGGGGTCATCGACCCGCTGCGCAACAGCATCGACCGTTCCATCGACCGGACCATGCGGGGCGATTCCGCCGCCCTGCTGAAAGGCATCCTGCTGGGCGCGCGGCGGCAGCTGCCCGAGGACCTGCTCGACACCTTCAGGACGATCGGCCTGGCCCACATCCTGGCCGTATCCGGACTGCACGTCGGCCTGATCACGCTGGTGATTTATACACTGCTGTCCGTCCTGAGACTGCCGCGGAACATCGTCGTCGCCGGCACGCTGGGTGTCCTGGTGCTCTATGCCTTCATCACCAACCTGACGCCATCGGTCATCCGGGCCACGATCATGGCGGCGCTCTTCCTTGCGGGCCGCCAGCTGGACCGTCAGACCGACACCGTCAACATCCTGGCCGTGGCAGCTATCGCCATTCTCCTGATCTGGCCCTCGGCCCTGTTTGACCTGAGCTTCCAGCTATCCTTCCTGGCGACCTATGCCATCATCACGGGTTATCCCAGGATGAAGGAACTGCTCCCCGAGCGGATTTCCAGGTCGGAGAAGTGGTGGGCCCGGTGGCTGCGGGACGGGTTGCTGGTCTCGGTCGCGGCGCAACTGGGCGCGCTGCCCGTGGTGGCGGGTACGTTCTACCAGGTCTCCTGGATGTCGGCGGTGGCGAACCTCTTCATCGGCCCGCTGGTGTTCCTGAATACGACCTTCGGCGTGCTCACCGCCCTGACCGGCCCTCTGGCCATCGAAATCGCCCGCCTCTTCAGCGCCGCCAACGCGCTGGTCCTGTTCGCCATGATCCATCTCTCAAAGGCCTTCTCCGGCGCGCCGTCCGCGCTGGTCGAGGTGCCGGCGCCTTCCATTCTCTTTTTTGCATCCTTTTACGGCGCGGGGTTGTTGCTGCTCTGGAAACCGGATGGGTCCAGGGAACGGCGGGCTCGGCAGGGCCTGGTGGCCCTTTGCCTCCTGCTCTTCGGTTACAACCTGCTGCCCGACCGGTCGCTGAGGATCACCGTCCTCGACGTCGGACAGGGGGACGCCATCTTCATTGCCTGTCCCAACGGACGCACCTTGCTGGTCGACGGCGGCGCCCGCACGCCCTTCTACGACGCAGGCGCCCACGTCATCCTGCCCTTCCTGCGTGCGAAGGGATACCGCCGCGTGGATACGATCATCGTCACCCATCCCGACCTGGACCACTACGGCGGGCTCCGGGCCGTGGTGGAGTCCGTCGAAGTGGGCGAGGTCCTTTCGAGCGGGATCGGTTCGGAATCCGGTTCCTACCGGGCCTGGCGCGAGGCCATCGACCGGCACGGCATCCCGTACCGCACGGTCGTGAAGGGGGACACTCTGGCGTCGCTGGGTGGCGTGCGCGGCCTGTTTCTCCATCCGGACCCCCTGTTCCTGACCGGCACTGCGAAACCCAACTCCAACGAGGTGTCCGTGGTCCTGCACCTGTCTCTTGGGGAGTTCAGCATGCTGTTGACCGGCGACATCGAGACAAAAGGCGAGGCCGCTACCGTCCGCCGGCCGTCCATGCTTAAAAGCACGGTGCTCAAATCGCCCCATCACGGGAGCAGGTCGTCGAGCGGAACGGCCTTCCTGAACGCCGTCGACCCGGAAGCGGTGGCCGTTTCTGCCGGCATGAACAACGCCTTCGGTCATCCTGCGCCCGAGGTCATCGAGCGGTACAGGCGGCGGGAAGCCGAGGTGTTCCGAACGGACCAGGGCGGCGCGGTCATGATCCGCAGCAACGGCCGGTCCTGGGACATGGCGTACTTTGCGCCGCCACGACCCCTCGGTCCCACGCCCGGGCAGGTGGTGGATGGGTTTCTCTTGACAGGAAAATCCCCTCGTTCTATATTCCGGTAGCATACATAAGTCATTATCAATCATATATTTAACCCTCTATTTCTACCCGGTCCGTTATGATCAGAACCGCCCGTTTGTTCATGGTGTTTCTGCTGCTCTCCGCGGTGGAAACCCCTCCTCCTGCAACCGCCCAGGGCACAACCGCCCAGGCCGGCGCCGCCCTCGAAGAAGCGATCGAGGAAGGCCGCGCGGCGCGCCAACGCTACGTGGACCGGATCGAAGAACTCCAGACGGAGGTCACGAGGCAGAACGCCCGCTCGCGTAACGCCGGGGCCGGCAATCCAGAGGAGCGGGCGCGGCGCAACGAGACGATCCTGGCACTCGCGCGGCTACACGCGTCTATCGGACAGTATGTGCAGGCCGTCGAACTCCTTGAAAGCGCGGTGGAGCAGGCGGGCGCGACCGACCACGCGCAAGCCACGGCTGGGACCGCAGACACCGCCGAGATGCGCGCGCTGCTCGGCAGGCTTCTCCTGCGCCTGGGACGTTATGGCGAGGCGGAGTCGGTGCTGACCGCTACCCGGTCTCGCCAGGGTGGACCGGCGCTGGCGACCGTTCGGCTCGCGGAGGTGTATTTCACGACGGGCAGGACCGAGGAGGGCCTCGAACTGTGCCGCGAAGTCCTGAGGAACACTGGATCGCAAGGACCGCCGAGCGCACCGAACCTGATGGCCGCGGGGCTTGCCGCGCGATACCTGGAGCTTTCTCACGAGGCCAACGCTTTTCTGGGCGCGACGACCCGTGTCGACAGTGAGTACCTCGATGCCTTCGTAGCGTGGGGGCGCCTCTTCCTCGACAAACACAACCGCGCGGAAGCGACGGGGATTTTCGAGGACGCGCTGAAGATCGACGCCGGATATCCGCCGGCGCTGATCGGCCTGGCCGAGGCCCTTGCGGAGAAACAGCCGCTGCCGGCGGAGGCCGTGGTAAGGAAGGCACTCGCGATAAATCCCTCGCTCATGGAGGGACGCCATTTTCTCGCGGGTCTCTACCTGACGGACGAGGCCTATGATGAGGCGATCGGCCAGCTGGACCAGGCCCTGGAGGTCAACCCGGAATCACCCGGAACCCATGCCCTCCTGGCGGCCGCTCACCACGGCCAGGGCCGCGAGGCCGAATTCGAAGCCGCCCGGCAGCGCGTCCTGGACATCAACCCTTCCTATGGACGGCTGTACGAAATCATCGCCAGCCACCTCACGCGGCGCTACCGGTTCCGGGAGTCCGTGGAGATGGGCCGGCGGGCGATCGAGACCGACCCGGCGCTCTGGTCGGCCTATGCCGGGCTGGGGATCAGTCTCACCCGGGTCGGCGAGATGGATGAGGCCCGCCGGATGCTGGAACAGGCCTTCGACCGGGACCCCTTCGACACCCGGACCTACAACACGCTGGAGCTGCTCGACGCCTTCGAGGATTTCGAGACCCGGGAAAGCGGACCGTTTATCCTGAAGATCCACCGGGACGAAGACGCCGTGTACGGGAAGCTGGCCCTCGATCTGCTCGAAGAAGCCCACCGGACGATCGCGCCGCGGTACGGTTTCACGCCGAATGGACCCGTGCTCGTCGAAATGCTGCCGGACAACGACGACTTCATGGTGCGCATCGCCGGCGTGCCGGGTACGGGCGGCCTGCTGGGGGTCTGCTTCGGCGAGGTGGTGGTGGCGAATTCGCCCAGGGCCCGACCAAAGGGGACGTTCAACTGGGGGCAGACGCTCTGGCACGAGTACATCCACGTCACCCATCTGCAGCAGACGCGCAACCGCATCCCCCGCTGGCTGGCGGAAGGCATCGCCGTCTACGAGACCCGTCTCGCCCGGCCGGAATGGGACATGGACCTGGAAGCGGAGTTCACCGAGGCGGCGGTCCAGGGCGAATTGCTCGCCGTCAGCGAACTGAACCGGGGTTTTACCCGGCCGAAATCGCGGAACCAGATCGTCCTGTCTTACTACCAGGCTTCGATCGTCGTGGAATACATCGTGGACACCTTCGGATTCGAGGCGATCCGGCACATGCTGGACCTGTACAACCGGAATCGTACCACCGCCGAAGTCGTTCGCGAGGTAACGGGCCGGTCCATGGAGGACTTCGACCAGGCATTCGCGGAATATACCGAAAAGCGGATCGCCGGGCTCAGGCGCGTCCTGCGATTCAAGCCGCCGCGCGACGAGAAGCCGTCCATGGCCGAACTGGAGGCGATGGCGGCCGATCACCCCGAGAGTTTCCACGCCCACCTGATGCTGGGCCAGGCATTACACATGCAGCAACGGTACGAAGAAGCCATCGCGCCGCTTGAACGCGCCCGGACCCTCTACGCCAATTACACCCATGCCGGCAATCCCCACGCATTGCTGGCGGAGATCTACCTCGAACAGGGGAACACGGAGGCGGCGATGGAGGTCCTCGAGGCCCTCACCGCCGTCGACGAGGACGATTTCGATTCCTGCATGACCCTGGCCGGGCTCTACGCCGGGGAAGGCCGTCGCGGGGACGCATTACGCATTCTGGAACGGGCCGTCATGATCGACCCCTTCGACGCAGGGATCCGCAAGATGCGCGCCGGTTTGTACGAACAGGATGGAAGGCCGGACCTGGCCGTGCCGGAGTACGAAGCCGTACTGGCGGTCGAGACCACCGACCGGGTGCAGGCGCAGTACGACCTGGCTCGTGCCTATCTGGCGGCGGGAAGGAAGGACGACGCCAGGAAGGCCGCGCTGAAAGCCCTGGAAGCCGCGCCCGGTTTCGAAGCCGCCCAGGAGGTCCTGCTCCAGTCGCTGGAATGAGCGCACTGGCCTGCCCTGCCGCGCTCGGCCCGCGCCCGGTCCACCAACCCCCTCCGCGCTCGTTTCGACCCGGTTTTAACGTTGCGAATCGGGCCTTCTCAATATATATTCATGCGGTTTGCTCCAACTGAACGCTGGTGACGCGCGAGCGCCTTCCCGCGGGGGACTCACCGCATGCGCCCCGCCGCGGTCGCCTCACCGCGGTCCCTTTTGAGGGTCATCTTGCCAAAACGCACCGACATCGAATCCATCCTGATCATCGGCTCCGGACCGATCGTCATCGGACAGGCCTGCGAGTTCGACTATTCCGGCACCCAGGCCTGCAGGGCGCTCCGCGAAGAAGGCTACCGGGTCGTGCTGATCAACAGCAATCCGGCCACGATCATGACGGATCCGGACATGGCGGACCGGACCTACGTCGAGCCCATCACCGCGGAATACGTGGAGAAGGTCATCCGGCGCGAACGCCCCGACGTGCTGCTGCCCACGCTCGGGGGACAGACCGCCCTGAACGTCGCCGTCGAACTTGCCGAGTCGGGCACGCTGGACCGCTACGGGGTCGAACTCATCGGCGCCAAGCTCGAGGCGATCAAGATGGCGGAGGACCGGGAACTGTTCCAGCAGGCCATGGAGCGCATCGGCCTGGAAGTGCCCCGGGGCGGCTTCGCGCGGACCGTCGACGAGGCCTGGGAACTGGTGAAGAATACGGGCTTTCCCGCCATCATCCGACCGGCCTTCACCCTGGGCGGCGCCGGCGGGAGCATCGCACGCAGCGAATCGGAATACGCCGAGGCCGTCGAATGGGGGCTGTCCACCAGTCCCATCACCGAGGTGCTGATCGAGGAGTCGGTCATCGGCTGGAAGGAATACGAACTCGAGGTCATGCGCGACCTGGCCGACAACGTGGTCATCATCTGCTCCATCGAGAATTTCGATCCCATGGGCGTGCACACCGGCGACAGCATTACGGTCGCCCCCGCGCAGACCCTCACGGACAAGGAATACCAGGCGCTTAGGGACGCCTCGATCAAGGTGATCCGGGAAATCGGCGTGGAGACGGGCGGATCGAACATCCAGTTCGCCGTCAGCCCCGAAGACGGCCGCATCCTGGCCATCGAGATGAACCCCCGCGTGTCGCGCAGCTCGGCCCTGGCTTCCAAGGCCACGGGCTTCCCCATTGCCAAGATCGCCGCGAAGCTGGCGGTCGGATATACGCTGGACGAGATCCCGAACGACATAACCCGGGAGACCCCGGCGTCCTTCGAGCCCACCATCGACTACGTGGTGGTGAAGATCCCGCGGTGGGCCTTCGAGAAGTTTCCCAACGCCGACACCCAGCTCGGCACGCAGATGAAGTCGGTGGGCGAGACCATGGCCATCGGCCGGACCTTTAAGGAAGCGCTCCAGAAAGGGCTGCGTGGCCTGGAGATAGACCGCCACGGCCTCGGCGCGGACGGAAAGGACCAGGTGGACGCCGGCGCTCCGGCCGCAGGGCGGAACGCGGGACGGGCAGACGGACAGGCGAACGGACGGGAGGACGGCGCCCTGGACGATCTCAGGGAGCAGATGGCCCGGCCCACGGCGGAGCGCATCTTCCAGATCAAGACCGCCCTCCAGCTCGGCATGCCCATCGAAGAGATCTACGCCTTGACCGGCGTCGATCCCTGGTTCCTGCACAACCTGCGGGACATCGTCGAGCTCGAGGGCGAAATCGGCGCGCACCGGAACGGGTCCATGCCCCGGAACCTGCTGCACAAGGCCAAGCAGGCCGGTTTCTCCGACATGCAGATCGCCCACCTGACCGGCAGCGACGAGCGGTCGGTCCGCGCCCGGCGCATCGAGGCGCGCGTGGACGCCGTGTTCAAGACCGTCGACACCTGCGCGGCCGAGTTCGAGGCCATGACGCCCTACTACTATTCGACCTACGAGACCGAGAACGAGACCCGGCCCAAGACGCGGAAGACGATCATGATCCTGGGCGGCGGGCCGAACCGCATCGGCCAGGGGATCGAGTTCGACTACTGCTGCGTGCAGGCGGTCATGGCGCTGAAGGAGGACGGATACGAGACGATCATGGTCAACAGCAACCCGGAGACCGTGAGCACCGATTACGACATCTCGGACCGGCTGTTCTTCGAGCCCCTCACCTTCGAAGACGTGATGAACATCGTCGAAACGGAAAAGCCGGACGGCGTGATCGTCCAGTTCGGCGGGCAGACGCCCCTCAAGCTGGCCCTGCCGCTCGAACGCGCCGGCGTGCCCATCATCGGCACCTCGCCCGACAGCATCGACCTGGCCGAGGACCGCAAGCGGTTCGGCGCCCTGACAACGGAGCTGGGCATCCCCCATCCGCCACACGGGACGGTCTTTTCCTTCGAAGAGGCCCGCGAGGTGGCAGGCGAGATCGGATACCCCGTGCTGGTGCGGCCTTCCTATGTCCTCGGCGGCCGCAACATGGCCCTGGTCTACGACGACGACTCCCTGCAGGCCTACATGCAAACCGCCGTCCACGTGTCCCCCGAGCATCCCATCCTCATCGACAAGTTCCTCGAGGACGCCTTCGAATACGACGTGGACGCCGTCTCCGACGGGACGGACGTCGTCCTGGGCGGGATCATGGAACACATCGAGGAGGCGGGCATCCATTCCGGAGACAGTGCCTGCGTGCTGCCGCCCTACATGGTCAAGCCCATGCATATCGACACCATGCGGAACTACACCCACGCCCTGGCGAGAAGCCTCAAGGTCATCGGCCTGATCAACGTGCAGTACGCCATCAAGAACGACGTGGTCTACGTGCTGGAGGTCAACCCGCGCGCCTCGCGGACGATACCCTTCGTATCCAAGGCCATCGGCGTGCCCCTGGCCCAGCTCGCGGCGCGGGTTATGGTGGGAAAGACGCTGCGTGAACTCGAGTTCACCGAGGAGATCATCCCGCCTTACGCCTCGGTGAAGGAAGTCGTATTGCCCTTCGTCAAGTTCGCCGGTTCGGATAGCCTGCTCGGACCCGAAATGAAGTCGACCGGCGAGGTCATGGGCATCTACGAGGAACCGGGTATCGCCTTCGCCAAGGGACAGAGCGCGGCGGGCGGCTCCCTGCCCCTGTCCGGCACCGTCCTGGTCAGCGTCAACGCCTTCGACCACGAGAACGTCGTGGCCATCGCGCGGGAGCTCCATATGCTGGGCTTCACGATCATGGCGACGAGCGGCACCGGCCAGACGCTGGAGGACGCCGGCCTGGCGGTGGTCCGGGTCAACAAGGTCTGGGAAGGCGAACCGCACATCGTGGACCACATCCGGCGGAGCGACATCCAACTCATCATCAACACGCCCCTGGGCAAGAGCGCGCGGGACGACGACTACATGATCCGCCGCGCGGCCATCGAGGCGAACATCCCGTGCATCACCACGCTCTCGGCGGCCTGGTCCGCGGTCAAGGCCATCCAGGCGCTCAAGAACGAGGGCCGGGAGATCTCGGTAAAGAGCCTGCAGGAATGGCACGAGACATTGAAAGAAGCGAGGGTTTGACCATGCAGACGGTAGACGGCGGCATACTGGCCGCGGGCGTTCTGGCCCCGAAGGGGTTCTTGGCCAATACGGCGGGCTGTGGCATCAACAGTCCGAAGGGCAGCCGAAAGGACCTGGTGGTGATCGACGCGGGCGGGACCGCCTCCGCGGCGGGGGTGTTCACCACGAACCGGGTACAGGCCGCACCGGTGGTCCTTTCCAAAGACCATCTGCAGACCGGCATGGCGCGGGCCGTCGTGGTCAACAGCGGTAACGCCAACGCGTGCAACGGGGAACCCGGCATGGCGGACGCCCGGGAGATGGCCGCCCTGGTGGCCGAAGGGCTGTCCGTTCCCGCTAGCGAGATCCTCGTCGCTTCCACCGGGGTCATCGGCCGGCCCCTGCCCATGGACGTGATCCGCGAAGGTATCCGGGAAGCGCTGGGCCGGCAGCCGCAGGGGCCGGACCCGGACGCCGCCGAGTCGATCATGACGACCGACACGGTGCCCAAGACCTGCGCGGTGCGGCTCGATCTTGATGGTACGGCCGTGACAGTCGGCGGTATCGCCAAGGGCGCGGGCATGATCTGTCCGGATATGGCCACGATGATCGGCGTGGTCACGACGGACGCCTCCATCGCGCCGGGCGCCCTCAAGTCGGCCCTCAAGCGGGCCGTCGGCAAGTCCTTCAACTGCATCACCGTTGACGGGGACATGAGCACGAACGACACCGTGTTCATCCTGGCCAACGGCGCCGCGGGCAATCCGGAGATCACCCAGCCCGCCGGGGACGCCTACGAGCGGTTCGCCGAAGCGCTGGAGCACGTCTGTACCGACCTGGCGAAGAAGATCGCCCGGGACGGCGAAGGCGCGACCAAACTCGTGGAGATCCGCGTGCGGGGCGCCCGGTCGGACGAGGACGCCCGGACGATCGGCATGAGCGTGGCGAATTCCGCCCTCGTGAAGACGGCCATCTACGGCCACGATCCCAACTGGGGCCGGATCCTCTGCGCCGTCGGGTACGCGGACGCCGAATCGGATCCGGACGCGATCGACCTGTTCCTTTGCGGTCACCAGTTGACGCGCGACGGCCAGGGGCTCCCCCTCGACGAGCCGGCCATGCGGGAAGCCCTTTCCGCCGGTGAAATCCCCGTCGAAATCGACCTCAGGCTGGGAGACGGCGCGGCCACGGTATGGACCTGCGACATGTCCCACGAATACGTGACCGTGAACGCGGAATACACGACCTGATTCACCACGACTGATCTCACGCGGCCTTGCGGGCCTCACACGGCCTGGCGGGCCGCCACCACGGAAGACGAATCATGAAACCACGATGTAGAATTGACATTTTTGCGGCCGGTACCGCGTTGTGCACGATCCTCACTGCCGCACTCTGGGCAATGGCCCTCTTAGGCGTCACTTCGGCTTCCCCGGCCGCCGCCCAGCCCGGGTCCTTATCGATCACGGAAGACCCCGGGCCGGTGCCGGCGGACGAGCTGGCGGAAAGGCGGGAACGGATACGCAGAGGCATGGGCAGCGGGATCATGGTCCTCTTCGGAGCGGAACCCAAGGTATTCAGCAACGACGTGAACTATCCCTACCGGCAGGAGAGCAACCTCTTCTACCTGACCGGCATCAGCCAGCCCGGCGCCACGCTCGTGCTGGTGCCCGGGAATCGGAGACAGAAGGAGATCCTCTTCCTCCCCAGGCGCGACCCCGCGCGGGAAATCTGGACCGGCCACATGATCGGGGTGGAAGAAGCCCGCCGCCGGACCGGGATCGCCCAGGTATGGCCGAGTGAAGAATTCGACGCCTTCGTGGAGGCCGTCCTCCGCGGATCGGTTTATGAAAAACGTCCTTCCGATGACGACGGGGACTACCGGGCCATCGGCGAATCCGTCGAGAACGGAACGCCCGTGCCCGTCTGGCTCCTGGCCGACGCCAGTTCCAGGTACGGCAGCCGGTATCCGCAAGCCCTCCGGTTCGCCTCGGAGGCCGCCCGTTTTCCCGCCGTCCAGGTACGGCTGGCGTCCGGCTTGTTCCGGGACCTGCGCGTCGTCAAATCGGACTGGGAGCTGCAGCGACTGCAGCGCGCCGTCGACATCACCCGCCTGGCGCAACGCGCCATCATGCGCCGGGCTAGCGGACCGGGCGGCCAGGGCGGCACTTCCGCGACAACGGGACCGGGCGGCCAGGGCGGACCACTGAACGAATCCGTACTCGACGGCATCATTCTTTCCACCTATCGCGCGCACGGCGCGCACTGGGGTTTCCCGTCCATCGTGGCCTCGGGGCCGAACGCCACGACCCTCCACTACGAGGAAAACAACCGGGAGATCTCAAGCGGCGAACTCGTCCTGGCCGATATCGGCGCGGCCGTCGGATACTACACGGCCGACGTCACGCGGACGTTCCCGGTCGGCGGAGTCTTCTCAGAAGCACAGCGCGAAATTTACGAGGTCGTCCTCGAGGCCCATGCACGGGGCGTCGCCGCCGTCCGGCCGGGCATGACCATGCGCAGGGTGCATGAGGTGGCGCGGAAGGTGATCGCGGACGGACTCCTGAAACTGGGGCTGATCACGAGTACATCGGGAAACCAGTACCGCATGTGGTATATGCACGGCACGAGCCACTGGATCGGCCTGGACGTCCATGACGTGGGCGGAAGGGATATGCCCTTCAGGCCGGGCATGGTGATCACGGTGGAACCGGGCATCTACGTCCGGGAAGACACGCTGGAGAACCTCGACGACACGCCGCGGAACCGGGCGCTCATCGAGGCGATACAGCCCGCCTTCGAACGGTACCGGAATATCGGGGTGCGCGTCGAAGACGATGTGCTGGTGACCGAAGACGGACACCGGGTGCTGTCGGAAGGCACGCCCCGGACGATCGAGGAAATCGAAGCATTCATGGCGAATCCCGCCGGCAGGTAAGCCCTGCCGCGGGCTTCGGGGATGGATTCATGACCGCAGACCGGATGCTCACCGTGGAGGAGGCCCAGGAGATCGTGCTGGATTCGGTCTCCGTCTCGGGTATCGAGCGCGTACCGCTGGCCGAGAGCCAGGACCGGGTGCTCGCTGAAGACGTGGCGCCGAGGTTCGACGTGCCGCCCCAGGACAACTCCTCCGTCGACGGTTATGCCGTCCGGGCCGAGGACACCTCGGGCGCATCCGAGGACGCCCCCTGCCGCCTCGAGGTCCTCGAAGAGATCCCCGCGGGCACCGTTCCCTCCGCCCACGTGGTCCCCGGCAAGTCTTCGCGCATCATGACCGGCGCCTTCCTCCCAGAAGGCGGGGACGCCGTCGTCATGGTCGAGCACACCAGGCGGCACGTGGAAGGCGTGGAGATCCTGAAGGCGGTAACGCCGGGCCAGAACGTACGCTACCGGGGAGAAGACGTAAAGCAGGGCCAACGGGTCCTTTTCGCCGGCGCCGAAATAGGTCCCGGCGAGATCGGTCTCCTGGCGGCCTTCCAGCGGTCCCAGGTCGCGGTGCGCAGGCGCCCGGCCGTGGCCATCCTTTCCACGGGCGACGAGGTCGTCGACATCGACGAACAGCTCACCCCGGGAAAGATCGTCAACAGCAACAGCTATTCCCTGGCCGCGCTCGTGCGGGCATGCAACGGCCGGCCGGTCAACCTGGGCATCGCCAGGGACAGCGAAGCGGAGATCTCGAAAGCCATACGGTCGGCACTGAGCGCGGATATCGTCCTTTCCACCGGCGGCGTTTCCGTGGGCGACTACGACTACGTGAAAAAAGTGCTGGAAGACCTCGGCACGGACATGCGATTCTGGCGGGTGAAGATGAAGCCGGGCAAGCCCCTCGCCTACGGGTTGCTCCAGGGTAAGCCGTTCTTCGGCCTGCCGGGCAATCCCGTTTCCTGCATGGTCTCCTTCCTCCTCTTCGCACGGCCCGCTATGCGGAAGATGATGGGTTACAGCCCCCATGACTGGCGCCTGCCCACGGTTCAGGCGGAACTCGAGAACGATCTGACGGCCGGCGGGGACCGGCGGCACTATCTGCGCGCCAGGATCAGCTGTACCGGTGGCCGGTTCTACGCCTCGACCGTCGCGGGCCAGGGGTCCGGCATGCTCAGTTCCATGACCGGGACCAACGGTCTCGTCGTCGTGGAAACGGGCGTAACCGCCCTGCCCCGCGGATCCGAGGTCCAGGTGCTGCTGATGGGTGCGGCCGGACACGACGCGGTCGGATTCGGCGCGGACGGAACAAACGACGGGACCATTCAGGGCGCAGCCGTAAAGGATTCACCGTGAGGAACGCGCGATGATCTCCGTTATCGAAGCCCGGGACACCATTCTGGACCGGATCCGTCCGATCGGCGTGGAGCGCGTCGACATCGCTTCGGCGCGTGGCCGGGTACTGGCCGAAGACGTCCACGCCACGAGGAACCAACCGCCCTGGGACAACTCGGCCATGGACGGCTACGCGGTGCGGGCCGAGGATACGGTACCCTCGTCGCCGGAATCCCCGGCGGAACTGGAGATCGTCGAGGATCTTCCCGCAGGATACGTGGCCAAACGCACCGTCGGTCCGGGACAGGCGATACACATCATGACGGGTGCGCCGGTGCCCGACGGCGCCGATACCATCGTCCGCGCCGAACGCACCCTGAGACTCGATGAGCGTCGCGTACGCATTCTCCAGACCGTGGAACCTGGAGCGGACCTCCGCCGGGCCGGCGAAGACCTCCGCGAAGGAGACCTCATCATCCCGTCCGGCATGCTGATCCGGCCGGCCGAAGTCGGACTGCTCGCCTCTACCAACCGCTCACAGGTGTCGGTCTACCGCCGGCCGCGGGTTGCCATTCTGTCCACCGGCGACGAGATCGTCGACGTGGACGAGCCTCTCGAGGACGGCAAGATCGTAGACAGCAACGGATACGCCCTTTCCGCGCTGGTGGCGGACGCCGGTGGCATACCTTTGAGGCTGGGAATCTGTCCCGATACCCAGGACGCACTGGAAAAGTCGCTGCGCGAAGGAATCCTGGCGGATGCGGTCATCACTTCGGGCGGGGTATCAGTGGGAGAATACGACTACGTCAAGGCCGCGCTCGAAGCCGTCGGCACCTCCATGGCCTTCTGGAAGGTTTCCATGACACCCGGGCGTCCCCTCGCCTTCGGCTCCATCAACGACACCATCTTGTTCGGCCTGCCCGGCAACCCGGTGGCGTCCATGGTGACCTTTGAGCTCTTCATGCGTCCCGCCCTGCTCAAGATGCAGGGATACACCCACATCTACCGCCCAACGATCAAGGCCCGCCTCCTGGAAGACATAACGAAATCGCTCGGTCGCAAGCAGTTCATTCGCGTGACCCTCCAGAAGCGGGATGACCAGTACTACGCGTCGCGAACGGGTGAGCAGGGCTCCGGTATTCTGAGATCCATGTCAATCGCCGACGGGTTGGCCGTGAGTCACGAAGACCAGGAACTCATGCCGGCCGGCCAGGTAATCGAGGTCATGTTGCTCGGAGGTTACAGCGGGCTTTCTTATGACCGTAACTACTGATATTTAAACAGGTTACGGACTAATAAAAAGCACTTATAAAACCTGTATATTATTATGTATATACGGTTTTCTGCCACGTTGGCCGATCGGTGAAGGGGTAGCCTGTTTCATCGGTCGTTTTACCTTCCATTTGGCGACTTCCTGTCCTCACCGGAGTGTTTTCCACTAAGGCCCACTGACCTGGATCAGGCGTCTGTCTTCTCGTACTTCCTCAGCACCACAAGGGTGGGTGAGTCGCCCAACTCTTCTTCGTATGGAACGGTGGTCTCCCAAACCATATCCTGCTCCTCCATGACCGCCCCAGCCGATTCGATCTCTGCTTCCGGATCCGGACCCTTGTAGCAGACCAACCTCCCTCCGGGTCTCAAAACCGGGCCGCTCCATTCAACGAGCCGTTCGATCGAACCAACCGCTCGGGCCACCGCACCGTCGTACTTGTCGTCCGACGTCCGCTCCGGCAATTGCTCCATCCGGGCATGGCAGACGTTCAGATTCTTCAGTGACAACGCACGCCGCACCATATTCAGAAAAGCGCATTTCTTCTGGTTTGATTCGACCGTGACGAAGTTTGTTCCAGGCAGGAAAATGGTGAGAGGTATTCCGGGTAAACCGCCACCGCTTCCGATGTCTACGATCGCGCCGTCCTGGGGAAGGACACCTTTAAGGGCCGGCATGAGCGAATCAAGGAAATGCCGTGACGGAAGGCGTTTCAGGTCGTTCCTGGATATGATATGGAGTGCGTGGTTTACGCGGCGTATTTCGTACAGGTACTGCTCGAATGCCCTGATTTTACGGGCGTCCAGCGGATGGCCAAGCTGCTCCATACCATGGACGAATCGCTTGAAGGAGTCCATGTCATGACTTGGAATGTTCCACGTGGAACATCCGGTTTTCGGCGTTGGAATCTTCGGTGCGGGACAAAGCCATAACACGTTCGAGATGCACTACGAGAATGGATATGTCGGCCGGCGTCACACCCGGGATCCTCGAAGCTTGTCCCACATTTGCCGGCTGGATGTTGACCAGTTTTTCGCGCGCTTCGTGGGAAATGGCCCGGATGGAAGCGTAATCGAAGTCCTCGGGGATCTCGTGAGATTCCCAGGACCGCATGCGTGCGATTTCCTTGTGCTGGCGCTCGAGGTATCCCGCATATTTGACCGCCGTCTGTATCTGGCCGATTACAGAAGGTTCATGGTCCATGGGATTCGGATCTATGGTATAAAGGTCGGAATACTGTATCTCTGGTCGGGAAAGCAGCTTGTACAGGGACACGGGTTCCGATACCGGCGTCGAGGTCCTGGTCTCCAGTATGGGATTTATAGATTCCGGAGCCACGTATTTTCTCTTCAGCCGGTCCGTCTCCGCTTCCACCAGTTGGCGCCGGCCTACGGTGGCCTCGTGCCGTTCCCTTGAAATCACACCGATTTCGAAGGCGCGGTCGGACAAACGCATATCGGCGTTGTCGTGCCGCAACAGCAGTCGGTATTCCGCACGCGAAGTGAACATCCGGTAGGGTTCGTCCGCTCCCTTCGTGATGAGATCGTCGACCATCACGCCGATATAGGCCTCGCCCCGATCAAGGGTGAACGCCGGGCGATTGCTGACCTTAAGCGCGGCATTGATGCCGGCCAGAATACCCTGTGCCGCGGCTTCTTCATAACCCGTGGTACCATTGATCTGACCCGCAAGGAACAGCCCATCGACCTGGCGCGTTTCCAGGGAACGGAACAGGTTCTCGGGCGGAATGAAATCGTATTCGACGGCGTATCCGAACTGAAGGATCTTCGCCATCTCCAGGCCCTTTATGGTGTGCAGCGCCCTGTCCTGCACCGGTTCCGGAAGGCTGGTGGAGAAACCGTTCACGTATACCTCGTCGGTATTCCACCCTTCGGGTTCCAGGATGATCTGATGGCTGTCACGGTCCGGGAACCGCACGATCTTGTCCTCGACGGATGGACAGTACCTCGGACCGCGGCCGGTGATCCGGCCAGAGTACATGGGTGACTGGTCCAGTGCGGAACGGATGATGTCGTGGGTCCGGGCGTTCGTGAAGGTCAGGTAACAGGGCAGTTGCTCGTCGGCCGGTGACAGCCTTTCCTGGGAGAAATGCTCGGGAAACTCGTCCCCGGGGATTATCTCCAACTCACTGTAATCTATGGATTTACCATCTATCCTGGGCGGCGTGCCGGTCTTCAACCGGCCGATTTCGAACCCCAGGTCCCGCAGGGAATCGGATAACTCCGTGGCCGCCCTTTCTCCGAGACGTCCTCCGGGGGAATTGCTCGCGCCCCGATGCATGACGGCGTTAAGAAAAGTGCCCGAAGCCACGACGACGGCACGGCAGGATATGGCGCGCCCAACGCTGGTCCGGACGCCCGTCACGCGACGCTGATCGACGTCCAGCCACGCGACCTCGCCTTCCACCACCGTCAGGTTTTGCGTCTCCCCGATAACCCGCTGCATGTAGTCCCGGTAAGCCACGCGGTCATTCTGAGATCTCAGGGACTGTACCGCCGGGCCCTTGCGCGTGTTCAGCATCTTGACCTGCACGGCCGTCGCGTCCGCGGCCTTGCCCATCTCCCCGCCGAGCGCGTCGACCTCCCGAACGAGCTGCCCCTTGCCCAGGCCGCCGATAGAGGGGTTGCAGGACATCTGCCCGATTTTCGACGCATCGAGGGTAACGAGCGCCGTTTCCACGCCCATTCTCGCCGACGCCAGTGCGGCTTCGCACCCGGCGTGGCCTCCGCCGATGACGAGGACTTCAACCGATGTCAGTTGATCGTCGTGAACCACTGCCTGGTCCCTGTTCCACGTGGAACATCATTTGCCAATGCAAAATCTGGAGAACACATGATCCAGCACGGCATCGCCGATTTCCTTACCTACGAGCACACCGAGCCGGTGCACGCTCTCCCTCAGATCGACGGCGGCCATTTCGGCGCCGAGGCCTTCTTCCAGTACGCCGATCCCCCGGTCAAGACTCGTTTTCGCCTGGTCGAGCAGCTCGCTCTGTCGGGCATTGACGACGAGTCCCGATTCGAAACCGGCGGGATCGAACCGTGCGGTCTCCAGGATCGCTTCCCTGAGATCCTCCAGGCCCTCGCCGTGCTTTGCCGACGTCCGGATCCACCGGTCGCCCGCCATTAATCCAGTGTAGACGTCCGGATCGTAAGCGTCCAGATCGCACTTGTTCAATATAAACACGCCGGTCCGTCCGGACAACAGCTTCACCAGTTGCCGGTCGTCGTCGTCGGGCGGGGTCGAGGCGTCGAAGACGGCCAGGGGGATATCGGCCTGCTCCAGTTCCGCGCGCGACCGGATGACGCCCTGCTGTTCCACCCTGTCCGAGGTTTTCCGGATACCCGCCGTGTCCACGAAGACGACGGGCACACCCCGGATGTCGACGCTTTCCTCGATGGTATCCCGCGTCGTCCCCGATTCCGGGTGTACGATCGCGCGGTCCCGCGACGTCAGCAAGTTGAGCAGGCTGGACTTCCCCACGTTCGGCTTGCCGAGCAGCGCGACCCGGACCCCGTCTCTCAGTACGCGCGTTTGGTGTGAGGACTTGATGAGGCAGCCCAGTGCTTCCCGGACGGGTCGGAGCTGGTCCAGAAAGGTCTGCGGCGTCATATCGGGGATGCCCTCTTCAGTGAAATCCAGCGTAACTTCAATATATGCAATTATTTGTATTAGTTTAATCCTTAAGTCGTCGATCTGTTGCGAACAGGTCCCGTTCAACTGCCTGAGGGCCGCCCGCGCGCAGGCGTCGGTCCGCGACCGGATCAGTTCGCCCACCGCTTCCGCCTGCAGCAGGTCGATCCTTCCGTTGAGAAAGGCGCGCTTAGTAAACTCCCCCGGCTCCGCCAGCCGGGCGCCCGAACGGATCAGGACATCCAGGATCATCCCGCCCGGGACCATGCCGCCGTGGCCGCTGAACTCGATCAGGTCCTCCCGGGTGTAGGTGCGGGGCGACCTGAATACGGACATGAGCACTTCATCCACCCGCTCGCGACTGCGGGGATCGACGACGTGGCCATGATGTATGGTGTGCGTCCCGCACTCCGAAGGCCGGCTGGCGCCGTCGAAGATCCGGTCGGCAATGTCGAAAGCGTCGGGACCGCTTATGCGCACCACGCACAGTCCGCCCTCGCCGGGCGGCGTGCCGATCGCGGCAATGGTATCGTTCGGGGCCTGCGAGGTCATGGGGTTAACGAGGCTTGCTGCCGCGCCCGGTGCGCTGCGTTCCGGTGCGCTGCGTTCCGGTGCGCTGCGTTCCGGTCCGCCGCCACCCGGTGCCCGGCCGGTCGATGCCCGGCCGCCTGGAATCCTGCGGGTCGATGCCCTGCGGGTGCGTCATTTGGCGGGTTGAACGGGGAAGAACCGGTTCTGAAAGGCCTGCTGCACGATGGTCAGCACGTTGATCATGGTCCAGTACAGGATCAGTCCGGACGGCAGGTTCATCATGATGAAGAACAGCACCGCGGGCATGATGTAGACGAACATGGCCTGCCGGGGGTCCTTCATCGTCATCTTGGACTGGATAAGCATCGTGGCCGCCATGAGGACGGGCAGCACGTAGTACGGGTCTCGGAGGGACAGGTCCTGGATCCACCCGATGAAAGGCGCGTCGCGCAGTTCGATCGTACTGCTGAAGATGGTGTAGAGCGCGATGAGGATCGGCATCTGCAGCAGCAGCGGCAGGCAGCCGCCCAGCGGGTTCACGCCCGCGTCCCGGTACAGCTTCATCATCTCCTGGTTCAGCTTGGTCGAATCGTTCTTGTGCTTCTCCTTGAGCGACTCCATTTTCGGCTGGAGCGCGGCCATGCCCTGCGTGGCCTTCATGCTCTTGTGGGTCAGGGGAAAGAGCAGGATCTTCACGATGATGGACAGCACGATGATCACGACACCGTAATTGGTGATGAACTGGTGCAGCCAGACCAGGGAAATGAGTGTGATCCGGCTGATCGGCTGTATGATCGTCCAGCCGAGATCGACGGCCCCCTCGAGGCCGTAACCGTAACTTTCCAGGGTATCGTAGTGGACCGGGCCGAGATAGAGGAGGAAGTTGTCCACCAGGGGAGAGGCGAGTCCCATGGACAGTTCCGCGGCGATCTGCCGGTCGTCGTATTGGGGTCGCTGCACGGGCCGGCCGTTCAGCCGGTATCCCCTGGCCTTCCGGTCCACCGGCACCATGGCGGTGAAGAAATACTTGCTTCGCACGCCGACCCAGTGGGTCTCGCCCGTGGTCTCGGGCCGCGGGTCTTCGAACTCGGTCCCGAGGTCTTCATCGATCACTGTATCGTTGAGCGAGGCGAATCCCCTGAAGGCGTACAGATCCTGGTCCCAGTCCTTCTCCGTCACGTTGATCCCGCCGCCCCACCGGAGATAATATTTGCTGCCCAGGGCCAGGTCCTGCCCGCCGTCGATCCTCACCTGGAGATCCACGGCGTAATCGTCCCGGTTGATCACGAAGGCCTTGGTGATGGTCAGGCCCCCCGGCGCGTCGGCCGTCAGCGTCACGGATCCCGAGGACTGTCCGGGGCCCAGCACGACCGCGTCGCGGTCCGCGGCGAAGCGTAGGGCGCGGGTGCTTCGGGGCCCCCGCTCCGTGGTGAGCACGATATCGGGGCCGGCCTCTCGATCAGGGGGGACGAGTTCCACTTCTTCCCCGCCAATCCCCCTGTAACCCTTGAGTTTCCAGCTGGTTATCACACCGCCCATCGTATTGATCACACCCCGGAAGTACTGGTTTTCGACGAGGATTTCACGGGGCGCCGGCGCACCTTCGACCGGGGGGAGAAACAACACGCGTTCGGAGCGGTCCCAGCTGTCCGCGGCCAGGTTCTGCTGCCGGGAGCGGTCTTCGGTACGGGGAGGCGGTGTCCTGCCGGGCTCCGATACGGACGCGTCCGGCAGTGCGTCAAAGGAAGGCCCGGTGGCATCCGGCGGCGCGTCGAAAGCCTGACCGTCGAAAGCCTGACCGGGGGTCTCGACTGGAGGGTAGGCGCCCGCGGGATCGTCCCCGGTCGCGAAATCCCCCGGTTGCTCCTGCGGGACCGTCCGGTCGACCTGGGCAGGGCGCTGGGGCGCGTACATGGGATATATAATGTAGTAGTAACCGATCCAGGTCAGTATGATCAGTCCGAATGCGCCGAGTACCCGTTTTTCCATGGTTGTTGTGATTCCGGGGGTTCAAGCCGTGGCATGCGGCTAATCGCGTGGTCCACCAGGTGCGCCAAGTGCACCTGGTCCGGTTGTTCCGGCTGGCACGCTCGGTCCGGCTGGCACGCTCGGTCCGGCTGGCACGCTCGGTCCGGCTGGCACGCCTGATTCGACGCGGCCGTTCGATCCGTTCGATCCGTCCGATCCGCCCGATCCGTCCGGCCGCTCCACCGGATCGTAGCCGCCCGGGTGAAAGGGATGGCAGCGCAGCAGCCGCCACACGGCCATGCGGGTTCCGGCGAACAGGCCCTTTCGTTCCAGCGCTTCGATGGCGTAATTCGAACAGGTGGGGGTAAACCTGCAGCTTGGCGGGAGGAGCGGGGAGATGACGAGCCGATAGCCGCGGACGCCCCAGACGAGCGCGGTCGTGATAGCCCTGGTCAGCCGTTTCCACATAAGCGTGTCACCGCGGTACGGTAGAGGGACAGGAACTCTTCGTTCATCTGGCGGTAGGTCCATTCCCGGTCGGAACTGCGGGCGATCAGCACCAGGTGCACCCCCCTCTTCAGGCGGCATCTGTTCAACCGGTAGATTTCCCGCATTCTCCGGCGGACCAGGTTCCGCTTGACCGCGCCGCCGTAGTGCCTGGTCACGATGAAACCGACCCGGCGCTCAAGCCGGTCCGGACACGGGGCCAGAGACAGGGTCATCGACCGTCCGCGGACGGTCAGTCCGCATTTCCTGACCCGTTCGAACTCCCACCGGTGTCTCATGCGTTCGTCGTGGGGAAAACGTCGGGAACCGGCGGCCATGGTGCATCGGTCCTGCCGCGTTCGGGCGGCGCCTAAACGGCGACGCGTACCCTTCCCTTGGCCCGTCGGCGGTTCAGTATCAACCGTCCCGCCCTGGTGCTCATCCTTCGACGAAACCCGTGCCTGCGGTGCCGCTTGAGATTGCTCGGCTGAAAGGTCCGCTTCATCGTTTACTCCCGTTTTTTCTACCTGTTTTCACAAAAACAACAGCCCTCCATATTACCCCCGAAGCGCGATTAAGTCAAGTTGTTTTTGGTCATTCCATGGGTGCAAATCTTTTCGAGATATTCTCTTGACAGCACCCCACTCACCATACATACTAATTTGAAGATACGACCCGCAACGTTTCCGCCTGCCGTGGATTTGTTGTCGCACCTAACACCACCTTAAATGCAGTAATTTCAACAATTTAGCATGTTACATGCGAGCGTACGAGTATGTTTTCGGACCGGAAAAGCACCGGTCCGTTCAAAGGCGTTCCATTCCCTTCGGTCCACAAGGTAATACGCGATGAAGCAGGAAGATCCTGCACAGCTCTGGTCGGTGTGCTTGTCGGAACTGAGGGGCATGATGCCCGCACAGACGTTCGCGACCTGGTTCGAGCGTACCAGGGGGCATGACGTAACACCGGATAAATTCACGATCGAGGTACCGAACCCGTTCTCCGGCGAACGGATGCTGAAGCGGTTTCACGACAAGATCAGCCAGGTCGTGACGACCCAGCTCGGCCGCCAGGTCGTCATTGACTACCACATCTTCGAGGGCAATTCACAGATCATCCCCGTGCTTACCGACCTGCCCTCCTACGTGACCGATCGGGCAGACCGGGCAGACCGGGCAGACCGGGCGACTCAAACGGGCCAGGCGGACCGGGCGGACCGGGCGGACCGGGCGGACCGGGAACATCAGGCCGCGGGCGCAGGGGAATCGGACAACCTCTACGACAACTACACCTTCGAGAACTTCGTCGTGGGGGAGTGCAACGACTTCGCCCACGCGGCGTCCCTGGCCGTGGTGAAATCCCCGGGCCAGCAGACCTTCAATCCCCTGGTCATCTACGGCGGCGTCGGCCTGGGCAAGACCCACCTGGCGCAGGCGATCGCCCACGAATCGAAGCGGCTCGGCACCGTCGACCGCAGCCGGTACGTCACGTCGGAGATCTTCTACAACGAATTCATCGAGTCCATCCAGGAAAAGAAGACGAAGGAGTTCGCGCAGACCTACCGGAACGTCGACCTGCTGATCGTGGACGACATCCAGTTCTTCTGCAAGGGGCACAAGGACCGCACCCAGGAGGAGTTCTTCCACACCTTCGACGTGCTGCGGCAGAAGGGCAAGCAGATCGTCCTGACCAGCGACCGGATTCCGAAGGAGCTTTCCGGCCTGGAGGAACGGCTGGTGTCCCGGTTCGAATGGGGGCTTCTCGCGGACATGAAGCCGCCCGACTACGAGACCCGGGAGGCCATTCTACAGAAGAAGGCGGACAAGGACGGACTGTCGCTCAGCCCGGACGTCATCGCCTATATCGCCGACCGCGTCGCATCGAACATCCGTGAGCTGGAAGGCGCCGTGCTCAGCCTGCTGGCCTACGCGTCGCTGAGTCACTGCGACATTACCATCGAAGTGGCGAAACGGGTGCTTAGCAACAAGATCCGCAGAAAACAGCGTTCCGTGGGAATGGAAGACATTCAGAAGGCCGCGGCCGGCCACTACGGCGTGTCCGTCGAGGATCTCGCCGCGAAGACGCGGAAGAAGCACGTCGTGGCCGCCCGCCAGGCCGCCATGTACCTTTGCCGGGACATGACCCGCGCGTCACTTAAGGATATCGGCGCGATTTTCGGAAAGAGAGACCACACCACCGTCATACACGCCTGCCGGACGGTCGAGAAGCTTCTCTTGTCCGACGAAAACCTGCACGAAGACCTCGACAAGATCAGGAATTCCCTTTCATAGTCCATCTGCTGTTCAACAACACCCACCACGCTTTCATATCCCCCTGAACGTGTGGATAACTTGATGGTTATCCACAATTTGTCAACAAATCACACTTCTCGTAACTTTCAATTCCACAATACTTTGCATAATGTATATACCTGGTTTCCACACCAATCCACCAGGGTTAATGCACCGGAGTGTGGAAAGATCTCCGACCGCTGTTAAAAAAGGTTTCGTTTCGGCCTGGGACAGGCTTCGGACCGTCTTTCATACGCCCGATTGCTCACCTGTGTGGATCAGGCACGTTTCCGGACTGGAGATGATGTGGATAACCCGGGGGATAAAGGGACGCGGAGTGTCGATGATTTGTGTATAACTGGCCGATTTGTCCCGTTTTGGTTTCTAGTGTGTGGATTATGTGGATAAACAAGTGTTTAGGTGGCGGTTTCTCCACATCTTTATTTTCTCGCTAATAATTGATTTTATTACTACTTATCTTCATATCTGCGTATTTATGCACATATCCACATTCCTTATTAGTATTATTCCTTTTTTATACATACATAATACAAAAGATAGTATACACAATATATTGTACTATATAACAGCCATACCGCGATGTTCTACAATATAGGGTGGTTTTGCCACACAAAACCCTTGCGCTGTCCCGAGCGTAATCTATATTATATTCAATAATAGTAATAGGTTACTGTACAAGAAACCTCCCCGGTTCATTCTGTGCAGTGCGGATCCGACGAGGTAACCGGCGAAGAACGCCCAGAAGACTGCCCAAAGGAGTACTCTGTGAAAATCACCATTCCGTCCAGTTCCACCCTGATGAGCGGCATACAGACCGTCCTGAACGTCGTTCCCCCGAAGACGACCCTGCCCATCCTGTCCAACATGCTGCTGGAGACGGAAGACGGCCACCTGACCATAGGGGCCACCGACCTGGACATATTCATCATGACGAAGATCCCCGCCCAGATATCGGGAGAGGGATCGATCACGGTGCCAGGAAGGAAATTCGCGGAAATGGTGCGCGAGCTGCCGGACGCGCCAGTGGATATAGAGGTGGACGGCGTCAAGGTGATCATCCGGTGTGACCGCGGGGTTTTTCGCCTGGTGGGCATCAGCAAGGACGAGTACCCGGCGCTGCCGGACGTGACGTCCGATCAGACCATTGAGATCCCGTCGTCTTCGCTGCAGCGGCTGATCCGGAAGACGGTGTACGCCGTATCGAAGGACGAGATCCACCCGAGTCTCTGGGGCGCGTTCCTCCGCATAGGCCGGGGCGCCGTCCGGATGGTAGCCACCGATGGGCACCGGCTGGCCAAGACGACGCTTCCCTGCGATGTATCCGACGCGGCCACGGAGGGGATTATCGTCCCGCCCAAGGCGCTGAACAACCTCTCACGCCTCATCGGGGAATCGGATTCGCCGTCCCGGATCACCATCGGCGAGAACCACGTCATGTTCGAACTGGAGAACGCCCGGTTATTCGCCAGGCTGATCGAAGCGACCTATCCGGACTACGAACGGGTGATTCCCACGGGCAACGACAAGGTGGTCAAGGTGAACCGCGAGGAGTTGCAGAGCGCCGTCCGCCGCGTGTCCGTCCTGTCCAACCCATCCACCCGGCAGATCCGGTACTCTTTCCGGCCGGGTTTTGTCGAACTGAGTTCCTTCAGCCACGATATCGGCGGCGAGGCCCGGGAAGAGGTGCCGGCCGAATACGAAGGCGAAGCCATGGACACGACCTACGATTTCCGCTATCTCCTCGACGTCGTGGAGCGGATCGAGAGCGAGGAAGTGGTTTTCAAACTGGATACGCCGGTCAGCGCGGGGATCATCACCCCGTCCGGGGAGGAGGCGGAGGGCGAGGACTACCAGTGCCTGATCATGCCCTTCAGGACGACCGAGGCGGAAAGCTAAGGTGCACCTTCAAGGGCTGTCCCTCAGCCATTTCAGAAATTACGCATCCCTGTCGCTGGCCTGTGATTTGCAAACGAACGTTTTCATCGGATCGAACGGACAAGGAAAGACCAACCTCCTGGAAGCGGTTTACTATCTGTGCGTGGCCCGGTCCTGCCGCGAGGCACAGGACCGGGATCTCGTGCGCATGGGCGCGGACCATTTCCTGATACAGGGACAGGGTCGGTCCGCGGAGGGCAGGGAGGTCGAGGTACAGATCAGGTACGCCCGCCCGGCGGGAAAGAAGGTCTTTGTAAACGAGTCGCCCCAGCGGAACCTGTCGGACCTGTACGGTATCCTGGCGGCCGTCGTGATCTCGCCGGACGACCGGAGGCTGGTCCAGGGGTCGCCGGGCTCGCGCCGGCGGTTCCTCGACATCGCGATCTCGCAGTCCAACGCGCCGTATCTTTCGGCCCTGCAGGAATACAGGCGGGTAGTCCGGCAACGCAACGAGGCGTTGCGCGCGCACCAGGAACGGCCGGGGAGGACGGAGGACCTGGAGGTCTGGAACGCCCCGCTGGTCGCGCTGGGCAGCCGGATCATGAGAAAGCGGGTGGAAGTCGTCGAGGACCTGAAGGAAGAAGCCGGCCGCATTCACGCCGCCGTCAGCGACGACAACGAGTGCCTCGAGATCGCCTACGCGCCATCTTTCGAATACGAGGCCCTTGCCGATATCGAGCAGGCCTTCGAGGAGGCGCTGGACCGCGCCGCGCCCCGGGAGAGGGCGCGGTGCATGACGGAGGTGGGGCCCCACCGGGACGACCTGTCCATCCGGATGAACGGGGTCTCGCTGCAGGCCTTCGGGTCGCAGGGACAGCACAAGACGGCGGCGACGGCCCTGAAGCTGGCGGAAGCCCGCTTCCTGTGGCGCCGGCTGCAGGCCCCGCCACTGCTGCTGCTGGATGACATATTCGCGGAGATCGACGCCGCCAGGACGGGCCGCCTGATGGAAATGGTACCCGCCTACGGCCAGACCTTCATTACGACGGCCAAGGAAAGCGATATCGGTGACTACCGCCGGGGGATCACCCGGTTCCGCGTCCAAGGAGGCGCGGTGACGCCCTATGACTGAGGATCGGGCATGACGCGGCTGAAGAAGAGCACCACCCTCGGCGACGCGCTCCGGGAACTGGTGCGCAATCTGGGCATGGAAGGCAAGCTGGAGGAACAGCAGGCCGTGGAACGTTGGCCCCGGGTCGTCGGGGAACGTGTCGCGGCGCACGCGCGGGCGGTCTTCTTCGACGGCGGAAAGCTGTTCGTGGAGTGCGACAGCGCCACCTGGAGCCAGGAGTTGCACTACATGAAGCCGGACATTCTGAACCGACTGGACCAGTCTTTCGGAAGGCCCCTGGTCCGGGACATCATATTCACCAATACCAGAAGGTAAAATCGATGTCAGAAACACGGGAAAACTCGCCGGACAGCATGGACCGCATGGACAACCTGGAAAACTCGGACAACCTGGACCGCCCAGGCCGTCCGGACCTATCGAACGGCCCGGAATCGCCGGAGCCGGGACCCGGCACCCCGGATGCCGATCAGTACGACGCGGAGAACATCCAGGTCCTCAAGGGGCTAGAGGGGGTTCGCAAGCGCCCCGCCATGTATATCGGGAGCACCAGCGCCTCCGGGCTGCACCATCTCGTGGAAGAGGTGATGCAGAACGCCATCGACGAGCATCTCCAGGGATTCGGCGATACGATCAAGGTGTACATCGAAGAAGACGGACGGATCTCCGTGATCGACAACGGCCGCGGCATACCGGTCGAAATGCACCCCACGGAGAACCGGCCGGCCGTGGAAGTCGTCATGACCATGCTCCACGCCGGCGGGAAGTTCGACAACAAGTCCTACAAGGTATCGGGAGGCCTGCACGGCGTGGGCGTGTCGGTGGTCAACGCCCTGGCCGAATGGCTGGTCGTCGAGGTGCGCCGGGACGGGAAGATCTACTACCAGCGCTACGAGCAGGGCATCCCCGTATGCGACCTGGAGGTCCGGGGCGAGACGACGGAGAACGGGACGACCGTCTCCTTCAAGCCCGACGACGAGATCTTCGACTCGACGGAGTTCGATTTCGACCACATCGCCCACCGCTTCCGGGAACTGGCCTTCCTGAACCGCCACATGCGCATCGAGCTGCACGAGGAGGCCAGGGACAAATCCGCCATATTCGAGTACCGCGGCGGCATCGTCGAGTTCGTCGAGTACCTGAACGAGAACAAGACGGCCATCCATGACACCATCGGCATCCGCCAGGAACGGGACGTCAACCAGATCGACGTCGCCTTCCAGTACAACGACGGCTACCAGGAGAACATCTTCACCTATGCCAACACCGTGCGGACTTCGGAGGGCGGCTTCCACCTCGTGGGCTTCAAGACGGCCCTCACCCGTTCCATCAACAACTACGCCCAGCGGAACAACCTGCTGAAGAACCTCAAGGTGCCCATCACCGGCGACGACACGCGGGAAGGCATCACCGCCATCGTCAGCGTGATCATCCCCGATCCCCAGTTCGAGGGCCAGACCAAGGAGAAGCTCGGCAACAGCGATATCCGCGGCGTCGTGGAGTCGGTGGTCGGCGAGGGTCTCTCCGTGTACCTGGAAGAAAACCCGGCCACGGCGAAGAAGATCGTCGAGAAATGCATCCAGGCGGCGATTTCCCGGGACGCCGCCCGCAAGGCGCGGGAACTGACCCGCCGGAAGAGCGCGCTGGAGAACACCACCCTGCCCGGCAAGCTGGCCGACTGCACCCTGAAGGACCCCATGGCCTGCGAGATCTACCTCGTCGAGGGCGATTCGGCCGGCGGCACGGCCAAGTCGGGCCGCGACAAGACCTTCCAGGCCATCCTCCCCCTCTGGGGCAAGCCGCTCAACGTGGAGAAGGCCCGCATCGACACGGTGCTGAGCAACGACAAGCTTCAGCCCATCATCACCGCGCTCGGGGTCGGCATCGACGAGGATTTCGACCTGTCCCGGCTTCGCTACGGGCGTGTGATCATCATGGCAGACGCCGACCATGACGGACTGCACATCCGCACGCTGCTGCTGACCTTCCTGTTCCGCTACATGCGTCCGCTCGTGGAACACGGACACGTCCTGATCGCCCAGCCGCCGCTCTACCGCGTGCGCAAGGGGCGCCGGGAGGACTACCTCAAGAACGACCGGGAGCTCTGGGAATACCTCCTGAACCAGAGCGTGGACCGCACGAAGGTGCAGCGGGCGGATGCGAACGGCAACGGGCACGCCCTGACCGAAGACAAGCTGCTGGCCCATCTCCGCGAGATGATGGACTTCGAAGAGCAGATCGGGGGACTGGTCAAGACGGGCATGAAGCGCGAGCAAATCCTGGATATGCTGAGAGACCGGGACCAGTACGACGCCTACCGGAGGGATCTGCGCGACCGGGCGGCGGCCCGAAAAGAACAGGAGGAAGCCGGCGAAGTTCCGGTGCCTGTGGATCCGGTCGAAGAAGCCCTGGACCCCTCCCTGTACGGCCGGCTTCGGAAGCTGTGCCGGCGGCTGGAGGACGTCATCGACAGCGAGATGGTGGTCAGCACGGACAAGACCGAGAAGCGGGTCAGGGGAGTCGGCAAGCTGATCGACGCGGTGCTGGACGTGGGACGCGAAGGCGCCACCATCTCGCGGTACAAGGGACTGGCCGAGATGGACGCCGAGGAACTGTGGCAGACCACGATGAACCCCGAAACCCGCACGCTGCTCCGGGTCACCCTGGACGACGCGGTGGAGGCGGACCGGATCTTCACGATCCTCATGGGCGACAACGTGGCCGCGCGAAACGATTTCATCCAGCGGAACGCCCTGCTGGTCAACAACCTGGACCTGCACTGACGCCCGGCGCCCGCCCGGCGCGACCACAACACGACATAACACGTTCAAGGGGAAAGCATGGCGGTAGAACAACACGACAACATCCAGCCCATCTTCATCGAAGACGAGATGAAGAGTTCCTATCTCGACTTCTCCATGAGCGTGAACCTGTCCCGGGCGATCCCGGACGTACGCGACGGGTTCAAGCCGTCCCAGCGGCGCATTCTCGTGGCGATGCGCGACCTGAACCTCACGCCGGGACGGCCCACGCGGAAGTGCGCCAAGATCGTCGGCCAGACGATCGGGGACTACCACCCCCACGGTGACCTGGCCGTGTACGATACCCTCGCGCGGATGGCCCAGCCCTTCAGCATGCGCTACCCCATGGTCTTCGGCCAGGGCAATTTCGGATCCATCGACGGCGATCCGCCGGGCGCCATGCGGTACACCGAGTCGCGCATGTCCCGCCTGGCCATCGAGATGATGGAGGATATCGACAAGAACACGGTCGATTTCATGCCCAACTACGACGAGTCGAAAGACGAGCCCACGGTGCTGCCGGGCAAGTTTCCCAACCTGCTCTGCAACGGGTCGCTCGGCATCGGCGTGGGCATGGCTTCCAATCTGCCTTCCCACAACCTCGGCGAAGTGGTGGACGGCATCGTGGCGGTGATCGACAACCCGGAGATCACGATTGGTGAGCTCGCCGACCACATCCAGGGACCCGATTTCGCCACCGGCGCCATCATCTACGGCCGCAACGCGATCAACGAGTATTTCCACACCGGCCGCGGGAAGATCAAGGTGCGCGCCCGCACGACGATCGAGGTGCACGAGCAGAGCGAAAAGGAAACCATCGTCGTCACGGAGATCCCCTACAAGGTCAACAAGTCCAGCCTGATCGAGAAGATCGCCGACCTCGTCCGGGAGAAGCAGGTGCTGGGCATTACCGACATACGGGACGAGTCGGACCGGTCGGGCATGCGCATCGCCATCGACGTGCGGCGGGACATCCCGGGCAACATCGTGCTCAACCACCTCTTCAAGATGACGCCGCTTGAGACCACCATCGGCGTCACCATGCTGGCGCTCGTGGACGGGCGGCCCCGGGTCCTGAACATCAAGGAGTGCATTCAGCACTTCATCGACCACCGCCACGAGGTGCTGGTGCGCCGGACCACCTTCGACCTCGAGAAAGCCGAGCAGCGGGCCCATATCGTGGAAGGCCTGCGCGTCGCGCTGGACAACGTGGACCGCGTGATCGAAGTCATCCGCGGGTCGCATACCGGCGAGGAGGCCATGGAGGTCCTGGGAGACGAGTTCGGCCTGTCCCGCGCCCAGGTCGAAGCCATCCTGGACATGCGGCTGCAGCGCCTGACCGGGCTGGAAAGAGACAAGCTGGAGGAAGAATACGAAGAGCTGGTCGCGCGAATCGCCGACTACCGGGACATCCTCTCGCGCCTGGAACGCCGGATGCAGATCATCAAGGACGAGATGATCGACCTGAAGGAGCGTTACGGCGACGAGCGGCGGACCGAGCTGATCGACATCGAGGGCGATCTCAGCATCGAGGACCTGATCGCCGACGAGGAAATGGTCATCACCATATCCCACGCCGGCTACGTCAAGCGCCTGCCCATGGACACCTACCGCAGCCAGAACCGCGGCGGCAAGGGGATCACCGGCATGAAGACCCGGGAAGAGGATTTCGTGGAGCACCTCTTCTCCGCCTCGACCCACTCCTACATCCTGTTCTTCACGAACCGCGGCAAATGCTACTGGCTCAAGGTGTGGGAGATCCCCGAAGCCGGCCGCACCGCCCGCGGAAAGGCCGTCGTCAACCTGCTGCAGCTCGACCAGGGAGAGAGCATCGCCGCCTTCCTGCCGATCAGGACCTTCGACGATGAGCACTATATCCTGATGGTGACGCGGGGCGGCCTGGTGAAGAAAACCGTCCTGTCGGCCTACGGGAATCCCCGGCGGAACGGCATCGTGGCGCTGAACATCCTCGAGGGCGACGCCCTCATCGAGGCCCTGTTGACCGACGGTGACAACGACATCGTCATCGCCAGCCGGAACGGCCAGGCCGTGCGCTTCCACGAGAGCGACGTCCGGACGATGGGCCGGGGGGCACAGGGGGTGCGGGGCATACGCCTCGGCGAAGGCGACCGGGTCGTGGGGATGCTGGCGTCGGGGCGGGACACCACGCTGCTCTCCGTGACGGAGAACGGCTACGGTAAGCGGACGGACATCGAAAACTACCGGCTGACCCGCCGCCACAGCAAGGGCGTGAGCAACATACGCACCAGCGAGCGCAATGGCCCCGTCGTGTCGATTCACGCGGTCTCCGACGAAGACGAGCTGATGATCATTACCACGAACGGCCTCATCATACGCCTGCCGGTCCGCGACCTGCGCCCCATCGGCCGGAACACCCAGGGCGTTAAGCTCATCAACCTGGGCGAGGGGGACCGGGTGATCGATGTTTCCAGGATTACGCCGGGTGACGATGAGGACGATCCGGCGACTTCCGAAACGGCCGAATCACCCGGTACGGACGGCGAAGAGGAAGAATAAAAAAAGCGCTTGACACCCTTAGCGCGCACCCTATATTGCGTCCGTTCTTTAAGGAGGAAAGGCCTTCCCCGAAGGGTGAAAGGGCCTTCGAAAAAGATTCGTTCCAAGGCTGCATTGGTGCAAAACGGGGGTTTTATGAGCGGGATCTGCCCGGAATGTGGCGCCGAGATCACCCTGGACTATGATGTCGAGGTAGGTGAAATCATTACGTGCCCGGAGTGCGGCGCGGAACTGGAAGTAATCAGCGTCGACCCGCTGGAGTTTGCACTGGCACCGGAAGAAGAGGAAGACTGGGGCGAATAGGCCCGCGGTCGGATGTAAGGAAATCACGATGAGCAAACGAATGAAACATAAACATGGTAAACATGATTGTGATTTGCGTTCGTCCGCTCATCGGGCCCCGCGGTAATCCTTCGATAGGGATAATGGGGCAACGGGAACAGTTGGGAGCCGTGTTCCTCTTCGATTGAGCGAAGAGGCCGGCTCTTTTTTTTTTGCATGCGGGGCAAGGGGACGCGGGATCTATGGAATTAGGCATCGTGCTGTCGCGAATCAGGAAGGACGAGAAGCGGTTGATCGCCGAAGCGGACCGCCGCGGCATCGACGTGACGACGATCGACAACACGCGGCTGGTCTTCGAACTGGATCGGCGTCATATGGACCTGGACGTGGTCCTCGAGCGCTGTACCGATCACCATCGCGCCGTGTACGCGCTGACCGTCTTCGACCACTGGGGCATTCCGACGGTGAACCGCCAGTCGGTGGTGGAGACGTACGGGAACCGGCTGCTGACGTCCCTGGCCTTGCGGGAGAACGGCGTGCCGGTGCCGGAAGTGCGCGTGGCCTATACGCCGCGTTCCGCCCTGGAAGCCATGGAGGACATGGGATACCCGGTCGTCCTCCGGCCCGTGGAGGGTCCCGAGGGCCATCTCGTTTCCCGGATCGGGGACAAGTATACCGCGGCGACGGTCCTGGAGCACAAACGCATCCTCGGCGCCTATCACCACTCCATCTTCTTCATGCAGAAGCATATCGATTCGCCCGGGCACGACATCAGGGCGTACGTGGTCGGCGACGAGACGGTGGCCGCCGTATCGGTGCTGACCCACCACTGGATCGGGACCATCACCGCCGGCGGCCTGATGAAGCAGGAGCCCGTCACGGAGGAACTGAACGGCCTGGCGGTCGGCGCCGTCCGGGCGATCGGCGGCGGTATCGCTGTGGTGGACATGGTTCGCACGAAGGATGCCTGGTTCGTACAGGAGATGGGCCCGCCGTCCGGGCTTTCGGACGCATCGGACGTCACCGGTGTCAATATACCGGGGAAGATCATGGACTACGTGGCGGACTCGGTGGCACAGGGGGGACGTGACGCGTGAAGATCGGCATGCTGCTGTCCATCGTTTCCACGGAACAGAAGATGCTCTTCGAGGCCGCGGCGAAACGGGGTATTGTCTTCGACCGGCTGGACGACCGGCGCATCGTCTTCGACCTGGAGAACCACCGGTACGACCACGACGTCATACTCGAGCGGTGCATCAACCATTCCAGGGCCCTCAACTCGCTGAAGATACTCAACGCCAGCGGCATCAGGACCGTCAACTCCTACGAGGTGGCCCGCGTGTGCGGGAACAAGTTCCTGACGACCATGGCGCTGGTAGACCACGGGGTACCCACGCCGAAGGCCCGCGTCGCGTTCACGGCCGAGTCGGCCCTGGAGGAAATGGAATCCATGGGCTATCCCGTCGTGGTCAAGCCGCCCATCGGTTCGTGGGGGCGCCTCATCGCGCGGGTCAACGACCGTCATGCCGCCGAAGCGGTGCTCGAGCACAAGGAGACCCTGGGGTCATATCAGCATTCGGTGATCTACATCCAGGAGTACGTCGAAAAGCCCGGCCGGGACATCCGGTCCTTCGTGGTTGACGGCGAGACCATCTGCGCCGTCTACCGGTACTCGGACCACTGGAAGACCAACACCGCACTGGGCGGGACGACGGCCGACTGTCCCGTAGAGGGTGACGTGGGGACGCTTTCCGCCCGCGCCGCGGAAGCGGTGGGCGGCGGCGTGGTGGCCGTCGACCTGCTGGAATCGCCGGACGGGATCCTGGTCAACGAGGTCAACTACACCATGGAATTCCGGAACAGCATACAACCGACGGGAGTGGACATTCCCGGCCGAATCATCGATTATCTGGTAAAGGTGGCCCGATCATGATCAAGGTGTCTATCGCCGGCGCGTCCGGATACGGCGGTGGGGAACTGCTCCGCCTGCTCCTGTTCCACCCGGAAATCGAAATCGGTCAGGTGACGTCGGAATCGCTCGCGGGCAAGCCCGTCGGCCGGTCCCATCCGAACCTTCGGCGGGTCACGGACCTCAAGTTCAGCGCCCTGGCCGACCTCGAGCCCTGCGACGTCCTGTGCCTGTGCCTGCCCCACGGGGAGGCGATGAAGAGGTGGGACGACTTCTCCGGCCTGTCGGCCCGCGTCATCGACCTGAGCGCCGACTTCCGCCTGCGCGATCCGGCGGACTATCCGACCTGGTACGGACATGCGCATGCCCATCCCGACGTCCTCGGCCGGTTCGTGTACGGCCTGGCCGAACTCTACCGGGACGAGATCAGGGACGCCGAATGCGTCGCGTGCACCGGGTGCCTGGCCGCCACGGCGATCCTGTCGCTGGCGCCTCTCGTCAGGGCCGGCGCCGTCGACCCCTCCCGGCTGTTCATGGAGGGCAAGATCGGGTCATCCGCGGCGGGACACCGGGCCGATCGGTCCACCCACCACCCGGACCGCAGCGGGGCCGTGCGGTCCTTCAAGCCCACGGGCCATCGTCACACGGCGGAGATCGTGCAGGAGCTCACCTTCGGCGGGCAGGCGCCCCAGGTCCATTTCTCGGCGACGGCCATCGAACTGGTGCGCGGCATCCTCATGACGACCCACGCCTTCGTGAACGACGGCCTGGCCGACAAGGATATCTGGGGCATCTACCGGGCGGCCTATGGCGGGGAACCCTTCATCCGCATTATCAAAGAGCGCACCGGCGTGTTCCGCTATCCCGATCCGAAGTTTCTCGCGGGCACCAATTACTGCGACATCGGGTTCGAGCGCGACGAGCACAGCGACCGGGTCGTGGTTATGGGCGCGTTGGACAACCTGGTCAAGGGCGCGGCCGGACAGGCCGTGCAGGCCCTCAACATCATGCACGGGTGGGACGAGCGGACGGGCCTGGAGTTTCAGGGCCTCCACCCGGTCTAGCACCCGGTACAGGACGCATTATGAACTACAGGGCACCGAGAGGCACCTACGACATCCTCCCCGAAGACCAGGCCCACTGGCGCCACGTGACCGAGACCACGCGCCGGGTCTGCGAACTCTTCGGCTACGAGCAGATCGACGTGCCGGTCTTCGAGCAGACCGGCCTCTTCGAGCGGAGCGTCGGCGAATCCACCGATATCGTCGAGAAGGAGATGTACACCTTCCTCGACCGCAACGAGGAGCGCATGACCCTGCGTCCCGAGTTCACCGCGGGGATCTGCCGGGCCTACGCCGAGCGCAAGCTGCACGGCCGGCCCCAGCCCCTGCGGCTCTTCACCATCGGCCCCGCCTTCCGGTACGAGCGTCCCCAGGCGGGCCGGTACCGCCAGTTCTACCAGATCGACGTGGAAGTGCTGGGCAGCCAGGACCCGGCCATCGACCTCGAGGTCATGCAGGTCGCCTGGCAGATCTACGAAGCGGTCGGCATCAGGAACCTGTCCTTCCAGGTGAACAGCACGGGATGCCCGGTGTGCCGTCCGGGATACGTGGAAAAGCTTCGGGCCTGGTACGCGGACCGCCTGGACGGGATCTGCGCCGACTGCGCGCGCCGCTACGAGCAGAACCCGCTCCGGCTGCTGGACTGCAAGAAGGAGACCTGCCGCGCGATCGCGGACGAAGCGCCGCGGATCGCGGATTCCCTGTGCGACGAATGCAGAACCCACTTCGACCGGTTGAGGTCCTACCTGGACGACCTGGGCCGGCCCTACGAGGTCAATCATCGCCTGGTGCGGGGGTTCGACTACTACACGAAGACCGTGTTCGAGGTCTGGGCCGAAGGCATCGGGGCGCAGAACGCGGTATGCGGCGGCGGCCGTTACGACGGGCTGATCGGCATGGTCGGCGGTCCCGAGACGCCGGCCATCGGGTTCGCCTCGGGCATCGAACGCATCATACTCACGATGAAGCAGGAGGGGATCGAGCCTCTCGGAGTGCCGAAGCCGCGGGTATTCGTCGCCTATCTCGGCGCGGAGGCCAAGTCCGCCGCGGTGGTCCTGGCGCAGGAGTTGCGCGCGGCCGGCGTGGGCGCGACGGCACTGTGGGAAGACCGGAGCCTGAAGGCCCAGATGAGACAGGCCGACCGGCTCGGCGCCGCCTATACCCTGATTATCGGCGAGGAAGAGGTGAGAAACGGCGTCGTGATGATCCGGCGCATGGCGGACAGCACGCAGGCGTCCGTGCCCCGATCGGAGGCCGTGGCCGCGGTTAAAGAAGGGAATACTCAATGATTGTGGTGAAGACGGGCGGCAGCCGGGGCATCAACCTGGATTATGTCCTGGAAGACATCGCCCGGCAGACCGAACCGCTGGTGCTGGTGCACGGCGCATCCGATGAATTGAACCAGATCTCCGAGCAACTGGGCAAGCCGCCCCGCATGGTCACGTCGCCGTCCGGATACACGAGCCGGGTCACCGATCAGGAAACGCTGGACATCTTCACCATGGTGTACTGCGGAAAGCGCAACACCCGCATCGTCGAGAGACTGCAGCAGCTCGGGGTCAACGCCGTCGGCCTGAGCGGCGTGGACGGCCGGCTGCTCGAAGGCCGCCGGAAACCCAGTATCCGCATCGTGGAGGACGGCCGGACGAAGATCCTGCGGGACGACTACACCGGCCGGATCGAAAGGGCGAACGTCTCGCTCCTGACCACGCTCCTCGACCAGGGCTACCTGCCCGTCATCAGTCCCCCCGCCATCAGCTACGAAGGTGAGGTGATCAACATTGACGGGGACCGCGCGGCCGCGGTAATCGCCGACGCCCTCGGCGCGGAACGGCTGGTCATACTCTCCAACACGCCGGGGTTCCTGGAGGATGCGGACGACGAGAACACGCTGATACCCCGGATATCCCGCGACGAAATCGACCGGGAGATCGAGACCCATGCCCGGGACCGCATGAAGAAGAAGCTGCTCGGCGCGAAGGAGGCGCTGGAGGTCGGCGTGGGCCAGGTGATCCTGGGGGACGGACGCATCCCCGAACCGGTTACGGCGGCCTTGCGCGGCGCGGGCACGGTGATCGGGTAGTGGGCGCCGGACGGGGCGGCCCCACCGGACAGGGACGGCCCGCGGCAAGACGAATGAATAGGAATCGTAAATTGGAGCGCGCAAAATGACTGACTACCAGGCCATGGAAAACCAGGCGTCGATGGGCATTCTGCCCAAGCGGGACGTGGTGATCGTCCGAGGCAGCGGCGCCCGCCTCTGGGACAGTGACGGCAAGGAGTACATAGATTGCATCGGCGGGATCGGCACGGCCAACGTAGGCCACTGCCATCCGGCCGTGACGGAGGCGATCGCGCGGCAGGCGGAGCGGCTCGTGATCTGTCCGGACACCTTCTACAACGACCTGCGGGCGGAACTGGCCACGGCCCTGACCCGGACCGCCCCTGAGGGGCTGGACCGGCTCTTCCTGTGCAATTCGGGCACGGAGGCGGTGGAGGCGGCACTTAAATTCGCCCGTGTCGCCACGGGGCGGACCGGCATCATCGCGACCCAGCGCGGATTTCACGGACGTACCTTCGGGTCCCTGAGCGCGACCTGGAATCCCAAGTACCGCGCTCCCTTCGAACCCCTCGTTCCCGGTTTCACCCACGTGAAATACAACGATGCCTCCGCCATGGAGGAATCCATCGGCGACGAGACGGCGGCGGTGATCCTGGAAGTGGTGCAGGGCGAGGGCGGTGTTCGCATCGGCGACGGCGCGTATCTGAACCGCGTGGCGGACCTGTGCCGGGAACGGGGCGCCCTGTTCATCGTGGACGAAGTGCAGACCGGATTCGGCCGGACCGGTGCAATGTTCGCCTGCGAGCACCATGGCCTGCGGCCGGACATGCTCTGCCTGGCCAAGGCCATGGCTGGCGGCCTGCCCGTGGGCGCGACGCTCTGCGCCGAAACGGTCCGCGGCGTACCCGCCATGTCCCACGGCAACACCTTCGGCGGCAGTCCGGTGGTCTGCACGGCCGCCATGGCCACGCTACGCGTGCTGGAGGAGGAAGGACTCGTCGAGAACGCCCGGGAGAACGGCGCGTATTTCCAGGATGCCCTCGCGGCGCTGGACGCGCCCTTCGTCCGGGAGATCCGGGGCATGGGCCTGATCATCGGCGTAGAGATGAAGGGCCGGGTCACCCCCGTCCTCCGCGGACTCATGGAACGGGGCGTGATGGCCCTGCCCGCGGGCAACACGGTGCTGCGCTTCCTCCCGCCCCTGTCGATTTCCAGGGAAGAGATCGACCAGGTCGTTGAGACCACGGGCGCGGTGCTGGGATCGTTGGAGGATAGCCCGACGGAGGGTACGGTCCGGGACGGGAGACGCGCTCGGCGTAGTCCGACCGGATCCCGGGAGGCTTAGATGAGCCGCGATCGCGACGACATTGCCTTGCTGCGGGGCCTGGTCGAGCGTTACAGTCCTTCCACGCAGGAAGGCGAAGCCGTCTCCTTCCTGGTAGACGCCATGGAGCGCCGGGGTCTCCGCGCCTACGAGGACGAGGCCGGGAACGCGGTGGGTGAGACCGGTAGCGGCGAACCGCATATCGCCCTGGTCGGGCATATCGACACGGTGCCCGGGATCGTGCCCATACGGGAGGAATCGGGCAGGCTCTACGGCCGCGGCACGGTGGACGCCAAGGGCCCCCTGGCCGCCTTCACAGCTGCCGCGAGCCGGCTCACGGATACCGCTGGCGGAAGGATCACCGTCGTCGGCGCCGTGGAGGAGGAATGCCCCACTTCGAAGGGCGCCCGCCACCTGGTGGACCGCATGCGGCCCGACTGCGTGTTCATCGGCGAACCGAGCGGCTGGGACAGCGTCACCATCGGGTACAAGGGCCACGTGGATTTCGACTACCGCCTCGAACAGCCCAATGCCCATCACGCGGGGGACCATCGACGCGCGGCGGAATGGGCCATCGAGCTGTACAACGCCCTCAAGACCCGGCTCGCCGAACAGACTACGGAAAGTGAGTTCGAGTCTCCCCGACTAGAGCTGCGGCGATTCCACACCTTTGACCGGGGGTTGACCGAGGGCGTCGAAGCGTACTTCTCGGTGCGCGTGCCGCCCGGTTACGACATGGATGGCCTGAACGGATTCGTAATGGACCAGGCGGGCCCGGCGGAAATCGAGTGCGACCAGCGCCTGCCGGGCGTAATCGCTTCGAAGAACAACCCGCTGATCCGGGCGCTGTTGCGGGGCATTCGCCAGGAAGGCGGCCGGCCGACCTTCAAGAAGAAGACGGGCACGTCCGACATGTGCATCGTCGGCCCCGCATGGAAATGCCCGATCGCGGCCTATGGTCCCGGCGACTCCAGCCTGGACCACACCCCGGACGAGCACATCATTCTGGACGAGTACCTGCACTCCGTCGAGGTATTGACGACGGCACTGAAGCAACTGACCGCAGCCGATTAACCGGCCTCAGGCCGGCCGCACTGATCCTCTCTCCGACCTGAAACAAACATCTACGGTACTCCCGTCCTGCCCATGCGGTAGCCGACTCCGCGTTCGTTGATGATGTAGCGTGGTTTACCGGCATCGTCACCCAGCTTGCGGCGAAGCTTCTTTACAAAGGCGCGCACCAGCTTCGGGTTGGCGTAGGACTTGGTGCTCCAGATCTGACGAATCAGGACGTCGAAGGTCGTCACCCTTCCCGCGTTCAGCGAAAGCGCGCGCAGCAGATCGTACTCGATGGGCGTAAGGACGACCGGGACGTCGGCCACGCTCACCCGGCGTTGATCGTAGTCGATGGTGAGATCGCCCAGCACGAAGGGCTCGGTTTCGGCCCGTTTGCGCAGCGCCGTGCGGATGCGGGCCAGCAATTCGGTAGCCGAGAAGGGTTTGACGATATAGTCGGCCGCGCCGGTATCGAGGGCCTTCGCGATGGTCTCGTCCCGGCCGTTGGCTGAAATGAAGATGACGGGCAGTTCAGCCAGATCGGGCACGTTTTCCATCAGCTGGATACCGTCCGTGTCGGTAAGCAGAAGATCCAGGAGGACCAGATCGGGTCGCTCGGTCTTGATGATGCGCGGCAAACTGGCGTGGTCTCCGGTCACCACCGCGTCATATCCCCCTGCCACGAGCATGTCGCGCACATAGCGGAGCATCTGCGGGTCATCGTCGAGCACGAGGATGCGTATCGGTTCGCGGCCTTCTCCATCGTTCCGCGTATCGGCCGGGACCGGACCGGGTTCCGGCGGCTTGCGAGGCGCCGGCTCGCGACTTTCGGCCAGCGGGACCGTAAAGGTCACGCGGGTACCGCGCCCGATGCCCGGACTTTCGGCCCAGATGCGCCCCCCGTTCGCCTCGACCAGGCCCTTGCAAATTGCGAGGCCGAGTCCCGATCCCGCGATGGCCGACTCACGGTCGTTGCCGTCGAAACTTGCATACTTTCGAAACATGTGCGGGAGACGGTCCGGCGCCACCCCCCTGCCTTCGTCGCGGACGGAGATCGCGACGTGCGTCCCGTCACGCTCAGCGCGGACCCGGATGGGCGAGGACTCCGGGGCGTGCAACGCCGCGTTGGCAAGCAGGTTGTTCAACACCTGCTCAATGCGCTGCCGGTCGGCCATGACGAGGGGCAGATCGGGGGGAAGGTCGATCAGGACTTCGTGTCTGCCGCCGCCGCTTCGGAAGGTGTTCCGCCCTCCGTCCACCAGGGCGGCGGCCTCGGAGGGCTCCGGCGCCACCGATAATGTCCCCGCGTCGATGCGACCCGCATCCAGCAGGTCGCTGATCAACACGCGCATATGGTCGGCCTGCGTGAGGATGATGCGGTAGAACTCGCGCATCTCCGCCGGGTTGAGACTCTGGGAAGCTTCCAGCAGGGTGGTGGCCGAGCCCTTGATAGACGTGAGCGGGGCGCGCAGTTCATGGCTGACCATGCCCACGAACTCCGTCCGCATCCGGTCCAGTTCCTGCAGCGGCTTCATGTCCTGCATGGTAACCACCACGGACACAACTGCGCCATCTTCCGAGCGGATCGGCGTGGAGTTGACCAGCGTCGTGACGCTGCGCCCGTCGGGTACGGAGAGTACGATCTCCTCGGCCCGCACCGTCTCCGTGTGACTCAAAATCTGCGACATGGGCGCCTGGTCCAGCGCGATTTCACTCCCGTCGGCTCGCTGGAGGATCAGCAACTCCAGCAAATCCTCGATGGGCCGGCCCGACGTTCGCAGGCTCTCCACGATCCTTCTCGTCTCCCGATTGAACCACGTAGGATGGCCGGTTCCGGCATCGAAGACTACGACACCGATCGGGGAGGTCTCGATCAGGGCCTCCAGATCGGCCCGGGCGCGCTGCTCGGCCCGATGGGCGCGGGCGTTGGCGATGGTCGTTGCGGCCTGGGAGGCGAATAGCACCAGGACCTCCTCGTCGTCGCCTGTGAACGCCTCTCCGCTTTCCTTTTCGGCAAGGAAGAAATTGCCGACATGCAAGCCGCGGTAGCGCATTGACGTGCCCTGGCCCTGAACGGCCCCGGGCGGCAGCAGATCGGTGGAGAAGCCGAGCGAGCGCAGGTAGGCGGGCACGTCCGGCAGTTGCAACGTGCCCTGAAGGTCCCTGAAGTGCTCGAAGAGCCTCTCTCCTTCGGGCCAGTCGGCCATTATCCGATGTTCCTCGTCGGTGAGGCCGGAGGTGACGAAATCCTGGGACAGCCCGGTTTCGTCGATCGTAATGATGGCGCCGTAACGGGCGCCGGTCAGTTCGCGGGCCCTGTCCACCACCTCCTGGAGGACGGTATCCAGATCCAGGCTCGCACTGATGCGCAGGCTGGCCGCGCTAAGCTTTGAAATGCGTTCGCGCAACTCGTTGATCTCTTGCCGCAGTAAATCTTGGCTCATTGTCTGAACATCCTTCCGATTTTGTGCCAAACATACCAGGATAAAGCCAACTGCGAGACGTTAAATCCCATGGAATCGCCCGAGGACCATCGAAGCGGGTACGGGACACTACATGACTCAAATTCACGCGATAATCTTCTTTTCAGCCACCTGATTCTCGGATTGATCACGCATGATTCTCGTATATTTCAGAATGTTTCGGTTTCGGGCTTAATCTTACTCAAACAACTGGTTCTGAAGAGATCTGGTTGATAAATACTGAACCAAAGAAAACTTTAAATCGAAACATATTCGACAAACAGAATAGTATATATCATTGATTACCAAGTCAAGGACTGCGACTGACAGCGCGAATTGTCCGGGCAGAGCGTTCTTCATCTGTGTAACGGCAGACCCGGTATACGGATCGTCGAAAACTGATTTCGACAAGCATTCACCGGCCGAGTACTCAGCGGCCGGTTTCGCATGTCCTTGACGACAAAACCATGCGGCGTTCCCTACTTGGTTAGGAATCACCGAGGCCGGTTGTTTTGATCCTACTCAAGACGACCGATGACACAAGAAAGTACGAGTTGTTGACACAAGAACCGAAATCTAGTGACCGCCAGTCTATACCGAGCGTACCGACCAGCATCACACGGTGCACTAGACGCTGGCGTGTGCTCGCCGGACGCCGCCGGCGTGTACTAGCGGTGCGGATGGCCGCGGCGGCGCTGCTGCCCGTCCTGGCCATCGTGCTCGCCGCGCCGTTCGTTCCCGATTTGCAGGCGCAGACGGAACGGACGCTGGTGTCCAACACGAACCAACCGTACTATCTTGTAGACTTTAATCGTGTGTCACAGCCCTTCAGAACCGGCAGCAACGGGCCCGGTTACGTGCTCACGACCGTCGGCGTGCGCGTCTACAACACCAGGACTACTGTAGAAAACCCGGACGTCTCGGTTCGGATCTATTCGACCAACGCTAGTAACCGGCCGAATGACCTGTTGTACGTTCTTGTCAGCCCAACGACGATCACGAGCGACTCGGTCGCCACGTTCACGGCGCCGACCGGTTCGACGCTCTCCGCAAACACGTCGTACGCAGTGGTAATCAGCGACTCCGCCGGCACCGATGACGCGGGGATCAGCATTCATTCTACCTCTTCGGACGCCCAGGATAGCGGGGCCGCCGACGGCTGGAGCATCGGAAACGCAAGATACGTTTACATCGATCCCGGATCGTGGGCAAGGGACGACTCGTCGTCAGTGATGATCAAGATCAGGGGCATCATCACGCCGAACTACCCCGCCACGGGAGACCCGGCGATTATCGGTGCGGCGCAGGTGGGCGTGACGCTGACGGCGTCGACGTCGGACATCATGGACGCCAACGGGCTGACCGGGGCCGTCTACGCCTACCAGTGGATCCGGGTGACCGAGGACGGCACGGAGACGAACGTTGGTACAGATACGGGCAGCTACACGCTGACCGCGGCGGACCAGGGCCACCACATGAAGGTGAGGGTCACCTTCACCGACGATGGCGGCACCGAGGAGAGGCGCATCAGCGGCGAAAGCTCACTGGTCCTGCCGGCGGCTGTGTCGAACTGCGGCTTGGACACCTTCTGGTGCGGCGTGCTGACGGTGGGACACGACTTCGATGAATTCGGCCGAATCGAGAGCGTCGGATTCGGCTCGGGCTTCGGCAGCTTCGACGACGTTACCTTCACCCACGAGGGCGTCAATTACACGATCACGTCTTTGATCGCGTTTCCTCTATCGAGTCACACGTTGTGGTTCATCACCGAGCCGGCCTTGCCGGCGGACGCGGCGAGGAACCTGGTGCTGCACGTCCAAAAGTACTCGGGCGAACTCATCCTGCCGTTCAGCGAAGCGCAATCCTCGCCCAGTTTCTGGCTCTTCACCGATGCGCTCATCGTACCGCCGGGTGGCTCGCTGTCGGACGTGCCTCTCCTGCGTCCATTCACCGGCCCCGGTGCAACCCGCCTCGCTGGCGCGGCCGATATCGGCACCAGGGTGGGGGTCCGCCTGTCCAGGCTCAATACTGCCGCCACCGGGCAGCCGTCAGTCTCCGGCTTCCCCCGGGTGGGCGGGCTCTTGAGGGCCGGACTGGGCACGATCAAGGACAGCGGCGGCCTGCCGGGGACCTTTCCGGACGACTACGATCTGCAGTGGGTGCGGTTGGATGGGGACGGCATATCCAATCCCCAGGACATCGCGGGGGCGACGTCGGGCACCTACACACCCGTCGCAGAGGACGTGGGCAAGAAAATCAAGGTGAAAGTAAGCTTCACAGACGCCAAGGGCGTAGCCGAGGGGCCGCTCGAGAGCGAGCCGACGCCGGCGGCGGTGCGGGAGGCGAGTAGCACACTCCTCGAAACGACGCTGACGGTAGGGCTTCTCCGCAGCGGGAACAGCAGGATATTGGGGTGCGCGAGCACCAACAGTGCCAACGACTGTTCCGACTCGGACGTGATGGCAAACAACACGTTCGTCAGCACCGACGCCGGCGGGGTGGCGAAGGAGTTTGAGATCGTCGACCTGCAGTTGACCCATGCCGGATGGTCGGACCGCCTGCAACTCGACCAGGGCGAGATCCTGGCCATCGTATTCGGTGGCATCAGGGAACTCAGGGACTACGAGGTCAACAACCTGGTGCTGGTGCTCGACGGGACGCGGTTTCCGTTCCAGGACGCCGATGCCGGTGGATATCATGTGCGGACGTGGTGGAACGCCGATCTGAACTGGAACGCCGGCGACACGGTGCAATTGCAGATCCTGGACGCGCCAGGCTCCGGCATCCAGCAGCCGGTGCCACCGCCGCAACCGGTACCGCCGCCGCAGCCGGCGGTACTGACGGCATCGTTCGAAGATGCGCCGTCGTCGCACGACGGGTCAAGCGTGTTCACGATGCGGGTGCGTTTCAGCGAGGCGCTGGCATCCGGGGGCGCGCAGCGCAGGCTCACGCAGCGGTTGGCAGCGGCGGGCGGTGCGGTGCGCATGGTGCGTCGGGTGGACAAGCGCCGCGACCTCTTCCAGTTCCAGGTCCAGCCGTCGGGCAATGGAGCGGTGACGGTAACCCTGCCGGCCTCTGCCTCGTGCGACTTTCCGCATGCCCTCTGCACGCCGGACGGCAAGGCGCTATCCACCCCCGCCAAGGTGACGGTCCCGGGTCCGCACGGGCTGTCGGTGGCGGACACCGAGGTGGAGGAGGGTGCGGGCGCCACACTCGATTTCATCTTGAGGTTGAGCCGGGTCTCCTCGGAGACCGTGACGGTCCGGATCAGCACGTCCGACGGCAGTGCGACCGCGGGCAATGACTACGTCGCGAAGAGCGAGACCGTAACCTTCGCACCGGGCGTAAAGGGGAAGGTCTTCAGTGTCACGGTGCTTGACGACAACCTCAACGAGGGCAACGAATACATGACCGTGACCCTGTCGAACCCAAGTGGGGCGTACCTCGCGGATGCGACTGCAACGGGCACCATCGAAAACAGCGATCCCATGCCACAGGCATGGCTGGCCCGATTCGGCCGGACCGTGGGTTCGCACGTCACTGACGCGGTCGGTGATCGATTGCGGTCAGGCCCCGGGCAGGGGTCGCAAGTGGTCATCGGCGGTTACCGACTGCCGCTGGGCGACGTGCGGACGGGCACGGCACGGGCCGGTCATGAGACGGGCCCGTCCACTGGCGAGCCCGGTGCGGCGGAAGAGAGCGTCGTCTCGGGGGTGTTCCGGGAAGTGGCGCGGTTTCTTGGTTTGGGATCAGGCTATGCAGCGAGGCCAGGGAGGCTGACGGATAACTCCGGCCCGGTAGCGGATACCCCGCGGGCGGTGCGGGATACTCCGTGGTCGGACCGCACCGGATCGGTCCCGCGGCAAGAGCAGGGTCGGATCTTCCGTTTCGGTGACCGTTTCGACCTTCGGCGGATTCTCCTGGATAGTAACTTCCGGGTGAGCCTGAACGGAGCGGAACCTGGGGACCCGACTCTCAGGCTTACTGCCTGGGGCCTGGTTGCTGTAACCCGGTTTGACGGGCGTGATGACGCATTGCAGGTAGACGGCGACGTGCTCACGGGCACCGTGGGGGTGGATGGTGAATGGGATCGGTGGCTGACCGGGGTGGCGGTGGCGCACAGCCGTGGCGATGGGAGTTATGCCGCGCAGGGTGTGGCCGCACAAGACCCGGCCGCCAATGGCCAAGGCGGGGTAGACCAGACGCTGACGAGTATCCATCCGTACCTGAGGTTTGCCGTCCATGATCGGCTGGACGTGTGGGGCGTGTTCGGGTACGGCCGGGGCGAATTGACCCTGACCCCGGCGGGCAGCGCCGCCCTTCAAACCGACGCGAACCTGCTGATGGGGGCGTTCGGCGGCCGGGGGATCGTGTTGCCGGCGACAGACGCCGCGGGGATCCAACTGGCGACACGCACCGACGCCATGCTGACGCGGACCACGTCGGACGCGGTGACCGGACCGGCGGGGAACCTTGCCGCCACGGATGCGGACGCACACCGGTTACGGGTGATCCTGGAAGGCTCCCGTGGATTCGAATGGACGGAAGGCCAGCGCTTGACGCCCACGGTGGAACTGGGCCTGCGGCACGACCGGGGGGACGCGGAGACCGGGTTCGGCCTGGAAGTGGGCGGCCGGGTGCGATACGTGGACCCGGCGTGGGGCCTGACCGTGGAAGGGACGGTCAGGGGCCTGCTGGCGCACGAAGACGGAGACTACAAGGAATGGGGCGCTTCGGGACGGCTGCAGATTTCTCGGGGTCCTGAGGGACGCGGGCTGTCCCTGGCCCTTGCGCCGGCCTGGGGTGTTACTGCGAGTGGGGTGGAGGCCCTGTGGTCTCGACAGACTACCGCGGGAATCGCACCACAGATACCTCGGCAGGCACGGACCGGCCGCCTGGTCACGGAAGTGGGCTATGGGGTCGAGGCCTTCGGCGGGGGACTGCTGACCCCCTATGCGGGTTCCGAATTGGTCGATGGCACGGCGCGGAGATACCGGGTCGGCACGCGGCTGCAACTGGCCCGCGAGGCGGCCACGGGACTGACCTTGAACCTGGAAGGCCGGCGACAGGAGCGGGCGGACCCGCAGCCCTTGGACCAGGACCTGCGCATACAGATACGGTGGCGGTTCTGACCCACGGTTCGCCGGGAACTATACCGCCGGGAGTTCTTCCCAACGTACCGCCGGGCTCCCCGGCGTCGGTCAGTGCGTCATTGCATAAATGGCGTAGTTCACAGCAAGCCGGTACGCGATCACGGAATACGCGCGCGGGTACCCGGGATCGGCCGCGTGTTCCCAGCCGTCGCCCAGGTCCGCATTCCAGTTCATCAGCACCATGAGCCTGCCGCCGTCATCGAAGATGCCCCGCAGCCGATGACCGTACAACGCGCCGTCCCGCTCGTAGTTGCCCGGGCTCCACAGGGCCGCGATACCGGGCACCAGGGGATACTCGTCGAAATCGTAGTAGCAGTGGAATATCGCGTGGCCGGCGGGAACCTCCGCGATGTTGCGTTCGGGGAACACCCGCTTCATCTGCGATTCCCAGTTCGCCCACTGCCGGGAACCGTGGAAATCGTCCACCATCAGGAACCCGCCGCGCAGCAGATACTCCCGAAGGGCGTCCACTTCCTCCTGGCTGAACTGCAGGTTTCCGACTTCCAGGATATACAGGAAAGGGATATCGAACAGATCGGGATCGGTGAGCTCCACGGCCTGGGGTTCGTTGATCTTGAGGGAGGTCGTGGCCCGCAGGGCGCGGATTACGTTGGCGTCGGCAGACGGGAAATCCACCGACCATCGCCCCCATCCCCATCCCCGGTAGAACCCGCCTGAGTTCTGGTACACGACCCGGCCGAAGGTGAAGTCATTGCGCAGGAAGAGGTCGTGGCCGGAATCTCCGCTGCCGCGGGCCGTCCACAGCGCCACGCCGGACAGGCAGGCCAGGCAGACCGCAAGGACCATGCCGATGCGCTTGAGAAGGTGTGCGCGTTTCATTTACCCATCCGATCAGGCTCACGCCCATCCGATCAGGCTCACGCCCTGAGGATCAGCTCGCCGATTTCCTGGAGCTGGGCCAGGTTCCGGCATTCCAGCACGTGATCGCAGTGCGGGCTGTACCTGGACATGACGGAATCGTCGGTGTCCCAGTACTGCACGGGCTCGGGGTTCAACCAGATCGTCTGGTGGACCCTTCCCTGGATTTCGCCCAGCACCCAGTCCTGGGGGTCGAACCAGTTGGTCCGCGCGTCGCCCAGGATGACGAGCACCGTGTCCCGGGAGAGAGACAGCAGGTGTTCGTCGTGGAACTGGTAGAAGGCCCTGCCGAAATCGCTCAGGCCGAAGAAATTCAGCGCGTGGTCGTCCTTCATGTTCTCGACGATCTCTTCGAAGGGCCTGCGGTCGAACTCGTCCGTCACCTCGTTGATCCGGTCCACGAAGAGGAAGCTCCGGGCCCGGCTGAACTGGTTTTGCATCTCGTGGACCAGTTTGATGAAGAACCGGGCGACCTCCCAGACCGATCCCGACACGTCGCACAGCACGACCAGTTCGTTCTTCTTGATCTTGCGGTGCTTGTAGATGATGTGAAAGGGCAGGTTGCCCGTGCGGAAACTCCGCTGGATCGTCTTCTTGATGTCCACCCGGCCATGGCGCGACTTCCTGAAACGCAGGGACTTGCGCGTCACCAGGTTCCGGGCGAGTTCCTCCACCGCCTCGTAGAGGTTCTCGACGTCGCCCGGGGGCAGTTCCTGGTAGAGGTCGACGTCCTCCGCCTGCTGGTTCGGCTGCGTGCCGGGCTCGGTGACCGCGTCGGAAGCCTGTTCACCGACCTGCACGCGGGCGAGCATCCGCTCCAGCTCGCCTTCGAGTTCCTCGGTCTCGCCGTCGTCCGCGGGGTCTCCTTCCCCGTCTCCCGCCACGGCCTCGCCCTGCTCATCCTGGAGACGCCGGATGTCCTGATCGCCCTCGTCCTGCCCGTCGTCGAGGTCGGGTTGGCCGTCGGGCGGCCCTTCGGTTTCCCCGCAGGGATCGTCGAGCTCCTCCGCGTCTTCGCCCACCTGGACCAGGAAGAATCGTTCGAAGGCTTCGTCGAAGGCCGGGATGTCCTCGCGCGTCTTGACCAGGGTGGCCCGCAGGGACGCCTTGAAGGCCGGCCGTTCGGTGACCTGCGCGTGCCGAAGGACTTCGGCGGCGTCCAGGGTCTCGGCCATGGATACGCGTACGCCGGATTGCCTGAGCAGCCTGGCGAACTCAACCAGCCGCTTGATCATGGTAGCCGTCCCGCATGATCCGTTCGATGTCCTCCCGGTCTTTCATCAGGACGTTCAGCGTGCTCGAAAGAATGTCGCGCGAGAGGTGCTGCGCGTTCAGGACCACCAGCGCCAGCGCCCAGTCGATCGTTTCGGCGATGCTCGGGGGCTTGCGCATGTTGAGCGTCCTGATTTTCTGGACGAACCGGACGACCTGGCTGGCCAGGTCCTCGTTGATGCCCGGGGTCTTGCGGAGGACGATCCGGACCTCCTGCTCGAGGGAGGGATAGTTGATGTAAAGATACAGGCACCGCCGTCTGAGCGCTTCGGAAAGCGTCCGGTTGGCGTTGCTCGTCAACACCACGAAGGGGCGCCGGGCCGCGGTCAGGGTACCGAGTTCCGGGATGCTGACCTGGAAATCGCTCAGCACCTCCAGCAGGAAGCTCTCGAATTCATCGTCCGACCGATCGATCTCGTCGACCAGGAGGACGACGGGTTCCGGCGCGAGAATGGCTTCGAGGAGGGGGCGCGGCAGCAGGAAGTTCCGGGAGAAGAAGGCGCTGTCCTCCCGATTGAGCGTCTCCACCGCGTTACCGAGCGTGTCCGTACTGTTCAGCAGTTCGCCGATGCGGTCCTTGAGCATCTGCGTGTACAGCAGCTGCTTGGTGTATTCCCATTCGTAAAGGGCCTTGGATTCGTCCAGCCCCTCGTAGCACTGCAGGCGGATCAGGCGGCGGTCCAGCGCGCCGGCGAGCATCTTCGCGATCTCCGTTTTCCCCACGCCGGGCGGTCCCTCGACCAGCAGTGGTTTCTCAAGCCGTTCCATGAGGTACACGGGCGTGGCCAGGTCGGGTCCGCAGATATAGTGCTGGGCTTCGAAGCGTTGGATGACATCCTGGGCAGACGTGAAAGCGGTCATGATGCTCCTGAAGACAAAGACGAATCGGGGCGCGAAAATGGTTGTTTACGGGGCAGGCGCCATGGTCTCCGGACGTGATTCCAAAGGGCGTCGACTCCGGCGTAAGGTAGGCGCGGCCCGGGCGATAGTCAAGCACATTTACCCCCCGCGCCGGGCCGGTGATCTCGCCGCCGAAGACCTCTGCCGACGGGCGGTCGCGGGCGTAGGCGCAGGACCAGATTGTGCTTGCCGAAACGGACCGTATGGCCTATATTGCGGAGGTCGAGCAATTCAGGAAACACAGGAGCAAGCCATGAAAGAACGCCAGCGGAAGAAGCAGCGCAAATTCCTGGTGGGCTTCGGCCTGGTGATCGCCGCCATCTGTTACCTGATCTATACCGGTGCGACCGACGCGACCATGTACTACCTCAACGTGAGCGAACTGAAGGCCGCCTTGGAAAAGGGCGACGTGGCCTACGACGAGAACATGCGCCTGAAAGGCAAGGTCGTGAACGGATCGATCCAGCGCGACGACGTCGGCACCATGCGCATCCGTTTCGTCGCCCACTGGGGCGGTGTCGAGGCTCCCGTCGTCTACACCGGCGTAGTCCCGGACACCTTCAAGGACGATACGGAAGTGGTCGTGGAGGGTGGATACGGCCGGGACGGCACCTTCACCGCCCATACGCTGTACGCCAAGTGTCCGTCCAAGTACGAGGCCGAGGGGGGATACGGGCAGTATGAGCAGACCGAGCCGCAGGCGCCGGAACCGCTTCCCCAATCCTAGCCGTCCGGCGTACCGGTCCAGCCGGGTCGCGCATAAAAGGAGCCGGTCCGGACTATGACACTGATTGCGTGCGGACTGCTCGCGCTGGGCGTACTCGCCTACATGATCAGTCCTATGCTGGACGGGTCGGCCCGCCGCCCCCGGACCGCGAGGTTCGCCGGGTCCCGCCGGGACGACCTGCTGAAGAAAAAGGATTTCATCTTTTCTTCCATCCGCGAACTGAATATCGACTACAACATGGGCAAGCTGGCCGCGGAGGACCACGAGGCGCTCCGGCAGGAGTATATGAATGAAGCCTCGGACGTGCTGGACGAACTGGACCGTACCGCCGTCAGCGACTTGCCCGTGGAGGAGCAGATCGAGGAGGCGGTGCGGGCGGCCCGGGAGATCCGGCAGCGCAGTGAACCGGCATCCGGCGAGACCGTGACCGTCGATGACGAGGCGGCGAAAGAGAAGGACGCCGAAGACGAGGTCGATGGCGACGAGGCGGCTGTAAACGCGCCCTCCTTAGACAAAGAGGCTGTAGGCGTACCGGCGGAAGACGCGCCCGCCGAAGACGCGTCCGCCGGAGACACGCCCGTCGAAGACGCGAGGCCCGTTCCGTCCGCACAAGTCCAGGTATGCAGGATCTGCCGCACGGTCAACGAGGCGTCCGCCAGATTCTGCATTGAGTGCGGCGCTTCGCTGAAAACCATCACCTGCGCCGGTTGCGGCACGGAAAACCCGGCATCGGCCAGGTTCTGCGCCCAGTGCGGGGGAAAACTGATCTAGTGGTGATCTCATGATGTATCATTCGCCGGCCAGCCCTTCGGGGCTTTTTGTTTATGGAGCGCTCCTGGTGGCCTGGTTGTCCCTGGCGGTCTGCGTGTTCTGTCCGGTCCGGACCGCGCAGGCACAGGGAACGGGGAGCATCGGGCTCACGGTCGTGAACGGTACGACGGACCAGCCGATGGCGGGACACGAGGTGGTGCTGCTGAATCGCAGCAGCCTGGAGGCCCCGGAACAAACCCTTGCGAGGGTCGTTACCGACGATGCCGGCCGCTACGAATTCACCGGACTGGCTGCCGACGGGTCGCATTTCGTGGTCGCCACCCGGTACCTGGAGGTACCCTATCTGACCGGTTTCATCACCCTCGAACCGGGCGCCGGACGCATAGATACCCTGCTCCAGGTCTTCGATATCACGACCGATGAAACGGCCCTGGTCCACAGTGCGGTCCACCTGGTCATCGATGCCGCCCCCGAGATCCTGAACGTCACGGAAATCATCGTGGTGGAGAACCGCGGCATCCTCACCTTCGCGCCGCCGCCCGGCGTGGGGCTTGGCCTCGTCTATAACCTGCCGGCGGCAGCCTTCGGATTGCAGCCGATGATGGAAGGGCTTCAGCACACCGAGCGCGGTCTCCTGTTCTCGGCGCCCATCCCCCCGGGGGCCTCGCGTATCGTGTACGCCTACAACGTGGATCGGGCGTCCATCGATCACCGGTTCAACCGGCAGATGGACTATGACGTCGAACGCGTCCAGGTGCTGGTTTCACCGAGCAGCCAGACGGTGACGGTCACCAACCTGACCAACGACGGCGTGCAGCAGATCGCCAACGATGAATACCTTCTGCTTTCGAACCGCGTGGGCGTGGGCAGGGGCATGTCGGTGGAGGTCGCCTTCCCCCGCTTGCTGGCCTGGCAGGACGTCATGAAGTGGGGGATGCTCGGATTCGTGGTGCTCATCGTGGCCGCGGGGCTGGTGGTGGGCATCCGCGTCAAGCCCGAACAGCCGGACGAACCGCCCGCACTGAGCGATCTTTCGCCGGAGGACGGACGCAAGTACGCCGCGATCGTCCAGGCCCTGGCCGCCCTGGACGACCAGTTCGCGGAGGGAGGACTGAACCCGGACGCCTACAGGACTCGCCGCGCCCGCCTCAAGGACCGGGCGCTCCGGCTGCGCCAACCCGGGGGTGGAGATGGGTGATCGGTCCAACTCCGGCGTCGCCGGCATCCCGGACACGTCCGGCATCGCCGGGTCCCCTGGCACCCCTGGCAACTCTGGCGCCCCTGGCATCAGCGTCCGCCAGTTGACGAAGACCTACGGGCGTTTCCGGGCCCTGCACCGGGTGGACATGGACGTGGCGCCGGGATCCTTCCTGGCCCTGTTCGGTCCCAACGGCGCGGGCAAGTCGACCCTGCTGGGCATCATTGCCGGGCTTGTACGACCATCCCGCGGCCAGGTGTTCCTGGACGGCGAGGAAATCACGAAGGACCGCGACGAAGCACTGGGGAAGCGGATCGGCGCGCTTTCCTACCAGACCTATCTCTACGACGAACTGACCGTGCTGGAGAACCTGCGGTTCTACGGAAGGCTTTTCGGGGTGGAAAACCGCGAGGACCGGATAGGATCGTTGCTGTCCACGGTGGGCATGGAGGCCAGGTCGGGGAGCCCGGTACGGACCCTGTCGCGTGGCATGCGCCAGCGGGTAGCCCTGGCCCGCGCCCTGCTGCACGATCCGGATATCCTGTTGCTCGACGAGCCCTACTCGGGTTTGGACCAGGACGCGTTGGTCATGCTCAAGACGGTCCTGGCCGCCCGGGACAAGACGGTCCTCCTGGTGACGCACGACCTGGTCCGCGGTCTGGAAACCGCCGACCGTGTCGCCATCCTGAACCATGGACGGCTGGTGTTCGACGCCGAGACCAGCGAGCTGTCGTCCTCGGATTTCGAGCAGACCTACCGCGATCACGCGGTGTAGGGCCGGTTAGGAGTAACCCCAACGATGAGATCCATGCTCGCCCAGTCCTGGCAGATCTACCGCAAGGACATGCTCACGGAATACCGGACCCGCGAGCGGGTCGTGACCATGTTCGTCTTCTCGCTGATCGTCGTGATCATCTTCAACTTCGCCTTCAACGCGGGGGCGGATGTGTTGCAGCGCGTGGCGCCGGGCATGATCTGGGTGGCCTTCGCCTTCGCGGGCATGCTGAGCGCCAGCCGGTCCTTCTCACCGGAAAAAGACCGCGGCACCTTCGACGGACTGCTCCTCGCGCCCATCGACCGGGGATCCATCTTCCTGGGCAAGTTGCTGGGCAACGTCACGCTCATCGGCATCGTCCAGCTGGCGGTGCTTCCCCTCTTCGTCCTGTTTTTCAACATGACAATTCTGCCGTATCTGTCTAAACTGTTGGTGATTTTCTTTCTGGGCACCGTCGGATTTTCGTCCGTCGCCACCCTGTTCGCGGCCGTGGCCGTCAACACGCGCATGCGGGACGTCATGCTGCCGGTCCTGTTGCTGCCCGTCGCCTCGCCGGTGCTGATCGCGCTGGTGGAGACGACGCGGACCACCTTCGAGGGCGGGGACTGGCAGGACATGACGAACTGGATCAGGCTGCTTTCGGTGTTCACGGTCGTGTTCCTGGTCGCGTCCGTCATGCTGTTCGAGTACATCGTGGAGGAATGAAAATGGCCGGCATTGCCGCCCGTATGCGCATCACACCCTTCGGCCTCATCTGTCTCGTGGGGCTGGTCGCCACGCTGTACCTGTCGCTGATCTGGGCGCCCCGGGAGCGGGTCATGGGGGATGTGCAGCGGATCATGTACTATCACGTCGCTTCCGCCTGGATCATGGAATTCGCCTTCGTTTTGGTGGGCGTTTCCAGCGTCATCTACCTGTGGCTGCGCGAGCGCCGGTGGGACATCGTGGCCCATAGCGCCGCGGAGGTCGGTTTCGTCTTCTGCTGCTTCGTCATGATCACAGGACCGATCTGGGGCAAGCCGGTGTGGGGGACGTGGTGGACCTGGGACCCCCGGCTCACCTTCTCGATGATCCTATGGCTCATATACGTCGCCTACCTGATGCTGCGCGTCTACGGCGACGACCTGCCGCAGGTGAAGACCTTCCTGGCCGTGCTGGGCATCCTCGGCACCATCGACATTCCCTTCATCCACTTCGCGACCATGTGGTGGCGGGGTCTGCATCCGGATTCCCTGGTCATGACGGAAGAAGGCCTGGGCGCGGGCATGGAAGTCGACATGCGCATCGCGCTTGGCGTATCGGCGGTCGTCTTCACCCTCCTGTTCTTCTATCTTATGTCCCGGCGGATGGCGCTGGAGCGGCTGCGCGACGAAACCGAGTCCCTGCGGGAGCGCGTGGAGCACCACCATCCCGGCAGCGTGGGGGTTTGAGCGAATAACCTGAGCGGGTTATTTGAGCGTAAGGCAGCACAGGATTTCAAACCTACCGTCCTGTGCGCGTTAAAGGAGTGTTTGAACCGTGGATCAGAACTTCTGGTATCTGTTTTCCGCCTACACGCTGATATGGGTCGGGCTGTTCCTGTACCTCTTCACGATCGCCGCCCGCGAGAAGAAGCTGGAGACGGAAATCGCCGAACTGAAAGCCGCCGTGGAGGAGCTGGAGTCGAAAGAGGAGGAACGGGCCTGACACCTGCCCGGACCTGACCCATGGCCGATCGAACGGAAAGTATCGCGCCGGACTATTTCTCGCACATTCACATCATTCTCGTAGAACCGAAAGTGCCGGGGAATATCGGCGCCGTCGCCCGGGCTATGACGACCATGGGGCTTTCCAGCCTCGTCCTGGTCAATCCGGCCGAATTCCGCCACGAGGACGAGGCTCGCTGGATGGCCCACGGAGCCGGGGAGATCCTCGATAATGCCCGCGTCGTCCCGGCGCTGGACGAGGCGGTAAATAATCTCGCCCTCGTCGTCGGCACGACCAACCGCACCCGCGGCATCTGGCTGAGCCCCATACAGCCCGTGGAAGACGCCTGCGCCGAGTTGTTCACCGTGGCGCGAAAACAGGCCTGCGGCATCCTCTTCGGGCGGGAAGACCGCGGCCTGCTGAACGACGAGCTCCAGCGCTGCAACATCATCGCCCGTATCCCCGCGGCGACGGCCTACCCTTCTCTCAACCTGGCCCAGTCGGTCATGGTCTGCGCGTACGAACTGTTTCGCCAGAGCGCAGAAGCGCCGCCCCCCTCCGAGGTGCAGCTGGCGGAGCACCGGGCCGTGGAGCGGGTAACCTTGCGCGTGCACGAGACGCTGCTCCGGCTCGGTTTTGAGTCCACGCCGAACGAGGAGTCCTTCCTGCGCTCCATCCGCCGCGTATTGCGCCGCAGCCTGCGGCTCGAGCAGCGCGACGTCGCCGTGCTGCACAAGGTATGCGACGAGATCGACGCGTACGTGGACCGCCGCTCGGTATCGCCTGGTTCGACGGAATCCTCCTACTCGCCTGGTCCGCCTGATCCGCCTGGTCAGTCCGGTCCGCCTGGTCAGTCCGGTCCGCCTGGTCAGTCCGGTCCGCCCGATTAGTCCGACCCTCAGATCCCGAATTCGGAAGGATAGCGTACCGCCTCGAGGCAGAGCCCGTGGGCCGGGGCGTTGGCGCCCGCGGCACGGCGGTCTTTCGCCGCCAGCATCTCCGCCATGACGCTTTCCGGCCATCGGCCGCGGCCGATATCCACGGCCGTGCCCACGATCGTCCGCACCATGTGGTGGAGAAAGCGGTTCGCCTCGATGCGCAGGCGGAGTTCGTCCTCCGCCTCGATCCATTCCAGTTCCCGCACCTCGCAAACCGTGCCGTCGGCCGTCGACGTGGCCTGGCAGAAGGAAGTGAAGTCGTGGCGGCCCACCAGGGGGGCGCAGGCCCGGCGCATGGCTTCCACGTTCAGCGTGTAAGCTACGTGCCAGGCCTGGTGCCGTCGCATGGCGCTCGGGCGCCGGATGATCCGGTAGGTGTACCGTCTTCCCACCGCGCTGAACCGGGCGTGGAAATCATCGGGCGCCTGCGTGGCTTCGAGCACGCGCACGTCCGGCGGCAGCACTCCGTTCAGCCCCTTCTTCAGCCGGTCCACCACCATGTCCGAATCCGTCCTGAAGTGGACGACTTGCCCGGTGGCGTGCACCCCGGCGTCCGTGCGGCCCGCCGCGGTCGCCCGGAGGTCGGCCCGCAGGATGGTGCGCAACGCCTCCTCCAGGACGCCCTGAACGGTCCGTCCCTCAGGCTGAAGCTGCCAGCCGAGGAAATCCGTGCCGTCGTATTCGATCGTGAGGACCAGCGTGCGCATGGTAGCGGAGGAAAGGTGAATTTGTAATATGGTGAGTATAAAAGTGGTTCAGAACAGATGGTCGACGGGGCCGATGCGGTTGAAAGCCGCGCCGAGGACGAGCAGGGCCGTCACGGCCGCGATGGCCACGAAGTCGTTCCAGGCCAGGGCCATGACGCGGAACTGCGTGCGTCCGGCGCCGCCCCGGTAGCAGCGGGATTCCATGGCGACGGCCAGTTCCTCCGCCCGCCGGAAGGCCGAGAGCATGAGGGGCACCAGCAGGGCGGTCATCTTCCGGACGCGCCGGATCGGATTACCGGTGAAGTCCGCACCCCGGGCGGCCTGGGCCTTCTGCAGGCGGTCCGCTTCCTCCACCAGCGTCGGGATGAACCGCAGGGCGATGACCATCATCATGGCCAGCTCATGGGCGGGCAGTCCGAACCGTTCCAGGGGCTTGAGCAGTCGCTCGATGCCATCCGAGACGTCCAGCGGGGCCGTGGTCAGCATCAGCAGCGCCGCGATCAGCATGATGACCACTAGGCGCATGCTGAACACCGCCCCCTGGAACATCCCCTCCCAGGTGGGACCCGGTACGGTGTATCCCGCGATGATCACGGCTTCTCCAGGCGTGAAGCACGCATGGGCCGCGAAGGTAATGATCAGAATGACCCGGAAGGCCTTCAGGTTGTTCATCGGCAGGTGGAGCGGAACGCCGGAGACCCGCACCAGGACCGCGACCACGGCCAGCATGAAAAAAAACAACGGCAGGGTCTTTATCCAGATCAGCGCCGCCATCAGCGCCAGGACGCCGCACAGCTTGGTGCGCGGGTCCAGGCGGTGAATGGGAGACTCGCCGGGATAGTACTGTCCCAGCGTCAGGTTCTGGAGCATGGGAGTTCTTGTACTGAAGCCATCTGCAAGGCGGGGTGAGCCAGGCGGACCAAGCGGACCAGGAAGATCAGGCCGAGAATGACGGGAACGTCATACCGCACGGTCGCGCCCAGGCAATAAAATACCCCACACAGGCGAGCATAAGTATTTTTAGGAGAACCTGTTCGGAACAGTGGTTGTCCCCCCGGGCAGTTCTGACGTCCTCCGTTCTGGTGAGGCATGCCATTGATACCCGGAGCAGGATTCCCTATGGTATAGCAAAGGTTCTTTTAAAATGACTTTGCTGGAAACCTGTGTGAGGTAACAGACATTATACCTGTTGCCTCGCGGACCGGCAAGTGTTTTTGAATTTTGCTCGCTCGGCGCGGGGCATGCCGTCAGGTTTTGCGCTTCTTCTTCTTGGCCGCGGGGAAGAGGACGTTGTTCAGGATGAGCCGGTAACCTGGGGAGTTCTTGTGCAGGGCGAGATTGGTCGGCGGATCGCCCACCAGGTGCTCCTCGTCTTCCGGATCGTGCCCCCCGTAGAAGGTGAACGTCCCCATCCCGTAGTTGCCGTGGAGGTACTTGACGTGGTCGGTTCCGGCCTCCTCGGCGAGGACGACCACGGTGCGCTTGAGTACGTCGCGGTGGAACGAAGTGGACAGGCCATAGAAACCGGCGATGTAGTTCACGTGGTTCTGCGTGAGCATGGAGGGCACGGGGTCGTACTTGGCCGAGAAATCGAAGAGGGTGAAGGGTGCGGTCAGCACCTTGCCGGCGTTGACCTGGTTCACGTCGATGTTGGAAAAGGAACCGATGAGCGGGTTCAGCTGCAGCGTGAAGTTCTCGAAGGCGAAGGTCTGGTGGAAGTCCAGCCTGGACTGGGCATCCGGATCGACGGGGGTGTGGTCGTACTCCGGCGCCACGATGTCGGTGTGGACCGCGGCCAGCGCGATCTCCAGGGTTTCCGTCGCCGCGCACATGGCGAAGACGAACCCGCCGTTCCCCACGTAGGACTTGATGCCCTGCGCCACGGCCTTCTTGGCCTCCGCGACCGTGGGATACCCCAGGCTTCGCGCCAGGCCCTCGTCAGTGGCCTGCTGCTGCCGGTACCAGGGCGTGCGGTGATAGCTGTAGAACTTGCTGTACTGCCCGGTGAAATCCTCGTGGTGCAGGTGCAGCCAGTCGTATTGCTTCAACGTGCCGTCCAGCACCTCCTGGTCGAAGATCTTGCCGTAGGGCACCTCGGCGTATTCCAGCGCCAGGGTCACGGCATCGTCCCACGGCCGCTGGTCGGGCCGGGTGTATACGGCGATTTCGGGCGCTTTTTCGAGCAGCACCCGGTCCATGTTGTTTTCCTCGATGTGGGCGTAGATCCTGACCAGTTCCGCGCCGTCGATCACCTGGAAGCTCACGCCCCGCAGGTGGCAGGACCGCACCCGGTCGGCCGTGGGGTCCATGACGAAGGACCCGCCGCGGTAGTTCAGCAGCCATTCCACGGTATACCCCTGCTCCAGGGCCTGAAAGGCGATGCCGTAAGCCTTGAGATGGTCCTGCTGTTCCAGGTCCATGAAGATGAGCATCTTCTGGGCGCTGGCGGGGGCCGGCAGGAGGAGGAGCAGAGCGAACAGGAAGGTCAGACGGCGCATGTTTTTCCGTATGAGGTGAAAGCAGGATGGACCGGAAGGACGATTCATTGTGCCGTCATGCTAGCGAGGATCGTAGGAAGGCCACGGTACCTCGACGCTATGGATGGTCGACTCGGTCGGGTTCGGCATGAGATGGATGATCTCGTTGCCAGCATCCATATCCAGGTCCGGCCCCACGGGATTCGGTCCTCCCTGTTCATCCAGAAAGTCCAGATACCGCTCTATCGCGGGTATCGTCCGATCACGGGCTTCCTCGGCCGTAGGCGCATTGCTGTGGATGCCGGGCAATGCCGGGCAGAACGCATGAAACTGTTCGCCGTCGGATTCAATGACAACGGTAACGCTGGTCTTCATTTTGATCTTCTCTTCGATTGCGCGGATCGTGCGGGCCGTGCTGACCATGCGGACCGGTGGAAGCAGCCTTTAGACACCGTCCGCTGGTTAAAATATGACCCGGTTTGTCCGCATGGTCAACGTCATTTACAGACCCTGATATACGGAATAGTCGGAGCGTTAAATTTAATCTAGCGTCCTGTGGACAAAAATCCCGTACAGATTAAACCTCAGGCGTCCTGGTCGCCGTGCAACGCATCCAGGTTGTCCACGTACTTGTGCCCGCTGCCCGTATTGAAGAGCACGACCCGGTCGGACTGGTCGATGCGTCCCAGTGCGATCATCTTCCGCAGTCCGGCCAGCACGGCGCCGCCTTCGGGCGCCGCGAAGATGCCCTCGCAGGCTCCGATCTCCCGCACGCCGTGCACCATGTCGCCGTCGGGAACGGCCACCGCGTCTCCTCCGCTCTCCCGGATCGCGGCCAGCATCAATTTGTCCCCCACGGCGGCGGGCACGCGCAGCCCGCTGGCGAGCGTGCGGGCGTTCTCCCATTCCGGGGCGTCCGGCCACTGCTGTTCCCAGGCCCGGACGATGGGCTGGCAGCCGGCGGCCTGCACCGCGACCATACGGGGCCGTTCCGGTCCGATCCACCCGAGGGCTTCCATCTCGGAGAAGGCCTTCCACATGCCGATCAGTCCGGTCCCGCCTCCCGCCGGGTAGAGGATCGCGTCCGGCAGGACCCATCCGCACTGTTCTGCCAGTTCGTACCCCATGGTCTTCTTGCCCTCCACGCGGTAGGGCTCCTTCAGGGTGGAGACGTCGAACCAGCCCTCGGCGTCCTTCCGCGCGCCCACAAGCCTCCCGCAATCCGTGATCAGGCCGTCCACGAGTTCCACCGACGCGCCGTGGGCTCGGCACTCCACGATGAAGGGCCGGGGCGTGTCCCGGGGCATGAAGACGTGCACGGGGATGCCCGACCTGGCGCCGTAGGCCGACAGCGCGCCCGCCGCGTTGCCGGCGGAGGGTATGGCCAGGGATTCCGCCCCTAGTTCCAGGGCGCGGGATACCGCCATGGCCAGGCCCCGGGCCTTGAACGAGCCGGTGGGGTTGACGGATTCGTCCTTGATGTAGAGCCCGTCCATGCCCAGCCGTTCACCCAGGCGCCGGGCGTGCATCAGGGGCGTGCCGCCCTCGCCCAGGGTGACGATGGCCGACGGGTCTTGCACGGGGAGCATCTCGCGGTAGCGCCACAGGGTCGGTTCGCGCATCGCCAGGACGTCCGGGGTCAATGCCTTTCCCGCTTCTTCGGTGTCGTACCGGGCGAGCAGCGGCCGGCCGCAGTCGGGGCACAGGTTCCGCAACCGGTCCGCCGGCAGCCGTTTGCCGCAGTCACTGCATTCCAGGTCGATGAGAAAGTTCATGTGAGTCACCGTCAGTGAGGTTGTTGTGTCTCCGCGGCCCGGAGCGCCGGACGGCCCTCGACTCCTTCTCACAGGTCGAAGAACAGCCCGATGCCCGCGTAGTCGTCCTCCAGGTGATGAAACTGTCCGTGTTCGCTGCGGCCCCCGTGGTATACGAAGGCGAGGCGAAGGCCCCGTGAAGCCTCGTTGTGAAACAGCAGGCCCGCATGGGCCGTGCGGTTGATGGAGATGTCCCCGTCCCGGAACAGTCGTACGTCGCAGGCCAGGTAGGCCCGGGTTGCGCCGCCCTCGCCCGCGAGGGGCCGGAAGACCAGTTCGGCGCCGCCCTGGACCCTCCACCGCCGCACGTCCGGGATGGCGTGGTTCGACCACCTCAGGCTGCCGTAGACCCGGACGGAACCGATCGCGGAACCGATGGCGGATGTTGGCGCGAAGCGCATCTCCCGGGCGCCGTACAGCGTGAAGTACTCCCGGCTGTAGGTTATGGCCCTCATGGCCTGTTCCGCCTGTTCCGCCTGTTCCGCCTGTTCCACCTGGCGTGGCCCGCCGTACCCTTCGTATCCGTCGGCCAGGTGGGCGCTCACGTGGGCGTATTCGAACCGCCCGGTGGTCCGGTCGTTGCCCAGGTCCACGTGGAAGCCGATCAGGTAGTCGGCGGTCTCGAGGGGGAAGGTCGTTCCCGACCGACGTAGCTTCGAGAAGACGCCGGCATGGATCCCTGTCCGGAACCGCAGCCCGCTGTCTCCGTCCCACGCATAGTCGGCGGCCTCCCAGGAACCGCCGATGTCGCCGTTCAGCCTGTCACCCAGGTTGGACGTAACCGCCAGGCGCGCCTCGGTCGGGTCGGCCAGCAGCGGGCGGAACAGCCGCTGCTGCGGGGCGGCGAAGCGCCAGGTCCCGCCGGATGCGTCCGCCGCGTCAATGGCCGGGCTGACGGCGAGGTACAGAAGACCCATGCCGGCGAACCACGGAAACCTTCGCAGGATAGCGGAAATAAACGCCATGATATCAACGGGTTAGGAACGATAGAGCAAAGTCGGGCCGCGTCGTGGTGAAATTCGGGATCTTAGGATGCAGAGCGTACCGATGATAGGATGGGACACACCCGGTGTCAAGACATCTGTACCTGCCGCAAACCCCGATGGAACGGGCATATCGGGCGTGGCCGGCTACGGGAATGTCCTTGACACCGACCGGTTGAAGCCGTTAGTTTGAGGATTCTTGAAAAATCCATGCGTCGATGAACGGGAGACAGGCAACAGTGCCGCGTAACCTGAACAGCTTCGGTGCCCGCGCCGCATTGAACGCAGGCGGAAACGCCAGTACCTACTACTCGCTTTCAAGGGCCGAGGAAGGCGGCGCCGGAGACATATCGCGTCTTCCCTTTTCCCTCAAGGTCATGGTGGAAAACCTGCTGCGCCACGAAGATGGCGTGTCGGTTTCCGCCGAAGACGTGGCCGCCGTCGCCGGAAGCGTAGAGGGCGGACCCTCCGAAAGGGAGATCGCCTTCCGGCCGGCGCGGGTGCTGATGCAGGACTTCACGGGCGTGCCGGCCGTCGTCGACCTGGCCGCCATGCGGGACGCCATCCGCAGACTGGGCGGCGCGGCCGACCGCATCAATCCCCTGCAGGACGTGGACCTGGTCATCGACCACTCCGTCCAGGTGGACGAGTTCGGTTCCCGCCGCGCTTTCGCGGCCAACGTGGACCGCGAATTCGACCGGAACCTGGAGCGTTACCGCTTCCTCAAGTGGGGACAGCAGGCCTTCGACAACTTCCGCGTCGTACCGCCCGGCACGGGCATCGTGCACCAGGTCAACCTCGAGTACCTGGCCAAGGTGGTCTTCGCGCGGGAGCGGGACGGCGAATCGATCGCCTATCCCGACACCCTGGTGGGGACGGACTCCCATACGACCATGATCAACGGGCTCGGCGTGGTCGGCTGGGGCGTGGGCGGCATCGAGGCGGAAGCGGCCATGCTCGGCCAGCCGGTGTCGATGCTCATCCCGTCCGTGGTGGGGTTCAGGATGACCGGCGCCCTCCCGGCCGGGGCCACGGCGACGGACCTGGTCCTGACGGTGACCCAGATGCTCCGGGCACACGGCGTTGTCGGCAAGTTCGTCGAATTTCACGGTCCCGGGCTGGACAGCCTTTCCCTGCCCGACCGGGCCACCATCGCCAACATGGCCCCCGAATACGGGGCCACCGTGGGGTTCTTTCCGGTGGACGAAGAGACACTGTCCTACATGGAACTGACCGGCCGCGACGCGGGCGAGATCGAACTGACGGAAGCCTATACGAAGGCGCAGGGCCTGTTCCGGACATCCGGCACCCCCGACCCGGTCTTCTCCGACACCCTGGAACTCGACCTCGGCACCGTCGAACCGAGCATGGCGGGCCCCCGCAGGCCCCAGGACCGCGTATCGCTGTCCAGCGTTAAACCGTCGTTCCGGAAAGAACTGGCCGCCATGCTGGCCGACGAGAACCCAGACCTGTCCGACGAGACCGTCGAGCAGTGGGTGGACGGCAACGGACACGCGCCCGGCGAGATGGGCACACTGACGAAAAAAACGCCTGTCGACATGGGTGGATCGTCCTTCAATCTGGGACACGGCTCGGTGGTGATCGCGGCGATCACCAGCTGCACGAACACGTCCAACCCGGCCGTGCTCGCGGCCGCCGGCGTCCTGGCGAAGAAGGCCGTCGAACGGGGCCTGTCCACCCAACCCTGGGTGAAGACCAGCCTCGCGCCGGGCTCGCAGGTCGTGACCCGGTACCTGGAAGACATGGGCCTGCTTTCCTACCTGGAGCAGCTCCGGTTCCACGTCGTGGGCTACGGCTGCACGACCTGCATCGGCAACAGCGGTCCCGTGCCCGCTCCCATCGGCGACGCGGTGCGGGAGTCCGACCTGGTCGCTGCCGCGGTGCTGAGCGGCAACCGGAATTTCGAAGGCCGCGTGAACCCCATCGTCAAGGCCAATTACCTGGCCTCGCCGCCGCTCGTGGTGGCCTACGCCCTGGCCGGCCGCATGGACGTGGACTTGTACAACGAGCCCATCGGAACCGATCCGAAGGGCGACGACGTCTACCTCCGCGAGATCTGGCCCACGCCCGGGGAAGTCCGGGAGGCCGTGCGCGCCTCCGTGCGCCGGGAGATGTTCCAGTCGATCTACGCCGACGTCTTCACGGGCGACGACCGCTGGGCGGAACTGGCCGCGACGAGCGACGAGTCCTATGCCTGGGACGACGTCTCCACGTACGTCAAGCTCCCGCCCTATTTCGATGATATGTCGATGGCGCCCGGCGAAATCACGGACATCCGGGGCGCCCGCGTGCTGGCGGTGCTTGGTGATTCCGTCACGACGGACCACATTTCGCCGGCCGGTTCGATCCAGGCCGACAGCCCCGCAGGCCGGTACCTGGTCGAGCGCGGCGTGGCGCCGAAGGACTTCAACTCATACGGCGCGCGACGAGGCAACCACGAAGTCATGATGCGGGGCACCTTCGCCAACATCCGGCTACGCAACCGCCTGGCGCCGGGCACGGAGGGCGGCTGGACGAAGACCGCGTCCGACGCCGAACCGGTCGCCATCTACGATGCCGCCATGGCCTACCGTGCGTCGGATACCCCGCTGATTGTTATCGCCGGCAATGAATACGGATCCGGCTCGTCCCGGGACTGGGCCGCCAAGGGGCCCAATCTCCTCGGCGTCCGGGCCGTGATCGTGGAAAGCTACGAACGCATTCATCGCAGCAACCTCATTGGCATGGGGATCCTGCCCCTCCAGTTCGAGGAGGGGGAAAGCGCCGAATCGCTCGGTCTGACCGGTTTCGAAACCTACGACGTCGAGGGGATCGAGGGCGCCATCACCCCCCGGCAGCCCGTCCGTGTCCGCGTGACCGCCGCGGACGGCGCCACGAGGATATTCAACACCATCGTGCGCATCGACACCCCGGTCGAGGTGGAATACTACCGCCACGGCGGCATTCTGCAATATGTGCTGCGGGGGTTATTGAAAGGTTGAGAAGCGCGGCTGTACGGCGCGAGGGCACAGGAGCATAGCGGCACGCGCTGTGAAATAGCAGCGCGCATCGCAAACCAGCAAAGATAACGAACCGGCCAGAGCCGGATTGGACTAAGGGAAATCGGCCCGTACGCGCGGGACGGTTTCCCGAAACTTTTGGAGGCAATGAGCATCATGGGAATCAAGGTCGGCATCAATGGGTTCGGCCGCATCGGTCGCATGGTCTTCCGGGCCATGTCGGAGCGGACCGGGTTCGACGTGGTCGCCATCAACGACCTGACCGACAGCGCGACGCTGGCGCACCTGCTGAAATTCGACTCCGTCCACGGCCGGTACGACCATCCGGTGGAGGCCGTGAACGGCGGACTCGCGGTGAACGGCCACAAGATCGAGATCGTCTCCGAACGGGATCCGGCGAACCTGCCCTGGGGCGACCGCGGCGTGGACCTGGTGGTGGAGTCCACCGGTATCTTCACCGACGGGGAACAGGCCTCGGCCCACCTGTCGGCCGGGGCGAAGAAGGTGCTGATCTCCGCACCGGCGACCAACGTGGACGCGACCATCGTCATGGGCGTGAACGACGGTATCCTGAACGACGGGCACCGCGTGGTCTCCAACGCCTCCTGCACCACCAACTGCCTCGCTCCCATGGTGTCCGTGCTGCACGAGCACTTCGGCGTCGTCCGCGGTTCAATGACCACGGTCCACGCCTACACCAGCGACCAGCAGATCATCGATTTCGCCCACAAGGACCCCCGGCGCGCCCGTTCGGCGGCCCTGTCCATGATCCCCACGAGCACCGGCGCGGCCAAGGCCATCGGCGAGGTGATTCCCGAGCTCAACGGCCGCCTCAACGGCATGGCCGTCCGCGTGCCCGTCCCCGACGGCTCCCTCACCGACTTCGTGGCCCAGGTCGACCGCGTGCCCACGGCCGAAGAAGTCAACGCTGCCTTCGCGTCCGCTGCGCAGGGCCCCCTTGAAGGCATCCTCGAGTACTGCGAAGACCCCATCGTCTCCGTCGACATCGTGCACAACCCCGCCTCGTGCATCTTCGACGCCGAGTTGACCATGATCATCGACGACAACCTCGTCAAGATCTGCGGCTGGTACGACAACGAATGGGGTTACTCCAACCGCTGCGTCGACCTGCTGGAGCGGCTGGCGACGGTGTAACGAAGCAAGGTGCGACCCAGAAACATCCTGCCTTGGTCTACGCCTGCATGCCAATTCTATTAATTCAATAACCAAACAATCAAACATGTATACTTTCCAGGACCGGGAAAGTACATTAAATTTACTTTAAATTCTAAAGGAACATCCCATGTAACACGATCTTCTCCTTCCGTTAAAACCATCATGAAGCGCATTTCTCGCCGTTATGCTGTGGCCTTTGTCTCTCTGGCTTTGCTCGCGAGTATCACATGCGGCAAAGACGGTCCGACGAAGACCGGTCCGCCCACACCACCGCCGACAACTCCCCCACCGCCGCCGGTAGCGACCCGGATCCAAATCACCCCATCAGCCGTCACTTTCAACGCCATCGGCCAGACGCAACAACTTGCCGCCACGGTCTTTGACCAGAACAACATGATCATGGCCTCCGCTTCGGTGGTGTGGTCGAGCGGTGACGCGGCTGTCGCGTCCGTCAACGCCAACCAGGGCCTGGTGACCGCGGCGGGTAACGGGACAACGCGCGTCACGGCCCGTTCGGGGGATGTTCAAGCGAACGCGGGCGTCACGGTGGCGCAGGCGGCGTACCGTATCGTCATCGAACCGGGTCCGGCCGTCACCTTGTCCATTGGCGCGACTATTCAACTGACCGCGGCCGTGCTGGACCGGAACGATCATCCTGTAATGGGCGCTGTCGCAACCTGGTCGAGCGATGACGCGGCCGTGGCCACGGTCAGTCCGCAGGGGCTGGTGACTGCGACGGGAGCAGGCAGTACCCAGGTTTCCGCCCGATCGGGAGACGCATCGGCCTTGATCCCGATCTACGTACCGGGCACGGATTCGGATCCGGAACGGGTAGCCCTGATCACGCTATACAACGCCGCGGGCGGCCCGGACTGGACGAACAACACGAACTGGTTGAGTGAAGATTCGCTGGGAACCTGGCATGGGATTACCGTCGACGTGGACGGACGGGTAACGCGGATAGAGCTGGCAAACAACCAGTTGTCGGGCACTATTCCACCCGAGTTGGGCCAACTCGACCGCCTCGAGTGGCTGGATCTACATGATAACCAGTTGGCCGGCGAGATTCCCTCCGATTTAGGTCGGCTCGAGCACCTTGCGGGATTGTCGCTCAGCGGAAACCAGTTGTCTGGAAGCATCCCACCCGAGTTGGGCCGACTCGCCCGCCTCGAATGGCTGGATCTGGGCGGTAACCAGTTGTCCGGGGAAATCCCATCCGAATTCGGCCGGCTTGAAAACCTGGCTGATCTGGTTATTCCCGGTAACGCGTTGACCGGCGAGATTCCCTCCGAGCTGGGTCGGCTAGAAAACCTTACTGATCTGAATCTCCACGGTAACGCGTTGACCGGCGAGATTCCTTCCGAGCTGGGTCGGCTTAAAAACCTTTCGAGGCTGGGGGTTGGTGTCAACCAGTTGTCAGGTTCCATACCCCCTGAATTGGGCGATCTTGAAAACCTGACGGCCTTGTCCCTGGGCAGTAACGAATTCGAAGGAGAAATCCCTCCTGAGCTGGGCCGGCTCGCCCGACTGGAGTGGCTGGATATCACCAGCAACCCGTTGACCGGCGAAATCCCTCCTGAACTGGGCCAGCTCAAAAATTTGTCGACCATGCACCTGGGCGGAAACACGTTAACGGGCGAGATTCCGCCTGAACTGGGCCAGCTCAGAAACCTGACGACCCTGGACCTGGGCGCGAACGCGTTGACCGGCGAAATCCCGCCCGAACTGGGCCAGCTCGAAAACCTGCTGGTTCTTTCTGTTTCAGGTTCCGGGCAGAGAGATTATCTGGGCAATGTCGGACTGACCGGCGAAATCCCGCCCGAACTGGGTCGGCTTGTCCGGCTCGAGAAACTGTATTTGAACCGGAACCAGTTGAGCGGGGTCATCCCGGAGGAACTGGGCGATCTTGAAAACCTTCAGGAACTGTACCTTCAATATAACGGTTTTTCCGGCAACGTACCCGAGTCCGTGGGAAGACTCGCAAGACTGAAAATACTACACCTGCAGGGCAACGGGCGCATGTTCGGCGTACTGCCGTCGTCCTTCACTCAGTTGATGCTGGACGAACTGCGGTTGGAGGGAATCGGTCTGTGCCTGAGGGAGGATGCCGAATCCCTGGACTGGTTACAGGCCATTCCCATGGCCGACGTTGACTTCTGCCGGGGGTTCTTGACGAAATCGACGGCCATGCTCATCCAGGCGACCCAGACATTTGATGGCTCCGTTCCCCTGGTGGCGGGAAGAGACGCCCTGCTACGTGTCTTCATCGCGTCGGAAAAGGATGCCACTGTACCTATGCCTCACGTCACCGCGCGTTTCTTTCATGACGATGTCGAGGTTTTCACCGCGGAAATGGAGAATACGGGCAAATTCATTACTTCGTTGCTCCATATGGGCGACAGCGAGGCCACGTCCAACGCGCCGATTCCAGGTTCGGTCATCCAGCCGGGACTGGAGATGGTCATCGAGCTGGGTTCATCAGGCCGCCTGCCTGCCGCGGGACGGCTGTCAGCGACCGTAGTCGACATGCCCCCTTTCAATCTTACCGTGGTGCCCCTCTACTGGATGGACAACCCGGACATGGGCCTGGTGTCCACGGTACAAAGCCTTACGGAGGATTCGGAGTACTTTATCCCATCGAAGGATCGCCTGCCCGTGAACGAATTCAACGTCAACATTCGTAGCCCGGTGGCGGTCTCCTATGATCCCGTCAGTTCGGTCAAGACCCTGGAAAAGGTGGGGATGATTCGCACCATGGACGGTTCGAAAGACTATTACATGGGCATTGTCACCCGTGGCGGAGGACTCGGCTGGCGACCCGGTACCGCAACGGTATCCGAGTTGAACGCTGCGTATATGGCACACGAATTGGGGCATAATCTGAACATGCAGCACGCTCCCTGCGGCGGTCCATCGTTTCTCGAAGAAGATTTCCCTTACATGGACGGAAGCATCGGCGTCTGGGGGTACGATCACAGGAACGACGAGTTTGTACCACCGTCCATGCCCGATTTCATGTCCTATTGCGGACCGCCTGACTGGTCCAGCGACTACAGCTTCATCAGGATGATAAACCGCAGGCAGATCCTGGAAGGCGAACCGACATTCGCCCTGCCATCCCCGTCATCCGGGAGAAGCCTGCTGGTCTGGGGAGGCAGGGACGAATACGGCGACCTCTACCTCGAGCCCGCTTTCGTCGTCGACGCGCCGCCGTCCCTTCCGGTGAAGCGCGGACCCTACCGGCTTGCCGCGGGAGACTCAGAAGGCAACACACTTTTTGACCTGAGTTTTTCCATGAAGGAAGCAGCGTGCGGCGAAGGTGAAGCCGGCGGCTTCGTCTTCGCGGTCCCCGTTCCGGCGGACTGGGCCGGACGGCTGGAACACCTGGAACTATCCGGACCGGGGGGATTCGCCACGATGACCTGGAACGACGGCCGGTCCACCGCGCTCCTGCTCGATCGATACACGGGCGAACTTCGCGGCGTCCTGGACGACTGGCCCGAGGCGGGGTCGTCCCTCCAGACCGCGAGACGGACACTGCCGGAGCCCGGCCTCGAGGTCGTCGTCAGCACCGGGATTCCCGATCCGGCAGACTGGTAGGTGTGACGGGGACATCCGGCCTGCGCAAGGTGTGCAGGGCGTAGAGTCTGCCCGCTGCCCTACCCGTCACCCGGCCGGATCAGGCGGTAGCCGACGCCCCTTACGTTGGCGACATAGGACGGGTCGTCGGCGCTTTCACCGAGCTTTCTTCGAAGTCGCTTGATGATGGCCCGCACGAGCCTCGTGTCACCGAGGCCGCGCCTGCCCCAGATCTCCCGCAACAGGGTGTCGTAGGTGGCGATCCTTCCCGCGCAGAGCGAAAGCACCCGCAGTACCTCGTACTCGGTAGCCGTCAGCGCCACCGGCCGATTCGCAAGCTTGACTTCGCGGCGGTCATAATCGATGGCCAGTTCACCGAGTACGAAACGATCCGGATTGGCCCGTCGGCGCAGGATGGCCCCGATCCGGGCCGTGAGCTCGGTCGGCGAGAAGGGTTTGACGATGTAGTCTTCGGCGCCGGCCTCCAGCGCCCTGGCGATCGTCTCGTCGCGTCCGTAACCCGAAATGAAGATCACCGGAAGGGTGGAAAGCTCGGGAATCTTCCGCATGAGTTCGATCCCGTCGGATCCGGGCAGCATCAGGTCGAGCAGGACCAGTTTGGGCTTCTCCGCTTCGATGATGCGCGATATCTCCCGGTGATCGGCCGTCACCACGGCGGAATAGCCCGCGTCGGCGAGGACGTCGCGCACGTAACTCAGCGTCTGCGGGTCGTCGTCCACGATGAGCACCTTCGTCGGCTGGCGTCCCTCGGAAACCTGACCCGGGGCGTATCGGGCATCGCCGGCCGCGGTGTCTACGGCGGCCGTCTCCGCGACAGGTATGGTGAAGGTGAAGCGCGTGCCCTTGCCCACGCCCGGGCTTTCGGCCCGTATGCGCCCGCCGTGCGCTTCGACCAGCCCCTTGCAGATGGCAAGACCCAGTCCACCGGCCACGCCGGAGTCTACTACGTTGCGCCCGTACTTGCGAAACAACCGTCCCAGCAGTTCCGGTGCAATGCCCCGGCCCTCGTCGGCCACCGCGACCGCGACGTACACGCCGTCCCGCTCGGCCGAGATACGGATAGGGGCCGTTGCCGCCGAATGGCGGGCGGCGTTGGCCAGCAGGTTGTTCAGCACCTGCACGATACGTTTCCGGTCGGCGAGCACCGGGGGCAGATCGGGCGGCAGGTCGATGAGGACGTTGTGCCTGGCGCCAGCGGACAGGAAAGTGTTGCGGGCCTGGTCTACCAGGTAGGTCACCTCCGAGGGCTCCGGGGTGACCGACAGCGTGCCCGTATCGGTGCGTCCCGCGTCGAGCAGGTCGCCGATCAGACTATCCATGAGATCGGCCTGCTCATCGATGATCCGGAAGAACTGGCGCACTTCGGCCGGATCCAGTTCCCGCGAGGCGTTCAGCACCGTCGTCGCCGACCCCTTGATGGAGGTCAGCGGCGCACGCAGTTCGTGGCTCACCATGCTGAGAAACTCCGCCCGCGTCCGGTCCAGTTCCTGCAGTGCCGCCAGGTCCTGCATGGTGACTACCATCGACGTCACCGCGCCGTCCTCGCCGCGAACCGGCGTGGCGCTTACGAGCACCGTCACGCTGCGGCCGTCGGGTATGGTAATCACGACCTCCACGTCTCGCGCCGTCTCGGAACTGCGGAGCACCTGGACAAGGGAGAAATGGTCCAGCGCGATTTCGCGTCCGTCGGCGAAGCGGCAGGTCGCCACCTCGAGTATGGCTTCAATGGGTTTGCCCGGCAGACGCAGGTTCTCCGCGATCCGCTTCGCCTCCCGGTTCATCGACACCGGACCGCCGGTCACCGCTTCGAACACCACGACGCCCACCGGGGAGGTTTCGATCAGCGCCTCGAGGTCGGCCCTGGTGCGCTGCTCGACGTGGTACTTGCGTGCGTTGGCAATCGCGGCGGCCGCCTGCGAGGCGATCAATTGGAGGACCTCCTCGTCCTCGTCCGTGAACCCCCCGCCCATCGCCTTTCCGGCCAGGAAGAGGATTCCGGCCTTCGCGCCGCTGTAAAGCATCGGCGCGACCTGGAAGGCACAGGCGGCCGGCAGACTGTCCCCCGAAAAGCCGTTCTTTCGCACGTAATCGGAAAGGTCCGCCCGTCTGACCGGACCGGCCAGATCGAGGACGTGTTCGAAGAATTGCGGTCCGTCGGTCCATGCCGACAGTCGCTGTTGTTCTTCGTCGGAGAGCCCGGTGGTGGCGAAATCCTGTAGAACGCCGGACTCGTCGACGGTGGCGATGGCGCCGTAGCGCGCTCCGGTGAGCGCGCTGGCACGCGCCACGACCTCCTCGAGGACGGTCTCGAGGTCCAGGCTCGCACTGATTTGCAGGTTCGCCTCGTTGAGGGCGGCGTTGTGAGCGCGCGGCGTCTCTACCTCCCGTAACGGATCATCGCGTGTACTCAATGGTCTGACCTCTCATGGTTATCCACCGCGCGTTCGTTCCGTCCCTTGCGAAGGTTCGACCTACCGGCTGAACGGACTCGAAACGGTTTAAAGCAAACGCGCTTCCCATCGCGCAATTCCGCGAAAGGCGGGAATACGCGTGTTTGTCTTTGAATATCGCAGTCCCTACACACGTTTGTCACTAAAAAACTGGTTTTTAACCTGCCTGTGGTTTTTCATTTAGCATAACCGGAGACGGCACGGAAATCCTGCCCACAGCGAGCCACAGCCAGGTGAAATTCCCGGGAAAGCACGGCCCTGTGATTACCGGACGCTACGTAGTTTATCGACTTGTGATCGCCCCGGCATGGCTGTAATATGGTAAGTCGGCCCGAACAACACCCCGGAATGAACTTCATGCGGCTCAAACGACATTTCTTCCTGGTTTCCATCCTGGTATGCTGCCTCCTGCCGCTGCACGCCTCGAGCGCGCGGATGGAGGTGTCCCCCCGGCAGGAAGCGCTCACGGGACAGGAAGCGCTCACGGGGCAGGAAGCGTCCGCGCCGCAGGAGGCGTCCGTGCGGCAGGAGGCGTCCGTGCGCCCGGACGCCGGTGCCCGCCTGCTTGTCGTCGACTACGCCATGGCCTATCCTGTAGAGCACGCCGGAATGATCCGCGCGTTCTCGGAAGCGGGGTTCGACGTCGACTACCGGCCGTATTATCCCGCCATGGTGGAACGGGACGCCCGGGATTACGACGCCATCGTGTTGCTGGGCGGCGGCGATCCGGGCATGAGCATCCAGGAAGTGGACCTGGCCATCAACTTCGTCTCGCGCGGCAAAGTGCTCGTGCTGGCTGTGCCTTCCGACGGGCCCTACGGCGAACGGAGGAAGGTCAATCCCGGCGTCCACGACCGGTACCAGTTCAATGAAGTCCTGGCCCGCCTGAACATCAACCTGCACGGGCTGAACGCCGACCATGAAACCGGTCCCGTCCTGAATCCCGTGGTGCATTTCGAACTGGCCGCCGGCCACCCGGCCGGACGGGGCCTGGACGGCAGCGTGGCGGCCCGTGCCGGCACCCGCCTGCTTGTGGGCGACGGAGCCGAACCGCTGCTCGTGGAACCTGAAGGTCCGCCGCCCGGAGAGGAGATCGAAGCGGAACCCGCGCCAGAACCCGAATACCGCGTGGTCCGCCGGACCCTGCGTATCCCGCCGGATGGCGCGGTGCCGGGGGAAGAGGTCGAGTTGCTGCTGCGCGGCGATCAGGAATTGCGTCCCAGCCTGTACTACCGGAACCGGGAACGGCCCGTCCCGGTGGACTGGACCACGGCGAGATTCAGGGGCAGGGTGGAATTCGTCTCCGACGCGAAGGACACGCTGACCGTGCGCATGTCCGGCAACCGTTGGGGATCCGAATACGCCCTGGTCGGCGTTCCGGTGGGGGTCATCGCGGCCGCCTTCGCCGACCGGGAGATCCGGGAAGAGATCCGGTCCGCATCAGACCTGGCGTCCATGCGGGACGACGAAGAGACTTTCGGTCGCCTGGCGGTGGCGGCCGCGGGACGGACCGGGCGGCTGAACGAGGGATTCGTCCTGGCCGTGGACCGGCAGGTGCTGTCCGGACACGATCGGGCCCTGCCGCCCCTGGGCATATCGCCCGTGGAAGCCGTCCCCAATGGACTTGATGGTTTTCTGGACGGATTCGCGCAGTACGTCCGCACGCTGGTCGACTCCCCGGGGGACTGGTCTCCCGACCACGCGTACGCCAAGGCCCAGATGCCCGGCAACCGGAAACCGGATATCACCCTCAGCAACATATCCTTAGGGATGGGAGTGCCCGAGCGGGTCCGGGTAGTCCGCAGCGCTGCGTCCGGTCCGGTCGACGGAGGGGGCGCGGCCTCAGGTACGGACCCAGGGACGACGTCCGGTCCGGGCACGGCCGAGAACACCGATTCAGTCTCCGGCTCGACTGCCGCTGCAGAGGCAGCCGACGCGGAAGTTGCTGGCACGGCGGATGCCGTACCGCTTCGAGGCGTCTGGGATTTCGTCGCCAGGCGGCATGAGCATGTAAGCGATCTCGCCGGCATGCTGCCCGGCCTCGGCATGGATTTCCTCTGGACCGTGGCGCCTGCCGCCAGCTACACCGGGGGCACCGCCGTGGCCACGGACGACGTGCGCTTCGAATCGTGGGCCCTGCCTATCCTAAACCGCCTGGGGGGCACGTCGACGGCCTGGTACGCCGGCGTCAGCGCCCCGCGCGAAGGCGAGATCACCGGCAACTACGAAGCCGCCCGGGACGCCCGGGGCGACGCGGTCGGCCTGCCCTCCCGGCTGGACATGGCCTACCTGAACCGGCACCTCTTCGAGCCGGCGCGCGCCATCGCCCGGCACAGCCGTGGCCAACGGGCCCTGAAGGCCATCGTGCACGACTGGGAGCCCCATATCACGCGCCCTTCGGAGGCCTATGCCGCGACCGACGCCTTCGACGACCTGCATTTCCGGTACTTCATCCGCCATCTGGTCCGGAACGGACTGTACCACGGCGACGAGTTCAGGTCGCTCATGGAACTGGACCGGGAAGACCGGTTCGAATGGCTGCTGAAGTCGGGATACCTGGAGACCTACATCCAGCTCCAGGAAGCCAACGCAGAGCGCCTCGGCGTGCTCTACCGGCAGTCCATGGACGAAATCAATCCCGTCCTGCGCCACGGCGCCTTTGTCCGCTCCCTGCGGCCGAACTGGTTTCGCCTGGGTTTCTGGAGAGGCGCCGGAACGCCGGAACGCCCCTTCCTCGTGTTCTCCTACGAACGTCCACCGGACTGGTACGCCGGCTTCCTGCGCGACCGGGGCGTCTCCGCCCGGGTGATCCCCGTGGGGCTGCTGGGCCTTATGGACGGTGAAGACCTGCAGGATCTCCTGCGAATGGCCGCCGATCAAGGCGGCTACGCCCTCGAGCGCGGCATCTGGCTTGTTACCGACCCGGGCGAGGAATCGGGCCTGAACACGCCTCCCGAAGGCATGACGCGGGAAGCACTGCTGGAGGCGGTGCGGTAGGGGCGGAGAGTAGGATAAGGAGAATCTGAGTGCATTTGAAATAGAGAACGAGAAGCGAATGGATCTAAGAAGGGGATGAGGCCAGATAGCCTGGTATACAGACATTCGAGCGGGATTTCGAACGCCCGGCGGAACGATCGCCGGGCTTTTTTATTGCAACAAAAAAAGATTTTCCGCGAGAATCGGAAAATTCTGAAGGACTAATCCATTTAGACCGCGCGGCAGATGCTGGATTCAGTTACCACATCAGGTCGAGTTTCCGTTTGACGATCGAAGCGCTCTCGGAACCGCGCATTCCGAGACCTGTAACCGAATTCCCTGGTACCAGCGCAGAGAATGAGGTCCGCATCGAAGGAGAACGGAGGATGGAACCTGAATCGAAGAGGAAAGGAGGCTGACGGAATTCCAATTGCGTTCGAAAGGTAGATAACACACGTTTGTTATTCGTTCTATACACGTTCGATCAAACCAGCAATAGAGGAGTACTGATCATTATGAAAAAGCTCATTCTCTCCGTATTCATGTTCGCCCTGATCGCGGGCGCAAGCGTCAACTCGACGGCCAACGCATCGCTGGGTGAAACGCCCGGTGTCGTAGCGACGCCGAACCTCGTTTACTGCATGTGGGGTTACGAATCAGGCCTGGTTGGGGGCGCTACAATGGCTACACTGGCTGGAGGTGGCACAACCGCTTGGCTGATCGTGGCCGGCAAAACTCTTGCGGTCAGTGTTGGCGTTGGGTCAGGTATTGGCGCCTTGTTTTTAGGCGCTGGTATATAGTAAGTCGAACAGAATGAAGGATGGAGGCCTGCAATGGCCTCCATCCTGTCTTCGAATCTAAAGGAAGGTCCTTGAAGTGGGATATACACCAGCGACAATCACGAGCAAATTGCCCTTCCTGCTTTCCTTTGCTTCCATCATCGTCGGTTTGGGTGTTGGAGCGGTAATGCCCCTGGATATGATTGCGAAAGAACCAATGGATCCAGGTTCTTCGACCTTCATGCCCGATACACGCCCCTTTCTGGATGGCGGGGATGAATGGAAGTTCATTATAGGCAATAATTTGCTCGTTTCTTTGAAAATACTATTTGGCCTTTTGTCCTTTGGATTAGTCAGTGTCGTGATATTGGGCTGGACAGGAACGATCGTGGCATGGTCTACGCTTTCGGCCCTTGATTCCGGCGCTTCGATATACGCCATAGCCGCTTTGATCCTGCCCCATGGCGTGATCGAGTTGGCGGGGTTTGTGTTCTTCGGCGCGCTGGGATGCGAAGGCCTGGTCCTCTTCTGTCAAAAACTCAAGTACGATACATGGCTCATCGATTCAAACAGACTGACCTTGAACGTACGCAGACTCGTCACAGGATTCCTACTGATATCAGCGGCTTCGATTGTAGAGACATTTGTCACTGGTCAGATAGCGAACAAAATCAATTGATCGGATTGAATATGAAAACCCCAGGCAGGACATTAAACGGGTTGGCGTCAATCAGTGAAACCGAACCACTCTGGACGGGTATCGGCACGTTTACTACGTACTTGATTATGAACGGGTTGATACTGTTCCTGACATTCAGGTCAGTTGCGGGTCAATTACCGGAACACCTTACCGAATCCTATGCGCAGGTTTTCCTGGCACTGTTCATTGGCATGGTATTGAGCGTCACGTTAGGCGAAATCGTGGTTTTCGTGTTCGGATGGGTGGTTTTAATGATAGCCGTTGCATTATCGAACAGTAGACGCCGTCATCGTGCGCTGTTTGGATGGCTGGGAGTCGCATATATCCCCATTACAGCGTATTCGACCATGGCAGTTGTTCTCATGCTTGTTATTTCTGACCAGATGGTCTATCCCAGCCTGTCAACCTTGTCCACACTCGAGCAATTACCAGGTGAGATCGCGAAGATGCAGGATGCCGGGTTTTACAAGTGGATTCGGTATGGCCGGATGTGTGCGCTGACCCTGGTAGTCGCTTTTGCAATCGAAGTGGCGCACAGGATTTGCTCGCTGTCCAGATTCAAGGCAGCAGGTGTGGTCCTGACCTACGTCGGACTGAACGGCCTGCTACAATTCATTATGTCATAACGCTCATATGGGAGGGGAAACTTTGGCCGATTCTACCCATCAATTATGCGAAGCAACCGGTGGTGTTTCGTCAACCGATGATGAACCCATCCGATTGACCTGGCGCTACAAACTGGTCGAATTCGGGCTGACCATGAGTGTGATTACGGCGGGCATATTCATCGCGTTGCTCGTGTTCTTGAGCATCCTGTTAACTGCAGACGACGTGATTGAAAGAGCAGTTCCTGGTCTGCTGAAACAAGGTTCGTTAACGATTGTGGTGCTGGTCATCCTGTCGGCCACTGTGGGCAACATCTGTTCCTATCTGTGTTTTCCAAAACTGGTACGTCTCATCTACCGTGGATATGAGCTAAGGGACGATCGCCTGGATCGGTCGGTCGGGAAACTGATCGCTTCCACCGGAATGGACATTGCGGCAGAGACCCTGTACACCATCAGGAGCAGGACCGCCAACGCGATGGTTACCGGGCTATTCCAGAAAAACAGGTACATCTTCTTTACGGACAAGCTTCTGGCGAAAGCAAATGAAGATGAGATCCTGGCGATATTCGCCCACGAATTGGCCCATGTTCGTCACATACACCTGCCCAAGATGCTGATGGCTACGTTCATTTGGGTCTGCGGGATACAGGTCTTCTTGTATCTGATTGATTTCAACGACTATTTCAATGCCCTGGACGAGTCCTTCAAAATGTGGGCGTACGGTATCATAAACGTCGTCAACATTTGGATTCTCATGTTTCTCGTCCTCTACCCATTGTCGAGGAGAAACGAATACGAAGCGGATGCTACCGCGGCCGGATGGGTGGGGGTGGAGTGTTACAGCCGGGCCCTCTATCGCCTGCATCAATTGAATGACAGCTTAAAGCCACCACCGAGGTTTGCCAAAGTGCTCCTGACCCACCCTACCCTGCAAGACCGCCTCGATCGCGTTGCACAGTTGAACTCGAAATAGTTGAGTTTTTATCAGATGAGAAGGAAAACCCCCTACATTGAAACTTCATCGACTTTTAGTATTGACGGCACTTTGCGCCCTGCTCGACCCGCGCTTCGCTTCGCACGGGGCGGTGCCGGACTCCCTGGCGCTGTCCGAATTCGCCAGGATCATGACCGCGTTCTCCGAAGAACCCGGTCGCTTCCCCGGGGACAATTTCGTTACCAATGAATCGTCCTACCTGCACGTCGTTCCCACGGTCATCGAACGGGGTAGACACGGCGGCGTCTACATCGGCGTCGGTACGGAACAGAACTTCTCCTATATCGCCGCCTCGAGACCGGATATCGCTTTCATCGTCGACATCCGTCGCGAGAACCTGCTCCAGCATCTCCTCTACAAAGGCCTTTTTACCCTGGCCCGGGACCGTACGTCCTTCCTGATGCTGCTGTTCAGCAGACAGGACCGGGAGGACGGATCGGTTGCGATCGGACGACCGGAACGCACGGCCTCCGTTACCGAAGTGCTGGATTACATCGAGACGTCCACCACGGCCGACTCCCTGTTGTTTGAAGAAAACTGGAAGCGGCTTCGGCGGGAAGTAAGGCGGTATGGGATCGAAGACCGGGACGATCTCAATAAGATGCTCTACATCTACCGTTCGTTCTTCGAAAAACAGCTTTCGATCCGCTACGCCGAAACACGCCTGGGAAACGGCCTGTCCTATCCGACGTTCAGGGACCTGGTGGCAGGTACGACGAAAGAAGGGGATTTCGCCAGTTTCCTGAGTACCGAAGATGCATTCGGGTATGTGAAGCACCTGCATCACAGGAACCTGATCATTCCCGTCGTGGGAAACTTCGCGGGCGGGAAGGCGCTGAGGGCCATCGGCACTTTCGCCGAAGCCCACGGTACAAGCGTATCCGTTTTCTACGTTTCGAACGTCGAGTATTTCCTCATTAACCACTTCTACTACGTGTTCAAGTGGTACGTCGCGAATGTCGACGCGCTTCCGATCGATGAGCGCAGCCTGATGATTCGTTCCTACCTGGGCGTGGAATCCCATCCCAGGAGAGTCGGACGGCATCTGTCCACGAGCACGGCGCATCACATCAGCACGTTCCTGGAGAGTTACAGGCGGGGTGCGTATACCCGTACCAAACCGGTCTGGTGGAGGTTCTGGCCCTGGGACAGTCCATTCTGGTCGGGCGGCGGGCACAGCTACTACCATCTGGTCATCATGGGGGATCTGTGTCCATGAACACTTCCACAGACCTGGCCAAATACGCCGGGCGATGGCTTCAGGTTTTCTACAGACCGGGGAAGGCCTTCGCGGATCTTGAAAAAGGACAATCCACCGTCGAGTGGATGCTGGTTATGATCCTGGTCATGTCAGTCGTCCTTTGCGCCGGAATCGTCACTATACCCGTGGCGCTGGATACGGAACGGGCGTTGATCGAGACCGAATTCCAGTCCTATTCGGATCTGAGTGCAGATCAAAGATCCGTCATTCTACGCGAGGCCGTGCAATTCGACCATCGTCAGCTCATCGGCCTTCTGGTCCTGCCGGCGAGCGTCTGCTTCATGGTCGCTGCATGGTCGGTGGTGGGAAAACACTGCTGTGAATTGATCTTCGGCAAGCCGCTGCCCTACGGCAAGGTCGTTCCGATTACCGGCTATGCCTCGCTTGTCCTCGTACCCGAAACCATCGTCAAGACCTCGCTGGTCTTGTTATCCGGTTCGCTTAATCCCCCCATCCATCCTGGTGTGTTTATCAATGATGCGGACCCCGAAACCCTCTGGAGCCTGTTCATGCCAGGCGTCGATATCTTCGGCATCTGGTTTCTTTTCCTGCTGGGACTCGGACTGGCACGGACTTTCCGGGGATCGGCGAAGCTCACCTGGCTCGCGCTGGTACTGGTGTGGGGCATGTGGATTGTCATTCGCAGGACTTTCGAGTTGCTCGGTACGGTTTACGTGTAGCTACTGGAAACCACTTCGGTCATGAAAAAACGGTTAATCATTGCCTCTGTAACGGTCTGCAGCGTCGTAGTCTTTCTACTGTATTTCGTGTTCAGTTCCACGGCTCGCGATGCCACGTTCCGGATCCTCCAGGTACAACACGGATCGATTTCCGAGGTGCTGGCGGAAACGGGAACCATCCAGTTCGTCCGAACCGTCATGGTCAAGCCCACGATTTCCGGGGAAGTCAGGCATATTCACGCCGATGTGGGGGATCGGGTTTCAGCGGGGGATGTCCTTGCCGTGATCGAGCCGGACCCGTCCCAGTCCCTGCAGTTGTCCCGGCAACGCGCCCGGGTGGACGGCGCCCGGATCGATCTTACAGAAAGGGAGTTGAACTATGAACGAAAGCGCGAGCTTTACGAAAGGTCCCTGATATCGTCCGAGGAATTCGACCAGGCAAGGATCGCACACACCAGGGCCCGGCACGATCTCGACATGGCGGAGCTGGAACTTCAGATTCTGGAATTGAAGGTGAACGTCGAGGTGGATTCGGTCCAAATGCATGATGCCGTGCGGGTCCTGTCGCCGTTGGACGGTATCGTCATTGCCCGCGCAGTGGAGGAGGGCGAGGTCGTGGCATCAGGCACCTCTTCGTATACCGGCGGCACGGAGATGTTCCGGATCGGCGATCCGGACCGGATGATCGTCAAATCGGCCGTTGGAGAGATAGACGCGGGACGGGTCCGGCCCGGACAGGACGTGCGGATTCGTGTCGATGCCTACCCGGACGCGATGTACCGCGGACGGGTGGAGCGCGTCGCGCCGGTCGGTGTGCGCAGACCCGGCAGCACGCTGGTCACGTTCGATGCCGAAATCGTGATTTCGGATCCATCGATGGAATTGCAGCAAGGCATGTCCTGCGATATCGACATCGTGTTGGAGAAGAACGATCACTCGGTGCTGGTGCCCGCTTCCTCCGTCATGGAAACGGCCGACTACAGGGGTGCGTTCATCGATCAGAACGATCCGGCACTGACCGGATCGGCGCCCGGCAAGCGGCACATGGTCTATCGTTGCACATCGGCGGATCCCGAATTGCCGAGGTGCCCGGAATCGTACCTGGAGTCCGCCATGGTCGAGATCGGTATCGAATCGACCGAAAACGTGGAGATCCTGTCCGGTATCGAACCCGGCGCGCACATCGCACAGGATGCCAGTGCGGTTCATGCCGCGCTGAACGCGAAACACCCTTAACCTCAAAGGATCATGTCGTCCGTGTCCGTATCGCACCATGTCCAGACCGTGTTTGCCAATCTCGCCCACTACAGGCTGCGTTCTGTCCTGACGCTGCTGGGGATTGCAGTCGGCATCGGTGCCGTGACCGCCATCATCGCGATCGGCGAAGGACTTCACGACATGGTGATGAATGAATTCGAATCCGTGCGCGGCGGCACCATGGTTTGGGTGAGTCCATCGAGATACGTAAACCAGGATGGACAGTGGCTCGAGGTACCGGATTACGAACATCTCGTCTGGAAGGACGTGCTGGAAATCGGCAGAAGGTCGAACACCGTGCGCCAGGTGGTCCCGGCCGCGACATTGAACGCGGATCTCAGGTACGCGAAAATATCCTATGGCGGGATAGTGTACGGCACGACGCCATCGTTTCCGGACCTGTACCAATGGCCGGTTTCCACGGGCCGATTCATTATCGACCGCGACGTAATACGCTGGCGCAAAGTATGCGTGCTGGGCGATGAACTGGCCGTTAAACTGTTTGACGATACCGACCCGGTAGGCAGGGAACTGAAGCTAAACGGCCAGCGGTTTGCCGTGATCGGCGTTATGGAGCCTAAGACGGTGTTCAATGAGAGTTGGGGAAACCGGGTCTTCGTGCCGATTACAACGGTCCAGAAACGGATGCTTGGCCACGAAGGCTTCGATCTTCTGTCCATCAAGGTGGCGGATTCGCGTGTCATGGACCGTGCGGTGGGCGACATCGAGGCCGCCTTGAGGACTATCCACGGCGATGAGGCCGGATTCGACATCGTCAGCGGGAAAGACGCCATGGACCAGATCGGAGGTGTGATAAACGCCGTCAAATCCTCGATTGCCGCCCTGGCAGGCATCTCGCTGATGGTGGGTGGGATCGGGATCATGAACATGATGCTGGTCTCCGTCACTGAACGGAGGAGGGAAATAGGCATCAGGAAGTCGGTAGGGGCGAGACATGTCGATATCGTGAATCAATTTACGCTGGAAGCCACCTGTATCAGCGGGTTAGGCGGGATACTGGGGATATCGCTGGGTCTGGGCCTCGGTTCGGTTTTCGCGTTTGTCTTGAATCAGGTGTGGGATCTTGCTTTCACGAGCGGCGCTTCGGCTTCAAATATCCTCGTGTCGCTGGCGATTTCACTGGCCATAGGCCTATGCGCCGGAATCTATCCCGCCTTGAAGGCATCGCAGCTGAGCCCGGTGGATGCGATGAACCAGGAGTGAACCCGCAAATACAAAGCGGAACAGCTGCGGAACGCACCGACGGCGCGCTATTCGAGCCTCCCCACCCGTTCCAGCCTCTCCTGCAATGTCGGATGAGTGCCCAGTTTCGCCAGGAACTTCCGTGGAGGTTTCAACTGGTCGTTCAATTGATACAGCCGATGCAGGGCCTGCTTGTACAGGTCTGTGCCCACCCACCGGGCGGCGGTCGCGTCCGCCTGGTATTCGTTCCGCCTCGAAAGCGGGAACAAGACGAGGAACATAAGCAGGTAAATGTTCGCCAGGTTTATCCCTAAATATACCCACATTTTCCAGGGTTCTTCGAACGAGTCGAAATAGGCATAGTAGTCGATCAGACTCAGGAATATCTGGGTGGCGAGGGTCCATAGCAAGAGGACCAGGAACATCCCGGGCATGTGCCGGTGCCGCCCATGGGCAATTTCGTGCGCCAGGGCCGCCATGATCTCTCCTTCGCTCATTCGCTCCAGCAACCTGTTCGTAAAGAAGATGTGCTGTGCCTTGCGGAAAAGGCCTGACACGACGGCGTTGGCCTTCTTGCCCTTTATGGCGTAGATCTTTTCGGCCCTGATGTTCATCCCGGTCACGGATATCAAGTGCTTTACGGCGCGGTCCATCCGCTCGTCCTTCAGCTCGTTGCCGCGAAAGAGGAGACGTATGAGGTAGGGTGCACAACTGAACGAGAAGACATTGCCAATGGCAACGGCCACGACGATCAGGATGATGAACGGGATCGATCCCGCCTCCGTGAATCCCGGCGCCCACTCCTCCAGGGTATTGCGCATGGAAATCAGAGCAGCCAGGAAGACCGATACCCCGATCAGCGTGCCGCACATGACCAGCGCCAAAAACAGGCCGAATTCGACCAGCTTCTCGCGCCAGCTCAGCCGGATCGTATCGTCAACGGCCTGGTCCGGCTGATGTGTACCGTCACCCGCGCAGTCCGGCTGTTCCGGCTGGTCCGCCGGCTGCGCCCGGTCCGTGCCGTCTGCAGGTACCCGCTCGTCTTCCAATGGATAGTCGTTTCCGGCATTTTGCACGCTTAACCTCCGGTTGTGTGGATCGAAAAAGGATAGATAGTCAGGACCGCGCTTGCTTCAGGGTGTCCTGATTCAGTCATTCCGCCCTTGTAGTTAGATTGGATGAAGTATATTGCCACGGATGACAAACGTTTGCAAGTCGTTTATTTCAGGTGACCGGGCTGAGGTACCAAGACGAGGGCTCGGTCACGCAGCTACAATCGCTTGACATGAGCCATTTTTGGCCGCTTTGTCATGGGTGCCGTGGTGCACGATCGAACTTCATCGGGCGGCCGGCGGGCATTTGGATAAAACGGGCGCCATGCACTTAACGGACACCATGGATCGAGCCAGGGAGCGCCACCTGTGAAATGGACCTCAGCGAAGGCCATCGTCCTCCTTCCGGCGGCGGCTACGATCTACGTCCCGATCGTGATATTGTGGGTATTGGCCGATAATCCAGGCGCGCTGTCGCCGGCGGAGCCCAACCAGTTCCGCTTCTGGATCGGGATCGCGATGGCGTTGGACGGCCTGGTCCTGGCGGCCTGGACCATGGCGCTGTTCGACCGGATCGGGAAGGGCACGCCGGCGCCGTGGGCGCCGCCCGAGAAGCTGGTCGTCCTCGGCCCCTATCGCCACCTGCGAAATCCCATGAATTCGGGCATGCTGCTCATCCTCGGCGCCGAGGCCCTGCTCTTCGGCTCATGGCACCTGGCGGGCTGGATGTGCGTGTTCTTCGCGGTGTGCGCGATCTACTTTCCGCTCCACGAGGAACCGGGCCTGGAGCGGCGGTTCGGCGAACCCTACCGGCTGTACAAGGCGAACGTACCGCGCTGGATACCGAGGATACGGCCGTGGGAGGGGCCGTGAATCGGATGGACCTAACTTACCGGGAGTGTAAATGGCGATCATCGAGGACGTGAACGGCGTGCTCAGCCGGATCAACGATATGGATCTGCATATCCGCATCGTCAAGGGCACGGAATCGAAGTCCATCAAGTACGACAGCGATCCGGAAATCGAGATCAACTGGGCGGTCGCGAACGACTGGGACGGCATACCGGAGGAGATCGGATTCTGGATCATCTTTACGAAGGACTGGGTGTTTGACGATACGCAGAAGTTCTACGACGTTATCTTCAACACGGTCCGGGGGAACCTGAACCTGCGAAGGTGGATAAAACTGGAACCGATTTACAGCAACGAACACCTGCTCGAAGGAAAGTTCTACATCGTGGCGATCGTCGCGGATGTGCTGATGAATGACGAGGTGCGACGGCAAGCGGTCGAAAGCCGCCAATGACCTTCCGTGAAGTACGAGATGGACCTGAAATCCGGTGGCCTGACGATTCTGTTTTCCGGAAATGCGCTTCGGTGAGGATCGTTGCCGTTCAGGCCCATCTAATCTTCGGATACAGCCTCCACGAGCGGATGTAGATCGATCGGGGTAAGCACACCGTAGAAGCCGTATTTGGTACCCGACCGGTCTCCTTTTCCGGGCGGGAAGTACTCCTCGATGAGGGCCAGCAGCCGGCGGTTGAATTCGGCGGCTTGAGATTCTGAAAGCCGTGCACGGTTGTGATTGGCGGACATCTGGAATGCCGTCCCGTACATCCCTTCGGCCGCTTCGCGGAACGCCTGGTTGAACTGGCTGGCCACGTCCGTGGAGATGGCCTCCCTCGCCTGGCTGCTTTCCTCCGCCTGACTGCGCTTCGAGCCGGGGCTGTGCTCCGGCCCTGAGGGATCATCACCCTCCCCGATTTCCCGTACGCAAATCAGTTTCGCCGCGGGCAGACACCGCCACTCCCGCGGATCTTCCGCAGCTTCACCCTCAAGTCGTACGACCCCCGTCTCTACCAGCCTTTGCACGTGGTACAGTACCCGGGCATCCGTAACATCGAGCGCATCTGAAATCTCCTTCACCGACTTTCCGGTTTCCAGGATTTCCAGGATACGCCAACGAAGGGGATCAAGGATGACTTTTACACGATCATCATCAATGGTGAGTTCCCCGACGCCAGGAAACTCGACCGGCAAGGTTAACTCGCGCCAGGTTGCCATGTTTTCGCTCCTTCACCAATGGATTCATTCCTCGGCAGGTTAACGAATCCCTAGGTTCCCGAACAGAATACAACGCCTTGAATTGTATTGCCAAAACCACGTCTTACCGTTTCAAGCCACACCCTGAAATCGCGGTGGGATGGTGCGCACAGTCCGGTGCCTCTTACATCCAGAAACCTGAGCCTGTTGAGTTGGGTGAGTTCCAACGGCATGGGACCCATCAGTTCCCTGTTGTCATTGAGTATCAAATTCCTGAGGTTATTCATTCCGCCCAATTCAGGAGGAATCGAACCCGACAGGCGATTGTACCGGAGTCTCAGATTCTCGAGAATCGCCAGGTTACCCAACTCCGGTGGGATACTACCATCGAGTTGGTTACTCGAAAGAGACATTTCCCGTAGAATCGCCAGGTTACCCAACTCCGGTGGGATCCTTCCCGTTAAGCGGTTGTGACGTAGAGTCAAATCAACAAGATTGACAAGTTTGCCCAAAGATCCCGGTATTTCTCCACTCAGCGTATTCTCGTGCAACCTCAATTCCTCGAGATTGACCAGGTTACCCAATGACGAAGGGATTGGGCCACTTAACCTGTTCCTGTTCAGCCTCAGAGCCTGAAGGTTGGAAAGGTTTCCCAGGGACGAGGGGATTTCCCCACTTAATTCGGCCTGACCTATCCAGAGTATCTCGAGATTGCGGAGCTGTCCGACTGATCTGGGGATCTGCCCGCGAATAGGGTTTTGGCCAAGAATCAAAAATTCCAGTTCGTCAAGGTCTCCCAATTCCGCTGGAAGTTCACCGCTCAGGCCGTTGCTCTGAAGATCCAACCCGGTTACACGACCGTCCGGATTGACAGTCACTCCGTGCCAGGCGCTTAAAGGCAACGAACTCAACCAGCTCGTCTTTTTCATCCAGACGCGACCCCTCAGGGCGTTGTAGACGGCGACCAGCACGGCCCGGTCTTTACTGATAATCACCACGGTTACCGCCTCCCTTGTGCCCGACTTGACGGTAATGTTCGCTCTCCCGAACGAAAGGGCGGTAATAACCCCCTGGTTGTTTACATGGACTGTTTCGGGGTCGCTACTTGACCAGTCCAACGGCGCGTTCTCGATCGGCACTCTTTCCTCATCCAGCACCTCGGCAGTAAGCGTGACGGATTCGCCGATTCCAAGGTACAGGAGCGTCGAAGAAACTGTAATCGAAGTAGGGGTGGGCTCGATTGACTCTGTGGGGCTGAAGATACAACTTGTCCACAGCAACAGGAGCGTTGCAGATACCGAAACTCGCCTTATGTGTTTGTCATTCTGGTTTCGCGTCATATCATTGTCATGTCAGGATCTTTACTATCTGTTGTCCTTAATCGGATGCACGCTGTTTAATATACACTGAAAGACTATTACGCTAACACCCACATTTCAGCCGGCATCACTCGCCTGGGAAAAGGATACCTGGAGGCATCATGAACAAGCAACACTCGTACGAGGTCGGCGTAACATGGACGGGGAATCAGGGCGATGGCACGAGTACGTACAGGGGCTATACGCGGGATTACGATATCGCATGCGAGGGCAAGCCGGTAGTCAAGGGTTCCGCGGACCCCGGCTACCTGGGCGATGCGGCGCGCCATAATCCGGAGGACATGCTGCTGGCTTCTCTATCGGCCTGCCACATGCTCTGGTATCTGCATCTCTGCACGGTGAGCAAGGTCGTGGTGACCGCCTACGAAGACCGCGCGGAAGGCGTGCTGGAACTGAATCCGGACGGCTCAGGCCAGTTCGCGCGCGTGACCCTCAGGCCCCGCGTTACGATTTCGGCGGAGAGCGACGCGGCCGCCGCGGAGCGGCTGCACGAGAAGGCCAACGCCATGTGCTTCATCGCCCGGTCCGTGAACTTCCCGGTGGATCACGAGGCGGAGACGGTCATAGCGCGGAGCTAGTTATAGGCTCGGTGCCGGTTATAAACTCGAGATAGTTCTCCGGATGAATGACCTGGTGCGAACTCTCGGGATAGGCCGTGCGCCAAGCACCTGGTGCCCGGCTTGATTTGGCAGGCCACTTCAGTTCCGCGGCAAGCAGTTTGCCCCCCCACTCCTCGACCAGGTCGATCTCCTGGCGGTCGTAGGTACGCCAGAAGTAGTTTTCGACCAGGCGGCCGTTGTACAGGTTGTACTTCAGACGTTCCACCAGGATGTAGTTTTCCCACAATTCCCCAACGTCATCCCGCATGGTCAGTGGGTTGAAGTTGTTAATCAACCCGTTCCTTATGCCGTTGTCGTAGAAGTAGTATCGGCGGCTCTTGGATATTTCCTTACGCAGATTGCGGCTGAATCCACGGCGGCTGTAGAGGATATAGGATTTCTCCAACAGGCCGAGATAGCGATCAACGGTGCTTGCGTTCATGCCCAACTGGGTGCCCAGTTCGGAAGTCGACACTTCTCGTCCGATCTGGAAGGCGACCAACTGCAGCAACCTGAGCAGCTTGTCCGCATGGCGTATACCCTCCAGCTGGAGTATGTCCCTGAAAAGATAGGATGCGATCAGTTCCTTTATATAGAGCTGCCGGTCTTCGTTCGAGTCCATGAGGACGACCTCAGGATACGACCCGTAGATCAGCCTTTGTTCAAGGTGGCCCCTGGTCTGGTGCGCGGATTCGGTTTCCTGGAGTTCCAGTTGTGCGAGGGGCAGTAGCAACAGGGTATACTTGCGGCCGGTCAGGGGCTCTCCGGTTTGATGAGCCAGGTCGAAGGAGGACGAGCCCGTGGCAATGATCCGAAGTCCCTCGACGTGATCGGCGAGCAGCTTGAGATTCAGTCCGATTTCCCGGATATGCTGCGCTTCATCTATAATCAGTGTACGACGACGACCGACGAAGGACGTCAATTTGGCCAGGGACTGGCTCTCGAGATACTCCCGGACCACGATATCCTCCCCCGTCACGAGCAGGGCGTCGGGGTCGTGTTCCCGGATGTATCGCTTGATCAGCGTGGTCTTGCCCACTCTTCTGGGACCGTAGACCACAACGACTTTTCCGGGCATGACCAGGTGAGCGAGCCTGGAGAGTTGCGCCTGGGGAATGTACAATTCTGTCATTATATTGATATAATTAACGTTAATTGAGCCAATAAGCAAGGTGTATTATTGAAAAATGCCTTTGGTTGTGACGCGAAGAGACATTGAGATGTCGCGTCAACGGTTCGGTGTCGGCGTTCGTTACGGACCGTATTGTTGCTTCAAGTTTCAGATTCCTTTATTGTTGGATTGCAGGGTGACAGAGGACCAGACATGGAATACACCGCAGTAGTGAAACACACAGGCGAATGGTGGATTGGCTGGATTGAGGAAGTGCCTGGCATCAATTGCCAGGAACGTACCCACCAGGCATTACGGCAAAGTCTCGTCGAATCGCTTTCAGAAGCATTGGAATTCAACAGGCGCGAGGGCCCTGGCTGCCGCGGGAGACGACTATCAGGAAGAAAAAGTCGTTATCGCATGAAACGGACTGAACTGCTGAAACACCTTCGGCAAAAAGTTGTGTAATGATTCGTGAAGGCAGGCGCCATTCCTGGTGGCGAAATCGTCGAGGGGATCGACGTTCTTCGATTCCACGGCATAGAGAAATACACGACTTGCTTGTGAAAAAGATATGTCGAGATCTTGAGGTAGAGCCGATCAAGTAGTTGCTCTTCAAGTCTTTCATTCAGTGCAGACCGACCGAAAGTTCCATAGTCCGGTTTATCTCGATCCACCGTACGCTCTCTCCCCGATATCCCGTAACATTCGTCTGAAAACCACATGCCCCACAAAGGCAGACCGGTCAGCCTACCTGGGCACTCCTGTGGTTCTTTCATAGCCCTTTGATCGGCCTCAATTCCCATCCAGTCCCTAAAAACTGCTTGACATAACAGACAAATGTCTGTTTTATGGATTTTCAGGCGCTCGTTTTGGCGCGCCGGCCCGTTGTGCTGGCCCAATTCGTCAGCCCATCGCGCCGTCCCGTTTCAGCGTTCCATCGCGCTGGCCCTTGCTACTGGCCCATTTCGACCGTCCCCGGCCCGGACCGAGGAGACCATTATGGCCTACACATCGCCTGGGAAGACCAGGGAGAAGATCTACGATTTCGTGCGGGAGCGTATCTTGAGCGGGACCCCGCCCACGACCCGGGACGTGCAGCGCGCCTTCGGGTTCCGTGCGGTCCAGTCCGCCCGCCAGCACCTGGAGAAGCTGGTGTTCGAGGGGAAACTCGCCAAGGTGGACGGCAGGTCCCGGGGTTACCGGCTGCCGGAGTTCGGCAAGGCCAGTCCCACCCAGTTGATCGCCATGCTGGGACGCGTACAGGCGGGCGAACTGACCGAGGCCATGGAGGATCCGCCGGAGTACATCATGGTGCAGACGCGTTTCGACGACGATGAACTCTTCGCCCTGACCGTGGAGGGGGAGAGCATGCTTCATGCCGGCATCCTGCCGGGGGACATGGTGATCGTGCGCCGGCAGCCGACGGCCAGTCCGGGGGACATCGTGGTGGCCCTGGTGGGCGACGAGGCGACGGTCAAGCGGTACCGGGAGCGGGACGGCCGCGTCGAGTTGCATCCGGAGAACGAGGCCTTCGACCCGATCATCCCCCGGGAGGACGGCGCACCCTTTTCGCTGCTGGGCAAGGTCATCGAGATACGGCGGAGCGTTGAGTAGGACGGCCGGGCCGGCGTGTCGAGTAACACATCGCACACATCGCACAACCGAAGGAATCATCATGTCGTCCCTGCAGGATCGGGATCTGCAGGATCTCGAACCCTATTTCACGCGGAGGCCCGCCGGAAAACGGGAGGAGCGGCCGTGCTGGTCGCGGTCGCATCTGGCCGGGCGCCTCTGCGAGCTCTCGTCCGTCCCGGGGGCCGCCCTGCTGACGGCCGCCTTCCGGCTGGTGCTGGACGCCCAGCTCGAGGGAGAGCCGGCGGCCTGGATCACGGCGACGCCGGACACCTTCTTCGCGCCGGACGCGGCGGAGAGCGGCGTGGACCTGGACGCCCTGGTGGTCATCCGCGTACCGGACGCGCGGGCCGCGGCGCGGTCGGCGGACCGGGTCCTGCGTTCGGGCGGCTTCGGCCTGGTGGTGATGGACCTGCACGCCGATTCCAGGATCCCCGTGCCCCTGCAGGTGCGCCTGGCCCGGCAGGCGCGGGACCACCATGCCGCCCTCCTGTGCCTGACCGCCAAGTCCCGCGAGGCGCCTTCGCTGGGGCCGATGGTCACCCTGAGGGGCCAGACCTCCTGCCGCCGCCTGGCGGTGGATCGTTTTCAATGCGAAGTCGAAATCCTGAAGGACAAACGCCATGGACCGGGCTGGCGCCACACCGAAATCTGCCGCGGGCCGGACGGCCTGCATTAACATCCGGGCGCTGCCGCTGCGGCTCCTGCTGAGGAGCCATCCGCAGTGGCGGGAACGGCCGGTGGCGGTGGTGGAAGAGGATAAGCCCCTGAGTCCCATCCTGTGGCTCAACGCCGCGGCCGTCCGGGGCGGGATCCGTCCGGGCATGAAGTACGCCGCGGCCCTCTCCCTGGACCGCGGCCTGTGCGCCGGGACGGTTTCGGAGGAGGAGGTCGGGGCGGCGGTCCGGCAGGTCCACGGCGCGCTGGACCGTTTCAGCCCCCGGGTGGAGCCGAGCGCGGAGGAGCCGGGGATCTTCTGGGTGGACGCGGGGGGGCTGGACCGGCTCTACGCGTCGCTGGAGGACTGGGCCGGGCAGATGCACGCCGCCCTCTCCGGGCTGGAACTGCCGGCGAGTATCGCGGTCGGTTTTAGCCGCTTCGGCACCTATGCCGTCGCCAAGGCGCGGAACGCGGTGGCCGTGCTCCCCACCATGGCGGCCGAGGATGCCGAAAGCCGTAAGGTGCGGCTGCTCGATCTGCAACTCGAGCCGAAGCTGCGGGAACGGCTGGACAAGCTGGCCGTGTATACCGTGGGGGATTTCCTGGCCCTTCCCGGGGAGCGGATCGCCCGCCATCTCGGCGAGCAGGCCCGGGTCCTCTACCGCTTCGCGGCGGGAGACCGGTCCCTGCCCCTTCAGCCGCGGGGCCTTTCCGAACCGCTCCGCGCCCGGATGGAACTGGACGCGAACGAATCGGACACCCGGGGCCTCCAGTTCCGGGTGTCCCAGCTGTTGGCGCCCCTGCTGAAGGCCGCGGGCGAAAGATACCAGGCGGCCGCCGCCCTTCGGCTGGCGTTCCGGCAGGAGAACGGCACGCGCCATCGCTGCCGGGTCCAGGCGGCCGAACCGACGCTGGATGCCAGGACCCTGCTGGAGCTGGTGGGCCTGCGCCTGGAAACGATTTCCTTCCCCTTCCCCCCGGTGGAGCTGGCCCTCGAGGTGGAGGGCGTGCCCGTCACCGCCGACAAGCTGAACCTCCTGCAGGAGAATCCGGACCGCGACACCGGTTCGACCATGCGGGCCCTGGCGCGGGTCCGGGCCGAGTTCGGTCCCGGTTCGGTCCTCACGGCGCGGCTGGCGTCGGGCCATCTCCCGGAAGCTCGTTTCGGGTGGCAGCCCTTCGGCAAGCTCGCCGCGGCCACCCCCCGGCCGGTGGCCGTGCGCGCCCTGGTGCGCCGCGCCCACGCCAGCCCCCGGCTCCTGGAAGGCCAGCCCGTGAACTGGCAGGCGCCTGCGGGCCCCGGCCCGCTTGGCCCGCCCCCGGAACACCTGGTCAGCGGCGGATGGTGGGTCCGGGAGGTTCGGAGGGATTACCGTTTCGTCGACACCGCGCGGGGCGAAACCCTCTGGATCTACTACGACCACGGGAGCGGCCGCTGGTACGTCCAGGGCCGGGTGGAATGATGGCCCGGGAACGCGCGGATCCGGCGCCCTCGAACCCCACCTACGCGCACCGGGCCGGCGCCAGCACCTACGCGCCCCTCTGGTGCAAGAGCAATTACTCCTTCCTGGAAGGGGCCAGCCACCCCGAGGAACTGGTGGAGGCCTGCCGGCGCCAGGGGCTTTCCTCCCTGGCCCTCACCGACCGCAACGGGGTGTACGGCATCGTGCGGGCCCACGTCCGCGCCCGGGAACTGGACGTCCACCTGGTCGTGGGGTCGCAGGTCAGCCTCCGGGACGGCTCGGAGATCGTGCTGCTGGTCCAGGACCGGGAAGGCTACGCCCACCTCTGCCGGCTGCTGACCGCCGGGCACCTGCGCGGCGCCAAGGGGGACTGCCGGGTGAGCTGGGAGGAGGTGTGCCGTCACAGCCCGGGGCTGATCGCCCTTTGGATCGGCGCGCCCGCCCCCACCTCCGTCCTAGAACCGCTCCGCGCGGCCTTCGAAGACCGCCTGTACGTGGTCCTGGCCCGGCACCGCCGGGCGGAGGAGACCCTGAAGGAGATCCGCCTGCGGGAACTGGCGGCCCGGTTCGGCCTGCCCACCGTGGCCGCCGTGGAGGTCCTCTACCATACGCCCGGGCGGCGCCCCCTGCAGGACGTGCTGACCTGCATCCGGGAGGGGGTGACCCTGCCCGCGGCCGGGCGGCTCCTCCGGCCGAACGACCAGCACGCGCTCAAGGGACCGGAGGACATGGCCCGCCTCTTCGCCGACGATCCGGCGTCCTTCGAACGGACCCGCGAGGTGGCCGCCCGCTGCACCTTCTCCCTCGGGGAACTGCGCTACCGCTACCCGCTGGAGCGCCTGCCGAAGGGCAAGACGTCCATCCAGTACCTGGAGGAGCGCACCTTCGAGGGCGCGGCCCGCCGCCTGGGCGGCAAGTTCGAAACGCAGGTCCCCCAGCTGAAGAAGGAACTCGCGCTGATCCGGGAGCTGGAGTACGAGGGGTATTTCCTGACCATGCACGAGATCGTGGAGTACTGCCGCCGCGAGCGCATCCTCTGCCAGGGCCGCGGTTCGGCGGCCAACTCCGCCGTCTGCTTCGCCCTGGGCATCACGGGCGTGGACCCCACCCAGGTGAACCTCCTCTTCGAGCGGTTTATCTCCAGGGAAAGGGCCGAGCCGCCGGACATCGATCTGGACATCGAGCACAACCGCCGGGAGGAGGTGATCCAGCACGTGTACAAGAAGTACGGGCGCACCCACGCCGCCATGGTGGCCAACGTGGTCCGCTACCGCCACCGGTCCGCCATCCGGGAGGTGGGCAAGGTCCTCGAGATCCCGGCCACCGGCCTGGACCGCCTGGCCCGGCAGGTGTCCCACGGGCACTGGGACGAGGCCTTCATCCGCCAGGCCGGCCTCGACCCGGAGAACCCGGCCCTGCGCCACCTGGCCGCCCTGGTGCTGGAGATCCAGGACTTCCCCCGCCACCTCTCCATCCACCCGGGGGGCTTCCTGCTGGGCCACCACCCCGTCCACGACCTGGTGCCCATCGAGAACGCCACCATGGAGGGGCGGACGGTGATCCAGTGGGACAAGGAGGACGTGGAAGACGCGGGGCTGTTCAAGGTGGACCTGCTGGGCCTGGGCGCCCTCAACCTGCTGCACCTCGGCTTCGACCTCCTGCGGCGGCACCGCCGGATGGAGCTCTCCCTGGCCACGCTCCCCCGGGAGGACGCCGCCACCTTCGACCTGATCTGCCGCAGCGACACGGTGGGCGTGTTCCAGATCGAGAGCCGGGCCCAGATGGCCATGCTCGGGCGCCTGAAGCCCCGCACCTACTACGACCTGGTGATCGAGATCAGCATCGTCCGCCCCGGGCCCATCACGGGCGGTATGGTCCACCCCTACCTGCGGCGGCGCAACGGCGAGGAAGAGATCACCTATCCCCACGAAAGCCTCGTGCCCGTCCTGGAGAAGACCCTGGGCGTGCCCCTCTTCCAGGAGCAGGTGATGCAGCTGGCCATGGTGGCGGCGGACTACACCCCCGGCGAGGCCGACCAGCTCCGGCGGGACATGGCCGCCTGGCGGCGGTCGGGACGGATCGAGCGGCACCGGGAACGGCTGGTCTCACGCATGATCAAAAAAGGCATCCGGCAGGAATTCGCCGAGCACGTCTTCATGCAGATCCGCGGCTTCGGCGAGTACGGCTTCCCGGAGAGCCACGCCGCCAGCTTCGCCCACATCGCCTACGCCACCGCCTACTTGCGCTGCCACTACCCGGCGGAGTTCACCTGCGCCCTGCTGAACGCCCAGCCCATGGGGTTCTACTCGCCTTCCACCATCGTCAACGACGCCCGGTTACACGGGGTGGAGGTGCGCCCGGTGAGCCTGCGCCGCAGCCGCTGGGACTGTACGCTGGAGGAGATCGCGCGGGAAGGGGGTGGCGGTGCGGGTGGTGGCCGCGGCGCGAGCGGTCCAGTCGGCAGCGAGGGCAGTGGCGCGGCCGGAGCGGGTTCGGTCCGCGGCGCGGCCGGCGAGGACAGGGGAGGTGGCCCCGCCGGCGCGACCGGCCGCAAGCCCCGCCTCCCCTTCGCGGTCCGCATGGGCCTGCGCTACGTCCGCGGACTGGGGAAAGGGGACGGCGCGCGGCTGGAAGCGGCCATGGAGCAGGCGCCCTTCCGCGATATCGCCGACGTCGCCCGGCGGAGCGGCCTGAACGCGGACAAGCTCGAGTCCCTGGCCGAGGCAGGCGCCTTCGCGTGCTTCGGTCCGCTTGGCCCGTTCGGACCGGACCGTCGCGGCGCCTTATGGCAGGTCCTGGGGACCGAAACCGGCGGGCCGCCCCCCTTGCCGCTGAAATCCCGCGACGCCCAGCCCCGCTTCCAGTCTCTGAACAGCCTGGAGACCATCCTCTGGGACCACCAGGCCGCCGGCCACAGCGTGCAGGGCCACCTTCTCAAGCCGCGGCGCCCCGAACTCGCCGCCCGGGGACTGCCCACCGCCCGGGAACTCAACGGCATGCCGGACGGCCGCTCGGTCCGCTACGTGGGCCTGGTCATCTGCCGCCAGCGCCCCGGGACCGCCCAGGGCGTCACCTTCATGACACTGGAGGACGAGACCGGCTTCGTGAACCTGGTCATCTGGGAAAAGGTGTTCGAGCGCAACGCCCTGCTGGCCAGGACGCTGCACTGCATGGGCGTGACCGGCAACCTGCAGGTGGGCGAGGGCGTGGTCCACCTCGTGGTCGAGGCGGTCTGGGATCCGAAGCTGGAGGACCGGACACTGCAGCTGAGGAGCCGGGATTTTCGATGAGAGATGCAATCAGATTGAGACCTGTATTGAACCGGAAGAGTATGTACCGTATATTCCAACGGCAACCCGATCAGCAGTTTCGAGAAATCCCGCGCGTCAAAACACCCCAACGGTCGCTGATTATGATTTCTTACGGGATTCACTTATTGCGGTATTTCCTGGTTATGGCACTGGCCCTACCGACCGCCTGCATCATAAGTCCTTCGGCTCCCGAGCCACAGGAGGCTACCAGTATCACCCTGTCGCCGCCGGAAATCATGTTCACCGCCGTCAGTCAGCACGTACAGTTGAACGCGACTGTGCTGGACCAGGACGGTAGGGTAATCGTGGACGCGACGGTATACTGGATCAGCAGCAATGGGGTCATTGCCCAGGTCAGTCATCGTGGTCTGGTGACGTCAATATCGACGGGGACCGCACAGATCACCGCGACGTCGGGCAATGCCTCGGCCAGCGCAACCGTTGTCGTGAAGCAGGAAGCGGCGAGCATTACCATCACTCCGGCATCTGCAAAGCTGGAGTCCGCGGGCGAGACGGTCCAGCTGAATGCCGTGGTGTACGACACCGATGGCGGGGCCATCCCGAATGCGCCGTTGGAATGGTCGACCAGTGACCGGGCCATCGCCACGGTAGACGCTAAAGGTCTTGTAACCGCCGTTTCTAACGGCAGAACGAGGATCACCGCGGCCTCGGGTACCATTTCGAAGACCGCCGATATTCACGTCGACACGGAGAGCGCTTCACCTTCAACCGATAGAGCGGTACTGGCCGCGTTTTACGATGCGACGGGAGGCCCGGGCTGGACGAACAACACCAACTGGCTCAGTGACGCGCCGCTCAGAGAGTGGTTCGGAGTGACCACCGATACCGAAAGACGGGTAACGAACATCCAACTTGGAGAAAACAACCTCTCAGGTTCAATCCCTCCGGAATTGGGGCAGTTGACCGAGCTCACCGAGCTGGATCTAAACAGGAATCGATTGACGGGTGGTATCCCCGCCGAACTGGGTCTGTTAAGCAATCTGGGCAGGTTATCCCTCGGTTACAACGAGTTGGATGGCGGGCTACATCGGGATCTGCGTCGATTGAGCAATCTCACCCTCTTTCAGGTTTCCCATAATCGACTGTCCGGTGAGGTTTCAGACGTACTTGATCGAATGACCAGCCTCGTAGTACTGGATATCAGCGGCAACGAGTTTACGGGAAGGCTTCCATCCCGTATGAGCGAACTGCAGAACCTCGAGGTCATGCGATTCGATCATAACCAGTTTACGGGCTTCATTCCCAACGGTCTCAGCGCGCTTGAGAACCTCAGATTACTCGAGTTAAGCAACAATCAACTGACGGCCGGGGTTCCCAGGTGGCTGAACCAACTGGAGAACCTGGAAACACTGTCATTGAGTAACAATCAACTGACCGGCGACATTACTCCAGAAATGTTTCGGAACAACAGCCTCCGGAACCTCAAAACACTTTCGTTGAGCAACAATCAGTTGACGGGCGAGATTCCTTCCTCCATACGCGTACTGGAGAGCATCGAACGAGTATACCTGCATAACAACCAACTCGAAGGCCGAGTACCTCCGGAGCTGGGAGAACTCGCCACGCTGAAAGAGTTGATTTTAAGCTACAACCGGGACCTGGCCGGACCACTGCCGCTGACGCTGACCGGATTGAATCTTGAATACCTGAGCGTGTCGTCTACGCGGTTGTGCACACCTCCAGTAGCCGAATTCCGGACGTGGCTGGAGCGTATTCCGCGAAAGGACGCAGTAACCGAATGCATACCTACGAAAGATAGAGAAGCCTTAACCGCGTTTTACCATGCTGCGGGAGGTCCGGACTGGACGATCGACACAAACTGGCTGAGTTACGCTCCCCTTGATGACTGGTACGGCGTAAATGCCGATATCGACGATCGGGTTATCTTTTTGAGACTGGATGGTAACGGATTGGCAGGCGTCTTGCCCCCCGAACTGGGAAAACTCGATAGGCTTACCTATGTGAATCTGGGCGACAACAGTCTGGCTGGGAGCATACCCCCCGAATTGGGCAAGCTCGAAAGACTCGAAACATTTACCCTGTCAGGCAACAGGTTGTCGGGAAACATTCCTCCGGAGTTCGGGGACCTGGTCAATCTTACGCTGCTCTCCTTATCCAACAATGAACTTTCCGGCGCCATACCCGTCGAAATCACCCGGCTTCGAGGACTCAAACACTTGAACATTTCCAACAACAGACTGACGGGCACCATCCCTGCGGAGATAGGGCAGTTGGCAGGAACTGAAAACATAGACCTGACGGGGAATGAGCTTACGGGCACCATCCCGCCGGAAATCGGCGACCTTGAAAACCTGATGCATTTGGGACTAGGTCAAAACAAGCTCAGCGGTCAAATCCCGTCAGTACTGGGACAGCTTAAGAAACTCGAATGGCTGGCCCTCTATTCAAACAATTTGGAAGGACCCATCCCAGGGGAGTTCAGCGGCCTGGAGCAGTCCAGGTGGATTCAGCTGCAAGACAACCGGTTGAACGGAACTGTTCCACCTGAACTTGGAACGTTATCCAATCTATTTGGACTTAACCTCTCCAGAAACCAACTGGCTGGTAGTATACCCAGTGAACTTGGCAGTCTATCAAAACTCGAGAATCTTTATCTCAGCAATAATGAACTGTCCGGCCCCGTTCCTCCGGAATTCGGCGGTCTGACCAGTCTCCGGGTACTGTATTTGGAGAACAATCCAACCCTTGCGGGGCCACTTCCGCTCGAACTTACAAACGCACCGATCGAGTATTTTTGGATTGGCAATACAAATCTGTGCGCACCCATGGACGAAGCTTTTCAGATGTGGCTGACAGAAATCCCCTACCATAACGTCAGATCGTGTGAACCGGCCGCTGAACTCGAACCGCAGTAAACCTATTTGGCCGGCAGGGAAGCCGCGTAATCGGCGGCGCGGGCCACCCACGTTTCCAGGTCATCCTCGCTAGCTATACCTTCAGGCTCTACCAGCGCCCATCCTTTCATGATCCGTCCCGCGATGTCGGCCGGTCTTGTGTGCGGTTCGGCCAGCGTCTCCTCGTGCTTCTCCCGCTCGAGCCGCACGATGAGCGAACCCTTCCAGGTTCCCACGCACATGTTTCTGTTGATCATGAAGCAGACGCCTCCGAACATGTTTTTCTCGGAGTATCCCGGAAGTTGTGAAAGCATGGGCCGTATCCGGCCGGCCAACGCGTTATCACTCATCTTGACCCGCCTCCCGAAAATACAGTCGACTGTGTTCCAGTTTAATCATTATCATTCCTCAATAGAATTCGACATCAGTTACTTCAACATGTTAACGCGAATCCAACGCGAATCCAACGCGATTCATGGAGAGACGCACACATGGAAAACCTGATCATTCGCGAATGCGAGCCCGAAGACGTGGAAGCCGTTCATCAGCTGGATCTGGACTGGGAATCCGAAGGGGTAACATACGGCTTCGGACCCAGTTCTCCGGACGAAATAAGGGAAGCCCTGGGACCCTATTTGCTCGTGGCCGTTGCAGAGGACGAAGTCATCGGGTACAGCCGCGGCGAGGTCCACGCCAGCCGCGATCTGTGTGTATTCGAAGAGGGGGAGCGACACCTCGAAATATACGATCTGTACGTCAGGGAACCCTACCGAAGCGCGGGAATCGGCGGAAAGCTGGTTGAACGCATGAAGGAGATTGCCGGGCGGAACGGCATCCGGCGGTTCCGCGTACACTCGGCCACCATGGACCTGGACCGCGTGCTCAAGTTCTACCGGAACCACGGCTTCAAGACGTGGTGCCTGGAGATGTTCATATGAAGTCGTCGTAATCGACGAGTAGTTGGTAGACGAGGATATGGTTGATTGAAAATATGGTAAATACGCCCGAACCGGACGTATCGTCACCCTTCCCCCGCCATCCCCTTCAGCTGGTCCCACTCCTGCACATATTCGGCCAGGTGCCCGTTTTCCGGTGATTTCGCCTTCTCTTCAAGCATGGACCGCACCAGGTCCTGCTCTTCCCGGTACTGGTCGTCGTTGAAGAACCCGGCGAAATGGGCGATGCGAAGCCAGACGAGGTAGGTCGTCACGGCGTCGTGCTGGTTGTACTGGGCGATGCGCCGGATGCCGCCGTCGAGCCAGGCCTCTGCGACACTGTCCCCGTCGAAACCGCCCATCTTGCCCGGGATGCCCGACAGCACCGCCATCTCCTTCAGGGAGGGGCGCGCCTTGCCCCACTCTCCGATGGCTGTCATCAGGTCCACGTTCCACTCGCTGGCCCGCGAGAAGTAATCGTAACCCTCCCACGGCTTGTCCGGCCGCTTGCAGAACCCGGCCGCGGTGATGCCCTTGATGATCCCCCGCTGGATCATGATCGGGAGGTCCGATCCGGTGGAATTGAACCCGACGAGCTGGGGCAGGCGGCGACCCACGCTTTCCAGGAACCGGGACAGGATCGTGGCTTCGTCGCAGTCGTCGGGGTTGTCGGGGTCCCGGGGTTGTACGCGCAGGTCGATCGTGACGTTTCCCTGGGGATCCTGGCTCCGGGTCACCATGGCGATGGAGACCAGGCGCGACATGGCGTACTTGAGAAAGGGCCGCGGCTTTTCTTCAGTTGCCCCGTTCAGGCGCCACATCTCCTGAATGACTTCGCTATCGGGCATATCGGCCGGCAGGTCGTAGAGCAGGCGCCCCGCGTCGGGATCGGGCACCCATTCCGCGTCGAACGCCCACACATCGTGTTTTACGCTTTTGAACATAGTTGGTCTCGATTTCGGTGGTGTTTAGTTTCCAGGTCGGGTTGTCGGTGAATTGCTTTACCAGGGTCGATCAATATCGGTTGAACATCAATCCTTGCTCGCGGCGTCCCCGCACGCGGCGTCCCGGCACGCGGCGTCTCCGCACGCGGCGTCTCCAATGGTTCTCTCCATCTCCTCAATGGTGACCGGCGCCGAGGTGTATCTGAGCATGCCGAACAGACGATCTATCGGCCGTACAGGGAGAATACGGACCGTTCTGCCATCAACAAAATAGCGAATCCTGTCGCCCATTTTCAACCCAAGCGCCTCTCGCACGGGTTTAGGCAGCGTGGTTCGTCCATTAGTGGATATGATTGACTCAGTCATAATCATCCTTTCTGCTAAACTACTGAACAGGTGATTCTCCAGCGGTATTGTCTTTATTATCGCCAATGCGCTCATCCGTGGCAAGGAACAGCGCGTCCCGCTCATCCTGCGGTACGTACGTTCCCGTCCGTTCCGCCGAACGCATGGCCGTGCGCAGCGGAGCGAGGTCCTGTTCGTGGAAGTGCGCCAGAAAACGGATGTTCCGCTGGACTTCCGAAGCGCTGAGGCGGGCGACGGGTTTCTCCAGCAGGCCGTGAGTCAGGGGCACGAGGGCGTCGGGTCCGGCGCCGGACAGGTAGCGTTCGAGGGAGGCAACGACCTCGGTCGGCACCTGGCGGAAGCCGGTGAGGCGTGAACCCCGGATCCGTTCGTGGGGCGGGAGATGCCGGACCGGTTCGATATGCCCGATCAGCTTCAGCACGTAGACCAGCGCGTCGAAGGCGGCCAGGGCGCGCCTCCGCGACTTGAACACGCCGTACCACTTGAGGTCAAGTTCCTTCCACGCATCCACATGGGTCGTGAAGCAGAGCAGAACCTGCTTCTCCGTGCCGCCGAGGCCGAGGGCCGGGTAAAGGAAGTCCCAGGTGCCGTCCTCGTTGTACGGCGGCCGCAGCTTGCGGATCAGTTCGTTCTCGAGCAGCAGGGCCTCGCGTTCCGAATCCCGCGGCATGATCTCGAGGGTGCTCGCCTCCCGGACCAGCGTCCGCATCTTGCGGTGCACCTTGCGGCGCGAGGCGTTTCGGTACTGCTGGAGGCGCCGCCTTATGTTCGCGGCCTTGCCGACGTAGATAACGGTGCCCTCACCGTCCTTGAACAGGTAGACCGCAGGCGTCATGGGCGATTCATCGATGAGGCGCTCGCCGAATTTCCGGTCGAACTGGCGCATGGTCTGGTCGTACGCCCCTGGAAATGTATCTACAATGTATCTACGTTGCATCTACGTTGCATGTAGGCCTGAAGACAGTTATAATATACCCTTGTACTCCACATCGACATCCCAAATCCCTCATTTTTCACGAATATCCCGCGCACCGACCGGAGAGCCCGACCATGACCGCGGAAAAACTGATCATCGATTACATAAGCGACCAGGACGACGACCTGTCCCGGATGGCCATGGACATCTGGGACCATCCGCAGATCGCGATGCAGGAGACCTACGCGTCGAAATTGCAGGCAAAGGATCTGGAAGCGGACGGCTTTACCATCGAGTGGGGCGCCGGGGGGATGGAAACGGCCTTCGTCGCCACCTGGGGCTCGGGAGATCCCATCATCGGGTTCCTGGGCGAGTACGACGCACTGCCGGGCCTGTCGCAAACGGTGTCGGCGGAGAGGGAAGCCATCGAACCGGGCGGCCCCGGCCACGGCTGCGGCCACAATCTCTTCGGCACGGCGTGCCTGGGTTCCGTAAAGGCCCTGAAGCGCGCGATGGAACGGGACGGCATCGCCGGCACGATCCGGTACTACGGCTGTCCCGCGGAAGAACAGGTGGTGGGCAAGGTGCTCATGGCGCGCGACGGGGTGTTTGACGACCTCGACGCCGCTATCACCTGGCATCCCGGCGCTACGAACGTGGTCTGGAACGGTTCGTCGCTCGCACTCAACTCCTTCAAGGTGAATTTCCACGGCGTGGCCGCCCACGCCTCGGCCATGCCGCACCAGGGACGCAGCGCGCTCGACGGCGTGATGCTGATGGACGTGGGCATGAACTACCTCAGGGAGCACGTCGTCCCGGAGGCCCGCATCCACAGCGTGGTAACGAGCGGCGGGGAGGCGCCGAACGTGGTGCCGGCCTATGCCCAGGTGTGGTACTACATCCGGTCGCCGAAACGCGCCGAGGTGGACGAGATGTACGAACGGGTGCTCGACATCGCGAAGGGCGCTGCGCTGATGAGCGGCACCACCCACGATATCGAGTTCATCGGGGGCGCCTACGAGGTCCTGCCGAACGGCACGATCTCCGACCTGATGCTGAAGAATATGCAGGCCGTGAACGACCTCGCCTTCACCGCCGAGGAGCGGCGCTTCGCCCGGCAGCTGCAGGCGACCTTTCCCGAGAACGCGGTCCAGTCGGCCTACGAGCGCATGGAGAAATCGACGGTCAAGGACTCCATTGCCGAAAGCATCGAGAATCCCCTCTGGACGCAGGTGCTTCCCCATACCGATACCCCCCCGCACGTGGAAGGTTCGACGGACGTGGGCGACGTGAGCTGGATCGCGCCCACGGGGCAGCTCACGACCTGCTGCTGGCCCCTGGGTACGCCGGCCCACAGCTGGCAGATGGTGGCCTCCTCCGGTTCGAGCATCGGCAGCAGGGGCATGCTCTTCGCGGCCAAGTCCCTGGCGCTGACGGGCCTTGACCTGTTGCGGGACCCGGAACTGCTCAGACGCGCCAACGAGGAATTCGACGAGGCGAGAGACGGCAAGACCTACAAGAGCGCGCTGCCTGAGGCGTAATGCGCTGCCGGATGCGCGAGGACCAGATGACAAGTACCATTCCGAAGGTTGCCATGCCCCCGGAGCCGAAGGTGGGCGTTCCCCCGGACGCCGGCGACCGGTACCGGCGAGACGGCTTCTTTTTCTCGCCGCCCATCATCCCGGTCGATCTGATCGAACGCGTGACCGCCCGCATGGACGCGGTCATGGCCGGTGAATACGAGACCGGGGAACCGCCGCGCCGGTCTTGGAATCCCGGAGACGATCCCAGGCGCATCCGCAAGATCGACCAGGTGCACCTGTCGGACCGGACCATCTACGAACTCGCCTCGCACCCCGAAATCGGGCGCTGGGCGGCCGCCCTGCTGGGGGCCAAGCACGTTCAGCTGTGGGCGTCGCAGATGCTCTACAAGCCGCCCGGCGGCGAGGTGACCGGCAACGTCGGCTGGCACCAGGACAAGCAGTACTGGAAGTATCTGGAAGGCGAGCTGTTTACGGCCTGGGTCGCCGTGAGCGACGTGACGGGGGCGTCCGGTCCCATGCGGTTCATTCGGGGCTCGCACAGGTGGGGACTGCTGGGCAGCGGCGACTTCTTCGGCCACGACCACGCGGCGCAGCAGGAGGACATCCCCGTACCCGAGGGAGAACGCTGGGAAGAAGTCGAGGCGGTCCTGCCTCCCGGCGCGGTCAGTTTCCACGACCGCCACACCTACCACGCGAGCGGGCCGAACGTATCGGACGCGCCGCGCCGCAGCTTCGCCTTTCATCTCCGGACCGAAAATACCCGGCCGGTGGAGGGCCGCACCGACTATTACGTGCAGCACCTGGACGATCCCGCCTATTGCCCGGTGCTGTATGAGGCGTGATTTAACAAGGAGCCACCCGGTATGAGCGAAGTGTTGGACGCAGTCTTTATCTTCCCACTGATGCTCGTGGGCATGTTTCTCTTCATCACGGGTCTGCTCGCCATGGCCGGCGGCAACAACATGGAACGTATCGGCCTGTCCACTCCGAGGCGCGGCAAGATCGCCATGGCAGTGGGCGTTGTATTGAACACCATCGGAGTTACCTTGCTGACCTGACGTTTCCCCGGACCCCACAATCTCAGCATCGGGCCAGTATCATGAGCGTGATATTGATCGCCGCCGGAATCTACCTTTTCGTATCGGGCGTGGTCGTATGGGCCGGCGGCAGGACGGTGGAGCGGATCGGGCTCACCACCCGGAACCGGGGATTGATCGCGCTCATCCTGGGCGCTGCCCTGCTGATCTACGCCATAGCCTACTAGTTATCGTCAATTTTCCGGCTACAGTCATCTGTCTCGAAAACCCCTGCCGCCCAGGATCTTCCGGTCATTTCTCCGACCTTCTGACGCAGGCGTCTACCCTGGGGTTCGTATGCGCTCCGGCTGGTTACCGCCGGACCGGAAACCACCGGTTTGTCATGGATGCGCCGGCCCTGTGCTCGCCGCTGCGCCCGCGATCGAGAAACCCGGCACAGGGCTCGCACTCAACACTTGATTATCACAAGGGAATAGACTTCCTTCATAAGTATACCACTTTCCTTCGCCGGACCGTGAGCCGTATGCGCGAAAGTTCACCGGAAACGCGACGGTCCGTCTGAAACCTGAATCTCAAGATCAGAATTCCCATGACCAACGACCTCTTCCATCCCGCCGTAGCCGCGTGGTTCGAGGACCGGTTCGAGGAACCGTCCGACATCCAGAAGCGCGCCTGGCCGGTCATCAAGCAGCGGCAGAACACGCTGATCGCGGCGCCCACGGGCTCCGGCAAGACGCTGGCGGCCTTCCTGTCCTCCATCGACGACCTGGTCCGGCAGGGCCAGTACGGATCGCTGCCCGAGGGCACGCAGATCGTCTACGTGTCGCCACTGAAGGCCCTCAGCAACGACATCCACGCCAACCTGCAGGTCCCGCTGAAGGGCATCCAGGCGATCCTCAAGGAGCGCGGCCGGCCCGACGTGCCTATCCGCGTGGCGGTCCGAACCGGCGATACGCCCACGAGCGAGCGCGCCGCCATGACGAAGCATCCGCCCCACATCCTGGTGACGACGCCGGAAAGTCTCTACCTGCTGCTCACGAGCGCGGGCGGGCGCCGGATCCTGCCGAACGTGCACACGCTCATCATCGACGAGATCCACGCGCTGGTGGGCAACAAGCGGGGATCGCACCTGGCTCTTTCCGTGGAGCGGCTGGAACGGCTTACCTCCGGTCCGCTCACGCGCATCGGCATATCGGCCACCCAGAAGCCCATCGACCGGATCGCCCACTTCCTCACCGGCGCCGGCTATGATAAGGGCAAGGGCTGCAAGATCCTCAACACCGGGCATCGGCGCAAACTCGAGCTGAAGATCGAAGTGCCCCGTTCGCCCCTTGGCGCCGTCATGTCGAACGAGGTGTGGGAGGAAGTGTACGAACGCCTCGAGGAACTCATTCTCCGGCACCGGACGACCCTGGTCTTCGTCACCACGCGGAGCATGTCGGAGCGGCTGGCCCGTCACCTGAGCGAACGGCTGGGCACCGAAAACGTCACCTCCCATCACGGCAGCATGTCGAAGGAGCACCGGCACGACGCCGAACAGCGGCTCAAGGCCGGCGCGCTGAAGGCCCTGGTGGCCACGGCTTCCCTGGAACTGGGCATCGACATCGGTTCCGTCGATCTCGTCTGCCAGATCGGCTCCCCCAAGGCGATCGCGACGCTCATCCAGCGGGTGGGCCGCTCGGGCCACACGATTACGGGCACGCCGAAGGGCCGCCTGTTCCCCCTGACGCGGGACGAACTCGTGGAGGCGGCCGCCATCATGGACTCGGTGCGGCGGGGCGAGCTGGACCGGATCATCATCCCCGAACAGCCCCTCGACGTGCTGGCCCAGCAGATCATCGCGGAGGTGGCCAACTGCGATTTCAGCGAGGAGGATCTGTACCACCTGGTGCGGAAGGCCTATCCCTACCGCGGTCTGTCCCGGGAGGAATTCGACGGCGTCGTGGCCATGCTGGCCGAGGGCTATACGCCGCGCCGGGGCCGCAAGCACGCCTACATCCAGCGGGACCTGATGAACGGAACGGTCAGGGGCCGGAAGGGGGCACGGATCAACGCCCTGATGTCGGGCGGGACGATTCCCGACCAGTTCGACTACGACGTGATCATGGAACCTACGGAGACCTTCATCGGCACGCTAAACGAGGACTTCGCCATCGAGAGCACGGCCGGGGACATCGTGCAGCTGGGGAACAACTCGTGGCGCATCCTGCGCGTGGAGAAGGGCAAGATCCGCGTGGAGGACGCCCAGGGCCTGCCGCCCACCATGCCCTTCTGGTTCGGCGAGGCGCCGGGGAGGACGGTCGAGCTTTCGGCTTCCCTGTCGCGGCTGAGGGAAGAGGTGGCGAGCCGGATGGACGTGGGTTCAGAAAACGGGAAGCTCGACCCGGAATGGAAGCGAGAGGCCGAGGACTGGCTGATGGAATCCGCGTGCGTCTCCCACGTGGCGGCGACGCAGATCGCGGAGTACCTCGGCGCGACCAAGGCGGCCCTCGGCGTGATCCCCTCGCAGAAGGACCTGGTGGCGGAACGGTTCTTCGACGAGGCCGGCGACATGCACCTGGTGATCCACAGTCCCTTCGGCAGCCGGGTCAACCGGGCCTGGGGACTGGCCCTGCGCAAGCGTTTCTGCCGGACCTTCAACTTCGAGCTGCAGGCCGCGGCGAACGAGGATTCCATCATCCTGTCCCTGGGCGCCACCCACAGCTTCCCCCTGGACGACGTCTTCAGTTACCTCAACGCCAAGACGGTCCGGGAGGTCCTGGTCCAGGCCCTCCTCGACGCGCCCATGTTCGAGGTGCGCTGGCGCTGGAACGCGTCGACCGCCCTGGCCGTGCTGCGGCGCAGGGGCGGGGACCGGGTGCCGCCGCAGATCCAGCGGTCCGTGGCCGAGGACCTGATCGCCCAGGTGTTCCCCGACCAGATCGCGTGCCTGGAGAACATCGCGGGCGACCGGGAGGTGCCGGACCATCCCCTGGTCAGCCAGACGATCGAGGACTGCCTGCACGAGGCCATGGACGTCGAAACGCTCGAGTCGGTCCTGAAGACGATGAAGTCCGGAGACATGAACGTGCACGCGCGGGACCTGCGCGAGCCCTCGCCCATGGCCGAGGAGATCCTCAACGCCCGGCCCTATGCCTTCCTGGACGACGCGCCTCTCGAGGAGCGACGGACCAACGCCGTACGGAACCGCCGCTGGCTCGACCCCGCGGTCGCGGGCGACCTTGGACTGCTGGACCCCGAGGCCATCGACACCGTGCGAGGCGACGCCTGGCCCGAGGTGCGCAGTCCCGACGAACTCCGCGACGCCCTGGTGCTCGCGGGGTATGTCACGGAAGAAGAGGGGCGAAAGGGTGATCAGTTCGGGGATTGGACGGAGTACTACGCCGTTCTTGAAGGCGACCGCCGGGCCGCCACGCTCGTGACGGAGGGCGGGAAACGCCTGTGGACGCCCCTGGAACGGCGCATCCATTTCGAGCGGGTGCATCCGCGGGGGCGGTTCGAACCGGTGGAGGAAATCCCGGACGACGTGAGAGGCAACCTGGAGAAGGGTTTTAAGGCCGCCACGGAAGAGCACGCGCTGGAAGCGTACGCATTGGTGGAACTGATACGGGGCAGGCTGGAGACGCTGGGTCCGGTCACGGCGGCCGAACTGGCCGGGTCCATCGACCTGCCGGTCGGCAAGGTCGACCAGGCGCTGATTGCCCTGGAGCAGGAGGGGTTCGTCTTCAGGGGACAGTTTTCGCCGGACGCCGACGCTGACGTGCTGGAATGGTGCGAGCGCCGGCTGCTGGCGAGGATCCACCGCTTCACGATCACCAAACTGCGCCGGGAGATCCAGCCCGTTTCACCCGCCGACTTCATGCAGTTCCTCTTCACCTGGCATCACCTGGCGCCAGACACCCGGCTCAAGGGGACCGACGCCGTGACCGCCGTGCTGCGCATGCTGGAGGGCGTGGAGGCGCCGGCCGCGGCCTGGGAGAGCGAGATCCTGCCGTCCCGTGTCACCGACTACGACTACACCTGGCTTGACAACCTGTGCCTGTCCGGCAAGTACGCCTGGGGCCGGCTCCGTCCCCACCGGTCGAACGGCGAGAACGGAAAGACGGCCGGTCCGATCCGGTCGACGCCTATCGCCATCGTGGACCGCATGAACCGTTCGCTGTGGATGTCCCTGAGCGGCGTGACCGGCGACGAGGACCTGGCGTTGTCCACGTACGCGAAAACGGTACTGGACCTGATGACCCGGCAGGGCGCCGTGTTTTTCGACGACATCACCTCGCAGTCGGGCCTCCTCCGGACCCACGCAGAGGAAGCCGTGGCGGAGTTGGTTTCGGCGGGGATGGTGACCTCCGACAGTTTCGCGGGTCTCAGGGCCCTGTTGGTGCCGTCGCGTCACCGGGAGTCCCGGCGGGGAAGGGAACGCCGGAATCCCTTCGACCTGTCGACGGCGGGACGGTGGGGTCTGACGTCGCGTGTGCCGGCGGAAGGCAACGCGGAAGAGGATCTCGAGGCCTATGCCCGCGTTGCGCTCGCCCGGTACGGCGTCGTGTTCCGGCGCCTGACGGAGCGGGAGAACACCTCGCCGCCGTGGCGGGACCTCGTGCGGGTGCTTCGGCGGATGGAAGCCCGGGGAGAGATCCGCGGCGGCCGGTTCGTGAACGGTGTCTGGGGCGAGCAGTACGCCCTGGGCGAAGCCGTGACCCTGCTGCGGAGCATCCGGCGCAAGGAGAAACAGGGCACGCTCGTAGCCATCAGCGCCGCCGACCCCCTGAACCTGGTGGGCATCATCACGCCCGGGCGGCGCGTTCCCGGCATCACGACCAACCGGATCCTCTACCGGGACGGCGAACCGATCCTGATCATGGAAGGCGGCGAAATCAGGGAGACGTCCCCGGTGGCGGCCGAAGATCAGTGGGCGCTGCGGCAGGAGCTGGTCAAGCGGGATTTCCCGCCGAAACTGAAGGCCTATCTGAGCGGCCGCCGGACCCGTGAAAAGGCCGGTGCGCAGAAGGCATAGTGCGCACGAAATGCGGACCGGCGGTCCTTGACGGCCCTGGCGGCCAGTCACGGGCGGCAGGCATGAAGAAAGTCTTCATCATCCTACTGGCTTCCGTAATCTCGTTGCCGGCCACCGGCAAGGGATTCGCCCAGGACCCTGAAAAGCGCATGTCGATCAGCCTGGGCGGCGGGCGGAGTATTCCTTCAGGCGATTTTGCGGACGGAAAAACCAGAGGATCCCTGTTCCTCCTGGGGATGACGGTACGCGTTTCCGAATCCGTTCATCTCGCGTTCAACGGCTATGACAACCTCTTTTCCGTCAAACGCGGCCAACACGACCGAGACCGCCTGAGTGACGACGCGCTGCAGCGACTAGGACCGGACGTGGATGCCAACGTAAGCCTGGAAGGCGCCAACTTCGGATTGATGTACAAGACCGCCACTTCCCCCGCGGCTGTCTACGGGGTGGGCGGCATCGGCTACTCCAGGGCAATCGACCGGTTCTTCGGTACCGTGCGCGGCACGAAGCTGACCGCGTTCAGTACAGAGACTTCATTCAGTGTCCTTCTGGGCGGCGGCGTGCACATGTCCGTTACGGACACGGTCGGCCTGGCGCTGGACGTGAGATACATTCGCGCCTTCAACGACCGGAACGTCCAGTGGATTCCGGTCGCTGCGTCTGTGGTCTTCCGATTCTGGAATGTAGCACCTCAGTAGGTACCCCGGCGCGGCGCTGATCGCCCGGCGTCCTCTACGCTTCCATCAGCATCTTCAATGCTTCCACCAACTGCGCGGGCGAGGCCGTTCCCGTGACGCCCAGCTGACGGACGGTGACCGAAGCCGCGAGGTTGCCGACCAGGCCGGCCTCCAGGGGCGTCGCGCCGGCGGCCAGCGAGGCCACGATCCCGGCCGTGACGCTGTCCCCGGCCCCGACGGTGTCCACGGGCCCCGGAACGCGTATGCCGGGCACATGCCGGCGGTCTTCGCCGTCGATCAGCAGAAGGCCGTCCGCGCCGAGGGTGATGTAAACCGGTCGCGCCGTTTCTTGGTCCACCCCGCGCATCTCACCCGGCCGGGCCGTTCTTTTGTCCGCTCCGCGCATCTCGTCCCGGTTCCCCTTGCGGATGACGTGGAGGAATTCGCCGATGCGTTCGCGCGAATCCGCCAGGATGACCTTGTCCGGCAATGTCCTGCCCAGGCCACAGAGCGCATCCCGGACCCGGTCCGTGACGACCCCCGTGTTGCGCTGTCCCACCTGGTCCAGGACGGCCACACCGTCCATCCTGGACGACATGTCTCCGATGAATCCGATTATACGGTCTTCCAGGTCACGCGGCGTGGGCATCCGGTTCTGTATGTCGATGCGGCTTGATTCCCGTTCTCCTCCCGGCTCCCGGTTCATGGGCTTGATATAGGTGGGCGTGAACCGGTCCGGGGATTCGAACAGTCCGTCGAGGCGGACCCCCATGGCCGCCAGGCCCTGCCTGAGTTCGTACCCCTCCCCGTCGTCGCCCGTGATCCCCACGGCGAACAGGTCTCCGACGCCCAGGGCGTGCAGGTTGGCCATGACCGTGCCCGCGGCGCCGGGCATGCAGCGTCTGGCCACGACCTGGCGCGCGGCCAGCCCCGTCTCCAGGGACGGTTCGTCCAGCGCCGGATCGAGGACCAGGTACTTGTCCAGGAAGAAGTCGCCCACGACCATGATGGATAGGCCGGCGAAGCGGGAAAGCAGGCTTTCGAGGCGGTGTGGAGTCATCTCAGGCAATGTAAGATCCAGCGGACGTAAATCAAAGTATTTACAGTAAATAAACGATTTTGGCAGGCTGCTTTTCCTTGATTTTCGGGCTCAGAAAGTGTACCTTTGCGAACTGGAGCGAGCCGCGATTTCCTCACCCTGTCCCAGGACTTCAATTCGCATTCGAAGCAGTGAAACGTTACGGATGCATCCACTTTATTGATATATGACCGGTCCCGTTCATTCCTCAAGTCGGCACGCCCCGCAGCAAGGTCCCAAAGGAAGTTACATGCGCCTGGCCGATCCCCTGCCGGATCAGATTCAGAAGAAACTCTACCCCGTACTGGAAACCGACGAAGAAATCCACATCACCCTGGAATCGGACCTGGATGCGAAAGGCCGTTTCCAGCCCTCCTGGCTCATCGTAACCGACCGACGTGTCATGGCATTGGAACTCAACGGCGCCGGCGACGACATCGCCGTCCCGCTGGAGGACCTGACCAGGGTGGCGGTGGAACCCCTGGTAGGCGGCTCCTGCCTGGAGGTCTCCACGGCCGATGACACGATTCCGCTGATCCGCTATTCCCAGAGCCGCGTGGACGTCTTCAACGAGGCGCAGCGCGGCATCGAGCAGCACATCGAGGAAAAGCCGTTCCAGGTCAAGACGGAATTCCCCCGGGTGGTCTGCGAAACCTGCGGCAGGCGCCTGCCCACCCGGGACGGGCTGTGTCCCGCCTGCGTCAGCAAGTGGGGCATGCTCAAGCGGATCTGCGCCTACCTGGGCGCCCACCGGGCCAAGGCCATCGCCATGGTGGCGCTGTTCGCCGTGCTCAGCGTGGCGGAACTCCTGCCGCCCAAGATAACGCAGCTCATCATCGACGACGCCTTCGCGAACGAGGACGTGGACCTGCTGTTCTGGTTCGTCGCGGCCATGGCCGGCCTGCTCGTCCTCCGCTGGCTGGGGGAGATGGCAAACGGCTGGCTGACGGCCTGGGTGGGCGCCCGCGTGGTGGCGGATATCCGGGCCCAGGTGTACCATCACGTCGAATACCTTTCGCTGGGCTTCCACGACAAGCAGAAGACGGGCGGCCTGCTTTCGCGCGTGACGCGGGACACCCGGAACGTGCGCAGCTTCCTGGTGGACGGCCTGCCCTTCCTCATCCTCCGCTGGATGACGACGCTCGGGATCATCGGCATACTGTTCTACACGAACTGGGTGCTCACGCTCTACATCCTCATCCCCGTGCCGCTCATCATCATCTGGGGAAGGGTCCTGTACCGGAGATTGCGGACCTACTACACCCGCATGTGGCGCCAGTGGGAAGGGTTCTTCACCCACATCCAGGAATCCCTGTCGGGGATACGGATCGTCAAGGCCTTCGCCCAGGAGAACAGGGAGGTAGGCCGGTTCAAGCGCAACGCGAGGGACATGTTCGCCCTGGAGTACTGGACCGAGAAACAGTGGATCTACTACTTCTCCACCATGGGCCTGCTGAATTTCCTGGGCTTCATCGTGGTGTGGCTGGTGGGGGGCGGGCAGGTGCTCGGACAGGAACTCACCCTGGGCGAACTGATCCTGTTCTACTTCTACCTGCAGATGTTCTACGGACCGCTGCGGTGGCTCGGCCGGGTCAACAGCTGGATGACGCGGGCCATGAGCGCCGCCGAACGGGTCTTTGAGCTTATCGACATGGAACCGGAGAACTACGAGGACAAGAACGCGAAGCAGATGCTGCAGACGCGGGGCGAGATCAGGTTCCACGGCGTGACGTTCGGGTACGACGCCGCGCTGCCGGTGCTGCGCGACGTCAATCTCCATATCCGGCCCGGCGAAATGATCGGGCTGGTCGGCAAGTCGGGCGCCGGGAAGAGTACGACCATCAACCTCATCTGCCGGTTCTACGACGTGAACTACGGCTCGATCACGCTGGACGGCGTGGACCTGCGGGACATCCGGCTCGAGGACCTGCGGGGCCATATCGGGGTCGTCCTGCAGGAACCGATCCTTTTCAACGGGACGATCCGGGAGAACATCGCCTACGGCAAGCCCGCGGCGAGTTTCGAGGACATCATGGCGGCGGCCCGGGCGGCCAACGCCCACAACTTCATTCTCGCGAAGCCCGATGGATACGATACGATTCTCGGGGACAAGGGCACGGGACTGTCGGGCGGCGAGAAGCAGCGCGTCTCCATCGCCCGGGCGATCCTCCACGACCCCCGCATCCTGATCCTGGACGAGGCGACGTCCTCGGTGGACGCCGAGACGGAGAAACAGCTCCAGGAAGCCATCGCTCGGCTGATCAAGGGCCGCACGACGATCGCCATCGCCCACCGCCTGTCCACGCTGCGGGACGCCGACCGGCTGGTGGTGCTGGAGCAGGGCAGGGTCGTCGAAGAAGGCACCCACGAAGAACTGATCGCCAACCGCGGTCACTTCCATCACCTGGTGCGGCTGCAGAAAGCCACATCCGAGATCATGGAGGTGGCATGACCGACACAACGACCATCTACAAAGAACGGATGCCCGACGCCCTGGCCGACCGTTGCCGGGCGGCGCTGCGGGAAGGAGAGTCCATCCGCATCGCGGCGGCGACCGACCTTACCGAAGACCTGCGGTTCGAGGAACGCTGGCTCCTGGTGACGGACCAGCGCCTGTTGCGGTTTGATTCGAACGGCGCAGGCACGGGAAACGGCGCAGGCACGGGAAACGGGGATGCGTCCATCGAGCTGTCCGACGCCAAGAGCGCCGCCGTGGAGGAACTGGTCGGCTCGGGCCGGATCAACGTGGTGATCGGGAACGAAGACGTCGAGGTCATCCGCTACACCCCGTCCCAGCGCGCCAAGTTCGCGCGGATCGCCCGGGGTATCGACCAGCTCATCAAGGAAGATCCGGTCGACATGCAGGGGGAGGTCGACAAGACCCGGTGCGACCGGTGCGGACGCCTCCTGCCCGAACCGAACGGGATCTGTTCGGCGTGTACCAACCGGCTCGCGATGATGCAGCGGATCGCCCGATACGCCCTGCCGTTCAAGGGCAAGCTCGCGCTGATGGTCTTCCTGTCGCTCCTGTTCACCCTGGCCGAACTCGGCCCGCCCTACATCATGGGGCGCATCATCGACGATGTGCTTGGCGTCCCGGCCGGCGGCGTCCCGGCCGATGGCGTGGCCGGGGACCCGTTCGCGTTCCTCTACCTGCTCGTCGTCGCCTACGCGGTCATCCGCCTCGTATCCTTCGTCCTGGAGATCTTCAAGGACCGCCTTTCCGTATGGCTCGGCGGCCGCGTGATCGTGTCCGTCCGCGAAGACCTGTACGAGAACCTCTCCCGCCTGAGCATGAAGTTCTACAACAAGCGGCAGGTGGGGTCCCTGATCTCGCGGGTGTCCAATGACACGGAAAGCATGATGTGGTTTCTGGTCGACGGCGTGCCCTATATCCTTACCAACCTCCTGCTCCTGGTGGGCATCCTGGTCCTGTTATTCGTGACCAGCTGGCAACTGACGCTCATGGTGCTCATTCCCATACCTTTGCTCGTCATCGGCGGGGGGTATTTCTGGGTCCGGCTGATCCGGGCGTTCCGGACGAAATACTACCGCTGGGGCAAGCTGGTGGGCATGGCGGGCGAGATGCTTTCCTCGGTGCGCGTCGTAAAGACCTTCGTCCAGGAAAAGCGGGAGATGCGCCGGTTCAGAAGCAGCAACGAAGGGGTCTTCCGGGGCGATTACGAGAGCGAGAAGGAAGCGGCCGTTTTCTTCAGCACGGTCAGCATGCTGACGTCGTCCGGAATGATCCTGGTCTGGTATTACGGGGGAATCGCCGTCATCGACGATACCTTCACCACCGGCGCCCTCATCATGTTCATCGCCTACCTCTGGATGCTGTACGAACCCCTTCGGTGGTTCGGCGAGCTGAACACCTGGTCGAGCCGGGCCATGAGCGGTGCGGAGAAGGTCTTCGAAATCGTCGACACCCCGGCGGAAACCGAGGACCGGGACGACCCGGTCGAGATGAAGGACATGAAGGGCGAGGTGGAATTCGAAGACGTGACCTTTGCCTACGAGGCGGGCAAACCGGTCCTCCACGACATCAGCCTCCACGTGCAGCCCGGCGAGATGATCGGGCTGGTGGGCAAGTCCGGGTCGGGCAAGACGACGATGACCAACCTGCTCTGCCGGTTCTACGATATCGACGACGGCAACCTGGAGATCGACGGCGTGCCGATCCGGGACATCGGCCTGAAGGACCTGCGAAGGCAGATCGGCGTCGTGCTGCAGGACTCCTATTTCTTCAGCGGCTCCATCGCGGAGAACATCCGGTACAGCAGTCCGGACGCCTCGATCGATCAGATCATGCGGGCGGCTCGGACGGCGAACGCCCACGATTTCATCTGCGCGAAGCCCGACGGATACGACACGCAGATCGGCGAGAACGGCAAGGAACTGTCGGGTGGCGAAAAGCAGCGGATCGCCATCGCGCGGGCCATCATCCACGATCCACGCATCCTGGTCCTGGACGAGGCCACCTCGTCGGTGGACACCCACACGGAGAAGCTCATCCAGGAGGCCATCGCCAACCTCGTGAAGGGCCGGACGACTTTCGCCATCGCCCACCGGCTTTCGACCCTCCGCCGGGCGGACCGCCTGGTGGTACTGGACGCGGGAAAGATCGTGGAGACGGGCACCCATGAGGAACTGCTGGACATGAAGGGCCATTTCTACCGCATGGTCGAAACGCAGCGGGCGAGCACCGCGGTCATGGCCGTGGGCGGGGGCAAGGCCGACCCGAACCGCGGCGCCAACGGACACAGTTCTTAAGCGGGGAGATCGAGATGCCGGATGAACCTGGCGTAGACGCGCCGGACACCTTTGAATTCGAGACGGGGATCGAGAACGCCCCCGTGGAACCCTACCAGGCAAGCGAGATCCGGGTCTTCCGCGCGCCGAAGAACACCGTGCGCATGACGGTCCGCGACGAGCGGTCCTACATCCGCGTCCGGCCGGTCAACGCCTCCCCCATGGCCCACTCGGACACCTACGTGTCGCTCCTGGACATCAAGAACGAGGAAGTGGCCTTCATCAAGGACCTGAACGACCTGGACGAAGAATCGCGCAAGGTCATCGAGGAAGAGCTGGCCCACCGGTACCTGCGGGCGACGATCGAACGGGTGAACTCCATACAGATGGAATACGGCGTCACCTACTGGGACGTCATGACCGACCGGGGCAAGCGCGAGTTCGTCATCCGCGGCCACGAGAACACCCACTGGGCGTCGGATTCGCGGCTCTTGCTCACCGACGTCGACGGCAACCGGTTCGAGGTAGTGGATTACACCCGTCTGGATGCCCACAGCATCCAGTTGATCGAGACCAATGTGTGACGGATCGGCGAGCGCGGGAGGAAGGCAATGGCAGCGCGATCGGCGCAGGACAAGTACGACCAGCTCTTGAGAGACGGCTTCTGCGTAGTCGAGGGGGTGTTGAAGCCCGAAATGCTGGAACGCGTGCGGACCGTCTCCGACCGCCTGCTTGACGCCCAGTCCCCGTCCCACTTCGAGGAGCAGAAATCCACGGGCAGCATGGTCAGCGTCTTCGACGACGTGTTCTTCGCCGAACTGGTCTCGTATCCTCCGGCGCTCGCCGCGCTCGCAGATCTCGGGTTCGACCGGCCCACCTGGTCCTCCGGGTACGTCATCAGCAAGCCGCCCCGCAGCCCGGCGCTGTTCTGGCACCAGGACTGGTGGGGATGGGACGATCCCTGCAGCTACGAGCCGCCGCCGCAGCAGGTTTTCCTGATGTACTACCTGGTCGATACCGACCGGCACAACGGGTGCCTCCGCGTGATCGCCGGCTCCCACCTGAACCGCCATCCCCTTCACCAGTATGTCGAGGAGGCGCACACGGGCGGCCTGCGGGCCATGGCTGACCCCGATCACCCGGCCTACCAGTCCGCCGCGAACGAGGTGGACGTGCCGGTCCGGGCCGGAGACCTGGTCATCGGGGATTCCCGCCTGCTGCACGCGGCCCACGGGAACAAGAGCGACCAGCGCCGCACGGTGATCACCCTTTGGTACATCCCCCTGTATCACCAGTTGCCCGGCCGCATCCAGGCCTACCTGGCACGCCATCCCCGGCCGGATACGTGGACGGACATGACCCGGGGCGCGCTGAAGCCGCTGACTGCGGTATACGAAGGCGAGGCGGAGCCCATCGCGTGGAACCGCGTGCCCGGGCCGGCGCTGAAGTAGCGGATCGCGATGACCAACGACACCCTCTACCGGGAAGCACTTCGCCCCCAATTCCACTTCACGGCGCAAAAACACTGGATCAACGATCCCAATGGACTGGTGTATTACGACGGGGAGTACCACCTCTATTTCCAGCATACACCGAACAGCATGGTGCACGGCCGCACGACCTGGGGCCACGCGGTAAGCACGGACCTGGTGCAGTGGAAACAGCTACACACCGCCGCGCTGGACGTGGACGACACGGGCTGGATGTGGTCAGGATCCGCGGCGGTGGATCACCATGATACCGGCGGTTTCCAGGACGGAGACGCGCCGCCGCTGATTGCCTTCTATACGGCGGGCGGCGAAAAGGTATTCCCCGGTCGCCGGTGTATACAATGTATCGCCCACAGCAACGACCGCGGCCGGACGTGGACGAAGTACGCCGGCAATCCGGTCATCGGACACATCCGCGCGGAGAACCGGGATCCGAAAGTGGTCTGGCACGAACCGACCGCGCGATGGGTCATGACATTATTCATGGACGAAAACGACTACGCCCTGTTCTCGTCCCCGGATCTCAAGTCCTGGACGCACCTGCAGGACCTGACCCTGCCGGGCGTGTCCGAGTGCCCCGATTTCTTCGAGCTGCCGGTGGACGGCGACCCCTCGAACACGCGGTGGGTCTTCTGGGGCGCGAGCGGTGGCTACCTGCTGGGAAGGTTCGACGGCCGCGAGTTCACGCCCGAGACGGACGTCCTGCAGGCGGAGCAGGGCGCCAATGGTTACGCCGCCCAGACGTGGAGCGACATCCCCGTGGAGGACGGCCGGCGGATCCAGATCTCGTGGATGCGGGGCGGCCGGTACCCGTCCATGCCCTTCAACCAGCAGATGTCCTTCCCGGTTGATCTGACGCTCAGGACGCTGCCGGACGGGGTCCGGCTGTGCAGGGAACCGGTCGCGGAAATCGAACTCCTGCATGCCGGGACGCGCACCTGGCCTGCCGGCGACCTGGCGGAATTGGCGGCAGCGCAATTTCAGCAGCGGTTCGAGTCGAGAGAAATCAGCAGCTACGCGGTCACGGACCTGCGCGAGGCCGAAAGCCGGCTCGTCCTGGCAGACGAGGGCGACCTGTTCGACGTGCGGATGGAGGTTGAGGTGGAAGCCCAGGCCGGAGGATTTTCCGTCGAAGTCCAGGGTCATTCCTTGGAATACGATGCGGAAGCGGGGACGTTGTCCTGTATGGGACAAACCGCGCCGCTGCGTGCCATCGACGGTCGCGTCAGCCTTCAGTTGCTGATCGACCGGACCTCCCTGGAGATCTTCGGCAACCAGGGCGAGGTGTCCATGTCCTTCTGCTTCCTGCCGGCCGCGGCCAACCACCGGCTGGCCTTAAAGGCGACGGCGAAAGCGTGCACGATGGGAGCACGCACGGCGGCGTGCGCATCGTATCACTCGTAGTTCACGAACTTCGGTCCGCGTGGGAAACGGGTTGATCCCATCATGCCCAGCCCGCTTACCAATGCCATCGACAAGTTTCCCCGGGTCAGGCTGGGTCATGCGCCGACGCCGCTGGACACCGCTCCGCGTCTGGGTGCGGCCCTCGGCATCGAGCTGTGGATCAAACGGGACGACTGCACAGGGCTGGCCATGGGCGGCAACAAGGTCCGCCAGCTCGAATTTCCCCTGGGCGAGGCGCAGTCCCGGGATGCCGACACCCTGTTGATCACGAGCGCGGTGCAGTCGAACTACGTCCGCGTGGCCGCTGCCGCCGGACGCCGGCTCGGCATGGAAACCCACATTCAGCTGGAAGAGCGCGTACCGGACGTGGACGCCCTCTATCGGTCATCCGGCAACGTGCTGCTCGACCGGCTCTTCGGCGCGACGCTGCATTCCTTCCCGGTCGGCGACGACGAACCCGCGGCGGACGCTTCGCTGGACCTGCTGGCCCAATCGCTCGCGGAGGAAGGCCGCAGGCCCTACGTGATCCATCTCGCCCCCGCCCATCCGCCACTCGGCGCGCTCGGATACGTGCTCGCCGCCGAGGAAATCCTGGCGCAGGCACGGGACCTTGATCTCGAATTTGACGCCGTGGTCTGTCCCACGGGCAGCGCCCTGACCCACGCCGGGATCCATATGGGCTTAAGGGCCCTGGGTAAGGAGGTGCCTGTTTACGGGATCTGCGTGCGGCGTGACGCCGGCAGCCAGGCAGCACGTGTACGGAAGGTAGCCGAGGAACTCGCCGCGATGATCGAACGGCCCGAGGTGTTCGACGCGGACGAGGTCATGACGTTCGACGGCGTCCTGGCGCCCGGTTACGGCCGGCTCAACAACGCGGTGCGCGAAGCGATCGCACTGGCGGCCCGCCAGGAGGGGCTGCTCCTAGACCCAGTCTACACCGGCAAGACGATGGCGGGACTGATCGAGCACGTGCGCTCGGGCGTGATCCCGGCCGGCAGCCGCGTGCTGTTCGTCCATACGGGTGGGCTGCCGGCCCTGTTTGCCTACGGAGACAGGCTGGGGAACTGGCTGTCCGATGTGCCGTGGGGAGAAGAGTAAGATTTCTGACTCAAGTTTCCGGTCATATTACAACTGTATTCAGTCGTATATACAGTATTTGGGAAGGTTAAACTTCAACTTGTCAGATATTGATGAAATTGTTGTCCTACCAGCAGATTGGTATTGGATTTTAAAGCTGACCCGATGTGTTGGAAAAGCGAAGCATCCCTGTGAGGCCTTGGTCGCTGTCCGGCAGGATTATCGTTGTTTATAGAGAAAACTCGCAGCCCATTACAGTGAAACATGAGAATCAGGCACAAGGGTCTGCGAGCACTTCATGAGTGGGATAACGCCACGCGTGGGCTGCCTACTGAACTGGTGCCACGGCTCCGACGCATCCTGTTTCGGCTGCAAGAGGCGACGCATCCGCGTGACGCCGACGCACCGGGCTTCCGGCTGCATCCCCTGAAGGGTGACCGTGCGGCCAGTGGAGCGTCCGAGTTTCAGGTAACTGGCGGGTAGTGTTTCGGTTTGAGGACGGTGAAGTCGTGGATGTGGACCTGGTCGACTATCATTGACAAGGGAGAGTGACGATCATGCGCGATGTTGATAGCGATCGCGTTGGCCCGATGCTGAATCCGCCGCACTTGGGCGAACTGATCCGCGAGAGCATGGACGATGTGGGTTGGAACGTAACAGAGACGGCCACTCGGCTCGGTTGTGAGCGAGGGACACTGTCGCGTCTTCTGAACGGTAAAGCGAGGATATCCGCCAAATTGGCACTGGCGCTGGAAGACATAGGCTGGAGTACTGCCGATCACTGGATGCGGTTACAGGCGAGCTACGAGCTTGCGCAGGCGCGCCGTGATCGCGCCTCTGCCCAACGGCGCGCGGGTGCAATACACGTATGATTTGTTGCTGTGTTTGTGTTATGGGTCGGACCAAAGATTGATGCCTGCACGATTACGTTTTCCACTTATTTCTATGTGGATTGAAATCCCGCCGGTCTGAAAACAGCACTTACCTCCCCGATCTCTTCGTTTCGTAACGATTTCTCGACAACCTCGCTGGTCATGTCAGACAGACTAGCGACGTATTGCCGACTCACCCAAACGCCTCGGCGAATTTCCGCGAGCGCGTGTTGAGCAGGCTGTAGAACCCGCGCACTTCAGGATCGGGGTGGTCGCGCCAGAGGGCCGTGGGGATGGTGGTGAACTGGCTGAGGACGGGTCCGTCGCGATGGCCGTAGTAGACCTGGACGGACTTGCGTTCGTGGGTGGTTTTCCTCACGGTGGCAGCGTGGACCGCGGACAGGTTGAAGAGGATGACCGTGCCGGCCGGACCGTGGAGGGGTATGTCGCCGCGCACTTTGACCTGTTCCTCAATTTCCAGTATGGGGCCGTCGCAGGGTTCAGGCGAGATCGAAAAGCAGTGCGTTTCCTCGCTTACGTCGGACAGGTATAGCATCATGTGGAGGTAGCCGCACCGGTAGGGCCGGTCGGTCATGTGCCGCCGGTCACGGTGCCAGACCTCCACCGGGTCGCCCTCGTGCGGCGCCATGTGCCGCAGGCAGGCCTCCGCGAGGCAACTGGGCCCTTCGAAGATGGTCTCGATCGGGTCGATGAGCGCGGGATGGCGAATGAGCCCGTCGAATTCCGGGGAAGAGATGAGCGGCTCGCAGTTCACGCTCTGGTGGCCATCGAAGGCGATGGGCCGCCAGAAGTACCCCGTCTCCGACCGGTCGCGGTCGTACAGTTCGACGAAGCGACTGACCTCTTCCGGCGAAAAGGGCTGTCCGAGATTCACGTAGCCGTTCTGCCTGAAGAAATCGAGATCGACCATGGTTGGAGCGTCCTCTCCCGAACCGCCTCGTGACTGACGACCGGTACCTTTGGTATTTCGAATCCGGCGCGCCCGCCACGGTTCACTTGCCCTGGCGCGCCCGCCCCGGCCCGCAGCCTACGCCTCGTTCATGACTTCCAGGAACAACTCCGAGAAGACGGCCCGGTCCCCGGGCGTGCCCACCGTGACCCGGACCAGGCGGTCCAGTCCCGGCGCGGCGGGTTTTCTCAGGAACACGCCCCGCTCGATGAGGGTGTTCATCACGGCGCCGGCCCGTTCGCCCGTACCGAAATCGAAGGCGACGAAGTTGGTCTGGGAAGGCAGCGAGGAAATCCCCGCGTCCCCGGCCAGTTCACGGTAGTCTTCCCTTCCCGCTTCCACGGCCTTAACCACGCTCGCCACGAATTCCGGGTCACGCAGGGAGGCCAGCGCGCCGGCCTGCGCCACCAGGCTCACGCCGAAATGCAGGCGGACTTTGTCGAAGGTCCGGATGACGTCCCGGTGGGCGATGGCGTAGCCGACCCGGGCGCCGGCCATTCCGTGGGCCTTGGAGAAGGTGCGCACGCGAATCAGCCGGGGATCGTCCACGTCGATGGGGAGAATGGTGTCCGGCGGCACGAAGTCGAGGTAGGCCTCGTCGAGAATGAAAAGGCAGTCCGTCGGCATGCGGTCCAGAAGATCGGAGATGGCGTTGCTGCCGTAGTACGAACCCGTCGGGTTGTCTGGATTGGACAGGTAGAGGATGGAGGCCTTCTGTTTCGCGGCCAGGTCCGTCAGCGCCGTCAAATCGTTGCGGTCGTTGCGGTCGTTGCGGTAGGGCACCGTTTCCAGCCTGCCGCCGAAGCCGTCGACGTGATAGACGAAGGTGGGATAGCATCCGAGGGACGCGGCAACGGTGTCGCCCGGGTCCATGTACATGCGGACGATCAGCCCCAGCAGGTCGTCGATCCCGGCGCCGAGGGTCACGTTCTCAATGCCCACGCCGTGCATCTCGGCCAGTTCGGCCCGGAGTTCAAAGCCTTCCGGGTCGCAGTACCAGGCGACGCCGCGCGCGGCGTCGCTCATGGCCGCCGCGGCCCGGGGCGAGACGCCGAAGGCGCTTTCGTTGGCGCCGATACGTACCCGGAACGCTTTTCCCTGCTGTCGTTCGATGGTCTCGGGACCCACGAAGGGGGTCACGGAAGGCAGGTTCTCGACAATTTCGGAGTAAGGGGGTCTGGACATCGGTTCCGGCGCGGTCTGGCTGGCTATGCTGGCCTCGCTGGCCTCGCTGGCCAGGTTAAGCCGCGGTTATTTGCCGGGACGCTAGGCCGCGGTTTCCATGTCGGCGCTGTACGTGCCGGTCCGGGCGGCGCTGTTGCACATGGCACGGTGGTAAAAGGCTTCTTGACCCGCCTTGAAACGGGCGGGGTCTCCACCCCATGCCCGCAACGGGGCCGCCTGCAGTGCGCGGCCGTAGGAGAAACTGAGTTCCCATGGCAGCTCACCGAACATGTGATTCATGGCGTTCAGGTGCGCCGTGGCGGTCTCGGAGGACTGCCCGCCCGACAGGAAGGCGACGCCGGGCACCTCACGCGGGATGTTGCGCAGGAAATTGTTCACCGTTCGGCGCGCGACTTCCTCCACGGAAGCCTGTTCAGGACATTCCGAACCCGAGATGACCATGCTGGGTTTCAGGACGATCCCATCCAGCTTGACCTCGTGCACGGCCAGGGCTTCGAACACCTGCCGCAGCGTGACGCCGGTAACCTCGTCGCACCGGTAGATGTTGTGGTCACCGTCCATCAACACCTCAGGTTCGACGATCGGTACGATGCCGCATTCCTGGCAAAGGGCGGCGTAGCGCGCGAGGGCATGGGCGTTGGCGTCGATGCACACGCCCGTTGGAATGCCTTTCCCCACGGTAATGACCGCCCGCCACTTGGCGAATTGAGCGCCCAGCTTCCCGTATCTGGTCAGGCGCGCGCGCAGGCCGTCGAGCCCCTCGGTGACTTTCTCTCCGGGGAAACCGGCCAGGTCATGGATGCCGGTATCCACCTTGATCCCCGGAATCACGCCTTTGTCGGACAACAGTCTTGGAAAGGGCGTTTCGGCTTCGTCCAGGGCCTTCTGGCGCAAGGTTTCGTCATAGAGGATGACGCCGCTTATGAATTGCTCCATGCCTTCGGTGGTGAACAGCATGTGGCGGTAGGCGCGGCGGTTCTCCTTCGTCGACGGCAGTCCGATGGCATTGAACCGTTGCCTTATGGTGCCGCTGCTCTCGTCCGCGGCCAGGATCCCCTTGTCCGGGGCGACCATGGCACGGGCGACCTCATTCAGTTTGGAAGTCATCTTATGTTGTAACTCCTCGACCGGTTTACGTCATTCCTTCTCCGAGTGTCCACTGTAGCGTGGATCGGTAAAAAACGCGCCTGAAGCCCGTCTGTCAATCCTTTCTTGGCCGGTTGCTTTTGGCTTGAATCGCGATCCAACCGACCATATAATACCGCCTGCGGACGTTTCCCGCTCCCCGCTCCGCGTCCGATGATCACGGCCGGACCGCCCGGCGCCAGGACGCGGTGATTTCATCGATCAGGATGTCAGGCCTCGTCCATGCCCCGCGACCCGATCCAGCCGCCCCGCGACACGATTCAGCCGCCCCGCGACACGATTCAGCCGCCCCGCGTGCTGGCCATCGACATCGGCACGTCGTCTGTGCGGGCGATCCTTTTCGACCGATCGGCCCGGATCGCATCCCCCGCCTTTCAGAAAACCTACGACATGGATACCACGCCGGACGGCGGAGTCTACATCGACGCGGACCATCTGGCGGCGGAAGTGGCTTCGGTGCTCGACGACTTCTGCGCCTGGGGTGGGCAGGCAATGGGTGGACTTGCCGGGGGCGGCCATCCCACGGGCGGCCATCCCGCCATCGACGGCGTGGCCATGACCACGTTCTGGCACAACGTCGTGGGCGTGGAGGGAGACCGCGCCGTGACCCCGTTGATCAGCTGGGCCGACACGCGGCCGGGAACGGTCATCGCCGAACTGGGCGAGCGGCTCGACGCCGCTGCCGCCCACAAACGCACCGGGTGCGTGCTCCACGCATCCTATCTTCCCGCCAAGATCTGCTGGCTCGCCCGGACCGATCCTGAAACGTTCGCCCGGGTGGAACGCTGGATGTCCATCGGCGAATACCTCTTCCTCAAGTGGTTCGGTACGCCTGCCTGCAGCGTATCCATGGCTTCCGGCACCGGGTTGTTCAACGCGCACCGGTGCGACTGGGACGACGAAACGCTGGCCGCTTTGCCGGTGGAACGAGACCAGTTGACGCCGGTAACCGACGTGGACGAACCGGTACGGGGCCTGAAGGGTGAATTCGCTTCCCGCTGGCCCGCCCTGGCCGGAGCGTCCTGGTATCCGGCCATCGGCGACGGCGCCTGTAACAACATCGGCAGCGGCTGCGTGGACGAGGATCGCATCGCCCTGATGGTGGGCACTTCCGGCGCCATGCGGATCATGCGGCGTGCCGCGGAGTTCACGATCCCGGACGGACTGTGGTGTTACCGGTCGGACCGGCGCAGGATCCTCATGGGCGGCGCCCTGAGCAATGGCGGGAACGTCTATGGTTGGATGCGCGACACGCTACGCCTGGCCGACGAGCAGCGGGTCGAACGGGACCTGGGCGGGATGGCGCCGGACAGCCACGGCCTTACGGTGCTGCCCTTCTGGGCGGGCGAACGCAGTCCGGGCTGGCACGACGCCGCCAGGGCGGCCATTACCGGCATGACGCTGCACACCACGCCGCTTGACGTCATGCGGGCCAGCCTGGAGGCCACGGCTTACTGTTTCGCGAATATCCATGACCGGTTGCGGTCGATCTGGGGAGACACCGGCGAGATCGTCGCATCGGGCGCCGGCCTGCTGCAGTCGCCCGTCTGGATGCAGATGCTGGCCGACGTACTGGAACGGCCCATCACCGCCTCGACCGTGACCGAGGCCTCGAGCCGCGGCGCCGCGTTGCTGGCGCTGGAGGCCTCCGGCGCGCTGGAAGACCTGGCCGCCGCGCCAGCCCCCCTGGGCAAGACCTTTGAGCCGGATCCGGCGAACCGGAACCGCTACCGGGAAGCGATGAAACGGCAGCAGGACCTGTACGATATGATGATGGACAGTTGAGAGGCCGGGTTGTATCTTAGCGGGCGTCTGAAACTGGCGAACTTGAACATACGAACCGCATATACATTCCGAACCGAAAAGGACGCGAACCGTGTCAGAACACGATCTCGAGCAACGATGTATCAACACCATCCGCATGCTGGCCGTCGACGCCGTCCAGCAGGCCAACAGCGGCCATCCGGGCCTTCCGATGGAAGCCGCGCCCATCGCCTACGTGCTGTGGACGCGCCTCATGCGGTACAACCCGAAGAATCCCGGCTGGCCGAACCGCGACCGCTTCGTGCTCTCCGGCGGGCACGGGTCCATGCTGCTCTACGCCATGCTGCACCTCACCGGCTACGACCTTCCCCTCGATGAGATCAGGAACTTCCGGCAGTGGGAAAGCCAGACGCCAGGCCATCCCGAGTACGGCGATACGCCCGGCGTGGAGACCACCACGGGACCGCTCGGACAGGGTATTGCCAACGCCGTGGGCATGGCTATGGCCGAGGCCCACCTGGCGGCCCGGTACAACCGTCCCGGCCACGAGGTCGTCGACCACTACACCTATGTCATCGCCAGCGACGGCGACATGATGGAGGGCGTCGCCTCCGAGGCCTGCTCCCTCGCGGGGCACCTCGGCCTGGGCAAGCTGATCGTCCTCTACCTGGACAACAGCATCACGATCGACGGCGGTACGGACCTGGCCTTCTCCGAGAACACGGGCCTGCGGTTCGACTCCTACGGGTGGCACGTGCAGCGGGTCCTGGACGGCAATGACCTCGCCCGGGTCGAAGCCGCGGTCGAAATGGCGCGGAACGAGACGGATCGACCCTCGATCATCGTGTGCCGCACGGTCATCGGCTACGGCAGCCCCAACAAGGCCGGCACGTCCAAAGCCCACGGCGAGCCCCTCGGCGAAGAGGAAGTCGAACTGACCAAGCAAAGTCTCGGATGGCCGTTGAAACCGAAGTTCCTCGTCCCGGAGGACGTGCGTGACTGGTTCCAGCAAATGGTCCCCTACGGCAAGGGATGGGAACTGGCCTGGCGTCAGGCCGTCGATGCCTACGCGGAAGCCTTTCCCGAACTGGCGGATACCTGGCAGCGGGCCATGGACGGGGAACTGGCGGCTGGCTGGGACGAAAACCTCCCGACCTTTTCGCCCGACCAGGGGGACATGGCCACGCGGCAGGCGTCCGGCGTGACCATCAACGCGCTTTCCCGGCGCATCCCGGGCCTGTTGGGCGGTTCGGCGGACCTGGCCGGGTCCAACAACACCATGGTGGAAGCCGAATCGAACTACACCGCCGGAAACTACGCAGGCCGCAACCTGCACTTCGGCGTGCGCGAACACGCCATGGCCTCCGCGCTGAACGGGATGACGCTCCACGGGGGGCTGCGGCCCTACGCCGGCACGTTCCTTGTATTCTCGGACTACATGCGGCCGGCCATTCGCCTGGCGGCCCTCATGGGCATCGCGCCGGTCTACGTCTTCACCCACGACAGCGTGGGACTGGGCGAGGACGGTCCGACCCACCAGCCTATCGAACATTACATGGCGCTGCGGGCCATCCCCAACCTCACCCTGATCCGTCCCGCCGACGCCGCCGAGACGGCGGAAGCCTGGGTGGCGGCGCTAAGGCGCACGGACGGCCCCGTCGCCCTGGCATTGACCCGGCAGAAGCTGCCCGTGCTGGACCGGGAAGGGAACGGCGCGGCATCCTCCGAGGGTCTGGGATCCTCCGAGGGTCTGGCGTCCGCCGACGGCCTGCATCGAGGCGCCTACGTCCTTGCCGACACCGACGGAACGCCGGACGTGATCCTCATCGCTTCCGGTTCGGAGGTCTACTTGGCGCTCGAGGCACGGGAGACGCTGGCCGGTGAAGGGGTGGCCGCGCGCGTGGTCAGCATGCCGAGTTGGGAACTGTTTGAAGCGCAGGCCGAGGAATACCGGGAGTCCGTGCTCCCGGCGTCGGTCACCGCGCGCCTGGCCGTGGAACCCGGCGTCACGCTGGGCTGGGAACGGTACGTGGGCCCGCGGGGCGACGTCATCGGCCTGGAACGCTTCGGCGCATCGGCGCCTTACCAGGACGTATTCAAGCACCTGGGCTTCACGGCGGAAAACATCGCCGGCAGGGCGAAGGCACTGATCGGTGCAGGCGGGTAATCAGAGCCCGATCTCCTAGAACCCCACCTCTTTGAACACCTCCAGCGGTATCTCCCGCTCCAGGTCCTTGAAGTACTGGTAATTGGTGTCTACGACCCGGTATCCCATGTTCGTGTACAGTAGAATGGGCCGGGGGCTGCCCGTGTTCGCCTGGGTGGTCGCGTGGCGGTATCCGAGCTGATGCATTTCCCTGAGCAGCACTTCCATCATGTACCGCCCAAACCCCTTGCCCTGCTCCCCCTCGCTGACCCGTCCTCCCACCGGGCTGCCTTCGATGGAGAACCACGGAATATAGAAGGTATCCTGCGCCAGAGGCGATCGGCAGAAATCCCCCACTGACTGGGCGAATCCCTGGCCGATGCACTGATCTCCCCGGAAGAGCTGGAACTCCATGTTGGGCAGACTGCCGCGCCCGGGACGGACGTCGAACCGCGTGGTCACGCCGGGGTCCGGCAATACCGGATCGGGTACCGCGAAATCCGGGAGTTCGAGGAGGATGATCCCCCGCGTAATCCGGTAGTCGTTCATGCAGAGCAGCGCGCCCACATGGCCCATCCGGTCGGATTGGAAGGCGTGGCAGAAGCGATGGAACCGGTATCCGAAATAGCTGAATGCCCGTATCTGACCGACACCGAAGTTTCGCAGTCGTGCTTCCGCCGCTTCCAGCAGCGCCTGCCCGGCCGGCCTGGCCCCGGCCCGGTAGTGGAAGAACCGGATGAGGCCGATGCGGTCCTCCAGCAGTTCCTCGATCGGATGGAGTCCGACACGGTCGTGCTCCTCGCCTCTGCGGCAGACGGCCACGTGGACGAAACCCGCCACGGCGCCGTCGTCGTCTTCCGCAACCAGGATCGTCTCTTCCGACAGGTCCTCGTAGGGTTCGTCCCTTTCTTCGTGCCAGATGACGCCGGTCCTGAATTCATCCTCGGTGACCGGATAGCAGTACGGCATCCCGGAGAACTGTTCATTGTAGAAGTCCGTCAGGACGGACGCTTGGCCGATCTCGAGGGTGCTGATTTTCATGTTGGATGGGTCCTTGATTTATACACATTTGGATGCATGAATGCGGACCTGCATGAAGGTTCCTGGCCGGATGTCATTCACGGTGTTTCTGCAATAAAGCGTGAATAGCACGCATAAACACCATTCAATTCACGCTAAATTGACAATTATGCGTGAATGGACTAGAATAGCCGCATCGCCACGCTAACCCCAAAAAGGAACGGAAATCATGTTGTCAATATGGTCAATGTACTATAACCGCATGCTACTACCTCTGCTCGCGGCGTATAACCGCATGCTACTACCACTGCTCGCGGCGTCGCTCCTCTGCGTACCCGCCGCGCTTACCGCGCCGCGGGTCTTCGCCCAATCCTTTGTCCCGGCCACCCCCGAGGAGGTCGGCGTGTCCTCCGATCGGCTGGCGCGCATCGATGCGGCGCTTGAAGCCTATGTCGAGGAAGAACGCCTGCCGGGCGCCGCGCTCGTGATCGGGCGGCGCGGGCACGTGGTCTACGCCAAGGCCTTCGGCTACCGGGACCGCGAGGCCGGGGAGCCGCTCGAGATCACGGACCTGTTCCGCATCGCTTCTCAGACCAAGGCGGTCATCTCGGTGGGCGTGATGATCCTCCAGGAGCAGGGGCGTCTGTTGATCGACCAGGACCTGGGCGACTTCATTCCCGAGTTCGACAGCACGACCGTCGCCGTTGCAACCGAGGACGGGGGCTACGAGGTGGTCCCCGCAGATCGCAAGATCACCGTGCGCGACCTGCTCACCCACACCGCCGGCATCGGGTACGGGTGGGGTCCCGGCACCAGGGCCTGGGAGGAGGCCGGCATCGTGGGCTGGTATTTCGCGGACCGCGAAGAACCGATTGCCGATACCGTCGAGCGCATGGCGGATCTGCCCATGGCTGGCCAGCCGGGAGGGGCATTCGTGTACGGCTACGCCACGGATATCCTGGGCGTGGTGATCGAGCGAGCCTCTGGCATGCCGCTGGACGAGTTCCTGCGGGTCGAGATCCTCGAGCCGCTGGGCATGGTTGACACGCATTTCTACGTGCCGCCGGAGGAAGCGGACCGGCTCACGGTCGTGTATTCGGTGACCGATGAAAAGGGGATGGAGCGCGCGCCCGATCCGGGTCACATGGTCGGACAGGGCATGTATCTCGAGGGTCCGCGCAAGAGCTTCTCGGGCGGCGCGGGGCTCATCTCCACGCCGGGAGATTACGCCCGCTTCCTCGAGGCGCTCCGGCGCGGGGGCACGCTGGACGGGGCGCGCATCCTGTCGCCCAAGACCGTGGAGCTCATGACCGTCGATCATGTCCACGACGCGTGGCAGGGAGACGGCGGCGGGTTCGGCCTGGGGTTCGGCATTACGGAGGAGATCGGCTGGAGCGGCCTGCCTGGTTCTCCGGGCGCTTACAACTGGGGAGGAGCCTATCACTCCACGTTCTGGGTCGATCCTGCCGAGGAACTGGTGGTTTCGTACATGACGCAGGTCATTCCCGCCCAGGGTCTCGACGACCATCAGCGCATCCGGGCGCTCGTCTACCAGGCGCTGGTGGACTGAAGCGCGGATTATGGACCTGCCACAATCTACAACTCGAACACCTTCTCCAGCCGCGTCAGGTTGACGCATCCGCTTTCGGTCACGACCACATTGTCCTCGATCCGAACGCCACCGCCGAGATCGGGGTAGTACAAACCCGGTTCCACGGTCACGACGTGGCCGGCCACGAGGACCTGGGACACCTTGGAAATGCGGGGCGGTTCGTGGATTTCCAGGCCGAAGCCATGGCCCGTGCCGTGGAAGAAACCCTGCATGCGGCCGTTTTTCGCGCCCGTCTCGTAACCCCTGCTCTCGAACAGCCGTACCACTTCTCCGTGGATATCGCGGCCGTCCACCCCGGCCCGGACCTGAGAGAGCGCGGTTTCCTGTCCTTCCAGCACCGTATCGTACAGCCGCCGGAACGTGTCGGACACCGGCCCCTTCGCCACCGTGCGGGTGATGTCCGCGAAGTACCCGGTCTTCGTGGACTTGGGAAACAGGTCGAAGATAATGGGCTCGCCAGCGCGCAGCGGTCCGGACCCGCCGTTGTGGGGATCGCAGCCCTGGACGCCTCCGGCGATGATCGTGTGCTGGGCGATGCAGTCCCGTTCCAGCAGGTAAACGTGGATACGCTTACGGATATACTCGGAAGTCAGCGGCCCCTCCGGCCCGTGGAGCAGGCCGCCCTTCACGGCAGCTTCGGCCAGTATGCCGAAAGCCATGCGCAGGGCGTCTTCCGTGTGGCGGGAGGCGTTCGAGATGGACGCGACCTCGTCGTCGGTCTTCACCGGGCGCCGGTCCCAGAAGGGATCCTCCTTCGACGCCACCGCGAATCCCCGATCCCGAAGTTTGTCGGCGTAGCCCAGGGGGAAACTGTTCGGCACGCTGACGCCCTTCACTTCCCGTTCCCGGAGCAGCTCGACCACGGCATCCACGAGTCCAGGATCCGCGTTGCCGGTCTTCTTCGCGCGGTCCGTGTAGTCGGTGAGCGATACCACTTCATCGACCTTCGACTGTGCCCGCGCGCGGTCGATTTCCAGGTCGCTCATCATGATGGTCGTCCGACCGCCCACCTGGAGGAAGGTGAAAGGGTCCGGCACGAACATCCCCGCGGCGTACAGCATGTCGGCGTTCAACTCGCTGTCCGCGATGAGCAGGACGGCCTCGTTATCGGGTGAATCGCTCATTCAGGTGCCTCTCGATTTGAATCAGTCGGTCGAATACGTCACAATGATATTAATGGCTTTGGTCATATTGTACAATTGTACAATTCAATACCGGCATGGATGGCTTCTGGGCTTGTACGATCGGGATCTCTCGGGTCAAACATATGTGTAGAACCCATGGCCGGCCTTGCGCCCGTTCATCCCGGCGGCGACCATCTGGCGCAGCAGGGGCGGGGCAGCGTAGCGGTCGGTGCGGAAGGCGTCATGTAGCACTTCCGCGATGTAGAGCGTGGTGTCCAGGCCGATGAAGTCGAGCAGCTTGAGTGGACCGAGAGGGTGGCTGCACCCCAGGACCATGCCCGCGTCGATGTCCTCCTTCGTGGCCACACCCGATTCGACCAGGCGCACCGCGTCCAGCAGATAGGGGATGAGGAGGTAGTTGACGATGAAACCCGGCGTGTCCTTGACCTGGATCACCTGCTTGCCCAGCGATTCGCCGAACTGCCGGGCCGCTCCCACGGTCTCCGTGCTGGTCTGCAGTCCCACGATCATTTCGATGAGTCCCATGATGGGCACGGGATTGAAGAAATGAAGGCCCAGCACCTGCTCCGGCCGGTCTGTCGCCGCGGCCAGTTCGGTGATGGAAATGGAGGAGGTGTTGCTGGCCAGGATGGCGCCGGGCGGTGCGATGCCGTCGAGGGTGCGGAAGACCTCCTGCTTGGTTTCCAGGTTCTCGGTCACCGCCTCGATCACCAGGTCGCATTCGGCGAGGTCGGACAATTCCGTCGTGCCCGTGATGCGCCCGAGCACGGCCGCCTTTTCGTTTTCCGTCATGCGTCCCTTGGAGACGTTCCGCGACAGGAGGCCGTCGATCCGACCGATGCCTCCGGCCACCAGCTCGTCGGATGCCTCGCGGACGATCGTCCGGTAACCCGCCTGGGCGCAAACTTGCGTGATGCCCGATCCCATCAATCCACATCCAATGACGCCCACCGTCTCTATGGCCATGCCGGATCCTCCGGGTGCTGTACTTCAGGTTATTCGGTGCTACGCGCGACTACTCACTTCAGCGCCGCCACGGCTTCCTTGAACCGCTGGCCGCGTTCCTCGAAGTTGGTAAACATATCGTAACTGGCACAGGCGGGCGACAGCACGACCACGTCGCCAGGCCGTGCAAGACCGGCGCTTTGCCGCACGGCGTCCTCGAGCGTATTGGCGCGGGCGATGACGGGCGGATGCGCATCAGCACCGGCTTTCCCGATCGCGGTCTCTATCGCGTCCGCGGTCGTGCCGATCAACACAGCTGCCCGAGCGCGCCGGACGATTACCTTCGCCATGTCGTCGAAGGCCGTCCCCTTGTCGTACCCACCTGCGATCAGGACGACCGGCGCGTCGAATGCCCGGAGCGCCGTGACCGTCGACGCCGGCGTGGTGCAGGCCGAATCGTTGTAGTATCTCACGCCATCGATAACGGCGACCTCTTCCAGGCGGTGCTCCACGCCGCGGAACGCCTCGACCGTCGACCGGATGACCGATGGCGGGATCCCGCCCAGGCATGCGGCCGTCACCGCGGCCAGCAGGTTGGCCAGGTTATGCGGACCCGGCAACCTGAGGGCGTCCACGGGACAAATGGCGTGTTCGCCGGAACTGTCGCGGAAGACCACCTGTCCGTTCCGCACGTGGCATCCGGTCTCGACGGGGCCTTCCATGCTGAACCACGCTACCCGTCCCGGGCAGAAAGCCGCCCATGTACGCAGCCGCTCATCATCGGCGTTCAGGACGACCACGTCCTCCGGCGACTGGTAGTGCACGATGTGACGCTTGGCCTGTTCGTAGGCGTCGAAGGTCCCGTGCCAGTCCAGGTGATTGGGCGACAGGTTCGTCACCACCGCTAGGCCCGGACTTCGCCGGATCCAGGCCAGCCGGTGCAACTGGAAGCTGGAAAGCTCGAGGACCACGGGACTGCCGGCGGCCGCCTCCCCGGATTCGGCCGCCTCCCCGGATTCGGCCGCCTCGTCCTGACCGTCGACCGTACCGCCAGGACCTGCGCCTCCACCTGGCTCTCCTGTTCCGGTGGGATCCCCTTCAAGCTCGTTGAGCACGGCCCGGCCGATGTTTCCGCCCACCAGCGTTTTCGGGTCGACCGCCTGGTGCAGCGCGCCGAGAAGCCGGGTCGTCGTGGTCTTTCCGTTGCTGCCCGTGATGCCGATGACCGGCCGGCGGCAGGTCTCGAAGACCAGGTTGATCTCGGTGGTCAGCGGAACGCCCCGGTCCCGCGCCAGCTGGAGAAACGGACTGTCGTCCCGGACGGCGGGTCCGACCACCACGAGGTCCGCGCCGATGATGTCCTCCTCCCGGTGCTCCCCGAGCACGTAGCGGACCGGCCATGGATCCAGTGCGGCGATGGACTTCCGGAGGGCTTCCGCAGGCAGCAGGTCGGTGACGGTAACATCCGCTCCCCGCGCGGCGAAATAACGCGCGGAAGCGACGCCGCCGGAGAGCACACCGAGCCCCAGCACGGTAACCCGTTTGCCTTTGAAATCCCTTGACACCCGAAGCCCGCCCGGTTTAATATACGGCGTTGATTCGCGGGTTCAATCCGCGAAGTCCAGTCGTTCGTCGAGCGCCGTCAGAAAGGTATTGGTTTCCGGTGCGTCGACGGTTTCAGGACCGCGCATCAACTGCACCAGGTCTTCGATCGTATCGATGTCCAGCAGGCGGAACTCGTCGAGCACCTCGTGGGTGATCCGGCGCCGCCGAAGCAGGGCGACGGTCTCCTCGAGTTCCGATCCCGAACTCCAGCGCGAGATATCGAATATGCGGTGCGGCTTGCGCATGCCGATAAGATTGTACGCGCCGTCCTGGGCCGGGACAAGCACAATATCGTGGGATGAGAGGGACTCGCGGGCTCGATCGATGACCGTTTCCTCCAGCCGGGGCATGTCGCTCCCGGAGATCAGCACGTACGGGTATCTAACGAGCAGATCCTCGAACAGGCCGAGCATCATCTCACCCAAATTCACGCCGGACACTGCGTGGTACGGGACGTCCGGTCCGGTAATGGATCGGAAGGCGTCCGCGTATTCAGGCTGGGACGTGGCCAGCAGGACGTCGTAGTCCCGTCCCCGGTGCGCCGCGAACCGGTCCACCAGGAACGCGCGGTACATTTCGGCCGCCAGGCGATGGGCCTCGTCCGGACCGAGCACCGCTCCCGATCGGTCGCGGATGTCCTTGAGGCCGGCATAACCGTTCTCCGCCGTGCCATGGACCAGCCGGGTCTTGACGGTACCGGGTTCGGGATACTTGGCGAGCAGGACGAGTGCGGTGGGCGGATAGGAAATCATTGGCCGGAAGGCATGGCTTGGCGCGATGGGAATCGCGCTCGCGATGAAGCCACTTTGGTCATGAACATCGACAAAGATAATGTAGCGGAGTACGTTCACACAAGACATCTATTGGCCCCGCCGCGGGAAGGTTCCTGCACGGTGGAAGAACTGGGCGGCGGGTTTCTGAATACCGTGCTGCGGGTCACCGCCGACGACCGATCGGTCGTGGTGAAACAGGCCCTGGACGCGTTGCGCCTGTTCCCGGACCTCAAAGTCACCACCGACCGGATCGTCTACGAGACGCGGGCCCTCCGGGTTTTGAACGGGCTGTTCCCCGAGGGGACCGTCCCGGCCGTCCTGCATTTCGACGACGCGGATCGCATCCTGGTCATGTCGGACTTGGGAAAGCGCCCGTCCCTGGAAACCGAGTTGGAGCGGGGGCGCGTCGATCCTGCGGTGGCGGAACAACTTGGCGTGTTCCTTTCGACCCTGCACGGGCAGACCTGGGACGAACGGGATCTGCGTGAGCAATTCGACAACGAGGCCATGCAGGGCCTGAGGTACAAGTACTGTTTCTATTTCGTAGAAGATCCGGCGTTGAACCGAGTCGCCCGCCGGCTGGCGGAGACGTTCACGGATACGAAGCTGGCATTGCTCCACGGCGACTTCTGGACGGCCAGCGTGATCGCCGCGGAGGAACGGGTCCATACCTTCGACCTGGAATTCGTCAACTACGGGCACCCGGCCCAGGACGCCGGCTTCATCATGGCCCACTACCTGCTGCACGCATACAACAGTCCACGGGTAGCGGACGCGGTCTTCGACGCCGCCGAACGCCTTTGGAATACCTACGCGGCGGGCATGGGCGACCTGCTGCCTGAAGCAACGGAAACGATGGCCCTTCAGCAGGCCGGTCTGGAGATGCTGTTCCGCATCGACGGTATCAACCAGGTGCGGTATATCACCGACGACGGGGTCAGGGCACGCATTCGCGAGGCCGCCCGACCCATGATGCTGGATGACGAAATAACGGTGGCGGGATTACGCCACGTTTGAGCTGCATGCACGGCACATAAACCCCCTCAACACAACGGGCAAGGAGCGATATCTTGGGCAGATTCAGATCACTACTCTTCATAGCGGCCGCAGCCGTAATCGGTCTGTGGATCCTCAGCGGATTCTGGGCCAACATCTTCGTCGAGGCGCTCTGGTTCGGCCAACTGGGCTTCGACGACGTGTTCTGGACGACGATCGGCGCCAAGTTCTTCACGGGACTGGTCTTCGGACTGGTCGCGCTGGTGGGCCTCGGGGCGAATGTTTACCTGGCGCGGTACTTCTCCACGCGCCTCACCGAACTGCACCTGTTCAACGAGGAGATGTCGGAACTCGAACAGCTATTCTCCAACTCCAGGCTGATCGAGGTCGTGACGATCATCGGCATCCTGGTCATTGCAGCCATCATGGGCCTGATCGGCCTGGCCAACTGGGACGGCATGCTCCGGTTCTTCAACCAGGAGGCCTTCGGCGCCACCGATCCCATATTCAATATCGATATCGGGTTCTTCGTCTTCTCGCTGCCGATCTGGCATTTCGTCCGGTTCTGGCTGCTGCTCCTCGTCGTGGCCTCGGCCATCGCGGTCACCCTCTATTATCTCTACCGGGGCGCCGTCACCATCGAAGAGCGCGGCATACAGATCCGGTCGTACGCCCGCAACCACATCTGCGTCCTGGGTGCCATCGTCTTCCTGCTCATGGCGTGGGGCTACCGGCTCGACATGTACCGCCTGCTGTTTTCCGAGTCGGGATTCGCCTTCGGCGCGGGGTACACCGATCTGCACGCCCGGATGTACGCGCTGTGGATCATGCTCTTCGTGGCCATCGGCTGCGCCGGGCTGTTCCTGATGACGCTCCGCTCGCAGCGCCGCAACCTGCCGTTCATCGCCATCGGCGGCATGATCGCCTCGTCCCTGATCGTCGGTTCGGTGTATCCCGGACTCGTTCAGTATTTCGTGGTGGCGCCCAACGAGTACGACCGGGAGGCGCCATACATCCAGCACAGTATCGATTATACGCTGCAGGCATACGGCCTGGAAGGGGTCGACGAAGTGCCCTTCCAGATCCAGGAGAACCTCGGCGCGGGGGACATCCAGAACAACATCACGACCATCAACAACCTCAAGGTCCAGGACAAGCGTCCGCTCAGGCGTACGTACCAGCAGCTCCAGGAGATCCGGACCTACTACGATTTCTCCAGCGTGGACGAGGACCGGTACATGATCGACGGTCAGTACCGCCAGGTCATGCTGGCAGCCCGGGAGTTGTCCTACGCCCAGCTGCCATCGCCCACCTGGCAGAACCGGCACCTGTTCTACACCCATGGCTACGGCCTGTGCCTGAGCCCGGTGAACACCGCCACGCCCGAGGGACTGCCGGACCTCTTCGTCAAAGACATCCCGCCCGTTTCCACGAGCGACGACCTCGTCGTGCGGCGGCCGGAATTGTACTTCGGCGAGAACATGGACGCCTACGCGGTCGTGAAGACCACGCAGGAGGAGTTCGACTATCCGGAGGGTGATGAGAACAAGTTCAGCCGGTACCAGGACGACGGCGGGGTGGAGCTCAGCTCCTATTTCCGCCGCCTGGCCTTCGCCCGGTATTTCAGCGAGGTCAATTTCGTCATCAGCCCGCTGATCACCGACGAGAGCCAGGTGATGTTCTACCGTCAGCTGCAGAGCCGGGTGGAGAACGTCGCGCCCTTCCTGGACTATGACCACGATCCCTACCTGGTCATCGCCGACGGCAAGCTGTACTGGATGATCGACGCCTACACGACCACGGGCTCCTATCCCTATTCGCAACGCTTCAGCGGCCTGTTGCAGATGCCGGACTCGGGCGACCTGGGCACCGGGCCGCAATCGGACATTCCCGGGCTGAACCCGCCGCCGCAGCGCAGGTTCGTACAGAACCAGCCCACGCTGCAGAACATCAACTACATCCGCAACTCGGTGAAGGTGGTCATCGACGCCTATACCGGCGAGACCGACTTCTACCTCGTGGACGAGACGGACCCGATGGTGCTGACGTACCAGAAGATCTTCCCGACGCTGTTCAAGCCGCTGAGCGAGATGCCGCAGCCGATCCGCGATCATATCCGGTATCCCCGCGACCTCTTCGCCATCCAGGCGGCCATGTACCGCATCTATCACATGCGCAATCCCCAGGTGTTCTACAACAAGGAAGACCTCTGGGCGGTGCCCCAGCAAGTATACGCGGAGCAGGAACAGCAGGTATACCCGTACTACGCCGTGATGAAGACGGCCCTGATGGAGAGGGAGGAAATGCTCCTCCTGCTGCCCTTCACGCCGGCCAACAAGGAAAACATGATCGGCTGGATGGCCGCCCATTGCGACGCGCCGCTCTACGGCCGCATCAAGGTCTACAACTTCCCGAAGCAGGAACTGGTCTACGGCCCCATGCAGATCGAGGCGCGGATCACCCAGGACGCCGACATCGCGAAGGAGCTCACCCTCTGGAACCAGGAGGGCTCCCAGGTGATCCGCGGCGACATCATCGTCGTGCCGATCCAGGAATCGCTGCTCTACATCGAGCCGTTGTACCTGCGGCAGCGGTCCACCCGGGGCGGTTTGCCTGAACTCAAGCGCGTGATCGTCGCCTATGGCAACCGCATCGCCATGCGGGAGACGCTCGACCAGGCACTTTCGGCCATTTTCGCCTTCGACGGCGCGACCCTCGCCCTGGAGACGACGCAGACGAGCGACGGACAGATCGTTCCGCAGCCGAGGAGTGTCACGCTGAACGACTTGGCAAGGCGGGCAGTGTCCCACTTCGACGAGGCCCAGGGCCACCTCCAGGCGGGCGACTGGTCCGAATACGGGGCCTCGCTGCAGCAGCTGGAGAACGTACTCCGGCGTCTGTCGGACGAGGCCGCCCAGCTGGAGTAGGAACGGGTCGAACGCGGACCAGGCGGACCGGGGACACCATGCCCGTTCAGACGCTCAGCTTTCCCAATGACCACGGCGACCAGCTTGCCGCGCGGCTCAGCCTGCCGCCCGACGGCAGGCCGGTCGCCTACGCCCTCTTCGCCCACTGCTTCACCTGCAACCGGAACCTGAACGCCGTACGGCGCATCAGCCAGGAGATGTCCGACCACGGCATGGCCGTGCTGCAGTTCGACTTCACCGGGCTCGGTGACAGCGAAGGGGACTTTTCCGATACCGGATTCGCGTCCAACGTGGACGACCTGGTTGCCGCGGCGAGGTATCTCGCGTCCCGCCACGAGGCGCCCAGGGTCCTGATCGGGCACTCCCTCGGCGGCGCGGCCGTGCTGAAGGCGGCGGGGTCCATTCCCTCATGCAAGGCGGTCGTGACCATCGGCGCGCCGGCCGATCCGAAGCACGTAGCCCACCTGATCGGGGATGCCCGAGAGACCATCGAACAGACCGGCCAGGCGACTGTCACGCTCGCCGGCCGTTCCTTCCTGATCAAGAAGCAGTTCCTGGAAGACCTGGAAGAGACGCGGATGGATGAGACGATCCGTGGGTTGCGGCGCGCCCTGCTGGTGTGCCACTCGCCTATCGACCAGACGGTCGGGATCGAGAACGCCGCCCGGATCTTCCAGGCCGCCATGCATCCCAAGAGCTTCCTCTCCCTCGACAAGGCGGACCACCTGCTTTCGAACGAGGCCGATGCCTTCTACGTGGGACGGGCCGCCGCGGCGTGGGCGACGCGGTACCTGGACGTGCCCGCAGCGGCGGACGGCGATCCCGATGCAGCCGGAAGCCAGGTGGTGGTGCGCACGGGACGGGAACACTACTATACCGAGATCGTGGCCTCGGGCCACCGCCTGACCGTGGACGAACCTGAATCGGTGGGGGGCACGGACCGCGGCGGGACGCCCTACGACCTGCTGCTCGGGGCGCTGGGTTCCTGCACGTCCATCACGCTGCGGATGTACGCCGACCGCAAATCTTGGCCGCTGGAGGAGATCGTCGTCCGGCTCAGCCACGCGAAGATCCACGCCAGCCACTGCGAGACCTGCGAGACCACCGAAGGGAAGGTGGACCGCATCGAGCGCGAAATCGAACTGATCGGCGACCTTTCCGGTGAGCAGCAGGCGCGCCTGCTCGAAATCGCCGACCGCTGTCCCGTGCACCGGACGCTCCATTCGGAGATCCTGGTGGAGACCCGGCTCTACGACCCATAGTCCGACGGCCTTGCGGACCATCAGTTCACAGCTTCACGACCCGTAGACGCACGATTGCCCAACCCATGAACTATCTTGCCCATCTTTATTTCGCCGAAGACACACCCGAATCCTGCGTGGGGAACCTGATGGCGGATTTCGTCCGGGGACCCGTGGACCGGCAGCCGTACATCGGCGCCGTCATGCGGGGCATGCGGAGCCACGTGGCCGTGGACCGCTTTACCGACAGCCACGACGTGGTCCGCGAGAGCAAAGCGCTCATCAGCCCCACCCGCCGCCGTTTCGCCGGGATCATCATCGATATCTGCTACGACCATTTTCTCGCGCGTAACTGGCCGCGCTTTTCGGACGAGCCGCTCTCCGCGTTCATCGAGCGGAGTTACCAGTCCCTCAGCGACTATCGGGGCGACATGCCGCCGGTCCTTTCGCGGGTGATCCGGCACATGGTGAGGCACGACTGGCTGCACGGCTACCGGGAAACCGCGGGGATCGGCCGGGCGCTGGACGGCCTGTCCATGCGCCTCCGGCGTCCCAACACGCTGGCGGGTTCCGTGGAGGAACTCGAGGCCAACTACGACGAGATGGAAGAGCACTTCCTGCGGTTCTTTCCGGACCTGGTCCGGCACATGGATACCGGACCTGGCCAGACTCGTGCTGGGGCGCCGCCGGGTCCAGCAGTCACGACCCAAGAGGGGGCGGCGGAACGATGAAGAACCACTACGACGTCATCGTGGTGGGCCTGGGCGCCATGGGCTCGGCCACCTGCTACCACCTGGCCTCCCGGGGAGCGAAGGTCCTCGGGCTGGAGCGCTTCGACCTGCCCCACGCCCAGGGCAGTTCCCACGGGTACTCCCGCCACACGAAGACGGTGGTATACGTGGATACGCCCTTCGAACCTTTTATCGAGCGGTCCTTCGAGCTCTGGCGGCTGCTGGAGGGCGAAACCGGCCAGCAGATCCTGGTGACGACGGGATACCTGCTCATGTCTGACTCCGGTTCGTGGGACCATTTGCTGGGCAAGGTCCGGCACGAAATTCTGACCTCCGACGAAGTAGCCTACCGGTATCCTCAGTTCACTTTGCCGGATGACTACCACGGCCTGTACGATCCGGTCGGCGGACTCCTGCGTCCTGAACTGGGCATCGCGAGCCACCTCATCCAGGCGCTGAGACGCGGCGCCGAAATCCACGGCCGGGAAGCCGTGACCGGTTGGAAGGAGACGGCCCATGGCGTGGAGGTCGAGACCGAACACGCCCGCTACAACGCGGACCAGGTCGTCTTTACAGGCGGGTCCTGGACCGACCGGCTGATCGCGGACCTGGGCATCACCCTGACCGTCTCCCGGCAGCCCCTGGCCTGGGTGTGGCCCGCGCGGAACGCGGCGTCCTTCGACGTGGGCGCGCTGCCCATCTGGCAGATCCCCGCGCCCGAATATGATGGCGAATACTATGGCTTCCCCATGATGCCGGACCATCCGGGGTTCAAGCTGGCGCTGCACTCTTTCGGGGAGACGTCCGATCCCGAGCGTCTGGACCGCGAAGCCCGACCGGAAGACGAGGAGGAGGTTCGGAAGTGCCTGCGACGGTTCATTCCCGACGCGAACGGACCGCTCACGGCCATGCGGATCTGCATGTACACCCGCACGGTGGACGAACTACCCGTGCTCGACCGGCATCCGGCCCATGACCGCGTGACCGTGGGCTGCGGTTTCAGCGGGACCGGGTTCAAGTTCTCATGCACCTTCGGAGAATGGCTGGCCGAAACGGCGCTGGGGCAGCCCAACACGATCGCCAATGACACTTTCCGGTTTGAACGGTTGCTCGGGGCCGCGAACTCGGCGTGAATTGGTACGCAACGTGTCCCGAACCGCGAATTGACCCGGTAACCGACTTGAATGGCCATGCGACCTGAATCACATCCAGGCCTATATCCCGACCAACAGGAGCGACCACCATGAATACCCGGATCACCGAAGACCAGTGGGCGGTATTCGAACGACAGGGCTACCTCCGTCTCGGCAGCGTGATGGAACCGGGCGAGCTCGAACGGCTCCAGGAGCGCATCGACGACATCATGCTGGGCCGGGCCGACATCGACTACGGCCGGGTCATGATGCAGCTCGACCGCGATCCAAAGCGCGGGGGCGACAAGCCCGGACCGCAGAGCAAAGGGCACAAGGGGGCTACGCTCAGCTACCGGAAGATCCAGGACCTGGAACTGGATCCGGTATACCTGTCCTTCATGCAGAAGCCGGTCTTCGAGGCGATCTGCGAGCGGGTCTACGGCCCCGGTACACCGGTAGCCTGCTTCCGCGCCATGTTCATGAACAAGCCCAGCGGCGAAGGGACGCCCCTCGTCTGGCATCAGGACCGGTGGACCGACCTGGACCGCGACCCGCTCGTCACGCTCTGGACGGCGCTCGACCCTGCCGTGGAAGCGAACGGCTGCGTGAAGATCATACCTGGTTCGCACCGCCGGCTCATCAATCCGAGCCACGGCTCCGGTTTCCTGACGGAGGAGCAGGCGGAGGCCGCGGTGGCCGAGAACGAGCCCATCAACATGGAAGTGGCCTGCGGCGAAACCGTGCTGATGCACAACTGGATGTTGCACAGTTCCGGGACGAACCGCACCGACACGGCGCGGCGCGCCTTCAGCATATGCTTCATGGACGCGGCGACGCGGTCACGGGCGGGGCACGATTTCCCCGTCATATTTGGTGAGGGCGCGCTGAGTCCCGCGCTATGATCTGTCGACACGGGGTGATGCCGCAGCGATCATCGAGTAGTTCAATCCAATAGTAGTACAAAAGGACAATCACACACGCGCATCAGGGGATCCCTCCACATGACATTCAAAAGCAAGCGAGTCCTGACCGCCGTCTGTTCGGTGCTCATGACCGCGTATTTCGTTTCAGGCTGCGGGTCCACATCGGAAACCGCACGAACCAGCCTGCTCGACCAGATCAAACAGCGGGGCACCATACGCGTCGGCGTATCGACCTTCGTCCCCTGGGCCATGCGCAACAAGCAGGGGGAACTGGTCGGCTTCGAGGTCGACGTGGCCAGCCGCCTGGCGGCCGATGCCGGCCTGGAAATCGAGTTCATCCCCACGGCCTGGGACGGGATCATCCCCGGACTCCTGGCCGGCAAGTTCGACGTGATCATCGCCGGCATGTCCATCACCCCCGCGCGGAACCTGAGCGTGAACTTCACCCGGCCCTATTCCCATTCGGAGCTTCTGCTGGCCGCCAGCAGGGATGAGGCGGGCCATCTCGTCGACAAGGCGGACTACGACAGCGCCGACGTGACCATCGCGGTGCGCCGCGGCTCGACCTCGGTCCAGGCGGCGCGGAAGAACTTCCCCGGCGCGACCATACAGCAGTTCGACGACGACATCCTCGCCTTCCAGGAGGTCCTGAACGGTAACGCCGAAGCCGTCATCGCTTCCTCGCCCAAACCGGAGCACGAGGTCCTGCGCAACAGCGACCGGCTGTTCATTCCCTTCGACGAACCTCTGGACCGCGGCGCCGAGGCCATTGCGATCCGCCAGGGAGAAACGGACGCCCTGAATTTCTTCGACAACTGGATACTGCTGCGGACCGAGGACGGATGGTTGAAGGAACGGCGGGACTACTGGTTCAAGACGCTGGACTGGGAGGAGGATGTGGCGCCGGACCAGTAGGCGCTAACACTTCGGAACTGGCGTCTTGGAGGCATTCAAGCCTGGACGCTGAGTCGTCCCGGTCGGCCGGCGTCCGAGTCCTGAATGATGATGGCAACGTCACGTCCAAGTGCGGTCAAAAGGCGCAGAAGCCGATCCATCGAGTATTCCTTGAAGTCCCCTCGCATCAATCGCGACACGTCGGGTTGAGAAAGGCCGAGCAGTTTCGCCGCCTCGACCTGTTTAAGGCCACGTTGTCGGATAATCTTGTCGATCCGCGTCACCAATTCAGCCTTGAGCAGGTGCGCTTCGCCATCTGGTAAGTCCAGATCGGCGAATACGTTTCCGTTGCTGCGTTCGATCTTCACTCGTTGAGATTTCATTGGTTTTGGTCTCCTGTGTAATTTGCCCGATAATGTTGCGCTGCGGTCTGTAACCTGCTGGAGCCCACCCATTCAATCGGTCTGAGTATCGTTGTGTTCATTGGAAATATAGTGAATTCACCATAAATACACAATCATTTTTCGGTTCTAATTGATTCAGTCTGACTCTTGGCCAAATCCTCGTGCGAATTGCATTGATATGAAAATCGTACCCGATGATGATGCCTGTCTCACCCAATTCCCGCTTGACATAGCCCGCCCTCCTGCGTATCTGTACAGACCCGAAATGACCGTGTAGCGCGTTCCACCGGAGCTATGTTTCATGCCTCTCGTCCTGTACGACACCTACACTCGCAGCCTCCGCGAATTCGAACCGCTGTCCCCGGACGAGGTGGGGCTATACGCCTGCGGTCCCACAGTCTACGACTTCCCTCACATCGGCAACATGCGCACCTACGTGTTCGGCGACCTGCTGCGCCGCGCGCTGGTTTTCAACGGGTACAAGGTCCGGCACGTGATGAACATCACCGACGTGGGTCACCTGACCTCCGACGCGGACACCGGCGAGGACAAGATGGAAGAAGGCGCGCGCCGCGCCGGGAAGACGGCCTGGGAGATCGCCGAGTTCTACACCGGGGTCTTCAAGGAGGACATGCGTCGGCTCAACATCCTCGAGCCGGACACCTGGTGCCGGGCGACCGACCATATAGAGGAACAGATCAAGGAAATCCAGTGCATCGAAGCGAAGGGATACACCTACCGCACTTCCGACGGGATCTATTTCGACACGTCGAAGCAGCCCGATTACGGTTATCTCGCACGGCTGGACGTAGAGGGACTGGAGGCGGGCGCGCGGGTCGACATGGCGGAGAAGCGCAGCATCACCGATTTCGCGTTGTGGAAGTTCAGCCCGCCGGATGAGCAGCGGCAGATGGAATGGGACAGCCCCTGGGGCGTCGGGTTCCCGGGGTGGCACATCGAGTGCTCGGCCATGTCCGCCAAGTTTCTAGGTCCCTTTTTCGATATCCACCTAGGCGGCGAAGACCACATCTCGGTGCATCACGCCAACGAGATCGCCCAGACCGAGGCCTGTCACGGCACCCGCCTGGCCAACTTTTGGATGCACGGCTACTTCCTGCAACTGGGGGATGCCAAGATGGCAAAATCCGCGGGCGGGTTCCTGCGGGTGCAGACGCTGATCGACCGGGGCTACGACCCCCTCGTGTACCGGCTGTTCTGCCTCAGCGCGAGTTACCGCTCCAAGCTCAACTTCAAATGGGAGAGCATTGAAGGCGCCGCGCGGCAGCTGAACCGGCTGCGGCTGGCCGTCCACGGATGGGGCGAGCCCGACGCGGAAGCGGACGAGGCCTACATGCAGCGCTTTACGGAAGTCGTGAACAACGACCTGAACATGCCCCGCGCCATGTCCGTTACCTGGGACCTGGTCCGCAGCGATCTGCCGGACGGCCTCAAGAAGGCCACGATCATGCAGTTCGACGAAATACTGGGACTGAGCCTGGCCGAATGGGAACCAGAAGAGACGGCCGTACCGGATCACATCACGGACCTGGCCGAACAGCGACGCCAGGCCCGCGCGGAAAAGCGTTATGCCGATGCCGACGCACTGCGCGACCAGATCATCGCCGCCGGTTTCGATATCAAGGACACGCCGAAGGGACCGGAAATCACCCCCAGGGCCGTCGCGACCGAGGCGGCGAACTGACAAGACCCTCTGCCATGAACCTGTTGCTGGTCGGCGGTTCCGGTCTCGTCGGGACGGCCATCACGCCCTACGTCCAGCCACACCACAACCTGCGGGTGCTGGACCTCAACGCTCCCCAACACGATGACGTCGAGTACGTGGAAGGATCCATCGCCGATCCCGAAGCGGTGCGCCGCGCCCTGGACGGGATGGACGGATTCATCACCATGGCGATGAAAGGCGGCCAGGGCGGCCACGACCGGCACCACACCCTGGAGCAGGTGATCGACAACTACACGGTCAATTGCCTGGGCCATCACGTGCTGCTGCTGACCGCCTTCGAAATGGGGATCACGCGGGGGATCTACACCGGTACGATGAGCGTCCACAACCGGCACCGGACCTGGTATCCTTTCGAGGAAGAGGTGCCCCTGGACGGCCCCAACGTGTACGGCCTGACCAAGGGCTTGACGGAGGAGATCTGCCGGTACTTCGCCCGCGAGTACGACATGAACCTGCTTGTGTACCGCATCACCGGGCCCTGCAACCGGGCCATGTTCATCGACCGGATCACGAACCCGCCCGGCGGCCCGAAGCTCTACTACACCGACGAGGAGGACATGGCCGAGGCCTACCTGGCCGGGTTGAGGTTCCTCGACCAGGCCGGCAAAGGCCGCTGCGAGGTGTTCTTCATATCCGGGGATGAAGACGGCGAGGAGATGAACATGGCGAAGGCCCGCGATCTACTGGGCTGGGCGCCGTCCGCGAGGAAGAGGCTGGGGATTTGAGGAAAGGGTAGTGCTGCGCGGCGGAACTGGCCGAAGTCGTTCGCCTCCATCAAGTTCTCACCTGTGCCCAATTGACTCAAGAATACAATTTCTAGTTATGACAGGTGACTGGGTTCGAACAGATGATGACACGTGTGTTAAGTCTGTCGATTAACTGGTTGTCTCTATTAGAAAGTACTTCGTAATTCTATTGGCACAGTCCAGGATATGCCTCGTACATTGGATCGGCCGTCAAGCCTGTCGATATCCAGATCCTCATTTATAAATCGCGAGAATGTAGTCTACCTGGAGATTGTAGATCATCAAGCAAACCACTCAGCCAGTCCAGAAAACCTACTGATACGAATGCAGGTTTCTGGTTTTCAGGTGATTCATGATTCCAAAATACTACGGGGCAGTCATTACCTGCTACTTTGCTGGTGTCGAGACAATAATGGTTTCCGTAGCCGTCGTTCATAACGGGTACTAGATAGAGAGGTAATCCAGGTTTCATCTCCTGCCTTTCACTCAATGTCATTTGTATCAGATCCAAGAACTCTGGCACATCAGATCCAAGGCCGAAGAGTTCCCAGTTTCCAACTCCGCCCCAGCCAAATCTACGAAGGAATTCCTTGTAACTATTAGGAAGTGTTACTTCCAAGATTGTCTCGGCGTGCAGAATGGAAACCTCGTCCACACCTGATCCAAGACTCTGGTGGTTGAAAACTCCTAGACGGAGTACGAAATCATCGAAACTCATAGCGTGTCTTTTCACATCCACCAATAGCAATCTGTTGTCTCATTTCGTACGAAAACTCCTCGAATAGAATACAATATCAATAACGTACAATCCTGAGGTGATTTACTAACATCCAATTATCGTCACCTTGATTCTCTTCTGTAAGTTCATCACCCCCCAAGAAGGTGTCATTAGATGTACATGGTCAGGTTCCCTTTTTAAGATTTCCAGCTGTTTTTCCAATAACTCGATACCTTCTTCATCAAGGCAGATTGCAACTTCGCCTATCTCCAATTTTGAGAACCATGGCTTTTTTGTAATCTCGACTTCTACGGTTAAAAGCATGCCACTCTCCTGTTTGATATTAGGAAAATTGAGTTAAACGTCACGCTCTAAGGAAGTGAAGGTGTTTGCAAGCACGTAGCCCTGTTTTTCATGTCTCGGTCAGAACTCCTGGACCGTTACACTCGCCTCGCCGACATACACGCCATCTTTCCCTGTCGCAGTCCACACCTGAAATCGACAAATCCCAGGCCGGAAAGTAGGTCCTGATGCGTTTCTACGGGCAACCGCCGTGGCCGATTGGGGTCGTCTTTCTCGAAGGGCACGACAAAATCAGCATTGACCAGGATGCCGCCGGGTGCCAGTAGCGCATGGACCTGCTGGTAGACGGCTTCGAGGGCGTCGACGCCGCCGAGGTCATGGAGGGTCTGGAGGGTGAAGATGGCGTCGAAGGGACTGAGCCCGCAGGTCCAACCGTCACCTCTCAGGTCGGCTTGAATCAGGCGTGCGTCTTGGTGGCCAGATTCTTCGAGCAGTTCGTCTACGTGTAAGACCAGTGCCGGCTCGATCTCGATCCCCTTGTATTCGACGGCACTAGTCCTCTCCGACTCTGGCCCATCGAATAACGCACTTAGCACGGCCTGGGCGAGTCCGCCCGCGCCGACACCAAGTTCCAGCAAGCGGATGGTTGCGTGATGATCACTCCCGGGCGATTTCGCCTGGTGATGTTCCTGTTCGCGCCACTCGCCCCGCCATCCGACAAGTGTCTGCACGACGCAATCCGCCATCGCCGCCCGCTCGGGCCATCGCCGGTCCAGGTCCTCCGTCCACGCATCGATGTAGTCCGGTCCCGTGAAATCGGACAGCGCCATGCGAGTGATTCTTTCAACGTTTCGTGCGGCCAGGTCGGTCCGCGACGGATTGCGCGCGAGGCCCGCTTAGTGATCGGTCCGCACCGGCTTCCGCCGCGCTACGTTGTGCCTAATCCGTCCGCGTCGGCTTGCGCGTGTGGCTGAAGGAGTCGAGTCGCGGCGTGTCGGGCGGCCAATACACCGCTTCGTTGGACTCCTGCCAGGGGTTGCCGCACATGTTGGTGAGGATGTGCCACTCGGCCGCGCCGATGTCCGGGTCGGGATGGAAGAGGAAGCGCTTGAGCCCGGCTTCCCTGGAGGCGTTGAGGATGCCGGCCAGGTCCCGAGCCGGCATGGCATCGCCCGCGTGCGGTGCGCGTCCCGTGGAGACCCAGCAGATGCACTTGTCCGTATCGCCGATGGCCTCCAGGGCACGGCGGGTCTCCCCGTACACGATGGTGGAGAAGAACTCCTCGGGAAACCCCATTTCCATGTCCATCAGGGTGCGCACGCCCGGCAGGTCGATGCCGAAGAGCAGCTTCACCACGTCGAAGGCGTCCTCCTCGGTAAGCGACGGGTTCCACTTCCGCAGCCGCTGCACCCAGCGGGAGACCGTCCCGTACATGCCGTCGAAGCCACGGTGCCAGTAGTAGTGCTTGGGGAAGATGAAATCGAACCAGGACGCCATGGCGTGGTAATCCTGGCAGGTCAGGGAGGAGAAGGCCGCCGTGCGCGGGATGCCGCCGAGTTCCACCTTGCGATTGAGCTTGCCGACCTGTTCGGCGATGGCGGCCATGTGTCCCAGGGCCGTTTCGCGTCGGGCGCGAAGCCAGTAGAGGGCATCCTCGTTGATGTCGAAGAGCTGCATGCCCGCCAGCATGCCGCCCGGCGCGCGGTAACGCACCTCGGCCGGGGTGAGCTGGTGAAACCGGTCCCACAGGTGTTCGATGCCCCGTTGCAGCCGGTCCATGTCGTACCCCAGGGCGGCGAAGCGGGTGTCCTCTCCGGGCCGGATCTCGAAGAGTTCGCCCCCGTGGTGGAAGGCGAGTTCGTAGTGTTGCTCCCCCGGTCCGTCGATGAGGAAGCCATGGGCCTGGGGCAGGGCGTTCATGGCGTCCTGGACCGTCGCGGCGTGGCCGATCACGCCGTATGGATCTTCCTCCACGGGACGCTGGCCCCCGCCGAGACCCGCGCCGAAGGTGATGATGTGCCAGCCCCGCTCCCTGGCGTCGTCGAGCATGGCGGCGAAGAGGTGTTCCTTTTCCGGATCGCGTGGTCCCTCCGCGGGTGGATCGACGCCGAAGGACCGGTACACGGCGGGATCGCTTTCGAAAACCGGCATCCTCGTGCCGTCGTCCCGTTCGAAGTGGAGATAGCCCACCACGATGCCGGTGACGCCCCCGTCCTGCCACGCGTCGAAGATCCGCCTGTAGTCGGAGATGTACCGATCGAGGGGGTTATGGACGAAGATCCAGGCTTCCATTTAGGTCTCCTTTTACGAGGTCAGCAGCCGGCACAGATGGGGGATGAACAGCCGGTTGTCGGCCGCGACATAAGTCAACTCCCCTCCCATGCGGCTGAAACTCTTGCCCATGCGGTTGTAATAGGCCGGGTCGTCCATGGGCGGCTCCCCGGCGTTCCAGTCCCAGTCCTCCTCCGTGAGGTCGTTCACCGCGACGAAGGGCCGCACGGGACCGAGCCCGTCCTGTCGCCTCAGGTTGTTGGCGATCGAGACGGATTTCTCAAAGACCTGGGGCGCCATGATCGAGGAACCGACGGACAGGAACACGCCGCCGTCGATGCGCGAGACGCCCTCGGCGAAGACCTGGAAATCGATCATCCCGCCCCGCCCGTACGCGGCGCCCGCTGTGCCGCTGGCCAGGGGATGTGTATATACGATGTCGTACCCGATACCGGGATGCACGGTGAGCGGCACGCCCAGACGACAGGCATTCCCGGTCAGCGAATGCTGCTTGTGGGGATGTTCGACGGCGTGGCGGCCCGGTGCGACTTCGTGGCGCACGATCGTCTGCAGGAGGTCGGCACGGGCGGGCATGGCCTCGTCGTCCGCGGGATCGGCGGACCAGTCCGCGAGCGCCTGCTGAAGTGCGGCCGGATCGGGTATGCGGTACCCGTCCTCGACGATCATCCGGCCCACCGACTCCCCGTATCCCAGGCCGTCCGTCGTACCGGCCAGTACCGCCAGTGCCGTATGCCGGCCGGTCTCGTCCCACGTGCCGAAACATCCCCGGGCGACATGGCCCCGCACGTCCTCCTCGGACCGTCCGTGGAAGGCGTATTCCCAGTCGTGGATCACGCCCGCGCCGTTGGTGGCCAGGTGGGTGATCCAGCCCGCTTCGATCATGCGCGTGACCACGGGAGCGAGCCCGTTTTTCACGAGGTGCGCGCCGTAGGCCAGCATGACGGAAGCGCCCCTGGAACGGGCCGCGCGCATGCGGTCCGCTATCGTCACGATCTGGCTGGTCTGGCGGGATGTAGCCGGGGGCAGCGGACCATCGGGATCGACGCGAATGTCGTCGATATGATGCTTGCTTTCCCGGTCCGCCAACGGTTCAACCTGCACCCTGCGGCCATCGATACGCGGGTAGCCCATGGGCGTCCGTTCCGGTGGAGAGATGCATGGAGGAGAGGATCGATCGCCTGCCTGAAGGCTAATATACGTCCGGGCCCGGTCGCGCCAACGTTTTTCAGATACCGATCTCGACGTTCTTGACCGACACGCCCCGGCGGGTGATCTCGAGGTCGACCCGGCACGCTTCCGTGTCGATGAGGAGCCGGTAGGCGCCCGGCGTGCCCGGGGCGAAGGAAACGGTGTCGATGACCTGGCCCTTGAGGGCGGCCAGGGCTTCGTTGGTCTCCGCGACGGCCTGCTTGACGGCAGCGCCCCGGGGCGTGCCGTTGAACAGCCGGAGGAGCCGTTTCTCGGCCACGGCGCTCTGGCGACGGCGCACGCGGCCGGACTGCAGGGTGAGTTCGAGGATGTTCTCGAGGCTGGGGACGTTTTCCGGGGAAACCTGCCCTGTTTCGATGTCCCGCCGCAGGGCGAGGTAGGGGATCCTGGCATCCTCGTCCGGCAGGGACGCGGTAAATCCGTCCAGTTCTTCCAGCAGCAGCTCCCGGTCCTGTTCGTCGAACCGCGGGACGCCGCCGTCACGACCTGGCACGGTTGTCCCTTTCGACCGCTCCGCCGCACACCACGGGCTGCGTGCGCTGTTTGTCGAGTCCCACGGGCTGCGGTGACGCAGGCGCGTCGTTTGCGGAAAACCCCGCGGCCAGGAAGGATTCCTCGGCCCCGCCGAGCCGGCAGGCGGATTCACGGACGATCCTGCGCAACAGGCGCAGGTAGAGGATGGCCGCGTTGCTCATTTTTCCACCTCCTCTGCCACCAGCGCTTCCATCTCGTGCTCGAAACCGCCGGTCTCCACCGGGCAGTGCATGCCGCATTCCTTGGGCGCGTTCTTTTCCCACCACCAGCGTCCCGCGCGCGAATCTTCGCCGGGCTTCGTGACCCGCGTGCACGGCATGCAGCCGATGCTGGTATAGCCCTGCTCGTAAAGGGGGTGCTTCGGGATGTCATAGAGTTCGATGTAGTCCCAGACCTCTTCCTCGGTCCAGTCCGCCAGGGGGCTGATCTTCGCCAGTCCGCCGTGGTCGTGGTCGATCTCGATCTTGCGGATGTTCGCCCGGCTGGCCCACTGGTCGCGCCGCAGTCCGGTGAACCACCCGTCCAGACCCTCCAGGGCGCGACGGATCGGTTCCACCTTGCGCACGTTGCAGCACTTGAACCGCGATTCCACGGACTTGTAGAACAGATTCACGCCGTGGGCGCCCACCATGTTCTCCACCTGGAGCAGGTCGGGGAAATACACCTGGATGTCGATTTCGTAGTGGTCCCGGACCCGGTCGATGAAGTCGTAGGTCTCCTGGTGCAGCCGGCCCGTGTCCACCGTGAACACGTGGATGTTCGGATCGATCTGCCAGGCCATGTCCAGCAGGACCATCCCCTCCGCCTGGAAGCTCGTGCACAGTCCGGCGCGCCGGCCCCAGCGGTCCAGGGCCCATTCGATCACGGCTTCGGGGGTTTCCCCGTCGAACTCGATGGCCAGTTGTCCGGCTTCGAACTCGTCCAGGAAGTCGCGGTCGGGGTGGTCGATGTGTTCCGAGTGGTCCGGACGGTCCATGGTGCTCATTCCTCTCCAGTGGCAATCGCGGCGAGTTCGTTCCCGGTGGCTATCGCGGTCAACTCGTCGTCGCTGTGGCGGTGAAAGAACTTCTGTATGGTCTCGTCGTCCGTTTTCTGGTCCAGGTAAGCGCCGAACAGCCTTTCGGTATAGAGATGGACGGACTCCGCGGGCACGCGCCGGAGCACGGGCTGGCCGATGGCGGCCTGTCCGCTCAGTCCGCCGCGGAGGAACAGGTCGTATCCCCTCAGCCGCTCGCCGCCCTCGCCCCGCTCGCGGAGCGTCGTGGCCTGGAACCCGATATCGCCGATCCAGTGGTGGGCGCAGGCGTGGGGACAGCCGTCCAGGTTCAGCCGCAGGCCCCTCGCCCGGTCGCCGAAGACCCGCTCCATGTGTTCAACGATCTCCGCCATCTTGGTCTTGGTCTCCCCGACCGAATAGTTGCAGAAGGGCTCGCCCGTGCACGCGATGCTGGTCCCCCGCAGGTCGTTGACTTCCATGGGGAACCCGATTTCGGCCACCGCAGTGGTGACCGATTCGAGCTTGTCTCCGGGAATGTCCGTGAGGATGACGTTCTGGCGGCGGGTCAGCCGGAATTCGCCCCCGTATTCGTCGGCCAGGTCGGCCAGCTGGATCATCTGCGTGCCGGTGCAAAGTCCCAGGAACACGGGAAAACCGGCGTAGTACAGTCCTTCCTGCACCTGTTCGTGTATGCCCGTGTGGTCGTGCTCCACCTCGGGCGGCGCGGGTGCCTCGCCATCGTCCAGCCGGTATCCCAGCCGGGTTTCCACGCGCTCGCGGTAGGCTTCGACGCCCAGGTCGGCGACCATGAACTTCAGCCGGGCCTTCACGCGGGACATGCGGTACTTGAGATCTTCCTTCCAGACGTCGATGATGACGCGCAGTACCGGGATCACGTCGTCCACGGGCACGAAGACGCCCAGATCGCTCGACAGCCGCGGCCAGGTGGACAGCCCGCCCCCGATGCGTACGGCGAATCCGGGGTTGCCTGCCTGCTTGATCCCAATCAGGCTGATGCAGTTGATCTCGGGCGCGTTGCACTGGTGGGGGCAGCAGGAGATGGTGATCTTGTGCTTGCGCGGCAGGTCGCAGTAATCGGGGTTCCCGTAGAAGAAATCGGCGACTGCCTCGATGACCGGACGGGCGTTGAAGAGTTCGTCGGCGGCCAGACCAGCCACGGGGCAGCCCGTAATGTTGCGCACCGTGTCACCGCATCCCCCGCTCGTGGACAGCCCCGCGCCGTTCAGCGTTTCGAAGATCCGGGGCAGGTCGTTCAGCTTCATGCCGTGGAGCTGGATGTTCTGGCGCGTGGTCAGTTCGCCGTAGTCGCCGCCGAAATCCTGGGACACCCTGCCGATGGTGCGCAGCTTGTGGGGCGTCAACTGTCCGCCCGGCAGCTTGACCCGCATCATGAAGTGGCCCACCTTGGGCTTGTCGTGATACAGCCCGTACCACTGCAGGCGCACCACGTCTTCCTCCGAAATCTCCTCGTAGCCCCGGTCGATCAGCTCCGGCAGATCGTTGATGACCTCCATGGGCGCTTTCTCGTGCTTGAGCCGCTCCACGTAGTTGCGCTTCCGGACCAGGTCCCAGGTGGGTTCCGGTTGTTCGCGCCGAGGTCTGCGGACCGCTTTTGCCATTTTGTTCCCGTTCGAGGTGCGTCTGCCAGGTAAGTGTTCCGGGTAAGTCTGCCAGGTACGTCCGGCCTCGATTTGTTGAAAACGAACTCCCAGTATACCGGGCTCGAAATGGGGTGTCAACATAAAAAATCACAATCTTGATCAAAATAGTAAATATTAGCGATCTGGCATGGCGAAAGTGTTTGGTATACGAGATCCGGGTTGCCAAATCATACTGATACGATTAGAGGGTCAAAACTGTACTGTTGCGGGGCGGGAACTGTCCAGCGATGGAGAATCTCAAACAGGGCACGTAAGGAGAAAGGTGGGATAATCGATGACCGACTATCTGAATCACGAAGGCAGGATTAGCCGGCTTGAGGGGATTATCGAACAGATCGACAAGAGATTGGGAACGATTGAAAGGGTGGGCTTAACGCTACTCGCGGTCCTGTTGGCCGGCGTTGCTACGATTCTGGTTAAACTGTGGTCACTGTGAGTAATGAATCGGGAGGTCGCCGGGACCAAAATCATCAGAATCAACGGCCGTTGCCGGAGCCTTCAGGCGATCCTTCAGGCGATCTTTCAGGCGATCCTTCACCCGATTCCTCACCCGATCCTTCGTTCCGTTGCTTTCGCATCCACAGCCAGTACGCCGGGATGCCCAACGAGGTGATGGTCAGTCCGATCAGGGTATTTCCGGGGTCGCTGACGACGATGGACACGAAGAAGATCACGCCGATGAGCACGAAGATCGCGGGTGTGACGGGATACCCGAGGGTGCGGTAGGGCCGGGGCACGTCGGGACGGGTGCGCCGGAAGATGAACACGCTGAAGGTGGTCGTGATGTAGAAGAGCCACAGGGAGCCGGTCCGCGCCGCGATGATGGCGCCCCAGTCTCCCAGGAAGATGATATTCAGGATGCCCACTACAGCCAGGAAGACGACGGCGTTGGCCGGCGTGCGGTAGCGCGGGTGCACGCGCGCTACCCAGGAGAAGAACATCTTCTCGCGGGCCATGGCGAAGAAGACGCGCGGACCGGTCAGCATGCCGGCGTTCACGGTGCCGAAGGTGGAGATCATGGCGGTCGCGGCGATGAAAGCCGCTCCGATCGGTCCGACGAGTGATTGCATGGTCTCGGAAGCGACGCGTTCGCTTTCTGCGACGCCCTCGTTGGTGAGCACCAGCAGGTAGGCGCTGTTTACGAGCAGGTAGACGACGGTGGTGATGGCGAGACCCAGTATGATGGACAGCGGCACCCAGCGTCTGGGATTCTTGATCTCCTCCGCCACGTAAGTCGATCCGTCCCACCCGTCGTAGGCGCCGAAGGACGCCATCATGCCGAGGCTGACCAAGCTGAGGAAACCGATGGTGAGCGTGGAATCGGAGGGCCAGACCGGTTGGAAATTGCTCGTGTCGGGCGTGATCCCGAAGGCCAGGGCGACCATGAGGAGCAACCCGCCCACCTTGAGGAAGGAAGACAGGTTCTGGACGAGACCGCCGAACCGCACGCCCACGTAATTGATGAAGGCCAGGATGATCAGGGCGATAATCGCCACGCCCCGCATGGCCCAGTCCGGGTATGGACTGAACTGGCTGACGAAATAACCCAGGTAGGTGGCGAATACGAGGGAGATGGCCGCCAGGTCGCAGGGACGTATGACCAGGAGCGAGGTCCACCCGAAGAGAAAACTCCACAACCGCCCGTAGGCTTCCTTCAGAAATACGTACAGGCCGCCCGAACGGGGCATCATGCCGCCCAGTTCGGCGAAAGTCAACGCACCGCAGAAGGCCATGAAGGCGCAGATGACCCAGACCATGAGGTTCCAGCCGGAAGTCCCCACGTATCCGGCCACGATGGCGGGACCCGCGAAGATGCCGGAACCGACGATCCCACCGATAATTACGGTCGTCGCCGTGACCGGTCCCAGGTCCCGCTTGAGTTCGGTCTCTTCCCCGAAGGAATCGGATCGGGCGTCCCTCTGAGCATCGCTCATGGCTGCCTCGAACGAGATTTTCCGGATGGATTGTTAAGCGGTGATGTTCCTAATGTTGTTTTTATTCCGGTGCGTGTAAATGATTAATCGCGCGAACCGGTGATCAAGCCATTACGGCGCGTCGACCCAGGGCACTCATCTCGTTCCGGTGATCATGCTGCCGTCGCATCCGGGGTTCAGTCCCCGTTCGCGATGCCCAGTCCGAGGATCCGGTCGGCGTTGCGCCAAAGGATCTTCTCACACACATCGGGGGCGATGTGCCCCTCGTCTCGCCGGTCACGCAGCCACTCGATATGCTGGAAATCGAGCTCGGCGTCCGTGTGATCGAGTCCGAGCAACAGGCGGTCCTGGAATTCGTCCAGAAACTCGAAGGTGAAGGCCGGATCGCGGGTCAGGGCATTGAAACCGGAGCCCGCCGACAGGTCGCCGCACAGGTTGGGATAGGTCCTGAACAGCCGGACCAAAGTACCGCCGGGCGCGACCAGCGTCCTGGAATAGCCTTCCTTTCCGTCGGCCGTCAGGTCGCCGCTGATCTCGCTCCAGAAGGAAGCGCTGTGACCGAAGAAGCGCAGGTTCGGGAACCGCTGCAGGGCCTTCTCGAACCGCGGAAAGCCCAGTTCGTCGATCAGTCCGTATGTAACCACCTCCGGCGGCGAGGTGTGAAAGGTCACGGGCAAGCCCAGGTCCTCGCACGCGGAGAAGAGATTCCAAAGCCGGGGATCGTCCCAGTACACCCGGCTGGTCAGCTCTCCCACGCCCTTCGCCCCGCGGGCCACGTACTGATCCAGCACATCGCGGAACCGTTCTGCGCTGTCCAGGTCGCACCTGCGCACGTCGAAATCGCAGAAGGGGATGAACCGCCCGGGGTAGAGCTGGCAGATGTCGAAGACCTCGCCCATGCTCTGGGGTTCCCCGATCACCTCGGCGGACGTAAGCGGCAGGATCACCGCCTTGTCGATCCCCTTCTCGTCCATGCGCCGGACCTGCTCTTCAGCCGACATCATGGGCAGGCCGTTGTTGCGTTTCTTCAGCACCGGCCAGCGGAAGACGTGGGCGTGAATGTCGATGACCATGGTGGTCCTTTCCTTACGCTACGGTTTTCAGTCGGACGGACGGAAGCTTCTTCCCGGGAAAGCCCGACGGGTTTCGTACCAGTACATATTACCAAGAAGCTCAACCGTCCGGCACCACCCTGATTTCCAATTCTCCGGAGATGACTTCATCGTGAAGAGTAAAAGCCTTTTCGGCTCTGATAACGGTTGTGCCTGCGTTCAGGGCGGTAATTCTCCCCACACGGTTCACCGTTGCCACGTCAGGATCGCTCGAATGCCATGTAAACAGATGGAATAACCGTTGATCGACTAAACCGTCCGACATTGGAAGCCTGTAGATAAGTTCTACTTGCGGTGTGGCCCCTGGCGTGATGTTGATTTCAGTTACATACAAGTCAATGGTTGTTTGTTCCGGCCACACCAGGACCGGCAACTCGCCACGCAATAGAAGTGGTGAATGAGGTAACACACTGTAACCTGTGTTAATGTAGACTGTAGCAAGACCGAAACCGGTTGCGGTAATCTCTCCGTTGTCGTCCACTTCAGCCACGCTGAGATTTGACGATTCATAACCACTGATGCGCGACGGCACTTCTTTGCCTTCCGCATCAGTGAATTCAACTGACAATGGATAGGTCTCCTCCAATCTCAACATTATCGACTCGTGGGACAAGACCAGCCTGATCCATCCTCGCAATACCTCGATACTTTTCGTGGCGGAAGCATCCCCCGCTTTTGCCGTTATCAACGCCGAACCCCGTCCTGTCGTGGTAATCAGGCCAAGGTCGTCCACGGCGACGACGGAACTGTCGCTGCTTGACCAGGTCACCTGTACGTTTTCCAGTACAAGTCCCTTCTGGTCAAATATCGTCGCCGATAACTGCCGCGTTTCTCCGAGGGATCCGAATACCAGTTCGGTCGTCGGTCTGATCACGATCGTTACCGGCTTCGGCCATTCGACGGTGACGACCGCTTGTCCCGAAACGCCACCGATGTTCGCCGAAATGGTCGCTTGTCCCTCATTCTTTGCCGTAACAAGACCAGAGTGGCTCACGGTGGCCACCGAGGGATTGCTGCTCGACCAGGTGACGGATTCGTACGCGATGTGCGTGCCCTCGCGGTCCCGGGCGTCCGCGGTCAGCTGGATGGTCTCATCGGCTGACGTAAGCAGAGTCTTTTCGGGCGTAACGGTGACCGAGGCCGGACTCTCCGGCCCAGTCGAACTTGTCAAGTTACAGCCGCTCGCTATCAGGACGAGCATCCACAGCACTGTGTAATAAACACCTGGCGGTCCGGTTACCGGATTACCGACTGTTTGCAAACTGATTTTCTCCCGGCCGGTCTACGGCAGCCTGGGTACCATTGAGCGGGTAATGGAGTTAATGTTGATCGAATGGATGAGCAGTACGCGCTTAGCTACCCAGCCCCCACACCTCCGCCGCCGTACCTCCCAGCAACCGGTCTTTCTGATCGTCGGTCAGGAAGTCGTACCCCTCCCGGACCAGCCGCAGCTCGTCGGCCAGCGAAAGCCAGTTGTGCTTCACCCGGTGATGACCGGGGTACCCGGTGCCCCACATGGCCCGTTCCACCCCGAAGGCGTCCAGAAGCGCGCAGACGAAAGGGTGCATGTCGCGGAAGGGGAAGGGCTGCCGCGACCGCCCCTTCACGTCCGATATCTTCACGAACATCCGCTCGTGCCGGGCGAGGTCGAGAATCGGCTGGAAAACCTCCATCCCGGTTTCCGGATCGGGATATCCCATGTGGTCGATGATCAGCGTTATGTCCGGATGGCGGCGGGCAATCTCGTCGATCTGTGGCGCGTCCCAGGGCTTCATGTGGAACTGGACCACCGCGTCCCGTGCGGCGAGTTCCTCCCACATGGCCCGGTTGCCCTCAGCCACGAGAATCTGCTCTTCCGGATAGTAGAAGGGGTGGAAACGGAAACCGACCAGCCCCCGGTCCTCCATCCAGTACCGGACCTGCTCGGCGTTCCCGGCGGTATCCTGCGGGTCGATCAGGCCGTGCCCCACGAACCGGTTCGGAAAACGGGCTACGGAATCGGACATGTACCCGTTGTCCCACGTCGACCACGACGTCTGCACCAGCACGCTCACGTCCACACCGTTGGCGTCCATGTCCTCGATCAACTCGTCGGCCGTGCCGGGCTCGTCCGGTTCCGCCGTCCACGTCGGCGCGGTGGGTCCCACCGGGTACCGGGGCGGGTCGATCTCCCAGACGTGTACGTGGGTGTCGACGATCATGCGGTGGTCCTTATCCATTAAGGTATATCAGACTAAGGCATATCAGACATTGCAGATGTCATAGGCCGCCTGCATCGCGGCCAGCGGATCGCCCAGGGGCACGAACTCGTGGCCGACGTATCCCGCGTAACCGGTCTCGGCGATGGCGCGCATGACGGGCGGGTAGTAGATCTCCTGGGTCTCGTCGAGGTCGTTCCGGCCGGGGTTGCCCGCCGTGTGGAAGTGTCCGATGTGCGCGATGTTGTCCTGGATGGTCCGGATCAGGTCGCCTTCCATGATCTGCATGTGGTAGATGTCGTAGAGCAGCTTGACCCGCGGCGAACCGACCCCCTCGCAGACGGACACGCCCCAGTCCGTGTAGTCGCACTGGTAGTCCGGGTGGTTCACCTTGCTGTTGAGCAGTTCCATGCACAGGGTCACGCCCTTCTCCTCGGCGGCCTTTGCGACGCGCAGCAGGCCCTCGATGCAGTTGTCGCGGCCTTCGTCGTCGGACTTGCCCTCCCGGTTGCCCGAGAAGCAGATCAGGCCAGGAATGCCGTAGGCGACGGCCTGGTCCATGTTGGCCAGCAGTTCGTCCTCGATACGGTCGTGGTTCTCCCGTTTGTTGAGTCCGTCGGGCAGGGAAGCATGGCCCACGACGATGGCGATGTCCATGCCCGCGTCGCGCACCCGGTTCCAGTGCTCCTCCGGCAGCATCTCGACGGACGCGTAGCCCATACGCGCCGCTTCCCGGATGAGCGATTCCGGGGTCAGGCCTTCGCGGTTGAAACAGCCGAAACAAATGGACTGCCTGATGGTGCTCATTAAAGTCTCCTGTCAGATGTGGCGCGCCGTAGCCGCCCTGCCTGGTTAGTGCCGCGTGCCTTCACCCGTACGCGCCGTGCTCCAGGAACCCGAACAGGCGTTTCTGGCGGGGATCGGCGTCCCGGTACACGTGCTCGGGCATGGTGTAGTCGATGAAGGGGAAGTACTTGTGACCGATGACGCGCCGCGCGTAGGTGATCTGGGTGATGTACCGCGTCCGGCCGCTCCGGTTCGGTCCGCCCCGGTGCCAGACCTGGTTGTTGAACATGGTCACGCTGCCGGCCGTGCCGAGGTTGTAATGAATCCGGTCCTCCCACTCGGTGTCCTCCAGCGAATCGGGACAGGGGCGGCCGAAGAGGTGGGATCCCGGGATGACTTCCGTGCCGCCGTGTTCGGGTTCGGTGACGTCGGTGAGATAGAAGTTGCAGGTGAAGAAGAGGACCGGAAGCCGGATGTTCTGCGGAGGGTCTCCGTCCGTCACCAGGAAATGGGGCGCGTCGTCCTGGTGCCACCGGAAGGACCCGCCGGGCCGCGTCTTAAAGGAGTTGTTGTGGATGACGTGGCAGTTCTCGGCGACCAATGCCTCGGCGAAGCTGACGATGGGTTCGAGGTCGAAGAGGCGGCGGTTCGTCTCGCTAAACTCGAACATGCGGTGGCACAGCGCCATGTGCTCGCTGACCGAATTGAGCCCGTTCGGGTTCTCCCGCAGGCCGTAGTCCAGGTCCCCGCGCAGGGCCTCGCACCAGTCGGGCGGCAGCACGTTCTCCAGGAAAAGGAATCCCTGGCGGTTGAACGTATCGACCCAGTCCTGGATCTGCGCCGGTCCGGCGACTTTGCCACCCAGGGGGATTGTGCCGGTGGTCATGCCGTTTCCGATGCTTAGATCGAATTTGAGAAATGTGTTTCAGGTGATATGGTTCACGTGTACGGGAACTACCCGTGCACTTGAGAATCGAATTAAACGACGCCGATGGGAATGGGCAAGGGATTAAGTCCTTAGATATTCGGGGTCAGCCAACGCGCAGGAATATAAATAACTGGGACAGTCAGGTAGCGTTTTCTAAAGTAGTGTCCGGGTCTATGGACATTGGGGTTTCAGAAGGAATCCTAAGCGCATCTACGACCCGACCGAACGACTGTGTCCGACTGTGGTTCGTCCCCACGTCGGCCGGGCGCGACGGTATAGGAAAACCAGCAGTGGAACTTCGAGAAGCCTGGAACCGAGCCAGCTGTCTGACTCCGCCTGGCAAGATTGCTCCGCTAGAGTAAACGGGACCAGGAATACCTCATCGTATACGGTAAGTCCCCCAACAGCAAAGCAACACCCTCCTTCATATCCAAATCGTCAAGTACGCAAGTCGTGTTTGAGACTGCTTCAGGTTCGGTCCAGGCCAGCTGATTTACGCCAGATTGTTCTTGACTTTATCGAAATAATTATGTATAAGAATAGTTAGATATTCGATTGTACTGCACCCCGAAGGCCAAGAAGTCCGGTTAAAGCAACGCAACACCCGCAACCTCGCAAATTCAACTAATGGACAATCGGGTAGGTTCCGGCGAAGCTTGGAATTCTGCCCGTGCGGTGACGGGCACAGTCCTTCCCCGCCCGCTTCCGCTCTCCGGTCCCTGCGTGCCCCGCGTGCGCCTGCGCGTCGGCGAGCCGCCCGAAGCGCCCGGTGTGTGTCGTCGTAACCGTTCATTGGTCACTGCCTCCTTGCGGATCGAGCCCGAAGCCAGCCCTTGCGTGCAGCGCGGGTTCGGGCGCTGCGCCCGCCCGGGACGCCGCGAGGCCGCTGTTAGGGTCGATAGCCCCCGAAAGCTACGTAAAAACATCGCCATATTCTGAAAACCGCAACTGAACTCACAATACGTCGTGCAATATCTGGCGATAATCACAAGATGGTTCTTGTGCAGCGAGCGGTTTTGGAATGCGGCAGTCATCGGGAGGAGCTTAACAATGGGGAAGGCGCATTCGCAGGATGTTGATATAATTAGCGCCAGAGCGCCAGAGCACACCGGTGTGCCCGCGCCGCGCGAGTGCTCCGGCGTGATTGCCGGTCAAGCTTTTACTTTCCTGTTGGTTTCAGATACGGTCAGACGGCGTGCCACCGCACTTGCCGGAATCCGCCTGATTTTCCCTGCCGTACTGGCTGCATTGGCGTCATTCGCGACCCCGGCAGCGTCGCAGACCGTCCCGACGATCACCATATCGGGCGGCGCGGCGGTGACCGAGGGCGGGAACGTGACCTTCACCTTGACGCCGACTCCGTCGCCGAGTGCCGGTATTACGGTGAACGTATCGGTGTCGGAGGCAGGCGGCAGCGACTTCGTGGCGGCCACCGACGAAGGCGACAAGACGAGAACCATCGCTTCCGGCAGCACCTTCGCCGTTGTCACCGTCCCGACCCAGAACGACACCACCCACGAGTCGAACGGCTCGGTGACGGTGACGGTAAAGTCGGGTACTGGCTACACCGTTGGTTCCCCCAGTTCCGCGACCCGGACTGTGAACGACGACGACGATCCGCCTGCCACCAACAACGCGCCGGTGTTTACCAGCCAACCCACGACGGCGTCGGTGGCGGAGAACAGCGGTGCCAACACGGACGTGGTCACGATCACGGCGACTGACGCCGACGGCGACACGCTCACCTACTCGCTGGATAGCGTCTCAGACGCCGTATTCGACATCAACGGCAGCAGCGGCGCGATCACGGTGCAAAGCGGCGCCGATCTGGACTTCGAGTCCAAGTCGAGCTACACGGCCACGGTTAAGGCCAGCGATGGTACCGATTCCGCCACGCACGACGTGACGATCAGCGTGACCAACAAACTGGAGCCGCCGGTCGCGCCGGCGGCGCCGACGGTCAGGGGGGCGTCCGCGACCAGCGTGAGCGTGAGCTGGACGGCGCCGACGAACGCCGGCAAACCGGATATTTCCGGCTACGATGTGCAGTACCGGGCATCGGGCGAGACCGCCTGGACCGCCCACGCATTCACCGGCACGGGCACCAGAACGACCATATCGAGCCTGATCCCAAGCACCACCTACCAGGTGCAGGTGATGGCGAAGAACGCGGAGGGCGACAGCGACTGGTCGACCACCGGCAGTGGCGATACCAACGACCCGACCATCACCATCTCGGGCGGTTCGGCGGTGACCGAGGGCACGGCGGCCGCCTTCACGGTGACCGCGGACGTGGCGCCGGGCGCCAACCTGCCGGTGAAACTGACCGTGTCCGACGCGTCGGGCAGCGACTTTGTGGCGTCGGGGGACGAGGGATCCAAGACGGTGACGATCACCGCCGGCGCCGCCACCGCCAGTTATTCGGTGACCACCCGGAACGACCGCACCGATGAGACGGACGGCTCGGTGACGGTAAGGGTGGCATCGGGCGCCGGCTACAGCGTGGGGACGACGGCCTCTGCCAGCGTGACGGTGAACGACGATGACCATACGCCGGTGTTCACAATGCAGCCCACGACGGCATCGGTGGTGGAGAACAGCGGTGCCAATACGGACGTGGTCACGATCACGGCGACTGACGCGGACGGCGACACGCTCACCTACTCGCTGGACTCCACGTCAGACGACGTATTCGACATCAACGCCAGTAGCGGCGCGATCACGGTGCAAAGCGGTGCCGATCTGGACTTCGAGTCCAAGTCGAGCTACAGGGCCACGGTGACGGCCAGCGACGGCGTCAATTCGGCTACGCACAACGTGACGATCAGCGTGACCGACGATCTGGAACCGCCGGCAGCGCCGGCGACGCCGACGGTCACGGGGGCGTCCGCGACCAGCGTGACGGTGAGCTGGACGGCGCCCACCAACACCGGCAAGCCGGACATTGACGGCTACGACGTGCAATTCCGGATCTTGGGTGCGACCAACTGGACCAGCCACAGCTTCACAGGCACGAACACCAGAACCACGATCTCGAGCCTGAGAGTGAGCACCACCTACCAGGTGCAGGTGATGGCGAAGAACGCCGAGGGCGACAGCGACTGGTCGACCGCCGGCAGCGGTGATACCAACGACCCGACGATCACCATCTCGGGCGGTTCGGCGGTGACCGAGGGTACGGCGGCCACCTTCACGTTGACCGCGGATGAAGGACCGCTCGCCAATCTGCCGGTGGACCTGACGGTATCCGACGCGTCGGGCAGCGACTTCGTGGCCTCGGGGGACGAGGGCTCCAAGACGGTGACAATCACCGCCGGCGCCACCACCGCCAGCTATTCGGTGACCACCCAGGGCGACCGCACCGACGAGACGGACGGCTCGGTGACGGTACAGGTGGCGTCGGGCACCGGCTACATGGTGGGTACAACCAATTCCGCCAGCGTGACGGTGAATGACGACGATCATACGCCGGTGTTCACCGGCCAGCCCACGACGGCGTCCGTGCCGGAGAACAGCGCCGACAACACGGACGTTACGACTGTCGTGGCGACGGACGCCGACGCCGGCGATACGATCGCCTACTCGCTGGACGCGACGTCGGACAAGGTGTTCGACATCAATTCGTCGACCGGCGCGATCACGGTGCAAGTGGACGCCGGTTCGGCGCTGAACCACGAGGGGAAATCGAGCTACAGGGCGACGGTGACGGCCAGCGACGGTGTGAATTCGGCCACGCATGGCGTGACAATCAGCGTGACCGACGTTCTGGAGCCGCCGTCGCGTCCGGCGCGGCCGACGGTAGCGAGGGCCTCCCCGACCAGCATGACGGTGAACTGGACGGCGCCGACGAACACCGGCAAGCCGCCGATCTCCGGCTACGATGTGGAGTATCTGGTCTCGGGCGCTTCCGAGTCCGAGTGGACCAGCCACAACTTCACTGGCACGGGAACGAGCACGACGATCTCGAACCTGAGCGCGGGCTCCGAATACTGGGTGCGTGTGAAGGCGAAGAACGCCGAGGGCGCAAGCGGCTGGTCGCGGATCGGCACAACCTCTGGCGGGGAGAACTTCAGGACGATCAGCATAGCGGCCGGTACCTCGCCGGTGACCGAGGGCACGGCGGCCACCTTCACGGTGAGATCGGACGAGGCGTCGGACGAAAGTCTGACGATTAATCTTACGGTATCCGATGCGTCGGGAAGCGACTTCGTGGCGTCGGGAGATGAAGGCTCCAAGACGGTCACGATCAACGCCGGCGCCACCACCGCCAGCTATTCGGTGCCCACCCAGGACGACCGCACCGACGAGCCGAACGGTCCGGTGACGGTGTCGGTGTCCGAGGGCGACGACTACGTCCACAACGAGGAAGGGAGCAGCAATTCCGCCAGCGTGACGGTGAACGATGACGACCACTCGCCGGTGTTTACGGGCCAGCCCACGACGGCATCGGTGGCGGAGAACAGTGGCGACGACACCCGGGTGACGACGATCGTGGCGACGGACGCCGACGGCGACGCGGTCACCTACTCGCTGGACAGCACGTCGGACGCGGTGTTTGACATCGGTCCGTCGAGCGGCGCGATCACTGTACAGTTAAACGCCGGTTCGGTGCTGGACCACGAGGACACGGCGAGCCACACCGCCAAGGTGACGGCGCAGGACAGCAACAGTAATACGTCCACGCACGATGTGACGATCAGCGTGACCGACGAATTGGAGCCGCCGGACGCGCCGGAGGCGCCCACGGTGACGGCGGTATCCGCGGTCAGCGTGGACGTGGCCTGGACGGCGCCCGACATGACCGGCAAGCCGCCAATCACCGATTACGCCGTGAGGTACCGGGCTTCGGGCGCGTCCGACTGGACCGCGCACGATTTTGCCGGCGCCGGGACCGACACCAGGATATCGAGCCTGAGTGCGAGCACCCCCTACGAGGTGCAGGTGCAGGCCAGTAACGACGAGGGCGACAGCGACTGGTCGGCCGCCGGCAGCGGCGATACCAACGACCCGACGATCACCATCTCGGGCGGTTCGGCGGTGATCGAGGGCACGGCGGCCGCCTTCACGGTGACCGCGGATGGGGCACCGCGCGCCAACTTGACGGTAAACCTGACCGTGTCCGACGCGTCGGACAGCGACTTTCTGGCGTCGGAGGACGAGGGCTCCAAGACGGTGACGATCAACGCCGGCGCTACCACCGCCAGCTATTCGGTGACCACCCAGGGCGACCAGACCATCGAGCCGAACGGTTCGGTGACGGTACAGGTGGCATCGGGCGCCGGCTACAGCGTGGGGACGACATCCTCCGCCAGCGTGACGGTGAACGACGACGACGATCCGTCGGCCGAACCGATCACCAACGAGGCACCGGTCTTCGACTCGCCGCCGAGTTCTCTGGACGTTGCGGAGAACAGCGACAACGGCACTGCGGTGGCGACGATCACGGCAACGGACGCGGACGATGACGAACTGAGCTACACGCTGGACAGCACGTCGGACACGGTGTTCGACATCGACAGTTCCAGCGGCGCGATCACGGTACAGGTGGACGACGGTTCGGCGCTGGACCACGAAGCCACACCGAGCTACGCGGCCGTGGTGACCGTGACCGACGGATCGGTGGAAGTAACCCACAGCCTTACGATCAACGTAACCGACGTCGACGAGCCGCCCGATGCGCCAGCGCCGCCCACGGTGACGGTGGCTTCCGCGACCAGCGCGGACGTGGCCTGGACGGCGCCGGACCCCGCCGGCAAGCCGCCGGTCACGGACTACGACGTGCAGTACCGTGCATTGGGCGCAAGCGCCTGGACCGACGCCTCGCACGACGGCACGGGCACCGCCACGACGATTTCGGGTCTGACCCAGGGGGTCGCGTATGAGGCGCGGGTGCGGGCGACCAACGACGAGGGCACGGGCGATTGGTCCGAGGCCGGCAGCGACGCGGCCGTACCGATCACCAACAAGGCGCCGGTCTTCGACTCGCCGCCGAGTTCTCTGGACGTTGCGGAGAACAGCGACATCGGCGCTGCGGTGGCGACGATCACGGCAACGGACGCGGACGATGACGAACTGAGCTACTCACTGGACAGCACGTCGGACACGGTGTTCGACATCGACAGTTCCAGCGGCGCTATCACGGTGCTGTCGGCGCTGGACCACGAAGCCACACCGAGCTACGCGGCCGTGGTGACGGTGACGGACGGCTCGGTGGAAGTAACCCACAGCCTTACGATCAACGTGACCGACGTCGACGAGCCGCCCGATGCGCCGGAGGCGCCGACGGTGACGGTGACTTCCGCGACCAGCGTGGGCGTGGCCTGGACGGCGCCGGACCCCGCCGGCAAACCGCCGGTCACGGACTACGACGTGCAGTACCGGGCATTAGGCGCAAGCGCCTGGACCGACGCCTCGCACGACGGCACGGGCACCGCCACGACGATTTCGGGCCTGACCCAGGGTGTCGCCTACGAGGCGCGGGTGCGGGCGACCAACAACGAGGGCACGGGCGATTGGTCCGAGGCCGGCAGCGACACGGCTGCACCGCCCACCGACACGGCACTGCCGCCCTCTGCGGGACAGGTATCCGGATCCACCGTCACGCTCGAGTTCGACGAACCACTGGATACGCAGTCCGTGCCCGACCCGGAGGACTTTACCGTCACCGTGGGCGGGGCGGCCGCGCTGGCCGGTGCGGGCGCCCGGACGGGATTCGGAGCCGCGTCGCCGCTTCAGGCAATCCAAACGCAGGTATACCGCGTGACGGCGGTCTCCATTGAGGGTTCCGCGCTGTCGCTGACGGTGTCGCCCCCGGTGCCGGCCGGGCAGTCGGTCACGGTGAGCTACGCGCGGGGCGCGAATCCGTTGCGCACGGCCGCCGGCTTGCAGGTGGAGCAATTCACGCAGACGCTGTCCAATGTGTCGGACCCGCCGGGCGAACCGACGGACGTGACGGTGTCCGCGGTCTCGGCGAGTAGCCTGGAGGTGACCTGGACGGCGCCCGAAGACGAGGGGACCCGGCTGGACGGCTACGGCGTACAGTATCGGGCCTCGGGCGAGCCGCAGTGGACGGATCATCCGCATTCGGGCACGGCAACGCGCACGATCATCGGGGATCTGCTGGCGGGCGCCGCCTACCAGGTGCGGGTGCGGTCCGTGGGCGATGGGGCCAGCGAGTGGACGGTTGCCGAAGGGCGCACCGCAGTGGCGGCGCCGGTGAAGGCGATCTCGGACGAGGAGGCCGAGGCGCTGGGACTCTCTCTCGACGGGCTGACGCGAACGCTGTTCTCCGGCGCCACCGGCGTGATCGGGGCGCGCATGGCGGCATCGGAGACCGCGGCGCCCACACTGCAAAACCTCAATGCGGCCGACGCCCAGGCGTCGCTGGCCGGGCTGTTCGGACTGCCGGCGACCGGGCCGGGTAAGGCCTCGACGAGTAACGGGGCGAACCATGGGTTTGCAACGGGTCTCGACTTCGCGACCGGCTACCCGACCGTACCGGGCTCCGGAGGGTCTTTGGGTTCTGGGCCGCCGCCGGAGTACCACTTGCGGTCGCACGGCGGCCAGCTCTCTCGAAGCCGACCGTCCGGATTCGCCTCCGGCGGACTGTGGAACCGCTCGTTCGCGTTCTCCATCGCGCAAGGCAACGGGCAGTCGACCGATAGTGCGCCATCCACCGGCATCGGGCAAACCCCTGTCCTTGCGCAAGCGCCGGAAGGCGGTGCAGCATCCAGTGGCGCCCAGGCGCAAGGCGGTGCGCCGTCATCCGGTGGTAGGCCGGCACTGCCGCGGTGGACGGTGTGGGGCACGGGCGACGTGCAGCGCTTCAGTGGCCGCGACGGCGCGCAGCGCTACGAAGGCGACTGGCGCACGGCTTATCTCGGCGCCGACCGGCGGTTGGGTGCGCGCTGGCTGGTCGGCGTATCGGTATCGTACGGCGAAGGGCAGGCCGACTACAGCTTCGGCGGGGCGGCCGCCGGCGACGGCCAGATTCGAACCGAACTCGCGGCGGCGTATGCTTACCTGAAGGGCGCCCTGGGGAGCGGCACCGAACTCTGGTCCACGGTCGGCGGGGGTACGGGCCACGCGATGAACGTCCGCGGCGTCGGGCAGGATATCACTCACGATGGGGACCTTCGAATGACGCTGGCGGCGGTGGGACTGCACAGTACCCTGGCAGAGATCAGCGCGGTACGGCTGAGTGTTCTGGCCGATGCGGGCAGGGCGACGCTGGAGATCGAAGGCGAGGGATCCCTGGAGTATCTCGAGTCTACGGCGGATCGGGCACGGGTGGGCCTGGAACTGTCCGGCGCGGGCGGCTGGTCGCCGTTTGTCCGACTCAACGGCCGCTACGACGGCGGCGGCTATTCCGAGGCCGGTTACGAGGCCGAGGCCGGGTTACGCCGCTCGGGCGCACGCGTCGACTTCGAGCTGCGCGGGCGCTGGATGGAGCTGTGGGACTATACAGAGGACGACGATTCGGACTCCATCGACTACGAGGAATCGGGCGGCACCTTGACCCTGCGGATCAAGGCCGCGCCCGATGGCACGGGGTTCGTGGCATCGATGTCCCCGGCCTGGGGCCGGCCCGGCGGCATGGGCCTGGTGTGGAGCCAGGGGCCGATGCCGGCGGCCATGCAACCGTGGGCGCGTGACGACATGGACTTGACGCTGAATGCGGGACTCGGATACGGGATCGAGGTCTCGCGGTTGCGGGGGTTGATCACACCCACGCTCGGCTACGGACACGGACGCGCGGTGGCCGGCGACAGCCTGTTGCGGCTCGGTGCAGATTACGCGGGCAACCCGGAAAGGCTGCCGGCGCAGCTCAGTATCGGGTTCGGCCTGCAGCGGCAATTGACGCTGGGAGGCCCGGTCTGGGGCGGGGAACTGCGCGCACAGATACGGTGGTGAATCGGACCGGCGGCGGGCAGGTCGGGCTCCAGGGCCGCAACCGACGGGCAGGCGCGCGAGTTGGCGACAGCGGCGCCGGCCTCGGAGGCAAACAACGCCAACATCTCCTCGTCCGTGAACTATGCCCGGATGCGCTGTACCTGGCGCACTCCGGAAAGTCTGTCGAAGAAGCCATGCCTGGTGTGCGGTTGCTGACTGAGAATGCCTGAATTCTGCCGGTATTACGGAATCGCCATAGGCATACATTTCACCGATCACGGACCACCTCGCTTTCATGCGTCATATGGCGGGGACGAAGCGTTGGTGGGTATAGATTATCTGGCGGTATTCCACGGTCGCCTCCCACCTCGCGCCCGAGACCTCGTTGTTGAATGGCTTCGCTACACCTAGCGGAACTTCGAGAAGCCTGGAACCGAGCCGGCTGTCTGACTCCACCAGGCAAGATTGCTCCGCTAGAGTAACGGGACCAGAAATACCTCGTCGTATACGAAAAGTCCCCCAACAGCAAAGCAACACCCTCCTTCATATCCAAATCGTCGAACACGCAAGCCGTGTTTGAGACAGCTTCAGGTTCGGTCCAGGCCAGCTAATTTACGCCAGATCGTTTTAAATAACCCCTTGACATTCTCTAAATAACTAGTTATCTGACTAGTTAGATTATCGATCTTCGGTCCAATTGGCACATCGATCTTCGATCAGGCCACTGTATCATGGACAGGGAATGGCAGGTCCAGGAAGCGAAGGCGAAGTTCAGCGAACTCCTCGAGACGAGCCGGGAGGAGGGTCCCCAGGTCGTGACCAAGCGGGGTGTGAAAACGGCCGTCCTGGTTTCCATCGAAACGTGGGAACGGATGGAGCGGTCGGCCCGGCTAGGCCTGAAGGACCTGCTCCTGTCGCCGGAAGCGCGCACCGAGTCCCTGACGCCACTACGTGAACGGCGTCCATCGCGCGGGGCGGCAGATCCGGCAGACCCGGCAGACCCGGCAGACCCGGCAGACCCGGCAGACCCGGCAGACCCGGCAGACCCGGCGGACCCGGCAGACCCGGCAGACCCGGCAGACCCGGCAGACCCGGATTGACCCATGTATCTACTGGATACCGACGTCGTATCGGAATTGCGCAGGAATCAGCCTCACCAGAATGCGCTTGCGTGGTTTCTGGGTCTGGCCCCGGACCAGGTCTACCTTGCCGCCGTGACCGTGGGCGAGATTCAGACGGGCATTGAGTTCGCCCGGGCAAAGGATGCGTCCCGGGCGGCGGAACTGGAGTCCTGGATGGGCAAGCTGATGGAATCCCAACGCGTACTTCCCATGGATCCGGCGATCTTCCGCGTGTGGGGAAGGCTTCTTTACCGCCGGTGGGACGTCCGCATGACCGACGCCATGATCGCCGCGACGGCCGTGGTGCACCGGCTGACCGTGGTCACCGGGGATCCGGAATCCTATGACCGGCTCGGCGTCGAAACGCTGAATCCATACGAGAAGGGCCCGGCCGTCCAGCGGAGCGCCGTGCATGTATGACGAGGACGCCATTCAAAAAGGCGCCGGCCGTGTATGACGTGGAAACCGCCCAGAGGACTGCCGGGTATGTATGACGTGGACGCCAATCAGAGGATCGACCGGCATGTATGACGTGGACGCCATCGCCGCCTTCGACCGGGAGAACGTGGCGGACATCAAGGCCCGCCAGGGCCGGATCAACGAGGACGGGCGCGCGGCCGGGCTGAAGATCACGGACGTGCGCACCTGGCGCGTGCTGATGCCGTGGCGAGGCACGAAGCGATGGGACGGGTCCGCGGAGGGGTTCTCATTCGCCGAATTCGAAACAGACCAGGGCCTGGTGGGCGTAGCCGAAGGTTTGTCCAGCGAGGCCGACGCGCTGCGTTCCCGGGTCCTGGGTAAAAACCCCTTCGAACCAGAGGTCCGCGGGTTGATGGGCCTGGCCTACTGGGACCTGGCCGGCAAGATCGCCGGCAAGCCCCTGTACCGGTACCTGCGCGAGGTCTTCGAACTCGAAACGCCCGTGGTCACGAAGATCCCCATCGCGGCCTACACCTGGTGCCGTTTCCCCGACGTCAACGGCGAGCACGAGGTGACCTTCGACACCTATCCGCGGCACGTGAAGTCGCTCATGGAGGACGAGACCTTCCGGATCATCAAGCTGTCCATGTGCGATTTCGAGCCCCATCGATACATCGAGCTCGTCCGAAACATCCGCGACGAGGCCGGCTTTGACGTGGACATCCGCGTCGACCCCCATGCGTCCTGGAGTGAGAGCGAAGCCCTGCGGTTCATGCAGGGGGTGGATGACTGCCGGATCGAATGGATCGAGGAACCCGTCGGCGGCCGGTTCGAGAACATCTTCCGGGCCGGCCACCGCCTGCGGCTCATGAGCAGCATCCCCATATCCTCCCATGCCTGGCTGCCGCCTCTCCGGCGGGACGCGGCGCCCCGTCCCTACGGCGCTTATGAATCGGGTCGTTACGGCGACGAGACACTGGACCAGCCGCTGGACCTGGACGTCATGCGCCGTCACGTGGCCGCCGACGTGACCGCGCCGGACGCCTACGCGGGGCCGCTGGCCCTCAAGCGGTACTACGACACTGCCCGGTTCATGGGCATGGAAATGGGCATGCACAGCGCCTACGAACTGGGTCCGGGCACGGCCATACGCCTCCACGTCGCCGCCTTCGCCTTCCCCTACACCATACCCTATCACATTGTGCATGGCAACGGGACCATGCCCATGTCGCTCCACGGCCTGGACGCCCACTACAACCAGTGGGTGGGCGACGTCATCAAGGGCGGCAAGATGCCCTACGAAGACGGTTGCCTCCGCGTTCCCGAGGGACCTGGCCTGGGCGTGGAACTCGACCACGACCTGCTGGACGAGTACCGGTGGACCGAGGAAAAGCAGGATCTGCACACCCGCCACATCGAGACGATCCGGGCGAACCATCTCGACCGGCTGGGCTGGCGCAAGGACCGGATGGGATGGCTGCGGTAGGTCCGCCCCTCAGTCCTTCCGCAACCCGCCCAACCTCCACAGCACACTGACCACTCCCAGGCTGGCGATCCCGCCGCAAATCGTGAGGGCCAGGGGCGCACCCGCGACCGCAGCCAGTCCGCCGACGAGCAGGCGGCCCGGCGGACCGCCGCCGATGGCGAGGACGAGTAGGCCCATGACCCGGGGACGCATGGCGTCGCTGGACGTGCGGAGGACGATGGAGGACTGCATGATCCCGAACCCGGTCTGCCCGACGCCCACCAGGATCAGCATCATGAGCGAAAGCGGGAAGGACGTCGACAGGGCGAAGACCAGCGTGGCCAGGGCGTTGACCAGGGAACTGATGGTGAAGACCAGGCCGTCGCGGTAGTGCTGGCCCAGCCGGTCGATGAGGGCGATGCCGAGGATGGAGCCGATGCCGGTGCCCGCGCCGAGGATGCCCAGCTCCAGGGGGCCGAGGAAGAGGACGTCCCGGACGAAGACGGGCAGCAGGACCTGGTAGGAGAAGGCGAAGGCGTTCATGATGAAGGTGATCATCAGCACGCCCGAGATCCTGGGATGCCGGCGCGAATACCGGTAGCCGAGGAGCAGGTCCTTCAAAGGGCCGAGCCGGCCCTTCTTCCGGCCCTTCCGGTCCGTAGCGGCGGAAAGCCGGACGATCACGACGATCTGGACGACCTGCAGGAGGAAGAGGGCGAGGAAACCGCCCTTGGTCCCGGCGAACTCGAGCAGGATGCCGCTCATGAGCGGCCCGATCAGCCGGGAGATGTTCTGGGGCACCGTCTCCAGCACCATGGCGTCCGTCGTCCGGTCCTTGCCCACCAGGTCCGGGATGAGCGCCCGGCGGCAGGACCAGTCGTAGGCGCTGCCCAGGCCGATCAGGACGGATCCGATGACGACGTGCCAGAAGGCCAGGTGGCCGAGCAGGGCGAGGACCCAGAAGAGGCCGTTGACGAAGCAGTTGATGAACTGGGCGTTGACGATCAGCCAGCGGTAGCTAACGTACCGGACCACCGTGCTGAAGAAGGGGCCGAAGAGCATGAACGGCGCCATGCGGCAGAAGCTGACCAGCGCCACCATGCCGGCCGAGTCGGTCAGTTCCAGTACGACCCAGCCGACGATCAGTTCATCCATCCAGCGCGTCTGCCACCAGATGCTGCTGGATATCCAGAGGTTACGGAAATCGGGGATGGAAAGCAGGCGGGCCGCTTTCCAGCGTGAGCCGAGCCGGACGAACATGGACGCCCTGTGGAAAATCCTGTTGACGGGCAGGTGGGACCATCTATATTCCGATTTATCTTAAGCGATCGGCACCACCGACAACCGGATCTCCTCGTCGTCTGCCGACAATCCGGTCCGCCGGTGATTCTGGGACAAGTAAGCCTTTCTATCGGCCACAGTCAAGCGTTCCGCATACCCTTTCGAACACCGTGATCACGCCTGCTCGAAACAGGGGAGTGTCGTCATGAGTGACGGGCTTCGCATCCTGTCCATCGGTGCGCATCCGGCGGACATATTCGACCAGTCGGGCGGCGCCATGGCCCATCACACCGCCCGCGGCGACTGGGTGGGATGCGTCGTGCTGACCCACGGCGCCCGCGTGCACGACAAGGTCATCAGCGACGACATGTTCCACGCGGAAGAGGTGCCGGACGGAGACACCCTGAAGCAGTTGATGGCGGAACGTTCCGACGTAAAGGCGGAAGAGGTGAAATCGGCCTGCCGCGCCCTCGGTGTGGAGGACGTCTGGTTCATGGGCGCGGATGATGCCGTGCTTCTGCCCGACCGCCCGATCGTACGCCAGCTCGCCAGCCTGTTGCGGGAACTGAAGCCGGATATCATCCTCACCCATTTCCCCGACGAGGGCGGCGGCACCTGGAACCCCCACGCCGTGGCTGGCCGCATCGTCATGCTCGCCATGGGCCTGGCCGGTTCCGTCGACCCGGGCGACCGGCATCCGCCCCACCAGGTAGCCCAGGTGTTCTACTGGGGCTGCGGCGGGGCGAGCCTGCCCAGGAACGTCTGGGACGCCCGCGGCGGGTACTACAACGACGTCTTCATCGACATCACGGACGTGGTCGAGAAGAAACTGGCCGCGCTGGACGCCCTGGTGAGCCAGGGCTACGGCGGCGCGTACGCCCGCAAGCGTATCGAGACGTCCGACGGGGCCTTCGGCAGCGCGGGCCACGTCGCCTACGCCGAAGGTTTCATTTCGCTCAATGCCGAAACCCACTACTACTTCCCGGTCTCGTCCTACGCCCTCGAACGGGCCCGCAGGTCGGACCACGAGAACATCGAGAAGGTCAGTTACAAGTATAAAGCGTGACAGAACAGGCCAGTAGCTCGCAGGAAACGCGAAGGAGATTACCATGCAACGGGTGGCGTTTATATTGAAAGTCAAGGAAGACATGATCGAAGGCTACAAGAAGCACCACCGAGAGGTCTGGCCCGAGATGCTGGAGGCACTTAGCGACGCGGGCTGGCACAATTACTCGCTGTTCATACGCGAGGACGGGCTGCTCTTCGGTTACTGCGAGACCCCGGATTTCGAGAAGGCGCTGGCCAGGATGGCGGAAACGGACGTCAACGCGCGCTGGCAGGAGTTCATGGCACCCTATTTCGAGAACCTCGGCGGCAAGCACGCCGACGAGAACATGGTGCCGCTGGAGCAGGTTTTCTACCTGGAATGATTTTCTACCTGGAATGATTTTCTACCTGGAATGCCAGGTTTCTACCTGAAATAAAAGTAAAGCGCACCCCCCGCGCGCAGGGCAATAAGGTAAAACAAGACCACTTGGACACCACCACCCTCGATACGCCCGTCCTGACGCAAGACGACAAGCGGCTGATCCGGGACATCACCGATTCGCTGAAGGAATGCAGGAACCCGGACGCCGCGCACCTCGACCAGGCGATCTGCGAGTCCATCGCCCGCTTGAGCGACCTGGCCAGGGTCATGAACGCCTATCCCTCCCTGCTGGAAAGCCAGTCCCTCGGCCAGCAGCGGCGGGACGCCGCTTCCCTCATCGAAGCGTTGTCCAACGCCACACTCTTCACCGTCGACATGCTGCTACCCATGCGGGCCGCGGTCGGGCAGGTGTACGTCATGGCGAGGCTGAACCTGTTCCGCCTCCTGCACCAGGTTGCCCAGGAAGCGCTGGGCGGCCGGGACGAATTCACGGCTGTGGAAGACGCCATCGGCGCCCGGATCAGCCAGAGCATACACAACAAGGTGATCGAATCGCTGCTGATCGCCATCGTCTGCGACGACAGCCTCGGCCGCGCGGTCCGCACCAAGGCGGCCACCGCCCTGACCCACCTCTGGGAAGACCGGTTCTCCCGCCGGATCGAAGCCTTCCTGCCCGTCCTCGAGGCCACCTGGGAAGCCCGGCGGCAGACCACCGTGCAGCTGGGTACCCTCATGGGGGTTTCCGAGGTCTTCGCCCTGATGCGCGCGGGCGGCGACATCCGGTTCCTCGACTATTTCTCCAGGAAGACCTGTCCGCCGGAGGAACTGCAGGCCTTTCGCGAGTTCCTCTTCAGCGTGTCCACCGAGGAACTCGAGTCCCTGAGCGACAAACTGGTCGAGGGGCAACACAGGGAGACGTACCCGGGCGTCGATACCACCCTTTCTCTGTCGCCCACCTATCTCTACAACCATACGGCCACCGACTTCGTCACCCAGCTGTACCTGTTCTTCGTCAAGCGCCACCTCGAAGCCCACGCGCGGCGGATAAGAAACCTGCCCGGGCCCAAGCGCACCGCCGAAGAATACGTCATGGTCTATTTCCTGGAACAGTCCTGTACGTTGGACGGTGACCGGGCCGACGCCGGCCAGGAAGGCCGCAACCCGGCCGACGACCGCGCCGGCAATGCCCCGGCCGGCGACAGAAAGGACGACACGCAGTGATCAAGCTCGGTTGCATGTCCTTGAGTTACAGCCACGCCATTTCCGAAGGCCGCATCGACCTGTTCGACTTCATCGACCTCGCCCGCGAAATGGGACTCGACGGGATCGACATCCATACCAGGGCGCTGGAATCGGAAGATGACGCGTACCTGCGGGACGTCCGCATGCGGTGCCTGCAGCGGGGGCTGGCCATCTCCTACCTGGGCATCAGCAACAACTTCGGGAAGCCGGCCGGGGAGATTGCCGCCGAAATCCAGATGGTCAAGCACTGGATCGACGTGGCCGCGCGGCTGAACGTGCCCCTGGTCCGGATCTTCGCGGCCTGGGAGCGGGATGACACGCCCGCGCGGGTCACCTGGTCCCGGATGATCTACGGCATCTCCGAAGTGGTGGATCACGGGGCCGCCCGGGGCGTGGCCGTGGGGCTGCACAACCACAATCACGGCTGCGTGACCCGCACCGGCGACGACGTCGTGCGCATCCTGAACCAGGTGGATCGGCCCACGTTCACCCATATCCTCGACACGGGCCAGTACGCCGGTTCGCCGGGCGCTTCGGGCAGCAGGGGCAACCCGGATCCCGCCTACGATTTCTACGGCAGCATGGAGAAGAGCGCGCCCTACGCCGCGCACGTGCGGGCGAAGTTCTACCGCGTCCAGTCCGGCGAGGAGGAGTGGCTGGACTATCCCCGCATTCTGGGGATCCTGAAGCAGGTCGGTTTCAATGGCTGGATGTCGGTCGTCTACGAAGGGCAGGACGTCGAGGCCGAGGAGGTTGCGGTACCCAAGGCTGTCGCCTACCTGAGGCGCCTGCTGACCGATAACGGTATGTGAGACGCCTGCCTCTCCGGCCCTGTTGGCCGATCAAGGTATGTGAGGCTGCGAGAGGAGCGAGGTGATGTGCCGGCAGGAATCGGGGTTCAGTTCCACGGAGATGCTGCGGCGCCCGAGTGCGCGCGCGGCCAGCGCGATGGTGCCCTGACCGGCAAAGGGGTCCAGGACCGTCTCGCCCGCGTATGACCACAGGCGGATCAGGCGCCTGTAGGGATGTTCCAGGTTGTCGTCGGGCGTCCAGACGGCCTGGCGGCCCGCCCGCCATGTTGAAGCGGGTACTCCGCTTTCTTCCACGACACCAGGCGTCGGCGCTTCGGTTTCACCGGGCTTCCGGTAGGCCAGGATGGTCTCGGCGTGCACCTTGGGCCGGCATCCGAGCGGTACGCGGGCATCCGCCGGTTCCTCCTTCACCGCCTTCCCCGGTTCGAACCAGTACCAGGTGGCCTCGTACTGAAATCCGGCCTCCTGAAGTCCGCAGTGCGTATCCGCCGCAAGCGCGACTGGTTCATCCCGCCAGAGCAAGTCGGCGATCCAGACGATCATCGCCCTGCCGGGCATAAGGCACCTGTGGCACTGTGCCCACACCTCGGAGAGCGAGGCCAGGAAGTCCGGATAGGTCTGGCCGAAACCGATCTGGTCCGGGTGGCCGTAGTCGCCGCTCTCCCACCAGGGCGGACAGGTCAGGACCAGGCCGGCGCACCCGTCGGGAATCGGGTCCATCCTGCGCGCGTCGCCCAGCCAGAGCTGGACCTGATCGTCATCGTGAAAGAGTCGCATTGGGGGAATTTAGTGCTGTAGGCGGCCGGAACTGCCCCATCATGCTTCGGGCCAGATTGCGGCCAGTGTGCTCGAGATGATCACGGGACTGGGGCCGTCCACCCGGAAACACTCCTCTGCCGACAGGGCTTCGTCCATGAGTACGCCCGTCATGGACCGGGGCCAGCCGAACCACCGGTAGACCGCCTTCTCGTCGACGGCCCCGGCCGACTCCACGGCGCCCACGAGCAGACTGCGCATGGCATGGCGGCGGGTCATGGAAAGGGCTTCCCTCGCCGTCTCATCGGGCACCCACCGATTCGTCAGCTCCCATACGCACGAGGCGGCGTCATGGACGTTCCTTCCAGGCCGTCCGGACCGTCCGGGAACGATCAACCACAGCTTCTCGAGTTCCAGCAACGCCTTGCGAAAGGTCCGCCCGTCCATGCGGACGGATCCCGCGAGCCGGTCACGCAGCGCCCGGCCCGTGGCCGGCCCGTCCCGCTCGATGCAGTCGGCCAGACGGAACGCCGCCGGAGAGATCCGGTTGCGCTCCCGGGCGCCCTGGAAACCCTCCCCTTCCATGGCCAGCAGGGCCGCCCAGTGTTTCCGGGCGACCAGCGTGGGCTTGCGCTTCACGAAAGTGCCGAAGAGGCAGGGCACGGCTTCGGGCAGGTCGCTCAGCCAGATGCTCGCGATGCCCTGTCCCGTGCTGATCCGGTTACCGTTGCCGTCAAGGCCGGTCCTGCCGTCTATGGCCTCCTGGATACTGGGAAGTTCGGTGCCGGAGTATACCGAGACGAAACACCGTTCCAGAATGAACTCGCCGGCCTGTTTCCTGCTCTTCAGGCGGTGCGACGGGGACAGGCGGTGGTTTTCGGTCACGCGCCCGCGGACGCCGTCGGGCAACATGGGAAACAGTTTCGACTTGGTGAGTATGGACATGTAAGGTGCTTTCTGCAGGTCACGCGGCGGTCTGCGCGGCCAGGGCCGCCCCGATGATCCCGGCCTGGTTCCTCATCCGGGCGGGTACGACCTCGGTATCCACGGTGAAGCACGATGAGAACTTCTCGTATTTATTGCTGGCGCCGCCGCCCACGATGATCAGGTCCGGGCGGATCAACTCGTCCAACCTGCGCAGGTACTCGTTCACCCGTCCGCCCCATTCCTCCCAGCTCAGGCCCTTCGACTTCCGAACGCTTTCGGCGGCGTATTTCTCCGCGACGCGGCCTTTCATCTCGATGTGTCCGAATTCCGTGCTGGGCACGAGCGTGCCGTCGACGAACAGGGAGGTGCCGATGCCGGTGCCCAGGGTCGCGATGACCACCACGCCGCCCCGGCCCCGGCCCGCGCCGTACCGCATTTCCGCCATGCCCGCGGCATCCGCGTCGTTGACGAAAACGACCGGCCGCCCGGTCGCCTTCGCCATGCGTTCTACGGCGTTGACGCCGATCCAGGACGCGTCGATGTTCGCGGCGGTCCGCACCGTGCCGTGCTTGATGACCGCGGGAAAGCCGAATCCCACGGGACCCTGCAGGTCGAAGTGCCGGACGATCTCCGCCGCGGTCTCGATGACTTTCTTTGGCGTGGCCGGCCTGGGGGTGCCGATCCTGAAGCGTTCCGTCTCGAGGTTTCCGGTTTCCAGGCAGACCGGCGCACCCTTGATGCCCGTTCCGCCGATATCGATCCCCAGAAGACTCATGCGGGTTCACCTTCGGTCGATTCTTCTTCGGCCTGGACGGCATCGCGGTCGCGTGGGGACGTGATCCGCCAGTAATAGCCATCCGGGTCCAGCATGCGGAAGTCCGTGGCGCCCCAGGGCTGTTCTTTCAACGGTTCGCGTATGGCCACCCCGGCCTGCTGCATCTTCGCATGGAACTGGCCGATATCCGAGATCTCCAGGACCAGTTCTACCCCCACGCCGCGGGCGAGCGACTCGACGGGCTGTTCCCCCGGGTCCGGATACCAGAGCAGTTCGTCGGTCTTCAGTCCGAGGACCAGTTCGTTCCGCTGGAGCAGGATGTAACCGGGATCGTTCGACAGTTCCTTGAAGCCGAAGGTCTCCGTGTAGAATGCCGCGGAAACCTGCAGGTCCTTCACGGCGAGGTTGACCTGGAGTCTTCCGGACTGACTCTTGACCTGGACCTGGTCGGCCCGGGGGCCGCGAGAAGTGAACTGGACGGAATACGTCACCTGGTCGCCGACCTGCAGCAACGAAAACTGCCCGTCCGTAATATTGGATCGATGGAAAAACAGGTCTTCGTTCTCCGGGGTGTTGATGAACCCGTAACCCCTGGTGTGGTTCAGCCTGGTGATCGTACCCTGCGGCATGACTGTCCAGTCCCGGCTCCGGAGAACCGCCTTGGAAGAAGACCCGGTTTATCGAAAAGAGGAGGTGGAATCTGGCGAGACGATGCGGGCCATTCCCACCCGAGGCAGGCATGGCAAAGGAGATGAGCGCTCGTACTTCGCCTGCCTGAAACAACATGCCGGCCAACCCCGGAAACGGAGTCGCCGGCGAAGTTTCATGTTAGGTCTGCGCAACCGGTCAAGTCAAGGGTTTTCTTCTTCCCACGCGCGGGTACATATCAGGTACATAGAGGTTGACAACCGGCGGGGATTCGCCTAGACTATCCGGAGTGTCCGGACGATGAAAACACCCGTAGGAACAGGGCCTTCCCGCTGGCCGGGACCCTTTATCCGAACCCTCTATCTGAACCCTCTAACGGCATGCGCCTTTTACATTTCAAATCGATATTGCTGGGTGCGGTGATCTGGTGCGGATGCGACCAGAACCTGCGTCCCCTGCCCGAGGACGGCGGACAGGCATCCGGCAGGTCCTTCGTGGAAGCGCAGCGGCCGATCGACGGCAGCCGGGTGGCGGGCCGAAGCTTCGAAGAGGGACAGCCCACCGCGCCCCCGGCAGACGGTACGAGTGTTTCGGGAACCATCGACATTGCGCCGGGACTCTTCGCGCGGCTCAGGGGGTCGGAGACCATGTTCGTCATGGCGAGGCGGGGCGAGGGCGGTCCGCCCATGGCTGTCAAGCGTTTCAGGAGCCTGCGGTTCCCCATGCCGTACACGTTGACCGGCGCGGACCAGGCCGTCCAGGGCCCGCCCTTCTCCGGAGAAGTCACCATCGTCGCGCGCATCGACCTGGACGGAAACGCCGGCGTCCCGCAGGCCGGCGACATGGAAGGGATCAACGCGCGGGTGGTCGTTGGAGACTCCGGAGCGGACGTCGTTATCGACCGGCTGTACTAGTCGGCGGCCACATGCACGCCTCCGTGTTACCCGCGATCAAGAGATTACCCGATGAATACCGAACAGCTCACAGCGCCTGAATCCCTCCGGCGGCTCGTCCTCGACCTGCGCCAGATGGAGACCTTCATCGAGGATCCCCTCGTCGTCCGGAAGGCGGACGGGGTCTGGTACGAGGACGTAAACGGGCGGCGGATCCTGGACGGCCTGTCGGGCATCTTCACCGTGAACGCCGGCCACGGCAACCGGAGGATCATCGAGGCGATCAAGGCACAGCTGGACACGATGGCCTTCGCGCCGCCGCTCCACGCCACCAGCCCGCCGGCCATCGAGCTGGTCCAGCGGCTGGCGGAAGTCACGCCGGAAGACCTGAACACCATCAAGCTCCTGTCCGGCGGATCGGAAGCCACCGAGGCGGCCATGAAGCTGGCGCGGCAATACCACCGTCAGACCGGGAACCCGGGCAAGTTCAAGGTGATCTCGCGGTTTCACGGGTACCACGGCGCGACCATGGGCGCCCTGTCGGCCACGGGCACGCGCCGGCGCAAGACCATGTTCGAACCCACGCTGCACGGATTCCTGCACGTCCACCCGCCGACCTGCTACCGGTGTCCCTATGAAAAGACCTTCCCGGACTGCGAGATCTTCTGCGCCCGGACGGTGGAGGACCTCATCGAGCTGGAAGGCGCCGAGACCATCGCCGCGCTCATCCTGGAACCCGTGGGGAACACCGGGGGGATCATCATGCCGCCGCCGGGGTATCTCCCCGAGCTGCGGGATATCTGCAACCGGCACGATATCCTCCTGATCTACGACGAGATCATCACCGGCTTCGGCCGCACCGGCAACATGTTCGCGGCCCAGACCTTCGAGGCCGCGCCCGACATCCTCTGCATGGGCAAGGGCATGTCCAGCGGATACGTGCCCCTGGCGGGGATCGCCTTCCGGGATTCCATCGCGGCCGCCTTTCTCGGTCGCGAAGAGGACGAGGTCGAGTTCTCCCACGGCCACACCTTCGGCGGCAACCCGCTGGCGGCGGCGGCCGGCCTGGCGAACCTGGCGGAGATCCGGGAAAGGGACCTGTGCGCCCGGGCGCGGGAGACGGGTGCCTATGTCCGGCAGCGGCTGGAGGAACTGCGGGCATTCGGCATCGTGGGCGATATCCGGGGCTGCGGCCTGCTGGCCGGCATTGAATTCGTGGAAGATCCCGATACCCGCACGCCCTTCGATCCGACGGTGAAGTTCGGCGTGCAGGCCGGCCAGGCCGCGCTCGAAAAAGGGCTGCTGACGCGTTTCGATCCCAACTGGATCGCCCTGGCGCCGCCCCTCGTCATCACCCGGGAAGAGACGGACCTCATGCTGGACATACTGTCGGACAGCATCCGGGAAACTGTAAAGAAGATAAGGGCCTGAAAGGAGTTGAAAACGTCATGAAACTTGATTCCAGCCTGTCGCGCCGGGGATTCATCGGGGGAACGCTGCTAGGCGGCCTGGGCGCATTGGCGGTCGATCCGATGGTGATGGCGCAGGCCCTGGTGTCGGGCAAGAAACCGGAGGATATCCAGGGTCACGGCATCCCGCCCGGCTACGTGAACCTGTCGTCCAACGAGAACCCCCTGGGACCGTCTCCGCGGGCGGTCGAGGCGGTCGCCGCGCGCATTTTCGACGTGAACCGTTACCACTGGAGTTTCATGCCGGACCCGGTGGAAGGCCTGATCAACGCCCTCGAACGGAAACACGGCCTGCCGGTCACCGAGACGACGTGGGACAACTGGGAAGAGGTGACGAAGGACCGACGGTTGGTCCTCAGCGCGGGTTCCAGCATGATCCTGCACGCCGTGGGCCTGGCCACGGTCCGGGACAAGGCGGAAATGGTCCAGGCCCAGCCCGCCTACTTCGACACCGCGGATGTCTGGAGACGGTTCAAAGAAGAAGAAGGTGTCGACGTCAAGGTCAACTACGTCCGCCTGACCCGGGACCTTCGGCACAACCTGAACGCCATGTACGAAAGGATCAACGGCAACACGACGGTCGTGGTCGTGACGAATCCCAATAATCCGACCAGCACGCTGGTGGACCATGACGCGCTGGCGGATTTCGTCCGGTCCGTGCCGGCTCACGTTACGGTGTTCATCGACGAGGCGTATATCGATTACACGACCGATCCCGGTTACCGCGACGCGATGAACCTGGCGGGCGAACACGACAACGTGATCGTATCGCGGACCTTCTCCAAGATCTACGGCCTGGCGGGCATGCGCGTCGGGTACGCCGCGCTCTCGCCCCGGCTGAGACGGAAGCTGTCGCTTTACAACCTGGGCGGCCCGCCGGGCAACCTGGGCGTGTACGCCGCCCTCGCCGCGCTGGACGACCACACCCATTATGAGCGGAGCCGGAGGACGGTGGAGGAAGGCAAGGCCTACCTGGGCGAGGCATTCGACCGGCTGGGCATCCCGTATACGCCCAGCGATGCCTGCTTCGTCCTGTTCAGGCTCGGGGACAAGGCCGAATCCGTGTTCAACGCGCTCCAGGAGCGCAACGTCTGGATCGGCGACGCCATGTGGTGGGGGCTGAAGGGGTATTTGCGCGTGACCGTCGGCACCCCGGACGAGAACGAGGCCTTCATCAACACGCTGGAAGCGGTGTTGTAGCACGGCATTCGGACGAGACACGGGTCCCATGGACAATCCGGTGCTGAAATTCGCGGACGTCCCGCTTAATCGGGCGGAGGAAAGGCGCGGCGATCCGGAGTGGCTCGCAGGGCGGCTGGTCCGGGATGATACCCGGTTCATACCCGTCTGGCGCGACCTGAGCCTGATCGATGACGGGCGTGGGGCGTCCCTGCCGTCCGCCGTCATCTGTGGGAGCGCTGCCGGCGCAGACGTGCTCGCGGCCGGTTGCGAAACCGTGTTCCTGGGCATGGAGGGAGACCGCGCCGTTTTCGCGGTGGACCTCTCGGGTTACGATGAAGGGAAGGCTGTCGCGGCGGCCGGGGGCCGGGGTAAGTTCCAGGACCTCTGGCGCGCCGGTCCGTCGATCGACGCGCGCGGGGCCGCGCTGATGGCCTATGCGCGGGGTATGCTGTACTGGCACCGCGAGAACCGGTACTGCGGCCGGTGCGGCCATGCGACCGAAAGCCGGGAAGGGGGCCGCCGGCGCCGGTGCACGAACCCGGAATGCGGCAGGAACGCCTTTCCCCGCATCGACCCCGCGGTGATCATGCTGGTGGAATACCGGCCGGAAGACGGCCGCGCGCCCATGTGTCTCCTGGGCAACCACCACAGGCCGCCGCCGAACGTGTTTTCCACCCTTTCCGGCTTCGCTGAACCAGGGGAGAGCCTCGAGGAAACCGTGGTCCGGGAGGTGTTCGAAGAGGTCGGCGTCCGCGTGAGCGCGGCGTACTACCAGGCCTCCCAGCCCTGGCCCTTTCCCTCGTCGCTGATGCTGGGTTTCCGCGCGCGAGCGGAATCAACCGCGATCCGTGTTAACGCGGAGGAACTCCTGGAGGCCCGGTGGTTCACCGCCGAGGAGGTCCGGGGTTTCGGCGAGTGGGGTGACGAGTCGGTCGCATGCGCCCTGCCGCGCCGTGATTCCATCGCCCGGTTCCTGGTCGATTCCTGGGTATCCGAAGTGACCGCCCTCTGAAAAGATCAAGGTGTCCGGCATCGTGAGGCGGAGCGCCGCCGGCCCCGCCATCGAATCCACGAATGGAGCGCAAAATGGAAGACTATACCTCCCTGGTTCCGTACTACACCTTTCCTACGGATTCGCTCGAGGCGCAGGAGGCCGCGCTGGCGGACAATCCGCTTCTTCATCGGCTCAACGCGTCCCGCAGGAGCTATGCGGGGGATCCGCACCGGCCTACGTACCATTACGTGAACCCGGAGGCCATGCTCAACGACCCCAACGGCCTGTGTTTCTGGCAGGGCCGCTGGCACCTTTTCTACCAGGCCTACCCGCCCGAGGACACGCGGCAGCACTGGGGCCACGCCATATCCGACGATCTCGTCCACTGGCGCGACCTGCCCTACTGTATCTATCCCAACCCGGAGCGCTGCTGTTACTCGGGCGCCGCGCTGGTGGAGGAAGATCGGGTGATCGCCATGTACCACGGCACGGTCGCGGGCAACATGGTCGCCGTATCCAGCGATCCCCTGCTCCTCAACTGGGAGAAGGTCACCGGAGGCCCCGTCATCCCTATGCCGCCGAAGGACGGTCCGCCCGCGCCTTACAACGTCTTCGATCCGTGCATCTGGAAGAAGGACGGGGTCTACTATTCGCTCTCCGCGGGCACCAAGCCGACAGGGCCGGCCGGAAAGAAGAGGCGTGCCAACTACCTGTTCCGTTCCGAGGACCTGGCCCGCTGGACCTACCTCCATCCCTTTGTCGAGGACGACGACTACACCCTGGTGGGGGACGACGGCGCCTGTCCGTACTTCTGGCCCATCGGCGACCGTCACATCCTGCTCTTCTTCAGCCATATGAGCGGTCCCCAGTACCTGATCGGCGACTATGACACGGAGCGGGACAAGTTCGTCGTCACTTACGGCGCCAAGTTCAATTTCGGCGCGTACAAGCCGTCCGGGCTCCACGCGCCTTCTGCCACGCCGGATGGCAAGGGCGGTCTCGTCGCGATCTTCAACATGAACCACGGCAAGCCGACGCAAGGGTGGAACCAGATCATGTCCCTGCCCCGGCGCCTGACCGTCGACGGCGACGACCTGTACCAGGAACCGGTCGAGGCCCTCGAATCGCTGCGGGAAGCCCCGGTCCGGTTCGACGGCTTCAACCTTCCGGCCAACCGGGAGGTCGTCCTGCCCGCGCCGGAGGGCGGCAACACCATGGAGTTTGAAGTGGAGATCGACCCGGGTTCGTCGCCCATGGTGGAGATGAACGTGCTTCGGTCGCCGGACCGGGAGGAATTCACGCGCATCGCTTTCTACGGGGGCCGCGGGTTTCACGGCACGAGCCTGCTGTCCGTCGACACTTCCTACGCGTCCACGGCGCCCGACGTCCTGTCCCGCGCGCCCGAGACGGCACCACTGGCGCTGGAGGAAGACGAAACGCTGAAACTGCGGGTATTCGTGGACCGGAGCGTCGTGGAGGTCTTCGCCAACGGCCGCCAGTGCGTCGCGCTGCGGGTCTACCCCGACCGGCCGGACAGCACGGGCGTGTCTTTCCGCTCCCAGGGCGTCGACAGCCGGGTCCGGTCGCTCCGGGCATACAGGATGAAATCGATATGGGCCTGAGCCACCCGTAGCCCAGGAGGACGGCCCGGTACCAGGCCGGATGGTATGGGAGCGGTCCGGTAGTAGGCCGACAGGCACCGAAGGACACCCCGGCATCAGGCCGGCAGGCATGGAGGGAAGCATGGCCACTGTGGATGGCATCGAGCTCAAGCAACTCGTCTGCAACAACGCCTTCGAACCCCGTTGGGAATCCTATACGCTGGACGATCTCGGTCCCGATGAAGTCCGCGTCCGTAGCGAACTCACCGCGGCGAAACACGGGACGGAGAAGGGCGAGATCACGGGAGAATCCATCTATTGCAGCGTGCCCATGGACCCGGACGGCCGGGTCTTCGACCGGTCGCGGACCCATCCTTACGATCCGACGGCCTGGAAGCCGGTGGGCAATACGACCGTGGGCACGGTCATGGCCGCCGGCAGGGAAGTCGAAGACCTGAAGGAGGGCGACCGGGTATACGGGTACGGCGGATTCAGGCCGGTCCACCAGGGTCGTCATTTCAAGCCGCTGCTACCCGGGATGAGCGAGGAGGCGGCCTGCTGCATGGATCCCGCCGACTTCGCCCTGGCGGCCGTGCGGGACGGACAGGTGCGGATCGGTGAACGGGTCATCGTCTTCGGCATGGGCGCCATCGGGCTCTTCACCGTCCAGCTGGCCCGGCTTTCAGGCGCGGTCGACGTGGTGGCGGTGGACCCGATCGACCGTCGGCGCGAACTGGCCCGGCGGCACGGCGCGACCCTGGCGGTCGATCCGAAGGAGGTCGGCGATTTCGGCATGGCTTCCCGCGAATGGCTCGAACACGGCGCGGATGTCGCCATCGAGGCCAGCGGGAGCTACCACGCGCTCAACCAGGCGATCCGGGCCACCCGTTACGCGGGACGGGTGGTGCCCCTGGCCTTCTACCTGGGAGACGCGAAGGGACTTTACCTGGGCGAGGAGTTCCATTTCAACCAGATCGACATCGTCTCGGCGCGGGCTTGCAGCCGCCCGCAGCGGAACCTGTTCTGGGAAGAGGACCGGATCTTCGAAATCCTGGTCCGCCTCTTCCGGGAGGGCACGCTCCATCCGCACGGTCTGCCCGATCCCGTCGTGACGCCGGAAGAATTGCCGGAAGCGTACGGCAAGATGCGCCACGCGCCGGATGAGGTGATCAAGGTGGCCGTAAGGTGGCCGTAAGCCGGTAGTAAGGTCGCCCCGTAGGGAGGCCGTAAGCCGTCCGTAAGGCACTGAGGAAACGGAGAACGTGGCCCATGGGCCTGGAAAAGCAACTGACGAGCGCGGCGTGGTCCGGCGACCTGGACGCCGCGAAAGCCCTGCTGAAGGAAGACCCGGAGGCCGCCCGGCACTGGCAGCCCATTATGACGGCCGCCTTCACGGGGAGTACGGAGCTCGTCAGGCTGCTGGTCCAACACGGCGCCGATCCCAACGTGGTCAGCCGCAACAACCATCGGCACCGGCCGCTCCATCGCGTGCTGGAACACAAGAAGACGATACCCAAGGGTCCACACCACGTGGAAACCGTACGCGCCCTCCTCGAACTCGGTGCGCGCATCGACCTGCGGGGCGGCCACGGCCGCATGACCGCGCCCTGTCTCGCCGCCGTGGGCGGGGAGATCCAGTTCCTGCCGGTGCTCCGCGAACACATCGAGCAGTGGGATGTATTCACCAGCGTGGCCCTGGGCGAGGCGGACCGCGTCCGGGCGCTCCTGGACGGGGACGAAGGCCTGGTCGACGCGGTGGACGAGAACCGGTGGCGGCCCCTGAACTACGCCGCGGCTTCCAATGCGGGCCGGAATGACGCGGAGGTCGCCGCCCGCCTGGAGGCGATCGTCGTACTGCTCCTGGAAAGGGGTGCCGAGGTCAACCGGCCGCCTCCGCCGCTGACCTCCGCCATCGGCAATCCGGCCATGATGCAGGCGATGCTGGACGCCGGCGCGAAACCCGATCCCGGCCTGGTCAACGCCCTGTGGAGCGTGGACTACGATTCGGTGGAGATGCTGCTGGCGGCGGGGGCGGACATCCGGCATCCCGCGGTGGACGACACACTGAGCGAACTGGTGCAGTACGGCAGTTACAACATGGCCCGTTTCCTGGTCGACCGCGGCGCCAACGTGAACGCCGTCGACGATCACCGCGGACGCACCGCACTGCACTGGGCCGCCGTCCGCGGCGCCGGGAAGGCATTCGTCACCTACCTGCTCGACCAGGGGGCCGACCCGTCCATCCGGGACCGGGACGACGCCACAGCGCTGGACATCGCCCGCGAGAAGAAAAGGAAGGCCATCGAATCCATACTCCTGGAAAGAGGGCGCGGATGATCCGGATACGCCGGGCCGGCGAAGACGACTTCGAAGCCATCTGGTCCATCTTCCACCGGGTCGTCCGGTCGGCCGACACCTATCCCTATCCGCCCGACACGGACAGGGACCAGGCCCGTGCGCTGTGGATGGCGCCGCCGAACCGTACCTACGTCGCGCTGGACGGGCGCGAGGTGGTGGGCACTTACTATATCCGTCCCAACCAGCCGGGACAGGGCGCCCACGTGGCGAACGCGGGGTTCATGGTCGATCCGGACATCCACGGCCGCGGCGTGGGGCGGGCCATGGGCACCCACGCCCTCGAAGAGGCGCGCCGCGCGGGGTTCCTGTCCATGCAGTTCAACATGGTTGTCGGCACGAACCAACGGGCCGTCGCACTCTGGCGGGACCTGGGGTTCTCGATCATCGGCACCGTACCGGCCGCGTTCGACCATCCCGAGCACGGCCTCGTGGATGCACACATCATGTATCGGAAGTTGCAGGAATCTGACCCATGAAACGGAACCTGTTCGCCTTCCTGGCTGGTCTCGTGTTCCTGACCGGCCTCGCCGCCCTGACCGCCCTCGCCGCCTGTACCGAACCGACGGATTCGAGCACCAGCCCCGCCGATGCACAGGCGGGGAACGACTCCACGGCGGTCGCGGCGAAGTCCTATACCTACGAGGTGGTCCGGTCCTTCCCCCACGATACGGGCGCCTTTACCCAGGGCCTGGCAATCGATGGTGAAACGCTGTACGAGAGTACCGGGAACTACGGCCAGTCCTCCCTGCGCCAGGTGGCGCTGCAGACCGGAGAAGTGGAACGGGTCCGCCGGCTTTCCGCGACGATCTTCGGGGAAGGACTCGCCCTTTACGACGACAAGATCATCCAGCTCACCTGGAAATCGGGCGTCGGCTTCATCTACAACCTGGAGGACTTCGAGCTGCTGCGGAGCGTGTCCTATCCCGGCGAGGGATGGGGCATCACCTACGACGGCGCGCGGTTCATCATGACCGACGGGTCGTCCAACCTGTATTTCCGCGACAAGGTGACCTTCGCGGAGACCGGCCGGGTGGTCGTGCGGGACGGGGACGATCCGGTACGCAATCTGAACGAACTGGAGTACGTGAAGGGCGAGGTCTACGCCAATATCTGGCAGGAGGACCGCATTGCCCGCATCGATCCCGAAACGGGCCGGGTCACGGGGTGGATCGATCTGGATGGTCTGCTCGAATCGGCAGGACTTGACGAGGGGGGCGGCACGGTGGACGTGCTCAACGGCATCGCCTACGATGCCGCGGGGGACCGGCTGTTCGTCACCGGGAAGTGGTGGCCCCGGCTCTTCGAGATCCGGCTGGTCGAAAAACAGGACCCCTCCGGGTAACCGTTTACCCGGCCAATCCTGCCCTGTTCGACCATACCGGCTATGCCGACCATCGGATCTCTGCTTTCCCTGTCTTAAAACCTGGCAGAAATGGTGAACTTGGTGATGTCCTGGAGCGTCGAACTCGTGGTGTAGCTGAAGTCGATACGGTACATCTTCCACTGCAGTCCGCCGCCGAACGTGGGCGTTTTCACATCGCCGTCCGCGTCGTGCACGTACCCCGTCCGCAGCGCGATCAGATCCTGGTACCAGTATTCCAGCCCGACGTTCAGGATGTTCCCGCTGTCCTCCAGCAGCATGCGGTTGAGGTCGACGGCAAGCAACAGGCTGTTCGACTCGTCCTCGAGCGCCTTGAGCGCGGCACCCACCTTGAGGTTCCGGGAAAGCGGGTCTCCCTGGTTCGAATCCGTGTACTTGATTTCCGTCCCCAGGTTCTGAAGGACGCCGGCGACGGTGAAGCGGGGCATGACGCGGGCGGTCACGCCGACGTCCAGGGCGTAGCTCGTGCCCACCCCGTCGTCCTCGTCGGACAGGGCGCTCCGGATGATCTTCAGATTGGATCCGACCCCCAGGCGGTCGTTGATCAGGGTGCCGTAGGAGAAGGACACCGCCATGTCCGAACTCTTGAACGTCCCCTGGCTGTCCCCGGTCGCGCTCACCCGCTGTTGTTCACCCAGCGAAAGATAAGGCACGCTGACGCCGAAAGTCCCGATGCCTTCGACCGGATGCACGTAGGAGAAGTGCAGGTAGTAGAGATCGTCCGCCAGGTAAGGAAGCCATTTGAAATAGGTCCCCGACACACCGCTGTTCTCCAGGAATCCCAGTCCGCCCGGATTCCACGCGGGGACCTGGGCGCCTCGGGCGTGGGCGACACCGGTCTCGCCCATGGCCGTGGACCGCGCGTCGGGCGCGATCTGAAGGAACAGACCGCCGCCCTGCCCGACACCGGCCCGGGACGACCCGGCCGGAATCGAAACCAGCGTTGCGATGAGCAGGTAGCTTAGCTTTCTCACGTAATCTCCTTCATGCCAATCTCTACATTTCAGCCTGCCAGGACAACTGAATTTCAACCGGTCGTAATATAACGGCAGAGTATGACGAATCCATGACGGTGACATGAAAATTCGGTGGTGGGCGATGTAGGACGGAAGGACCCGAGGTGGGGCTGGAATTGATTCAGGCCGGCACGTCCACCCACTTACGGGACGCCGCCGCCTCGAGGATGGCCTCCGCCACGACCTGCGCGCGCATGCCGTGGTAGAAGGAAGGCACGCAGTCCCGTCCCTCGCGGATGGCGCAGACGAACTCCCAGGCCTGGTCGAAGCGAAACGTCTGGAGTGGATCGCCCTCATCGGGATCGCGGGGGGAACCTGGCAAGGTGAGGAAGCGCTTCGGTACGCTGCGCCGCCGGTATTTCTCCCGCCGCGATCCGGCCTGGATGGCAAAGGGGGTGTGTAGCCGGTAGGCGGCAGAGCCTTCGCTCCCGTTCAACTCGCAGAGGTCATGGTCTCCGGCGGGCCCGTGGCCCTTGGTCAGTTTACCCATCTCGAACACGCCCGTGGTCCCCGATTCGAACTCGGCGATCCAGGCGACCCAGTCCTCCACGTCCTGCGGCTCGCAGGGCCGGCCGTCCTCCGTACGGTCCCGGGGAACGACCTGCTTCAGCGAAGCGCACACCGACCTGATCGGGCCGAGCAGGTCTTCGGCGAAGTCGATGCGGTGGATGCCCATGTCGCCGAGTTCTCCCGTCGCTGCCATGCGCCGGTACTGGCGCCATCCCACGTAACGCTCTCCCCAGTCCTGGAGACGCTGGAAGCGCGCGTGGCGTATCTCGCCGAGCCGGCCGTCGTCGACGAGGTGCTTCAGGTAGCGCATGCCGGGCACGAACCGGTAGGTAAAGGCGGTCATGTGCCGGACGCCGGCGTCCCGGGCCGACTCGTACATGTCGACGGTCTCCGCGACGGTCATGCCGATGGGCTTCTCACACAGCACGTGACAGCCGGCCCCGACGGCTTTGAGCACGATGTCGCGGTGGTAGACGTTCGGTACGGCGACGGCCACGGCGTCCGGCCTGACGGCGGCCAGGAACCGGTCCACGTCCGTGAAACCAGCCGCGACGCCCCATTGCGCCTGCCTGCGGGCCAGCAGGTCTTCGTCCACCTCGCACAGGCCGGCGATCTCCACGCCCGGAATGCGGGAGAACCCCGGGTAATGCACGAATTCGCAGACTGTTCCGAGTCCGATGAGCCCGATGCGTATGTTGCCTGCCGACATTTTCCGCTCCTGTTTATTAGTTACTTCAGGTCCCAGGCCGCTAGCTGGCGCTCGATCGCGGAGATTACCGCTTCGAGTCCACCCGGGCCGATGGCCGCCGCCTCTTCCTGGTAGAGCCCCTTGCCGTAGTCGTCCGCGGGCAGCAGGTAGCCACCCGTTCCGCGATTGCACAGGACGACCACCACGATGGCGGTAGCCGGGAAACGTGCCCGCAACTCGCGCTGAAGCACATTGTAGGGTTCGCCGCTCACCAGCACGAGGACGCCTTCGCCGATGCGCCAGAGTGTCACGCCGTAGGGAGCGGACTGCCTGTCCGGCGGGATGCTTTCGATGCGCCGCATAGCCCGCCGGACCCGTTCGATTTGCGCGCGGCAGTCGGCGGCTTCCCGGTCCAACCCTTCCTGCCTGGCGGACTCTTCTCGGGACGTCCATTCGGCCAATTGTTCGTCGAGTTCCGCCTGCCCGGGCAGATCCAGCAGGGGCAGGTCCAGGGTCATCGCTGCGGTGTCGAAGGCTTCGAGCCCTTGCGACCGCCCGGCCTCCATGGCGCTTTGACGCCAGACCCCGATGGTGGCGCCCGAGATGACCGGGCCGTCGTAGCGCATCTCGGTCCCGTCGGGCAGCAGTCCCTGCAGGGCTGAAAGCGCGGCGTAGCCCAGCTGAAGGCCGTTACGGTCCGCGACTTGTGTTTCGCCCACGAACCCGTACCGCGGCCCGAGATCGCCGCTCGCGCCCAGCAGGAACACGCAGGGCGCCCCCGTTTCCCGCTCCACGACTTCCCGCATGGCACCGGGGTAGTCGGGGCTGATCAGCGTATTGTCCCAGGCCAGGGTCGTCGGGTGGCAGCTGTAGTTGACGAGCGTGGCGACCAACCGGCCTTCCCTGTCGCTGACGCGCGTGACCACGACCGTGTCGTCGGCCGCCCGGTCCGGGTTGGACCCGACGGCGTACAGCCGGTTTTCATCGTCCCAGTAGTCCCGGTTGTACGCCAGGTCGCACCGGCCGTATCCCCAGGCCAGGTCGACCGGCTGAACGGTGGCCATAGCCGCCGTAACGAGGCCGGCAAGCCCCTCGCCGAGATTGTTTAGGTAGACCGGGATCAGCGCGCCGCCCTCGTGCTCCAAGCGGTCCGGATCGTAATTGCCCGCGGCGTGGGTATGGGAGAAGGTGATGACGACGCGTTCGGACGGGAGGCCGGTTCCGGCGGTAACGGTATCCGAAAGGCGTTGCAGGTCACCGGCCTGCAACCAGCCCAGTTCGAGGACGACAAGGGCGTGTTTCTCCCCGGTTCCGGGGTCCGCGAAAACCAGCGCGGAGGCGGTCAGCTCCCGGTGCACGCCCGTGGATGCGTCATGCTTCGCCGCGCCCCAGCTGCGGTGATAGATCCCCGCGGGCGGGGTGATATCGATCCGTGCGAAGCCCAGGTTGCACCGGCCGGCCGGCAAGGCGATTACGCGCTGGTTCAAGGGGTCTTCCTCTCTGAAGTTTTCAGGCGGTGTCCCGCACGTCCAGGATCTGTATGGCCATCCCGGCTTCCAACACGCCGGGCGCACGGTGTACGGCGTTATGACCGAAGGACGGTGCCGGCCGATCGAACTTCCGGTAGGTCGCCAGCGTACGCAGCGGTTCCTTGCCGGACGTCCCGCTTTCCTGCTCGACCAGGGTCGTGGCGCATCGGCCGCAGGGCTTGACCAGGTCGAGTTCCACATCCCCCGCGCGGACACACTTCCAGGTGTCCTCCGCGTAGGGCGGGCAGTCGGCTACGACGACATTGGGCCTGAAGCGGTTCATGCGGATGGGCTCCTCCAGCCGTGCGTTCAGGTCCGCCAGCGAAGCCTCGGAGATCACCAGCAGCGGGAATCCGTCCGCGAAACCCACCTGGTCGCCGGGTTGCGCTGCGTAGTCTGGGTCCACGGGCCGTACGAAGTCCGGCTTGAAGTACAGCAAACGGCAGGACGTGTCCAGGTACGTGCTGAACCAGTCCGCAGCAACGTCGCCCTGGTCGACCCCGTCGCAGAGGTCTCCCCACACGTCCACGTTCCGGGCAGGACCCTTCTCGATACGCGGTACCTTCAGGTCCTCCATGCCCGGTGCCGAAAGCGCCAGTCCGCCGGAGGAAAGGGCGGGCTGGACGAGCGCCAGGGCAGGCGCTTCACGCTGGGTAAGCATCCCGCCGCCGTCCCCGACGACGATCCACGACCGGTCGTCCCGGATGCCCCGGGCGTCCAGCTCTGCACGCTTCAGCTCATGCCCGGTGCAGGACTTGATGGGATAGACGTGGAGGGAGGAAATGTAAGGCATCGATGTTCCTTTCGTATGGTGGCACTGACGTCCTGCATGCCGCATGTATTTTGCTTGAAACACCGGCCCCGGGAATTTCGTTCGGGCGAGGTACGCCTTGATTAGCGCGACGGGCTAGTCCATCTTTCTCCGCGGCGGCCCCTTACGGGCTTTGCGAGCCACCTGCGTACGCTGCGGCTGTAGGACGATCTGCGAGATCACCGTCCCCTCCCGCTGGTCCACGGCCTGCGCGACGGCGTCGGCCACGCATTCGGGCGTGATGTGGGCGCCGGGATCCTCACCGGGCTCGAAGTCCGCGTGGTCGTAGAACGGTGTCCGGGTCATGTCCGGGTACAGGGTCACCACCCGGACGCCGCTCTTCCGCACCTCGCTGAAGAGCGCCTGCCCAAACTGGTGGAGACCGGCCTTTGTCGCGCCGTAGGCGGCTCCGAAAGGACCGGGATTCAACGCCGCTGTCGATGCGATGTTGATGACATATCCCCGAGATGCCTCCAGGTGCCGCAAGGTCGCCCGGGTCAGAACCATGGGCGCGATCAGGTTGGTCCGGACCATACGTTCTATGCGGTCGGGCGCCATGGCGGCGTGAGGACCGAAGAAACCGACGCCGGCGTTATTGACCAGGATCTTCAGGCCCCCGGTCGTTTTGAGCAGTTCCTCGGTACGGTCCAGCAGGACCCGGGTATCGGTGACGTCGCATTCGACCGCCGTGTACCGGGAATGGCGGAAAGTGGACTTCCCGTGATCCCGGGCATACCCGTATACGTCGCAGCCCATTTCAACCAGGCGCGCGGCGATGGCCAGGCCGATCCCGGAGGAAGCGCCGGTGACCAGTGCTACGTCCATGCGAAGATCCGCTCCTCTCCGAAGTGGTCTCCCAGGCGTCGCCGCATGAAGGCTGTCATCTCCTCCCTCCGCCTGGCGGGATAGGTCACGGTCGTGTCCTCCTGCACGAATTCGCCGTACAGAAGCGGCGTATCCTTCCGCTGGCGCTTCATGCGCTGGTAGTGGTCCTTCGACAGGCGGAAGGCGCCCACGGTCACGTCGCGCACTTCGGCCGGGTCGATCCGCCGGACGACCTCTTCGACCAGGTCCCCGTAAAGGGATGTCCAGTACGGAACGGCGAGGACCGGGTCGAAGCAGAGACGGACCGGCCAGCCGTCGTCAATGGCCGACCGGACGGCCTCCAGCCTCCGGCGGAGCGGCGCCGCCCCGTGTTCGTAGCGCGCGGCGACCGGTTCGGGGGACAGGGTCCAGGCCAGGATGACGCGGTCCGTGGGCGGCAGATCCCGGATGGCATGATACGCGGCACTCTTGGTTCGGATCTCGATAAGCAGGTCCGGCTCCTCGCGGGCGAATTCGATCCACGCGCGGCAGTAAGGCACGACCGATTCGAAGGCGAGCAGGTCGGTGTCGTACGAGATGCACAGGTAAAACGGCTGCGCCGGGTTCGACCTGTCGCGTATGCCCTCGCGCGTCGCGGTAAAATAGTCTTCCAGGTTCACGAAAACCACGATATTCGCCGAGGGGTACATGCCCTGCAGGTAGCAGTAGTCGCAGTTGTACACGCAGTTGAACATGAGCGTGTTGTAATGGAAGTCCTCGAGGCTGAAGTCCTGGCTGTTTCCCGATCCGTCGTAGAGGAAGCGGTCCTTCTTCACGGCCAGGATCAATTTCATGCTCTCCTTCTGCGCCTGGAACCGCTGCCGGGGCCGGGCGAAGACCGTCTTGTAGTCGTCGATCTCCACCACGCGGGCATTGGCGAAGCGTTCGCGGATACGCCGCGTGAGCGGGAATTCCTTCGCGCTGCGCTCGATGTAGAGGTGGGAAAAGTTACTCCACTGTGAGGATACCCCGAAGTCGCTCAAATTGCGCATCGCCTTCCTGTCTGGTATTCACGGAAATTTGGGTAAACCGCGTCAGGTCGGGCAGATCCGACCCGGTGTGGAGCTTGTAGTATCGCGCCAGGTCGGACAGCATCCGGTGCCGGCTGGCTGTCAGACGGAGCCGGTCCCGGATGTCCTGAACGAGCTGAAGGTCCGCGTCGGTCAATACGTCCGGCCCCCCATCGTCGATCGACCTGTAGGCCGCGACCACCGCTTCGAATTCATCCAGGGCTCCCGCGATCAGTTCGCCTACCCTGTTTTTGTCGAACCGCTGCGTTTCCAGGTGGTCGGAAACGACCTTCACGCACCCGATCCGGTGGGGCGGGAGAAAAGTCGCCGCCGCCTGGTAGAATCCGGCCGCCTCCATGTCGGCCAGGCCCGGTTCCACGGTCCCGGCGTCGGCCCGGTCCAGGGGGTGTTCCACGGTGGTGACCACGGATTCCGCCAGGGGCGTTCTCGCCAACAGGTCAGGGAAGAAGGAACGGCCCGTGCTCCGCTCCGTGATCTTGTTCGCGAGGAACCGGTCTCCCACCGAAACGGGACCTTCCCCCGCCTGCTGCGTATGGCCGGCGATGCCGAAGTTGAACAGGACCGTGTCTTCATCCTGTTCGACCCGTGTAAGCAGACAGGCAGTCGCGATGGCGGACTTCATACTCCCCGTGCCCGTCACGGTGAGCCATACTTCGTCCCGCCGGAAAACGGGCAGGCCTGAGGAAGCGTCCTGCTTCAGGCGGAACCGTTCGATCACGGGCCGTGCTTCCGTGTGCAGGGCGATGGCGAGGAGGACGGGCATGTGGAGGTTTCCGCGGTGCGAAGGCCCGGGTCCTATCTTGGTCCGGGTCCTGCCTGGGTCCGTATCCTTTCTCGGTCCGGTCCGTATCTGGGTACGTCCCTATTTTGGCTCAATGACGACCCGGCCGTCCTCGACCTTCACGGACTTCACCAGGCCCATGAACCGCTCCAGGGAGGGATCCTGGAGAAGGGTATCGACCAGGTTGTTCTTCCGGATTTCGTTCATGAACTCTTCGGGGATGTTTTGTCCGCCGACCTCCAGCCGGTCGATGGTGACCTCGAGCCGGTCGTCCTTCATCTCGATGGAGAGTTCTCCCGTGCCGTTGAGGTACCTGCCCTCGAATCGTTCGTTGAACAGGTCGAGGGGCACGCTGATCTCGGCCAGCAGCCGGTCGTCCTGAATGTCCACGCGCGCCATCCCGTGGAACTCCCGCAGCAGGTCCTCGTTTACCAGGAGGGCATTGATGTCGTCCGCCGACAGCGAAAAGCGCTCGGTCTCCTCGCCCCGTTCGAGGGCAATGGCGAAGTCCCGAAACCGGTCGATTACGGAGAGCACTTCATCCCGTCCCTCCTCCGCGCGGGCGAAATCGCGGGGCTCGGGGCTCGTGTAGGTCTCCACCAGCTCATCACTCGCCTGGAGGAGGAAATAGTAGGCTGCGCCGGCGATTACGGCGAGCAGGAGAATCGCGGACAGGCATCCGCCCACCCAGTACCTGGCTTTCATGGTGCTTTGTCTCCTCTTTGACGTTCCGATTGCGGACGATCCATTACCGGCCGGTCCAATTAAGGATGACCGGCGCGGTCCCGCTCATATACGATTTCCCCGTCCAGCAGGGTCATTTCACAGGTCAGGCGCCGCGGCCACCTCCGGCGGTCCCCGTGCGAATCGCAGAACTCGAAGTCGCCTTCTTCCAGTTCGAATACCGCCACGTCGGCGGCTGAGCCGGGACGAAGCGTGCCAAGCTCGATTCTCCCTATCGCCGCGGCCGGTATGGAGGTCGTGCTCTCTACGATGTCTTCGAGGGGCATGCCCAGGTTCAGCATCTTGGACATGGTGGTCGGCAGGTCGTAAACCGGTCCGTCGACGTTCACCGTGTACAGGTCCGTGCTGATGGCGTCCGGGAAGAACCCCTGTTCGAAGGCCGATTTGGCCACGTCGAAACTGAAGCTGCCGGCGCCGTGCCCCACGTCCATCAGGATGCCCCGGGACCGCCCCTCGATGACGTCTTCCCAGACAGCCCGGTGATCGTCGAGGATGCCGTGGGGGTGGCCGTGATAAGCGTGCGTGATGATGTCGCCCGGCCGGAGCAGGTCCATGATGCCGGCCAGCGGACAGGGCGTATTGCCCACGTGGACCATCACGGGGACGTCTACCTGATCCGCCGCCGCAACCGCCAGTCGCATCGGCTCGATCCCGTTGTCGCCGATGAGGTGCCGGCCCATGCGGACCTTGATGCCGTTCATGAGGTCCCTGTTCCCGGCCACCGCGGCCACGGAACGGTCCACGTCCACGAACCGCAGGCTGGCCAGCTCGGGCGTGCCCGCCGTCGGGATGCCCACGCTGGAAATATTGGAGAAACCGAAGACCCGCGTCCTGGAGGGTTCCGCCACCATGCGGCGGAAGGCGTCCTGGCTCGGCCAGCTCGAGCTACCGGCGTCCACGATGGCCGTCACCCCGGTGGAGGGACAGATGTCGTCCGGCACCAGGCCGATGTCGGTGAACCCCCAGCAGATATGGGCGTGCAGGTCGACCAGGCCGGGGAAGACGTACCGCCCGGATACGTCAATGACGCGGCGGCCATCGTCCGGCAGGCCGTCGCCGACGGCCGCAATCGAACCGTCGCGAATGGCGACGTCGCATACCCGGTTCAGTGCCTGCGACGGGTCCACGACGGTCCCGCCGCGAAGCAGGAGGCCGGGGTGGTTTTCGATGACTGTTGGCATGTACTGATCGGCCATAGCGTTGGCCATAGCACCCAACGCCGCGCATTCGGCCGGTTAATCTGCTTTCTCGTTTTCCAGCGGGTTTTTCTCAAGCGGCGGCAGCATGTCCCTGATCTGCCTGAACCGTTCCGAATCCGTGGTCAGACCCTCCAGGACCGGCAGCGCCGCGGCCTGTTTCCGGGTGTTCTCGATACGTTCCCTGCTCGGCGGATGGGTCGCGAACATGGTCGCCAGCGCACCGGGATCGCGGTCGCTGATCTCCAGCAGCTTCTCGAAGAAACCCGTGAGGCCTTCGGGATCGTACCCGGCCTCCCGCAGGTTAACGACCGCGAGGGCGTCCGCCTCCCGTTCCGCCTCCCGGGAATGGTGCAGCATGGAGAGGATACCGCCGATTCCCGCCAGTTGCGCCGCGACACGCTGGACGCCCGTGGGGTTTCTTCCCGAGATCATGCCCAGGATGATCTCCAGCCCGAGCTGCCGGGTCATGGCCTTGGCCCCGTGGCGCGCCACCACGTGGGCGATTTCATGGGCGATCACTCCGGCCAGTTCCGCCTCGTTTCCGGAGATGGAAATGAGTCCCCGGTTAACGTAGAGATAGCCGCCGGGAAGGGCAAAGGCGTTGACTTCATCCGTATCCACTACCTTTATGTAGTAAGGTATGTTTGAGCGTCTGGAATGCAGGGCGAGGGCCTGGCACAGTTCGTCGACGTAGCGGACCACCTCCGGGTCCCGGTACAGCTTGATCTCTCTTTCGATCTGCCTGGAAAACTCGCGCCCGAGCGCGATTTCATCCGCCTCGCTGAGTATGTTGACATCTTTGAAAACGGTGCCGCAGCCCGACGTCGCCAGCAGGAAGATGGAAAGCGGTGCGACGGCCGTCCTGAGCGTCAGGAACCGGGCCGGACGGGCCAGGCCAACCAAGCGGGCCAGGCCGACCATGCGGACCATGCGGACCAGGCGATTTGCGGAGCGCCGGAACAGGCAAAGGGCTCTCATCTCGAATCACCCCTGAATCGGGGAAAGGCCGGGGGTGGACCAAGCCAGCCAATTTGACCAGACCGGCCATGCTGACCAGACCGGCCATGCTGACCAGACCGGCCATGCTGACCAGACCGGCCATGCTGACCGGCAGGTTCTGAGCACTGAAGATAGGGACCTCAAGACCCGCGGGCAATCGGAAAAGGCCGGGCGGAGACTGGGTGGAGACCGCCAGCCATGAATCAACCGTCGGCCTCTGTGGCCGTTTCGCGTTACCTGGCCCGGCTGGCTTCAGATGGACACGCGTTCGCCGCCGGTCAGCACCGTGTCCGGCCGATGGCGGGCGGATTCAATAACCGTATATACGAAGTAGATACAGTTGGCGGGTCCTACCTCCTCAAGGTGTATCCACCTGATCGCGTCCGCCGCCTTGAACGGGAATACGCCGCGATGAAGCGGCTGTCCAACCTGGAAGGCGTGCCAATCGCCGTATCGGCGGACGCGCGGGCTGCCGGACTGAATGCGCCCGTGCTGATCTACCGAAAACTCCCGGGATCGCCGGTGGAACCCGTCGACATGACCCGGGAAGACCTCGATCGGCTCCTCGGGATCCTGATTCGTATACACGGTATTCGGGATCCGGCCGATCCGATACTGGCCCGGCCGGCGGGTCCATCCCGCCCCGAAGACTGCCTCCGGTACATGGACGAGACCCTGCGTACCCTGTCCGCTTCCGCCTCCATGAACGAACCATCGTGCAGTCGGGCCATGAACCGGCTGCGCGACCTGAGACGCGGCCTGGACAGGATGGACTTGCGGTCCGCGTTATGGGCGGATGCATCGCCCCGACTGTGCCACGGTGATTTCCGGCCGGCCAATGTGATCAAGGAAGAACCGGACCGCGTTGCGCTGGTCGACTGGGAACACGCGGGGATCATGGACCCGTTATACGAGGTCGCCGGTTTCTTCTGGCATCTGGAGTGTGCGGGCCTGGAGGCGGGGATGCGGGACGAGGCCATCGCGGGTTACTGCCAACGGTGCACCGACCCCCACGCGAGCGGGAAGATGGAAGTGTACCAGGCCATACTTCCCGTGCAATGGTGCGTGCGGGTCCTGTTCCTGATCGAAGGGTACGACCGGCAGTCGGTCCAGCCTTGGAACGAACCCCGGCCGCTGGAGGCGCTGTGGGGGGACCTGGAACGCTACATCGGCCTGGCCGGCGAGCGCCTGGGCGCTGCGCTGCGGGGGCCGGCGTAACCTCGCGTCCCGACGCTCAGCGCCTGGTGTAGCCCAGCCGTCTCAACTCCTGCTCTTTTTTCCGCCAGGAGGGCCGGACCTTGACGCGCAGGTCGAGGTAGACCGGGCGGTCCAGGAATTCGACGATGGCCTTTCTCGCGGACGATCCGATGTTTTTGAGCATGCGCCCGTTCTTGCCGATGATGATGCCCTTCTGGGAAGACCGTTCGATGATGATGCCGGCCTGGATGAACGCCGTGCCGTTGGGGCGGTCCGTGAAGTCCTCCACGATCACGGCCGACGCGTAGGGCAGTTCCTCGCGCACGGCCAGGAACAGGTGCTCGCGGATGATTTCTCCCACGAAGAACCGCTCCGGCTGGTCCGTGAGCATGTCGGCGGGGTAGAGCGCCGGGCCCGCGGGAAGCACGCGGATTACGGCGGACAGCAGCGGCTGCAGGCCGTCTCCCTTGAGGGCGGACACGGGCACGATTTCGGTGAAGGGGAACCGGTCCGTGGCCCGGTCGATCATGGGCAGCAGGGAAGTCCTGGAAGTCCGGTCGATCTTATTGATGGCCAGGATGACCGGTCCGCGGCTCTGCTCCAGGAAACCCACGACCCGGTCGTCGAGATCGCGTTCGAAACGGGTGGCGTCCACGATGGCCACGGCTGTGTCCGCGTCGTTCAGCGTATGGACTGCGGACTGCAGCATGTATTCCTGCAGCCGGTAACCGGGTTCGAGCAGTCCGGGCGTATCGAGGAAAAGGACCTGGCAGTCGTCTTTCGTCAGAATGCCCAGCACCCGTTGGCGGGTGGTCTGGGGCCTCGGCGTCACGATGGAGAGCCGGTGCTGCAGCAGTGCGTTCATCAGGGTGGATTTGCCCACGTTCGGCTTCCCGACCAGGGCTACGAACCCCGCGCGATGGGATCCGTCGCCGGCGGCGCCTGCCATCTGCCCAGACGTCTGCCCGATGCTTTCCATGTGAAGTTATCCTTTACGATACAGTTGGTTCGTCCTTGTTTCACTATACGTAATACGCCGGCCGGAAAAGAGAAAGTCTTTTACCCAAAGGAGCACAGCGCGCCATGAATGAACCGGTCGTCTATCTCAATGATGGATTCGTCCCCGCCACCCAGGCCCATCTGAACATCTACGACCTGGGGATCGTCCTGGGGGCCACCGTGACCGAAATGACCCGGACCTTCGGGCATGAGCCCTTCCGCCTGGACGAACATGTGCGGCGACTTCTGCGTTCGTGCAAATACACGGGCTTCGAGCTGGACCTGGACCACGACGGGCTGGTCGAGTGCACGCGGAGCCTGATCGAGATCAACGGCGGGCTGATCGGCCCGGATCAGGACCTGGGCGTCGTCCATTTCGTGACGCCGGGGGAGAACCCGATCTACGCGGGGAGCGCGGGCAGGCCGGTGCGCCTCAAACCTACATTGTGCATTCACTCCTTTCCGCTGCCCTTCTCCGTGTGGCCCCCCTACTTCCGGGAGGGCGCCCACGTGGTCACACCCTCAATCCGTCACGTGCCGCCCCAGTGCGTCGATCCCAAGACCAAGAACCGCTCGCGCCTGCACTACTGGCTCGCCGACCGGCAGACGCAGGCCGTGGACCCCGCCGCCACCTCGCTGCTCCTCGACCTGGATGGCAACCTAACGGAGTGTTCGGGCGCGAACTTCGTCCTGGTAGCGGACGATACGATCTTCACGCCTACCAGCCGCAATATCCTGGAAGGCGTCAGCCTGGTGACGTTGCGGGAGATGGCGCCGGAACTGGGGCTGGGCTGGGTCGAGAAGGATTTGCAGCCCTACGACGCCGTCAATGCCGACGAGGCCTGGTTGACGAGTACGCCGTACTGCCTGGCGCCCTGTACGCGCATCAACGACACGCCCATCGGCGACGGCCGACCCGGTCCGCTGTTCGGACGGGCCATGGAAGCCTGGAGCCGGCAGGTGGGCATAGACATCCTGGCGCAGATCGAAAACACGGACTGAACCGCGTTCCTTTCGACTTGATAAATACTTGATAAGACGGTATTTTACGATACCTTGTCGGGCCTGAATTCCGTCGGGTCTGAATTCCGTCGGGTCTGAATTCCCGGAGCGGTATCACGTCGAGGCTGGTTCCATGGGCATCTATATTCTGCATGGGTTGATTCTGGCGGGCTACGCCGTCGCCACGGTGGTCTACTTTCGCCATTTCTGGACGAAGCATCCCGGGTCCGGGATCTATGCCAGCCTCTTCCTGGTGTTCGCTCTGGCCTGCCACAGCGCCTTTCTGATCGCCCGAGCCGTCGAATCCAGCCACGCGCCCTTCGTCGGATTGCACGAGTCGATGAGCTTCTTCGCCTGGCTCATCGCCGTGGTCTACCTGTTCCTGGAGCGCCGTTTCCACGACCGGTCGCTGGGTGTGTTCGTCCTGCCCCTGGTCCTGGCGGCGCAGACCGTTTCCACGGTGCTCATGAGCCCCGTCGATCCGTTGCCGCCCCTCCTTCAGAGCCCGTGGTTCAACTTCCACGTGACGGCGAGCTTCCTGGCCTACGCGGCCTTTTCCTTCACCTTCATCACCGGGCTGCTGTACGTGATGCAGATGTACTACATCCACCACCGGCGCGTGGGCCTGGTGTTCTCCCGGCTGCCCGCGCTGGGGATGCTGGACGAAATGAACCTGAAGGCGACGCTCATCGGCTGGGTGTTCCTGTCCGCGGGCATCGCCACGGGCATCTGGTGGGCGACGGCCGCATGGGACTCGATCACGCCCTGGCTGCTGGATCCGAAAGTACTGTGCGTGATGCTGACCTGGGTCATCTACACCTGCCAGCTGGTTACCCGCTATACCGCGGGCTGGCAGGGCGAACGGGCGGCCATCATCTCTATGGCCGGGTTCGCCTCCGTGCTGCTGGCCTATCTCGGCGCCGGACTCTGGACCAATTTGCACATATTCGACTGACGACGGTAACCAGACGTCGTCGACTGGACGATGACAACTGGTCCGCTGTACGACGACAACTGGACGACAACTGACGGCAACAAACCATGAAAAAATACTATCCCGCTTTCGTCGATATTGAAAAACAGCCGTGCCTGGTGGTGGGCGGCGGTGCGATCGCGGAAGAGAAGGCGGGATCGCTGCTCGAATGCGGCGGGGTCGTTACCGTGATCAGCCCGGATCTGACGGACGCACTGCGTGACCATGCGGACCGCGGCGCATTGCGCTGGTTCGCGAGGCCGTACGAACCCGGCGACGTCCGCGGCTACAGGCTGGTCATCTCGGCGACTGATTCCACGGAAGTCAACGAGCGGGTCTACCGGGACGCCGAGGCAGAGGGCATCATGGTCAACGTGGTGGACGTGCCCGCACTGTGCCGGTACATCGTTCCTTCCATCGTCCGGCAGGGCGACCTGTGCATCGCCATATCCACGGGAGGCAAGAGTCCCGCGCTGGCGAAGAAGATCCGTGGGCAACTCGAAGGGGCCTACGGGCCCGAGTATGCGGAACTGCTCGACCTGCTGGGTGCGTACCGCCCCCGGATGAAGGCCGCGTACCCCGATGAAACCGAAACCCGCGCGAGGTTGTGGACGTCCCTGGTCGATTCCGACCTCCTCGATCTCCTGCGCGCCGGTCGCGCGGAAGAAGCGCGCGACAGGGTGGAGTCATGCATCTTACACTCGTCGGACTGAGCCACCATACCGCGCCCATCGACGTGCGCGACCAGGCGGTGCTGACGAAATCGCTCCAGGAAAAGGCCCTCTCCTTCGTGAAGACCTCGAGCGGCATCCTGGAAGCGGTGCTGCTGTCCACGTGCAACCGCAGTGAGATGTACGCGACCACTGACGAGGAGCACATCGATCCCGGCCCCATCGAGGCGTGGTTTCACGAGATCCACGGCGTGGACGAAGGCGTCCTGTCGCCCTACCTCTATCACCGGAGGGACGAGGCGGTCATCCGGCACCTGTTCCGGGTGGTCTCCAGCCTGGATTCGATGGTCGTCGGGGAGCAGCAGATCCTCGGCCAGGTCAGAGAGGCCTACATGCAGTCGCTGAACTCGAAGAACACGGGACTGGTCCTCAACCGGTTGTTCGAAAAGGCGCTGGCCGTGGGCAAGCAGGTGCGGGAGACCACGGAGATCGGGACGGGCTCGGTTTCCGTCAGTTCCGTGGCGGTCGAACTCGCGCGGAAGATCTTCAAGGACCTGCGGCAGCATACGGCCATGCTGATCGGCGCGGGAGAGACCGGCGAACGGACCGCGGAGTATCTCGTCGACCAGGGCGTGAAGCGGCTGATCGTTGCCAACCGGACCTACGACCGGGCCGCCGACCTGGCCCACCGCTACGACGGGATCGCCGTTTCCTTGCAGGACGGGCTGCAGATGATCTCCGACGTCGATATCGTCATCAGTTCCACCGGCGCCACCGAACCGGTACTGGGAAGGGACCGGATGGCCGAGATCATGCACGACCGCCGCAACCGTCCCATATTCCTGATCGATATCGCCGCGCCCCGGGACATCGACCCCCGCGTGCGCGATCTCTACAATGTCATCCTCTACGATATGGACGACCTGCAGTCGGTGGTGGACGACAATGCGGAGGCACGGAAGGCGGAAGCGCTGAAGGTGGAGGCGATCGTCGAGACCGAGGTAGAGCGGTTGCTCGCCTGGTACCAGAACCTCTCCATCGCGCCCACCATCGCCCAACTCCGCCACTTCGCGGAGGATGTCCGTCACCAGGAGATCGGCCGTGCCTTCGCCCAGCTCGGTCATCTCTCCGTTGAGGACCGGGAGACGGTGGAGAAGATGACCCGCGCCATCGTGAACAAGCTGCTCCATCAACCTACGGTCCAGCTCAGGAACACTTCCGATCCGGAGCACAGGGACTACCACCTCTACAGCCTGCGCCATCTCTTCGGACTCGACGAGCACGGGAACGACAAGAACGGCGCCGAGCACGAATAGCGCGGCGCGTCCGGTGGCCGAGCACGAATAGCGCGGCGCGTCCGGGTGGCCGGGAACAGTAGCGCGGCCCGACCGGGTGGCCGGAATATCGATCCCCTTTACCATGGCTTCTTCACTAATCATAGGCACCCGCGGCAGCAGGCTGGCCCTCGTCCAGGCCCATTCGGTGGCCAGGGACCTGGCAACGGGCCGCGACGACCTGGCCGTGGAGGTGCGCGTCCTCACGACGAAGGGCGATGCGGACCGGGACACCTCTCTGGACACCTTCGGTGGCGAGGGAGTTTTCGTCAAGGAACTGGAACGGGCCCTGGTCTCGGGCGAGATCGACGCGGCCGTACACAGCCTCAAGGACCTGCCCACGTCCCTTCCCGGCGGCCTGGCGATCGCCTCGGTGCCGGAGCGCGTGGACCCGCGCGACGCCCTGATCAGTCGCGACGGCGCCGGACTGGTCGACCTTCCGCCGGGCGCCCGTGTCGCCACGGGGAGTCCGAGGCGGCGGGCCCAACTGCGACATTACCGGCCCGACCTGCGCTTCACGGGGATCCGCGGGAACATCGACACCCGGCTGAAGAAATTGGAAGAACCGGACGGTCCGGACGCCATCGTGCTGGCCGTGGCGGGGTTGCAGCGGCTGGGCTGGACGGACCGCATCTCCGAGATACTGTCTCCGGAAGTCTGCATGCCGGCCGTGGGCCAGGCTGCGCTTGCGATCGAAGCCCGGGAGGACGACGGGCCCACCCTGGAAGCGGCGCGGCGCATCGAAGACCTTCCGGCCAGGCAGGCGGTAACGGCGGAACGGTCCTTTCTCCACCGTATCGGCGGCGGTTGTCATACCCCGGTCGGCGCTTGGGGAAGGATCGAGGACAGCTTCCTGGTGCTGGATGCCGTGCTGGCCGCCGAAGATGGCGGATGGCTCGTGCGTCAATCCCTGCGCGGAAAGCCGGAAGAGGGCGCCGATCTGGGCCGTCGGCTGGCGGAGGCAGTGCTGGATCAGGCCGCGCGGGCCAGGCAGGATGGACTCTCCGAAGGGACCACACCGGCCGCGCAGGCCGGTTCCGCCGGCCAGAACAGGCGGGCCGCACAGACCGATCCCGGCCGATCGTCCAGTCCGTCCAGGCCGACCACGGAATCCCAATGAACGCTGAATCATCAGGCAACGTCCCATCCCCGGGCTACGGTGAATCCCTGGGCGGGTCCGCATCCGCCCCCGTGCCGGGCGTGGTATACCTGGTCGGCGCGGGCCCCGGCGATCCCGGGCTGATCACCGTGAAGGGCCTTTCCTGCGTGCGGCGGGCCGACGTCGTCGTTGCGGACTACCTCGCCGACGACCGGCTGGTGGCGGAGGCGCCCGAGCACGCCGAGTGCATCCGCGTGCCCTGGCGGCCGGGCCGGCAGGCGGAGATCAACGACCTGCTGGTGCGGCACAGCCTGGCCGGGAAGATTGTGGTCCGGTTGAAGGGCGGCGATCCCTTCGTGTTCGGCCGGGGCGGCGAAGAGGGACTGCATCTCCAGCGCTCCGGGATCCCCTTCGAGGTCGTTCCCGGCATCACGGCGGCGGTCGCGGTACCGGCCTACGCCGGCATACCGGTGACCCACCGGGAGATCACTTCGTCCATGACGGTCGTCACCGGCCACGTATCGCCGGACAAGGAACGGACGGATCTCGACTGGGAGGCTTTCGCCAAACGGATCGGCACGTTGATCTTCTACATGGGCGCGCGGAACCTGCCCTTCATCGCAGAAAGACTGATCGAGCACGGGCGGCCAAAGGACACGCCCGTCGCGCTGATCCAGTGGGGCACCACGCCGGAGCAGCGGACCCTCGTCGGCACGTTGGACGATATCGGGTCCCGGGCCCGGTCGGCCGACTTCACCCCGCCCGTGCTGATCGTCGTGGGCGAGGTAGTGGCGCTGCGGCCACAACTCGACTGGTTCGAAACGAAACCGCTTTTCGGGGTCCGCGTGCTGGTCACGCGCGCCCGGGACCAGGCCGGCGAGCTGTCAGAGTCGCTCGTCCGCCATGGCGCGGAACCGGTCGAAGCGCCGCTGATACGGATCGAAGCGCCCGATGACTGGTCGGCAACGGATGCCGCGCTGGCCGATCTCTCGGGTTTCGACCACGTGGTATTCACCAGCCGGAACGCCGTGGAGGCGTTTTTCTCCCGGCTGAATCACAAAGGGCTGGATGCCCGGGCCCTGGGCGGGGTCCGCGTCGCCGCGGTGGGCCGGGCCACGGCCGGCGCGCTGCGAAGTCGCGGGATCGAAGCGGACCATCAACCCGAGGTCTTCCAGGCCGAGAAGCTCGTGGAAACCCTGGCCGGAGACCGCGATCTGCGGGATTCGCGGATCCTCTTCCCCGCGGCGGACATCGCGGGTCACGCCGTGGAGGAAGGGCTGACCGCCGCCGGCGCGTCCGTGACCCGGGTGACGGTCTACCGCACGGTCCTTGCAGCGGGCATGCCGGACGACATAGCGTCCATGCTGGAGGACGGGAAGATCCATCTGGCCGTATTCGCCAGTTCGTCGGCCGTGTCGGCGTTCGCGAAGGCCGCGGGACCGGACGGCCCGCAACGATGGATCCGGGGCGTACGCATCGCGTGTATCGGTCCCTCCACGGCGGAAACCGCCGCGGAGGCGGGCCTGTCCGTGGATATCATGCCCAACCAGGCGACGGTCCCCGCACTCGTGGACGCGATCGTACGCGACCGGCTGGCGGCGCGGGAGCAACCTGCTTAACATCGTACGCGACCGGCTGTCCGCGGGGGAGCGACTCGAATAACATCGTGCGCGACCGGCTGTCCGCGGGGGAGCGGCTCGAATAACATCGTGTGCGACCGGCTGGCCGCGGGGGAGCGGCCCGCGTAATAACGATTGCCCTGAAATGACGCCCCGGTATATATTTGTCCGGCGTGAGTTCGACTAACAAAAAGCAATTACTATGCCTTTCTGTCCGGAATGCGAATGCAAATACGCCCAGGGTGTCGAACAGTGCCCTATCTGCGCGTCACCCCTGGTCGAAACGTTGAACGAGGCGTCGACCTGGGTCTGCGATGAGTGCAAAGAGGAGATCCCGGGAGACGCGCGGTTTTGCCCGGTCTGCGGGACGGCCTTCGTCGACGACCTGCGCTGCCTGACCCAACCGGATCAGCCCGCCCACGGACGATGCGTAGTCTGCGGACAGCACGTGTGCGGGGACTGCGGGATCCGCCGTCAGGGCCGGTATTTCTGTGAAAGACACGGGCTGGAAGAGGAATCACCGGTCGAGGAAGAAATCCTCTACCGGGCGGAGGACCGGGAAGCGCTGAACTACCGGCGCTACCTTGCTCAGCAGGGTGTGGATTGCAGGGTGTTCTCGGCCGAACAGGACGCCGGCCTCCTCCTGGACACGCGATCGGTCGACGAGGCCAGGATCATCGTGCCTTCGAAACACCGGGCGCCGGTGCGGGATTGGATGGTTTCACGGTCCATCGACACCGGTCATGTCCTGTTCCAGTGTGAACGCTGCAGCGCGCTGGACGGATTCAACGGCGGTGGTTGCGCCAACTGCGGCGGGTCCTGACGCGCCAACCTCGACGATTGCGCCAATTGCGGCGGTTCATGACACCCCGATAACGGGCTACGACGGCTAACCGAGAAACCTGATGGCATTTCCCGTACACAGACTGCGGCGTTTGCGCCGCACCGAAAGTCTGCGCAGGATGGTCGGCGAGACCCGGCTTTCCGTGGACGACCTGATCTACCCCTTGTTCATCTGCCCGGGAGAAGGTGTCCGGGCTCCGGTGGATTCCATGCCCGGTGTGGAGCGGCTGTCGGTGGACCAGGGCGTGGAGGTCTGCCGCGAAGTCTCGGACCTGGGCATACCGGCCGTCATGCTCTTCGGCATTCCGGAACACAAGGATGCCTACGGTGGCGGCGCTTACGCAGACGACGGCATTGTCCAAAGGGCCATCCGCGCGATCAAGCAGGCGACGCCGGAACTCACCGTCATCGGCGACGTGTGCCTTTGCGAGTACACCGATCACGGCCACTGCGGTGTCATCAAAGAAGACGACGTGGCGAACGACCCCACCCTTCGGCTGCTCGTCCGGACCGCGCTTTCGCAGGCGAAGGCCGGCGCCGACCTGGTCGCGCCGTCGGACATGATGGACGGCCGCGTGGGTGCGATACGGGAGGCCCTCGACGGCGAGCAGCTCACACACATCCCGATCATGGCCTATTCCGCCAAATACGCTTCGGCCTACTACGGGCCCTTTCGCGACGCCGCGGACTCGGTCCCGCAGTTCGGCGACCGCCGTTCCTACCAGATGGACCCGGCAAACTCCAACGAGGCGCTCCGGGAAGTGGAGCTGGACCTCGAGGAAGGCGCCGACATCGTCATGGTCAAGCCGGCCCTGGCCTATCTCGATGTGATACACCGGGTGAAATCGACCTTTGAAGTGCCGGTGGCCGCCTACAACGTGAGCGGGGAATACGCCATGATCAAGGCGGCGGGACAGATGGGATGGATCGATGAAGAACAGGTCGTTCTGGAGTCGCTGACCGCCATAAAGCGCGCCGGCGCCGACATGATCCTCACCTACTTCGCGCGGGAAGTCGCACGCGGACTCCGATCCGAATAACGGTAAGGACCGAAAGGACCGAATGAACCGTTCCCGATCCAGCACGCTCTTCGACCAGGCCCAGCGATCCATGCCCGGCGGGGTGAACAGCCCCGTGCGCAATTTCGGGCGGGTCGGCGGCCGACCCGTCTTCATGGAACGGGGCACGGGGTCGAAGGTCTACGACGTGGACGGCAACGCATACATCGACTATCTGGGATCCTGGGGACCGTTGATCCTGGGCCACGGCCACCCCGCCGTGGTTGAAGCCCTGAAGAAGGCCTGTGAGCGGGGCACGAGTTTCGGCACGCCGACGGAGGCCGAGATCAGGCTGGCGGAACTGGTCAAGACCGCCTTCCCGTCCATTGAACTGATACGCATGGTCAATTCCGGCACGGAAGCGACCATGAGCGCCCTGCGCTTAGCCCGCGGATACACGGGACGCGACCTGGCGGTCAAGTTTGAGGCGGGATACCACGGACACGGAGACAGCTTTCTCATCCAGGCCGGATCGGGCGCCGCCACGTTCGGCATCCCCGACAGCCCCGGTGTGCCCGCGGACCTGGCGAAGATGACACTCAACCTGCCGTACAACGACATCGGGGCTGTTCGGCGCACCCTGTCGGAACGGGGCGACGACATCGCCTGCGTGATCGTCGAGCCCGTGGCCGGCAATATGGGCATGATCCCGCCGGCCGAAGGATTTCTTGAAACCATCCGGGAAGAGACGGAAAAGCGGGGCATCATCCTGATTTTCGACGAGATCATCACCGGATTCAGGATCGCTTTCGGCGGGGCGCAGGAAAGGTTCGGCATCACGGCCGACATGACCTGCCTGGGCAAGATCATCGGCGGTGGCCTTCCCGTCGGCGCCTACGGCGGGCGCAGGGAAATCATGGAGACCGTGGCGCCCGTCGGTGCGGTCTACCAGGCGGGCACGCTTTCGGGCAACCCGCTGGCCATGACCGCGGGGTACGAGACGGTGCGGCAACTTCAGGAGCCCGGTGTATACGAACGGCTCGAAAACCTGGCTTCCCGGCTCGGCGACGGCCTGCGCGCCGCGGCGGCAGAGGCCCGCGTTCCCGCGTTCCTGACGCGTGTCGGATCCATGATGTGTACCTTCTTCACCGGCCAGCCCGTCGATAACTTCGATGCCGCTTCCACCTCGGACGCGGATACGTACGGGCGTTATTTTTGGAACATGCTGGACCGCGGCGTCTACCTGGCGCCATCGCGACTCGAAACGGGGTTCGTGTCCCTGGCCCACACCGAAGAGGACATCGACCGGACCCTCGACGCGGCCCGGGAAAGCATGGATATTCTTAAAACATAGATTGTTCAATACACAGACAATTAATACCATAGACTATCCCGATCCGATCTATTAAAATCACGTGCGGAAGATTTACACGAACCGCATTATCGACCTTATCCGAGAGGAGTCCAACGTGATTCGCCCAATTAGTCGTAGTCGCGCATTCGCTGTGATCACGGCTTCCATGTATTTCTTGATCCTGGCAGGATGCGGCGGCGGGGACAGCGGCCCGACGAGCCCCACGCCGTCCACGCCGACGCCCCCGACACCCCCGCCGCCACCACCGACGCCCGTGGCGACGAGCATTTCGATCAGCCCGGCTTCGCACACCCTGGCGTCGATCGGCGCGACCGTGCAACTGTCGGCGACTGTGAAGGACCAGAACAACAATACGATGACCGGGCAGACGGTGACCTGGACGAGCGCGAATACGGCCGTGGCGACAGTCAGCGGCAATGGCCTGGTGACGGCGGTGAGCAACGGTACGTCCCAGATCACGGCGCGTTCCGGCAACGCGTCGGGTACCGCGAACATCACGGTGGCCGAGCCTGTGCCGACCCGAATTACGATAGCACCTGCGTCGCATACGCTGGAGGCCATCGGAGCAACGGTGCAACTCAGCGCTACGGTACGGGATCAGCGGAACAACGCCATGTCCGGCCAGACCATTACCTGGTCGAGCGGGGACGAAGCCGTCGCGACGGTTAGCGGGGCGGGCCTGGTGACGGCAGTGAGCAACGGCATGGCTGAAATTACGGCCAAATCCGGCAGTCTGTCTTCCGGTGCGGACATAACAGTCGAGCAAGTACCGGCCGCCATCGTGATCGCCGTTGAGCTGGATTCTACCACGCTGACCGACATAGATCAGACGTTGCAGCTCACGGCCACGGTAAGCGACGCGAACGATGCCACCATTGAAGACGCGATGGTATCCTGGTCAAGCAGCGATGAATCGGTGGCGTCCGTGGACGCGGACGGTCTGGTTACGCCCGTAAGTTCCGGTACGGCGGACATAACGGCCATGGCAGGCGAGGCGTCGGAGAGCGTGACGGTTACGGTGATGCTGCCCAGTCCGGACCGCGAGGCGCTCATCGCCATTTACAATGCAACGGACGGACCGAACTGGACAAGGCAGGACAACTGGTTGAGTGAGGCACCCATCAGTACCTGGCAAGGCATTACGACTAATGATATGGCCCGTGTAACCAAGTTAACCCTGGGCCATGTTGGTATGTCCGGACCCATACCCGCCGAACTGGGGCAACTGGCGTATCTTGACAGCTTGACCTTGGGGGGCAACGAATTGACGGGATCAATACCCGCTGAACTGAGTCAGCTGGAGCGTCTTGTTCTCTTGAATCTGAGCGCCAATGACTTGACGGGACCGATCCCCGCAGAACTGGGACAGCTAACCGGACTCAGGGAAATGACCCTGGACAGTAACCATTTGACCGGATCGATCCCTGCTGAACTGGGGCAGTTGACCAGCATGGACTTGCTTAGTCTCACTCGCAACGCGTTGTCCGGAGCAATCCCTCCCGAACTGGGTCAAATGACCGCTCTGGAGCGGTTGACCCTGGAATCGAATAGCCTGTCCGGAAACATACCCCCGGAAATCGGACAGCTCTCCAATCTCCGTTTGTTGAGTTTGTCGAACAATGAACTGGAAGGAACCGTGCCCGCCGAAATCGGTGACTTACCCCGACTCAACATCTTGAAACTGGATGGCAACGCGGACTTGTCCGGGTCGTTGCCCCGATCCTTCCTTGACGCCCCAATCCATGACCTGTTGCTGCAGGGCACGCAGATCTGCGTACCTCCGGATGCCGAATTCCAGATGTGGTTGGACGAAATGGACGTTGCGCAGGGGATTATGAAGTGTGAAGTCGAAGACGGTGGAGACGACGGAGAGGGTGGGGAAGAGATAGAATACGTCGAGTGGGTCGGGGTGGAGATCGCGCCTGGTGAGTTGATTTTCACCGCATCATTAGGAGCAATCACACTAACCGACTGTTTCACTAAGAACAGTGTAATCGGACTTATTGCACCTTTCCCCCCGGAGGGACTGAAAGAATGGAATGCTCCGACTGGAGACACCCTAACCGTCCATTACTCAGTATGGCAAAGAAGCGACGATATGGGCAGTACATGGACGGACATCGAGGACACACGGGTGATGTATGACGCTTGCCCATACGATCCCGACGTCGCCGGTGAATACAGGCTCGTTGGTGACATTACGATCGACGACGACAGGAGTTTCCGACGCAGCGAAAACACGTTTACCGTTGATCCCTGATCGCCAGGAACGTGTATCAGCGTACCGTAAGTTCTGAATCGTAACATTTACAAACATGCAACCTTCAAGGGGATCGGCGGGTCGAATCCGTAGATCCCCTTTTTAAACCTCGAGGTTCGAGTTGCCTCCGTGAAGTTTTGCCGTCATGTAAACGCAAGTAGCAGGGGACATAACGGCCATGCTCAAAAACCACCTCGCCATCGCGCTGCGGCACCTCTTCACGAACAAGGGCTACTTCTTCATCAACACGATGGGGTTGTCCATCGGGATCGCGAGCTGCCTCCTCATCTTCCTGTTCGTCCGGCACGAATGGACCTACGACGCCTTTCACGAGAAGTCCGACCGGTTGTACCGGGTCGTCGCCGCCGGAGTGGGTTACGACGGAAACCCGTTCACCTCGGCGAGAACGCCCCTCCCCCTCGCCTCCGCACTGAAACAGCAGTATCCCGACGTGATCCGGTCCGCTCGCATTCTGGATCAGGATCTGGAAATCCGCATCGGTGAAGACCAGTATCGGAAGGAGGGCGCGCTGTTCTGCGACGCGTCCTTCCTCGAGATGTTCTCCTTTCCGATGATCGAAGGCGATCGTTCCTCGGCGCTGAACGACGTGAATTCCGTGGTGATCAGCCGCACCGCCGCGGAGAAGTACTTCGGCGGGGACAGCCCGCTGGGAAGACAACTCCTCGCCGGAGGTGCGTTGTTGACCGTCACCGGCGTTATGGAGAATGCCCCGGTAAACTCCAGTATCCAGTTCGACCTGGTCATTCCCTTTGAGAAAGCACTTGAAATAACCCCCGGTATTTCCAATGCCGTCGGTCGTTGGAACTACTCCAGCACAGAGACTTACATCGAACTATCGGATCCGTCGCGTGTCGCGTCGCTCGTAGATCAACTTCCGGATTTCGTTAAGACACATTACCCCGCGTACATGTCGCCGCAACTGATCCCGCAACCCATAACCGCGATGTACCTGGACCAGGAAGTGCGTTACGGCCAGGGCCCCACCAGCGACCCCAACCTTTCCTACATCCTGATCTGCACGGCGCTGCTCGTCCTCTTCATCGCCTGCGTCAACTTCATGAACCTGGCCGTCTGCCGTTCGTCCACGCGGGCCAAGGAGGTCGGACTGCGGAAGGTCTTCGGGGCGAAGCAGACCCAGGTCATGGGACGGTACATGGGCGAGACCACGGTCCAGTGCGGCTTCGCCCTGGTCCTTGGCATAGTGCTGGCCCACCTGTTCCTCCCCGTATTCAACATGCTGGCCGGGAGAACACTGGAACTCGACTACCTCTCCAGCGGCTCGACGATCGCCGCGCTGCTGGTTCTGACCGGCCTGGTCGCCCTGGTGTCCGGCAGCTATCCTTCCCTGGTGCTCTCCCGTTTCAACCCCGTCGCCATCTTCAGGCGGCAGGTTCAGATCGGCGGGCCCAACCTCTTCGTCCGGGGCCTCATGGTCGTGCAGTTCGGACTGTCCGCGCTGCTCGTCATTTCCATTCTCGTTATGACCCGGCAGCTGGACTTCGTCCGGACCGGGGACGTGGGATTCAATCCCGAAAACGTCGTCGTCATTCAAACCGGCCCCGGTTCAGGCTCCTATGACGTCTATCGCAACAGGATCGCTTCCTACGAGGAAGTACTCCAGGTGTCCGGCACATCCAACACCTTCGGAGAAGGAAGGGGCCTCGGACAATCGGCGTATACCACCGATGACGGAAAACTCGAGGCTTACATGTTCACCGTGGATTACGACTATGTGAACACGCTCCAGCTGCGCATGGCCGCCGGGCGCGACTTTTCACGGGAGTTCGGAGGAGACGAGACCGGATCGTGCTTAATCAACGAGGCCGCGGCACGGGAGATGGAGTGGGAAGATCCCCTGGGCCGCAGACTGCCCCATGGCTGCACGGTTATCGGCGTGCTCAGGGACTACAACTTCCAGTCCAAGCACCAGCAGATCGAATCGGCCGTTCTCACCCTCGCGCCGATGTCCATGGTTGGGATCACGAACAATATCAATTTCATCCTGATCCGCGTCGACGGCAGGGACAGGCCCGCCACGCTTTCGCTGCTAAGGGACGCGTGGAGAGAAACCGTGCCCGAAGCCCCCTTCGAATTTGCCTTCCTGGAAGACGATATCGCCCGTTTCTACCAGGATGAGCGGAACCTGGCGCGCATCTTCAGCTACTCGGCGGCCTTCGCCCTGCTGATCGCCTGCCTCGGGGTCTACGGACTCGTGTCGCTGGATGCGGCGCGCCGCACGCGGGAGGTCGGCATACGCAAGGTGATGGGGGCCGCGGCAGGCGATATCGTCAGCCTGCTGTCGAGACCGTTCGTCGTCCTCGTGGTGATCGGCAACGTCCTGGCCTGGCCGGCGGCCTGGTGGCTCATGAACGCGTGGCTGACGGACTTCGCCTATCGCACCGAGATCGATGCCGTCCCCTTCGTCGCGGCCGGACTGGTCGTCATGGCGACTGCCCTGCTTACCGTCAGCGTGCATGCCTTCCGAAGCGCCATGCTCGATCCCGCGGACGCCCTGCGGCGCGAGTAGACGGTTTTGATTGACCGCCGCCGCGCCGGCCTGTACGTTTCCAGCATACCGGTGAACGACGATGGTATTCCCCACCTCAGGCGACATTACCTACCCATTACACCGTTTAACCATGTCCAGATACTGCGTATTGCTCATTGCGACCCTGGTGATCAGTGCATCGCAGCGTCCTGTCCAGGCCGTGCCCGCGCCCTCGGCCTCACTCGGACCCTCGTCCTCGCCAGCGGCTTCGTTCTCGCCCGCGCCTGCGCCGTCGCCTGCGGATCCCGTCCCTGAAAACCTCCATGATTCTTCCCTGGCAGCGGGCAAGGCGCTTTACGAAGCCGAACGGTTTCAGGAAGCACTGACACTGTTTCAGCAGGCGGTGCGCGAAGACGGGAGATCGGCGCCTGCTCACTACTGGCGGGGCATGGCGCAATACGAGCTGGGAGCGTATCGTAAGGCGGCCAGTTCGTTCAAGCGTACGGTGGAACTGGATGCGAATTGGGCGCCAGGCTTCGCGGGGCTGGGTAAAACCTATCTGCAAATGAAACATCGCAGACTGGAAGCGCGTAATGCGCTGCGTATGGCGGCCAGGCTGTCGCCCGACGACCCGGAAATCCAGTACCAACTGGGCATGGCCCATATGAACCCGCGAAAGACCGACCGGATTGTCGGCGGCGAAAGGGACGGCCGGTCCTTCTTCCTCAAGGCGGCGGTATTGGATCCGGTCCATCCGGACGCGCTTTACCAGATCGCCCTCTGTTATGATCGACCCCGGTCGACTGATCGCGAACTGGCCATGGCGTCCTATATCGCGCAATACAGGGTTAATCCGGACCATCCCGATGCGCTCCGCCGTTTCACCAATCTTGCGCTGCTTACCGGAGAGTATGGTTTCGCCGTGGAGTTACTGGAGCGGGCCAAGGAAGACCTGGGTGAATCGGGTTCGGATGGCACTGAAATCCAGTCCCTGCTGACGCCATTCAGCATCCTTGTCGAAGACGCAAGATCACGACCCGATGTGCTGCAGGAGGTTTTCGAGACGTACATTTCCCTGCTTGACGCCGACGAACAGGAAGCCTACAGGGAACTCGCGCACGTGGCGCCGCCTGTCGACCTGGCCACCTGGCGGGAAGCCGGCGGCGCCGAACGCGATGCGCTGTGGCGCGCCTTCTGGAACACCAGGGATCCAAACCCCGCCACCGTGACGAACGAACGCCTCGTTGAGCATTACCGTCGTGTTTTGTATGCCCGGTACCATTTTTCACAGGGACAGCACCCCTATGACCGTCGCGGTGAGATTTACGTCCGTTACGGTGAGCCGGAAGATCGCCGGAGCGATGTTTTTATTGCAGATCGGAGTACCATTAAAGCGGCCGCGAATTCCGCGCATGCGGAAGTCGATGCTATCCGGGAGCAGAATAGCCAGTTCGGTTATCGATTGCGTGTCGACCGAGGCGACTTGACGATCTCCCTGCCCGAGGATGCGAGCATGCGACGGGGTTTAGGGACAGAAAGCATGATGGAGGCCCAGGAAGCCGGCGGAGGACTGATTGACGGACTCCACGTTTCTGACGTGGACATGGCCTGGCAGAGAGCAAAGAAGGTGATCGGTGCCGGATATGCTACCGAAAGCTGGGTATACGCCCGGTACGGCCTGGAACTGTTCTTCGTAGACCAGTTCGGCGGGGGAAGATTCGAATACCCCTGGGGAAACCTGCTGTCTAACCAGCAGGAAATGGTCCGGCAGGAACGGTTCAGTCCCCGGCGGCTCGCTGAGAAACTGATCGCCAAAGCGCCCGAGGAATACCTGCATGACCTCGGTGGGGAACATCTCGAGTACGCCTTCGACGCCGTGAGTTTCAGGGCCGACGACGGTGCGACGGAACTGGACCTGTCCTACAGCATACCTGTCTGGCAGTTCGGCGATGTATCGGACGGCCGGGGGAATAGTACCCGGCTCGAACACCAGGTCATTCTGCGCGATTCAGACATGAGCCCGCAGTTTACCCATGCCTTCGGATTCGGACCCTTTGACCGGCCGAAGCGGACGGTGGTCGAAAGTCACGTGAAAGTCCCGGTGTACACCCTGCCTGAAAGCGTCGTGACTCCGTCGGGAGAATTTATGCTGGCGGTCCAGGTGAGGGACGAAACGTCCCAGCGGATCGGAGTGTATCTAAGGCCGGTCATACTGTCCGATTACAGCGGCGAGGAACTGCTCATCAGCGACCTCAAGCTGGCCACTCTGATCACGCCGTCCGGCGTGCAGGGGCCCTTCGTGCGCAAGGGGCTGAACATCACGCCCAATCCGGGTCGGCTTTACATCCGGGATACCCCCGTTTACGTCTACTACGAAATCTATAATCTGGCTATGGATCCGAACGGGAAGACCGAATACGAGATCCTCTACGAGATCAGCCCCATGGACGGTAGTGCGCGGCCCGGCTGGTCAGCCCGCAGGCAACGGGACATGCAGACGGTGATGATGGCTTTCTCGGGAGAAGGTATTTCGACCGAGGACCGGGAGTACACGTCGCTGGACACTTCCGGTCTGCCGGCGGGCGAATACGTGCTCACCGTCACCCTCACCGACCAGAACGCGGGAAGCAGTGTCACCCGCTCGACCAACTTCCTGGTCATGGAGCGGTAGCGTGTTCACTTCAGTCGCTCCGGGTTCAGGGCCTCCAGATCCGGAACGACGAACCGCCCGTCCCTCCGGATCACTTCCCCGTCGAACTCGATGGTCCCGCCGCCGTACTCCGGTGTCTGGATCATGACCATGTCCCAGTGGACGGCGGACCGGTTGCCGTTGTCGGCCTCCTCGTAAGCCTGACCGGGCGTGAAGTGGAAGGAACCGGCGATCTTCTCGTCGAAGAGAATGTCCAGCATGGGCGCGGTGATGTGGGGGTTGAAGCCGATGGCGAATTCGCCGATGTAGCGCGCCCCCTCGTCGGTATCGAAGATCTCGTTGAGCTTCTCCGTCCGGTTGCCCGTGGCCCCGGTGATCCTGCCCTCCTCGAATCTCAATTCCACGTCCGTAAAGGTCACGCCGTGGTACAGCGTCGGCGTATTGAACCGGATGACACCGTTGACCGAGTCGCGCACCGGCGCGGTAAAGCACTCGCCGTCGGGGATGTTGCGGTCGCCCGAGCATCCCACGGTGGGGATGCCCCGGATGCTGAAGGCCAGGTCGGTGCCCGGGCCCGTGATCCGGACGCGGTCGGTGCGGTCCATGCGCTCCTTGAGCGGAACAAGCGCCCGTTCCATCTTCCCGTAATCCAGCGTACACACGTCGAAGAAGAAGTCCTCGAAGGCCTCGGTGCTCATGCCCGCCTGCTGCGCCATGGACGGGGTCGGCCAACGCAGCACCACCCACCGGGTCTTCGGCACCCGGATTTCGAAGTGCACGGGCTTCATCCAGCGTTGCTCGTAGAGCCGCATGGCCTCGCCCGGTACGTCCGACATCTCCATCACGTTACGGCTGCCGCGCAGGGCCATGTAGGCCTGCACCCGTTCCATGCGATGGGATTCATGGGCGCCGGCGGCTTCCATGGCGTCCTCGTCCCCGGCGCGGACCAGTTCCCGCATGACGCGCTGGTGCTTGATGGAGACCAGCGGCACGCCGCCCGCCGCCCGGATCGCGCGGATCAGCGAGATCACCATATCATCGGGTACGTCGAATGCCTCGACGAGCACCCGGTCCCCGGCCTCAATCTTCGTCGAATGTCCGGTGAGCACTTTCGCCAGATCGCCGTAACGTGGGTCGCGCATGGGATTCTGTCTCCGTGAGTTAGGGATTAACACGCCCGGGCGTCACGTCCACCGCCCCGGACGCCGATATCCTCACCAGCAGGGCGTCTTCGGGCTCGAAGGCCAGGCGAACCGTCCGCTCCCGGCCGTAGACGTGCAGGACTACCTCCCGTTCGACCAGGCTGGTGGACCGCCAGCCCTCGTAGGCCATGGGGTACCGGATCCGCTTCGTATCGGGATGGGCGAAGAAGACGTGACAGTCGCCGTCGACCTCCCGACACCAGAACTCGGGCGCATCCTGGCCGCTGACGAGCGGGGGATGACGAAGCGCGGCGCCCGGATCCGAGGTGACCGCGGGCTGGCTCATCAGTTCCCCCAGCCGATCCGCGTAATCCGCTGGCGGTCGGTGTCCCGGCGCGGCGGGTTGGCGCGAGACGCAGATCCGGGCGCCCTCCCGGGCAAGGCGAAGCAGGGCGGAAAGGCCTTCGCCGTCCAGCCACGCCACGTCCACATAGATCATGGAAAACGCGGTCTCGCCGTACCGGACGCGGCCGTCCTCCACCACCGCCTCCTCCAGGAATGGTGTCGAAATCCACAGGGGATGATGGCCGAGAAGACCGGCCGGCCGTTCAACGGTCTGCAGCTCCCAGTAGTAGTTGGCGGCCGGTCCGCGCCGGTCCTTGGGCAGCAGGTGACGCATCCAGTGGTCTTCCAGCGGGAGGTACACCGCCACGTCCGTATAGGTCCTGCCCTGCTTGACGAAATCGGCCGCCTCCGCCAGGTAGGCGTTGAAGGCCGGAAGCCGGCCGGCGAACCCGCTGTCCGGACCGACGTGCGTGGTCGCGTAGAAGGTGTTGGTCCCGCCGGGCGCATTGTAGGGCATGCCGTGCCAGACGATGTGGTTGACGCCGTTGGCGAACACCGCGTCCGCCATGAGCTTCAAGTCCTCCACCTTCTCCTCGCCGTGATGGGGCGACGGCGCGGGCCACGGCTCGTAGCCGTAGATGCAGGTGAAGGTCTCGCAGGTCACGACGGGCCGCGCGCCCAGGGCCGCCGCCGACCCGGGTATGGCCGAGAAGAAGGTCTCGAACAGCAGGGCCTCGGATTCCGGGACGTCTACGAGCGCGAAGGCGGCCAGCAGGTCCGCCGGCGCCCCGTGACACTGCACGCGGCTCACGGCGCCGAGACGGCGGCAGATGTCGGCGTAGGGCCTGAAGAAGCCCTCGATCGCCGCTTCCGAAAGGATCTTCCGGTAGTCGTACCGCACGTCGGGATGCTGGTCGATCGATGCCTTGAAGGGTTCCAGCTCGTACCCGAATCGGTCCCGGAAGACCGGGTCCAGGTGGGCGCTCCAGAGCCCCTCCGGGAACACCTCCCACGAATCGGAGAACAGCGCCGAAGTGGTGCCTCGCAGGGCCGGTTTCAGCGCGCCGCCGACATGGCCGGCGTACCGTTCCAGCGCGTCCGGGTCCAGGTGGTTCAGGATCCGGCCCTGGCCGTAATAGGACAGCTCCCACGACTTCTCGAGCCGCTGGTCCGAAGGTCCGCCGAATACCTGTCCCGCGTCCTCCTCCGGTACGATCGACCCGCCGAAGGGCCAGGAGGTGCTGAAGGTGAAGTCGCACCCGATGCCCAGCCGGTCCGCCTCCTCCTTGGCGCCGGCGACCAGGCCGGTCCACGCCTCGCTCAGCCAGCGGGGTCCTTCCCCGGCACCGGGCTGCGGATACATGAAGGCGATCTCCACCCCGCCGAACCCCTGGTCCCGCACCCATTTGAGCTGCGTCCGGACGTCCTCTTCCCGGATGTCGTCGTAGAACCACCACCAGCGTGTGTAGGGACGGGAATCCGAGAAGGGCCGGTAGGTCCTGGTCAGTTCGTTCGACATGACTGCACTTTCGACATGACTGTGATTTCGACAGGGCTGCTCCGATCACCGGTGATTTGGCCTTGCATAATCTATACCGGAATCACACAGGGAACACTATATTATGCGGAACCTGGACACACCGTGTTCCACACATTTTCGGGGGACCCATGCAGACTGTTGATTTCGCGCGTTCAACCTTTACTTTCCGGGTGGATTCCGAGAAGAAGCCGCCGAAGACCGTGACCCGGAAGGTGCCCTACTCCCTGAACAACGCCCGCATACCCATCGAGGCCGTCCTGACTGTGACCTCGAAGGACGGCGGGTTCCGGGAAGAGTACGTCCTGGGCGTGAGTTGCAAGACCGAACAGGTCGGGGTGGAACGGGATATCTGGCACATCCCCAACGCGGACTTCAAGCCGATCTTCTCGTCGGACACCTTCATGGCCATCAAGACCTACGAAGTGGCAGACCGGGGCGCCACGCTCTACCCGCCCTCCCTGGGCGAGCAGCCCGAACGGCAGATCGTCGCCATCGAGGAGACCTTCGAGGCCGTCCGGATCGACCTGTCCCGCGTAGACGGCCGCGTCCTGGAGACGCCGCGGGCCATCGTGGAGGCCGTCCTCGGCAACGTCCCCCTGAACGCCCGGACGACCATCGGGAACGACCGGTACGCCGCGGTGCTCGAATACCCGGTCAAGACAATCAATGCCAACGAGCGGGACTGGATCTACCAGCCGGACACGGGCCCGGTGCTGCTGCCGGACCTTTCCCGCGACCCTGCAGCCATGATGGAAGGGATCGAACTGGCCTTCGCGGCGTTCAATACACCGGACTGGGTGGAGTTCATCGTCCGGGTTCCCACGCCGGTCGCCGAGGGCGTCAACGTATATCACTATGCGGAACCCGTCCGGATGGACTGCGTCAATGAAGTGGTGGTGCCTCGGCACTGAGCGCAAGGGACGCAAGGAGCGCGCTGAGTGCCCTAAGCGTACTGAATGTGCCGAGCGCACCGAGTGTTTTGAGCGTGCCGAACGCACATAGCGCATCGGACACACTGAACGTACTGGGAATAGGTCGGCGTAATGCGGTTAACCTCGAACTTTTCTATCACATGGCTGTGTGGTGCAGGCATCCTGGTTTTGCTGGCAGCGTCATCGGAGGCGGGCGCACCGTGCGCCGCCTACGCGCAGGACGCCGCCTACGCGCAGGGCTCGCGGGGCAATGTGCCCGGTAGCGCGGGAAATCCCGGCGTGGAAGATGTCGAGGAAGAGGATCCTGTACAGCGTGTCCTGCGGGAGCGCGTCGATGAATACGGCCAGACGGTGGGCGTCGTCGCCGGGATCATCCGCGGGATAAACCGGTACGTTTATGCCCACGGCACGCTCAACCGCGGCACGATCAGGCGCGTGAGCGGCATGACGGTCTTCGAGATCGGGCAGCTGAGCAGTCTGTACACGACGGCCATGCTGTCCCTCATGGTCCAACGGGGCGACGTGAGTCTGACCGACGAGGTGTCCGCCTATCTCCCTGAGACGGTGACCGTTCCGGCCACGCCCAGTGGAAGCCCTATCCTGATCGAGCACCTCGCCACCCATACCTCGGGACTGCCCCGCCTGCCGGACAACCTGGTTTCGGATGAACCTGAGGATCCGCTGAAAGGGTACTCGGTGGAATTGATGTACGCGTTCCTCGACCGGTACGCGGAGGCGCAGCGCGACGGGTACGAGTTCCCGTTCGAGTTCGAAGATCCGGATGGCGAAGGTACCCTGGGTCAGGATAGCAATGATACCCTGGGTCGGGCAGGCGAAGACCGTTCAGAAACGCCAGGCAGTAATGATCCGGAGGACCGGAGGAATTTGGAAGTCCCCTTCGGGATGGAAGAACGTTTCGGGACGGAGGGCCCCCTCGAGGTGACAGACCGCTACGTCTATTCCGACCTCGGCATGGGGCTTCTGGGACACGTGCTCGAACGGGCCGCCGGCAAGGACTATGACGACCTGACCCGTGAATTGCTGGGCGATCCCCTCAAGCTGGCCAACACGGCCAATGCGTCTACGCCGTCCATGCGGACCTACCTGGCGACCGGGCACGACGACGCCCGCCGGCCCGTGCCCGCCTGGTCCGACACGACTCTCATAGGCGGCACGGGTCTGCGGTCCAATCTCCTGGACATGATGACCCTGGTGTCGGCCAGCATGGGGATCATCTACGCCCTGCCCGAGGACTTCACCGAAGACGACTCGACCCGCTACCACGCGTCCTTCGACAGCCTCATCGTTGCCCGGAATCCAGCGGACGAGGAGGATGTCCAGACCGCGCTGGGGTGGAAGGTGCGCCAGGACACGCGAGGCCGAGACATCCACTGGCTTACCGGCCGGACCAACGGGTTCTACGCCTTTGCCGCCTTCCTCAAGCAATGGCGCAAGGGCGTCGTGGTCCTGTCCAACAGCTCGGCCAGCGTCGAGGACATCGGGTTCCACCTGTTGAGCGCCCGGAACCCCCTGTCGCCGCCACCGAAGAAGACCGTGCACCTGACCGAGGACGCCTACGTGGCCTGCACGGGCACCTACGCCTTTAACCCCGAATTCACCGTCGACATCACCTACAGCGACGGCAAGCTCTACGGCCAGCCGCCCGGTCAGCCCAGGAGCGAACTCGTCCTCGAATCGTCCGGGGACTTCTACCTGGAAGAAGAGGACGCCCGGATCACCTTCGTCCCGGACGAAGAGGGCAACGTCGACCACTTCCTCTTTCTCCAGGACGGACAGACCCACCGGGCGGAACGGGTGAGGTAGGTTCTGAAACGCCGCCATACCCCGCACAATGCGATTTGAGAGGTGCAATCATGAGGTGTCGATGGCCTGGCGTACTGACGATGGCGCCGTTGCCGGCGAAGGGGCCGTTGCTGGCGGTATCAATGGCACTGGCGATGGCCGCGTGCGGCAACGATGATCCGACAGGACCTGATCCCACGCCGATGCCGGAACCGACACCCATCGTGCTTGGGACGGCCGTGGCCGAGACCGGTCGCCTCAGCACGCCCGGGGCGGAGGTTAGCCGCGGTTATCGGCTTGCCGTCGAAATGCTGAACGAGCAGGGCGGCATCGGCGGTCGGAAGGTGCAGCTGGTGATTCACGACGATGGGAGCGACGCGGACGCGAGCGTTCGACTCTACCAGGAGATGATCGCCTCGGATTCGATCACCGCATTTCTGGGCCCTTACGGCAGCGGGATCACCGAACCCGTGATCAGCGTGACGGAATCAGCCGGCATCCCGCTCGTTTCCGCGGCGGCAGCGGCTCCCGAGATCTGGGAGAATCGGGGCCGGTTGTGGAGCGTGCAGATGTCGAACCCGGGACCGACCTATCTCGAGGGTTCCGTGGAACTGGCCGCGCAGGCCGGCGCCCGCACGGTGGCCCTGGTGTGGGAGGATACGGCCTTTCCAACGGCGGTGGCCCAGGGCATACGCGATGCGGCCCGGACCTGGGGGCTGGACCTCGTGATGGAGCAAGCCTACGCGGCGGGAAGCGCGGACCACGAGGTGCTGGCGGCCATGGCGCGGGATGCGGGCGCCGATCTTTTCATCGGCGGAGGGTATTCTGACGACGCGATCGCGTTCGCGAGGGCCGTGGCCGCCGTGGAATACAGACCGCTCCTGACGTCCCTCCTCCTGGCGAGCGGATCATCCTTCATAGGCGAGGCAGGCGCGGCCGGGCGTTGCGTCATCGGCAACGCGGCCTGGGATCCATCGATCCGCACGGAGGGGTACATCGCCACGAACGAGACTTTCATCAGGCGCTACGAAGCGGCCTACAACAAGATGCCGGACTACCAGGCCGCCTCGGGTTTCGGTGCCGTGGAACTCCTCGCGGAGGGCATCAACCGGGCCGCCACGCCCAATGGGGGAATCGACCGCGCGTCAATCCGCGACTTTTTATTCGCGACCTCCAAACAGACCGTACTGGGACCCTTTGGCGTATATCCGCTGGGTGACGCCCAGGCCGGCGCCCAGCGCGACCTGAAGGGCATACAAATCCAGTGGCAGGACGACGGGGCGGGCGGCCTGGTCAAGCGCATCGTACATCCGCCGGAGGTCAGCCAGGCGTCGTTGTGCTTCACGCGCTGAATTCATCGAATACCAGGAATCGCCAACCAGACAGGGGAGCAACTTCCATGCCTGCTTATGTCATCTCCATGATGTCCGTCCACGATCCCGAGACCTACCGGAAATACACCGACCGGACGCCGCCCATCGTCAAGAAATACGGGGGCAGGTTCCTGACGCGGGGCGAGGAGATCGCCAGTGTCGAGGGCAGGGATTACGACGGACGGATGGTGATCCTGGAATTTCCCAGCAAGGCGCAAGCAGAGGCGTGGTATAACGACCCGGCGTACCAGGAGGCGATGAAGTTCCGTCAGGCCGCGTCGACGATGAATTTCCTGCTGATTCAGGAAGGCGGCGAGAATACGAGGGATCCGGATCCGAAGTTGTGACGGGGGTTCTTAAGCGCTTTTACTATAGGATCAGGTGGCTTTGATTGCGTGGATGGGAAGCGCCTCGGTTTCCAGGGTGGACAGATCCAGACGTCGGGAGGCTTGATCGATATCGAATCCGACCACCTCTCCCCCAGCATCCAGATCGACGTTCAGGCCGTCCGTGACCTCAAGCGTCTCCGCGCTACTGCCAGCCTTGAATTCAACATATAGGCTGTCGGTCTCCGGATAGTAATGTAGTTTCATGGTGTATACTCCTCGCGAAATCGTCGATCGAAAAATGCGTTGTGGATCGTCTCCCCATCTGCCAGCGTCACTACACGTAGGTATCGAGGACGGGTCTGGCCAGGCTGGATGACCTTCCCCCAGAACCGTATGCGACCGTTCGGTTGTACCTCCCGGTGAAGCGGTGCAGCGACGGTCTCAGTGCACCACGTCAATTCGATGTAGGGACGCTTGCGACGCACCTGTTCATCGAAGTATCGGGTTGTCTTCAAGTATCGACCCCAATGCTTGCGACAAACTACCGTTACACGAAATAGTAGCCCTTTCTCGAATAGCTTTGGGACCGGCTAGAAGAAGCCTCTGGTTCCGGCGATCTTCAAGCACTAGCGTGATGGCTTAGTCCAGACTGTCGAGGGCTTCATCCACGGTCCGGCCCTGGCCGGTTGCCTCCGGGTACTTCATCACAACAGGCGATGTTCTAACCTTCGTCCCACTCGATATTCGACTTTAACACTTTTCTCATATACGGTTTTTCCCGATTTCTCTATTTCATTTAGAAACGATACTCCTTGATGCAATAGGTATTCGTACTCAGCCCTGGTATAGACTAGGAGATCAATGGGAATCTCCTTGTTGATCTCCTGAATACAGTGTCTCGCCGAGATTCTCTTGTCTATTCTCTCTTCGTAAGTCTGCGAGATAATCTCAGAGTCTAAGATGACCAGAAGGTCTACATCACTCTCCAGATGTTCTCTATTCAGTGCATGGGATCCGAAAAGCACAATCCTGTACGGGTCGAGCGTCAACAGGCGCGTAATGATGCTATGCACAGTATTGGTTTGGACCACAGTGAATCCCCAGATCGCCGTACTATGGTAGTAAGCGTCCTAATGGCTAACGTGTCGACATCGAAACACGGTTTACGTTTTATTCAGAAAGAAGCTTAACTCTTTGTCCTGGTCAAGGACGCAGTACGTATGTCCCGGATATGAATACATCACAAAGGCTTAAAGAATCCAAGACTCGGGAGACTGATTTTCAGACAAAAGCCCAAAGAAACCTAGTACTCCCACCCGCACAACCCCGGCACGGGCAGGCGCAGGGTCCGGTCCAGCGCGGACAGGAGTTCGGGGGGACCGTCCAGGTCGTCGGTGACGGCCAGTCCCGTAGCGGGACGGACACCGAGCCACATGCGGGTGAATGCGCCCACGGAGGCGGTCAGCGTGGGAAGGGCGGGATCAGCGCCGGATTTGGCATTGGATTCCGGGCCGAGCTTAACAACGTACTCGCCACTTAGTCCGCGCCAGGGCGCATCCGCGTCCAGGTACTTCTCGATCGGGTCCTTCAGCACGAGATTGAACCGCGCCGTCGGCCCGTCCAGGCGGGTCTTGGCCATGCAGGCTTCCAGGTCGCAGATCCGGGCCTGCCAGTAGCCATCACCCCGGATCAGGGTGTTGAAGGATCCCTTTTCGGACACCATCCTGGCACGGAAGGGCTGTTTGATCAGGTCCTGGAGTTGCACGTCGGGGGGTTCGACCATCTGGAAGAGCCGGATCTGGTCGCCGAGGGATCTCATGAGCGCGAGCAGTTCCAGGAACTGGTCGTGGTCCTGGTAGGCCATCATGTAGACATAGCTGGGACCGTGTTCTTCATGGTCGCTGGCCCAGAAGAAATGGGTCAGTTCGCCGCCGGGACCATCGCAATACCCCAGGAGGAAGGATTTCTCCGCATGATTCAACTCGACCTGCAGCAACTCCGCGGGATATAACCTGCAGCCGCCGTGCGTCAGTCTTCGGTTAATCATGGCGGCATGGATCATCTTCCAGTCGTCGGCCTTCAGGCGCCTGGGAACCCGGAACGGACGGTCTATCGTGAGATCGGCGGGATCGAATCGTACCCGGTGTCCGTAGGGACCCGTACCGAACCCCATCAGGTCGTAGAATCCCTGTTCGAACATGGTCAGCGTGCAGATCTCCACGCCGTTCGCCGCGTCCTGGGCGATACGGTGCGCGGTGACCCGCTGGGCGAGGCGCTGTTTCCGGGCGATCCGGCTGGTCGTCACCCCCACAATGGCGGACATGGTGAGGTCTTCTTCAAGGTACCGGAACGTACCGTCGGTCGAAGAGGCCTGGCACTCCGCCTCACCGTTCACTTCAGCCACGTCGGTCCGGGCTTTCTCCATGAACTGAGGCGCCCACTTGGCCTGTTCGTCGCTGGTGATCCAGTGGACTTCCCGCCAGACCCGGATGATCGCGTCCTGGTCGCGCTCGGCGTCATAGGGCCGGATAATCGCCATTGCTGTTTATTACTCCTCGCCCCGCAGCATCCGGTGGAGGGTTTCGTTGTCCGGCGCGTCCTTGAAGACGTTCCACTCGAGGTAGTAGCCTTCGGGGTCATAGGCGACGAACGCGCGGTACCGGTCCGTTTCCTCGACCTTCTCCGACCGCATCTCGAAGGAACCGTGGTCACTGACGTAGGCGTACCAGTCGTCGATGCGGTCCGTCCAGAAGGACATGGTGACGGCCTTCTTCTCCGTGAAGTTGTGCATGCCGCGCGTTTCGTCCACGAGGCCCATGTAGCCCGATGGCGATATGCGGTAGATCTTGGTCCATCCCTGGTCCACGATCAGTTCGAAGCCCATGACGTCCTCGTAGAAGGCCTGGATCGCGGGCATGTCCTTGTAGTAGAACCACACCACGGTCGCCTTGAAACCCAGTCCCGGAGGCACGTCGGACGCTCCTTCGGCGGGATAGATGGTCTCGGTCTCGTTCAGCACCGGGGTCAGCATCTCGTTCTCGGCGTGTTCGTTGAACCGCTCGAACTCCAGGAGATAGCCCTCGGGATCGATGGCCACGAAGCCGTGATGAGGACGCCCCTCGACCGGGTTGTACGGGAAGCGCATCTCCACGTCCTGGTCCTTCATGTAGTCCCACCACTCGTCGAGCTGGTCCGTGATGAGGGCGATGGCGACGGTCTTGGGATCGCTGGCGCTGTGCATGCCCATCTCTTCGTCGACGAGGGTGATGAAGGAACTCGGCCCCACGCGGAGGATCTTGGCGAACCCGTAATCGGCCGCCACGGCGAAGCCCAGGGTGCGGGTGTAGAACGTCGTCGCCGCTTCCACGTCGGCGTAGTACAGGAAAACGTTGCTGGCCGTCATGCCGTATTCGTTCATCGGATTCACGGGTGCGGACTCCTCTTCGGGCGGCGCGGGTGCGTCGGACTGTTCGGGCTGTTCGGACGGATCGGACTGGCCGCACGCCGCGGCTATGAGCACCGCGCAGGCCAGCGCGGCGGTGATCTGGCGAATCATGATTCCTCCTTGCCGGGGTTTACGGATCGGCCGGGAACATGCCGGGGCAATTTGCGCGACTGTGTCTCGTTGCGCGTCCTTGCCGGGGTTTAGGGATCGGCCGGGTACTGGCAGTTGTAATGGCAGACACCGCAGGTAATGTTCAGGTCCTGCAGGGCCGAGCCAGCCTCGATGGCGGATCCGGTCTCCGCGGCGGCCATGAGCGTCTCGGCACGTATCTGGAAGTCGGAGGCGTAGAACCCGTATCTCGAGGAGTCATACCGCGGCGGCATCGTCGAAACCTCCACCATGATTTCCTTGAGTTGCGTCACGTCGGCCCCGATCGTCCCCAGCGAACCTTCCTCGACCGCCCTGGCGATGCCTTCACAGAGCCGGGCGATCTCTCTCATGTGCTCCTGGCGGGCCTCCGTGTTGGGATCGGGCGCTTCGATTTCGGCCGTTTCCGCGCCGTGACCCTGGCTTTCGCCGCCGTCATCGCCGCCGCAACCCGCCACGGCCCATCCCGCGATCAGGAAGCAGGCCAGCGCGGACGTCATGATCCGATTGAAAGGACGTTTCATGGGTGTTCCTCTTGTGGGGTCTCGTAAGGAGACAGGGGGTGTTGCCCGGATGTTCCCGCCGAAAACCCTGGCGGAAAATACCCGGAAACAAAGGCGCGTTCAGTCCGGAACCGGCTGAACAGACCGCTCGTTTCGCCTGTGGACGTGCAGGTCCGATCTTTTTCCGACATGGTAACCCGAACCGATGAATTGTCAACCTGTTTCGATGGATGAAGGAAGCGGTGTGACGCGATAAGGAAGGCTATCGATATATGCCAAATTGGCAGTTCATGGCGTCGAGTCTGCCAAAATGACATATCATGGTGAAGGCTTGTCCTGCCGGGTGTCGGAAATTGCCTGGAATCGTCGTGCAGGCACCCCGAAGACCTCCCACACAGGCCCGGAATCGCCGTGGCATGATGTTTGCACCTTCCATATATGCATTACGGCACGAACTTTCGGTCCAAATGAAGCGTACAGGCCGGTTCGTGCGTATAAGGGGGTAAGCAGCCTCGAGGGCGGCCGGTCGTCCGCCGACTTGGCGCACCACAGGGTGGTACGTGCAACCGGCCGACCGTCTCCCGTGCGGCCGGTCGTCTCTCGAAGCAGCTGTAAAGCAAAGGCAAAGAAAGCGAGGCACAAGCATGGCCGAGGTCAAGGCACTCCAGGAAATCCAGACGAACCTGCAGGAAGATTCGGTAATCGAGTCCATCGCCGTGCTGCCTGTGCGAAACCTGGTCGTGTATCCCCACATGGCCGCCGCGCTGGTGGCCGACCGGCCGGGTTCCGTCAAGGCGCTGGACGAGGCGCTGCAGCAGGACAAGATGGTGCTGATCCTGGCGCAGCGGGACCCCGAGACGGACCGGCCGACGCCGGACGATCTCTACCAATACGGTACGCTGGTCCAGATCTACAAGATGATGAAGCTGCCGGAAGACAGTCTCCACGCCGTCGTCCACGGTGTCTCGCGCGCCCGGGTGATGGAAGTGCTCGAAACCGAGCCCGTCATGCGTGCCCGGGTGGAGCTTCAGGCTGAGCGGAAGAACGAGTCCATGGAGGGCAAGGCCCTGGCCCACAACCTGGCGGAGCAGTTCCAGCGGCTGATCGAACTGGTCCCGACCATGTCCGAGGAGTTGCGGATTCCCCTGCTCAACCTGGAGGACCAGCCCTCCAAGATGGCCGATTTCGTCGCCTTCAACCTGAGGATCTCCCTCGAAGACCAGCAGGCGATGCTGGAATTGAGCGACGTCAAGGACCGGCTGAAGGCGTTGACGTTCCTGATCGCCCAGGAAGTCGAAGTGGCGGAGACGGGCAGCCGCATCCAGTCGCAGGTCGAGGACAAGATGGGCAAGGCCCAGCGCGAGTACTATCTCCGCGAGCAGATGAAGGCCATCCGGCGGGAACTCGGCGAAGACGGCGAAGGTCAGGGCGAGGACCTGTCCGATCTCCGCGAGAAGATCAATGAAGCGGGCCTGCCGGAACTGGCCCGGGTGGAGGCGGAGCGCGAGCTCCAGCGCCTGGAACGCATCCCGTCCATCTCCCCCGAGTATTCGACGCTGCGGACCTACCTCGAATGGCTGTCGGAACTGCCCTGGTCGGTCTCGTCGGAAGATCAGCTGGACATGGAGCGCGCCCGGGAGATCCTGGACGAAGACCACTACGGCCTGGCAAAGATCAAGGACCGCATCCTCGAACACCTGGCCGTGCGCAGCCTGAAGCCGGACCTGAAGGGTTCCATCCTGTGCTTCGTCGGACCGCCGGGGGTAGGCAAGACCTCGCTGGGCAAGTCCATCGCCCGCGCCCTGGACCGCCGGTTCGTGCGCATTTCGCTGGGCGGCGTGCACGACGAGGCGGAGATCAGGGGACACCGAAGGACCTACATCGGCGCCCTGCCCGGCCGCATCATCCAGAGCATCCGCAAGGCGGGCACCAACAACCCGGTCTTCATGCTGGACGAGATCGACAAGCTCGGACGGGACTTCCGGGGAGATCCCGCCTCCGCGCTGCTCGAAGTGCTCGACCCGGAGCAGAACGACACCTTCACCGATCACTACATCGATCTGCCCTTCGACCTGTCCAACTTCATGTTCGTGACCACGGCCAACATGCTGGCCGGCATACCGGAGCCGCTGCGCGACCGCATGGAGGTCATCGAGCTATCGGGATACACGGAAGAGGAGAAGATCGAGATCGCCCGGCGTTACCTCGTCCCCCGGGAACTGGAGACGCACGGGCTGTCCACAGAGGACGTGGTCTTCGACGACCGCGCGATCGGCCGGATCATTGCCGACTACACCCGGGAGGCGGGCCTGCGCAACCTGGAACGCAAGATCCGCACGGTGGCCCGCAAGTCGGCCCGTTCGGTCGCCGAAGGAAAGGCGCCCCCTTTCCTGATTTCCGAAGACGACCTTCACCGGTACCTGGGGCCGCCGGAGTACTTCTCCGAGACCGCGGAACGCACCGGCGAACCCGGCGTGGCCATCGGCCTGGCGTGGACCCCCGCCGGCGGCGAGATCATGTTCGTCGAAGCCAGCAAGATGACCGGCGGCAAGGGCCTGACGCTTACGGGCCAGCTGGGCGACGTGATGAAGGAATCCGCCCGGGCCGCGCTCACGTACGTGCGGTCGCACGCCGCCGATTGGCGGATTGACCCGGCGTTCTTCGCCGGGCACGACATCCACATCCATCTGCCCGTGGGCGCTATTCCCAAGGACGGACCCTCCGCCGGCGTGGCGCTCGTGACGGTGCTGACCTCCCTGTTCACGGGCCGGCCCGTACGGAACGACCTGGCCATGACCGGCGAGGTCACCCTCCGCGGCAAGGTCATGCCCGTGGGTGGCATCAAGGAGAAGGTCCTCGGGGCGATGCGGGCCGGGATCACCACCATCATCCTGCCCCGCCGGAACGAGAAAGACCTGGACGACGTGCCCGCGGCCGTCAAGGAGAAGCTCGGATTCTGCCTCGTCGACCACATCGACCAGGTCCTGGAACTGGCGCTCATGGACGAACCCGTCGAAGCTGAGCCCGTCAACGATGAACCCGTCGACGCTGAGCCCGTCGACGCACCGGAAAGCGACGGGACGTGGGCGGATTCCATACAGGGCGGCGTGACGGTCGCGCCTCGGGACGCGAATCTGAACTGAGCGGGAAGCGCGGGACAACCGAATATGCAGAAGGCGGCAACGCACGGACTGTGTGGCGAAAAACGCAATGCGAGGCGTAGTGCGGGCATGGCGTAAACGATTGACGCCGGGACGCGCGCACGGTATTATGCATAGTTGGATCAAGTTGGTTCCAGCCAATAAAGAAGGGGAGATTGAGCATGAAGGAGAAAAGAAAGTTCGGGGGCCTGGCCGCCGCGGCGCTGCTCGTCACGGGCATGGTGCTCGGAGCACTGTTTATTACCAACTGGGACGCATCCGTCGCCGAACGGGACGAATACAGATCGATCACGCCGGTCGTGGCGGCGGACCAACGATCGCTCGAGGATTTCAGTGAGACCTTTGCCACCATAGCCGAGCAGGTGAAGCCCGCTGTGGTGCTCATTAAAAGCGAACGAGTGGTCAGACAGACTCAGCAGCGGTTCTGGCGTCCTTTCGAGGAGTTTTTTGGCGGCAGGCAACCGCCCGATGTCCAACCTCGGCCTTTCCAGGGTGTGGGTTCCGGGGTCATCGTATCGGAGGACGGCTACATCCTTACGAACAATCACGTTGTGGAAGACGCCGACGAGTTGGAGGTCCAGCTGTCGGACGAGCGCGTGGCGAAGGCCGAAATCATCGGGTTGGATCCCAGGACGGACCTGGCCGTCATCAAAGTCGATTTCGATGATCTTCCCGTGCTGCCCTTCGGTGATTCAGACAAGCTGCGCGTGGGCGAATGGGTCATGGCCGTAGGCAATCCCTTCGGGTTGAACCACACCGTCACGGCGGGGATCGTCAGCGCCAAGGGCAGGGGCGGGGTGCTGGCCCAGAACTCCTATGAGAATTTCATCCAGACGGATGCGGCCATCAACCCCGGTAACAGTGGCGGCGCCCTGGTCGACCTGGAAGGAAACCTCATGGGCATCAACACGGCCATTTCGACCCGAACTGGCGGATACCAGGGTGTTGGGTTCGCGGTTCCGGCGAACATGGCCCGGAATATCATGACCCGGCTGGTCGAAGACGGACGTGTTACGCGCGGTTATCTGGGTGTCATGATCAGAAACCTCGATGAGGTCGTGGCGGAGTCCATGGGGCTTGAAAACTCGGACGGGGTGCTCATCGAAGGAATCACGGACGACGGCCCGGCGAGAGATTCCGATCTCCAGCAGGAGGACGTGGTCGTTGCCCTGAACGGAAATGAAGTGGAGGATACGGACGACCTTCGCAACCGGATTGCGGATATGGCGCCGGGTACGGTAGTGGAACTCGATGTGATGCGTGACGGCGAACCCGTGACGGTCGCGATCGAACTGGGCGAATTGCCGGACGGAGATCCCACGCGTACCTCGTCGAGAGAGGATTCGCGGGAAAGAAGTCCCGCAAGCAACCTCGGCATCGATGTCATGGATGTTAACCGGGAGTGGAGCCGTTTCTACGAATCGGGTTCGGGCGTGGTGATCGCACAGGTGCGATCGGGCAGTGTGGCCGAGGACAAGAACCTCCAGCGGGGCGACCTGATCCGCGAGGTGAACGGCGATCCGGTGTCCAGCGTACAGGAATTCCTCGGAATCGTCCGGCAGTTCGATACCGGGCAGGCCATCCGCTTCAGGATTCAGCGAGGCAACGCGCAATTCCTTGTGGGGTTGCGGATACCCGAAGAATAACATTTAGTACGAACGCGAGACGGTGAAGCCAGGTCCGGCACACCGGCGCGCGTCCGGCTTCCACGAACATCGTTTAACTCATCAGAAAACGCGGAGCGCCTTCCGCGTTTTCTTCATAATGGGCCTGTCGGCCGTAGGTTATCGGGCACCCGCATCGATAAGGCCGGGGTACGTACTGCCAGATGAACGCTCCCGTCGCACTGATCATCCTGGACGGCTGGGGCATCGCCCCCCGCGGCGATGCCAACGCCGTTCTGCTGGCGGAGACGCCGAACTTCGACAGGCTGTGGCAGCAGTATCCCCATACCATGCTGAGCGCATCGGGCGAGGACGTCGGTCTTCCGCCCGGGATCATGGGCAACTCGGAAGTCGGCCACCTCAACCTGGGCGCCGGGCGGGTGGTCCGCCAGGAAGTCAGCCGGATCAACGAGGCCATCGACGACGGTTCATTCTACGAGAACGCCACCTTCGTCGAAATCCTGGAAAGACTACGGGGTACGGGTGGCCGGCTGCATCTGATGGGACTCACGTCGGACGGACTGGTCCACAGCGCCGAGAAGCACTACCTGGCATTACTCGAAATCGCCCGGCGCAGGGGCCTGGCCGGTGATCGCGTCCTGGTGCACGCCATCCTGGACGGCCGGGATACGGCACCCCGGAGCGCGCCAGCCTATCTCGAGACGCTGCAGGAGGCCATCGAGCGACTCGGCGTGGGCCGCATCGCCACCGTGACCGGGCGGTACTACGCCATGGACCGGGACAACCGTTGGGAGCGGGTGCGCACGGCCTACGAACTATTTACCGAAGGCAAGGGGTATCGGGCCGGGACCCCGGCGGAAGCCATTCAGGCGGCGTATGACCGGGGCGAAACGGACGAGTTCGTATCGCCCACCGTGATCGCGCCGGCGCCGAGCGGGCCCGCAAGTGAGGCGCCGAACGGTCCCGCCGGCACGACGACAGCCGGCCCCTCCAGTACAGGATCGACCGGTCCCTCCAGCACAACACCGGAAGGACCCGCAAGCCCAACGCCGGACGGCCCCGCCAGCGCGATCTCGGACGGCGACGCGGTGATCGTCTTCAATTTCCGGGCCGACCGGGGACGCCAGATCGTCCGGGCCTTCATCGATAGGGATTTTGACGGATTCGACCGAGGTGTCGCGCCGGACGTACACATGGCCACCATGACGCCCTACGATGCGCGTTTCGATGTGCCTTGCGCCTTTCGTCCCCCGGAACGCATGCGCGAAATCCTGGGAGAAACGATCAGCCTGGCTGGCCGGCGTCAGCTGCGCGTGGCGGAAACGGAAAAGTACCCACACGTCACTTATTTCTTCAATGGCGGCGACGAGCGGCCCTTCGACGGCGAGGACCGGATCCTGGTCCCCTCGCCGCGGGACGTGGCCACCTACGACGAGAAGCCCGAGATGAGCGCACCGGAGGTCGCGGCCCGGGTGGCCGATGCACTGCGCGGCGGGCAGTACGGTTTCGTGCTGGTGAATTTCGCTAATCCGGACATGGTGGGCCACACGGGTTCGCTCCCGGCGGCGATCACGGCCGTGGAGACGGTCGACTGGTGCTTGGGAAAGGTAATGGACGCAGTCCAGTCGGCCGGTGGCGGGGCGATCGTGACGGCGGACCACGGCAACGCGGAGATGATGGTCGACCCCGCCACCTCCGCACCTCATACGGCGCACACGACGAATCTCGTGCCGCTCATCCTCGTGGATGACAAGCGGGAGTCCGTACCGCTGCGCACCGGCGGGCGGCTGGCGGACGTGGCGCCCACCGTGCTGTCCATGATGGGTATTTCCCGTCCGGACTCGATGTCGGGCACGGACCTTGCGATGCTGGACGGTCCGGCGGATCGGACCGGTCAAGGTGATCGAGCCAATCCGGCCGGAAGCGCGGAGCTGGCATGAAGCGCGGAGCAGGCATGATGCGCGACCTGGTCATAGGCGTCGACCTGGGCGGGACCAACGTCAACAGCGCCGTCGTGGATGACGGCGGTCGCATAACCCACCGGGCCTGGCAATCCATATCGGGCAGCCGCACCGCCGGAGAGGTGATCGACCGGCTGGTGGCCTGCGTCGAGACGACCATGGAATCCTGTGGTAGGGATCGCGTGGCGGGCGTGGGTGTGGGTACCCCCGGATTGATCCCCGAGGGTTCAGGCACCGTGGTCTACGCGCCGAACGTGCCGGAATGGGTGGATCTCCCGCTCCAGTCGCTGCTCCGGGAACGCCTGGGGCTTCCGGTGGCGATCGAGAACGACGCCAACGCGGCGGCCATCGGGGAGCACTGGGTCGGAGGCGCCGCCGGTTACGCCAATATCATATGCATCACCCTCGGGACGGGTGTCGGCGGCGCGATCATCATGAATCACGAGGTCTGGCGCGGTTCCAATGGCGCAGGCGGCGAGATCGGCCATATGACCGTCGTGGAGAACGGCAGATTGTGCGGCTGCGGTGCGCTGGGGTGCCTGGAAGCCTATGCCTCGGCGACAGCCATCGCCGAACAGGCTCGGGAACTGCTGCAGGATGGGTGTACGAGCTTATTGACAGAACTGGCCGACGGCGATCACGGCCGCATCGATGCCGCGATGATCGCCGAGGCAGCCGACCGGGGCGATGAGACGGCGCGCAAGGTGATGCACCGGTCCGCCACGCTCCTGGGCACGGCCGTGTCCAGTCTCACCAACCTGCTGAATCCCGAATTGTTTGTCATCGGCGGGGGCGTCATCAAGGCGGGCGATCTGATCTTCGGCCCCGTCCGCGCGGAGGTGGCGCGTCGCGCCTATAAGTGGTCCGCCAGCATCCTCGAAATCGTGCCTGCCAAACTCGGCGACGACGCCGGCATCATCGGTGCCGCGCGGCACTTCATGCTGACCCGTACCACGTGACTTCAGTTGTTTATTCGGTTGTTCGCGTAAGGCAATACAAGGCAGGCTGGGACTACTCGTTGGCCCTGGACGAAACGCCGGACTGAACGATCTCCTTATGGGTCCGCAAGATCAGTTCCAGCGCGTTGACCACGGACTCGAGCTGCTCCTGGTCCCACTTACCGGCGACCCTCAATGCCGCCTCCCGGGCGACACGCCAGAACCGCTCCGTGGCTTTCTGTCCCTCTTCCGTCAATTCGCAGATGACCACTCTTCGGTCGTCGGGATCCTTGGTCCGGACCACCAGGCCTTTTTTCTCCAGGCGGTCTACGATCGATGTCGTGGCGGCCAGCGTGTTCTTCAGGTAGTAGGAGATCATCCCCATCCGCATGGAGCCCATCTGCTTCAGCATGACCAGGGTATTGAACTGGGAAATCGAGAGGTCCATCCCCTGCCATTCATGCAAACGGCCGCTGTACATGATCCGGTTGATTTCTTCCACCGAATTCAGGTAGCGGTCCGAGATATCCTGTCTGCGTTCGTTCGCCAAATCGGTCACCTGGGGTAAAGCGAGCGGCTCGTAAGAGAACTTTTCTGCGGGATCGAATGGTTCCGTTTCTTAAGCAACAACCTCGTAACAGTCGACCCGGCACGGAAGGAGAATGTTGTATTCCTTCGTTTCTAACGGATCGTATCTGCGTCAGTTTAAGTTGAATGCTCCGGGGCGAATAATGCCCATAGAAAAATCTCACATTTCAACAAAACTTATAAGAAACTATCCAGCAAATTAACAATTGTCAAATCAAACTTTACTTTGGCTAAGTTTTTTCCATGTCTTTCAGTGTGCGCTGTCCGGCTTGTGCCGCCGTGATCCGGCGTCGGAGCGGTTTCACCGGGATTTTGCAGGCCACGCTGAATCCGTCCGGACCTGGACGGTTCGCTTCCGGGGGAAGTTGGATACGGGCAGGAGGGCACACGACAGCGGATGGGAATGACGGTCATCCGGAGTAGACTGGATGTCGATCACCAGGTGCCGAAAGCGACGATTGCCAGGCACCAGGGCGAAAGGGTGGCGATCACCTTGAAAAGATCAAGGCCTGTCGATGGAGGGGTGTTAGTGTGGCGGCGACCGCCGGAGAGCATGTATGCGTGGATTACGGGACGAAGAAACTCGGCGCCCCTGGCGGGTTGGCGTTCCGATCCGATCGGACACCCTGGGGTGGTTTTGGTGTCCCGGTACGGGGCTGGCACCTCGGCCCGGCCGGGAAAGTCACTTCAATCCGGCCAGCGGGACGCTTCCCGCAGGTCCGGCTTTAAATCTTGTTGAACAGCCTCTCTTTGTTTGGCTCCGAAACGATGCCGACAGACCTTTCCTCGTCTGTGCTCCATAACGATTCCAGCGACTCGACCACGGACTCGAATTGCTTGAAATCCCATTTTTCGGCCACCTTTTTCGCGCGAATCCTCGTATGGTTAATGATCCGCTGCGTAGCCTTCCTGCCATCATCGGTAAACTCGCAGATAACCACCCTGCGATCGCTCGGGTCCGAACTTCGTTGCAGGTAACCCTTGCCAACCAGGTGATCTACGATGATGGACATATGCGGCAGCTTGCTGCCCAGGTAATTCGCCAGGGCACCCATCCGCGTGGGGCCGTGGTGGTACAACATCATCAGTGTATTTGCCTGGTGCGCGTTCAATCCGAGTTTCTTCAGCTCGCCAAGACGTTCGTTGTGCATTAAACGACTCAGATGTTGTATCGCACAGACAAACCGGTCCGTCAACTCTCCTCTGACACCTTCTCCCATTGCACCGTCCATGAGCACCTTCCCCGAATGCGTGATTAACGTGCGGTATATACAGCCGGTGGCCCAATGTCTTTAAGGTGACGATGACCCAGGTCCTGGATGTGCGTCGGTCCAAAACCGCCCATTCTACCCGATTATAACGGAAAAAGTGTGACCAGTGTGTGAACAATTAGCGCTGAAAGAAGATAATTGTGCGAAAAACCACGTAATGGCCGCACGTCGCCCCTTCGAACGGCGCCCCGTGTCGCATAGGCCGGACAACGCATAGAGATCCTGCCGGCATCCCCCAAAGGTCCGGGAATACGGATCAATCGCGTTTTCCTTGACATGCTGATGTACAATTGTACAATACAAAAAAGGGAGTTTCTGAATGAATATGGTCATCGATACATCGGCGATTATCGCGTCCGTCATGCGGGGTCCCGAACGGAATGCCCTCGCCGAAGCGGCTTCGGGCCATGTCCTCATCGCGCCGGGATACGTCCGATGGGAAGTCTGCCAGGCCTTATCCGTCATGATTCGGCAGAAAGGTATAGACGTCGTGGAAGCGCGAAGAGGGATGGAGATCCTGGATAACATACCCCTGCGTTACGTGGACGTGGACATGGCGCAGGTGCTTTCGATCGCGTCTCGATTGAAGGGGGTGGCGGCCGACGCGTTTCTACTGGAGACCGCCATCAGGTACAACGCGCCACTGCTGACCCTGGACCGTTCGTTGAGCCGCGCTGCGGAGTCGCTGGGTATTGACGTGGTGCGTCTGGAAGATGAGGGGGGCTGACTACGCCATGGATGTATATACTTATTCCGAAGCGAGGCAGCATCTGTCGAGTTTGCTCGACGAAGCGGAATCGACCGGCAAGGTCATCATTCGCAGGAAGGATGGCCGGAGATATGCCGTCGTCCCTGAGCTGTCTCCCGTATCGCCGCTGGATATCCCGACGGTTGAAACGAGCATCACGGTGAAGGAAGTGGTCAAGCTCGTCAGGCGCCAGCGCGCCAGGGGAAAAAAGCGGAGTACCGAATAAAAAAGGAAGGCCGCGGTGGACTCCGGGCCGGTTCCTTGCGCGGCCCGATGGTCTGGTTTCCGTTTGCCTTTCCGCCGGGATGTGCGTAGATTCTACGTATTGATCATTGTAGATTCCCGGGAGTATCCGTTCATGATCAGGCTGACCAGGCAGTTCACTGTCCTCATGCTTGCCTTCTCGCTGTCGTCGCCGTCCCTGGCGGCCACGGCCGCGGTCGGCACGTGCATCACCGCGAAGTCCCCGGCTTCCGGCGCAACTCCGTCCGGCGGCGCCCACGCTTGTTGCGCGACGGCCCCGGCGCCGGATTCATGCGCGACGGCCCATACGCCGGAAACTTGCGCCGCGGGGATGCTGTCCATGTCCTGCTGCAGCATCGAGGCGGCGCCGTACCGGCATGCCGGGACGGACGCGCTGCCCGCACCCACCCCCTTTCAACCCGATCAGCTGGACCTGACCACACCGCTGCGGGGATTCCCCGTGGATGAGCCGGTAGTCCATGTCACACGTTGGTCATCCGACATGGATACCAGCCGGTCTCCACCCCCTTTGCGCGCACTCTTCTGTACCTACCTCATTTAGTACCCCTTACTCCATAGCGTACCAACAGGCCGTGAGCATAACCTGCGTCGCGTAACCGGCATCGTGTACCCGGGCTTTCGGATCCGCTTCTGTCCGGCTGTACGTGCGTCCCGGCTGTACGTGCGTCCCGGCTATGCGCGTCCCGTCGTGATGCAACTCACCGGCCGTAATCACTGGCAATCCTTTATTTATATTTAACCGAGGAAGAAGCCCATGTCCGTATTCCCACGATACGCGGGCGTTCTGATTGTAATTCTGGTTATGTCTTTCGCCCTGGCTTCCGCCGTTCAACCGGCGCGGGCGCAGACGCCGCGTCTCGAGGCGCTGGTCGCCGAGGCCCTGGACCGCAGCCCGGCGTTGCAGGCAGCCCATCAGCGCAAGGCCGCGGCGGAGCACCGGCGGTCACAGGTAGCATCCTACCCGGACCCGGCACTCTCGTACACGCGGTGGCTGTCCTCTCCGGAAACGCGCGTCGGACCTCAGCGGAACGTGCTGGCCTTCGGTCAGACGATTCCCTATCCGGGCAAACTGAGCCTGCGCGGCGACATGACCGGGGAAGAAACGGCGGTCGAAACGGCCGGCATCCAGTCCATCGCCCGCGATATCGCTTTTGAAGTAAAGTCGGTCTACTACGATCTGTACCGGGTTGACCGGTCCCTGCGCATCCTCGAAGACTACCTGGTGCTGCTGGAGACCTTCACCGCCGCCGCGGAGGAGAAGTACGCCACCGGGAGCGGTTCGCAGGCCGACGTGCTCAAGTCCCACGTGGAAGCGTCGGAGATCCTGAAGCAGCGCATTTCGCTGGAAGGCGAGCGCAGCGCCCTCGCGGCCCGACTCAACGGCGTGCTGAGCCGCCCCGCTGAATCGCCGGTCGATCCGGTGGCAGTCATTGACACCACGAGATACGTGCAGCCCGAATCCATGGTGGTCAAACGGGCGCTGGCCGTCCGGCAGGAACTGGATGCGGTCGGCGCACGGATCCGGCTTAACGAACTGGGCGTACGCCTCGCCCGCCTCGCCAACCGGCCGGACTTCACGGTGCAGGGTTCCTATATCACCGTTCCGAAAGTCGGGGGTAACCCGGCTTCGGACGCGGGGAAGGACGCATTCGGTGTCATGCTGAGCGTGAACCTGCCCGTTTTCAGAAACCGCACCCGGGCCGAAGTGCAGGAGGCCATGGCGCGGGTGGAGGAAAGCCGGCATGCCAGGCAGCGCATCCGGGATGCCGTCGTGGCGGAGGTCGCGGGGACCTACGGGCGGCTCAGTCATTCCGGACGGGCCCTCGACGTCTATGAACAGGGTCTGATCGTCCAGGCGGAAAGCAGCGTGCTGGCGACGCTCGCCGCTTACCAGACAGGGCAGATGGACTTTCTCGACCTGCTCGACGCGGAGCGCATGGTGCTGCGTACCCGGCTGGGGTACGTGGCGGAAACAGCAAACTACCGCAAGTACCTCAGCCAGCTGGAACGGGCCGCCGGAGGATCGCTCCCGTAGCCACAGGAGGACCATCATGGGATACGTCAAACAAATACGCCGCAGGGTGTCTCGGTTACTGATCTTCCTGTGGCTGGCCGCCGCGGTGGCCGTCGCGCCGGTCGCGATGCTCGCCGGTTGCGGCGACCCCGAGTCGACGGGCTCTTCCGAGGGCGGCGAAACGGCGCAGGTCCAGTTGTGGACTTGCGGCATGCACCCGAACGTGATCACCGAGGAACCGGGCCAGTGCCCGATCTGCGGGATGAACCTGACGCCGCTTAAGCGTACGGCCGAAGCGGATGAGTTGGCCGCGGGTGACCAGGCCTCACGGGACCAGGACGCCGGGGAACAGGCCCCGGGTCACGAAGGCCACATGCACGACGATACGGCCGGGGAACAGGCCCCGGGTCACGAAGGCCACATGCACGACGATACGGCCGGGGAGGAGCCGTCCGGGCAGCCCACCGCCACATCGATGGCTGCCGCAAGCGCCGCCATCGTGATCGACCCGGTCACCATACAGAACATCGGCGTCCAGACCGCGACCGTCCAGGAACGGCCGCTGACCCGGTCCATCCGGACGGTCGGCCACCTGGACTACAACGAGGAGATGTTCTCCCGGATCAACGTAAAGTACGCGGGGTGGATCGAGAAACTGTACGTGAACGAGACCGGCCAGCAGGTCGCCGAGGGTGATCCGATGCTGGACATCTACTCGCCGGAACTCGTCGCGGCGCAGGAAGAATATCTGCTGGCATTCCAGAACGTGAAAAACCTGGAAAACAGCACGTTCGAAAACATCACGCGCGGCGCAAGTTCGCTGCTGGACGCATCGAAGCGCCGTCTGCTCTACTGGGACGTGACCGCGGCACAGATCCGGGAACTTGAAGAACGGGGCACGATCGCCCGGACCCTGACCATCCATGCGCCTTCGAAAGGCATCGTCGTCGAGCGTATGGCCGAACTGGGCATGCGGGTCACGCCCGGCATGGACCTGTACCGCATGGCCGACCTGTCCACCATCTGGGCCTTCGCCCACGTGTACGACGCGGACACCCCGTGGCTGAGTCCGGGGCTGACGGCCGAAATGGAACTGCCCTACAACCCGGGGAAGGTCTACCGCGGCACGATCGATTACATCTACCCCTACCTGGACCGCGCGTCGCGGGACATCAAGATCCGGCTGGTCTTCCCCAACCGGGATCTCGAACTGAAACCCCAGATGTACGCCAATATCCGCCTGTCCACCCGCAGCGTGCGGCCCGTGCTCGTGATCCCGGGCAGCGCGGTCATCCACAGCGGCGAGCGCAACGTGGTCTTCATAGCCCTCGACGGCGGCAGGTTCGAACCGCGCGAGGTGACCCTCGGCATGGAGGGGGAGGACGGCTACGTGCAGGCTGCGAGCGGCGTCAGCGCGGGCGAGCAGGTCGTGACGTCGGCCCAGTTCCTTATCGATTCGGAAAGCCGGCTCCAGGAGGCGATCCAGAAGATGCTCGACCACCGGATGATGCACTGACCGGGGCGTCCGGCCTGCCCGCACTACCGGATGATACACTGACCGGGGCGTCCGGTCCGGCCTGTCCGACCTGTCCGACCTGTCCGACAGGCCTGCCCGGAACCATCAGTCGGCCCGGAACTTAAAGGAATCCATCATGTTGCAACGCATAATCGAATATTCCGTGAAGAACCGGTTCCTCGTGATCCTGGTCACGTTGCTGCTGGTCGCGGGCGGGGCCGTGGCCCTGGTGGAGATCCCGCTCGACGCCATACCGGATCTCTCGGACGTGCAGGTGATCGTCCTGACCGAGTATCCCGGCCAGGCGCCCCAGGTGGTGGAGGACCAGGTGACCTACCCCCTGACCACGGCCATGCTTGCGGTGCCCTACGCGGAAACGGTCCGTGGCTACAGTTTCTTCGGGCTTAGCTTCGTATACATTATCTTCGAGGACGGCACGGACATCTACTGGGCCCGCAGCCGCGTGCTGGAGTACCTGAGCTACGTGACCGACCGCCTGCCGCCGGGCGTGAACCCCGCGCTCGGGCCCGACGCCACGGGCGTGGGCTGGGTCTACCAGTACGTGCTCCGGAGCGACCGGCACAACCTGGCGGAACTGCGGAGCATCCAGGACTGGTTCCTCCGGTACGAACTCACTTCGGTCGACGGGGTGTCCGAGGTCGCCAGCATCGGCGGGTTCGTCAAGCAGTACCAGGTGGAGGTCGACCCCAACAAGCTGCTGATCTACGACATACCGCTCAACCGGATCAAGACGGCGATCCAGCGAAGCAACAACGACGTGGGCGGCCGGGTCGTGGAGATGGCGGAGACGGAGTACATGGTCCGCGGGCTGGGGTACATCGAGTCCGTGGAGGACCTGGAGAACGTGCCCCTGGGCGTCGACGGATTCGGGACACCCGTACTCCTTCACCAGGTCGCCCGGGTCACGACGGGACCGGAACTTCGGCGGGGACTGGCGGAATGGGACGGCGAGGGCGAGATCGTCGGCGGCATCATCGTCATGCGGTACGGCGAGAACGCCATGGAGGTCATCCGGAACGTCGAGGAGAAGCTGGAGTCGCTCAAGTCGGGCCTGCCGGAGGGCGTGGAGATCATTACGGCCTACGACCGGTCGAGCCTCATTGAACGGGCCATCGACAACCTGAGCGACAAGCTGCTGGTGGAAAGCCTCATCGTCGCCCTGGTCTGCATCATCTTCCTGATCCACTTCCGTTCGGCCCTGGTGGTCATCCTCACCCTGCCGATCAGCGTGCTCGCCGCCTTCCTCGTCATGTCCTGGCAGGGGATCAACGCCAACATCATGTCCCTGGGCGGGATCGCCATCGCCATCGGCACGCTGGTGGACGCCGCCATCGTCATGATCGAGAACACCCACAAGCACATGGAGCGGGACCGCGGGAAGAAGGACCACTGGCGGATCGTGCTCGACGCCACGAAGGAAGTAGGACCGTCCCTCTTCTACTCGCTGCTGATCATCACGCTCTCCTTCGCGCCGATCTTCGCCCTGCAGGCCCAGGAGGGCCGGCTCTTCAAGCCGCTGGCCTTTACCAAGACCTACACGATGGCCGCGGCCGCCCTGCTGGCCATCACCTTCGTGCCGGTCGTGACGGGATACCTGGTCCGGGGCCGCCTGCTGCCGGAGCGCAGGAACCCCTTGAGCCGGCTGCTCGTCTTCCTCTACCGGCCCGTGATCCGGGCCGCGATCCGCGTGAGGTGGCTGACCGTCGCGGTCGCGATCGTCGCCCTTTCGGCCACGTGGTACCCCCTTCAGCGGATCGGCTCCGAATTCATGCCGCCCCTCTACGAAGGCGACCTGCTCTACATGCCCACCACGGACCCGGGCATATCGATCACCAAGGCGCGCCAACTGCTGCAGCAGACCGACCGAATCATCCGTTCCTTTCCGGAAGTGGAACGGGTCTTCGGCAAGGTGGGACGGGCGGAAACGGCGACCGATCCCGCGCCGCTGTCCATGATCGAGACCACCATCATGCTCAGGCCCGAGGCGGACTGGCGGCCGGGCATGACGCGCGAGGGGCTCGTGGAGGCGCTCAACGACGCCATCCAGTTCCCGGGCCTGACCAACGCGTGGACCATGCCCATCCGCACCCGGATCGACATGCTGTCCACCGGGATCCGGACCCCGGTCGGCATCAAGATCATGGGCGACGACCTGGCCGTGCTGTCGGACCTGGCCCAGCAGGTCGCCGTCGAACTGCAGGAACTGCCGGGCACGCTCAGCGCCTTCCCCGAGAAGACCCTGGGCGGCAACTACCTCGACTTCGAGATCGACCGCGTCGAGGCGGCGCGCTACGGGATGACCGTGGGCGACGTGCAGGACATCATCATGTCGGCGGTGGGCGGGGTGGACGTGACCTACACGGTGGAGGGACTGGCGCGCTACCCGGTAAATATCCGCTACGCCAGGGAGTTGCGTGACGAGGTCTCGGACCTGAGGCGCGTCCTGATCCCCACGCCCTCGGGGGCGCAGATCCCCATCAGCCAGGTGGCCGAGATACGGATCCGCAAGGGGCCGTCGGGGATCAAGTCGGAGAACGCCCGGCCCACGGCCTGGGTGTACGTGGACCTGAGGGATACGGACATCGGCGCCTACGTCGAATCGGCCCGCCGACTCATTGCGGAGCGGGTTTCGCTGCCCGTGGGGTACAGCATGGTGTGGAGCGGGCAGTACGAGTACCTGGAACGGGCGCAGCGGCGCCTGCAGATCGTCGTTCCGGTTACCCTGGCCATCATTCTCCTGCTCCTCTACATGAACTTCCGCAACGTCGTGGACAGCCTGATCGTCATGCTGTCGCTGCCCTTCGCGCTGGTCGGGGGCGTGTGGCTGATGTACCTGCTGGACTACGATTTCAGCATCGCGGTGGGGGTCGGCTTCATCGCCCTGGCCGGCGTGGCGGCGGAGACGGGGGTCGTCATGCTGCTCTATCTCAAGCAGGCCTACCGGGACCGCGTCAGCCGCGACGCGCTCAACACCCGGCAGGATCTCTACGAGGTCGTCATGCACGGGGCGGTTGAACGGGTGCGGCCCAAGATGATGACGGTGGCGGCCACCATCGCCGGCCTGATGCCCATCATGTGGGGCACGGGCACGGGTTCGGAGGTCATGCAGCGCATCGCCGCGCCCATGGTGGGCGGCATGGTGACGTCCACGGTGCTGACCCTCGTGGTCATCCCGGTCATATACTACATGGTCAGGTCGTGGGGGTTAAGGAAGGCGTAGGGAGGAAGGAAACTTGGGAGGTCGGCGGCTAGCGCGATAGTGTGTTGGAGCCGGTGTTGCGTCGTGCGACCTGCGCCGGGGCGGCGCAAGGCGAACAGGCGAATCCTGATCACCCCCGCCCGCGGACGTAGTCCTGGAACTCGAGATGACGCAGGTAGACCTCGATGCACCGCCGGCCGGTGACGCAGAGATCCAGTTCGGCCAGCGCCTGCGCGGGGTCCATGTACCGGATGGCCTGTCCTTCGCCCAGCACCAGGTCGCCTAAGGGGACGTCGATGGGGACGAGATAGAGGTGCCGCACGTCCGCGCCGTCGAAGAACGTCGCCAGGGGATGGTAGTCGGACAGTTGGTAGCCGATTTCCTCCTCCACCTCCCGGACCAGGCCTTCTTCGGGGCTTTCGCCGTCCTCCACGTGGCCCCCGATGAGGCTCCACTGGTTCGGGAAGATGATCCGGGGATCGTCGTCGCGCAGGTTGACGAGGATGTCGCCGGCGGGGTTGACAAGCATTGCGGAAGAGATGACGGACATGGCTACTCCCCGTCGGGATCAGGGCCGGCGGCTTTCTGCTGAAGCCGGTAAAGGGCGTTCATGGCTTCGACCGGCGTCATGAGGTCCAGGTCGAGTTCCTTGATGTCCTCGACGACCGGATGGTCCGCCGGCAGGAACAGGCTGAGCTGGTATTCGGGGCTCTCCGCCGTCGGTTTTCCGTGGCGCGCCGGACCCGCCGCGCCCACATCGCCCGTTCCACCCGCACCGTCCGCCCCAGCCAGTCCTTCCACGCCGTCCACGCCGTCCTGAGTCAGATCCTCGTCCTCCAGGTCGGCCAGGATGACCCGAGCCCGTTCGACGACGCTGCGCGGCAAACCGGCCATGCGCGCCACCTGGATCCCGTAACTCCGGTCGCTCCCGCCGGGCATCACCTTGCGCAGGAACACGATCTGGTCGTCCTGCTCCCGGATGGCCACATTGTAGTTGGCGATACGGTCGAGGCTCGACGCCAGTTCGATCAGCTCGTGGTAGTGCGTGGCGAAGAGCGTCTTGGCCGCCCGTTCCGGCGTGTTGTGGAGGTATTCCGTGACCGCCCAGGCGATGCTCAGGCCGTCGAAGGTGCTTGTGCCCCGGCCGATCTCGTCGAGGAGGACGAGGCTGTTCGGCGTCGCGTTGTTGAGGATGTTCGCGGTCTCGTTCATCTCGACGAGGAAGGTGCTCTCGCCCCGGGCCAGGTTGTCGGAAGCGCCTACGCGGGTGAAGATGCGGTCCACGATGCCGATCTTCGCGGATCGCGCCGGGACGAAGGAACCGATCTGGGCCATGAGGACGATGAGGCCCACCTGCCGGAGGTAGGTGCTCTTGCCGGCCATGTTCGGCCCGGTGATGAGGGCGATCTGTTTCGTCCGGTTGTCGAGCTGGGTGTCGTTGGGCACGAAGGCCTCGCCCTGCAGCAGTTGCTCCACCACCGGGTGGCGGCCGTCGTCTATTTCCAGGACCGGACCGTCCACGATATCCGGGGCCACGTAGTCGTTCTGTACGGCCAGTTCCGCCAGTGCGGTCAGAAAGTCCAGCTGTGCGATCGCCCGCGCGTTGCCCTGGATCTCGCCCAGACTCGCGGCCACTTCCTCCCGCAGTTCGAGGAAGAGGGCGTATTCCAGTTCGCCGATCTTCTCCTCGGCACCCAGGATCTTCTCCTCGTACTCTTTGAGCTCCGGCGTGATGAACCGCTCCGCGTTGCGCATGGTCTGCTTGCGGATGTACTCGCCTTCCAGCCGGTGCAGGTTCGGTTTGGTGACCTCGATGTAGTAGCCGAAAACGCGGTTGTAGTCCACCTTGAGGGACTGGATACCGGTGCGCTCGCGCTCCTTCTGCTGCAGTTCGGCGATCCAGCGCTTTCCGCCCGAACTGATCACGCGCAGGTCGTCGAGGTCCTCGTTGTATCCCGCGCGGATGAGCCCGCCCTCCGTCAGCGAGAGGGGCGGATCGTCCACCAGGGCCCGCTCGAGTTTCTCCGCCAGGGGCCTGAGTTCCTGCAGCCCGTCCCGGAGTCCGGCGGACAACCCGGCCTTCAGGTCCACGAGCTTCTCCTTGATGACCGGGATCACGTGCAGGGCGGTCTTGAGCGCGATCAGGTCGCGGGCATTGGCGCGCTCCGACCCGACGCGGGCGGCCAGTCGTTCCATGTCCCCCATGGACTTGAGCAGGCCGGCGAATTCGTCCCGCGCCCCGTGTTCCCCGTGGAGTTCGCCCACCGCCCCCTGGCGGGCCAGGACGGCCTCTACGGATACCAGCGGCCGCGTGATGGCCTGGCGCATGAATCGGGCGCCCATGGGCGTGTACGTCCGGTCCATCACGGAAAGCAGCGTCCCCTCGCGGCCACCGTCCCGCAGCGAGGTGATCAGCTCCAGGTTGCGCTGCGTAGCCGAATCCATCAGCATCGCGTCGTCGACGTCATGGCGCGCCATCGTCTTCAGGTGGGCCAGGCGGTTCTTCTGGGTCTCCCGCAGGTAGACCAGCATGCCGCCCGCCGCGCAGACGCCGGCGGTCATTTCGTCACAACCGAAGCCCTTGAGCGTCAGCACCTCGAAATGATCGAGCAGGGCCTGGTGCGCCTGGTCGTAGACGAAGGCCCACTCCTCGAGCCGGCTGATGGCGATATCGGGATAACGCGGTTTGAGAAGCGCCTCGGCCTGCTCCGCCCGGTCGTAGGACACGATCGCCTCGGCGGGGTCGAGGCGGCTCAACTCGCTGAGCAGGTCGTCCTCGCTTAGTTCCGCGGTCCGGAACTCGCCCGTGGACAGGTCCAGAAAGGCCAGTCCGCAGGCATCCTCGTCGAAGGCGAGGGCGACCATGTAGTTGTTCTCGACGGGATCGAGGGTCTGCGCCAGCATGGTCGTCCCCGGCGTGACAACCTCCACCACGTCCCGCTTGACCACGCCGCGGGCCTTCTTCGGGTCTTCGACCTGTTCGCAGACGGCCACCTTGTAACCCGATCCCACGAGTTCGGCGATGTACTTCTCCACGGCGTGGTAGGGCACGCCGGCCAGCGGCGTCTTCTCCGCGCCTCCGGTACCGGAATTGCGGGCGGTCAGCGTGATACCCAGGACGCGGGAGACCAGCTTGGCGTCGTCGTCGAAAGTCTCGTAGAAATCCCCCATGCGGAAGAAGAGAATCGCATCCTTGTGCTGATCCTTCATCCTGGCGTATTGCGCCATGGCGGGGGTCAGCGTTCCTTTGGATCGGGGCATGGGCGGGATGGGGTTTTCTGGCTGGCGTTCGGCTTCCGGACGGTGCATTTACGATGTTTGAACGATAGCCATGCCAGGCCCTTCCGTCAAGGTGTTTCTCCTCTGCACGTCCGGCTTGAAAGGCCTTGCGGTATGGGGAGAAACGGCCTAATGGAGCGGTGCCGCCCGGCGTTCAATCCTCCCTTGACTTCCGGGGCCGGAAACGCGACTATTCAGTATGAGCTATGTGCCCAGGATACTCGCGTTTGCCGGCAGTGCACGGACCGGGTCATTCAACCGGAAACTGTTGGGTATCGCGGCGCGAGGCGCGGAGGAAGCCGGGGCCGAAGTCGACCTGGTCGACTTGCGCGACTATCCCATGCCGCTGTACGACGGCGACCTGGAAGAACGGGAAGGGCTACCGGAGAACGCGGTCCTTTTCAAAGCGCTGATGATGGCCAGCCAGGGACTGCTGATCGCCGCGCCGGAGTACAACAGCTCCATCACGCCCCTCCTCAAGAACACGATCGACTGGGCATCGCGGCCCGCGCCGGGCGAGGAGAGGCTTGCGGTCTTCCGGAACAAGACGGCCGCGCTGATGAGCGCGTCGCCGGGGTCGCTGGGCGGTCTGCGCGGACTCGTGCACGTGAGATCGATCCTGAACAACATCCACGTCATGGTCCTGCCGGACCAGGTGGCGTTACCGGGCGCGCACGGCGCGTTTACGGAAAACGGGCGTTTGAAAGACGAGAAGCGCCAGGCGGCGGTGGAGGGACTGGGACGTAACCTGGCGGAGACACTCGGGAGACTGCACGGGGCCACCGCATTGAACAGGAATGTGTAGGAGGATCGGTCCGACTTGCGTCAGCAATACGGCCCGACGCGCATCGGTCTTAATCGGCCTGGTTCGCCAGCAGGGGCAGCACGGCGGATTCCAGGTTCTCGTAGGACATGTAGCCCACGTGCTTCTTCCGGACCATCCCTTCCCGGTCGATGATGAAGGTGGTCGGAATGCCGTAGATCCCGCCGAACTCGGTGGCGGCCTTCTGCGTGGTGTCGATGAGGGACAGGTAGGTCATGTTCATATCCTCGACGAAGGGCTGCACGATTTCCGCGCCTTGTTCGTCGAGGGCGATGCCGATGATCTTGACGCCCTGATCTTCGTATTTTTCATGGAAGGCCTGGAAGTCGGGGATCTCGTCGAGGCACGGTGGGCACCAGGTAGCCCAGAAATTGACGACCCGGACCTGGCCCTCGAACTGGGCGATGGTGTATTCGTTCTCTTCGGCGTCCATCAGGGCGAATCCCAGATCGACCGAGTAGGGATTGGCAGACAAGGGGTTGTCCGCATCGTAGATCACAGCCACTTCAGGCGATCTCATTTCGGCTACGATGGCCGAGATCAGTCCAGCCAGGATCAGCATCGCGGCGAGGACGTAGATGATGCTGCCGCGGGATTTCGTTTCCATGGTTTCTTACCGCCTGGGAAGGGTGAATCCGGTGCGCGAATCGTCAGCGGAAGTCAATAAAATATAGCAGAAAATTCCATGCCGGGCAAGGGAAATAGGGGGCACGAGCGATGCGAAAAGGACGGATGCGTTCACGAGCGATACGAACGAGAAAACGGAGTGCCCTGATGACAGTTGTACTGGCGGCAGTCATGCGTACCGGGATGGCCGTAGCGTTGACGGCAGTCACGTACACGGGGACGGCCGAATCGCAGACAGGCGCAGGGACGGCCGAAGCGCAGGGAGGCGGAATGGTGGATCACTCCGTGTACGACGGTCTGCTGAAGAAGTATGTCGACGACCAGGGCATGATCGACTACCGGACCTGGAAGGCCCGCGACGTGGGCACGCTGGACGGCTACCTGGAGATGATCAAGGCCGTGGACCCCGACGGACTGAAGGACCGGAACGAGGTCTTCGCCTACTGGATCAACACCTACAACGCGCTCACGATCCGCGGGATGCTGCATTTCTATCCCACCAGCAGCATCAGGGATCACGTCAGCGTGCTCGGGTACAGCATCTGGAAGGATTACAAGATCGACATCCAGGGCCGGGAATACTCGCTGGATGACATCGAGCACAACATCCTGCGCAAGATGGACGAGCCCCTGGTCCATTTCGCCCTCGTGTGCGCCTCCATCGGATGCCCGCCGCTCATGACCGAAGCGTTCACCGCGGATGACGTGCAGCGGCAGATGAAGGCGAATACCCTTGTCTTTTTCGCCGATCCCAGTAAGTTCCGAGCCGATCCGGAGGACAATACCGTCTGGCTTTCGCCGATCATGGACTGGTACAAGGACGACTTCGGGAAGAACCAGCGGGAGGTCCTGGATTACATCGCCCCCTACGTGCCCGATGACGCGGCTCGCGCGCTGCTGAAGCGCAAAGACGTGGACGTGGACTACCTGCACTACGACTGGGGCATCAACGAACAGAGTACGGATTAAGCGCACGGATTAATGAATCCATGAAAAAACCAAACGCGCCGTGTCGCATTTAGACCCCGGCGAGGGAACAGGCGAAGGTACCGTCGAGGGAACCGGCGAAGCCGCTGCCGAGAACGCCGTCGAGGGCGCAGTCGAGGGCACTGGCGAGGCCACCGGCCAGAAGCGACAGTTCGTCAAGCCGGTCATCCTGCTCGCGATCGCCTTGTCCGGCTTTCTGGCCTACAGCTTCACGCCCCTGGGCAACTATCTCCAGCCCGTGGTGATGGAGGGATTCTTCGCGTCGATCGAGGGATTCTGGTGGGCGCCCCTTGTGTTCATCGGCGTCTATGTCCTCCTCACCGTGCTGGGCGTACCGATGGTGATCCTGACCTTCTTCGCGGGTTTCACCTTCGGCGCCCTGGAGGGTGCACTGTACGTCATGATCGGCGCGAACATCGGCGCCAACCTCGCCTTCGACCTGGCCCGGTACCTGGGCCGCGATTTCGTATCCCGCTACATAAAAGGGCCCATTGACCGGATCGACCGTCGACTCCGCAAAAAGGGGTTCCTGCGCATGCTCCAGCTCCGGCTGATCCCGGTCATCCCCTTCAACGTGCTGAACTTCGCCGCCGGACTCTCCGGCCTGCGTAAGCTCCACTTCGCGCTGGCGACGATGATCGGGATCACACCGGGCACCTTCATCTACGCCTATACCGCGGCGTCGCTGATGCAGGTCTACCTGGCCGGCGCCGCACTCGACGAGGTGACGCGCGCCGCTCTGCGCACCTCGGCCCTGACCAACCTGGCCATCGCCCTCGCCTTGCTCATCACCATCTCCATGGCCCCGGCCATCTACCGGAAGCTTCGCGGAAAACCGATTCAAGCGGGTTAGGGGGTCGGACGGTCAGCGTCGTTGGCCAGTCACCAGTGGCGGCCGGTCACTGACCAGACTCGACCCACGGCGACGGGTTGGCGACGGGCTTTCATTGGTGAGACCGACAGTCGTCCTGACCGGTCACTGACATGGCCCGGTCAGGAATCCCCGAACCGGATGGAGTACAGGTCCGCGTCCTTCAGCACGAAGCGCAGGCGGACCGGCGTGCCGTTCAGGCGGGACAGGTCGGCCTTGCGGGACGGGCCACCCGGGCCATCGCCCCCTTGCCACGCGACCGGTGCGTCGAGATCGTCGCCGAACAGCGGATCCATATCCCCCGCGGCGTATCCTTCCAGGGGACGGCCCTCCGCGTCCTGGATCTCCACGGACACGCTGCCCACGGCCGACGTCGAGTAGTTGATAAACAACGTCGATCCGGTGAAGGTCAATGGTTTCGTAAGCAGTTCGCCGCCGTGGTATCCCGCCCGAACCGAGGCGAAGCCGTGGGGACGGACCGTCACCCGCCGCACGGCGTTGGTGCCCCATCCGTAGTGCTCGGCGACGTACATGGACCATTCTTCCGGCGCGGTCGAAATGATCCCCGCGGCCGGCGTCTGGTTGCGATGGGTCCAGTTGCGCTGATCCAGGCCGGCCCTCAGCCAGGCGTCCATGAACGTGCGATCCCAGTGGACGCCGTCCCGGCTGGTCATGAACACCGCGTCGGACACCCCGCCGCCGGGATAGTCCATGCCCTCCGTATCCTTCGTCCGTTCCGGCACAAACCTCATGGGGAATGACAGCAGGATGTGCTCCGCACCCGGGCAGGGCGTGGTGGCGTTGGTGTAGAAATGCTCGTACGGGACGCCTTCGTCGTACACGTGATGCTCGGGCGGGGTCCAGTGGATGAAATCATCCGAGGTGCAGCTCTGTATGGCCCGGACCCCGACACCGTCGTCCCCGGTCTGTTCGAAGTACCGGCTGAAGATGCGGTAGCAACCCACATAGTCGTCCCACATGGGCACGTTCACCGAATCGAAGGCGCCCTCGATCTTGAGGGGACCGTCCACGATCGATTCCCAGACGAGCCCGTCGGGAGAAGTAAACCCGAACAGCATGTTCCTGCCCTCTCCGCCGATGGCCTTGAAACGCTGTTCGGGCGGCGCGGACGGATTGCCGTCCAGAAAGACGCAGAAATTGTGCGCCTGGGCGCCCCGGATGAGGATATTGTTGTCCGTGGACCCCTCCGCTTCCACCAGACCCAGATCGGGCCGATCGAAATGGATGCCGTCTTCGCTGACCAGCAGGTTCGTCGTCTGCGTCTGCGCCCAACCCTCGGGCAGATCCTCGTGCTTGCCCGTGGGGTGATAGCCACGGTAGTACACCAGGATCTTTCCGTCCACCTGTACCAGGTTGTAGCATCCCGTGCAGGCGTTCTCCAGGGGTTCGACGACGCGGAACCCCGTCTCCTTCCGAACCGGTTCGTGCAGGTGCAGACGAGCGCCATTAAGGGTGTCGATCAGGTAGGGATCTACAAAAAGTTCACGTTGCGATCCCAGGGCGATGGGAGTCATGGGGTGTCCTTTGCGGGTGTGGTTTGCTGGAGACGAATTGGTTTCGAGAAACGATGTGGTCGAGGCGATCGGAAAGATACCACAATAAGTCCTCCTGATTCCTCTTCTGTGTTCCGTTTGCCTTACAGTCATTATGTAACATCACCGATTGAGTATTTCAAGCACTCAACTTGAGATCCTCGATATCCCAATTATGTTTTGGATCAGAATCCTGCTCTTTCGAACACGTGACCCTTGACCTGTCATAACATACATTTTTTATTTTGAATATTCAGACATCTGGAATACTGAATTGCCCGGCTGGAATCTTTCAGCTTTCGGTTCGACCTGAGTCCATTCGTCTTCGAAGACAACAGGAATCAATACGATGGATATCAAACTGGTCGTTGCCGTTACCGATGGTGACTGGTTTAAGACGCTTCGACAGAAGCAGCATCTGGACGAAGTCAACTTCTGGGCGCCTTCTCCCAAGAACTTCAAAGCGCTTCGTCCTGGTGAACTGTTCCTGTTCAAGTTGCATGCACCTTACAACGTGATCGTTGGCGGAGGCGTCTTTGCCTATTCTAATGTACTACCCTGTTCCCTCGCATGGGAAGCATTCGGGGAAGCGAACGGCGCCGATTCGTTGCAGGAAATGCGAAATCGTATCTCTCGATATCTTCGGAACGTCGACCCGAATGAACCGAGTGACTTCAAGATCGGATGCCGGATACTAACCCAACCCTTTTTCCTGGAGGAATCCGAGTATATCGAGGTGCCGCCTACCTGGTCACCGAACATCGTGTCGCTTAAGACATTCAGTACCGCGGAATCCGACGGACGGGCGTTGTGGGACGAGGTAAACGCCAGGTTGAAGTTCCGCCAGTCGACCGGTGTGATTACAGATCCTGCGGGCATAGTGGCCGATCCGGCCGGGCGATCCCATTTCGGCAAACCACAACTGGTGAAACCGCGACTTGGACAAGGTGCTTTCAGGGTGCTGGTAACCGACATTTACGACCGCCGATGCGCGGTTACCCGCGAGCGGACGCTGCCTGCTCTGGACGCCGCGCACATTCGACCGTTCAGCGATGGGGGTCTTCACGAAGCGAGAAATGGACTGTTACTCCGGCGGGACATACATGGGCTGTTTGACTCCGGATATGTTACCGTTACGCCAGATCTGCACTTTGAGGTCAGCGGGCAGGTTCGGGAGGAATTCGAGAACGGTCGGGATTACTACGCAATGCACGGGAAACAGATCGTCGTTCCCGACAAGGTAGAGGAACGGCCAGACGCCCAGGTGCTGACCTGGCACAACGAGCGGATTTATAAAGGGTGATCGACTGCCATGAACGTTGAGGACCGCGATACCAGGATGCGGATGGCCGCCTTCGACCACGTACGACGGCTGAGCGAAGCCCACGGCCACCTTACCAGGAACGAACTTGCGCCGGGGTTCATGTTTGAAGGAGAACGCATACCCTTGGTAAACCCGCAGCGAGGGATATTCAAACCTCGTCAGATGCGGTACCTGCTTTCGATCAGGACTGTGTTCCCAAGGCCGGGCGCCCGGGTCTGGTACGACGACCAGCGACAGGTCCATCGCCAGATCTTCGAGGGCGATGAGACAGTGGACTACGCCTTCATGGGCCAGGATCCGGAAGCCGCAGACAACCAGTGGCTAAAGGAGGCGTGCAATGACAACATTCCTTTTATTTACTTTCTTGGCGTGTCACCCGGTCGTTACCAGCCGATCATCCCTACCTATATCTCCCACTGGGATGGATTCGCCCTCAAGTCCTCGCTTACCTTCGGGAATCCCTACCAGGAGATGTTCGAAGTACCGGTTGACGCGGCAGAACGGCGGTATGCACTGCGCATGGTAATGGAACGCCTCCACCAGGCCACCTTTCGCGAAGCCGTTCTGTATGCCTACGACCGCCGTTGTGCGATTACCGGTCTGCCGGAAACGCAATTACTGGATGCAGCTCACATCATAGCGGATGGCGACGAGGCACTGGGGCAACCCGTCGTACCAAACGGACTGGCCTTGTCCAAGATCCATCACGCGGCCTTCGACGCCCACCTGATCGGCATCGATTCCGACTACAGGCTGCACGTATCCGACCGCTTATTGGAGAAGAGAGACGGTCCCATGCTCCAGGCGTTCAAGCAGCTGAAGGGTACGACATTGCACCTGCCTTCACGCACCAGGGACTATCCTGACCGGGATCGGTTGGAACTTCGGTTCGAAACCTTCGGGAAGGCGGGGTGAGTCACGCCGGTGAGTCGCGCCGGAAGACTCCTTTGTCGAATTTACTCATAATTCAATGCTCTCCGACTTGGGATTAGTGGAGGCAGACAGTCTCTCATACGTCAGGGATTCTAGCGAGGATACGGCCGGCAGTTCATTCCTGCGACTGTCTATAAAGCCTTTAATTGGACCACGGGTTAATTATCTCAATTCCACAGTGTTCGAAATCTACGACATTACGTGTGGCGACTGCCGCTCCATAGCATCTTGCGATGGCCGCCACCTGACAATCTGCATCGCTGATTGGCTTCCCTATAGCTCGTCGATCGGCAGCGATTTCTGCAAACATACGAGCCGCAAAGCTGTCAAATGGTAGAATGCGTCGCTCGAAATCCTCCCGTAGCATATTCTCGATTTCAAATGCGAGTCTTTCACGCCGACGTCCCTCGGGCAGAATCGCAACGCCAAAGCGCAACTCAGCTTCTGTGATAGCCGAGAGAAATACATCCTCGGCAGCTTGAGCATCAAGCCAGTTAATCACAGAAGGATTGGGTGCGAGACGCGTCAGTTCTGATACGACATTAGTATCGAGAAGAATCATTCAGAAGGAAGTCAGCCTAATTCCGGTGGATCACGCAGCGGCTTGCGGGGGGGAATTTCCAATTCGACTCCGCCAATGGGCTCAAAACGAGCCCGAATAGACTGCGCCAATTTCACGGGAGGTCTGTTTTCGGTCAATGCTACTCGAAGGATTTCCCGGGCTTCTTCCTCCATGGAATGGCCGTGCTCGGCTGCTTGGATGCGCAGTCGTCTTTTTATGTCTTCGCTTAGATTTCGGATTGTCATACTTGCCATATTGTTCTCCAATTTTTTTGTTTGGACTCAATATATGCCATGATATCATTGATGTCAATGCAATCAACCCGCCACATTTCTAGATTTCGATATCGGCGTTGTCCTGAACCACACGATCCAGTCAGCTTCGATGTCGTGTTTATGTTGCCGAAAAAAGGCTGGTTTTCCTGCAATCCTACCAGTCCACCTACACCACCACCCCACGCTTAAACCGCTGTCCGTACCGTGCGTTCGGCGCCTCGAGGATCTGCTGCTGCCGTTCCGTCAGTCCCTCGTACTTATCGGCTTCGTAGTACTCCGCGTACCAGGATACCGAGTTGGGCGAGTACTTGTAGAAGAGGGTGCGGCGTTCGTCGCCGTGCCAGGGCATGGTGCCGTGGGTCAGCGCCTCGGTGAAGATGACGGCGGTACCGGCCTTGCCGGTCACAGCGCGGATGAAGGGCTGGTCAGTCTTGAGGTTGCGCCACTCGTCGGGGAAGCGGAAGTTACTTTTGTGGCTGCCGGGCACGCAGCCGAATCCGCCATCGCCGGGGCTCACGTCCTTCAGGTTGTAGGCGACCACGGACAGGCCGCACCGGATCTCCTGATTGACGCAGGTGTAGGAATAGAGCGGGTCGAAGGGGATGGCGCCGCCGTGGAGGGTCGTGCCGATGGGGCCGTCGCCCTTCCGGATGATGTCGGCGTAGTCGTGGTCCAGCCGGAACCGCGGTCCGACGATGTGCTCCATGTAGGGGACGATGCGCGGGTTGTCGATCAGGTCACGGTAGGCGGGTCCCCAGTCGAGCAATGTGAACCCGAAACGGTGCGTGGTCGCGCCGGGTTCCATCGCCCCTTCGATCTTCTCGTCGAGGATGCGGTTCAACTCGGCGAGCTGTCCGGCATCGAGGGCGTCAGGGACCGCGATGAAGCCCTGCAGGTCGAAGAGATACTGCTCGTGGGGAGTCATGCGCCGCCTTTCTTGGATCAGTTCGGATCAGTTTCTTGTTCGCCTTCTGCCGCCCAGCCTGTTCAGTCGTCATCCACCGCATAATCGTCGCCGTAATACTTGCTCGTGGTCCGGGTGTGGAACTGGACGGCCGAGATGGGTTCGTACTTGGGCTCGCCCGTGTTGGGCAGCACCTCGAGCATCTCCTCCTCCCAGACGTAGACGGCCATGGGGATGCTGACGCGGGCGGAGCCGAAGAGGCTGGCGTCCTGCGGCTTGCTGACCCGGTGCGTGGTGGAGGGCAGGCGGTCGTTGGTGATCCGCTGCATGTAATCGCCCGTGTTGATGATGATGCTGCCTTCCGGGGGATTGAGGCGGATCCACTTCATGTTCTCGCGGTTGAGCACCTGCAGTCCGTCCACCCCGTGGGAGGGCAGGATGGTGAACAGGTCCACGTCCTCGTGGCCCAGCATGCGGCCGGCCCCGGACTCGTCGTCCTCTTTGGTGATGGGCGGATAGTAGTTAAGCCGGAAGCCGAAGTTCGTCCGGGTGAGCTTTTCGTCGTAGAGGGACGGATCGCAGCCCAGGTAGGTGAGGATGCTCTGCATGAGGGGCAGGATCAGCTGCTCGTGGCGCTGGATGACCTGGCGGAAGAACGGTTCGTACCCGGCCGCGGGCCAGTAGTCCGTCTCGCGGTAGTCCGGGTTCTCGCCCAGGTTGAAGGCCCGCCGGCAGAAGACCCAGCCCTCGACGAGATCGGGATGCATCCGGCTGGTCTGCTTGATCGGGAAGTAGCCCTGGTTGACCGAACCGTGCCGCTCGGCCTCGTACTTCATCTTGTCGGCCATGGGCGTGGCCGTGAAGAACTCGGCCACCTTGCGCTCGGCTTCCTCGTACAGGCCGGGCGGGATTTCATGGTTCTCGAGGATCACGAAGCCGATGCCCTCCATGGCCTCGCCGATGTCCCGGGCGAACCGCGCCTTGCCTTCCGGTCCGCCGTGGTGGAAGAGGCTCATGTCGCAGGTCCGGATCTGCGTTTCCTCGTCGAATTCCTCTTCCGCCGCGCCCTCGGCCAGGTTGTAGGTCTGTTCCTTTTCCACCTGGTCGTACTGCGTGTATTCCTGGTTTACCGCCTTGATGCCGTGTTCCTGTTTGGCCTGATCGGTGCTCATGACCGTACTCCCGGCCCGGCCGGCCGCTGTTCCGGACTGCTGTTCGGGGCTGCCGCGGGCCTTGCTGTTGTCGAACGCCTGATTGACTCGGTTTATACCGCCAATATCTCATATCTACGCGGGTTCTGGCAAGGGTAAAATGGCCGTGGGAGCGCTACGGAGATCACCGTGGGAAGCACCGAGGCAGCGTCTTGGGGAGCACCGCGGATTAGCGCGACGGAGCGTCGGCAGACGGCCTACAAAACAGTTGACACATCGGCCGCGCGCCGGATACATATGGGACATGGCCAACGCACGCTTCAACCCGCCCCAGCCCTACAACGAACCGGTCCTGGACTACGCGCCCGGATCGCCCGAAAGAGCGGCCGTCAAGGCGAAGCTCGCCGAGCTGAAATTCGCCCCCATTGAGGTCCCGCTGATCATCGGCGGCCGGGAGGTGAAGACGGGCAACACGGCGCCGCTGCGGGCCCCTCACGACCACGGGCTCGACCTCGGCGTCTATCACAAGGCCGGCGAAACCGAAGTCCGCATGGCCATCGACACGGCACTGAAAGCCCGGGCGGCGTGGTCGGACATGCCCTGGGAGCAACGGGCGTCGGTCATCGTGAAGGCGGCCGACCTGCTCGCCGGACCCTGGCGGCAGACGGTCAACGCCGCGACCATGCTGGGCCAGTCCAAGACGATCTTCCAGGCGGAGATCGACTCGGCCTGCGAACTGATCGACTTCTGGCGGTTCAACGTCGGCTACCTGGCGCAGCTCATGAGCGACCAGCCCGCTTCCTCGCCGGGCGTATGGAATCGTCTGGAGTACCGGGCCCTCGAGGGATTCGTATTCGCCGTCACACCCTTCAATTTCACGGCCATCGGAGGCAACCTGCCCACGGCGCCGGCCCTCACCGGCTGCGCGGTGCTCTGGAAACCGGCATCCTCCGCCGTCTACTCGGCCTGGCACGTCATGCGGCTGCTGCAGGAAGCCGGCCTGCCGCCCGGCGTGATCAACTTCATCCCGGGGTCCGGGGCCGAGGTGGGCGACCCGGTGCTCGACAGCCCGGACCTGTCCGGCATTCACTTCACGGGATCGACCGCGACGTTCCAGCGGATGTACCGCACTGTGGCCGGCAACCTGGCGCGCATGAAGCACTATCCCCGCATCGTGGGCGAGACGGGTGGCAAGGACTTCATCTTCGTCCACGCCTCGGCGGACGTGGATGCGCTCGTCGCGGCGGCGGTGCGCGGCGCCTTCGAATACCAGGGGCAGAAGTGTTCCGCGGCCTCCCGGATGTACGTGCCCCGTTCCCTTTGGCCGGCCTTCAGGGACCGGTTCACGGCCGAGGTATCGCAGATCAGGGTCGGCGATCCCGAAGACTTCTCGAATTTCATGGCGGCCGTGATCGACGAGGCGTCCTTCGACACCATCGCCGGTTACATCGAATACGCCCGGTCGGCGGACGACGCCGAGATCATCACCGGCGGCGGGTGCGACCGCAAGCGGGGCTGGTTCGTCGAGCCCACGACCATCGTGACGACGAACCCGCGGTTCAGGACCATGGAGGAGGAGATCTTCGGTCCCGTGCTGACCATATATGTTTACGAGGACGACACCCTGGAAGAGACCCTCGCGCTCTGCGACAACACGTCGCCCTACGCCCTGACCGGTTCCGTCTTCGCGCGGGACCGCGAGGCGATCGTGCGCATATCGGACGCGCTCCGCAACGCGGCCGGCAATTTCTACGTCAACGACAAGCCTACCGGGGCCGTCGTCGGGCAGCAGCCCTTCGGGGGCGCTCGGGCGTCCGGCACGAACGACAAGGCGGGCAGCCCCATGAACCTGCTCCGCTGGATGAGCGCCCGGACGATCAAGGAAACCATGGTCCCGCCGACGGATTGGCGGTATCCTTTCATGGATGAGGCGTAAGGCGGCCACCGGCGGGATGGCCTGACCCAATCGATTCACGGAAAGTTCAACTGGAGGATTAAATGAGCGAGGGAAGACCCCTGAAGGTGCACGTAACGGGTGCATATGGACTGATCGGAAACCTGACCTACCGGCACCTGAGCGGAAAGAATGATTACGAAGCCTACGGCAGCGGCCGGCGGACGGCTTCTTCGGACCGAATCGACGACGAGGACCTTCTTCGGATCCCCGATGACCGCTTCTCACTGGCCGACCTGACCGACCGGGACGCGGTGTCCCGGGCGCTGTCCGGCATAGACGCGGTGGTCCATCTCGGCGCGGTTCCCGATCCCGGCGCGTCCTTCGAGACCATTCTGGAGAGCAATATCCGCGGCACGTACAACGTGCTGGAGGTCTGCCGGGAAGAGGGCATCCGGCGGCTGATCTACGCGAGCTCGGTCATGGCGAGCTGGGGGTACGGACAGTTCTCCGAACCCTACAAGTCGCTTCTGAAAGGCCGCCTCGAGGGGCTGCCCGATCCCATGCCCATCGTAAAGGTCACCGACCCTCCCCGTCCCACGGAGCCATATTCGGCCAGCAAAGTCTGGGGCGAAGGCATCTGCCGCACCTACCACGACGCCCATGACTTTTCCGTAGTCTGCCTGCGCATCGGCTGGGTCAACAAGGACAACGAGGCCACCGAGCCCTTCCTGAGATCGGTCTGGTGCAGCCAGGAGGATATCACGAACATCATCGAACTGGCCCTGAAGGCCACGGAGAATCCGGTGTACGAGGTCTGCTATGCCGTGACCGACGGCCCGCACCGCTGGGTGGACCTGGAGCATACGCGTGACCGGTTGGGTCACGTTATCACAGGCTGATCGCGCCGGCTGCCGGGGGTTGTTTTAACGACGTTTAATACATTGTCAACATTGACAACACTTGAAAGGAGCTTGTTACCATGCCGAAACTCACCGTAAACGGCGTAGAGAACGAGGTCGAATCGGGGCAGCGTCTCGTGCTGGCCATCGAGGGGACCGGCGTGAACATCGGCCATCGTTGCGGCGGCAATGCCAAGTGCACGACCTGCCGCGTGAACTTCGTCTCGGGCGAGCCGGAAACGATGACCGAGGCCGAACGCGACGTGCTGACGGAGAAGGGCGCCCTCGGCGAGGTACGACTGTCCTGCCAGATCATCTGCGATCACGACATGTCGGTCGAGCCGGGCTTCCTGCTGGAGAACGAGGACGAGTGGGACGATACGGGGCCGCCGCCGGAAACGAGCATCACGCCCGATCCGGTGTGGATCTCGAAGCCGTAGTTTCGCGCGTCACTCTTCGGGCGCGTCACCTTTCGGGCGCCCCACCAGGGGTCACCAGGCGTCACCCCTTGAGCGCCCCCACCGTAATCCCCTTCGTCACCTGGCGCTGGAGCAAAGCATAGACCGCCATGGTCGGCAGCATCATGAGCACCAGGCCGGCGAAGGCCATGCCCCAATCACTGCGGTACTGGCTCACGATGGTGATGTTGGCCAGGCCGAGGGGAAGGGTGCGCAGGCTTTCGGCGTTCTCGCCCGACAGGAACATGAAGGCCATGAAGAACTCGTTCCAGGTGCCCAGGAAGGCGAAGATGCCCACGGTGACCAGGGCGGGTTTGGCCAGCGGCAGCATGATGTGCCAGAAGGCCCGCAGTTCGCCGGCGCCGTCCATCAACGCCGACTCGTGCAGCCCTGATGGCAACGACTTGAAGAAACCCGCCAGGATGAAAATGGCGAAGGGCATGCCGAAGGCGATGTAGACGAGCAGCAGCCCCAGCCGGGAATTGAGCAGCATCAGGTCCTTCATCTGGAAGAAGAGGGGCACGATGGCCAGCTGCAGCGGCACCATCAAGCCCGCCAGGAAGAAGAAGAACAGGGGCCGTGCCCCGAAGAAACGGAACCGCGAGAGGGCATAGGCCGCCATGGCCGCGAAGAGCAGCGACAGGATCACCGTCAGCACCGTCAGCATCGCGCTGTTCAGGAAGTAGTCCCCGAACTGCCCCACCGTCCACGCCCGCGAGAAATTGATCCATTGCAGGTCCGCCCAGTCCGGCAGCGTGAATGGCGCCAGGAAGATCTCCCGGTCCGTCTTGAGCGACGTATACAGCAGCCAGGCCATCGGGTAGACCACGATGACCAGGTAGCCGAGCAGGACCGGATAGATCACGAGATTCCAGGCCGACGTCCGGCTCTTTTCCTCCGTGCGCGTCATCAGAACTCCACCGTTTCCCTTCGCATGAGCCGCAGCGTGGCGGCCGTGCCGAAGAAGACCATGATGAACAGCAGCACCGCGATGGCCGTGGCCTCGCCGATCTTGAACTCGGTGAACATGTCCTGGACCATGAGCGTGCCGATGACGTGCACCTGCGTGGTGGGCGTCTGGTTGGTCAGGAGCCAGATAGTCTCGAAGGCCTTCATCCCGCCGATGACCATGAATACGATGGAGATGGACAGCACCTCCCAGATCAGCGGCAGGGTGATGGTCCAGAACTGCCGCCACGACGAGGCCCCGTCGATGTCCGCCGCTTCGTAGAGGCTCTGGGGAATGCTCTCCATGGCGGCCAGGAAGAGGATCATGTTGAATCCGCAGGCGCCCCAGATGGACATGGGGATGAGCGCCCAGTACAGGTTGGACTGCGACAGCCAGGCGAATCCTTCCATGGCCTGCAGCCAGCTTCCCGCGCTCTCGAAGCCCACCGCGGACAGGATCATGCCGAGGCCCACCAGCGCGGCGTTGATCGGTCCGCCCTGGGGATTGTAGAGGTGCATCCAGAGGAGCGTCGCGGCCACGGCCCCGAGGATGTTCGGGAAGAAGAAGGCGATGCGGAAGAACTTCGACCCCCGGATCTGCCGGCTGATGCACACGGCCAGGAAGAGGGAGAGGGGAATGACGAACAGCGGGATGACGAACATGATGAACAGGTTGTTGTTCAGCGCGATCCAGAACCCGTCGCTTTCGAAGAGCAGCCGGCCGAAGTTGAGCAGGCCCGTGAAGCGCATGTCGGTCAGCCCGTCCCATTCGTTCAGGCTCCAGAGGAACGACTTCGCACTCGGGATGATCACGAAGACCGCATAGAGCAGCAGGGCAGGCGCGATGAAGATGATCCGGTCAGTGCGCCCGAGGAATGGGAGGCCGGCGACGTGTGATTTCCCCGCGCGGCGGCGGTCCCGGTAGCGTTTGTAGGTTGTGGCCGACCAGTAGCCGATGGCTAGGGCCATGAGGCCGATCAGCAGACCGGGTTTCCAGACGTGCCGGATGTTGATCTCGTCCGGCGCGATGGTCTGCCGTCGAACGACGGCCGCGGCCGCTTCCAGCTCCGCGGCGGCCTCCGCGGGCGTGGTCTGGCCGGTGATCACCCTGAACCGGGCGTCGGTCCAGTACTGCGTCATGGCCGGATAACCCTCGCCGGGCGCCGTGCCATAGGTGACGGCCGCGTTCTTCAACATGGCCGCCAGGTCCGCCATGTCCTCGGTCAGGTTCGCTTCGGATACGCCCGCCACGGACACGGGGATGTCGCGCATCCGGGCGAACAGGCCGGCCATGCGCCGCGAAGTCATGAAGCGCAGGAACTTGACCCCGGCCAGCGGGTTCTCGCTATCCTTCAGGACGAAATAGTACCCGGACCCGCCGTAGACGGCCGTGGGATCCGCCCTGCCGGTCGGCGCCACAGGGATGTTGAAGGATCCCAGCCGGAAATCGTCCGGGATTTTCCCCAGCATCTCGCTCTTGAGCCACGAACCGCAGAAGATCATGGCCGTGTGTCCCAGGAAGAACTCGAGCTGGGACTCGGTGTGACTCATGCCCATGGCGCCCGGTTGGAAGTAGTTCAGCGCGATCCGCTGTGCGAGGGAAAGGGCCTCGACGAATTCGGGGTTGTCGAAACTGCCGGGCACCAGGTTCTTCTGGTCGTTGTAGCGGTCAGGTCCGGCGAGGTGGTAGTAGCCGTGATCGATCACGGCCTGCACGTAGCCCGGGTACCGGCCCTGGAAGGCGAGAGGCCACATCCCGGCGGCCTTTATCTCCTCGCACAGTTCGAGGAACTCCTCCCAGGTCGTCGCCGGCTCCCAGCCGTTTTCCTCGAACAGGTTCTTGTTGTACCAGACGGCGTAGGCCGACGCCATCAGGGGGATGCCGTAGGTGTTGCCTTCGTGGGTGTATTGGGCCAGGGTCCCGGGCAGGAACGATTCGCGCCAGGTGCGGTCGCCCTCCCAGTTGGGCTGGTCGAGGAACTCGTCCAGGGGTAGCAGGTCGCCGTTTCGGATGAGCGCCCAGTAGTTGAGCCGGGCGTTGGTAACCTCGGGGAAGGACCGTTCCAGGATGCGCACCCGCACCTTGTCGTGGATACGCGGATCGCCGTATAGGTCGATAACCACGCCTTCGTGCTCCTGTTCGTAGGTCCGGGCGCACTCGAGGAAGAACTCCAGTCCCTGGCCGCCCTCGAAGAGGGGTATCTCGACGCGGATTGGAGGCTGTGCCTGCGGTGCCCGATCCGGCCGCTGGTCTTGCGCTTCGGAAGCGGCCGCGAACGACGTGAGTATGCTGAACAGCAGGAGGATTCGGAACAGGATCATGGTTGAAGAGCTGATGAATGCGACCTACAGGGTCAGGTAGGATCAATGTAGGATGCGCGGAATATCCTGTCAACGCCACCCACATTGTCCCGTAGTCCGCGCTCCGGCCCCGTCCCGGTCGCCGCTTCGCTAAGCCCCCGGTGCGTCCCCGGTCCGCCCCCGGTCCACGCAGAACCGGTTGACAGGCGCGGGACGGCCGACCTACATTCCGTGATCGACTTGCCTGTGCATCGTTTTACCTGTGCATTGACTTGCCGAAGTACCACCATCGGCGTAACCGCCACCCTACAGGAGCAGGTCCATGCGTGAGATCAATTTCGGCGCGGGGAGGCCCGATCCGCTGTCCTTTCCTTCGGACGCGCTGGCCGAGGCCGCCGCGAAAGTCATAAGGGCCCGAGGCCCGGAACTGGTAAATTATCCGGACGGTCGCGGCTACGAACCCTTGCGAGCCATCGCGTCGGAGCGCTTCGAGCGCGGCGCGGGCAGGGCGGTGCCCTTGGAAGAGATCGTGCTGACGTCCGGTTCCATGCAGGCGCTCCAGTTGATCACGGAAGCCTTCGCGTCGCGTGGCGATATGATCGTTACGGAAGACTTCACCTACGGCGGGTCGCTGAGCGTGTTCCGAAGCCGGCAGGTGCGCATCGCGCCGGTGCCGATCGACGACCAGGGGCTGGTGCCGGAGGAACTGGAGACTGTGCTCAAAGGGCTCGTCGACGCGGGTACGCCGCCGAAGTTCATCTACACCATCCCCACCCATCACAACCCCACGGGCTCCATCCTGCCCCTGGAGCGTCGCGAGCGCCTCCTCGAACTGGCCGGCGAGTTCGACACGCTGGTCGTGGAAGACCACTGTTACGCCGATCTCGTGTTCCAGTCCGATCCGGTGCCGCCGAACCTGTACCACCTGGGCGAAGACGGCCGGGTCGTGTACGTCGGTTCTTTTTCCAAGATCCTCGGTCCGGGCGTCCGGCAGGGCTACCTCATGGCGCCGGAGGCGCTGCAGCAGCGGATCATGGCGAATAAGATGGACGGTGGGACAAACGCGCTGGCGAGCATGATCGTGGCCGAATACCTAGGCGATCATCTCTGGGATCACATCCGCGAAGTGAACGAGGTCATGAAGGCGCGCAAGGACGCCCTGGTCGAATCTCTGGCGACCCACTTCGGCGATCTGGGCGAGGAGGTGTGGTGGACGGATCCGCCCGGCGGCATGTTCGTATGGGTGCGTATCCCCTCGGCGACGGACACGCGGAAAGCGCTGCAACTGGCGGCAGGGCGCGGGGTTTACTACAGCCTCGGACAGTCCTTCAGCGCCGAGAACGAAGACATCCCCTACCTGCGCATCGCATTCGGATTCCCCACGATTGAGGATATCCGCGAAGGCGTGCCCATTCTCGCCGAATGCATCAAGGAAGCCCAGGGCAAGGGCCTGGCGGCGTAGGCGTCATTCGCTGTCGTTACCGGGTACACGCAGAAAACCCTCGACCCTTCCGAGTCGGGTGTTGATGTTGTCGAGACGATTGTTCATATCTCTCATCGCCGCACGGATTTCTGTGAGGTCGGTCCGAATCTCATTCCTGAATTCCTGATCTTCCCGATCCAGGTAAGTAAGCGTCGCGATGAACAAGATGCCCAGGGTCACAATGAACATTCCTACGGCAGTTACGATCTGTGCGCCGAAGGTCAAGTTATCACGGGTCATCTCGGTCATCGTCTGACTCCTTGGACGTATAACGTCTTAAATTCTGTCCAGCCTCCCATTCCAATGGGTCCATACTTGATTTGTCGGAATTGAAACCCCCGATCTCGTTATGGACTTAAAAAAACACAAAAAACTCAAAAACCGGTGGCTTCCCTTTACACCGTGGATTCTCCCTACACCATCTTCCGCTCGCCGTTCTCGTACCTGACCTCGTAGTCCTCCTCGGGCACCGGCATGGCCCGCATGGCCAATTCCCCGTCGGTCACCAGCGGATCGGTTTTCAGCAGCAGTTCGTCCAGGGTTTCCGCGGGTGACTTTTCGGTCGTATCCAGCGTAACCAGGTGGCCGTTGCGCGTCAGGAGCGATTGGTCGACCTCGTCTTCGAAGCGTTTCTTGAGGTCGGGGATGTCCTTTTCGTCGATGATCTGGTACTCGTGGGGGTCCGTGCGCATGCGCTCGCGGATCGCCTCGTCGTCGGCGGTGAAGTGGATCAGCACGACGTCGGGCAGCCGGGCTTCCAGGACCAGCACCTCGTAGTGCCGCTGGTTGTTCTGGACGTAGTTGGGATAGTAGGGATTCCCCTCCACGTTGCCGTACACGTCGCAGTAGACCTTTTCCTCGATGTGCCAGCCGGCGATCAGCGTGTGGGGGTAGTTGCGGATGACCTCCACGTGGTAGTGCAGCTGCATCCGCTGCATGCGTTCTTTCACGTCGTCGGGATAGTGGACGTACTGAGCCCGGGAAACGGGACTCAGGGAAGCGTCCGGGATGGTGAAGTGATCGTCGAGATGGGTCCGGCGCCGCCGTTTCTGGTAGTAGGCGTCCAGGTGATCGATCAGGGTAGACTTGCCGGCGTACTCGATTCCGACGAAAATGGACCGCATGTGTTGCTCCTTTCTACAGTGAAACGCTTCGATTTGTATTCAGCGCTGCAGTAGTTCGACCCACGCATCGACGACCGCCTCGACCATGGCCTCCCCATGGTCCGCGTTGGCCGTCCAGCTGTTCCGTTCTTCGTCCTGCCGGCAGTACCACGGCGCATCCTCGTCCAGCTGCCCCTGGTCCACCAGTTCCGGGCGCGTGGCCAGCAGGAAGGAAGTCTCGTTGTACCCGGCGTGGTCGCCGCCGGCGGGCGGGGACGCGGCGGGCAGGATCATGGGGTGGACCTGTATACTGCCGAACCGGCGGGCCTCCCTGGACATTTTGGCGTCCGCCCACCATCCCCGCGGCTTGCCTTCGGCCAGGACCATCTCAAAGGACAGTTCCGCCGCGGCCTTCTTGAAGGCCAGCGCCAGCGGGGCCTCCATCCCCTGGTGCATGATCATCACGTAGATTCGCCCGAAGCCCATTTCCAGGAAGTTGCGCAGGATCGACTTCACGTACGACCCGAAGGCATCGTAATCGGGGTCGATGGTGCCGTCCTCGGGACCGCCCAGCGCGTAACCGGTGGGACCGAAATCGAAAGGCGGCGCGATGATCACGTCCTGGCGCTTCGCCACGCGCGCGCAGATCTCCTCCACGATGATGGTGTCGTGACCGATGGCCATGTGGGGGCCGTGGGTCTCGATGCATCCGGCGGGGACCAGCAGCGGGTCGCCTCGTTCCACCGCCTCGCGCAGTTGATGGGGAAGCATGTGCTTCAGGTACATGGATTCCTGCCGGGCAGCGGTTGGGTCAGGCTACCGATGGGGCTTGTGGTCGGGCTTTCGAATGGGCCACCGATAGGGTTTGCAGCCGGGCTTTCGATCGGGCCACCGATCCGGCTTCTTATCAGGCTTCTATGGTATGGGTGTACTGCGCCACGTCGAGTCCGTGCCGATCGGCCCATTCCCGGATGGACCAGTCGATGCCGTCGGGCGCTTCGCGTCCCTCCGAGTCCACGGTGGCACCCAGCAGCTGGCGTCCGACGTCGTCGGTACCGGCGAGCAGGCCGGCGTCGGGCTGCTGAATGCCGCTGTAGAATCGCATGTAGTGGTCCGGCTTGATCCAGCGGTAGTGGTAGCCGTAGATGACGACCTTGGCGATTTGTTTGGCGAAGTTCAGCCCGGCCGCGTGATAGGTGCGGTTCTCGAAAAGAAAGGCGTCGCCGGCCCGTAGGATCGGCTGCACGTATTCGTCGGGATGGATCTGGCCCTTTCGTATCGGCAGTGCGGACTTCATGTTGTTGCTGCCCCGGACGAACATGGTCGCGCCCGTGTCCGGTTCGGGGAAATCCGTCAGGCAATAGCCGATCTTCAGGCCGACGAAAGGCAGTACCACGTGGCCCACGTCCAGCGAGACGCCCACGTCGCGGTGCCAGTTGACCTGGCCGGTATCGCCGGGCGCCTCAGGGTGCTTGTAGATGAGCGCGGTATTCGTGATGTGGATGTTGAAACCGAGCAGCGCCACGATCAGCGGGACCGTGCGCTCGTTCGTTACGAGGTCGAGGAAGGGCCGCTCCTGCACGAGACCGGGACGGCGGTGGGCGTAGAAGTCGGGATAGTCGAACCCTTCCATGAGCCGGTCGCCGGTCTCCGTCAGCGCTTCGATCTGGCCAGGATCCAGCGCTCCCGGAACGACGAGGTAGCCGTCTTCCTCGAAGGAACGGCGCTGGGATGGAGTCAGCTGTGTGGGATGCATGGCGTGGTCCAGGGTGCCTGCCAGGTATGTGTATTGTACAATTGTACAACTGTTAGCCGGCAACCGACACAGGAAGCGACGCACTGGACGGAACCGTTACTGCGGGGTGAAGCGCGCAGGGGGACCGCTGCCGCGAGACTTCCCGGCCTGCCGATACTCCTCATTATAAGCCGGCGAATCCGTGAAGCAAGGCGGAAATGCCCGTCAAAGCGGCATGCGCCAGATCAACTGGAGCTCGTCGGGGAACTCCGCGTAGGCGTGGGAAATGATGGCACCCAGGCGGCACCCCTGGCGGGCATAGAACCGGCAAGCGGGCACGTTGGTATTCTGGGTCTCGATCTTCATCTCGACGCAGCCGTGGCGCCGCCCCCAGTCCACCGCGGCCTCGAAGAGTCCCCGTCCCACACCGGTCCCGCGATGGTCAGGGTGGACGCGCAGGTCCCACAGCACCAGGAGGTCGTCCCGGCCCTCCAGCATGTTCACGTTCGGCGTGCGGAGGGCAAGCAACGCGCCGCCCACGCGCCGGGAACCGTCGTAGGCCGCGAGCAATCCCCACGCCGATGTGTCCCACCGGTCGAGCCACCGCGCGGGCCACCGGGCAGGCCCTTCCTCGGAGGTCTGATCGTAGTCCTTGACGTAGGGGTGATCCACCGGTTCTTCCACCAGCACGATACCGCGAAGGCCGCCGTCCGCCGGATCGGCCCGGAAACGGGATCTCACCTCGTAGGCGATGGGCACATGGCCGTGTTCGGCCAGCCTATTAAGGGATTCTTCGATGATTTTCAAGACGCGATGTCCTGCGAATACCTAAAGTTTCGCCACCAGGAGCGTCACGTCGTCCACAAACGGCACGCCCTGGCTGAACGCCTCGACGGCGTCGATGATATGCTGCTTCAGGTCCGACGGCGGACGGTGTCCGTGGTTTTCCACGACGTCCCGGAGGCGGTCTTCGCCGTAGATCTCTTCGGTGGCGTTCTCCGCTTCGACGATTCCGTCCGAAAAGAGGACCAGGGCGTCCCCCGGGCTCCACGGCCGTTCCATGGCATCGAAGGTCGTGTCGGCGTCGATCCCCAGCAGGGGGCCGGTGGACTCCAGGGGTTCGGCCGTGCGCGTGTCCGCGCGGTAGTGAAGCGGAAAGTGATGGCCGGCGTTGGCGTAGGCGTACCGGCGCGCGTCCGGATCGATCACCAGGTAGCAGGCTGTCATGAACAGCCAATCGGGACCGGTCGTCTGCACGATCCGGTTGAGGGCGTCCATGACCGGGGTGACGTCCGGGTCGATCCGGGTCTGGGTAGCCCGGCAACTGCGGGCCATGGCCATGATCAGGCTCGCGTTGAACCCGTGGCCGGTGACATCGCCGATCAGCAGGCCGACCCGCCCGTCGGGAAGCGCGAAGTAGTCGTAGTAGTCGCCCCCCACGTTCTCGGCAGGGCGGCAATAGCCGGTGAACTGCATGCCGGCGTGGTGCAGGTCCTCCTGGGGCAACATGGAACGCTGGATCTCGTAGGCGCGCTGGATGTCCTGTTTGAGGCGCTCGTCCGCCTTGATCTGTTCCTGGGCCGCCTCGAGCTGTTTCAGATGGCGCGTCTCCAGGGCCCGGTTGATGGCCGTGACCAGGAGGCCGGTGGTGTCGTCGGCGACCCGGCCCGACTTCTCCACATAGCTGAAGGCGCCCGCCTCCATGCACTTCACGATATTGGGCTGGGTGCCGTACGCGGTCAGCACGACGCATTCCGGCGGAGACTCCAATGCCCGGATGCGCCTGATCGCTTCGAGTCCGCCTTCCCGGTCCGTTTCGATCCACATGTCGATCACCGCCACGTCGACAGCGCCGCGGGCATCCCTGATCTTGTCGATGCAATGCTCCACGCCGGTGGCGCAGATCACGTCGAAGGCGCCTTCCAGGTCGAGAGAGACTGCGTCCAGCATTGCGTCGTCGTCGTCGAGAAGGAGAACAAGGGGTTTCGTCATGACATCAGCCGTTCAGCTCGCTACGGGCAGAGCGAAGGTAAAAGTGGCGCCGTCCGGACCCGTGTCCTCGAGCCAGACTTCGCCCTGGTGTTCCGCGGCGATGGTCTGTATGGCGTAGAGTCCGAGTCCGGAACCGCCTGTCGTGGACACGCCCGGCCTGAAAAGCTCCTTGAGCACGGATTCGGGGATTCCCGGCCCCGTGTCGCGGACGTTGATCAATACGTACCGGTCGTCCTTTCGGCGCATCAGCCGGGGGTGCTGGGAAGCGAGGCCGAGCCGCGTGGAAACGTGTATGCGCCCGTTGTAGTCCATGACTTTCCAGGCATTGCCGGTGAGTTCGGTGATCACCTGGTCGATCTCCTCCACGTTGGCCTCCACGTAGGGAGGCGGGTCCGCGAGATCGAATTCCACCTCGCAGGACCCGACGATCATGCCGTCCATGACGGTACGCCGCACGATTTCATTGATATCTACTTTCCGTTTCGGCGTGAGGGTCAGCTTAGTCAGGCGCTGCATGTCTTCGGCGATCGCGGCGATACGATCGATCTGTGCCCGGATCTTTCTCATGAGCTGCTCCGCCTTGCCGTTGTGCGGGGTCTCGCCGCCCATCGCCTGGTCAAGGTGCCTCAGAAAGATCTGCGTGGCCATCGCCGGCGTCTTAAGGGCGTGCAGCGTCCGCTGGGCCAGTTCGCTGCGCGCTTCGGCACGTGTACGGTCGCGCAGGAGTTCCACGGTCTGGGAATTCGCGATGACCTGCGCCGCCAGTGCGCCTATGACGGTCATGAAATCAAGGTGATCCCGGGTGATATCGTGGCGGGAGCGCATGTTGTCTGCCCCGATCAGACCGTAGAACTGTCCCGCGATGACCAGCGGCACGGCCAGCCACGGTAGATTCGCGTCCTTGCCGAGCGCCGCCGCGTCGGGAGATCGGCCATGGACCGCGATATCGGCGGGGTCGAACCAGCAGGCCGAAGGCTTGGTCTTGGATTGGCTGGCCACGATTTCCGTGTAAGGATTGTCCTTTATGATAATCGTATAGCCCGCGAAACTGTCCGGGTCGTCCATGCCGACCGAGTCGATGCCCACGAGTCTTTCTCCCGTTTCGTCCGCTTCGAATATGCGTGCCCGGTCGAAACCGGCCATCTGGACGCCGTGGAGAATGAGGCGCAGGTTCTTATCCCTGGACAACTCGGTCTGCATCAGGGTCAGGATCTCCTGGATGGATTCCAGGACCGTGCTGCGGTGCCGCTCGGTCTCCGACAGCGCGATGTTCGCGGCGGCGAGACGGGCAAAGGGTTCCATTTCGCTCAGATGGCGCTCGTTGGGCGTGACCTGGCCGCTCTGGCTCCACAGGGTGAATACGCCCACGACCTTCTGATCGTAGAGCAGCGGCATGACGACGATGGGCACATCGAATTTCAGTATGCTCAGGGCGCGGGGGCTGATCTGGGGATCCGATTGCGGATCCATGCAGAGATAGCCCTTCCGATCCCGGAACGCCCTGGTCGCCAGCGCTTTCTCGTCGAAACGGAAGCTCAGGCGGGAAAGGTCGCCGTCAAAGCCCTCGCAACCGATGTAGGAAAGGCAGTGGAGCATCTGGTCCGTGTAGTCGGCGATGTAGATGATACCGTCCGTAAACCCGTAGATTGACCGCACGCTGACCAGTATCCGGTTCAGAATCTCGTCGCGGGGCGGAGAATGTTCGACCAGGCGCTGCACGATCCCCCTGAACTGGGCTTCCCGTCCGACGACCTGGTAGGCGATCGCAGCGTAATGGGCGAGCCAGTGCAACATCTCCAGGTCGTGGTCGTCAAAGGCGTCCACCTCGTAAGATTCCACGCTCAGGATGCCGATGGGACGCCCTTCGAACTGGAGCTTGACCGCGATCTGGCATTTCGACCTGTCGTCTATGGCGTGATAGTCCGGGTCGACTGATACGTCCGGGACGCGGATCTCCGTAAGCGACGGATCGTCCCAGAGACGGCGTACTATGCTGGGACTATGGGCGGAACTTCCCACCGGTAAGGTGGCCTCTCCCAGTTGAGCGGCGATGACCAGGTCGCCCAGCGTCTCGTTCCAGGAGACGAAGTCGCCCCGGTCGGCCCGAACCAGCGCCCGGCTGCGATGCAGGATCTCCTCGAGCATGGACGCCCGGTCACGGGTGGTGTGGATGGCGTACACCAGGTCGCGGTTGAGAGAGACCGTTCTCAGATGCTCCAGGACGATGACGATCTTGTTGGCAAGGATCCGGGCGATGTATTCGTCCGCCTCATCGAAGCCGTCGTCCGAGAGCGGACCGCGCGAACCGTCCGAGCCGTCCGAGTCGTCCGAGCCACCCAAACCGTCCGGCGACTTCTTGTTCTCCACCTTGACGAGTCCCAGGACGACGTCCTTATGATCTTTGAGGGGAATGGCCAGGAGGGACCGCAATTCCTTGCTGGCCAGGTACTCACGTATGTTGCCGGAGTAGAAGGGACTTTCGGTGAGCTGCGTCCCGTGCAGACGGACGATGTCGCCCCGGTCGGCGATATGCCCGGTCATGCCGCCCTTCGGCGCGCTGTGAATCCGCAACCGGACGGGCGGCGGGTCGTCGTGGCCGGAAAGATCCGAGTATTGCGCCGTCAACACCAGTTCTTGCGGCGCATCCTCTGGGACCAGAAAGATGCCGCAGTACTCGGCGTCGAGGAGATCGTGGACGCACCGGGTCACCGTGCGCAGCGTGGCGTTACGGTCCCGGTGAAACACGCTGCGCAACATTTCGTCGCTGGCCTGGGACAGCGCGAGCAGTTGGTCAACCGGTACACTGGGTACGTTCATACGCCGCTATGTCGTTCTCGAATTGCAGGGTCCAGCCGATTTCGTCCAGACCCTCCAGGATGAAGTGCTTGAGGAAGGGGTCGACCTCGAAACGGTGAGACGCGCCGCCCGGATCTGGAGCACTACCGGTATCGGACGGGCCGCCGGTATCGGAAGGGCCGCCGGGTTCGGTGACGACCTGCCGTTCGAGATCCACCGAGATGGAATAGGGGTGCTGTTCCGCCGCGGCCCGGAGCATGCGGCTCACGGTATCGCCGGGCAGCACGACGGGCAGCAGTCCGTTCTTGAAGCAGTTGTTGTAGAAGATGTCCGCGAAGGACGGTGCGATGATCACACGAAAGCCGTAGTCCTGCAGGGCCCATGGCGCGTGCTCGCGGGAACTTCCGCAGCCGAAGTTGTCCCCGGCCACCAGGATCGTGGCGTCCCGGTAGCGGTCTTCGTTTAGCACGAAACCGGGATCGGGCGAGCCGTCGCCCGTGAACCGCCAGTCGTAGAACAGGAACTGGCCGAATCCCGTGCGCTCGATCCTTTTCAGGAACTGCTTGGGGATGATCTGGTCCGTGTCCACGTTGATCCGGTCGAGCGGGACGGCCAGGCCGGTGTGCGTGGTAAAGGGTTCCGCCATGCTGTGCTCCGTTTTCGATTCGCGTCGTTTTCGATTCGCGCTGTTTCCGGTTAGCGCTGTTTCCAATATGGTCCGTTTCGGTTTGCCTACCAGTCTCTAACGTCGACGAAATGGCCGGCGACGGCGGCCGCCGCGGCCATGGCCGGGCTGACCAGGTGCGTGCGTCCGTTCCGGCCCTGCCGGCCTTCGAAATTGCGGTTCGAAGTGCTGGCGCACCGTTCGCCGGGCTGCAGGATGTCCGGGTTCATGCCCAGGCACATGCTGCAACCGGCCTCGCGCCATTCGAAGCCGGCCTCCAGGAACACCCGGTCCAGTCCCTCGGCCTCGGCCTGCTGTTTGACCGCGGTGGACCCGGGTACCACCAGGGCTGTTACCCTCGGCGATACGCGGCGGCCCTTGATGACGTCCGCGGCCGCCCGCAGGTCGCTCAGTCGGGAATTGGTGCAACTGCCGATGAAGACGCGGTCGATCTCGATATCGGTGATCGACGTGTTGGGTTCCAGCGCCATGTAGGAGAGGGCCTTTTCGGCCGCGCGCCGGTCGTTCTCGCTGTCCATTTCGCCGGGATCGGGCACGATGCCGGTCACGTCCGTCACCATGCCGGGGTTGGTGCCCCACGAAACCTGGGGCTCGATCTCGTCCGCCTTGAGCGCGAGCCGCTTGTCGAATTCGGCCCCGTCGTCGCTGGCCAGCGTACGCCACTCCGCCACGGCCCGGTCGAACGCCACGCCGTCCGGGGAGAACTCCCGCCCCGCCAGGTACTCGAAGGTCGTGTCGTCCGGCGCGATGAGGCCGGCCCGGGCGCCCAGTTCGATGGACATGTTGCAGATCGTCATCCTTTCGTCCATCGAGAGACCGCGGATCGTGCTGCCCGCGTACTCTATGACCGTGCCCGTGCCCCCGGCCGTACCGGTGCGGCGGATGATGTTCAGGATGATGTCCTTGGCGGTCACCCCATCGCTCAGCACGCCGTCCACGCGGATCTCGAAGGTCCGGGACCGCTTCTGGAGCAGGCACTGCGTGGCCATTACGTGCTCGACTTCGCTCGTGCCGATGCCGAAGGCCAGCGCGCCGAAAGCGCCGTGGGTGGACGTGTGGCTGTCGCCGCAGACCATGGTCCTGCCCGGTTGCGTGATGCCCAGTTCCGGACCGATCACGTGGACGATCCCGTTGCGAGGCGAGTCGAGATCGTACAGGGGTACGCCGAACTCCTCGCAATTCCGTGCCAGCATGTCCACCTGCAGGCGCGCGATCTCGTCGGTCATGGGCAGGGAGCGGTCGGTGGTGGGAACGTTGTGGTCCATCGTGGCGTAGGTCAGATCGGGCCGCCTCAGCTTACGGCCCGCGGCCCGCAGCCCTTCGAAAGCCTGTGGAGAGGTCACCTCGTGGATCAGGTGGGCGTCGATGTACAGGACGGTGAGCCCGTCGGGCATCTCCTTGACGACGTGCTGGTCCCATACCTTCTCGTACATGGTTTTGGGAGGCATCGGTATTTCCCCGGAATTCTCCGATTGATAAACAGGCGCGGCACTGCGCGGAGGCCTGTAAAGACTGTAAATTCATACGCTTACACCCGCTGTTCTGACTGGCGGGTCAACTTATTCAATATAGCCCGACAGCAGCGCCGCGGGCAAGCGAAAAGTCCGTGTTCGGTCGGCTTCGTTTTCCGGTTACAGGCACCCGTCTCATGCTGACTTCCAGGTGTGCCATCCACGGGTTCCCAGGCGCGCCTTTTAGAGGTTCCGGAACCCGCCAATCCCCTTGACAGAAAGGGTCCGATTTTCTATATTTCCAAGGGTCGCAATTCGTTAAATGGAGATACCTAAACGATTGCTTGTGATGACGCTTTGTTGTCATTGATATTTCAAAGTGTTAGGTGATATGCGGATAGAACAGGTGCGTCCGGACAGCATTGCGGATCATGTCGGCCTGGTCCCCGGAGACCGGTTGATCAGAATCAACCAGGCCCGGGTCAGGGATTCGCTCGACTACCGGTTCTGGTCCAGTGAAGACGTGCTGGAACTCGACATTCTCCAGGCCAATGGGAACCGGGTGCTGATCGACGTGGAGAAGGATCCGGACGAGGATCTCGGCCTGTCTCTCCACGAACCGCCCTATCAGGCCTGTGCGAACAAATGCGTGTTCTGCTTCATCCACCAGAATCCGAAGGGCATGCGCAAGGCCGTGTACTTCCAGGACGAGGACGTGCGCCTCACGTTCCTCTACGGCAACTACGTGACGCTGGCCTTCGCCTCCGACGCGTACCTCGACCGGATCATCGTGCAGCGCCTGAGTCCGATCTACGTGTCGGTCCACGCCACGGACCCGGAGCTGCGCCGGATGCTGCTGGGCGCGCCCAAGGCGAAGGATGTCATGCCCATCCTCCGGCGGCTGGCAGACGGCGGCATCCTGATCGAGACGCAGATCGTCCTCTGTCCCGGACTCAATGACGGCCCCGCGCTCCGAAAGACCGTGGACGACCTGGCTGAACTGTATCCGGCGGTGGAGTCGATCTCCATCGTGCCCGTGGGCCTCACCTCGCACCGCCAGGGACTGTATCACCTCGAGCCGGTCACCGTGGACTACGCCCGGCGCATGATCGATACGGTCGGCGCCTGGCAGGAGGAGCTTCGCGAACGGCTCGGGCATCCGCTGGTGTATCTGTCCGATGAATGGTACCTGATGTCTGCCACGCCCTTCCCCCCGCCGTCCTTCTACGAGGACTGCCCCGTCGTGGAGAACGGTGTCGGCATGGTCACACATTTCGAAACCGAAATGGGCGAGCAGACGCGTTCGCTCCCCGATCGGTCGGACGAACCATTCCGGACGACGCTGGTAACGGCCGTACTGGCGCAGGACGTGGTCCGGACTTCGCTCGTGGAACCCTTGAACCGTGTGGAGGACGTGGAAGCGAAGCTGGTCGTGGCGGAGAACACGTTCTTCGGCCCGGGGATCACGGTGTCGGGACTGCTGACCGGCCGGGACATCCTCCACGCGCTGAAGGACGAGGAAGTGGGCGACCGCGTGTATCTTCCGCCGAATGTGCTGAACGACGACGGCCTGCTGCTGGACGACATGAACCTGCCCGGCCTGAGCAAGCAGCTTGGGGTACCGGTGGCACTATTCCCCGGCCACGTGCGGGATCTTCCGGGACTGGGAGGAGCGAACGAACGGTAAGGCAAACATGTCCCCTGTCATCGCCATCATAGGACGCCCCAACGTGGGCAAATCGGTGCTGTTCAACCGGATGATCGGCCGTCGCGACGCCATCGTGCACGACGCCCCGGGCATCACGCGGGACCGGCACTACGCCGACGCGGACTGGTTCGGGAAGAAGTTCACCGTGGTGGACACGGGCGGCCTGGTCCCGGAATCCGACGAGCCCATGGAGGCGGCCATCGAACAGCAGGCCCGGCTGGCCGTCAGCGAAGCCGACGTGATCCTGCTGGTCACGGACGTCCGCACGGGCATCACGCCCCTGGACCAGAAGGCGGCCGAAGTCGTCCGCAAGGCCGGCAAGCAGGTCATCGTCGTCGCCAACAAGGTGGACAGCGGCGCCCAGGAAAACCACGCCTACGAGTTCGGCGCGCTGGGGCTGGGCGAGCCCATGATGATCTCCGCCCTGAAGGGACGCAACACGGGCGACCTGATGGACCTGCTGGCGGAGCGGATGCCCGAACCCGAGCCCGTCGAAGAAGAGGAAGACGGCGCGATCAAGGTGGCGATCGTGGGCAGGCCCAACGTGGGGAAATCGTCCCTGGTCAACGCCATCGTGGGCAGGGACACGGTGATCGTCTCCGACGTCCCCGGCACTACGCGGGACTCGGTGGACACGAAAATCACCCGGCAGGGCGTGAAGTACAACCTGATCGACACGGCCGGCCTCCGGCGCCGGTCCCGGATCAAAAGCGACATCGAGTTCTACAGTTTAACGCGGACGATGCGGAGCATAGCGCGCTGCGACGTGGCGGTACTCCTGGTGGACGCCGTCGACGGCCTGGCCACGCAGGAACAGCGGATCGTATCGCAGGTGGACGAGGCCGGGAAGGGACTGGTCATCGCCTTCAACAAGTGGGACATGGTGGACCGGACCGAGCATCCGACCGAAGCCTACGCCCAGACGGCCAGGGAGTACCTTCGTTTCGCCGACTACGCGCCTATCCTCTTCGTCTCGGCCGAGACCCGCCGCGGGGTGACCCAGATCATGCAGAAGACGCGCCACGTACACGAAATGCGTTCGCTTCGGGTATCCACCGGCGAGCTGAACCGCGTCGTGGAGAGCATCACGGCCTATTATCCGCCCCCGGCCGCGCCGGACGGGCGGGCGACCAGCATCCTCTACTGCACGCAGGTGCAGAACGCGCCGCCCACCTTCGTCTTTTTCGTGAACCATCCGGACGCGATCCCGGATTCATACAGGCGGTATCTGTCGAACCGGCTTCGGGAGGCCTTCGTATTCGAGGGTTCGCCCATACGCGTGCTGATCCGCGGACGGGAAGGGAAACGATGAGCAAGCTGTATTACTCCAGCAGCGAAGTCTCGACTATGCTCGAGCTTGAGCCGTCCGTACTCCGGTTCTGGGAAGACCAGTTCGGCCAGCTGCGCATCAAGCGGAACCGCGCCGGCAAGCGGATGTACCGGGAGAAGGACATCGAGCTCATCCGCACGATCAAACAGCTCACCCGGGACGAAGGTTACACGATCGCCGGCGCCAAGAAGAAGCTCCAGGAATCCGCGGCGAACCGAGGCGCGGAGAAGGCGGCCCGAACCGCGGAAAGGACGGACCTTGCCGCGGAACAGGCAGCGCCCAGCCCGGTGAAAGCGGATCCTGGCACGGAGCAGGCGGCCCCTGACCAGCAGGCGGCCCCTGGCGTAACACAGGCCGCCCCCGGCGAGCAGGCCGCCCCCGGCGCAGAGCAAGCCGCCCCTGGTGAGCAGAAGGCCCCTCCGGCCGATTCCTCCTCCCAAACCGAGCTCATCCAGTGGCTGCGGTCCCGCCTGATCGAAATCCGGGATTCGATGGACTAGGGTCATGCATTCCGCGTTCAGGAAACGGTCATGATCGCCATTCCGCCACGTCCGTCGTCCCGGTTGTTGCCCGCCCTCCTGTCAGGCCTGCTGTCCATCCACTTTTTCATCGCAACCGGTACTACAAGCGCCCGCGCGGCGCCACCGCATCCCCAGGCCGCCGAAAGTCCGGCGGTCGTCGGCCGCTCCGCCGATACACCACATCCAGCAGACGCCGCGATCGACGGCCCTGCGAGCGAAAGTCCGGCGGCCGTCGACCAACCCGGTATCCCGGGCCCATCCATCGAAGCGGCCCTGGCGGATCTGTACCGGCAGTTGAATGGCCGGCGGATTGGCGAATACCCCCTCGACGAGATCCTCGAAGATGGCGGTCCCTCCGTGGCCGAACGTTACGGCGGCGCCAGGATCAGGCTGAGGGAGCGGCACGCGTTGGACAGCCTCCTCGCCCGCCCCGAAGTACGGCTGAACGTTTTTTTCGAAGAGGAAGAGCGGCTTTCGGCCGAACTGTGGGACGTCGGTTTCGAGCGGCATGGAGATGGCTGGAAGGCTGAACGATTCGAGCCGTTGCTGGCGGCCCACCTCGGTTTCCGGTTTTCCCTGCGCGAGGACGAGGTCTACGAATTCGACAACCTGACGATCGAGCGGCCCGCCGGGATATTCGAGATCGAAGACGGCCTGCTGATGCCCGGGTTCTCCGGCGACCGGATCGGGCGCACGGTCCTCGTGGGAACGGGGCGGTTCACCTTTACGCCCCAGGACCGCGTCGAGCGTCACCAGATGAACAAGTACGCCCGCACGACCGACGATATATACACGACGGGTTTCGACCGGATGGTGCTGATCCTGTCGCCCGAGGGGTATGAAGACCTGGTGGAAGGGGTGACGCTTTCGCGGGTCGAGGGCGGACGGGCATTCGACCGGGCGAAGGCCCTGCTGAACCGCGTCGACCGGGACTACCTGCTGGACATGAAACCCGCCCGGGAACGCTTCTCCCTCGCCCACACACATCCGGGTTTCCTGCAGGCGGAGATCGACCTCGCGGAATCGGACCGGTGGCTCGTCTATACGAACAGCCCTTATGAATCGGAATCGGTCAGCCTGGTCCAGAAGAGCGGTTTCCCCAGGAACCCGGATATCAGTCCGCCCGTGGTCTGGTGCCGTTTCTCGCCGGACCCGGAGGAACCGTCCGGCCGCGACGGCCGCGCCGCGGGGGACGAGACGGTCCGGGGTCCGCTGCTGTCCCTCGACCACTACGACATCGCAGGATCCCTGGAGCGTGGCGGAAGGCGCATTCGCATGAAGACGACCCTGGAAATCACGGCCCGGGCGGACCCGCTCACCGCGGCGACTTTCACGCTGAATCCGGATCTCGATGTCTACCGCGTGGACGACGCCGGCGGCGACGGTGCGCTGTTCACCCGTCAGGGCGCCTGGCTCACGGTCCCGTTCCGGCAACCGGCGCCGAGGGACAGCACCACTACGCTGACGCTCTGGTACGAGGGCGACGTCTTCCGGGACGGCGGCGACTTATTCGGCCTGTTGACCAACCAGCAGTGGCTCCCTGTTCATTCCAACGAGGAACTGTACACTTTCGACCTGGAACTGCGCTATCCGGATAAGCTGACCGTGGCGACGGTGGGCGCCCAGGTGGCCAGCCATGCGGAGGAGGATACGCGCGTCACACGCTGGCGGCGGACGCGGCCCGTGTCGTCGTTGGGCATGACGGTCTCGGAGAACCGTACCCTCACGGTCTCCGCGGGTGACATCGACGTGATCCTCAGCGTGGACGAAGACTGGCGCCCGGCCGAATCGAACACGGCGCGGATCCTCACGCACATCGGCCCCGCGCTGGACTTCTTCGGCGGCATCTTCGGTCCCTATCCCTATGAAAAGCTCGACATCGTCCAGATGCCGGACGACTACGCTTTCGGACGGGCTCTGCCGTCGATGCTGATGCTGTGGGGACTGTATTTTCAGGATGCCTTCCGACTGGAAGCGAACCTGCACGCCCACATGTACACGGAAGTGCAGCACCTTTTCCGCGGGTTCCTGGCCCACGAACTCGCCCACCAGTGGTGGGGCGGGACCGTGGTCCCCAAGACATACCGCGACGCCTGGCTATCGGAGGCCATGGCGACGTATGCGGCGGACCTGTACATCGAAAACGAGACCGGTCCCGAAGCGTTCCGCGAGATGCTGAAACGGCACACGGACCAGGCGCTGTTCGCCGACCGGCACGGTGCGATCGACTTGGGCATGCGGCTCGGGGAGCATTACCAGGCCGTCGTCTACGAGAAGGGCGCCCTGGTACTCCATATGTTGCGGCGCACCATTGGCAACGAGCACTTCATGAACGTGCTCTCGCGGTTCTGCCGGCAACACGCGGGCAAGCTGGTTACGACGGCGGACTTCGAGGCCGCGGTGGAAAGGGAAACGGGCCGGGAGATGGGCTGGTTCTTCGACCAGTGGATCCGGGACACGGGTTATCCGGTCTACCGGGTGTATTTCACCAGCAGCGAAGGGGCTGGCAGTGCGGAGTCTGGCGGTGCGGGGTTCACGGTGCGCGGACAGCTATTGCAGGAACAGAAAGGCCGCGTATTCCATGCGATCGTGCCCCTGGTCATCGAGTTGGAAAACGGCGACCGGATCGTCCGGGAGATCTGGAATACCCAGAAGCGTCAGACCTTCGAGTACGCATTGCCGGACAGGGCGAAGCGCATCGACATCGCGCCGGATTACTCCGTGTACTTCAAGGCGGCCCGGTAGTGCCGGTCACGACCCTGCTTCGGGACGAACCTCTCCACCCGGGCACGACGCTATTCGAGCAGGGGTCTTTCCATCCGGGCGCGGTTCGCCTCGAGTGAATCGGGATACCGCTTGATCAGCCGCTGGTACACGAAACCGGCCTCGACGGTACGTCCCGCGGCTTCGAGGCATTGCCCCGCCGCCCACAGGACCGCCTCCAGACCTTCCACGCCCTGAAAATCGATCTCGAACTTGAGGTACTGGCGGGCGGCTTCGATGAAATCCTCCTGCACACGGTAGCTTTCCGCTATGGCGAGACGCGCCGGCCGAACGTGCGTCGAATCGGGCTCGGAATCAAGCAGTTGCTGGAAGACAATGCGCGACAGTCCGGGTCGTCTTCCGGCAAGGAGCGCCTGCCCCAGCAGGAAGCGCGCTTCATCCTCCAGATCCGACTCGGGATAGGCCGACAGGAGCCGGTTGCAGGCATTCACCGCGTCGTCGTGCCGTTCCAGGGCGAACTGGATGCGGGAGACCTCCAGCAGGGCGTCGTCCGCGAGGCTGTGTTCCGGGCCGTGCAGCAGGACCTTCAGGAAATACTGCTCGGCCGCTTCCCGATCCGAATCCAGACGACCAAGGTAGTAAAGGACCACCGGTTCTTCGGGCTGGTCGACCAAAATACGCAGGAAGGCCTCGCGCGCCTGGTCGTGCTGGCTGGATTCATAAAGGGCAATGGCTTGTTCAATCGTAATGGAGGAAGTTTGGGGCGGTACTGCGGCTACGGTCGTGTCCGGTTGTGCGGTCGGGATGACCTGGACGGCCAGTGCGGCATGGACGGCCTGTAACGGACACAGGCACAACAGCCATCGGAACAGATACTGGCGGGCGGATTTACTGAATGTCGACAGGATGGCAGGGGCGCTGCGGTCCGCCGTTGTTTCACTCATCTAAGGGGACCCGCAGGGCTTCTTTCAACAGTTTCCCTGGCTTGAAACGGGTCTTTTTTCCAGCCGGGACGTAAACGATATCGCTCGTGCGGGGATTACGCGCGGAAGTGCGGGCTTTCGTGTCCTTGACCTCGAAGACCCCGAATCCCCTGATCTCGATCCGGTCTCCCTCGATCAGGGAGTCCCGCATGGCCACGAACGTCTGGTCGACCACGGGAAACACCTGTTCTTTCTTAAGCCCCAGACGCTTGCTGATCAGTTCCACCAATTCTTTCTTGGTGGTGGTCATGAAGGCCTCCTCCCGGCAATCGGGACACCGGTACGCGTCGGACGCTATCCCTTTGCATTAATTCAACTTAACAACGCCGCACGTATTCTAAGGGGCGGTATTCGCCGTGTCAACGGATTTTGTCGCGAAGCTCAGTTCATCCCCGCCGGCGCCGTCTTGTGAAAGGGGAAGGACCCGTTGAAGGGACGGGGACTGGAGACGTACCACACGCCTTCGTACATCGGGCAGGTCTGGTAGTGGCAGACCACGTTGCACCGTTCCATGTCGTCGTCTTCCTTGGCGCCCTGGTGGGGGATATGGCTGAGGAAGACGACCGCGTCGCCGGCCATGGGGTGCAGCACGACGTGTTCCTGCGCGTAGCACCACTCTTCGAACGCGACGTGGTCGATCCGGGGATAGAGGTGGGGCGGCTCGGAGAGATGGCCGTTCTTGACGAAGCGGAGATTGCCCTGGCCGGGGACGTTATCCTGGAAGTAGAAGGTCGTGTTCACGCTGCTGGGCTGCACGGCCAGCCTGCGTTTTTCCGTTTCCCGCTTCTCGTTCCAGTAGCCGTAGAAGTCCATGTGCCATTCCTGGGTGTAGGCGCCGGGGTTGATGTGCGCCCGGAAGCTGCGGAGCTGGCACTGCTTGCCCATCATGGCGTAGAGCAGCGGGGCCACGCTCGGATGGCCCACGAGCGGGGCGAAGACGTCGGGCTCCCGATCCAGCAGGCTGTCGAACCACATGTTTCCGACCGCGTTCAGGCCTTCCTCCCATCCCTGCTCCTTCGCGTGGAATATGCGGGACCGCACCTGATCGGTTTCCTCCGGGGACAGGGCGCCCTTGATGAGCACGAAACCGTCCCGTTCCAGTTGATCCAGATTTTGGTCGAGAGTTTTCACCGGGTCTCTCCTTGTACGCCGTTGCCAAAGTACGCCGCTGTCAAAGTGCGCCGTTACCGAAGTACGCCGCTGTCAAAGTTTGCCGCCGCCTGATCCAGGAATTGGTGGTCCGGCCGGTCACGCACCGGCTGCTTCGGGTTTCCGCTCGGATTGCGACCAGACCATAAACAACAGGGCAATTACTGTCAAGTCATACGGGACACTTCGACGGCCGCTTCGACGACTGCCTCGAAGGTCGGTTCGACGGTCACTTCGACGACTACCTCGACGGCCGTCTCGACGGCCGCACGAGCACCGCGCGAGCGCCGCACTGGGGCCGGTAGCCATGGTTATTCGAGTTTCGCTGGGATCATTCCTCGAACGGAAAGAGCGGTCGCCGACGGTACCGGAAGTCGAAGCGCCGCATGTCCGCGGTGGTCGCGCCTGGCGTGTCCACCCGGATCAGCCGCTTGCTCACGGGCGCGTAGGCGGCTGTTGGCGCATGTACGCCCTTGGCGATGAGCACGTGGAAGTCGGCGGGGTCCAGGCCGATGCTGGTCATCATGCCCAGGCTGACCGGCACCGTCCGGAGCGACGTCAGGCTCACCGTCAGCCCGCTGTCCGTGGTCACCACCGCGGTCCGGCCCATGTAGAACTCGGTCTTGCCGCCATGACGAACGGCCGATTCGATGAAATGTCCCTCGTGGATCGCCTGTACTCGCACTTCGGTCCGGATGGGCGGGCCGTGCCGGTCGTCCGTCTTGCCGCCCATCTCCAGCGTGAGCCTCGCGCCCACGCCCGCAGCAACGGCCCGTTCGACGGATCCGGGATCGAACAGGCAGAGGAAGGTCTTCACGTCCCCGCGGCTCAAGATCTCGTGGGCAATGAGCGTACCGTCCGCCGCCGAACCGCCGCCCACGTTGTCGCCCATGTCGAGCAGGCACACGGGCCCCTCGCCGTCCAGGGCAGCATCGACGGCCTCGGGGATGGAAATGAACTCGCCGACGAACTCGTCCCGGTGCGCCACCAGGTGACCGGCGAGATCATCCGCGATGCGTCGGGCGAGACCGGCGTCGCCGTCGGTCACGGCAATGAAGGCCGAACCCATCTCCGGCACGTCCGCGTAGGGAAACCCGAGGACGACGCTGTTCGACAGGACGCCGGTTTTCTCCAGCCACGCGTCCGCTTTTTCGTATAGGGGACGGCAGGGCGGCGAGGACGTGTCCTGGCGCTCGATGCCGATGGCCACCGGCGGAAATGCCGCGGCCTGCACGGGCCGGACTTCTCCGCGCAGGGTCCGGGCCATGAGTGCCGCGGCCTCCAGGCCCCGCTGCTTCTGGTCCAGGTGCGGGTTGGTGCGGTAGGCGATGGTGGCGTCGCAGGCCGCGACCATGCGCAGGGAGAGATTGGCGTGGGGATCGATGGTGCATATGACCGGAAGATCCGGCCCGACCTCCCCGCGCAGCCGGGTCAGCCAGCACCCGTCCAGGTCGTGGTAATCCGCCCCCTCGCCGGCATTGGCACCGTGGGGAGCGACCAGCAGGCCGTCGAGCGGCCCCGCGCCCGCGAGCTGCTCGAACATCATCTCGATCAGCGCGTCGCAGGTGTCTTGCGTGATCCGGCCGGACGGCGGGGTGGACGCGTAGAACAGCGGCACGGCGTCGATGCCGGCCTCTTCCAGCCCTTCCAGGAAGCCACTGATCTCGTGGAATCCGCCCCTGAAATGGTCGGCGACAGCTTCGCCTGTGAGAATCCCGTCCCGCCGGAACAGGTCGAGGGTCGTCGGCGTGTGGCTGAACGTATTGGATTCGTGGATCAGCGAGAGGATGCCCACGCGCACGGGGAAGCGCTCCTTCAACTGCGGACCTGCTGTGGCCCGCACGACAGTGGATCAGGAAAGCATGTGCTGGAAGGACTTTCTGAACTTGTCCACCTTAGGGTCGATGACCATGAAACAGTAGGGTTGCCGTGGATTGTTAAGATAGTAGTCGTGATGGTACGCTTCGGCCTCGTAAAACGTATCGAGAGGTTCGATCTCCGTAACGATCGACGCGCTCCACAGGTCCGACGCGTCGGCCTCCGTCCTCGAAACCTCGGCCGCGCGCTGCTGTTCTTCGTCGTGGTGGAGGATGATCGAACGGTACTGGGTGCCCACGTCCCCGCCCTGGCGGTTGAGCGTGGTCGGGTCGTGTATGCGCCAGAAGATGTGCAGGAGGTCCGCGTAGATGATCACGGCCGGATCGAAGGTGATCCGCACGACCTCGGCATGGCCCGTGGCGCCGGTGCATACGGACTTGTAATCCGGGTTGTCCACGCTGCCTCCGGCATAGCCCGACACCACGCTCGTCACCCCCCTGACCTGCTGGTAGATCGCTTCCAAGCACCAGAAGCAACCACCGCCCAGCGTCGCCGCCTGCGTCTCTTGTGTCATGTAGCCGTCCTCCGTGGATTAGGGAGCCGAATCTTCAAGTTCAACCGCCCGTGTTTCTCGTAACGCGCACATAGGCAATAACGAAAATGGGTATGGCGAGGGCCAGGAAAATCCAGATCAGCGCCCGGTCGTCCTCGATGATTCCGGTCATCGACAGCAGCGTGCTGATGCCGGCCGCGGGAATGGCCGCGGTGGCGGCAGATACGATTAGACAGAAAAGAATGTTCTTGATCATGCGTTTCATGAGGCCGGCCGATTTACCAGTTTGCCGTCGACGTAGTCCAGCAGATCCCGGGTGACCGCGCCGTCGGGTTCCCGGTCGAAGGTCGTCCTGAAGTCCCGCATCAGATCGGAAGGTTCGAACCGCCGCCCTTCGCGCACGGTGCACTGTACGTTCTCGATATCCTCGATCCGTTCGAGGGGGTTCCCCCGTACCGCCACCAGGTCGGCCCGCAGGCCCGGCCGGATCGAACCGGTCCGGCCGTCGATGCCCAGCACCCGGGCGTTGATCGAAGTGGCCGATTGCAGCGCGTCCACGGCCGTGATGCCGGCGTCCGTGTACATGGCGAGTTCGTCATGCACGCTCATACCGGGCACGAGGTGGGGGAAGGGCGTGTCGGTGCCCAGCGCAACGGTCACACCCCGCTGATGGGCCCTTCGAAGGAACCGCTTCAGGTGCGACATGGCGCCCTGGTATCTCAACCGGTATTCCGGCGGACCGAAACGGCCGAGATACCGCTGCCATATATCCAGGTGGCGAGGGTGTACCCAGGCCCTCCGGGTGTCGTGGTGGAAGGGCCGGTCCAGGACGCGCCCGAGCCGGTCCCAGACCACCAGGGTCGGGTCGATGATCACGTCTCGTTCCAGGAGCAGGTCGATCACGAGATCGTCCTCCGCCTCGGACGCCGCGCGCCAGGCCACGCCGCAGCCGGCCAGGTGCTCGAATTCATCCAGTCCGAGCCGCGCGGCCTCTTCCGCGGTGGTCGACTGCAGATGGGCTACCACGAATTTGCCCGATGCGTGGGCGGTGTCGACCGCCGCCTTCAGCAGTGGGGGTTCCACGCCCGCGTACAGCTTGATCTGGTCCACCCCGGATTCCACGTGCCGCCGGACCGAATCGGCGATCTCGCCGGGTGTGGCGTGGGCGCGGCCCAATTGGGGCCAGTAGACCCTGGGCCCGTCGAGCAGGTGTCCGCAGCAAAGGATGGCCGGACCGGCGGAAAGGTCTTCTGCGTGGCGCTCGCGTTCGCCCAGGATCCATGCCAGGTCGTTGCCCACGTCGCGGATCGTGGTCACCCCGGCGGCCAGGAAAGCCGGTCCCATGACGGAACTGTAGTGGACGTGGGCGTCCATCAGCCCCGGCAGGAGCGTACATTCCGGCAGCGCCGCGGTCTCCATGCCGGCGGGGACTTCGGAGACGGGCAGGACCGCGTCGATCAAGCCGTCCTTAACCACGACGGCCATTCCGCTTCGCGTCTCGCCGGAAACGCCGTCCCAGATGCGGTCCGGGGTCAGTGCGTACATGGCTTTCCGCTTGTCTGACTTCATGAAGGTATCCCGCGTTCAGGTCGCCGGCCTAAGCCCCGGACGGGTGCCTTTCCTGCCTCTTTCGATCCGGCATAAATCACTTGCCCGCAGCGTGCCTCGTCCTTTACTTGAACCATCGGTAATATCTAACGTCACCGTGGATTCTGTCAAAGGGCTAATGTCCAATCCCCTGTACACCGGATGGCAACGAATCCTGGAAGGCCAGGGTCTCGAAGTCGCCTTTACGGGCATGTTCATCGTGTTCCTGGCCCTCGCCACGATCAGCTTCAGCATTGCCATGCTACCCAGGGTCGTGGCGGCGCTGGGGGGCACGCGCCCTGAACATCCGGACAACCCCACCGGTACGGATGCCCCGCAAGACGACGAAGCCGTGGCCGCAGCGGTCGGGTACGTGCTCGACAAGAAGAACAACCATCGATAACCAGGCCATGCGGACGGACTAAATGACGATACTGTACGACTTTCTGTCGGCTTCCGGTCTGGCCGCGGCGACGTGGGGACATGCCGTGATGATCCTGATCGGCATGGTCATGATCGTGTTGGCGATCGTCCGCCGTTACGAGCCGCTGCTCCTGGTGCCCATCGGTTTCGGCATCATGCTGGGCAACATCCCCATGATGGGAGGGGAAGGCCATGGGGTATACGATGAAGGAAGCGTCCTCTACTATATCTACTTCGGCGTCAGGGAAGGCGTCTTCCCGCCCCTGATCTTCCTGGGCATCGGGGCCATGACCGATTTCTCGGCCATGCTGTCCAACCCGCGCCTCGTCCTCCTGGGCGCCGCCGCGCAAATCGGTATCTTCCTGACCCTCCTCGGCGCCATGGCCATCGGTTTTACGCCCGCCGAGTCGGGCGCCATCGCCATCATCGGCGGTGCGGACGGTCCCACGGCCATTTTCCTGTCATCGAAACTTGCGCCTCACCTGCTTTCCATGATCGCCATCGCGTCCTATTCCTACATGGCCCTGGTGCCCATTATCCAGCCGCCCATCATGCGGCTCTTCACCACGCGGCAGGAACGGCTGATCCGCATGGCGCCGCCCCGGGCGGTCTCGCAGCGGGAGAAGATCATCTTCCCCATCGTCGCCTTTATCATCGCCGCGATGATCGCGCCGGATTCGATCGTGCTCGTGGGCATGCTCTTCTTCGGCAACCTGCTCAAGGAATGCGGCGTCACCGAACGGCTGGCCAATACGGCGCGGACCTCGATGATCGACATCGTCACCATCCTCCTGGGATTCTCCGTCGGCGCCAGCACGCAGGCCTCGGCGTTCCTTACGCTGGAATCGCTCTTCATTTTCACCCTGGGCGTGGTCGCCTTCTGCATCGCGACGTCCGGCGGTGTGCTCTTCGCCAAATTCATGAACCTTTTCGTCAAAGACAAGATCAACCCGCTGATCGGTGCGGCGGGCGTCTCCGCCGTGCCCATGGCGGCGCGGGTGGCCCAGGTGGAAGCCCATCGTGAAGACCCGCGGAATTTCCTGTTGTTTCACGCCATGGCGCCCAACGTGGCGGGCGTCCTCGGTTCCGCCATCGCCGCGGGCATACTCTGGTCCGTCCTGGTGGGCGGTTAAGTGCGTTGAATACATAGAACCCTTAGAACGAGGCAACCAACGTGAAGAAAAAAGTCCATTTCATGTGCACCACGTTCCGCGACGGATTCCAGTCCGTTTACGGCGCGCGCGTCTTTACCCGCGACTTCATGCCCGCCGTGGAAGCGGCGCGGGATGCGGGGATCGACTATTTCGAGGCCGGCGGCGGAGCCCTGTTCCAGTCGCCTTATTTCTATTGCAACGAGGACGCCTTCGAGCGGATGGACGCCATCCGGGAGGCGGTGGGCCCGGACGCCAACCTGCAGACCCTGTCCCGGGGCGTGAACGTGGTCGGGCTGGATTCGCAGCCCAGCGACATCATCCGGCTGCACGCCGAGTTGTTCAAGAAGCACGGCATGACGACTATCCGGAACTTCGACGCCCTGAACGACGTGGAGAACCTTGTGCACAGCGGCCGGTGCATCACGGAGGCCGGTCTCAGGCACCAGGTGTGCGTCACCGTCATGGAACTGCCCCCGGGTTGCGCGGGCGCTCACGACGCGGCGTTCTACACGGACACGTTCCGGAAGATCCTCGACGCCGACATCCCCTTCGACTCGGTGTGTTTCAAGGACGCGTCGGGCACGGCCGTGCCCTCCAAGGTCTTTGAATCCGTCAAGGCCGCCCGGAAGCTGCTGCCCGAAGGGACATGGATCCACTACCACACCCACGACACGGCCGGCATCTCCGTCGCGGCGTACCAGGCGGCGCTCGAAGCCGGCGCCGACGCCATCGACCTGGCCTTCGCGCCCGTTTCGGGCGGCACTTCCCAGCCCGACATCCTCGTCATGTGGCACGCGCTCCGGGGAACGGACTACGACCTGGACATCGACCCGGACGGCGTGCGCGAAGCGGCAGAGATCCTGAAGGAATGCATGGAGGACTATTTCCTGCCGCCCGAGGCCGTGGCCGTCGAACCCCTGCTTCCCTGGAGCCCCATGCCGGGCGGCGCCCTGACCGCCAACACGCAGATGCTCCGGGACAACGGGATCATGGACCGCTATCCCGCCATCATCAAGGCCATGAGCGAGGTCGTGGAGAAGGGCGGGTACGGCACGTCCGTCACGCCCGTTTCCCAGTTCTACTTCCAGCAGGCTTTCAACAACGTGATGATGGGGCCCTGGAAGAAGATCGCGGAAGACTACGGCCGGATGGTGCTGGGCTATTTCGGCCGGACGCCCGTGCCCCCGGACCCGGTGGTCGTGAACATCGCCTCGGAGCAGCTCGGCCTGCCGCCCAACCGGCGGCCGGTGCTGGAGCTCAATGACAACGATCCCAAGAAGGGCGTCGAGGCAGCGCGCAGCGTGCTGAAAGAAGCCGGGATAGAGGATACGGACGAGAACATCTTCATCGTCGCGGCATGCGGCGAGCGGGGGCTGGCCTTCCTCAAGGGCGAAGGGTTCATCGGCGTCCGCAAGAAGTCCCCGGCCGACCAGGAGGTGCTGGAGGAGGACGCGATGGCCACGACGAACGGGCCCCGCGGATACCAGGTGACCGTCAACGGCCGGAGTTACGCGCTGCGGATCGAAGGGAAGACGGCGATCGTGAACGGCAAGGCCTATGACGTCGACCTGCAGCCCGACATGTCCGAGGCCGCGACGGAGGCGGCGGAACGCGCCGGGACCACGCCGGTCATCGCCCCGATCCCCGGAAAAGTGCTCAAGGTGGCGGTCACGCCCGGGCAGGCCGTCGAGGAAGGAGACGTCATCGTGGTCCTGGAAGCCATGAAGATGGAAATGGAGGTCACCGCCGACGTCGCCGGAACCGTGACCCATGTCTCCATAAACCCCGGCGTCCAGGTAATCGCGGGCCAGACGCTGGCCTACCTGGGCTAGGTATCCCCAATACGGATCCCCCAGGGCTGGAGCGTCGCATGGCCGGGTTTCCTTTACACAGAAACCGTATGAAAAAGCGCAAGCCGATCGCGGCCTGCCCGTTGAACGCGGCCTGCCCGTTGAACGCGGCCCGTATGCCGAACGCGGCCCGTATGCTGCGCCGGGCGGTTTTGTGCGGCCTGTTGATGCTTGCCTTCCCCATTTTTCCCGCCTTTTCCCAGTCCCCGGCCACCGGTCCCTTCATGCAACGCGACCAGTTCCCCGTCAGGATGTTGTTCCTCGGACTGCGTCCCGAGACCGGGGACCTCCTGCCGCGGAGATCGGTCCAGTGGGCGGCTCAGTTCGACTACGCCAATACCTATGCGAGCACCCTTCCCGTGGGCGATACCCTGATCGCCGACGACTACTACCGGGCCGCGCCGGCAGACGAGTACCGGCTTTTCGTGGACACGGAATCCCTGCGCCTGTCGGTAGACCTGGACTGGCGGGTCGCGTCGCGGCTGCAGATCGGCATGACGCTTCCGTTCCTGAAGCATGGCGGGGGTTTCCTGGACGGCGTGGTAGAGGGGTTCCACGGCGCGTTCAACCTGTCCAACGGAGGTCGTGAGTGGGCTCCCAGGAACGACTATGGCGTATTCGTCGTGCGCGACCGCCGTTTCTGGATCAGGAGCGTGGAGTCCGCCGGCTTCAGACCCGGGGACCTCGTACTGCGGATGAAAACGCCGTTGAACCGAGGTGGCGAGCAGGTCGTCATAGCCCTTGCCGGCGCCTTGAAGATGCCCACGGGTAGCCTGGAAACGCTGACCGGCAGCGGGGGATGGGATTACCAGGCGGCGATATTCGCAACGTGGCGGCCGGACCGGCCGAAGCGGGACATGATCTTCCATGCCAACCTCGCCCACAGCCGGCTGGGCAGACCGACAAACGGCGAGGGGTTTCCCCTGCGGTCCATCACGACGCTCGTGCTGGCCTTCGAATACCGGACCACGGGCCGGCTCGCCGCGCTGCTCCAGACGCAGGTGAACATCGGACCCTTTCCCAGCAGCAGGCTGGGACCATTGAATCGCACCGCCATCGAGGCGACCGCCGGCGTGCGGTATGCCCTGTCGGAGTCGCTGTCGCTCGATGCCGGCCTGACCGAGAACCTCAGCCAGTACCAGAACACCCCCGATGTGGGGCTGCATGTCGGGATCGTGTGGAGGACGCCTTAGCGGCACAGCGGATGACCTGGACGTCGCCGGCGGTCCGACTGACCTGGATGCCGCCGCAGCCACGACGGGCGTGCGGGTCTGGTATCCCCGTCCGGGCGCTCCGGGCATGGACAGCTGGAGTTGGGGGCCAGTCTTCGAAGACCGGCGCAGGGTCATTCTGTCCAGCTACGAACCCGGCAAGGCCTGGGAAGGCAACGTGCGGGTCCATCTCTGGATTTACGACCTTGAGGAAGACCGCCTGCTGGAGGAGATCGCCCTGAAGGACCGGCCCGCGCCGTTCATGGGATGCACCCATATTCTGCCGGGAGAGGATCGTCTCGTGACGAACCCGATCATCGACGGGAAACAGCGCATCTGGACCATGGACCTGGACGGATCCGATCCACAGGAGATCACCGGCTCGGAGGACGGGTTCGTCTACTGCGTGCAGATCAGTCCGGACGGACGCAGGTTCGCCTACCATTCGACCATGCTGGAAGGCCGGGACAGCTACTGCATATTCGTATCGGACCTGGACGGAGGAAACCGGGTGGAAGTCGCTGGGGCGCAAGGGCACCTGTACTTCGGTCCCATGTGGTCGCCGGATGGGCGGTGGCTGATCTACCAGGACTGCCACTATCCCGATGACCCGGGGCACGACTGGGCCGACCTGTGTCTGGGGAGCCCCGACGTGGGGAGTCCCGACGGCCCCGATGACACGATCCACCGGAAGGTCACGACAGGCCAGCGCCAGTGGTTCGCCACGTCCTATGGCAATCCGGACTCGCGGGGCGGCGGTTCCAACATGGCCCAGTGGACGCCGGACGGGAAAAGGGTCACCTACACCCGCGCGGAGCCCGGCTCCCGGACGGCCTGGCCGTACCAGGCGCAACGGCCGGACACCGACCACTTCAACCGGGACTACTATCCGGAAGACGCCCGTGGAGGCACCGCCATCTGCCTGCTCGATCCCTTTTCGGGCGATGAATCGGAGTTCATCCCCTACGAACCCATGGTATGGAACTTCCGGTCCGCCTGGTCGCGGGATGGCTCGCAGTTCGCCTTCTGCCGCGCCGAGGTGGGGTCACCGAGCGCCATCTGGCTGGTCGATGCCGACGGCGGCAATGCGCGGATGCTGACGGCCGGATTCGAACACCGGGGTGCCGATCATCCTGTGTGGGTTGGGTAGGGCTACATGCCCGCTGGAATACAGCCGGTTGTCGTGCGGAGAGTCACACGTAGGTCAGCCAGCCGTGGGTATCTTCGCCTTCGCCGGTCGTGACCGCGAAGAACCGGTCCTGGATCTCCTTCGTGACCGGACCGCGGGACCCTCCGCCCACGGTGATGCGGTCTATGGACCGGACCGGCGTCACCTCCACGGCGCTTCCCACGAAGAATACCTCGTCGGCGATGTAGAGCATCTCCCGGGGGATGTCCTGTTCGACGACCTCGAACCCGGCGTCCTGGGCGAGCGTCATGACGGAGTTGCGGGTGATGCCGCCGAGGACCGAGGCCGCCAGACTGTTCGTGATGACCCGGCCTTCCTTAACGACGAAGATGTTCTCGCCGCTTCCCTCGCTGATCAGGCCGTCGGTGTTCAGTGCAATGCCTTCGGCGTACCCGTTCTCGATGGCCTCCATGCGGATCAACTGGGAATTGAGGTAGTTTCCGCCGGCCTTGGAGAGTGCGGGGTGGGTATTCGGCGCGGGACGGGTCCAGGACGAGATGCACACGTCCACGCCGTTTTCCATTACGTCGTCGCCGAGATAAGCGCCCCAGTCCCATGTCCCGATGGCGACTTCCACGGGACATCCCAGGGGGTCGACACTCAGCAGGCCGTACCCGCGGTATACGACGGGCCGGACGTAACAGGAAGCGTGCTTGTTGGAACGGATGGTCTCCAGGACGGCCTCGCTGATTTCCGTGTTGGAGTAGGGGATTTCCACCCGGTAGATCTTGCAGGAGTCGAATAGCCGGTCCACGTGCTCCTGAAGCCGGAACACCGCGGAACCCTGATTCGTCTTGTAGCAGCGCATGCCTTCGAAGAAACTCGAACCGTAGTGCACCACGTGGGAAAGTACGTGGATCTGGGCGTCTTGCCAGGGTACCAGTTTCCCATTGAACCAGATGTATTCGGCCTCCGGCAGGGTGGCCATCGAAGTCTCCTTTCTGCGGTTCGATTCGCGCCGACAATCTGGCGCAAACTAGGGGCCGAACCCCCCGTTGTCAAGGGCAAAAGGCTTGACACCAACTTTGCAAATCCCCTAGCTTACGCCATGACGAAATCGGATCATGACGCGGTATTCATGCGCCGGGCACTGGACCTCGCGGCGCGGGGAATAGGGCGTACCAGTCCCAATCCCATGGTGGGTTCCGTGGTCGTACGCGACGGTGTCGTCCTGGGCGAGGGGTACTACCGGGAATACGGCGGGCGGCACGCCGAACCGCAAGCGCTCGAGGAAGCGGGAGCACGTGCGCGGGGGGCCGCGTTGTACGTTACCCTGGAGCCCTGCTGCCACCAGGGCAGCACGCCGCCGTGCACGGACGCGATCATCGCATCGGGCATCGCGCACGTCCACGTCGCCATGGCCGACCCGGACCGGCGCGTCTCCGGCAAGGGGATCGAACGGCTGCGGGCCGCCGGCATGACGGTGGAGACGGGTCTGATGGAAGCGGAATCGCGGGAACTGAACGCGGCCTACGTGCACCACCGGAAAACCGGCCAGCCCTTCGTGCTGCTCAAGCTTGCCCAGACGTTGGACGGACGCATCGCCACGCGGAACGGCCATTCGAAATGGATCACCGGGGAGGCCGCGCGGAAACGGGTTCACCTGATGCGCAGCCAGGCAGACGCCGTGCTCGTGGGCATCGACACCGTGCTGGCGGACGACCCGCGGCTCACCGTCCGGCACGTGGACGGCCGACAGCCCCGCCGCGTCGTGCTCGACAGCCGAGCCCGCACTCCGCTGGACGCCCGGGTATTGAACGGCGAAGCGTCGGCGATCGTGTGCGTAACGGAGGCCGCGTCGGCAGACCGGATTGAGGAACTGAAAGGGACGGGCGCCGAGGTGCTGGTATTGCCTGGCGGGGACGGATCCGTTCCAATAGCACCGCTCAAATCGGCGCTTGGAAATGCCGGGATCGTGACCCTGATGGTAGAAGGCGGCAGCCGCGTGGCCGCTTCCTTCCTGCGGGAGCGCGCCGTCGACCGGATCGCCTGCTTCGTCGCGCCGCGCATCCTGGGCGCGGGGATCCCGTCGATCGCCGACCTGGCGCTGGACGACCTTTCGAAGGCGATCCAGCTGAACGATACGCGGGTAGAACAGTTGGGCGGTGATCTCCTCGTCACGGGCACGCCGGAGTATGCCTGATTGAGAACATGGGCAGTCTGCACGGCATGGAGTTATAAACATGTTCACGGGAATCATTGAATCAACGGGCATCGTCCGGACGCTGGACCGGGCCGCGGGCACGGGCACGGGCGAGAACGCCGCGATCGAGAACGAAGGCACGAGTGTAGACTCGGGCGAGAATGCCGCGGACGCGGGCGGCCTCAGGCTGACCGTGGAGGCGCCGTCCATGGCGCCGGACTTCGAGCAGGGTGCCAGCGTTGCCGTCAATGGCGTCTGCCTGACCGTCGTGGACACCGTCGCCGAGACGTTCTCCGTGGAAATCGTACCCGAGACGGTCTCCCGGACGACCTTCGGCAGCCTGAAGGCCGGGCACCAGGTCAACCTGGAGCGGCCGCTGCGTCTTTCGGACCGGATAGACGGCCACCTGGTCCAGGGGCACGTGGACGGCGTGGGACGCATCGCGGCGCGGGAAGAGCGGGGCAACAGCCTGTGGTACGAGGTGGAAATCCCGGACGATCTGAAGCCCTTCGTCATCGAAAAAGGGTCCATCGCACTGGATGGAATTAGCTTGACAATCGCCGGCCTGACGGGTAGTTTGGCCGCCGTATCGATCATACCGCATACCGCGTCGATCACGACGTTCGGCGGCAGGCAAATCGGTGACGAGGTGAACATAGAAGTGGACATGATCGGCCGGTACGTCGCGTCTCTTTTGCGTGCCGGCGGCGATACGAGCCAGGGAGTGCTCCCGGGTCCGACACCCATCACCGAATCCTGGTTGAAAGAACGCATGTAGCGTCGGCAAGCCCCGGCGGCGGTTCGAGGACAGACCAGGGTCCGCCGAGACCGGTCGACCGAAAAAACACGGTTGTAAAGCATGTCGTCCCCTTATTGTACCATCCCGGAAGCGGTCGAGGAGATCAAGTCCGGGCGCATACTGATTGTCATCGACGACGAAGACCGCGAAAACGAAGGCGATTTCATCATGGCCGCCGAAAGAACGACTCCGGCGGCCATCAATTTCATGGCCCGGTACGGCCGTGGACTGATCTGCCTTCCGACCACGCGCGAACGCCTGGAAGAGCTGAAAGTGCCCGCCATGGTCGGCGAAGAGGTCAACACGGCGTTGCACAGCACGCGCTTCACCGTATCCGTCGATGCCGTGAATGGAACGACGTCGGGCATTTCGGCGGCGGACCGCGCCGAGACGGTCCAGGTGTTCGTCCGCCAGGGAAGCAGGCCCGAGGACCTGGCGCGCCCGGGCCACATCTTTCCGCTTCAGGCCTTCGACGGCGGCGTGTTGCGCCGGGCCGGACACACCGAGGCCACGGTCGACCTGGTGAAACTGGCCGGTCTCTACCCCGCCGGCGTGCTCTGCGAGATCATGGACGACGACGGGTCCATGGCGCGCCTGCCCCGGCTGGTCGAGATCGCGAACGAGCACGACCTGAAGATCATCACGATAAAGGATCTGATCGAGTACCGCCGGCGCAGCGAGAAACTCGTCAAGCGGGTGGTCACTACGACCATCCCCAGCAGGCACGGGGAATTCGAGTCCCACCTGTACGAGGACCAGCTGACCGGCGACCACCACGTCGCCCTGGTCAAGGGCAACGTGGACGGTGAGCCAAACGTGCTCGTACGCGTGCACTCCCAGTGTCTCACGGGGGACGTTTTCGGGTCCATGCGATGCGACTGCGGCGACCAGCTGCAGCAGGCGCTCAAGCGTATCAGCGACGAAGGCAGCGGCGTGCTCCTTTACATGCGCCAGGAGGGACGGGGCATCGGACTGGCCAACAAGCTCAGGGCCTACGCCCTCCAGGACCAGGGTCATGACACGGTGGAAGCGAACCTGGCGCTCGGCTTGCCCGTGGACGCGCGCGATTATGGAATCGGTTCCCAGATCCTGGCGGACCTGGGCCTGACCACGATCCGGATCATGACTAACAACCCGTCGAAACGGTTCGGAATCGAGGGGTACGGACTCGAGGTGACCGAACGCGTCCCGCTGCAGACTTTTCCGAACTGTTACAACGTGGGATATCTCAAGACCAAGCGCGGCAAACTGGGCCACCTGCTCGACCTGGAAGAGCCGCCGGACGACGTTGGATTCGACAGCCTGCTTTGATGTGCGCGTGCCGTGCATGTGCCGTGCGACCGTGCCGTCCATGCTGTCGGGACGGTCGGGTCCGTTTCGCCGCCGCGGTCCCGCGGCCGGAAGCATCCGAGGAACCAGAAGTGACCGCCGCGGTCCTGCGGCCGGAAGCGATCTGCAAGGAGTACCTGCGTGACGAGAACCATTGAAGGCAGCCTGGTGAACGGAGGAGACGACCGGTACGGCATCGTGGCCGGCCGTTTCAACGGGTTCATCACCGAGTCCCTGCTGAAGGGCGCGCTGGACGGGCTTCGCCGCCATGGGGTGGATGAAGACCGGATCGACGTGGTCTGGGTTCCGGGCGCTTTCGAGATCCCGCTGGTGGCCCGGAACATGGCGGCAAGCGGCAATTATGACGCCGTGATTTGCCTGGGATGCGTCATCCGCGGTGCCACCCCCCATTTCGACTACGTGGCCGGGGAAGCGGCCAGCGGGATCTCCGCCGCGGCCCGGGACACCGGGGTGCCGGTGATCTTCGGCGTGCTGACCACGGAGAACCTCGAACAGGCCATCGAACGGGCGGGTACGAAGGCGGGCAACCGCGGCTGGGACGCCGCGCTGGCCGCCCTGGAAATGGCGGACGTGATGCGCAGACTAGACGGTCCGGGCAGTCCGGGGGAACCGGAGTGAACGTACGCGCGGGAGAGCGTCGCCTGGGTCGTGAACTGGCGTTGCAGTCGCTTTATCTTTCCGAACAGACCGGGGGAGATCCCGGCAAGGCCCTACCCGGGCTGCCCGGGTGGCCCCTGGCGTCCGAGCACGCCCGATGTTTCGCCGAGGCATTGATCGATCGGCTGCTGCAGCACGAAGAGATCGTGAACGGTCACATCACCGCGGTGGTGCGGCACTGGGACCGGGACCGCGTGGCTCGCATCGACGACTGCATCCTCCGGCTGGGCGCTTGCGAACTCATCGCCTTTCTCGATATTCCGACGGCGGTATCCATCAACGAAGCGATCGAACTGGCCAAGAAGTACAGCACGGAACAGTCCGGCGGGTTCGTCAACGGCGTCCTGGACGCCGTGGCCGCGAGACATCTCACGGCGGCGGACCAGGCCTGATCCTGCCCCGATCGGCTTGCCAGCGCATACACAGGGAATGAAACCTCGACGTGCGATACGGCATTCTTTCCGACATACACGGGAACCTGGAAGCACTGGATGCCGTACTCGAAGCGATGGCCGGTGAGCGTATCGGCCATTATCTTTGCCTGGGTGACATCGTTGGTTACGGCGCCAGTCCCAATGCGTGCCTCGACCGCGTTACCGGACTGACGACGGACGTGATCGCGGGCAATCACGACCATGCCGCGATCGGGAAGCTGGATATCTCCACGTTCAACCCTTACGCAGCGGAAGCGGCGCTGTGGACGCGGCAGCAGCTTTCACCCGACGGCCGGCGCTACCTGGGAGGGTTGCCCTATGTCCGGCGATACGATGATCTTTTCATCGTCCACGCGAGTCCGGCCCGGCCGGAGGAATGGACCTACCTGACTTCGCCCTGGCAGGCGGACGAAGCCTTCGAGGCGATGCCCGCCGGTGTGGCACTTTGCACATTGGGCCACACGCACACGCCGATGATATTCGAAAGGCGGGACGCGGAGGACCGCAGCAGGCAGATCCCGTCGTCCGCCTTTGAACTGACACTTGTACTGGCATCAGATCGTAGATACATCGTAAACGTGGGCAGCGTGGGCCAGCCGCGAGACGGGGATCCCCGGGCGGCGTACTGCGTATACGATACGGAGATGAAGCAGATCGAGATCAAGCGGGTTCCCTACGACCTGGAAACCGCGCAGCGGAAGATTCGCAAGGCCGGCCTGCCAGACCTGCTCGCCGAGCGGCTGGAATTCGGCCGGTGACGCTGGAGTACGGTCAGTGACGCTGGAATTCGGCCGGTGACGCTGGAGTTCGGCCGGTGACGCTGGAATTCGGCCGGTGACTGAAGATTGACCGAGGATTACGAGCATATGGTTGCCAATCGCGTAGTTTTCCTGACCGGCATGGCGGTGGCGTTCGTCGTGTCGCTGGCCGTGTATACCAAGACCATCGCACCCACGGTGCCCTTCTGGGACGGCGGCGAATTCATCGCGGCATCCTATATACTGGGCATTCCCCATCCGCCGGGATCCCCGCTCTACATCCTGATCGGCCGGCTTTTCACCGTACTGCCCGACCTGGGCATGGGCATCGCCTGGCTGGTGAACTTCTCCTCGTGCCTCTTCAGCGCGCTCACGGTGACGGCCGTTTACCTGGTTATCGTGAAGGCGGTTACACTCAACCGGGACCGGGACGGACTGTCCCTCTACGAAAGCGTGGCCGTCTGCTGCAGCGCGTTGACGGGCGGGCTTCTGCTGGCCTTCTCCGATACGTTCTGGTTCAACGCGGTGGAAGCCGAAACCTACGCGCTCTCCATGCTGTGCATGATGACCTGTACCTGGTTGATGCTGCACTGGATCGAACGGCACGAGCAAAACGGCAGTGAGCGTTATCTCTTCCTGGTCGGCTACCTGGCCTTTCTCGGCATCGCCGTGCACATGTTCACCATGCTGATTCTGCCGGCCGCGTTCCTCTGCGTGGTCTTCACGGACCGGGTCATCCGTTCGAACCGGAAGCTGGTGCTGCTCTGCGCGGCCATGGGCCTGATCCTGTTCAGCGTCGTGGCTTCCATCGACGTGTTTTTCGTCGCGGTGCCCCTGGCCATCGCCGGACTGGTCCTCACCAGGGGGCGGTTGCCGTGGGGCTACCTGGCGCTGCTGTGCATCGCCGCCGTCGCCGTGACGTTCTTCGGCATGGACGGGGTGGGCGCATACAATGGACTCCCGCTGATCGTGATCGGCGGATTCGAGGCCACGTTCGGCACGGTGATGTTCAGCCTGGCGCTGGTGAGCGCAGCCCTTGCCCTGGTCTCGGCCACCGCCGACGATCCCGGGCGCTACAAGTGGCCGTTCTGGACGGTGGTGCTCTTTCTCGCCGTACTGGGTTATTCCGTAAACTTCTACGTGCCGATCCGTGCGGCCCATCAGCCCGTCATCAACGAGAACGACCCGTCGACCTGGCAGAACTTCGAGGGATTCCTGGAACGCAAGCAGTACGGCCAGGAAAGCATGTTCGAATCGATGTTCAACAGAAAGGGCAGCTGGTCCTCCCAGTTCGGAAACGGAGAAAACATGGGGTTCTGGCGCTTCTTTTCCCGTCAGTTCAGCGCCCCGTCCTTTCCCTTCTGGCTCTTCCCCGTCCTGCTGGTCGCCCTGGGTATCGTCGCCCAGGCGGAGCGGGACCGGCGCAGCATAGTCTTCCTGGGCGCCATGCTGCTGATCTGCAGCGTCGGGCTCATCCTCTACATGAACTTTTCGGACGGTTCGCGCGGCATACAGCGGGAGGTCCGCATCCGGGACTACTTCTACACCCCCGCCTTCGTATTCGCCGCGGTGCTGATGGGGATCGGCGTCCGGTCTCTGCTGCACCAGGTCGGCGTCTGGCTGGGCCGGCTGCGACTGCCCGTGGAGAAGGGAACGGCCGGCATCGCCGTGCTGATGACCGCGCTGCCCCTGGTCCCCTTTGCCTATCACTACGAGTCCCATTCCCGGGAAGGCAACTACATACCCTACGATTACGCCTACAACATGCTGGAATCCTGCGATGAGAACGGTCTAATTTTCACGAACGGCGACAACGACACCTTCACCCTCTGGTTCCTCCAGGAAGTGGAAGGCCTCCGCAAGGACGTTCGGGTGATCAATCTCAGTCTCCTCAACACGAACTGGTACATCAAGCAACTGAAGCACATGGAGCCCAGGGTGCCCATCACCCTGGCCGACGAGACCATCGACATGCTGAACATCCAGGGCTGGGAGGAACGGGAGGTGAGCCGCGCGGGCATAACGTGGACCGTGCCCCCGGCCGGTATGCTGGGCGAGGACATAGGGTATCTCAGGGTCCAGGACCTGATGATCCTGCACATACTGGAGCAGAACGACTGGGAAAAACCCGTATACTTCGCCGTGACCGTCTCGCCGGAGAACGACGTGGGCCTGGATGACTACATGCAACTGGAAGGCATGGTCTGGCGGGTCCTTCCGGATCCCGATCCGGACCTGATGGACGTGGAGCGGACCCGGCACAACCTCTGGAACGTCTACCAGTACCGCGGCATAGCGGATCCGCAAGTCTACAAGGACCCGCAGGTCCGCACCCTCCTGCGGAACTATACCGTTTCCTTCCATCAACTTGCGCTGAACCAGTGGAGACGGGGCCGGCCGGACCAGGCCATCGAGACCATCGAGAAGTACCTGGAGTACGACATAACGAACGGCGCGCTTGAACGGCTCATGCTCATCCAGTTCAACGCCGACCAGGGCGAGTTTGCCGACGTCAAGGACCTGGCGTCGGAACTGGCCGGGGAATACAGTACCTTCGACGGGTACACCATCCTGAGCCAGTCCCTTCGGAGACTGGGCCGCGAGGCGGAGGCCGCCGAACTGCTGGAACGGGGCGTTTCCGCCCATCCCGAATACGCCACGGGATACGATCAACTGGTGAATCTCTATTTCCGGATGGATGACTCGGACCGCATGCTTGAAACGCTCGAGAGGTGGCAGCGGATCGCTCCGGGGGATACGGTCGTACAGGACATGATCGAGGATCTCAAGGAAGCCGGCGATGCGAGCGAAGCGAGCGATCCCTGAGGCCTGGCCGTGTCCGGGGTCGAAGACGCTTTCTTCAGGTCTGGCCGCGCCGGTGTTGGGGGCGGCTCGGGGCCGCACCGTGCTGAAGCCTCGCGGCGCGCCGCCAGCCGGTTCAGTCCAATGCGCATTCTGGTCATAAACTGGAGGGATATCCGCAACCCGGAAGCGGGCGGCGCCGAAGTACACCTGCACGAGACATTCTCGCGGATCGCCGCCTGGGGGAACGAGGTCACCCTGCTCTGCAGCCGGTTCCCCGGCGCGGCGGAATCCGAGCGGATCGACGGGATCGACGTCATCCGTCACGGCGGGAAATGGACGTTCAACCTGACCGCGCCCTGGTACTATCGTAGACACCTGGCTCACCGGTCCTTCGACGTCGTCATCGAAGACATCAACAAGATACCGGCATTGATGCCCTGGTTTCTGGACGGTCCCCCGCTGATGGTCCTGCTGCACCATCTTTTCGGGACCACGTTTTACCGGGAAATCAACCCGGTGCTCGCGACCTACCTGTACTTCATGGAACGGATGATTCCCCGGGTGTATCGCCGTTGCCTCTTTGAAGCGGTCTCTGAAAGCACCCGGGACGAACTCGTCAGGATGGGGGTCGCAGCGGACCGGATCAGCGTCGTGCATAACGGGTTGGACGCCCGGTTTCTGGAAGCCGAAACCGTCGGGGCGCCTGCCGCTCCGGACCGGAATGACGCACCTGCCGCTCCGGACCGGAATGACGCACCTGCCGCTCCGGACCGGAATGACGCACCTGCCGCTCCGGACCGGAAGGAACCCGGCCTGGTCATCTACCTCGGCCGCCTCAAGAAGTACAAGAACGTGGACCACCTGATCCAGGCCATGGCGATCGTCCGCGAGGAGGTGCCCGGTGCGCGCCTGGTGATCGTGGGCACGGGCGACCGGCGGCGCGCGCTCGAGGCATTGACGCGGTCCATGGACCTGAACGAGGCGGTGCGATTCACGGGTTTCGTTTCCGAGAAAGAAAAACTGCGCCTGCTGACCCGCGCCGAGGTGGCGGCCTATCCCTCGAGCAAGGAAGGATGGGGCATCACCGTGATCGAAGCCAATGCCCGCGGCGTGCCGGTCGTGGCTGCGCGGGTGCCGGGACTCCGGGACGCCGTGGTCGACGGGGAAACGGGCGTGCTGGTCCCGCCCGGGGACCGGGAGGCTATGGCCCGCGCGTTGATCGATCTACTGTGCGACCGGGAGAAGCGTGAACGGCTTGCCGGAAATGCCGTGGCAAGGAGCAGGCTCTACACCTGGGAGAACACGGCCCGGCAGACGTTGCAGGTGATTCGGCGTACGATGGGGGATAGCACCGATGCTGTGTGACGAAGGGAGATAGCACCGATGCTGCGTGACGATCCGGCGATAGCGGATGACAGGGAGGAGAAGATGGACATATCCGTCGTGATTCCCCTGTTCAACGAGGCGGAAAGCCTGCGGGAGCTCCACGAGCGGATCGTGGCGGCCCTCGAGCCATCGGGAAAGTCCTTCGAGGTGCTCTTCATCGACGACGGTAGCCGGGATGGGTCCTTCGACGAACTGCGCCGGCTCCGGGCGGAGGACGACCGGGTGAGGGCCATCCGGTTCCGCCGCAACTACGGGAAGTCCGCGGCGCTGGCCGTAGGCTTCGAGGCGAGCCGCGGCGAGGTCGTTGTGACCATGGACGGAGACTTGCAGGACGATCCCGCGGAAGTGCCCGCCATGGTCGACCTGCTGGACGAGGGTTTCGACCTGGTGTCCGGCTGGAAGAAAACGCGGAAGGACCCGCTGTCCAAGCGGATACCTTCAAAGCTGTTCAACCGGGTAACGGGGATCGTCAGCGGCCTGCGGCTGCACGATTTCAACTGCGGCCTGAAAGCCTATCGCCGCGCCGTCGTGGAGACCATTCCCGTCTACGGCGAACTCCACCGCTATCTGCCTGTGCTGGCGCACTGGGCCGGTTTCCGCGTGACGGAGACGCCGGTGCTGCATCATCCCAGGAAGCACGGCCGCAGCAAGTTCGGCCTGGGCCGGTTCACCCACGGGTTCTTCGACCTGCTGACCGTGTACTTCGTGTCGAACTACACCCGGCGGCCGCTCCACCTGTTCGGCTCTTTCGGCCTGTTGTCCTTCGTCGCCGGCGTGGGCATCGCCCTCTACCTGACCTGGCTCTGGCTGACCGGCGTCGGTATCGGGACCCGTCCCCTGTTGCTGTTCTCCGTCTTCCTCATGGTCCTCGGCATCCAGCTGGTCTCCATGGGCCTGATCGCCGAAATGATCGCCCACCAGGCCCGGCGCACAGAAGACTACGCCGTCCGGGAACGGCTGGGGTGAGGTCATGACACCCTCCCCGCGCGGCCGAGTTTGCTTCTTCGGTACCTACGAACGCGATTACCCACGGAACCGGACGCTCATCGAAGGCCTGAAGCGGGCCGGCTGGCAGGTGCTGGAGTGCCATGTGCCCCTCTGGGAGAAGGAAAGGGACAAGACCGGACGGTACCTGGGTCCGTTCTCGCTAGTCCTGCGCGCGGTCGAGTTGAAGCTGGCCTGCCTCCGGCTGTTGCTCAAGTATGTCTTCACGGTCGGCCGCTACGAGGTCATGCTGGTCGGATATATCGGCCATTTCGATATGCCGCTGGCGTGGCTGCTCACCCGGTTTCCGCGCCGGCCCCTCGTCTTCAGCCCGTTGATCTCCCTTTACGATACCCTCGTCGAAGACCGCCGGTCCATTGCGGAAGGCACGCTCATGAGCCGCTTGCTGCGCTGGCTGGACCGGCAGGCTTGCGCGAAGGCGGACCTCGTGCTGCTCGACACGGAAGCCCACATAGACTACTTCGTGCAGGCATTCAACCTGCCTCGGAAGCGGTTTGCCCGGGTATTCGTCGGCGCCGTGGAACCGGACGGGCCGGAGGGTTTGAACGGACCGAAAGCGAGCGGACCAGATACATACGTAGACGCGCCGCCGGTGGACACGCCCGCTGTGGCCCCGCCCTCGGAGGATATTACCGCCGCGTCCGCGGTAGGCACGCCCTCTGAGGACGCACCCGCCGACGGCACGCCCGCGGAGGACACGTCCTTCAGGGTCTTGTTCGTCGGCAAATTCATACCGCTTCACGGATTGCCGTTCATGCTGGAAGCGGCGAACCGCCTGAAGGACGTACCGGATATCGAATTTCATTTCGTCGGGTCGGGTCAAATGACGGACGAAATACACGAGACCGCGCGGAGACTGAACCTGGAGAACGTACGTTTCACCGACTGGATCCCCTACGAGCAGTTACACCGGTTCCTGCAGGGATGGGGCGTATGTCTCGGGATTTTCGGAACGTCCGACAAAGCGGTCCGGGTGATACCGGGCAAGGTGTTCGTGGCCCTCTCGGCGGGCAAGGCGGTCATCACGGCGGACTCGCCGGCGGTCCGTGAACTTTTGGCCGATGGCGAAAGCGCCCTGCTGTGCAGGCGCGGAGACCCGGAAGCACTCGCCAGCGCCATCCGCCGGCTGCACGGGGACCGAGAACTGCTGCGCAGGATTTCCGAGGGCGGCAACCGCGTCTACCGCGACCACGCTTCCACGGAACAGATCGGACGATCCGCGTCTGAAGTGCTGGAGAAGCTGGTAACGGGTGGAGTTAGTGCTTTTCGATAGCGCCGAAGTTGAGTTCGACAAGCCAGTCTCCGACATCAACATCCCGCTTGAAGTTGATAAATCCTAAATCTGAAAGCCTGAACAATTCCCTCTGAAATGTCCGTAGAGTGACTTGCTGATATACAGACTGTACATATCGGTCGTCCCACAATTCCGATAGTGTTACGCTTCTAGATGGTTCGTCGGAAAATGGATCCAGGGGATCTGTTTCGTTTAACAGATAGTCCAACAAATTGTATTCTCTCTGGTTCAATAGGCGTCTACGCGGTCCTGATTTCGTATTGAATGACTTCACCATCGTGTTTCGATACACCAGTCTATTGATTCTCGCTTTGACAAAGTTGTTAATGCCCTTGAGTTCACTGGCAAATCCGGTTACTCCGAAACGTACAAATGGAGTCACGTTAAAAGGTTGAACATGTCGACACTGCTGTAGAACGGTCTTATACTCGATTTCATTACGATAGAAGTAGTTGGAAAGTCCGTAGAAGCCCCGGACGTTGTATCCAGACTGATACAAGATGGCCGCTTCTACCAGGCGAGATACTCTTCCATTACCATCTCCAAAAGGGTGGATTGTGACCAGAAAAAAGTGAGCGAGAAGTGCTTGAATCACCGGATGATACCTTATTGCATCAGGTGATTCTATGAACCCGATGTAGTCACGCATCAAGTCCAATAACCGATCGTGTGGTGCGCCTCTGTGAACACCTCCCAAATCCTCACTACCTACAGTTACTGAAAAACTTCTTAATCTACCAGGTATGTTGTTAGTAGTGTCCGAGTCTCTTGTAATCATTTCATGCATGGTAAAGACGTCATCGAGGTTTAGGGGCCGGCAATCAGGCACAAAACGGGTTCTTACCCAGGCCTGAGCTTCGCCAGCGTTTCTTATCTGTAGTTGTTCCTTAGTAGCGGCCGGGCTTTCACTTTCATGCGTTACAAGATCGAGTAATTCCATTTGTCGGGAAACTTCCTCTTCTGAAAGTGGATTACCTTCTATTGCAGTAGTTCCATGAACCGCACGTACTCTGTTCAAACGATCCAGTTGATTCTGCCACTCCTGAGGGAAGGCCAGGTTTAGAGAGGCTTCCTTAAAAGCTTCAATTGATATGAGGTCTCTGAATAGAGTTTTGTCATCCAGATCAAATTCGAATGAAAAACGATCCCAGTTCATTATAACCTCAAACATGACACGTTAATTGACAGTATTTCTGACGCTAGTCATACGATATTCAACTATATATTAAATTAAGACTTATGATTAGTAAATCAAGGTTTAATATAGGTTACTTGAACCTATTTGACAAGTTATTTGACATCAAATATGGCAAGTCCATGATGTAGTATTAGCCCCTCACAACGATTTCACCATGACCACGGCGTCTTCGGCAGGATTCGAATAGTAGGACTTCCTAAGGGCGACCGCGTGGTATCCCAGCCGGCTGTACATCGACCGGGCCGCCAGGTTCGACTCGCGCACTTCCAGGCTGGAGGAAGTGCACCCCCGTCGGACCGCCTCCTCGAGAAGCCGCAACATCATCCCGGTTCCGACGCCTCGGCGCCGATACCCGTCCGCCACGGCAATGTTGGCGACATGCACCTGGTCGGCAGCGATCCATCCGACCAGGAAACCCGCGACCGACTCCCCGTCCATTGCGACCAGCGCGACGGAAGCCCCTGACGTTATTTCATGGTGAAAGGCGGATTCGGACCAGGGCGCCGGATAGCACGCCCGTTCGATTTCCAGGACCTGGGGGACGTGTGAACGGTCCATTTCCCCTATGACGAAGGGTTTTGCCTCGGTCATGGGTCATTCAGACGAGGTTTTGGCCCGGCCACTCGGGTCAGGCGGGGTGGCCGCGTCAGGCGGACCGGCCGGATCAGTTTGACCAGGAGGGGCAGGAGCAGTTTCGGAAGGCGGCGTCTGTTCGAGCCGGGACGGCGGCTGCCTGGCGAAGTCGGTTTTTCGCAGGTACAGTGGTTCGAGCTCGTTCAGATCGGACTGCTCGCCCCGCTTGAGGAGTTCCAGGCCGAGGAACGCGGTCGAGGAGGCCATCGGCCGTCCCGCGCCCTGGGGCGGGAAGCAGGCCCGTTCACCGAGAACGGCGACGATGTCGGGACCATTGGCGTCGACGCCGCTGCCGATGAGCAACACCTTGTCCTCGATGGATGCCAACACGTCTTCGAGCGGCCCCACCCTGAATTCGGTTTGCCGCTCAGGCCAGCCTCCGGACGTATCGTAGCGGGCTTCATAGACCTGGCCCCTGCGGGCATCGGTCAGCACGTGGACGGGATACCTGCAGCAGGGCACCTGGAAGGCGATGGCGTCGAGCGTGGGCACGGCGGCGACCGGCCGCTTCGTCACGTAGGCAAGACCCTTGACCAGGCTTAATCCCACCCGTAACCCGGTATACGATCCGGGTCCGATCGAGATCGCGAATCCTTCCACTTCCGACCACTGCACGTCCAGGTCGCCCATGATACGTTCCAGCATTCCGGGCAGCTTTTCGGCGTGCACGCCGCCCAATTCCTGCGACGCTTCGGCCATCACCTGGCGGTCCCGGATCACGGCGATCCCGGCGATCGTGGAAGATGTCTCGAGTCCCACGACGATCATGGTCGGTTAATCTCCGTTAAGGGTGGCTTGTCTCCGTCATGGTCAGTAACGCAGCTTGGTCAACAGCCAGCCGCCGATCAACAGCACGAAGACCGGGGCCAGGTCGATCCGAACGTTCGTCTTCGGAACGGGAATGGGTGGAATGATCCGCCTGAAAGGCAACAGGACTGGCTCCGTGAGCCACGTCAGCAAACGTACGAGCGGCGAGGCCGGGTCCGGGTTGAACCAGGACATGACCGCGCGGACGATGATGAGGATCAGGTATATCCGCAGTATCTGGATCAGGATCATGGCTGTGGCTTATCTGACGACTAATGCAGCGCTCCGAATGCATGGGAACTTTACCGACCATCGTGGGCTTTGTCAACGACGAAGATAGCAGGCGGGGCGCCCCGGTTACCCGCGTTCCGATTCGACGCCGTTCCGGATTGTATTCAACCGGATATACAGCCGGCAAGTAACCTCTGGCGCGGCGCGATCCGCCCGTCTATCTTACAGCAGTCTGTTGATACTCATATAGTTGCGGAGACACGGTCTCGCGGCACTTCATGACGTGGATGCAGATGTCCGGCTCCGTGATCCGGGGGACCGGAAATCGTTGTCAGGACACCGATCGGAAAGGAATCACATGGCGGACATCCGCGTGGATGGGGAGAAACTGCGGGCTTTCACGGCGGCGGTCTTCGAGCGGGTCGGCCTGACGCCTTCAGACGCGGCCATCGAAGCCGAAGTGCTGGTATGGGCGAACCTGCGAGGGGTGGACTCCCACGGTGTCCAGCGGGTCAACGGATATGTCAAATCGGTGGAAGCCGGTCACTACAACCCCCGGCCGGACATCCGGATTGAACGGGAGACACCGGCCACGATGCTCATCGAGGCCGATTGCGCCTTCGGCCCGGTGGTGACGACCTACGCCATGAAGCAGGCCGTCGAGAAGGCCCGCGGGGCAGGCATCGGATGGGTGCTGATCCGCAATACGACCCACCAGGGCGCCATGGCATACTACGCCCAGATGGCCGCACGGGAGAACATGGCCGGCATCGCGTCCGTCTGCAACCCCCCGAACATGGCTCCGCCGGGCGCGCGGGCGCCTGGGGTGCACAACAGTCCGATCGCCATCGCCGTACCGGGAAGCGACGGCCGTACCATATCCCTGGACATGGCCACGAGCGTGGCCGCCTTCGGCAAGCTCGACGTGGCCGTGGACCGGGGCGAGTCCATTCCCGACACCTGGGCGCTGGACGGAGACGGACATCCGACGACGGATCCCCGCAGGGCACGGTTCCTGCAGCCCGCGGCCGGCTACAAAGGCTATGGACTGGCCCTCATCTTCGAGTGCCTTTCGAGCCTGATGGTCGGTAATCCGCTGTTGACGGCCGCCATCACGGGACCCGGCGCAAGGCCCGGCGTGCAGAACAGCTTCATCGGCGCCATCGATATCTCGGCGTTCACGGATCCGGACACCTACCGCACGCAGATCGATGAGCTCGTTTCGGCCATGAAGGGCCTGCCCCGTGTCGAAGGGGTCGACGAACTCTTCGTGCCGGGCGAGCCGGAGGAAGTCGTCCACCGGGAGCGCATCGAGCACGGGATCCCCCTGCCTGCCGGCACCCGGGACAAGCTCATCGAGGTCGCCGAGAAATTCGGGCTGGATGTGCCGTGGGAGGCGTAGGAGGACGGGAAGTGTACGGGGAATAGGGAATAGAATACTTTGGAGATCAAGTACATGAACAGTGATTGGGGATACTCGGAAGAAGGGCTGAAGCACTACACCGCGCGCCGGACCGTCGGTCCCATCGTGGTGGACGGGCGGCTCAACGAGGTTTCGTGGCGACACGCGGTCCGCTCGCCGCGCTTCGAGGACCTGGAGGAGCCGGGCCGGCCGGCGATGTTTGACACGCGGGCCGCGGTACTCTGGGACGATGACTACCTGTACGTGGGATTCTGGGTGGAGGACCCCGACGTGCGGGCGACGTACACGGAGCGCGATTCCATGATCTGCGAGGAAAACGACGTGGAAGTCTTCATCGCCGGGGAAGACAGTTACTATGAATTCGAACTGAACCCCCTGGGCACGATCATGGAACGGTTCTACGTGTGGCAGAACGCCTACGTGGAGGCCGGATTCGGCGCGCATCCCGAGTTCGACCTGCAGGGTACCGACCTGGTGGATACGCTCGGGGGAATCAAGACCGGCCACGCCCATCCGCGTGGACGTCGCTGGGCGTTTCGCGAATGGGATCTGCCTGGCTTGAAGTGGGCAGTACACGTGGACGGTACCATCAACGACCCGACCGACCGGGACCGGGGCTGGACGGCCGAGATCGCCTTCCCCTGGCAGGGCCTGAAGCACCTGGCGGACGGGCGTTCGCTGCCGGCGCGGGAAGGGGATATCTGGCGCATGGATTTTTCGCGGTTCCAGTGGATCGACGAAGGCGGTTTCAGGACGTGTCCGGGATGGGCTTGGAACAGTCACGGGATCTACGATTCGCACATCCCGGATCGATTCAGCGTGATCCATTTCTCCGAAAAAGCGGTGGATGAAAGCGAACCGCGGGCGACGGGCGGTGAACCACAGGCGACGAGTGATGAACCACAGGCGACTAGCGGCGATCCGGGCAATCTCGTGGCGAAGGTGGGCGTGATCGGCAGCGCGCATCCTGCGGCGTCGACCCGCACCGGGTTGGCCGAACAGACCCAGCAGGCAGATCAGACCGCGCAGACCGCACAGGCCGGGCAGGCCGAACAGGTCGCACGATACCGGTGCCGGAGGACGCGGGGCGACCTGGTTGTTGACGGCTACCTGTCCGAGGAAACATGGTCGGCGGCGGAGCGATCTCCGCTGTTCAGCGATCACACGGATGCCCGTGCACTGTTCGATACCACGGCGGCCATGGCCTGGGACGACCAGGGCCTCTACATCGGGTTCTGGCTGGAGGATCGCGACATACATGCCACCCAGGAAAAACCCGTCCACGAGGTACGGGAGGATAGCCACGTGGGCGTGCTCATCACCGGTCCCGGCGCGTACTACGACCTGGCCGTGAATCCGCTGGGCGCCACCTCGGAAATGTGCTACATCTGGAAAGAAGCCCACCGGGACGACGACCGGTTCCACGTGCCGGAATTCGATCTGGCGGTCCACCAGCCCGAGGTACTGGGCGGCCACACGCGGACCGACATCCGTGCCATGCGCTGGGCCTTTTCGGATTGGCGCTTACCGGGGTTGCAGGCCGGGGTGAAAGTAGATGGCGAACCGGGCAGAAGGGACCGGGTCGATCGGGGCTGGACGGTGGAGTTGGCCCTGCCGTGGGAAGGCCTGAAATGGCTGGCCGATGGGCAGGCCACCGCCCCCGCTCCGGGAGACGTATGGCGGATCGGCCTGCTGCGCCGGCAGGTGATCGACCAGCGCGGCCAACGCTGGCAGGCCATGTGGACGTGGCAGCCCCTGGTCCTGATGGACGGCCGGATGCCCGAAACCCACCTGGAACTGGAGCTTGCCGAATAAACCCCTGAGATCAGGGTGACGCGGCGGCTGGCCGCACCGAAGCGCCGGCCGCACCGGAGCGTGCCGAGGCCGACAGGATGCCGCGCCGGAGCTCAGTTCCGGCGCATGAACCCCGAGAAGAAGTCGTTGCCCTTGTCGTCCACCACGATGAAGGCCGGGAATTTCTCCACCTGGATGCGCCAGATGGCCTCCATGCCCAGTTCGGGGTACTCCACCATCGAAACCTCCCGGATGGAGTCTTTGGCCAGCCGCGCGGCCGGCCCTCCGATGGACCCGAGATAGAACCCGCCGTGTTTCTTGCAGGCGTTAGTGACCTGGACGGACCGGTTCCCCTTGGCGAGCATGACCATGCTGCCGCCGGCCGCCTGGAACTGGTCCACGTAGGTGTCCATGCGGCCCGCCGTCGTCGGCCCGAAGGACCCCGAAGCGTACCCTTCCGGCGTCTTGGCCGGCCCCGCGTAGTAGACGCACAGGTCCTTGAAGTACTGGGGCAGGTCCTCGCCGCCGTCGAGCCGCTCCTTGAGCCGGGCGTGGGCGATGTCCCGTGCGACGATCATGGGACCCGTCAGGGAAAGGCGCGTGGCGACCGGGTAGCCGCTGAGCGTGGCGCGGACCTCGGACATGGGCCGGTTCAGGTCGATTTCCACTACGTCGCCGCCCAGGGTCTCGTCCGCGATCTCGGGCAGGTATTTGGACGGCTCGGTTTCCAGCTGCTCCAGGAAGATCCCGTCCCGCGTGATCTTCGACAGGATCTGCCGGTCGGCGGCGCAGGAAACGGCAATGCCCACCGGACACGAGGCGCCGTGCCGGGGCATGCGGACCACCCGCACGTCGTGGCAGAAGTACTTCCCGCCGAACTGCGCGCCGATGCCGATCTCCTGGCTCATCTTCAGCACCCTGGCCTCCATGTCGAGGTCGCGGAAGGCCTGTCCGTATTCGTTGCCCTCCGTCGGCAGGGTGTCCAGGAAGCGCGCGCTCGCCAGCTTGGCCGTTTTCAACGTATATTCCGCGGAGGTACCGCCCACCACGATGGCCAGGTGGTACGGCGGACAGGCCGCCGTGCCGAGGATGCGCAGTTTCTCGTCGACGAATTCGAGGAACCGGTCCTCGTTCAGCAGCGCCCGGGTCTCCTGGAAGAGGAGGCTCTTGTTTGCCGATCCCCCGCCCTTGGTCATGAACATCAGCTTGTACTCGTCGCCCCGGTCCGCATAGATCTCGATCTGGGCGGGCAGGTTGGTCCGCGTGTTCGACTCCGTGAACATATCCAGAGGCGCCTGCTGGCTGTACCGCAGGTTGGTGCTGAGGAAGGCGTTCATGGTGCCCTGCGAGATGGCGGACTCGTCGTCGCCTTCCGTCCAGACGCGGTTGCCCTTCTTGCCGGTGACGATGATCGTCCCCGTGTCCTGGCACATGGGCAGGATGCCGCCGGCGGAGATGTTGGCGTTCTTCAGCATTTCCATGGCGACGAAACGGTCGTTGTCGGACGCTTCCGGATCGTCGAGGATCTTGCGCAACTGGGCGAGGTGTTCGGGACGCAGCAGGTGGGAACTGTCGCGGATGGCCTGGTCCGCGAGCAGGATCAGGCCTTCCGTGTCGACCTTGAGGATGTCCCTGCCTTCGAAAGTACCCGTTGAGACGTGGTCGCTGGTGAGCAGACGGTACGGCGTCGAGTCCTCCCCCAGGGGCAGGAGCTCGCGATGGACATAGTCGTTCAAGCCGGACGTCTCCTTATACGAAACGCACGTCGACGGTTTCGAAGCAGGTGCGATGGGCGTCGCATTCGGTCGGTCCCACGACCTTGTCATCGGGACCGATGCCCGACACGGAGCGGACGCACCAGAACGAGCGGCCGGGCTTTTCTTCGGTAAGGGTCGTGTCGTTCTTCTCTGCCGTGTAGAACGATTTCGTCCTCAGGTACCGGCATACGGGTTGTGCCATGATAGACTCCTTGCTTGCGGCGCTGCGCAGCCCTGCCTACGCCGCCAGGGCCTGAACGGCCTGTTTCACGAGGTTCTTCGCGATCTCCACCTTGTAACCGTTGTGCGGCATGGGCGCGGCGTCTTCCACCGCGGCCTCCGCGGCGCTTTCCGCCCGGGCTTCCGTGATCCTGCGGCCCCTGAGGTAATCTTCCGCCTCGACGGCCCGCCACGGAATGGGCGCCACGCCGCCCAGCACGAGGCTGGCCCGCTCGCAGGTGCCGTTCACCACGGTCATCTGCGCGGCCAGGCTTACGAGGGCGAAATCGATGGATTCGCGCTCCCGCACCTTGAGGTACATGCCTTTGCTGTTCGCCTCCGGTTTCGGGATCGTGATTTCCGTCACAATCTCGTTGGGGCGAAGGATGTTCTCCCGCCGGATGTTCATTTCGGGCATGGTGAAGAAATCGTCCAGGACGACTTCATTCCCGCCGCGGGGGCCGTGGATGTTCACCGTGGCGCCCAGGGCCATGAGCGCGGGGGCCGCGTCGGAGGGATGGACGATGTAGCTCGGTCCGGAGCCGAAGATCGCGTGGTAGGTATTGACCCCGCCCACCGCGTAGCACCGCGCCCCACCCTTCTTCAGACAGGGGAAGTCCTCGCTGCGGTAGTACCAGCACCGCGGCCGCTGCAGGATGTTCCCGGCCAGTGTGGCCATGTTGCGGATCTGCGGCGAGGCGATGACGGATACCGCCTGGTGAAGCACCGGCAATTCCTGCGACACGGCGTCGTTTTCCAACACGTCCGTCAGTGTGGTCAAGGCGCCGATACGCAGCCCGGCGTCATCCTGCCGGATGTAGTCGAGCCCATCGATGGACTTGAGGTTGACCACGCGCTTCGGGACGGCGGCGTAGTCCTTCATCTCGCCGACCAGGTCCGTCCCGCCCGCCATGACCACCGCGTCGTCCCAGCTACGGCCCAGCAGGGAAGGCACCTGCTCTATCGACGTCGCATTGACGTAGGAAAAGTTCTGCATGGGTCAACCCTCCTTCACTGCGGCCAGTGCGCTGAGCACTTTGTCGGGGGTAAACGGCATGTCCCGTATCCGGGCGCCGCAGGCGTTGTAGATGGCGTTGGCGATGGCACCCGGGGTCGGGATCGTCGCGGGTTCGCCGATGCCGATGACACCCCGTTCCGGTTCGTCGTACCTGAGGATTTCGATCTCTGGGATGTCCGTGGAGCCCATGACCTTGTAGTCTTCCAGGTTCGCGTTGACCATGTAACCCGTCGCGGGATCCATGATGCGGTTTTCGTACATGCCATATCCGATGCCCATCAGGACGCCGCCGTTAACCTGGCTCGCCCAGGTGAGCGGGTTCAGGATCATGCCGCTGTTGTGGACGGCCACGACCCGGTCGACCTTCACCAGGCCGGTCTCGGTGTCGACGCTGACCTCGACGAAGTGAACGCCGGGCACGCCGCTGTCCGAGTAGCCGGGCAGCCACTGGCCGTGGAAGAATATGGGCTCGTCCCCGAGCTGGGCCGCCGCCTGTTGCCAGGTCATGCTCTTCGAAGGATCGCTCCCGACGAACACGTTGCCGTCCGAGGCCACGAGTTCTCCGGGTTCCACGCCGAACCTGGGCGCGATCTTCTTGAACAGTTCGAGTTTCGCCAGCATCGTCGTACCCTTGATGGCGGGCGACACCGAAGCGGCCGTGGTGCTTCCGCCGCTTCCGCCCGAATAGGGGTAGTTCGTGTCGCCGATACCGACGTCGATATCCTCCATCTTCAACCCGAACTCTTCCGCCGCGACCATGTGCACCAGGGTGAGCGTCCCGGTACCGATGTCCTGCGTGCCGCACTTCACCTGCACGCTCCCATCGGGATTGATGGTACACTCGGCCTGCGTCCTTCCGCCGCCGCCGCCCCACCGGGCAGATCCCACGCCCATGCCGGTCTTGATCCGGCCGGTCCCTGAATTGGGCGTGGCATTCCGGCGGGTCTTCCATCCGATGTGCTCCGCACCCATGGCCACCATGTTGCGCCGCGCTTCGTTCGGATCGTTCATCTGGCGGATGTCGATGGGGTCCATACCCAGCGCCTCGGCCATCTCGTCCATCATGGATTCCATGGCGAAGGCCGCCTGGGGGTGTCCCGGCGCGCGCTGGGCGGCCATTGGTCCGGCGTTGGTGAACACGCTCGTCTGTTCGATGCGGTAGTTGGGGATCTCGTACAGATACGGCGCACCAGGAATATTGGCGCTGCCGGCGACGCCTGGTGTTCCGTAATTGGACCGCTCATAGGCGACCAGCTTGCCGTCGCTCGTCGCGCCCAGCTTCACGTGCTGCACGGCGGAGGGCCGGTTTCCCGTGGCCAGGTGCTCTTCCTTGCGCGTCAGCATCAGCTTCACGGGCGCTCCGGCTTTCCGGGCGAGCAGGGCGCAGATCACGCCCTCTTTGCGAGCGCCGAACTTTGCGCCGAAACCACCGCCCATGAACTCCGTGATCACGCGCACGTTCGTTTCGGGAATCCCGAAATGCCCGGCCAGTTCGCCGCGCACGCTGAATACACCCTGGGTGGAGGCCCAGACCGTCAGCTTGTCGCCCTCCCACTGGCACACGTTGCCGTGGGTCTCCAGCGCGATGTGGGACTGCACCTGGCACCGGAAGGTAGCCTCGAGGGTCACGTCGGCCTGGGCGAATCCCGCGGCGATGTCGCCCTGCTCGCCGACCCTGGGCTCGCCCTCGTTACCGCGGTCGCTGTGCACCTGGGCCGCGTCCGGGTCGCGCGCCGCGTCTTCGTCCACGACGAAGGGCAGCACCTCGTAATCCACGTCGATGGCGTGGAGCGCGTCTTCGGCGACCTCCGGCGTCGTCGCCGCCACGGCCGCGATTTCCTGTCCGGCGAACCGGCACTCCCGCGAGAAGACCTCGGGGTCGTCGTTGGGAAGCACCACCACGCTCACGCCGGGCAGCGCCATCGCGCGGGTGGCGTCGATGCGGTTGATCCGGGCGCGCGGATGGGCCGAACGCAGGATGCGACCGTAGAGCAGGCCGGGCAACTTGATGTCGGCAGTGTACTTGGCGCGGCCGGTGACCTTGTCGACCGCGTCCACGCGGGTGTGTGGCTTGTTGATATAGGTGTTCTTCGAAAGGTCTCCCCAGCCGCCCTCGCCGGTATCGGGGACCTGAATTTCGATTTCTCTGGGTTCACCGTCTTCCTGGATGGTGATCGTGACCGTCTTCATCTTCTGCTGCATCGGCTCACCCTCCCTTCCGCATCTTTTCGGCGGCGCTCATCACGGCCTCGAACACGTGGGGATAGGTGCCGCAGCGACAGATGTTACCGGACAGACCCTCCCGGACCTCTTCCGGCGTCGGGTTGTCGTTGGCGTCCAGCAACGACTTGGAGGACATCAGGAACCCCGGCGTGCAGAATCCGCACATCAGGGCGTCCTTCTCGACAAAGGCTTCCTGGATGGGATGCAGGTTGTCGCCGTCCGCCATGCCTTCCACGGTCTCGATTTTTCGGCCCTGGGCGTCCATGGCCAGCGTCATGCAGCTGAAAACGAGCTTTCCGTCCAACTCCACGGTACAGGCCCCGCACTCGCCCTTGTCGCAGACCACTTTGGGACCGGTGATCTCCAGCCTGTCCCGCAGCGCGTCGGCCAGGGTTGTGCGCGCTTCCACCTCGACGTTGTGTGACTGGCCGTTCACATCGAGCGATATGGTCGCCGACATGACGCCCTCGGCTTCCTGGGCGGCCGCCGTCCCGGCTTCAGAAACCAGGATGGCCGGCGCTACGGCAGCCGTCACCGCACCTGCGCCCGCGCCCTTGAGAAAACCACGGCGCGTGAACCGGGTCCCCGATTTAGTTTTGGAATGGGACGATTCATCGGGCCTGGCTTCATCGTGTCGATCAGCCATGGGACCTCCTCTTCTGCGTATATATGCCATCCGAACTGACGAAGTTCATGCGACAGAACAAGGCTGGCGGGTAATCACGAGAACCGGAGCCGGAAAGACCGGTGTTCTGTGGTCAACAGGTTGGGAACCACCTTATGAATATGGAAGTCGCTCCGGTCGTCGTCAAGACCTTTCACTAATGGTTATACAGGGAACGAAGGCGTTGTCGTCAAACAAAACCGGGTATGCGTTTTCACTTGCGATTTCGGCCTGTGTGCCCTTAGATTCAGGGGGAGTGCGACGGCAAAGTGGATTGGGAAGATTTTTGCGAGCCGTCCGGTCCGATCGGCCTTAACAGGGTGCATGACAGCCGGAGAACGGGAATGAAGCGTTACGCATTTGCCGCCATGGCCGGCGCCGCGGTGGGCGCCCTCGTAGGTGCGGAGTTCTACCTTCGCCGGCAGGACCACGCGTACAACAGGGACCGCTGGTTCCACGAGGAATACGACGGCGCCCATCCCTACATCGTGTTTCACAACCGGAGCGGTTGGGAACTGATGCCGGGGTACAGTGTGGCCGGCATCCGGATCAACGACTACGGGTTCCGGGGAACGGATTTTCCGATGCGGAAGGATCCCGAATCCGTCCGTATCATGTGTCTCGGTGACTCCTGCACCTTCGGCGCGCCCGGGGATGATTCACCCTATCCCTACCAGTTGGAACGGCAGCTGGCGCAAATGGACCTGGGGCGCGATCACCAGGTGATCAACGCAGGCGTGGACGATCACGCGTCCATCAACGCCCAGTTGCGCCTTCCCCGGCTCATGGCATTCGAGCCGGACATCCTGATCGTCTATATCGGCTGGAACGACATGTGGCTGGGGAACCCGAAGCACTATCCCGACATGCGCAGGAAGACCCAGTCCTACTGGCATTACGGCAATGGCGGCAACACGGGCCTGAGGCTCCTGGACGAAGCCAAAGAGATCCTGGAACTGAACACGCCGCCGCCCATCGGCTCCTTCGACCTCGAGGACTTCCTTCCGGAGAACTACGAATACAATATGCGCCGCCTCATCCAGACGGCGAAGAACGACCGGACCCGCGTCGTCCTGACGACCCTGCCGACGCTCATATCCCGTAACGGCGCGGAGATGTCCATGCAAAGCCTCGACAAGATGCGGTATCCGTCCTTTGTGGCACGGGGAGATCTCGACCGCCTCAGGCAACTCTACGATATCTACGATGCCTCGATCCGCCGGCTGGCTATGGAAGAGGATACGGACCTCATCGATCTCAACGCCGCTTTTACCGGGATGGACAGTGAACGCGAACGGTACTTCGCCGATACCTGGCACCCCACCATCGATGGCAGCGAGGTCATCGCGCGGGCGCTCGCCCAGGGCCTGCGGGACCGCGCCATCGTAGGATAGCCCTGACCCGTTGAAGCACGTATTGAAATACACGGTCTTCCCCACGCCGCTCGGCCCCATGTACGCGGCGGCCAGTGACGCGGGCGTATGCCGTATTACCTCCGGGATCACGGACGAGGCGTTCGCGACGGACATGCTGAACCGCTTCGACGCGGAGCTCGTCTTCGTCCCGGACGACGGATTGCTTGCCTCGGTCGCAGACCAGATCACGCGGTACTTCGAGGGCAAGCTGATGGTTTTCGACCTCCCGGTGGATTTCCTGCGGGGCACGTCCTTTACCCGGCAGGTCTGGACCGCGCAACAGGCCATTCCATACGGGCAGTGGCGTTCCTACAAGTGGGTGGCCGAGCAGGTTCGAAGGCCCCGGGCCGCCCGGGCGGTAGGCCAGGCCAACAGTTGTAACGACATCGGCCTCCTGATACCCTGCCACCGCGTGATCACCAGCGACGGACGCCTGGGAGGCTACGGCGGCCGGCCGGAGGTCAAGGCGTTTCTGCTCGATCTCGAAGGTACGGACTACAACCGCTGAACGCCTATGCCGCTGGACATTCCCAACCGGGTCTACTTCGCCTACGCCTTCCAGTGCAGATACCGCGAGCAGGCACCCCGGATCAACGGTGTCCTGGACGACTGGGATACCGAATACCTCGTACCCGACCTGGGTTTCCTGGAGAACCGGCCGAAAGCCGCGGACGTCTACATGGCCTGGAACGACGAGGGCCTGTATTTCGCGGTGGACGTGCGCAAGCGAAAGCCCGTCCAGTCCCACTACGGACGGCACTGGACCGGGGACAGCTTCCAGGTCTGGCTGGACACGCGCGACGTGAAGACGGCCAGGCGGGCGGGAAGGTACTGCCACCAGTTCAACTGCCTGCCCACCGGGGGCGGCGACCGCGGGGACCAGCCCGTGGTCAAGCCCTCGCAGGTCGACCGCGCCCGCGAGAGTTGGAACATGCCGGAACCGGAAGCGCTTCCCATCGCGTCCCTGATCACGGACCGCGGTTACACCCTGGAAGTATGCCTCCCGACCGAAACGCTCAGCGGATACGACCCGGATGAGTTCCCCCGCCTGGGTTTCACCTATTACCTCAACAATTCGGAGTACCCCGCCCAGTGGTGGAGCGCCGGGCGGGACCTGCGGGTGCACGTGGATCCCAGCACCTGGGGTACGGCGGTGTTAAGCAGGTAGTCGGCGAGAAAAGAAGATGTCGGCCTGACCATCAAAGAAAGGACGAAGCGTGCAAAGAGTTCAGGGATTCGGCGGGTTCTTCTTTCGGGCGAAGGACGCAGAAGGACTTGCGAAATGGTATCTGGATCATCTTGGCATCAATCCCGCTCCGACAGACATGGAGATGGCGCCGTGGGTAACCGAGTCCGGTGTGACGGTTTTCTCACCCTTCGATGCTGACACGGACTACTTCGCGCCGGACAAGACATTCATGCTGAATTTCCGCGTGGCTGATTTGGATGCGATGATCACGCAACTGAAGTCCGCGGATATCGAGGTCAGCCACGAAGTCGAAATGGAGGGCATCGGCCGCTTCGCCCGCATACATGACCCCGAAGGAAACGCGATCGAACTATGGGAACCCCCGTCGTGAGATTCGTGGCCGGAAGCCTAACGGAGATCTTGCGGAAGACATCCGGTTGTCAACCCTTGGTAAATATGCCAGAGCGATTGGCAAATAGCTGCGGTCTACGGCGGGATAGCAGGCTGCAGGTTAGTTAACACAGCAACAATGCTTCGATGAAATCCCCGTGGTGCCATCCACGGGTTCGTAATCCAGGTTGGGCGCAAGCCACCGTTCGATGGATTCGACGGTCATCCGCTTGCGGCGGGCGTAGTCTTCCACCTGGTCGCGTCCGATTTTCCCCACATTGAAATACCGGGCCTCGGGATGGCCGAAGTAGAGGCCGGCCACGGACGGCGGCGGGTCCATGGCGTAGCTCTCGGTCAGCGTAACGCCGATCCTTTCCTCGGCCTGCAGCAGATCGAAGAGCCGGCGTTTTTCGGTGTGGTCGGGGCAGGCCGGATACCCCGGCGCCGGCCGGATCCCGCGGTATTTCTCCCGGATCAGGTCTTCTCCCGTGAGGTCTTCGTTGCGCCCGTAACCCCAGGCGCGGCGCGCCCTCTGATGGGTGTGCTCCGCAAAGGCTTCGGCCAGCCGGTCGGCGAGCGCCTTGACCATGATGGCGCGGTAGTCGTCGTGATCGGCCTCGTACCGCCTGACCAATTCGTCGAGACCGATGCCGGCGGTAACCGCGAAGGCGCCGATGTAGTCCTCTGTTCCCTTGGGGCCAACGAAATCGGAGAGCGCGAGGCAGGGCCCGTCCTCCGACCGGGGCCGCTGCTGGCGCAGCATGGGAAAGGTCGCGAGCGCTTCCGACCACGCGGCGTCACCAGAAAGCACGATGTCGTTTCCGGTGGAATGGGCGGGGAAGAATCCCCACGCGGACCGGGCCTGCAACAGTCCTCCATCCACGATCTCATCGAGCAGGTTCCTCGCGTCTTCAAAAAGCTTCCGCGCCTCCTCGCCGACTTTTTCGTCCTCCAGGAGGGCGGGATAACGTCCCCTTAACTCCCACGCACCGAAGAAGGGTGTCCAGTCGATAAAGGGTACGAGTTCCTCCAGTGGATAGTCGTCGTCGACGCGGACTCCGGTGAATTCGGGTACCGCGATGGTCGCGGCAGGCCATTCGAGGACGGACCGCCGCGCACTTGCCTCGGCGAAGGGTACGAGGGGCGCGCGCGGCGTGCGGCTTTCGTAAGTATCCCGGATTTTCCTGTAGTCCTCCCGGACCCGCCCGGCGTAGTCGGATCTCAACTCGTCGCTGAGGAGGCTGCCTACGACTTCCACGGCCCGGGACGCGTCCGTCACGTGCACGGTCGGCCCGTGATAGGCCGGCTCGATCTTGATCGCCGTGTGCCTGCGGCTCGTCGTGGCCCCGCCGATGAGCAGGGGCAGTTCGAAGCCGTTGCGCTCGATCTCGCGGGCCACGTGGATCATCTCGTGGAGGGAAGGGGTGATCAGCCCGCTCAGTCCGATGAGGTCGACGCCTTCGTCCACGGCCGTAGCGATGATTTTCTCCGCCGGGACCATGACGCCCAGGTCGATGATGCGGTAGTTGTTGCATCCGAGCACCACGCCCACGATGTTCTTCCCGATGTCGTGCACGTCCCCCTTCACCGTGGCCAGGAGGATCGTCCCCTGGTACTGTCTCTCCCCGCCGTCGCCGTGTTCGGCCTCCATGTGCGGTACCAGGTGGGCTACGGCCTTTTTCATGACCCGCGCGCTCTTGACCACCTGGGGCAGGAACATCTTCCCCTCCTGGAAGAGATCGCCGACGATGGACATCCCCGCCATCAGGGGCCCCTCGATGATGTGAAGGGGACGATCGTAATTCTGCAGCGCCTCGTCCATGTCTTCTTCCACGTAGTCGGCGATGCCGCTGACCAGGGCGTGGGAGATGCGTTCTTCCAGGTTGTCGTCGCGCCACTCCTCGTCTCTGCGCACCCGTTCGGCCGCATCCCCTTTACGCGTTGCCGCGAACTCCAGCAGCCGTTCGGTGGCGTCGGGCCGGCGGTTCAGCAGGACGTCCTCCACCATGGCCAGCGTCTCGGGGTCGATGTCCTCGTAGATCGCCAATTGCCCCGCGTTGACGATGCCCATGTCCAGGCCGGCCTGGATGGCGTGGTACAGGAAGGCGGCATGCATCGCCTCCCGGATATGGTCGTTGCCGCGAAAGGAGAAGGAGATGTTGCTCACGCCGCCGCTGACCCTGGCCAGGGGATGCCGCTCTTTGAGCCGGCGGACGGCCTCGATGAAGTTGACGGCGTAGTCGTCGTGTTCCTCCATGCCCGTGGCCACGGTGAGAATGTTGGGGTCGAAGATGACATCCGTGGGGTCCATGCCGATCTCTTCGGTGAGGATCCGGTAGGAACGGCTCAGGATCTCCACCTTGCGGTCCGTATCCGTGGCCTGTCCTTCCTCGTCAAAGGCCATCACGACCACGGCGGCCCCGTACCGTTTCGCCATGCGGGCCTGGGTCTTGAATACCTCCTCGCCCTCCTTCAAACTGATGGAATTGGCGATGCTCTTGCCCTGCGCGCATTTCAATCCCGCTTCGATCACCGGCCAGCTGGAACTGTCGATCATGACGGGCGTGGCGGCGATGTCGGGTTCGGACGCGATCAGGTTCAGGAACGTGGTCATGGCCCGTTCGCTGTCGAGCAACCCCTCGTCCATGTTCACGTCGATGATGTTCGCCCCGCCCTCGATCTGCTGCCGGGCCACGCCCAGGGCATCCTCGTATTTCTCCTGGCGGACCAGCCGGGCGAATTTGCGCGAACCCGTCACGTTCGTCCGCTCGCCGATCATGGTGAAGTTGCTGTCGGGACGCACAGTAAAGGTCTCGAGTCCGCTGTACCTGGACAGCGGTTCGACGGGGTGGGGAACCCGCAGTTTCCCCCGCTGTTTGACGGCCTCCGAGATCGCGGCGATGTGCGCGGGCGTCGTGCCGCAGCATCCGCCGACCATGTTCATCCATCCTTCTTCGGCGAAGTCCCCCAGCACCCTGGCCATGTAGTCCGGGGTGTCGTCGTAGCCGCCCAGTTCGTTCGGAAGCCCCGCGTTCGGATAGCAGGTCACCGGGAGGTCTGCGATGGCCGAAAGCTCCTCGATGTAGGGCCGCAGATCCGTCGCGCCCAGGGCGCAGTTGATCCCCACGCTGTACAGGTCTCCGTGGCGTATGGACGTCCAGCACGCCTCCACGGTCTGGCCCGAGAGCGTTCGACCGCTGGCGTCGACGATGCAGAACGACGCCATGAGCGGCACCCGGCGCGACCCTTTGTCGAAGAGGGTGTTGATGGCGTACAGCGCGGCCTTCATGTTGAGCGTGTCAATCTGGGTCTCGACCAGCAGCAGGTCCACACCGCCGTCGAGGAGTCCGCGGGCCTGCTCGCCGTAGGCCGCGGCCAGCTCATCGAAAGTCACGGATCGAAATGCCGGATCGCTCACGTCGGAGGCGACGGAAGCCGACCGGGTGGTAGGCCCCATGGTGCCGGCCACGAAACACGGCCTGGCCGGATCGGCGGCCATGGCGGCCGTGGCGGCCCGTTTCGCGATTTTTGCCGCCGCCACGTTGATGTCGTAAACCCGGTCCTGCAGGCCATAGTCGGCCTGCGAAATGGCCGTGGCGTTGAAGGTGTTGGTCTCGATGATGTCGGCGCCGGCGTCCAGGTACTCCCTATGGACCTGTTCGATGAGTTCGGGCCGCGTGATCGACAGCAGGTCGAGGTCGCCGCGCAACGGAACGGGATGGTCTTTAAACGTATCGCCGCGGAAATCGGCCTCGTCGAGTGCATGGCCCTGGAGGACCGACCCCATGGCGCCGTCGAAAATGAGGATGCGTTCGGAAAGCAACCGGTCCAGCAGAAGGTGGGTTTCAGTTGATACGGGGTGGAACTGGCTGAAGATCGCGGTCTCCTTCTAGGGGGATGTACTACGCGGGTGGCCGTAACGCCGCCACGCGCATCTCTGCGTTAAATCTACGGAAGGTCCGGGGGATCGTCAAGGTCGGAGCGCATGCAGGGGCCGGTGAATCGTCAAGGTCGGAGCGCGCCTCGAGGTCCGGGGGATCGTCAAGATCAGAGCACGTGTCCAGCTCCGGGGGCCGTCTACGCCAGCGCAATTGGTCTTCCCATCCGTGATACGCTGATATATCATGAAGTAATAACAAGAAATCGACAGGTTTTGCCGCGAATCGATATTCCTAAATTCCGACAGTCCGAGCGTATAAATCCCGAGAAGGAGTATTTCAATGTCCGACAGAAAAGAATCAGGTACCACGACCAGGCCGGACCTTTCTCAACCCAGTTCAGGGTTTTTGCGAACCAGGCCGGGGCTTTCGCGCCGGGGATTCCTGAAAGGCGCCCTGGCGGGGGCCGGTGCGATTTCGTTCGGCAGCTATGAAGCCGTAGCCCAGATGGTGGGCGGTCCTTCCGTGCGTGGCTGGGGCGTACCCCCGGGCCTGGTGCGCATTGATTCCAACGAGAACGCCCTGGGTCCGTCTCCCCGTGCCGTCGAGGCGGTGCTGTCCCTGGTGACCAGCATCAACCGGTATGGCCAGAACCCGGACCTGCTGGGCAAGCTTGCCCGACGGCACGGCGTTCCCGTGGTGGAGTGGACGGACAGCCCCTTCGCTCCTGTACCTGGCGCGTGGATCGCGGTCGGCGCCGGGTCGTCGGACCTGCTGTTCGCCATCGGCCACGCCTACATTCGCGAGGGAACGGAGGTCGTGGAAAGCCTGCCGGGCTTTGGATTCATCACCCGGTTCGCCGGCGTGGCGAACGCGGAGCCGGTTCGGGTTCCCTTGCTGGAAGGCATGAAACCCGATCTGGACGGTCTCAGCGCGGCCGTGACCGACCGGACCGCCATGGTCGTCGTGACCACCCCCGGCAATCCCACGGGCCAGTTGACCCCCATGTCGCAGTTAAGGCCCTTTGTCGAGTCGATCCCCGAGCGTGTCCTGGTCCTCGTCGACGAGGCCTATATCGAATTTGCGGAGAACGAGGCAGACCGCGAAGGCGCGGCGTCGCTGGTCGCGGATCACCCGAACGTTATCGTGACGCGCACCTTTTCCAAGGTCTTCGGCATGGCCGGCATGCGGGTGGGATATGCAGTCGCCCAACCGGAGGTGATCGAGCGGATCGGCCGCCACCGGGCCAACACACTCACCCTGCTGTCCACCCACGCCGCGTCGGCGGCCCTCGACGATACGAGTCACCTGCGTCGGTCACAGGAACTGGTGAGCCTGGGGAAACGCTATTTCTACGCGCAGTTGGACGCCATGGGCATCGAATACGCGCCGAGCGAGACGAGTTTCGTGATGATGAACATGAAGACCGACGTGGACGAACTCGTCCGCCGGCTGCGCGAAGAACACAATGTCCTGGTGGGCAACGCGAGAGCCCGCTGGAATATCGAAGGCTGGATCCGCGTTACCGCCGGCCTGCCCGAGGAGAACGAGGCCTTCATCGCGGCGCTGAAGAAGGTGCTGGTGAGTAGCTAGAGGGTAGGCTGTCGATCAACTTCACCCAACATGGTATAACCGGAGTTTTGATTTCCCCGGTCGCCATTTGAAAGAACGCGTATGGAAGACAGTAAAACAACAACCTGTCCAAATTGCGGCGCTCGGAATAGTCCCAATGTGAGGAACTGCGAATACTGCGGTAGTCAGATTGATCGGACTGGTACTGTTTGTGCTAATTGTGGGCACAAGAATCCACCTGGGGTAAGGTACTACTGCAACAGTTGCGAACAACCACTAGTCGCGGCCAAAAGCGAACCGGCACCTGATTTGGTAGCAACAGAGGACACGCTATCCGGGTCGGCTTCAGCGACTGAAACTCAACCAGAGCAGGCTACGTCGAATGAATCGTCGCCCGAATCGGCTAGCGTGAGCGATACGCGCCCCGGGTCGTCTCTAAACCCACCGAAACCTGGAGTCCAAATATGTCCACGTTGTCAACATTCAAACGAGCCAGGTTTTTCGTACTGTTTTAACTGCGGGTTACCGCTGGATCATGTAGGGGCTGCCGGTACTTCCTCGACCATTGGAGCATTCAAGCATGGCACACCTGCCGGATTCTGGATAAGAGTTGTGGCTGCTATTCTCGACTATTTAGTGGTCTCTACCGTTAACTTGACAGTATCCCTCCTGTATGGAGTAAGCATCCTGGAATATATCGGTGTAGGCATCAATGTTAATCCTGAGACTCCCTTTGAACCTCTTGAACGATTCACTGGTATTGACTGGATCATTTATCTTGCAAACATGATCTTCAGTATTGTTTACGCACCTATTCTTATCAGCCTGTGGGGTACGACTGTTGGCAAGAGACCTTTCGATCTATACGTAGTTAAAGCCGATGGCGGCCGATGTAGATTCTGGCGCGCACTTGGCCGGGAATCTGCGAAGTACATTTCTGCTGTTGTTTTATTTGTCGGCTATCTCATGGTCGCCTTTCGAAAGGACAAACGAGGTCTTCACGACCTCATCGCCGGTACGGCTGTCATAAAGAGATAGTGCGTGGGTCCTCTTGTCATCCTCCTGATTTCGTTCGCTCCGGGGTTCTTCTGGCTTTGGTTTTTTGCTAGACTAGACCGCTTCCGACCTTCCTCGCGTAGATGGATAGCGCTGACCTTCATCTACGGTATACTGTCTGTTATTCCCGCTGTGCTGATTAGCGAGCTTCTCCTCCCTGAGGATTTCTTCCGTCCTGAAGTGAACCTTGCTGTTTTATCTATTGGCATGCTATTGGTCGTCGGTCCCGTAGAGGAAGTATGCAAATTTCTCGCGGTTAGGTTTACTGTTTTCCGTTCCCTCCATTTCGAGGAAACCATGGATGGCCTCGTCTATGGGGCGGCAGCGAGTCTCGGGTTTGCTTCGCTGGAGAATCTGCTCTACGTTTTGGAATACGGACCCGAGGTCATGGTGCTTAGAGCCCCATTCAGCACACTGGCTCACATGGTTTTCGGGAGCATATGGGGCTGTGGGCTGGGGTTACTCTCAAGTGGTCGCAGTCCCAAGGTGGTCTGGGTCAGCCTGTTTGGGGCAGCGGTGTTACACGGACTGTTCAACATCTTGCTGTTCAGCGCTGTTCCATTGCTCGGGCTGTTGCTGATTGCAGCTGGCGGGATCTGGACATTCAAGCTGTTCGAGTGGGGTCAGCGCATTTCGCCGTTCCGCTATCAGCGAAATATCCCGCTGTTCAATTGCGAAGGATGTGGAATGTTGCTGAGATTCCACACGGAGCGCTGCCCCGGTTGCGGGTATTACCAGACCGGGGCGCACACTTCCATCGTCTGCGGGAACTGCAAGCACGCAAATCGTCTGGACGCTTCATTCTGTACGAACTGCGGCGACAGGCTTCTGGTGTAGTGTCGAACCTAAAGAATCCGTTTACCTCTGTACAACATCACCCTGACAGCCGTGGGTGTAGGCAACACAACCGCGTCACGTCCCCTGGACGGCAATGGGATGTCCAGGCCATCATGTACGCGGGCAGCGATCGCCTCCTCCAGCGCGTCGACTGCACGGGCGATCGCCTCCTCCCTATCCATACCGAACGTCGTGAGTTCCGGAAAATCCGGTGAGGTAACCAATACGGAACTGTCGTCTTCTTCGAGTACTACCGGAAATTCTAGCATCAGTTCAACCCTTTCTTTTAATCCCCCTCATTCCCCATGCACCGCGTCCGCCGGGTTGGCCGTGGCCGCCTTGAACGCCTGGTATCCCACCGTCAGCCAGGAAATGATCAGCGCGGCCAGACCGGCCAGTACGAAAACGCCGATACCCAGTTCGACGCGGTAAGGGAAGTCCTCGAGCCACGCGCCCATGGCAAAGTATCCCACGGGTGCGCCGATCAAAAAGGCCAGCAGGACCAGTTTCGTAAAGTCCGCGGACAACAGCACGATCACGTTCGATATCGTCGCGCCGAGCACTTTGCGGATCCCGATCTCCCGGGTCCGCTGTTCGGCCATGTAGGACGACAGGCCCAGGAGACCCAGGCAGGCGATCAGCATGGAAAGCGCGGCGCCGGCGATGAAGACGCTGCCCAGCCGTTGTTCGGCGGCGTAAAGTTGCTCGAGGTTCGCGTCGAGAAACGAGATCTCCATGGCCGGGTGGTTCGGATAGGTCTGCCGCCACTGGTCCTGCAGGATCTCCATGCCCCGCCGCGGGTCCTCTCCCCGCATCCGGATGACCATGTACGGTCCGGGCGCGTTGAACAGGATCATCAGGGGTTCGATGGGTTGGCGCAGCGAGTGCTGGTGGAAGTCCCTCATGACGCCGATCACCCGGTGCGACGGGGCGGTTTCCGGCGAACCCGCGAAGCGGAAGGTCTTGTCGATCGGCTCTTCCCAACCCAGGGCGCGCACGGCGGTCTCGTTGATCAGGCAGGCCGATGAATCGGTGGCGAAGGCGGTGTCGAACGTACGTCCGGCGGCCAGCTCGAATGCCATGGTTTCCGCGAAGTCGAAGTCCCCCCAGATCGTCTGGAAAACCGGGCTCTGGTCGGGCGGCAACCCCTCGGGCGTCAACAGGTTCAGGCTGGTCTGTGCGCCGGGTACGCTGCTCGAAGTGCTCACTTTCAGGATCTCGGGATACTGCAGCACCGCGTTCTTGTAGGCCCCGTACCCCCTGAGGGCCGCTTCATCCGGCATGCGGACGACCGCCAGGTGATCGCTTTCGAATCCCAGCCGCTTGTTCTGCATGAATTCCAGCTGGCTGAGGACCACGGCCGTGCCCACCATCATGAGGATCGAGACGCTGAACTGGAAGGTGATCAGCACCTTCCTGAGTACCGAATGGGAGGCGCCGGTCTTCAGCGCGCCGGTCAGTACGGCCACCGGCCTGAAGGAAGAGAGCAGGAAGGCGGGATATCCACCGGCGGCGAAACCGACGAAAAGGGTGATGGCCGCCAGGGCCGGAACCAGCCAGGCCGACCCGTAGTCCATGACCAGAGACTTGCCGGACAACAGGTTGAACTGCGGCAGCAGCAGGTGCGCCAGTGCGAGGGCGATGACCAGCGCGACCAGCGCGAGCAGTACCGATTCGCCGATGAACTGCCTTATCAGCTGAATACGCTGGGCGCCCAGGACCTTCCGGATCCCGACCTCCTGCGACCTGCGGGCGGACCGGGCGGTGGACAGGTTCATGAAATTCACGCAGGCGATGACGAGAATGAAGACGGCCAGGGACGTGAAGATATAGACGTAGCGGATGTCGCTGTTGGGCCGCAGCTCGGCTTCGATGTTGGAATGCAGGTAAATCTCCGTGAGCGGCTGCAGGTAGGGGTTGGCTTCGATGCCGGCGGATTGGAGCGTTTCGCCGAGGTACTTGTCCAGGAACGGCCGGAACCTGGATTCCATTTCCTCGCGCGTGGCGCCTTCCCGGAGCAGCAGGTAGGTATACAGATCGTGGTTAAACCCGCCGTTCTGAATGTCGTCCGGATCGCTGTAGTAGAGTTGGTTCGGCGCCAGCGTGGCGAAGGAAGCCAGGAAGTCGAAATGGAAGTGGGAGGTCCGCGGCATGTCCCGCATGATGCCGGTCACGGTGAACTCGTAGAGGTCGTCCCCCGTGATCACCTTCCCGATCGGGTTCTCGTCTCCGAAGTACTTGGTGGCCATGGACTCGGACAGCACCACGGTATGCGGTTCGACCAGGGCGGTCGCGGGGTTGCCCTGTACGAGCGGGATGGTGAAGATGTCGAAGACCGACGAGTCCGCGAAAATGAAGTACCGCTCGTAGAACCGGTTCTCCTCATACCGGATGAGCCAGCGGGAGCCCGGCGGCTTGATCCGGGTGTACAGCTCGATTTCCGGATAGTCCCGCGCAAGGACCGGCGCCCAGGGTGGGGGCGTGACGGCCGCTTCGATCGGCCGGTCCGTTATCACAGCGGATTCCGCGATGCGGTAGATGCGGTCTTTTTTCTCGTGATGCCGGTCGTAGCTGAGTTCGTCCTGCACGTAGAGCAGGATCAGCACGCAGCTTGCCATGCCGATGGCCAGCCCGAGGACGTTGATGGCCGAATATCCCTTGTGCCTGCGCAGGTTTCGCAAGGCGACAGTCAGGTAGTTTCGGATCATGGTGCCGTTTGCTCCCAGGCGGGGTCTGGCCGCGGCAGCCCAAAAAGCAACCCCGAAGCGATGACCGATCACTCCGCGTGCACCGCGTCCGCCGGGTTGGCCGTGGCGGCCTTAAACGACTGGTATCCCACCGTCAGCCAGGCGACCGCCAGTGCCGCGACACCCGCGAAAAGGAACACCCCCAGGCCCGGTTCGATACGGTATGGGAAGTCTTCCAGCCACGAGTGCATGGCGTAGTATCCCGCCGGCGCTCCGAGCACGAATGCCAACAGGATCAGCCAGGTAAAGTCCCTCGACAACAGCAGGATCACGTTCGATATCGTAGCGCCGAGGACCTTCCGCACGCCGATCTCCCGAGTCCGTTGCTCCGCCATGAAGGACGAAAGCCCCAGCAGTCCCAGGCAGGCGATCAGGATCGAAAGCACCGCGCCGGCGATGAACACGGAACCCAGGCGTTGTTCGGCCCGGTATAGTTGCCTGAGGTCGTCATCGAGAAACGAGTAATCCAGGGCAGGATGGTTCGGATACGTCTTCCGCCACTGTTCCTGGAGTGTTTCAAGTCCACCTGATACGTTAGCGCCCTGTACTCTGACGACCATAAACGAAGCGGGTTCCGCATCCAGACGCACCATGAGCGGCGTTATGGGTTGATGCAGCGACTGGACGTGGAAATCCGCCATGACGCCGATGACGGTCAGGGGCGGGTCATCATCCTCGCCGGTTAACCTGAAGGTCCTGCCGATCGGGTCTTCCCATCCCAGGGTCCGGACGGCCGCCTCGTTGATCAGGCAGGCGGTGGAGTCCGCGCCGAAGGCCCGGGAAAACGTGCGTCCCGACGCCATCTCGATGCCGAGTGTTTCTATGAAGCCGAAGTCCGCCTGGATCATCTGGTACACCGGGCTTTCATCCTCCTGCACCCCTTCCGGCGTAACCAGGTTGAGGCTCGTCTGGCCCCCGGGTATGCTGTTCGCCGTACTCACGTTCAGGATTTCAGGATACTGCATCAAGGCGTCCCGGTAGGCCGGATAACCATTAAGGGCTTCCTCGTCCGGCAGACGAACGACGACCAGGTTGTCTCCATCGAAACCCAGGGGCTTGTTCTGCATGTATTCCAGCTGATCGAGGACTACGAGCGTGCCAATGATCATGAGGATGGAAATACCGAACTGGAACGTGATCAAGACTTTCCTGAGAAGCGTATGAGACGCGCCTGCCTTGAGCGCGCCGGTCAGTACGGCCACCGGCCGGAAGGAGGACAGGATGAAGGCGGGATATCCACCCGCGGCGATCCCCGTCACCAGGGCAATGCCCGCCAGGGTCGGTACCAGCCAGGTAGACTGGTAGTCCATCGCCAGCGACTTGCCGGAGAACAGGTTGAACTGCGGCAGGAGCAGGTGAACCAGACCCAGTGCGATGAACAGGGCGATCAGGGAGACCGGGATCGACTCGCCCGTAAACTGTTTGATCAGTTGATTCCGAAAGGCGCCGAGCACCTTCCGCATGCCGACTTCCTGCGCTCTGCGGGCGGAACGGGCGGTGGAAAGGTTCACGAAATTCACGCAGGCGATCAGCAGGACAAAGACGGCCAGGCAGGTAAAGATATACACGTACCGGATACTGCTGTTCGCCCTGATTTCGGCTTCCATGTTGGAATGGAGGTGGATATCCGTGATGGGCTGCAGGAAGGGCCGGGCTACGATGCCCACGGACGTGAGCAGTTCTCCAAGGTACTTGTCAAGGAATCCGGGGAATTCTCGCTCCAGGTCTTCGGGTGCATATCCTTCCCGAAGCAGTAGATAGGTAAACAGGTCGTGGCTGAAGCCGTGGTTCTGCATCGTGGACGGTTCACTGTAGAGTCCGTGCGGCGCCAGGGAGGCATAGGAGGCCAGGAAGTCGAAATGAAAATGGGAGTTCTTCGGCATGTCCCGCATGACGCCGGTCACCGTGAACTCATAAAGGTCATCGCCCGTAATGACTTTGCCGACCGGGTTCTCATCCCCGAAGTACTTGCCGGCCATGGATTCCGACAGCACCACGGTATGGGGGTCGGCCAGGACCGTCTTCGCATCGCCCTGAACCAGGGGGAAGGTGAAAATGTCGAAGAACGATGAATCCACGAAGGCGAAATACCGCTCGTAAAACCGCTTCTCCTGGTACCGAATCAGCCACCGGGAGGCCGGAGGCTTGATCCGGGTATACGCCTCGATGACGGGATAGTCTTTTGCCAGCACCGGGGCCCAGGGCGGGGGCGTCACCGCGGCTTCGATGGACCTTCCCGCTACCGTCGCGGATTCCGCCACGCGGTATATCCGGTCTTTCTTCTCGTGATACTGGTCGTAGCTGAGTTCGTCCTGCACGTAGAGCAGGATCAGCACGCAGCAGGCAATGCCGATGGCCAGCCCGAGGACGTTGATCGCCGAATAGCCCTTGTGCCTGAGCAGGTTTCGCAATGCGGTAGTGAGGTAGTTTCGGAACATGGGGCTTATTGTATCGCCAAACCACCCCGAAATCAACGCCGAAACAGCGACTGGATTGTCTCGGGATCGCTACGCCGGAAACGAGTCATCGGGTTACATCTCACTCTGCGTGAACCGCGTCCGCCGGGTTGGCGGTCGCGGCTTTAAAGGCCTGGTATCCCACCGTCAGCCAGGCGATAAACAACGCGGCGAGGCCCGCGAGAATGAACACCCCCGGTCCCAGCTCGATTCGGTAGGGGAAACCCTCGAGCCAGGCCTGTATGACATAGTAACTCGCCGGCGCACCGACTACGAATGCCAGCAGGACCAGCTTCGTAAAGTCCCTGGACAACAGCAGGATCACGTTGGTAATCGTGGCGCCGAGGACCTTGCGGACCCCGATCTCCCGGGTCCGTTGTTCGGCCATGAAGGACGAGAGGCCCAGCAGTCCCAGGCAGGCGATGAGTATGGAAAGGACGGCGCCGGCAACGAACACGGAACCCAATCGTTGTTCGGCCTGGTAGAGCTGCTCCAGATCTTCTTCGAGAAAGGTATAATCCATGGCGGGATGGCCGGGATAGATCCGCCGCCACTGTTCCTGAATCACCTGCAGTCCGCGTGATACGTTGCTTCCCTGTATTCGTATAACCATGAACGCGGATGGTTCCGGGATCACCTGTATCATCAGCGGTTCGATAGGCTGGCGCAGCGACTGGTTGTGGAAATCCTCCATGACGCCGATGACGCTCAGCATAGGCTCGTCGTCGGAAGCGCCCGTAATCCTGTAGGTCTTGCCGATCGGGTTCTCCCAACCCAGGGCGCGCACGGCTGCTTCGTTGATCAGGCAGGCGGTGGAGTCCGAGCCGAATTCACGGGAAAACGACCGGCCCGACACCAATTCGATATCCATGGTTTCCACAAAGTCGTAGTCCGTCCAGATCATCTGGTAAAGCGGGCTCTCATCCTCCTGCACGCCCTCCGGCGTAACCAGGTTGAGACTGGGCGGGCTGCCGGGCACGCTGGTCGAAGAACTCACGTTCACGATTTCAGGATACTGCAGGGCCGCGTTTTTGTACGCAGGATACCCCTTGATGGCGTCTTCGTCCGGCAAACGAACGACCACCAGGTGATCTTTGTCGAAGCCCAGTTTCTTGTTCTGCATATATGCCAACTGATCGTGGATCACGACCGTTCCGACAATCATGACGATGGAGACGATAAACTGGAAAGAGATCAGTACCTTTCGCAGCAGTGAACCGGAAGCGCCCGCTTTCAGCGCGCCCGTCAGCACGGCAACCGGCCTGAAGGAAGAAAGGACGAAGGCGGGATAGCCTCCCGCGACGATACCCGTAAACAGGGCGATGCCCACCAGCACCGGCGCCAGCCACGTGGACTGGTAATCCATCACCAGCGACTTGCCGGAAAGCGCGTTGAACTGCGGCAGAAACAGGTGAACCAGTCCCAGCGCAAAGACGAGCGCGATCACGGCATACAGTACGGATTCTCCCACGAACTGCTTGATCAGTTGTTGCCGCTGGGCGCCGAGGACTTTCCGAATGCCCACTTCCTGTGCCCTGCGGGCGGAACGGGCCGTGGACAGGTTCATGAAATTGACGCACGCGATCAGGAGGAGAAACACGGCCAGCGAAGAGAAGATGTACACGTAACGGATATCGCTGTTTGGCGCGATTTCACCTTCCAGGCGGGAATGCAGATGGATATCCGTGATTGGCTGCAGGTAGGGTGTGGCCACAATGCCGATGGATTTCAGCAATTCACCCAGATATCTGTCCAGAAAACCGGGGAGTTCTCTCTCAAGGGTTTCGGGCCCGTAACCGTCTTCCAGCAGAAAATAGGTGTACAGCGTATGGTTGAATGCGTTCCCCTGCATCGAGGAAGGCTCGCCGTAAAGCCTGTGCGGCGCCAGCGAGGCGTAGGAAGCCAGGAAGTCGGCGTGGAAGTGCGAGTTCGCCGGCATGTCCTTCATGATGCCTGTGATCGTAAACTCATAGCGGCCATCCCCGGTAATCACCTTGCCGATCGGGTTTTCATTCCCGAAGTACTTGTCCGCCATGGACTGCGACAGTACCACGGTATGAGGTTCGGCCAGGGCCGCTTCGGCTTTGCCCTGGACGAGAGGGAGCGTGAAAACATCGAAAACCGATGAATCCGCGAAGATGAAGTACCGCTCATAGAACCGCTTGTCATCATACCGGATCAGCCAGCGGGAATTCGGCGGCTTGATCCGGGTGTACGCTTCGATCCCGGGATAGTCCGTCGCGAGTGCCGGAGCCCAGGGCGGGGGCGTGACCGCGGCCTCGACAGGCCTGCCCGCCACCGTCGCGGATTCCACCAGCCGGTATATCCGGTCGCTCTTTTCATGAAACCTGTCGTAGCTGAGTTCGTCCTGCACGTAGAGCATGATCAGCACACAGCTGGCCATACCGATGGCCAGCCCCAAGACGTTGATCGCTGAGTAGCCCTTGTATTTCAGCAGATGTCTTAAGACGACGGTCATGTAGTTTTTGAGCAAGAAGCACTCCCGTTGTAAAAGAAGGGTTGTACGGTTTCAGGACACAGTTCCCCGATTCGAAGCCCCGAGGATCTGGCATTAAGACTCAATGTAACCGGTTAAAGTTGCGGGACACAGTTCAAACTGAAGGAAGGCTGTAGCTCGATTATCAAAGTAATCCGGATGTGCACAACTACGGCAGGAGTACTACCAAAGCACCCCGAACAGCAAGCCCGACGCGATGGCCAGGTAACCCAGGGCCAGCACCCCGGGCCGGCGGAACAGCGTCAAGCCACCGGGCGGCAGCTTGAAGGGATAGGCCCCCCGGACAGGCATCTCGGCCAGGGTCTTCTGCAGCCAGGTGCCTTCGAGGGCTTTCAGCCGGTGGGCCATGCGATTGCGCACCGAGGGGATGTCGTTTTCCCGCGCGTAGACGAGTCCTTCCAGGTCCTCGTCGGACATGGGGCCGCTTCGAAGCGTGATCAGCGCCGACGCGACCAGCATGCCGGCCGCGGGCAGGACGATGTTCCACAGATAGGTCCACCAGGTGTTGGTGTACCAGACCGGCAGGCCCCATTCGAAGCTTTCCCCAAGGATCGCCGTCACGCCGTAGGCCAGCCCGACGAGCAGGCCCACGATGCCGGTCGAGCGGTGGACGCGGGTGAAGACGCCCATGAGGATAACCGTCATGAGGGGCACGGCGATGGCGCCGGCCAGCCGGAGGTAGAAGGCCAGCATGCCCTCCTGGATGAAGGGCACGTAGGCGAATCCCAGGGCCATGATGAAGGGGGCGGTGATACGGCCTACGCGGGTATAGTGGGCGTCCGACGCGCGCTTCACGATGAACCGGGCGTAGATGTCGCGGACGAAGAGGCTCGAAATGCCGATGCCGATGGAGTCGAAGGTGGAATAGCCGCCGGCGATGAGTCCCGCCACGACGATCCCGATCAGTCCGTGGGGCAGGTAGGCCTGGATCATCAGGGGATAGGCCTGGTCGATGGTTTCCAGGGCGGGGAAATCCGCCCGGGCCATGGGGCCCATGGTGATGTTGAACCAGAGACAAATGGCCGTGGCCGTGCTGGCCACCACCGCGGCCATCTTGAAATCCCACTCCGACCGGGCGCCGAGGAACCGGATCGCCTCGTACTGGTTGATGACGGCATACATGGTAAGCACGACGATGAAGCTGAGGATGACCACGGCCGCGGGGACGCCGGGCGGCGCGTAACCGCCCACGTGGAGCATCACGTCGGGCAGTCCGGGGTCCACGGCGGCCAGGCGCTCGTTCAGCCCCGACCATCCGCCGCCCCGGACCCAGACCACGATCCAGAGGACGAAGGACCCGATGATCATGGCCACGCCCTGCACGGCATCGGTAAACACCCCGGCCTGCAGGCCGCCGCGGACCACGTAGAGGGTCGCGGACGCCGCCACCGCCACCACGACGAACCAGCTGGCGGTCGTGGAGAACCCGGCGAGGACGCTCAGCACCAGGTACATGGAGAAAAAGATGTTGGCGAGGACGTTGGTGCGGGACTGGATGTTGATGAGGACCGCCATGATGCGGACGGATGGCCCGAAGCGGTACTCCAGCCACTCGGCGTTGGTGAAGACGCCCGACCGGTACATGGGCAGGATGACGAAAAAGGCAAGCACGAACCAGCCGATGGCGATCCCGAGCCACCACTGCGACAGCTGGGAGAGGCCGAACTGGTACGAGCCGCCGGCGATGGCCACGTAATCGCCGCTGTCCACGGCGGTGCCGAAGGCGGACAGGCCGATAGCCCACCAGGGCATGGACTTGGCCGCCAGGTACCAGTCGAAGCTTTCGCCTTTCTCGCGAAAGGCCAGCAGGCCGTATACGACGATACCGCCGTTCACGAGAAAGACGATGGTCCAGTCTAGAAAGGACATGGGTTATTGCAGCGTGGGGTGCGCTTTTACTCCCGCGGCAGGTGGTAGCCGTCCTTCATCACGGGGATCCGGTAGAGCCCGGTACCCGCGGTGATGTACAGGATCTTGCTGTTCTCGCCCCGTCCGAAGCCCACGTTGGTGGGCAGCACGCCGGTAGGGATGAAGGCCTTTTCGGTCCCGTCCGGCGCGCGTATGGCGATGCCCGGCCGGGTCACGTCGCGCTCGGATACGTACAGGTTGCCTTCGACGTCGACGACCAGGCCGTCGGGCCCGTCCTCGGGCAGGTAGTCCACGAGGACGCTCCGGAACGTGGCGGACCCGTCCTCGTGCAGGTCATAGGCCAGCAGGGCCATGCGTCCCTTGTGCACGGGGATGTCGAGGGTGATCTTTCCGAGGTCGATGGAACCGTTGTCGTTGCTGACCACGTAGAGGGTCTGCTGGTCGGGAGAGACCACCACGCCGTTCGGCTTGCCGGCGTCGGTGATGATCCGGTGGATCGAGCCGTCCGTGTCGATGCGGTACACGGCCATCACGGGCTGTTCCACCGATTCGTTGCCGATGTACTTGGGATCGCTGAAATAGACCCGTCCCTGTTCGTCGATGGCCACGTCGTTCGGGGCGTTGAAGGGCCGTCCTTCGTACTCGTGGGCGATGATGTAGGCCTTGCTCGTCTCCATGTCCGTTCGCGTCACCCGCCGTCCGCCCTGGTCGGCGCCCTCCGCGGCGATGAGCCGGTCCTGGGCGTCGAACTTGAGCCCGTTGGACATCCCGCTGGGCGACCGGTAAATGGTGGTCTCGCCCGTTTTCGGGTCATAGCGCCAAATGTGCCCGGCCTGTATGCCATCCACACCTGCCGACGTGGTGAAGGTGATGTCGCTGAAGTAGATCATCCCGTCCGGGCCCTCGGCGGGACTTTCGGTCAGGGCCAGGCCCTCGTTGAACACCATCTCCAGGCGGGCGTCGGGCGAGATGTACTCCGGATCACCGAAAGGCGGATCGACTTCCTGGGCTTGGAGGGGTGCTGCGAGCAACGGTACGGCGAGCAACAGGCCAATCATTGGAATAGCGTGGCGAAAGGACATGCTTCGGTCTCCTATGACAGCATCCGTTTAAATCGGTCACCAGACAAGTGTTCCGACTTGAACCCTGTATGATCAGAACCGGCATTATAGCAGGAAGAATCGAGGTAATTGGAATCCCTGCCAGACTATGCCTCAAGGCGCGTACCGTCAAGGGATTTCGACCGGCGCCGGCCGGTGAACTTTCCTTGACGCCGGGCACCGGATCCTGTACCGTCCTCGTACGCCATTCCCAGCACAAAACCATCAATCAACATGGAAATACAACAAGGAGCAACTCATGTCCGTATCGAGACGGGAGTTCATGGGCGTCGTGTCCACGGCCGCCCTCGCCAGCGCTGCCGGACTCGCATGCAGCGACGAATCGAACCAGGCCCCGGCGGATGTCAGCGCCGCGCCGCCCTCCGGCGACGATCCGCTGGGCGTACGCACGGATTTTCCGGTAGCCAGCGATAACCTTTACCTGAATACGCCTTACATCGGTCCCTCGCCCCAGCCCGCGGTGGACAAGACCATCGAATTCCTGTCGGCCAAGTCCCGCGATCCGGTCCATTTGCGCGCAATGCTCGACGAAGAGGAAGCCGTGCGAGAGAAGTTCTCACGCCTTATCCGGGCACAGTTGGGCGAGATCGGGCTGGTTTCGTCCACCAGCGAGGGCGAGAACATCGTGGTCAATTCCCTGGACCTGAAGGCTGGGGACAACGTAGTGATCGACGATCTCCACTACATGACTTCGCTCGTTATGTACAGTCAACTTGCCGAGACCCTGGGCATCGAAACGCGCATCGTCCGGAACGTGGACGGCGTGGCTTCGTCCGAAGCCTTCGCCGAGATGGTGGACGAGAACACGAAGCTGGTCTCCGTGGCCTGGATATCCAACCGGAATGGCTATCGCCACGATCTTAAGGCCCTGGCGGACGTGGCTCACGCCCAGGGCGCCTACCTGTACGCGGATGCCGTCCAGGGCGTGGGCATGGTCGATCTCGACGTCGGACCGACCGGGGTCGATTTCCTCACCACGGGATCCTACAAGTGGCTCCTCGGCGGTTTTGGCGTGGCGCCGTTCTACGTGCGGGAATCGGTAATGGACGTGGTGAAACCCGACCGCCTGGGATGGAGAATGGTAGACGAACGGCTGCCCGACTACCAGTACACGCTTTACACCGATGCCAGGAAGTTCGGATACGCCACCCCCGCCTTCGCGGCGATCTACCAGCTTTCCGCGTCATTGGATTACCTGCTGAACGTAGGCACCGACCGGATCGAGCAGCACACAGTGGCCCTGGCGCACCGCCTGCACGCCGGATTGACCGAGCAAGGGTTCGAGGTCTTCACGCCTGCCGGCAATCAGTCCGCCATCGTTTCCTTCAACCACGGCGCCGACCACGAAGTGATTGAAAAGCAGCTTAACGACACGGGGGTCTGGTTGTCCTTCCGGGAGAACAACACCCAGATCCGCGTGGGTCCCGCCATGTTCAACAACGAGCAGGACATCGACGCCTTCCTGGACATCACGAAGGGATGGAGGGAGACGGCCAGCTAGCCGCGCCTTATGCCCATGCGCCACCGGACCACGATCGTTTCCGTGACAAACCCACTGTAGAGGGCGGCCACGCCGCGGATCGCCCCGTGCAGATCGAAGAGCGCGAGTACGTTCACGACGATGACGATCGCGCCGGCCCGGGCGGGTCCGCTCGGTGCGATCGCGCCTGTCCGGTGGTCCCGCAGCGCGATCCCGTGGAGGTAGGACCGGATCGTGACGGCAACCGGAAAGAAGGAGAAGATGATCAGCGGCACGGTGCAGCGCACGGCGAAATCGTGATCCACGCCGATCAGGGTCTCCAGTAGGAAAAACCTCACCGGGGTCCAGAACATCAGGACCATCGTCCCAAAGGAAATCAGACCGCAGATGGCCGTAAACCGTCGGATGATCCGGCCTTCCGAGTCCTGCCGCTGAAAGGCGGGCGGCAGGTTCTTGAGTTCGTTCAGCCACCCGTAGGGCAGATGGGCGAGGGCGTACACGATGGTGAGCACGGCCAGGGATTCCGTGCCGTCCGCGCCCCGGGCGACGAACAGGTTGATGATGGGCCGGCTCAAAGCCTGGATGCCGATCGTTACGGCCAGGGGCCAGTAGAACCTCAGTACGTAGCCCGCGGTCAGCGGGTGCTGTCTCCGGGTGACCGGTTCTCGGGCCGTATCCTGACCCGCATCCTGCCCAGCCGCTCGCTCCCCTACCGTGCTCCCGCCCCTCCGCAGTGATCTCCGGACGAATCGCCGGTAACCGTAGATGATCACGGCCAGTTCCGTCAGGACGCCGAAGTAGGTCGCGGCCACCGGCAGCAGAATGGGATCGGCCTGGACGGTCGGCGTCGGAAGGAACAGGAACACGGACACCACGCTCATGCTGATGCCCGCCATCATGGCATAACTGATGATGTCGGTCCGTCGCACCCGCAACAGCAGGCCCGACAGGAACCTCGTGATGCCCACGATCAGCGGTATGGGCAGCAGGAGTCCGAGCGCGCTGCGCACCGTGCCGCCGAGGATCGGGTCCACAGCGTGAAGCTCGTCGATCACCCATAGTCCCACCGGTGTGAACGCCAGACACGCAAGGATGAGGAAGTGCACGCCGCCGAAACCGGCGACGCATCGAAACACGGTGTGGAAGGTCGCCCGGTCCCGGACGAGGACCATGGACATCTGCCGGGTCTGGGAGACGGTGCCGGTCAGGAACGACGTCAGCCCCCAGGCGATTCCATACGCAGCCAGGGTTTCGGTGGGCCGGGGCACACGGGCGATGCCGCCGTTGATGACCTGGATGCCCAGTTCGTAGATCAGTTCGGTGATGACGAGGGGGAGGAGGAACCAGAAAAGGGTCCGGTACATGGTAGGAGAGTATAGCCGGGCGGGTGATGAGGGTCAAGGATGGGGAGATTGGGGTAGTCCGGCGCGACCCGCTCAAGGTTCGAATCGCGTAAACTCCACCGGGGGAAACTGGTCGGCATAGGCGTGGACCGCAGGGGTGCCGCCCAAGTGCATGAGCAGAATTCGGGAGTCGGGTTCGAACCGTCCTTCAGCAGCCAGCTTGAGCAGGCCGCGGATTGCCTTCCCCTCGTAGACGGGATCGGCCATGATCCCCTCGCTGCGCGCAAGCAGCTGGATCCCCTGGAACACCTCATCGTTCGCGACGCCATAGGGGTCGGCCGTGGCGCTGACGATCTCGATGTCATCGGGATGGACGCGCTGCGGCAGGTCCAGGGTCTCCAGCGTGGCATTGGCCAATCGTAGCACGCGCGACTTCTTGATCTCGACCTCGTTATCGTCCGACACGCCGATCACGCGCGTACCGGCTGCCATCGCCGCGAAACCGGCGACCAGTCCCGACTGCGTGCTGCTGCTGCCCGTGCAATGCACCACGTAGTCGAATTGAAAACCCTGGTCGCGTGACTGCCGCGTGATCTCGGCGGCGCAGGCGACATAGCCCATGCTGCCCAGGGTGTGATCGGAAGCGCCGCCCGGGATGAGATACGGATTGCGTCCCTGCCGGCGCAGGTGTTCGGCCAGATCCACTAGCGGACCTTTGTCCTCGATGGATCGTTCGCGGTCGTCCAGGTAGAGTTCGGCGCCCAATATATTGCTGAGCAGGATGTTGCCTACGTGCCGGTATCCGGGTCCCGCATCCCTGGTCCAGGCGCAGTGCAGCAGCGCGCACCGCAACCCGCACCGGGCCGCCGCGGCTGCCGTCTGCCGGGTGTGGTTCGACTGTATGGCCCCGACCGTGACCAGGGTATCGGCGCCCGATCGCAGGGCGTCGCCCACCAGGAATTCCAGCTTGCGCGACTTGTTGCCGCCCCCCGCCAGCCCGGTCAGGTCGTCGCGCTTGATCCACAGTTCCGGCCCGCCCAGGTGTGCGCTGAGATTCACGAGTGGATGGATCGGCGTGGGTAGTTGAACCAACGGCGCGCGGGGCAGGTCGGGCAGCCGGTACAGCCAGTCGGCGAGATCCCGGGTATCCGTCAAATCGACTTCCTTCGTTGGGGGCAACGGGCCATGGGGGTGTTTCTGGAATCTGGAACCACTGCGCGTTGTCGCGCAACCCTAAACTTTCCGGCTACCGGGAATGGTGCTTGTTTACCCCAATTCCAGTGTTTATTTTGGGGCGGTGTTTCCACGAGGTTTAAGTTAAAATCGTCCCGTCACGCGGGAAAGCCCTTGCCGGGAAGCCGAATTGAAGATGTTGTACCGCAGCCGATAATAACAACAATTTCAATCAGTTAAATGTGGAGTGTTCATTGGAAACTGTCCCCCGTGACCACTGGCTCATCGGTTCCAAGGGCGTATACCACGGCACCATCGGTGGATCCTGGACGCGCATCGGCGCCCAGGAGTACGGCATCTCGAGCCTGATCCGTGAACCGGATCGCCTGGTGGCGGGCGCGAGCTGGGGCAGCGGACTCTGGGAGTGGCCGAACAACGCGGGCCCGGCGGGCCAAACTGACCAGTCCGATCGGCCCGGCCGGTCCAACCAGTCCGCCCAGTCCGCCCAGTCCGCCCCAACCGACCGGACCGACCGCTGGAAGCAACTGCACGACGAGACGCTCACCGAGATCATGGCCATCGCGTCGATCGAAGGATCGCCGGGGGTGGTCGCCGGGTCCCCTTACGGCATCGCCACGGGTCGCTACGACGACCTCGGCGCAGTCCGCTGGACGCACCACTCGGACGCGCTCCGCGTCAACGAGCGTTTCACCAACGCCATCCTCGTACATCCCGACGAGCCCACGACGTGGTTGATCGGCACCGAAGGCGGCGTCCTGATCGCGGACGACGCGGGTGCGTCGTGGCGGAGAACCAGCATCTCGGGTACTGCCGTACGCGCGCTGGCATTTATGCGCGGGCACTTCTGGGCGGGTACCGACGACCAGGGGATCTGGTGCAGCGAGGACGGTGAACGATGGGATTCGGCGGGCTATGCGGCGGACGGTGGCGCGGTCTTCGAGTTGATACTGGCCGGAGACGATATCGTAGCCGCCACGGAAAACGGCGTGGCCATCGGCGATGGGTCGGGCCACTGGGTTAGAAGGGGACCGCGGCACCTGTGCGCGGCCTTGCGATGCCATCCCGGTTCAACGTCGACCTGGCTGGCCGGCGCCACGCCGGGCGGGCTGTGGTACACGGAAGACGGCGGTCATGCGTGGCAACAGATTCCGGGATTCGTAAACGTTCGCGCGATTATCGCGCCTGAGGCATAGAAAACAATACATGGACCAGGCAACTTACAACAAACAAGTCGACGAACGGGCTGATCGGGTAGTCCGGCAGTGGTCGAAACGGGACGGCGGCGGTCTCTGGGACCTTAACGCGCACCTGGCGACGGGCATAGACGACGCGAAGGTCGTCGACATCGTTCGGAACGCGCTCTCGGACCAGACGGATGGATGGGGAGGCCGCCCCGCCGGCGGTCCGTTCCACGTATATCCCTGCGGCGCGCTCATCGCCCGGTGGCCCGACCGGCTGCCGGAGGAAGCTTTGGGGATCATCCGGGATTTCATGATGGACGGTGTCCTCGAGCGCGGCAACACGGAGAACCACTGGCTGATGTTCTACGTGGGCAACCTGCTGGCGGCGGAACGGTGGCCGGACGCGAAATGCATGTGGAACGGCCTGTCCGCGGAAGCCAACCGGGCCGAGGCCATGCGCTGGATCCTGGGGATGATCGAACGCACCGCCGTCAACGGACATCACGAATACGACTCCCCCCAGTACCACGTGGAGCACATGGTACCGATGATTACGCTCGCGGACCACGCGGCCGACCCCCACCTGCGCCGCCAGGTCGAACAGGTGCTGTCCCTGTACGTGGCGGATATGGCGCTGGAGTATTACTATGGCTCCTGGGCGGGCGGTCACAGCCGCGAAGGCTACCGGGAGAACACCTGGCGTAAATCCGGTGCGATCTCCGCGCTGCAGTATCTGTACTTCGGCGACGAGGAATTCGAACCAAAGCATCACGTCCATGGCTTCTGCATCCCGCCGGCCACGGCCGCCTACCGGCCCCCGGCCCTCTTCGCGGAGATGGCGATGGACCGGTCCACCGCCCACGTCGTCAAGAAGACCAAGGCGCCAAGGACGATCTACCGCCGCGTGGAGCACGAGGCGCGTCCGGTCCGGAAGTACACGTATATGAGCCCGTCCTTCGCCCTCGGGTCGTCGCAGTTGGGCCTACCGGGCCCCGGGGCCGGCCCCATCGACCTGATTTCGTGGGACCTGACGTGGCAGGGAGAAAACCAGCAGGCCAAAATCTGCTGCAATCACCCCTATCGGAGCCCGGAACGGTTCAGCGCCTTCCTCGTGGGCTATCCGCAGCAGATCAGACGGCAGATCGGGTCCGACAAGCCCTACCTCCAATGGCCCGACCGGCTTTTCGGCGCGTCGCCATACGAGCGAATGATGCAGCACGAGGGCACTGTCATCGTCCTGTACAAGATCCCGCCGGACGACGAGGCGCCCTTCATCAACATGTTCCTGCCCCGGTCGATCGGCTGGGTGGAGCGAGACGGCTGGATCATGGGAGATACCGGCGCCGGCGCCTATATCGCCCTCTATCCGATCGGTCCCTACGGGTGGTCGGAAATCCGGGAGGAAGGGTCCATGCGCCACCTGGCGGCGAATCCCGACCAGATCGACGGCTGGCTCCTCAGGATCCCGGATCTGCATGGCGGACTGGTGCTTGAAGCCCGGGAGGCGGATCACGAGGAGTCCTTCGAAGCGTTCTGTTCGCGCCGTGCCGCCTTGCAACCCGACCTGTCCGGATGGCCGGGGAGCGACCGCGTCGCCGTCGAGACATTGGATGGAAACCAGATGGAGATGTACTTCGATGGCCAGCACAGGGTGGACGGCGAGGCCATCGACTACGACGCCTACCCGCTGTACGAAGCGCCCGGGGTGGACGCGCAAGCCGGAACGGGCAGGATGACGTTTCGCAAGGGGGACCAGGAAGTACGGCTGGACTTCGGGGTCGACGCCTCGAAACCCCTCATGCCCATTCGGGTTATCGGTTAGGCCGGTGCGGCAGCCGGCCGCGCGACGGCAAGACGGGCGCGCGGCTAATTTGGAGTGCGGCTCCTCGCCTCTCACACCGCACCTCTCACGCCACGCCTCTCAGCAGCTCTACCCTAATTCTCTTCCAACCCGTCCCACGACACTTCCGCACCCAGGGCGCGCAGGTTCTCCACGAAATTCGGATGGGCCCGGTTGATGGACTCCGCGCCGTTGATGACGCTGGTGCCCGGGATGCTCGCGGCGGTCATGTACAGGGCCACGGCCGCCCGGATTATGTAGGGCGCTTCCACCGTGGCCGGCTGAAGGGGACGATTGCCGAAGACGATGATGCGGTGAGGATCGTTGATGACCGCGTGGGCGCCGAACTTGACCAGTTCCGAGATCCAGAAGAAGGCGCCTTCGTATACCTTGTTCCAGAACATGATCGATCCCTCGGCCCGGATGGCCAGGGGGATCATCAGGGGCAGGAGGTCGGCGGGCAGGTAGGGCCAGGGCGCGGCCTCGATCTTGGCCAGGATATTGGACGTGAAGGGGTTTTCGATCCGGTGTGGCTGGCCGTTCCGCACCAGCGCGGTATCGCCCTCGTATTCGACGGTTACGCCCAGTTTCCTGAAGCAGCGGTTGATCAGGTCGAAATGATGGGGTATGGCCTGCTCGACCCGCACTTCGCCGCCCGTCATGGCGCCCACGGCCAGGAACGTCGTGATCTCGTGATGGTCGGGCGTGATCTCCACCGTGCCGCCGCCGAGACGGTCCACGCCCTGAATGTGCAGGACATTCGCACCGATGCCCTCGATCCTCGCCCCGAGGGTGTTGAGGAAATGGCACAGGTCCTGCACGTTGGGCTCGCACGCCGCGTTGACCAGCGTCGATTTGCCCTCGCCCAGGACCGCGGCCATGATGAAGTTCTCGGTCCCGGTTACCGACACGTAATCCTGCCAGATCCGGTCGCCCCTGAACCGGCCGTTCAGCTCGAATTCTATGGGATCTTCCGATACGATGCGGCCGCCCAGCGCGCGCAGTACGTCCACGTGCGGGTCGATCTCCCGCACGCCGAGAGCGCATCCCTTGACGTTCGCGAAACGGATGGACCGGGTCCGATGCAGCAGGCCGGGCAGGAGGAGCAGGGCCGAGCGCATGCCTTCCGGCAGGGCCACCTCGCCGGTGTCGTCATGGAATCCGGCGTTGTTGACCTGGAGTGTACCGGCGTCCCGATCCCAGTCGACCCGGGAGCCCAGGGCCTCGAGGAACGTGACGATTTTCTGCACGTCGGTGATGTCCGGCACGTTCCGGATCGTCACCGTCTCGTCGGTCAGCAGGGTGGCGCACAGAATGGGCAGCACGGCGTTCTTGTTGCCGGACGGAACGACCGTGCCGGTAAGGGGCTTTCCGCCTTCAACGATCAGACTGGCCATGGGGATCCTTACAGATTCGATGTGCTAACGGGGTTTTCGGCAACCATGTTTTCGACAACCATTCTTGCGGTCCATACTAATACTAACCGAGTGCACAGGTAAACCGTTCCTTCACGGGACGAAATTCGACCAGACCGATCTCCTGGAACCGTCCGGAGATCGGTTGGAAGACCTCACGACCGTACGCTAAGGCTGCGGTCACTTCGTCCGCCGACAGGTCGATGGCGACCGTACAGTGGGGCACCCAGTGGCCGGGCAGGTAGTAGCCCATGCCCGCGTTCTCGTGTTTCGAAAACACCTCGTGAAATTGCGCGTGGACTTCCAGCAACCGGCGAGTTACCACGGGCGCCAGGAATACCACCCCTTCCTGGCCGGCGAAAGTCCCCAGGCTGCTCAATGTAAAGTCGAATGGATCGATGGATCGCGCGAATTCGAGCAGCCGCTCCGGGAAATCGTTCGTGTCGAGATCGTCGCCGTAGACCGCGAGGGAAACGTGAGGCCGGGCGCCGAACTCCGCCAGGGAGGGCTTTCCCAGGGCCGTGCCCAGACCGTCCCAGATATCGCGAACGGCCCGTTCGCTCGCATCGTCATAAAACAGTTCGATCGCGTAACCCATCGAATCAAGATACGCATTGGTCAGGGCAAGTCAACCACACCGGAAAACAGCGTCTTCTGGTAAACTGACTCACCGGCGACCGCTCGCTTCCGGCACGTCTGCCCTTCCTTGACAGTCCGAATTCCCCCGTCTATCTTGCTCAAGACTCACCTGGTCTTTTTCGACACTTGAATCTCATTAGAAGCATAGCGCGTATGCGAACGTCCGGCATCGCGGCCGTCCGGAGTACTTCACGATGAAAATCACCGCCATCAAAACATTTGCCGGATACTTCAAAAACCGTTCGCGCGGACTGGTCAAGGTGGAGACGGACGAGGGGCTGTACGGCTGGGGGGAAGCCTACTCGATCGGTCCCGACAAGTCCGTGGAACCCATTGCCGACTATATCTTCGAAATGATCAAGGGGGAAGATCCCAGGCGCATCGAATACATCATGCTGAAGCTGTTCCAGCAGTTTCGCTTTCCGCCGGGCGGAACGGGACTGGCGGTCATGTCCGCCGTCGATCACGCTCTTTGGGATATCAGTGGAAAAGCCGCCGGGCTTCCGGTCTACATGCTTCTTGGCGGCACCGTCAGGGACCGCGTTCGGGTGTATCACAGCGTCGGCGGAAACGCAGGCGAAGCATCTGACCAGGCGCACGAACTGCATGACCGATGGGGATTTACGGCCTTTAAGACGAGTCCCTACCAGGTAGATATCGAGGCCGTACGGTGGGGCCGGGTCTGCAGCGCCGCCGCGCGGTTTTTTGAGGATGTAAGGGACCGCACGCCCGACGAATGGGAATTCGCCTTCGATCCCCACGCCCGGATTTTCGAGCCGGTCAGGGCGCTGCAACTCGCCAACGCCCTGGCGCCCTGCGATCCGTATTTCTACGAAGAGCCCCTGCGTCCCGAACACATTCCCGCGTGGGCACGGTTGCGGTCGCAGATGCAGGTACCGCTTGCTACCGGTGAATCGCTCTACACACGGTTCGAGTTCCTGGACCTCATGGCAGCCCACGGCGCCGATATCATACAGCCGGACATCTGCGTATGCGGCGGATTGCTGGAGATGCGCAAGATCGCTGCTATCGCCGAAGCGCACTACGTATCCATCGCCCCACACAATCCCATGGGTCCCCTGGCCACGGCCGTCAACGTGCACTTCGCGGCGGCCACACCCAATTTCAAGATACTCGAATACGGCCTTCCCGTGGGTACGGAATGGGAACAGTGTATCGCCGATCCATATCTTCCCGAGGATGGCTACCTGTTGTTGCGCGATCGTCCCGGGCTGGGTATCGAAATCGACGAGGAGGCGCTGAAAGACAATAAGATCGTGCACTGGCAGCGGACATGTACCATTCGTCCTGACGGGTCGACGTCCTACATCTGATGGAACGTGGGCGCGATGTTACACATAGAGGTTATATGAGTTGTACAATTGTACAATACTGAACCACGCAAGGTATACGTGACGGTGATGAAACACTTGAAACATAATAGACATCGCAGGTATTCGACTTAATCCTGTTTTCCAGGAGATTTCAACATGCAAAGCTTGCGTTCATTGACCGCGTTGACGCTCTCGGTCCTGTGCCTCGCCGTAATGTCGTCCTGTACCGGTGACGCCGGTCAGACGGGTGACGCCGGTCAGACGGGTGACGCCTCCCAGAAGGAATGGCGCGCGTATGCCGGAGACCACGCGAGCACCAAGTACGCGCCCCTGGCCATGATCGACCGGCATAACGTGACGGACCTCGAGGTCGCGTGGCGCTGGGATTCCATCGACAACGCCATCCTGGAGGCGGATTCGACCTTACGGGTATTCGTGAACGAGGCGACGCCGCTCAAGGTCGGCGGCGTGCTGTACACGAGTACAGCCCTGAGCCAGGTGGCGGCCATCGACGCGGCTACGGGGGAGACGATCTGGTCATACGATCCCGGTACGTGGAAGGATGGGACGCCCGCAAACGTGGGTTTCGTCCATCGCGGCGTGGCCTACTGGGAGGAGGGCGAGGACCGGCGCATCCTCTATGCCACGGGTGACGCCTGGCTCATCGCGCTGGACGCGGGAACGGGCGAACCGATCCCGGGTTTCGGTGACAACGGCCGCGTGGACCTGACGAAGGGCCTGCGCCGCCCCGTCGACCGGAGCCTCTACGCTGTCTCCAGCCCGCCGGTGATCGTCCGCGGGGTGGTCGTGGTGGGGGCGACCGTGCTGGATTCCTTCGCCGTGTTCCGGATGCCCGACGCGGCCATGCCGCCGGGCGACGTGCGTGGGTTCGACGTGCGGACGGGCGAACAGAAGTGGGTGTTCCAGACCATACCACAGGAAGGCGAGTTCGGTAACGAGACCTGGCTGGAAGAGTCCTGGAAGACCACGGGCAGCACGAACGTGTGGACGTGGATGAGCGCGGATGAGGAATTGGGGTACGTCTACCTGCCGGTCAGCACGCCCACCAACGACTTCTACGGCGGCCACCGGCTGGGCGATAATCTCTTCGCCGAGAGCCTGGTCTGCGTCAATGCCGAAACCGGCGAACGGGTCTGGCACTTCCAGACGGTGCATCACGGGATATGGGACTACGATCTGCCCGCCGCGCCGAACCTGGTGGATATCACGGTGGAGGGCCGCGAGATCAAGGCGCTGGCCCAGGTCACCAAGCAGGGTTTCACCTTCGTCTTCGACCGGGCAACCGGAGAGCCGGTCTGGCCGATCGAGGAACGGGGGACGCCGCCGTCCACGGTACCCGGAGAAACCGCCTCGCCTACGCAGCCCTTCCCCACGAAACCGGCGGCCTTCGAGCGCCAGGGGCTGACGGAAGACGATCTCATCGATTTCACGCCCGAACTGCGCCAGGCGGCCCTGGACGCGATCGCGGAATACGACCATGGGCCGCTTTTCACGCCGCCGACCACAAGAGGCTTAATCGCAGTGCCCGGACTGGTGGGCGGCGCGAGCTGGTCGGGGGCGGCCGTGAATCCGGAAACGGGCATGCTGTACGTGCCGTCCTACAGCCTGCCGACCATCATGACCGTAAACGCGTCGGAGGAGGAGGATGCACCGTATACTTACACCGGACGTTTCGCCTACGGGCCCACGATCATGGACGGCCTTCCGGTGATCAAGCCACCCTACGGCCGCATCACCGCCATCGATCTGAACACGGGCGAGCACGTGTGGATGAGTCCAGTGGGCAGCGGGCCCCGAAACCACCCGGCCCTGGAAGGCCTTGACCTGCCGCCCCTGGGATGGGACCGACGCACCTTTCCGCTGCTGACACCGTCTTTGCTGTTCGCCGCCCAGATGGGGATCGTGCTGGACCGGCAGGTGTCGGTCCGCGGCAACGCCATGACCTACGATTCCGAGAGCAACGAGGCGTTCCTGCGGGCCTTTAATCCGGATAACGGCGATCTGATCGCGGAAATCCCCCTACCCGGCAATGCGACGGGCAATCCCATGACCTATATGGTGGGTGAGAAACAGTATATCGCCGTACCGATAGGCGGGGCGTCCGAGAGGGCGGAACTGGTGGTGTTGGGCCTGCCCTGACTGGAGTTGCCCGGGGCGTCCAGTGAAGCGCGAAGGTTCCGGCAGCCGGCATGGAAAGCGCCGGCATGGAAGGCGCGGGAGGAATGACGCCCGTTACAACCGGTTCAGCAGCCGCAGCATGATGGCCTTCTGCGCGTCCAGGCGGTTCTCGGCCTGGTCGTAGATGATCGACTGCTCGTGCTCGATCATGTCCTCGGCGATCTCGTAACCGGGATGGATGGGCATGTCGTGCATGATCTTCGCACGGCGGCCGGCGAGCAGGGACGCGTTGATCTGGTAGGGCATCATGATCCCGCTCCGCTTCTCCTTCTCGGCCGCGTAGGCGGGATCGTTGAAGAGTTCCATGTCGAGCCAGGTGTCCGTGTAGACGTAGTCGGCCTCCGCAACCGCCTCCCCGGCATCCAGCGTCTCCGTGAGCAGTCCCCTGTCCAGCAACTTCTTCCGGCTTTCCTCGTCGACACTTGCCGGCTCCCGGATCGGACAGACCAGCGTCAGGTGCACGCCCAGCGGCGCGGCAATGGAAACCAGCGAATTGACCACGTTGTTATACACGCCGATGTAGGTCAGCCGCGCGCCTTCCACGCCCTCCGGACGGTCTTCCGCGATGGTCAACACGTCCGCCAGGGCCTGGCAGGGGTGGTAGAGGTTGCAGCACCCGTTGATGACCGGCACCGTGGAGGCCTTCTCCATCTCCAGCAGGTCCCGGTTGTCCTTCAGCCGCGCCATGATGATCGCCGCGTTGCGGCCCAGGTACCGCGTCTCGAAGCGGACCTTGCTCAGGGTGAAGTTGGTCGCCATCCAGTCCAGGTTGATGGCGTGACCACCCATTTCGGTCATGCCCGCCTCGAAGGACACCCGGGTGCGCGTGGAAGTCTTCTGGAATATCATGACCAGCGTATTGCCCTGCATCCTGCCCTGGTACTCCCAGCGGTAGTGCTTGACACGCCGGGCCAGGTCCAGGATCTCAACGATCTCGCCGTCGTCCCAGTACTTCCAGTCGATCAGGTGCTTGATAGCTGCGGACATACTCGCTTCCTTTTATTCAGGCGCCGAAAAAGCGTCGGCCGATAACTCAGGGTTGATCTCGATAGTCTGGGTCACCGACTCTCCGCTGGGATTTCCGTTCTGTTTCATCGACTCCTTGAAGGGCAGTTTGATTCCTCCGACTTCGCGGTAATCGCTCATGGTCGATTCGGCTTCCACGGGGCCCTGCTGAGACATGGACTGGCCGGCCTTCTTGAGCGGCAACATAGTCTCCGCATCCAGGTACAGCCTGAAGGGGTTCAGACCAGGAGGCGTGATCAGAAGCGTCTCCGCCGTCCTTCCTTCGATCTCTTCCGGCCCGATATGTTGCACCGTCAACCCCTCCGTGTCCATCCGGCTGTATAAAAAGACCAGGTTCCGCCAGAGTTCCTCTCGCATCGAATCCCGCTGCTGGTCCGGAAGGGGCTGTGTATTGCCCATGGGGTCAACCACAATGGCCTGATCGCCGGTCAATATCATATCGATATTTCCCATCGGCGTCTGCATCGTAGTCTTCATTCTATCCGGAAACGCGACCAGGCTTTCCACGCCGATGGCCATCTCACCCATGGGCCTGATCACCGTGACCTCCGCGGTTATCCGGATCGCCTGAACCGCGGCCAGGGCTTCGATGCCCCCCAGCGCTGCAGCCGAGCGCACCAGCAGTTCCCTGCCCCTGGCCACGTCGTCCTCGGTGGCTACCGGGGCTTCCACGGCGGGAAGCGCGATGGTCACGTCGATCTCGTTGACCTCGCCGAACGCCGACATCGCCTCGTCGAAATCCTGGTCGTTCCCGACCACGATGAGGCGCATATTGTCCGGCTGCAGGTATTCACGGGCTACGCGCTTGACGTCTTCCACGGTTACCTTTTCGATCCCGGTCTTGGTCTTCTCGAGAAAATCCTGGGGGTAGCCATAGTACTCGTAGGTCATCTGCCGGTCGATGATCTCCCGGCGGGAATCGAAATTGAAGACGAAAGAATTCAGGAAACTTTCCTTGGCCAGGTTCAGTTCCTCTTCCGTGATTTCATCGGTCGTCATCCGACCCACCTCGTGCCGGAGAGATCGGATCGCCTGCGCCGTGGTTTCCGAACTGGTCATGCAGGCCACGTAGAAAATCCCGGGGAAATTGTAGTTGGCGCTGTAGATGCCGAAGACGGCGTAGGCCAGGCCTTGCTCCGAACGAACGATGCGAAAGAGCCGGCCGGAAAACCCGCCGCTGAGGATATCGTTCATGACCCGCAGGGCGAAGTAGTCGGGGTTATCCCTGACGCCGCCGATGTGGCCGAGGACGACCGTGCTCTGGTTGATATCGTCCTTCCGGACCAGGTTCACCGAACTGTCGTAGGTATAGTCGACATCGGGCAGATCGGGCCGCACGAACCCGGCCTTCTCCCATCCCCCGAATACATCGGAGATCTTCTTTACCATCTCGTCCGTGTCGAAATCCCCCCACACGCCGAACATGGTGTTGTCCGGATGCATCCAGTCCCGGTGAAAGGCCACGAGGTCGTCCCGGGTAATGGCGTCGATCGTGGCGTATTCGGCGTGGCGCGCGTACACGCTCTCCGCGCCGTAGATCAGCTTGCGGTATTCCCGGAAGGCCATGTCGGTCGGGTCGTCGTTCCGACGGGAGATCGTGGATCGCGCGGTGACTTTTTCCAGTTCGATCTTGTCTTCGGGGAAGGCGGGATGCATGAGAATGTCCGCTAGAATGGGCAGCACGGTATCCACGTTGTCCTTGAGAGCGGACATGAAAGCGGACCCGGAAACCAGGCCGATCTGCGTCTCTACGGTGGCGCCCAGTCCCTCCAGGGTCTCGTCGATCTCGTCGCCCGACATGCTCGTGGATCCACCCGTGCGCATGACCGCGCCGGTGATCCCGGCCAGGCCGATCCTGTCCGCCGGTTCGTTGACGGAGCCCACGCCGAAACGGGCGCTCAGGTTGATCATCGGCAGCCGGCGGTCTTCCACCAGGTACAGGATAATCCCGTTATCCAGGACCACCCTGGTGGGCGTCGGGGTGGCGATATCGTTGAGCGGCGGGAATTGCAGCGCTCTGTAGTCCTTCTGTGCCGCGACCGGCATGGCCGAAAAGACCAGCCCTGCCAGCATCAGGCCAAGTGTAGCGGTTTTAAGACGGGTACTGCGCATGGGTTTCGACTCCTGTGTTCAGGGCAGCGGGTGTTCGCGTCGGACCGTGATCCTTCGATCCGTGATCCTTCGGTCCGTGATTACTCGGTTCCGTCATCATCCATGGTAACGATCGAAGCCACCGTCCGGTTCTTGGAAACCAGGTACTGGTTGGCTACGCGCTTGATATCTTCGGCGGTCACCTCATTGATCGCATCGATACTGTGGAAGAGGTTCCGCCAGTCTCCGGTAAGTACATGAAAATAAGCCAGTTGAGTCGCAAGTCCCATGTTGGACTCGAGTCCCCGGATCAGGTTGACCCGGGCCCGCACTTTCGCCCTGGACAGTTCCTCTTCGGTGACTTCCTCGTTACGGATCCGTTCGATTTCCTCCTCGATGGCTTGCTCCGTGTCCGCCGCGGTGTAGTCCTTACTTGGAAAGGCGAAGAACACGATCATGTTGGGGTACTTGCTGCCGGGGAAGTCCGTGAAGGAGGAGGCGTTCACCGCGATTTTCTGATCCTTGACGAGTTTTGTATACAATCGGCTGGTGCGGCCGCTTCCCAGGATATCGGACAGTACGTTGAACACCACGTCATCTTCGTGGTTGATGTCGACCTTATGGTAACCCATCAGGATCACCGGCTGGGACCGGTCTTCCATGGTTACGCGACGCTCCGCTATTTGCGGAGGTTCGGTCGTCTCAACCGGTTCGACCGGAGGTCCGGCCGGAAGGCGGTCGAAATACTCGTGGGCCAGTTCCTTGACGTGCGCGGGGTCCGCGTCGCCCGAGATGATGATCGTCAGGTTGCCGGCGCCATAGTATCGCCTGAAGAAATCCATCGCCTCCGCGCGGGTCATGGAATCGATGTCCGACATGTGGCCCACGATCGGCTCACCGTAGGGATGGGCCTTGTACGCAGCGCTCAGCATCTCCTCCACCAGGCGTCCGACCGGACTGCTTTCGCTCATCCGGCGTTCTTCCTTGACCACGTCCCGTTCTATGAAGAACTCCCGGAGCACCGGTTCGAGGAAGCGGTTGGACTCCAGCGCGAAGAATAGCTCAAGCTTGTTCGAGGGAAGACTGTAGTAGTACCTCGTGGCGTCCCGGCTGGTCGAGGCATTCAACCCCGTTCCGCCGGCGCGATCGATGGCCTCGTCCATGGCATTGGACCGGCCGAGTTCCCGGGCCGCCGTCTTGGCGTTTTCGAAGGCCTGCTCCAGGCTGGCCAGGCGCTCGGGGTCGGCCAGGTGGCCCTTGTGCCGTTCGTTCCGGAGATCGTCGAAAATCTCGTCCACCTTCTCCATGGCCGCATACTCGGCTTCCAGGTCCATGGCGCCGATGGTCGTGGTACCCTTGAATGCCATGTGCTCGAAGAGGTGGGCTATGCCGGTGATGCCCTTGACCTCGTCCGCGGAGCCGACGTCCGCGTAGGTAAGGACGCTCAGGACCGGGGCGTCATGGTTCTCCACCACGATGAAGGTGAGTCCGTTGTCGAGCGTGAATTCCGTAACGTTCTGCTCGAAGGCGACCAGGTCCTGGGACATCGCCGGACCGGACGGGCCGGACAAGACAAGGACCATGACGGCCAAGGGGATAAGTTGCGTTAATCGAGTCTTCATGTAATCAACCTCCAGGGGGAATTTGTTGTATTGCGCAAAATCAATACGTTAAGGATAGATCCCATTTGATCAAGCACTGGTTGAAATCGTCATTGCCTTTTCGAGTTCGCCCAGGTACGCGCCTACGGCGTCCTTTAACCCCATCTCCAGCGCGTCGGCGACCAGCGCGTGGCCGATCGAGACCTCGAGCACGTTCGGAACGGTGCCGCAGAACACCGCCAGGTTGTCCAGGTTGAGATCGTGACCGGCATTGACGCCCAGGCCGAGCTCATGGGCGCGTTCCGCCGCACTGGCGAAGGCCGAAAGTACGGGTTGCATCTCTTCGGGACCCGCCGCAAAGGCCACCGCATAGGGTTCGGTGTACAGCTCGATCCGGTCGGCCCCGATATCGGGCACCCGGTCGATCTGGTCGAGGTCCGCGTCCATGAACAGGCTGACCCGGCAGCCCAGGTCCTTCAGTTCAGCGATGACCGGTTTGAGTCTCTCGGCATGGGCCTTAACGTCCCATCCGTGGTCCGAGGTGAAGGCGTCCGGATCGTCGGGAACCAGCGTGGCCTGCGTGGGCCGGGTCTTCCGGACGATGTCCATGACCTGGTGGAAGGGATTGCCCTCGATGTTGTATTCGATATCGGGGTAGTCCTTCAGCATTTCGGCCAAGTCGTCCACGTCGCCGGGCGTGATATGGCGCTGGTCGGGCCGCGGGTGCACCGTGATGCCGTAGGCGCCGGCCTCGATCGCGGTCCGGGACGCGCCCGTCACGCTGGGTATGCCGTGCAGGCGCGTGTTCCGCAGCAGGGCCACCTTGTTTACGTTGACACTGAGTTTAGTCAAGGATCCTCCGGTTTCAGGCGACTGGTCGAATAGACTTTGTATTCCCTTAAACTACAGTTTTCCTTCAATCGTTCCGCGGGTTGAGGGGTCGGCCAGACCGCGTAGTCGGCCTTGTAGTGCCGTCGGCCGGGCCGCGTCATCGACCTTGCCGTGCCGTCGGCCGGACCGCGTCAGGTCCGTCCAGTCACGCCGCATTACCCGGGCATCCAGGGAGGCAGGGCTCCGTGCGCGGGCAGCCGGATGAACCGCGCACTGTTGATGGCCGGGTGACGCATGATCTCGTCGATGGATTCCTGAGGCGGGACGTCGTCCAGATTCAGCACGCCCACGGCCTTGCCGCCGGGCTCGTTCCCCAGCCTCCCCACGGCCATCTGGGCGATGTTGACCTTATACCTTCCGAAGGTGTCGCCGATGGCGCCGACGATGCCGGGCACGTCGCTGTGGTGGAAGACCAGGAGGTTGCCGTCCAGGTAGGCCTCCATGCGGTGTTCGCCCAGGCGGATCAGCCTCGGCATGTTGTTTCCGAAAACCGTTCCGTCGGCCCGGTATGTCTGATCGGCGCAGTCGATCTCCACGCTGATGGCCGAGGAGAAGAACCCGGCCGCGCTGCGGGACTGTTCCGTCAGGTGGATGCCCCGTTCCCGGAGCAGCATCTCGCCGTTGACGATATTGACTTCCTCGTCGAGGGCGTCCTCGAGCAGGCCCGCGCAGAAGGCGGAGGTGAGCAGGCGCGTGTTCTCGTCGACCACCTTGCCGCGGTAGGTCAGCCGGCACGCGCGCGGCCCCCCGCTGTGCCACTGGGACAGCAGGATGCCCAGCCGGTAGGCCACGTCGAGATAACCGCCCAGCGTCTGGTACGTATTCGAATCGATGGTTACGGCGTTCACGGCATGGCGGACTTCCCCGGTGACCAGGAAGTTGACCAGGAGGTCCACGGCTTCCACCGCGACGTCGGCCTGCGCCTCCTCCGTGCTCGCCCCGAGATGGGGGGTGCACAGCACGCCGGGCATGTGAAACAACGGACTGTCTACACAGGGTTCCTCTTCGTAGACGTCCAGCGCCACGCCGGCCAGCTTCCCGGATTCGAGGCCCCGGACCAGCGCTTCTTCGTCGTAGATGCCACCGCGGGCGCAGTTGACCAGCCGCGCGCCCGGTTTGAGCAGGTCGATCTCATCGTGGCTCACCAGGTGGCGGGTCTCCGGCGTCAGCGGCGTATGCACAGTCAGGTAATCCACCTCGGGCAGCAGGTCGCGCACTTCGTCGACGTACTCCACACCCAGCTTGGCGGCCTGTTCGGGCGAAAGGAAAGGGTCGAATCCGATGACGCGCATGGCGAAGGCCTTCGCCCGCGCGGCGACCTCCCGGCCGATGCGGCCCATGCCGATGATGCCCAGGGTCTTGCCGGCCAGCTGGACTCCCGTGAACGCGCTGCGGTCCCACCGCCCTTCCATGAGACTCCGGTTCGCCGGCGCGATGTTGCGCGAAAGGGCCGCGATGAGGGTGAAGGTGTGCTCCGCCGTGCTCAGGGTGTTGCCGGTCGGCGTGTTCATGACCACGATACCCTGCCGGGTCGCGGCGTTCCGGTCTATGTTGTCTGTGCCCACGCCCGCGCGCACGATACCGCGCAGGCGCGCGTTGCCTTTCAGCACGTCCGCCGTGATCTTCGTGTCGCTCCGGCAGATGGCGCCGTCGTACTCCGTGAGGGCGCCGCGCAGCGCTGCGCCGTCGAGGCCGGTACGCACGTCGTGGGATACTTCGTCTGCCCCGGAGAGCCGTTCGAGCCCTTCCCGGGCCAGTTTATCGAGGACGATAACGCGATGCATAGCGATCTTTCGACTCCCGTATACCGGCTCGTTCCAAGGTAGAATTCACGTTCGAATCGAGGCACTTCCCGTCGTGGTACGAATCGTCTTCATACCCAACCGAAAAAAACGTAAAATACCTTGCGTCAACGGTTCTCATCAACCTATTTTTGCAATGTTGTTCCTGTAATTCACACCTGCTTCATATCGCGTCTGTTTCCACCGTGGCAGATTCCTCCCCGGCCGCCGTTGGTAAACAGTGTCAACTGCCTTAAGGACGTACTCCGTGTCCTCGTTCGTACACCTGCACAACCATACCCATTACAGCCTCCTCGACGGCGCCAGCCGCATCGAAGATCTCGCCGAGACCGCCAAAGCCTTCGACATGCCCGCCATCGCCATGACCGACCATGGCAACATGTTCGGCGCCGTGGAGTTCTACAAGACGGTCACGGCCGCGGGCCTGAGGCCGATCATCGGTTGCGAGCTGTACCTGGCCCCGGGCAGCCGGAAGGAAAAGCGCCCAGTCCGGAGCGGTGACCGGCTCGACCGGTCGGCCCAGACGACGCACTTCGTCGTGCTCGCCAAGAACGCGACCGGCTACCGGAACCTGATGAAGCTCACCTCCGCCGGGTACCTCGAGGGGTTCTACTACAAGCCCCGGGTGGACATGGAGCTTCTGGAGAAGCACAGCGAAGGGCTGATCGCCACGTCCGCCTGCGCCAAGGGGCCGCTGGCCAACCTGGTGGTGGACGGCCAGATCGACCGGGCGCGGACGAAATGCGCCCAGCTCAAAGAGATTTTCGGATCCAATTTCTACCTGGAGATCCAGGACCACGGACTGGAGTTCGACAAGACCATCAACAACGCGATGATCGATTTCTCCCGGGAGTTCGACCTCCCCATCGTCGCGACCAACGACGCCCACTATCTGAAGCGGGGTGACGCCCCCGCCCAGGACGTGCTGGTCTGCATTCAGACCGGGAAGGAACTGAACGACCCCAAACGGCTCAGGTTCGCCACGGATTCGCTCTACTTCAAGAACGCCGAGGAGATGAGCCAGCTGTTCGGCCATGTCTCCGGCGCCCTTGCAAACACGGTCTCCATCGCCGAGTCCATCGAATTCGAGCTGGAAATGGGCCAGTTCAAGTTTCCCCACTTCCCTTTGCCTGAAGGATATGACAGCGCGGACGCCTACCTGCATAAGTTGTCTTACGACGGGATGGAGAAGCGGTACGACACCGTCACCCCCGAATTGAAGGCCCGCCTCGAATACGAACTGGGCGTCATCAGCCAGATGGGCTATCCGAGCTACTTCCTCATCGTCGAGGATATCGCCCGGTTCGCCGCGGAGCAGGGCATCCCGCTCATGACGCGGGGGTCCGGCCTGGGATGCATGGTGGCCTACGTACTGGGCATTACGAACATCGACCCCATCGAGTACGGACTGCTTTTCGAACGCTTCCTGAACCCCGAGCGCGTCAGCATGCCCGACATCGACATCGACCTCGCGGACCGCGAACGCGACAAGGTCATCAACTACGTGGTGGAGAAATACGGCAAGAACAGCGTGGCCCAGATCATCACCTTCGGCACCATGGGGGCCAAGGCGGCGATCCGCGACGTGGGCCGCGTCCTCGGTATGTCCTATGGCGATGTGGACCGCGTGGCGAAGCTGGTGCCCGGCGAACTGAAGATCACCCTCGACCGGGCCATCGACCAGGTCCCGGAACTGAAGCAGATGGCCGACGGCGGCGGCACGGAAGGCCAGCTGATCCAGTACGCCAGGACCCTGGAAGGCCTGGCCCGCCACGCGTCCGTGCACGCGGCGGGGGTGGTGATCACGCCGGGCGAACTGACCGATTACGTGCCGCTGTACAAGCCGAGCAACAAGGATACGATCGTCACTCAGTATCCCGGCGAGCTCATGGAGGACATCGGCCTGCCCAAGATGGACTTCCTGGGGCTGCAGAACCTGTCGGTCATCCAGGACGCTCTCGCGATCATCAAGGACACGACGGGCGACGAGATCGAGCTGGACGACATTCCCCTGGACGATCCAAAGACCCTCGACCTGTTCCGCAGGGGCGAGACCACGGGAATCTTTCAGTTCCACAGCGGTTGGCTCCACGAATTCCTGCGGCGGCTCCGGCCGGACGGCGTCGACGACCTGATCGCCATGAACGCGCTCTGCCGGCCCGGTCCCCTGAACGGCGGGGTGGTGGACGACTACATCGACCGCAAGCACGGGCGCAAGGAGGTCACCTATCACCACGCCGTGATGGAAACGGCTTTGAAGGAAACGTACGGCCTCATCGTCTATCAGGAGCAGGCGATGCAGATCGCCCGCGACATGGCGGGTTACACCCTGGGCCGCGCCGATTTCCTACGGAAGGCCATGGCCAAGAAACAACCCGAAGTCATGGCCGAAGAACGGCGGAATTTCGTCGACGGGGCCGTGGAGAACGGCATCGATAAGGGCATCGCGGAGGAAGTATTCGGCCTGATCGAGTATTTCGGCGGGTACGCCTTCAACAAGAGCCATTCGGCGGGCTATGCCGTACTCGCTTTCCAGGAGGCCTATCTGAAGGTGCACTACCCCGTGCCTTTCATGGCCGCGCTGTTGTCGAACGAGATGTCCAATACCGAGGAAATCGTCGTACTGATCAACGAATGCCGGAAGATGGGCATCGAGGTGTTGCCGCCCGACGTCAACCGGAGCGACAAGACCTTCGTCGTGGAAGGCCGCTCGATCCGGTTCGGGCTGTGCGCCATCAAGAACGTGGGGCAGGCCGCGGTGGAATCCATCGTCGATGCCCGGCAGGAACATGGAACCTTCGAGGATGTATTCGGGCTCTGCGAGCACATCGATCTGCGGCTGGTCAACAAGCGCGTGCTCGAGTCGCTGATTCAGGCCGGCGCCTGCGACAGCCTCGAGGGACACCGGGCGCAGCTCATGGAAGTGCTCGATTCGGTCATTGAAGGGGCGCAGACCCGCCAGCACGACCGGGAAAAGGGACAGACCTCCCTTTTCGACCTCGACGGCATGGGAAGCAGCGCCGGGCTGGAAGTACACAAGCCCGTGCTGCCGATGGTCCACCGGTGGCCGGCAAGCCAGGAACTGGGCCTCGAGAAGGAACTGCTGGGATTCTACGTGACGGGGCACCCGCTGAAGGAATACGAGGAAGACATCCGGGCGTTCACGACGGCGGAAATGCGGCGCCTCGAACTCGCCAACGGCCGGCAAGACGGTGTCGTGGTGGGCGGCATCGTGACCGAGATCAAGCCCATCGTGGACCGTAACGGGAAGACCATGGCCTTCGTCACGCTCGAAGACTTCTCCGGATCCGGCGAAGTGCTCGTTTTTTCGGAACCTTACGCCCTGTATCGCGATCTGGTGTCGATCGACGCGCTGATTCTCGTGAATGGTCACCTGTCTAAAAAAGAAGAGGACAACAAGGTCATCGCTTCCGAGATCATCGCTTTGACGGATGCCCGGGACCGGCTGGCCCGGTCCGTCGTGGTGTCCATGGAGTACGAACAGGTCGAAGATGAAAACCTCGCGTCGCTCAAGGACGTGCTGGAGACCCACCCTGGCAAATGCGACGTGGTGCTCGAAGTGTCGACGGCCGATCACGGCGAGGTCGGCGTCAGGGCGGGGAATCACCTCCAGGTCCGGCCCACGGACGAGTTGCTGAAGACGTTGCGGGAATCCAGCGGCGCGAAACGCGTCCGGCTGGCCGGCGCGCCCGTGCACAGCGGTGATAGCGGATGGAAACCGGTGGAGATGAACGGCCGGAAACGGAACGGCCGCGGCCGCTGGAACGGCGACGGGCGCGGGAACTAGCGGGGACGGAACTAGGTCGATACGTTGAAGAAACAGGTCTATGGGTAAGCAGTGAAGCCTATAGTTACGGTGGGAGGATGTATGTCGATCAGAAAGATTACGACTCGTTTTGCCATACTGGTCTTTGCAGGCGGTCTCTGGGCCGCGGGTTGCGGCGGTGGCGATTCACCGACCCAGCCATCCACGCCTACCCCACCGACTCCGCCGCCTCCACCGCCGCCCGCGCCGACGGTCTCGGTGGTCGAAGTCAGCCCGAACACGGCGACGCTGGAGGTGGGCAAGACACAGCGGTTTGTCGCGACCGCCAAGGCTTCCGACGGCACCGTGATCAGTGGGGTCGATTTTGCCTGGTCGAGCAGCAATACCGCCGTGGCTACCATCAACAACAACGGTGTGGCCACGGCCGTGGCTGCCGGAACGGCCACCATCCGAGTGACGGGTAACGGTGTTTCGAGCGCGGCGGTGACGATTACGGTCACCGTGGCTGCCGTGGCCAACGTCACGGTTTCTCCGTCCTCGACCCAGGAATTGATGATAGGGGAAACGGTGACCTTTACGGCAACGGCCCGGACCGCGGGAGGCACGGTCCGCAGTGACGTCAGTATCTCGTGGGCAAGCAGTGACACCAGCGTAGTATCCATAACTTCCGCCGGCGTTGCCACAGCCGTCAGCGCTGGTTCGGCCATGGTCCGCGCTTCGGCGGACGGTATTACGAGCTCGCCGGTAACGGTCAACGTGGCCGAAGCCCCGCCGCCTGATCCGGTAGTGGCCAGTGTGACGGTGAGCCCGGCTTCCATGATGATCATGGTCGGAGGCATGTTCCAGTTCACGGCTGTTGCCATGACGGCCGACGGCATGGTGGTCGATGACGTGGAATTCACCTGGATGAGTGACGATACGGAAGTCGCGACGGTGGATGATACCGGGCTGGTAACGGCTGTCGCTGCCGGTACGGCAATGATCACGGCCATGGGGAATGATGTGACGAGCATGCCCGCGACGGTCACCGTGGCGGAATCGGCGCCGATGGTAGACAGCGTAGAGATCGTGGACGCCATGCCGGTCATGCTTGTGATTGGCGGTACGCAGCAGCTAACGGCTGTCGCAAGGAATTCCGAGGGAACCATGATCGGTGGCGTGACTTTTACGTGGTCGAGCGACGACCCCGAGGTGGCGACCGTTGATTCGACCGGGCTGGTTGCCGCCGTCAGCGTGGGCATGGCGGACATAACCGCCATGACGGAAGAAACGACTTCCGATCCGGTGACCGTCACGGTTACCGAACCGCCGGAGGTAGATCGGGTTGCCGTGGAGCCCATGACCGCGATGATCGAAGTAGGGGAGACGCAGCAGTTTACTGCGACAGCTTATGACGCGGACGACATGGAGATCACGGGCAAGACTTTTACCTGGAAAACCGGTAGTACAACCGTTGCTACCATAGACGAAATGGGCCTCGCTACAGGCGTGGGTGGGGGATCCACGACGATCACGGCAACGGTTGACGAAGTATCCGGTACGGCCCGGTTGATGGTGACCGGGGAGCCTGATACCCCCGATCCGCCCGTTACCCCCGATACCCCCGATCCACCTGATACCCCCGATCCGCCTGATCCGCCCGATCCACCCGATCCGCCCGATCCACCCGATCCGCCCGATCCACCTGACCCCATGGTGGCGAGTGTAACGGTGAGTCCACCTTCGGCGTCGATCGAGGAGGGAGACACCAGGCAGTTCACCGCGCGAGCCCTTGATTCGGAAAACGAGGAGATCACGGGAAAAACCTTCGCCTGGTCGAGCAGCAGTACCAGGGTCGCGACCATCAACTCCGCCGGTCTGGCCACGGCACGAAACGCCGGCTCTACGACAATAACGGCGGAAGTGGACGGTGTATCCGGAGAGGCGAGTTTGACGGTGACGGCTCCGCCACCGCCGCCCCCCGTAGTCGACCACGTGACCGTTTCCCCATCGTCCCCATCGATCGAGGAGGGCGAGACGAAGCAGTTCTCTGCGACGGCCTTTGAATCGGACAGCACGGTGATCACGGGCAAGACCTTTGCCTGGACCAGCAGTACAACCTCGGTTGCTACGGTAAGCCCATCGTCCGGGACGGCTACGACCGCTACCGGGGTCAGTGCCGGTTCCACTACGATCACGGCATCGGTGGACGGCAAGTCCGGTACGGCTACGCTGACGGTGACGGCACCATCGCCGCCACCTCCACCGCCGATGTTTAAAAGCCGAACAGCTACGATTTCCGGTACGAGCAGCTATCCAACTACTGCCGGATCCGTAACCTTCGAAGAAGTCGCCGGTGGGAAACTCAAACTGTCGGTAACTGGCATGAACGACGGAGGCGGGGTTCAAGCGTATTTGTTTCTTTATACCAGTTCGTCTATTAGCTGGCGTACCGGGAATGCTGTACCGGATGGTGCAAGGAACTTTGGGAATGTCACAAACGATAGCAGTTTTTCACATACTTTCACACCCAGCACGGGCGAGACGATTGACTCCTATAGTTACGTCATTCTTCATTGCGCACTGGTGAATATGAAACTCGGTAGTGGATCGTTGAGCAACTGAATCACAAAGGAGTTACGGGGTGAACAGGTTCATTTCAGCCACACTGATTACAGTCGCATTGATCTGCTGTTCAACCTTAGCCCACGCGGGTGGATGGACCCAGCCGAAGGGCAAGGGGTATTTCAAACTCAGCCAGCAGATCGTGCGCGCCGAGTCTCTGTTCCTTGCGACCGGATCAAAAACCGAGATTCCGACCGTAAGCGGCAATACGACGAGTCTTTACGGCGAATTCGGCTTGCTCGACCGGGTGACCCTCGTGGGCTACATGCCGTTCTATTCGAGCTTCAGCGTGGATGCCGAAGGGTTAGGTTCAACGTCCGGCATTGGAGATTGGGACGTAGGGGTGAGGATCGGGCTACTTGCTGGCGGGCCAACAGTCGTCAGTCTGCAAGCCCTGGCGGGATTGCCGCTGGGAGATTCCGGGAACGATATCGTCCTCTGGACCGGGGACGGCGAGTTCAACCAGATTCTCTCGCTTCAGGTGGGCCATTCACTATACCCCGTACCCGGCTACCTGAAAGCTGAGATCGGTTACAACAATAGGCAGGGTGACGACGATCCCAATGACGACTATTCCGATGAGCTTCGGTATAGTCTCGAAGCCGGATACACAGTCGCTGAAAGACTGGGCTTAACAGTCTGGGTTCGCGGGATCGAAGTCCTGGGCAAAGCGGATGACGAATTCCGTTCGCGCTACGAAATCGAGTACCTGTCCTTCGGCCCCCAGCTCGATTACTACGTGACGCCCAACATTGGTGTAACTGCCAGTATGTCGACTTTCTCCCGGGCCCACAACATGCTGGACGCCCCTACCTGGGAATTCGGCGTTTTTCTGAAACTGTAGGAAACAAACCATGTCGAAAATCCTCGTTCTCGCCGCGATGCTCGCGGGACTCATACTTCAGGCTGGCGCGGTTTTCGCCGGGGGATGGACGCACGCTCCGGGCAAAGGCTACTTCAAGCTGAACGAGCAGATCATACGGAGCGACTCGTATTTCGAGCCGTCCGGTGACAGGATAGACATAACGGAACAGAGCCGGTATACCACCAGCCTGTACGGCGAATACGGCCTGGCAAACCGGTTGACGCTTGTCGGTTACATCCCATTCTACCAGCGAATCAGCGAAGACCGACATGGGTCCGAAGCCAAGACGGGTACCGGCGACTGGGAGCTTGGCGCCCGGATTGGTTTGCTCACCAACCGGGCCACGGTCGTGAGCATTCAGGTCATAGCCGGCCTGCCGCTGGGGGATTCCTTCTCTGAACAACAGGAAGTCGGCCTGTTTACCGGGGATGGTGAGTTCAACCAGTTGTTTATGCTCCAGGTCGGTCATTCCCTGTGGCCGACACCGGGCTATCTGAAAGCGGAAATAGGATTCAACAACCGCGAGAGTGATTTCTCGGACGAGATACGGTACGCCGTAGAAGCGGGATTCATGGTCGGCGAGCGCGTTGGCTTTTCCGGTTGGATCCGCGGCGCGAAGGCGATCGGTACGGATGGAGAATGGACCGTGTACGACCAGCAGTACGTGTCCTTCGGTCCGGAGTTGAGTTTCTACATCACGGCCGACGCGGGGATCACCGCCGGCGTGACGAGGTATGCCGGCGCACACAATGTACTGGACGCGCCCGCCTGGGACATCGGACTCTTCCTGAGGTTGTAGTTCCGATCCTGTAGCTAATCTACGTTATATCAAGGACTTCTGGACCACCCATGCCGCGCAGGATTCGCCTGACCTTCATCGACGTAGACGTTTCCGTCGATGCCGAATTACTCGAGGACGAGGCTCCGAGGACCTGCCAGGCGATCTGGGACGCCCTGCCCCTGGAGGAGGAGGGCATCCACGCCGTGTACTCGGGCAGCGAAATTGCCTACTTCCTGTCCGAGGATATCGTCATCCCGCCCGAAAACCTGACGAGCCGCACATTGCCCGGCGACATCTGCTACTACCGCCTGGAACCGGGCCTGATGCACGGATGGCTGGACGGCATCACCGAACTGTGCTGGTTCTACGGAAGGGACGGCCGCCCTAACATGCCGGATGGTCCCGTCTCGGTGAACCTCTTCGCCCGGATGGCCGGGGACCCCGGAGATTTCTTTGCGGTATGTTACCGGATTCGGCGGGAAGGAGTGAAACGCGTACGGATCGAACAGGTGGTTTGAAGCACACGCTCATTCTGCACGTTCTATTGCCCTGTACAACCACCACATCCTGATATCCTGCCCGGTCTTCCCTATTTACTTACTGCTCACCTTCTGCTCACCCACTGCTCAACGCCCGGCGCTCTCCAGGTCCATCGGGTTCGACCACGCTTTCGTGCCGTCCGGCGCGATGATTTCGAATCGGACCCACCGGGCGTTTGGCCGTAGTGTAAACGTCGCCTCTTCGAAGGTACTGCCGTCCTTCGGCCGGTGCTCCGTTCCGTAGGAATCGAACACCGCAATGATGCGCTGAGCTTCCGAACACCGGATGCTCGCCTCCACGATCCGGTTCCCGTCTCCCCGATCATCGACCCGGCGAAGCTGGATATCCCGAATCTCGGGGCCCGAGCTCGCGTAGGCGCAGCCCCGTTCCAGCGCGTCGATGATCGCTTCCGCCGAGCGTTCCCTGACCTTCACCATGTTCCAGCCCCCGTAGGTGTCCTTGTTGTCCGATTCGAGGGCGTGGGAGTCGTCGTTCGACAGGGCCGGTATCGTGCGGCCCAACAGGTCCATCCAGTCGTCCCAGTGCACGGAGGACTCGCCCCGTCCGGCGCAGCGGCAGGTGGTGTTGAATACCTCTATGCCGGCCAGGCCGTGCAGGGGAAGGGTGTCCCGGAGGATGTTGACCGAACTCCAGTGGGGGTGGGCGAGCCAGATCGATCCGCCCTGCCGTTTGACTTCATCGATCACGTGCTGTGGCGGCATGCGTTTCGAGTCCATGTCTTCGTCGATGTTGTAGGCCAGGAAATGGTGGGTCTGGCCGCCGAAGGGGTTTTCCGGGTGGATCTCCGCGCCCTGCACCAGCACGAAATCGTCCGGCGCGCTTACCGTATCGATCCGGGTGATCGTGTAGTGGTCGGAGATACAGAGGAAGTCGTATCCCTGGTTGACGTAACCGTCCAGCCGCTCCTGGGGGGACGGCTTTCCGTCGGAATTGGTGGTATGGGAATGGAGGTTGCCCTTGAGCCAGAAATATCCGTCGTCATCGATGTCGAAGGGGCTGATCAGCCCGTCGCTCGCCATGGTGCTCTCCCGTGGTCTGGCGGTGTAATGGTGTCGTGTCGTCGTGAATGAATACGCTGCTCATAACCTGGCCACGCGCGTCAGGCCGGCCTCAGCCCAGTTCTTCTGTGTACGTCCTGCCGAAGCGGTCCGTGGCCTCGACCACCACCTTGCCGGCGTCCGGTGACACGGGCGCGTAGAACAGGTGATTCGTGGGGACCGGATCCACCCAGGGACGGCGTTCGGGCAGGTCGGCCCCCCGGTGGATGGACTCCGACAGCGGATCGGTACCCGGCCGGCGGGACATGGCGCCTCTCCGCATGCCGTCTTCGTACCATACGACCTGCCACTCGGGTTCCCAGTCCCAGATATTCGCCACGATCTCGTCCGGCGCCCCCGGATCGGCGCCGCGGAGATAGACCCGCATCTGGTGGTCTTCACCCAGACCCGTGGACTTGTAGCGCCACCGGATATCCGAACCGTCGACCTCGTAGACGCCGTACCCGCTGGGCGTCCCGTCCCAGCAGATAGGCCCGCTCCACCAGGCGCCGCAGACCGTGCCCTGGACGATCTCGTGTACCCCGCCTTCGAAGATGTGCTCGTGTTCGTGCACGTGACCGGAAAATACGTGGGCACGGTAGGGTTCGAGCAGTTGGTACATGCGCTCGCGGTTCACGGTCGTGGACGAAATGGACGGACTGGCGTCGCCGGTCCGGATATGGCGGGAGGTATACTGGGGGATGTGGTTGAACACCGCCACGGTCCTGCCGGCTTCCACCAGGGCCAGGTCCTGGGCAAGCCAGTTGAGCTGATCGTCGGTCACGTATCCGATATAGCCCTGACCGTGCCAGAACACGTTGTCCAGCACGACGTAGTGGACTTCCCCCCGGTCGAAGGAATAGTAGTTGGGGCCGAAATGGCGGCAGAACGTGAGAATGGATCCGTCGTCGGTCGGACCGAAGTCCAGGTCGTGGTTGCCGACGACCTGGAAGAAAGGCATGCCCATTTGACCCACGCCCCGTTCATACTCGGGATACAGGGTCAGGTCGTCGAACATGATGTCCCCGCAGCCCACGCCGAACAGCCGGCGGCCGGACAGCGCGGCGGCGGTCTCCTGCACGTCGGGGACCGTTTCCGCGTGGAAGAGGCCCATTTCGTAGTCGTCCTGGGTCTGGGGGTCGGAGAGGACCAGGAACCCGTGGCGTTCATCCGATCCGTCCAGGGCCGCGAGTTCGAAGCGCGCGGCCATCTCCCCCGACTCGTCCGCCGTGATCGGCCGGTAGAAGGAGGCCGTGCCGCTTGGGTTCTGCGCAATGGCGTATCCGTCGGGCGTGGAGATCGATACGAAGGACTGAAGCGTATTGGATACAAGTTCGAAGCGTCCGTCCGCGTCCGTCGCCGTGACCGTCAACCCGTCCGTGACAGCGACCCCGGCCAGACTCGCGCGGCCGGCAGTGACCCGTCCGGTGACACGGACCGGGCGGACCGGGCGGACCAGGCTGGCCGGTTGCGCGCCGGCCGACGCGTTGCTCCCGGACTGCGGCGTGTAGGGGTCCGCCAGTACGGGAAAGGGTGCCGCCATCGCCGCGGCCACGAAGGCCGTCTGCTTGAGAAAGGCGCGCCGGGTCAGGGCTTCCCGGTCTTTGGTACGGCTCGATGATGTGTCTGCTTCATCTAAAATCGCTTTAAGGTTCGGGTCCATCGAATGGCTTCCTTTCTGGCCGCCGGATCAGGATCCGGATAAAATGCGCATGGCCGGTGGATCATCCACATCGAGACATGGAGAAGGTATGGGTTGATTATACAAAGTCGACACCTGTTGAAACAGGATTTTGTGAACGAATTACGCGAGTTGCGCCGACTCCGCGTTCCGGTCCTCAAAGCCGTCGCGCAACACGGTCCGTCCAAGGCCCATCCCCGGTATTAATGCTTGATGGGACGGCTTCGTGATCATATCATTGCTTTTCCATGAACGAAGTTCCGAAAGGTCCCGATTCCTCCGAATACCTGTCCATTCCCGAACCTGCCGGGGTCTACGCGGAACCGTGGTCCTGGAGAAAGCTCAGACACATGCTCGGCTCCTTCGGGCCCGCCGCGCTGGTGGCGTCCATGGCCGTAGGCGCGGGAGAGACCATTCTGGTCACGGGCGTAGGCGCCTGGGCGGAATACGGCCTGCTCTGGCTCATCCTGCTGAGCGTGCTGGTCAAGGGTGTCGCCGTGACCTACCTGCTGGGCCGCTTCACGGCGGTGAGCGGCCAGCCCTTCGGTCGGATACTGGCCAAGCTGCCGGGTCCACGCGGCTGGTTCATCATGACGCTGCTGATCATCGAACTGCTGGCCCTGAGCATCGCCCTGACGGCGGTCGCCAAGCCCTGCGGCAATCTCGTCGTCCATATCTTCTCGGACACCCTGTCCGCCGGTCCGACGGAAACCTTCTGGGGGAACCTGGTCACCACGGTTTTCCTGGGGCTGGCGATCGGACTGAGCCTGCTGACTTCCTACGAAATCCTGGAGAAACAGCAGATCATCATCTGCGGCATACTCGTCTCCGGCACCATCCTGGCCACCGTGATCGTCTGGCCGAGTCTGGGCGGCATCCTCCTCGGTACGCTGTCCGTGGGAAACCTGCCCGCCGCCCCGGACTGGGCGCCTGCCGCGGCCAGAAACGATTACTTCCTGAACCTGGTCACCGTCTTCGGCTACGTCGGGGGCACGCTGAGTACCTATCTCGCCTACTCCGGGTGGGTGGCGCACCGGGGCTGGGGATTGACGAATCATGTCGGGATGGAGCGGCTCGCCGGCCGGATCGACAGTACGCTCAAGATCAACTATCTGAAGGAGGACCCATCGGAGGTGCGGCGCATGCGCGTACTGCTCTCGCCCCTCAAGTGGGACGTGTCCATGGGGGCGCTCGTGCTCTTCATCGTCACGGCCGCCTTCATGATCGCCGGCGCGGTCGTGCTCTACCCGAGGCAGACGGTCCTCCCGGGCAACGCGTGGGACCTGCTCACGAGGCAGTCCTCCATCTGGGCCCAGATCCACGCCGCGCTCATCCCCGTGTACTACGTGGCCATCCTCGCGGCCCTGTGGGGAACCCTGGCCACTATACCGGAGGCCCTGACCCGGTTCGCCCATGAGTTCCTGACGGCTGTCTGGCCGCGGTTCAAGTCCTATTCCTACCGCAGGTTGCAGACCTGGATCGTGATCTGGTTCTTCGTTTCATCCGCCGCGGCGATCTGGAGCGATATCACCTTCGACCTGATCACGCAGATCGTGGCGCTCCTGGCGACCAACCTGGGCGTGGGCATCGTCTGCTGCGCGGCCGTTTACCTGAATTTCAAACTGCCCCCCGCATACCGTACCCGCCCCGCCATGCTCGTCCTGGGCGTGCTCTCCACCGTGGTACTCCTCTCGGCCTTCGTCGTCAGCGCCGCGGGCATGCTGCAGAAGTGACGGGCCGCAGGGCGTCCAACCTTCCGGACCATCAGGGTTTTAGGTCGTTCAGCAGCTTGATGATCAGTCCCGTCAGCACGACGATGGTCGTCAGTCCCGTACCGACCACCCACATCTTCGTTGCGACGTGTTTCTGGGCATCTTCGAGGGCGGATAGGCGATTGTCGATCTTGTTCAGGCGTTCTACGAGAAAATCCCACCGGGTTGCCGGTACTTCCAACTGATCTTCTCCTGGCATTTCAACTCCTTAGTGGCTGTCGACCGCGGTCGTCGACTGCGGCCGACGGCTGTATCCGAATCCGTGCGCGGCGCAGCAACGCTCTGTGTATCGAATGGCTTCGGTCGACTTACGTCCGCGGACTGCTTTTAGCGATCGCCGAAAGACATTATGTATAGGTTATAGTGCGGATCCGACGTAGACTCCTCGTAAAAACGTTGAAATTCTGACATAAATCCATGCCTCGACGTACCGCGGCATCGCCTCCCGACAGCCGTGCCGTACGGGGTCAGCCGCATCCCTTTTCGCTTGCGACTCGCGTCCGGTTTGCTTAGTATGAACCGGTAAGTCGTGGGTTTTTTTGCAGGTCAGGGACGGGGGGCGAACATGCAGGACTTTTCCGCCGTACGGCAACGAGACGAGGAACTGTACGACCTGCTGGTGGCCGAGCGCGAACGACAGCGGGAGGGGATCGAACTCATCCCTTCGGAGAACTACGTCTCGCCGGCCATCCTGGAAGCCATGGGGTCCGTGCTGACCAACAAGTACTCCGAAGGATACCCGGGCAAGCGCTACTACGGCGGGCAGCAGTACATCGACAAGATCGAGAACCTGGCCCGCAGGCGGGCGAAGGAACTCTTCGGCGCCGAGCACGTCAACGTGCAGTGCTACTCGGGCAGCCCGGCCAATACCGCGGTCATGTTCGGCCTGCTGGACTACGGCGACACGATCATGGGCATGAAGCTCGACCAGGGCGGCCACCTGACCCACGGGTTGCATGTCAACTACTCCGGCAAGTCCTATAACGTGGTCTCCTACGGGGTGCAAAGGGAAACGGGCCGCATCGACATGGACGAGGTGCGCGACCTTGCCCTCGAGCACCGGCCGAAGCTGATCATCTCCGGGGCCACGGCCTACCCGCGGCAGTTCGACTTCGAGGCGTTCAAGGCCATCTCCGACGAGGTTGGGGCCGTGCCCATGGCCGACATCTCTCATATATCGGGTCTCATCGTGGGGGGCGTCCATCCGAGTCCGCTGCCCTTCACGGACGTCGTCACCACGACCACCCACAAGACGCTGCGGGGTCCGCGCAGCGCGATCATCATGTGTCACAAGAAATACGCTAAGGACATCGACAGGGCCGTGTTCCCCGGTCTGCAGGGCGGTCCCCACGATCACATCACGGCGGCCAAGGCGCTGACCTTCAAGGAGGCCATGAGGCCGGAGTTCAGGGACTATGCCCGACAGATCGTCGCCAACGCGAAGGCCCTGGCCGAGGCGCTGCTCGGGCACGGATTCGATCTCGTTTCCGGCGGGACCGACAACCACCTCGTATTGGTGGATCTGACCAACAAGGGCATCATCGGCAAAGACGCCGAAACCGCCCTCGACAAGGCCGGGTTGACCGTGAACAAGAACACGGTGCCCTTCGACACGCGGTCGCCCTTCAGCCCGAGCGGGATCCGCATCGGCACGCCCGCGGCCACGACGCGCGGGATGAAGGAACCTGAGATGAAGCAGCTCGCCGGATGGATCGACACGGCGATCGAGCACCACGGAGACGACGAAAGACTCTCGTCGATCCATGACGAGGTCAGGGAACTCTGTGCCGGTTTCCCCGTCCCCGGGATTTCCACCTCCGGGGCGGCGCTCATGCAGGAGATCGGCACCGGCTAGCGCCCGGTTGGCGCCGGTTAGCACCGGCTAGCGCCCGGTTGGCAACAGCTGGCGCCCAGCTAGCCGATGCCGACTGCAATCAAATCGTGACGGGGAGGTGGCGTCATGTACCGAATGATCGTAGCCGTAGCCGCTTTTGCCTTCGTAGCCGCATGCGATTCGGGCATGCCGAGACAGGACGAGGCGGTGGCCCAGGACAAGTCCGGCGACGTTGAGAAGGTGACCATTGTCGAGGTCGCTTCCGACGGAACGACGAAAGGAGCCGTTACGGTGGATAAAGTGGTCAGGACCAAAGAAGAATGGAAAGAGCGTCTCACCGACGAGCAGTACTACGTCACCCGGGAGAAGGGCACGGAACGGGCCTTTACGGGCAAATACAACAAGCACTATGAAGACGGTGTCTACAAGTGCATCGGTTGCGGTACGCCGCTCTTCGCGTCCGGTACCAAGTACGAATCCGGCACGGGTTGGCCCAGTTTCTACGAGCCGGTCGCCGAAGAGAACATCGACGAGAAGATGGACCTCAGCTACGGCATGATCCGCACCGAGGTGCTGTGCAGGCGATGCGACGCCCACCTGGGCCACGTGTTTACCGACGGTCCGCAGCCAACGGGCCTGCGGTACTGCATGAACTCCGCTTCCCTGGACTTCGAGCCCGAGAAGAAGGCCCCGTCCGAGAAGTAGATCGCGGCCAGGAAACGAAGTAAAGGATCCCGGCAAGGAACGAGCAGCAGGCTCCCGGCCTCCCGGCGTCCGCTCTCACGGCAAGGAGCAGGAGCCTGCGATACCCATGCGCATTTCCGACGTCAAAGTTTTCCCGGTCTGGGACGAAAGCCGAAACTATCTCTTCGTCAAGGTGGAGACGGACGAGGGCATTTACGGGATCGGTGAAAGCGGCCTGACGTGGAGTGAACAGGCCGTCAAGGAGATCGTCCACGCCCTCCGCGACCGGCTCGTCGGCCAGGATCCGGTGCGCAGGGAGCACCTCTGGCAGGTGATGTTCCGCGGCAGTTTCTTCCCCGGCGCACACGCCCTTTCCGCCGCGGTCAGCGCCATCGATATCGCCCTCTGGGATATACACGGCAAAGCACTCGGCGTGCCCGTCTACGAGTTGCTCGGCGGCCTGTGCCGGGACAAGGCAGTCTGCTATACCCATTGTGGCGGTGACGGTCCGTCCGGGGCGCTGGTCGACCAGGCGCGAAGCAGGATGGAGGACGGCTGGAAGTTCATCCGCTGGGGGTTGCCCCACGAAGGCAGCGTACTGGAGCCCACCCGGGCGGTACGCACGGGCATCGCGCAGTTCGAGGCCCTCCGGGAAGCCCTGGGCGACGACGTCGAATTGATCTGCGACGTGCATACCCGGCTCGACCCGCCCGATGCGATCGCCTTCTGCCGCGCCGCCGAACCCTACCGTCCCTTTTTCATCGAAGATCCCCTGCGTTCCGAGAACAAGTCGTCCTACCGCATGCTCCGGCAGCACGTCGCCGTGCCCCTCGGCGTCGGCGAACACTTCACCAGTAAATGGGAATTCCGGGAACTGATCGAGGAAGACCTGATAAATTACGCCCGCACAGACCTCTGCCTGGTAGGCGGGCTGACCGAGGCTCGTAAAGTCGCGGGCTGGTGCGAGACACACTACATCGACCTGGCGCCGCATAATCCGCTCGGACCGGTGTCCACGGCCGCCTGCCTGCACCTGAGCCTGGCGTCGTCGAACTTCGCCGTGCAGGAACTGCCCCGTCTGCCGGGCATGCTCCCGGAGGTCTTCCCCGTCCAGGTCGAATGGGAAGAAGGCTACCTGTTGCCGCCTGACCGTCCTGGTCTGGGGGTGGAGTTCGACGAGGAAGCGGCCAAACGGTTTCCATACCAGCCGGCCCGGGGTCACATGCTGCAGCGGGAAGACGGGTCCTTCACGAACTGGTAAAGGGTTTTCTGAAAAAGCGGTACTAAACAAAACATATGTTTGTTATCTTGCCTTCACGATGGCCCTGATCCCAAGGAAATACAGATCCCACGTACTGGTCCGCGCACCGGTCTGGCTCATCTGCCTGACCCTGCTCTGGCCCGTTTCTCCCGAATCGGAAGTCCTCGAGGCGGCCCCGGCGGCTTCAACGGGTCCAGCGTCCCCGGCGACCCCGGCGCCTTCGGCAGTTCCAACGGCCCCGGCGGCTTCAACGGGTCTAGCGTCCCCGGCGGCTCTTGCGTCCCCGCCTGCCCCGGCGACCCCGAAAATCGTCGACATACAAAATCGCCTGCCCCGGTCCTTCAAGAAACGCCTCCGCAAATCCAGCAGTTTCATCGTAATACACAGCACGGAATCGGGCTTGAGAAGTGCATTGAACACCGTTTCGCGCAGGGGGTACTCCAACTACCTCGTCGCCCGAAACGGGACCATTTACCGGATCCTGGACAAAAAGTACCTTTCTCACCACGCGGGCCTGAGCATGTGGAACGGTCTCACGAACATCAGCAACCATTCCATCGGCATCGAACTGGTGGGATACCACAACGACCCCTTTAGCGCGTCCCAGTACGATGCTCTGAAATGGTTGATCGAAGTATTGCAGCGGGTGTACAAAATTCCCGATTACCACGTGCTGGAACACTACCGCGTCGCCTACGGCAGGCCGAACAGGTGGGTGAAACGGCTCCACCGAGGACGCAAGAAGGATCCCGGCGTGTTCAATTTCAGCCGGGCCCGGGCCGGCCTGACCTCGAAGGATCCGCGCAACAGCATACTTTACGATCCGGACGTCAAGGCGGGACGGCTAATACGGGATCCCGACATCGATATCGCCAGGGTCCGCCTCGTGGACCGAGGAAGATATGACGAGGAAGTCGCCCAGCTGTCTGAAAACGTCATTACCCGTCGTAACACGGCGTGGCGCATCGCCCGTGGGCACTATGACGAGGCCTCGACGGTGTACCACTTCCCCAACGGGACGGTCATGCGGGGGAATCAGATCAGGAATTGGGACCGGATCCCGGTCGGGACGAAGGTCTATCTCAACCGCGATCGCACCGAAGATGTCCAGGCGGTCACCGCCGCCGTACCCGTCATCATCCAGGGAACCACGGCCTTCGACATCGCCGGTACGGCCTACCGGCGCTCGGACACCTACTACATATTTCCGACGGGCACGATCAAACACGGCAGGCAGGTCCGCCGATGGGACCGCATTCCGCCGGGGACGCGGGTGCTCGTCCGTTACAACGCGCCGGTCGCGTTGGCCAGCGCCGGCCGCCAGGCCGTACGACGGAACGATACCGTGTTCCTGGTGCCCCAAAACGAAGTGGTAGTTGCCGCCAACGTGCCGGACACTTCACGGCTCGACGGCGGGACCCTGGTCTTCACCAGGAAATAGGTTCGACAGACCGGCGCTAATCATCAGTCCGCAGCGACTCATCAGACCGCAGCGACTCATCAGACCGCCTCGATTCGACAAATTGCCGCAGTTCATCGCGACGCGCCACGGAGGAGGGGATTCATGGAAATGGTGGAACGGGGTATCGTCCTATTCGCCGATACCGCCTGGTCGTACCTGCTGTACCTTCTGATCGGCGGCGGCCTCTTTCTCCTGCTGTATTCCCGTTTCCTTCCGCTCAGGCATTTCAGGCATTCCATCGAAATCATCCGCGGGAAATACGACGACCCGAACGAACCCGGCGACATCACGCATTTCCAGGCACTGGTCAGCGCACTCGCGGCCACTATCGGCATGGGCAACATCTCCGGGGTGGCCGTCGCCATCGCGGTCGGCGGCCCGGGCGCCATGTTCTGGATGTGGGTCAGCGCCCTCGTGGGCATCGCGACCAAGTTCTTCACCTGTTCCCTGGCCATCATGTACCGGGGCGAGGACAGTGCCGGCAAGACGCAGGGCGGGCCCATGTACGTCGTCCGGGAAGGGCTCGGCCGCAAGTGGAAACCCCTGGCCGTTTTCTTCGCTGTCGTCGCGGTGATCGGATGCCTGCCTCTGTTCCAGGTCAACCAGCTGGTGCAGATCATGCGTGACGTGATCTTCGTGCCCATGGGCGTGGTCGGCGAAGATCATTTCTGGTTCGACCTCACGGCCGGTGTCGTGCTGGTGCTGCTCGTCGGCACCGTCATATTCGGCGGCATCACCCGGATCGCCGACGTCGCCTCCCGCGTCGTCCCGGCCATGGTGATCCTGTACATGTTCTGCGCCCTGTGGATCATCGTGGCGAACGTCGCCGATGTCCCGCGGTATCTCATGCTGATCGTCACCGACGCCTTCACGGGAGAAGCCGCGGCGGGCGGCGCCGTGGGCGCGGTCATCATGACCGGCGTGCGCCGCGCCGCCTTCTCGAACGAAGCGGGCATCGGCACCGAATCCCTCGTCCACGGCGCGACGAAGACCCGGGAACCGACGCGCGAGGGCCTGGTGGCCATGTTGGAGCCCGTCATCGACACCATGATCGTGTGTACCTGCACGGCCCTGGTGATCATGATGACCGGGGTATGGCAGACGACTTCCGACAACGGCGTGACGCTGACGGCCAACGCCTTCGAATCCGCCATGCCGGGCTTCGGTTCCTACATGCTGATCGTGTGCGTCCTCTTCTTCAGCACCAGCACGATATTCACCTATTCCTACTATGGAACGAAGTGTCTCGGTTTCCTGATCGGGGCCCGGTGGCAGTTTCTGTACAACTACTTCTACGTAGGCTGCATCATCGCCGCCTCGGTCGCTTCACTGGACACCGCCATCAGCATGATCGACGGCACATTCGCCCTGATGGCCATCCCCACCATGCTCTCGGCCCTGCTCCTGTCGCCCAGGGTGATGGCGGCGATGCGGGACTACCGGCGACGCTTTCAACTGGGGTCGGGGTAGTCGAGCGGCTTCGCAGGAGGACGCGGAAAGCCCAGCGCCTGATTCCATCGATAAGTTCAGAAGGGACAGATATCCATGACGTGGCCCGTTCTACATCACTACGACCAGGATCATCTCGCGCGCATCGCCCTGCCCCTCGGCGGCATCGGCACCGGTACGGTTTCCCTGGGCGGGAGGGGCGACCTCCGGGACTGGGAACTGATGAATCGCCCGGCCAAGGGGTTCATTCCCGGCCGGGACAACCGGTGTCCCCCTTCGTTCGTACTGTATGCGCGGCCCGAAGGCGGTGCCGAGGTGACCCGCCTGCTCGAAGGCCCCTTGGAATACTTCGAATACGAAGGCGCGAGCGGGAGCCCCACGGCCAATCACGGCCTGCCCCGCTTCGCCCGGTGCGCCTTCGACGCGGCCTACCCCTTCGGCCGGGTCTATCTGTCCGACGACGACGTGCCGGTCGACGTGCGGCTGGAGGCGTTCAATCCTCTCATCCCCTGCGACGCCGACCGCAGCGGACTGCCCGTGGCGGTCCTCCGGTACGTGCTGGCCAACCGGACCGACGTGCCCGTTTCGGCGGCCGTCTGCGGTTCGATCCCCAATTTCATCGGCATGGACGGCACGGACGGGGCCTGCCGCGAAAACCGGAACCGTTTCCGCGCGGGCGACGGGTACCGCGGGTTGTTCATGGCCTCGAAGGGCGTGGATCGGGAGGCCGCCCAGTGGGGCACGATGGCGCTGGCTACTTCGGCGGATACGGTCAGCTACCGCACCGCCTGGCGGGAGGCGGGCTGGGGTACTCCACTCCTCGACTTCTGGGACGAATTCAGCACCGGAGGTGTGCTTACTGATAGGGAAGCCGGCAACAACGACCGGCCCATGGCCTCCCTGTCCGCCCGCGTCGACCTGGCGCCGGGGGAAACGTCCAGCGTGACCTTCCTGCTGGCCTGGCACTATCCCAACCGCTATACCTGGACGCCCGCGACGAAGGAGGACCTGACGGTGGGCGGTGATACGGAGACCACCGACGAGGACGCCTGCTGTGAGGAGGGTGAAGGCTGTTGCGAGGGTGGCGGCGACAGTGGTGGCGACAACGGCAACAACGGTGACGGCGGAGACACGGGGAACTGCTGCGACGACGGAGACGTCTGCTGCGACACGGGCGACCGGATCGGAAACTACTATACGACACGGTTCGAGGACGCCTGGGACGTGGTCGAGCAGGTGATACCCGTCCTGGATAACCTGGAATCGGACACGCTCCGCTTCGTCGAGGCGTTCTGCGGGTCGGACCTGCCGGAGGTGGTCAAGGAAGCGGCCCTGTTCAACCTGAGCACCCTGCGCAGCCAGACCTGCTTCCGCACGCCCGACGGCCGCTTCTACGGCTGGGAGGGCTGTCACGACGCGGCGGGGTGCTGCCTGGGTTCCTGCACCCACGTCTGGAACTACGAGCAGTCCACGGCCTTCCTCTTCGGCGACCTGGCGCAGACCATGCGCGAAGTGGAATTCGCCCACGCCACCGACGAAAACGGGCTGATGAGCTTCCGCGTATGGCTGCCCCTGGCGCGGGCCCGCAGTTTCAATCGCGCGGCGGCGGACGGCCAGATGGGTTGCGTCATGAAGATGTACCGCGAGTGGCAACTTTCGGGCGACGACGAACGGCTCAGGACGCTTTGGCCCGATGTGAAGAAGTCGCTGGCTTTCTGCTGGATCCCGGGCGGATGGGACGCCGACCGCGACGGCGTAATGGAAGGCTGCCAGCACAACACCATGGACGTGGAGTATTTCGGGCCCAATCCCCAGATGGAGTTCTGGTACCTGGGCGCACTGCGCGCCGCGGAAGAGATGGCCCGCTACCTGGGGGACGACGACTTCGCCGGGGAATGCCGGGTCCTGTACGAGCGCGGAAGCAAGTGGACCGACGCGCATCTCTTCAACGGCGACTACTACGAACACGAGATCCGGACGCCGCGGAGCGCGGATGAAGTTGCGGAAGGACTGACCGTCGGCATGGGACCGAAGGACCTGTCGAACCCGGACTACCAGCTCGGTCCGGGCTGCCTGGTGGACCAGCTCGTCGGCCAGTACATGGCCCATGTCTGCGGCCTGGGATACCTGGCGGACGCCGGCAAGGTCCGCAGGTCACACGAGAGCATCCTGGCGTACAACAGGCTGGAGGGTTTCCAGCGCCACACCAACGTCATGCGGTCCTACGTCCTCGGCGACGAGTCGGCGCTGCTTATGGCGTCCTACCCGAAGGACCGCCCCGACAACCCCTTCTCCTACTTCACCGAAGTCATGACCGGATTCGAGTACACCGCGGCCATCGGCATGATCTACGAGGGCATGGTCGATGAAGGCCTGGCCTGCATCCAGGATATCCGCAACCGGTACGACGGCCGGCGGCGCAATCCCTTCGACGAGGCCGAGTGCGGACATCACTACGCCCGGGCCATGGCCGCCTGGGCCGCCCACCTCGCCCTGACCGGCTTTCACTACTCGGCGGTCACGCAGACCATGGCTCTGACCGACCAGCCGGGCCGGTATTTCTGGTCGACCGGTTACGCGTGGGGGACGTGCGTGGTGTCGCGTAACGGCGAAGGACTGAAGGCGGAACTGAGCGTCCTCCACGGAGCGCTCAGGCTGTCACGACTGCGACTGGGGGATTCGGGCGAAGCGGCATTCGATCCGATGCTTGAAATGGCGGTGGGTGATGAGCAGGCCGTCCTGATCCAGGGATAGCGGCCGGACCGCCACCCACTACGGGCAGCCCCCTTCCGTGAGGCTCGCTCGCTACGGCTCCACCACCATGAAGTTGACGGATCTGGAGACGGCAGCGTCTCCGTGTCGGTCCGTCAGCGTCACGGTAAGCACGTACTCCCCGGCTTCGAGGTCCGTCGTGTCCAGGGCCGTGTACTCCGCTTCTTCTTCCGCCTGCCCTGCTCCTTCGAAGAACGACATGACCGTCTGCATGTCTCCGGGAGGTCTCGCCCTCCTGTTTCGAAGGGCCGGCATGCCCTTCGGCGTGATCTCGTATAGCGTCTCGTAGGAAGTCCGCCCGCCTTCGTCCATCGTCAGGTTGTACACCTCGTAGTACACGTATACCAGGTGACCTTGCGGGTACAGCCGTCCCGGATTGGGCGCGACGTTCAGTCCCCTGCGCACGAAGGGACCGGTACTTGTTGTGGGTGTTATTTCAGTGGAGAGCTTGAGATCGCTGATGAGCAGGCCGCCGCCGCTGTAGTCCGAGAAAGACACCGGCTTCGTGTATACCCCGACCCGCTTCGTGGCTTCGTCCCGCATTTCCACGGCGGCCGTGAACAAGCCCGATGGCGCAGCCAGATCCGCGGCCAGCGTAAAGGCCGCTCCCTGAAGCTCCCGGTTGCCCGCTTGCCGTTCGGGCCGGTCTATGGGTCCGAATCTGTACGCGCGGGAAAGGACCGACGTCTGCAACGAATCACGCAGGGCGACCTGGTTGTTCAGCCAGGTCCGGTCTCCCTTTTCGTCGGTGATGTCGCCGAACTGCCAGACCGGTATGCTGTAGGTGAGATCCACTTCGGTTGATCCGCCTTCGCCACGGAAGGACACCGCGTCGAAGGCGAACTCCAGGAGTTCACCGCCGAAGTCATGGGTGTAGACCTCGGGACTGCGGGCGATCAGTTCGGTTGCGCGTTGGCGGGGGTGAAACCGGTCCTGGCGGACCATGTCCCGGGTAAAGTTGCTGACGGTCTTGAGCGGATAGTCGAATTTTCCATCCTTCAACGTGTCCACGAAGAACAGTTCCAGGTCGTGCGGGACATATACCCAGCTTTCCACCACGTATCCGGGCTGGGTCTCCATCTCACTCCGAGCGTTGATCCAGGCGCCTTCCACCTCGGTTACCACCGGGGCGGCTTCCATCAGGGGGAATGGATTCTCGCTGTCATGAAGTTGCAGCCTGTAGCCGGTCAGGAGGTTCTGCTCGCGGATCGCGTCCACGGCGGGGTTTCCGGTAAGCATGTGGGGGATTTCCGGGTCTTCATGGTGGCGGAACACGAAGCGCCGCCGGTCGTCAGGCGCGCCGTAGCGGATGTAAATCTCGCCGCGGCGGTCGTAGGGTTGCTGCCCCCCGGAGAAATGAACCCTGGCGTACATGACCCGGCGGTAGTGCTCGACCAGGCGTTCGTTCTCTGGCGTAGCCGGGTTCGAATCCCGCTCGTTCCAGAAGGCGCGCCACAGGGATTCGCGTTCCGGCCCGGTCGCCGATTCCCAGGCCTGCAATTCCTCATGGTGCGCGACATGGCGCAGATCCCGGTATACCGCCCGTTCGTCCGCATCCAGCAGGGCGACATAGTCTTCCAGGACCTCGTACAGTTGCCCGGACTGTGCTTCGGATCCAAGGGACAGCACCTCGAATTGCGCCAGCATGGTACGGACCCTGGCCGGCACGTTCTCACCCAGATGCCATACCAGTCCTCTGAGTTGAATAACTCCAAAGTCGTAACGTTCGGAACGATGATTCACGTCGGCGAAACGCAGCAGCGATTCGTCGTGATCCGGATTAACACGGTATTGATACATATACGCGGCGATCGCCTTTTCGTGTTCCGGCTCGGGCGGACTGTCGTAACAACGGCCGAGCTGGAAGTAGGCGTCAGGGTGCGAGGGGTTCAGTTCGATGGTTTTCTGGAAATGCCTCCTTCCGTCCTTTTCGCTGCCGATCAACCTGCTCGTCCGGACCTGGTCCATGTAGGTCATGCCCAGGTAGTAGTGAATGTCCGCGTTATCGGGATCCGCCTCGATGGCGTTCCGCAGCGCCTTGCGGGCGTCGAGCCGCCGGTTGGGGAAGCGCATGTATACCATGGCCATGCCGACGTGGCCGGGCGCCCAGTGCTTGTCCAGTTGTGTGGCCCGCCTGAACGCCTTCAACGCTTCATCATCGTTTCCGAGGGCCAACCAGGCCATCCCAAGCCAGTAACGGGCCGGCGCCGATCTTCCCTCGTCGCGCACTGCCTGTTGGAGGAGGGGCAGGGCTTCGTTGAAACGACCCTGTTGGTAAAGGGATTCGCCGGTTTCCAGGGGGGAAGTGCTTTCAACGGCTGCCTGCTGGCCGGCATCGGGCTGTGATGCCAATTCCAGCGTCATCACGCACACGGCTATCATCACCAGGATACGAACGCACATGCCGGTACCGCCCGTAGAACGAATGGTGTTTCGGTGAGAGGATGACGAACCGGTCTCCGATGTCCGTATATTCAACCTAACCATATAGATGCGGTTCACCAAGCCATGTTTCGCCAAACTCAGGCCTTCACCGAACCTCGGCCTTTCGCCGTACCTCGGCCAGCAAGCCCGGCACCCCGAAGAACAGCAGGCTGAGGGTCGAGGGGTTCATGTCGATGGATCCGCGCTTGCGGGGATCGTCGCTCCAGTCCTGCGCTTCGATGACCAGTTCCAGGACCTTCATGCCGGTTTCCAGGTAACGGCTGTCGCCCGTCAGTCGATAGGCGTAGCCCAGGTGCCGGCAGAGGATGCCGCCGTAATGCTCCTTCAATGGCCGGTCGGACGCGAAAGTGTCCGGATAGCCGCAGAACCAGTCCACGCCTCGCAGATAAGTCCCGGCAACATCCTCCCTGCCGGTCATGCTGTGCATCAGTTCCAGCCCGATCATCAGATAATGGGTCTGGTAACCCTTCTGTTCCTCGTAGGGCAGTTCGCGGATCATGCGGGAGAACGGACCGCCGAGGCCCCTGAACTCGTCGTGGGTAAAGGGATCGGCCGTACCCGATTCAACGGCCAGCGTCGTGCCTTCCGTGGCCATGCCGTAGGGTAGATGATTCGGCAGCCGATCCGGTGTTGCGACCTGGAAGCGCTTGTGCCAGCTCCCGTCGTCATTCTGTCCCCGGGCGACGATGGTATATACTTCCTCGGCTCGTCGCAGGAAGCGGTCCTCGCCTGTGACCTCGTATACGTGAAGCAGTCCGCGCAACACATTGGCCATGGACCGCAGGCTGAAGCTGAAGGCCGGGTCTTCTGTCCAACGGTAACGAAGGAAGAACGCGCCGGCTTCGCGCAGGACTTCGAGGGTCCTGCCGTCGCCGGTCAGAAAGTAGTGATCGATCCAGTTGTCGATGAAGGTATGGGAAGCGCAGGGTTCGTCGCTGAAATGATCGACGCCGTGGCGGTAGCAGCCGCCGACCATGTACGGCCGGAAGGGATGCCAGTGGCACGTGTCCACGTCCATCGAATGGCGGCTCATGGCCTCGGCCAGCGCGAAGTACCGCGGATCAGCCGTGCGCTGGTACTGGATCCAGACCGCGTGGCGGGGGTCCCACTCGCTGTTGCACCAGCCCCATCGGCCCTGGTGTTTCCAGTCGCCCTCGGCTTCGTCCCACGTGGCCCGGACGTCGCCGTAGTCGAGGTAACCGTACCAGCGTCCGAGCCGGATGTTGCGCGCCAGCCAGTCCGCGAAACCCGTCAGCATGCGTTCGGCGGATCGGGTCATCTCCGGCGAGACTTGAGGCGTCCGGTCGGATTCAGGTCGACCTTCTCGCTCCGGATTCGACTCAGGTCGACTTTCCTGAGCGGAACGCGCCTCCGGTCGACCTTCTCGCACCCGCGCCGACCCCGCCGGAATCCCCTGTTTACCGGCGTCAACCGAAGTGGAAGCCGCGAAGCCACCCGCGGCGCCGCATCGGTCCATCCACTCGGGAGAGACCGATACGTGGGGCTGTGTCAGGGCGCATCGAAGCGTTTCGACCGCCTCTTCGCGGCGGTCTTCCTCGAAGTACAGGGCGTAGCACTCGGTGGTTTTCGCTATCCCGGTCCCGTCGGCATACACCCCCTCTCCCTCGTGCCAGGCGACCTCTTCGGCGTATCGAGCCAGGGAAAGGCGGCTGCCTTCCGGGTCGTGGCGCGCGTACATGGTCATCCGGCCGTCACCAGTCATTTCGATGGCCCGCGGGTATTCCTCGGCCATGTTCCGGCAGGCAACGCCCACGCCCGAAATCCCGTCGCTTAGGGTCGCCCACCCATCGCACGCTTCATCTTCGGCAATGATTCGTTCGATCCCCGGCCGGCCGTGCATCACCTGCACATGGTTATCCTTTTTCTGCGCGACGCGCAGACGCTCACCGTGATCGAGCGTACCCGTCACGACTCCGTTCAGTCCGAAGGCGTAGTCCGGACTGAAACCGGTGAACGGTGTGGGTATATCCAGGGCGAGGTCTTCGATTTCCACTTCCCGGGGATTGCAGGTGAAGACGTGGGTCTGTAGAATCCGCAGAAACGGCTGTCCGGCATAGGCGTGGATCCGGGTGATACACCTTACCGGCCGGTAGCCGCCGTAGTGATGCATGGGGAGATCAGCCTCCAGCGCACTTTCCAGCCGAACCACGGTGCGCAGCGGACCGCGTTCTTCGACGGCCACGACGCAGGCGTCGCCGGCCAGCGAGGCCCGGCACAGACCCCCCGGTCCATACAACCGGCGTGTTAACTGTCCGTCCGAAGCGCTTTCACTGATCCGGGCCCAGGCGTCGCCGGCCTGGCCCCGACCGCATTCCGCGCGGGTCGGTTCGCCGACATTGCCCCGGTCGCAATCTGCGTGGACCGGTTTGCTGTGCTGCGCATCGCCATGCTGCGCGTCGCCGTGCTGCGCATCGCCGAGCGAGACGGAATGGAAGAGGCGGTATCGATGGCGGTCGACCCTGAATCGCAAGACGCCCGTGTCCACGTGGAGATCGTCTTCGGTTTCTTCGACGCGTACGGTAGGGTGTGCGGCGGGATTGTAGGTGGCGTGCTGCCTGTGCGCCGGTGCTTCATCGCCCGTTTCATAGGTAAGGTTGTAGGTCGCCGTCCCGGATGAGTCGGCCTTCGCCTGGAAATCAACGAGGACCCACTTCACCGATCCGTCCGCCCAGCGGCCGAGTACCCGGAACTGGGCCGGGACGCGAACGCGATCCGGATCCACGACGGCCAGACCTTCCGTCTCGCGGAGCATGCCCTCGGGCATGGGCACGCCTCGCGTAACCGGCCATTGCGCCGGGTTCCGCTGTGGGTCATGGGAATACGTAAGGGGGATCGAGACCATACCGTTTGTGGGCATCGCTTGATCGGGACCTGCCTCATCCCTATATTCTGGCGCACCGTGACGCACCGAGACGCACCGAGACGCACTGAATACGGGAGGCCGTCGCGGTCAGTAAACCGGGTTACACTCGAATATAACCCAAGGAGAACGCCATGTCAGGCCCCGTCAAGTTGAAGTCCGTTGCCATTACCGGGAAGGCGCCCGGCCCGAAACTCCTCATACTCGGCGGCATTCATGGCGACGAATTCGAATCCATGTGGGCTATAAGGCGGCTGAAAGAGGTCCTGGATCCCGGTGAACTCCGCGGCACGGTCACCCTGGTCCCGGTCGTCAACGAGGCGGCCTACTGGCGCGGCCAGCGTACCGCGGAGGACGGCCTCGACCTGGCCCGGACCTGCCCCGGCAAGGCAGACGGCACCATCACCGAACGGATCGCCCACGCGGTCAGCGCGATGATCCGCGAGGCCGACTTCCTGATCGACCTGCACAGCGGTGGGCTGATCTCGAGGTTCTACCCTACGGTGGGATACATGCTGCACGCGGACGCCGACGTCCTGGCGCGGCAGCGGGAGATGGCCCGGGCATTCAACATGCCGGTCGTCTGGGGCACCTACGCGGGACACGACGGCCGCACGCTTTCTATCGCCCGGGACGCCGGCATTCCCGCGATTTATTCGGAATGGATGGGTGCGGGGGACTGCGACCCCGAGGGCGTCGACGGCTACTACGAAGGGTGCCTGAACGTCATGGGCGTACTGGGCATGATCGAACGCGTCCAGCCTCCGTCGATTGAACAGCACACGGTGGAAGACGACCGGGAAGGCGCGGGACACATCCAGCTGAACTACCCGGCGCCCTTTTCAGGCTTCTTCGAACCCTGGGTCGAACTGATGGACCGCATCGAGCCCGGTGATGGATTCGGGGTGGTAACCGACCTGCTGGGGGACCGGCGGGAAGAGATCGTATCCACGCAATCCGGCCACGTGCTGGTCCTGCGTACCTTCAACCGTGTCCACGAGGGCGAGACCATCGCGGCGGTGCTGGAGGTCTGAGCGATCAGATCGGGCGTTCTTTCCTTCCAACGGCGATTACGAGGAAGATTGAATCAGACAGTCATCAATAACTCAGTAAGGTTGCCTCCTATGGTCGGGGGAGGCAATTCCTTGTTCTCTTGCTGTGCGATCTCAAGCCATTCGTCGACGATTTGGCAAAGTTGGCGGTAAACTTCGGTCTCTTCGTCGCCGTGACAACAGGGACCGATGATTCTCGGGCAATAGCCGATGAAACACTCATCCTCATTCGACCACTCGACGATTTTGATGTAGCGTGCGCTCTTAGTCATTTGAGCGACTCCCGGGTTGTGCCAACTTCAAACCATCCCAGGCAATTGGAGGTCTTGTTTGATCTGAAAAGCCAGAATGTCTCAGACTGCGACAAAGTGTTCGTCCACAAGAATCGGCCGTTTTTTACCAGGGATCTTGAGAAAATCCTACCGCGGCTTATAGCGTTCAACCCTGATCTGGTCTTCGTTCTTGCGGGCCTGTGCCAGATTGAAGTTGGCCTGGCGACGAAGCCAGAATTCGGCATTCGACCATCCTGCCTTTTCCAGGCGAATGGCCATCTCGGCTGTTACAGCTGAATGGCCATTCAACAGCCGTGAAAGCGTGTGACGTGAGACATCCAGAATCCGTGCCGCTTCGGTGATGTTCAGGCCAAATGGGTCCAGGCAGTTCTGTCTGATGCTGTGACCAGGATGCGACGGATTATTCATGGCCATATTGCCTGCCCCTTTCTAGTGGTAGTCGACCAGATCGACATCGTAGACGTTCTCCTTTTCAAAACGGAAGATGATCCTATCAGAATGACCAGGCTATTCGATATCTGTGTTCCTTGACGCAGCGGTTATCTACGCCTTATCCTGTAACAGTCGGAGAACGCTCCTGAAACCTCGTCGATTATCTGTCTGACTTGTCCGACAGTGACCAAAAAAACCATTCGCTGAAGCGGTATTCGTGAACAGGAAAACCTCCCCATGATCCGTGATTCCTACTGGCTGGACATGCCCTACGCACCCTCCGATCCCCTGTCCGGGGACCTGGACGTGGACGTCGTCGTGATCGGCGGCGGCGTGACGGGGATAACCGGCGCCCTTTTCCTGGCGGAGGGCGGTGCGCGCGTCGCGGTACTGGAGCGGCGCGAGATCGCCTCGGGTGCGACGGGTCGCAACGGGGGGTTCATGCTGGCCGGTACCCACGAGTACTACGCCGAGGCCGTGGAGGAACTGACGGACCTGTACGGCCCGGACGGCAGGAGGCTGGCCCGGGAGTCGTGGACGATCGCCCTCGAGAACCACGATCTCATGGCCGGTCTCATGAAGAAGTACGCCATACATTGCGACTACTACCGGCACGGCAGCTACGTGATCGCGATGAAGCGGCCGGACCGCGGTTCTCACAAGAATCCGCTGGAACGCATCGTCCAGTCGTACAACCTTCTCCAGGAGGATGGGTTCGAGGTCGCATACCTGGACGAGGAGGAACTCTACGAGATCAAGCGTAGTCCGCTCCTGGCGGGCGCCTTGCGGAACAAGTTCGACGGCGAACTTCACCCGGTCAAATACGTGCGTGGTCTAGCGGCCGCCACGCGGGGGCTGGGTGTCCAGTTCTTCGAAAACACGGCGGTCACCGGGGTCGAGCGGAAAGACCGCGGGCTGCTCGTCCAGACGCCCGGTGGAAGGATCCGGACACAGCAGGTGCTCCTCGGGATGAACGCGTATACGCCGCAACTCGATGCTCGGTACGAGCGGCGCATCATCCCTCACCGGGGGCAGGTCTTCACGACGGAACCCGTTTCCGAGCGGCTGTTCAACGGCGTCTTCTACGCCAACGACGGCTGGGAATTCTGGCGGCAGCTGCACGACGGGCCCGGGGAGGGCGGCAGACTGCTGTTCGGCGGGGGCCGGAATCACCACATCCGCGCCGAGCGGGGATTCCACTTCCTGCGGCACCGTAGCCGGCCGGGCCGCCCGGTCCGGACGTACCGGGGGTACAAGGAGCGTCCCACGCGGGCGGTGCAGCGGACGAACGACCGGGCGTTCAATGGTGCCTTCCCTTACCTGGCCACCCTCGGTCGCTCCCACCGCTGGGGCGGCGTCATGGGCTTCTCCTACGACAGCAGCCCCTTCGTCGGCGAGACGGAAACGCCGGGCGTCCACATCGTCGCCGGATTCACGGGCCGGGGCAATGCCTACGCCACGGTGGCGGCGCGCATGCTCAGCGACCGGCTGCTGGGCAGACCCCCGACCCTGGAACGCCAGTTCGAGACGGTGAAGCGGGTTTTCGATCCATTGCGCGGCGGGATCGACGCGGAAAACCGGCGCCGGTAAGCCCCGGCCGGGCACCAGCGTAAGCCCCGGCCGGGCACCAGCGTAAGCCCGCCTACGCGAACTGGTGAAAGTGCCGGGTCATGCGCCGTTCCACCTGTCTGAGCAGGACGGACAGGGACAGGCAGAGCAGGAAGTAGACGAAGGCCACCAGCAGCCACACCTCGAAGAGCAGTCCGCTCGAATTGGCGATTTCCGAGCCGACGAAGGTCAGTTCCTGGACGGAGATGAGCGAGACGATGGAAGAATCCTTCACCAGGGAGATGTACTGGCCCGTCAGCGGCGGCGCGATGCGGGCCAGCGCCTGGGGAAAGATGACGAACCGGTAACGGTCCAGGACCGGTATGCCCAGGCTTTCACCGGCCTCCCACTGGCCGCGGGGTATGGCGGCCAGGCCGGCCCGGACGACTTCGGCGATGTACGCGGCGCTGATGAAGGATATGCACAGCACGCCGGAGACCAGGTTCTCCCAGAGCGCCGGGGGACCGAAGAGGAAGCGCTGCCATCCCGAAGCTTCCTCCGCGGGCCGATTGAACAGGGCGTCCAGGCCCAGCAGGGGCATCAACTGGCTGCTGATGAAGAAGTAGAAGATGAAGATGAACACCAGGGGCGGGATGTTGCGCAGGATCTGGATGTAGGTCCCGCAGAACATGCGCAGCGTGCGCACCCCGGCGTACCTGCCCACGCCGATCAGAACGCCCAGTATGCTGGCCAGCACCGCTCCCCAGAGGCTGAGCCGCAGGGTCGCGTAGATCCCCGTAAGGAAAAAGGGCGTTTCGCCGGCGTCGCCGGCGGCAAAGACGGTCGAAAGCGCCTGGGGCCAGTCCCAGCGGTACGCCACGCCGATGGCCGAACGGTACCACATCCAGCCGGCCGCCGCGACCAATCCCACCAGCAGGATCCCGTCCAGCCGATTGAGCCGGAACCGGCTTTTCCTTTGGCTGATCGTCGACGTCATGCACCCGCCCTTTGCCGTTCGGCCATGGCCGCCGCGGTGGAAAGGGCCAGCGTCACGGCCAGGTAGATCGCGGCCACGGTCAGCCAGATCTCGAAAGTCAGGAAGGTATCCGCGATGAGGTTCCGGCCCTGCGTGGTGAGGTCGAAGATGGCGATGACGCTGACGATCGAGGAGTTCTTCACGAGCGATACCGCCTCGTTGGTGAGCGGCGGCAACATGTTCCGGAGCACCTGCGGCAGGATGACGTACCGGTAGTTGTCGAGGCGCGACAGACCCAGGCTTTCCCCCGCCTCGACCTGCCCGCGGGGGATGGCCCGCAGGCCGGCCCGGAAGATCTCCGACGTATAAGCGCCCTGGAACGCGGCGAGACACGCGATCGCCGTCGTGGTCTGTCCCCAGCCGAGGATCGGGCCGAGAACGAAGTACATCACGTAGAGCTGGATCAACAGGGGGGTGTTGCGGATCAGTTCCAGGTACCCGCGGGCGAGTCCGCGCCCGACCATCGAGGAAGACAGCCGCAAAAGCGCGGTCGCGAGCCCGATGACGAGGGTCAGGAATAGGCTGAGGACGGATATTTCGAGGGTGACGAACAGGCCCTGGACCAGCGGGCCGGCGGCCCAGGCGCCGTTTTCGGAAGTGAACAGGAAGTCGTCCACCCGGTACCACTGCCACCGGTAGTTGATGTTCTCGGCGCCGCGCATGACCGCGAAGACGAGGATGCCGGCGATGGCCGCCGGCTGGATCCAGTTCGACAGCGCACGCCTGACCCACGGCCTGCGGAATAGCCTGATCACGCCGAAGCCTCGTAATGGAGGATCTGGTTGAGGAAGGCCCGGGTCCGTTCTTCCCTGGGCGCGTCGAAGAAGGCGTCCGGCGCGGCGCTTTCGACGATCTCGCCGTGGTCCATGAAGACGACCCGGTCGGACACCTTGCGGGCGAAACCCATTTCGTGGGTCACGCAGACCATGGTGATGCCGCTGTCCGTGAGTTCGAAGATGACGTCGAGGACCTCCCGGATCATCTCCGGGTCGAGCGACGACGTGGGTTCGTCGAAGAGCAGGATATCGGGCTGCATGCACAGCGCCCGGGCGATCGCCACCCGTTGCTGCTGCCCGCCGGAGAGCTGGTCGGGGTACTTTTCGGCCTGGTCCCCGATGTGCACCCGGTCGAGATAGGACAGGGCGGTTTCTTCCGCCTTCTCCTTGTCCATCCCGAGATTGCGCATGGGGGCGAGGGCCAGGTTCCGCAGGACGGTCATGTGGGGGAACAGGTTGAAGCTCTGGAACACCATGCCGATCTTCCCGCGCAGTTCGCGGGGAAGCCGCTCGCCCGGCCCCAGCGGGACGCCGTGGACCCGGACCGCGCCCCGGTCGTGGGTTTCCAGCCGGTTGATGCAGCGGATCAGCGTGGATTTGCCCGAACCGGACGGACCGCAGATGACGACGCACTCGCCCTCGCCGATGGTCAGATCCACGTCCCGTAGCACCTGGAAGGTCCCGAACCACTTGCTGACGTCTTCAAACGCGATAATGGATGGGGTATCGTCAGACACGGATCAGGTGCCCTCGATCATCGCCTTCATCCTGGCCGCGACCCAGTCGACCGCCACGTCGATCATGCCCTGTCCCTTCACGGCGTCGGCGAGCTTGGCCTCGTGGTGGAATTCCCGGTCCTGGGCTGCCCGGTCGGCCTGGGAAATGGTCAGCCTGGCCGAGTCGTAGTCGACGCCCTCCCAGTGGACGTGCCCGGGAAAGGCCGCGTAGGCGAAGGAGGTCTCGAACTCGCTGGCGTGGCCGGGACAGTTGTTGGAGTCCATGTACTTACGGACGATTTCCGGGGTGTAGGCTTCCCAGTAGCTGCAGAAGGCGAAATTCACGCCCAGCCGGGACCGGATGTCCTCCAGCGCGGCGTTGACGGGACCTGCGTTCCCGGCGTGGCCGTTGACGGCCAGGATATGGTTGATCCCGCCCCGTTTCATGCTGTCGGCCACGTCGTAGAGGAGTTCCGTGAAGATTTCGGGCCGGGTCGTCAGCGTACCCTTGTGGTCCATCCAGTGCTCCGACACGCCGATGGCCAGCGGCGTGGTGACCACGACCTCGGGATAGAGCGCCTGCGCGGCGCGTTCGGACACGTGGACGGCGCTGGCGGTGTCGTGGGACATCTCCAGGTGCTCGTTATGCTGTTCCGTACTGCCCGTGGGGATGAACGCTCCCTTGAGGTTGCCGTCGTAGATCCCCTCTCGGAACTGCCTGCGGGTCATTTTCCAGAGTTGCACGGGCCGGTCTTGGGGTAGGGCGTCGGACATGGAAGACTCCTGACTGGTTGGATATTGGCCGCGGCGGGTCTTACTGGGCTTACTGGTTGATCGACGCGGACGAGGTTTTTCTCGGTTAAGCGTAATCCTCCCGGGGCGGACTGAAGATGTCCAGGGCGACGGATCGGGTCATGACCTCGGTCACGCCGTGCTGTACCCCGCCTGGAATCACGTACTTGTCGCCTGTCCGGATGGTCCGGCTTTCTCCGCCGATGACCATGACGAATTCACCTTCCAGCACCACGCCCAGCTGTTCGTGGGGATGGTCGTGCATGGGCACCTGCGATCCCGGTGTGAGCGTCACAAAGGACATCTGCGCCCGGTCGCCGCCGGCCACGGCGATGCTGACGCCCGGGGCGATGGACTTTTTGGACATGTTTTCTTCTTCGACGAAATACATAGGTTCCTCCGTCTATGGGCAGGATGCCCGGTGAAATCGATCGTGCTCGAACCGGTCGGGCCAGGTCGTCAATCGGACGTGCTCGAACCGGTCGGATCGGGCTGTCCCGGCTAGGCTGTCCCGGCTAGGCCGTCCCGGCGTCGGCGTATACGGCACTCGCCGCCGACACCCCGCTTCCGGCAACTTCGTGGCCTTCCGCGTGCAGGGCCTGTTCGAGGGCGCCCAGGCACAGGATGACGTGGTCTCGCTGCGAGGACTGGCCCATGAGACCCACGCGCCAGGCCTTGCCCTTCAACGCGCCGAGGCCGCCACCGAGTTCGAGGCCGTAGTCCTTCAGCAGCCGGCTCCGTACGGCGGCCTCGTCGATCCCTTCAGGGGCCAGGACGGGGTTGATGGTCGGGGCGCGGTGCGGCGGCTCGACGAAGAACGCGAGCCCCATGGCGTCGATACCGGCCCTGAACGCTTCGAAGTTCGCGGCATGCCGCCGGTGGCTGTTCCCCAGACCCTCCTCGTGGATGAGCACGAGAGCTTCCCGCAAGGCATAGAACAGGCTCACCGGCGCGGTATGGTGATAGGTCCGGTCGCCGTCCCAGTACGCGTTGATCAGGGAGAGGTCCATGTACCAGCTGTCGACCGGTGTCTTGCGTGCGGCAATGGCCTCGAGGGCGCGGTCGTTGAGCGTAAGGGGCGCCAGGCCCGGCGGGGCGCTCAGGCATTTCTGGCTGCCGGTATAGCAGACGTCTATGCCCCAGGCGTCGACCTTTACCGGCGTACCGCCCAGGGAGGCCACGGTGTCGACCAGGGAGAGGGCGCCGTGCTCGTGGATGACGGGGATAATCTCCTCGAGGGGCTGAAGCACGCCCGTGGACGTCTCCGCGTGTACGAGGCCCACGACCTTGGGACGGCATCCCTCGAGCGCCTGCCGGACCTGTTCCGGCGTGAACGGCCGCCCCGGTTCGCCTTCGAGGCGGACCAATCTCCCGCCGTGGCGCTCGGCCATCTGGGCCATGCGGTCTCCGAAGACGCCGCCTACGCAGATGAGTACCTCGTCACCCGGCTCCACGAGATTGCATATGCAGGTCTCCATGCCGGCGGAGCCCGTGGCGGAGATGGCCAGCGTCGTGGCGTTCTCGGTCTGGAACACGTACCGCAGCAGTGCCTTGGTATCGTCCATGACCCCGATGAAATACGGGTCCAGGTGTCCGGTCAGCGGAGCCCCCATGGCCTGGTAGACCCTGGGATGCATGTCGCTTGGTCCGGGCCCCATGAGAACGCGCCGGCCGGGGTCCAGGGGTGCGAATGAATCATGCTGCTGGGACATGCGGTGGAGTTCCCTTCGGAATTGAGGTGCGTCTTTCGAAGCGTAAGCTGACCGGGTTTACTCGTCAGCGCGTATGAATCAGGGTCCTGGCCGTCCAGGCATCGACAAAACCCCTGGTTCTCAGCCAGTCGCGCAGGATGTCGGCATCGGTCTTTTCCTCGAAGTCGCCCACGCGCACCTTGAAGCTGTTGGATTCCTCATCCACGTAGACGCCATACGACCATTCCGACAGCGTTTGCTCCACCTGCTGTAGCGCGGCTTCGGCCAATTCGCGGCTTGTAAACGAATAAAGCTGGACTCTGTATCCCAGGATGGGTTCTGCTACCGTGGCGGGGACGGGGGTTTCGGAAGCCGGTTCGGCCGGATTACCCATCAACGCCTCATCGGATCGTGACGCGTCGTCATCGGACTCCAGCACTTCGGGCGCCTGCGCTTCGGGCTGAGGCGCCGGAGGCGTAGTGGCGGGTGCCCGCTTCCCGAGCAGCCACGTGCAGCCCGCCAGATTCATGCCGAATAGGAGACACAGCGCCATCATCGCAACCCGGAACGATATTTTAGGCGGAAAGTCATACCGCATGATCAGCACCCATATCGGCAACGGCGTCTGGCTGGAAAGCTTGGGTCAGGGCAACGGTAGTATAGGAGCCAGCCATTGTCAATCAAATTGGCCACAACAAAAGAGGATTCCGGAGAGCCCCGGAATCCTCTTGAAAACCACGTGTTTTACGATCGGCTTACAGGAAATACCGATTCGTTTACTTAAGCCCCCACTGTGCTTTCAATACAAGCTCGTCGTTCTGGAATGTGGCACTCATATTCGATCCATCATCATTTGACCACTGATACATCACAGTTGTAACTCCTGCCATAGAAGACCTGCTAGTTTCCTCTCCAGCTCTGCCGATAATACCTACCACCTGGGCGTAACTCATCCCTTCTTGAACGGAAATGTATGTCGCCATGTTCAGCTGGTCTACGCCCGCCATAATCAGTTCCAGTTTCTTCTTCTGTAATTCTTCACTCTTGTTATACAACTCCATCTTCCTGGCCTCGTCCGTTTCGATGCTGGACAGTCCGGCGTAGGCATCGCCGAGTATATCGTGGGCTTCGATACTGTTAGGCTCCAGCAAAAGCAGTTTGTTCATGCTCTCGACAGCGCCGTTGAACGCCTCCGAGGCTGCTTCCACGTTCTCGGCATCCCGGTCGGACAATCCCTTGTTGTAGTAGTTGGTCCCAAGGCGCCTCACTAAATCGTGGTCCTCCGGAAGGGCGGCGGTTCCCTTTTTCAACACTTCGATCGCCTTTTCAAGGTTATTCTTGGAGGAATAGATGGAACCGAGATCCCGGTACATCGACTTTTCTTCCGGGTACGCTTCGATCGCCCGCTCGTACGAGGCAATCACGCCGGCCGTATCGGCGACTTCGAAGTAGGCATTGCGCATGATGAGGTAGGTGTTGAGATCGACCTCTTCCGACAATTCGATGGTTTTGTTGCAGGCCGTGATCACCTTGTCCCAGACCTGGGTGTTGTAGTATACGTTGATCAGGCCGTCCCAGGCCTCGAATTTGTCCGGATCCGCTTCGGTGAGCTTCTCGAGGGCCATCCTGGAACCTTCATAATCTTCCGAGTTCAAGGCGGCGTAGCCCCAGTACAGGTACCCCTGCTGCTTGGCCTCTTCCAGGGCGTCCGCGTCCCTTGTCTCGTTCTTCTTTCCGATGGAGCGCAATATACCCTGGAGCATCGCGGTCGCGTTGACGGAGCGGCTGTAGAATTGGGCCGCATCCACGTACTCCCCGTTTTCAAAGGATTGCTGGCCCCTCTGGTAGTTCTGACGGATCATGGAGTTCAGGGTGTTTCTGAACTGTTCCTTGTCCTTCTTGTCCAGATCATCGAAGGTAACCGCTTCCCAGTTCTGAAACATCAGGTCGAAATTACCCTGGTAGTATTGAATGAGCCCGAGGAGGTAGTGGGCGTCGTTGTTGCCCGGGTCTTTCTCCAGGGCGGTCTCGAGCAACGCCAGGGCCTTGTCCCACTGCGGGGGCGTTTCCCGGATGTAGATCTTCGCGGAACGAAGCTCGATTTTCTGCGCGTCGGCGGCGACCGGTATCAACAGGGCGAAGCCGAGGGCAAAAAGTACGCAGATGGAAACCTTTCTTAAAAACATTACCGACTCCTTTCGACAGGTACGTCGATGATACTTATTCGCGGCCTGCCATGGGTTTGCATCTTCAAGATCACGCCCGATGGATCCGATGTAGACAGTCTTCTAAAATAAAGTGATCTGTACCTGTCCGTCAAGGTGATTCAGGCGCGTCGCGACGGTAACTGACCCGGCCGCCGACGATGGTCATGGTTACGCACCCTTCCAGCGCGCGGCCGGTGAATGGCGAGTTTGCGGATCTTGACCTGAAGGACGCGGGATCCACGGTCCAGGTTCCATCCGGATCGAAGAGCAGGAGGTCGGCGGGACCGCCGGATGCCAGGCTGCCTCCTTCTACCCCCAGGATGCCCGCGGGAGATGAGGAAAGGGCCTTTACGGCGTCGCCCAGGGTCAGCAGGCCGGGCCTGACCAACTCGGTATACACGACGGCCAGCATGGTTTCGAGACCCGTGGCGCCGGGTAGCGCTTCCTGGAACTCCGTGTTCTTCTCGTCCACGGACCGCGGCGTGTGGTCCGAAGCGACGGCGTCGATCGTTCCATCCGCCAGGCCTGCGCGAAGCGCATCCACGTCCGCTTTGCTCCGCAGGGGCGGATTGGTCTTCAGATGAGTGTCGTAGGTTGAAAGGGATTCGTCGGTCAACACCAGGTGGTGGGGACTGGCATCGGCGGTCACCCGCACGCCCCGCTGCTTCGCCGAACGGATGAGATCCACCGTCACGGCCGTGGTGGCGTGGGTGACGTGGATCCGCCCGCCCGTCCATTCGGCCAGCATGAGGTCCCGGGCGACGACGGTTTCCTCCGCGATGGAGGGTATGCCCTTCAGACCCAGCCGGGTGGCGTGGCTTCCCTCGTGCATGTGACCGCCGGCCGAGAGCGACGGGTCTTCGCAGTGCACGAGGATGGGCAGGTCGAACATCCGGCTGTATTCGAGGGCCCGGCGCAAAATGGCCGGATTCCGGATGGACCGGCCGGCATCGGACAGCGCCACGGCGCCGGCATCGGCCAGTTCGCCGGCTTCGGTCAGGCGTTCGCCCCGGCGTCCCGCGGTGACCGCGGCGATGGGATGGATCCGCGCCGCCGCGCCGGCCGCCCTCTCCCGTACGAATTTCACCGTGGGCGCGTCGTCGATGACCGGGTCGGTGTCCGGCATGAACGCCACGGCGGTGACGCCGCCCGCCGCGGCGGCGAGCGCGCCGCTCTTCAGGGTCTCCCGGTACTCGAATCCGGGTTCGCAGAGATGGGCGTGCAGATCGACCAGGCCCGGAAGGACGAGCAGGCCGTCCGCATCGATGACCGCGGCGCCTTGCGCCTCATCGTCCGACGGCCGGTCGACGATCCTGCCGTCGCGCATCCAGAGATCGGCATGCTCGTCGCGGCCGGAAGCGGGGTCGACGATGCGTCCGTTTTGGACCACCGCAAGCCCGGCGATTCCGGCTGCGCCGCCCGATAAATCCGGTCGGTCAGGCTGCATCGCGCTCACCTCCGCCGTTGAGGAGATAGAGGACCGCCATGCGCACCGCGACGCCGTTGGTCACCTGGTCCAGAATGACCGATCTCCCGCTGTCCGCCACGCGGCTGTCGAGTTCCACACCGCGGTTGATGGGGCCGGGATGCATGACGATGGCTTCGGGTTTGGCGAGTTCCAGCCGTTCGGGATCGATACCGAACAGCCGCGTGTATTCGCGCTGGGACGGGAAGAAGGCTTCCTGTTGCCGTTCGAGCTGTATCCGAAGGGCGTAGACTACGTCGGCGCCGCGGAGGGCGTCCTCGATCCGGTAGCAGACTTCCACTCCCATCTCCTCGATGTCGACGGGAATCAACGTGGGCGGTCCGCATACGACCATATCGGCGCCCATTTTCCGAAGTCCCCAGATATTGGAGCGCGCCACCCTGCTATGGGCGATGTCGCCGATGAGCGCAACCTTCAATCCTTCCAGCCGGCCCAGGGCGTCCCGCATGGTCAGGAGGTCCAGCAGTCCCTGCGTGGGATGTTCGTGTGCGCCGTCGCCCGCGTTGATGACGACCGCGCTCGACAGGCACTGCGACAGGAAGAGGGGCGCGCCGGCGGCGCCATGGCGCACCACCACGCAGTCCACCTGCATGGCTTCGATGTTTCGCGCCGTGTCGCTCAGGGATTCTCCCTTGGACACGCTGCTGCCGGTGGACGCGAAGTTCAGGGTGTCGGCGGAAAGCTGTTTTTCTGCGAGTTCGAAGGACAGCCGCGTGCGGGTGCTCGATTCGAAGAAGAGGTTTACGACGTTCTTCCCGCGGAGGGCGGGGACCTTTCGGATGGGCCGCCTGATCACTTCCTTGAAGGAGTCCGCCGTATCCAGGATCAGCCCGATCTCCTCTCGGGAGTAGTCCTCGAGACCGATCAGGTGTCGGTGGCGCAGCGCGCGGAGCCGGTTCTTCGCCATCAGGCCACCTCCTCCACCGCGACGTTATCGTCCCGGTCCAGCTCTTGGACGTGGACGACGACGGTCCGGCCCGGGCCCACTTCGATGGTCTCCCCGATGTAATCAGCCTGGATGGGCAGTTCCCGTCCCTCCCGCTCGATCAGGACGGCGAGTTCGATCCGCCTTGCCCGGCCGAAATCCTTAAGCTCGTCCAGCGCCGCGCGGATCGTGCGGCCCGTGTACAGGACGTCGTCCACCAGGATGACGGTGCGCCCCTCGATATCGAAGGGGATGTCGGTCATGCGGACGACGGGGTAGTCCGCGCGGACCTGGAGGTCGTCGCGGTACAGGTTGATGTCCAGCACGCCCACGGGAACGGCCGTGTCTTCCGCCTCCCGTATGGCTTCGGCCAATCGCCGCGCCAGCCAGTCGCCCCGCCGCTGGATACCCACGATGGCGATGCCGGAAGCGTCCTGGTTGCGTTCCAGGATCTGGCGGGCGATGCGGGACAGCGCCCGGGCGATGCCTTCCCTGTCGAGGATCTGCTCGCTCATCCGGCCGCCCCCTCGCGCGGGGCGCTCGTCGCGTCCGGAGCTGTTTCCGGCGTCTCCTCTGAAGGCGCGCTCGACGCCGACCAGGCCGCCTTCAGCGTCTCCAGGCTCTTCCGGGCGATGTGCTCCGCGCCGTAGGAATAGTCGAACACCTCCACCGAACCGTATCCGTCGTAGCCGGTTTCCCGGAGCGCCCGCAGAATGGGGACGAAATCGGTATCTCCGAACCCAGGTCCGTTGCCGCTGGCGTCGTTGAAATGGATGTACGCAGTGATATCCCGGTGTTCGTGGATGGCCGCCGCCACGTCCAGCCCCTGGCACAGGGTCGCCCGGACGTCGATGATCAGACGGAAATTTGGATGATCGATCTCTCGGACCATCCGCGCGGCTTCGGCCGGGGTGTTGATGAAATTGGTCTGGGCGCTGTCCAGGGGCTCGAGGCAGAGGGTGACCCCGTTCTCCTCGGCCGTGGGCAGGCACTCCAGGTACGCCTGGCGGGTCCGGTCCCAGGTCGCTTCGTAGGTCTGGTCCGGCAGCACGTTGCGTTGCTTCGGCGAACCGGCCACCATGAACCGGCCGCCGATGTCGCCGCAGAACCGGATCAGGTCGCAGAGGTACAGACGGGTGCAGTACCGGATGCCGTCGTCGGGGTGGTTGAGGTAGAGGCCTTCCGGGCTGAGCAGGAGCCAGTGCAGCCCGGTGATTTCGATGCCGGATTCCGCCGCGTCGTCTCGAATCGCCTTCCGGGCGTCGGGACCGACCTCGTTCACCGACCGCGCCACCGTGAAAGGCGCGATCTCCACGCCGTCATATCCGATTTCCGCGGCGGTCTGGAAGATCCGCCGGAGGGGGACGTCCTGGAACATCTCGTTGCAGAAGGCGAACTTCATACGGGTTGTCCCGCCTCTTCCATCCTTTCCGTCATTTCCCGGCCGGTCGCGGCGTATTCGTTCTTGAGATCCTGCGGGAGGGTGCGCCAGACCAGGAAGCGTTTGCGCAGCACGCTCAGGAAGCGCCGGTTGATGCGCTGCCAGGACGCCACGTCGCCGCTCTCGCGATGGATGTCCACCCATACGGCGTAGAGGTCTCTTTCATTCTCGGCCGGCGCGGCGCTGAGCGAGACCCGCTGGCTGATGCCCAGGTCGTAGGGGGCGAGCCAGGTCATCATCGAGATATGGTACATGGGCTGGTCCGTGGCGCCTTCCACGGCCGTCAGCTGGACGTTCTCCGTAACGAAGGCGCCCAGGGAACCCTCCTCGTAGGATTCGAAGACCCGTGTGAGATAGGCGTACATGCCCAGCACCTCGACGCTGCCGATGGTGAAGGGGAAGTCGAAACTCCAGTCGTCCCCGTCGGGCTCGGGGAACTTCCACTCCCGGCCCACGTCGGGCACGGCCATGTCCGCCGCCTTCTTGGCCGGGTAGGCCGTCGACAGGAACACCGTGGCCATGACCACGACCACCGACCAGACGGCCGACAGGGAGGAATAGTTCAGCGACAGGCCGGCGAGGATGTCGTAATTCGACAGCACGAGGGTGATGGTCTGTCCCCCCAGGTAGCCCAGCACGGCGCCCACCGTGGCGAAGACCGAGGACTCGGCTAGGAACAGCGCCGCGATATGGCTCGGCGCCAGGCCGACCGAACTGTATACGCCGATTTCCCGGAAGCGCTCGTGGACCGCGCCCATCATCGTGTTCAGGACGATCATGGCGGCGACGAGGATGGGAATCAGGAAGTTTCCGAGGCCCCCGATGGAGGTGGAACCGATGGAACTGTAGACGTTGACCGTGCCGTCCTTACCCACGAACATGGTCATGGCGACCCGGGACAGGAAGTCCTCGATATCGCGGTCGAAGTCGGGGTTCGGCTGTCCGCTTTCGTCCACGAAGTCCGTGATGGCGACCGAGTACATCTTCCCGTCGAGATCCATGACCGTCTCGTACGGCAGGATCATGACGTTGTTGGATTCGAGGTGGATGAAGGCCTCTGGCGGCGACTCGGCCTGCAGCCGGGGGTCCTCGCCGATACGCTGCGCGATCTTGCCCTTTTCCTGGACCAGGTCGACCGGCGTGAGCTTCTCGTCGTCCAGGTCCTTGAGCTGGTTGAACCGCCGGGAATCGATCACGCCGACGACCTGCAGCTTCATGCCGAACATGTCGATGTAGGCGGAACCGGCGTCTTCCGGCCTGATGCCCACCACCGCGGCCACGTCATCGGGAAGAATGGCCGCGTCCCGTTCACCGGGCTCGAACCACCTGCCACCGAGGAGGTATTCGTCGAGGTGGGTCGCCCTGGGCTCGTCCGGGGTCAGGCCCAGTATGCTGTTCACGTAGCTTTCATGGGACGACCGGGGCGACGAGAAGGAGAAGAACCCCTTTTCGCCCTTGACCTGGGACATGTACCAGGCCCGCGGAATCAACGTGGCCTTGTCCTCGAAGGTGCTCTTGAGATAGTCGTAGACGGATGGCTGCATTCCTTTCCAGTTACGGTCCCGGACCAGCGTCCCCTCGTAGGTCGGTTCGTTGTACCGTTCCAGCTTGTAGTACCTTAAGGACGTGGTGATGGACGTAAAGGACAGCACGGTGAAGGTCAGCAGCGTGATGGTGGCGGCTGTTAAGGCCGTGCGGATCTTCCGCTTGCGCAGGTTGGAGACCCCCAGCGACAGGGCGACGGCCGTGGCGCTCAACCGGCCGATGTCGGCCTCGTGCATGCCGGTCTGCGCTCGCTTGATCTTCTGCACTTCCTGGTTGAACTTGGACAGGACGATGATCAGCACGGTCGTCCCCAGCGCGAAGATGACGAAGGCCAGGAAGATCACGTAGGGCGAGGTGCTGAGCTTGAAGGCGGGATGCACCTGCTGCAACACGAGGAAGACCGCGATGAAGAAGGCGGCGAACCCGAAAATCCGCTTGTTGATCGTCGGAAACCCGAAGACCAGGCGCTCCATGAAGAAGGAGAAGGGGATGAGCAATATGAAATAGAAGATCACGCCCTTGACCGTGTCGTCCGCCGTGGACTTGACCTCCGGATAGCCTCGGGCTTCGAGCCCCCAGGCCTCTCTCGACTTCGAGATGAAAGCGTCGTACTCCCGGTTCGCCAGGTGTTCCTCCGCCTCGAGCAGCTTGACGCGCGCCTGTTCGTGCAGTTGCTCGATGCGCTGGTTTTCCACGCCGAAGCGCGCGAGTTGCTTGAGCCTCACGTCATCCACGACCCACATGTCCCGCGTGCCCTGGTAGGACGGGTTCACGATAAGGCCCATATCGACCGGGTAACCCTGGCCCTGGGCCTCTTCAAGCATTTCCAGGGTCACTTCCTGAGGTTCGACGGGGTCCTTCAGGAAGGTGTCCGGCGCGTTGGTCAGCAGGTACTTGACGCCGAAGAGGCTCGTGCTCATGAGCAGCTTGACGTGCTGGCCCGGCTTGGCGAAGACGACGGCCGCGGGCACGGTGCGGCCCTCCGTGCCGCTTTGCTTTTCAATGTAGCTGTGACCGTACCACTGGGGTTCGGCATCGTTCTGCGCCAGGACGGTCAACTGGTCCAGTGCCGTGAGGTACCGGGAGTCGATGATCTCGTACACGTCGAGGGCCTGGGCCCGGAACACGATCTGCAGGGTGGTGTTTTCATTCGCGCCGCTGGCCGCGTCCAGCGGGAAGGTCTTGTCGCCTTCCTGGCCCAGGTCGGGCGCATAGACGATCTCGCCGTCCTCGCCCAGCGCGTACGTCCGCAGCTTGATCGGTCCCTTCTGCTGCTTAAGCGGACGGAATTCGAAGCGTCCCAGGGAGTCGGCCTTGGTGATGAGGATGCCGCGCACGCCCGTATTGGTCAGTCCCTTGTAATAGGTGACCAGCGCGCCGGGGATGGGCTTCTTGGGCACGAAGAAGTTGACGTCCCGGTCGAACTCGTAGACCGTGCCCGCCATGTCGTGGGCGGTGTCCTGGATCTTGAGCTTGGTTTCTTCGAAGAGTTCGCCGTCGGTGGTTGCCCGGGCGAGCATGACCGCGAGCGACCGCGCCTGCTCGGTGATATTGGCGATGTTGACCGATTCGAAGCGGTCGTGGGGCGTGTCCACCAGGCCCCGCGTCCCGTTCGGCGTGACGAAGGACATGCCCTTCTTGCCCATGTAGGTGACGGCTTCGCTGTCCAGGCCGAGCTTTACGGGCATGAAGTCCTTCCAGGTCCGCTGCGGCGGCACGATGGCGTTGACGTACCGGGCCGAATCGGCGCCGGCGCCGAAGGCTTCCTGGATATAGCTCGCGAATTTCCGCGAATAGGGGGCGAAGATGTTCTTGATGTAGTGGTTGGTCGCCCAGGCGCCGTTGTCGAAGGTGCCGAAGGCGAAGGCTCCGACGCGGGAGTCGTGGCTGGAAAGGTCGATGCCGAAGAACATGTCGAAATCGATCTGGTCCGCCTCGGGGATCCTCGACATGAAGTAACCGCTCGCCCGGCCGTGCCGGTACAGCCAGTTGTGCGCGCCTTCCAGGCCTATGAAGTGGGCGGACGTGGCCAGGATGACCACGGAGTACTTCGGGTTGTAGCGCTTGACCGCCCGGGCGACCTCGAGCAGCGCGGCGACGCCCGTGGCGCTTTCGGCGCCGGGCGCGACGCCCGGGACCACCGACATGGCGTCGTAGAAGGACGAGATGACGATCGTGTAGTCTTTCCACTTCGTGCGGGTCTCGTCCCTGGCGTTCGGCATTTCCTCGTCTAGACCGGGAATCCACCCGAAGAGGTTCTTCCCTTCCACCACCTCCCAGTCCATGCGCGCCTGGACGTTCACCTGGTTCGTACCCGATTCGGCCAGGGCCAGCAGACCAGGCACGTGCGTCTCATCGACCCAGTAACGGGGCACGTTGAGCGGAAGGCCCATGAACTTGAGCTCCGCCTCGCTCCGGGTCACCCGCCCGTTGTCGAAGAAAATGACCGCACTGGCGCCGAGCATCCGGGCATTGATGAAACGATCCTGGGAATCGAAGTCCATGAGCACGACGCTGCCCTGCATCTCGTACCCGTTGAAGTCGCCGAATTCCCCCTTGCCGCCGTAGACGATCGGACCGGAAAGGCCCTCGCCGGGTGTGGTGGGCGTCCGCACGTGATTGGGCCAGAGGGCATAGAGGGGGATCTCCTCGCCCGTCTCCAGCACCGTCAGTTTCGAACCCTTGTCGATGGGTACCGTGACCGGGAAGGCCTCGGTCCGGATGTCCTGCAGCCCGATTTCTTCGAACTGATCCCGGATATACTCGTAGGCCGAGTCGGCGCCGGCGTAGCCCACCACCCGGGAAGGATAGGATGAAAGGGTACGCACCGTGTTTTCGACCGATTCCGCGGTGACCGACTCCAGGGCCTCCTCGAGGTCGCGGTCGTGGCCCAGGAAAGGCTGAACTTCCTGAGGTTCCGGCAGGGAGATCAGTTTCATCAGGATATTTTCGGTAATATCCTCGGGATGGAAGATGGTGACCGAGGACAGCATCAGTACCGCGATGGTGATGCCTATGCCCGTTTTTATCTTCGACCACATGTGCGTTTATCCCTGATTAGCGGCCGCGCGGGCCTGCCGCCGTGTGGGCCTGCCGCGCCGCAGTCCTGCTACCGCGTGGGCCTGCCGCCGCGCAGTCCTGGTGCCGCTGCCGCATTCCGAATGCGGAACTGGTGATTTCGTACGCTGGAAGCCGCGCAGAACCGCCGCTTCCGCGTCAATTGTTGCCGGGGAACATGGGAGTGCCCGGAACTGCCGCGAGGCCCATCCTGTCGCATTTATTCCGAGCGTAGTGAGTGCTAGCATACTTGAACATAGCAATATAAAAAAGTTGAAACGCCGGTTCAAGCAAAAACCTGACAGCCCCAGGCCCCGCGCTCGACGCGCGCATCACGCACACACGAATTCGGACAAGGTTACGCGATGGTACGCGATGGTTACACGAACCGGCAGAAGGTTACACGATAGAAGGATACTAGATGGCAGCACGACAGCTAAAACTAAATGGCAGCACGACAGCTAAAACTAAGGTTGTGCCGCCTGACGGAGACCGGGTATATTGATTTGCGTATAGATCCAGATCCCATTCCCCCTGCAAAACCAGTTTTCCTGTTTCGGCGCACCGAATCATGACATCCCTTACGCGTATCGGTATACCGCGGCCCGGCATACTGCGATCGGCCGGCATATCCCGCCGCGCCGTCGTCCTGGGGCTGGCCCTCGCCGTCCTGATCAACATCTGGGTGCCCTTCGGCTCCTTCATCCTGCAGTCCTCCCGCATGACGGTAGGGCACCTGCCGATCTCGGTCCTCATACCTTTCTTCTTCCTGCTCTTCATCGTCAACCCCGCCCTGCGAACGTGGCGGCCGGCCTGGGTGCTGACCGGAAACGAACTGGCCCTGGTCTTCGTGATGATGTTCGTTTCCTCCCTCGTACCGGGCAAGGTACTGGTCGCCTATCTCATGGGGGTCATCGCGACGCCGTACTATTTCGCGCGCCCCGAAAACCAGTGGGCGGTCACCTTTTTCGAGTACCTGCCCCACTGGCTGCTGGTAAGCGGCCAGGGCAATACGCTGGTGTGGTTCTACGAAGGGATCCCGGAGGGGGCCGGCGACGTCATCTGGGGACCCTGGCTGCCGCCCCTCTTCTGGTGGCTGACCTTCTTCGTGATGCTCTTCTTCATGGGCGCCTGCATGTCCACCATCATGCGGAGGACGTGGGTGGCCCACGAGCGGCTGACTTTTCCGCTCGTCCGGATGGCGGTCGACCTGATCCGCCAAGACGACCGGACGGAACGGACTTTTCCGGGTTTCGCATACGACCGTCTGTTCCAGGTGGGCTTCGGCCTCACGCTGGCCCTCATGATCTGGAACATCGCCGCGTTCTGGGGCGCCATCTCGCCCATTCCCATCGGGGCGCTTTATCGAACCACGATGATACTGGTAGAAGGCACCGATGCCATCCGGGTCAGCGTCAACATCTATGCCCTGTGCTTCGCCTTTCTGGCGCCGCTCGAGATTACCTTCAGCCTGTGGTTCTTCGCCCTGTGCGGCGTGCTGGAAGGCGGTCTGCTCGACCGCGTCGGACTCCAGTTTTCCGACAGCCCGGTGGGGGTGAATGCCGTGGTGAAGGCCCAGTTCTTCGGCGGGTTCATCGTCTTCGTCTGCTGGCACCTGTGGACGGCCCGCGCGCAGATCGCCGACGTCTTCAGACGGGCCCTCCGCGGCGGTGAGCAACCGTCCACGGAGTTGATGTCCTATCGCGTCGCCGTGCTCGGCCTGGCGGGCAGCGTAGTGTACCTGGTGGCCTGGCTGGTGGGTTCGGGGCTGTCCTGGCAGGTGGTGCCCGTGTTCCTGTTTTTCCTCTTCGTGCTGTACCTGGGCACGGCGCGGATCATTGCCCAGACGGGTCTGGCCTTCCTGGACCTGCCGGTCAACGCCCACCATTTCACCATCCTGACCATGGGATCGGGGAACATCGACCACCAGAGTCTCACCACCCTCGGCCTGGGATCCGCCTATGCCCGAAACTGGCGGGGCATGGGCATCGGCACCATCGCCCAGTCGGACAAGGTGATGTCCGACCTGCGGCAGGACAAGCGGGGGATCCTCGCCCTCATGATCGCCACCTTCGTTATCAGCCTGCTTACCTCCGTGCTGTACACGGTCTACATCGGGAATACGACCGTTGGCGCGTACAACTTCGGCGAGCGTGACGCCTTCGGCGGCATCAACGAGTCCTACTACGACGACATCGTGCGCTGGATCCGGAACGCCAGCCAGCTGCAGCCGCCCGAGTTCCTGTTCATGGCCCTCGGAGGCGTCATCATGCTCGTCATGACGGCCCTGACCTACCGGTTTCCCGGCTGGCCCCTGGCGCCGGTGGGTTTCACCGTGGCCTTCGCCGACGTGACCCGGCTCCTCATGTTCTCTCTGTTCCTGGCCTGGCTGATCAAGATGCTGCTGCTGCGGATCGGCGGGGTGACGTTCTACCGCCGGGCCCAACCCTTTGCCTGGGGCGTGCTCGTGGGGTACACTACGGGGGTTTTCCTCGGGTTCGTCGTGGACTGGATCTGGTTCCCGGGCCAGGGGCACGCCCTGCACGAATGGACGTAGCCTTGCGCTGTGGCCGACTGCGGTCAGTGTTTACATTTAGCGTATATACAATGGCTCGACGTCCCGCAAGAGCCGGTCGATCTCGGCGAGGTCGTGCCGGTCCAGCCTCCCCGGCGCCCGCGTGTACGTTGACTTGATCAAACCCCGACGTTTCAGGATCTCCTTGCAGAAGATCACACCCTGCAGGCTCTCGATGTTGATGAGCGGCAACAGCCGGGTGTGGATCTCCCGCGCGCCTTCCACGTCGCCGGACCGGTAACGCTCGTAGAGGCGGACCAGCACGTCGGTGAACTCGCAGGCCGGCATGGTGCCGCTCGCGCCGCGGTTCAGCTCGTCGATGAACCAGCGTCCGCCGAAGCCGGTGAAGACGCCGTGCAGTTCGTCCCCGCAGGTCTCCAGCAGCGCCGTCACCGAGTGGCCCGGCGGCATCATCTCTTCCTTGATGTACTTCACGTGCGGGATGTCCAGCAGCAACTCACGGATGAACGCCGGCGGGAGGCTGGAACCCAGCGGCGGATCGAAGTTCTGGATGAAAACGGGTTTCCCCATGGCTTCCGCGACCCGGCGGTAGTAGTCGACCAGGCCATCCAGCCCAGGCTTGAGCACGTAGGGCGGCAGGGCGATGGCGCCGTCGGCGCCGGCCTCGCGCGCGTGGCGGCTGAACATCACGGCGACCTCCGTACTCACCCCGGCCACGCCCGCGATCATGGGGATGCGCCCGTCCACCTGCTCAATGGCCACATCCACAACCCGCTTCCGTTCGTCATCCGATAGCAGCCAGAACTCGCTCACCATGACGGGATAGACGATGCCGTGGGTGCCCGTATCCACGCAGAAATCGATCTGCCTTCGCAGTCCTTCCTCGTCCAGCGCGCCATCGTCGGTAAAGGGCGTCTGCGGAATGGTGAATATGCCGTGCCAGCCCTGCCGGCCATCGCTTTTCATGCCAACCTCCCTTGATCGGAACTAAGGTTTAATCCGTGATTGTGCGGCGCTTCCAGGGACATCCCGGACGCCTTTGCGGAAGGGGTCCGGGTCGGGTCCGCAATCCAATATAATGATTGACAGAAGGGGTGCCACGCCCCTATTTTGTGTCGTTGTTTTCGAATGGATAAAAGGCCTGCGACAGGCGCGCAGAATACCCCGGGGAAGCTTGATGACAACGGACGTGGAACCCGATGTAGCATCGCTGGAACTTCACGAATGGCTCGAATCGATTGAGTACGTCATTTCGCAGGGCGACCCGGAGCGGACCCGCCGCATCCTCGCGGCGCTGGAGTCCCGGGCCGCCGAGTCCGGCGTCCGCCTGCCCTTCTCCGCCAACACACCCTACGTCAACACCTTTCCCGTCGAACTGCAGCAAGCCTATCCCGGCGACCGCGACCTGGAACGGCGCATCAAGAACATCGTGCGCTGGAACGCGCTCGCCATGGTGGTCCGGGCCAACCGGGCCGACGCCTCCATAGGCGGGCACATCTCCACCTACGCATCGTCCGCGACGCTCTACGAGGTGGGGTTCAACCATTTCTTCCGCAACCGGAACGGCAGCCACGAGGGCGACCTCCTTTTCGTCCAGGGCCACGCCGCGCCCGGCATCTACGCGCGGGCCTACCTGGAAGGCCGCGTCTCCGAAGAGCAGCTCAAAAACTTCCGCCACGAGGTGAATACGCCCGGCCTGTCGTCCTATCCCCACCCCTGGCTGATGCCGGACTTCTGGGAATTCCCCACGGTGTCCATGGGTCTCGGCGCCATCACCGGTATCTACCAGGCCCGTTTCATGAAGTATCTGGAGAACCGGGGAATCAAGAAGCCGAGCGATTCCAAGGTGTGGGTCATGATGGGTGACGGGGAGATGGACGAGCCCGAGTCCCTCGGCGCCATCACCGTGCCGGTCGTCGAAAACCTCGACAACCTCATCTTCGTGATCAACTGCAACCTGCAGCGGCTCGACGGCCCCGTCCGGGGCAACCACAAGATCATCCAGGAACTCGAGGCCATCTTCCGGGGCGCGGGATGGAACGTGATCAAGTGCATCTGGGGCAGCGACTGGGACCCCCTCCTCGAAAAAGACGGCGACGGTCTCCTCGTGAACCGCATGCACGAGACGGTGGACGGCCAGTACCAGAAGTACAGCATGGCGTCCGGTGAATACATCCGGAACAAGTTCTTTGGCGTCCATCCGGACCTGAAGAAGATGGTGGAACACCTGTCCGATTCACAGCTGCAGCACCTGCGGCGCGGCGGCCACGATCCGCTCAAGGTCTACCACGCCTACAAGGCCGCCGTGGAGAACGAGGGTTCACCGACGGTCATCCTGATGAAGACGATCAAGGGATACGGCATGGGCGACAGCGGGCAGGGCGCCAACAGCACCCACCAGATCAAGAAGATGGAGGACAGCGACCTGCTGGCCTTCCGGGACCGGTTCCGGATCCCGATTTCCGACGAGGACGTGGCCGAAGTGCCCTTCTACAAGCCGCCCGAGGACAGCGAGGAGATCCAGTATCTGCACGAGCGGCGCAGGGCCCTCGGCGGCTACGTGCCCTCCCGGCGGACGACCTTCACGCCGCTGCACGCGCCGGAGCAGGACAAGTACCGCAAGTACTACGAGGGGACCGACCGGCAGGTGTCGACGACCATGGCCTTCGTCAACATCCTGTCGGACCTGATGCGCGACAAGGAAATCGGCAACCTGATCGTCCCCATCGTCCCCGACGAGGCCCGGACCTTCGGCATGGAGGCCCTGTTCCGGCAGTCCGGCATCTACTCCCCGGTGGGACAGCTCTACGACCCGGTGGACAGCGAGACGCTCCTGTACTACCGCGAATCGAAAGACGGCCAGCTGCTGGAAGAGGGCATTTCGGAAGCGGGCGCCATGTCGTCCTTCATCGCCGCCGGCACGGCCTACGCCACCTATGACATCAACACCATCCCCTTCTTCATCTACTATTCCATGTTCGGCCTGCAGCGCGTCGGCGACCTGGTCTGGTCCGCGGGCGACATGCGCTGCAAGGGATTCCTCGTCGGCGCCACGTCGGGGCGGACCACGCTGGCGGGCGAAGGGCTCCAGCACCAGGACGGCAACAGCCACCTGCTGGCCTACCCGGTGCCGAACCTGCTGGCCTACGACCCTGCCTACGGCTACGAACTGGCGGTGATCATCGAAGAAGGCATCCGGCGCATGTACGAGGATCAGGAGGATGTGTTCTACTACCTGACCGTGCACAACGAGAACTACGCCATGCCGCCCATGCCCGGCGATCCCGAGGCGACCCGGGAGGGCATCCTCAAGGGGATGTACCTGTTCCGCAAGTCGGAGAAAGAAGACGGCGACCTGCGCGTCCAGCTCTTCGGGAGCGGCGCCATCCTGAACGAGGTGCTCAAGGCCGGCCGGATCCTGGAGGAACAATACGGCGTGGCCGCGGACGTCTGGAGCATCACGAGCTACAAGGCGCTGCACAACGAGGCGGTGGACGTGGAGCGGTGGAACATCATGCATCCCGAGGAAACGCCGCGCGTACCCTACGTGACTTCCTGTGTGGCTGACGTGCCGGGCCCCTACGTGGCGGCCTGTGACTACGTGAAAGCGCTGCCGGACACGGTGTCCGCCTGGTTCCCGGGCCACCTGATCACGCTCGGGGCCGATGGCTTCGGACGCAGCGACAGCCGCGCCGCCCTGCGGGATTTCTTCGAGGTGGACGCCCGCTATATCGCGCTGTCCGCGCTCTACGGCCTGATGCGCGACGGCAAACTGCCGGCTTCCAAGCTGAAGCAGGCGATGGCCGACCTGGAGATCGACGCCGACAAGCCGAATCCGCTCATGCTGTGACGGGCCGAAGCAGGCGATGGCCGACCTGGAGATCGACACCGATAGACTGAATCCGATCATGCTAATGACGGGTTGAAGCAGACGATGGCCGATCCGGAGATCGACGCCGACAAGCCGAATCCGCTCATGCTAATGACGGGGAGACGCAATACCTATGGCGACGCCTTTCAATCTTCCGGCGCTGGGTGAGAACGTCGACGCGGGAACCGTGGTGGGTATCCTGGTCGCCGTCGGGGATCAAGTCGAAGAAAACCAGCCCGTCCTGGAGATCGAGACCGACAAGGCCAACCTGGAAGTACCGTCGGGATTCAGCGGGGTGGTGACGGAAATCCTCGTGGAGAACGGTGCGACGGCCGAGGTGGGCGCGCCCGTGCTCATGTATGAGGAAGGAGCGGGGGAGGGCGTGGCAGCCGTCGAGGACGCGGCTCCGGAAGCCAGCGAGGCCCCCGCAGCGGAATCGGACGGAAAGGCGGAAGCTGAAGCGCCTGGTGCCGACGGGCCTGCCGATGATGGTTCGGCGTCCACTATCGAAGTGCCTGCCGAGGAAGCCACGGTTGCCGATGCTCCGGAGTCCGGTGTCAGCGCGCCTCCTGCCGAGGACCCTGGTCCAGCGGAGAATACGGCAGCACCCCCTACACCACCGGCCCCGGTCGTTCCTGCAGCCGCTTCCACTTCAGGCGCGCCGGTACCGGCGGCACCTTCCGTACGACGCTTCGCCCGGGAGATCGGCCTCGACATCGGCCAGGTACCGGGAACCGGTCCCGACGGCCGCATATCCGTCGAAGACGTCAAGTCTCATTCGAGGCAGTTGAGCGCCGGTCAAGGGGCTGCCGGTCCCAGACCATCCGCTCCGGCTTCTCTGCCGGACTTCGCGAAATGGGGTCCGGTGGAGACCGAGCCCATGAGCAACCTGCGCCGCGCCGCCGCGGAACACCTGTCCGCCGCGTGGTCGAACATCCCCCACGTCACCTATGCCGACAAGGCCGACGTCACCGACATGGAAGCCCTGCGCAAGCAGTTCGGCCCCGCGGCCGAAGCCGCTGGCGGCAAGCTGACCATGACGGCCATCGCACTGAAGATCGTGGCCGCGGCGCTCAAGCGATTTCCCCTCTTCAACGCCAGCGTCGACATGGCCGGGCAGGAGATCATCCACAAGAAGTACTACCACGTGGGCGTGGCGGTCGACACGGACCGCGGCCTGGTCGTACCGGTCATCCGGGACGTGGACCGGAAGAACATGGTCGAGTTGTCTGTCGAACTTTCCGAGGTCGCCGCCCGGGCGCGGGACAGGAAGCTCTCGCCGGACGATATGCAGGGGAACACCTTCACGATCTCAAACCTGGGCGGGTTCGGCGGTACCTTCTTCGCGCCGATCATTAACGCGCCCGACGTGGCCATCCTGGGGCTGGCGCGGAGCCGCATGGAACAGGTCTACGTGGATGGCGCGTTCCAGCCGCGTCTCATGCTGCCGCTGATGATCTCCTACGACCACCGGCTCATCGACGGCGCGGACGGCGCCCGCTTCATGCAGTGGCTGGTCCAGGCCTTTGAAGAACCCTTCCTGCTCAGCCTGGAGGGTTGACCGGCGAGACCACATCACTCCAATAAAAAACGAGGCGGTCCTTGTCGAACCGCCCCGTCCAATTGATCTTCGTCGTACTGTAGTTGAACCCTGAATTCCAGGGTGCCCCGCTACCAGGAGATCAGTCCACGGTCTCCATCGTCGTTGCCACCGATTTCAAGAGCCTGTCTTTCATGTTCCACACCGTGTAACCGGTGTCGATCAGCCCGGTAGGCGCGTCCTTCCACTCGGCATCCTTGCCGTAGAGAAAATAGGCGTCCCAGACCATTGGGTCCTTGTGTTCCAGTTCCCCCGACTTCTTGTACCAGAATCCCAGTGCGTTCGCGGGGTCCCACATCTGGCTGACCCGTTTGTCGCTGAACACCTGCTCCGCCGCGATTTTGGCCGTATTGACCGCATCGTTCCGGAGTATCCGCTGCCAGACCACGTAGACCCGGAGGTCATCGGAGGGAAACTTTTTCAGTATCTCTTGCTGCACCGCCCCGGCGCCGCTTATGCAGTGGCCTCAGGTAGGCGAGAACATCACGACGAGGCGAACTTTGCCCGTATCGCCGTTGAACGCCTTCTTGAAATCCACGAGGCTGAGCGGTTCCGGGTTGAAGCCGGTGTTGGTGTTGAGTTGGGCGCCGGCCTGCGAAGCCCACGACAGGGCTCCGGCCAGGATCAGCGCGGTGACCAAGCGAATTCGGTTTGTCATTTGCATCGATCCATTTTCAGGTGGTGGACTAAAACCCCGGTCGTCCCGGGCCGGTCGGGTTAACTATGATATCGAATATGCGTATAGATTGACAAGTGAAATCTTAAGCCTTTTGGACGGCGCGACTAGACCGGGACGATGCGACTAGACCGGGACGGCGCTATCAGATCAGGTCCGCGCTGTCAGACGTTGAAGCGTGCTTTCAGACGCTGAACCGCACGTTGATCACGTCCCCGTCCGCGACGACGTACTGCTTGCCTTCCACGCGCAGCGTGCCCTTCTCCTTCGCAGCCTGCCATCCACCGAGATCGAGCATCGCCTGCCAGTCCAGCGTTTCCGCCCGGATGAATCCCCGTTCCATGTCCGAGTGCACCGTCCCGGCCGCTTCGGGCGCCGTAACGCCCCGTGTGACGGTCCAGGCCCTGACCTCGTTCTCACCCACGGTAAAGAACGAGATCAGGTTCAGGAGCCGGTACGATGCGGTGATCATGCGGTTAAGGGCCGATTCCTCGATACCCAGATCGTCCAGGAAGGCGCCGGCGTCGTCCTCGTCGAGCTGGGCGATCTCCATTTCGACCTTCGCACAGAACGCCAGCGAATCCAGCCCTTCGGTAATTTCATCCAACTCTTCCAGTCTGCTCGCTTCCTTGCCCAGATCTTCTTCGGGGATATTCAGCGCAAGTAGCACCGGCTTCTGCGAGAGGAACCGGTAGCCTCGAAGTCTCTTCTCGTCTTCAGGTGAAAACTCGAGATTCCGGATCACTCCACCGTCCTCGATCTCCGTCTTGCACTGCTCGAGCAGTTCCCATTCCCGCACCAGGTCGGGCTGTTTCGTGGACCGGGCCTCCTTGGATAGTCGCGTCAGCCGGCGCTCGATGATCTCGAGGTCGGCGATGGCGAGTTCCAACTCCACCGTCTCGAAATCCGCGCCCGGTGTAACGGACGTGCCGGCCAGATCCGGGAAACCACGGAGGACGTGCACGAGGACGTCCATGGTGCGCAAGTCGGCGAGTCCTCCCGCGCCCTGCTGTTCCTCCTGCCGTCCCGAACCGGACGTAATGCCGCCTATATCGAGGTATTCAACGGTGGCGAAAGTGGTCTTGCGTGGATTGAACAGACTGGAAAGGCGCTCCAAGCGCGGGTCGGGGACCCGGATCGTCCCCCGGTTGGCCGTGTTCTGCCCCGCGTAACCGCCGGTATCCGCGTTGGCCCTGACCAGCGCATTGAACAACGTGGTCTTCCCGGAACCGGGCAGCCCGACTAGGCCGATCTGCAATTCGGTGTCCTCCCATCAAACACAAAACGCGCGGATCATCGCCTTGTACGCGTCGATCGCCAGGTCGAACTGGTCCAGATCCATCCATTCGTCCACCGTGTGGGCCTGGCGGATGTCCCCGGGACCGAGCAGGATCAGCTCCATTGTCCTGCCAAAGACCAGTCCGTCGGTGCCGTAGGGAACCGTGTGGGCCTTCTCCGTGCCGGTGATCCCCAGGGCCGTCCGGACAAGCTCCGAGTCCGCGGGCGTACTGAAGGGGTCCCCGATCTTCTGGATCGTCAGTTCAACGCCGTTCCGTTCTGCCGCTTTTCGGGTGCGGTCCAGGAGGGCTTCCTGATCCTGCCCGGGCATCGGCCGGTAGTAGACCGTGCATGTGCTTTTGGGCGCCGTCATGTTCAGGGCGACGCCGCCGTCGTTGACCCCGATGTTCCAGTCGGAAAAGGGCGGATCGAACTCGTCGTTCAGATGTCGGGGTTCCGACCTGAGCTCGTCGTGGATGGCCTTCATCTCCACGAGAAAGGGGATCATTGCGTGATGGGCGTTGACACCCCTGCCGGTGCTGCTGTGGGCCGCCCGCCCCTCCGTCTCGCCCCGCATGAAAACAGCGCCCTTGTGCGCCCGTACGACTTCCATGCGCGTCGGCTCGCAGATGATCCCGTAGCGCAGCTCGCTGCCGTTCAGGAGTTCGGATCGCTCGCTGACTTCGGCCGCGCCCCAGCACCCGACTTCCTCGTCGGCGGTGAACACGAGATAGATTGGAGCGGAGAGCTCCGACGCCTCGAAAGCCGCCCCCGCCGCCAGCATGGTGGACAGGGCGCCCTTCATGTCGCAGCTGCCGCGGCCGTAAATCCTGTTGTCCCGGATTTCCGCCGTAAAAGGGTCCGTTTCCCATCCGTCTACCGGAACCGTGTCCGAATGGCCCAGCAGCGCGAGGCCGCCCTTCCCCTCGCCCTTGCGGCCGACGAGGTTGACCTTCTCCACGCCGTTGTCGTCCTGGTACGTAATGCGTTCGACCTGAAAACCCACGCGGTCGAGCTGGTCCTGGAGGAAATCGGATACGGCTGCGTTGCTGTTGGCGCTGATCGAATTGAACGCGATCAGTTCCCTGGTGACCTGGAGAGGATCGAACATTGCTTAGGGCCTGCTTTCTTTGGTTGGAGGATGCCAATGGGAGGATGCCGGAGGTCGGACTCGAACCGACACGACCTTGCGGTCAAGGGATTTTGAGTCCCTCGCGTCTACCAATTCCACCACTCCGGCACAATCAAGATAGCCCGCCGGAGACATGCGCGTCAGGCGGGCTATCGGTCAATATAAAACGGGGACGACGGGACTCGAACCCGCAACTTCTGCCGTGACAGGGCAGTGCTCTAACCAGATTGAACTACGCCCCCGATTTGATGCATGGGCGATACTGGATTCGAACCAGTGACCTCATGCTTGTAAGGCATGCGCTCTGAACCAACTGAGCTAATCGCCCGCAGGTGTATCCACGCTACGGTCGACGCGATTCCCGGTCGCTGGCCGAACCGGTCCGCGGGAACTTCCCTCTCCAGATCAGGATAACGGGAATGCCCACGCAGTAACCGGAAACCATAAGCAACGGCGCCAGGGTGATCGATTCGTAGGCCAGCGCGATGAAACCCGCCAATATGACGCCGAGCACGATGGCGAGGAGACGAAGGTGACTTCCACGGAACGGCAGGACATAGGCCCGGGGTGCCGTGGCGCGCCGCCGTCCGGAAGACCGGGATGAACCGGACGCTGACTGCGATCTTCTCGCCATTTCTCATCCACCTCCACGACCGGCCAATATAGGTAAAAAGGCGCTTCGCGTCAAGTCCAAATCAAGGCGGGAAGGCCCTTATTCCTTGACCACCCAGAGCTTCACGCCGGCCTCCACCTGGGCGTGCAGCGCGATGGGAATGGTGTAAATCCCCAGCGCCTTGATGGGCTCGTCGAGATGGATCTTGCGCCGGTCGATATCGTATCCCTTCTCCTTCAGCAGATCGGCGACGTGCTGATGGGTGACGGATCCGAACATGCGGTCTTCTTCGCCGACCTGGACGACGGCGGTGAGGGAGACCTCTTCGAGGACGCCGGCGAGTTCCTCGGCCTGTTCCCGCGTCCGGGCTTCCAGGGCCAGCTGCCGCTTCAGTTTGCCCTGGAGCATCTTCAGGTTTCCGGGCGTCGCGGGAACGGCCTTCTTCGTCAGCATCAGGTAGTTCCTGCCGTACCCGTTGGAAACGTCCACGATTTCACCGACGCTTCCCACGTTCCGCACCGACTCGGTCAAAATGAGCTTCACGTCCGACTCCTCGGCTACTTGTAGGTTTCTGGCTACTTGTAGGTTTCTTCGATAAAGGGGAGCAGGCCGATATGCCGGGCCCGCTTGACGGCCTTCGCCAGGCGCCGCTGGCACAACGCGCTGGCGCCGGAAATCCGGCTCGGTACGATCTTGCCCCGTTCGGTGACGAAGCGCCGGAGTGCCTTCGGGTCCTTGTAATCGATGTTCTTGATGCGGCCCGGTATGCGCTTCTGCTTTCTCCCCCTGGTCATCCTGGATTGGTTCATGCTTCCGCTCCCGTTTTCTTGTCGGCCTGTTCCGCCTTCTCGGCCTGCTCGGTTTTTTCGGCCTGTTCCGCCTTCTCGTACACATGGGCCGGATGCTTCCTGACCCGCTTCGTCATGTGCCTGAGCACGCGATCGTTCAACTTGAACGACCGGTCCAGCACGTCCACCAGGGCCGGCTCTCCATCGAAACGGATCAGCGTGAAATTGCCCTGGTGGGCGTCGTTGATCTCGTAACTGAGCTTCCGGCTTCCCCAGCGTTCCGTGTCGATGACTTCTCCCTGGTTCGAAGCAATAAGCCCCTCGATGGCGGAGATTTCTTCCTCGAGCGGCTCTTCTTCAAGCTTGGAATCGATAATCACCACTGTTTCATAGGACCGCACGTGCATGCTCCTTAAGTTGTTTGCGGGTTCGCTCCAGCCCGGTCGGCCTTCAGTCCGAGAACGACGGGCCGTTATACCTGTTCGCCGCCTCGCCGCAACCTTCGCTTACGAACACCTCCAGCTGGTCACAGGCCCGGTCGAGGACGATGGGCAGATCCGTTGCTTCCTCTTTGGTAAACTCCTCCAGCACATAATCGACCAGCGTATCGGCATCCCGGGGTTGATCTACGCCAATGCGCTGGCGGGCGAATGCTTCCGTGCCCAGCGTATCGATAATGGATTCCAGGCCCCGGTGGCCGCCATGACTGCCCTTCGACCTGAGACGCAACGTACCGAAGGGTAAATTGACGTCGTCGCAGACGACCACGATGCGATCGACGTCGAGTTCGTAATGTCCCACCGCCTCCCGGACCGCGTAACCGCTGCGGTTCATGAAGGTCACCGGCTTGACCAGCGCCACCGGCAGTCCGCCGATCTTCGCGATGGTACCGTGAAACCGCTCGCTGATCGGGGCGAGCTCAAGACCGAGGCGCCGAAGCCAGGTGTCGATCACGTCGAAACCGGCATTGTGGCGCGTGTCCGCGTACCGGACGCCGGGATTGCCGAGGCCGATAAAGGCATGCATGGACGGATCGTCAGGCCGCTCGGCGGGCCGCAAGGAACCGGAATCGGCATGCTGACACATATCCGGGCTGCCTTAGTCTTCCTGCTCGTCCTCGGTTCCGTCTTCTTCCTCGCCGTCTTCCCGGGCCTGGCCGATGATCTCCGGCTCTTCCTGCTCCAGGTCGACTTCCTCTTCCTCCGGCTCCTCGGCCATCGGCGTGAGTACGGATACCACGGCGACCTCTCCGTCGGTTACGATTTCGACGTTCTCGAAGGAAAGATCGCTGATGTGGATCGTATTGCCCATGCTCAATTCGCTGATATCCACTTCCAGGTGCTCGGGAATCTCGGAAGCGACGCAGCTGATTTCGACCACCCGCAGGGACTGGTCGAGTACGCCGCCGTCTCTCGTCACGCCGATGGGCTCACCGACCATCACGAGCGAAACCTCCGTGGTGATCCGGTCGCTCATCCTGATCTGCTGGAAATCGGCGTGCAGCAGCTGGTTTCTCAGGTAGTCCCGCTGGATATCCCGCAACAGGGCCTTCTTGTCCTCCATGCCCTCGATTTCCAGGTTGATGACGACGCTTTCGCCCCGGGTCTTTCTGAGGAAGCCCTCGAACTCACGATAATCGAGGATCAGCGGCGTGGAGGATTCCCCGCTGCCGTAGACCACGGCGGGCAGGGCGCCGTCCCGCCGAAGCGATTTGGCGACCTGCTTGCCGGTGTCCGTCCGCTGACGGGCCTTTAACGATACCTGGTTCATCTACTTCTCCTGTTTCAAGTCTGATCCGACGATTCGAAGAGCGAGCTGACGGATTTTTCTTCGTGTATGCGCTTGATTGCCTCGCCGAAGAGGGACGCCACGGACAACTGTTCCAGCTTGCCGTTGCGCATCTCATCCTTCAGGCGTATCGTGTCCGAGACGATCAGGCAGTCCAGTACGGAATCCTCCACCTTCTGCATGGCGTTTCCGGAGAGCAGGGCGTGGGTGCACGCCGCGTAGATCGTCTCCGCGCCGTTCTTCTTCAGGGCCTCGGCCGCGCCGGTCAGGCTTCCTCCGGTGTCGATCATGTCGTCGCGGATGATTACGTTCTTTCCTTCCACTTCGCCGATCACGTTGACGACTTCGGACACGTTGGGCCTCGGCCGCCGCTTGTCCACCAGGGCCAGCGGGCAGTTCAGCCGCCTGCCGTAGGACCGGGCCATGGCCATGCCCCCGGCGTCCGGCGACGCGATCACCAGGTCATCCGAGGTTCCCAGTTCCCTGAGCCGGCGCGTAAATACAGGCGCCGAATACAGGTGGTCCAGGGGGATGTCGAAGAACCCCTGGATCTGGGGCGCGTGCAGGTCCATGGTCAGCACGCGGTCCGCCCCGGCCGCGGCGATCAGGTTCGCCATGACCTTGGCCGATATGGGTACCCGGGGCCCCGCCTTGCGGTCCTGGCGGGCGTAGCCGTAATAGGGGATCACCGCGGTGGCTCTTCGCGCCGATGCCCGTTTGGCCGCATCCAGTAAAAGCAGCAGTTCGACGAGGTTCTCCGCCGGTGAATTGGTCGACTGGACCACGAACACGTCGGTCCCGCGGATGTCCTCGTTGATGTGTATCCGGATCTCGTCGTCGCTGAAACGGGAAACGGCAGCGTTGCCCAGGGTTACGCCGAGATATTCGCAGATGTCTTTCGCAAGCGGTGCGTTTGAATTTCCACTCAGAATCTTCAAACCGACCGCCACGCGCCGCCCTCCCTTTGATACTTCAATTAAACCGCGGCGTCTCGCCGGGATGCCGACGAGACCGCGAAGACCCGCCAGGACGGCTCGACCCGTCCCCGCAGGTCATGTGCTATCCGTTCCGCCTCTGCCCGTCCGGCCGCCAGTCCGAAGACCGACGGGCCGCTGCCGGACATCAGTATGCCCTTCAGTCCAGCGTCCGCAAGCAGGTCCCTCGCCCCGTCGATTTCGGGGTGGGCCGCCCGGACCGCCGGTTCCAGATCGTTATGCAGACAGGAGGCCAGTCTATCGGCATCCCCGGCCTGCATGACAGAAGAGATTAAGTTAATACAGGACGCGTCCTTTGTCAATTCCATTTTCCATTGGCTGTAGGCCCATCCGCTCGCGACTTCGAGGGGTGGGCAGACCAGGACGTAGTGGCGCGGTCCGGGCGCATCCAGCCAGGCGACCTTTTCCCCCCGTCCGGAAGCTACGGCCACACCGCCATGGAGACAGAAGGGCACGTCGGATCCGAGCTCCGCGGCTAAGTCCGCCAGGTCTGCTTCTCCCAACCCCAGCGACCAGAGCGCATTGAGTCCGTGCAGCGTCATGGCCGCGTTGCCGCTCCCGCCGGCGAGCCCCGCAGCCACGGGGATGCGCTTCTCGATATGGATGCGCACGCCCCGGTCGCCGAGTCCGCGGAGGTCCCGCACGAGTTCCGCCGCCCTGTGGACCAGGTTGCGCCCGTCCGTCGGCACGACCGGATCGGAGCAGGTGACGGTCGTTCCCTTCTCCTGTCCGGACACTTCCAGCTCGTCGGCCAGGTCCACGGTCTCCATCAGCGTGACGATCTCGTGGTAGCCGTCGGCCCGCTTGCCAAGCAGGTGAATGGCGAGATTGATCTTGGCAAAGGAACGAAGGGTCATTCGCCGTCCGCAACGCGGGATGTGGTCTGCGTGATGATGATGTGGACGATGATCATGTGCATGTTCTCCGCCATGCCGTAGTCGTCCACGGGGACGTGGACCGAATGCTTCGCCGATGCCTTCAGGGCGCCGCCGGAGAACCCCGTCACCGCGACCGTTTCCATCCCGGCGGAACCGGCGAACTCCATGGCGCGGACCACGTTGGGGCTGTTTCCCGAAGCGCTTATGCCGATGACCACGTCGCCGGGCGCGCCCAGATTGCGCAGCTGCTGCTCGAAGACCTGGTCGTAGTCGAAGTCGTTGGCCCAGGCCGTGACGTAGGGCAGGTTGTCGGTGAGGCTGTTGACCCGGAAGCGTGGCTCGTCCTCCGTGCCGCGGAGCGTGCCCTTGCCCAGGTCCACGGCGAAGTGGGAAGCCGTGGCCGCGCTGCCGCCGTTGCCGATGACGAAGATCCCCCGCCCGTTCTTCCGCGCGTCCATCAGGAGGTCGATGAGCGCCTGCACTTCGCCGGGATCGATCCGGCCGAGGACTTCCTTCGTCCAATCGAGGTATTCGCGGATCATCAGTCCTCCCCCGTCCAGTCACGGTATTCGCGAATCATTTCGATAACTGCCTGCGCATGTTGAAGATCACCTTGGTGCCGTCGCGTTCCAGGTTGAAAGGCAGTTCCCGGTAGTCGGACAGCGCGTCGCGCACCCGGGACCGGGAAGACTCCGGGCAGCACAGGAGCAGGAAACCGCCGCCGCCCGCGCCGCACACCTTGCCGCCCGTGGCGCCGGCGTCCCTGGCCTTCCGGTACATGGCGTCGATCTCGTCGTTGCTCACGAGTCCGGACATTTTGTACTTCCAGGTCCAGCCCCGGTCCAGCAGCTCGCCCATGCGGTCGATCTCTCCCGCCGCGAGGGCTGACCGCGCGCTTTGCGCCACGGCCTTGATCTCTTTCACCAGGGCGAACTTGCCGGTCATGTTCGCTTTCTGTTCGCGCAGGATGGTCTCTGCCTTGCGGGTCTTGTTGGTGTAGAACAGCATCAGACTGTCGCTCAACCGTTCCGCGTGGCCGTCGGCGAGGCCGAGGCGATCCACCTCCACGCCGCCGGGCCGGAACGTGAACCCGCACAGTCCGCCGTAGGCCGCGATGTACTGGTCCTGCTTCCCGATGGGCTGGCCGCACCGTTCGATCTCGATCTCGCAGGCATCCCGTGCAAGCTTCTCTGTGGGCTGCGGATTTCCGCAATACGTATACAGGGCATTCAGCAGGCCGACCGTGATGCTGCTCGAGGACCCCAGGCCCGATCCCTCGGACGGGATGTCCGTCAGCGTCGTGATCTCCACGCCCCGTGTCACGCCGGTGAGCCGCAGCGCCTCACGGATCAGGTCGTGCTCGATCTCATCGGGATGATCGACGGCCTCCCGCTTCGAGTAGTTGATGTAGATGCGGTCGTCGAACCGTTCGTTGATGATGACGAAGATGTACTTGTCGATGGCCGCGCTGACGACCAGGCCGTCCTCCCGTTCGTAGAAATCGGCGAAATCCGTCAGACCGCCGGCGAAGCTGATGCGCAGGGGCGTCTGGGTGATGATCATGGATTCCCGCCGGTGGGGCCAGCCAATTGCACGTCGCCGCGGCCTGCCTTCGGTGCGTCGGTGGCGTCTCGCCGCCGCGCCAGGTAATCGTCCAGGGCGTCTTCCCAGGAGGGCATCTCCGCGATGCCCAGGGACCGGATCCGGCCGTTGTCCAGCACCGTGTACAAGGGCCGGGCGGCGGGAGCGCCGTATGCTTCGGTGGTCGTGGGCTTCAAGGCCGCATCGATGCCCGTCTTCTGAAATATGGTCCGTGCAAAGTCATAGTAGGAACACGCGCCGCCGTTGGTCACATGGTACGTCCCGAAGGCGTCGGTGGCCACCAGTTCCGCCAGCGCGCAGGCCAGGTCGGCCGTCCCCGTAGGTGACATCACCTGGTCGCTCACCACGACCACTTCCCGTCTTTCAGTGCCTGCCCGGATCATGGCCTCGACGAAATTGTATCCTTTCCCGCCCCCGCCGGAGTGGCCGAACAGGCCGGTGGTGCGGATGATGAAATGACGGTCCCAGGTCGAACGCACCAGGTGTTCGCCGGATAGCTTGGCTGTGCCGTAGACGTTCAGAGGCAGGGGCAGGTCATCCTCCCGGTAAGGCCGGTCCGCCGTGCCGTCGAAGACGAAATTCGTGCTGACGTGCACCAGTTTCGCCCCGTACATGCGGCAGGCCATGGCCAGGTGCCAGGGGCCGAAGGCATTGACGGCGAACGTCTTGTCGGGTTGGGACTCGCACTCGTCTACTTTGTGGTACGCCGCGGTATTGATCACCGCATCGGGCCTGTGGTCCTTCAGCAGGCCGTAAACGCGGTGTTTCTCGGTGACATCGAGTTCGCCGTGGGTACACGGAATCAGTTCGTGCTCCGCCAGCGAACGCTGCAGGTCCGTACCCAGTTGTCCCCGGGCCCCGGTTATGAGGATGCGCATTTGCTTGTGTTCATCTGGTCCAGGTCGTCGTCGACGGTTGCGGCCGGGCTATTCGGAACCCTGGTGGCCGTTGCGTTCGAGGCTACGCGGAACCCTGGCGGCCGGAGCGCCCGCCGGCGCCCTCGTCGTCACCCCCGAGGTTACGCGTCCCGCAGGTGTTGCTCGACGACTCCCGGCGCCTGGTCCACGGCTTCGTCGATCCGGGACGCGTCCTTCCCCCCGGCCTGTGCCATATGGGCCTTCCCCCCGCCGCCGCCGCCGATGAAGGCGGCCACGTCCCGCGCCAACTTGCCCGCGTGGAGGCCGCGACCGGAGATCGCGCCGTCGGTCACCACGACGATGCAGACGGGGCGTTCCTCGAAGCTGGCGAACAGCACGCCGACCGCTGCGCCGGAAAGGCGCTCGCGCAGCGTGTCTCCCATGGCGCGGAGGGTGTCCATGTCCGGGCAGTCCACACGGCCCGCGGTGACGGCCACGCCGTCCGCGTCCACGGCGCCACCGATCAGGTCGTCGATCCAGTTCCTTGAAGAGTCCGTGCTCAGCTCGCGGATGTGCCGTTCCAGTTCGCGGACCCGCGCGGTCAGGTCTCCGGCCCTTTTCACCAGGTCATCCGGCTCGCTTTTGAGAGCCTCCGAGGCACCCTCAACGAGTTTTTCGTCCCGCTTGACGGTCTCGAATGCCCCAGCGCCGGTCAGGGCCTCCATCCGCCGCACACCCGCGGCGATGCCCGATTCACGGACCAGCCGGAACAGCCCGATCTCGCCCGTGGCGCCGAGGTGGGTGCCGCCACACAGTTCCAGGCTCACGTCGCCGATGCGCACCACGCGCACCCGGTCCTCGTACTTCTCCGTGAAAAGTGCCATGGCGCCCTGGCGCTTCGCGTCTTCCAGGTCGGTCTCGAACGGTTCGACGCCTATATTCTCCCAGACGAACTCGTTGACCCGGCGCTCGATGGCGTTCCGTTCTTCGGGCGTGACGGCGCTGAAATGCGAGAAATCGAATCGCAGGCGGTCGGGCGCGACTACGGAGCCCCGCTGTTCCACGTGGGCGCCCAGGGTCTCCCGAAGCACGGCGTGCAGGAGGTGGGTCGCCGTATGGTTCCGCATGATGGCCTGCCTGCGGGCCGCGTCGACCCGCGCGGAGACGGTCATGCCTGGCTTGAGATCAGCGGCGCTGTCCGGGTCGCAGTGGTGGATGATCGTGTCGCCGTCCCGCGTGGTGTCCAGCACGGCGATCCGGTCGCCCGATTCCGCCTCCAGCCAGCCGGTGTCGCCCACCTGTCCGCCCGATTCGGCGTAGAAGGGAGTTTCGGTGAGGATGACGACGCCGCCCTCGGCCATTACGACCTTGGCATCTTCGACGGCGAGCGTATCGTATCCCAGGAATACGGTGGGGTTTTCAACCTGAACATCAGCAGTGATTGACGGCGTGCCAGCCGTGACCCTCGCTTTGGTGGATCTTTCCCGCTGCCCCTCCATCTCCGCCTCGAAGCCGTCCATGTCCACGGTCATGTCCTTCTCATCGGCCATCAGTTGCGTCAAATCCACGGGAAAACCGTAGGTATCGTACAGTTTGAAGGCCTCTTCTCCCCGGATTTCATTTCGTCCTTCGGCGCCCGCCCGCTCGACGATATCCTCGAAAAGTTCGATCCCGTGGTCGAGCGTGCGCCCGAAGCTCTCCTCTTCGGACTTGACTACCTGCTCCACCTTTTCCTGCGTGGCGGAGAGTTCCGGGTAGGCCGCGCCCATCTCTTCGATGAGCGTAGGCACGAGCCGGTAGAGGAAGGGATCGGACAGGCCGAGATTGCGGCCGAACCTTGCCGCGCGCCGGAGTATGCGCCTGAGGACGTAGCCTCGCCCTTCGTTGGAAGGCAGGGCGCCGTCGGTTATGGCAAAGGTCAGGGCCCGGATGTGATCGGCGACCACGCGGTAGGCCACATCCGTATCCCCTTCCGCGTAGGGATGTTGCGACAGTTCGCCGATGTGGTCCATCAGCGGGCGGAACACGTCGGTCTCGTAGTTCGAATCCACGCCCTGGAGGATGGTGAGCATGCGTTCGAACCCCATGCCCGTGTCGACGTGGCGGGACGGCAGGGGCGTCAGCGCGCCATCGGCGCCCCGGTCGTACTGGATGAAGACCAGGTTCCAGATCTCCACCAGGCGTGTAGGGTCTTCAAGTGCCTGGTCTCCGTTGGCCCCGCCGACATGGCCGGGATCTTCATTTCGACCTGTCCGCTCCGGACCCAGGTCGTAATGTATTTCAGAGTTGGGACCACAGGGCCCGGTCTCGCCCATTTCCCAGAAGTTGTCCTTCTCGTCGAATCGGAGTATGCGGTCGGCGGGCACACCGGTGTGGCGCTGCCAGAGCAGCTCGGCCTCGTCATCCTCGCGGAACACGGTAACCCACAGTCGTTCGGCGGGGAGTTTCAGCCTCTCCGTGAGCAGTTCCCACGCCCAGGTTATGGCTTCTTCCTTGTAGTAGTCGCCGAAGGACCAGTTTCCCAGCATTTCGAAGAAGGTCTGGTGAATGGGCGATCGGCCCACATCTTCGAGGTCGTTGTGCTTTCCGCCGGCGCGAATGCATTTCTGGAAATCCACCGCGCGCACGTATTCGCGTGTGCTTTTCCCCAGGAAAACGTCCTTGAACTGGTTCATCCCCGCGTTGGTGAAGAGCAACGTGGGATCGTCCCAGGGCACCACGCTGGCGCTCGGCACGATCGTGTGGCCGCGGTCGGCGAAAAACTCGACAAAGGACTTTCTCAGTTCGGCTCCGGTCAATTTCGGGACTCCTCTATCTCGTCCAGCACGCGATGGACGACCTGGTAGATGACGGCTTGCCCGAACCCCCGCCTGCCCAGGAAGGCGACCATGCGGCGGTGTGCCGCGTCGCGGTCGAGCCGGGCATATCGATGGGACTGGCGGTGCAGTGCCTCGTAGGCCCGTTCGGTTTCCCCTTCGCGGGATGCACTTTCCTCGAGGGCGTCTTCGACGGTTTCGGCGTCAATCCCCTTCTGACGCAACTCGCGGCGCAACAGGGGCAGGCCGGCCGGCCTTCTCCGCAGCCGTTCGTCGATCCACAGCCGGGCGAAGCGCCCGTCGTCGATCAGTCCCGCGTGCTCAAGCCGGTCAAGCACCTGGTCGATCACCTCGTCCGACCGCCCCCTGGCCTTGAGTTTCACCGCCAGCTCGCGGCGGGTCCGCATGCGGTGGTCGATGAGCCGGTGGGCTTCGGTCATGGCCCGGGAGACGCCGTCGGCCAATTCCAGTTCCCGCAGCCGGTCCGGGTCCATCGCCTGACCGTCGAAGAGTCCGAACCGGAGGAAGGTCTCTTCCGTGATCGTCAGGGTGCGTTCCCCGTCGATCGTGACCTTGCGCTCCCGTCGTCCTCCGCTCCCCCGCGGCGTGATTTCCGTTATGGTCGGCATGATCATTCCAGTTGGTCATTCCAGTTCGACATGATCGATGACCGTGTACAAGGGCCCGTCCGGTTTCAGATCGCTCTTCACCACGGCCGCGCGCTTCACCGTAAACGGTTCGGTCTCGAAGGTCATGTCCCCGATCAGATCCGTGAGCTTGGCCAGGCCCCGCGGCGATCGTACCCGACCGATGGTCAGGTGGGGCGAAAAGGGCCGTTCCTCCCGAACGAATCCGCGGGCGTGCAGTTCGGCCTCGATGCGCTGCTGCATGGCGACCAGTTCGTCCCGTCCTTCTACGATCGAAACCCAGAAGACGCGCGGGCGGTTCATATCCGGGAAGGCGCCGATGCGTCCCAGCTTCAGGTCGAAAGAACCCGTCGAATCGAGCGCCGCGCCCAGCCCATCGCGAATGACCGCCGGCTGGTCCGTCTCGATGTTGCCGAGGAACTTCAGCGTGACGTGGATGTTGTCCGGTTCGACCCACTTGATGTCGGTCCCCGTCGACTTAAGGTGATTGATCAGTTGTGCGATCCGGTCCTTGGCGGAATCCGGTACTTCCACGGCGATGAACGTACGCATCGAATACCTTTCTACATGGCCTGCGGGTTGTCTACGTGGCCTTAAGGGTTGCGGTTCCCGGGGACCCGGTTCGTGCCGGCCGCGCGGGTAAGCGCCTGCCGCAGCAGGTTCAGGGCGGCCAGCGCGGCCCGGGTCTTGTTGACCTGCCGGTCCGGTCCCAGCATGAGTTTTCGCGTCTCGACGCCGTTCACCGAGGCGAGACCCAGGTAGACCAGGCCCACCGGCTTCTCGGGCGTCCCGCCGCCGGGCCCCGCGACGCCGGTAGTGGACAGCCCGTAGGTGGCGCCGCTGGTATGCCGGACACCCTGGGCCATGGCGGCCGCCGTTTCCTCGCTGACGGCGCCGTGACGATCGATCGTGCTCACCGGCACCTCCAGGCGCGCCATTTTCGCGGCATTGCTGTAGGACACGACCCCTTCCAACAGGTAGTCGGAACTGCCCGGCACGTCGGTCATGCGGGAAGCCACGAGGCCGCCGGTGCAGGATTCGGCGATCGCCACCGTCGCATCCGCCTCCCGGAGCAGGCGTCCCACCACCTCTTCGAGGGTATCGTCGTCCACGCCGTAGATATGCTCACTGGCCCGGGCGACCATCCTGGACTCGACGGCTTCGATGCGCCGCCGGGCTTCCTCCCCCGTGCGACCCTCGGCCGTGAGCCGCAGGTTCACCCCGGACTCCTGGGGCAGGGAGGCGATCTTGACGTCCTCCGCCGCTTCGATGACATCGCCGATGATCTGGGAGAGATTCGATTCGCCAATGCCCGTGGTGCGGATCCACCGGTGCAGGATGACCCTCCCCGCGCCCTGGACCTTCAGCCGCGGCAGCACCTGTTCGTTCAGCATCTTCTTCATCTCGCGGGGCACGCCCGGCATGACGAATACGGCAGCGTCGTGGTGTCGTACCAGGAAGCCGGGCGCCGTGCCCACAGGATTGTCGAGCACCTCGGCGTGCCGGGGCATATAGGCCTGGATGCGGTTCGATTCCGGCATGACCATGCCCCGCTGGGTGAACATCCGCTCCACGGTTTCCATGATATCGGGATGAAAGACCAGGTCCTGTCCGATGGCCTCGGCAATGACGGTCTTGGTCACGTCGTCGTGCGTCGGTCCCAGTCCGCCCGTGACGAGCACCACGTCCGCCTGCCGGCACACGGTTTCCAGGGCCTGGCCAATGCGCGGCCCCTCGTCGCCCACGGTCATGGAGCAGACCGGCTCGATGCCCGTTTCCGTCAGGCGCTGGCCGATATAGGCGGCGTTGGTGTCGACCACGGAACCGTAGAGCAGTTCGTCGCCGATCGTGATGATCGCGGCGGACTTCATGACAGGACCCCCGTTATGATTCGCAGCAGAAGATGGGCGTAGACCGCGGCCACGACATCGTCCATCATGACCCCCAACCCACCGGGAAGGCGCTGCACCCGGTCGCAGGGAAAGGGTTTCCAGATATCGAGGACGCGAAACAGGACGAACCCCGCGACCACAGTCAACAGGTCGAACGGCATGCCGGCGAATACGATCAGGACGCCGGCGATTTCGTCGATGACGATCCTGGGTCCGTCGTGGCCGAAGAGGGGTTCCGCCCGGCTCGATACCCAGACGCCCAGGAAGAAAAAGAGCGCGGTGGCCAGCAGGTAATAGGGCAGGGTCAGCCCGAGCGGACCGGTCAGCGCCCAGACCAGCCCGAGCCCCAGTATGCTGCCCGCCGTACCGGGCGCGCGGGGCGTGTAGCCGACGTAACATCCGGTCGACAGCAAGGTGATCAGGGCACGCATGCCTACCTCAGCAGACTGGTGATGATGGACCGGTTCTTGACCACGTAGTCCAGGCCGGAACTGACCGTGAGCACCATGGAGACGAAGACCATGCCGTTGAGGACCCACCAGGCGATATCATCGAATTCCCCGTTCCACTGGCCGAAGGCGATCATGGTCGTCTGGACGTTGATATAGAGCAGGATGATCACGATGACCACCATCTGCGAAGCGGTCTTCCACTTGGCCACCTGGGTCGGCAGGATGAGGAGGCCCCGGTAGGCCGCGATGCACCGCAGGCCGGTCACGATGAAGTCCCTTCCGATGATGACCAGGACCATCCAGGTGTAGATGTAGCCGAGGGACGCGAAGCAGATCAGCGCGGTGGACGTGAGGATCTTGTCCGCCAGGGGGTCCATGAACTTGCCGAAACTGGTGATCACCCCGGTCTTGCGCGCCAGGTAGCCGTCGTACAGGTCCGTCAGCGCCGCGATCATGAAGATGACCAGCGCGATATACCGTGTATACAATGTATCTACCAAGAAGAAGACCATGAAGATGGGACTCAGGATGATGCGGAATATGGTCAGCTTGTTGGGTAGGTTCATGGCGGCAAGGGGATCGCCGGATCGGTCCGGCGATCTTGATTCAGATCCGGGTTACAACTCCGTGCGGCCTTCCAGGGCGCGTGCAAGGGTCACTTCGTCGGCGTACTCCAGGTCGCCGCCCATGGGAAGACCCCTGGCGAGGCGGGTAACCCGTACGCCCAGGGGCTTGATCAGACGGCTGAGGTAGAGCGCGGTGGCTTCTCCCTCGATATTGGGATTGGTCGCGATGATGACCTCTTCCACCGATTCGCTCATCCGGTCCACGAGTTCCCGGGCGCGAATGTCGTCCGGGGTGATGTTGTCGAGGGGTGAAAGCGCGCCGTGAAGCACGTGGTACAGGCCGCGGTATTCTCCCGTGCTTTCGAGCGTGATCACATCGCGGGGCTCTTCCACCACGCAGATGGTCTCCGGTTTACGCCGGGCGTCGTGACAGATCTCACAGGTTGCGGACTCGGTGATGTTCCAGCACACGCTGCAGTACCGGACCTTCTCCTTCACCGCGCGGATGGCGTCGGACAACGAAAAGGCGCGTTCGGCGGGCCCCTTCAGAATATGGAAGGCCAGCCGCTGGGCCGTCACCCTGCCGATGTTGGGCAGGCGGCTCAACTCGTCCACCAGGATGGCCAGGGCCTCGGAACTGTATTTGCGCACCATGGGTTAACATCCAGTACGACCGGATAGTACGATCGGGCAGTAAGACCGGACCGGAATCGGCGAAACGTCTCGCGACGGAGTGTTACGGTCCGAGGCCGGGGATGTTCAGTCCCCCGGTGATCTGGCCCATTTCCTGGTTCACCAGTTCCTGCGCCTTCTGCTGGCCCTGGTTGACGGCGGCCAGTATGAGATCTTCGAGCATCTCCACGTCATCTGCGTCCACCACGGACGGATCGATCCTGATCTCCACGACACTCAGCCTGCCGTCGACCACCGCGGTCACCATCCCGCCGCCCGCCGTGCCTTCGACCCGCTTCCCGGCCATTTCTTCCTGAATCTGCATCATCTTCTTCTGCATCCGCTGGACGCGCTTCATCATGCCCGACATGCCCTTGGCCATATCCTTTTCCTTTCCTGCTCGTTTTTTCCCGCGACCCGGACTCAGTCCTCTAACTTCTGCGACCCGGACTCAGTCCGTCACGATCTGGCCGTCGAAGGCCTCCACGATTTTCTGTACGGCCGGATCCTTCGCGGCGCTCGCGCGGGTGTTTGCCGCCTGGCCGCCAGTCTTGCCGGCCGGTTGATCCACCTGACCGACTGTTCTGCCGGACGGGTGAGTGTCCTGTGCTTCGCTGACATTTTCTTCGGTCGAACCGGGGTATTCGTCCAGACCGGCTCCGGCGGAATCCGCCCGGTCGATGTGGGCGATATCCGCGCTGCCTGCCCCGGCGTCATCTGCCGCAGCGTTGCCGCCGGTCATCTCCGCTTCGGCGTCCTCCGCCTGTCCGCTGTCGGCGGTCATCATCGCACCGCCGTATTCCGTGCTGTCGTTTTCGCCGGCCGTCCCAGCTCCGCTATCACCTGTTCTTCCGCTGTCTCCGGCTACTCCGGCACTGGTTTCACCGGTATTGTCGTCGGCACTGGCCATTCCGACACTGGCATCACCGGCCCTCCGGTCGGCGTTATCTGCCGCGGCGCGCTCGTCGATCTCGCAATCGATCAGGACCGGGATGCCCAGCACCTTGGTGCATTCCGACTGTATCAACGATTTGTTTTCGCGTTTTTCCATCTGTTGCTTATGAAATAAATGGACGGACTCGAACCTTAGGGTAAGCCTGTAGGGACCTACCGGACCAGCGTTATCCGAAGGTGTACAGGCCGAAAGCTCGGCTTCTGCCAAAAGGTTGCCCAGCCCGCTTCTTTGCCGGGTGATCTCATCCAGAATGGCGGGCCATCGGTTGCGGGCTTCCCGGAGATCAAGCGTCGGTGAATTCGGGGCGGCCGTGGATGACTCGGCGGCGGTTGTCGATGACTCGATGGATGCCGCCGATGGCTCAGTGGCCGTCGATGATTCGGTGGCTGTCGCCGATGACTCGGTGGCCATCGATGACTCGGTGGCCATCGATGACTCGGTGGTTGACCCGGTGCTGCGTCCCCCCTCGATAGATGGGGCTGGTTCCGACGGGACTGTTCCAGACGACGCAGGCGCTGATGATGCCGGCTCCGATGGCGCAGGCGCGGCGCCGGCCGTTGGACCGACAGTCTGAGAGGACGGGGTTTCGGAAGCCTCTGTGCCGGAAGCCTCTGTGCCGGAAGCCTCGCTCCCGTCTCCCGCTCCTCCGTCTCCCGTTCCTCCCTCTTCCGTTTCCACGCGCCGGGCCATTTCGGATAACCGGGCCATGACGTCCGTCAGTTGAACCGATCGGGCCATGCGTATCATGCGCACGACACCCGTCTCTAGCTGCACCCGGGGCAGCGCGCTCGTCTTTACCGACTGTTCCATCTGCGTCGCCAGCTGGGAAAGCCGGAGCAGGTCTTCCGTATCGAATCTTCCGGCCTGTTCGCGGTAGCGGTCCAATGCGAGGGCGGCGTCGCCGATCAGCACTTCCGCTTCGGGCGCCGCCTTGACGACGAGCAGGTTGCGCAGGTGTTCAAGGATGCCGAGGACAATCTCTTCGAGATCGTGGCCCTGACCGAAGATCCGGTCGACCAGATCCAGTCCCGCGGGCACGTCCTGCTCCGCCACGATGTCCAGTAGCTCGAAATAGACGTCCTGGTCCACGATGCCCAGGACTTCTGCGGCCTCGCTGGCGGTCAGCGCGGTGCCGCCGAAGGCCACGACCTGGTCCAGGAGGCTTTCGGCGTCCCGCATGCTGCCGTCCACCCGGCGCGCGATGAGGGCGAGGGCCTCGCGCTGGACGTCGTACCCGCTCTTCTCGCTGATCATGGCCAGGTGATCCACGATGGTGGGTCCCGATATGCGCCGGAAGTCGAAGCGCTGGCACCGGGAGAGCACGGTGGGGATCACTTTCCGGGGGTCCGTCGTAGCGAAGATGAAGTACACGTGGGCAGGCGGCTCTTCGAGCGTCTTCAACAGGGCGTTGAAGGCCTCCTTGGTCAGCATGTGCACTTCGTCGATGATGTAGATCTTATGCTTGCCCTGGCTGGGGGTGTACTTGACGCTCTCGAGCAGATGCGTCCGGACCTGTTCGACCCGGTTGTTGGACGCGCCGTCGATCTCCAGGACGTCGACGCTGCGTCCTTCCGAGATTTCCCGGCAGAACGTGCAGGCGTTGCAGGGCGTCACCGTCGGGCCTTCGACGCAGTTCAGGGCCTTGGCCAGGATGCGGGCCGTGGTCGTCTTGCCCACGCCGCGGGGTCCGGCAAAGAGGTAGGCATGGGCGATCTGGCCCGCCTGAATGGCGTTTTTCAGCGTGGTGGTGACGTGTTCCTGCCCGATCACGCCGTCAAATTCCTGGGGGCGCCATTTTCGGGCGGTGACTTCGTAGGCCAATGCCCAACCCTCCATGCCTGGGTTACTCGGGACGAGCGGCAGGCGGAACGAAGGGGAAAAGATAAAGCGGTCGTGCACCCACCCTCGAATCTACTCGTATCGAGGCATCCGTGCCGCCGGCTCCGGCCAGGCGCTCCCACGGCACACGCTTCAGGCGCTTACCGCTGCTACCTTCCGGTCCTGACGGGGTTGGGCGTTGTCACGTTGCGCGGGACCTGACTTTCAATACCGGATGCAGCGCATACCGGCGACGCAAGTGCGATCCTCGGGATGGGAATTCGATCCCGCTGTAGCGGGTTGCGGGTTACAGGGCACCGCTAACTCCCCATCTAGCACGACCGTAATCGATCCAAGCCTGTAATACGGGATGGCGGGACACCGGCTGCCTTGAACACCGACTGCCTGGCGCCCGGCCTTCCGAGTGGAGCAGAGCGGAATCGAACCGCCGACCTCCAGATTGCGATTCTGGCGCTCTCCCAACTGAGCTACTGCCCCAAAACAATTACGGAGAGGGTGGGATTCGAACCCACGGTCCACATGGTGAACACACGCTCTCCAGGCGTGCCGATTCGACCGCTCTCGCACCTCTCCCAGGTCTTTGTCCTACGTAATGCTGTCCGCACACCCGTCTTGACGGGAAATGGAAACACCGAGTCGGATCGGACAATTTAACGAAAATCCCTTCCGGAAACAACAGTAAATTCACCAGCCGGATCACTATGGAATACCACGCTCGTACCACTTCCAGGACGCATAGGATCGGTTATTTGCCATCACTGCTTTATTTCCAATTTGTGAGTAATTTCCGGTTGGTTGTGTAGTAACGAACTGTTAGATTTACCGAAAGGCCAGATAAAAGGTCGCTGTTTTAAACTACCGGTTCCACCGGGTGGCCACGTTTCATTGGTCAGGAAAACATATGCATCGCATTGTATTGCATGTTCTGTTACTTGGCGTGATACTGGCATCCACCACCTGTGGTAAAGACAGCCCATCAAAGCCGGCCTCCACGGCGCCGACGCCTCCATCACCTCCATCGCCTCCATCACCTCCACCGACGCCGGCATCAGTACCCTCCATAGTCCGTATTTCTCCGGCCATGTCAGAGTTCCCATTGTATGCGATTGGCCAGACCGTTCAACTCACCTCTCAGGTCTGGGATCAGAACAACAGACCGATAAACGATGCGCAAGTGGCCTGGTCGAGCAGCGATGCACGTATAGCGACGGTCACAGCCCAGGGTCTGGTAACCGCGGTCATGAACGGACATGTCAAGGTCACGGCAAGATCGGGGAATGCCACGGCGAGCGTCGATGTATGGGTGTCACAGGTGATGGCCAGGTTTGTCGTCGAACCCTCGCCGGTGACATTATCGGCTGTCGGTGAAACGGTTCAGTTGAAAGCGGTTATAGAGGATTCGAATGGACATGCGTTACGAGATGCCAGCGTGTCGTGGACGAGCTATGAGACAGATATCGTAACGGTCGACGAGAATGGCCTGGTAACCGCCGTTGGGAACGGCGAAACCAAGATCGTCGCGAGATACTTGAGGGTTAATGTTGAAACCCAGGTTACTGTCTCGGTGCGAAGTCCGGACAGGGATGTTTTGGTATTACTGTACAACCAGACCAATGGGGAGAACTGGAACCGTTCCGAAAACTGGTTGAGCGAGAAACCCGTGCGTGAGTGGTCCGACGTTACCCTGGATGGTCAGGGAAATGTGAAGGCACTATGGCTTCGTTCGAACAATCTCAAGGGTCAGATCCCGGCGGAACTCGGTCAGTTGTCCCAACTTGAGGAACTGAATCTGTCAGATAATGAGTTAGAGGGCCCTATCCCGCCTGAGTTGGGTAACCTTTCGAAAATTGAACACCTTGCACTGCATGAAAACCAGTTGACTGGGAACATACCGCAAGAGATCGGGGAACTGAGCGAACTAAGGGCACTGTTTCTTGGCGACAACAGACTGACCGGGGCGATTCCCAAGGGATTGGGCCTTCTGGCAAATATGGTGGAATTGTTTTTGGACAAAAACCAGTTGGCCGGTTCTATACCCGCTGAACTGGGCCGGTTAAACAACCTTAGTACACTGGTGCTGTCGTTTAATCAACTATCGGGTTCCCTTCCGTCGGAGTTGGGGGAACTCCGCCAACTGGAAGGGCTCTTCCTCGAAAACAACCCCGAACTCTCCGGACCGATACCCAGATCGTTTCTCGACCTTCAGAATGTTAGACTCTATGCAAGGAACACGGGGCTGTGCGCTCCCCAGGACCCCGAGTTCTATGACTGGTTGCTGGAAATTCAGTCTCTGGACCGGGTTGCCACGTGTGAGTATACCGGTACGGACCGCGAAATACTGGTCACTTTGTACAATGAAATGGACGGCGAAAACTGGACAGAAAGTCAGCACTGGCTCTCGGACCGGCCTATCGGGGAATGGTTCGGCATCGAGACCGATTCGAATGGGCAAGTGCGATCGATATCCCTCCCCGGCAACATGATTTCGGGCGAATTGCCTTACGAATTGGGGGAATTTACCGAACTGGAGATGCTGGATCTCTCCAATAATCTCTTAACCGGTCCGCTTCCACCCACGCTGGGCCAGTTGGAGAACCTCGTCAGTCTGCAACTTCAGGACAATATCGGTCTGACCGGCTATCTGCCTGAATCAATTACGGCACTCGACAACCTCGAGCGACTGTTGATGCACAGAACGCAGGTATGTGCACAACGTTCGAGCGACATTCAGGCATGGCTCGGGGGGATACCGGAAAGACGTATTACCGACTGCGATGATCTCAGGTTCGAAAGAATTGCACTGGATGCCCTGTACAAACGCACGCTAGGTCGCAACTGGACCGTCAACGAGGGCTGGGGAAGCAGCGAATACGCGGGCAGTTGGTTTGGAATAACCACGAATGAAGATGGATTCGTGACCGTCCTGAACCTTGCGGAGAACAACCTGCAGGGTCGGTTGCCGCAGGAGATACACCTGTTGGGACACCTCACGCATCTTGATCTCACCGACAATCCTGATCTCGGCGGACCGCTGCCGATGGAACTTACCCGCTTGAGTCTCGATACGCTCCTGTTGGCCGGTACGCAACTGTGTTTCTCGGAAGACGATGAATTTCAGCACTGGCTCAGCACCATCGAAAACGCCAGTTACGAAACCTGTGGGGTAGTCAACCCTCACCCCGATCTGGATGCGCTAACAGCGTTTTACAACGCTACAAACGGGCCTCATTGGGATAACAAAAACAACTGGTTGAGCCACAGTCCCGTGGAGACATGGTTTGGGTTAGTGACCAATGAAGAGGGCAGAGTGACTGAGATAAACATGTTCGCGAACGATCTGGAAGGCGAGATCCCTCCGGAGATCGGTGAACTCTCCCAACTGAAGAGAATCTACCTGGAGAGGAACAGTCTGACCGGGAGCATACCGCCCCAGATCGGGAAACTAAAAAACCTCGAGACGCTGATCCTGACGTACAACGACATTTCCGGAACCTTGCCGCCGGAAATCGGACAACTTGGAAGCCTCAAGACACTGTTATTGCAGGATAACGAGTTGACAGGTACGATCCCACCGGAGATTGGAAGGTTATCTAACCTGAATACATTGATGCTGAATGATAACAACCTGGAAGGCAATATCCCCTACGAAATCGGTCAGCTTAAGAATCTGAACGTGCTGTTTCTGGGAACCAACGGCTTGTCAGGGCCTATTCCGGAAGAGATTGGTCAACTTGTGAACCTGACCCTGCTTGATCTTTCGGTGGGTTTGCTGACGGGCAGCATTCCGGAGGAACTCTATCGACTCCGCAAACTGGAAACACTTCGTCTTGCGCTCAATCGTTTGTCGGGATCCGTTTCGTCGAAAATAGCACGACTTGCGAGCCTTGAAGAGTTCGACGTCAGATTAAATACGGAAATGTCCGGTCGTTTACCACAGGAGATTAAATCGCTCAACCTCACCCATCTGCTTACACGGGGAACTTCGATCTGCACACCGGTCGACGCTGAATTCCAGGTCTGGTTACAGGGAATCTCCCTCAAGGAACTCGCTGACCCTTGCGATATCTAGCCTAATTCAATAGGAGATGGATCGAGGTGGCTAATGGTAGCCGTTAAGCAGAGGGTTGGGACGTGGACGCCAGGAGCATCAGGTTAGTACGGAGAGCACTCTTTGGAATACTTTAACGGAGAGGGTGGGATTCGAACCCACGGTGCCCGAAGGCACAACGGTTTTCGAGACCGTCCGATTCAACCACTCTCGCACCTCTCCGGCAACCTCGGTTCAACATCCGGTTCATCCAGACCACTCTGACCGTCCAGCCCGCCCCGGTAACCCTTGTTCGACAACTGTTTCGCCCGCTTCCCGTTTCGCCCTGAAGAAGTCCCTCAGCAGCTCTGAACAGGTTTCCGCCAGCACACCTCGCGTTACAGCCACCTGGTGATTCAGCCGGGTGTCCCGCACGATATCGCGGAGGGACCCGCAGGCCCCGGTCTTGGGATCGTCTGCCCCGTACACCAGATGCTCCAGACGGGCCAATACGATCGCACCCGCGCACATGGCGCAGGGTTCCAGCGTAACGTAAATCGTGGCCCCGGCCAGCCGTTCATACCCCAGCGTTGAACTGGCTTCCCGGATCGCGAGCATCTCGGCATGGGCGGTGGGATCGCGCAACCGCTCCACGCGATTCTGGCCCCGGCCGATGACCACGCCATCGTGAACGATCACGGCCCCGACGGGCACATCACCGGCGGCTCCAGCCGACCGGGCTTCCTCCAGCGCCAGCCTGAGCCATTCTTCGTGTTCGCCGTCGTTGCTTCTCATGCTCCCGCGTCCCACAAAAAATACGCCCGGAGGGAGTCGAACCCCCAACCTCCTGATCCGTAGTCAGGTGCTCTATCCAATTGAGCTACAGGCGCTCAGGACCAGCATAACAGAGCACCGCAAACTACAGAACAGGCCTGTCAAAGTCAAGTGGATTCTGACGCCTGACACGGAGTCCGGAGCGCCACAAATCAGGCGGTCAGGAAGTGTCTTGAAACCGCCGTTCGAGGTAGATTCCGCGCCGTTCAACATACCCCTCGGCGGTCCGGTGTATGCGTTCGATCTGCTCGTTCGTGACGGAACGTACCACGCGTCCGGGAACGCCCACGACCAGGGAACCCGGAGGCACTTCCATGTTTTCGAGCACCAGCGCGCCGGCGCCGATGATGCTGTGCTCACCGATCCGCGCGCCGCTGAGGATCACGGCGCCCATGGAGATCAGCACGTGGTCCTCCACCACCGCGCCGTGGACGATGGCGCGGTGCCCCACGGTTACGCCCCTGCCCAGTTCGGTGGGCATGTCGGCGTCGATGTGGAGGACGCTGCCGTCCTGCACGTTGGTCCCCTCGCCGATGGTGACCGGTTCGTCGTCCGCTCGTATGACCACCTGGTACCAGATGCTCGCGTCCTTGCCGATGTCGACCGCGCCGATCAGGTCGGCGCTTTCCGCCACGAAGGCGGACGGATGGATGCGCGGAATATGGTGGACGTACTGGTTGGAGGCCATGTAAGGCTCGTTTTCAGGCCGCGGCGGCGAATCCGGCCGGGGGGCTTCCGCCTCGCCCGCATTGCGCTACCCCGCTGCGTCCTGTCCGGGCACCACCCTGGGAATCACATAGGGTCCTCTCGGGACGACCGCGATGGTGGCGCCGGCGCCGTGACGCTTCAGGGCTGATTCGATGCCCGCCTCGACGGACGGTACCGGCTCGACCAGGCAGTCCCGGACGTCGTCGTCATCCAATCCGTCCGTGTAGAGATAAACCCGGCCCTTCTTCAGCGCCTTGACCAGCTCTTCGATCTCCCACTGGTCGATGGTGAATACGCCCGGTTGCTGGATCGAGTGAATGAAGGCGTCGATGTCCGTCGTCTTCCGAAGCAGGTCTTCGAACTCCGCGCCGCCGATCCCGTCGTCGCATCCAGCGGCAATGACGATGGAACCGCCTTCCTTCAGGATGTCGAGCACCCCTACCATGCCCTTCACGGCCTGGTAGAAGGTGGTATCCAGGGGATAGCCGGCCGACGAGGTCACGACGATGTCCACCGGTTCCTCGACGGTGGACACGACCATGCCGTCCACATGGCGGACACCATGCCGGTGCGCCCGGTCGAGCTCGCCGGCGAACACTCCGGTGATGCAGCGGTCCTCGTCCATGGCCACGTTGAGGATGAAATCGACCCCGGCCCGCCGGGCAATTTCCAGCGCGGCCTCGTGGAGCGGGTTGCCGTCGAGCACGCCCGTCGTGGCGTTGGGATGCTCCAGGATCCCCGGTCCGTGAAGATGCTCGATCGTCTCCACCCCCACGAGTCCGGGCGCGACCAGCTTGCGTCCACCCGAGTACCCGGCCATGAAATGCGCCTCGATCAGCCCGGTCAGCACCTTGAGATCGCTCTCAACGTACCTGCGGTCCACGCGGATCGGGATCCCGGTGCTCGTGAAGCCCAGGTCTTCCTGTTCGTTCCCATTGCGGGCAACGTGGTTGACGACGAGATACCGGTTCACCACTTCAGCGGTCAAAGTCTCGCGAAGCTGTTCCTCGTCCATGGGGGCGTGCAGCCCCGTGGCGACCAGAAGGGTGATGTCCGCCGGCCTGATCCCGCTTCGCTCCAGGCATTCAAGAAGGGGCGGCAGGATAATGTCGTGAGGGACGGGCCGGGTAATGTCGGAAACTACCACGCAGGCGTTGCGGCGGTCCCGGGCGATTTCCGCCAGGGGCGGACCGGCCACGGGCTGTTGCAGGGCCTCCCGGGTCGCGGCCACGGGATCAACCAGCGGCGGCGTTTCCCGCATGTTGAGGACGGCGGCCAGGTTTTCGTCCGGGACGCTTACTTCAAGGCCGGATTTATGGTAGTCGAGGGTGATGTTCACGGCGGCTTCCTAGAGGTCTTCCTGGTTGATTTCGAGCCCGGGGCCCGGCGAAGGTTCGAGTATGCCCGAGGCGCCGGCATCCATCATGACCCGCGCCAGTTCGCCGGGGGCGTCGTGGAGCGCCACGATGGCCCCGCTGCTGCCCGCCAGTTTGGCTCCGGACGCGCCGGCCTGCCGGGCGAATTCGATGAACCGGTCGTCCTCGGGATTGGATCCTCCGAGTGACTGCGTCAGCGCCTGGTTCTCGTTCATCAACTCCCCCAGCGCGTCGATCCGGTTCTCGAGGATCGCTTTCTTGCCTTCCCGGGCCAGGACCGCGATGGCGCTATATGCTTCGACCACTTCGGTTTCCCCGGCGAGCCAGCGTTCCCGCAAGGGGGTGTGCACGCCTCCGGATACGCGCTGGCCTCCCGTGATGACCACTACAAGCGGCAAGGCCGCAGAGGAAGCCATCGACTCCATGGTGGCGAAGGGATCGGTCCCGTATTCAAGGTGGAATTCCTTCCCTCTGAAATCCATGTAGTGAAGCCCGCCGAAGGTGCACATGTACGCATCCTGGTACCCGCAGAAAGTCAGGTTCTGGTACTCGATCCTGCGGACAAGCTCCGCCAGGTGGTACGGACTGTGGCGGATACCGCGGAAGGCGAGCAGGCCGGCGACCATCGATACGAGCAGCGCGGTCGATCCCGACAGGCCGGCGCGGAAAGGGATATCGGTCGACCACGAGATCCTGGCGAGCAGGTCCGCGGATTCGGTTCCGGCCAGCGCGACCCGGGCGATATCGAATATGTCCTCACATGGGGCCAGGCCGTCGGGCGACGCGATAACGCGCTGCTCGGTGCCGGCGTCCAGGACGAGTCGGTCAGCCGGCTGGATCCTGACCCGCGCTCGTTCCTTTGTCGAACAAGATATCACGCTCCCGCCGTACATGTCGGTCGGGTTGCCCACAATGCCGACACGGCCGGGTGCGGATGCGGTTATGGCCTCGTTCAAATGGACTCCGATTGGTGCGTGCCTTGCAGACCATGCAGCCTATACAGTCCATGCGGACCATCTGATCGACAGTCGCTCCGAAACGCACGCAGTATGCACGCGCTAGTCATGATTCGCTCAACCGCCCTTGCAGCATATCGCGAAAGGCCGTTCCGTCGGTCTCGTCCTCTACGGCGTAGTCAGCAAAAGCTTCCCAGTAGGTAAGGGGTGTTCCGATGTCGTAGCGTCGGTCGGAGGACCCCAGGGGTACGCACCAGACACCGCCACCTGGACCGCCCGCACCGACATCGCCGTCCTTGCCGTCCGACCCACCCGCTTCGCTCGACCCACCCGCTTCGCTCGACCCACCCGCTTCGCTCGGGCCACCCGGACCGCCCTTCCGAATCAGGCCGCGGATGGCGTCGGCGAGCCACAGTTCGCCGTTCCTTCCGCGGGGTGTCGCCTCGAGCGCGGGGAAGATGGCGGGGCCGCAGATGTACCGGGCCGATACGGCGTAGCGGCTGGGTGCACTTTCCGCGGGCGGTTTCTCCACGATATCGTCGATGGGGAAGGCCGTGTCCGATTCGTACCTGGGTTGTACGATACCGTACCGCGACACCTTGTCTTCGGGCACATGCTCCACCGCGATGGTGCACGCGGCACCTTCCTTCGCGTGGGTCGCCATCATGCGCCGCAGGACGCTGGCATCCCCCGTAGACCGGACGACGGCGTCGCCCCAGGCCACGACGAAGGCGTCCGATCCCGCGAAGGCCCTTCCCAGGCGCACTGCGTCGCCGTTTCCCCCCGGAATCTCCTGGCGGACGAACGAGTAGTCCAGTGCGGGCGGGCCGTGCCCTTCTTCGTTGCCCGGGTCCCGCTGTGCATCGGCTGGTCCACCGGTTGGCCCACCGGTGCGTCCATCTGACGGACCGCCGGGGATTTTTGCCGCCCCGTCGGAAGGTCCACCATGCACGAAGTACTCTTCGATCGCCTTTTTGCGGCTGGAGGTCACGAAGAGGATGCGCTCGATCCCCGCAGCCGCCAGTTCATCCACAACGTGGTGTATGGCCGGTTTGCGCCCGAGGGGCAGCATTTCCTTGGGGACAGACCGTGTGAGCGGAAGCATCCGCGTGCCCAGGCCCGCGACGGGCACGACGGCCTTGCGGATCATCCCCCACCTTCCTGTCGCGCGTTTCTGACCGTTTCCACGTATTTCCGGGCCGTGTCTGTGAGCACATGCCATTCGCCTGCGGCCACGGCGGCCTTGTCGACCAGGTTTCCGCCCACGGCGACGGCGCAGGCGCCCGCCCGGATGAAGTCGCCGGCGTTGTCCAGGTCCACTCCGCCCGTGGGCATGAGATCGATCTGGGGGAGCGGCGCCTTGACGTCCTTGAAGTACCGCGGTCCCACCGCCGTAGCGGGAAACACCTTCACGATGTCCGCGCCGCATTCCCAGGCCGTCAGGATCTCGGTCGGGGTCAATGCGCCGGGAATGATGACCTTGTCGTACCGCCGGCAGAGGGTGATGACATCCGGGTTCAGCGTCGGTGTCACGATGTATTCGGCGCCGGCCAGGATCGCTGCCCGGGCCGTTTCGGGGTCCAGCACGGTGCCCGCACCGAGGAGGATTTCGTCCCCCAGCCGGTTCGCGCATTCGCCGATGACGTCCAGGGCTCCGGGCGTCGTCATGGTGATCTCGACGGCGCTGATGCCGCCCCTGCCGATGGCCTGGGCGACCTGGACCAGCGCGTCGGGGCTGTCTGCCCTGACTACCGCTACCACGCCGCAGGTCTTGATGGAAGCGAGGTTTTCAGTTCTCGAAGACATGGATATACTCCAGCAGATGTTACTCCAGGGTGACCTTCACCTTGCGCTCCGGCCGTTCGTGCAGGTGCCCGTGTCCCGTCAGCGCGACGCCTAGCCGGATCGACGGTTTGCCGCCGACAGGGAATATGTGATGGAACGTAAGGGCGGGTACGAAGATGAAGTCTCCCGCCTTCGCGTGGACGGTCTCTTCACGGCCCTCGATCACCCAGTCGATCTCTCCCTCCAGCACCAGCCACCACTCGTCGTAATCATGGCAGTGGTTGTCGTTGATCGTGCCCGATTCCTGCCAGATGAAGGCCGCGGTCACGTGGTCCGCGGCAACGACGGCGCAGGAGGCGGGCGGCGGACCGATCCGTTCCTTGATCTCCTCGATATTGATCCGGTTGAGCGCGGCGTGCATGATCGAGTTCCGTGGGGCCATCAAGATGCTCCTTTAGTGAACGGGTTGTGTGGACCGCGGGTCCCCGTAATCCGTGTGCGAACACGGATCTTCGAGTCACGATTTACCGCGTACGCCCCCGGCCAAAGTCTACGCGACCCGGTATTTCGATACGGTTTCTTCGTTTACCGTGACACCCAGCCCGGGTCCCTCTGGCACCGCCACGTGTCCCTCGTCATCGATAGCGAAGCGTTCATGGGTCAATTCGTGTCTCAGCGGCGAATCGGACATGCAGAACTCGAAGACGGACGCATTGGGCAGGGCAGCCAGGGCGTGCAGCGAAGCCGCCATGGTAATGCCGCTCTTGTAACTGTGATTGGCGACCTTGCGGCAGTGCCGGTGGGCGGTCCGTCCGGCTTCGGCCATGGTCGTAATGCCGCAGCGCCCCGGGTCGGGCTGGATCCAGTCGAGACCGCCCTCGGTGACCAGCCGCTCGAAGTCTTCGAGCCGGGACTCCGCTTCTCCGGTAGCGATGGGCACCGGACTCTCCGCGGTCAATGCGGCATAACCCTCGATGTCGTCCGGATGCAGCGGCTCTTCGATCCAGAAGGGCCGGTACTCGGCGAACTGCCGGGACCGGGTGAGCGCGGTCTTCCAGTCCCACACCTGGCCGGCGTCGATGAGTACGTCCACCTCGTCGCCCGTGCCCCGCCGGGCCTCCCGCACTAGCGCGACATCCTGCCCTTCGTCCTTGCCCATGGGGCCCCAGCCGAACTTCACCGCTGTGAATCCCTGGTCGGCGAATTTACGGCCGATCGCCCGAGTCTGCTCCGGTGTGTCGCCGAAAAGGACGGAAGCATAGGCCCGGAACCGGAGCCGGTGCGCGCCGCCCAGAAGCTTGTAGACGGGCTGCCCGCTCGCTTTGCCCGCGATGTCCCAGAGCGCCAGGTCGATCCCGGCCATGGCGTGCCGTCCCACGCCGACCCGGCCATAGTAGTTGGCCGACGCCATCATCCGGTCCGTGCAGGCGTCGATGTCCAGGGGATCGGCGCCTGCGAGCGCGTTGGCCAGGCCGTTGCAGATCTGGTGCGAAAGCGGCGCGTCGATGACGGCCTTGACCACGGTGGGACAGGAATCGACTTCGCCCCAGCCCGTGATCCCTTCGTCTGTCTCGATTTTGATCAGGCAGGTATCCTGCGTCCCGTCACAGGCCTCCGTCACCTGGGGCAGCCGCAGGACCAGGGCGGCAACGTCGACGATCCGCACGCGAACGACCTCCTTGACCCTCATCCCGGCAACGTATAATCACGTCGGTAATGTGTGGATCGACACGGGGGGTGTCAAGGGGAGATGCCCCCGTATCGGCGCCGTGACGCAGGCCCTGGCGATCCTGCCCGAACACATGTTTACGCGTTCTGAATCCGCCCTTGAGAATGCCCCCGGTGACGCCCCCGGAAGCGCCTCTGGAACCGCGCCGGTGACGCCCCGGAGCCGATAAATAACCCTTGACACCTCAGCGCGTCCGCTTGCACTTTGGAGGCTGGATTGACGGCATTTCCAGTCACATTGCGAACTGGCGGTCTTGCCTGGACACGCTTGGAAACGCCCGTTCTCAACGGGCCTCAATCGGCCTCGTTTGGATTCGCCTGGATTCGCCTGGATTCGCTCCCATTTGCCAGGATTCGCCCGGTTTCATCCGGCCTCGTCTGGTCTCGTCCGGCCTCGTCTGGATCGGCCCGGACTCGCCCCGTTCAGCCGCCGCGGCGCATCAGAAACCCCGATCTTATGATCCGTTACATCATATACCGCATCGTAGGCCTGGTCGGCGTGCTGTTCCTGGTCACGGTCATCACCTTCAGCCTGATGCACGCGGTGCCGGGCGGCCCCTTCGACGAGGAGAAGATGCCCCTGTCGGCCGAGGCCAAGGCGAATATCCTGCGCAAGTACGGTCTGGACCGCCCCCTCTACGAGCAGTACGGCCGGTACATGTGGAACGCGCTGCAGTTCGATTTCGGCATCCCCTTCCAAAGCCCGGGCGAGACGGTGACGGACCTTATCGCACGGACCTGGCCCATCAGCATGCAGCTGGGCGGCATGGGCCTGGCCGTGGCCTTCTCCTTCGGCATCCTCCTGGGCATCCTGTCCGCCATACGCCAGAACACCTGGGTGGATTACGGGACCACGGTCATCGCCACCCTGGGGATCACTGTGCCCAGTTTTGCCATATCCATACTGTTCATCGTCCTCTTCGCGACCATCTGGAGGGTCCTGCCCACGGGCGGTTGGGGCGGGCCGGAGACCTGGATCATGCCGGTGATCGTCTATGCCCTGGGTCCCATGGCCATCGTCGCCCGGTATACCCGTTCGAGCATCCTCGAGAACCTCCGCATGGACTACGTGCGCACGGCCAGGGCCAAGGGACTGAAGGAGCGCAGCGTCCTGTTCATCCACGTGCTGAAGAACTCCCTGATCCCGTTGCTCACCATCATGGGGCCCATGCTGCCCGGGGTGATGACCGGGTCGCTCTTCGTCGAAGGCATTTTCCGCATTCCGGGCCTGGGGCAGTTCTTCGTCACGAGCATCTTCGAGCGGGACTACCCCATGATCATGGCCCTGACCCTGCTCGTCGCGGTGCTGATCGGCATCGTCTACCTGATTACGGACATCCTGTACGCGCTTGTGGATCCCCGGGTCAGATACGTTCGCGGGAGCAAGTAATGGACAACGGTTCCGCGCGCCCGGATGACGTGCGCTCGAAACGGACGTTCCGGGACTACCTGGGCATCTCGGCCCGCGGTTTCTGCATGGGGGTGGCCGATGTCGTGCCCGGCGTGTCCGGGGGAACGATGGCCTTCATACTGGGCGTATGGGAGGAGTTGCTCGACGCCGTGCACGCCGTCAACGCCAGGTTTCTGCGTTCGCTGGTTACCTTCCGGTTCGGCGATGCCTTCGACGGTTTCCCCCACCGGTTCCTGATCGCCCTGGTAACCGGCATCTTCGTGGCCATATTCAGCCTGGCCCAGTTCTTCGCATGGGCCCTCGAACACCATCCCGTCCACGTCTGGGCTTTTTTCTTCGGACTGGTGCTGGCGTCGATCATCACCGTGCGGGTGAAGGTGTCCCGCTGGACCGTTAAGGAAGCGCTCGCTTTGCTGCTGGCGGCCGTGGCCGCCTTCGTCCTGGTGGGCGCCGTACCGGTCGAGACGACCTCGGCCGCATGGTTCGTCTTCCTGAGCGGGGCGATCGCCATCTGCGCAATGATCCTGCCCGGTATTTCGGGCTCGTTCATCCTGGTCATCCTGGGGAAATACCAGTACATGCTCACGGCCGTGGTCGAGCGCAATCTCCTGCCCATCTTCATCTTCGGGTGTGGCGGGATCCTGGGACTGGTCTTCTTCGCGCGGGTGCTCAGGTGGCTGTTGCGCCGCTTCCATGACGTGACCGTGGCGGTCCTCATCGGTCTCATGGCCGGCTCGTTGCGCAAGATCTGGCCGTGGAAGGAAGTCGAGGAGAACGTCCTGCCCGCGTCGCTGTCGGGAGAAGTCCTGCTGTCCATCGGCCTGGGTATCGCGGGCTGCGCGATCGTGGTGATCATCGAGCGTATCGCGACGCGGCGATCCGCCTGAGACACGGAAAACCAGCGCACGGAAAACCAGCGCGCACGTAAGACCAGCACACGGAAGGCTAGCACACGAATGACCAGCACCTTGACCGAAATCACCTCATCTTCCGGCGGCCTCTGGCGCGACGCCCTGCGCCGTTTCATGAAGAACAAGCTGTCCGTCGCCGCGGCCATCATCATCATCGTCATCACCTTCATGGCCGTCTTCGCGCCCTGGGTCTCGCCGTCCCACTATTCCGAGGCCAATTTCGACGAAGCATGGCAGTTTCCGTCCTGGACCCACCCCATGGGCACGGACAGCATCGGCCGGGACTATTTCAGTCGGATCGTGTACGGCGCCCGGATCTCGCTCATCGTGGGGTTCGTCGCGCAGATGATCTCCCTGCTGATCGGCGTGCCGCTGGGCGCCATCGCCGGGTTCAAGGGGGGCAAGGCCGATTACATCGTCATGCGCCTGGTGGACGTCATGTCGGTCTTCCCCAGCCTGCTCTTCGCCATACTGATCATGGCCTGGCTGGGCAGCGGGTTGAGCAACGTGCTGTTCGCCATCGGCGTGACCGGCTGGGTGGGCGTTTGCCGCCTGGTCCGCGCGCAGTTCCTGTCGCTGCGGGCTTCCGACTTCGTCCGTGCCGCCCGTTCCATGGGCGCCTCCAACGTGCATACCATCGTGCGCCACATGTTGCCCAATGCCCTCAGTCCCATCATCGTCGGCCTGGCCATGGGCATTCCCCAGGCCATCTTCGCCGAGGCGGGACTGAGCTTCCTCGGACTGGGCATCAACCCGCCCACGCCGAGCTGGGGACAGATGGTCAGCAGCCACCTGCCCAACGTGATCTACTACTGGCACCTTGCCCTCTTTCCGGTATTCATGATCGCCCTGGTCATGCTAGGATTCTCGCTCATCGGCGACGGACTCCGCGACGCCCTCGACCCGCGGATGAACGAATAGGGCTTCCCGTCCTATGGCAGGTGTAACATGCGAATCAAGACCGGCATTTCGATTTTTCGGCGTTCGAGCTTTCTGTTCCTTATCGCGGGGTTGGCCTGGTCGGCCTACGGCCTGATCGATACGCTTCTCGCCGACACCGAGCCGCGCTATGTCAATTCCATCGGCGTGCCGCTCCCCGGGGACGCCCTTCCTCCCGAACAACAGGTCATTCGCGTCTTCTCCGAGTCACGGCCCTATAACGAGTGGTTCCGTACGGTCTACAAGGGTGCCGCGGGGAAATACATCATCGCCGAACCCCTGACGCGCACCAACCGGAATTTCGAGTTGCGAGGCGGCGCGGCGGAACGATGGGAGGTGTCGGATGACGGACTGGACTGGACCTTCCACCTGCGGCCGGGGCTGCAGTGGAGCGACGGCCGGCCGTTGACGGCGCACGACTACGTCTTCTCCCTGCGCCGTGGCGCCGATCCGGAAAACGCCTACGACTTCGGGTGGTATTACCAGCCGATCCGGAACTGGCAGGCCGTCGTCGCCCGCACGGTGCCGGTGGACTCCCTGGGCGTGTGGGCTTCCGACGATCTGACGCTCCACATCGCGACCGAAGAGACCACGCCCCACCTGCCCCTGCTCTTGACCTACTCGTGGGTATCGCCCGAACATACGGTGCGCAAGTATGGCGACACGTGGTCCACCCGGCCGGAAACCTGCGTGTCTTCCGGCCCCTTCGTCATGGTGGAATGGATAAAGGGCGAGCGCATGGTCTACGAGGCCAATCCCATGTACCGCGGGGTCGACAAGCCCTACCTGGAAAGGTTGATCTACAAGATGTTCAACCTGACCACGCCGCCTCCGAGGATACCGGCATACGAGGCCGGAGAGATCGATTTCACCGAGGTGGAGAACCAGGCTGAACTGGCTCGCCTCCTTTCGGACGACGCACTGAGCGACCAGGTCCATACCTGGCCCAATTTCTGGACCCATTACCTGTTTTTCGACGTGACGCAGCCGCCGTTCAACGACCGGAGGGTCCGGCTCGCGCTGAGTCTCGCCATCGACCGGGACGCCATATGCCGTTCCGCGCTGAAGGGGTTCGCCATTCCCGGCTACGCCATGCTGCCGCCCGGATTCCCGGCCTACTCCGACGATGCTTACGCGGAAAGCCAGGGATACGACCCGGAACGCGCCCGGCAACTCCTTGCGGATGCGGGGTATCCCGATGGCCGCGGCATTCCCGCGATGGACATGTGGCTGCGGAACGAAATCGTCATGCACCGGGACGCGGCGGAGGGGATCCAGGCGATGCTGCAGCGGAACCTGAACATAGAGGTCGAAGTACGCAACGTGGAGAACAAGGTCTTCATGGACGGCCTGAACAACCACACCCTGGCCTTCGGCATGGTACCCTACGAATTCGACTTCGTGGATCCCAGCAATCTCCTGGGGTTGTGGCGGTCGAACGGGCGGCACAACTGGAACAACGCCGCTTTCGACGAACTGATGACCGCGGCCGAGGCCGAGGTCAGGGATCCGCACCGTCGGATCTCACTTTACAAGGAAGCCGAAAGGCTGCTGGTGGAAGACGTGGCCGGCGTGTTCCTCTGGCACCGGCAGCGCGCGCAGGTGTGGAAGCCCTACCTGAAAGGATCGGCCCTTGAGCCGAATTCGTCGGGTTACCGGACGTGGAGGGGCGACCAGGTGATGAGTTCCTCCATCACCTTTTACCTGGCGGAAGACGAGCCGGGACTTGCCCTGCCTGCCCGGAGACAGTGAGGCAAGCCAAAGCGCGGAAGGACCGGAGCGCGGTAGGAGCGCGAAGGCGCGGCGAAGCGCGGAAGGACCGGAGCGCGGAAGGAGTCCCACATGATACTCAACCAGTACTACCTGGGCTGTCTCGCCCATGCGTCCTATTTCCTCGGGGACGAATCCTCCGGCGTCGCGGCCGTCGTGGACCCGCAGCGCGACATCGGCCAGTACATCGAAGAGGCCGAAGCCCGGAACATGACCATCGAACATGTCTTTCTGACGCACTTCCACGCGGATTTCGCCGCGGGCCACCTGGAACTGAGAGACCGCACGGGCGCCATGATCCACCTCGGGGCGCGCGCCGAGGCAGACTACGCCTTCGAGCCGATGCGGGACGGCGGAGGCATGGACCTGGGCAAGATCAGGCTCGATTTTCTCGAGACGCCCGGGCATTCTCCCGAGTCCGTATGTATCCTGGTCTTCGACCCCGAGGCGGCCGCCTCGCCCTATGCCGCACTGACCGGGGACACCCTGTTCATCGGCGACGTGGGCCGACCGGACCTGCGGGCCGCCCTCGGCTGGAAGGCCGAGGACCTCGCCAACCTGCTCTACGACTCCCTCCACGGGAAGCTGATTCCGGCGACCGTCGACGAGACGCTCGTTTATCCCGCGCACGGCGCCGGCTCATTGTGCGGCAAAAATTTGAGTACGGACACGGTGTCCACCATGGGCGATCAGAAGAAGTACAACTACGCCCTTCAGCCGATGGACCGGGAGACCTTTACCCGCCTGATCACGACGGACCAGCCCGAGGCGCCTTCGTACTTCACCTACGACGCCGCGTTCAACGCGCAGGAACACGAAACGCTGGACCATCTGCTGAAGCGCAACCTGAACCCCCTTTCATTGGAGGAGGTGTTGCGCAAGGCGGAAGAGGGCGCCCAGCTGCTCGACACGCGGGACGCCGCGGACTATGAAGGCGCGCACCTGAAGGGGAGCGTCAACATCGGGCTCGGGGGCCAGTACGCCAGCTGGGCGGGCACGCTGCTGCGGCGGGACCGGCCGATCGTGCTGATCACGGAATCGGGCGCCGAGGAGGAATCCGCCCTGCGACTGGGCCGCATCGGCTTCGACCATATCGCGGGGTACCTGAAGGGCGGCATGCACGCGCTGGATGCACGGCCCGACCTGTTGGGCCGGACCGACCGCATCACCGCGGCGGCGCTCAGGGACCGGCTGGACACGGAAAGCCCGCCCCTGGTGCTCGACATCCGATCCGGCCAGGAACGCGCCGCCAGGTCCATCCGTGGCAGCCTCCACGTTCCCCTGAATCACCTGGAAGAACGGCTGGGCGAGATCCCCAACGGCACCACGGTGGTCGTCCAGTGCGCCGGCGGCTATCGTTCCGCCATGGCGGCCAGCATCCTGAAGCGGAACGGCATCGCGGACGTGATGGACCTGGTCGGGGGCCTGGCGGCCTGGGAGGCCGTCCAGCGCGAGACCGGGGAGTGACCCGCAGGACGGACCCGTGCGGCACAGACCGGGCCGGCTACGCCCACCTGGAACGGTTCGAAGCGTGCCGTGCCGGTCTCATTTATACATGGGTACGTTGAATTCCATAAGGTCACGTGCGACGCGGGTGGCGGGAAAGACCTTGCGCGCCTCTGCGGCCAGCGGTCCGTCCTGCATGTAGCGTGAACTGATATGTGTCAGCACGAGGCTGCCGACCTTCGCGCGGCGGGCGATGCGGGCGGCCTGCACGACCGTCGAGTGGTGCTTCTGCCGGGCCTGCGCCCGCAGGTCGTCGCTGAACATGCCGTCGTGGATCAGCACGTCCGCCTCGAGGGCGAGCGACACCACCTGGTCGCACGGCCGGGTATCCGTGGCGTACACGATCTTCCGGCCCCGCCGGGCGGGACCGAGTACCTGGTCGGGCTCGATCACCCGTCCATCCCGCAGCGTCACGGCTTCACCGGCCTGCAGCCGCCCGTAGAGCGGTCCCGGCGGTATGCCCAGCCGCCGCGCTTCCTCGACCTGAAACTGACCGGGACGCTCCCTTTCCTGGAAGGCGAATGCCAGCGTAAAGCAGCTGTGGTCCACGGGTACGGCTTCGACGAAGACCGTGTCGTCCTCGGAGACCAGGCCGCCTTTGGTCTCCGTGACGATCACGGGGAAGGGGCACTGGTGGCCCAGAAAGCGCCGGTTGCCTTCCACGAACTCTGAAATGCCCGGAGGTCCGTGGATGTGCAGAGCCCGTTCCCGTGGTATCTGCCCCATGGTCATCAGCAGGCCGGGCAATCCCATCACGTGGTCGCCGTGCAGATGGGAGATATAGATCCGTTCGATCTTGCTCAGGGGCAACTTCGCCCGCACCATCTGCGTCTGCGTGCCTTCCCCGCAGTCGAAGAGGAACACGCGGCCGTCGCACTGGACGGCCACGGACGGCAGGTTTCGCGTCAGGGTCGGAATGGCGCCTCCGGAGCCCAGGATAACGATGTCTATGGTCATGATGGAAGATGGATGGCCTTGTTTTCGGTGGGCGCCTACGCCTGCCGCGCCTTGCAGATCGCGTCGGTCATGCGGACCACGCGGCTCATTTCCCTGACGTCGTGGACCCTGACGATGCTGGCGCCGTTGGCGACGCTTAGCGCGACCGCGGCCGCCGTGCCCTCCATCCGGTCGTCTTTCTCCGCGTCGAGCACACGGCCGATGAAGGACTTCCGCGACGGGCCGATCAGAATGGGACGATTCAGTCGCTGGAATGACGCCAGGGACCGGATCAGGAGCAGGTTGTCGCTGAGCCGTTTGCCGAAACCGATGCCGGGATCGACAATGATCCGCGATCTCCGGATGCCGTGCGCCACGGCATGGGCTATGCGCGCGTCCAGCCACTCGACGATTTCGCCCACGGTATCCCGATAGCCGGGATTTCGCTGCATGTCCCGTGGTGTTCCCGCCGTGTGCATGATTACCACGGGAACTCCTTCAGCGGCGACCGTCCCGGTCATATCCGGATCGTCGGTCAAGCCGCTGACGTCGTTCACCAGCCGGGCACCGGCGCCTATGGCTCTGCGGGCGACTTCCGCCTTCCGCGTATCGATGGACACCGGTTGCTCGATCCGGTCCTTCAATCTCTCAATGACGGGAATGACCCGCCGAATTTCCTCCTCCGGATCGACCGGTTCCGCGCCCGGCCGGGTGGATTCACCGCCCACGTCGATGACGTCCGCGCCATCTTCGGCCAATTGCTGGCCGTGCCGAACGGCAGTTAAAGGGTCCCAGTACCGGCCGCCGTCATAGAAGGAATCCGGCGTGACGTTGAGGACGCCCATGATCCGCGTGCGTTGCGAACAGTTCCAGTGAAACCCGTCTCCCTCGATGACCCGTTCATCATCCACGATCAGACTCCGGGTGCGGCCAGGGGCGGCTCCTTGAAAGGCGTGGGGGCCGGCGCTTTTTCATCGTCCGTCCGGGTCTCCTCCGCCTGCCCGGCTTCTTCCTTCACGTCCTGCCCCGTCGCCGCTTCGCGCCGGACGGCCGGTGCCAGCGGTTTCCCCGCGAGCAGTTGTTCCACCTGTTCCCTGTCCAGCGTCTCGTGTTCGAGGAGGGCCTCGGCCATCCGGTGCAGGGCGTCTTCCCGCTTCGCAATAATGGTTTCCGCGCGCTGCCGGCAGGCATCCAGGATGCTTCTCATGTCCTCGTCGACCTTCACGGCCGTCTTGTTGCTGTAATCCCGCTTCCGGGTGAGTTCCCGGCCCAGGAACACTTCCCCTTCCTGGTTGCCGAGGGCAAGGGGGCCGAGTTCGCCCATCCCCCAGCCGCAGACCATGTGACGCGCCAGATCCGTGGCGCGCTTGATGTCGTCGCCGGCCCCGTTGAACGTGTCGCCGACCCCGATGCGTTCCGCCACCTGGCCGGCCAGCAGGCAGGCGATCTGGCCCCGGCACCAGGCTTCCGAGTACAGGTACTGGTCTTCCTCCGGAATGGAGTAGGTGATCCCGAGCGCCTGCCCGCGGGGAATGATAGTGACGCTGTGCGGAGAGTCGATCTCGGGGATCAGGGCGGCGGTCAGGGCGTGGCCGCTTTCGTGGTAGGCCACGGTCCTGCGCTCTTCTTCCGACATGACCAGCTGGTGTTCAGAGCCCATGACGATGCGGTCCCTGGCCCGTTCCAGGTCCGACATGGTGATCCGCTTGTGATCTTCCCGCGCGGCGAGCAGGGCCGCCTCGTTCATGATGTTCTCCAGGTCCGCGCCCGACATGCCCGGTGTGAGCTTTGCCATGGTCTTCAGGTTCACGCACTCCGCCAGCGGCTTGTCCTTCGCCTTGATTTCCAGGATCTGCTCGCGCCCCCGGACGTCCGGCCGGTCCACGGTGACGTGCCGGTCGAACCGTCCGGGCCGGAGCAGCGCCGGGTCCAGCACGTCGGGGCGGTTCGTGGCGGCGATAAGGACGACCCCGCTGTTCGGTTCGAAACCGTCCATCTCCACGAGCAACTGGTTCAGTGTCTGTTCTCTTTCATCGTGCCCGCCGCCCAGGCCCGCGCCCCGGTGGCGGCCCACGGCGTCCAGCTCGTCGATGAAAATGATGCAGGGCGCGTTTTCCTTGCCCTGTTTGAACAGGTCCCGCACCCTCGACGCGCCGACCCCCACGAACATCTCCATGAAATCCGCGCCGCTCATGGTAAAGAAGGGGACGCCCGCCTCACCGGAAACCGCGCGGGCAAGGAGGGTCTTTCCCGTGCCTGGCGGACCCAGCAGGAGCACGCCTTTCGGAATGCGCGCGCCGAACCGGCTGAACTTGTCCGGATGCTTGAGAAACGCCACGACCTCCTGCAGGTCGCGCTTCGCCTCCTCGACGCCGGCCACTTCACTGAACTTGACGCCTTCGCGCTCCCCCGTAAGGCGGGCCTGGCTCTTCCCCATGGAGAAGAGTCCCTTCTGGCCGCCCTGCATCTGCCGGAAGATGAGGATCCACAGGCCGATGATGAGGAGCAGCGGAAACCAGGTGACCAGGTGCGTATACCAGGGACTCGACTTCGGCCGTGCGGTGATCGTTACGTCTTTCCGCACCAGTTCATCGATCAGTTCCGTGTCTTCGAAAGGAATCTCGACCTTGAACCGGGTCTCCATGGATTCCCGGCTGCCGGGGACAGGTGTACTGACCCCGTTCCTGAATTCGCCGACGATGGTCTTTTCGAGAATCGTCACGCTCAGGACGTTCCCGTTGGCCAGGTGGTCCCGGAACGTGGAGTATCCGATTTCCATCCCGTCGGACCGGTTCCGGCTGAAGAACTGTACCAGCACCACCGACAGCAGGGCCAGGAGTACCCACATGACGATGGTGCGGGTCCGGCGCGGCGATTGCTGCCGGTTGCCGCGACCCTGGCCTGGTGCATGCTGCCGGTTGCCGCGACCCTGGCCTGGTGGGGCGGGGCGTCGTCTCCGCGGCTCTTCTCTGTGCTGTCCGGTGTTCGTCATTTGACCTTGCCTGTCCCGAGTGCTAGAATGATTCGTCCCGCATGGTTCCGCCGGGTTCCTGCCGTCATTCGTAGGTAAAGGCGTGCCGGCGCCATTGCGCTGCGCCAATAAATAAGCGTGAGGATATGCGAGGCCGTATTCACGCCCCCCATGCCCCCACGCTCAAGCATCCTGTTCATCGACCACGGCGACGTACGGCAGGTCCCGATACCGCTCGCCCCAGTCGAGGCCGTACCCTACGACGAAATCGCCCGGTATGTCGAAACCCCGGTAATCGATCGTCACGGGCGCACGATGCGCCCTCGGTTTGACGAGCAATGCGCAGACCTTCAGGGACAACGGTTCCTGCTTCGTCAACACTTCCATAAGATAGCCCAGCGTCAGCCCCGTGTCAACGATGTCCTCCACGATCACGGCGTGCCGTCCGCGGATGTTTACATCGAAGATATCGGCCTTTACGACGCCGTCGGAAACCTGCCCCTTCCCATAGGATGAAGCGCGTACGAAGTCGATGGTGTGAGGTACCGTGATTTCCCGCATAAGGTCGGCGAGGAAGACCACGCACCCCTTGAGGCAGCCGATGAGTATCGGGTTCTTCTCCAGGTAGTCCGCGGAAAGGCGTGCCCCGAGGCTTTTTACCTTCTCCGCGATCTGTTCTTCGGTGAGCAGGATTCTCATCAGCTAGGGTTTTTCACCTTAAGCTCGGCGACCATTACGCGGCGGGTCTTCCCGGTGACCAGCCCCTCGTTGCTCTGCCGGTAGCCCGCCACCCACAGGATCTGTGTTCCGTCCGTGACGACCGGCACGCGGTCGCGCAACAGCCGGGGCACGTCCCATTCGTTGAACAGTTTCTTCAGGGACTTGTGTCCAGCCAGGCCGAAGGGCGACATGCGGTCGCCCTGTTCGCGTGAACGCACGGTCCACGGCCGGCGCACGGCCGCCGCATCGAAAACGGCCCGGTGCGCCGTGGCGTCGGGCGCGGTTTCCGCGGATCCCTCCGCGACGTGGATCGACAGGTTCGTGTCCGGCAACTCCACCCTCCCGGGAACCTCCAGATTCAGTCGGAAAGGGGCCAACAGACCTCGACACATTACCAGTTCGGACGTGCGGCATTCCATGCGGACCCCGCAGGGCAATTCCTGGATCTGCCCGACCGGGCTCCGTCCGATCCATGCACGGGCGTCCTCCACCTGGTCGAAACGCAGTCGCTCCTCGTTGCCGCCAAGGATCCGGACCAGGCGCCGGACCAGGACCCGCTGCAGGGCGGGCGCCGCGTTCGTCCAGGCATCGAGGTCCAGCCGTAGGACATTCCCGTCCTCGCACCGAGCATGATCGGCGAGAAATGTCGTCGCCTTTGCATCCAGGTACTCCGCCTCTCCGCGCGTCACATCCGCGAGGCGCGACAGCCCCTGCACGATATGGGGATTGTACTCCCTTTGCAGCAGGGGTACCAGGTGGTGCCGGATCCGGTTGCGGAGTACGTCCTGGTCCTCGTTGGTGCGATCGGTCCGGTAGGCCAAGCCGTGCTTCCGTGCATATTCGGCGATCTCTCCGGCGGTGACGTCCAGCAGCGGCCGGATGATCCACCCGTCCCTGACCGGCCGGATGGCGGACAGACCCGAACTGCCGCTGCCGCGCAGGAGCCGCATCAACACCGTCTCGGCCTGATCGTCCGCCGTATGGCCGGTTGCCACGGAATCGGCCTCCTGGTCCAGCAGTACTCTTTTCAGGAATCCGTACCGTACCTCGCGCGCGCCCTGCTCGACGGAACAGCCGTTCTCCCGGCAGTAGGCGGCGACGTCCGCCCGCTCCGCGACGCAGGGCAGGCCCAGTGACGCCGCGTAGTCCTTGACGAAGGCGGCGTCTTCCCGCCCTTCCCCGCCGCGGAGGCCGTGGTCGAGATGCGCCGCCCCCAGTTCCATGTCCAACCTGTCCCGGAGACCGTGCAGGGCGTGCAGGAGGACCACCGAGTCCGCGCCGCCGGAGACCGCGGCGATCACCCGGTCGCCCGCCCTGATCATCCCGTGGCGCCGGATCCTGGTCTCGATCTTATGTTCAAATGTATCGGGCATGAGGAATCGCGCGTTGCGCGCATGGGAAACAGCGGGCGGAGACATAATGAAAATGGCCTTCCGAGTGCAGAAAGGCCATGGAACATAGCGGCGCAGGGATTCGAACCCCGGACACTCGGATTATGATTCCGATGCTCTGACCAACTGAGCTACGCCGCCTCGAATCGAACATCCCAATATAGACCCGGACGGGTAGGGTGTCAAGGCAATAACCGGTTCGCACACCCGGCTTTAATGTGATTGTTATTGACCTGCGAATATGGATGCATTACACATGTTTATGCCTGATTTAACAAGTATTTCCGTCGAGGTGAGGATTGGCTGAAACCGATTCGAATACCGCCGCTGGTCAGGTAGCCGATTCCGAAGACGAAGGTCTCGTTCGGGGGCTCGGTCCCCTCGAAGCCACCACCATCATCGTGGGCGGCGTCATCGGTTCCGGCATCTTCCAGGCGCCGAGCGCCATCGCCTCCAACGTGGGCTCGCCGGGCATGAGCCTGCTCGTCTGGCTGGTCTGCGGTCTCCTCGCGCTGTGCGGCGGGCTCTGCATCGCCGAACTCGGCGCCATGCTGCCCCGGACCGGCGGCCAGTACGTCTACGTCCGCGAAGCCTACCGCAGGCGCTGGGTCACCTTCATCTACGGCTGGTCCGCCTTCTGGCTCGTGTGGCCGGTTTCCATCGCCGCCGTCGCCAACGTATTCGCCAATTATCTCGCCAGCGTGGTCAACATCATCACCGCCGACGCGGGCGGCCAGGGCATCGTCCTGAGCGACGGCGCCCAGGCGGTGATCGCCTCGGCGTGCGTGTTGGTCCTGATGATGATCAACGTGGTCGGCGTCCGATGGAGCGGCCGGGTCACCAACCTGTTTACCTTCATCAAGGTGGCCGCACTTGGCGGACTCATCCTGCTGGGCCTGTTCATGGCCGAGAAGGGATCGATGGCCCATTTCTCGCCGTTGTTCGGCGGAGGCGGGACGGCCGTGGGCGGATTCGCGCTGGGCGCTTTCGGCGCGGCCATGGTGACCGGCCTGTTCTCGTACGAAGGATGGACCTTTTCCAGTTACGTCGCCGGGGAGATGCGCGACCCGCGCCGCAATCTCCCGCTGTCGATCATCGTCGGCATACTCTTCGTGATTGCAATTTACCTGGCGGCGAACTTCGTGTACATGCTGGTCCTGCCCTTCGAGCAGGTCCAGACCTCGCAGTGGATCGCCGCGGACGTGATGAAGGTCCTGCTGGGTGACGGGGGCGCCCTCTTCATCTCGATCGGCGTGATGTGTTCCACCTTCGGAGGGGTCAATGTGCACATGCTGGTGGCGCCCCGCCTGTTTTTCGCCCAGAGCAGGGACGGTCTTTTCTTCAAGGGGCTCAGCCGGGCGCACCCCAGGTTCCGCACGCCGGCGGCGTCCATTCTCGCCCAGGGCATACTGGCCGCCCTGTTCGCGCTGACGCCGAGATTCGAGGATATCATCTCCTACGGCTCTTTCACATCATACGCCTTTTCCATCCTCGCCATCGCGGCGGTCATCGTGCTGCGCTACAGCCGGCCCGACGCGAAGCGGCCTTACAGGACATGGGGTTATCCGGTTACGCCCCTGCTCTTCCTCGCCGTTATATCCGGTTACCTGGTCTCTCTGCTGACTAATGTGGATTTCATCTACAATACGCTCATCGGCCTGGCCATCGTGGCCGCCGGTTTTCCCTTCTACTTCTACTGGGAAAAGAAAAACAAAGGAAACTGAGGGATTTCATGCGGGACTTGCTGATCGTGGAACAGAACAACGTCATCCGCTACGATGACGTGTCCCTATCCCATCTCCGCGAGACCCTCGACGGCTCCAGTGGCCAGTTCTGGCTGGACATCGAGCAGATCACGGACGAAGACGCGGCGTTTCTGGGCGATTTCAAGGAGATCGGCGTCCATCCCCTGTCGGTGAAGGCTTGCCGGGAGGTATCCACCCGGCCCTATTCGGCGGTGTTTCCCGGGCACCTGTTCATCGTCCTGCACGTGCAGGAGAGTCCCGACGCGCCGCCGGCCAAGTTGGGGTTCTTCCTGGCGCCCGGCTACCTGGTGACCGTGCACGCCACCCCGCTGGCCTTTTTGCAGGAAGTCAAGGACCGGATCCAGCGGGATGCCCAGTTGATGCGGTCCACGGACCAGGCGGTCGGACTGATCATGCAGACCATTGCCGATTGCCAGGACCCGCTGGTTGCCGAGCTTGCCGTGGAATCGATTCCACCGGACCAGGACCTGGAAGCCCGGTGGATCTACGAAAGGCAGCGACGCCTGAACGACATGATCCATCTCATCAAACCACAATGCGACATCGTCCACTCGCTTTATGCCGGCGAGAAACTCTCCCTGCAGGCGGACGCAGTCGTCCAGCTGCAGGACGCGTATTACCGGTTCAGGAACATGGCCGACGGGCTCACGCGTTCCTGGGAAATGCTGAACGACGCGGCGATGGCCGCCCAGACGAAAGCCCTCAGGAGCGTCGACGCCTCCTCGCGGCGCTTGACCTTCCTGGTCGCCCTGCTGCTTCCCGTGCTCGTCCTGGCCGTCCTGCTCGGAATCGACGATCCCATGATGAGCAACGTGGCCAGGCCGGCGGTCGTGGGCATCGGCCTGGCGGTCTCGTTGCTGGTCGCCATCGTGCTGGTCCTCACCGCGAGAAAGCGATAACGGTCATCCACTCCCCGAGGTATCGTTGAACCGTCGGCCAGTCATTCGTTCCCTCATACGGGGTCTCCTCTTAACGGGCGTCTTAACGGGCGTCGTCATCCACGCCGCCGTCCCAACCTCCGTTTCCGCGCAGGACCGCCTGGTCATCGTCTCTCCGCACTGGGAAGGCATCCGCTACGAATTCACCCGGGGTTTCGACGCTTTCTACCGCGAAGAAACCGGCCGCGGGGTCGAGATCGAGTGGATGGACGTGGGCGGGACCGCGGAGATCATCCGGTTCATAAAATCCGAGTTCACCGGCAAGCCGGAAGGCATCGGGATCGACATGATGTTCGGCGGGGGCAGCGATCCCTTCGTGGAACTGGCGCACCTCGACCTGCTGGCGAGTTACCGCCTTCCCGATGACCAGTTGGACGGTCTGCCGGCCGAGGCGGGCGGATATCCGATATACGACGCGGAATACCGGTGGTACGGCGCGACAATGGCCGGGTTCGGCATCATGTACAACAAGCGGGTGGCTCAACTCGTGGAACTTCCCGTACCGGAGACCTGGGAAGACCTGGCCGATCCCGGTCTTTACTCCTGGGTCGGCGCGGCCGATCCCCGGAAGAGCGGCAGTGCGCACGTGCCTTTCGAGATCATGCTGCAGGTCTACGGCTGGGAACGGGGCTGGCAGATCATCACCGCCCTGGGCGCCAACGCCCGGGGGTTCGCGAATTCGGGAAGCCAGGTGCCCAAAGACGTGACGTCCGGCGAAGTGGCCTACGGGATGGCGATCGATTTCTACGCCTGGGCACAGATCAACGCCGTGGGCCCCGAGATGATCGGATATACCATGCCGGACAATCTCACGATCCTGAACCCGGACGGCATATCCATTCTGAAAGGCGCGCCCAATATGGCCGTGGCGCAGTCCTTCCTTCGCTTTGTCCTGTCCGAAGCCGGACAGCGCCTGTGGATGCAGAAACCCGGCACGCCGGGCGGACCGGAGCAGTTCCAGCTGAACAGGTTCACGGTGCTGCCCGGCCTCTACCAACGCATCGATCCGTCGCATACCTCGGTCACTTTCAATCCCTTTGCGTGGAAATCGTCTTTCGTGTACGATGCCGTGAAAGGCGCCGCGCGTCGTCATATCGTCGACGACATGATCGGCGTATTCGTCATCGACGCCCACGCGGCCCTGCAACGAACCTGGCGGCGTGCTATCGAAAGGGGAGACGTGGAGCGTATCCTGCCTTCGCTGGGCGCCGTGCCCGTCACGGAGGAGGAATCGCTGACCCTGGGCGACCGCTGGCGGGACCAGGCCTTCCGGAACCGGACCCTGCTCTCGTGGAGCCGGCTGGCGGCCGAGAAGTACGGATCGGGCGGGTCCGGCTGGGCCGGCGCCAGGTACCTGCTTTTCTCCGGCAGCGGCCTGGTACTGGCGGGGATGGTGCTATATCTGTGGAGGTTGAAGCGGAGAAGCGGTTGAGGTCCGGACGGGTGCGTGTTCTTTCATACCTTGAATGGTTTTTAACCTCTGGAGAGACCGAAGCATGGTCAGCCTGACCCTGCGGGGCATAACCCGGAAATTCGGTGACGTGACGGCGGTCGACGACGTATCGGTGGAGATCGCCGGGGGTGAACTGTTCTTTCTCCTGGGGCCTTCCGGCTGCGGAAAGACGACGCTCCTTCGGTTGATCGCCGGGTTCTATGCGCCCGACGCGGGAAGCATCCTGTTCGACGATCACGATGTGACGAAGACGCCGCCCCACCGGCGGAACACGGGCATGGTGTTCCAGAACTATGCACTCTGGCCGCACATGTCCGTCTGGGAGAACGTGGCCTACGGACTCGTCCTGCGCAAGATCCCGTCTTCGGAACAGCACGACCGCGTCTCGGAAGCCCTGAAGATGGTGCGCATGGATCCCTACGGGGAGCGGTCGCCGAACCAGCTGTCCGGCGGCCAGCAGCAGCGCGTGGCCCTGGCCCGCGCCCTCGTGATCCGGCCCGACGTGGTGCTGCTCGACGAACCGCTGTCCAACCTGGACGCCCGGCTCCGTCTGGAGATGCGCGATGAGATCCGGCGGATACACGATGAGACCGGCACGACGATGATCTACGTGACCCACGACCAGAAGGAAGCCCTTTCCATGGCGGACCGCGTGGCCGTGATGGATATGGGGGCCGTGGCCCAGACCGGGGCGCCGCGCTCGATCTACGATCGGCCCGCGAACGCCTTCGTGGCGGATTTCATCGGGGAGACGAATTTCGTGGCCGGCAGGTTGACGCGTTCGGAGCTTCCCCTGACCGTCGAGACCGCGGTCGGCGTCCTCCATTCGACGGTCGAACCCGTCGAGGACCTGTCGCCGGGCGACGAAGTGGTCTGCTCCGTCCGGCCCGAGGCCATCCGCGTCTCGGATCCGGACACCGCCGCAGGCGAAGATGCCGCCACCGTCGAGGACGAGAACGAGGACGAGAACGTGATAGACGGCGTCGTGCGGCAGACCGTCTACCTCGGCGACCACGAGCAGTATTCGGTCCGGCTGGCCGACGGCACGCCCATGAAGCTGGTGGACCACCGCCCCGGGCGGCGGCTCGCCGGCCCCGGTACGCGCGTCCGTTTAACATGCGACGCGTCACAGGTCGTCGTGCTCGGGAAACCGGGATAGCGGTACCGCGGAGCCTGCCTCATGCCCAGCACCCGATTCGATCTCTCGGACCTGACCCCCGGCGTCCTGGCCATCCTGGGCATTCTCGTCGTCTTCTTCGGCCTCTTCCTGTTCTACCCGATCCTGCACGTCCTGTTGAACGCCTTCTACTCGGACGAACGGTTTTCCGTGGAGTTCTTCGGGCTGATGCTGCAGAGTCCCGTGCAGCAGCGGGCGCTGATCAACAGTTTCGAACTGGGCATCGTCACGACCGCCCTCACGACGATCATCGCCCTGCCCATGGCCGTCGCCCTCGTACGGTACGATTTCATCGGGAAGGGACTGCTGGGCGGACTCGCCCTCGTGCCCATGATCATGCCCCCTTTCGTGGGCGCCATCGGGATGAAGCAGATGTTCGCCCGGTTCGGTTCGATCAACCTGTTCCTCCTGGAGACGGGACTGATCGACGCGCCTATCGACTGGTTCGGTGGCGGCGGATTCTGGGGCGTCGTGATCCTCGAGGCGCTGCACCTGTACCCCATCATGTACCTGAACATCGCGGCCGCGCTGGCCAACGTGGACCCCAGCCTGGAGGAGTCGGCCCGCAACGTGGGCGCGGGCGGCTTCCGCCTGTTCCGTACGGTTACTTTCCCGCTCATGCTACCCGGATACTTCGCCGGCGCGATCATCGTGTTCATCTGGGCTTTTACGGACCTGGGCACCCCCCTGATCTTCGAGTTCCGCGAGGTGGTGGCGGTCCAGATCTTCAACATGTCCACCGACGTCCACGCGAATCCCCTGGGCTACGCCCTCGTCGTCTTTGTCGTCCTGGTAACGCTCGTCCTGTTCTACCTCTCCAAGAAGTTCTTCGGCGGCCGCCACTACGAGATGGTCGCCCGCGGCCACGTGGCGTCGGCCTCGAAACGCGCGACCTCGCTCGAGACCGTACTGATCTGGGGCATGCTCCTGTCCATCACGGGCATCGCGCTGATCCCCCACCTCAGCGTGGTCCTCACCTCCGTGACCGAACGCTGGTTCATGACCGTGCTTCCATCCGACTACACCGTCGCCTATTACGGTCAGATCTTCGCCCACGACCTGACCCTGCTTTCCATCCAGAACAGCCTGTGGCTGAGCGTGATGAGCACCGTCATAGATATCGTCCTCGGCGTCGCCATCGCCTACCTGCTGACCCGCCGGCGCTTCCCGTTCCGTGACGCGCTGGACGCCGTGGCCATGTTGCCCCTGGCGCTGCCGGGCCTGGTACTCGCCTTCGGCTACATCTCCGGTTTTTCGGGGACCTTCCTGGACGTCCGCGGCTCCCCCGTCCCCTTGCTGATCATCGCCTATGCCGTGCGCCGCCTTCCCTACATGGTCCGGGCGGCCTACGCCGGATTCCAGCAGATGAGCGTCACCCTGGAAGAGGCTTCCATGAACATGGGCGCCGGCCCCTTGAGGACGCTTTGGAAAATCACCATGCCCCTCGTGCTCGCCAACATAGCGGCGGGCGCCATACTCTCCTTTTCCTTCGCCATGCTCGAAGTGAGCGACAGCCTGATCCTGGCCATCAAGGAACAGTACTATCCCATTACCAAGGCCATCTACAGCCTGATGGGGCGCATTACCGACGGACCCTACATGGCGAGCGCCATGGGCATGCTGGGTATGGTCCTGCTGGCATGCAGTCTGCTCTTCACGGGTAAGGTACTGGGTAGAAGAATGGGCCAGTTGTTCAAGGTATAGAACCAACCAGGCGGATTCTGCGTCTAACAGAATAGCAGGATAAGTGTGGGAGAGGCCGGAACTTCGGTCGCGGGCCGGATGGAAAGGCATGCGGTCGCGTAAGTGATTCGGTCTCGCAAGGTGAAACGGTTCCGGAGTTGAAACGGTTCCCGGTCGCGGAAGTGAAGGCGCAAACCATGTCCACCTTCAAATTGGATGACCTCCCGAAGCGTCAATCCAGGTTTTCCAGAATCCGCCAGCGAATCAAGCGTACGATGGTGTCCGGACTGATCGCACTCATTCCGCTCACCATCACCGTCGCCGTGCTGAGCTGGCTGCTGACCTGGCTGGACTCCTTCGCCGCGCCGGTCATTCGTGGGTTGCTTGGACTGGATACCCGTATCCCGGGACTGGGCATCCTCCTCATGCTGATCGTGATTTTCGTGGCTGGCTTCGTGGCTTCAAACGTAGTGGGACGAAAGCTGATCACCTGGTTCGAAGACCTCATGATGCGGCTTCCCGTCGCGCGAAGGGTGTACCACCCGGTAAGGAAGATCCTGGACACCTTCACGATGACGGGAGAGACGAGGACCTGGAAGACCGTCGTGGTCGAGTACCCTCGTCGCGGCGCGTGGATGATCGCCTTCATCGCCGGGGATATTCCAAGTGAAGAACCGAGTGATGATCTGGTGAGCGTCTTCGTGCCCAACACGCCCAATCCCGCCGCGGGTCGCGTGGTCATCGTGCCGCGCCGGGATGTGGTACCCGTGGACCTGTCGGTCGAGGAAGCCCTGGAATTCGTCGTATCAGGCGGAACGGCCTTCAGCAACGTACTGACCCTGCCCTCGCTGCCGCCACCCGGCCAAACGGTGGCCCGCCCGGAGGACTCCCGGTCGGCGGACTCCCGCCCAACGGACTCCCGCCCGGAGGACTCCCTGTCGGACCTTCCGGATTCCGAATCACGGGATGAACATCCGGTCACCCCGTCCCACACCCCGTCCCGCGGCAACCGTTTGGCGCCTGCATCCATGCGCGGCCGGCGCGTACCCCTGACCCGGACCGACGACACAGTGTAGAGACGGCTGGATCCATGCGCGGCCGGCGCGTACCCCTGACCCGGACCGACGACACGGTGTAGATAAAGCCGGGCCCGGCGTCAACGGTGTTTTCGCAAAAGTCTTGTGTTTTCTTATCTTTATAGTGATTATATATCTTCTACAACTATCGTAAGTAACCGTATGATTTGATACAGCCCGCGCTCTAAGGAATCCTCGTCGATGTTTGATCTGGTCAATCTACTGGATATTCTCATCATAGCGGCCTTGATCTACAGCCTCTACATGTGGCTGAAGGGGACCCGTGCGTACCATATCCTGATCGGCCTCGGCATTCTCGGTATCCTCTACAGCATCGCGACATGGAGCGGGCTGCTCCTGACCAGCCAGATCCTGCAATACCTGCTCGGCGTGACCCTTCTTTTGATCATCGTGGTGTTCCAGCCTGAAATACGGCAACTGCTGGAACGGGTTAGCCCACTGGTCATTTTCAGGCTTCAGTCCAGTCCCATCTCCCGACGCATTCTGAAGGAGATTACCGAGGCCTGTTTCGAGATGTCGGAGAAGCGCATCGGCGGCCTGCTGGTGTTCCCCCGGGCGACCGGGATCTCCGGGGTTGTGCAGCACGGCGTAAAGCTCGACAGTCTCGTGAGCCAGGAACTGATCGTCAGCCTCTTCCATCCGTCTTCTCCGATTCACGACGGCGCGATTATCGTGGAAAAGGAACGCGTGGTCGAGGCCGCCACCTATCTGCCTCTCTCAACCCGGGAGCACCTGCCGCCCCGGTACGGCACGCGCCACCGGGCGGCGCTGGGCGTATCGGAACTCGGCGATACGTTCTGCGTCGTGGTCTCCGAAGAAAGCGGCGAGGTATCCGTCGCGTCCGGTGGGGATATCTCGGCGATGGCGGACCGGGAGAAGCTTTGGCAGACGCTCGAAAAGTCACTGCTGCCCATCGAGATCCCGCGAAGCAGGCCGTCGATGCGGGAAGCGATGAAGAAGATCGTCGCCCTACGGCAGGGATACCGGTTCAATCGCACCAATCTTACCGCCAAACTGGCGTCCATCGGTGCGGCGTGCCTGCTTTGGTTCGTACTGATCGGGGAGCAGCTTTCGGAGATCGCCATAACCGCCGCGCTCGAGTTCCAGAACATCCCGACCAATATCGAGTTGACGGACGTTTCGACCAGCGAGGTGAACGTACGCGTGCGGGGACCCCAGGGGAGTATTTCGACACTGACGGCGGACCAGGTCCGCGTTATGGTAGACCTGGACGACATGGAACCCGGTACGCACACCATGCCGCTTACAGATGCGAACGTGAATTTGCCCTACGACGTGGTAGCCACTTCGATCGATCCGAGAAGCCTGACCATAAAATCCGACCGTATCGTAAACAGGCGGATCATGATCGACTATGACCTGGCCGGCCAACTGCCCGAAGGACTGGAACTGGCGCGAGACGTCAGGGTGGAACCGCCCTCGGTGCCGATCACGGGCCGTGAACAGGAACTTGACCAGATCGAACGGATCGTAACGTCGCCTTCCATCGACCTTTCTCAGCTCACCGCAAGCCAGGTTTTCGACTGCAGTCTGAAAGTCCTTCCGCAAAACCTGACGTTTGCTTCGTTCAGCATCGAAGGACGCGAGGTCAGGGTCCATATCGATCTGCGGCCTGTCGGCGACGGCCAGTCGGTTTCAGAAGAAACGGCTGGACTGGACCCGGTAGCGGCTTCCCCGCAGACCAGCCTGAATAACCGGCTGAATTCACCTTGACTTAGCGTTACATCCCGTCCTATTTTCCCATGCTATGAGTAGCCTCAACCCGATCTGGCCGGGGGCGGCATGGGCTAGTTGCGCCTTGCTGCTTTCGATCGCTTCCGTATCCGCGGACACGAGACCGTCCGATGGACATGCTCCGGTAGACGGTTCGGTCAATGGACCGGTGCCTGTCGTGGACGGTCCAGCCGGCCCGTCTGGTGCGCCCGCCGAAGAGGCCGAGTTCGCCGGACCGCCCGGACCGCCCGGACCGGCCGCCGAAGTGGATGGACCGCCTGCGGCGCCCATCAGGTCGAGCAGGTGGAGCACGGGCGTCCGTGTACGTGCGCGGGCCGCCCTCGTGGTCGACATGCAGTCGGGCGAGGTGATCTACCAGAAGAACGCGACGTCGCCGTTCCCGGTCGCGAGCATTACCAAGCTGATGACGGCCGTAACCTACATGGGTTTGAATCCGGACGTGGAAAAGAAGATCAGTATCACCCGGCAGGACGTTTACCGGTCGAACTGGACGAAACTGAGATTCAGGGAACGGGTCTCGGCCCGGGATCTGCTCTACGCCACCCTGATCGCTTCGGACAACGCGGCAGCCCGGGCGCTGGCCCGGGCGACGGGCCTGACGATCGAGGCTTTCGTGGAACGGATGAACGAAACGGCGGCTTCACTCGGCCTGGCGGACTCGCGGTTTACCGAACCCACCGGACTGGATTCTGGCAATACGTCCACCGCGGTGGACTGCATTGCCCTCCTGTGGAATGCGCTGCAGGACGACCTGCTGGCAGAGGTCCTCCTGGCAAAGGAGCACCGTTTCGGCACGAACAGACGCACGCATACCATCCGGACCACCAACCGGCTTGTCCGCGAACCGGTATCCGAAAGCCGGTGGGCGTGCGTCGGCAGCAAGACCGGATACATCCGTAGAGCCGGGTATTGTCTCGTGCTCAGGGCCGTCGGAAACGATGGCGACGACCTGTATGCCGTCATACTCGGGGGTCCGACGAGCAGGACCCGGTTCACGGACATGCGGCGACTGCTGGACTGGAGTGTGAATACCGGCCGAGACGCGGGACCGCAGGCCGGGGTCGGCGGCTGATGCAGGCCGGGATCGGCTGACGAAGGCCGGGGTCGGCGGCTGATCGAATGTAGGGAGAAAACGATCGGAGAACGTCCGGGGGACGTATCTCCGGCACCGGTTGAGGAGAGTGTATGTTGGCGACGATAGGTTTCAGCGTGATCGGTACGGTAATCCTGGGTCTTGTCGCGATCGGCCTGGTCTACCTGATGGCCCTCGCGGGAGGCGGGCAGCGCGTGCGCGCCTCCGCACGGCGCCCGGGAGGCAGAACCCGGCCCGCCCGTCCCGGTGGCCGTGGATGACCGTGAGCTTCCCGCGATGATCTTCCTTCGCAGAACCGTGCACGGCCTCCTGCTGTGCGGCATCGTCCTCGGGTGGACGGGTTCCGAAGGACGAGCGGCCGACCACGAAAACGGCAGGCTGACCATTGCGCGGATGAAGTACGACGGCGGAGGCGACTGGTATAACGACCCCGAGGCCATTCCCAACCTGGCCAGGGAGTTGTATCTGCGAGCGGGCATAGAGACGAACCCGGATCAGCGTGTCGTCACCCTGACCGATGATCTCCTGTTCTCTTCCCCCTTCCTTTTCATGACCGGCCATGGTGAAGTCAGGTGGACCGAACCGGAAATCCGGAACCTCCGCACCTACCTGACCCGTGGCGGTTTCCTCTATGCCGATGACGATTACGGGATGGACGAGGCCTTTCGTCGGGAGATGAAACGGGTCTTCCCGGACAAGGATTTCGTAGAGCTGCCCTTCGACCATCCGATTTATCACATCATCTACGACTTCTCGGCCGGTCCGCCCAAACACCATGAGCACGACGGCAAGCCGCCCCAGGGGTTCGGGCTCTTCCACGACGGACGGCTGGTGGTGTATTACACGTACGAAAGCAATGTCAGCGACGGCTGGGCCGACGAGAAGACCCACAACGATCCACCGGCGAAACGCGAAGCCGCGTTCAGAATGGGCATCAACATCGTCGCATACGCGCTCTATCGTTGACGCGGGTGCCGGCTTGCGGTATACTGAAACCCGGGCGGCGAAACGGACGTCTAACCACTAAAGACCATACGGCCGCTGAAGCCGCGGTTCAGTAACGCACGAAGGAACAAGGAAAAGGAGTACCATCATGAACCTCTGGCAAACGATCAAGTCGGAATTGGACGGTCCGATCGAAACCGTGCGAAAGAGCCTGTCCGGCGCGCTGGACATGGCCGAAGATCTCACGCGGAAGGGCCGGATCAAGCTGGAGATCCAGTCGGCCCGTGCCGATATCCGCAACCAGATGACCGAACTGGGCGGCCGCGTGCACCAGTTGGTGGTCGATGATGGCGTCACCGACGTGTCGGGAGATACGGAAGTGAACGGCATCCTGGATCGCATCAAGGCATCGCAGCAGAAAATCGAGGATCGGGAAGAAGAACTGCAGCGCGAGGATGCGGAACCCGCGGAGAAGAAGGCCTCCTGACGCGGCGCTGCCACGCAGGATGAAAGGATGAGCACCGACCCCGGCATGCCGTCGACGCATGCCGGGGTTTTCTGTTTCCCCTTTGATACGTTTTCCTTGATTTAGGCCTGCGGTCCCTTACAATTTCAGGACACCCCGTCCACCGAGAAAACCATGCAAACGCCCGGAACGACGATGCTGCCGATGCTACGAATCCTGCTCGGTTCCCAGCAAACGGGACTGATACTCGTCATCCTGCTGCTCGGTGCTGTACTCTCCGTTTTCGCGGGGTATCACGTGGACCGTACCACGGGCGAACTCGTCAACAATTTCCTGAATTCCCGTACGCTGATGCAGACGGCCACGGACGCCAGTTTCTTCGTGATCATGGCCGTCGGGGCGACCATGGTGATCATCTCAGGCGGGATCGATCTCTCGGTCGGCTCGATTTACGCCCTGTCCGGCGTGATGACCGCCATGGTCCTGCGGTCCATGGCACCGGAAGCGCCCTTCGCGGTGGTCGCGCTGGCCGTCGTGACCTGTGTCAGCCTGGGTGTGCTGTGCGGCCTCCTGAACGGGTTGATGGTGGTCGGACTCCGCGTGCACCCCTTTATCGTCACGCTCGGTACGATGTGGGTGTTCCGCGGCGTTGCTTTCGTGGCCAGCGAGGCGGAGAGCATACTCGTGCCGCAGCCCCTGACCGACGCGATCAAGCTGTCTTTCGGTTCCGACGCCCTCTACCCCATGCCCATGATCATCATGCTCCTCATCACGGCCGCCGGCGCCGTTTACCTGTCCAGGACCGTCATGGGCCGCCATGTTTTCGCCGTGGGCGGCAACGTGGAGGCCGGCCGATACGCAGGACTGCGGATCGACAGGATCCTGGTCGGTGTGTACGTGATTTCGGGACTCACCGCGGGCATCGCCGCGCTGGTGGGCAGCAGCTACTACGGCTCGGCCTCCTGCGCCGATGCCACGGGTTACGAACTCTACGTGATCGCTTCAGCGGTCGTCGGCGGCGCGAGCCTTCGCGGCGGCCGTGGAAGCGCGGTCAACGCCATGCTCGGCGCCATGTTGATCGTCCTTATACGCCAGTCCATCCGCACCCTGCACCTGGACCAGAACTACGAATGGGTCGTGATCGGTTGCGCGATCATCGTCGCCGTCGTCCTCGACCAGGTGAACCGCCGGCTCACGGCACGCAGACTGGCCGGGGCGGACCGGTCCGTGACCGTATAGGCCGGTCCGTGACCGTATAGGCCGTGACCGCGACTGTATAGGCCGGATCCGTGACTGTACAGGTCCGTTTAGAAAGGAACGAAATCGATGATACCCCTGAAGAAGATGCTACGAACGATGCTCGAGCCGGCTACGCCGATCGTGTCGGCCGGGCTGAACAGGCTGCTCGCTATGACCATGCTGGCCGCGGGCCTGTCCACTGTTGCTACAGGTTGCGGTGGAACCGCGCCGCCGGACGACAACCGGCTCGTGATTTCGATGATCGCCAAGAGCACGACCAATCCCGTGTTCCTTTCCTCCCGCACCGGCGCCGAGGCGGCGGCCAGGGAGCTGTCGGAAGCGCACGGCGTCGACATCGTGATCGACTGGCGCACGCCGCCGACGGAGGACGGCCAGGTACAGGCGCAGCGAATCGCGCAGGCCGTGAACGAGGGTGCGGACGTGGTCCTGATCTCCTGTTCGGACGCCGCCAAGGTCACGGGCGCCATCAATGACGCGGTGGACCGGGGCGTGCCGGTCATGACTTTCGACAGCGACGCGCCGGACTCCAGGCGCTTCGCCTTCTTCGGGGTGGACGACATCAAGACCGGCGGCCTGATCATGGGGGAACTGGCCAAAGCGATGGACGGAAGGGGACGCGTGGCCATCCTCGCGGGCAACCAGAACGCGCCGAACCTGCGCAAGCGGGTGGAAGGCGTGCTGCAGAAAGCCGCGGAGTATCCGGAGATATCGATCGTGGGGACCTTCTATCACATCGAAACCCCCCAGGACGCCGCCGCCGAAGTCGTGCGCGTCAACAACGCCTATCCGGATATCGAGGGATGGGCCATGGTCGGCGGATGGGCGCTCTTCACGCAGACTCTGCTCACCGACCTGGATCCCGAGCGCATGAAGATCATCTCGGTAGACGCGCTGCCGCCCCAGCTGACCTACATCGAACAGGGCATCGTACCCGTGTTGTGGGGACAGCCGACCTACCTGTGGGGATACGAATCCGTCCGCCTGATCGTCGAGAAGATCCACCTGAAGCAGGATGTACCCGTGATCAACCCGCTCGAACTGGTCCACGTGTCCCAGGAGAACCTCGGCGAATGGGCGGCGATGCTCCAGGGTTGGGGATTCACCGACGTGCCGGAACGGTACTTGCAGATGGATGAACAATCCGACTCGAGCGACTGAACCGGTACCTCAATGGATCGCAACCAACCGAACCCCTATATCGAATTCGACCGGATCACCAAGCGGTTTCCCGGCGTGACGGCCCTCGACGAAGTGACCTTCGGCATCGAGGCGGGTACCTGCCATGCCGTGGTCGGCGAGAACGGCGCCGGCAAGAGCACGCTGGGCCGCATCCTCACCGGTATTTACGGTCTCGACGGCGGACAGATCCGCATCGACGGCCGGCCTGTGCAGTTTCTTGAACCGGGAGACGCCCTGGACCTGGGCATCGGCATGGTCCACCAGGAGCTCGTTTTCTGCGAGAACCTCTCCGTCGCCGAGAATCTCTGCCTGGGGAACCTGCCGGCCCGGGGAGGGTTCGTCTCCGACCGGAAAATGGAGGAACGCGCGCGCAATCTGCTGTCGGCGATCGAAGTCGACATGGACGTGGGGACGCCTATCGGTAAACTGCCGGTGGCCCAACAGCAACTCGTCCAGATCGCGGCGGCCCTCGGCAGCGGCGCCCGCGTGATCGTCTTCGACGAGCCGACCAGCAGCCTCTCCCACGTGGAAGCGGAACGGCTTCGGGAGAACATCCGTCATCTCAAGTCCAAGGGGGTGACGTCGATCTACATCTCCCACGACCTGGACGAGATCTTCCGGCTGTGCGACGTCGTGACGGTACTTCGAGACGGGCGGCACGTGGCCACCCGCCCGGTCGAAGAACTCGACCGGCCTTCATTGATCAATCTCATGATCGGCCGCACCTTCGAGGCCTACTTCCCCTCCCACGTGGACACCGAGCCCGGCAGAGAGATGCTGGCCGTGGAAGACCTGTCGAGTCCCGGCCGATTCGAGGATGTGTCATTCTCGGTGCGGTCCGGGGAGGTATTGGCCCTGGCCGGCCTGGTGGGCGCTGGACGTACCGAGGTGCTGCAGGCCGTGTTCGGGCTGGACCCCATGGCCACGGGCAGAATCGGCGTTTCCGGCCGGCCGGCGAGGATCCGGCATCCGATCGACGCCATGCGGTCGGGCATCGGCCTCGTACCCGAGGACCGCAAGCGCTTCGGCCTCGTGCTGTCGCTTCGCGTGGATCAGAACATCGGCCTGCCCACCCTGGCCAGCCGGTCCGACTTCGGATGGATCCGCGGCAGCCGGGAGGAAGACCTGGCCCGGGAATACGTGAGGCGGCTGTCGGTGCGGCCCGACAACGTCCGGTACGACACGGCGGGACTGTCGGGCGGCAATCAGCAGAAGGTGGTCCTGGCCAAGTGGCTGGCCGCGAACTGCCCGATCCTGCTCATCGACGAACCCACCCGGGGGGTGGACGTGGGCGCCAAGTCGGAGATGCACGCCCTCATCGATCAACTGGCCCATGAGGGAACGGCCATCGTGCTCGTGTCGAGCGAGCTGCCCGAGGTGCTCAATCTGTCGACGCGGATCCTCGTGCTGCGGGCCGGTCGTGTGGCCGGGGAACTCTCACGCGACGACGCGGACCAGGGTGCGGTGATGCGGATGATGGCGGGGGTGTAGGGGGTTCGGGTTACATCACATTTCCTACTTCTCAATTAACCCGACATTCAGTAAAAAAAACACAACATTCTATGTCATACTCCCAATGCTCGCGATTCGTATTGCAACATTCCTCGATTTTTAGGCAAATAAAACGACCAATCATTTAGCAACGTCAGTAAAAGCAACGAAAAAACCAAAATGTTGTAAGAAGGTCACCATGTAAATAGGCTGATTTGATCGAAGCTTGATTAACACTTCCAAGGGAGCGATTGGAGTGAATCTTACTTCCAACGAGATCATAACGATTTTATTGTTTCTATTACCCGGATTTGTAACTGCTGCGATTTTCTTCAGTTATACTTCACATCTCAAACCCAGTCCGTTTGAAAGAGTAATCCAGGCTTTGGTATTCACTATTATGAACCACGCAGCGGTAGAAGCTATACGGTTGTGTGGAAGGACATTGCACTGGTTATCTATGAAACTGGACGTCGTTTGGATATACGTGACCGTTTCACGGGTTGCATCGATATTCGATTTGGTCCCAGAGGTATTGTTATATGTTGTAATTGCCGTTTTACTTGGTTTTACAGCTGTGTATATTACTAATAATGACACGTTCCACCGAATACTCCGTAAATACAAATTTACAGTGGAGGATTCCTACCCATCAGAATGGTATTCGGCTTTTGCACAAAGCAGGACTTACGTTGTTCTACACCTTATTGGCCAAAGGCGCCTTTATGGTTGGCCCAAAGAATGGTCCGGAAATCCAGACAATGGTCATTTATTGATTTCAGAATGTGAATGGCTAGACGGAGAGCAGCGAATACCTGTACAAGGCGTTGATACAATGTTGATTCCGGTATCCGATGTGGAGATGGTAGAATTTGTAAATCTAAATCAAGAAAATCAGGATTAGTTTATGGCTAAAAAACCATTACCTCCGCCAAGAAGAATCAGTGAAGAAACAAGGGGGCAGACACCAAAACCGGCAAACGTGGTAAAACCACCACCGCCACCTCCGCCTCCACCCAAGAAATAACGCCTGATTTTAGTGTGACTAAACTTTCGTATCCCGCTTCCCCGGCGCGGCCGCCACGCCCTCCATGCCGCCGCTCACCCGCAGGACTTCGCCGGTGATCCATCCTGACGCCGGGCTGCAGAGAAAGGCCACGCCGTTCGCGATGTCCTCCGGTTCGCCCCACCTCCCCAGCGGTATGGCGCTTCGAATCCGTTCGATCAACTCTTCTTCGGAAAGCCCCAGCGTCTTGCTGCGCTGGGCCATGTTGAACCGGTTGAACGCGGTGTAGACCGGGCCCGGACAGACGGCGTTCACCCGGACCCCGTAGGCCGCCAGTTCCAGGGCCAGGGTCCGCGTCAGGCTGATGACGCCCTCTTTGGCCGCGTTGTAGGCCGCCACCAGGGCCGCCGGGTTCTGTCCGTTGATGGATGAGATGTTCACGATGGCGCCCGACTCCTGACCCTCCATGATCCGGCCCGCCGCCCGGCAGCAGTAGAAGGTCCCGGTCAGCGTGACCCGGACGACCCGGTCCCATTCCTTGTCGTCCAGTTCGACGACGGGCGCGACCTTCTGGCCTACTCCGGCATTGTTGACCAGTATGTCGAGCCGGCTGTGTGCTTCGGCGACCTCCTTAAATAGCCGGTCGACCGAGTTACTGTCCGAAACGTCCACGTAAGCGGGGAGCGCTTGCAGGTCCGATTTGCGGAGCCCGCCGGCTTTCTCCTCGACCTTGTCGCGTTGCAGGTCGGCCATCACCACGGTCGCACCGTTGCGTGCGAGTCGCTCCGATATGCCCAGACCGAGCCCCTGCGCCGCGCCGGTCACGACCACGATGTGGCCGTCTATGCGATGGGGATCGTCCATGAGGTTGATCCTTTCATCTCTACAGTCTCTCCGTGCCGATGTACATCTCGGTATACACGGTATTGTTCTCCCAGAAGGGATAGAATCCCGCGCGATCCTGTTTCAGTCCCTTGAGCCACGGCTTGCGTAGCTGGAACCGGTGGTCGTGCCACAGAAACGCCCCGCCTACGTCGGAGGTCAGGATCCACTCCGCCTCCTCATAGAGTTGCATCCGCCTGTCCCGGTCGGTTTCCCTCCGGGCCCGGTCGATCAGGTCATTGTAACGCGCATTGTTCCAGTCGTGCCGGGTGAAACCCCGGGGCTGGGAGCGCCAGGGCACGCCGAGCAGGCTCTGGGGATCGGAAAAATCGGCGCCGTAGCTGACCATGCCGATGGGTATCTCCCATTCGTACATCAACCGGTTAAAGGCATTTGCCTGCATATTGTGGATCTCGAGCCGGATGCCGAGTATATCGAGCAGCTGTTCCTGGATCATCTGCACCGCCTGGCCGCTCTGTGACGAAGGCGGCGCGTCGCGAAGCCAGACCTCGAGGGCGGGGAATCCCTTGCCGCCGGGATATCCGGCCTCGGCCAGCAGGCGGCGGGCAGCTTCCGGATCGAACTGCTGCAGATGCCGCAGCTTTTCTCCCGAGTAGCCGGGGAAATTCGGGGGACGCATGCCGTAGGCCGGCCGGACGGCGCCCTTGAACAGGACATCGGCTATGGTCTGCTTGTCGATGGCCCGGGCTATGGCCTGGCGCACGCGGACGTCTTTCAGAGGTGGTTCCCGGGTCCGGAAGAACAGGTACACCGTGGATACGCCGTTGAACTTCCAGAGCTGTTCGCTCAGCCCGGGGTCGTTGCGGATGCGATCGAGATCGGCCGGACTTCCCACGCCGACCAGGTCCACCTCGTCGTTCTCGTACGGAAGCAGCCCCACTCCGCCGGACGCGCTGCCGGTCCCCGCCGTCCCCGAGAAGAGGCGGACGATCTTCCTGAGACGACCGGGGTTATTGCCTTTGTAATGTGGATTCAGCCGGAACGTCATGTACTTGCCCTGCTCCCATTCATCCAGCCGGAAGGCCGAATTGCTCACGCACCTTCCGGCCTCCGTCCACCGGGCGCCGTATTTTTCCACCTGCCATCGTGGTACCGGCGAGGAAGCCGTGTAAGAGGTGACGTATGGGAGGTAGGCACAGGGTTCCTCGGTTTCGATTTCGAAGGTGAGGTCATCGATCGCTCGGACACCAAGCAGGTCCGGGTCGCCGATCTTTCGCTGGTTGTACGCCTTCGCGCCCTTGATGTCATAATAGAAAAAGGCGTATACGTTACCGCTGTCCGGATGGAGCAGGCGCTTGTAGGTGTATTCGAAGTCGTGGGCGGTGACGGGCGTGCCGTCGCTCCAGCGCGCGCCGGGATGGAGGTGGAACGTCCAGGTTCTTCCGTCGGGAGAGCGTTCCCACCGGTCTGCCGCACCGGGAATGAGCGCTTCGTTCTCGTCGACCATGCAGAGCCGTTCGAAGAGGAACGCGCTGCCCAGGGACTCGTACAGGGCGACGCTGACGTCCAGGCTGGAGGGTTCGTTGGAGAAGTAACGGAATACCTGGCGTTCGGGGGGCGCCGCGTCCGCCGGGAGGGGTCTGGCCGCGGCTTCTTCCTGCGGGACGGTCTCGACAAAAGGATGGCCGGGAAGGTCGGCAGAACGGTTGCCGCAGGACGTGGCCGTAAGCAGGGCGGCGAGTAACCCACATAGGCAGAACGGGTGGTATGGTCTGCAAGGTACGAGCATGTGCCCTCGCCTTGCCCTTGGTGTTTCGCGGGCTCACATCCCGAGCAGTTTCCTGGCGACTTCGCGCGCTTCATCCAGCGTTTCCACGATATGGGCCTGCGGTACGCGCTGGATGATCCCAAGGGCGGAAAGGGTATCCTCGACGGAACCCGAAAGAGACAAGACGATGAACGCCGTGTCTTCGCTCGTGGCGACGCCCATGAGCTGTTCGACGACCATGGCCGCGCTGTCGTCGATGTACGTGGCCCCGGAGAAATCGAAGATGACGACGTCATGGTCCTTGATATCCTCGCTGATCACCCCCACCAGCTTCTTGGACGAGGCCACGGTGAAACTGCCCCGGAGCGCGACCAGGCCGACCCGGGCCGTGAATTCGTCCATGCCGGACTGTTCTTCTTCCGACGTAAAGAACTGACGGTCCAGAAGCGGTACGGACACCACACTGTCCAGCTCGAGGTTTTCCAGCTTCCTGGCGTGGGCCATGCCGGCGACGATCAATCCAATGGCCACGGCAGTGACCAGGTCGACGAAAACGGTCAGTCCCAGGGTGATCAGCAGGATGGAGAGATGCTCCCCGCGGAGCCGGTGGATCCGTTTCAGCATCCGCCAGTCGACGATGTCCCATCCCACCTTCATGAGTATCCCCGCCAGCACGGCGTGGGGGATCGGTTCGACGATCCAGCCCAGGCCCATGAGCAGCACAAGCAGGATGATCGCGCGGACCGCGCCGGACAGGCGGGTGGTGCCGCCGGCCCGGATATTGGTTACCGTGCCCATGGTGGCGCCGGCGCCGGGGAGACCGCCGATCAGTCCGGCTACCATGTTTCCGATGCCCTGCCCCACCAGTTCCTGGTCCGCCCGGTGGCGCGTCCCCGTCAACGAGTCGGCGATGAGGGAGGTGAGCAGGCTGTCCACCGATCCCAACAGGGCGAGGATGAGCGCGGGCTCGATGGCGCGCAGCAGGAAGTCGGCGGTGGGCGGCACGAGGACGATCTCCGGCAGGCCGGAGGGTATGACCCCGATTACGGGCACGTCGGCCAACCAGAACACGCTCAGCAGCGTGCCGACGATGAGCGCTACGAGGGTGCCCGGTACGATACGCGACAACCGACCCGGCCAGAGCACACCGACGGCCAGGGTGACGAAGGCGACCGTGAAGGCGCTGTAGTTGACGTCCCCGATGACTTCCGCCAGCACGCGAATGGTGCCGACGACGCCGCCCGGCGCGGCTGGCGCGCCGATGAAGGGCAGGGCCTGAATCAGCATGACGATAAGGCCGATCCCGGACATGAAACCCGAGATCACCACGTGGGGGGTGTAGGCGACGTAACGGCCGATCCGCAGCACACCCAGCAGAATCTGAAGAAAGCCGCCCATCATGACGACGACCAGGGCTTCGCTCATCGAACTGGCGTGTTCCGTAATGATGACCGCCATGGCCACGGTCATGGGCGCCGTGGGGCCGGATATCTGGGAACGGGTACCGCCGAACAGTGCGGCGAACAGGCCGACGCCGATCGCGCCATACAGCCCGGCCGCCGCACCCATGCCCGACGCGACGCCGAAGGCGAGTGCGACCGGCAGGCCCACTACCGCCGCGGTTATCCCACCGAACAGATCGCCGCGAAAAGTGTCCAGGCTGTAGTTCGACATAGCGCTTAAGTTCCTGACTGATTGGGCTTGCATCACGGGGAAAGCAGCGTATCTTCGCTGTTTAGATGATATACATCGATCTGGCAAGGTCAATATTTCCATGCATGTACTATCAATCCGCGTGGCAATAACGACGCGCGAATCAAATAGTAAAGGACGATTTCGAGCATGTGCGGCCGCCTCTCGCAGAACCTGACCTGGCAGCAGATCTACACGCTGTACACACTGCCTGTATCCGCGCCACGGCTTGATCCGCAACCCAGGTTCAACGGTGCGCCAACCCAGGATTTCGCGCTCTGCCGCCTGGATGAAAGCGGGATGAGATCCATGTCCGTGCTTCGCTGGGGACTGGTCCCGTTCTGGGCCAAAGACATAAAGATCGGTGCGCGGATGATCAATGCCAGAGCGGAGACCGTCCAGGAAAAGCCGGCCTTCCGGTCGGCCTTCCGCACTAGGCGGTGCCTCATCCCAGCGAATGGATGGTTCGAATGGAAGCGGACCGGACCGACCGGGGGCGGCAAGCAACCTTATTTCCTGGCGCTCGAGAGCGGTTCACCTCTTTCCTTCGCCGCTTTGTGGGAGCAGTGGGGCCGTGGAGGCGAGCACCTCGAGACGTTCACCATTATCACGACTGCAGCTTCGTCCGCACTTGTGGATATACACGATCGGCAGCCCGCGGTGGTCGATCCGGACGATTATATAGACTGGCTCGACCCCGGGACGCCCGCGGAGACGCTGCTGGAGATCATCGGAACGCCCCACGAAGGACCCTATGAAATCCGTCCTGTGAGCGACCAGGTTAACCGGGTGGCCAACGACACGCCGGATATCCTGAAACCGCTGGAAAAGCAGACGCTGTTCTGACGGGTTGACACATTCTGGAGTACGCGAGGCACGAAACGTGGTTCAACCACACCGTGGGATTCCGCAGGACGATGCCGGAACGCTCCGGCGACTCGTTCTGGTCGTGCTGACGTTCGGCATCGTCGGCGTTGGTTTCGAACTGGTGCTGCTGGATCACATGGAAGACCCCTGGCAATGGGCGCCGATCGTACTGCTGGCCGCCACGCTGCCGGTTTCGATCTGGCTCATCCTCTCGCTCGGCATCGCCGTCATTCGGACGTACCAGGCCATGATGGTCCTGTTCGTTATTTCCGGATTCGTCGGGCAGTGGCTGCACTACCAGGGCAACGTGGAGTTCGAGCTGGAAATGTATCCGTCGCGGCAAGGGCTCGAACTGGTGTGGGAAGCGTTGAGCGGCGCTTATCCGTCCCTCGCACCGGGTACCATGATATTGTTCGGTTTGCTTGGCCTGGTGGCCTGCTTTCGGCATCCGGCCGTTCATACAGGAACTGTCACCACCAATACCCTGGAGAAACCATGACAATCTCTATGAAACCCCGGTCGGTATTGCTGCATGCGCTGATCACTGGCCTGTTCGCGGTCGTGATGGGAGGATGCGGCGGTTCGGAAACGGACGGTTCGGGCAGTCCGGGTGATCCGGGCAGTCCAGGCGATCCGGGCAGTACAGGCAGTCCGGATGATGCCGCCCAGGTCGAATCGGCCGTCGAATCAGCGTCTGCGGTCATCAATCCCAATCTCGCCGGAAGCGACGATCTCGGGATGCTGCCGGGCATGACCGCCGAGCTTGCGGAAGCGGTGCTGGACGCGCGTCCCTTCATGGACATGACCGAACTGGATGGGCTGGTCAACGGGCACGTGGGGGGCGATGAAGCCGCCGCGCTCTACGCAGGCATGTTTATACCCCTGAACCTGAACACGGCTTCGGACGCGGAGATCCTGCTGGTGCCCGGCGTTGGGGACCGGATGCTGCACGAGTTCAAGGAGTACCGCCCCTATCTTTCTATCGCCCAGTGGCGTCGGGAAATGGGCAAGTACGTGGATGACGCGGAGGTCGCCCGCATGGAGCAGTACGTGTTCGTCCCCATCGACCTGAATACGGCCACCGACGAGGAGATACTCGCCGTACCCGGCGTGGGCGAACGCATGGCCCATGAATTCAGGGAATACCGTCCGTATACCAGCATGGAGCAGTTTCGCCGTGAAATCGGGAAGTACGTGGACGACGGCGAGGTGGAACGGCTGGCAAGATACGTGGAGATCCGAAGCCAGGATCCGTAGAAGGCAATGTGCCGCGTGCGGAGGAACTGTAGTAGGAAATGTGTCGCGCGCGGGTGAATCGGTAATCGGGGTGGGGGGATTTGAACCCCCGACCCCCTGCTCCCAAAGCAGGTGCGCTGACCGGACTGCGCTACACCCCGTAAATCTCGGATAATGATACGGTTCGCCGGTGGGCGTGTCAAGGCAATCCCCGGCCGCGGCGGCCCTTGAGCGGCTCCAGAGCGGCCCTTGAGCGGGCCCGGAAGCGGGCTCCTGGCGGGCCCGGAAGCGGTCGATGGTGGAGTCTGAGCCATGAAGCTTGCCGTCAACGGAAGGATGGATGCCGAACACCTGGCCTTCGCCCGGCAACTGGGGGTTACGGACGTGGTGAACGGGGTGCCGGACTGCGACTTGTCCAGGGGGTACTACGATTTCCATGATCTATCGCTCCAGAAGGCGCGCATTGAAGATGCCGGGCTGTCCTGGTCGGTGCTCGAGGGCGTGCCCCCCGAATGGTGCGACAAGATAAAGCTGGGACTGCCGGGTCGCGACGAGCAGATCGACAACTGGTGCAGGACGCTCGAGAACATGGGCGCGGTGGGCATTCCCGTCCTGGGTTACTTCTTCAGCCTGCGCAACGTGGGCGGCAACTACGGACTGCGCACCTCCAAATCGACCCCAAGCCGGGGCGGCGCGATCGTCACCCGTTTCGACTACGAGCAGATCCGCGGTGCGAGGCAGGACTACTGGTATCCCCCCGTTCCCCGGGACCTGGAACGGTCCGACGAGGACATGTGGAGCAACGTCGCCTATTTCCTGGAGGCGGTCATACCGGCGGCGGAGCAGGCCGGGGTGCGCATGAGCCTGCACCCGGACGACCCGCCCATATCACCCATCGCGGGAATCGCACGGGTCTTCCGCAGCCAGGAGGCCCTGGCGCGGCTCGTCGAACTCGTACCCAGCGACTGCAACGGCCTGGGTTTCTGCCAGGGTACCATTTCGGAAATGCCGGGCGACGTGCTCGAGGCCATCCGGTATTTCGGCAGCCGCGACAAGATCAACTACATCCATTTCCGGTTCGTGTCCGGCCCTGTTCCCGCGTTCTCGGAGACCTTCATCGACCAGGGCCACGTGGATCCCATGGCATCCCTGCTGGCCTACGAGGAAGCCGGGGTGGACTGCCCCATGATCGATGATCACGTGCCGCGGCTGGCCACGGACCCGGAGGGGCGTCATAACGCGTCCAGGGCTTACGCGCTGGGCTACATGAAAGCACTGTTGGACAACGTCGGGCGATACCGGGTAGGTGTAGCTTGATACGCGTCGACCGGGACCGGTTTCTGGAAGAGGGTTTCCTGATCCTGCGTGGCGTGATCCCGCCGCGGGATCTCGAAGCCCTTCGACGCAGCTACGAGATACTCGTGGACCGTCAAAGGAGAATCTGGACGGACATGGCGGCCCGGGGCAAGGCGCCGGCCGACGTGTGGCGGTCCTCGGCCCAGCCGCGGCTGAACATCACGCGGCCGCCGGACCTGGGCGATCGGGAAACGGCGCCGGCCTTCGAGTTCTGGCTGCACGAGAACACCCAGGGCGTGAGCAGTGTGCTCCTCGCCGAAGACGACGCACCGCCCACGGAAATGATGCTCATGTGCAACCCGGTGAGCGACCACGGTCCCGCCCGATGGCACCGTGACTTCTATCCGCCGTTGAACTGTCCACTCATGGCCTATGCGGACGACATCAAGGAAAGCGGACCCAGATACGTCCAGTGGAACGTACCGCTATACGATGACGCGGTGCTGTGGGTCGTTCCCGGCAGCCACGTCCGGTGCAACACGCCCGAAGAAAACACATCTATGGCAAAGGATCCGAGGTCGCCGGTCCCGGGCGGCGTGCAGACCAGACTTCAGGCGGGGGACGGCGTCGTCTACATTCTCCCCATACTCCACTGGGGGAGCAATTACTCTACAAAACTGCGCCGCACCATTCACGGTGGGTTCGCGCGCTTGACGCACTGGCATACGACGGGCTGGATCGAGCATCTTGCGCCCGCGGCCCGCGATACCTGCCTGCGCTGGCACGAGCGCGCAGCCGGCTACATGGACCACGGAGAGGCGGCGCTCCGCGCGGTCCTGGCCGCGGACGCCGGCGCCTATCGAAGCGCGCTGGATGCCCTCCATCCCGGTCGAGGCGAGAAGGGCGTCGTCAAATCGACCATCTGTCTCAGCAAAACGGCCCGGCACATCTACAATCAGCGCTGTGTGGACCCGGACGGTCTTACGGCGCCGGAAACCCTGGGCATTGAATCGGTCCATCCCATGACCCTGCAATGGGGCAGACCGCTAGGGGAACGTTTCAGCCCGGAGGAAGCGGAAGTCCTGTGGGCGCGGTTCAAGCCCGTCGACGACCTCATGCAATCCGACGAGGACCAGCTCCTGCCGGGATTCCAGGGTGGCGAGACCCGCTATCATTTTGAAGACGTTCCGCCGGCGCTCACCCCGGACAACTGGTACGCTTCATGGACCACCGGACGAATCGGAAACGGGGCATTCCTATCATGAAACCACCTTCCCTGCTCTCCTTCGAGGCCGTCGTCAGCCAGTCTGATCCCGGCATATACGATATACAGTCCAGCGCACCGGGACCGGAGGGCAGCCTGCCGCTGACCGGCGACATGTTGCGGGACAGCCCGAGCGGCGACCTCTTCGGCCTGTCCCAGAACGTGGGCATGGGCTGGAGTCCGAAGGCGTTGAAACGCCGGGAATACCTGATTCTCAGCACCCAGGGAGGGATCCGCGCATCCGATGGAACGCCCGTGGCCCTGGGGTACCACACGGGCCACTGGGAAGTCGGCCTGCTCATGCACGCGGCCGCCGAGGAGCTCACGGCCCTGGGCGGCATCCCCTTCGGAGGCTACTGCACCGATCCCTGCGACGGGCGCACCCAGGGCACGACGGGCATGATGGACAGCCTGCCCTATCGAAACGACGCGGCCATGGTCTTCCGGCGGTTGATCCGGTCGTTGCCGACGCGCCGGGGCGTGGTCGGCGTGGCGACCTGCGACAAGGGGTTGCCCGCCATGATGATCGCGCTGGCGGCGTCCCACGACCTGCCCTGCGTGCTGGTGCCGGGCGGTGTCACCCTGCCGCCCGAGGAAGGTGAAGACGCCGGTATGATCCAGTCCATCGGCGCCCGGTACGCCCACGGTGAGATCTCGCTGGAATACGCGGCGGACATGGGCTGCCGGACCTGCGCGTCACCGGGCGGCGGCTGCCAGTTCCTCGGTACGGCGGCCACTTCGCAGGTCGTAGGCGAAGCCTTCGGCCTCTCCCTGCCCCACAGCGCGCTGGCGCCGTCGGGACAACCCATCTGGATCGACATGGCTAAGCGGTCTGCCCGTGCGCTGATGCGGCTGGACGCCGAGGGAATGACCGTTCGAAAGATCCTGACCGAAAAGGCGCTCGAGAACGCCATGACGGTCCATGCCGCCTTCGGAGGATCCACCAACCTGCTGCTCCACATCCCCGCGGTCGCCCATGCCGCCGGGCTGGAGCGCCCCGGGATCGAGGACTGGGCAAGGATAAACCGGCAGACGCCCAGGCTGGTGGACGTGCTGCCGAACGGGCCGACGGGCCATCCCACGGTGATTGCCTTTCTCGCCGGCGGCGTGCCGGAAGTCATGCTTCACCTGCGCGAAGCGGGTCTGTTGAACGAATCGGTACTTACCGCGGCCGGGACAACCCTGGGCGAGGTCCTGGACTGGTGGCAGGCGTCCGACAGGCGGAGGCTGGTCCGCGAGCGCCTCGAGAAGGTGGACGGGATCGACCCGGACGACGTGATCATGTCCCCCGATCGCGCGCGGAGCCGGGGGCTGACCAGCACGGTAACCTTTCCCGTGGGAAACCTCGCGCCGGAGGGATCGGTCATCAAGAGTACGGCCATCGACCCGGACGTCGTCGATCCGGACGGGGTGTACCGGAAAACGGGACCCGCACGGGTATTCACGCGGGAACGGGACGCCATCGCCGCCATCAAGAGCCGCAACGAGGACCGGATCAAGCCGGGCGACGTGCTGGTGCTCATCTGCCGGGGTCCCATGGGCGCCGGCATGGAAGAGACTTACCAGATCACCGCCGCGTTGAGGCACCTGTCCTTCGGAAAACACGTCGCCGTGGTGACCGACGCCCGGTTCTCCGGCATCTCGACCGGCGCCTGCATCGGTCACGTCGGTCCCGAGGCCCTCGCGGGCGGCCCCGTAGGGAAGATCATCGACGGCGACCTTGTGGAAATCGTCATAGACCGGAACAACCTGACCGGATCCATCAACCTGGTCGGCAGCGGGGACCGCACGATCGGCGCGGAAGAAGGCAGCCGGTTGCTCGCCGGGCGTTCGCCGAGGGACGACCTGTCCGTCGACCCGAATCTGCCCGACGACACCCGCCTCTGGGCCGCACTGCAGCAGGCAGGTGGCGGCGCGTGGGGTGGATGTGTCTACGACGTGGATGAAATCGTCCAGCGATTGCAGCACGGCGGCCTGACCGGGGTGCGGGAAAAATGACAGCTAACCCGGCCATACTCGACCTGAAAGTGCGGTATTACCAGGACAGTACCCCCGCCGACGTGCCCTGCAGGGAGGAGCACTTCATCCGCCGGGAGATCCGGATGGACCTGCCCGTCGAACAGACGGCGCTTGTCCTGGTGGACCTGTGGAACACCCATTTCATCGACAGCTGGATCGAGCGGGCCGCCCGGGTCACGCGGGAGGCGATCGTGCCGGCCATCGAGATGAGCCGGAAGGCCGGCCTGCCGGTTATCCACGCCCCGTCGCCCGAAGTGGCGCGGCAGTTTCCCCAGTCGGCCCGGAATCCGGCGGCGCCCGCTCCTCCGCGCGGCGGTGCGGACTGGCCGCCCCCGGCGTTCAGGAGCAGAGAAGGCACATACCGCGCCTACCGCGGTCCCCGGAGCCAACCCCCGGGCATCGGTCTTCACTGGGATCCCATCAGCGACGGCCTGACGGTTTCGCCGGCCGTGGATGTCCGCGACGAAGACGTGGTGATCACCACCGGCGCCGAACTGCACGAGGTGCTGGCTGAACTGAACGTGCTCCACCTTGTCTACGCCGGATTCGCCACCAACTGGTGCGTCCTGGGCAGAGACTACGGCATACGGTCCATGGCCCGGTACGGATACAATATCGTGTTCCTGCGCGACTGCACCGCGGGCGTCGAATTCCCGGACACGCTGGACGAGCTTTTTGTAACGGAAATCGCGGTCCGGGAGATCGAGCAGCAGTTCGGATTCTCGGCTTCCAATGCGGATTTCTTCGAGAGTTGCCGGAAGGTCACAGAAAGAAACGCGGTTTGATCGTCGACACCCACACCCACTTCTACGATCCCACCAGGCCGCAGGGCGTGCCCTGGCCCAATCCCGGCGACGAGTTTCTCTACCGGAGGATCATGCCGGAGGACTTCAAGCGTGAAGCGCTGGCCGAAGGCGTCACGGGCACGGTCGTGGTGGAAGCCAGCGCCTGGGTGGAGGACAATCAGTGGATCCTGGATTTGGCCGAGGAAGACCCCTTCCTGCTGGGTCTCGTGGGCCACCTGGAACCACCCGATGAGGATTTCGAATCCAATCTGGACCGTTTTGCCGCCCATGACCTCTTCTACGGCATCCGGCTGGGGAAGGCGCCCTTCGACGAGCCGGCGTATCTCAAGGCGCTGGAGCAGCTCGCCGCCCACGACCTCGCGCTGGACCTGCTTGTGGGCAAGGAATGGCTGGACGGGGTGAGCGCCTGCGCCGACCGTTTCCCCGGTCTCAGGATCGTGCTGAACCACCTCGCCCACGTGCCGGTAACCGGCGGCCGCCCGGACGAGGAATGGATAGCCGGCATCACGTCCGCCGCGGTCCATCCCAATGTATTCTGCAAGATATCGGGCATGGTGGAACTGGCGCGGGACGATCCTCCGCCGGAGGACCCGGCCTACTACAAACCGGTCCTCGATGTGCTCTGGAACGCCTTCGGGGAGCACCGGCTGCTCTATGCCAGCAACTGGCCGGTATCCTGGAGATACGCAACCTACCGACAGGTGCAGAAACTGGCCGTGGCCTGTTTCGAACCGAGAGGTTCGGAAGCCCTGGAGAAAATCCTGGGGAAAAACAGCCGGGACGCCTACAGATGGGTGCCGCGTAGCTAGCGGTTTTCGATCGGAACGTACTGGCAGACGTCGTCGCCGGTATAGATCTGGCGGGGGCGGGCGATTTTCTGTTCCGGATCGTCCAGCATCTCCGCCCACTGGGCCAGCCAGCCCACGGTGCGGGGAATGGCGAAGAGCACCGGGAACATTTCGAGCGGGAAGCCCATGGCCTGGTAGATGAGGCCCGAATAGAAGTCGACGTTCGGATAGAGTTGCCGGTTGACGAAATAATCGTCTTCAAGGGCGATCCGCTCGAGTTCCACGGCGACGTCCAGCAGCGTGTTCCTCTCGGTCACGCCCAGTACCCGGTGGGTCATCTCCTTGAGGATCTTGGCCCGGGGATCATAGTTCTTGTACACCCGGTGGCCGAACCCCATGAGCCGGATATCGCCCTGCTTGACCTTCTTGATGTAAGCGGGCACGCGGCTGATGTGGCCGATTTCCTGCAGCATGTGCAGCACCTGCTCGTTCGCACCGCCGTGCAGCGGACCATACAGGCCGGCGGCGGCGGCGGCCACGGACACGTAAGGATCGGGCAGCGAACTGCCTACGCTCCGCATCGCGTTGGCGCTGCAGTTCTGCTCGTGGTCCACGTGCAGGATGAATACCACGTCCAGGGCCTTTTCCAGCACGGGATCGGGCGTGTACTTCTCCGTCATCTTGTACATCATGGACAGGAAGTTGCCACAGTATCCCAGTCCGTTGTCCGGATAGGTGTAGGGAAAGCCCTGGCTGTGCCGGTAAGCGAAGGCGGCGATGGTCGGAATCTTGGCGATGAGCCGGTGGATCTGTTCGTTGCGGATTTCCACGTCGCGGATCTGCTTCGCTTCCGGGTAGAAGGTGGAAAGCGCGGCGACCGTGCTGATAAGGATCCCCATGGGATGGGCGTCGTAACGGAACCCGTCCATAAATTTCTTGATATTCTCATGGACGATCGCGTGATGGGTGATGTCGTAGGACCATTCGTCCAGCTCGGTCCGGGTCGGGAGCATGCCGTGGACGATCAGGAAGGCGACTTCGAGAAAGGAACTGTTGACCGCCAGATCCTCGATGGGGTAGCCCCGGTAACGCAGGATGCCCTTTTCCCCGTCGATGTGGGTTATGCTGCTCCGGCAGGAGGCGGTGTTGGTGAACGCCGGGTCGTATCCCAGCAGGCCGAAGTCGTCATCGGAAACCTTGATCTGTCGAAAGACCGTGGTGGGGATCGCGGCGCCGTACCTGGGATAGGTCCCGTACTGGATCGGGATCTCGTATTTCTTGCCGGTCCGGTTGTCGATGACCGTCAACGTGTCAGGCATGCAGTACGACCTCCTGCAAACTGGATGGGGAAAGCTCGGACTCCGGGATTTGCGCGCCGTGAAAGCAACAAATTAATGAATCTCGGCCTCTGGGTCAACCGATATTCGATTCCCGTTCGCCTCGAAACGGCAGCGTTCGCAAGTGAGGATCGACACCGACCACTCGCGCCTTGCCATGAGGCGCGAAGGGGATCACGCATGGGTTACTCGTAAGCACGGAAGTCTGCGGGGAAGCGCCCGGGGACTACGGGGAAACGGCGGTAACGGAAACGGCCGGGGGCTTCGTGCTGTGGCGGATCACCGTGGCGGGTCGCCCTGGCGTTCGGCTTCGTATTCGAACTGCAGGATGTTATGGAAATGCTGAATCGGGGCCTTCCACCGGACAAGGGACCGTCCGCCGGCTAAGGATCTACCCAGCGGCCATCCGATTTGATCAGGTCGACCAGCTCGTGGACACCTTGTTCCTGCGGAACGCTCATCTTGACGCATTCCCGCCCTCGGTAGAGCGAGATGATGCCGTTGGCCCGTCCGACATAGCCGTAATCGGCATCGGCCATCTCTCCGGGACCATTGACGATGCATCCCATGACCGCGATATCGAGGCCCGCGAGGTGGTCGGTGGCCGCCTTGACTTCCGCCAGCACGTTTTCCAGGTTGAACTTGGTCCGACCGCAGGAAGGACAGGCGATGAATTCGACCTTGGTGCGGCGCAAGCCCAGCGATTGGAGGATATCGTAACAGACCGGGATTTCGTTGGCCGGATCCTCGGCGAGTGATACGCGGATGGTGTCGCCGAGTCCTTCGGCCAGCAGCGTGCCGATGCCCGATGTGGACTTGATCCTGGCATACTCGCCGTCGCCGGCTTCGGTGACGCCCAGATGCAGGGGATAGTCCATGCCTTCTTCGTCCATACGGCTTGCCATGAGCCGGTTCGCCTGGATCATGACGGGCACGCGGGATGCCTTGAGCGAGACGATCAAGTTCCGGTAGTCCCGCGCCTCGCAGACCCGGATAAACTCCAACGCGGACTCCACCATGCCGAGCGGCGTGTCTCCGTAGGTCACCGTCATGCGGTCCGACAGGGACCCGTGGTTCACGCCGATGCGCATGGCGATGTCCCGCTCCCGGCAGACCTCGATAACCGGGGCCAGGTCTTCCTCCACTTTCCGTCTCGCCGCTTCGAATTCTTCCTGCGTGTACTCGATGGTATCGGCCAGCCGCTGGAACACGAACAGGCCGGGGTTGATACGCACCTTGTCGACGGACCGGGCGACTTCCTCGGCTATCCGGGTGCCCTGGTGATGGACATCGGCGACCAGGGGCACGTCCACGCCCCTCAGGTCGAGGGTCTGCTTGATTTCACGCAGGCTGTGGGCGTCCGCCAGCGTAGGGGTGGTCACCCGCACGATTTCACAACCGAGTTCGTGCAATCGGACGATCGACTCCACACACGCCGCCACGTCCCGCGTGTTCTCCGTGATCATCGATTGCACGGCAATCGGATGCGCGCCGCCGACCGTGACGTTTCCGACGCGTACTTCACGGGTCTTTCGTCGCGGATAAGTCATGTCCATGCGGTGAACTCCTTCCGACGCTGAACTCCTTCCGGCTCTCCGTAACGTACGTGCCGACAGTCGATTGTCAACCCCTTAATGCCAGGGTCCCGGCCACGGGATTCTTCGAAGACCGCCGGTTATGCCTCGAAGGCGCATGTCCGATCTGTAGAGCGGAACAAGCCGAGTTCCGATCTGTTACGGCTCGCCGCACAATAGGCGGGGAGGATGGCTGATGAGGAACGCCGGTCCCGCCGGAACGCCGGTCCCGCCGGAACCCCGGTCCCGCCGGATTACTCCAGACAACGATCCATCCCCGCATTCGAAACAAGGTGTCGCGGGTTTACGAGCCGCGACCCGGCATTCACGGATGCATGACTACTCCTTCCTCCTCCGTCTACGACGCCTGGTGCCTTCACACACGCACTTGGTAAAGTGTTCGTAATCACGAAACCTGCTTTGCATCTTGCGCCTGAGGCGATACATGCAGTCGTAGATCATCTGTCCCATGCGTTGTACGGACACCCCCATCAGTTCGGCAATGTCCTCCCTGGTCAGTTCCCCTTTCAGTTCCCTCACGTACATTTTGAGGACGGTCCGGCATCGCGGGCCCGTGTAATACTTGAGGGCGGTATGCAACAGGTAGATCTGTTCTTCTTCTTCCAGTTTCTTGAATAACCGGCCGGGACCGTTGTTTGGATTGGAGTCTTCGATCTGCAGCCCCGACTCGGTGTTTGACGCAAACCAGTCGATATCGACGAACTTGATTCCCCTCCCCCTTGCGACCCCCATACGTGAAGGCATGGCGTCCAGACACTTGATCTTGGCGATGCGGATAACATATGTGCTCAATGCACTGCGGAATTCGAACTTGGGAAGACTCTGCAAGACCGCGATGAAGATGTCATTGAGGATGTCTTCCTTCTCACCCGACGGAATCCAGTACGCTTTCTTGTAAACCCAGAAGTGAACGGGCTTGTCCGACATGAAAAACGATTTGTAGAGTAGACTCTGCGCATCCGACCGACCTTCTAGGCATGCGTGTATCAGATGGAAGTCCGCTGGCCTGCCTGGTTGCTTGTTCATGGTCTCAAAGAAACTGCCTTTCCATTGAAAGCGCTTGAAATCGAAGGGCCGATCAAGCGCGACGGGAGCATCCGGCACCGCTAGAACACCCGGTTCGAAGTATCCGGTTACGGGTTTCCACTAGCCGTCCCTGCTGCCGTGCGGATTTATCGTGATTCCGCCGGTACCAGGACACGGGTGCCGGCAACTGACGCTGATTACAGTGGCACTGAAATAGATCGCTGCTCCATCCACGGCGACGCGGACATTGCAGCTGTCTTACTGTACTGATCGAGGCGGTAGATGGTACACGCCTGTATGCATCGATGTGCAGACCGGATACCCTGGTGCTGCTTTACCTTCGTATCGCAAACCGGCGACCGTCCCGTGGCGCCTTGTCGCGGCGGACCGGTTTCATTTGCTGTTACGATGCATCCTAAGGCCGGTTTAGTGCATGGTGAGTGAGTTGCTGTACCGGCCGTTCCATATATCAGTATACAATAATAATAATGTCAAGAACAGCTATATAAAATTAAATTAAGTATAATTTTCACGTGTGCATTTGATTCGAAAAGCAGTGCTACACGCTGCTTTTATGTTTAGTCGTGGACAGTAAGCGCATACTCGAATAGAAAATGGAAACTTGACAATTCAGTGGTTTATACGTTAACGTGCGATAATTCAATAGTGCAGTAGTGTGTCCGTTCGCCTGGATCCAGGATTCGGTTTTGCTTCAAGTCCCAACGTCTTACGCCAGTGGTTATGAGAAGGCGCGGTCCCTGAACCCGGAATACGCCGACAATTACATCAGGCACACCATGGTCGGTGACGAGGATCTGGATCCCGTGATGGATGAGCTTTCCGGTATGCCGCCAGGCGAGATGCACCAGTACATCCATGCGGGGCTGCACCAGGAAGAGGAATGGTTGAGTAAAGCGCCTGAAGTCCTGCAGCGCTATTTCAGGGAGGTCGATTCGAAGGTCCCCGAGTGGGTCGAATTCGAAACCTTCCGCCCCGCCGTGGTCGGATTCCACAAGAACATGCCGGAAATACTGGTGGCCTTTGTGACCGCGGCCCTGCTGGAAGGATTCACGACGCTCATCAGCAAGTCCTTCTACCTGACCGGGCGGGTACACTCAGAAAACGCAACCCGCCGTTTCAAGCAGAATAACCGACATCTGCTGGAAATCTTCCTGCCCGGCGGCCTCCGCAGGGAAGGGGACGGCTACCGCCTTTCCGCCCGGATCCGTTTCGTGCATGCCATGGTGCGCCGCCTTATGAAAGACTCAGACATATGGGACACCGGGGCCTGGGGCACGCCCCTGAGCGCCGCCCATGTAGGCCTGGCGGTCAGTATTTTCTCGGCGCAGATCCTGAAGCATTCCATCTCGCTGGGCGCAATATATACGCAGGAGGAAAGGGAGAGTTTCGTTAAGGTCTTTCGGTACACCGGCTACATCATGGGCGTCCCGGAGAGCATCCTCATGAAGGACGAGAACGAAGCCCGGACGATCATCGATATCGGATTCATGTGCGAACCCCCTCCCGACGAGCACTCGATCGCGAACGCGAACGCACTGATCCATGCCGGACCGGCGTTGCTGAATATCACGGATCCCGATGAAGTGGCGGCCGCCCTCAAGACCTTGTATAATATCTCCCGTGCCCTGCTGGGACACGAACTGGCCGATGCGTTGCGTTACCCGAAAAGCAGTACCTTTGGCGTCCTGTTCGCCCATCGCCTGAAAAACCGCATCAGTCGCGTGAAGAACCTGTTATTGAAAACGAGAGGTCGGCAGACGAAACTGGACAATTTCTCACAGATGCTTCAGCTTTCGGCCTACGACGATATCGGCATGAGCTACCGGCTTCCCGATAAAGTCAAAGCGTCTGAATCCAGCAAATGGTAGCGCGATCAATTGCACCTGGATAACTACATCGACGCAATCCTGCGCCATCGCTGGCTTGTTATTTCGCTTGCCTTGCTGTTCATGCTCGCCATGGCGGCCGGCGCCAGGAATATTATCGTCTCCAACGAGCATCGCGTCATGTTCGGCGAGAACAACCCCCAACTCGCCGCCTTCGATGCGCTGGAAGACATCTACTCCGTCTCAAACACCGCCCTGATCGCCATCGCACCCCGGGACGGTTCCGTCTTCACTCGAGAAGTGCTCGGCGTCGTCGAAGACCTCACCGAAAACGCCTGGCTCGCTCCGTACTCGACGCGGGTGAATTCCCTTACGAACTACTTTCACAGCGAAGCGATGGAAGACGACCTCATCGTGGGGCCGCTCGTCGAAGACGCCACGTCGCTGAGTGAGGCCGACCTGGATCGCGTCCGGACGATCGCGCTGGGTTCCCAGGAGATCGTCGGAAGGCTCGTTTCTCCTGACGGCCGCGTGGCCGGCCTGGCGGTCAACTTCGTGCTGGGCGACAACCCGGATCTCGCGGTGATCGAGCTGACCGACTACCTGGACGGCATGCTGGACGATGCGAGGGCGGCGAACGAGGAAGTGGACTTCTATCTGACGGGCGACGTGGTCATGAATCGGGCGTTTGCCGATGCCACCCGGGACGACCTGGAAACCCTGCTGCCCATCGTCTTCGTCCTCATCGTGATCACGTCGACCCTTCTCATGCGGTCCATGCTGGGAACGGGCATCATCGTCGTCATGATCGGTTTCGTGATTTCGACGACGATGGGGCTTGCCGGCTGGTTCCACACGGTATTCAGCCCGGTGAATTCCGGGGTGCCTATCATCGTCATGGCGATTTCCGTCGCCCAGGCGGTCCACATCATCACCCACTCGCTCTCGGGGATAAGACGGGGCGAGGACCGGAACACGGCGGTTAAGGTATCCATAAAGACGAACGCCTACCCGGTATTCCTGGCCTCGATTACCACCGCGATCGGATTTCTCAGCCTGAACTTCTCGGATTCGCCGCCGTTTCACATTCTAGGCAACTTCGTGGCTTTCGGGGTGATGATCACGTTCGTCTACGCCATGACGCTCCTGCCCGCGCTGCTTTCGGTCCTTCCGCTGCGGGCCCGTGCCGGTGGTTTCCGGCAACCGGTCTTCTTCGATCGACTGGGTGATTTCGTCGTCGCGCGTCGTAAGCCGCTGCTCTGGTTAATCGGAATCCTGACGGTCGTCCTGATCACCGGCGTGCCCAGGAACGTGTTGACCGACAGCTGGCCGGATTACTTCGATGAGCGCTACGAGTTCCGCCGGGATACGGATTTCGTCATGGACAACCTGACCGGACTGCTGTCCCTGGAGTACACGCTGGCCGCGGAGGAGGAGGGCGGGATCACCGATCCGGATTACCTCCGGCAGGTGGAGGCTTTCGCGGAATGGAACCGGAGCCAGCCCGAAGTGGGCCACGTGCAGGCCTTCCCGGACATCATGAAGCGGCTGAACAAGAACATGAACGGCGACGATCCGGCCTACTTCCGTATCCCCGATGCCCCGGATCTCGCTGCGCAGTACCTGCTGCTCTACGAACTTTCACTGCCCTTCGGCAGCGATCTGAACGACCGGATCGATGTCTCCAAGTCCGCGACGCGCATGACGGTCGTAATCCGCGGCCGTTCGAGCCAGGACCTGCAGGACCTGGCCGGCCGGGGCGAATCCTGGCTGCGCGAGAACGCGCCCGCGCTTGCGACCGAAGCCACCGGGCTTAGCGTGGTCTTCGCCCACATCTCACAACGCAATATCGAGTCGATGTTGCGCGGAACGGTGACCGCCATGTTGCTCATCTCGATCATCCTGGTCCTGGTCTTCAGGAGTTTTCGCTTCGGCCTCATCAGCCTGTTGCCGAATTTCGTACCCGCGGCCATGAGCTTCGGGCTCTGGGGGCACCTGGTCGGCGAAGTGGGCATCGCCTCGTCGGTGGTCATCGTCGTCGCCTTCGGCATCGTCGTGGACGATACGATCCACTTTCTCAGCAGGTACCTCCGGGCGCGCAAAGAGGAGGGCCTTTCGGCGGAAGAAGCGGTGCGCGTTACCTTCCGGTCGGTGGGTAAGGCGCTGTGGACCACGACGCTGGTCCTTTCCGCGGGGTTCCTGGCCTTCGCGGGTTCCGGTTTCCAGGTGTCGTGGGCCCTCGGGCTGCTGGTCACTATCACCATCGGCTTCGCGATCATTGCCGATTTCCTGCTGCTTCCTCCCCTGCTTATGGCGCTAGACAGGAGAAAATCATGAAAACAGACCAACCATTGCGACTGCGAACTTCGCGTGAGCGAACGTCGCGTGTGCGAACGTCGCGTGTGCGAACGTCGCGCGGATTGCGTGCCGCCGGGTTCTGCCTCCTGGCGTTGTTATTCCTGCCGGGCATGCCGTCCCAGGAGGCATGGGCAGGCGGTCCAGGCGGACCAGGCGGACCAGGCGGACCAGGCGGACCCGCCGATCCTTCGGAAGAAAAGGGGCTGCAGATCGCCCGGGACGCCCGGAATCAGGACGAAGGTTTCGGCAATTTCACGGCCGGCATGACCATGGTCCTGCGCAACAAGAAGGGGCAGGAGAGCGTCCGCGAAGTGCGCGTGAAGGTGCTCGAGGCGGCGGACGACGGCAACAAGAGTCTCTTCGTGTTCGACCAGCCGCGCGACGCCCGGGGCACCGCGCTGCTCATACACGGCCACAAGGACCGGCCGGACGATCAATGGCTCTACCTGCCGGCCCTGAAGCGCGTCAAGCGCATCAGTTCGTCCAACCGATCGGGTTCCTTCATGGGAAGCGAGTTTACCTACGAGGACATGACGGTCCAGGAAGTGGAGAAATACACCTACCGGTACCTGCGCGACGAACCCTGCGGAGACGGCCTGGACTGCGTGGTCACCGAGCGCATCCCGGTGGAGAAGGGATCGGTCTACCGCCGCCAGCTCGTCTGGCGCGACAAGTCGGCGCTGCGCGTCTGGAAAGTGGAGTACTACGACCGCAAGGACGCCCATCTCAAGACGCTAACCCTGGGCGAGTACCGTCAGTACCTCGAGCGTTACTGGCGGGCCGGCAGTATGGCCATGGTGAACCATCTGACGGGCAAGAGCACCGACCTGGTCTGGACGGACTACCAGTTCGGGACCGACATCGACGACCGCGACTTCACCCGTACCGGACTGAGGCGGGTGCGGTGATGCCCTCGCGGGCCCTGGTTCGCCTCCTGTGGCTTGGCGTCTGTCTGATCGGTTTCGCGTCGCATCCGGCTGCCTCGCATGGCCAGGCCGGTATCTATGACGTCGACCTGACGGGCCGCCTGGCCGCGGAAAGCCGTTGGTTTCCCCAGACCGCCCTATTCCAGGGCCAGGGTTCCCACGCGAGCGGATTCGTAGCGGAACCCAACCTCTACCTCGAAGACGAAGCGGGGCGCATCCTCAATGTGACGCCCTGGTTCCGCTACGACAGCGCGGACGACCGCCGAACCCACTTCGACCTGCGGGAAGCGTACCTACTGCTTTCCGGCGCCGCCGGCAACGGGGAATGGGAACTTCGCCTCGGGGTCGACCGCGTTTTCTGGGGTGTGGTCGAATCTCGTCACCTGGTGGACATCGTCAACCAGATCGACCTGGTGGAACATCCCGACGAAAAGACCCGTATGGGACAGCCTATGGCCTACGTGACCTGGTCATCAGACTGGGGCGTGGTGGAACTGCTGGGCATGTCCTGGCACCGGAAACGCACGTTTCCCGGCAGCAACGGACGGCTGCGCGCTTCGGTGGTCGTCGACAATGACCTGGCGGAATACGAAAGTTCGTCCGGGAAGTGGCATCCGGATTTCGCCGCCCGCTACAGCCATACCCTGGGCCTGCTGGACTTCGGGGCCAGCGTATTCGACGGCACGGCCAGGGAGCCTTCCTTCGGACTGTGCTTTGACTGCGGAGCGCCGCGTGTGGCGTCCGACCTGCGGGGCTCGTCCGGCTCGTCCGGCACACCCGGCTCGTCGGGTCCGCCCGTACCCGTACTTTATCCCATATATAATCAGATCCGCCAGTTCGGCCTCGATGCCCAGTGGACCACCGGGTCCCTGCTGCTGAAGCTGGAAGCGATCCGGCGGTCCGGTGCGCGCAACCTGGCGGGCGTGGAAGAGACCTTCAATGCCTTCGTACTGGGCGGTGAATACACGTTTTTTTCCTTGTGGAATACGGACGCCGACCTTACCCTTTTCGCCGAATGGGACCGTGATGAACGCGGCCGACGCGCCACCAATTTCTATGAGAATGACCTCTTCGCCGCCCTGCGGCTCATGCTGAACGATGTCCAGGGTACGGAGATGACGGTGAGTGTGCTGCACGATCTCGACAAGCGTCAGCGTATCTACGGCCTTGAACTGGCGCGCCGGCTGTCGGATGCCTTTTCCCTGGACCTGGGAGCGGTCGCGATTACCAACATAGACCGCGACGATCTGTACTACGATCTCCGGCAGGACGGTTTCGTTCAACTGGGTATCAACTACCATTTCTGACACCGACGACGATTACCGGAATCATGTCCAAACTGGTCCAAGGCATCTGGCCGGCGCTCTGCACGCCCTTTGATGAAGGACTCGAGTTGTCGCCCGGCCGGGTGGCGCCCCTGGTGCGACACCTTGTGGACGCCGGAAGCGACGGCTTCTTCATCACCGGAGGCACGGGCGAAGGCCGGCAGATGTCGGTCGCGGAACGGCGGCGGATGTGCGAGACCGTAACCCGTGATGTCGCGGGCCAGGTTCCGGTGGTCTTTCACGTGGGCGGCACGACCACGGAGGACGCCGTCGTCCTCGCGTCGGAGGCTCGTGCGCTGGGTGCGGACGCCGTGGCTTCCGTCGCCCCCGCGGACCAGCCCAACGACCTGGCGGCCGCCGTTCGACACTATGCCGCCATCGGAGGCGCTTCGAAGGTCCCTTTCTACGTTTACTGGCTCGCGCGCGACGTGGACGGGCAGGTCTCGCCCGGGCAGTTCCTGGAGGCCATGGACGCGGTGCCCAATTTCGCCGGCATCAAGTTCACGGACCCGAACTTCTTCGTGTTCCAGCAGCTCGTGGACCTGTCCGGGGGCAGGCTGAACGCCATCACGGGACCGGACGAGATGTGCGTGGCGGGGTTCGTGATGGGCAGCGACGGAGCCATCGGTTCCACGTACAACATCATGCCCCGGATGTTCCTGCGCATGTACGACGCCTTCCGAAACGGACGGATACAGGAAGCCATGTCACTGCAGGTACAGGCCAACCGGGTCATCGCGCTGCTGATTTCGGTGGGCGTCCTGGCCGGGATCAAGAAGATGCTCGAATGGCGCGGAGTACCTGCGGGGCCGCCGCGCCCGCCCACCGCCCGCCTGTTCGCGGAAGGGGAGGACCGGCTGCGGGCCGGCCTGGAAGCCCTGGATTTCGACGTAGTGTAGTTCACGCAGGTTGGCAGGCGTTGTTTCAATAGTGCGGCCCCGGTGCTGCCCCGGAGCGGCCCCGGTGCGGCCCCGGCAGGAGAACCATATCTCATGTCCATGTCCGAAAAGATGAAACACCTGGACGCGCTGCGAAAACAGGCGGCCGAAGGCGGCGGGCAGCGCCGCATCGACCGCCAGCACGAGGCCGGAAAATGGACCGCCCGGGAGCGCGTGGCCTTTCTACTGGACGAAGGCAGTTTCGAGGAGATTGGCGCCTTCGTGACCCACGACTGCCAGGATTTCGGCATGGAAGGCACGGAAGTCCTCGGCGACGGCGTGATCACGGGTTACGGCACCATCGACGGCCGCAGCGTCTACGTCGTGTCCGAGGACTTCACCGTATTCGGCGGTTCACTGGGCCAGGCCTACGGCGAGAAGATCTGCAAGGTCATGGACCTCGCCATGAAGAACGGTGCGCCGGTCATCAGCCTCAAGGACTCCGGCGGCGCGCGCATCCAGGAAGGGGTGGTCAGCCTCGCGGGCTACGCCGACATCTTCCTGCGTAACGTGATGGCTTCCGGCGTAATCCCGCAGATTTCGGTGATCATGGGGCCCTGTGCCGGCGGCGCGGTCTACTCTCCGGCCATGACCGACTTCGTCTTCATGGTCGAGGATACCAGTTACATGTTCATCACCGGACCGGACGTCATCCGCGCGGTGACCCACGAAGAGGTGACCTTCGACGAACTGGGCGGTGCGCACGTCCATAACTCCGTGACCGGCGTGGCCCATTTTTCCGCGCCGGACGAACCCTCGTGCCTATCCATGGTGAAGGAGCTCCTGGCGTTCCTGCCCTCGAACAACTTGGAAGATCCACTGCGGGCAGCGTCCTCGGACGATCCCGACCGGATGGATGAGGAACTTGCCCGCATCGTGCCGGACGACGCCAACAAACCTTATGACATCAAGGACGTGATCCACCGGGTGGTGGATCACGGCGAATTCTTCGAAATACATTGTGAATTCGCCGACAATATCGTCGTGGGGTTCGCCCGGTTCAACGGGCGGGCCGCCGGAATTGTCGCCAACCAGCCCGCTTCGCTCGCCGGCGTGCTTGACATCGACGCGTCCGTGAAAGGTGCGCGGTTCGTGCGCTTCTGCGACGCCTTCAACATTCCCCTGGTGGTCTTCGAGGACGTGCCCGGGTTTCTGCCCGGCGTCAGCCAGGAGCACGGCGGCATCATCAAGGAAGGCGCCAAGTTGCTCTACGCGTTCTGTGAGAGCACGGTACCCCGGCTGACCGTGGTCACGCGCAAGGCCTATGGCGGCGCCTACTGCGTGATGAACAGCAAGCAGATACGCGCCGACATCAATTACGCCTGGCCGTCCGCGCAGTTCGCGGTCATGGGTCCAGAAGCCTCGGTGAACGTGCTCTACCGCCGGGAACTGGCCGAAGCGGATGACCCCGACGCCCTGCGCGAGGAACTGACCGCCGAGTTCCGGGAGAAGTTCGACAATCCCTACGTCGCGGCGAAAATCGGGTATATCGATGAAGTGATCCAGCCCCAGGAGACCCGTCCACGTATCATTTCCGCGCTGGAGATGCTGAAGAACAAGCGAGACGCGAATCCTCCCAAGAAACACGGGAATATCCCGCTGTAAGAGGGTACATGATCCGAAAAATCCTGATCGCCAACCGCGGAGAGATCGCCGTCCGGGTGATCCGCACGTGCCGGGAAATGGGCATCGAATCGACGGCCGTCTTCTCCGAGGCGGACCGCACCGCCCTGCACGTCCAGTTCGCCGACGAGGCCTTCTGCATCGGCGACGCGCCCTCCTCGGACAGTTACCTCCGTGTGGACCGGATCATTGAGACGGCGAAGAAGGCCGGCGCCGATGCGGTACATCCGGGATACGGGTTTCTATCCGAAAACGGGGAGTTCGCCGATCGTTGTGCGGAGGCCGGCATCACGTTCATCGGCCCTTCCGGCGAGGCCATGCGGACCATGGGAAGCAAGACGGCGGCGCGAAAGACCATGCGCCAGGCAGGCGTGCCCGTCGTACCGGGGACCGAAGAAGGGATCGACAGCGACGAGGAAGCCCTCGGCGCGGCGGAATCCATCGGCTACCCGGTCCTCGTGAAGGCCGCCATGGGCGGCGGCGGGAAGGGCATGCGCGTCGTGGAATCACCGGACGACCTTGCGGGCGCGCTCCGTACCGCGCGGTCCGAGGCCCAGTCCGCCTTCGGCGATGCCACGGTCTACCTGGAGAAATACCTGGTGGAACCCCGTCACGTGGAGTTCCAGGTCCTCGCCGACCAGCACGGGAACGCGGTGCATCTCGGAGAGCGGGAGTGTTCGATCCAGCGCCGCCACCAGAAACTCATCGAAGAATCGCCCTCCTGCATTCTCGACGATGCGCTGCGAAACGCCATGGGAGAAGCGGCCGTAAGGGCCGCCGAGGCCGTCCGGTACACCAACGCCGGTACCGTGGAGTTCATCGTCGACCAGGACCGCCAGTTCTATTTTCTCGAGATGAACACCCGCCTTCAGGTCGAGCACCCGGTCACCGAGTTGAGAACCGGGCAGGACCTGGTCAGAAGGCAGATCGAGATCGCCGCCGGCATGCCCCTGCCTTTCAAGCAGGAAGACGTGCGCCTGCTCGGTGCAGCCCTGGAATGCCGCATCTCCGCCGAAGATCCTAACGCCCAGTTCATGCCCTCGGTCGGCGTGGTTACGCGCCTGAGTGAACCGGGCGGCCCCGGGGTCCGGCTGGACAGCGGGTTCTGCGCGGGTTACGAGGTGCCGATCTACTACGATCCCATGATCGCCAAGCTGATCGTATGGGCCGAGAAGCGGGAAGAAGCGATCGCCCGCATGAGAAGAGCCCTGGGGGAGTACGATATCGGCGGTATCAAGACCACGATTCCGTTTCACCTCCGGGCCCTGTCCGACCCACGGTTCATTTCCGGCGACTATTCCACCGCTTTTGTCGAGACCATGGGCCCGGACGAAGATGCCGGGGCCGATGAGCGTCACATCGCCGCCGCCTTCGCCGCCATCATGAAGCACCGGGAAGCGAGACGGGCGATGCCGGCCGGGGTCGGCGGGGATGGATCCGATGGACCGCCTGGGTCCGGGGAGAGTCCGTGGAAGCTGACCGGCCGGCGCGACGCCATGCGAAGGGGCCGATGACGGTCTTCCCGCCGAGGGCTGCCCGGTGCGGGTTGCCCGCCGCATAAGACGGCGAACGGGTGCACATTGAGCTATCTCGTCACCATACAGGGTACGACATACGCCGTCAGCCTGGATGACCGGGAAGGCCGGGTCACGCTGCGGATCGATGGCCGGCCGGTGGAAATCGACATGGTCTCGATCCAGGGGGATCAGCTCTATTCCCTGCTCATCGAAGGAAGGTCCTATACGGCGGTCGCGGCGACCTGGGGCGAGCAAAGGGAGGTCAGGGTCAACGGCGTATCGTCCGTGGTAACCGTGGAGGACGAGCAACTGGCCCGGTTACGCGGACAGGTCAAATCCCGCCGCCGCGCCGGGGGCGAACAGATCAAGGCGCCCATGCCCGGCCGCATCGTGTCGATTTCCGTTGCGGTGGGCGAGAAGGTGGAAACCGGCCAGGGCGTGGTCGTCATCGAAGCCATGAAGATGGAGAACGAACTGCGCGCCCACGCCGGCGGCACGGTCAAGGAAATCCGGGTCGGCGAGGGAGACACGGTAGACAAGAACGACGTGCTGGTGGTCATCGGGGACTGAACAGGCGTCGGACGTCGAGACACGTTGTGCGTCCGGTGCGCGGAATGGCGCGGAACAGGCCGAATCCAGGTGGGTAAGGAAAGGGACGATGCATGCGACTTGGCGTTGTAGGTTTCGCGCCGGGGGATCCCCGGGCCGTGACGGCTGAGGTATTGAAGAAGGGTATGGATCAGGGCGTCACCTCGGTCTGCTACCACGGTCCCGGTGAAGTCCTGAACGATCTGACGCCGGCGGATTTTAACCGGGTCAACGCACTCTATGATGATATCGGACTCGAACTGGCCCAGTTCGGCATTGGCTACCGCGAGTGCCTCTTCGACCCGGACCGGGCGGTGCGTGACGGGGTCGTAAAGACCATATGCCGCGGCATCGAAGCCGGCCGGGCGCTTATGGCCCACAACGTATTGATACGCACCGGCAGCCTGAACCCGGCGGGGTCCTACGACCCTACGCCCGAGAACCACGAACTGGGACGGCTCGACATGCTGATCGACACCCTGACGCGCGTCGCGGAAAAGGCGGAGGAGGAGGGGATGACGGTCGTGATCGAGACCCACGTGCTCACGATCATGGGGTCGCCCGAGATCAACCGGAAGGTGATCGAAGCCGTCGGGTCCGATCGACTGCGCGTGGTCATGGATTTCGTGAACCACTTCCAGTCCCTGGACCAGGCTTACAACAGCGCGGATCGCCTGAACCACATCTTCGACGTCATGGGGCCGATCTCGACAGTCTGCCACATCAAGGACATCAGCGTGGAACCCGGCTTCGTCGTCCACATGAACGAGGAAGTGCCCGGTGCCGGCGTGCTCGATCTGGTCACGGCCGTGCGGCGGTGGGAGGAGATTCAGCCGGAAGGCTACATGCTGGTGGAGCATTTGCCCGAGGACAAAATCCCGACAGCCGTCGCGAACGTCCGGCGCATCGCGGCGGAGGCCGGGGTGGAAATCGTCTGACGATACTGGAAAGGACAAGGGGTTACTTCTCTACTGATGCCTTCACCGCTTCCGCCAGCCCGTCCCCCAGTGGCACATCCTTCATCTCGTCCGACCGCCGTATCTTGAGTTCCACCACGCCTTTATCTACCCCGCGCCTGCCCACGGTCAGCCTCACCGGTATGCCCATGAGGTCCGCGTCGTTGAATTTCACTCCAGCGCGATCGTCGCGGTCGTCGAAGAGCACTTCGAGTCCCGCCGAAACCAGCGTTTCGTAAACCGTTTCCGCCACGTCCGATACGCGGGAGTCGCCGCCGGACAGGTCGATGACGACCACCTGGAAGGGTGCCGCGGCCGCGGGCCAGCAGATGCCGCTGTCGTCGTGGTGGCGCTCCACGATCGACGCCATGAGGCGGTCGATGCCGATCCCGTAGCAACCCATGACGATGGGGCGGGAGACATTCTCCCGGTCCAAGTAGCCCGCGTTCATGGCCTCGCTGTATTTGTCCCCAAGCTTGAAGATGTTTCCGACTTCGATACCCTGGTCGGCCCGGAGGCCGGTACCGCAGGCGGGGCAGGCGTCTCCGTCGCCGGCCGCGGCGATGTCCGCGACGATATCGGCTTCGTAATCCCGTCCGTAATTCACATTGCGCACGTGATAGTCGATCCGGTTGGCTCCCGCGACCAGGTTGAAGCAGGCCGGGATCAGGTCGTCGACGACCAGAAGCGATCGAGACCGGTCTATGCCGAGCGGGGACCCGAAGCCGGGTTCCGTGCCGACGGCGCGTATCTCCTCCGGCGTGGCCGGCCGCAGCTGAAGCGCTCCTACGGCATTGGCCAGCTTGGTATCGCTGAGCTCCATGTCGCCCCGGAGCACGGCGAACACGAACCGGTCCGTCGTCCCGCCCTCACCGCTGTCCCGATCGTCCGGGACAGTGGCGACCATGAACACGGCCTTGGCGGTCTTCGTCGCCGGGATTTCCAGGAAACGGGCGAGATCGTCGATCGTAGCGGTGCCCGGCGTGTGGATGTCTTCGAGGGGAAGCCGCTCCTCCGCGGCCGGGTGGTCTTTCCCGAATCGTGCAACCTGCCTGTTCGCGCGGTAACCGCAGGCTTCGCAGGACAGGATCGTGTCTTCGCCGGACGGCGCCGGTTCGATGAACTCGTGGGCGTCCGATCCGCCCATCATCCCCGGGTCGCTGCGGACCGCAACCGCATCAAGCCCGCAGCGCCTGAATATGTTGGTATAGGCCTGAAAGACCTTCTCATACCAGTCGTCCAGATCCCCGGCATCCACGTGAAAGGAGTAGCCGTCCTTCATCGTGAACTCGCGCATGCGGATCAGCCCGCCACGCGGGCGCGGCTCATCTCTGAACTTGGTCTGGATCTGGTACAGCAGGCAGGGCAGTTGACGGTAGCTTCTGACCACGTCGCGTATGAGTGACGTCACCACCTCTTCGTGGGTCATGGCCAGGCACAGATCGCGGCCGTTCCGGTCCTTCAGCCGGGCCATGTCGCTTCCGATCTGCTGCCACCGTCCGCTCTCCCGCCAGAGATCCGCCGGCTGCACCACGGGCAGCGACACCTCCTGGCCGCCTATGGCGTCCATCTCTTCGCGGACGATCTCTTCGATGCGTCGTTTGACCCGCAGGCCGAGGGGCAGGTAGGCGAAGATGCCGGAAGCCACCTGCCGGACGAGACCCGAGCGAAGGAGCAGCTGGTGGCTGGGGGTTTCCGCGTCGCCCTGTGCCTCGCGCAGCGTTTGATAGAAGAACTTTGACAGACGCATGAACAGGACCGTAACCGGTTCCCGGACCAGCCGGGCGGGGATGATTCGGACATGCCTTCGGACGATGCATAAACGGTTGCTTACGAACCGCCTGCGGGTATATTCAAGAAAGGATTTAAGCGCGGTGATTACAAGCGGTAAACATGGAACCTGGAGATAAGGACAAACTCGTGATGTCCGGTCAGGCGGCGGACCGCATACCCGTGTCAACGGACCGCATTCCCGTCGCGTATGGTTACTGGAAGAGCGCCATTACGGCGAAGACGATGGGTGCCCGGACACCGCTCTACGACGTGCAGTGGAACGGTGACGGCACCGGCCTGGTCTGGCTGGAACAGCGTTCGGATACCGGTGTGCTCGTTTGCCGCAACGGCGCCGACGCGCCTTACGACCTGACGGACGGCCATCCGGTCCGGGGCGGCGTGGGCTACGGGGGCGGTGATTTCACCGTGGCCGACGACTGGGTCGTATTCGCCGAAAAGGACGGCAGGCTGTACCGCCAGTCCCTGGCTCCGGGAACGGCCCGGCCGATCACGCCCGCCTTCGGTGCGGCCGCTTCGCCCACCGTGTCACCGGATGGAAAGTGGGTACTGTACGTCCATACCTGCGAGTCGATAGACGTCATCGCCCTGGTCGACGGGGAAGGCAGCGGATGGCCGGTCAACCTGGTGCGCGGCGCAGATTTCTACATGCAGCCGGCCTGGCATCCCGACGGCGAGCGGATCGCCTGGATCGAGTGGGACCAACCGCAGATGCCCTGGGACGGCACGCGGTTGAAGACCGCCCGGATCGATTCCGCCCGCCGCGCGGTGGAAAACGAGCGGACGATCGCGGGAGATACGGATACGCCGGTATTCCAGCCCGCCTTTTCCCCCGACGGCAGGTGGCTTTCCTACATCGTCACGGAAGGAGAGTGGGAGAACCTGGTCGCGCTGGACCTCGACACCGGCGAGCGGTGTGTCATGGTCGAGGGCGCTACCCTGGCCGACCCGGCCTGGGTGCAGGGCGTACGGGTCTACGGCTGGGGGCCGGACGGCGATATCCTGTACTATCGCAGTAACGAAAAGGGCTTCGCGTCGCTTTGGAAGGTCTCCGTGTCGTCCGGCCGGAAGACGAAGCTCGATACGCCCCGGTACACCTGGATGATGCAGCTTGCCGTCTCCCCGGCCCGGGATACCGTGGCTTGTATCGCCTCTTCGTCCACCGTTCCTGAGCGCGTGGTCACCCTGGACGAAAGCGAACAGACGGAGCATCGCCATACGGAGCATCGCCACACGGTGCATCGCCGCAGCCAGTCGGAGATGATCCCCGAAGCGGACCTCTCCGTTCCCGAATCGATTACCTGGAAGAACCCGGGCGGGGGCGAGGTGCACGGACTCTACTATCCGCCCGCCAGCGGCCGGTTCTCCGGATCGGGAAAGCCGCCGGCCATCGTCAGCATCCACGGGGGACCGACCGGCCAGCATCGGTCGGACTATTCCGCCGAGATCCCTTTCTTTACCAACCGGGGCTATGCCTGCCTGTACGTCAACTACCGCGGGAGTACAGGTTACGGGCGCAGTTACATGACCGCCCTGCGCGAGCACTGGGGAGAATATGACACGGAAGACGCCGTCAGCGGCGCCCTTGCCCTCGTGGATCGTGAACTCGCCGATCCGGACCGCATCGTCATCAAGGGCGGCAGCGCGGGAGGTTTTACCGTACTGAACGCCCTGGTCCATCACCCCGGAGTCTTCCGGGCCGGCCTGTGTCTCTACGGCGTGACCAATCTCTTCGGCCTGGCCACGGATACCCACAAGTTCGAGGCGAAGTACCTGGACCTGATGGTGGGGACGCTGCCCGAGCACAGCGACCGGTACCAGGCCTGGTCGCCCCTCTTCCACGCGGACCGGATCCGCGATCCGGTCGCCATGTTCCAGGGCAGCGAGGACAAGGTGGTCCCCCCGGACCAGGCCGAATCGATCGTCGAGGTCCTCAAGCGGAACAAGGTGCCCCACATCTACCGGTTGTACGAAGGCGAGGGGCACGGCTGGCGCAAAGTCGAAACCATCGTTTCCTTCTACGACGACGTGGAACGGTTCCTGAAGCGGTACGTACTCTGATGCGGTGGATACAGAAGCAGATCACCCTGGCACCCAGGCCCCGGGGCTTCCACCTGGTGACGGATGAGATCACCGGGAAGGTTCCCGCGCTGGCGGATATCGATGTCGGCATCGCCCACGTCTTCATCTGCCACACCTCCGCTTCCCTCACCATCAACGAGAACGCGGCGCCGGACGTCCGGGGCGACTTCGAGCGCCACATGAACGTCCTCGTCCCTGAGCACCAGCCGTACTATCGTCACGACGACGAGGGACCGGACGACATGCCGGCGCACATCAAGGCCTCGATGATGGGCAGCAGCGTGTCCATACCCGTCACCGGCGGCCGGCTGAACCTGGGGATCTGGCAGGGCATCTATCTCTGCGAACACCGGGACCGCGGCGGCGCGCGGCGGCTGGTGGTCACCATCTACGGCAGTCCAGCCTGAAGGGATCTTCGTGGGAACCCTGGCGGATAAACTGACCGGCCTGTTTGCCGACGGCTTTGAATCGGCCGGCTACGATCGAAGCTATGGCGAAGTGCGTGTATCGGACCGGCCGGACCTGTGCCAGTTCCAGTGCAACGGGGCGCTTGCGGCGGCCAAGCAGTACCGGGCCAACCCGCGCCAGATCGCACAGCACGTGGTCGATGCCATCTCGGCGCCGGACGTGTTCGATGGGCTTTCGCTCGCCGGACCTGGCTTCATCAACATCGTGCTGAAGGACGACTTCATCGCCGCCCACGTCCAGGAAGTATACGAGGACGACAGGTTGGGCTGCGAAGTCACCGGGACGCCCGGCCAGATCCTTGTAGATTACGGCGGGCCCAACGTGGCCAAACCGCTCCACGTCGGCCACCTCCGGGCCGCCATCATCGGCGAGAGCATCGTGCGGATCTGCCGCTACGTGGGCCACGAAGTGATCGGGGACGTGCACCTGGGCGACTGGGGACTTCAGATGGGCCTCATTATCGCGGGCCTTCGGGACCGCCAGCCGGACCTGCCCTATTTCGACGCCGGTTATCCTGGGCCGTATCCCGATGAGCCCCCTGTGACCATAAGTGACCTGGAGGAGTTGTATCCCCAGGCCAGCGAAAGAGAAAAAATCGACCCGAAATTCGCCGAGGCCGCGCGTCAGGCCACGGTGGACCTGCAGGCCGGACGGCCGGGTTACCGCGCGCTGTGGCAACATTTCCGTGACGTGTCCGTCGACGACCTCCGGCAGAGCTACGAACGGTTGAACATCCATTTCGACCTGTGGCTCGGAGAGAGCGATACCCAGGACCGGCTTCTTGGCCTGATAGAACGGTTGAAAGCGGAGGGATACGCCAGGGAAAGCCGGGGCGCCCTGGTCATTGAGGTCGACGATTCGGAAGACAAAGAATCGATTCCCCCGCTGATGTTGGAGAAAAGCGACGGCGCCGTGCTGTACGGCACGACCGACCTGGCGACCATCGACCAGCGCATCGAGGAGTACCGGCCCGACTACATCCTCTACGTGGTCGACAACCGCCAGCAGCAGCATTTCAGGCAGGTATTCAAGGCTTCCTACAAGACGGGCGTGGCGCCGGAGTCGACGCGGCTGGAGCACAATGGCTTCGGGACCATGAACGGTAAGGACGGGAAGCCCTTCAAGACCCGCGAGGGCGGGATCATGAAGCTGAAGGACCTGATTGGGCTGGTGACCGACCACGCCATGGCGCGCATCGAGACCATCGAATCGGTCCGCGAATACGACGAGGACGAGAAGGAGCACATCGCCCGCATCGTGGGCGTGGCCGCCCTGAAGTACGCCGACCTGATGAACCACCGCACCAAGGACTATGTCTTCGACCTGGACCGGTTTTCATCCTTCGAGGGCCGCACGGGGCCCTACATCCTCTACGCCGCCGTGCGGATCAAGTCGGTGCTGCGGCGGGCCGGCGAACGCGGTCTCCAGCCAGGCGGGATCATGGCGCCCCGAAGCGAGTCGGAACGCGACCTGGACCTAAAGTTGTCCGAATTGCCCGCGGTGGTCGACCTGGCCTTCGAAACCCGGGCGCCGAACCACCTGTGCGAATATGCCTTCCAGCTGGCCACGGCCTATAACCGGTTCTACCATACCCACCACATCCTGAACGAGGAAGATGCGGACCGCCGAGCCTCCTGGCTCGCCCTGTCGGAAGTCACGCTGCGCGCGCTGGAACGGGTGCTGGACCTGCTCGGTATTGAGGTGCCGAGGCGCATGTAGCAAGCCGGGGCGCATGTGGCGATCCGAGGCACATGTAGCAGCAGGTCGATAACCATACGCAGGAATCTTCAGTTCATGAACATCGTATACCTCCATTCCCACGACACGGGCCGGTACATACAGCCCTACGGCCACGCCATTCCCACGCCCGCCCTGCAGAAACTGGCGGAGGAAGGGGTCCTTTTCAGGTCGGCCTACTGCGCGAACCCGACCTGTTCCCCGAGCCGGGCGGCCCTGCTCACCGGACAGTGGGCCCACAGTTGCGGCATGTTCGGCCTGGTCAACCGGGGCTGGTCGATCCACCACCCCGAGCGGCTCATCATGCACACGCTGCGCGAGGCGGGATACGACACGGTGATGGCCGGATTTCAGCACGTGGTGAAGAACCTGGATGACGCCGGGTGGTCCCGCATCCTGCCGCGGGAGGCCGGTGACGAGAAAGCCCCTGCTGAAGAACTCGCCGCCGCCTTCCTGTCCGAACCCCACGACCGCCCGTTCTTCCTGGACGTGGGGTTCGGCGAAACCCATCGCAGGGGACCGGGCTTCGCACCGCAACCCGATGGGGAACCGCCGGCCGATCCCCGTTACGTGCGCCCGCCGGCACCGTTCCCCGATACGCCGGAACTTCGCCGGGACATGGGCCGCTTTATCGATGCCGCCCGTACGCTCGATCGTAAGATGGGGCGCGTGCTGGAGGCCATCGACCGGTACGGGCGAAGGGACGACACCCTGGTCATCTGCACCACCGATCACGGCATCGCCTTCCCCATGATGAAATGCCACCTCACCGACCACGGCATGGGCGTCATGCTCATCCTGCGCGGCCCCGCAGGATACAGCGGCGGCAAAGTCATCGATGGCATGGTAAGCCAGATTGACCTGTTCCCTACTATCTGCGAGCTGGCCGGAATCGAGGGGTCGGCCCGGCCTGACTGGCTGCAGGGCGTTTCACTGGACCCGCTCGTGAGCGGCGAAGCCACTGAGATCCGGGAAGAAGTCTTCGCCGAGGTGAATTTCCACGCGGCCTACGAGCCCCAGCGGGCCGTGCGGACCCGCCGCTGGAAGTACATCCGGCGATACGGGGACCGCGAACTTCCCGTCATGACGAACTGCGACGCATCGATCACGAAATCGACCCTGATCGAGCGGGGCTGGCGCGACCGGGCCGTGCCCCGTGAACGGCTGTACGATACCGTGTTCGATCCTGGCGAGACCAACAACCTGGCCGACCGGCCCGAATCCGCGGAAGTGTTGCGCGACATGCGCGACCGATTGGACCGCTGGATGAAGTCCACGGGCGATCCCCTGGTCGATCACGAGGTCGTGCCTCCGGATCCCGGGGGCGTGTTGAACAGCCCGGCCGACCTGTCGGCGGCCGATGACCCCCAGTATCCCGTCTGAGCCATGCCTCCTGTCTACCTGAACCACCTGCTCATCTTCCTGGACGCGGAGACTTACCGTGCCATCGGCGCGTCCGGGTTTCTGAACGGGCACTTCGCCTGTTCCGAAGAGCGGACGACCCACGACCAGGCCACGGGCATGTCTTGGACCGGCCGCTACTACTACGGCCGCGAGACCTATTTCGAGTTCATGGATCCGGGCCGTACTTCCTGGGCGCCCCGAGACGCCCTCGCGTTCGGCATAGAGCAGGAGGGTGGTTCAGAAGAACTCGCCGGTCGCCTGGAAAGGGCGTTGCGACGGGATATCACGCGGTTCAAGCGGCAGAGAAGGTACCGGGACCAGGACATCCCGTGGTTCTGGACGGTCGATATACCTCGAAAGGACGAAGCCCGGTTGATTTCCTGGGTGATGGAATACGATCCCGGCTTCCTGGACCGCTGGGCGCCGGACCTTCCTCCGAAAAAGCCTGGCGCGGGGACGGCCGGCATTGCCAGAAGCGGGTTCCTGACCCGTTACCGTTCCGCCATCGGCGACGACCTGCCTGGCCGGCTGTTCCGGGACATCACGTCGGTGACGGTGACGCTGCCGCCCGATGAGGCGGACCTGCTCGAGGCTGAGTTGGGGGTGTACGGGTATGTTGCAGCGAAGATGGAACGCCCCGTGGAACCGGGCGCGGACGATGCTGAGAGGTTGGGGCCGGGTACGGACGATGACGCCGGTACGGGGCCGGGATCGGCGGTCCGCAGCGCGGCGGACAAGACGGCAGATCAACCCGGTGAGGTGCCTTCCGGGATCGAGAAACGCACATTCTTCCGCGGCCCGGACCTCGATATCGTGGTGGAATGGTCATCCCGGGCTGGCGGTCCTGCCGGGGAAGGCGCCGACCTTGCAGCGGCCGACCCAGCCGCGGCCGGTGCCGGTCGTACCGGGTCCGCAGCATCCGGGCCCTTCGGTGACGGTTATGGCATCACCGAATTTACCATGGAGACGCAGCCGGTCTCCGTCACCACTACCCACACCTTTGGTCCCGCATGCCGCCTTACCGTGGACAGCACGGGAAAAGCGGCCTGGTCGTTCAGACCGAACGCGGGGTGATATCAGCAGCCGGCCGCGGGACAGGTCCTGCACAGGTGCCGGTTCAGGAGATGGGTCGTCGCGAGCAATACGCCCCCGGTTACATGGAGGACTACCTCGAAGTTCCCTTCGGCCGCCGTGAAACCCGTAACGATTATCCCCACGGCCAGTACGAGGGTAAGAAACGCCCTCCAGCTCCTGTGAAACCTTACGCCTGCGACCACGCTCCCGGCTGCGAGCAGTACCGCGCCGATTATGGCGTACTCGGCAGGTTCACCGGCCAGGAAGCCGAGCCCCACCAGTGGCAGGAACGTTACCACCAGCGGCAAGGCCAGGCAGTGGATCGCACATGCAGACGAGACGAACACGCCGATGTTGTCTACGGTTCCTCTACTTATCTGATAGTTCATTTCTTATCTGAATCTCCTATGGGATAAATCCGGGGCCAGCTCAACCGGCGCCCCGGACCTTGCCGAGTCCGACCCAGGCGCCCGCACCTACCAGCCCGACCAGTATGATCAGTGCCGATAGCGGTACCGTCGCGCGCTGGCCCACGTCGCCTAAGGACTCGTCTACGAAATTGAAACCCGGCAACGTGGAAAGCACATCCGCCGACATCTTCTCCCCGGCCAGGATCGCGGGCACGAAGAACGACTGCCATTGACCGGCGAAATCTCGCACCTGCGACTGAAACCGGGAAAACCGCGCATCACCCGTACCCGCCGCGTCGATCAGCAGCTCCTGGACCAGGAGCGCGGGGGAGAAGAACCTGTAGCGGCGGATCAGTTCATTCTGCTCGTCACGTCCCGACCTGTGTCGCTCAGACACCTCTTCCAGGCGCTGGTTCACCGCGTCTGTCGCGGCCCAGGCGAGCGCGGCCCGGTTGGGTTCATCGGTCGCGTCTCCACCGGTCAGTTCGGGATGGTCCTCGAGGTAACGGGCAAGCAGCTCGCTGCGGCGGTTTACCGCGTCGTTCGAGGCTTCGCGCTGGGCAGTAATCATCTCCACCCGCGACGGGAGCGGATGGAGCAGGCCCGCGGCGATGTTGATGGCGGCCGGCAGCACCACCACCAGTACAAGCCAGGCCCCCACCAGCACCGTGGCGTTCCAGGAGGATGACCGGCCGAGGCTGTTTACCCAGGCGGTGAGTGCGAACCAGAACAGTGCGTACACCGTCAGCGCCGCGCACCACAGAAGCACTCTGCCGAGCGGCCCCGTAGACTCGAAACCTCCCGAGATCAGTATTCCGATCAATGACACCCCGACGGCCGCGGCCAGGACCAGCATGGCGCGGAAGGCGAGTTTCGCAGTTACGAACCGACGCGCCGATACGGGCTGGGAAAGTGTAAGGGCGAGGGTGCCCTGTTCGCGTTCCCCCGATAGCACGTTGAAACCCATGGCCAGCACGAGCAAGGGCAGCAGGTAGATCGCGACGAAGGCCAGGTCGAATCGTCCCACCATGAGATTGAGCGGGTTCTCCACCTCGCCGTTCTGCAGGAACGTGGTTTCGTTGGTATAGATGCTGACATCGTAGTAGTACGGCAGCAGGTCGCTTTGTCCCACCGCCAGTGCGGTCAGGGGACCGGGATCCAGCGCGACGGCCCGGGCGCCCCTGCGGCCACCCATCACGTTGGCGTTGCGAGGGTCGCGGAAGGGGGAGGACGGCTCGGCTCCGTTCTGGATGGCGGCCAGTTCACGTTCCAACCCCTCAGTCCGTTGGACATTCCCCTCCCGTACGACCTGGACCGTGTGTTCCTGGAATCGGACCCAGGCCATGCCGTTGGCCAGCGCGTAGGCAAAGAGGACGATGAAAAGGGGCAGGACGATCCGCAAGGTGCGGTCGGCCGCTAGAAGCCGCCACTCGTTGAGCAGGATGGTCTTTATGGTCTTGGTCTGCATGATCAGGCCACCTCCGCACGGCGCACGGCATAAGTGACCACCACAAACGCACCGGCCAGCCACAGGCCGAGCATCAGTAGCGAAAGAGCCCGGTTCTTCAGGACCCACGACACTTCCGGCGCGTCGTACCGGAAGGGCGGCATCTGCGACCACAGATCGGCGGAGGCGAGGTAGACCTCACCGGTTCGGGAGTTTTCGGTCAACTCGCCGTTCAAGCGCTCCACCAGATCCCTCCGGTATTGCTCCGCGGCGGCTGCGAAGTGGCGGTGCTGTTCGACATCGGTCCCGGCCAGGCCCATGGAAAGCGTCCGAACCGCCAGCAGCGGCGCCGTCACCGCGAGCGCTTCGTGTACGTACCCCTGGCGCTTGAAGGTATCCCATAGAGCGCCGTAGTTCCGGTCGAAGATCTGGTCGCCGAATACCTCGCTTTCCTGCAGGAAGACGCCGATCGCGTTGATCGGGAGGTCTTCGGTCCGCTCCACCCCGTACTGGGCTAGCAGGTTCTGCGTCACGGCGGCCCGGTCGGGACGGTCAACGCCCTCCACGCCGTTGGCCATCTCCTGTTCAAGGGTGTGGGCGAACTCGATCGCGGAAGGCGTCGGGTACAGCCATTTCGAGAGATCCACCGCGACGCGGGGTGCCACGAGCCCGTTCACCACCCAGATGGCCAGCAAGACGACCAGCGCGGCTCGCGCCGAAGGGGCCCGGGCAGAGACGGCGAGGGACAACCCGATGAACGTGGCGAAATAGGCCAGGTATATCCCCGCAAGCACGGCGCCGCGTACCAGCGGGGAAGTCGCCGGTCCTGGGCTGCCCATGACAATGGCCGCCGCGCCCACGACTGCCGCGGGTACCAGGAGCAGCGCCAGGGCGGCCGTCGCGCCAAGGGCCTTGCCCATGGCGAGTTCGAGGCGTCCGACGCCCGTAGCGAGGAGTTGCCGCAGCGTGCCCCGCTCCCGCTCGCCGGCGAGCGCCCCAAAGGTCAGCAGGATGATAAGAAGCGGTACCAGGTGCTGAAGGACCTGCGCCGCCGTCAACGCGCCTATGCGCTGCGCGGGCGTCGCGTCCTGTGCGGGGCGCAGCAGGAAGTCGTTCTGCCTGTGGGCTTCCAGAAACACGGACGTTCCCGTATAGGAATCCACCCCTTCATCGACGAAGGACAGCGCCAGCCGGGGTTTGAACGCGTACACACCGTAGTGGGCCGCGGAGTGGGGGTTCTTCTCGCCCTGTGATTCCCAGTGATCGCGGGCGGTTGCCTGGGCGGCGGCGAGTTCCTTCTGCGCATTGCGTGCCTGGACCCATCCCGTTCCCAGCGAAACCAGGAGCAGGGCGCCTACCAGGGCGGCGCACCAGCGGAAGCGGCCGTCCCGCACCACGTCCATGAATTCCTTTCGGACGATATGCCTGATCATAGTTGGCTCCTAATCGTGCATGTGTTCGAGGTAGATACGTTCGAGATCCGCGTGGCCGATTTCGTCGGTGGTCATCTCCGCTACCAGGCGGCCGTGCCGCATGATTCCGACCCGCGTTCCGGTTTCCTTTGCGCGAAAGAGGTCGTGGGTCGCCATGAGCACTGCTACGCCCCGGTCCTTGAGCTGCTCCAGCAATTCGGAGAACTCGTTCGATGCCTCGGGATCGAGGCCGGATGTCGGTTCGTCGAGGAGCAGGGCGCCGGCCTCCTTGGCGATGGCAATCGCAATGCCGACTTTCTGCCTCATGCCCTTGGAATACGCGGATACGCGGGAATGGACCGCATCCGCCTGGAGTCCCGCCTCGCCGAGGATCTCGGTGAGTCGATCCGTCGGCAGGGATTCCTTCCCGCCCAGCGCGGCGAAATAGGCCAGATTTTCCAGGCCGCTCAGGTTGCGATAGAGCATGACCTGCTCGGGAACGTAGGCGAGGTGCGTTTTGGATCTCAGCGGTTCCTCGGCGACATCCAGACCCATCACGTGAGCACTTCCGGACGACGGCTCCAGAAACCCCAGGAAAAGATGGATCGTAGTCGTCTTGCCGGCCCCGTTCGGGCCCAGGAGGCAGTAGATCTCCGACGGGCCGACACGGAGATCCAGGCCGACAACAGCTTCTACATCGTCATAACGCTTGGACAGCGACCGGGCTTCCAGCACGGGCGCCGTCGTGGCGCCTGCCGAATCGGCCAGGGTTTCAGACGCATCGACAGTCTGTACTTCGCTCGTGTTCTCTATCCGGGATTCCTGACCGGATTCCATAGGTTTTCCTCCGAATGCATGGCGTATACTCGATCCCACGCCACGCCAGCTGCGCGACTTCGAATCACTCATTCCAGTAAGATAAAGCCACCGACGCGTAGGACGGATTTTGACTGCGCAGAATCAGCGAACACGCATCGGGAACCGTAAGAACTATGTGAAAACCGAAAGGGAGGTATTCAGGCAGGTGGGGCCCGGGAGTCGTGTCCGCGGGTCGCCGCATCCAGGGGATGCACCTGGGCGTACGCGCCGGATATGCGGTATACCGGCACATCGGGGAAGTCGTGCACACCCAGGCGATCGATGGAATCGAGGATCGGCAGTCCGTGGACATGGCAGGCAACACAGGTACCGCTTACGCATTCGTCGTCGTGGTCGTGATCATGGGGCGTCGCCGAGAGCACGAAGAGGGCGACGGCGCAAACCGCGGCCCAACGCTGTAGCGTCAACCAGTCTGGTCGCATGTCGGCGAACATAGTATGCCCTTGAAGTCCTGTCAAGCGCCTTCAACACTTCATCGATTCCAATATACCATATTAAAGGTATTTACATGAAACCACGCACATCTCTTGAATCTAATTGCGTTACGCGCCGGCGGCCACGCAGAGTCCCGCCAGGATTCGAAACGGTCTCATCGCTTCGATGTCGTCGAGGCTTCGCGGGTGGAACAACCTATGCCAGTTCATGCCGTCCACGTCTCCTTCGAACACATCGGTCCCCCACAGTATACGGATGTCTTTCCCCCTCGGCCCCCACACAGCCGGGTCGGTAGGTCCGAAAATAGCGATGACCGGCGTGTCCGCGGCCGCGGCCAGGTGGGTCATGCCCGAATCGTTGCCGATCATCGCCCGGCACCGGGCATACAGGGCGGCCACTTCCTCGATGGATCGGTCCTCGATAACCAGGACATCGCGGGATTCGATCCAGGGCAGCAGGTCGCGACGATTCAGGTGATCCGCCGGTCCGAAGGTGATCATCGGCCTGAAGCCCGATTCAGTCAACTGGTCGATCAGTGCCCCGTAGTTTTCCGCCTGCCAGCATTTCTCCGCGCCTCCGCTGCCGGGATGGATGGCGACCAGCCTCTGTTCTTTCTCCAATCTCCGCAAGTCGTCCGGGGCAGCGCCCACTGGAACGTCCACCCGGGGCGGATCGACTGAAGCGTCGATTCCGAGGGGCTTCAGCGCATCCATCAGCACACGGGTCATATGGATCCTGCTGCCGTCGGGGGGCCTGAACCGCCCGGTCAGCACCGGGCCGGACGCAAACCTTTGGAGGTTCTCCGCAAACACGCCGTCGGGATCGGGCAGATAGGAGAGTATTAAGTCGTAGGATCGCAGGCGCCGAATCAAATGGTCGGGCAGCTTCCGCGGAACGGAACCGTCGGCCGGCTTTCGCGGCACAGAGCCCGAGAGTGCGCTGGCCGGTCCGCCCGGTGCGAACAGCGGGGTAAAGTCCCGACCGTCCACCGGCAGCACGTCGTCCACGTAACCGCAGGTCTTGAACAGGTCCAGCCGGACCGGATCGCCCATCATGTCGATGGACAGGCCGCTGTAGCGCTTTTTCAACGCGGAGAGCACGGGGAGCGTAAGGATCAGGTCCCCGACCGCGCCCGATCGGATGATCAAAACGCGCTTCATGCTTCCAGGTCGAAGGTGGCTCCGACCCCCGAATCCGCTGCCCGTTCATAGGCCAGCCGCGCGGTGACCGCGTCTTCCATGGCGTAACCCACGGATTTGAACACGGTGATCTCCCCGTCGCTTGTCCTTCCTTCCTTCCTGCCGGTCACCAGTTCGGTCAGTTCCGCGCGGATGTGGTCCCTGGAGATGTCGCCTGCCCGCAGGGGAACGATGATGTCGCCCGCTTCCTCGAAAGCGCCTTCGTAGGTATCGACGAAAACGCGGGCTCGCTTGATCAACCCGGCGTCCAGTTCCTGCGAGTCGGCGGTGAAGACGCCCACGGCGTTCACGTGGGTCCCGGGACGAACCAGGCCGCCGTCGAAGAGGGGCGACTTGCTGGACGTGCAGGCCGCCAGCACATCCGCTTCGGCCGCGCATTCGGCGGCAGTTTCCGCCACGCGGCAGGATATCCCCCGGGATGCAATTTCATCGGCGAGTGCGTGTCCCCGCTCGGGCGTCCGGTTGTATACGACGATCCGTTCGATGGGGCGGACCGCCAGGATCGCGTCCACGTGGAACCGGCCCTGGACGCCCGTCCCGATGATGCCCAGAATCCTGGCGTCCTTGCGCGCCAGGTACTTCGTGGCCACCGCGGACGCCGCCGCCGTACGTATGCCGGTGAGGAAAGTGGCGTCCATCAGGGCGATGAGCCGTCCGGTCTCCGCGTCGCACAGCACGTAGAATCCCGTGATCATCGGAAGGCCCCTGGCAGGATTGTCGTGGAACGCGGAAACGACCTTGGCGCCCAGCGTACGCGATCCGGCAAGGTAGGCCGGCATGAAGAGCGCGACGGAGGGGCGGTCCGCTACGTGGACGGGCAGGCGGACTGGGACGTCGTCTTTCTCGCCCGCGGATCGAAAACCCTCTTCCACGGCTTCGATGACATCCGGCATGGTGAGGACGGAAGCCATATCCGTTCTCGACAGAAGACGTACCTGGCTCACGCAAGACTCCAATCAGAATGACAGTATTCCGGGGTGTTGATCGACCGAGAAACTGATTGCCCGGACCGGCAGTCCGGATTAGATTGTATAATCGTCCTTGAAGCTGCAATCAATGACAAACTGACAGAATCTGTGCAGTCAAGGCTCGCTGCCGAACGCCTCGGTCCGGTTCGCAGTGAGCCCGAGTAACCGTCCGGACCAGGAGCCGGACACGCACCAGGGAGCAGCTATGCGCGAACGCCAGAAGGAACTCCGGAGACAGCGGTTCCGCAAGGAGCAGCGACGCAAGGCCGCGATCCGCGATATGAAGAGAAAGCGAAAGGTAAAGCCGTCGAAGTAGCCAGTCCGTGATCCCCGACAGGTGAAGCATGAACGACACATCGGATGCGGCGAAGGATTACGTCCTCCACACGGCCCAGGAACACAACGTCAAAATCATCCAGTTGTGGTTTACGGACATTCTGGGTTTTCTGAAGAGCTTTTCCATCACCGTGGAAGAGCTGGAAGACGCCCTGGAGGACGGCGAAGTCTTCGACGGCTCGTCCATCGAAGGATTCATCCGGCACAGCGAAGAGGACATGATCGCCATGCCGGATCCCAGCACGTTCCAGATCCTGCCGTGGCGCCCGGACGCCCGGAAGAGCGCCGTGGGCAGCATGTTCTGCGATATCCTCGAACCCGACGGTGCAAAACCCTACGAGGGCGACCCCCGCCAGATCCTGAGAAGAAGCCTCCATCGCGCGGCAGAGCACGGGTTCACCTTTTACGTCCAGCCCGAACTGGAATACTACTACCTGAAGTCCAGCGAAGGACCACCCCAGCCCCTCGACCAGGGCGGCTACTTCGACCTCACTCCCCTGGACTGGGCGACGGACCTGCGTCGCGACACCGTGATGGCCCTCGAAGAAATCGGTATCGGCGTCGAGTTCAGCCACCACGAGGGCGGTCCCAGCCAGAGCGAGATCTCCCTGCGGTATACCGACGCCATGACCATGGCGGACTATACGATGGCCTACCGCCTCGTGGTGAAGGAAGTGGCCCTCCGGCACAACGTGTACGCCACCTTCATGCCCAAGCCCCACGCCGGCCACAACGGAAGCGGGATGCATATACACCTCTCGCTTTTCCGCGGCGACGAAAACGCCTTTTTCGACGAAAGCATGGAATACCACCTGTCGGATACGGGCCGGTCCTTCGTCGCCGGGCTGATGCGCCACGCTCCCGAGACCATGCTGGTCACGAACCAGTGGGTCAACTCGTACAAGCGGCTCATCGCCGGCTACGAGGCGCCGCTCTTCGTTTCGTGGGCGCTACATAACCGGGCGGACATGATCCGGCTGCCTACCTACAACCCCTCGAAACATGAAGCCATGCGCGTGGAGTACCGCGCCCCCGATCCATCCTGCAACCCCTACCTGGCCTTTGCCGTCATCCTCTCCGCGGGCCTGGCGGGCATCGAAAACGGGTATGAACTCGGCCCACCGGCGGAGGTCGACCTGTCCAGCATGTCCCAGGAAGAACGCCGGAAGCTGGGCATACAGCCCCTGCCCAAAGACCTGAACGAGGCGATCAAACTGGCGGAAGGAAGCGAGTTGCTGGTGAACTGTCTCGGCGAAGAGGTCTTCGACAAGCTGATCGAGAACAAGCAGGAAGAGTGGGAGCGCTACCGGTCTCAGGTCACCGACTACGAACTGAAAACCTACATGTCCCTTTTGTAGGAACAAAGGTGCTACGACGTATCACCGACGAACGATATGTCGCGTGACAGCGGTTGCCGGTTACGGAGTGCCGCATGTGGTAATGCCGCGTTTATTCCCGATACCTTCCAGCCACGTTTGAAACACATCGTCCGACGGCACGCACAGCATCGTTCCCTGAAGGTCGAGGATTCTGAGTTCGGTCAAGTTGGTCATCTCGACGGGCAGCGGCCCTGACAGGCCGGAGTTGTCTTTCACCCACAGGAACTCCAGGTTCACCAGGTTTCCGAATTCCGGAGGAAATGGACCGGAAAGCTGGTTTTCATCGAAGTCCAGGTGTTTGAGGTTCGTGAGATTTCCCAACTCTGGCGGAATAGGACCGGATATATGGTTCTTGAGCAGGGACATGTACGTAAGTTGGGTAAGGTCACCAAGTTCGGCAGGTATCATTCCGCGCAGGTCCAGTGCGTTCAAACTCACCCGGGTAACGCGTCCCGCCGGGTCTGTTGATATTCCACTCCAGTCACTCAGCGGCGCCTCGCTCAGCCATTTATCGTTGTCTAACCAGTTCGGTCCATCCAACGCGTCGTAGAAGTCTACCAGGACATCCCGATCCAGTGCTGGATCGCTTACTCTGATGGTTATCGAAGCCGAACGTGGACCTTTGACCGTGGCCGTGATCTCCGCGATTCCGTTCTTAACGGCGGTAATCACGCCCTGGTTGTCCACAGTGACTACGTCCGTGTCATTACTGTTCCAGGACACTACCGCATCTTCCACGATCTGATTGTTGAGATCGAGCACGACCGCGCCAAGCTCAAGCGTCTGTCCCATGGCAGTTAACACGGTGGCCGTAGTCGTAATCGAGATTCTGACGGCCACCTGGGTTACGACGATATCCGCATTTGCCGAGATACCGCCGAACGAAGCCGTAATCCTGGCAGAGCCGTTTTTCTCGGCAGTGATTACACCTTGAGCGCTTACAGTTACCACGGCCGGGTCGCTGCTCGACCATGACACGGTTGCGTTCGTAATGCGCTGGTTGTTGCTGTCAAACACTGTGGCGGACAACTGAACGGTCTGCCCCAGGGCGGTGAATTCGTTCGAAGCGGGCGTAATGGTGATTCGAGCCGGTGCCGCCGGAGTCTCCGGCGCCGGCGGTTTCGTCGAAGAGTCTTTACCGCATGAGACCAGTACGAACCAAGACATCACGCACACGGTAAACACGAACTTGATACTTGGGATCATCACTTGTTCTCATCGATTGGCGTTTATGAGGCTAATGCCGGGGAATCCGGCCATCTCCTGACCGAACTGATTACGCGCACGAATTCCGAATCGGCGACGAATTACTAGATTAATCACTGATATGGGAAAATAGTCAATATCAAAATGTTTGAGTACAGAAAACGCCTGCCTAAGTCCCGCCCCCACCCACGCGTTCCGCGGCGAGTATCCGACGGGCGGCGTCCGGGTCATCGGCGACCAGCGCTACCAGGCTTCGCTCACCGGCCCGTTCGACGATCCGCAGGCTGCGGACGCCGATCCTGGCGTCCGCAAGGCGCCGTGCCACCTCGGCCAGCGCTCCGGGGCGGTTTTCCAGGTCGAGCACAAGGGCATCCTCGGTAACCGCGCGGTACCCCGCATCCCTCAGTATCCTGAGCGCGGCGTCATAGCGGTCCACGCGCAATACGATGATGCCGCTCTCCCCCACCACGCGGGCCTCGATGAATTCGATGTTGATCCGGGCACGGGCGAGCGATTCGGAGACGGCCGCCAGGGTGCCGGGAGGTTCTTTTACCGGGATGATGATTTCATTCATGCGGTTTTCTCGGTTTCTCGCTGCATATCGTCTATGAATTCCTCGAGCGTATCCCAGGAAACACCGGGCAAGGCAATGAGGTGCGCAATGTCGCCGGAACCGGCAAGCACCCATTTGTCCATGATGGCTTTCGGCGGGCGGGGAAAGACGACCGTGACCGAGTATGGATTGCGCCAGGCCTCCACGCCGATTTCGTTCAGCGCCTTCTCCGCATAGGCCGCTTTCTGAAAGGACTCGCCGACCAGGTCTCGGAACCCGTCGTCGCCGTGCAGGCGCAGCGCATACCAGAGCATCAGGGGCGTAATCGCGTTTCTGGATCCGCTTATGGTGGTATCGAGCGCGCCCACGTATTCAACCGAACGGGATATTCGTTCCATGTGCGTCTTCCGTACCATGGCCACGCCGCACGGCAGGGGAGAGCCGATCATCTTGTGCCCCGAAATGGAGATGCTGTCGGCGCCATCGCCGAAGTGCCAGGGCGGCGGATCGTCCACGAAGGGCAGGATCATACCCGAGAATGCCGCGTCGACATGGATGTACGCGTTCGGCGTGCACTGTCTTTCAAGGACTTCCCGAATGCGGTCCAGCCGGTCGATGGCGCCGGTCATCGTGGTTCCTGCGTTGGCGAACACGATAGGCGGCACGTCGCGGTGGATCCGGATGCTCTCCTCCAGGTCCCGGTAGTCCATTTCACCCGTATGGCCGCTTCGAATCATAATGTTGCGCGTATGTTGCAGCCGAAGTATCTTGCTGACGCTGTAGTGCGTATCCTCGGAGAAATAGACGATGCCGTCCGGATAAATCTCTCGGGCGAGATAGAGGCCGTACATGTTCCCCTCCGTCCCGCCGTTGGTCACGTAACCCCAGCAATCTTCGCTACCGATCCCTGTAAGGCGGGCAAAGGTCATGATCACCTCGCGTTCGAAGTCGTGGGTGTTCATGCGGAAATTGCTGCCCGTGAACGGATCGCCCAGATTGTTGACGGCAAACTCCATGAAGCGGTAGAGCGGGGCGAAATCGAACCGGTGATTGCACGGATAGCCGATGGATACTTTTCTGAGGGAAGTCAGTCGCTCATAGAGCGCATCCAACCGCGCCGCGCTTCGCTCGTCGAGCGAGGGCGTATCGGCAACTGGATCAGGAAATGCGGGTTTCGTGGTCATAGTTGTAATCTACACAAAATCGATCAGGGAGTCAGGAAATCTCGAACAACCGAACGGTTAAGGATGCGGGGGAGGCCGGAACACCGCTGATCACAGACGCAGGCCGCATGGCGGCCATCGACTGGATGCGCGGCCTCGTCATGGTCCTGATGGCCATCGACCACGCCAGCCTGGCGTTCAACGGCGGCCGGCTCGCCGACGATTCGTGGTACGCCCATGAGACGGGGTCCGCGCTCCCCGCCGCCCAGTTCTTCACACGCTGGATAACCCACCTGTGCGCGCCGACCTTCGTCTTCCTGGCCGGGACCGCGCTGGCGCTGAGCTTCGAGCGACGCCGTCTTGCCGGCGCCCACGACCGTGACCTGGACCGGCACCTGTTCAAGCGGGCGCTCGTTATCCTTGCCTTCGAACTGCTGTGGTGGTCTCCATTCACGCTCCTGGTCCTGTTCGCCATCGCCATGGGCATGATCTGCATGATCCCCTTGCGGCGACTGTCCACCCGCACGCTGCTGATCGCCGCGCTTTTGATCCTGTTCCTGTATGAAGCCGTTTTCTGGGGCATCATGCACCTGGGCGGCATTTCGGCCGACATGATTCGCGAGGTGACGAACATGCCGGTCCCGGGCGGGGAATTCGATCAGGAAGCGATGAACGAGGCGGCCGCCCAGGTCCGCAACCTGGGCTGGATGAGCATTTTCAACCCGTTTTTCCATCCGGGACTGCTCGTCAAGATCGGCCCCATACCCCTGTGGGTGCAGTATCCCTTTGTGCCCTGGCTGGGGATGATGATTTTAGGCTGGCTGCTTGGACGTTACCTGGTGCAGCAAACGGTCGCACCGACGCTGTCAACCGGTGTTGCGGGTGGCTCGCCCGGGACGACGTCCATCAAAGCGCACGCCGGCGTGGCTGCCGGCGCGCCACGGTCCTCGATTTCGGTCGAGCGCCTGCTGGTCATGTCTGGGCTACTTGCGCTGGGCCTGTTTGTGCTGTTCCGCGCCTGGAACGGATATGGTAACATGTTGCTCTTCCGCGAGGACTTTTCCCTGGTGCAGTGGCTTTATGTCAGCAAATACCCGCCAAGCCTGACTTTCGCGCTGCTGGAGTTGGGTCTGATGGCCCTGATCCTGTCTGGTTTCTTCTGGTACCAGCGCAATCTGAAACGTCCGATCCGGAACCGGAATCCCCTGCTGGTGTTCGGCCAGACCGCCTTATTCTTCTACCTGATTCATATGCACATCCTGATCTTCAGCGGTCTGGCTCTGGGCATGTTCATGCAACAGGGACTGGGCGCCGCCTACCTGGCTGCCCTCGGGGTGCTGATCCTGCTCTATCCGGTGTGCCTGTGGTTTCGCCGTTTCAAAGCCCGCCGTCCTAGAGGCTGGGTAAGGTATATCTAGCCCGGGCTCGCCCGCTGTTCACGATACATCATAACCCTTGCCAGCCGCTTCAGTCCGGCGGAAGTCGTATCAGGATCTTCTCGATGGAATCCTGAATGCTGCTGATGGACTCTTTGATCTCCACGAGTGTGTTTTCAACTGAAGCTTTGAATGAATTGATTCTGCCGATCCATATCCCTATGCTGACAAGACTGCCCATAACGCCCAAAAGTACTGCGTATGTGATTGGGTTTTCCCACATGTCGTACTCCTGTTTTGCGAAATGTGTGTAAGCTTGATGCCTTGGATCTAAGGTGTACTGTCTCAGACACCGATGACGTCGGCGCGGCAATCGTTCTGTGCCGATCAGCCGCGGCCGTTCATCTCTCGCAGCGATTCCTTGATCTCCTTGATGTCGTTCCGGATCTCCTTGATGTCGGATTCAACACGTTCAAACCGTTGATCAACGTCTGATCGGAACTCCTTGATGTCGGATTCAACACGTTCAAACTGCTGATCAACGTCCGATCGGAACTCCTTGATGTCGGATTCAACACGTTTAAAGTGCTGTTTGGTTTCCTCACTTGATGATAGTACGAAATCTTTAAGAACATCTAATGAACGCAATATCTGTTCTTCCGTATTCGTATCTGAAATACCTTTCAACATGACTACCTCCCTGTGCAACTGAAATGACCGATTGGTCGATGGCATACACGAATGGTACTGGAACGGGTACCGGCCATGATGCAGATTCCGCACGGCACAATACGCGTCCTAATTGGAATAGTCAGAATTGAAAGGGCTATATCGTGGTTTTTTTGAAAAAGGGAGAACTTAGTCCATCGCCGACAGAAGAGATAACCGCACCAGCGCCACAAACGGCGCTCGAAAGTGCCGGCCACCCGGCCATGCGAGTTAGTTAGCCATAGGGCAGACCGTCATTAGAAGTCAAGGACGGTTCGCCCATCAGGCGGCGTAACGACCGACGACTTCCAAGAGGACTAAATCCAGCCCGCTACCAGCCCGCGGGATTGTCCTGCCAGGTGCGGCCGATGTAGTCGAAGAAGGTGATGATGAGGAGAATGAGCAGCCAGAAGATGGCGGCGGCGGCGGCGAGCTTGGTCTGGCCGGGGCTGAACTTCAGGTGCATGAAGTACAGGATCACCAGTACGGCCTTGACGCTGGCGATGAACATGGCCACAGGCGTGTTGAGAAAGCCAAGTTCCAGGGTGGCCGCCCACACGGTCACGGCGGTGAGGACCAGCAGCGCCGTGAAGATGGTCAGGTAGTTGGCCGAGGTGGCGATGTGGGGGCCGTGGTGGTCCCCGTGTTCGGCTTGATGGCCACCTTCGGCTTGATGGCCGTGTTCTGCGTGTTCAGTCATGAGTTGATTCCTATACGGCCAGTCCGCCGATAAGGTACAGCAGCGGGAAGAGGAAGATCCAGACCAGGTCGACAAAGTGCCAGTACAGGCCGAAATTCTCGATCGGCGCGTAATATTCGGTGGTGAACTTGTCCTGCCAGACGCGGATCAGCAGCCAGACGATGAGCACGAGTCCAATGAGGACGTGCAGGCCGTGCGTCCCGGTCATGCAGAAGTAGAAGCCGTAGAACAGCTGGATGGTCTGCCCGTCGCCCACGCCGGTCCACAGGAAATTGTAGCCGGGAATGAGACCGTCGTGCAGCTTGTGGGAATACTCGATGTACTTGTTTACCATGAACACGAGGCCGAGTACGAGGGTCAGCACCAGGAAGATCAGGATGTGGTTCTTCTTGCCGAGCTGAGCCGCCCGTACGGCGAAGGCCATGGTGACGCTGCTGGTGATCAGGGCGACGGTGTTCAGGCCGCCGAGGAAAACGTCGAGATTCTGGCTTCCGATGACGAAGGAGTCGTAGTACTCGCTCCGGTAGATCGAATACCCCAGGAAGAACCCGCCGAAGAACATGACCTCCGTCAGCAGGAACAGCCACATCCCCAGGCTCGCGGCATCGTTCTGCTGGTCCATGTCGTCGAACTGATGACGCATGTATTCCGGATGCGCGGCGTGTTCATCGTGGCCGTGTGCGGCCGCTTCCGTACTGACTGACAAGATCGTGCTCCTTCACAGATGGACTGCGGGCACGCTGTGCGCCCGCGAACTGAGTGCGCCGCCGGCGCGCGGGCAGCACGCGCGGATTACGCGTGTTCGTGCTCTTTCTCTTCCTCTTCCTCGTGCACCGGGTTCTCGATCACCTCGCCGTAGTCGTACGGTTCCTCCTCCACGATCGGCGTGGTCGGGAAGTTGTGCTCCGGCGGCGGCGAGGAAAGGATCCATTCCAGCCCCGTGGCCCGCCAGGGATTGGGACCGGCTATTTTCCCGTACTTCAGCGACCAGAGCAGGTAGATCGCCGGGACGATGAAGGCTACGGCAAGGATGGTGGCGCCGGCGGACGACATGATGTTCAAGAGCTGCCATTCCTCGGGGTATACGTGATAGCGCCGCGGCATGCCCAGGTAGCCCACGATGAATTGCGGGAAGAAGGTCAGGTTGAACCCGGCGAAGATCAGGAAGGCGGCCAGGCGCGACCAGGCTTCCGGGTACATGCGGCCGGAGATCTTGGGCCACCAGAAGTGCAGCGCGGCCATGAAAGCCGTCACCGCGCCGCCCACCATGACATAGTGGAAGTGGGCTACCACGAAGTACGTATCGTGCATGTGGATGTCCAGCCCCATGATGGCCAGGAACACGCCGGTGAGCCCGCCTATCGAAAAGAGTCCGATGAAACCCAGGGCGTAGAGCATGGGGGCGTCATAGGACACCGATCCCCTGTAGATGGTCGCCATCCAGTTGAATACCTTGATCGCCGAAGGCACCGCCACGAGCATGGTGATGAAGGAGAAGACCATGCCGGCGTAGATCGACTGCCCGCTCACGAAGAGGTGGTGGCCCCAGACGAAGAAGCCCAGGACCGCGATCGAAACGCTGGACATGGCGATGAATTCGTACCCGAAGATCCGCTTGCGGCTGAAGGCGGCGATGACCTCGGAGATGACCCCCATACCGGGCAGGATCATGATGTACACGGCCGGATGGGAGTAGAACCAGAACAGGTGCTGGAACAGGACCGGGTCGCCGCCCAGGGCCGGATCGAAGATGCCGATCTGCAGCCCGCGCTCGACCATCATCAGGGCCAGCGTGATGGCGATGACCGGCGTGCCGAGTACCATGATGAGGCTCGTGGCGTACATGCCCCAGACGAAGAGGGGCATCTTGAACCAGGTGATGCCCGGCGCCCGCATCTTGTGGATGGTCACCATGAAGTTCAGCCCGGTCAGGATGGAGGAGAAACCGGCGATGAAGGCCGCCATACCCGCCAGGATCACGTTGCTGTTGGAATAGGTGCTGCTGAAGGGGGTGTAGAAGGTCCAGCCCGTATCCACGCCGCCGAGCAGGGTCGTCAGCACCCCGAAGGTACCGCCGAAGATGAAGAGGTACCAGCTCATCAGGTTCAGCTTCGGGAAGGCCACGTCCTTGGCCCCGATCATGAGCGGCATGATGAAGTTTCCGAACACGGCCGGGATCGACGGGATCAGGAAGAAGAAGATCATGACGATGCCGTGCATGGAAAAGGCCACGTTGTACTGGTCCGCTTCCATGAGGTCCGCCTCGGGCGTTGCCAGTTCCAGGCGGATCAGGCTGGCGAAGGTGCCCCCGATCAGGAAGAAGAAGGTGATCGAGAACAGGTACAGCAGCCCCACGCGCTTGTGGTCCATCGTCAACAGCCAGGACTTGATCGAGTAGGCCGCGTTCAGGAAGTGGTCTCGGGGCATCCGGTGTTCGGCAGCCCCCCCCTGCTGGGCGATCGTGCTCATTGGGCGCCCTCCGTACTCGGCAGCGATTTGATGTAGGAAATCAGATTGAAGATGTTGGTCTCCGTGATCTGACCCTGGTAGGTCGGCATGATCGACGGATAGCTGGCCACGAGGCGGACCCTGGGATTCACGATGGATTCCCGGATATAGGCTTCGTCGATCACGATGCGTTCACCGCTGGCAAGGACTTCTTCCGTGCCGAATTTGCCGTTCAGGGACGGCCCCCGGGACCCGGCCTGGTCGCTGTGGCACGTGTCGCAATTCAGCTGCGAGAAGAGCCGCGCCCCGGCCTCCTCGGGCGTCTCGTCGGCTACGCCGCCGCCCAGCCAGTCCTGGTAGTCTTCCGGTTCCATGGCGTAAACGCTTCCGATCATCAATGAGTGTTCGGTGCCGCAGTACTCGGCGCAGAACAGGTGATACTTGCCGGGTTTCGTCGCCTCAAAGGTCAATGAAGTGTACCTTCCGGGGATCACGTCGTTCTTCACCCGGAACGCCGGGATAAAGAAGCTGTGTATGACGTCCTCGGACGCCATGGTCAGCTTCACCGGCGTGTTGATCGGCACGTGCATTTCATTGATTTCCCGCTGTCCCGTCGGGTGCTGTATGTGCCACATCCACTGCTTGCCCACCACGTAATACTCCATGGCGCCTTCGGGGATCTGGTAAACCTTGAAGAAGATCCAGACGCCCCAGGCAAACATGATCAGCATGAGAACGAGCGGAATGGCGGACCACGTGATTTCGAGGCCAAGGTGGCCGTGCGTCTGGGTTTCCGCCTGCTGGTCCTCGGTGCGGCGCCGGTACTTCATGGCGAAGACGAAGATCAGGACGCAGATCAGGGCCATGAAGAATATGCTGACGGCCACTACGAAAAAGTACAGCACATCGATGTCAAAGGCAATGGTTGATGCGATCTCGGGATGCAGCTGGAATTGGTTGTTCATACGCTCACTTTACGGTTATGTCCGGCCTCAACGTCCGGTCTCATCGACCGGCCTTCATCGTCCGGTTACGCATCTTCTCCGCGTTCGTTCCGTTCCCGCCGCCGACGGCGGTCCCGCTTGAACATGACGACCATGAATGAACCCATGGCCAGCAGCGTGGCCAGCCCCGCGAGGCGCATCGCGTTCATGATGGCGACACCGTACCGGCCCTGCTCGGGATCGTAGTTGAAACAGTACAGCATGATCTGGTCGAACACGTTGCCCAGTTTTTCCTCGGAAGATTCGATGAGGGCCAGCCGGACATCTTCCGACGGGTACTCGATCCCGAAGAAGTAGTGCGATACCGTGCCCTTCGGACTGATGATCATGATGGCGCTTCCGTGGACGAACTGCCCTTCCGTTTCGTCGTAGACGTAGTTGAAGCCGACGGATTCCGTCAGCGCGTCGATCGCCGGCGCTTCGCCCGTGAGGAAATGCCAGCCTTCCCCGGTGCCGGGTCGCCCGTAGCGTTGCGTGTAGACGGCCTTCTTCTGCGACGCGAGCGTCGGGGACTCCCGGGGGTCGAAACTGACGGTCACGACCTTGAATTCCTCCCCGATACTGTAATTCAGGGGGGCCAGGCTGCGGTTGAGTCCGTTGAGCACTTCCGTGCACAGCATGGGGCAGTCGTAGTAGACCAGCGTCAGGATGACCGGCTTGTCGCCGAAGTAGCTGCCCAGGCTTACCGGCGTGCCCGTTTCGTCGTTGAACTCGAGATCCAGGGGCAGGGAGACGCCGATTCTCTGTTCGATGCCCACGTGCTCGAGGATCTCGGGCGTGGCGCTCGCGTCCAGGCCGGGTCCCGTGCCGATATCCTTCATGACGGCCGGGCCGCTCTCGGCTTCCTGCCCGCAGGCTTCGCCGGGTGCCGCGATCATGACCGCGACCGCGATGAACCCTGCGACGATTGCGGCGTATCTGTATGGTTTGCTCGTCATCATCCTACGGTCCTTCCCCGGTCTGTCCTTCCCCGGTCTGTCCTTCCCCGGTATCGGCCGCCGAGGGCAGCCTGTACCGGTCGTCGGTCGCGATCAGGTGCATGGCCCGCTCGATGGGAATCTGGACGATTTCCGCCGTGCGGATCACCCATCCGTAATTGTTCAGCTTCTTCGCTTCCGCCTCCTGAAGGGCAATCAGGTCTTCCTCGGGGATGACCTGGAGCCGCGGTTCGGGCGGAATCGCGTCCGCTTCGAGCAGGGGCGCCGGTGCGTCGAACGTCATCGCGTTGTAGTCTTCGATCACCACGAACATCAGCCACATCAGTACCATGGAAATGATGGCCAGCACCGTCAGGCCGATGCCAAACTTGATGACCAGGGGTACATTGGTTTCGAATACTTCGTGTCCCCGTTCTACCGACGCCTGGTCAACGACGTTATGGTTGTTACCGTGATTCATGCCGTCCTCAGTTTATACAATGTATCTACGCCTTCGATCCGGCCGCCTTCGAGACCGGTGCCTTCGAGACCGAAGCCACGAGTTCCTCGAACCGGGGATCCTTCTGCGGGATCAGCGGATACCGTTTCAGCCGGTTCAGGACAAAGAAAAACCAGATGCCGAACAGTCCGACCGGAACCATCACGTCCATAACGCTGACACTGAACCCGTCGAGGCGGAAATTCGGCGCCACGTGCCAGAAGATGTCGACCAGGTGCATGACCAGGATGAACCAGGCTACGCGTACCAGCCTCCGCGGGTCCCGCTTCCTCGGTATGGAAAGGAGCAGGAAGAAGGCGATGACGAACCGGCAGAGGACCAGGACGACGGACAGGACTTCCCAGCCGCCGTGGACGCGATGCACGTACCAGGGGTTCTCTTCCGGCAGGTTCGCCGCCCAGATGATCAGGAACTGGGACAGCATCATGTAGAACCAGAGCAGCGTAAAGGCCAGCAGCAGCTTGCCCCAGTCGTGGAACCGGTCCGCGTCGGCGAGTTTTGAAATGGGCTCGTGTTTCCGGAGCCAGGTCATCATGATGACGATAAACGAAAGGGTCGCGCCGCCGGCGTTCACGATCATCATGACCCCGTAGAGCGTCGAGAACCAGTGCGGGTCGGTGGACATGATCCAGTCGAAGGACGCGAAGGTCATGGTCAGGGCGAACACCACGACGCCGGGGCCGCTGACGTTGCGCATCTTGTCGTTCAGTGTGGGGTCGCCCGACGCATCCTGGGACGTGGACCACCTGATCAGCAGGAAGGCGGCGGTGATCCAGATGGCGAAATAGAATACGGTCCGGACGATGAAGAAGGGCACGTTGAGATAGGATTCCTTGTGCTGCAGGATCGGATCGACGGCCACCACTTCCGCGTGCGTCCAGTGGTACAGGTCGTGCATGCCCAGCACGATGGGTATGAAGAGGACGAGCAGCACGGGCAGCGTGCTCATGCCGGCTTCGAGCAGGCGCTGGATGACGAAGCCCCAGCGGCCGCCGATGAGGTGGTGCAGCATGGTGAAGGCCATGCATACCAGGGCTATGCCCGCGCAGATCATGTAGCCCACGAGGTAGGCCTGGTAGAATCCGGACATCCCGCCCGCGGCGAAGGCGTAGAGCAATCCGCCCAGTACCAGGATGACGCCGACGGTCAAAGCCCGGGACTGAATGCTGTTGAGTTGCGCCAGAAGATTGCTGGAGATCGCTGTCATTCTTCCACTTCCACGATTTGTTGAATTCTTTGCTGATCGGATTCCGGCAGTTCCGCCAGGTTGGCGCCCTGGCTCATCTGCAGCGCCCGGACATAGGCGGCGATCGCCCATCGGTCGGCCGGATCGATGCGTTCCTCGTAACTGTACATGTTGCCGAAGCCGTTGGTCACCACGTCGAAGTAATGCCCCACCTCCACATCGAGGAGCCGCTGGCTGTGAAAGGACTCCGGCTGCTTCATGCCGCGCTGCACGATCATGCCGAGTCCGTCGCCCGTCTTGCTGTGGCACGGTGCGCAGTAGATGTCGTACCGTTCCTGCCCCCGCTTCAGCATTTCAATGGTTACCGTGCTGGGGAACGTCGTCGCCAGCGCGCCGTCGATCTTGCCCGTGTAGAAATGCTCGTCCAGCCTCAGGTGGCCCCGGGCAATGGTCCCATCCACCGCGGGACGCACCGACCGCCGGTCGCCGAAGAAGTCGCTCTCCTCGAAGGGCTCGGCGCGCGGCTGGTCGTGCATGTCCTGCCGGCAGGCCGACGCGGCGGCCAGGCACAGGACGCACAGGAAACCGGCGTATAGGAGGGCCATGGGGCTACGCTTCAACTTCGTTCACCTCGTGCGGGTTCAACTCTTCCAGAAACTGCCGGGTCGCGTCCTTTTCGAAGTACGGGTCTTCCGCCTCGATGCACAGGAAGAACCGGTCCTGCGTGGCGTACCGGAACCGCTCGATATCGAAAAGCGGATGGTTCGGCCGGGGCAGCTTGTTCATGACCATCATGCCGATCAGCGCGGCGAAGGATGCGAACAGGACCGTGCACTCGAACATGACCGGGATGAAGGCCGGCCAGCTGTTCAGGGGCCGGCCGCCCACGTTGATCGGGTAGTGAACCACGGAGGCGAACCACTGCATGAAGAAACCCACGGCGCATCCGGTCAGCCCGCCGATCAGGATCACCAGCGCCACTTTATTCTTGTGGAGGTGCTGGATGTCGAGCAACTCGTCGAGGGGGTAGGGCGTGTAGGTCTCGATATGATGGTACCCGGCGTCCACGGTCTTCTGCGTGGCTTCCACGATGGCTTCCTCGTTTTCAAACTCGGCAACGAGGCCGCGCAGTTCGGGCCGGGCGGGTCCGTGATTCATCTTCAGGCGTCCTTCTTATTCCGGTGCTTCGGTATGATCATCTTCATTTCGGACATGGGGATCATGGGCAGGAACCGGATGAACAGGCACATCATGAACAGGAAGAAACCGATGGTGCCGATGTACAGGCTCCAGTCCCAGATCGTGCCCGCGTAGTAGTCCCACGACGAAGGCATGTAGTCGTTGGCCAGGCTGGTCACGACGATGACGAACCTCTCCAACCACATGCCGACGCCGACGATCAGGGAGACGATGAACAGCACGAGGGGGCTTCGGCGGGCGCGCTTCCACCAGAGGATCTGGATGCTGACGGCGTTGCAGAAGATCAGCGCCCAGTAAACCGGCGCGTACTGGCCGGTCATGCGGTTCCACATCATGAACCCTTCGTACGGGCTCGCGCTGTACCACGATATGAAGGCCTCCATGGCGTATCCGTATACGACGATGAAGCCCGTCGCCAGGGTCACCTTGCCCATGTTTTCCAGGTGGCGCGTCGTGATCAGCCCCTGCAGGCCGAACCAGTGCCGTACGGGGATGGTCAGCGTCAGCACCATGGCGAATCCGGCGTAGATGGCGCCGGCCACGAAGTAGGGCGGGAACACGGTGGTATGCCAGCCCGGGATCAGCGAGACGGCGAAGTCGAGCGAAACGATGGAGTGCACGGACAGGACCAGGGGCGTGGACAGGCCGGCCAGGATCAGGTAGGCCTTCTCGTAACGGGCCCAGTGGGAGGACGCGCCGCGCCAGCCCATGGCGAATATGCCGTAGATCCGCGCTACAATTGGATGCTTCGCCCGGTCCCGCAGGGTGCCGAGATCCGGGATCATGCCCATGTACCAGAAGATCAGGGAAACGGTAAAGTAGGTGGATACGGCGAAGACGTCCCAGACCAGCGGCGAGCGCCACTGCGGCCACAGCGACATGGTGTTGGGCAGCGGAAGCAGCCAGTAGGCCAGCCAGGGACGGCCCACGTGGAGCAGCGGAAACATGCCGGCGCACATCACGGCGAAGATCGTCATGGCTTCCGCGAACCGGTTGATCGAGTTGCGCCAGTCCTGCCGCATGAGGTGCAGGATGGCGGAGATGAGCGTGCCCGCGTGCCCGATCCCGATCCACCAGACGAAGTTGATGATGGCGAATCCCCAGCCGACGGGTACGTTCAGGCCCCAGACACCGGTCCCGATCAGCACCAGCCAGGTGATGGAGACGCCCAGCATGCCGACGATGGGCAGCAGGACCGCCACGGCCAGGTACCAGCCCCACGGCGTATCCGCCCGCAGTACGATGTTCGATATCTTCTGCGTGACGGTGGTATTGTTGTACTCGGGCGCTACGAAACCATCGCCCGTGTACTTGTCGACCTTTTCTATGTCGACTGCCTGATCCTGTTGCGACAAGGAGCTACTCCTCTCACGCCTCCAGGACCGGGTTCGGATTGCGTATCCGCCCCAGGTACGTGGTGCGCGGCTTGGTAAGCAGGTCCGTCAGCATCCCGTAGTTCAACGGGCTGGCTTTCAATTGGGAAACTTTGCTATCCGCGTCCTTCGTGTTCCCGAAGGTGATCGCCTGGGACGGACAAGCCTGCTGGCAGGCCGTCAGGATCTCGCCGTCGGCGATGTCGCGATCTTCCTTCTTTGCTTCGATCCGGGCGACGTTGATGCGCTGGACGCAGTAGGTGCACTTCTCCATGACCCCGCGGCTTCGCACCGTCACGTCCGGGTTCCGTCCCAGCTGCAGGCTCGGCGTTTCGAAGTCGGAATACAGGTAGAAGTTGAACCGCCGGACCTTGTAGGGACAGTTGTTGGAGCAGTAGCGCGTGCCGACGCAGCGGTTGTAGACCATGTCGTTCAGGCCTTCCTTGCTGTGCACCGTCGCGCCGACGGGGCAGACCAGTTCGCAGGGCGCGTTTTCGCACTGCATGCACGGCACGGGCTGGTGGAAAGTCTCCGGCGCGTCGAGGTCTCCCCGGTAATATCGGTCGATCCGGATCCAGTGCATCTCGCGGGCATTGGCCACTTCCTCCTTGCCCACGACGGAGATGTTGTTCTCCGACTGGCAGGCGATGGTACACGTATTGCAGCCGTTGCACTTGTTCAGGTCGATGACCATGCCCCAGGCATTGGGCCCGTCGTAGGCGTGATCGTCGGGATAGAGATTGCGCTTGGGATCGGGTTCCTCCCACATCTCCTGGATCACGTGGGGATCGTCTTTGAAGGTCTCGATGTCGCTGACGCGGATCAGGTTGCGGTCGCGGGACATGCTCCCCAGGCCTTCGAGTTCCATGGCGTGGTGGTCCTGCGTGCTGTAGATGTCGAAGGTGTCCCCGGTCGGTGTAACCTGAAGTCCTCCGCCGAAATCAGGGCTGGTGGAGGATCGGATCGAATAGGCGTCGAACCCCGCGTTCGTGCCCAGTTGGCCCGCGCGGCTTCGTCCGTAGCCCAGGTGCACCGTGACCGCCTCGTCCGGGTGGCCGGGCAGGATCCACACGGGGGCGTTCACCCTGCGATCCTGAAAGGCCAGTTCGACCACGTCGGTGTTTTCGACCCCCAGCCGATTCGCCATGGCGGGACCCATCAGCGCGGCGTTGTCCCAGGTCAGCTTGGTCAGCGGCTTGGGCAGCTCCTGCAGCCAGCCGTTGTTGGCGTAGTATCCGTCCCATACGGTCGGATCCGCCCGAAAAATGAGCTCCATACCGGCTTCCGGTCCCGATGCCTCGCCCACGGCCGCGGCGATGTCGCCGACCGATACGGCCTTCGGCGCCAGTGCGGAACCGGCGATGAACCCGTCGTGCACGGTGGTCTGCCAGAAGGTCTCGAAGGCCTGCGACCCGTTATATTCCTGGGCCTGCCAGTGCTCGCGGACGGAATCGTAACCCTTCTTCATGGCGTTGCCCGTCAGCGCCGTCACGATTTCGTGGGCGCTCCTGCCGCGGTACAGCGGGGCGATGAGCGGCTGGACGACGGTCAACGTGCCATCGTAGGACCGCGCGTCGCTCCAGGCTTCCAGGTCGTGGGCCATCGGGACGTGCCAGTGGCACAGTTCCGCCGTCTCGTCGTGATACAGGCCGGCGTGCACGCGCATGGCCACATTGTCCATGGCGGTCGTGAACGCGAGGTCCGCCGGTGTGTTGTAGACGGGGTTGGCGCCGATCATGACCAGCAGGTCGACCTCGCCGTTCCGCATGTCGTCGACCAGCGCGGTGATCGATTCGGTCTGGTTGACGGGAGACGCTTCGATGGACTCGGAATAGGTAACGATGTTGCCCGTGTTGCCCAGCACGTTGTTCATCGCGTGGACGAGGGCATGCACGGCGGGCGGCTGGTGGTCTCCCGTGACTACGAGACAGGCGCCGGCGTGCGCGCGGAGATCATCCACCACGGCGGATACCCAGCGCTGCGTGTCCTCGTCGCCTGCCGCGCCGGTTGAGACGGACACGCCGAGCCCCGCGGCGATCAGCCGGGCGAGTCCTTCGATCTCTCCCGCGCGGCGGTTGAGCAGGTGGTCGGCCTGCGCGCCAGTCAGCGAAGGCGTACTCTCGATGACGTAGAGCCGGTTCATGTTGTCCGGGTCGTTCCCGTCCCGGCGGGAGGCGAAGTCCCGCGCATAGCGCACGGCGCCGGGGCCGGAGGTCAGGAAGTCACCGTCGAGGGACAGGATCACGTCCGCCTTTTTTACGTCGCAGCGGGTGGAGAGGATTTCGCCGAAGGCCAGTCGCGAACCTTCCCTGGCGTTGTCCAGCGTGACCGGGTCGTACTGATGCCACCGTGCGCCGGGGTACCGGGCCAGCAGGGCCTGCAGTTGCCCGTGCAGGGTCGGCGAGGTGACGGTGCCGGTCAGTACGCGAATGCCGCCGCCCTGTTTCTCCACCTGGTTGGACAGGGCTTCGTTCAGTTCGTTCAGGTAGGCGTCGTAAGTGGTGATACGGCCCCGCCTGATCACGGACTGGGACCGGTCCGGGTCGTACATCGTAAGGATGGAAGCCTGGGCGAATGCGTCCGTCGATCCCAGGCTGGCGGGGTGTTCCGGGTTGCCCTCCACCTTGGTGGGCCGGCCCATGTGGCTTTCCACCAGGATGCCGTTCGCCACCCCGTCGTGGACGTAGGCCGAGGCGTAGTACAGGGGCTTGCCCGGGACGATCTCTTCCGGGGGCAGCACGTAGGGGATGATCTTTTCGGACGGCTGGCGGGTACAGGCGGAGGCGGTGGCGCCGGCCAGGGCGATGGATGCGCCCATCAGCTTCAGGAACTTCCGCCGGCTGACCGGGTTCGCCTTGACCTCTTCCACGTGTTGCGGGAATTCCTTCTCCATGAACGACTGGAATTCCTCGGTCTCGGCCAGCTGATCCAGGCTGCGCCAGTATGCAGGCGCGCCATTCTTTTCCGATTTCATCGCTACCGCTTCCGTGATGTGCCGTTCCGTAGTCTGATTCATGATATGATTTCTAGGCTGATCCCGTTAACGGTGACAGATGGAACAGTCTTCCAGCTGGTCCTTGTTGACCCGGTAGCCCCGGATCAGCTGCGCGCCGAGGGCGCTCTGGTCCATGGGCGCCGAGTAGTCCGGCTGCGATTCGAACTTGTACACGTCCGCCCGTTCCCGGATGAAATCCTCGGGGCCGCGATGGCACTCGAGGCACCACATCATCTGCAGCGATTCCTCCTGCCACATCAGGGCCATCTCGTTGACGGCGCCATGGCAGGACTCGCAACCGATGCCTTTGGTGACATGTATGCTATGATCGAAATACACGTAGTCCGGCAGGTCGTGCACCCGGGTCCATTCCAGCGACTCCCCGGTCGCGTAACTGGTCCGCACCGGTTCGAGCATGGGCGCGTCGGTCCACACCTGGGAGTGGCAGCTCATGCACGTCTTTGTCGCCGGCAGGCCCGCGAAGGCGCTCGTTTCCACCGATGCGTGGCAGTACCGGCAGTCGATACCGAGCTGATTGACGTGATGCCTGTGGCTGAAAGGAACGGGCTGGGGTCTAACCTGGTGCTGCCGGGTAACGTAGGAGGTTGAGCCGAGGTAGAAAATGACGCCGAATGTGGTTGCCAGGAGAAGCGCCCCGCCGACGATGCTCGCCTTGAGCCACGTATTCGCGGCGGGGGAGAAAATCTGTGGCATATGGACTCGTTCTATCTTTCTCTGTTGCGTTCTTCACCAAATGACCGGATTCCCAAACAACAGTCATGCACGATAAACCGCGACGCATACAAAGTCAATATAAATCGGCAGTTCGATTCGTTTTTTTGACCGTCGGTCCCGCGACCCGAAATACGGGCATATCGCCGCCCTGAAGGTAATACGCAATCGGTCGATGTTTTCGATTTGTGCAGCGCGTTTTCCGACCGGTTGGCCTCCCCGGAACCCGGCCCGATTGCCTTCCCCGGACCCGGGCACTGACCGATTGACACGGAGGACGATCCAGGGTAGATTGATATCAGGTTATGGGGATGGCAGGACAGGCAGGATTGACCGGAGGCGGCACCTAATTCAAGGAGTGGCCCATGAACGAGCAGCAGCCGTCGGAAAAGAGCATGCAGCGCATGGAGAAGTACTGTGACAAGTACTGGGAAAAGACGGGTACGTCGCCTCATCCGAACGCGGAAGTTACCGACTCGGTGGTCAAGGGTCTCGCCGCCCACGTGGACGAACTGGGCCGCCCCCTTTGTCCGTGCAATTTCTATCCTGACAAGAAGGCCGAACTGGAACGCAGCCGCGAGTGGGTCTGTGCCTGCGATGAAATGAAGATCTGGAAATACTGCCACTGCCTGCTGTTCGTGACCCCCGAGGGTCTTCCGATCACCGAATACCTTCCCGAAGACCACGAAGGCCGGCAGATGTACGGCCTGGTCAAGGATCCGACGCCGGACAAGGGCAGGGAGGCGCGGCACCGCGCACCGGAGTGAGCCTCGACGAAGCTCGCCACCCTCGATCAGCTCGCCACCCTCGTTAAGACCCGCCACGCGGTCTGTTCCACCACGCGGCCTGTTCCACCACGCGGCCTGCGCTATCATTTCACGACGTTCTGCGGCCGGCCCTCCAAAAAGGCGATGACGTTGTTCACCGCCCCTTCGTTAAGCAACTCAACGCCCTCCGGGGTCATGTCCGCGCAGTGAGGGGTCAGGACGACCTGTTCCATCGCGAGCAGCGGATGGCCCGCGGGTAACGGCTCCTCCTCGAAGACGTCCAGGGCCGCGCCGCCCAGATGACCCGATCGAAGCGCTGCCACCAGCGCGTCCGTATCCACCAGGCCCCCCCGGCCGCAGTTGATCAGCAACGCGCCCGGTTTCATGCCCTCCAGCGAATCCCGGTTGATCATGTACCGGCTGTCCTCGGTCAGCATGACGTGCAGCGACACCACGTCCGACTTCTCCAGCAGTTCGTCGAGTTCCACGTAGGTCACCCCGATCTCCCGGGCCCTTTCATCCGACGGGTTGTACGTCCAGGCGATCACCTCCATGCCCACGCTGCCCGCCAGTCTCGCCATCTCCGATCCGATGGGGCCGGTTCCGATCACGCCGAGGGTCTTCCCCTTGAGATAAAAGGCGTCCAGCCGGGGCCACTGGCCGGCTTTCATGGCGCCCGTGAAGTACGCCGCCCTTTTCGCGAGGGCGAACATCAGGCCGAAGGCGTGCTCCGCGACGACCGGCGCCGTGCGCCCGGGCTGGTTGGAGATGACGATGCCGCATTCCCGCGCCGCATCCAGATCGAAACTGTCGACGCCGATCGAACAGGTCGCGATCAGGCGGAGATCGGGCAGCGCGCGGAGGACGTCCCCGGGCCACTTCACGAGACCCCGGGAGTTGATCATTACCGCGGCACCGCTGGCCCGTTCGATTTTCTCTTCCGCCGTTTCCGGTCGATCGGTGTGCAGGACGACCTCTCCATAGGCTTCGAGCCGTTCCAGGTGGGGCGATCCCTGCATCTGGGGCGGGTCGTCCCCGGGTATGACGATACGTAATTGGTCTGGCATAGGTCTCCTCAATGAAGTCGTGAATGATACCGTGCGACAATTGGCGCCGTCGACCCTTTGTCTTTCAGTTCCAGGCTGACTGCCGTGTTGGAATGTACCGGGTGGAGATCATTCCGGAAAGCATGGAAATAACGAAACATCCTGCATCTGCATCCCTTCATATGTATAATAGTCGAGGATCAGGCTACGTGTCTTGAAAGTAATCGGAAGCGGACCGCGGATTGCTGTCCGGTATCAGGCTGTTTTTGGATGAGGAGTGTATGGTATGTCGGAATATGACCGGAAAGACGCCGGGTTATACGACAGCTTTTCGACCGGGCTCGAAGGCGACGAGGCATTCTACGTGGAGGAAGCCGCCGGGGCGGAAGGCCCCGTGCTGGAGCTCGGCTGCGGTACGGGCCGGATCATGATACCGATCGCCGAGTCGGGCGTGTCCATCGTTGGACTGGACCGGGCTCCCGCGATGCTGGAGGTGGCGCGCCGCAAAGTCGCCGGACTGCCGGAGGAAACGAGGCAGCACATCCAAATCGTCGAAGGGGATATGAGGACGTTCAGCCTGAATCGGCGCTTTCCGCTGGCCATCATTCCGTACCGCGCGTTCCTGCACATGATGACCGCCGAAGACCAGCGCCGGGCCCTGACTCGGGTCCGCGAGCACCTGGCGGACCGAGGCCGGCTGGTGCTCAACGTGTTCGACCCCAGCATCGAGTTGATCGCAGCCTACATGAAACCGCCCAGGGGCACCCTGAATCACCTGGGGTCGTTCACCCATCCCGAGACGGGACGCCGCGTCCTGGTTTCCGATACGCGCCGGTACGATCCCCTGGAGCAGACGCTGGAGGAACACCGGTTTTTCGAAGAAGTGGACGACGAGGGCCGGGTGATTGCGAAGACCACCACCCCATTGTATCTACGCTACGTCCATCGATTCGAAATGCAGTATCTTCTCGAACTGTGCGGCTACGAAATCGAGGCGCTCTACGGGGACTTCCAGCGTGGCCCATTCAAGCATGGCAACGAACAGGTCTGGGTAGCCCGGAGGATCTGAAGGGATTCAACGAAGATCTGCGTCGAAGGGTCAAAGGACCTGCGAGGACCAAGAACGAGGAACATAGAAATTGAGCCGGAATCCCATGCACGAGGCGAATCGCCGGGGCTGGGACGCCGCTGCCTCTCAATGGCAGGCGGGTATAGACGCCAGGGTGGACTGGCGGAACATTCCGGGCGATATCCGCATTGCCCTGGACGACGTCGAGTTGAAACACCTCGGCGACGTGTCGGGCCGGTCCGCCTGCGTGCTGGGCAGCGGGGACAACCTGGTCGTTTTCGCCCTGGCCGCCGCCGGGGCCCGTGTCACTTCCGTGGATATCTCGCAGGCCCAGTTGGATATTGCCGCCGGAAGAGCGAAAGAACTCGGTCTGTCCATCGTCTTTCACCGGGCGGACGTGACCGAATTGGGAGACCTTGGCGACCCGGACGAACCGGGCGACCCGGACGACCTAAGCGGTCCTCTTGGCGGTGGTTTCGACATTGTCTACACAGGCGGCCACGTCGCCGTGTGGGTGTCCGATCTGGAGCGCTACTACGGAGAAGCCATTCGGATACTCAAACCCGGCGGCCTCTTCATGGTCAACGAATACCATCCCTTCCGCCGGATATGGAAACCGACGGCAGGTCCGTTGAAGCAGGAATACCACTACTTCGACCACGGCCCGCTAACTTACGACCGTTCCGAAGATTTAACCGAAGACTCAGGCCGATCGGTTCCGTCCGGTCCGCTTCCCAGCTACGAGTTCCACTGGACGGTCTCGGACATGGTCCGCGCGATGCTGGATGGCGGATGCGAACTCACGGCCATGGAGGAATATGGGGACGGGCGTCAGGGCTGGGAGGGCGATGCGCCGCTGGAGAATCTGCCGGCGAACCTGCTCCTGGTGGGGCGGAAGAAACTGAACTCACCGTGAGATTGAGCGTATAGTGAGATGGGGAAGGCTGTAAGATGGAGAGGGTTTTGTGAAAAAAAGAGGACCGGAAGGCCGTGATGGTCTGGTGGCAGGGTAGGCTGGACTGCCGGGAATGGCCACGGCTTACCAGGACCTGAGCACCTTCTTCAACAGCTTGCCCCAGACCCGGTCGTAGGGATGGACGACCTGCACGCGCTCGTCGCCCCGGTACACGGGCTTCCCCTCGTTGGCCCAGGCGAAGATCGATCCTTCCAGGTTGTAGACCTTATCGAATCCCCTCTTCTGCACGAAGGCGGCCATCTCAGACGAGCGGTAGCCCACGGAACAGTAGAGCACGACGGGCCGGTCCGGCGGAACGCCTTCAAGCGCCTCTATTGCCGCCTTCTCGGACGAGGCAAGAACGGCGTCTTTCAGGTGGCTGACCTCGTATTCCTCCTTCGCCCGTACATCGAGGAGCAGCGGATGCTCCGACGGCGCTTGTTCAGACTGTGACTGCTTCGTCAGCGCATGACCCGATTCATCCAGCCAGGTCTGCAGGCTGTCGGTGGAAAGCTGCGCGACCCCTGGGAACTTTGCACGTATCATCTTAAGTGTGGTCCACCAGAACACGGTGTTATCCTCGGTTTCTTCCTGCGCGGCAATGGCTGGTACGGAATGGACGGCAATGGGTTTAAACGCCGTGTATACCACGGAGACCGCGATGGCCAGGCCGACCAGACGGACCGCGCAGACCAGGCGGACCGCGCAGACCAGGCGGACCGCGTGGCTCACGAAGCGATAGGTAACCGGTTTCGATCCTTGTTGCCCGCCTCGACGCAATTTAACACTCCTCTCCGAGGATGATCAACCGCACGTTTCAGGCTTAATCTACTTAGGCTAAATCAAGATTGGATTTTGAATCAGCCTAAAATCGACGAGTCGATCAAGCTACGGGCACATGCCTTTCACGGCACGAAGGAACGATTCGATCTCCGTATTGGATCCGAGCCTGACAAATGCGACGTGCCGCCATTCGGGATCCTTCATGCAGGCCTCCATGCGACGGCGCTTCCTGCCCTGTTGGGTAACGATCCACCAGATCAGCGAGTCCTCCCGGTTCCACACCTTCAGCTGGGGCCAGAACCGCTCGTAATTGGTGCCCCAGAGCAGCTCTTTCGACCGCCAGCGCTTCCACGACCGGGCCAGCACGCGCCAGAGCAGCCGGTGCACGGGCAGGTCCAGCCAGACGACTGTCTCCACGCGGGGCCAGAAGACCCGCTGGGAGAAAGCCATGTAGGAGCCGGAGACGACCCATCCTTCCCCGGCCGTCGCGTCGGCGAGGCGCCGGTCCAGTTCCCCGGGGTCCGTATCCGCCAGGCCGATCCATCCGGGCTGCCAGTTGAGGGCGTCCAATTCGACCAGGGGGACGTCGAGCGCGGACGCCAGTTGATTCGCCAGGGTGGATTTCCCGGAGCAACTGTTCCCGGTGACGTGAATCCTGCGCCCAATGGGTCTGCCTCGGTAGGTTGCGACTGCGTTCACGTCCATGGACGAACCGGAGTTTGCGGATCAGATACTGCCCATTGTCGCAGACGGATCCCGGCGTTGTTACTGTCGGGCCACCAGCGTTATTGCGTACGGCCTCCGGCGTTATCCAGGCCTTTGCCATGCCGCCGAAAGCCAGAACGGTAGTGCCGCGCGGGGATTCACCTTCCAGTCCACCAACCGCTTGTCCTTGCCCGGACGATAGGAGGCCCCCTCCCAGGCATTCGAATCCTCCGCGGGACGTTCCAGGATGTGCCGAAGGACCAGGCCTGCATCTGCCCCGGGGTTCAGCAGGTCGGCCATCGTCCAGTTGAATTCGAAGGTTCCCTCTTTTTCGTCCCGAATAGGTCCTGTCTGCCAGTAGGGTTTGTCGACTTCAATGGACATGGCCTCATCCGACCACGGACGCTGGAAAGGATGCACATCGTAGAAGACGTAGTGTCCTCCCGGTCTCAGTATGCGAAAGACCTCCCCGTAAACCGCGCGGAGATCCGCGATCCAGACGAAGAACCCGTTGGTCGAACAGACCAGGTCGAACGAACGGTCCGCGATCACGCCGAGATCCATCGCGTCCGCCCGCACGAAGTCTATCGCCAGGCCCAGCTGATCCGCCCGTGTTGAAGCGGTGGCCAACTGTCGCTCGGAAATATCGATGGAAGTAACATGAGCCTTCATGCCCGCGAGGGCGAAGACGGCATGATTGTCCCCGCTGCCTACGACGGCGACGTCCTTCCCTTCCACACTGCCGGTAAGGGATCCGATCAACTCGTATGCGCCGCCCGCGAATCCCAGTTCGGGTTCCTCCGGGCATCGGCGCCACAGACCGTCCCGGTCCCGCATTTCGGCCCAGGATCCGGCATTGTTGTCCCAGGATCGACGATTGGCATCGTGCATCTCCACGGTCCGACGATTGGCATCGTGCATCTCCGCGGTCCGGTGATTGGCATCGTGCATCTCCGCGGTCCGACGATTGGCATCGTGCATCTCCGCGGTCCGGTGATTGGCATCGTGCATCTCCGCGGTCCGGCGAGGCGTTGTTGCGGTCATGGCGGCTGGCCTGTTCTTGAAACCGTATATACCGGTGTTGACACCCGGGCAATGGGGGAACTGTTGTCGTCCGTGTATCCGTCGATCGGGCATCCTTAATATATGAAAGAACACTCCGTAGCCGCAAGCGTACCGCATAAGGCGCTCTTCCTTGCAGGATGCCATTGAAAATCGGGGAATTCAACCGGCGCGCGGATACGAAAAATAGCCTTGACAGTCGCCGCGTGATCGTGCCTTGTTAACAGGTACGAACGTTTGAGAATCCATCCGACGCCCGTGCCACAGGGAGGCGCGGCACGGATCATGGAACCGCATCCGCGGAGGAGTGTCATGGCAAAGTACATGTACCGTACCAAGTACACGCAAGCGGGCCTGCAGGGACTGCTCAGGGAGGGTGGTACAGGCCGGCGCGCGGCCCTTTCGCAGACGATCGAAGGGATGGGTGGCGCCCTGGAAGGATTCTACTACGCCATGGGGGACGACGATCTCATCCTGATCGCCGAGATTCCCGACGAAGCCACCGCGACGGCGATCGCCCTCAACGTGGCCGCGGCGGGCGCGCTCGAAGTATCTACGACGGTGCTGATCTCACCCGAGACGATCGACGAAGCGGTGGGAAAGAGCGTGACCTACCGGTTACCCGGAGCGGAATAAGGCCGGCCAGGTCGATGCACAGGCACGCCGGCCAGGCCCGGTCAGCCGTGGCCAGGTCTGGACGGCCGCGGCCTGACCCGATCATCCGTACCCTGGCCCCGTCCGTCGTGACCCATTCCCGCGAACCGAAGATTTAACTGTTGCCATTCTGTTTTAAGTTGTTATACTGATTAGTAACCCCAGCAGTATTAGGTAATCACCTTACGTAATACATCGTTGTCCTTCGCGATGACGGCCCTTGAAACCGGACGTAAGCGGCCTGTCATATACGCTATTTTTACCGTTGTTCAGGTCTACAGAAAGAAACGCCTCCAAACCCAGCTCATCGTTACAGAAGGGAGTCGGTATGGCTAAATCTCTACGCATAATCCCTGAAAAATGCACCGGGTGCATGCAGTGCGAACTGGCATGTTCCTGGGTGCAGACCGGCATGTTTCAACCATCCCGGTCGCTGATCCGCGTGAACATATTCGATGAGCAGGCCAGTTACGCGCCGTACACCTGTTTCCAGTGCGACGAAGCCTGGTGCATGACGGCCTGCCCCGTGAATGCCATCAGCATCGACGCGGATACCGGCGCCAAGGTCGTGGGCGATGCCAACTGCGTAGGTTGCGGGTTGTGCACCATCGCCTGTCCCTTCGGCACGGTGTTCTACAATCCCGACACGCAGAAGGCCTTCAAGTGTGATCTGTGCGACGGCAATCCCGCCTGCGCGGTCGCCTGCCCGACGGGCGCCATCGAGTACACCGAGAGCGAGTCGGCCGACTGGCTGGGCGGCTGGGCTGAGAAGGTCAACGAGTCCTACCTGACATCCATCGAGGGAGGGAACGCGGCATGAGCAACGGCGGATGGACAGGCACGATCCTGCGCGTCGATCTGACCACCGGTCGGATCTCCAAAGAGCCCCTCAACATGGACTGGGCAAAGTCCTTCGTGGGCGGGCGCGGCCTCGCGGCCAGATACCTCTATGAAGAGATGGACCCGGCGGCGGACGCGCTGGGCCCGGATAACAAGATGATTTTCGCGACCGGTCCCATGACCGGCACGAACGCCTCGACGAGTTCACGCTACATGGTGGTCACCAAGGGGGCGCTGACCAACGCCATTACCACGTCCAACTCGGGCGGCCACTGGGGACCGGAACTGAAGTTCGCCGGCTACGACATGCTGATCGTGGAAGGCCGGGCGCCGGTTCCGTCCTACATCTCCATCTGTGACGACGACGTCCGGATCTGCTCCGCCGAGCACCTGTGGGGCAAGACGGTATGGGAGACGGATGACATCGTCCGGGAGGAGTCGGGGCAACACGACACGGTCGTTACCTGTATCGGTCCGGCGGGCGAGAACCTCGTACGATTCGCCGCCATAGTCAATGACCGGCACCGGGCCGCCGGACGATCCGGCGTCGGCGCGGTCATGGGTTCGAAGAACCTCAAAGCCATTGCCGTACGCGGTACCGGGGGCGTGCCCATCGCCGACCCGCAGAAGTTCATGTCGGCCATGTGGGAGATGAAGAGCAAGCTGGTCGAGCATCCGGTAACGGGTGAGGGTCTGGCCGCATACGGCACCGCGGTGCTGGTCAACATCATCAACGAGAGCGGCGCACTGCCGACGAACAACCACCAGGTCTCGCAGCTGGAAGGCGCAGACAATATCAGTGGGGAGACCCTGGCCGATACGCGGCTGGTGGCCAACAAGGCGTGCTTCGGCTGCACGATTGCCTGCGGCAGGGTGTCGCAGCTACCGGGCGAGGCGCAGGACAAGTTCACCGTGACCACCCGGCCCCACAACTGGAAGATCGCGGTGGAGGGACCGGAGTACGAGAACGCCTGGGCCATGGGCGCCGACTGCGGCATCAATGACCTGGACGCCCTCATCAAGGCGAACGCCATGTGCAACGAACTGGGCATGGACCCGATTTCCTTCGGGGCGACGCTCGCCGCGGCCATGGAGCTGTACGAAACCGGCGCCGTGAGCGATGAGCAGACCGGCATGCCGCTGAACTTCGGGAGCGGCGAGGCACTCGTCGCCATGACGGAGAAGGCGGCCTACCGCGAAGGCTTCGGCGATGAACTGGCCGAGGGTTCCAAGCGCATGACCGCCAAGTTCAACCGGCCCGAGTTCTTCATGGGCGTGCGCGGCCAGGAGTTTCCGGCCTACGACGCACGGGCGATCCAGGGCATGGGGCTGGGTTATGCGACCTCGAACCGGGGCGCCTGCCACCTGAAGAGCTACACGGTCGCCCCCGAGATCCTGGGGATCCCGGAAAAGATGGATCCGGCCGTGACGGAAGGCAAGGCGGAGATCACCAAGATCTTCCAGGACGCCACCTGCACCGTGGATGCGTCGGGCCTCTGCCTGTTCCTCACCTTCGGCGTGGGCCTGGACGAGATACAACCCCAGCTCGAGGCGGTGACCGGCATCTCCTACACGGTGCCTGAACTGCTGGAAGTCGGAGAACGCGTCTGGAACATCGAGCGCATGTGGAACCAGCGGGCAGGTTTCACGGGCAAGGACGACACGTTGCCGAAGCGGCTGCTCGAAGAACCGATCCCCGACGGACCGACCAAGGGCGAAGTAAACCGCCTCGGCGAGATGCTGCCGGAATACTACGAAATCCGCGGCTGGAACGCGGAAGGCGAACCCACTCAGGAGAAACTGGCGTCGCTGGGACTGGCGTAGCGCCCGATCCGGCTTCCGAGCCAGGGAGATCCACGGGGCGTGTCCCCGGGCCAGGCGGCCGGGGCGCGACCCCGCATCACCCGGCCTGAGCCGAGGAATGGAGTTTCTTCATGACACACGGGTGGGCCGGACATATCCTGCGGGTGGACCTGTCGCGGGGCAAGGCGACCAAAGAACCCCTGAGACTGGACTGGGCCGAGGAATACATCGGCGGCCGCGGACTGGCCGCCCGGTATCTCTACGAGGAGATGGACCCCTCGGCCGACGCCCTCGGTCCCGACAACAAGCTCATCATGGCCACCGGGCCGCTTACGGGCACCAATGCCTCCTGCGCCGCCCGCTACATGGTGGTCACCAAGGGACCGCTCACCGGCGCCATCACGACGTCCAATTCGGGCGGCCACTGGGGCCCTGAACTCAAGTTCGCCGGCTACGACATGGTGATCGTGGAAGGCCGGGCCGACCGTCCCTGCTACCTCCTCGTCGACGATGACCGCGTCGAGATCCGCGACGCCGCCGGCGTGTGGGGCAAAGTGGTCTCGGAGACCGAGGACGCCATCCGCGACGAGACCGGCATGCCCGAACTGCGGGTGGCCGGCATCGGTCCGGCGGGCGAGAACCTGGTGCGGTTCGCGTGCATCGTCAACGACAAGCACCGGGCGGCCGGCCGTTCCGGCGTCGGCGCCGTCATGGGCTCCAAGAACCTCAAGGCCATCGCCGTACGCGGCAACCAGGGCGTGCGGGTCGCGCGGCCCCTGGATTACATGTCCGCCATCTGGTCCTACCACGAGCATCTGGCGGAGAGCCCCGGCCGGCAGGGCCTCACGGAACTGGGCACGGCCCCCACGGTCGACCTGGTCAACACCTTCGGCGGCCTGCCGACCCGCAATTTCACGGCCGGCCAGTTCGAAGGCACCGAGGCGATCAACGGGGAGAGCATCAAGGACAACTGGCTGATCGCAAACAAGGCGTGCTTCGCCTGCAATATCGCCTGCGGCCGCGTGACCCAGGTGTCCCCCAACGCCGACAAGTACATGGTCAACATGCATCCCCGCAACTGGAAGGTCGCCGGGGAGGGACCGGAGTACGAGAACCTCTGGTCGCTGGGGGCCGACTGCGGCGTGGACGACATGGACGCCATCGTCATGGCCAACTACCTGTGCAACGACCTGGGCATGGATCCCATCTCCATGGGCGCCACGCTGGCCACGGCCATGGAGATGTACGAGCGGGGCCTGCTGAACGATGATCAGACGGGCATGGCGCTCCGGTTCGGAGACGGCAAGGCCCTGGTCGCCATGACGGAAGCCACGGGATTCCGGGAAGGCTTCGGCGACGAACTGGCCGAAGGCTCCAAGCGGATGACCGACAAGTTCGAGCACCCGGAGTACTTCATGGGCGTCAAGGGGCAGGAGTTCCCGGCCTATGATCCCCGGGGATTCCAGGGCATGGGCGTGGCCTATGCCACCTGCAACCGCGGCGCCTGCCACCTGAGGGCCTGGACGCCCGGCATCGAGACCAGCGGAGAGTACGATCCCCACGGCACTGACGGGAAGTCGGTCTGGGTGGCCGAGGAGCAGAACCGGACCACGGCCCACGACGCCACGGGCATCTGCATGTTCACCACGGCGGGCGCGCCCCTGGACGACCTGATCCCCGTGCTGTCCGCGGCCACCGGCGTGGACTACACCATGGACGACTTCGTGCACATCGGCGAGCGGATCTGGAACATCGAACGGCTGTGGAACCTGAAGGCCGGTCTCACCGCGGCCGATGACACGCTGCCGAAAAGACTGATGGAAGAGGCCCACAAGGAAGGGCCTTCGGCGGGCGTGACCGTCGATCTCGACGCCATGCTGCCGGACTACTACGCCGCCCGGGGATGGACGGCGGACGGACGGCCCACCACGGAAAAACTGGTGGAGCTGGGCCTCGCGTAGCGAATCCCAATCCACGGATGACAAACAACCACGGATGACAAACAACCACGGATGACCTGTACTTCGTTTTACGGTACTTAGCTGAAGGAGTGGATTATGGCTACAGAACACGTGATTATCGGCGGTGGACCGGGCGGGATGAATGCCATCGAAACGATCCGGGGTTATGACTCGGACGCGTCCATTACCCTGATCTCCGATGAGCCGGCCTATTCCCGCATGGCCCTCCCATACTACATATCGGGAAACATCCCGGTCGAGCAGGTGAATACCGGAGACGACGACTATTTCGGCAGGCTGGGGGTGAAGACCCGCTTCGGGGTCAGCGTCTCCGAGGTGAATCCCCACGCGAGCATGCTCACGCTCAGCGACGGTTCCATGGTGCCTTTCGACAACCTGCTGATCGCCACGGGATCGTCCGCCCAGAAGCTGAACATCCCCGGCGCCGACGGCGACGGCGTCCATAATCTCTGGACCGTTGCCGACGCGGAAAAGACCGTGGACGCCCTGGGAAGCGATGCCGAGGTGGCCTTCATCGGGGCCGGGTTCATCGGGTTCATTATCCTCAACGCGATGCACAAGCGCGGCGCCCGCCTGAAGGTGATCGAACTGGAAGACCAGGTGCTGCCCCGCATGCTGGACGCCCAGGGCGCTTCCCTGGTGGGATCCTGGCTCGAGTCCCAGGGCGTCGAAGTCCACACCGGCGTAAGCGTACAGGGCATCGATCACGGGCACGACGGCGTCAAGACCCTGGAGCTTTCTGACGGATCATCCACCCGGGCGGACGTGGTCATCGTGGCCACGGGGATCAAGGCCAACATAGGTTTTCTCGAAGGTTCGGGCATCGAGACCAACGAGGGCATCCTGGTCAACAACCGGTGCCAGTCCAACGTGGCCAACGTGTACGCCGCGGGCGACGTGGCCGAGGGACCGGACCTCTCCACCGGCGGACAGGCGGTACACGCCATTCAGCCCACCGCGGTCGACCATGGCCGGATCGCCGGCGCCAACATGGCCGGCCAGGACGTGGAGTATCCCGGCAGCCTGCTGATGAATATCCTCGATGTGTGCGGACTGCAGTGCGCCAGCTTCGGCGACTGGTCAGGTGAAGGCGACGTCACCGAGGTCATCAACGCCAACCGCCCCGTCTACCGCAAGCTGATCTGGGACGGGTCCACGATCTCCGGTGCCATCATGCTCGGTCCTGCCGACGACGTGGCCATGTTGAACGACATGGGGATGATCAAGGGACTGATCCAGGCCAAGACGGACCTGGGCGCGTGGAAGCAGCACATCCAGGCGAACCCGACGGACATCCGGCGGCCCTACGTGGCTACGAAGACCGCGGAGAAGATGCTGGCCCTTACCTCGCTGGGCAAGCCGTCCGAGCACCGGTCGTACCAGCATGCCCAGAATGCCGGCAAGGACCGCAGCGCGCACCAGGTCTTCGTCGATTCAACTGGTTAGTGTAGGGTTGGCGGCCGGATGAGGCGGGACACCGGCCGGTCGGGGCAGGAGAGAAACAGGCTCCGGGTAGTGTCGGTCAGCGTCAATTTCCAAACAGGAATCGCACGTTCAGTGTCACGGACCAGTGGTTTGTGGCGCTGAACGTGTTTTTGTTTGTAAGCGAAGGATCCGTGTCGAAATGGGGATGGTACTCGTACGTCCCGATGTGTTCGACGTCGTCCACCCTCGCATAGGCCGCTTTGAGACCGACTGCGGCACGGTCGTTCAAGCTGTAGTCGGCGCCCGCGTACACATGCCCCGCGAATACCGTATCGGATAACCGGGTATCCTGCTTGCTGTTGTAGAAGGACAGCGGCGGATCGTAGACCGTACCCTCTCCGGAGGGGTCACTGTATTCGATCGAGAAGAAGATCCGGGTCAGTTCCACGAACGCAATGCCGGTGCCCACCCCCACGTAGGGCGTGATCCTGCTCGGTCCGAAGGGAAGATCGTAGTACGCGTTCAGGGTCACCGTTCTCGTCACGAGGTCTTCAAAGAAATTGGTGCTGGCAGCCTGTACCAGACCCTGGCTGAGGAATGTACTGGCGCCCGCTGTGCTGCCATCGAGGTAAGTTATCTCAAGGGGCGGTCCCTGGTCGACCTTGTTTCTCCGATGTGCGTATGAGACCTCGATGCGGGTGCGGTCGAATATCCGTCCGACGGCCGCATCGAAACCGATACCCCGTTCGGCGGATGGGTCGTAACGCCACCGATAGCCTGGAATGTCCCGCAGAATCATATCGAAACAGGCGCTGGTGGGATAACACGTGGACTCCGTGTTCGAGCCTGACTGGTCCAGGCCATAAACGAAATTTCCACCGAGTCCGCCTGAGACGTACCAGCCGGAATCCCTCCGATCCTGTGCCGCCGCTTCGCCGTGCGCGGCGAGGAGCAGGCAGATCGAAAGCGCGAAAGCCACGGTAATTTGTCTCTGTAGATTCATAATAAACCGTTCATTCCGGGTTGTTTTCATTAATAAGAAGGCAGGTCATAAACGGCAAGGATATTGTTCCCTGAACCTGACTGTTAGTTGCTTAGGGATAATTGCCGGTGTCCGTACGGATGGAGTCAGCCTACAGGTTGAACAGGTAGGAGACCTTGGCCACGATCTGCTGGTCCCGCAGTCTTAGCGGCGTCCGTTCGTAGACCCCGAAGCTTCCGTCGGTATCGAGGTCGTCGTCACGGAACTGGTTGAAAGCCAGGAAGAACGAGTGGCCGAAGGGCGACCGGTAGGCGAGAAGGAGGTTCATCGTGACCGTATTGGTGTGGAAGTCGTCGATCTCCCGTTGACGGTCCGCGTTGAACTGGATGAAGGAGGAGAACGATAGGTTCGGCGTGAAGGCGTAACTCATTCGGACGCTCGGTATGAGCTGGGTACGATGATCGTATTCGTCGTCCTCCAGCCCCTCACGGTTGCCCCGGTCGACGCGGCTGCGCGTGATGCCCGGTTCCAGCGCGAAACGGGGATTAGGCTTAATCGAAAGTTCGCTCGAAAGACTGAGCAGATCGGCACTGTAGAACCGACCGAACCGGACATTGCCCCGCAAGGAGACCTTCCGGCCGCTGTCGGTGAAGAGGAACATGTTCCCCTGGTTGTAGGAATAGGATCCTTCGGGGAAATGCACACCGGCGATGCGCGTTGTTTTGCTCAGCGTATCGAATCGCATGTCGTATGAAGCGGAAATCCACAGCCCCCGCTCCAGTTCCAGGAACACGTTGGGCGAGAAGGACCAGGAGTCGGCATCGGAGAAGTCCGTGTCCTTCCGGGTCACGTAATTACTCCGAAAACCCCCGTTGATGCGGCGTATGCCGAACCGGCGCAGAAAGGTGTTGGCCGTTAGTCCGCCCCCAATCCGCTGCAGGCCCTCGTCCCGGACCAGTCCGGTCTGGCTGATGAAATCGTCTCCGATATCCAGGAAGGAAACGCCGTACATCAGCCAACGATTCTGCCAGCGTTGGATAGCCCGGAAGGTCCAGTCCTGGTTGCTGGTGCTCACCGTATCCGTCCAGCTCTTGGCGAAGGTGATCTGTCCCCGGTGATTGGTCGCCTGTGAGGCCAGGTTCAGGTCGAAGCCCACCACCCGGTTGTAGTCCGATTCCGCGTATCTGGGCAGGGCCATTCCGACACGGTCGTCGAATCGGGGATTCGGTTCCTTGAAGGTGGCCAGCATGCCCACGCTGGACCGTGATCCAAAGTCCTGCCGCACGCGCAGGGCCTGCCAGTTGGTCAGCGGTTCCGTCTTCTCTTCGCCGTCGTCGTCGTACTGGGTCTCCCGGGTCTGGACGTTCAGAAATCCTACGGTCGTGCGACCGAGCTTCCCTGTGAGACGCATCCCGAGGTCGATGGGAACGGTCTGCCCGTCCGGCAACTGCCGGCCGACGCGCCGGCTGAAGAAGAGCTGAGGCGTCAGGTCACCGAAGTTGCGCTGAGGTCCGCGGCGCTGCGGCCGCTCGTTCAGGGTGAAGATATCGCTGCGTTCCAGGAAGAATGGCCGCTTCTCGGTGAACTGGAATTCGAAGCGGGAAAGGTTCACGACCTCATCGTCCGCTTCCACCTGGGCGAAATCGGGGTTGACCGTGGCGTTCAGTGTCATCCCGGAAGTAACGCTGACCTTCAGGTCGCCGCCCAGTTTCCGCTGCATGTCGTTGTCGAGGGCCGTCGCCGCGATGGGCTGTACGGGCGACGGAGCGGTTTCCGTGAACCGGGAAGACTGGCCGCCGAGTACGGTGAAGGGGGTCACCTGCACCCGCCCACCCGGCGTGATGTCGGACAGGGTCGTCAGCCGGCCGCCCTTGCCGAAACGGTACAGCGCCTGGTCGCCGTCCCTCAGGCTCAGTGGAACCCAGAACGATTCCTCCCTGTTGCGCTGAATGCGGCGTCCGAAGTTTATGCCCCACGTCTGATCGCGGCGATCCGGAAACCGGAGGGTGTGGAACGGGATCACGTACTCGGCCGACCATCCGTAATCATAGACCTGGCTGGCCGCGTTCCAAAGCCCGTTCCAGTCGCGGTCGGTGTTATTGCCCTCGGCGCTGACGAAGGAGTCTGACCGGGCGCCGTTGGGATTGGTCTGGAATTCGAAGGCTTCGCGGTAGTGGTCGAGCGATGCGATGACGACCGTGACCATGTCGTTCGACCAGCTCATTCTCGTATCGCGTTGCATGTCCGGCGCCATGATCTGTTTCGGATTCGGATCGAAGCAGACGAATCCCACGTACAGGTTCTTGTCGTCGTACATTACCCGGACTTCGGTAGGATATGTGGCCGGTGCGCCCTCAACCGGCTCGAGCTGGAAGAAATCTTTGGCGACATCCGCCTGCTGCCATTCGGCTTCGTCCAGATGGCCGTCCACTTGGATGGCAGCATTAACCCGTCTGGCCTCCAGCATATAGTCCGCGGGATCCAGGGTCCTATAGTCGAAGGGCGACTTGGATACGGGAAGAGGAACGCTGAACGGTCGCGGGTCCGATGTCCTTTCGATTTCTCCCGTCATGGCCACTACGGATTCCGTCATGGCCGTTTCGGTCGCGGTCCGATCCTGGGGCGATTGCGCCCCCGTGATGCCTGGGAGGAACAGCAGACAGGCCAATATGAAACAAGTGCCGCCGGTTTTGCGGACGGGTGGGAATAATGACATTAAGTCCTCCAGCATCGGACAACAGGTTACACACAGCAGTCACGTCACTTACGATGGGCACAGTCTTATATTCTACAACTTACACCCGTCGCTTCTTCAAGTGATACGCCAGATATCAAGTGATACGCCAGATATCACGGCGGGCCGAATATAGCCGCCCGCTTCCGATTTGTCCAGTTCGGCATCCTGTGTGCTAGGACACCCTCCATCGTTCCCACCCGGTGTGCTCGTGTTTCGAGCCGAAGACGCCTGGGTGGATAATCTCTGCCAGAATCTCTGCCGATTCAACCAGGCGCGGTCCGGGACGGTTAAAGAACTGGTTGCCGTCGGTATAGAATACCTGCCCCTCCTGTACGGCATGCAGGTTTTGCCATGGCGATTGACGTGTGAGCGAAGCTGACTCGATTCGCGAACGGTGCATATCGAAACCGCAGGGCATTAGGATGATGATGTCGGGCTGGGTTTCGACCATGTCTTCCCACGCCAGGTACGGTGAATGTTCCCCGTTCGAGGTATAGAGGTTATGGCCACCGGCGATTTCCACCAGTTCGGGAATCCAGTTTCCCGCGGCCATCAGTGGTTCGAACCACTCGATACAGGCCACTCGCGGGGTGTTTTCCGTTCTCCGGGCGCGGTCGGCTATCGTGCGCAACCGTTCGTTCAGCTGATCTACCAGAACGCCACTTTCGTCCTCCTTACCCAGTGCGGAGCCCACCTTTTCTATGTCGTGCCACACTTCGTCCAGCGTATTCGGTTGCAATGACAGGATCTTCGGCCTGGAACGTACCAGTTGGAAGGCCGCTTCCTGGACATCCCGGAGACTGACGGCGCAGACTTCGCAATGGGATTGCGTCACCAGCAGATCCGGAGCCAGCTCATCGAGCTGTTCGGCGTCTAACCGATATACCGAGGTTGCTTCCTGCAGGATGGCTTTGACCCGCTGGTCGATCTGGTACGAGGTGCCGTCCGGATCGAATTTCGGTGAGGTACAAATGGGCAGGCTGGCGACACCGGGAGGATAGTCGCATTCGTGAGAACGACCAACGAGGCGCTCGGCGCAGCCTAGGGCGCAGATGATCTCGGTACTACTGGGCAGAAGTGAAATGATGCGGTTCATCGATAGTGCCTCCATCCAAAGCCGGAAGTAACCCCATACCGGAATATGCGCGTGCCCTCAGTTGCTTGCAACGGGAAGATAGGTAATACCAGGGCTGCCACGTTTGTCGTATCGGCCGCGCCAGTTTGCCCTTGCACTTTTATCACGCTGATGCCATCATCTAACCACGCCCGGGCGACCGTACGGTACCGGGCTTTGCCAGCGCGCCACCTCGCGCGTGCGCCACCTCGCGCGTGCGCCACCTCGCGCGTGCGCCACATCAGACATGAAATCGGTGATCGGAAGGGTACAGCGATGCTGATCAACCTGGAAGAAATCGAACAGGCGAGAAGGGAACTACCGCCGGAGGTCGTATATACACCCGTCCTGCATTCAGGTGCGATTTCCGATCAGACCGGCGCGGACGTCTGGCTGAAGACGGAAAACCTGCAGGTGACGGGGTCTTACAAGACGCGCGCGGCCTATACCATCCTGAACCGACTTTCCGCGGACCAGAAGAAAATGGGCGCCGCCATTTCCTCCTCCGGTAATTTCGCGACGGCCTTCGCTTACATGGGCACGCTGCTGGGGATTCCGACGGCTATCGTGATGATGGAAAAGACTTCGCCCTACAAGGTGCAGCGCACGATGGACTACGGCGCCGAAGCGGTGCTGTGCGAAAACCACAACCAGGCGAGATGGGACACGCTGGACCGGCTGGGCAGGGAACGGGGGATCACCGCGATCAATACGTGGGAAGACGAGAACGTCGTTCGGGGCCACGGCAGCATCGGCGCCGAGATCATGGAACAGGCACCGGACCTGGACGCCGTGATCGTCCCCGTGAGCAGCGGAGGCCTGATCGGCGGCATCGCCACGGCCGTGAAGACGCTAAATCCCGCGGTGAAGGTGATCGGGGTGCAACCCGAAGGGTCGCAGGCGGTTTACCGGTCTTTTCTGAAGAAGGAGATCTGCGAGGTGCCGGAACCGGACACGATATGCGATTCGCTGGTGGCGCCCCGCCCCGGTGACCTCACCTTCGAGCACGTAATGGCCTACGTGGACGAGATGGTCCTGGTATCGGATGAACAGGCGATCGACGCGGTGAAGTACCTGATCGGGGCGATGAAACTCGTGGTCGAGCCGGGCGGCGCGGTCGGCGTCGCCGCGCTCCTGAACGGCATCGTTAAGCTGGAAGGCAAGAAGGTCGTGGCACTGCTCAGCGGCGGGAACATCATGCCTGAGCAACTCGCGGGGTACCTGGGCGCGGCCTGATGGGCAGTCGCCAGGCAGGGCCTGATGGCGGCCGTCGGGCGGGGCTTGATGACGCGGCCTGATCCTCGACTGCTGAGCAGTTACGATACAGTTCAGCGACTCCTTTCCTTGATGTAGATATTCCCGCTGTTCGTCTTCAGACGGATCCGATCGCCACCGCCGTTGAGGTCGCCGCTGGCTTCGCTCTGCACGTAGAAAAAAACGCCCCATTCGCTCTGGTTCAGGCGGAAATCCGAATCGATGTGGCCCAGATCATCGCGCCACAGCCGGCTTAACAGGAGTCCACCCGACGATCCCTCCGCATCGATCGTAGCCGGCAGGTCTTCGGGCAGATAGATGGTGACGTCTCCTTCGGTGGTTTCAAGGTTACGTTGGGTTTCAGGGCCGCGTTCTGTATCTTGAGAGTCGGTTTCCGTCTGTGCTGTATCCCGGCTTGTGCGGGCAACATACACTTCGATGCTGCCGCGAATAGCCTGCGCCTTTACTGAGCCCCGTGCGTCGAAGAGGTGTATATTGCCGTCGAGCGCGCCTGCGTCAATCTCTCCATCCGTTGTATCCGTTTCGATGTTTCCATCCTCGGTATCTACTGTCACTGCGCTCTGTGCGCCGCGGACCGAAATGTCGCCGTCTGTCGTCGAGGCGCTGACATCGCCCGTCACGCGACGGATGTAGATATTGCCGTCCACGGATTTCGCCGCTACAGTGCCTCGCGTGTTGTGGATTTCGATATCGCCATCGGTCGAACGAGCCGTGACGGGACCGCGGGTGGAGTTGATTTCGATGTCGCCGTCCACGGCGTGGGCCGTGACAGAACCTGTTACCTCTTCAATCTCGACGTTGCCGTCCGTCGTGCCTGCGTCGACCAGACCTTCCGCCGTGCGGATTTCGATGTCGCCGTCCACGGTTCGGGCTGTGACGGGACCCATCACCTCTTCTATCTCGATATTCCCATCAACGGTCGTGAGATCCAGTGTGCACGATACGGGCACGCGTACGTTCATTTCAACGGTTACACGATTGCGAAAGAAAATCGACTCATCTTTGTCAACAACCCGGATATGCACTTCGTTATCCCGCCGCGACAGTACCACCTCGACTTCTTCGAAAGCGTTGCGCGCCCGATCTTCACGCCGGCCTTCGATCCGTTTTTCTATATGAATCTCCACCTCGTCGTTCGTCCAGCTGTCCACCTGGATCGATCCGATCTCGGCCTCCAACGTCAAGGTTGCTGCCGGGTCGACCGTGTATCGCCGCTCGATGGTTTCCACGAACCCGTCTTCATCGCGCGCGAAGGTGGCTTCCTGTGCGTCACCTGGCGAAGGCGCTACGATGAACAGGGCGAGCCATGTACAGCATACAACTGCGCGATACAGGGGTTTCATTATCATGCTGACCGAGTTGGTTGAGTTCGACCTTCACTTAAAAGGATTTGACCGCACAGAACGGTTTCAGGAGGAGCCGACCGTAACGCGTCCCCCCAGGGCACTGGAGTTCACTTTACCTCCCACTTCGTCGATATCGATACTTCCGCCGATCGTCTTCACGTCCACATCGCCAAGCGTTGGGCCGATTTCGATGTTCCCGCCTACCGTCCCGGCTTTGACGTTACCCTGGACCCTGCCGATTTCGATGTTTCCACCCGTCGTTTTCACGTCGACATCTCCACCGGTGTCACCGATTTCAATGTCACCACCCGTAGTCTTCGCCTTCACGCCGCCATCCGCCCGTTCGACCGTGATGTCTCCACCGGTCGTAGACGCCTCGGTTTCCCTGCCGCCGCCCCGTATCCTGATGTCTCCTCCGGCGGTGCCGGCCGTGACGTCGCCGTCCGAGACGGTGCCGATATCCACGTCGCCTCCCGCGGTCCTGGCGTTGATGTCGCCGTTCAGGTCGCCGGTCTCGATGTCCCCGCCCGATGTCTTGAGTTCCAGGTTGTAGGTTTCCGGCACCCGCACTTTCACTTTTACCGAAACCCGGTTGTTCCTGAACCATCCCGGCCGGTCGATCTCGACGCGCACGCCGTCCCGGTCCTGCGATATTTCCACTTCCACCTCTTCAAGTTCCTGCCGGGCCCGCTCCTCGTCGACTCTCCGGATCCTTTTCTCCACGAACACATCCACTTCGTTCCTGGACCAGGGCTCGACCTGTATGGAACCCATATCCGCATCTACGGTCAGGGTACCGCCCGGTTCTACCGCGTACTGCTCCTCGATCTGTTCCACATGACCGCGTCCATCCACCATGGAAGTAACCTCCTGCGCGCTGCATCCCGAAGCGATGAACGCGAACACCATCGTCAACAGTCCTGAAGGTCTCATAGCCTCCCTCGCTCGCTATACTGCTAATCTACCACTATGGACGCGCATCCGCAACGCTGTCCGGCGTCACTGTTTCTTGATTTCGATATTGCCGTTCGTCGTTTCGATCCTGATCGTGTCGCCGCCGCCGTTGATGTCGCCCCGGACCCTGGCCTGGCCGCCGCTTCCGTATCCGTATACCCGTGCCCATGTCGAATTGCGGCTGCCGATGTTGTCGTTACCGTCGATGTCGAATTCCGAATACACGCGGTAGTCGCGGCGTTTCCAGAATCCTGAAACACCGAGATCGACCGTGGCGTCGATAGTCGCCGCCAGGTCTTCCGGCAGATAGACCGTCACTTCGCCGCCGGTCGATTCAAGATGGCAACTGCGATCGACTGAGGGGTCTGTTCCGCCAAGTGCGACATTGAGGTCGCCCCCCGAGGTCTTTGCCGTCACGCCGCCCTGTGCGTTTTCAATCTGGATGTCCCCGCCCGTGGTCCTGACCGTGACGGTTCCTCTGGCGTTTTCGATGTCGATGTCCCCGCCTCCGCTTTCGGCATCCACGCCATCCATCGCGTTTTCGATCTGGATATCGCCCCCCGAAGTTTCTATCGACAACCTGCCCGATGCGTTTTCGATGTCGATATCTCCACCGGACGACGTCGCCGTCAGCTTGCCGGCCGTGTTTTCGATCTCGATGTCTCCGCCGGATGTCCTGACATCCACGTCCCCATCGGCGTGTTCGATCTGGATATCGCCCCCGGAGGTCTGCACTACCGTCCTTCCGCCGGCGTTTTCAATCCGAACGTCCCCCCCGGACGTTTTCATCCTGGAATCCGCGTCGCTGCTTTCCAAACGGATATCGCCTCCCGACGTGCGGACGTCGACGTTCGACTCGCGGATGTTCCCCATGACCACGTCGCCTCCCGACGACCGGGCGCGGACGTCACCTCGCAGGTCATCGATTACGATATCGCCGCCGGAGGCTTTAAGATCAAGATGGTAGCGTTCGGGGACCCGCACCGTGATACTTACGGTTACTCTGTTCCGCCGATTCGAATCCGGGCCGTCCACGCTGATGTGCACGTCATCGTCCCTTTTTTCCGTTCTGACCTCGATGTCGTCGAAGGCCCTGCGCGCCCGGCCTTCGTCTAAGAACTCCGACCGTTTTTCAACCGTCACGTTCACTTCGCCCTTCGCCCAACTGCTGATCTCAATCGATGCGAACGCGTTGTCCGTCGTCAGCGTACCCCCGGATTTCACCGGGAAGCTGTATTGGGACTGTTCTACGTAGTCCGCGCCGTCACGCATAAACTTTGTCTCCTGTGCACTGCTCGTATACACAGCGGATATTGAGGCGCAAATCAGCGCCGCCATCCCCAGCGATCTCATAGCCCCTCCCGTGATCATGGAAACGTCGCGTCGATGTGTGCTGAACTGCAACTACCTATAAGACTGTGGGGAAGGGGAAAATGTTGCGTGCGAGACAAGGATTTCCCGGTTGCCTACTCCACCCAGTGAGACACGAGGGGCTTCAACTCAACGGGCAGGCTGTCAAAGACTTCCATTGGAAGGGTGGGAACCAGGTTTTCCGTTCCACCGGTTTCGTCCACCAAAGTCCGGCGGTCTGCCGAACCGGGCCGCAGCACGTTCAGATTGAGCCACCAGGGCGCGTAGCGGACGACGACTGCCACGCGGGGATCCTTGTAGGTGTTGGCGGCCGTCGAATGCCAGAGCCGGCTGTCCATGACGAGGACGCTACCCGCCTCGCCGGTCACGTTCAGCTCGTTCGGATGGGGTTCGTCGGGAGGTACCCCATTGTTGCCGGTAGGATTGTTGTCGTCGCGGTGGCTGCCCGGGACGATGAGCGTGCCCCCGTTTTCGCCGGTGAAGGAGGAGAGCATCCAGATGGTCGTGAGGTGCATGACCGCGTCCGGATACGGTGCGGGCACATGTCCCGCGTTCCGCTGGTTGAAGGGCCAGTCCGCGTGCCAGCCCCCGCGGTCGTTTCCGGGTTCGTTGATGGTGGCCGTGGTGAAAGAGATGCGGAAATGGTGACCGAGCAGTGCGCCGGCCAGGTCGAGGAGCCGCCGGTCCGCGAGCCAGGGCGCCAGCGACTGGTCGTACTTCAGGAAACCGCTCACGTGGCCGATGTTCGCGGGTGCGTCGGGATTTCGGTGTCGGTTGGTGGAGGCGATGACCCGGTCGCGTATCTCATCCAGCCTGTCCCCCGGGATGATGCTGTCCAGGACGCACCAGCCGTCGAGTCGCATGCGCTGTTTCAGTCGCTCCAAAGACATGCCGTTTCGTCCCTACAGGTCGTCGGTGCTCAGCGTGCCGGCTTCGTGATGACGGCGGAATACGTCCCAGGTCTCCCTGATTCCCTCGTCCAGCGGCGTGTAGGGGATCTCGCCCACATCCTCCTGGATGGCGCGGTCATCGAGGTCGGGCGCAATGGGCAGGTTCAGGTCCAGGTGGGTGATGAGTCCCTCCGAACCCGGGACGACGCGCTCGATGGACGCGATGACTTCGTCGATGGTTACGACGTCGCCGCGGATGCTGTAGGCCCCGGCGCCATCGGTGGCGGCTTCGCCGCAGCGGATGAAGGTTCGCGCCGTGTCGTTCACGTACTGCATGTTGTTTCGCCCGCCGTACCCGATCACGTACGGCCGGCTCAACAGGGCGGCCTTGACCGCCTTCGTGGGGTCGGAGGTCAATCCGAAGTCCCGGCCCGGGCCGTACACGGTCCATGGCCGAAGACCGATGCTGGAAATGCCGTGGTCGAGGAAATACACCCGCGCGTTCGCCTCGTTGCATTGCTTGAAGACGCCGTAGTGGGTGACGGGCCGCAACACCGCGTCGTTGCCGACCGGACCCGCATCGTAGTCGTCCTCCATGCCGTAGACGGCCGCGGAACTCGCGTAGACGACGCGCTTGACGATGTCGTGGTGGGTTTTCGCCGCCTCGAAGACGTTCAGGGTGCCGATGACGTTGACCGTTGCGCCCTTGATGGGGTCGGCCCGGCACACGGGCACCTGCAGCCCGGCCAGGTGGATGATGCGGGAAGCGCCCGTTTCTCCGACTACCCGGGTGAAGTGGGTCCCGTCGGCGATGTCGCCCTTGATGAACCGGACCCGGGCAATCTGATCCTCGTCCATGATGAGCGCCATGCGGGCGGTGTGTTCCACCAGGTCGTAGATGGCGACGTCGTGTCCGTCGTCGACCAGGTTCTTCACAATCCACGAACCGATGCAACCATATCCGCCGGTGAGCAGATACTGCATAAAAAGGTCCTATTCTGCAGGGTGCAGGGACCAAAAATCATGGGCCGAAAAACCTCGTCCATGGTATGACGCGCAAGGTCGAGTGTCAAGGGAAACAGCCGCCTTCCCACGGGCCGGTCCGCGGCTCACATGGCGGCCCGCCGGCAACCTGTTCGAGGTACGTCCCACGGCCCGCCGGCAGCCTGTTCGAGGTACGTCCCACGGCCCGTTTCCGGCCCGCCGGCAGCCGTTTTAGTCCTTGATCGGACCCCGCCGGGCCGATACATTGTGCCCATCCCGGAACGACCGGCGATCAACCGGCGATCAACCGGCGATCAACCGGCGATCAACCGGTGATCGACCGGTAAACGGCCGGTATCTGTACGGAGATCGTCCGGTAAATCCAGTAGTTACCATCCCCTCAAGCGATCTGTTTCATGAGCGTACGCCAGCGGTCTTCCGCGCCGTCCGGAAAGCCGGATTCCCATCCTCCCGGTACGGGGCCTCCCGCCCGGCATGGCGGACTGGCGTCGGGCATGACGCTCCGGGCGGTGGGTCTCGGCCTGGGACTCTCCGTGTTCATGGCGTGGTGGGTGGTGCATTCCGCCTTCGAAGCTCATTCTTCCTACCTTTCCATTACCCACTTGCCCATGGCGGCGCTCTTCCCCTTCATGCTGGTCGTCTTCGTCATAAACGGCCTGTTGAAGCGTTTCGCGCCCACGCGGATCTTCACCGCGCCGGAACTGATCATCATCTTCTTCATCGTGTTCACGGCCTCGGCCGTCCCGGGATGGGCCTTTACCACCTACTGGGTCGCCATCCCATCCATCCCCCACTACTACGCCAATTCCGAGAACAGATACGTCGAGTTGTTCTTCGAGTACCTGCCGACCTGGCTGATCGTCCCCGACGAACGGCGGGCCGTGCACTGGTTCTACGAGGGCCTGCCGTCTACGGGTATCATTCCCTGGCGGGACTGGATCATCCCCATGAGCTGGTGGGGTACCTTCTTCCTGGCCCTCTTCTTCGCCAGCGCATCGCTCATGGTGATCCTGCGCAAGCAATGGATCGAAAGGGAGCGGTTGACCTTCCCGCTGGCCCGCGTTCCCCTGCTGCTCGTCGAGGATGACGACAGCGGTTCCGTGCTGCCCCGGATCGCCCGGTCCAGGGTGTTCTGGTACGGTTTTTCTATCCCCCTCTTCGTCATCCTGTGGAATATCGTCTCGTACTGGGACTTCGTGCCGCCCATCAAACTGGGCGGCGATTACCGCATCCCGATCACCCTGGCCGAATCCTTCCCCCCGATACAGTTCAAGATCAGTTTCGCTTTCATCGGCATCGGCTTCTTCACGAACCTCAATATCCTGTTCAGCATCTGGGTATTCTTCCTGTTGGCCACAATCCAGATCGGCATCATGAGCCGGTTCGGCATTCCGAAGACGACCGAGATCGTCACGGCGCAGCACCTGGGCGGTTTTTTCATGTACACGCTCTTCGGACTCTGGATGGCGAGACGCCACCTATACGACGTGGTGCGAAAGGCCATCGGCCGGGGACAAGACATTGATGATTCGGGGGAGTTCTTCTCGTACCGGACCGCCATGGCGGGCGTGGTGTTCGGCATCGTCTACATGTTTTTCTTTCTGATCAGCATGGGCATGTCATTTGCCGCCGCGGCCACGCTGCTGGCCACCTGCATGCTGCTCTTTATCGGGGTCACCCGCGTAGTGGCGGAAGCCGGTCTGATCTACCTGGACCTGCCCTACAACGCCCACGAATTCACGGTTTTTTCCTTCGGGTCGGCGAACCTGCACCGGGCCGACCTCACGATACTGACGCTGTCCCAGACCTTCTCGAGGAACTGGCGGACACTGGGCATGTGCGCCATGGCACACGTCAACAAGATGGGCGACGAGATCGGCGGGGCCCGGCGCGGGATTTTCCCGGTCATCGTCTCGGCCCTCCTCATGGCCGCGGTCATATCGGTCGTCTATACGGTGTTCCTGGGTTACGATACCACCGGAGCGGACGGGTTCGAGGACGCCTTCGGCAATGCAAAGAGAGGCTACGAGACGCTGGCGACGTGGATCAACAACCAGACGCAGTTGACCGGCGGCGAGTACATGGGCCTGGGGGTCGGCGCGCTCACCGCCTGGCTGCTGATCCTGGCCCACCACAACTTCCACTGGTGGCCGCTGCATCCCATCGGCTGGGCGGTCGCCAAGACCTGGGCCATCGGGATGATCGCCACTTCGATTTTCATGGTCTGGCTCATCAAGGCCATAATCATGAAACTGGGCGGCACGAGACTCTACCGCCAGTCGCAGCCCTTCTTCATCGGCATGCTGGTGGGGTACGTACTGGGTGTCGCACTTTCCTACGGCGTGGATGTGATCTGGTTTCCCGCCTCGGGGCATATCGTGGAGACGTGGTAATCGCCGGCAACGAGGCGGCGCGCGGTACCGAGGCGGAACGAGATATCGAGGCGAACCGCACGGTCGAGGCGGCCGCACAGTCAAGGCGGACCGCGCCGCCGAAAATGAAGACGAAAACGAAAGGAGTACCTGTATGAGCGTGGAACAGGTCATGCCCGACGAGGCGGCCAGGCTGGTCGAATCCGAGGGGTACACATACATCGACGTCCGGTCGGTTCCTGAATTCGACCAGGGCCATCCCGCGCCGGCCGTGAACATCCCCTTGCTGCACGCGGACGAGCAGACCGGGCAGATGACGCCCAACCCCGATTTCGTGCGGGTGATGAAAGCAAATTATGCTGAGGATTCGAAGCTGGTACTGGGTTGCCGCACCGGCCAGCGTTCCAATCACGCCGCCGAACTGCTGCAGTCGATGGGATACCAATCGGTCGTCAACATGCGCTGCGGGTTCAGCGGCGAGATGACGCCCTTCGGCCAGGTGGTCAATCCGGGATGGGAGGAAGTGGGCCTGCCGGTGAGCCATGACAGCGGTGAGGGCGTGAGTTACGCGTCGCTCGCGGCAAAAGGGTGAGTTACGCATCGCTCGCGGCAAAGTCGGAAGTGGACTGGCGGGGTCGTCGGCGGGTTCCGGCTATCCCCGCAACACCTCTTCGTAGTAGGCTTCGTATTTCGGGACCACGGCCTCTTCCGCGAAGTTATCCAGCACCCGTTGCCGGGCCTTCCGTCCGACCGCCTCTCGCAAGCCGTCGTTTGCAAGCAGGTCCGTGGCGTGCCGGGCCATCTGCCCGATGTCGCCCACTTCGGTGATGTAGCCCGTTTCCCCGTGGCGTACGAGTTCCGGCAGGCCGCCGGCGTTGGCGCCGATCACCGGGACGCCGCAACTCATCGCCTCCAGGGCCGACAGGCCGAAGCTCTCCTGTTCGCTGGGAAGCAGGTACAGGTCGGAACAGGAAAGAATCCGGTCCACTCCCTCCTGCTCTCCCATAAAGACCACGCCGTCCTCCAGGCCCAGTTCCCGGGCCAGTTCCTGCATGGGGATGCGCTCCGGACCTTCCCCCACGAGCAGCAGCTTGCACTTGACTACTCGCCGCACCTCCGCGTACATGCGGATGATGTCCCCGATGCGCTTGACCGGCCGGAAATTCGAGACGTGCGCGATGACCTTCTCGTCATCGTCGACGAAATTGCTGATGTCGCAGTGGCCGTCCCCCCTGCGGAACCGTTCGACGTCGACGAAATTGGGGATCACACGGATGTCCTTATCGATGTCGAAGAGGGACAGCGTGTCGCGCTTGAGGGACTCGGAGACCGCCGTGACCCCCTGGCTTTCCTCGATGCTGAACCGGGTGATCCGGTAGAAGGACTTGTCGCTTCCCACGAGGGTGATATCGGTGCCGTGCAGGGTCGTGATGACCTTGACGTCCCGGTCGCGCAGCATGTGCCGCGCCAGGAAGGCGCAGGTGGCGTGGGGCACGGCGTAGTGCACGTGCAGGATATCCAGATTCGCCTCGGAGGCCACGTCCGCCATTTTCGCCGCGAGCGCGAGGGTGTAGGGCGGGTACTTGAACAGCGGGTAGGGCATGACCTCCACGTTGTGGAAGGAGATGTTCTGGCTGTATTCCTGCAGGCGGAAGGGGATCGAATAGCTCACGAAATGGACCCTGTGCCCCTTCCGGGCCAGTGCCTGTCCCAGCTCGGCGGCGATGGCGCCGCTTCCTCCGTAGGTGGGATAGCAGGTGATGCCGATGTTCATCGGTTTCCGCCTCTGCCCACGAAATGGGCCAGGGGATCGTCGACCTGAAGGTACTCCCGGACGACGAAAGGCTCTCCGTACCGCGCGCCGATCAGCTGTCCGTAGTAACGGCTCTGGGCTTCCACCTCCTCGAGGAACTCGGGCCGGCTGATGAAGGTCTCCGGCTCGGTAGAGTCCGGGTCGTGGAACTGCGACCGGTGGGCCTTCACCGCCTCGATTTTCCGGCTGAACGTCGACGTGATGTCGACGATAAAGGAAGGCCGGGGTTCCCGGTAGCGGTGGTGGGTAAGGTAGAAGACCACCTTCCGGGGCCTGAAGGCCGGGTGGTCCGTCTCGAGTTTCTCCAGACCGGCCAGAAAGGCCGCGTCCCGGGCCAGCCGGGCGGTCGCCCCGTGATCGGGATGGCGGGCGACCTCGTGAGGTACGAGGAGCATATCGGGCTTGTACCGGCGAATGGCGTCGATGAGGGCGTCGCGGTGCGTCGGGCTGGTGCCGACTCGGGCGTCCGGCAATTCGAGGTTCAGCCTTTCGGACAAGCCGAGCACTTCCGCCGCCGCCGCCGCTTCCCCTTTCCGTCCGTCGACCGTTCCCCGGGTACCCATCTCGCCCAGGCTCATGTCGACGATACCGGTGGCATATCCCAGGTCGGCGAACCGGATCATCAGTCCGCCGCAGTGCAGCTCCACGTCGTCCGGGTGCGGGGATACGGCAAGCACATCGAGTTTCATAACGGGGTCATCCTGTGTCTGAAGTCCGTTTCGTCCGTGGCCTCGATGAGGGTATTCATGACGTCGAAACCGTGAAGGGCGACGTACTGCCAGATGTTGGCCACCCGTTCCTGGAGGTGCCCGTTGGGATACAACAGGCGGTCCGCCCGCATGATCTGTCCGCGCATGACCCCGTCCGCCTTCTTCAGGGCGCGGAGCGTCTTTTCTTCCAATCTGCCCAGGGCGAAGCGGGTCTTCCGCTCCGAGGCCTCGACGATCCGGCTCAGCCCGGGGTCGATGGAAGTCACGTGCCCTTTGAGGTTTCTGTAGTGGGCTTCCACGTCGCCCCGTGCGGCCCGGAGACCCTCGGTGACCGGTACCGGCATCTCTTCCCGGAGTTTCCGGTCGACCACGGATTCGATGCCCTGGACGAAATGGGAGATCGCGAGGCCGTGTTTCTCCAGGATCCGGGCGGTCCTCGCGCCCACCAGCGTATGGGACGCGCGGGGATAGACCACGGGGAAGGGCAGGCCGAACTGCCGGTAGACCCCGCCGAGCTGGCCATAGTAGGCGATTTCCGCCGGACCGCCGATATAGGTCAGCGTCGGAAACAGCGTGTCCTGCACCAGGGGCCGGGTGATGACGTTGTGCGTGAACCGACCGGGCGTATCCTTAAGTATCCCTAGCAGTTCCTCGCCGCTAAAGGAGAGGCCTTCGTCCCGGCTGCTGAACCGCCCGTCCTCGTAGCGCAGGGCATTGCGCTGCCCGTCCTGGTACAGAAACAAGTTCACCGCGTCCTGGGACCGGGAGACCTGAGGATGAAACCCGGCGTGCTCCAGATCGCGGGACGCCTCCAGGACCGAACGGGTAGTCGTGAGCGGTGCGCGGATTTCCTGCTCGAAAACGGGACGCATAAGGGGTTTCAGCGCCGGGTCGGTGGGGTCGACGAGGACCAGGCCATGGTCCCGGAACAGCAGCGTCATGAGACGAGCGAAGGCATCGGACAGCGAAGTCCCGGCCGTACAGTGCCGCCGAAGCGCCTCGATGGCGGACGGGCGGTATTCCGAGTCGGGCAGGGCCTCGGCGAACTGCCCGAGCAGCGTTTCGATTTCGGGTCCGAGCAGGCGGTCGCTCGCGGACCGGCGATCGGCGGGGTCGTCGGGGCTCAGTTCGAACCTGAGGGCGTCCCCGTCCGTCCGGCAGACGTGGACATGGTTGATTTCGGCGTAGTCATGGTCGTCGGCGGCCATCCAGAAGACGGGCACGGCCCGCACGCCGGTTTCCTCAGAGACCCTTTTCGCCAGCTTGACCGCCGTTACAGCCTTGTAGATGGTGAACAGGGGACCGGTCAACAGGCCCGTCTGCTGTCCGGTGGATACGACGAAGGTATCGTCCCCGGCGAGGGAACGGGCGTTGGCCAGGACCGTCTCGTCCGCTCCGAACCGGCCGTTCTGGACCTCGAGAATCCTGGCGAGCGCCTTTCTCGGCGGCGGCGCGGCGCGGGACTGGACGGCCTCGATCATGCGCGGCCATACATCCGGATCGCGTGGATCGTGGGTGTAGAAAGGCCGCAACGACTCGAAGTCTTCGAGAAAGGTATGCAGCAGGTGGTCCGGCAACACCTGTCGGTAGTCCACTGCATGATTGTTCATGTAACCGGCCTTGTTCGGCGCTTTTCCATGATGAGCAGGTAGGCGGGCAGCGCGACCAGGGCTGTCGCCAGCGTGGCGATCTCTCCCACGTTGGCCATGATCCCGAAGGAATGCAGGCCCCGGTTGGACGTGAGCATGAGCGAGGTGTACCCGATCAGCGTCGTGGACGAGCACATGACCAGGGCCGCGCCCGTATGCTGTACCATATTACCGATGGAACCCCGTCCGTCAAGGCGGTAGCGTTGATACAGGTTCACGCTGTAGTCTACCCCGATGCCCAGCGTAGTGGGTATGACGATGAAGTTGAAGAAGTTCACCTTGATGTCGAAGAGCGCGATGAAGCCGCCCATAACCAGCATGCCGCCCAGCAGGGACGCCAGGATGACCACCGACGCGTGGATGCTTCGGAAGGCCAGTACGAGGAGCGTGATCACGCCCACGAAGCAGGCGATGGTGGCGATGGGCCCGTCGCTGTCCACGGCCTTCAGCATGTCGGCGAAGACCACGGCCTCTCCGGAAGAATAGATGACTTCATCGTCCGGAAGTTGGTTGGAACGGACGACCTCCGCGAACCGGATCAGGTTCCGGCCGTTCCAGAGCCCGGCGTCCGACCGCGGGTAAACGTAGATCAGCCTGCCCACCGTCCCGTCCCGCTCCTCGTAGGGCCGCGTTAGCGCTTCGGGCAGGTCGTCCACGGTGATCCCGTCCAGGCTCAGGTTGTCGCGGAAATCGTTGATCTTCGCGAGCTGGTCGGGCGGTATGCCGAGTTCGTCGGGCGGATTCGTGTCGAGCATGTACTCGATGTCCCAGAGGACGTCGATCTTGTCCTCCTGGTCCTCCGGCAGCAGGTCGTAAATGGTCCGGACCCGGTCGATGGTCGGATTGGGCACTTCCTTTTCGGCCTCTTTCTTGTCCAGCACGGCCCGGCGTATGCCCGGCACCTGGTCCAGGCGGTCCGCCAGGATGACGGCAGGCGACTGCGATATGCCGAAGAGGGCGTTGACGCGGTGGTTGAGGATCCGCTCGTAAGTGTCGCCCCGCGGCTCGTTGCGCAGCTTCGAGAAGTCGTACTCGAAGGAGTTCGGAAGCCACCACACCAGCAGGGCGGCGCCCAGCACGACCAGGGAGAAACTCGTGCCCACCACGGCCCGCGGCTTCTTCTGCACCAGGTTGGCGAGACGGCTCATCGACCTGCCCCGGGAAACCTTCCGGGTCCAGGTCTTCCGTCCGAAGGCGGTGCGGTCCCAGAGCATCAGCAGCGCCGGCAGGATCGAGAAGGTCGAAAGCCAGCACAGTAGCATGCCCAGGCCGCCGATAAACCCGAAATGGTTGAAGCCCCGGAAATCGGTGATCATGAGGGTACCGTAGGCCAGGCCGGTGGACGCCGCCGAGGTGACCGTCGCCGTGAGCGTGTTCCGGAAGGCGATCTGCACGCCGTCCCGGGCGTTCTCTCCCCGCAGCCGCTCTTCCTTGTACCGGGACATCAGGATCAGGCCGTAGTTGATGCCGTTCCCAATGATGATGGCGCCCAGGAAGGCGGTCTGCATGTTCAGGTAGCCGATGCGGAAGTAGGTCAGGCAGAACGTCCAGAGGATGCCGACGACCACGACCAGCGTGATGTTGATGACCGGGACGATTGTACGGAAGTAGAGGAAGATGGCCAGGGCGACCAGTGACAGCGTGACGCCGGCCGACGTGAAGATCTCCCGGTTTACGGACTCGTACTGATCGAGGATCAAGCGGTACTTGCCGGTGAGCCCGACCTTCAGCGACGGGTGGTAGGACGCGGGTTCGAGGCCTTCCGCGATGGCCAGGACCCGTTCGCACAGGTCTCGCGAGAAGGACACGCCGGTCGACGACCCGAAGGGTTTCAGCACCATGACGAGAAACTGCCCCTGCTCGTCCTGTCCCGTGAAATAACCGTCGACCCACTTGTCCAGCTTCTCCGACGCCTGTTTCTCGTACTTCTCCTCCAGGTCGCTCACGGTGAACGGTTCGTCTTCCGTCTCCAGGCCGAGGTCTTCCTCGGAAACGAAAAGGGGATTCTGTTCCAGTTTCGTCTTCAGGATCTGCCGGCTCAGCCGGCTCTGGATCTCTTCCAGGTCCTCCAGGTCGGCGTACAGGTACTTGTGGTTTTCGTAGAACCGCTTTTCGTCGTCCACCCTGTACTCGATGTAACGGACATATCCTTCCGGGAGATCGGACCGGAGCCGGCCGGCGAGGTCGTCGGCGTACCGCCGGGCGGCGGCCAGGTCTTCCGTTTCAATTACGACCGTCAGGTTGCCGATGCCGCCGACACGCTCCGTGAGCCGGTGTATGTCGTCGACGCTCCGGTAGCCTTCGGGGAGCAGTTCGACAAAGTCGGTTTTCAGCTGAAGTCTGGAGGCGAAATGGACGGAAAGCAGGGCGGAAAGCAGCGCGAACAGCAGGACCTTTGCCGGATGGCGGCAGATGAAGGCGATGTACCTGTTCAGGAAGCGGTCTAGGGCGGCTCTGGTTTCGGCCTTCACGGTGCATTCCTCGTGTGAAACGCGCGCATCCAAGGTATGGAAATATCCCCGTAAACCACTGGGGTGTCAACCACTAAAACCGCTAGAACAACGGGGCGGAAGGACTTCGTAGAAAGGCGTTTTTCTTTGACTTATCCCGTGCACGACCTTACATATGCTGGACCCGTATTTTTAACACAATCCATTGCTGAAAACGCACGGACCGTTCTCCGCCCACTACATTTTCCGCCTACTCCATGGCCTCAGTACAGCAAAGTGTTTCCGCCTCCGCTGTCCGTGCGACCGCGACCCGGATCATTACGCCGCGGTCCATTCTCCTGGGCCTGCTGAGCGTCGTCCTGATCTCCCTCATCGTCCCCTATTTCCAGTACACCATGGCCTCGTCCCAGCTGGGCGCGGATCATCTCCACATCGGCGCGCTGTTTCTGGCCTTCGGGTACCTGGTCGTTTTCAACGTGGTGCTGGCCAGGTGGAAGAAGGACTGGGCCCTCACGCCCCACGAGTTCGTCATACCCCTGGTCATGGGCATGGCGGCATCGGGGCTGACGACCAACGGCATGGGCGCCCCGTTCATCTCCACGCTGATGGCACCCTACCTGCTGGCGACGCCCGAGAACCAGTGGGCCGAGTACTTCTACCCGTACCTGCAACCCTGGGCGACGGTCACGAACCAGGGCAACGCCCTCACGTGGCTGGTAGACGGTATACCGCCCGGCGTGTCCATTCCCTGGAGCGTGTGGGGCATTCCGCTGTTCTGGTGGCTGACTTTCATCGTCCCGGTCATCTTCATGGGCCTGTGTCTCGTGGTCATCCTCAGGCGGCAGTGGGTCGAACACGAGAAGCTTGTCTTTCCCATGATGCAGATCCCCCTCGCCTTCACCCGCGGCATGGAGTCGCCGAGCCGCGTCCCGGCCTTTCTCTCGGAGAAGCGGTTCTGGATCGGCTTTTCCATCCCCTTCTGCGTGATGATGTACAACATTGTCGGGTTCTTCACCCCGGTCGTGCCCCAGTTCCCCTATTTCGGGTCGGCGCCGCCCATCGTATTCGGCGAGGGATTCCCCCCGCTGGAAATCAACTTCCGCCCGGCCATCCTGGGCATTTCCTATTTCGTCAATTTGGATGTCCTCGCCGGTTTCTGGGTGTTCTACATGATCGGGATCATCCAGGTGGGCATCGCCCACCGGATCGGGTACGACATCCCGGGACGGGACAACTACACCTCGATCCATCCCATGCTGGACTGGCAGAACATGGGCGCGTTCATCCTGTTCGTGGGATGGGGGCTGTGGCGGGCGCGGTTTCACATCCGCGCCGTGTGCTCACAGGCCTTCGGCCGCCGGTCGGACCTGGATGACTCGGACGAGATGCTGCCCTACCGGGTCGCGGTTTTCGGGTTCATCGGAGGCTTCGTCTACGGGGTGGTCTGGCTGAACCAGCTGGGCATGGGCGTACCCATTGCCGTGTTCCTCCTCGCCGGGGTATTCATCATCTACATCGGCGTATCCCGCATCATCGCCGAGGCCGGGCTGCCCTACGTGCGTTCGCCCATGATCGCCCAGGTGCTCGTGTTCTATTCGGTCGGGTCGGCCAACCTTTCCATGTCCACCATGACGGCCATGGCCCAGACGTACGGACCCGTCAGCGAGATCAAGTCTACCTTCATGCCCGCCTTCATGCAGGCGGCCAAGCTATCCGAGATCGGCACGCGCTGGCAGCGCGGCCTGGGTTGGTCGCTCCTGTCCGCCGCGGTGATCGGCGTGGTGATCTCGCTGGTCTGGACGATCTACCTGGGGTTCGACCTGGGCACGCGCCAGTTCACCAACGGCTGGTGGTTCGGCCGGATCGGATCGACCATCCCCTATAATGAAACGCTCACCAAGATGCGGGACCCCTTCGGGCCCGACACGTCGCGGCTCATGTTCTTCCTGGTGGGCGGTGCGCTCATGTTTCTGCTCATGACGCTGCGGGCCCGGCTGCCGGGCTGGCCGCTGCATCCCCTCGGGTTCTTCCTTTCATACTCCTGGCCCGCCCGGGCGATCGTCTCGTCCATGTTCGTGTGCTGGGTCATCAAGAGCATCATGATGTGGGTCGGCGGCATCGAACTGTACCGGAAGGGGCAGCCCTTCTTCCTGGGCCTGATCTTCGGCGTGGTCACCGGCGTGGTCATCTCCATGTTCGTCGACTACGTGTGGTTTCCCCACGCAGGTCATCACATCTACGGGATAGACTAGCGTGTATTCGCGGATATTCGGTTTTTTCTTCCTCGCCGTGGGCGTCCTGTTGTTCCTCGCCGTGGCCGTCGCCGGCCCGGCCTGGGTGACAGAGCACGTGATCCTCAGGATCGTCTCCATTCCGGAAGACGTGCCGCCCAGGCCCCTCGAGGAAGCGCCGGTGTCCTGGGAGGAAGTTTCCGAAATCGTTACGCGGGAGCGTGTGGAGGCTCATGTCCGGGCGATGAGCGAGAACCCGTCGCGCGTCGTCGGCTATCCGGGAAACCGGGCGGCCATGGAATACGTGGTCGATGCCTTCCGTGCCGGAGGCCTGGCAGAGGTCACGGTCGACACCTTCACGGTATCCTCGCCCGTCGACCATGGTTTCACGCTGACCGTGCACGACGCCGTGGAGACCGAGATACCGGTGTATCAGTTCTGGCCCAACCTGGTCCGGCTGAATTCCTTTCCTGACGGGATCCGGGGACCCCTGCACTACGGCCAGCGGGGCGAATTCCAGGCCTTCAACGGGAAAGAGATCGAGGGCAGCATCGTCCTGGTCGATTTCGACGGGCGCGACCAGTACCTCAACGCGCGGATGCTCGGAGCCCGGGCCGTGCTGTTCCACGACAGCGGCCCCGGTTCCGTGACCAACAACCAGGCCCAGCGCAAGATCCTGGACGTGCCCGCCGACGTGCCGCGCTTCTGGGTCCCGGACCCCCACGCCGCCGCTGTCCTGGCGGCCGCGCGGTCCGGCGATGTCGAAGTGACGATCCGTGGACACATGACGTGGGAACGGGCCGAGACCTGGAACGTCATGGGGTGGATACCGGGCCGGGACGAACCGCTGCCGGGGAGCGACGGCACGGAGAAATGGAAAGACCGGATCGTCGTGCTGTCGGCGTTCTACGACGCCATGTCGGTCGTACCCGGTCTGGCGCCGGGCGCCGAGAGCGCGGGGGGTATCGCCGCCATGCTGGAGCTGATGGACGTGCTCCGGGCCCATCCGCCGGGATACACCGTGCTGTTCCTGGCCACGTCCGCCCATTTCCACGGGCTGCAGGGCGTAAACGACTTCCTGGACCGGCACCAGCGAAAGGACGAGTTCTTCCTGGAACGGATCCCCGAAGAGGACCGGATCCCCTTCGACCTGTTCCTGGGCCTGGACCTCACCAGCAGGGCGGACCAGGTCGGCCTGTTCAGCTACGGCGATTTCATCTTCTTCACCTCGAATCTGGATATCCTGTACGAACCCTATGCGGACCGGTACCTGAATTACGCGCGCAAGGCCGGGGTCCACGATGATGAGGATAGCCGGACGGCCTATCTCAACACGCTGACGCACCCGCTCCGGTCGCAGGAAAGCTTCATGCCCGCCGGTCCCGCCTTCGACCACGAGATGGTCACGCTCGCCGGGCTCCACGGCATGACCTTCGCCACGGTAAACGACAACAGACTCCTCATCGACACCCCGAAGGACCGGATCGAGTACGTCGATTTCCCCAACCTGGTCCGGCAGATCCGAACGCTGGGCACGCTGCTGCCGGCCATGCTGTCCGATCCCGTGGCCTTCGACGTGGACGAGTCGATTCGGCTCAAGGACGAGGGCCGCGACATTGAAGGCCGGGTCCTCGAATTCGACCGAACGGTGGATTTCTTCAAGCCCAATACCCCGGTCTCCGACGCCCTGGTCGTCTACGAGCCCGGATACCAGAGCCACAGCGGCGTTCGTGGGTTCATGGTTACCCACGCCGACTCGCTGGGGCATTTCCGGCACTCCATGGTCCGGTTCCCCCGGGGACCGACGGAACTGCGCAGTTACGGCCTCGCCGCCGACGGCCGGATCGTGTACGCCCCCGACCTCGGTGAAGAAGGCAACGCCACCTTTCCCCTCGCGGTGCCGAACTCATCCAAGGTGAACAATACCATACAGGTCCTCTTCCCCTGCGAGGAGATCAACCTCTTCGATATCGTGGACCCCGGCGTCTTCGTCGCCCTCGACAACCTGACCGTACTCGGCCGGGACAACAGCCCGCTGCGCAAGTACGGCGCGGCCTTCGTGGAAGACCAGAGTTTCTTCGGCAACTGGATGACCAACGCCGCGGTGGTCTTCGCCCGGCCCGAGGACCGGGTCAAGATGTTCATGAGCTCGGGTCCCCGGGGTGTCAAGTACCTGCTGACCAACACGCCCGAATCGTGGCTCGACGAACCGCCGGTAAGCATCTCGGACGACGCCATGGCCCTGGCCCAGGGACGGGGATTCACGGCGGACCAGGGCCTGATCCTCTACCCCTTCTACCAGAGCGCCCTGGACCTGTGGTCGCTCAACCGGGCCCGCCTGATGAAACTGGAGGATCACGGCGTGACCAACGCCCGGGCCGCCGAGCTGCACGAGGAGAGCACCGAAGCGCTTCGGGCCGCCCGGGAGGCCCTGGAGAACCGCCGATACGACGCCTTCGCCGCGCGGTCGAGAGAGGCGTGGGGCTTCGAGGCGCGGGCTTATCCCGACGTGCGGTACGCCGCGGACGATACGGTGGACGGCATCGTGTTCTACTTCATGCTGCTGGTCCCCTTCTGTTTCTTCCTCGAACGGCTTTTCTTCGGTTTCACGGACATTCGGAAGCGGCTGGCCTCGGTGGGCGTCATCTTCGCGGCGGTCTTCATGCTGCTGCAGAACGTGCACCCCGCCTTCCAACTCAGCCTGACGCCGTACATGGTCTTTCTCGCCTTCCTCATCCTGGCCATGGCGCTGATCATCATCACCATGATCGTCACCCGGTTCGACACCGAGATGAAGAACCTGACCCGGTCTGCGGCCGGCCTCCACGAGGCGGACATCGGCCGGCTGAGCGCCACGGCCGTGGCCATTTCCCTGGGGATATCGAACCTGCGCAAGCGGAAGATGCGCACGGCGCTGACCGCGGTCACGCTGACCCTGCTGACCTTCACCGTCTTGTCCTTCACTTCCTTCCGGACCGGCATCCAGTTCTATACGCTGGACCGCGAAAACACCCCGCCGTACGACGGCGTCCTCATGCGCAGCCTGTCGTGGCACTCCCTGCCCACGTCCTTCCTGCCCTACGTGGAGAACGCCTTCGAAGACCAGGCGGACGTGGTACCCCGGTCCTGGTACGAGCCGGAGGACATGGTCAGCCCCTATATCGACCTGCGTGTGCGGGGCAAGGGGACCGCCACCACGGTACAATCCATCCTGGGACTGCACGCCGACGAACCGGCCGTCACCGCGCTGGACCGCTACCTGGTGCCGGGCGGACGGTGGTTCGCCCCGGACGAAAGGGCGGCCTGCCTGCTGCCCACGGAACTGGCCGAGCGGCTGGACGTGGGGCCGGAGGACGTGGGTACGGCGGAGGTGGAGATCCTCGGTGGACGCTATACGGTGATCGGACTGCTCGATTCCGAGGGGTTCGACGCCTACCGGGACATGGACGACGAGAGCATCATGCCCGCCAGCTTCTCCATGACACGCTCGCTTACCGATATGGACATCGAAGTGTTCATGTCCACCATCCAGGCCTCCGAACACCTGCCGTCCCGCAACGTGCTGGTCCTGCCCTACCGGCAGACGCTCGACCTGAACGGGTCCACGCGGTCCGTGGCCATCGCGGGGTTCTCAGGCGGCGAAGAGCTCCGCGATTCCGTTGAGGCCTTCATGTCGCGGGTCCTCCTGGCCGTGTTCGTCGGCATGGAAGACGAAGTGAGGGTCTACAGCTCCCTGGGCGCTACTTCGGTCTCGGGCCTGGCCAACCTGATCATCCCGGTGCTCATCGCGGCGTTCCTGGTGTTGAATACCATGATGGGCGCCGTGTTCGAACGGTTCCGGGAAATCGGCGTGTACAGCGCGGTCGGGCTGGCCCCGAACCACGTCGCCGCCCTGTTCATCGCCGAAGCCGCCGTATTCGCGACGCTCGGGGCCGTCTTCGGTTACCTGTCCGGCCAGATCATCACCATGGGGCTCTCGCAATGGGACCTGCTGGGTGGCATGTCGCTCAACTATTCCTCCCTTTCGACCGTTTACGCCACGTTGGTCGTCATGGCCATCGTCTTCCTGTCCACCCTCTACCCGGCGAAGAAGGCCGCGGACATGACGGTAGAGGACGTGACGCGGCGCTGGTCGCCCCCGCCGCCCGACGAAGACGACTGGTGCTTCGAGTTCCCGTTCACGGTGACCGTACCCGAAGCGTTGCCGCTGTCGGGCTACCTGAACCACATCTTCCAGACCCATGAAGACAGTTCGGCAGAGGACTTCGTCGCCGAGGGGACCACGCTCGACGCGATACCGGGGGATACCTACGACACGTATCACGTGGCATCCACCGTCTGGCTGGCGCCGTACGACCTCGCCATCAGCCAGGACGTGCGGCTTGAACTGGAGCCCGTGCTTCACGAAAGACTGTACCGCATCCTGATCGTGATCCACCGCCGCAGCGGTGACCTGGCGCAATGGCAGACGATCAACCGGCGGTTCTTCACCGTATTGAGGAAGCGGTTTCTGGTATGGCGGACCCTGGCAGAGCCCATAAAGGCGCGGTACCGGGATATCAAAGCCTTCGATCGCCACACGGCCCTGTAACCTGCGGAGAGGCAACGCGATGCGCGGTGCGATCCGGAATGAGGAAAAGCGATGTGCGGCGCGAACATGAGAGAGGAGCGGCCATGTACGACCTGATCATCAAGGGCGGCCATGTCATCGATCCCGATAACGGCATCAACGGAAGCCGGGACGTCGCCGTCGACGGCGGCCTGATCGCGGCGGTGGAACACGACATCCCGGCGGAACACGGTCGAAGGGTCGCCCGCGTCCACGGCCATTACGTCACGCCCGGGCTGATCGACATCCACATGCACGCTTACGGCGGCTACCGGGGGTGGGTTTTCCCCGACGCCCACGTGCTTCCCAACGGCGTGACCACGGTGCTCGATACCGGGGGCGCGGGCTGGAAGAAGTTCGAAGACTTCAAGGACACGGTCATCGCGGATTCCACAACCCGGGTCCTGGCGCTGATCAACATCGTGGGCGCCGGCATGGAAGGCGCCGTGGAGCAGGACGTTTCGGAGATGGACCCGGTACCCTGCGGGGACATGATCGCCCGGTACCCGGAGCACGTCGTCGGGTCCAAGACCGCCCATTTCGGCGGTCCGGGCTGGGAGGCGGTGGACGGCGCCGTCGAAGCGGCCCGTCGAAGCGGCACCATCGCCATGATCGATTTCGCGCCGAAGCCGACCCGGAGCTACCGGGACCTGCTGCTGAAGAAACTGAGCCCCGGCGACATCCATACGCATCTCTACGCGCAGCACATACCCCTGCTGGACGAGCACGGCCGGGTGAACGACTACGTCCGGGAAGCGCGGGACAAGGGCATCCTGTTCGACCTGGGCCACGGCGGCGGCAGCTTCTGGTTTCGCATCGCCGTGCCGGCCATCGAGCAGGGGTTCCTGCCGGATACCATCAGTACGGACCTCCACAAGTACAGCGCCCTGATGCCGAACGCGAGCATGAACACGACCATGTCGAAATGCCTGAACATGGGGATGACGCTGGAGGACGTGGTCATGCGCTCCACGCGGAACCCCGCCCGGGCCATCCGGCGCCCCGAACTGGGCACGCTGAGCATCGGCGCGGAGGCGGACGTCGCCGTGCTGGAGCTGGAATACGGAGAGTTCGGTTTCGTGGACTCGGGCCACGCGCGCATGCGCGGCGACCGGCGTCTGAGGTGCCTGTTGACGGTGCGTGCCGGCGAGGTGGTCTGGGACCTGAACGGCCTGACGCGGCCGGACTGGGACAAGGCGGGAAAATACATCAGGGCGGATTAGCCGGACGGACCGGGTTGAGTACGGGCGCGGCTGAAAACCGGTACGCGCCGCACCCATTCGGAAATGCCATGACCGAGCGTAAACCATGAGCGACACCACCAGGCGTGAACACCAGGATCGGCACGACCGGGAAGCCGATTCCGCCGGACAGGACGACCGGTGGCAGATCGTGCCGGACAGCCTGCCCTACGAGGACGGGTTCAGCAGCCGGATCATCTGGGCCGCCTTCTTCGTCGGGCTGGTCATGCTTCCGGGGGCGATCTACCTGGAACTGGTGACCGGAAAGAGTTTCGCGGGCGCCGCGGAATGGGTCACCATCATCATGTTCATCGAGATCGGGAAGCGCCTGTTCATCAAGCTGAAGCCCCAGGAAGCCATCATCCTCTACTGGCTCGCTGCCGGCCTGGCGGCGACGGGACTGGGCGCCAGCGGCATGGCGGCCGGGTCATCGGTGCACGGCGCGCCTTTCGCCAAGATGATCTGGTTCCAGTATCTGATCCAGTCCCCCCAGGCGGACGGCCTGGCCCAGCTTCTGCCCCAGTGGGTATCGCCGCCCAGAGGTTCCGATTCCCTGATCACCCGGACCCTCTTCTCCATGGAGTGGCTGGAACCCATCCTGCTGGCCGTCCTCGTGTCCATCCTCGGCCTGGTCAACGCCCTTTCGCTGGGATACGTGCTCTTCCGCATCACGGCGGACACCGAACGCCTGCCCTTTCCCCTGGCGCCCGTACAGGCGGCCGGCGCCACCGCGCTGGCGGAATCGTCCGCGGGCGAAGAGACCTGGCGGTGGCGCCTGTTTACCGTCGGCGCCATGATCGGCCTGGGTTGGGGTATTCTGTACGTCGTCGTTCCGACGGTATCGGGCGTGGTGCTGACCAAGGGGGTCGAAGTCTTCCCCATTCCCTTCGCGGACTTTACGCCGCGGGTCCGGGACGTGCTGCCCGCGTCGCCCATCGGCATCGGCACGGACATGGCCACGCTCCTGGTGGGTTTCGTTCTGCCCTTCTGGATCGTGGTCGGTACTTTCATCAGTTCTTTCGTCGTCACCTTCATCGCCAACCCGGCCCTCTACCACTTCGGCCTTTTGCACAGCTGGGCGCCGGGGATGAGCACCATCCCCACTTCCATCAACAACACCATCGATTTCTGGCTGAGTTTTTCCTCCATCGGCACTTCGCTGGTCATCGGCCTGATCGGCCTGGTCGCCTTCGCCCGCGCCCTGCGACGAGACCCGGACGGCCCGTCGGGCGCCCAGGGACCCCGCCGGCCGCCGCCGGACCGGGGCGATTTCAGGCTGCCTATCCCCATCGCGCTCTGGGCGGTCTCGACCCTTTGCTTCATTCTCCTGGTCTACTACCTCGAACCCACGTTTCCGGTATGGATCTCCCTGGTATTCGGGTTCCTGTGGACGCCCTTCTTCTCCTACATCGGCGCGCGCATGATCGGTCTCACGGGCTCGCCCTACGGATCGTCCTTCCCCTACGCGAGGGAGGGCTCCTTCTACCTGTCGGGCTACAAGGGCGTGGCCATCTGGTTCGCGCCGGTTCCGCTCTTCGATCACAGCGGCGTGGTCGCGACCTTCCGGCAGCTGGAACTCACCCGAACGCGATTTCCAAGCCTGGTCAAACTCTATATATTGAGCCTGTTGCTGCTCATCGTATTCAGTTTCCTGTTCTACGCCCTGATCTGGAAACTGGCGCCCATACCGTCCGCGGCCTATCCCTTCGTCGAGAAGATGTGGCCGCTGCAGGCGACGATGGAGACGATCTGGATCAAGTCGACCCTGCCGGGCGGATCGGATGTGATCGGGCAGCTCATCAAGTGGGAGTACATCGGCGCCGGGATGGGGTTCACGGTGGCCCTGTACGGGGTCCTGAGCCTGCTCAAAGCGCCGCCGCTGCTGTTCTACGGCCTGGTCGCGGGACTGGGCACCGGCGCTTGGATTCATTACACGTTGCCCACGTTCATCGGAGCGATGCTGGGCCGGTTCTATTTCGGGCGGCGCTATGGCGAGAAGAGATGGCGGGCCTACGCGCCCGTGATCCTCGCCGGGTACGGGTGCGGCCTGGGCCTGATCGGCATGGCGGCCGTCTCCCTGGTGCTGATCGCCAAGTCCACGTCCCAGATCCTGTTCTGACGTCCCGGATCCTGTGCTGACACGCGAATTGACCTGGAAACCTGTTCCATGCCCAATGATTTCCGCGTAGCCCTGGTCGCCGATCTGCTGGGTCCCGACGGCGGGGTCGTCTTCGACGATTTCGGCGTCGACCTGCTGGACGATGCAGGGGTCTTCCATGCCTTCCTGGAAGAGGACCGGTCGCCCGTCACCCCGGATCAGCTGGAGGACTTCGACGCGGTGATCTCCATGGGCCAATCTTACACGCGAGACTCCTTTGCCCGAGTCGAGCGCCTGGCGCTGATCGCCCGTACGGGCGTGGGCTACGACATGATCGATATGGACGCCGCGACGGAGGCGGACGTCATGGTGACGATCACGCCGGAGGCCACGCGCAGGCCCGTGGCCAGCGCCACCATGGCCCTGATGCTCGGTCTCTGCCACCGGGTGACGATCAAGGACGCCATCGTCCGGAACGACGACTGGGACATCCGGTTCGATCACATGGGATGCGAGATCCGGGGACGGGTGGTCGGCCTCATCGGCATGGGCATGATCGGCCGCGAGGTGGCCCGCATGCTGGCGCCCTTCGAGCCTTCCGAAATCCTCGTCGCCGATCCGGCGGTGACCGCGGAAGAGGCCGCGCGACTGGGCGTTACGCTGGTGGATTTGGAGACGCTGCTCCGGCGCAGCACGTTCGTTACCATCCACTGCCCGTTGAATGAGCACACCCGGTACCTGATCGGTGCGCGTGAGCTGCGCATGATGCGGGAGGGCGCCTACCTCGTTAACACGGCGCGTGGCGCCATCGTAGACCAGAAAGCACTGGAGCAGGCGTTGCAGGAAGGCTGGATCGCAGGCGCGGCCATTGATGTTTTCGAGCAGGAACCGCCAGCCGCCGACGATCCCCTGCTTTCCCTGCCGAACGTCATCCTGGCACCTCACGCTTCGTGCTGGACCTACGAGCTGTTCCGTGATATCGGACACGACTGCATGAAGGCGGCCCTGGCCGTTTCCAGGGGAGAAGAGCCTCCTTACGTGGTCAACCGGGAAGTACTCGAGCGGCCCGGATTAAGGAGAAAACTGGAACGATTCAGCGGATAACACCAGGAAAGGAAGAAAATGCCAGTAATTTCCCCCGAGAAACTGCATCGAATCGGCTGTGAAGTGATGGAGGCGGCCGGCTGCACGGCGGACGACGCGCGCAGCGTCGTGGACCACCTCGTGGATTCCAATCTCTTCGGTCATGATTCCCACGGCGCTATCCGGATCCCGGAATACGTCAAGGCCATCAAGGACGAGGGCCGGTTCAAGGCCAGGGCGGACGTGCGAATCCTGATGGAGAGTCCTTGTACGGCCGTGGTGGACAACGGAGGCGCGCTCGGCCAGGTGGGCGGAACCGTCGCCATGCAACTGGCCATGAAGAAGGCGAGAGCGCACGGCACGGCCACGGTTTCGCTAAGGCGTACCAGCCACGTGGGGCGCGTGGGCGCTTATCCGCTCATGGCGGCCCGGGAGGGCCTGATCGGACTGGCCTTCGTCAACGCGGGCCGGTTCGGACGCCAGATCCCGCCCTTCGGCGGTATCGACGGACGCATCAGCACCAATCCCATTGCTTTCTCGGCCCCCCGCAGGAACGACGACCCCGTCATGGTGGACCTGACCACTTCCGTCGTCGCGGAAGGCAAGGTGCGTGTCGCCGCGAACAAGGGCGTGCGGGTTCCCGAGGGCTGGTTGATCGACCACGAAGGAAATCCCACCACGGACCCGACCGTGATCAAGGGCCCGCCGCCCAACGGCGCCATCCTGCCCATGGGTGGCATCGTCGCCCACAAGGGCTACAGCCTGGGGCTGCTCGTAGAGATCCTGGGCGGCACGCTGAGCGGACAGGGATGCGCGCAGGGCGAGCAGACCGTATCGAGCAACGGGGTGCTCTTCACCGTTTACGATATCTCTTTCTTTACCGATCTGGACTGGTACTACGAGGAAGTCGAAGGAATGATCCGCCACGTGAAAGCCAGCCGTACAGCACCGGGATTCGACGAGATCCTCATACCGGGCGAACCGGAGTTCCGACTGGCGGCGAAGCGACGTCAGGAAGGGATCAGCATCGACGACACCACCTGGCAGCAGATGAAAGAGGCCGGGACCCGAGTCGGTCTGAATCCGGAGCAATGGTAAGCCCGCGGTAAACCGAAAAAGGGACAGGAGCATAACTACCCCTGTCCCTTTAGAGATGTGCTTACAGGATCGCGGCGGAATCTACTTGGCCGAGAAACTGCCCATGAGCCGGTGGGTTCCCCACGAGACGGTCAATTTGCCCATCCCATCAGAATCCCCAAGCTCCACGGTGAGGCGCTCCACCGATTCGTCGCCCGTGCTGTAACTCAGCGGCACTTCCAGCACGTCGTTCTCCCGGCTGGCGCCCGGTGCGCCCCAGATCCCCACTTCGCTGTTGAAGATGAGCGCCCACGAGTCGCCTTCCACGTGCTTGATCCATGCGCTGTAGGATCCCTTAGTCAGGGTCTGGTCACCGAACATCAGATCGGCGTCCGTAGTAAAAGTGGTGGATTTGTTGCTGCCGAAACGCCATACGAATCCCGCCGGCGCCATGGCGAGCATGTCCCTGCCCTTCATTTCGGGACGGCCGTAGTCGATGGACACCTTGCCGCCTGACAATGCGACCTCCGCCATTCCGCGGCCGGGGTCCATCGCCTCACCGCCCGAGGGCATAGTCGTTTGGGCATCGGCGATCCCACTACTCAGGGAAGTAAGGGTCATGACAAGGGCCAGGCCGCCGATCATACGGGTAATGCGAAGCATAAATCCCTCCTGTAAACGGTTCTTGTTTTGACATGCCGTAAAAGCAGGTCGTACGAGCAAAAATGAGAAGAATAAGCGATGCTGTCAACGTAATTGCATCGAGCCGACGATACCCGGGAAACGGACCAGGGAAAAGTCGACACGAATGCCGCGGCCGGCCTCGGGAGACGGTAAACCGGCGGTGTATTTCCCTTGATTTCTGGCCCGCCCCGGTCGATTTTAGCCCTTGGGGCCGGAAGGTTCAACAACCCCTTCCTTCAGTGACGATTCATTATACGTCAGATTTCCGCATTTCTTCATTTTAAAGGAGCTACTGGGATGACCCGCGTAGACGATGCCGTATTGAACGGTCTGGCCGAATTCGACTCGGCCACGGTTTACAATGCCGTGGAAAAAGTGCAGGGCGTATCCAACGACGACTATACAGGACCTGAAATCCAATACCTGACGCCCGAATTCGGCGCCGTGATCGGGTACGCGGTGACGTCCGAGGTCACCCCGCTGGACGCCACACCGGCCAATCTGACCTGGCCCGACTACTACGACGTGCTCAACGAAACGCCGGGTCCCATGATCGCGGTGATGAAGGACGTCGACACCCGTCCGAAGCGCGCCGCCCTCTTCGGAGACGGCATGGCGCATATCCACAGGAAGCTTGGCGTAGTTGGCGCCGTGGTCGAAGGCTGCGTCCGCGATCTCGAGGGCATCCGGTCAGCGGGCCTGCCCATCTGGGGCATCGGCACGGTATCCGGCCATGGTCCTTTCAACGTGCGGGCCGTAGGCCGGCCTCTTGTGGCCGGACAGCTGCTCGTGCAGACCGGCGACCTGTTGCTCGCCGACGTGGACGGCGTGGTGAAGATCCCCCTCGATATCGCGAAAGACACCCTGAGAAAGGCGAACGAGATCAGGACGTGGGAACGGACCCACTTCGACATGATCAACAGCCCCGATTTCTCCTACGAAAAGTGGAAGAACCGGGAATCGCAGGCGTAAGCCGCCTATTGGACCAGATCGTGAAATCACCAACGGGCACCGAGCTGAATTGCAAGAATTGGCTCATCGAAGCGGCCTACCGCATGATCCAGAACAACCTGGACCCCCAGGTCGCCTTCGATCCGGAGAACCTCGTCGTGTACGGCGGCAGGGGCAAGGCCGCCCGAAACCGGAAGGCCCTCGAAGCCATCCTGAACGCCCTGCGGAACCTGGAACCCGACGAGACCCTCATGGTGCAGTCGGGCAAGCCGGTGGCGGTGTTTCGCACCTACGAGGACGCGCCGCGCGTCCTGATCGCCAACTCGAACATGGTACCGGCCTGGGCGACGCAGGAGAACTTCGACGTCTGGGAGCGCGAGGGCTTGACGATGTACGGCCAGATGACGGCCGGCAGCTGGATCTACATCGGTACGCAGGGCATCCTGCAGGGTACTTACGAGACCTTCGGCGCGCTCGCTCGTAAACACGGTTGGGGCAGCCTGTCGGGAAAGCTCGTGGTTACGGCCGGGCTGGGCGAGATGGGCGGCGCCCAAGCGCTGGCCATTACCATGAACGGCGGCGTGGGGCTGCTGGTGGAGGTGGACCCGTGGCGCGCGCGCCGGCGCCTGGAACTTCGCCAGGTGGACACCGTGGCGGAGAACCTCGATCTTGCGTTGAGTTGGGTGGTTGAAGCGCTGGCCGCGGGCGAAGCCCGGTCAATCGCCCTGATCGGAAACGCCTCCGAGGTGCTTCCCGAACTGATTGACCGGGGGATAGTGCCCGACGTGGTCACGGACCAGACCGCGGCTCACGACCCGCTCTACGGGTACATCCCGGCCGGGCTGTCGCCTGAAGAAGCGCGCCGGTTGCGCGAGCGTGATCCGGACGCCTACCAGGAGCGTTCCATTGCTTCCATGACCGTCCACGTGCAGGCCATGCTCACGTGGCAGCGGATGGGGGCGGTGGTCTTCGACTACGGCAACAACCTGCGGCAGCGGGCCTACGACAACGGGGTGGGGCGGGCTTTCGACTATCCCGGTTTCGTCCCGGCCTACATCCGCCCCCTGTTCTGCGAAGGCAAGGGCCCCTTCCGCTGGGTCGCCCTTTCGGGAGATCCCGAGGACATTTACCGGACGGACCAGGCCATCCTCGAACTGTTTCCGGACGACAATCACCTGTTCCGCTGGATCACGATGGCCCGGCGGCACGTGGAATTCCAGGGACTTCCGGCCCGAATCTGCTGGCTGGGATACGGCGAGAGAGCCCGGGCCGGACTGGAATTCAACGAACTGGTCGCTTCGGGCGAGGTCACCGCGCCGATCGTCATCGGCCGCGATCACCTGGACAGCGGTTCCGTCGCCAGCCCGAACCGCGAGACCGAGGCCATGAAGGACGGATCGGACGCCATCGCGGACTGGCCCGTACTGAACGCACTGATCAACACGGCGAGCGGCGCCACCTGGGTGAGCTACCACCATGGCGGCGGCGTGGGCATCGGATACAGCCTGCACGCCGGACAGGTCATCGTCGCCGACGGCACGCCGGAAGCGGCCGTGCGCCTGGAGCGCGTGCTCACCAACGACCCGGGGATGGGCGTGGCCCGGCACGTAGATGCCGGTTACGAGGAAGCCGTGGCCGTGGCACAGTCCCGCGGCGTCAAGATCCCCATGATGGATTGAATATCGGAAGCGATGGTCGGATATGGCTGATTCCCGGGCCCCCCAGGCCCTCACGGATCCCCAGGCCCACACGGACCCTCTGGCCCTCACCGGCCACGATCTCACTATTGACGACGTGGTCGCCGTCTCGCGGGGCCGACCCGTCGCCATACACCCCGATGCCCTTCCCCGCATGGAACGGTCCCGGGAGGTCGTGGACCGGCTGGTCTCGGAAGGGCGGATCGCCTACGGCATCACCACGGGGTTCGGCCGGTTCAAGGACAAGCTGATCTCGGCCGACCAGGTCGCCGAACTGCAGTTGAACCTGATCAGGAGCCACGCGGCCGGAACCGGTCCGGAACTGGACGAGGAGACCGTGCGGGCCATGCTGGTCATCCGGGCAAATACGCTCGCCATGGGCTATTCGGGCATTCGGACCGAAGTCGTGCAACTGATGGCGGACATGCTGAACGCGGGCGTACATCCCTGCATACCCGGACGGGGATCCCTCGGCGCGAGCGGGGACCTGGCGACGCTGGCCCACATGTCCCTGGTGCTCATCGGCGAAGGCGAGGCCATGTACCGGTCCAGGCGGCTCGACGGCGCGTCCGCGCTGCGGGAGGCCGGCCTCCGGTCCGTAACCCTGGGTGCCAAGGAAGGCCTGGCCCTGACGAACGGCACCACGCTCATGGCCGGCCTCGGCGCCTTGCTGGTCCACCGGGCGACCTACCTGGCCCTCACGGCGGATATCGCTGCCGCCATGACCCTGGAGGCGCTGGCCGGCACCGACCGCGCCTACGACGCAAGGGTGCACGCCATACGGCCCCACCCCCGGCAGATCGCCTGCGCGGGATTCCTGCGGGACATCCTGCACGGCAGCCGGTTGCTGCGTACCGACAATCCTGGCAACGTCCAGGATCCCTATACCCTGCGGTGCGTGCCCCAGGTACACGGCACGGTCAGGGACACGATCGACTACGCCCGCTGGGTGGTGGGCATCGAGCTGAACGCCGCGAACGACAATCCGCTGGTCTTCGCCAGTGACGATCCCGCCGACGCGGAAGTCATCAGCGCGGGAAATTTCCACGGCGAACCCATCGCCGTCGCCATGGACAGCATGAAACTGGCGCTCGCGGACATGGGGAACATGAGCGAACGGCGCGCGGCCCGGCTGGTGGATGCCGATTCCAACGGAGGCATTTTGCCCATGTTCCTCACGGACCACGGCGGACTGGAAAGCGGCCTGATGCTCGCCCAGTACACGGCGGCGGCCCTGGCTTCTGAGAACAAAGTGCTGGCCCATCCCGCCAGCGCCGACTCCATTCCGAGCGGCGCCAATACGGAAGACCATGTGAGCATGGGCGCGGCGTCGGTGCACCACACGCATCAGGTGGTGGAGAACGTGGAGACCATCGTCGCCATCGAGTTGATCGCCGCGGCCCAGGCCATCGACTTCAGATGCAGGGAACCCGGGATCACCCCTGAATCTCTGGGTGCCGGTACCGGCCTCGCATACCGGTTGATTCGCCGGCACGTCCCCTTCCTCGATCGCGACGTCCCGCTTTCCCCGCTATTTGAAGACATTCGTTCGCTGGTCGCGAAGGGCGATGTGGTCGCCGCGGTCGCAGAGAAGGTGGAAGTTCCCGGGCCGACGCTGGACTGATTCCTTCATCCCCACGGGTCAAACGCGTCCCGGAAGGGCCGTAAAACCCGGTTCACCGAATGCCACCTGTTTATAGATGGAAAACATGGAAACCGTCGATCTGTACCTCCACAACGCGGAACAGGTCGTGACCTGCGCATCGCGCGGACCGAAACGCGGGGCGGCCATGGCGGAGGCCGGCGTGATCGAGCGCGGCGCCGTGGCGGTCAGGGACGGGCGGATCGTGGCGGCCGGCCCGACCACGCAACTGGACGAGGTTTTTGCGGCTGAGCGCGTGATCGACTGCACGGGCCGGTCCGTTTGTCCCGGCTTCGTGGACGCCCATACCCATACGGTCTTCGGCGGCGACCGGGCGGCGGAATTCGAACTGCGGATCAAGGGCGCTTCGTATCTGGAAATCATGGCGGCCGGCGGGGGGATCGTCAATACCGTCCGGCACACGCGGTCGGCATCCGAGGACGAGCTCGCGCGCTCCGCCACGGCCCGCCTCGACGAAATGCTGGCGCTGGGCACCACGACCGTGGAGATCAAGACCGGCTATGGCCTGTGTGCTTCCGACGAACTGAAGATGCTCCAGGTCATCGAAGAACTCGACCGCAACCATCCCTGCGATATCGTACCCACGTTCCTGGGCGCCCACACTGTGCCTCCCGAATTCGATGGGGATGCCGAAACGTACACGCGGTGCGTCATCGACGAGATCCTGCCGGAAGCGGCGGCCTGGTATGCATCATCCCCGTTCGCGGCACGCGGCGTTCCCATGTACGTCGACGTGTTCTGCGAAGACCACGCCTTCGATCTCGACCAGTCCCGCCGTGTGCTGGAGGCAGGGATCGAAGCCGGTTTCAAGGCGAAGATGCACGTGGACCAGTTCAATAGTTTCGGCGGCGTCGCCATGGCCCTGGAGCTCGGCGCCGCTTCGGTGGATCATCTCGACGTGACGGACCGCGCTGAAATCGAGATGATTGCCGGAACCGACACCATTGCCGTCCCGCTTCCGGCCGTCAACTTCAACCTGGGCATGACGGACTATGCCGACGCCCGGGCGATGATGAACGCGGGCGCCGCCGTGGCCCTCGCCACCGACCTGAACCCCGGTTCCGCGCCCTGTCCATCCATGCCCGCGGTCATGGCCATAGCCTGCAGGTACCAGCGGCTGACCCCGGCGGAGGCGTTGAACGCGTCCACCATCAACGCGGCCCACGCGATCGGGGAGGGCGAGGAGGCGGGTTCTATCGAAGCTGGCAAGCGGGCCGATATCCTCGTGCTTAAGGCGGGAGATTACCGGCATATTCCTTATTTCTTCGGAGGAAACCCGGTGCAGACCGTGATCAAGCGGGGGCGGGTATTCAGCCGATGAACCCTGGGAACGACGCGCCCGCGATCCGATACGAAACCGGCCACTGGGTCCTGCCGGGCCTGGCCACGGCCCACTCCCACGCCTTCCAGCGTGCCCTCCGCGGGCGGACGCAGCGGCGCACGACCGGGGCCGGCACTTTCCGGGGCTGGCGGGACGAGATGTACCGGCTGGTCGAAGGACTGAGTCCGGACGACCTGTATGCCATATCGCGTTTCGCCTATACCGAACTGGCGATGTCCGGCGTCACGGCTGTCGGCGAGTTCCATTACGTGCATCACGGTCCGGGCGCGCATCCCTATGCGAATCGCACCGAACTGGCGGACGCCGTTATCCGCGCGGCCCGGGACGTCGGCATCCGGATCTGTCTGATCCGTGCCGCTTACCTTCGGGCCGGTTACCGGCAGTCAGCGGTCCCGGCGCAGGAACGATTCATCGACCCGTCGATCGACCACGTGATGCAAGACCTCGATGTCCTGCGAACGCGTTACGCGGACGATCCTCACGTAGCCGTGGCCGCTGCCGTTCATAGTGTCCGGGCGGTGCCGATATCCGGGATTCGGACGCTGGCCGCGTACGCGGACGAGCACGATATTCTCTTCCACATGCACGTCAGCGAACAACGTGGTGAGCTGGAGGAATGCAGGGCGGAGCACGGGACGACGCCCGTGGCGCTGCTTGCCAATGAAGGGGTGCTTTCCTCGCGTTTCGTGGCCGTGCACGCCACGCACCTGGAGGACGCGGAAGTCTCCGCATTGGGCGAAAATCGCGCTTTCGTGTGCATCTGCCGTACGACGGAAAGGGATCTCGGCGATGGGCTCCCGCCCACGTCCGGATTGCTTGACACCGGCGCGCGCCTCTGCGTCGGCGTGGACAGCCACGCCTGCGAGAACGCCTTCGAAGAAGTCAGGGCCGTGGAACTCGACGAACGATCCCGCCTGGAGAAGCGGCACGCCGCGACGGAGGGACGGGATCTGCTGGACGCGGCCACGAGACAGGGCTACGTGGCCTGTGGATTGGGGGAGTCGTGGCGGGAAGACCATGTCCACCTGAATCCCGACGACCCGTCCATCGCGGCCATCGATCCGGATCTCGCTCCTGACGCGATCCTCTTCGGCACCACGCCGAGGGCGGTGAAATCCGTCGTCGTCGCGGGGAGGCAGATCATTGACGAGGGCCGTCACGCCCAATACGACGAGACCTTGGAACTGTACCGCAAATCGCTGCGTAAACTGGAGTTAATTTAAATAAAGAAAGATGGGCGAACGAAACGAAAGGAGCCCCTGATGGCATCAGTCAAGTTTGACTACGCGGAGATGATCTGGAACGAGGTCAGGGACGCCGCGGCCCAGGACCGGGTCGCCCTCCTGCCGGTGGCGACTTATGAAGACCACGGACCGCACCTGCCGGTGGACGTCGATGTGGTCCTGGCGACGGAGATCTGCCGGCGCGCCGCGGCCCGCATCCCGGAGGAGGTCGTGCTCGCCCCTCCGGTGACCCACGGCTACAGTCCTCATCACATGGATTTCCACGGGACGATCACCATCCGGTGGGACACCTTCATCAACTACGTCAGGGACGTGTGCTGCAGCCTGGCCTATCACGGTTTCAAGCGTATCCTCATCATCAATGGCCACGGGAGCAACACCTCGCCCCTGGATCTGGCCGCCCGTCTCACCGTGCTCGACTATGAGGGACGTGTTCTTTGCGCCAGTGCGAACCACTGGGGACTGAGGCAGGCCCGGAAGACGGGTAATGCGCTCCGCGATTCGGACTACGGCGGGACGTCTCACGGCGGGGAATACGAGACGTCGCTCTACCTCGTCCTGAAGCCCGACCTGGTCGAGATGGACAAGGCCGTGGACAACCGGAGCCCGCTTCCCGACAGTTTCAAGACGGACCTCCTGTCCGGCGGACATCCCGATGCTTCCGACGCCCGCCTGGTACCCTACTGGAGTTCGATTTCTCCCAGCGGAGTCATGGGAGACGCCACAAAAGCGACGAAAGAGAAGGGAGAGAAGTTCCTGGAGGCCGCCATCAACGGCGTGATCGAGCTCGTCCGGGAATTGCGCGGGACCCCCATACTTGCGCGGCGCGTGCAGCACGGAGATGTTCCAGATACGAAGTGGAAGATGACCTAGGGGATTGCGAGCGACAACCCGCACTCAGCCCCGCGACGGCTCGCTCATGGTTTCCCTGGCCTGGCGGCTCAGTTCCGGCAGATGATCGTCATTGGCCATGACCTGCTCGAGGTGACGCATGCGGTCGGGGGAAGCAGTTCGCAGCATCGCCGGGCCATACGCTTCGTCCAGCCAGAAGCGGGAAGCGCCGCTGATGTAATCGCGCAGTTCCGGGACGAGACGGTCGGGATAGCGCTGGCACAGGTTCATGGTGAACATCCGCCGGCGCCCACCGCCGCCGAACGAGGCGTGCTTGGTATTGTGGTTGAAGCAGACGATATCGCCCGGCCGGGTCTCCAGCGCCTGGGCCGGTACGTCCGCGGGCGCCGTATCCCACAATGACAAACTCTCGCCTACGTTTTTCTGCAAGCCAGCTCCATAGATGTCATCCCGCTTATGGCTGCCGGGAATGACCCGCAGACAGCCGGTGTCCCGGGTTAACGAATCCAGGTAATAGGCGATCTTGATATGAAGGATTTCGGGATGCCATCCATCGGAGTGCCACCTCGTATCGCCGGCATAGTAGTTACCGTCGCTGCCCATGTAATTGAAATCGTCACCCAGAAGACTGGTCGCGATCCCCCGGATCCGCTCGTCGTCCAGCAGCGAGGATAACCGGTCATGCTGGTCGATGAACGGTACGATGCAGGAGCGTTCCTTTCCGTCATGCGGCCGTCCGTGGTGCCCGCCTCCTCGACTTGCCCAGACCGCTTCGAAGTCATTGATGATCTCGTCGATACGGTCATCCAGCAGACCCGGGAATCCCAGGTAACCGAACGTATCGAAGAAAGCGAGTTGCTGCTCAGTCAATTTGTAGCCCATAACCTGCGCTCCTTGGCTCCTTGAGCCTACGGATTGGGAGGAGAGGTGCAGATGAGTACGACCAGGGTTTCGGTACCGGTGTTTTCTATACCGTGCAGACACCAGGGCGGCAGATAGACGAAGTCGCCTTTTTTCACGGCACGTTTGTAATTCGCGAAGGTCATTTCCCCCGATCCCTCAAGGATGACATAGGTTTCTTCGGTGGGATGCGAACCTGGTTCAAGAATGACATGGGGCGGCACGTAAAACAGCACCAGCCCCATGTTCTCCGCGGGGGCGTTGGGATTGACGGGATGCACCACTCTGACCCCCAGACCGTTGCATCCCGGATAGACGACCGGCACGCCGTCCTGGGCGTTGACGATCATGGGATCCGGAGGCGTCTCCGGTTTGGGGATGTCGGGGATTTTGGCCTGGTCTTCACCGGTGTATCCTTTGAATTCGGTGATCTTCGCCATGTGATGAGCGCTCCCATTCCGTTGCTGCCTGGGCGAAATGTGTATTAACCGTCACGTCTCGACGTGTATTCGAAATCGAACTCCAGTGTATCGCCCAGAGGCACGTAACCGATTTTCTGATAGATGTGGTTGGAGGCTGGGTTCGACTGGTCGGTAAACAGACTACAGAAACTGAACCGGCCCGCAAGCAGTTTCTTCGTCAACGCGTAAACGCACGAAGTCGCGTATCCCCGGTTACGTAACGCGGCAGGAGTGTAAACCATTGTGACATTCGTACCGTTTCTCATGGCCCGCGACTGCCTGGCGATCGACACCGGTCGATCGTCCTCCCAGATGTACAGGTTTCCCTCCTTGATGTACTTTTCAGCGTTGCGTTCCGCCTTCCCCGGTCCGCTTTCCTCACCGACCGCTTCCCGCGTGAATGCCGCGACCCACTTCGCCATCAGTCGTTGATCCGCCATTTCAGCCGGCCTCAGCCCGCCCGGGGCGAGCGGCACATCGATCACGCTACGAGTCTCGAATACCCGCAGCCGTTTTCGCTGTATCGCTGAACACCCTGGAAAAGTCCTTATCCATTGACTGGAAAAGCTCCGGGCCTCAGCCTCCGGTCCAACTACGCCTGGCACCTGTACCTTCCCGCTTTGCAGGTGCCGAACAAGCCGGTACATGGCACCATCGATTTCCGTGTCGTAAATGCTCAGGACGAGTCTGTAGGGCGGCGACCTGACCGCTACGCCCACCGGATCGCCACTATCCAGAATGCTCAGAAGCAGCGGCGGTTCGTCGCCGTAGTAGTACGGATCTTCGGCCAGCGTGTACGCCAGGCCCAGGGGCAGGTTGTTCTCGCTCTCGCGTTTTTCCAGGTGGGAACCGCACAGCGCCAGAAGTTCCCTTGCGTGGCCATGTTGCACGATGTCGTACATGACGCGGCCTCAGGACAACTCGTACCGGATCCACCACCAGTAGTTGCCGATATGCACCATGAGGTTTTTCGACAGGGGCTCGAATATGCGCCTCAATTCGTCTTCCGTTGGATCATTCTCGACCATGACGAATTCCGAACCATCGGACAACTGTCGCGTCATGAACTGGTCCTCGTGGCCCTCAATCCTGAACAGCCGGCTCACGGCATCGGGACTTGTCGGCCTGGACGACCGCATGAACACGACAGAACCCTCCTCGAGCCGTGCGTGGAAGCCATGCAGAAACTCCGCATGCCTCGAAGCAGGGCAGGTGTGCAGAAACCCCGCCGCGAAACCGCCGTCAAAACGCTTGCCTGGCGCGATGGATCCAAGTTCGAAGGCGTCGCCGGCCAGATAACTGACGTTGGGCGGGTTGTCGTTTTCTGCGGCGATGCGCAACATGTTGGGAGCGATCTCCACCCCCGTTACGGTCACCGCGGTCACCGCGATTTCCCGGGTCGCCGATCCCGTGCCGCTCGCTACCTCGAGCACCTTCCGGCTGCGCATGGCTTCCTGCGATTCCCGGACCATCCTGGCCTGTTCGGCCGGCAGATCTGGCGCGGGGCCGCGAGGTACCCTGTGCGGCATGTCGCCATGGACCTGGCGCAGGTTGTAGTACTCGATGGTCGCTCGATGCAGGTTCTCCGGTTGCAGATTGTCCGGATACGGCACTGGCCCGCGACCGTGCAATTCCGGCGCTGGTCGACGGTCGCGCGTTTTCCTGCTCATTTGCGCACCGTTCCTGTGACGGCGAGGTAGAGCTTTCCGTCGTATTGCACGGTGAAGTCCATTTCGCAGGTATCGGACATCCGGTCGAAATCCGCCCCTTCGAAGTACCGCTTGTAGATCTCGAATTGCCGCCCGTCATTGAGCGTGCGGACCGTGGTGCCTTCCTTGGACCGGGACCCGCGGTAGCGTGTCCAATTGGAGTCCAGAATAACAATGCGTCCGTCAGGTTTCAGTGCGTTCCGCAGCCTAAGGAAAAACTGCTCTATCTGGCTGTCCGTGACGTGGCTGAGGAAGAACCCCACCAGTACGGAATCGAAGGACCGGTCTTCCAACGACACCTCGAGGGCATCGGTCTTCATGAAACTGGTGATCGGCTCGACGTCATGGGCGCGCGCCTTCTCCCTTCCCTCCGCGAGCATGTTCCCGGACTGGTCCACGAGCGTGATCGCCGAACAGTTCGCAGCGTAAAACTGTAGCCAGTAGCCCGTTCCGCACGGGATATCCAGGACGCTGCCGCGACAGTGGTCCCGGACGAGATGCCCCAGGGACCGGGCCTCTTCCTTGTACAGCTCCGGATCCGAAACTTTACCGGGCGGCCTGCCCAGCGTGTAGATTTCGTCGAACTCGGCCGCCCGTTCGTTGTAATACTCGTTCATGCTCTGCTGCAGGCGCGGGTCCATGGATGGATCACTTTCCTGATCGAAACTACAGTTTGCCGCATTACGTCTTGAATGTCCTGGGTATCCAAAGTGTAAAACTGTTTATTACGCAGTCAAGGATGCATTCCCATTTTAAGTACCGCTCCGAAACCAGGATGCTGGATCGAGGTTGCCGGCGCGACCTCGCAGATCAAAGGAGTATTATCATGAGTTCGGAAGGCTATGCAAACGACCGCCCCACGGGACACCCGAATACCATGGAACGGCGGCATTTCCTGAAAACCGCCGGCGTGACAGCCGGTTTGGCCACGTTCCTCGGTCCCGATTCCTTCCGGGGCGTCGAAGCCGCGGTAAGTGAAACCGCGGATCTCACGCCGCTAGAGGCCGCCCGTGACGAAGGGCTCTGGCGCGAAGTCAAGCGGGCATACACGGTGGACCGCAGCCTGATCAATCTGGATAACGGCTATGCCTGCCCTACGCCCCGCGTCGTCACCGAAGCGTTCATTCGATACATATGGGAACAGGAACAGAACCCGTACGGGGTGTTCGTTGACATGGCCAGGGACCGCATGAGTACCGTGAAGAAGTCCGTGGCGCGGCAGTTCGGAAGCATCCCCGATGAAATCGCCCTCGTGCGCAACACCACCGAGGCGCTCAAGACGGTCCTGTACGGCATCCCGCTGAACCGGGGTGACGAAGTCCTCACGACGACCCATGACTATCCTTCCCTGGTGCGGGTCGTGCGGGATCGGGAGCAGAAAGAAGGGATCAAACTGGTCGAGGTGCCCGTACCGTATCCCGCAGGATCCATGGATGAGCTGGTGAAAGCCATTGAAAACGGCATTACATCGAAGACCCGCGTCATCCTGGTGTCCCACATAACGTACACCACCGGTCAGGTGTTTCCGATCCGGCAGATCAGCGACCTGGCCCATCGGCACGGGATCGAAGTCGTCGTGGACGGCGCCCATGCCGTCGCCCATTTGGATTTCAAGGCCTCGGACCTGGACTGCGACTATTACGGAGCAAGCCTGCACAAATGGCTGAGTGCGCCGAAAGGGACCGGCTTGCTGTACATGAAGCGCGAGCACGTCGAGAAGATCGAGCCGTTGTACGGCCCGACCATGAGTCTCCGATTCAACCCCCTGACGAGCATGCAGAAATACGAATCCGTCGGCACCCAACCCCTGCCGCCGTTCCTCGCCATCGGCGAGGCCGTCGCTTTTCACAACGCCATCGGACCGAAGCGCAAGGAAGAACGGCTTCGTTACCTGAAGAATTACTGGGCGGAACGGCTTCAAAGCCACCCCAAGATACGGGTATACACCCCGACGGCCCCCGAAATGAGTTGCTGTATCGCCGGGGTTGGAATCGAAGGGGCCGATCCGACCGGTATTCGGGACTACCTTTGGAATGAACATCAGATTCGGACTTCCCGGGGCCGGTACGACCGGGAGGACACCGGTCGTACGTGGGTTCGTATCACGCCGAATCTGTACACTACTCTGTCTGAGCTCGATTACTTCAGCGACGTGATGGAAGAGGCGGCAGAGAACGGCCTGCCGGAACCGTACAGCAGGTACGAATTCGATCCGGAACGAATGCGCAGGTAGGATCTCCTCTGGGAGGCGGCAGTCTGTTAGACGGCGCTCTGACAGACGGCAGTCTGTTACCCGATGGCAGCCAGTCCGTCACCCGATGTTTGAAGTGGCTTAAGGTGCCCCAGGGCATTGCTCACGGTCACAAAAATACCTTGCAACGGGGTAGTCCCGGTCTTATCATTTTGAATCATTACAACAGTTTCCAAGACGGAAACAATTAGTACATTTCCCAAACCAGAACTTCGTACTGCGATTCCCGGTACAGTCAATGTCCGGCCCGGATACGGTTGCCGGACGGCCGTGAAACTCGTAAGACTCACGAAGAGTAACATTCACGGCTCATTTGATGACGAGGAAGCGTATGAGTGGGCGTGACGGTAAAGGTCAATCAGGGGATAGGCCCGGGTCGCCTGCGCCGTTGTTAACGCGGAGGACCATGTTGCGCCGCGGCCTGGCGGGACTGCTTGCGGTTTCCTGCGCGGGCTTGAAGGACGCCGGTACCTTTTTTGGAGGTTTGAACATGGTCTCAGCACAGGAAACGGAAACGGGGTTCGAAGGCGCGACGGATGATGAGATCATCCTGGGCATGTCGGCCGCGTTCTCCGGTCCTTCCAGGGGTCTTGGCAGCGAGCTGTACCGCGGCGCCATGGCCTATTTCAATCATGTAAACGACAACGGCGGCGTGGCCGGACGCAAGATCACCCTGAAGCTCTACGACGACGGTTACCAGCCGGATCCATGCGTCCGGAACACCATGAAGCTCATGCTCGAAGACAACGTGTTCCTGCTCTTCGGGTACGTGGGCACGCCGACCGTTACGCGGGTGCTGCCCCTGCTGAAGAAGTTCCAGGACGAGCAGGTCTACCTGTTCTTTCCCTTTACCGGCGCCCAGCCCCAGCGGGAGCCGCCGTACGGTGATTTCGCCTTCAACCTCAGGGCGTCCTACCGGCAGGAAACGGCCGGTCTCGTCAACAACTTCCTCGCCGCGGGCAAAAGAAGAATCGGCGTGTTCTACCAGGCCGACGCCTATGGAAGAAGCGGATGGGCCGGAGTAAGGGCGGCGCTGGACCGGCACGGCGAACGGCTCGCGGGCGAGGCGACCTACCGCCGGGGCTCGCGTTTCACCGGCAGCATGCGGGAGCAGGTGGAGATCCTCAAGTCCAATTCTCCGGATGCCGTCATCTGCATCGGGTCGTACGCGGCCTGTGCGGCCTTCGCCCGCGACGCGGTGGACCGCGACCTTCGCGTACCCATCGCGAATCTGTCGTTCGTGGGCAGCGAGAACATGCTCCAGTTGCTCAGCGATCTGGGGGAGGACGTGGAGACCTACTCCCGTTACCTCGTCAATTCCCAGGTGGTCCCGAGCTACGAGGACACGTCCATTCCCGCCGTTCGGGAGTACCGCGAACTGATGGAACGCTACGATCCGGCGGTTCCCGAGGAACTCGTCCAGGAGTCGTACAGCCCCTTTCCACAGAGTTTCGTGAGTCTCGAGGGTTTTCTGGACGCCAAGCTGATGACCGAGATCCTGCGGCGCCTGGGAGGAAGTCCCGACCGCGACGGGCTGGAGGAAGCCGTGTTCTCGGTCGACAACTACGATCTCGGGATCGGCGAGCGGGTCTCCTTCGGACCGGACCGCCGGCAGGGTCTGCAGACCGTATACTATACCGTCGTCCAGGAGGGCCGGTTCGTGACCCTGGAGGACTGGCAAGGCTGGCTATCCTAGCATGAAAGTACAGAAGCTCTTCCAGCGCACCCGCTTCGGGATCTTCCTGCTCTTCGGCGTCATCGTCCTCTGCACGTCCGCCCTGTGTATATACACTGTAGATACGCAGTTGACGTCGGAGTACGAGACCAACAGCCAGAATATCGCCAAGAGCATCGCCGACTCCAGTGTCGACATCCTGCTCAACCGGAACCTGGCCACGCTGCAGTCGATGATTGATCAGTTCGTCGAGATCCAGGGCATCCGGTATATCTACATCACCAGCGAGGACGGCGAGTATCTCGCCCATACCTTCGTGCCGGGGATTCCCGAGGAAATACTGGCAAGCGATCACGCGAATACCGAGCCGGTGGAGCGAAGCATCCCCGGCCTGGGTGATTTCCTGGAGGTCGGCAGCCCCATCCTGGCGGGTGTCGCGGGCACGGTGCACGTAGGCATGGACCAGGACGAGGTCGCTCTCAAGATCCAGCGCGCCATCGGCCAGCAGGTCATCCTCATCTGCATATTCCTGGTCGTGGGCGTCCTCGCGTCGATCTGGCTGGTCAATCTCGCCGCGAAGCCCCTTGCGGAACTGCTGGCGTACGCCGTCAACCTCGCGGGCAACAAAGAGCCGGAGACGACGTCCGACGATCTCCTCGGACGCGACGATGAAGTGGGCGACCTGGCCCGCCTCTTCCAACACATTTCCGATCAGCCGTCCGGTTCCGGTACGTCCGGATCCGGTGCACCCGGCGCGCCACCGGGAAACGCCCGGTAAGAGGAGGATAAGCGATGCGCATTCCCCGAAGCGCCATCGCGCTCTTCTGCACGGCGCTTCAGATCTGCTTCGGTACGGTCTACGCCTGGAGCTTCTTTCAGACGATTCTGGTGCGCCAGATCGGCTGGACGCACACCGAGACGGCCTGGGCTTTCAGCATCGCCATCTTCACCCTCGGCGTGTCGGCGGCGTGGGCCGGGAACATGCTGCCGAAGATGGGTCCGCGCAAACTCGCGCTGATCGGCAGTTTCATGTTTGCATGCGGGTACCTGATCTCGGGCCTTGCGCTGGAGATGGAGTATATCCCGCTGTTCTATCTCGGATACGGGGTGGTCGGCGGCGCCGGCATCGGGCTGGGATACGTCACGCCGGTCGCGACGGTCGCCAAGTGGTTTCCGGACCGCAAGGGACTGGCTACCGGTATCGTGGTCATGGGGTTCGGGGTCGGCGCCTTTCTGCTCAGCAAGGGCCTGGCGCCTTTCCTCATTGTGCGGACCGCGGGCGCCCTGCCGGAAGTCTTCATCTGGCTCGGCATCATCTTCGCCCTGATTCTCATCCCCTGCAGCCTGGCCCTGTCCGATCCGCCGCCGGATGCCACGGGTCCTTCGACTTTGGCCTCTGCCGATCCCGACGAGGCCGACGAACCGAAGTACGCCCGAACCTACCTGGGCACCACGCAGTTTGTCTTCATGTGGATCGTCTTCTTCTTCAACATCGCGGCCGGGATTTCGGTCGTCAGCTTTCAGTCGGAGATCCTCCAGGAGATCTGGGGCCTGGCGGATGACAGCATCGAACCGACCGTCCTGGCCGAATACGGCGCCACGCTCATCGCGGTGAGTTCGATCTGCAACGGTCTCGGAAGGCTCTTCTGGGGATTGCTGTCCGACCGGTTCGGCAGGGTGACCGTCTTCCGGGTGCTGCTCGGCAGCCAGATGGTGGTCTTCGGCATTCTGATGACCGAAACCAATCCGTGGATTTTCTCCGCCCTGGTCTGCTACGTGCTGCTCTGTTTCGGCGGCGGTTTCGCCACCATGCCTTCCTTCGTCCTCGACGTGTTCGGCACGAAGAAGATGTCCACCATCTACGGTGCAGTGCTGACCGCGTGGGCGGCCGCGGGGATTTTCGGACCGCTGTACGTGGGATACCTCAAGGACGTCTATCCCGACCGTGCGGTCATGTACTGCTTCCTCATCGGGATCCTCATGCTCGGAGCCGGCTACCTGTTCTCCTACTTGCTGAACGACGGCCGGATCCGCCTGGGTCGCCCGACGCTCGAGACTACGCTGCAGCGGTACGGGATCGCCGTGCCGGGGCGGGGTTGAGCTGGGTGACGGCGCTACGGGATCGCCGTGCCGGGGTTTAGAAGCGGGACAGCGCAAATCCGTTTTTCTTTCAATATAGAGTGAAATTCACGGGGGAAATACGATGCCACGCCTGAGATTGGGGTTCATAATCGTCTTACTGCTGGGTCTGGATGCATCTCCAGTTTTTGCGCAGGGGGTTACGGGATCCGTCCAGGTGGGCACGCTCGGGATCGGGGCGCAGGTCGCGACGCCACTCGCAAGCCGGATCAACTTCCGAGGCGGCCTCGATTTTCAGCCGGTCAGCTTCGAAGTACTCGCGGATGATGTGGAGTTGGATGTGGAACTTCCCGCTGCCTCCGTGACGGCCTTGATCGATCTGTATCCGAACGAAAGCGGCTTCCGGCTGAGTGCGGGCGTACTCTACTTCGGGGGGTCCCTTGGACTCGAGGGTGCTCCGGAGGAAGATGTGGAGCTTGGAAGCAACGTATACACGCCGGCCCAGGTGGGAACGATCCGCGGCTCGCTCGGGACGTCCAGCCTTGCCCCCTATGCAGGCTTCGGGTGGGGGAATGCCGTCGGAACCGGTTTCGGCTTTGCCCTGGATGTCGGGATTGCCTACCACGGGACGCCGGAATTCAGCCTCGAGGCAACCGGCCCCGTATCCTCGGATCCGCAGTTCAGAAGAGACCTTGATGAGGAGGCCGAATCGGCCAACGATGACATTCCCGGCGTCGCATCCGTGTATCCGGTCCTGAAACTGGGTCTCAGCTACGGGTTCTAGCCAGATGGCGGAATCTTCCTCAGTTACCGATTTGCCCTGGACCTAAAACCCCGGGCAGGTCGGCCAGCGAGGTGATTTCAACGTCGGGCTTGATCTCGGCGTGGCCTTCCTTACCTTCCCGATTCAGCCAGACCGTTTTCGCTCCGGCGCCGTGCGCTCCCATTACGTCGTTCTCCAGCGAATCTCCCACGTGCAGCAACTCGTTCAGTGGACAGCCAGCTTTCTTCGCGGCGATCTCGAAGATCCTCCGATCGGGTTTTCGAATCTGCACGTCCTGCGAGAAGACCACAAAGGCAAATCGTCCCTCGAGCCCACATCGTTCGGGGTAACTGTTCCCGTTGGACAGTAGGCCCAGCTTGTAGTGCGGGGCCAGGAAATCGAGCGCGGGTTCGACGTCCCGATACAACTCGATGTCTTCGAAGCGATGCTTGAGGTAGAGCTCATTCAGACGGACAGCGATATCGTGGTCCGGTCGCCCCACTCGTTCAAGCGTCCGCTCGAAGGCGAGTAGTCTCAGTTCCTCCATGTTCCAGGTTCGCCCCTGCTCTTCCTCCTCGACCCGGTTGCGAATCGCGATCATCTCTTCCACCGAGAGGTCCGCGGCGCGTTGGGTCGGAATCAGCCTGCGCAGTTCCGAAAGGGCTTTCTTCAATGCATGCCGCATGACCTTCTTAAAATCCCACAGGGTCATGTCGCCGTCGAAGGATATGGCTGTTATCCGCAAAATATCGCCTCTACAGTTGGCCCAAACTCTTGGACCAAACAAAAAGGTGTAGGAAACCCGATATGTCCCGATGAACCGCTTCGCCTTAACGCTTCGCTGATGCCTGCACTCGTCAGGGCGCTTTCGCGACGGTGAGGATGTGTGCGCTCACGCCGATGAGTGAGGGTTCCGTCTCGACAAGTTTCAGGAAAGCGAGCAGATCCTTACGCTTCGCCTCGTCTGCCCACAACTCGTCGAATTCACCAAGCAACCACGCCGGTCCTTCCAGCCCGATCGTCCTAACCAGGTCGAACCCCGCAGCCGTGATCTCTTCTTCGAATTCTTCAGGCCGGTGGAAACATGCCGTAGTAAAGTAACGTGGATCCATGTCCGGGTTTTCATGTCGCCCTTCATTCAGGTCCTTCAGTACGATACGGGCGAACTCGGGATTGAAGAGATACCCCTGTTTCATGCCGTCCATGAACGAAGCGAACCTGGAGATGGCCGCACAGATCAGCACACCTCCCGGTTTCAGCACGCGAAGGGATTCCTCAAGCGCGGCGATCCGGTCCGGCCGCTCCTGCAGGTGATACAGAGGACCCATCAGAAGGACCGCGTCCATGGAATGCGTCTCGAAGTCCAGCGTTCTGGCGTCACCGACCGCCGCGCTCTTCAGGATTCCGTCTTTATTCCGTTCCTTTGCCTGCTTGATGTGGCGAGGAACGGCGTCCAGTAAACGGACTTCGTAGGACTGCTCGGCAAGCCAGAAGGCATAGGCGCCCGGCCCTCCGCCTGCATCGAGGATGCGGGCCGGAGGTGCGGGGAGATGTTCCCGAAGAATCTCCCGGGTCCTTTCACCTTCCAACCGGGCGGTTCCCTTCTCGAGCCGATCGGATTCGTGCTCAATCTCTTCGTAGTATCGGATTACGTTACGGTCCACATTGCACTCCGGTCATGGTCTGATCTGTTTTGAAATCCATATTTCCTCAGGGCATCCGGGGTTGTCCGTCCTGGATTGCTTGTACACCCTGAATCCGTGTTTCCAGTAAAATCGTCTGGTCAATTCGTAGGGTTGGTACGCGACACTTTCGCCCAGTGTGTACGTCGCCAGTTCGTCTATTCGCAGTTCACGAGACTTCGCTTCGGCGGCGTCCAGAAGCCGGCTTCCAATACCCTGCCTTTGGACTGACCTGTCGACCGCAAGCCAGCCGATATGCATCCGACCCTCTGCGATGTACAGGGTAATAAACCCGATCACCCTTTGATCTGAGACGGCCACAAATCCGGTTTGATGCCGTAGGTCGGTGGGGATAGACCTGGTTCTAGCGGTTTCGTCAAACCATTCGGGAAGGTTCTCTACGACGGCGAGAATCCCAGCATGGTGATTCGTCTCAAGGGGTTCGATTCGGGTGCTCACCGGTTCGACTCGCATACGCCTGTGACCGATTGGATTTGATATCAGATGATTTGTATTTAACCCTGATCTGTAGCCGCATCCGAATGTAAATTACACACCGACCCCTGGCCCGTCTAATCTATTAATCAGGCAGACCCTGAGACCGAGCCTGGTTCCGACAGGAAACCGGAAGGAGTGTGCTAAAGTGGCACGGCGAGACTGGTACTGCGAAGATGTACTTGCCGGAAACCTTGATGTCAGGCGTGTCTATGAAGACAAGATGGTTCTGGCGTTTCATCATCCGAAACCCGTGGCCGATGTCCATGTCGTTGTGATCCCCAAAGCCCACGTAGGCGGTCTCATGGACGTGGCCGCTTTGGATGGAAACCTTCTTTCCTCGATGGTCCAGGCTGTCCAGCAAACTGCAGTTTCCACCGGTCTTTTGAGTGGTGAAGGCTTCTATGTGCGCGCCAACGCGGCGGCACCGGGCGTTACGCCTCATATGCACTGGCACGTTATCGGACCGGGCGCCGGTGCGGACTGGCCGGATTCCGCATCACGATGAGCAAGCAGGTTTATCCATGGCGTTCCTCGATGTTACAGTTGATTACGCCCACTGAACCTTTTCCCCTCGAACTTCGCCCTGTTAGATGAAGGGAGAGCGATCTATTGGGGTTCCTCGATGATCAGAGGCTGGCACAACAGATTCGGTCCGGCGACGAGCAGGCCTTCGTGACGCTGATCCGCCGATACGAGCGTTCGCTGGCTGCATTGATCCGGGATCGAATCGGTGCCGTGGACGCGGTCGAAGACGTGCTGCAGGAGACGCTCGTACACGCCTGGTCGGGACTGCGCGATAAATCACCCCGGCATGTGCGGGCCTGGCTCTACCAGATCGCGCGCAATCGGTGCGCCGACTACCTGCGCTCTGCACAGCGAAGGGAGCAATTCGTCGACCCGGAGGAACTCGCAACCATGTTGAACCGCTTCGGTGTACCGGCGGTCCGCCAACGCCGGGCAGCGAAGGATGTGGTCGATGCTTTCGATCACGTACCCGAGAAGGAACGGGCGGCACTCAAGTCGTTCTACCTGGATGGGTTGAGCATAGTGGAAATCGCGGCCCGGCATCGCTGTCCACCGGGAACCATCAAGCGAAGGTTGTCCCACGGCAGGGACATGGTCCGCACCGAACTGAGCGTGACCACGAACAGAAGGAGCACGGCCATGAACGCAGAAAGCAGCACAGGGAAGAATGGGTTTCCGGAACTTCGGCCCCACATATCCATCGAGAAAAGTACAGGTACCCCTTTCTCCATCGATCTCCGGGAGCTGGCCTGGTGGTTCATCGTTCCCGAAATCGGCGAGCAGGTCTGTTGGGCCGACTACGAGCCAGCCCGCGATGGAACGGCCTGGAAGTTGACCGAGGACAAAACCGCGGCCGCCCGCCGACACGCGATCATACACGGACGGGAATGCGTCGAGATCAAGATCGAGGAACATCGCCATCAGGACCGGGAAGGCCTACTTCCGCTCAACCACGATCCGGACAAGATAGCCCGCCATACCCGGTTCTGGGGCCGCCTGACAGAGACGGAAGTGCACTGGCTGGCCGTCGAGAGCATGAAATCCGATGGCACCAGGGAACTGATGACCTGTCTAGATGAGGACTTTGGATGGGATTGGGGCATGTCGCCTCGTCTGGTCGAAGACAAGGACTATCTGACGGAGCAACCGGACGGATCATTGGCGAAGAATACGGATGCGCCGCAGGTATTCTCGCACGGCCTTTACACGGTGCGCATCGGCGACCGGACTTTCGAATGCATGCGCGTGTTCGACATCGACGAAGATGCGTCCGAACGGGCGGTGCTGGTCATGGCGTACGTCACCCGCGCTGGCCGCACGGTCCTGTTCCGGCGATACAACGGAAACCTCTGGGGAAAGCGGGAGAAGCCGCCCCACTCCTGGGGCGTCGAAATGACGTGGGAGGAGGATCTGCCGCATACCGACCGCCTCGTGATCGATGGCGTCAAGTACGTGCATCACTACGACAGCCTGACGGACGTGGCCTGTGGACTGAGAGCGTAAGTGGATCTGCCAATGAAACGAAGCGAGTGCATGAATATCACTAGATTCAACAGCAAGAATCCGACTCTTATGCATAAGGAGTCTCAGAGCGTGTTCCCTATCGGTCAATGCGGTATCCTGCATTTAGTCGATCAGTGTGTTCCATCAAGCCACGTTCGGGTCAGAGCCTTTGCGAATGTTTCATACACCATATGGGGAGCAAACCAATTAGCACGAGAACCTCATTGGACGAATACCGCATTCGAAACCGTGTCGCGGTCTGGGGAGTTCCCGAGAACACTCGATGGTGGTTTACTGTCGTCTATCTGGCACTCACGGCCGCAGGCCATGTTATTATCTGTAAATTCGGGGTTTACGTACTTTCAGTCGAGCTTGTATTGGACTACATTGTCAAGATCGGTGTATCATCGATTTTCGCTACATTTACTCTTATAGAAGGAGTGGACTTTATGGGATGGCTTTACGAATCAATTAAGCAACGACACAGGGAAGAGGGTCGTGAAGAGGGTCGGAAAGAAAGAGACCAGGCCTACAGAGAGTGGATCAGCAGGGAACAGGAGGCCGGTACACTTGGCACACCGAAGCAAAGTCCTCCACCGTTTCTTGAGGACGTTGCCTCACAATCAGAACGAGGTGGGGTATAGGAAGTATTACCACGAGTCGTCTGGAACTGGTATCGATGGGGCCGGGACTGGTGGAAGCGCTACTCCCCCGGAATCGTGTGTTGGCGGAGAAGATTGGCGGCTACACGATACCGGAAGATTTCGTGATCAACGTTCGCACTTTACGAACGCGACTGAGACAGCTACATGCTCGCCCGGAGGCGCAGCCCTGGTTGTCGCGGGCCATTGTCTTAAAGCAGTCGCAGACGATGTGCGGACGAATCGGTTTCCATTCCGAGCCGGGTCCCGAGGAACTTCGAAATGTAGCGGCGGATGGAGTAGAACTCGGCTATGAAATCGGTGAGTCCTTCCGCCGACGTGGCATAGGCAAGGAAGCGGCAATCGGATTGATGAAATGGGCGTATGAAGAACATGATCAGCGATGTTTTGTCCTGTCGATTAGCCCGGATAATGTACCATCTCTGCGAATGGCCCGGTCGATGGGGTTTCGAGAAACAGGTTACCATATTGATGAAGAGGACGGCCTCGAACTGTACTTCGAGCGACGATTGGCCTGTTGGCCTGCCGAATGGACAACAGCATCCGGGCGCCGTAGTGCGGGGAGCTTGAATGCCGAGACAGGATTTTAGAAACAGGCCCATTGAGGAAGTAAAGACCCTGCTCAACAGCCGGCGTGGTCTTTTGCCGCTCGAACTGCACTGCGACACCCGTGAAATCTCGTGGCTCGACTTTGGGGACATGCATCTGCGCGAGACCTTTCTCGAGATCTCCGCGGAAGAACGACTGTCGCAGCATGCCGACGCTATGTCCGTGGTTACCGATCTCGATGTACTCGAGACGCCGGATCTATATGTTGACGCCCTTGCGCCTTCAGGCTTCATCTTCCACGTAGGGCGATGCGGTTCGACCTTGCTTGCCAAGGTGTTGTCGAGCCTGGACCAGCACATTGTTATCAAAGAAGCGGAACCTGTACAGCAACTATTGGGTGTTGAATACGAAGAGGTATTCAGGAATATACGTGAACGGTTTTTTCAGTCCCTGCTCAACATCTATGGCCACAGGCGGCTGCCTGTACACGAACGGTTCTTCGTAAAGTTCTCCAGCAATCACATTAAACGATTGGAAATGATCCGAGGGCTCTATCCCGGCGTCCCGTGGTTGTTCCTCTATCGTAATCCCTACGAGATCATCCCGACCTCTCTCGAAGGGCCCGCGTGGTTCATCCGCAACAAGAACACGCCCGAAGGCGCCTTTGATGCCGCTCTTCCGATCGAATCCGTCGAACAGATGAGCGATCTGGCATTCAGCGTGCAGGTTGAATCGTCCACCCTCCGGATCGCCATTGAAAACACCTGCGACCACTGCCTGTTTGTGGACTATACGCAGCTGAAACCGGAAAACCTCCCGAGAATCCTTCGCTTCTTCGGTCTCAACGTGACCGGGGAGGAATTCGACGGCATGGTCGAGCAGTTCGGATTCTACTCGAAGAGCGACGGGGAATCCGTGCCGTTTGTGCCAGACAGCGCAGCGAAGCGAGATAAAGTGACGGACGAAATCAGGGAGGCCATCGAGGAGGAACTGTGGGATCTGTATCAGTCCCTACATCACTCGGAACGTAACCTGGATCAGGTCTATTCCTGAAGCTATACCTGGTGGGGGATCTCGGCCATGAGCGCCAGGAGGTTCGTTTCGCTGTCCCGGAAGAACGCCATCCACAGTTCGTGGTCCTGAAGATCGGCAATCTTGTGCGGCCGTCCAACGAACCGTACGTTCCGGTCCTTCATAATTCGGTAGGCGTCCTGGATATCGTCGACTTTGTAATACAGAATTGAAGTGTGAATGTCTTCAAACCCCTCCTCGGGGATATTCAGCATGAGACGCACGCCCGCGCAGTCGAAGAACGCCATGTTCGGCACCTGGAACAGGAACTGCATGCCCAACTGATCGCGATAGAAGGAAACGGCCCTGTCGAGATCCTTCACGGTGACAGAAACCTGGCCGATGGCCGAAAGGCCGAATTCGTTATGTTGCGACATGTTGGACCTCCTTAAGTACGCTCATCTACCTCGGTCGTGTGGTTGCCGATTTCATGTCGAATTTCTCCGGCCCACGTAGAGGATGTGCCTTGATGCCGCCACGATACTGGGCTCCGAACTGATTTCGAACAGGAGATCCAGCCAGCGCTCCCGTACATCACCCTCAAGCCTGTTGTAGCTTTCGTCGTCCGCGGAAATGGCCGGCTCGACCCCGGCAATCTGCAACGTATGGAAGCCTACCTTCTCGTGTATCGGAGCGATCTCCTCCAGACGGGAAAAGTGTCCCCGGAAGCCGCCCCTGGGCGCATCATCCGGCCGGCGGCCTTTTTCGATCAACCAGCGTACCTCGTCGCGGTTCTCGATCCACGAAGGGTTCTTCTTGATCAGGTTGCCGAAATTTCCGAACCTGGAAAGCCAGGCGGACAGAACGACTCCACCCGGTTTCAGACAATCATACGCCGAACGCAGCGCTGCCGTTCTGTCCTCTTCCATCACCAGATGGTACATAGGTCCCAGAAGGAGGACTGCCTCGAAAGCACCGCGGGGGACTTGCTCCAGCGTGCGGGCGTCACCCGTCATGAATTCGATCCGGTCAGAAAGGCCGAGTTCATCCGCCCTGGCTTGGCATCGAGTGGTGAATTCATCGGAGAGATCCACGGCGGTGATCCGGAATCCGCGCCGAGCCAGTGGAAAAGTGTACGCACCGGTGCCGAAACCCACATCGAGGATTCCGCCCTGGTCGGGCAAATACCGGTCCAGATAGCGCCACGTAACGTCGGCCTCGAGCTGCCGATGTTCCAATCGGCCGGCCTCCCTTTCCCAGCCTTCGTTGTAGAATGCGCGTATGTCGGATAGGTCATCCATGGTATCGCAACTCCGTGGGAATCCGGATTTCCTTCCAAATCAATCTCATCAGTTCTGCTTCAGCGCGTTGACCGGGTTCCTGCCCGCCGCAGCCAGCGCATGCGCCCCGATCGTCAACCAGGCGATGACGAGTGCCACGACGCCTCCCGCGATGAACCACGCAAAGCTGATTCCCGCCGAATAGGCGTAGTTCTGCAGCCATCGGGACATGACGACATACGCCAGCGGCCAGGCAATGACGTTGGCCAGCAGGACATACTTCATGAAGTCCCTGGAGAGCAGCAGCACGATGTCTGAAACGGCGGCTCCGAGCACCTTTCGGATCCCGATCTCACGGGTTCTCTGCTGGATCGAGAAGGAAGCCAGCCCGAGCAGACCCAGGCACGCGACGAAGATCGCGAGAAAGGCGAAGACCGCGAAGACCGTACCCAGTTGGCGTTCGGCGCGGTAGAGGCTGTCGAATTCGTCGTCGAGGAACGTGAATGCCAGGGGATAGACGGGATCGACTTCCCGCCACACTTCGTGAATCTGTGCCACCGTGCCTTGTACGTTCTCCGGCTTGATACGGATGACAATATCGGTGAAGTAGTTGGGTGTGTGTAAAAAAACAATCGGTTCGATTTCCTCGTGAATCGATTGCAGGTGGAAATCTTTCATGACCCCCAAAACGCGTCCCCGCAGTCCACCGTACTCGATCCATTCGACCGGCATGCCTATCGCTTCGGAAGGTGCTTGCCAGCCCAGTTTATGCACCGCGGTTTCGTTCAACAGGATGACCACGGTCGAATCCCTGCTCCATTCGACCGGAAAGTTGCGTCCTGCCACGAGGTCTATTTCCATGACATCCAGAAACCGGTCGTCCGACGTGAGCACGGACACAATCAGGTTGTCCTCCGGACTCATACTGTCGGAGCGGACGACCATAATGCGTGGCGCGTTCACGCCCGGGACTCCATCGGTCGTCGCCATTCCGACCACACCGGGCAACTGTGCCAGGCGCTGCTTCAATACAGGGGTGCTTTCCCGTTGCTCACGGCCCGTCACTTTTACGACCATCACGAGTTCTTTGTTAAAGCCGAGCCTCATGCCTTGAATGTACTCGAGCTGGTCGTAGATGACCGCGGTGCTGACCAGCAGAAAGATGGACATGACGAATTGGGTCACGACCAGGACCTGCCGAAGTCCCAGTCCATGCGTTCCCGATTTGAAACTTCCTTTCAATACTTCGGTAGGCAGGAAACTCGACAGGTAGACCGCGGGATAGCTGCCGGCCGCCACTGCGATGAAGATGATGCCCGCGGCGAGTGCTCCCAGCACCCAGCCGTTCGACAGCGCGAAGTCCAGTTGCTTTCCGGCCATCGCGTTCACACCGGGCAGGGTGAGATGGACAAGCGCAATCGCGACGATCATGGCGAGTCCCGTCATAAAGGTGGCTTCTCCCAGGAACTGTCCCATCAACTGGAATCGGTTGGCCCCCATCACTTTTCGCACGCCCACCTCCCTGGCGCGCATGGCCGACCGCGCCGTGGCCAGGTTTACGAAATTGATGCATGCGATGATCGGAATCAGGAAAGCGATGATCAGGAAGAGCACCACGTAACGGAAATCTCCATTGGGCTCGAGTTCGCTGTCTCTGTGCGAATGCAGGTGAATGTCTACCAGCGGCTGCAGAGACGGTCTCAGTACTTTGGTCGATTCGCTGAACCTGCCTGTTCTGTTTCGTTCCACAAAGGCGGGCAGTTGCGCTTCCAGATCATCCGGAGAGGCGTTTTCATGCAGCCTGATGTAGGTATAACGTTTTTCGTGCATTTCCCACTCATTGAGGTCGTCGGGATAAATGGCATTCCGGGTCAGAAGGGAAATGATCATATCCGGGCGCAGATGCGTATTGGCGGGGATGTTCCGCATGACTCCTGTCACCGTGAAGTCCCACACGTTATCCCCCCTGAGGACTTTCCCCATGGGCTCTTCGTCGCCGAAATACTTGAGGGCCATATCCTCCGAGATCACGATCGAATACGGTTCGGTCAACGCGGTCCGGGGGTCGCCGGAAACAAACGGGATGGAGAACATCTCCAGCAGGCTTGCATCGGCCCAGATGACCTTTTGCTCATAGAAACGTCTCTCTTCGTGCATGATGAACCAGGCGGACGTGGTGCCCCTCACCCGGGCGAACAGCTCGATCTCGGGGAAATCACGCTTCAGTGCGGGACCCCATCCCAGGGGCGATCCCGCTGTCCGGGCGGTCTGGCCGGCGCTTTCTATGTCATCGACGACCCGGTAGACCCGGTCGGCATGGGGATGATACCGATCGTAGCTCAATTCGTCCCAGACGTAGCGCAGGATCAGCATGCAGGCCGCCAGGCCGATCGCGAGCCCCGCGATGTTGATGAGCGTGTAGGCGGGATACCTGAGGAGGTTGCGTATGGCGATGGTGAGGTAGTTTTGGAACATGGATAATCTCGTAGAATATCGCTGCGATCAGTTATGTAATCCCTGCACCTCGTGTGGAGTCATCGACAGGTGGACCGGTACGCCTCGGTTTCATCTGGATCGTCCACTGACCGGAGATACCAAAGAGACCGCTATCCTCAGATTGTGTTTTCATGGTTCGAAGCTCTGTGATTTCAAAGTAATGTTGCAGGATAGCCCGCAGCCGATCTTCGGTGTATCCGATTCCCGGTGGCATCTTGCCTTCTTCGTAAATCTCCCAGTCCTCACTGGAAATACCGCCGGACGTGTCGAAGCAGGTCATCCCGAACATACCGTCCGGCTTGAGTAATGCATGTACCTTTTCGAGATAGTATGGCCGTCGATGAGGCTGCAGGTGATGAAGAAGGCCGCATCGTAGGCCAGGTCGTAGTGGTTGACTGACAAGGCTAGTTCGAATATCGAACCGACAGTGAAATCGACGTCTACCGCGGACCGTCTTGCAAGTGAACGTGCTTTCCCTATCGCAGTACTCGAGCGGTCGATGGCGTCGACCCTGTAACCAGTTTTCGCGAGGTATACGGCGTTGCGGCCTATTCCACAACCCAGATCGATGGCACGGCCGGGATTGAGATGGCCTTGTTCGATATACCGGACCAGATTCTCATCCGGTTTATCGGTAACAAACGGTGGATTCCGCTTACCAATGGCGTAGAAGGTTTCCCAATCGATCTTGTCGGGCAAGGCGCGGTCGACCTGTTCCGCGTTCCCTATGGTGTGTATGGGTTTTCTCGGGATGTTCGACAACTTGCGACCTGGTCATTGACTACTGAATCGAAATGTCTGTACTAAACAAGATATACCTTATTGACGAATTTGAAACCATGTAACTTGTGTGAATACACCTGTATTAACACCTGGTCTTGAGCCGTATCTATCGCACTGAAACCCGTCCAACTGTTGCAATCCCAGTAACTTACGATGCCCGAAATCGCACCCGACTCCACGACCGACACATCTCAACAGGCGTCGATCCCCGTAATCCGTCACGAAAGACCCCGGTTGTTCAGGCCGATCGACGATCCCGATTTCCGTTTCGAGGCGCCGGTCGATCCGGTCCGGCGGCGAATCCTGTCCAACCTCCTTGACGACTGCGCGTTGTATGCGGACCAGCGGCCGTGGCGACGGGTCCCGCGCCGGGCACACAGCCCGCACCCCAACCACCAGCTCTACCTGACCTTCTATACCGCCATGCAGGCCACGGCCCTGATCGAGAACTACGCCTTCGCCTGGCGGCTCACGAGCGACCCGCGCTGGCTTGGACGGGCCCGCGCATGGCTGCGGGCAGCCGCTGGATGGGACCACGACGACCACGTGGAGGAGCACTTCTACACAGCCAACCGCTATATGCACGCTTTCGCGTTTGCGCTCGACCTGATGGACGAGGTATTACCTGACGCCGAGAAGCGTCAGGTCCGTGATTGCCTCGCGGGGCTGATGGAACGATGGTGGCCGTACGTAGACGAACGTCGTCACTATACGGCGGGCGGGCACCACACCGTCGTCGACTATGGGCACTTCGGGGTGGCCGCGGTGCACCTGCAGGGTGAGCACCCCAGGGCCGAGACATGGTTGCAGGGGGTAATCGATCGATTCCGCGGAGCCATTCTTCCAAACGGCTGCGGTCCCGATGGCGAGCCCATCGACGGGCCCACCTTCTGGGGCTTTGAGAACCTCTGGCTGCTGCATTTCGCCGATGCGCTGCACAATGTAACCGGCATCGACCTGCTTGGTGAGGCACCCGCCCGGCTGCGTCTGCCGCTGAACTGGTTCCGCGCCCACTGGACGGCGCCGCGCGATATTCCCGATCAGCTTTACTATCCCCCCAATGCAAACATCCTGCTTGGCGGCCAGCTCAACGTCAATTCGCCGGTCCTCCTGAGACTAGCCCAGGAGGCCGGAGACGGGAGGCTGCGGGACGTGGCCCTTTCCGATCCCCGCCTGGGCCGGCTGTATCGCTTCGGAATGGGCGTCAGGGGTACGACGGCGGAGTGTATGATTTCCTACGGACCGTACGCCTATTGCTACTACGATCCCGCGTTTCGGCCGTCCAGGGCGCGTCGCGTGACGACACTGGCAGGACGTTTCGACATGTACACGGGCCGTTTCGCCGTGATGCGCAGCAGTCATGGTTCCGATGCGGCTATCCTGTGCGTCAGCGGTTATGACGGCGGCCTGGCCGCCTGTTTCATGGACCTGCACGTACAGTGGGCGGGCAGTCCCCTTCTGAAGAACATCAGTGCCTTCGAGGCCCAGCCGACGAGATGCGGCAGCCTGCCCTGCGTGGGCGGCCAGAACGAGACCGTCGCCATGTTGGGCGGCCTGAAACGCACGAAGGACTGGCAGCGGCTCCGCGTCTCCTCTCGTCGGACCGAGCACGAATACTGGATATCTCGCGGAGATGATCCGGTCCTGCTCGTGGCACTAAGGCGTCGCCCGCGCGGCGTGAGGGTTGTTAAAGAGGGTGCTCCGCATATCCGGTTGCGTCGCGGGGACGCTCTGCAGTACGAAGCGGAACGCTGGTTCCGCGCCAACGGTGGGTACCTGCGTATTCGCTTCCGGTTGCGGGGGCGTGCGAACAGCCCAAGGGTGTTGTTCAATGCAGGGAACGGTGTAGGCGGGCATTTTGGAACGGGCGTCAACACCTTCGCGCTGTTCGTGGACACGGACGGACGATTGTGTTTCAGCGTGCAAAGCCAGAACAGCAACCTGGTTACCGTGTATGCTCCGGGTACGGTAGGCGTGGGAGCCTGGCACGAAGCGCAGATCGCCTGGGACGGCTTCAACCGGCGCCGCGCGAAACCGTGGATGGAGATTGCCCTTGATGGCAAGTCGAATCGCCTGGACGACCCGGCGGTCTTCGGCGAGATGGGACGGGACTCGCAGGGTCTCGCTTCGCGGAAGGAGCCGCGCACGTTCTACGCCAGGCCCAATACCGCCCTGGCCTTTGGCGGCTCGATACAGACGCCCGGAGTAACCGCGGACTGCGATCTGTCCCTGATCGACCTTCGATGCCCGGGCCGGCGTCGGCTCACGGTGGACCCGGCCGTCGGCCTGGGGCCTGAGACCGGTGGCGGCGAATTGGCCTACAAGCTGAACCCGGTGGATCTGCTCGGCCTGGAGGGAGACCGCGCCCGCCTTGGTGCGGGATCGCGGGAGGTGGAGTTGATTTCAGTATTTGGCAGCGGCCTGACCATGCGGAAGGAGGAGGTACCCTATGCGCCTCCGGGGCTCGCAGCCGGCAGTCTGGTCAGCTTTCTCCCGGATGCTACCGAGCCATCAACGCGGCTGGTGGCGGGTGCAGCCGCCGACGTCCTGGTCCTGGCATTCTGCGAGCGTACGTCGAAGGCCCGGGTTACACGGAAGGATGACCGGTTCCGCTTGAGTGCGGGCGGCCGGGCGTATTCATTTGAGGTTTCGCAGGGCCGTGGTGGGATACTGCGGCTGCGCCTGGGACCTAAGTAGTGGTCTCCGGACTTGTAGGCTTCATCTGGATCGCCGCTGGCTCACCAACCATTCCCAAAGTTCGGGATCACCGTACGCATTTTCCCATGCCCCGACATGTCCGGCTTCCGGGTACACGGTAAAGCGGACATTGCCTCCGGCTTCCTCGAGCGCATCGACCATCTCCTGCGATCGCTCAAGCGGTACGGCCTCGTCTTTCGCGCCGTGAAATACCCAGGTCGGAATCTCCTTCATCAGCGGTGCTTTCTCAGGTTCCCCGCCCCCACAGATGGGAACGGCTGCGGCGAACAGGTCAGGATAGGTGTAGGCCAGACCCCACGACCCATACCCGCCCATGCTGAGACCGGTCACGTAGATCCGGGACATATCGATGCGGTGGGTTTCGATGACTTCGTTGATCAGCGCATGAAGCGTTTCGATGGACCACCATACACCTTCAGGACATTGGGGTGATATGACCACGAAAGGGAAGTCCTCCCCTTCCGCGATCATCTTCGGTGGTCCGTGGACTTTCACCAGTTCAAGGTCGTCTCCTCGCTCGCCGGCACCGTGCAGGAAGAGGAGCAATGGCCATTTGTCTTCGGTTTCGTCGTATGCTGGTGGCAGATAAAGCAGGTATTGCATCTCGATTTGCTCTCCGTTTGTAGGCGCCAGACGTTTCGCAACCTGTCTATCTTCGGACTGGGCATCGCTGGGGCGGACAATCAGAAGCATGCAGCAGAACGCGAGCACCAGCGTGAAATACATTCGTGCAATCATATCGGGCTTCTCTCCTGTTCAATGCCGACTTGTTGATGTCTGCCGAGATGTTTGATACAAGTGCCCGCGTGAGCCTGGATTCCGGTCAGGGTCTCGGCGGTTCGCACAACTCGACCACGGTTCCGTCGTGCACTGGCGTCGTGAAACGCAGCACACCGGGCCGTACGACTTCTGCTGACAGTTGCACGCCGTCCACCACGACGCGTGGATCACGGCACCAGGCTGGCGGGACACCGGCTTCCATGGTCAGACTGCGGTACGGAACCTGGTCGGGCAGTTCCAGCAGGCCTATGTGGTAGCGTTGTGCTCCGGTGTGCCAGGAGTCGGTGCCGCCATTCCCAGCCTCGCCGTCTTCCACCGTCTCGACCCGCGCGTGACGCCGCACCAGGTGATAACTGAGGGCTTCTTCGGGCACCGCGCACCAGACCGCGTCGCCTCCCTCGGCCAGGACCGTTTCAAGGCGTTGCCTGAGCTGGGCTTCGGAGCAATCCTTATTGGGATGTACGGGCGTCTCCAAAGGGCAGTGACAGTAGTCGATGAGCCAGCCCTGCATGGCATGTGCCTGGCGGATATTCCGGAATGGATCGTAAGCACTGTAAAAGGGTGGGTAGTAGTGGTCGTGGAGCGCGGTCCGATTGATCCAGAACAGTTCGTCATCCGGCAGGTTGAGCGCGTCCGTCAGGCTCATGGCACCCAGGTAGCCGTACCGTCGGCAGGCTTCGAGGACGTGGTCGGCCATGTTGGTGTTGTCTCCGGGCGAGCAGTAGAGGATGATCGACTCACCGACGGCTTCCTCCAGCACCAGCTTGGCGTGGCCAATCTCCTTATCCACCATCTCGGGCGTGATGATCTCATGGCTCCACGAATGATTGCCCACGCCCCAGCCGCGGGCGAGCAGGTCGTGCAGTTCATCCGCGTTCATATGGCGATAGCCGTTGAAACTGGAGCTTCCGATGTTCCGGATCTCGCCCATCTGGCCGACGACGACCTCGACGTGGCCGGGGATGCCGTACTCCTCGTGCATGGGAATGGCGAAGCGATGCAGGTCGGCCAGGGCCTCGTCATAGGTGATCGAATAAACCCAGCGCTTGCCGTACTTCCAGGGACAGATGCTCAGGCTCATGGTGCGTGACTCACATCAGTTGGACCGATCGTCCTGGACTTGCTTTACAGCCTGCTGGAACTGCGCAAAGGTGCAGCCGTGGCCGAGGGTCCACTCGAAGATGTGGAGCCCATAGTTCGTCGCGAGTCGTTGGGGGAAGGTGTCCGGCGACTCGACGCCGACGGTTCCGTCCCGGATCACTACGCAGCGGTATCCGCGCGCGAGCATGTGCCGGGCGCCGCCCTCGGCGCCGAGTAGGCACATGTCGGTCGCGAACCCCATGTAGATGAGCGTCTCGATTCCGCGTCCGCGCAGGTATTCGTCCAGCGTGTCGGAGTAGAAGACGAGGGGCTCGTCCCCGACCGGAGAAACGATTTCGGCGCGCTGCATCTCCGCCAGGGGCGAGCGCGCCATGTAGTCCGTGCCGTGCGCCCGTTCGAACAGCTCTTGCCTGACCGGGTGAACGGATGCCGCCGCGTCCGACCGCCGTGATTCGATGTGGGGGTACTTCCGGTCCATCCAGTCCGTCTCGACGTGGCAGACGGTCATCCCGATGGAACGGGCCAGGTCCATGGCCGGACGGATGACTTCGGCCATGATGCGGGCGGCCTCCGCAGTCGGCTGCGGCCAGCCCATGCCGACGCAATAGTTAGCGTCCGTAGGCGGACCGTCGGGACAGCCGATGTTCCAGCAGTGGAGGCCGATCAGGGCGGTCTTTTCGACGGGCAGTGAAAGGGTGACTTCCTCGTATCCCGCGCTGTCTGTCGGCACAGAACGGTAGTAGCGGGCGGCGAGTTGGAGCGTTTTCTCCATTGAGTGATCTCCGTCGTGCTCATCCATCGCCGGTCCGTCCTGTTCGCTCATCGCCGGTTCTCCTCGGCAACGCGGCGCACGATCGCGGCCGCCTGTTCGCAGTGGTGGGGATCGTACTTGTCGCTGAACGAACTCCAGCGGATGAAGCACTCCAATATCCCGTGGGCGTTCGGACAGTTTTGCGCGTCATAGCGGTATGTGCGGGATGCCGGCGGCTGCGAATAAGGGAAACGCCGGTGCTTTGCCGCCTCGTTCAGGAAGGGCAGGGCCACCGGCAGCAGATAATAGCGCATTGGACTCGCCCCCGGGATGCCTCCAGCTGCCACCTGGGCCCCGAATTCCTCCACGTCGCATCGGAACCGGTCCGGGTCGATGGTGAATCCAGCCATCCAGCAGGAGTATACTTCGGTCTCCGATGGGATCGGCAATGCCGTTATGCCCGGAATCTCGTCGAGGAGCGCGCTCAACAGGCGGATCATGCGATCGCGTTTCTCCACCTGCGGCTTGATGATCTCCAGCTGGGCCAGGCTGAGCGCCGCGGTGGACTGGGTCATGCGGTGGGCGAATCCGTTGGCGGTGTGCACGCGCCCGAAGTGCTCGACCATTTCCCCGGCCCTGCTCTGGCCGATAAACCGTGCCCGTTCGGCCAGCGCATCGTCGTCGGTGAGTATGCAGCCGCCCACATCGGAGCCCATGGTCTTCTCCGCGTCGAAGGAAAACCCCCCGGCCGTCGCCAGGGTGCCGGCATAGCGGCCCTTGTAGCGGCCGAAGACCGCCTGGCAGGCATCCTCGTAGACGACCAACCCGTGGCGGGCGGCGACGTCGTTGATGGCGTCCATATCGCAGATCAGGCCGCTGAGGTGCACGACGAGGATCGCCCTTGTTCGATCGGAGATGCACGCCTCGATGGTCTCGGCGCTCACGTTGATCGTTCCGGGCGCGGTGTCGGCGAACACGGGAATGTACCCGGCGCTGATCACCCCCTGCACGGTGCCGAAGTCGCTGACCGAGCTCACGATGATCTCGTCACCGGGTTCGAAGTCGAAAGCCGCCGCCAGCACGGCCAGGGCCGGCGTGCATCCCGGCGTGGCGATGCAGTGGGCGACGCCGTTGGCCTCGGCGAAGGCGCGCTCGAAACGGCCCACCATGTCGCAGGTCAGCCCGGAATCGACGACCTCGGCCAGGAACTCCATGGCGCGCGGACCGATCTCGCGGGGGAAGGGCTGCGGCAGCGGTCCGCCTGAATCCTGCTGGGTGGCGGCCCCGTAGCGCGCGTGCTCGCGCTCGATGCGGTCGGTTATTGTTTCGGACGCCATGCTACCTCCATTCATGCTTCGTTTTCTTCAACCCGCCCTTGCACCGTTCGGCACAGGTAATTCGGGTACCAACAGGCATGGTGTAAGCCCGTCCGCATACCCTATGTCGAAGAGCATGCCCTGGGAGACTTCACCGGCCATCTTCCTCTCGGCCAGGTTCACCACGAAGAGGGCTTGCTTACCTTCGATTTCCTTCGGGTCCGACCGTTCCTGCTTGATTCCTGCAAGGATCGACCGGGTATGGTCTCCGAAGTCGACTGTCAGCTTCACGAGTTTGTTCGATGCGGCCACCTCATCGACCGCGGTGATCGTACCTGCGCGAATGTCGAGTTTCTCAAAATCCTCGAAAGAGATGGTTTCTTTAATCGGAGCAGGTTTCATGATTGAATGGCCTCGAATTCCGGTTTCAAAATGCCGAACACAATCCTGTCCCAGCGCTGATTGGACCAGTACACGGCCTCTCGTTCCCGTCCTTCCTGCACAAACCCGACCTTCTCCAGCACCCTGATGGCGCTTGCGTTGTTCGCCATAGTCGCGGCCGAAATCCTTTGCAGGTCCAGGTGCTTAAATCCGTACCGAAGCATGACGACGGCGGCATCCGTACAGTACCCCTTGCCCCGGTCTCTTTCAAGTGCAATGCCAGCACCGAGGCTCGCCGTGCGATTCCTCCAGTCGATTCCGGACAGTTGTATGTCGCCAACGATGTTGCCATCATCATCGAAGATGCCCAGGTAGATTTGACTCTTTTCCTGTTTTTCCTGGATCTCCTCAAACCACTTTTCCGATCCTTCGACGGATAGACCCGGCCTGACCGGTTCGGTCGGCACGGGTTCCACGGGCTCGTAGTTTTCCCACAGGATGCGGCAATGCGCGCGTTCCATGGTCCGCAATACCACTTTCTTACCACGCAATTCAATCATCAATGATAACCTGTCGCTATGTTTTTGGCCATGCCAGCTTGACCGCGAACTCGGCTAGCGGTCCTAGAGGCAGCTCCCGTACCCGGCTTTCGGTCAGCCACTCACAGTGATCGGTCGATCCGTCCCTTTCGGGTCTCAAGTCGAACGTCGCAAGCTCAACCTCGTAGACGATACCGATGTGATGTACCGAATCGCCCTGCCAGTCCGTCCGACCTTCGTAAGCATGCGAATACACGGAGGCCACGTGGTACGCCTTGATGTCTACGAGTCCCGTCTCCTCCTCCAGCTCACGGCACAACGCGGCATCCGGATGCTCTCCCCATTCGACTCCGCCGCCGGGCATCGTCCACAGGCCTCCGTCCTCGAGACCGGCCGTCGCTCGAACCAGGAGCAGGCGGTTCGAGGGGTCGCGGCACAGCGCGTAGGCGCCGATGTGAACGTGCTGATTATCGGTTTCGGCGGTCATTAACGGTAACTACAGGAAGTCTGTATTCGGGGGTTAATGTAGTTTGTATTCATCCAACCCGTTACAGGTTTCAACGAACAATGGGCATATGTATTGCGTGCACGTTGTGCGTTTTAATCAGATGTTCCGTCTTCCGGCTTCGGTCCGCAACCAGCACCGAAACACCCACGACTATACCCTGTAACCGTTCGATCAGCTTGATCATGGCCTTTACCTGGGCACCGGTGTCGATCACATCATCCACGATCAGAATGCGTTCACCGGGTTTAACCAAGTCTTTATTCACCTCCAGGGTCTTCTTTCTGTTCGTGTAGTCTACAAAAGAGACCCTGGACCTGTGCTGACGATGGACGGGAAGTTCCCCTCCTTTTCGGAAAGGAATGAAGCCCCGGTTCAGCCGCTGGGCTACCGCGCTGCCCAGGATGAATCCCAGCGATTCCGGACTCGCCACCTTGTCTAGTTCGACCTTGAGGAATGGACGGGCGAGATCGAGAATCAGGTTCCTGCGGACTTCCGGTTCGTTACACAGTGGCGTCAGATCTACTTTGTTGCCAGGTACTCTCCGGTCAATATGAGGACGGTAGTAATCCCATTTCATACTGGTGTCTTTCGAAATGATGGTCGGGTGCCGTATCGGATGATCGCCGTATACTCAGATTGGAGGTTCAACCGCTCAACTCCAACCTCAACCCGTCAAAGGCCACCCGATACCCGTGCTCCCTGGCGTATTCGTCCAATGCGTCATGTTCCAGGTTCCCCTCATGGGACAGGTGGGTCGCGTATACCACGCCGCTGTCCTTGAGCAATCCGTTCTCTCGAAATCGATCCGCGTGGGTGGCGACATCCTTCGATGCGAGGTGGTCGGACGGCCTGGATTCGAACCCGATTCCGTAGGTGTGATCGAGCACGACCACGTCAAACCGGTTGCGTGTTCGCTGAAGGTGTTCCCAGACTGCTTCGGACAGCACCGACGTATCGGTACCATAGAACACGGCCTGGTCACCCCGCGCGATTGAATAAAGAAGAAACCCCTGGTCGTCGCCGTGATTGGCGGGATATCCGGTAACGCGATAGTCCCCTATACGGTACGCTTCATAAGGCGTAAGAGACAGGGTTTTCAACTTCAACTCAGACTGTGTTTTAGGGTCGAAAAGGCTCCCGTACGCACTCTGTTGACGCACCAGTGCATCGATCGCGTGCAGTGTCTCATCGGAGCCAGCCAGCAGCATATCGCCTGAGACGTTCGTCCCGTATTCGGCATGCCTTGAGAGGATGAATTCGATGTCCAGGTGGTCTGCATGTGGGTGTGTTTGAAGACATATGCCGATGCCGGCGAGCGAGATTTGGTGCTGGAACGAAGCGGACGCAATGTCGGGGCCGATGTCCACCAGCAAGTCGTCGTTGATCACCAGTGACGATCTCCTGCGGAGATTCTTGCCGCCAATCCTCCTGGCTTCCATACAGACCCGGCAGGTGCAGAAGGGGATCGGCATCGAAGGCGCGGCCGCGGTTCCGAGAAAGGTTACGTTCATCTGTCAGAATACCTTCCCATCACCCGCTCCGCAACACGTCCGCCAGGTTCGACGTGACCGTCCTGATGACGCGGTAACTGAGCACAACCAGGACCACCGCCAGGCTAAGGACACCGACCATCACAAAGGTGTCGGCGCCGATATCGACTCGATAGGCAAATTGCTGCAGCCAGAAACTCAGTCCGTAGTACGCCAGAATCCACCCGATGGCGTTGGCGATGACGATCAGCCCGACGAACTCCCTGGACAGCAGGACAAGGACCTGGGATACCGAGGCGCCCAGGACCTTTCGGATGCTGATTTCCTTGATGCGCTGTCCCACGCCGAACGAGGCGAGGCCGACCAGGCCCTGAAGGGCAATGAACGCGGCGATACTGGTGAAGAGTGCGCACACTTGCCCGAAGTGGCGATCGGCTTGATACATCCGGTCGAAATCATCCGACACGAAGGAATACCGCAGCGGGAACGCAGGGAGAATCGCAGCCCAGGTTTCCCGGATGTTGTCTAACGTGCTTTCCAGATCATCCGGGTTCAGCTTTACCGCGAAAAACGTGGTGCCGTACGTATAATGGAGCAGCGCCAGTGGCCGGATCGGTTGATGTAATGATTTGACGTTAAAGTCCTTCGCTACACCAACCACATCCGTTTGATACTCGTTGTTCAGCATGACCTGCCTACCGATCGCCTCCTCCGGCGTGACCCATCCCAGTGCCCTGGTTGCCGTTTCATTTAAAATCACTTTCCCCAAGTCCGAATTTGATTGTTCGCCCGTATAGAAGCTGCGGCCGGCAAGCAGCTCGATACCCAGTGTCTCGACGAAATCCGGCCCGGTTTCGATGTAACCCAGGTCGATCCGATGGGTTCCGGCGCCTTCATAAACCTCCGCGGTCATCGAACGGATGAACCCCTGGCTGCCGGCGACGCCGGGCATCGAGCTGGCATCCGTCACGTTCAGTACGCCGGGATGTTGCAGCAGCGCCTGTTTCAAGACGGGGAAGCTCTCTTCAATCTCGCGAATACCGCTGGGGATGACCAATACCTGCTCTTTCTCGAAACCCAGTTTGACGTTTCGCAAGAAACCCAGCTGCTGGTACAGCACCAGGGTGCCGACGATCAGGGCGACTGATATCGTGCATTGTACCGTGACCAAACCTTTGCGCATGTAGTCCTGTTGTCGATGAACCGGTTGGTTTCCAGTCAGCATGCCGGTCGGTTTGATGGCCGAAACGAATACCGCGGGATAGAGGCCGGCAATCAGGCCCACCAGTACGGTCAACCCGAACCACGCAATGAACCAGGCGGGATCATCCAGCATCAGCAGCGTGAGCTGTTTGCCGGACAGGTCGTTGAACGTGGGAAGGATCAGCCACACGATGATCACCGCCAGAATCGAGGCGCAGAAGGCTTGCAGCATCGTTTCGCCGAAGGACTGCTGGATCAGCTCCCACCTTTTCGCGCCGGCCACTTTGCGAAACCCCACTTCCCTGACACGCACACTGGCGCGCGCGGTCGAAAGATTGGTGAAATTCAAGCAGGTCAACACGATGACGAATCCCGCGACGACCAGCAGGATAGCGACGTAGGTGCTGTCACCGTTGACGCCCAATTCGTTTTCCAGGTTAGAATGCAGGTGGATGTCGGTAAGCCGCTGCAGATACGGTTCGAAGCTGCCCCCTGTAGACGCCAGAAAACTGCCCATATGTTTGTCCACGAACGAGGGAAGCTTGTCCTCGAGCAGCGCTCCCGGGTGACCTTCGGTCAGCAATAGATAGGTGTAGAAATATCGCACGCTCCAGCGGATCAGCGCCCTCGGATTGCCTACGTGCGGACTGGTAGACAGGGACACGAAGTAATCCATTTTGAAATGGGAGTTGTCCGGCATGTCCTCCATGACGCCGGTGACGCGCAGATCGGCGAAACCGTTATCCGCGACGATGATTTTACCCATGGGGTCTTCGGGCCCGAACATCTTCCGGGCGGTCGACCGGGTTATGACCACGGAAAAAGGATCTTTCAGGGCGGTTTCGGGGTTGCCCCTGAGCAGCGGAAACGAGAACAGCTCGAAAAGGGTCTCGTCGGCCCAGGCGACGTCGGTTTCATAGAATACCTTGTCACCGTAAGCCATGAGCCAAATACCGGCGGTACCCTGTATGCGCAGAAAGCGTTCGACTTCCGGGAATTCCTCCTTCAGCGCCGGACCGAGCAGGGGCTGCGTCTTGACGTCGCTTCCTTCGACGATCCGGTAGATACGGTCCGCGTTCTCGTGGTAGCGGTCGTAACTCAACTCGTTCTGGACGTAGAGGAGGATCGATATAGCGCAGGCGAATCCAATGGTCAGTCCCAGGATGTTGTTCAGCGCATAGCTCTTGTACCTGGTGAGATTCCGGACCGCGATGATGAAGTAGTGTTTGAACATGGGGAGTACCAGCCTGTATCCATGCTACCCAAGGCTGCAGTACTGAGCCGACCTCATTCTGACCGCAGGCTCTCCACCGGGTTCATTAACGCAGTTGAAACTGATTTGAAACTGACGGTGGCCAGGGCGATGATCAGTGCCAGGACAGCGGCTATCAGAAACCACCAGAGGCTGAAGTCGACTCTATAGACGAAGTTCTGCAACCAGTCGCTCATGATCCAGTAGGCCAGACCCCAGGCGACCGGCGCCGCGAACACCACCAACATCAGAAAATCCTTGGATAGAATAAAAACGATTCGAGCCACCGAAGCGCCCATAACTTTGCGGATCCCGATTTCTTTGGTCCGCTGCTGGGTAGTGAAAGCGGCCAGGCCGAACAGACCCAGACAGGCGACGAAAATGGCCAGAAAGCTGAAAGCGCCGAGCAGATTGCCGGTGCGCTGCTCCGAAAGATACAGTTGCTCGAAATCTTCATCCAGAAACGAATACGCCAGGGGGTAATTTGGAAATACCGAGGCCCATGTTTCTTCTATCGCATTGATTCCATCCGGTATGTTCTGTGCCTGCAACCTGATCGCCGCCTGGCCGCCGCCGCCACGTGTCAGCAGTCTCAACTGCATGGGTTCCACCGCACTATGCAAGCCCCGCATATGGAAATCCTCAACGACACCGATTATCCTGATCGGAGGGCCCCTGTAACGTCCGGGGTGTATGTGGCGTCCTACGATTTCTGCTGGCGTGATCAGGCCCAATCGTTCAACCGCGGACCGAGTCATGATTACCGCGTTGAGCGAGTCATCTGCCAGCACACTGGAAAACGGCCTTCCTGCAATCAAACTGAGACCAAGGGTCTCTTCGAAATCTCTCGTTACAAACAAGGCGGGGATACCGACCTCGTAATCTTCCGATTGTTCTGCCAGTCGTGTCGGGAAGACGGGCATTACGGCGGCGCTGGCTTTGCGTCCCGGCATCAGTACGGATCGAGTAACCTCTTGAATGTGAGGACTCTGCGAAAGGCGCTCCTTCAAGGTGTTGAATCCCCGCTCTGCGCCACCGATAAGCGGGATAATGACGACCTGGTCCTTGTCGAATCCCAGTTGTCTGTTCTGCATGTACTCCAGTTGTCGATAGACCGTAGCCGTACTGATGATCAACAAAATCGATACTGTAAACTGAGCTGCCACGAGACCCTTTCGCAGCATGGAACCTGTAACGCCGCTGGTCATTTCGCCGGAGAGGATCTTCGCCGGATGTAATCTTGAGATAACCAGGGCGGGATAGCTGCCGGACAGCAATCCAACGAACACCATGATGCCTGTCAGCCAGAGCAACTGTTCAGGGTTCTCCAGGAAACTGAATTCAAACGATGTGCCCATCAGTGTGTTGAAAACGGGCAGGATGGCCGCCAAAAGCCCCATGGCTGCCACGATGGCTAATCCGGCCGACCACATGGACTCGCCCATGTATTGAAACGCCAACTCGCCTCGCGTTGCGCCGGCTGCCTTCCGGATGGCCACTTCTTTGGCCCTGATGCTGGAGCGAGCCGTAGCCAGATTCATGAAGTTGATGCACGCGATCAGTACGATGGAAAGCGCCACTGCCGAAAAAGAGTAGATATAGTAAATGTCGCTGTTGCTTGCCATATCCAGTTCCAGGTTCGACCGCAGATGGATGTCGGTGACTGGCTGTAGCCTGGGACTGAAGGGAAAGCCGCGCGCATTGAGCGAAACAAGTGGTTCATAGGTTTGGGCCCACCTCGTGATTTTGTCCTCCAGTTCAGCAGGATCTGTTCCTCCCGCCAACAGGATGTAGGTAAGGTGACGCGTACCGAACCAATTCGTTCGGTAACCCTCACGACGATTGGCTGCATCGAGATTCTCACTGACAAGATAGTCGACGGCGAAGTGGGAATTGCGTGGTACATCTTTCATCACACCGGTTACACGAAGGTCCATTTCATCATCAGCGAGGATCAGTTTGCCCATTGGATCTTCATCGCCGAATAGTTTTAGCGCCATGGATTCGCTCATGACAACCGCTTGTTCGGTATTTACAGCGTCGTCCAGTGCGGTTTGCGGATTACCCCTTACCAGCGGAAATGAAAAAACGTCAAAGAAGTCTTTGCTCGCCCTGTAGACGTCGCTTTCGTAGAATCCGTTCTCCTTGTAAGACATCATCCAGATATTGACGGTACCCCGCATCCGAGCATAGTCCTCTACTTCCGGAAACAGTTCCTTGAGTGTCGGTCCCACCGCCGTTGGCGTGCGGGCGGAATTGCCGTTTACCACGCGGTAGATCCTGTCGGCATGCTCATGGTACCGGTCGTAGCTCAGTTCGTTCTGGATGTAGAGCAATATAAGCATGCAACACGTGATACCGATCGCCAGTCCGAGGATGTTGATACCGGCATAGCCCGGTTGCCTGATCAAATTGCGCAAGGCAATTCTGAGATAGTGAAATACCATGGGTGCCTGTGATCGATTTGTACCTGCGATCGCGGTCCGGTTGGCGGGAAGGATCTGCTTTTGGTATCGAGCGGATGCCCTACATGCTTATTTTCCGGAGAAGGGTGCTCTTTTCATGCAAACAATGTAGATGATAGCGGACTCTATCAACCCTGGACTACCGTCCACAATCGAAGGTTTCCAACATTGACAAACGTCTCGGTCATCTTGTACATAAAGTCTCGCCAGCGGAGCCGGGGAGGGCTGCAGCCCTTTCCCCGTTTACCCCTCCGGCCACACTCATTCATTCAGTTGCCTGCAGTCCAGCCGTGCCACCTGCAGCGGCGTTTTCCCTGTTTTTGTTTCCAGCTTCGTGTCCGCACCCAGCTCGATGAGCACTTCCGCCGCTTCCAGCCGGCCTTCGTAGGCAGCGCGGTGGAGGGGAGTGCGGCCCTTTTTATCCTGTACATTCAAGTTGGCTCCGTGCTCCGCAAGCAGGCGGATCGGCTCGGTCTGACCCCTCTCGGCGGCCAGGTGCAGGGGAGTTCGTTTCGTGACGGTCTCGGCGTCGACCTCGGCTCCGTTCCTCAGCAACCATTTCACACACCCGGCTGAACCCGCGCGTGCCGCCCAGTGCATGGGCGTCATCTTCGCCTCCCCCCTCAGTGTCACCGTTTTTGCATCCTTCCCAGCCAGTTCGCGCACCCGCTCGAGGTCGTTCAATCCGCATGCCGTGAAGATATCGTAGAACGCCCCATGCTCGAGGAGAGCGCAGACTGTGTCCGCCACCATCGAGTTCCAGCGCTCGGTCCCACGGCGTGCCGCTGCCTCCTGCAATGGCGTGTTTCCTCGCTCCCCGTTCCCGGAGAACGGCACTTCCGGGTCGGCGCCGTACTCGAGCGCGAACTCGGTGTACTCGACCGGTCTGCCGACCGCCCAGAACAGCAGAGAGGTGTTCGCCGGCCATCCCACGTGAGCCGTGCTGATGACGGAGGCGTCGGTGACACCGGCCTCGAATACCGTGCGCAAGGTATTAAAGTTTCCGTGGTAGAACGCCTTGGTTACCGGCTCGTGCTGGTGTTTTCTGCCAAGTCCGGTCTCGCAGTCGTAGAATCGGTTAATCCCGCGATCCAGCAGGAAGCGGACCGCCTCGAGCGTGCCGTGGTAGGAGGCCGCCATCGAGAGCGCGACCGAACCAACCGTTTCGAGAAGCGAGGGACTTTCCTTGAGCAGGGCTTTCATTCGGGGGACGTCGCAACTGGCATGGCTCAGGTCCGTGGCGTCGTGCGCCGTGGCTTTCAGGAACTGGTTTTCGAGCGAGGTCAGCTTCCTGCCCTCTCTCATTTCGAAAGCCCGCGTCATCTTTTCCAACAGGTATTCAGTGTCGTTCATTGGAGGTGAGCCTTTTGCGTGGATTTACATCTCTTGAGTTTGTAAGGTGCCGCCATGCTCAGACCCAATGTCACCGCTCCGGCGGCCTGTGACAATTCGGTGTAATCACCCCTGCCTCAGCGCATTCACCGGGTTCCGCCGCGATGCCGTGACCGCGTGTACGCCGATCGTCAGCCAGGCGATGACCAGCGCAACAAGGCCGCCGATCAGAAACCACTCGAACCGGATTTCCGCGGCGTAGGCGTAGTTCTGCAGCCAGTTGACCATGACGAAGTAGACCAGCGGCCAGGCGATCAGGTTCGCCAGGAGCACGTACTTCATGAAATCCTTGGACAGGAGAACCACGATGCCCGATACCGTTGACCCGACGACTTTGCGAATCCCGATCTCACGGGTGCGTTGTTGGATCGAGAACGAGGCGAGACCCAGGAGACCCAGGCAGGCCACGAAGATCGCGAGAAACGCGAAGACCGCGAAGATCTCGCCGATCTGATGGTCGGTCCGGTACAACGCGTCGAAATCTTCGTCCAGGAACGTGTAATCGAGCGGGAACCGGGGATCCACGTCTCTCCACACTTCCTCGATGCGTCCGATGGTTTCGGAGATTCGATCCGGCTCGATCCGAATCAGGACGAAAATGTGATAGGTGCTGGTCATGATCACGGCGGGTTCGATCTCTTCGTGGATTGTCCGCAGGTGGAAATCCCGTACCACGCCGATTACGCGGCCTGAAGCCCTTTCAAAGGTACGCCGCTCGAATTGCCTGCCGATCGCATCGGCGGGATCTCCCCATCCCAGGTACCGGATGGCCGTCTCGTTCAGCAGGAATCCGCTGGTCGTGTCCGTGCCCCAGTCCGGCGAGAAGTTCCGGCCGGCGACGAGATCGATGTCCATGACATCCAGGAAATGCTCGTCCACGTGCAGCGTGGCCATCATCAGGTGGTCCTCCGGCGGCATGCCTTCGGCCCACAACTCCAGGATCGGTACGACCCGCATGCCCGGCAATCCGGTCGTCGTTGCGATCCCCACGACACCGGGCATTCCCGACAGACGCTGCTTGAGCACGGGGGTATTGGGTATCTGGTGGGAACCTGTGATGGGAACGACCATGACGTGCTCTTTGTCGAAACCCAGCCGCTTGGTCTGGATGTATTCGAGTTGATCATGGATGACGGCCGTGCTGACCAGCAGGAAGATGGACATGGAAAACTGGATCACCACCAGGACCTGCCGCAACCCCAGGCCTTTCTTTCTCGTTTCCGGGTTGCCTTTCATGACCACGACGGGCAGGAATCCTGAAAGGTAGGCCGCTGGATAGCTGCCCGCGGCCAGTCCGATCACTACCGTGCCCAGGGCCAGCGCGGCCAGCACGATCCAGTCGGTAAGCGGCAGCGCGAGCTGCTTCCCGGCGATCTCGTTTACACCTGGCAGGGCGAGCAGAACCAGAACTACCGCCACGATCGCGGCGAGATTCGCCATGAGGACCGATTCTCCCAGGAACTGCCGGATCAACTGAAGCCGATTGGCCCCCAGCACCTTTCTCACCCCTACTTCTCTGGCACGCATCTCGGAACGTGCCGTGGCCAGGTTGATGAAATTGATGCATGCGATGATCAGGATCAGGAATGTGATGATCAGGAAGAGGGCCACGTACCGGATATCGCCGTTGGGTTCGTGCTCGCTCTCCCGGCTCGAGTAGAGGTGGATGTCTACGAGAGGCTGTAGCGACGGCCGAAGGCTGATGCCCGCTTCCCGGTACTGATCCCCCGCGTGACGCTCCAGGAAGTCCGGCAGTTTCGCTTCGAATTCATCCGGGGACACGTTCTCACGGAGCCGGATGTAGGTATACAGGTTCCGATGAAACTCCCAGTCGCACAGGTCCCAGGACGAGATCACATTCATCGTGGTATAGGATACGAACATGTCCGGCCGCATGTGGGAGTTGGTCGGGATGTTCTTCATGACGCCCGTCACCATGAAGTCCCAGCGATTGTCGAGATTGACGACTTCCCCCACGGGATCTTCGGCGCCGAAATACTTGAAAGCCAGCTCTTCCGAGATCACCATCGAGTACGGCTCGACCAGCGCGGTGCCCGGGTCGCCCGAGACCAGTGGAATACTGAACATTTCGAACAGGTCCGGCTCCGCCCAGATGACCTTGCGTTCGTAGTAGATGGTGTTACCGAGGTCGACCAGCCAGGCGGATCCGGTACCGCGCATGCGGACCAGAAGATCGATCTCGGGGAAGTCGCGCTTCAGGGCGGGTCCCCACGCTGCGGGCGTCCCGGCGGTCTGAACGGTCTGGCCCCCGCTTTCGATGTCGGCGACGATCCGGTATACGCGGTCGGCATGAGGATGGTACCGGTCGTAGCTGAGCTCATCCTGGATGTACAGGAGGATCAGGACGCACGTGGCCATGCCGATGGCGAGCCCGGCGATGTTGATGAGCGAGTAAGCGGGATGCCTGCGGAGGTTGCGCAGGGCCACGCTGAGGTAATTGCGGAGCACTTTAGCCTCTTCCGATCGGATGGTGTTGCGATCGTCGTCGTTCTATTTGCCCTGGCCGCCCGGTCCGTTTTGCCCGTCCCGTTCGTCCCGTCTGCGAACCCGCTCCGTAATAACGATTCTCGGCCTGTCGCCGCGGTTGGAAGATGCGGTATGGATGATCCAGGGATGCATGAAGATCACGTCACCGGGATCGCCGGTGAATTCGACGGCCTGCACGGGAATGCCGGACACATCGACGGGATTCGCAAGGTATCGGTCTTCGCGGTTTACCCCCGAATCGCGGTCTCCGCCCAGGTCGCGGGACCATAGATCCCGCAGACTCGGTGCCGCCCGCTTGACCGCATTGGTGATGTCTTTGGACCGGCCCTCGCCAAACAACCCCGGCTGCCGGGCGAGGTGTCGGACAACCCGATGAGAACCGGCGAGGGCGATCGTCGCGCCGCCGCGGGCGGCCAGTGGTTCCAGTATGGCGAAAACCTGTACGCCGGGGTTTTGCTCGGACTTGGCGTCTACGGCTTTCTGCAGGTCCATGTGCCATGAATGGTTGGGCAGAAACCACGGGTCCGCAGCGGGGAAGGTAAGCAGAAGCGCCCCCCAGGGGCTTGGTTTCTCCCAGTGGCCGGGTTCGAGGAATCCGTCTATAGCTTCTTGAACGGCCGAGCCGCAGGTTGGTTCGAAGGCGCCGGAACGCATCAGCCTGTTGAAACCCTTGGGTTTCGCCTCCGGCCAGGCCTCCGGATCATCGCGCGGAATCCCGCACCTCTGCTCCAGATCGTCCCAGACGCGGTCGAGCACGGAATGGACGTCCGTTGCAGGAAGCATACGTGGTACACGAACCCAGCCGTGCTCATCGAATTCGGATTTCTGCGCAGCGGTCAACATGGTTGTGTATTGCCCAATCGTTTGAGTCGTGCCAGGCGATCGGGCTCGTTTTCCGTCAGCCAACCGTCTTCCGACAGTTCCTGGTAGGCGCGGCCGAAGTATGGCCGTGCTTCATCCGGCCTTTCAAGCGTCAACAGGCACTCGGCGATTTCTTCGAAGACGTAGCCGTCCGATGTGCCGGCCGCTTCGTGTTCCTCGAGCAGGGACTGCTGCATGGCGAGAGCCTCTTCGGTACGCCCGAGTGAGCGATAGGCGCGAGCTACGGTCCATTTCGCAATCCGTGACGCCTGTGGATTGTCCCGCGCTGTCCGCCAGGCCAATCCTTTCTCGAACAGCTCCAGCGCTTTCTCGTACTCGCCCGCGTCGTGGTACGTCCAACCGGTGTTGTTGTAGAGCGCCCCAAGCCATCCCTTTGCGCGTGGATCGCCCGATGCTTCCGCGGCTTCCATCGCCCTGTTATTCCACATAAGGGATGCATCTGCCGGTTCGCAAATCCCGAGCATGTGGGCCGCGTCCACGGCGTGATAGTCCTCGCCGGCCTGACGCGCCCGTTCCCAGGCCTCTTTGAAGAGCGGCCGTGCAGAATCTGTATCGCCGGCCGAGTTGTAGGTGCGGCCGCGTTCGAGAAGAAGTCGGACACGGGTAGTCTGTGATACATCGTCGGAAGGGTTGTCAATATTGACAATCAATGTTTCGGCTTCATCGAGGATGCGGTGGGATGCGTCGAATTCCCTACGAAGACTGTGGGTCCGTGCGATCTGCGTGAGAAGTTGGGCGCGGTAGTCGTGATTACTGGCGCTCCCGGCGTCGGGTAGCAGACCTCTGAAGGCCTTCTCGGTTTTCGCAGGATCGTTGAAGTCCCAGAGCTTGTCGAAGTCAGGGAGGTTATGCATGAATCCATTTCCTGTGAAGCACGCGATCCACATACGCGCAAATACCGCTCAGGGCTAGCCCATCACATCTGCCCGCCCACGGGCACGGGCGGCTCATCGTACTCCACGATCAGTTCGACCTGGTGCAGCACACGGTCGCCGCCCATTCCGGTGAATCGTCGATCCAACACGACCACGACTTCGTTTCTGCCTTCGCGAACCAGATCGACGGGCAGATCGAAAGTGAACCAGAAGTGGGTAAGGATGCGTTCCGGAAGACCGCTTCTCGCGGCCGTGTAGGAGACGATGCCGCCGTAATGGTGTGTGCTATCTGACGGCGTGACGGTTTCACCGTTGAACCGGAACGAAATCTCGTCCTCCGGGCAGCAGTGCCCGATGCGCACGCCCAGCGTCACGCCATTGAGTTCGCCGTCGTTCCGGGCATCGGCCAGCCGGTCTCCAACCAGGAACGGTACCCGGGCGGGCACGCCTTCTTCGAGATCCACGGGGAGATACCGCTCGGGCACGTGCGGTTCCGCGTCGGGTTCCCTTTGCGCCGGGTAATAGTGTTTCTTCTTCCTGAGGTGGATATCCGGATCGGCCATCTCACGAAAGACCTGGTATTCGCGTTCGGTGTGCGGCCAGGGCAGGTCCGACAGGTACAGGCCGTCCGCTCCCATGGCGCGGTAGTTGGCCGCCGCGGCCCGGTACATCTCGATGGTCGGCAGATGGTGCCGGTCGTCGTACGGCGACCGGCCGAGCATGGGGTAGACCGGCGTCTCCGATCCGGCGGCCGCTTCGGTCACCCAACTGATGGGCATCTCCTGGTCGAAGAGGAAGCTCTCGGTCCATGGAATGACGATGTCAAGGAGGCCCTCCTCAAGCCAGGTGCGCACGTCCATACCCAGGGCGAGGTTCGCTTCTTCGGTTGCGCGCACCCGTGCGGCCAAACATAGCGACTCGCCGCGCCCGTCCCCGAGGCGATCGAGCAGTTGTCTGATCTCCCGCATGAATCCCGTAAGCACCGGCGCTTTCTCCCGCGCCTCCGAGGGCTTGAAGAACACGCCCATGTAGGGATCGAACTCCAGCCCGTCCATGTCGTACCGGCCGCACACCTCCTCGATGACACCGAGCCGCTCGGCCCGCACCTCATCGTGAGTGTAATCCGCGCAACCGGCCGCCCGGGGGTAATCGGAGTGGTTCTCGCCGATCATGACCTCCGGGTGCTCCCGCTTGAGACGGCCCAGCATGTAGGGGTTGTCGTCGTCCGGCGAAGTGGGCTCGGTCATTCGCAGGCTGCCCAGGATGCGCCGGCCCTTTTCGTGCGCCCGTGCCACAGCCACTGCGAGCGGATCGATATCCGCCTCAAGCGCCAGGTTCAGGTTCTTTGTCGCCCACCACCACATCATGCTCATGTTGTGCTCTTTGACGCCTTCGCCCCACTTCAGACCGGCCTGGGAATCGTGGAGAAAGGTCTCGCCGGAACCCAGGCCGTAGACCAGGGTATCCACGTCGGTTCCCAGGATCTCGTCCACGGGCTGGCGCCACTGGTGCAGGCTCATCGGCGGCTCGTAGCGGTAGATGCTGTAGTGGCGGGCGTCGTTATAGTGGATCAGCTTCGGTTTTCGCATGTTTACTCGCTATGATTAAACGGCTTCCGGCCTTTCCGACCTGAAGTAGATACGCTTACCATCATTCAATTGTACAATTGTACAACGTCAAATTCCACAAGCGACCCGATACCACGCGGCCCAATTCCGCATGCCACCCAATTCCGTACGCGACCCATGTCCGTCCGCACGGGGATCTTTACTTCTCGAGCACGACGCCTTCGCGCTCGATGCGGGCGAACATCTCCCGGTACGCATCGGTGCCGTCGTCGTCCCAGTACTCGGTGGTTATGGGCGCATCGTAGCTCATGGGGACCATACCGCGCCGCCGGTCGGGCCGTACCATGAAAATGGAATCCTCCGGGTCGGCAATGTTGTACATCCGGGCGCCGTTCTCGTACCGCGACCGGATGATCCACCTGCCCTGGCGTGGCAGCTCGAGTCGCCTGAGCCGCTCCAGTTCTTCGCGGTCCAACGTGACCCCGAGTCCTGGCGTCTCCGGCACTCGCACGAATCCGTTGACGGGCTCGAGTCGTTCCGTGACCACGTCGCTCTTCCAGGTCTCCGTTGCGCTGATGAAGTGGAAGTTCGCCGAAGGGAAGGACGCCATCATGTGGGCGATCATGGCCCGGGTGATGTTCCCGCCCACGTTCTGAAGCATGAAGGGACTGTCGTCCGCGGCGAAAAGGCCCGCCCGCCGCACCGCCTCGCCGATCGGCTGATGTCCCAGCATGTACGCGTCCGCGGGTTTCATCAGGACTTCGTAGGTCGCCCCCATGGGGAAATGGTGCAGCACGACCGGCAACCTGGTACGCTTGCGCAGCTCGATGTAACCCTGGATGTCCCCCGGCGGCAGGGGGTCTTCGAAGCAGCCGGCCACCGGGAACCGCTCCAGCTTGTCCAGGAGTTCGGGCATGTGGTCGTCGGTGCCGTGCATGGTGAAATCGTAATGAATCCTGAACCCCTCCGGCGCCACGGCCTGCATCGCCTCGGTCTGGTCGATGACGTTCTCGAAGGGCGAGAGATGGTACTTCATCCAGGTGTAGCCGCCCGCCGAGTACTCGCGCACCGCTTCGGCCATGCGGTCCGGGTGTGTCGACACGGTCCAGCTTCCCACCGGCACCCAGGACCGGATCTTCTGACCGAAAAGCTTGTAGACCGGCACGCCTGCAGCCTTGCCCATCAGGTCGTACATCGCCGTGCCCAGCGACAGGGAGGTCTCGTCACCGATCCATTCGAAGGGGTTCGTCCCGATGTAACGGTCGACCACTTCCTCCGGTTCCGCGTCATGCCCTTCGCCCAATCCGACGAGCCCGTCGTCGGTATGGGCGACGTAGACCGTCCGCTTCGCCGGCCCGTAGAAATGATTGAGCTGGTAAGCGATCCAGTCCTCGTATTCGAGGGTGATCTCGTGTGCTTCTATCTCGATGACCTTCATGGATTGTTCCTGTTCTTCTGATAAAACGCGGTGAGTTCCTTCCGAACCGCGCTGCACCGATGGACGACACCGTGGGATTCATCAGGATACATGATGAATTCTGCTCCATGGATCTTCGCCGCGAGATCCCTTCCCCAAGATACAGGCACTTCCCGGTCATTGGAACCGTGAACCACCCGTGTCGGAACTGCTATGCGAGCACATGCGTCCGTCAGATCCCGGTCAAGAAAGGCAGAGATAGCCCGAAGCTGGGTTTCATACCAGTGCACGAGGTCCTTCCGAGTGCACTTATTCAGGGACTGTGCTATGCGATCCTCGTATTCTGCCAGGACGCCCCGCACCTTCATCTCATCCCGCTCCCACAGCACGTCCAGTGAAAGCTCGACGCCTGGCGGCCGGTTGTCCCAGGCTGCTTCCGCTCCTTGCTTGTCGAGGATTTCCAACTGCTCTCTCACTATCTGAGTTACCGGGTCGTCGTTCGGCCAGAGATTCGCGGCGGTCCCGGCCAGCACGAGGGTCTGGGTTCTTTCCGGGTAAACGGCTGCGAACAGTATAGCAATGGGTCCCCCCGCGGACGAACCGATCACGTGCGCTTCGTCTACTTCCAGGTGGTCCAGCAACGCAACCAGGTCTCTTGCCTGGTCCTCCAGACCATACCCAGTCTCCGTACGGGCAGACCGCCAGCAGCCTCGGCGATCAAACGCAATAAAGCGGAAAGCCGCCGCGAAGTCCGTCTCCCAGGTCCACGCGCCAATCGACGGTGCGCGAAGATGCATGTCGATGGAAGGGAAACCGCCGTGTATGAAGACGGCTGCCTCGCCCTCCCCGCGAACTTCGTAGAACATCCTGCAGCCGTTCAGGCAAGCGTATGGCATAGGAATCTAACGGGTGGACTCTTCCGCATTGCTCCGACCAGCCCGTCCAGCCTGTCGCGCTTTCGCTTTCAAGGTCCTCCGCCTGTTCTTTTCTTCCACCTTTTGCCTTTTCTTCTCATCCTTCAGCTCACGCTCCTTAACCGCATCCGCATACTGTGCTCGACTCTTCCGGACTTTGTCCAGCCACTCCTGGCGGGTGGCAAGGATCTCCGGACTGCTGCTAGTCCCATAGCTCAGTTGGTTCAAAAAGTCGATGACTTCTTTCGGCTTTCCGGCGATGAGATCGCGTGCTCCCGGCCCGGTCAGCCCACCTTCCAGTTCCCAGTGATACCGGTGGATCAGGGTATCTATGAGGATTAGTTTTTCCTGTGGTGATCCCGCAACCTTGTACTTCTTCACGTATTCCTTCAGGAAGGCGGTCATGCCGGACGCAATCAGGTGTTTACCCTGAAACGACTTCTGGTATTCCGTCCAAGTCAGTTCCCAGTTGCAGGATTCGCAACGAAGCTGAAACGCGGGGTCGAAGTCGTGTGGGATCTCGCGCTGGCAGAGCGGACAACTCGCGAGGCCGCTGTTCGCTTTCCTGGCACGGAAGATATGCTCTATTCTCACAAGCAGACCGATCCCCACATTGTCGATCAGTACTTCTTCACAGATCCCGAGGGCTTCTTTCTTGTATAACTCGGCGATCTTGTGTCGCGGAACGCGTCCCGCCCAGGTTGGCCGGTCGTGTCGTACTTTGGTCATAGGGCCTGCCTCGACGCTACCAGCCACACTTCACTCCGGCATATACAAATACAGATTGTCCACCAACTGCGGCCGCGGCGCGGTGTCCTGGAGCCAGCGGTAGGGCTTGCTGATGATACCGACCTTGCCGTCCAGTTCGATGACCTTGGCCTCGTGCGTACCGATCCCGGAATCGATGACGTGCTGCTCCATCCGGTCGCCTCGGCTCAGAAAGAGCAGTTGCCGCGGAGGATGGGGTTTGGTCCAGTCCCCACGACCCATCTCGCCTACGTAGATATCGGGTCGGCCGTCTCCATCGAAATCAGCCACCTGCAGGGTGTGAGCGTCGAGCAATCGGTCATTCAGTACCTCGGCTTCCCAGGGCCGCTCGACATCCGATCCCGGTCTGAACAGCGCCAGCCGGCCGTAAGTCTGGCCGATGTCCAGGGCCACCTCGCACACGGCGATTTCAACTTGCCCGTCGCCGTCGAAATCAGCCGCCCGGACACGTACGCCGCCATAACCTTCGGTGAAGACGTGCCGCTCCCATTCACCGTTCGGCAGCAGTCGGTACCACGAAGTCCCGGCGATGAGTTCCAATTGGCCGTCGCCGTCCACGTCGGCGGCCGCGAAGTCCTGTTCGTTCACGCCCGAGGCTACCTTGCTGACCCCTGGCCATGGAGCAACGTATGGATCATTGGGAATGGGAACCGAGAAGATCGTCCCGGCGTCGGGATTCCATACGTACAGTTCGTCCCGGCCGTCGCCGTCGATATCCGCCACCAGCAGGTCGTGGATCCGGCTGTCGGGAAGCTCGAAGACCACATGGCGGGTCCATCGCTGTGTAGGATCGTCGGGGCACGCCCACCAGAATACGTGGCTACCCCGGTCGCTGGTGCCGGAGATCAGGTCGAGTCTGCCATTCCCGGTGAGGTCGACGAGGGCGGTACCGACACTGATACTCGGAAACGCGTCATCCATCAGGTGCGGCACCCACGCGCCCCGATCCGTCCTGCCGAACCAGTGGAGTCCGTCCGGATTGCGCGTGGCGATGACGAACTCCTGCACGCCGTCGCCATCCAGGTCCCCCACGACGCAGTCCATGCGCTCGGCAGGACCGCCTTCATAGATGGTGTGGCGACGGAACAAGGGGACTTCAGGCATGAATAGGACTTTTTTTCAGGGAGTGAATGCCGGCCTCTCGGTACTGCCGATCACTTTCGAGGTACCTGGTTCGGACGCGACCGGAAGCGACGCTTGTCGATGTCAACCCCACGCCGTGCGCAGCGTCCGGACCCAGTTGCCATGCATGATGTCGGCAATGTCGGTCTCCGAATAGCCGCGGCTTTCGAGGATGGCGGGGATCTTGCGCAGGTCGGCAATGGTTTCCAGATCGGAGGGGCACTGTTCCTTGCCGTAACCGCCGTCCACGTCGGTGCCGATGGCCGCGTGCCGCGCGCTCCCGGTCAGCTGGCAGACATGGTCGATGTGATCCACCACGGTTTCGAAGGTGATGGCCGAATTATCCATGGCGACCGGGTCCCACAGGGGTGAGATCATCCAGATGTCCATGGCCGTACCGATGACGCCGCCGCGATCGGCCAGGGCCTTGATCTGCTTGTCGTCGAGTTGGCGGTCGTGGTCGCACAGGGTCCGGCAGCAGTTGTGGGTGGCCAGCACGGGGCCGTTGAAGTGGTCCATCGCTTCCCAGAAGGCCTGTTCGGCCAGGTGGCTCACGTCGAGGATGATCCCGGCCGCTTCCACGGCTTCGAGCATGGGACGGCCCCGGGGCGTCAGTCCGCCGGGCGCCTGGGTCCCGTGGGCGTAGGAGCTGACCCCGTAGTGGCACAGGCTCACGACCCGAAGGCCTTCGTCCCACCAGTCGGCCACCTGTTCGGGACCCACGATGCCGTCCGCCCCTTCCATGCTGAGGACATACCCCAGCGGGGTCGTCTGGGGATCGGCTTCCCATTCGGCCAGGTGGGTGTCGAGTTCGGCTCGATTGCGTACCTGGCGAAAGACTCCTTTGGATTCCATCAAACGGTAGTAGGCCAGCTCGCCCATGCACCGGGCGTAGGCGATATCCTGGGTGCGCACGCCGGAGAAGCGCTTGCCCATCGAAGCGATCCGGCAGTTCACCGTAACAAACATGAGCCCGATCCCGCCGCGCCGCAGCTCCTCGAAATTCACCACGCCCAGGCCGCGGCCCTTCTGTCCCATGCCGGCTTCTGCTTCACGGATTTTGGTGATGGGCTGGAAGAGATCCCGGTCCCATTCGGGGGCGTTGTAAGCGATGTCCAGGTGGGAATCGACGATCAGCATATAGGTTCTCCCAGAGTCAAGCCCGCGTAAAGAAGTAAAGCCGAATCAAGAAACTTGTACAAATCCGATTCGGAGGGTTACCTTGGATTCAAGGAAAGGCGCGCATCGACGAAAAAGCGCGCGAGAAAGGAAAGGCGCACTTCAAAGGAACGGCAAACCGAGAATAGGAGATCGGGATGGCACCCGGACTGTTCGCCGCGCTGGCGGTCGTTTTCCTGACGATGCTCGGTATCGGATCGCGCTACTATGCCTACGGTGATATCAACGCCGTACACGGCCTGCTGAGCCTGTTTTTTTCGAGCAATTTACTGGTTTGCTACTGGGAGATGTGCCTGTTCCTCAAACGGGACTATATCGAGGAACGCACCGAATACTGGCGCGCCCGACGGCGCGAAACGGGCCGCACACCGGCGGTTGAGTTTCTGCTGACCAGGGTGCCGCTGAAACGGATCCTTGCCCCGACGATCTGGGCGGATGTCTGGGCGACGTACTCCCAGGTCGACGGGTCGTTCTCCGACCGCCGAACCTGGGGATTCAACGTCGACGTCGCGAACGGATTCTTTACGCCGCTGCCGACCCTGGTCCTCTACGCGGCATTTACATTCGACTTCATGCCTGCTGTCCTGGCCGGCATGCTCGGGCTGGTACTTTCCTGGCAGTGGGCCTACGCCACGTCGGTCTACGGGGTCAGCTTCTTCATGGCCGGGCGGCAGCGTCTTATCACCCGGACCGAGCTGTTCGCCTACGTCGGCGCGCTGAACGCACCCTGGGTGCTCTTCGGGCTACTGGGCATGTACGTGTCGGCGCGCCTGATCCTGGACGGCGACTACCGCGTGCTGGGCTACTGAACCGCGGCCTGCGCCGGGCATGCTGTGCGACTCCACGTCCCGCACACGCCAAGCCTACGCCAGGTCGAACCGGTCCAGGTTCATCACCCTGGTCCAGGCGGCCACGAAGTCGTTCACGAACATATCCCGCCCGTCATCGCTGCCATAGACTTCCGCGTAGGCCCGAAGCTCGGAGTTCGAACCGAAGACCAGGTCCACCCGGGTGGCGGTCCACTTCACCTCTCCGGTCTGACCGTCGCGTCCCTCGTACACGTCATCCCCTTCGGACGAAGCGCTCCACGCGATGTCCATGTCGAGAAGGTTTACGAAGAAGTCGTTGGTCAGCGTTCCCGGCCAGTCGGTGAGCACGCCGTGCTTCGACTGCCCGGTGTTCGCGTCCAGGGCGCGCAGGCCCCCGACGAGTGCCGTCATCTCGGGCGCGGTGAGGTTCAGCATGTACGACCGCTCCACCAGCAAGTCTTCCGGCTTGCCGTCCTGGCCGGCTTGGAGGTAGTTGCGGAACCCGTCCGCGGTGGGTTCGAGTACGGCGAAGGACTCCGCGTCGGTCCATTCGTCCGTCGCGTCGGTGCGTCCCGGCACAAAGGGTACCTGCACGCCATGACCGGCGTCCCTGGCGGCCTGTTCGACACCCGCGCAACCGGCCAGGACGATCAGGTCGGCCAGGGAGACCTTTTTGCCGTCGGTCTGCGCCTTGTTGAACTCCGCCTGGATCTGCTCGAGTTTCGGTAATACCTCGGCGAGGGCGGCCGGGTCGTTCACTTCCCAGTCTTTCTGCGGGGCGAGGCGGATGCGCGCGCCGTTCGCGCCACCGCGCTTGTCCGTGCCGCGGTAGGTTGACGCGGCCGCCCAGGCGGTCGAAACCAGCCGGGAAACGGACAAGCCGGAGGCCAGGACCTGCTCTTTCAGGGCGGCGACATCCTGCTCGTCGATCAATGCGTGATCGACCTCCGGGACGGGGTCCTGCCAGAGCAACGCCTCCGCGGGGACCAGCGGGCCGATATACCGGCTGCGGGGGCCCATGTCGCGGTGAAGCAGCTTGAACCACGCCCTGGCGAAGGCGTCTTCCAGGTCCGCCGGACGCTCGAGAAAGCGCTGGGTGATCGCCGCGTAGTCCGGATCCTCCTTCAGGGACAGGTCCGTGGTGAGCATCATGGGGGCGTGCTTCTTCGAAGGATCGTGCGCGTCCGGCACGTTGGCCACCTCGGCGGCGTTCCTGGGCGTATACTGCGATTTGCCCGCGGGACTCTTCGTCAGCTCCCATTCGTGGCCGTAGAGATTCTCAACGAACTCGTTGTCCCACTTCACCGGGTTGCTGGTCCATGCGCCTTCCAGGCCGCTGGTGATCGTATCGCCGGCCTTTCCGCTTCCGTGGCTGCTCTTCCAACCGAGACCCTGTTGATGTATACATGCGCCTTCCGGTTCGGGACCGACATGGTCCTCGGGACCGGCGCCGTGGGCCTTGCCGAAGGTATGTCCGCCGGCGATCAGCGCGACTGTCTCCTCGTCGTTCATCGCCATGTTCTTGAAGGTCTGGCGGATGTACTGCGCCGCCAGGGCCGGGTCCGGGTTGCCGTTCGGCCCTTCCGGGTTCACGTAGATCAGGCCCATGTGGTCCGCCCCGAGGGGACACTTGAGCTCCCCGTCCTCGGTGTGGCGCTGATCGTCGAGCCACGTCGTCTCCGAGCCCCAGTCCGTCTCGTCCGCCTCCCACACATCCGGGCGCCCGAAGGCGAAACCGAAGGTCTTGAACCCCATGGATTCGAGCGCACAGTTGCCGGCGAAGATGAGCAGGTCGGCCCAGGAAAGGTTCCGGCCGTATTTCTTCTTGATCGGCCAGAGCAGGCGGCGCGCCTTGTCCAGGTTCCCGTTGTCCGGCCAGCTGTTGAGCGGCGCGAAGCGCTGGTGGCCGGAACCGCCGCCGCCCCGTCCGTCAAAGATGCGGTAGGTGCCCGCGGCGTGCCAGGTCATGCGGATGAAGAGCGGTCCGTAGTGGCCGTAATCGGCGGGCCACCAGTCCTGCGAGGTCGTCATCACCGCTTCGATGTCCTTCCGAAGCGCATCGACGTCGAGGTCCTTGACCGCCTCGGCGTAGTCGAATTCCTCGTCCATCGGGTCGGATTGCGGCGCGTTCCGGCGCAACGGTTTCAGGTCCAGTTGATCCGGCCACCAGGTCTGGTTGGTCGTCATTTCGATCCTCCGTTTACGTGTACTGGATGATGGTAAAACCAATTGGATTCGATGCTTGTCTGAAATCGGAACTTACAGCTAGGAAAAATACCGAATTCACCCGTACACAGGCAAGAGGAATATGGGGGAAAATGAACGGTTTCGAGGAACCATCCCGCCGTAAATTCGTCTTGATGATTCAGAGGGAATTTCGCAGGTTAAAATAAGGTTCCGGTTGATCCGTCCAGGGCGCGTCACCATCCAGGGCACGACGCCATGCCATTCCGGTCACGTCACCATCCAGGGCACGACGCCATGCCATTCCGGTCACGCCACCATCCAGGGCACGACGCCATGTCGTCTTTCGATACTTCAACCAGTTGCTGCCTACGCTACGTACTGCCGCTCATTGTGACCCTTGTCACTGCCAGCGTCATTGCCGGCTGCGACGGCGACACGGATCCTACAGGACCCGGCCCGGACGGGCAGGAGTATATCGAGACCCGGGTCGTTACCGTCGGCCCCACCCTGGCCAAGTGCTACGGCGTGGGCCTGCGGACCTGCATGGTGGTCGACGGCGGTTTTTTCTACGATGCGATCGAAGGTTTCGTGTACGAGACCGGTTACAACTACCGTCTCCGGATCGGCAAGTACGATCCATGGGGCGGTCGCGAGCCGCCTCAGGATGCAGGCCGGTACGCCTACCGGTTGCTGGAGCAGCTGGAGAAGAGCCCGGCGCCTTCCACGGCGGTAACCCTGACGGTCGGTCCCGCGCGCGTCCTATGCGCCCGGACCGACGACTTCTGTCCGGTGGTGAACGGCGTGCCGTATGAAGACACCATCAACGACTTCGATTACGAGGCGGGCTATCACTATGTCCTCGAGGCGAACCGGTACGACGATGGCCGGTACGTCCTGACCAGCGTGGTCTCGAAAACCAGGGCGGAAAGATCCGCGGAAGAGGAGATTACCATCGATTGGGGCCGGGTCGAGTGCGGCGACGGCCATCCAGGATTCTGCAAGGTCTACAACGGCGTCCCCTACCGTGGCGAGATCGTGGGCTTCCAACCGAGGCACGAATACAACTATCGCCTGCGCGTCGAGAAGTTCAGCATGACGCCCGAAGGTATGAACGGCATGGACGGCGTTCGCGGCGGTATGCCCGGATCACCCCTGGTTCCGGCTTACGGATATCGCTGGCTGGAGACGCTCGAGGAAACGCAGGGCGGTTGATCACGGCTCGATACCGGTTGCCGGAGCACGCGTCGCTAAAAAACGGCGATAACCAGGTTCCAGGTTGGGCGAACGCCGCCATTCCAAAGAGGTGCGCATGTTGACCAACGAACAAGTCATTCAGTACCGGGAAGACGGTTATCTCGTTTTTGAATCCCTGATACAGGGCAAGCGACTGGCTTGGTACAAGCAGGTATTCGATGAACTTGTAACCCAGGGCAGCCGATTGAATGAGCAGACACCGCACTGGTCACTCGAGCTGGACGAACGGGGCGAACCTCGGGCGGGTCTGCTGCACAAAGTCCAGGGCGTATGCGTGGTCGACGACCGGGTGCTGGAACTGGCGCGCGAACCGGCGATTGTAGACCGCGTGGCCGAGTTGATCGGTGAGAATCTCGACGTGTTCGGCACCAAGTTCTTCCCCAAGCTGCCCGACGGCGGAACGTCCACGGGCTGGCACCAGGACAACTTCTATTTCGGGACCGATACGGACCGCATCGTAAGCTGCGGGATCTACCTGGAAGATGCGGACGTGGAGAATGGCTGTCTGCGGGTGGTGCCGGGCAGCCACCGGATCGGTGAGATTGTCGAGCACCGAAGTGAGCTAAGCAGGCATGGCAGCTGGACGCGGGTCGATGAAGCGCAGGCCGTGGACCTGGTCATTCCCGCGGGCACGGTCGTGCTGTTTTCCGCCAATCTCCTGCACGGCGCCTACGACAACCACAGCAGTCGCACCCGCTACAGCACGGCATGGCATTACATGCCTGAAGAACTCAATCCGGAGAAGTTCCTTAAAGGGATATACAAAGACCGGCACGTGGCGAGGAAGGTGTGAGCGAGCTTCTCTTCAGTACACCCCCGGAATAAGAGCCCAGCGACCCGGCGGATAATCCGGGAAGCGTTCCAGGTACCAGCGGTGATTGCTGTGGGCCCTGGGGACCAGGTTGGCGATCGTGAAGATACAGAACGCCAGCCCCGCAAGCGACCAGGTGGCAATCGCCCATCCCGTCCATTCCAATATCTCACCGAGATAATTCGGGCAGGAGACATACCTGAAGGCGCCACGGTCGGGGATGGCGTACCCTTTTCTTCCCTGTTTCCGCAAGCTCACCAGAATGTGGTCGCTGTGCACGTTCAGCAACATGCCACACGCGAAAACCGTCAGCCCGATCAGAAAACACGGCTGGGTCAACCATGAAGCGCCGTACTCGCCGAAGTGAGATACGAACCGGGCGTTCACGTAGGCATTCAGTACATTGAAGAAGAACCCCGATGCCGCGGCGACCAGGGGCATGCTTCGCCCGGTGCGGATCCTGAACGGGTAAATAAGCGTCCGGTTGACGTAGTGGATCTGCCACATCGCCAGGAACGCCAGCGGGACCAGGTTCCACGCCGCGCTCCCCTGCAGAAAGACGAACAGAAAGAGGAAGACTGCCGGGCATTCCATGGCGACCCAGCCCACCTTCCCGGAGACGGTTGGCCCCCATCCTGATCCGGTGAAGTGGCGTCCGTAAGGCGCCGGTCTCCAAAGAACAAACAGGAAAGTCGCGGCAGCCAGGCCGAAGATGGTCCACACGACCAGGCGATAGATCTCGGGTTCCGACATTTAGTAAATCCCAGGCACGATCCGGTTCTTCACCCGCTCTTTGTATTCCGCCCACTTTTCCGCGCCGTACTTCTCGGCGCAGTGACGGTCGTCGTCCCACTGCCGATAGACGAACAGGGACACGATGAAGATGAAATAGGTCCACGCCCAGAAGTTGGTGAAGTAACCGAATATCAGGGCGATGGACAGGGCAAGGAACCCCTCGCCCATGTAGTTGAGGTGACGGGCGACGCCCCACAGGCCGCTGCACAGGATCCTGCGTTCGCCGGCCTGGATGTACTTCGGCGCGATGAGGCCGAGGAACTTGCGGTCGGGCCATCGCTTGAAGGTGTATTTCTGCAGGTTGGCGCCGCGCGAGATACCCCAGCCGAACAGGAACAGCGCGGACGCGGCGATAAGCCAGAAGTTAGTCCAGGCGGGCGAGAATTCGGGGTTCGGGTGCGCGGCCATGCCCCACAGCGGGAGGATGAACAGCCAGCCGTAGACCACGAGGCAGCCCCAGATCAGCTTGAAGCCGACATTCTCGTGGATCAGGTCGTAGGTATAGAGCTGTACGCGCTCGAAGACCATGTAGTCCATGATGTAGAAGGTGAAGAACGCCGCGTAGAGGATGACGCCCGGATTGGCTTTCTCGCCGAAGAGTTCGTAGTGGTACACGGCGCCGGACAAGGCATTGAGCGACAGCATGGTTCCCCCGACGACGTACATGTACATCTTCACGTCGATGCGTTCGTTGAAGAACGAAATTTCCTGCGCACGGCCGAACCACCACGCCAGGAACCGGTTCTTCACCTTGCCCTCCGGTTGGGTGAACACGGCGATCAGGGTGAAGATGATGGCGAAGACCGTTCCGCCGGCCACGGCATAGACCGAGGACCGGTAGAACCAGTCGTGGGGAAGACCGGTGAGTTCGAGCGCCCACACGACGATCGCGATCAAAAACACGAGCAAGCCGTTCAGGCGGTAGTTTCGGGGTTCACCGGTCACCGGGTTGACGACGTAGCCGGGAACCCACCTGCCGGGGAGCATGAGCTGGACCAAGAAAAACACGGCGTAGACGATCAGTGGGGTGAAGAATCCCCAGATCGCTTCCGTCCGGGACAGTTCGAAAAGGTGTCCGATACCCAGCAATTCGATCATGATCGAATTCCCCTTTCTTAAATGGTGTGTGGATGGTTTATGTTAGTCTGAATCAACTTGCGGCGAAAGGAAAACCATGGACACGTCTAACCAGCTGAGCGCCGGCGCGGCGATGATCGACATTTCCCCACCCGAAGGGACGCACCTGGCGGGCAGCGGCGCCGGTGACCACCGTCCGACGCAGACCGTGATCGATCCGCTCTATGCCAAAGCCATGGTCTTCGAGGCGGGCGGGCGGCGCGTCTGCCTGGTGATCCTGGATCTCACTATCGTCACCGGCGACTACACGGACCGGATCCGTGCGGAGATCCACGAGCAGACGGGCATTGAACGTGACGCGATCATGGTCCAGGCGACGCAGACGCATTCCGCTCCGAGCCTCGGTTACTTCATGCTGGATCAGGATTTTCCACTGGAGACCACCGAGGAGACGGAGTATCTGCACGGCGCCGAGCGCGCCTATGGTGACCGGGCCGCTGCTGCGGCTGTGGAGGCCGCGGTCGAAGCAACGAGCAGACTGCAACCCGCGCGCATCGGTCTGGGCCGCGGCGTACTGGGCGACCTGGCTTTCAACCGGCGCGGCATACGCCGGGACGGCACCATATTCATGCCCAGGCCGCTGGGCCGGGAGCAGCAACCCTTCGGGATCTCGGAGGTGTGCTACCTGGAAGGTCCTATCGACCCGGAAGTAGGGGTGTGTTGCGTCCAGGATATGAATGGAAGACCGCTGGCCTTTCTCCTGCACTACACGTGCCACCCGGTCAATGCGTACGGTAACAGCGAGACCTTCCTGGCGGCGTCGGCGGACTGGCCCGGCGCCTGGTCCCGGGAGATGCAGCAAGCCTTCGGTGACGACGCCGTGCCGCTGGTCGTCAACGGATGCTGCGGGAACATCAACCCCTGGCATCCCTACGACCCGGAATTTCGGCCGGACCACCGGCGGATGGGCCGCGAACTGTCCGGTTTGAGCGAACGTATCGTGCACGACATGACGTACGCCGGCAACTTTTCGGACGAAGCCGCACTGGATACCAGGATCGAAAAGATTGATCTGCCCTTTCGAGAAATCCCGGACGAGCGCCTGCGTGAGGTCGATGCGGTCCTAACCGAGCATCCGGAGCCGCCGCGGGAAGCGGACGGGCAGGTGGACCCGCGCTGGTTTCGGGCGGCATCGACCCGCAGCGTCGAACTGTGCACGCAGCGGGACGGCGCGTTCAGCTATGAGATCCAGGCATTTCGCGTGGGCGACCTCTGTATTATTGGCCTTCCCGGGGAACCTTTCGTGGAAGGGCAACTGTCGCTCAAACTGAATTCGCCGGCTTCATATCTGTTTCCAGCACATCTTACGTCGCACTATGTCGGCTACCTGCCTACGCGGGAGGCTTATCCCCGCGGTGGGCACGAGGCCAACGAAGACGTCACCTACTGGGCAAAGCTGGCACCCGGCTGCCTCGAAACCGTGATCGATCGGGCGCGGGTACTGGTGCAGGAGCTGTTTGGATAGCAGGAGCTGTCTGGATAGCAGGCGTTGCCGGACGATCGCACCTGCTTGCTAAAATGAGTTACTACGGGCCGTCCTCGACGTCCAGGATGTAGCGCGCCAGCGGAGACAGGCGTTGGGCGGTCGCGTGCTGTAGATACTCGCGCTGATTCGTCTGCTGGGGGTGTTCTCGGGCGATGAAAGCGCAGTGCAGGGCTCGCCGGGGGGCGTCGCTGCGGTTGACGAAAGAACTGTGCCAGAGGCTTCCGTTGAATACGGCCACCGAACCCGCGCGGCCCGTCAGGTGTACCTGATCGGGGTGGTCCGCCAGGCGGTCGGCTACGTGGTCGGTAATCCGGCCGGGTATCCGGTGGCTGCCGGGTACGCAGCGCGTCGCACCGTTGACCCGGGTGAAATCGTCGAGCATCCACATGGAGTTGACGACGTGGTAGGGTCCGCCGGGCTCGGCAGGCTGGCCCCAATCGGCGTGCAGGATCTGCAGCCCGCTTCCCGGCAGCGGGTCGTGCCCGTTGAGCGAGTGCAGCTTGAACGGCCGCTGCAGGACATGGAAGACCGCCGTCAAGAGCTCGGGCTGCAGGTAGACCGCGTCGAAAACCGATCCCTTGTTAATCAGATCGGCAAGCCGGCGTACCCCTTCCATCTGGGCGACCTCCTCTCCGGCCTTGTCGCCTTCGCGGTCATGAATCTCATCGAAAGCATGGCGCAAACCGGCGAGCCAGTCCGGCGAGATGATCTCCTCCAGTACGATGAAGCCATCGGTGTCCAGCGCCTTGCGTTGCGTGGACGTCAGCGGCCGGGGTGAGAACCCCCGTTTTAATAGTTCGTTGTCCAAAGTGGGACTTTCTGAGGTGTGATTTCCCTTGGGTTGGTTCCCGCGGGTTGACTCCCGCAAGTTGACTACGGAATGTCGTTACGCGAAGCGCGGCGTGCTGTGTGGTTGGCCGCGCGAGCACCACGTCCTACACGAGCGTCCCGACCCACTGTTCCGACTGTTCCCACAGGCGTTTCGAGGCGTCGGCGTCGAGGCTGTCCGCGCTCGGTTCGGCGACGTCGCAGCGCTCATAGTATCTTCCCCCTTGCAGGGGACGCTGGCTCGCGCACATCACGATGGTCTGCGCCCCGGCAGTCGGGGACAGCAGGACCAACGAGGCCAGCACGGAACTGATGCGATGCACTGCCTTGCCGATCCACCCTTCAAACGTCTGCGGCAGGGTCAGGTTGGTCATCACGACGCTCGGGTGTACGGCCACCCCGTGCAGGCTGTGGGATTCGGCGAATCGCCTTTCGACTTCAAAAGCCATGTGATTCATCGCCAGTTTCGACCTTCCATAGGCGTCCCAGGAGTGGTAGCGCGGCCTATCGCGGGATGGCCGGTGTCTTTGCGGCCTATCGCCGTGCGGTTGGTGGCAGTCCGGCCCCTCACCGAACAGGTCAGCGTACCCGAACAGGTCAGCGTTCCCGACCCGTTCGTGGAGTCCGGAGGACACGTTGACGACCCGCGCGTCGCCGCTTTCAATACCGGTTCGTTGCAGGAGGGGAAGCAGCGCCCGGGTCAGGTGAAAGGCGCCGAGGTAGTTGGTCCGCCAGTGAACTTCGAAGCCATCTTCGGTCAAAGGCGCTTCGCTGCGCGGGGCCAGGGTCTTCCTGTGGATGCCCGCGTTGTTGACCAGGACGTGAAGCTTGCCCAGGTGCCGGTCGCGATACCAGGTGGCGAAGGCGTTGACGCTGTGCGTGTCGGAGAGATCGAGAGCGTGTGCCGTGAGGTTGTCCTCGTCGGCGCCGCCCTTGTGCAGGTCCTCTTTCAGCGCCGCTTCCATCAGGGACACGTCGCGGACCCGGGTCGCCACGACCGTCGCGCCCCAGCTCGCGAGGATCCTCGCGGTTTCGTACCCGAGCGAACCGGGCGACGCCCCGGTCACGATCACGTGGCGTCCCGACATATCCACCGGCGTCGCCAACGGTTTGGGCAGGAACATCCGCACCAGGTGCATGGCGGTTTTCGTAAGTGGATTGGGCATGTCCGGGGATGTCCGGGTGCGGGCCTGGGGCGAGTCAAGGCGCCGGCGCGTCCCGCATGCGCGCGAGTCCAGGCGCGGGCCGCCTACCGCGGCTCCCGTTCGACCACGTCCAGGGGCCAGTCCCGCCAGTAGTACCTCACCGGATCGTCCGCATCCCAGTGTTCGTAAACCTGGTCCCACGTCAGCCAGTTCATGTGGGGCTGGAGGGAATCCTCCCTGACAGGGTGGCTTCTCGGCTGGTACCGGTAGTCGGACGACAGCCGGAGGCGGTCCGTGGTCACGTTGTCCCGGCCCTGGTGAATGGTCAGGCTGTGGAGGATGATGACGTCCCCGCAGGTATAGTCGCCTCCGACCCACGCGGAAGCGTCCTCGACGGGTACCTGCCGTCCGCCCGGTCCCACGCCATCAGTCGTCTCCAGCATGCCGCCGCGGTGGGATCCCTGATTGACGGCGAGCCCTCCGAGTTTCTCCGGACAGTCGCCTAGCGGAATCCAGCCCGTCCACGTCTCATCCGAACCGCCGATGAAGTAATTGTCCTGGTGCGGCGGGGTCGAGTGGGTGTTCGTGTCCGGGAATACGAGCCGGCAGATGTTCCGGCTGTGGGCCAGCACGGGTTCTCCGAACAGTACTTCAAGCATGTGGATTACCGCGGGGTCGAGGGCCAGTGCGTGGAAATCGCGGATCCGCTGGACATCGTTGTAGAAAGCGATCCAGCGCGGGTCATCGCCTTCGAACACGCTGATATCGGGATTCGCGATGCCGGCCATGAGGTCCGATCCGGGGGCAACCCATCCGTGTTCCCGGCACACGCAGAGCACCTGGCGCCGGACCTCCAGCACGCGCGCCGGGTCGAGCAGTCGCCGGAAGAACAGGCAGCCGTGCTCCGCGGCACGTTGCCGCAGTTCGTCAGGGTGTCTCAGCAGATCTGTCGCGTCTTCCAGCGCGTGGATCTGCCTCATGTCGACCATCGCCATAGACTGTTCCTCTCCCGGTATCGGCCGCAGGATCAACCTGAACTCAAATCATTAAACGTTTAGATGTCTCAAGATGATATTATGCAGGATTCGGACGCGTTATGCCAGCGTTTAGTCGATGATGAGCGTAGCAAAGCGCTGTCTGTGGAATCGCGCTACCGTCCGTCAAGCGGCGCCCACTGTCTGGCCATCTCGCCCGAGTAATGGGATTCCGGGCGAAAGATGCGGTCGACGGCCCGCTGCTCGATGCAATGGGCGGTCCAGCCGGCGACGCGTCCCACGGCGAACATGGGGGTGAAGAGGTCCGGGTGGAGACCCAGCCCCTTGAGGAGGAGGGCGGTATAGAACTCGACGTTGGTCTGCAGGCGCCGGCCGGGTTTGTATTCTTCGAGGAGTTCGAGGGCGGTTTCCTCGACGTGCAGGGCCAGGGCGTACAGGTCGTCTTCATGGTCGAAAAACGCACGCGCGGCGCGCGAAAGGACGTCGGCCCGTGGGTCGCGAACCCGGTAAACCGCGTGTCCGAAACCCATGAGCCTTTCACCGGATTCGAGTTTTGCACGAAGGTAGGACTCGGCGTTATCGGCGGCGCCGATGGCTTCGAGCATGGCGATGACCGGTCCCGGCGCACCACCGTGCAATGGTCCCTTGAGCGCGCCGATCGCACCCGTAACGGCGGAGATGAAGTCTGAACGCGTGGAAACGATGACCCGCGCCGTGAAGGTGGAGGCGTTCATGCCGTGATCGATCACGGTATTGAGGTAAGTCGTCAGTGCGCGTACCCGGTCGTCGCCCGGGATTTCGCCGTGCAGCATGTACAGCAGATTGGCCACGTGGCCAAGACTGGCGTGGGGTTCCACCGGCTCTTTGCCGTGCAGAAGGCGCCAGTAGACCGCCACGATGGACGGCATACCAGCCACTAGGGACCGGGCGTCCGCCGTGTCGTCAACGGAAGGAAGGGACGCGGCGGCCATGCGGACGGCGTCGATGACGGGGCGTCGTTCCTTCGCCGCGCCGCGCAGCAGATCGAGGGTGTCACCGGACAGCGGACGGTTCGCGGCCAGTTCACGCGTGAATCTATCGAGGGCGCCCGCGGTGGGCAGCCTCCCGTGCCAAAGGAGGTATACCATCTCCTCGTGAGTCGCTCTTTCCGCGATCTCCTCAAGTGGATATCCCCCGATGACCAGTATGCCGGCTTCGCCATCGACATGACTCAGGCCGGTTTCCGCTGCAACGACGTCCTTGAGACCGGGTGAAAATGACATGATAAGTTCCCTGTCAGGGAATTCGTACATTCCTGCGCAATGATCAATCTCTCAACTTTGCAACCACCAGATCGCCCATTTCCGACGTGGATACCCTCTGTTGACCGGGCGACCTCAGGATGTCCGCGGTCCTGTATCCGTCTTCGATCACCCTGCCGACCGCGCGTTCGATATCGTCGGCGCCAACCGGACATCCCAGGCTGTTCCGAAGCATCAGGGCGCCACTCAGGATCATTCCGATGGGATTCGCGATGTTCTTGCCTTCGATGTCATTCGCACTCCCGTGTATCGGCTCATACAGCGAGGTGCCGTCCAGCGAGATCTCCGCGGACGGGACCATACCGATAGACCCGGCAAGCACGGCCGCCTCGTCGCCCAGTATATCACCGAACATGTTGGGCATGACGATCACGTCGTACTCGGCGGGCCGCTGAATCAGGTTCATGGCACCTGCGTCGACGATTTCGTGCCGCGTATCGACATCGGGATATTCCGCGGCCACCTCCTCGACGACATCGCGCCAGAGCCTGGAGGATTCCAGGGCATTCCACTTCGACATCGAGGTCAGTCGACAACGTCTCTGGCGCGCCAGTTCGTATCCGTAACGGGCCAGTCTTTCGACCTGGAAATCGTAGTATTCGATGGTATCGACAGCCCTTCTGCCGCTGGGTGTGACTTCAATGAACTTTGGCCGACCGTAATACGCGCCGCTGGAAAGTTCGCGCAGAATGATGAAATCAACACCCCCGGATATGAGGTTGGATTTGACCGCGGACGCGTCTTCCAGCCCCGCGTACAACCTGAACTGCCGCAGATTCGCATAGACGGAAAGTTCCTGCCGCAGACGAATCAGGGAATGGTCCGCCCGGTCCTGCATGTCCAGGTGGTCCCATTGGGGGCCGCCCACCGCGCCGAAGAGCACCGCGTCGCTACGCCTGCAAGCCTCCACGACCTCATCGGACAGGGCGACGCCCTGTGCATCGATCAGCGCTCCACCAACCAGGTGGTGGGAGAAATCGAGATCCAGTTGGTGCCGCTCCCCTACAGCCTTCAGAACCTTAACGGCATCGCGGGTTATTTCAGGTCCGATCCCGTCTCCGGGCAGCACGGCGATCTGGTGCAAGTCGTTCCTCCTTTATCAGGCAGTTGTCCCGTCCGTATCTAACAAAAGGTGATTTGACATATTGTCAATATTGATTAAAATATCAATCAACATGTATTTTTGAAATGAGACATACCCCGGCGGGCCGTCAAAACGAGCGGCCATCAAAACGAGCGGCCATCGAAACGAAAGGATCTTTCATGAACAGCCGAAGATACATGACATCCACTGAAGCGGCCTCCGCGCTGAACGTCAGTCCGTCGACGCTCTATGCGTATGTAAGCCGCGGCATGATCCGGTCGGAGGCAAGCGGCGACGGCCGGCGGAAGCGGTTGTATCGCAGTGAGGACATCGAGCGGCTGAAGGCCCGAAAGAGAGCCCGCCGGAATCCTGGATGGGCGGTAAAACGGGCCCTGCACACGGGAGATCCGGTCCTGGAATCGGCGATAACGTTGATCACGGACGAGCGGCTGTTCTACCGGGGCCGGGACGCGACGATCCTGGCGGCAAACGAATCGTTCGAGCGCGTTGCGGCCCTGATCTGGACCAATGACAAGCGGTTCTCCTTTCCCATTTTCTCGAACACCTATCAGAGAGACTACCGCGAAAGCTGGTTGAAATTGAACAACCTCAAACCCGTCGAACGCTTCCAGACGCTGCTTCCCCTGGCCGAGGCGGATGACTTGGCCGCACTGGACCTGCGGCGGGACACGGTCGCCGCCACGGGCATGCGGATTCTCTGGTTCATGACGGGTGTGGCCACGGGCGAGGACCCGATGGGCGGGATCGCCCAGGCCTTGCGAAGGGCCTGGGCCCCGGACATTGAAGGCGCGGCGGAGCTGATCAATACGACCCTGGTGCTGTTCGCGGATCACGAATTGAATGTATCGACCTTTACGGTGCGATGCGCCGCATCGGCGGGAACGACGCCCTACAGTGCGGTCTGCGCGGGTCTCGCCGCACTGCGCGGCTACAAGCACGGCGCGGCCAGCGAGCGGGTCGAAGCGCTGTTTCAGGAGGCGGAATCGATCGGCAGCGTTGAACGGGCGATCGCCAATCGGTTGCGAATCGGTGAGAAGATCCCCGGGTTCGGCCACGCCGTCTATCGCGACGTGGACCCGCGAGCGAGCCTGTTGTTGCGCAAGCTGGAAGATCGGTTTCCGGGATCGAAGGACCTGCTACTCGCGCGGGAAATCATCGAAACAACCCATCGTCTGGTCCCGGACCGTTACAACATCGACCTGGCCCTCACGGCGCTGGTGCGCGTCCTGAATATGCCCGAAGGCAGCGCCATGGCCCTGTTCGCCCTCGGCCGCACGGCCGGCTGGATCGGACACGCGATCGAACAGTACGAAAGGGACCAGCTCATCCGGCCGCGGGCCAGGTACACCGGTTTGCGGCCTCCCAATGTTCCCAGTGCCTGACGGCGGTGAAAAACCGGCCCGGTTTGCGTCTGTTCAAGCTTTCCCGGGAACCTGTGAATTGCCATGGTCGTAAAACAGGGTAGACACGCCATCAGCCTCGACGTGCCCCGGAGGAAAGACCATGATCGGGCTCTGGATGTGCAAATGCTTCTCTTTTTTGCAGGACAGGCTGTCTCTGGACGGGTTGGTGGATTTGTGCGGTCTGCACGTCAACTCGTTGTCCCGCAAGATCCTGCTGCCCGTCTCTACCTCTCCGGTTATTCGCGTCTACAGCGATTCAAACACATACCACGGGTTGCCAGATGTCATAAGCAGCAGCTGGCAGTCAAGATCCCCTCCATGACCACATGTCCGTAGTTCCTTCCTGTTCTCATTCACATTGCAACAAGGGAGCTACCCATGTCACGGTCAAACCTGGTTTCCTACTTTCTGGTTCCTTTACTCGCGGTCACGTTCGTGGTCGCCTGGATCGGATTCTCCGGTTCCACGCCGTCACCGCAGGTGAAGCAGTCGACGGAGCCGGCGCTGCAGGCGCAGCCGGCGCTGCATTGGCAGCCGGCACCGGCCACCTTCGACACGAAGTACCTGGTTCGGTCCGTGCACCACGGACCAAACCATCCTCCGATCGTAAATGACCCGGTCTATGATCGATATCGCATCGTCCAGTTCCCCGCTGGTCCCGGGACGGACCTGGAGTTCGAGGGGGATCCGGCGTCGGACTATGAAGAGGACGTTATTACTTACCGGTTCGGTATCGCGATTCCCGGCAGGCTGGGCATTCGATCCCCCGAGGAAGCGCTGCTCTGCGTCGATCGGTATGGCAGTCGATTCATCATCCGGCCCCGGAGTTCCGTAACGCCGGCCGAATTCGCGTCTGTATACGGAAACGTCGGTATCGTTCCCGTACTGCCGGCGGTTATCTACGCCAGTGACGGCAAATCGGAAAGCAAGCCGGTGCTATTAAACCTTACATTGGTGTATGACGCATTCACCTGGAATTCGGAGTCATCCGAATCTAAGGGAGGATATATCGAGGAAAACACCGATCCCGCTGACCAACTTGAAAGAGCGTCGGATTCGTCTGTCATAACGCTTGCCGACCTGGAAAAAGTTGCGGCTGAATCCCGGGTTTGGCGGCTTGATCCGCCGTTACCTTTCTCCGGAACAGTCCGTCCGTTCCAGACCACGAGGTGAAGGGACGCCACGAGGTGAAGGGACACCTCGCATCGTGAACCGGCCTTTCGCGGCCAAGCGTGGCCCCGTGGATGGCGCGGGGCCACGTTATCCATGAACTCCACAGAAGAGTAGGTGCTAGATTTTGCCGACGATCTCGACGGACAGCACCAGCGTCCGCTGCACCGACTTCCACATCTCCGGATTGTTGGCGCACAGCAGCCCCTTGCGGTCATCCACCGGCGTATACTCCGTTCCGTCCAGCCTTCGCACGATGCCGTCCGCCTCTTGCGCGATCAGGACGCCGGGGGCGTGATTACTTGCGCCTATCCGCGACGCCCGGGCTCTGCGTCGATGAACTGAAACACTTCTTCGAGCGGCTCCCCGAATACGTGGGCTATCCGGAACGCGACTTCGAGCGACGGCGAGTATTTGCCGCCCTCGATCGCGTTGACTGTCTGCCGGGTGACACCGACCTGGTCGGCGAGTTGCTGCTGCGTCATCTCGCCGTGGCCGAACCGCAGGATCCGGATCTGGTTGCGGATGCTCACTCTCGATCTAGCCACGTTCAGATCCCCCGGCGGTAGTAGACGATCTGCAACACGTTCTTCGTCACCTCGGATACGAACAACGAGATGAGAAGCAGGTGAGCCACCCAGACGCTGCCGACCGAAAAGATCAGCGCAGTGATCGCGCCGATGACGCCGAAGCCCAGGATCCACGACGACCCGCTTTCCGCGCGCCAGCCGATGAGCCGATCACGCTCGTCGACCTCGTCCGACCGGCTGGTGGCTGCCGCGACGATGTGTCCTACGATATTTACGGCTACGATGAAGACGACCGCCACGGCGAAGACCGGCACGTAGGGTGGCAAGGCACTGACACCGTTTGACAGCATGCGGCCGGCGACAATCAGGTAGCCGCCCAGGCCGATGAAGTAACTGACGAATTCAACCCAGACACTCTTCTCTTCAAAGGACATGTTCATGGCGTCTCCCAATGCGGACGAAATGACTGATATACTTGACATGGTGTAAAAAATACTAGACATTAACTGGCGTGTCAAGAATTTTTGACATCAGTATTTGTCCGGCACCTAAAGTCGTAGCAGAGCCTTACGCGGAGCCTAACCGACTACCGATACTGACGGCACCAGCGTCCGCTGTATCGACAACCACATTTCCGGATTCGTCGCGCACAGCAGCCCCTTGCGGTCATCCACCGGCGAATACTCCCTCCCATCCAGTCTGCGCACGAAACCGCCGGCCTCTTGCGCGATCAACGCGCCCGGCGCGTGATCCCAGACCAGGGTGCGATAGAAGAACAGGAAGTGCAGTTCGTTCTTCGCGAAGGAAGGATAGTTATAGCCGGCGCACCGGGTACGTTCGATGTACAGGAAGGAACCCAGTACCGCTTCGGCGGTGGGTCGCAAGGAATCAGGCAGGTACCATGTCGCCACCACGCCGCGCATACGATCCAGGGGAACGGAGGATGGGTCAACGGTCAGGGGCCTGTCTCCCTGGAAGGCCCCGCACCCCCGTTCCGCACTCGTTAACTGGCCGTCTATCGGGTTGAGTATCCACGCTCCTATCGTCAAGCCCGACTGAATGAGGCAAACCATGATAGCAAACTCCGGTTGGCCTGCCGCGAAGTACTTTGTGCCATCCAGGGGATCGATTACCCAGACAGGCGCATCCGTCTGGAGCGCGGCCAACAGACCGGGATCGTCATGGACGCTCTCTTCGCCCAGGACCAGCGAGTCTTCGATCAAACCGGGTAGTTGAGATGTCAGGAAAGCTTCGCACCGGGTATCGGCCGACGTGGTCACATCGCCCGCACTCTTCTCGGTGATGTCGTCTCGACCCAGATTCCTCCAGAACGGCATGACGATTTGCTCGGCGGCTTCGCGAAGAAGGGCTTCGACCTGGGCGTGGGGTATATTCACGTACATCGTCTCCCGTCGTGGTGTCGTGTGCGTGCCAATTTCCTATCGAAAAACAAACTCGAACACGCTCTGCCAGGTCTTCATTTTCTCCCGATCGGGATGCTCGAGGCCATAGGCGTGGAAAAACGGGGAGATCCACTCCTCGCCCAGGTTTCTCTGTATCGTCCAGGTCGCGGACACAAAATCCAGGTACCGGTCGCCGACACCTGCGAAACCAAGGTCTATGAATCCGGTCAGTTCGCCGTCCTTGAACAGGACGTTGGGCAGGCAGTAGTCGCCGTGTGTGAAGACCAGGTCTTCCTCCTCGGGCAGACCGGCTTTGATCGCGCCAAGTTCTTCCCTTAGACGGTCTCTGGTACCACCTGCCGGGATCCGTTCGTCAAACCCGCCACCGTTGATCAGGTCCTCCGCCCACTGAAAAAAACGAGACATGCGCCAATCCATGGGACAGGAACCGATTTGCAGCGCGTGTACGTCGCGCAGGCCCCGTGCGAATTCCGCCACGAGATGCGCTGGATCCTTTATCGCTTCCGGATGGATCCCCGATACGCCTTCCAACTGCGTCATGAGCAGGTACTGCGTATCGCCTTCCACATGAAAGCACCGGTATTCGGGCACGGGGAGCTTGTCATGCAACCACGTCAGGGCCACGGTCTCCGCCAACAGATCCGGTTCCTGCGGTCTCAGCCGGACGTCCCGTTTCTTCAGGATCATACCATGCTTTAAGGGGTGCGTGTAGAGGAAGACGTCTGAACAGGACTCGGTCCGGAGGTTTCGGCTGTCGGACTTGTATCCCCGCAGGCGAGACCGGATGGAATCGGGAAGGCTATTCGGAGTAGGAGGATGGGAATCCATGGTTTTTAATGTATCAATGGCAACCGGAATCAGCGGCAATAGCAGGATCCTGCGCCGGTTGGATTCTGGATTACAGTCAACTAGCGACAGCAGTCCCCTCCGCCCTCCACTCCCCGTCGAATCCCGTATATCCGTCGGTGTAATGCTTGAGGCGGTTGGGAAGCCGTTCGGCGAGGGCAGCGGCCGAAGCGGGAAGGGGCCACGGCGCGTCGATGCGCCACGCTCTGGGGCGGAAACCGATGCCGCAGGAGTAGCGCCGCTCGCGGGTGGCCATGTTGGCGTGCCAGGTGAGCGCGGCGAAGCAGATCAGGTCGCCGGGGTCGGCAATCACCGGGACGCAGCCGCGGACGGCCATGGGGTCGTAGGGCGTGTCGGGTGTGCCGCCCTCGGGGTACAGACCGCTACGCTCCGGTCCCATGACGAACCCGTCGGGGCCGTCCCATTCGAGATGGTTGGACTTCTCGATGACCGCGATACCGCTGCGATCCGGATGACTCCCGTTGAGATAGAACCATGCACCGCTGGGGATGGGATAGCGGTTGAGGACGTCATTGGCCCGCTGCGGTTTCTCGATGTGTCCCCGGTGGTCCTGGTGCCAGCGGCCCATGCCTTCGCCCGGCGTGCGCAGGATGGCCGCGGAGCGATGCAGGCAGAGGTCGGTTGTACCGTGCACGGTGCGAATGAAGTTCATGTAGGCCGGGCTGTCGACCAGGTCCCAGACTGGCTCGCTGTCCTCGGCGAAGGCCATGTGATACCGGTTGGATGCCGGGGCCAGGTCACTCTCCGGATCCAGGTGCCGGTCGATGGAATCCTTCAACGCGGCGACCATGTTCTGATCGATCAACTGGCGGATGACGCAGAAGCCGTGTTCATCCATGCAGGCCAGGGCAGCCTCTATATCATCACGATCGAAATGATAGTTGTAATCCGGCATGATGCGCTCCATCGCGGCCTGCACCGCCGACGTGGACTGTCTCCGCCGTGTCTCTTCAGGCGTCTTACAACAACCGCTCTACCTCACCGGGATGGTCCACTCCTGTGTACGGGCCGATCTCCGCGGCGGCCTGCTCGAAAACCAGGATTTCCGATTCGGATTTTGACCACAGGGCCGCGAAGAACGAGACCCCAGCGACCGTCGCGGCTTCCAGGTCATCGACAGAATCGCCGACGTAGACGGTTTCCGAAGGTGAGGCGCCCAGGCTGCTCATTGCCTTGACGAGACCCTCGCAATCCGGTTTGGGCGCGGATACATCGTCATCGAAGACCAGCGTATCGAACGCGCCCAGCCGGGTGTGTTCGCGGGTGATCTCCCAGGCGCCCCGGCTCTTGCCGGAAACGATACCCATTTTGATTCCACGGCTGCGCAATGATGTCAGAAGTCCGTCCGCGCCGGGATACACGCCATCGAAGTAACTGGCGTGCAGTTCCTGGTAGTTTTCCAGGAATCGCCGATGGGCACCTTCAACTTCATCCGGTGGATAGAAATGGGCCATTAGCCGCGGTTCGGAATTCAGGCGGAGCGCCAGTACTTCTTCCAGGGACAACAGATCGTGCCCGGTCGCCTTCAACGTCTGGACTACCGCCCGTACATACAGATTCAACGTATCGATCAGCGTTCCGTCCAGATCGAAGAGGACAAACCGGGTCATTACCTGTTAGATCTCCGCCTTGCAAGCAGGGCCTCGACGGCGCGGGCCGTGTACTGGTCGATCGGAAGCGTCAGGGCGTCTTCCGGGGCCGACCGCACGTATTCCAGCGCTTCTTCGTTAAACACCACTTACGTAACAGTCGGACCTGCAGGCGAAATCCTGGGAAAAAGTTAACATACTTGCGAGTCCGTTAACTTCATCCCGAGGCGGGCGAAGGCCTTTCCGCGATGTCATCCGACTTCACCCTTTGCAGCATCTGCGACATCTCCCGGACGAGTTCCGGATGGTCGCCGTACCGGTTTACCCGTTCCGAGATGTCTTTATCGAGATCGAAGAGCTCGCCGGGGAAGTCATGGGCGGTATAGCCCCGCTCTTCCTTGAACCAGTCGGGTTCGCGGTTGTCGTCTCCGTCCGGGGCATCGATGAAGACCCAGTTGTCTCTACGGATGGCGAAGGTGCCGTGGCAGCTGTGGTGAACGGCAAAGTCCCGCACCGGATCACCGGTCTTCCCCTGCAACAGCGGCAATATGCTCACGCTGTCCTCGCCTTCGTCCTCCCGCAGGTCGACGCCGGTCAGGTCGGCACAGGTCGCCATGAAGTCGCCCAGGGTGGTGAGTTGATCGCAGACCGCGCCGGCGGGCACAACACCCGGCCACCGGGCGAGGAAGGGGACCCGATGTCCGCCTTCCCAGACGTCGCGCTTGACGCCGCGCAGGTTCCCCATGCTGTAATGACCGTGGCGGCGCGCGTGTTCGTAGCTCCCGCCGTCCGCGGCCGGGGCGCATTCCGGTCCGTTGTCGCTCGTGAAGATCAGCAGGGTGTCGTCGGCGATTCCGCGGCGCTCCAGGGCCGCCATGATCTGGCCAACCACCCAGTCCACCTCGCACACGAAGTCTCCGTAGAGCCCCGAACCGCTCCGGCCGATGAACGGCGCGTTGGGCACGATGGGCGTGTGGGGCGACGTGAGCGGGAAGTAGAGGAAGAACGGATCGGGTCCGGAAGTTTCAATGTAGTTGACCACGCGGCGAATAAACGCGGGGATCATCTCCTCGAGCGACCAGCCCGGTTTCATGATGCCGGACCATCCGAACATCTCATCAGGCTTGGGTACCGTCGGTTCCCCGGCAAGCCGGTCCTGCTCGAACCAGGTGTAGGGCGGGAAATTCGGCACGTCCACGCCGAAGTACGTGTCGAATCCACAGTCGACCGGTCCCCCGCGCATGGGCGCGCTGAAATCGACCTGCCGTTCCCGCTCCTCCCGCAGTTCCCGGTCCAGCCTGCCCACCGCCGTGCCCTCGTGGGCGGGCTTCCCGTCCAGGGTAGCCCATTCCCATCCCAGGTGCCATTTCCCGATACACGCGGTGCGGTAGCCCTGCTCGCGAAGCAATTCCGCCGCGGTGAGGCGCCCGGGCTCGATCAGGGGCGGGTCGTAGGGCCACAGGACGCTGTTCTGCAGGGGCGTGCGCCAGCAGTATCGGCCGGTCAGCAGGGCATACCGGCTCGGCGTGCACACGCTCGACGGGGCGTGGGCGTCGGTGAACCTCATGCCTTCGCCGGCGAGCATGTCCAGGTGGGGCGTAGGGATCTTCGAACCGGGGTTGTTGCACCCCATGTCGCCGTATCCCATGTCGTCGGCGAGGATGTAGATGATGTTGGGCGTGGAATTGGACATGGTTAGGTTATTGCGGTAAGGGAAACGGTCCGGGGCCACCCGCTTCCTGTTGATACGGTAGTAGTAGGCACCGGTGCAGACCTTGACGGAGACGTTGACGAAGATGCTGACGGATTCATCCTGTACCTAATATGTCGATCGATTAAGTTAATGACAAGTTGCAAGGTCCCAAACCGTGTCGCTGGAGACCCGGACATGTCCCAGGAGAACCGGACATGAGACTCAAACACGACGACGGATGGAACATCCCGACGGGAAGCCCCTTCTATCCCCCGCTTCCGGCGGTCTATCGAAATGTGCGGTTCCAGTTCGTCTTCTTTCATACCGCGCCGTCCGCCGTACAGGACTTTCTCCCCGAGCCCTTGCAGGCGGCGGAGGACGGGTTGTGCGTGGCCTCCGGGTTGGAGGTGCCTCACTGTGAGAACTACGGTCCCTTCGAAGAGTCGTTTATCGTGATGAAGTGCCATTTCCAAGATCAGACCGGGTTCTACTGTTCCCATGTCTTCCACAACGGACCGGCCGGCATCGCCGCGGGCAGGGAGATCTACGGGACGCCGAAGGTGTACGCGGAAATGAAGGTGATCCATGAGGACCGGTACATGGTGACGGAGACCTCCTATGGCGGGGTGCCGGTATTGCGCATTGCCTCAAGCGTGGAAACCGGCGTTCCCCGGGATGCCGTTACCGGCCAGGATGGTGGCGGTCCCCGGGAAGCCGGTACCGGCCAGGATGGTGGTGCCGCACCCGACGCCGATGCCGGCTACGCCGCGATGCCCGCCCTTACCCCGGCCTGGCGTCTGAAGATCATACCCCGGGCTGACGGTCCGGGACTTGCCCTCAAACAGTTGATCGATTGCAGCGAAACGACACAGGACGTGGAAGTGCACGCCTTCGCGAAGGGGAAGGGCACCATCGAACTCGGCGCTTCCCTGCGGTGCGACCTCACGCCGCTCGCGCCGCTCGAATACGGCGACGCCATCCACATGGAGAGCAGCTACACCGAAGGGTACGCCCGGGTTGTTTACGACTATCTGAGCGATGGGCCGTCCGAGAAACCGTGACTGATTGCGCGAGTAACCATAACTGATGGGCGACACACTTAAGGTCGGCATACTATACCCTCTTCATTCCGCGGAGGACGACTACCCTCGCCTCGCTACCGCGCTGAAGCCCGCGGTGGATGTCCGGGTGGTCCATACTGACAGCCCGAACTTGCATCGTATCGACGAGACTCAGATCACTGGAAGCCGGGAATACCTGTTGGCGGGCGCGGACGAACTGCGTTCTCACGACGTCGACGTCTGTATGTGGGCGTGCACGAGCGGGAGTTTTGTCTTTGGGGTGGAAGGCGCGCGTCGCCAGGCGCAGGATCTGGCCGATGCGCTCGGCGTACCGTCATCGAGCACGTCGCTGGCGTTCATGAGTGCCTGCAATGTCGTCGGGCTCAGAAAGGTTGCCGTCGCCGCGACCTACCCGGAAGAGCTGTCGAAGGCCTTTCGCTCTTTTCTCGAGGCAGACGGCCTCGAAGTAGTCCACATGGGATGTCTCGAGGTCTGGACGGGGGATGAGTCCGCGCTCATTGAACGCGACGAGGTCCTGCGCTTCGCACAAGCCAACGATCATCCAGACGCGGAAGCAGTCCTGATTCCCGACACCGCGTTGCACACCGCTGGTTTTCTGCCCGAACTCGAGACGGCAATCGGCAAAACGGTACTGTCGGCGAACCAGGTGACGATGTGGGAGGCACTGCGCCTGGCAAACCGTCTGACGCCTCAGTCCGGTCTGGGGCGGTTGATGGAAATCGTCGCCTATTCAAACTTGAGTGAGGACATTTAACAGGTAGCTAAGGAGACCAGCATGGATCGTTTTATTGAAGTGTCCTTGAAGAAACGCGGTGTGAGCTGCATCGCGCGATTGCTGGACGACCTCGCGCCCAGAACATGCGAGGCGGTGTGGAACGCCCTGCCGCAGGAGAATGATGCCTATCACGCCAAGTACGCGAGCAACGAAGTCTATACCCTGGTCCCCTCCTTCGCACCAAGCGAAATAGGTATGGAGAATCCAACCGTTACGCCGATTACCGGCGACCTGCTCTACTTCTTCTTTCCCCCCGGCGCCGTCAACGTGCCGTCGTTGCGCGACGCCGCCTTCAGCACGGGGCTGGTGGACCTGGCGATCTTCTACGGACGGGACAACCTGATCCTGTCACCCAACATGGGCCTGGTCCCCGGCAATCGCTTCGGCGAGGTCACGGAGAATCTCGAGGAGATGGTGGAGGCGTGCACGAGCGTCTGGCGCGAGGGATTCGCCGGAGAGCGACTGGCGTTCAGCCGGGTGGAGTAGATCGGATCACTTCACCCATTGTGTCGCTCTTAAAGGTTCTTTCGTTGAGCCTGCCTTATGGATTCTGATCGGGATGAATCGGGCGTTGCCGGACGTATTCCGATCGCGTGATCTCGAAATCCAGCTTTCTGTCCGACGATTCGCCTGCGATTCTCAGTCCGCAGGTCCGCCATAGCGCGACGGAACGGGCGTTGTCCACGGAAACATCTAAGGGACGAAGCCGGTCTATTTCCAGTACCTCAAACGCGTAATCCATCAAACAGCATACTACTTCCCTGCCGTATCCTCGGCCCCACAAGGACTTGTCCCAAATCCCGACCGGCATGCGCATCACCTTCTCGTCCGGAATCTTTGCGCGGTCCAGATTCATCCACTGAAGGCATACCTCGCCGATCGTCCGGCCGCTCGCCCTTTCCACGATGGCAAAAAGAAACCCTTGCTCTGCCATGATCCTGCCCACCCGCGTGAGCGAATCCGCCGTCGGAGGATCGGCCGGCGGTTCTCCTTCCATGGCATTCAGGAATTCGGGATCCCGGTAGTAGGCCTCCGCGATCTCGAAATCTGCCTCCCGGAAAGGACGAAGTTCCAGGCGCGCGGTTTGCAGATGGACCTGGTGTCCGGCAAAGTGATTTGGCATGTCCGAATGATGTTCCTTGACCTTGATTTCACGTGAATACGTTTCGAATCAGGCTCAATCCAGACTTAACAGGGCAGGGAGGTCGGTCAATGTAGCGATTTGATAATCGGGTTCTATTCCCGTATCATTGAATGCGCCATTGCGATTCAACCACACCGCACGCACACCGACCGCCTGTGCGCCTTTGACGTCAGTTTCCAGCGAATCTCCCACGTGTAGCAGTTGGTCCAGGCCACAGCCTGCCCTCTGCGCCGCGATCTGAAAGGTCTTCGGATCCGGTTTCTCGATACCGATATCCAGGGCGTAGACGGCGAAGTCAAAACGGTCAGCGAGCCCGAAGTACTCCGGATAGTTGTTACCGTTCGACAACAGCCCGAGTTTGAAACGCGGGGCAAGGGCATCGAGCATGGGTACGACATCCTCGTAAGGTCTGATGTCGTTGTACCGGTGTTTCAGATATACTTCGTTGAGACTCGCCGACAAATCGGGACCCGCGTATCCGACATGATCAAGCATCCTGAGGAAGGACCTCCGCCGTATCTCGTCGAAGTCTCTTACCTTTCCCACGTAATCTTTCTCTTCCCGGTCACGAATTGACCACATCTGCTCAACCGTCAGGTTTCGGGTTCGCTCACCCGGTACGCGCTTAATCAATTCATCGCGAACGGACTCCATGGATCGCATGATGACCCGGTCCGTGTCGATCAGCGTCTGGTCCACGTCGAAAGAGATTGAGGTGATGTTCACGGTTTACCCCGGGTAGCTTCAGTTAAAGCCAAACAGACAGATTTAGACCGGAAAATCGCACTTCAGCCTAATGTACAGTATTAGGAAGTAGGGATCACCCTGTAATCAATGTAAATAAAACTTGACAAAAAGATTATATATATTTACATTATGTCATTATAACACGACACTACGATCACTTCAGTACATTTCATATTCAATCTTCGGGAGAGGAGGCAGCAAACGATGAGACAAACTACTATACGTTATTTGCTGGAATTAAGCGGTTCCACGCTGGCCTATGTAGTCGTACAGGCAGTGTCACTGATGTTTCTGAGAGAGAACCCCGATTCACCCTGGCGGATCCCGGTTACGGTAGCGCCGGTGATCCCCCTCGTATTCATGATGCTGGCCGTGGTACGTTTCGTTCGGCGTATGGATGAAATGCTCAGGCACTTGCATCTGGAAGCGGTTTTGATCGCGTACATTGCCACCCTGGTTTTATGTTTCAGCTACGGGTTTCTGGAAAACGTGGGATTTCCTACTTTCAACACGATGTGGGTTGGCTTTGCCATGATTTTACTTTGGAGTGTGGGGCAACTGGTCGCCGGCAGGAAGTACCGATGAGAAACCGTCTGAAGGTATTGCGCGCCGAAAGAGACTGGACCCAGGCCGAGTTGGCGGATCGTTTGAAAGTCTCCAGGCAGACGGTGAATGCCATTGAGAAAGGCAAGTATGACCCGAGCCTGTCCCTGGCCTTCAAGATCTCCAGGTTATTTAATATGCCGATTGAGCAGGTGTTTGTTGAAGAGAAGATAACAAATCTTGAGCAGTAAACCGTAGTGATTGACCATTGCTGGCACATCAAGTCCTCAGGCCTTTGTCACCAACTTAGTCCCTGGATGAGGCCGGACCTCAATCTCCAGGCGATCTGAAAGTTCGTCTTCGGCGACATCAAGCGCATAGTCCATCTGTATGCCCATCCAGAATTGAGGCGACATGCCGAAATAGTGTGCCAGTCTAAGGGCGGTATCGGCGGTAATGCCTCGCTTTCCCAGGACGATTTCGTTGATGCGACGTGCGGGTACGCCCATGGAAAGTGCAAGCCGGTTCTGGCTCAAGTTCATCGGCTTAAGGAACTCTTCCATTAAAATCTCGCCTGGGTGTACAGAAGCCAGTTTCTCATTCTGCATGACGGGGTCTCCTAATGGTAATCCACGATCTCAACATCGTCGGCATTGCCTTTACTCCACGTGAAGCATATACGCCACCTTGCGTTTATCCTTATGCAGCGCGGTTCAGCACGATGCCCTCCTGTAGTTTAAACTTCGACTCCAATGCGACGAGGCTCAATCGCCGCCAACTCTCGGGCCTCTGACCGCATGGCGAGATACAAGTCCCAACGTAGCTGTAGATTCAGCCAGAACGAGGGCGACACGTCGAAGTACTTGGCCAGGCGCAACGCCGTGCTAGGTGTAATACCGCGGCGTCCGTTTACCAGTTCGTTCACGCGCTGGTAGGGAACGTTTAGTGCGTCAGCCAACTCACGTTGCGTCAACCTCATCGGAATCAGGAACTCTTCCTGCAGCATCTCGCCCGGATGGGTTGGAATACGATTTGTAGGAACACGTACCATAGTGAACTCCTCACAACCACGTTTTCATAATATCCTCGCATCCTTGGAACAACAACATGCCAGATTATAATGGCGTCCTGACTTTTTTCAAACACCCCTCCCCAATTAATTCGTCCTAAATATGAACAGATGCTCATTCGAGATCCCGCCAATCTGTGATCGGACCAGAGCATGACCGTAGATGAACTTTATGGGACTTATGCTTCATCACTTTCGGCACATGCTCGATATCTGACCAGGGACAAAGACCAGGCGGACGACCTGTTCCAGGATACGTTCATTCGTGCCATGAAGCATCTCGATCAACTCGGTACCCTTTCGCCTCCTCAGAGACGGGCATGGCTTTATCGGACCATGAGAAATCTATTCGTCGACAAGACACGCGCCAGGCGGAGAGAAGCGATGTTCCTCGACACGTGGCTTCAACTCATGCAGGAGGAGTCGAGCAATACCACTGGATTGGAAACCGGGCCGAATGATCATTCCGGCATGACGGCGACCATGACGGAGATCATGAAGCATGTGCCGGAGAAACACCGCGAACTGGTTCATATGCGCTTTGTCCTGGGACTCACGAGCAGGGAAATCTCGGAACGGACGGGCGTTCCTGCTGGGACCGTCCGCTACCGGCTGCATGCCGCAATCAGTAAACTGCGCGCGCGGGTTTCCCGTCTCACTCGAATATAACACTTAAATACAACAACCATCATCGAACCAGGATGTATATGCCGTACGATCTCAATTACTTGATCCCGACAGTGGATGCACACCAAAGTAGAGGAGAAAAGCCATGAATCTCGAAACTAGCCTCCCTCGTTCGGTCAGTATCAATTGCGGTACTTTGGACATGCGTGAAACAACAGAACAGACGGCATCGAGGATCGATCATGTAAATTCCGGAAACGTGCTGGTGACCGCCGAGACCAGGCCTCTGATGACGATGTTCTCCATCAATATGGGAAGTGTGATCGAAGTTCCAGTTGAAGTCAGGCTGAAGACAGTTCATTCCAGGGAGGTCATGGGCCGGGAATCGTTCTCCGGCGAAGGAGCCCGGCTATTCATATTGAACTCGGGCAGTATAATCCTGGAGCCCGATGTCACGTTAGAAGGTGTGGAAAGTTCCTGGTTCGGAATCCTCAATTCAGGGAGTATCCTCTATCCTGAACATGTAGCCGGAGCCATCATGGACAAGTTGACGGAAAACCCGGGAAGTCACGCCTCCTACCGGTCTTCCGCCCGTTTGGTGGTCGGCGATCTCCAACTGGATGAAGTCTACCTGGCATCGATAGCCAACGACACGGACATAGTCATCACGGGTGACCTCAAGATCGCGCGGTCGGTGCCGGATGAACTGATCGATCAGAAAATCAAGACGCTCAACGTCAGGGGAAAAGTCTTCTGTAGCGAGGAAAACCTGTACTCGCTGGGGTCCAGGTTCGATCCCGGGGCCGGCACGCCGAAGACCTGGGGGATACCCGAGGGCTATGAGATCGTGGAGCACGAGTTGTCTTTGAAATCCACGAACGTACGGACATGGACGGAGAGGAGCATCTTCGCAACCGAAAACGTCACCATATACGAGGAAGTGGACCAGGACACACTGGACAAAGCCCTCGGCGGTCTCATTTGCACCGGTACGGTCCTGTGCCCGGATGGCTTAAGCGAAGTCCTGTCCAAAAAATGCGACACGCTGAAAACCAGGATCGTTTTCTATGACGGAGCGCTGTGGGCCGTGAACACCACCGTTAAGCTCCAAAAGTCACGATTTGATTTTCTCGAAGGGACCGCCACGTTGTACAATACCGGTGTCGTTTCCATCGCAGAAGATGTCGACGCACAGGTCCTGTACGACCATCTGGCGGGCGTATACAACTGGGGCGTGATAGGCTGCAATCCGGAACAGAAAGGCGCGCTGGAAGCGAGGATGGTTGTTAATGAGGGTGTTGTGGACGTCACCGAGGCATTGGGACTTGATCAAATTGAGCCGAAAGCACAGGAAGAAGATGCCGAAAAAGATAACCGTCAAATCAATGCCGGTTACTACAAGCTTTAGCTGAAACGCAAAGTTGCTTAGTTGCTTGATGCAGGTTTATTCACACAACCACACGGAGCCTGGGAACTTCTTTCTCCGGCCGATTCTTCGCAAGATCATGGTTCCTTTGAAGGTTCAACCATAGCTCCGGCGTTGTACCCAGAGCCTGAGACAATAACCATGCTGTCTCAGGAGTTACGCCTCTTTTCCCACGGATGACTTCGTTAATCCTTTGAAAAGGCACGCCGATATGTTTTGCAAACGCCACCTGAGTTACTCCCAGAGGTTTCAGGAATTCCTCAAAAAAAACCTCACCGGGATGGGTTGGAATACGGTTCTCTGGTAACATTTTACCTCCCGGCACTAATCCTATCGATGGTAGTCTGTAAGTGCTACCTCATGAGCTGAATCGTCCGACCACCGAAACACAATCCGCACAAAAACCGGACCACGCAGTTCACTATGTGCGTACTTCGCAAAGCACTTATTTGTATTCAGTAGAAATGAAAATGGTTTATCTAGAATCGAAACCAGATCTGACCAGATCCAATGAAGCAAGCCTTGTACGGAACGCTAGCGGTCACTAGAGCAAAGTTACTGAACCATATTGTCTGAAACTGGTAAAGTGCTGACTGGGATAGAAAGTCGCATCCTTCTGACAACCACACCCTTCGGTCAACAAAGGTATTTCCATCATTCAGTACCCAGTTGTTACATCCCCGGACGTCGTAACCCTGCTCGTCAGCCTTGGACTGGATCACGGTAGCATCCATCACATTACAGGAGGGTGGTCTTATTGGACCTTCGAAGTCGAGCACAGGGGCCACGATGAGCACGCCGAGTCCACGATTCCAGGCTGGATCTTTCGTTTTCCAAGAAACAGTGTAGTCGCGGAAAACCTGCAAAAAGAGCAGGCGGTACTACCCGTAGTTGCCCCAAGGGTCGAGTTCGCCGTACCGTGTTTCGAGCACGTGGGAACCTGGCGCGGACAACCCTATGCGGGGTACCGGCGGATTCCGGATCGTCCTCTGTCCAGCCGCCCAATGTACGGCGTCAAGCTCGCCGCTGAATTGGCCGTATCCATAGCGGCCGCGCTCTCCTCACTGCATGCCATACCTACGTCGCTGGTCGCCGAGGCCTGCGGTGTGGAACCTACCGTCGAGGCATGGCGGCAGTGCTACCACAAGCTGAGGGAAACCGTCCGTGCCAGGGTATCACCCTTACTGGATTCACACGTACGCGACGCGGTCGAACGAGGTTTCGGTCGGTTTCTCGACGAGGAACTCGCGACGCTCGAGGACGTCGCCCTGGTGCACTGCGACCTGGGCTGTGAGCACATCCTGATCGATGAGGATGGGACGGCCGTGACCGGACTGATTGATTTCGAGGACGTGACCATCGGCGATCCGGCGATCGATTTCGTCGGAATCTACGTCACTTTCGGCATGGAGGCCGTTGAAAGGATTCGAGACGGATATCTGCGCGGGTCAGGCGTCCGACGCGCATTGGACGCCAACTTCGTAAACAGGCTTCGTTTCTACACCTGGATGGCTTCCTGTCACGAGGTCATCTACGGGTTGGAAGAAGGAAGGACGGATCTGGTAGAGGAAGGTATATCGGGATTGCAGGTACGACTCGATCAAGCCGGGTTGCTTTGAGCGGCCGATACACTCCTGATCGCGGCCACTGTTCTTAACGGTACGGCCGTTACATTGAGGCCACCCTACTCATACCTCAGCGTATCCACCGGGTTCGCCCGGGCCACGCCGACGACACGGAAACTCACCGTAATCAAGGCAATGGCCAGGACGACCGCGCCGGCAGCAAAAAAGGCGGCGGGACCGACGTCCGCCCGGTAGGAGAACAACTGGAGCCACTGCCGCATGGCGATGTAGGCGATGGGCGCGGCCAGTACCGTAGCGATCAGGACCAGGTAGACGAATTCCTTCAGGAGCAGGCCGGTCATCTGGGCGACCGTGGCGCCGAGAATCCTCCGCATGCCCACTTCCTTCGTACGCCGCGCCGACATGAATGAGGCCAGGCCGAACAGTCCGGCACAGGCCATAAAGACCGCGACAGACGAGAAAACGCCGAAGACCTCTCGGAGCGTCGCCTCTGCCGCGTAAAGTCGGCCGTAATCCTCATCGAGAAACGAATACACCATGGGAACATCCGGCATCTGTTGCTTCCAGGTTTCCTGGATCCACGAGACCGTACCGGTCACGTCATCGGATTGGATGCGGATCGCGTAGAAGGGCAGGTTTTCCCGGGGCCAATGCCGGATGATCATCGGCTCGATGCGATGATGCAGGGACCGCATGTGGAAATCCGCGATCACGCCGATGATCCGGCGATCGTGCGCCCACGGATGGCCGATGTGGATCAGCACCTCCTGATCGATGGCCTCATCGGGCGCGTTCCATCCCAGCTGCCGCATGGCGGTTTCATTGATCATCACGGCTTCCCTCCGATCCGCCAGACGCGAACTGGAAAGACTCCGGCCGGCCAGCAGCTCCATCCCGAATACTTCGACGAAATCGTCAGTGATCGCCCAGTCGAGCAGGTTCTGCGCTTCCGCCTGCGGCCGGTCGGTCCGCCGCGTCCCCGTCGTGGCGAGCAAACCCTTGCGTCCCGTGCGGCCGGGCAGCATCAGGGTGGTACCGACGCTTTCGATCCGGGGATACTGCTCGAGCGTTTCCCTGAAAACCGGATACTGATCCACGAAGGCCGGGAAACTGGAGGGTCCCACGAGCACTCGTTCCGGCTGCAGGCCCAGCCGTTTGGCCTGTATGTAGTCCAGCTGCGCGGTGAATACCCAGGTGCTGCCGAGCAGCAGGATCACCATCATGCACTGGCCCATGACCAGTAGCCTTCTCACCAGGTGGCGGGTTACGCCGGTTCCGGTCCGGCCTTTCAGGTGTGCTGCCGGCGTGAAGGCCGCCGTGAAAAACGCGGGATAGCTGCCGGAAACGAACCCCACCAGGAGCGTTACCGCGGCGATGCCCATCCAGAACTGCCAGGATCGGAAGATGTCGAGCGCGATGGTCTTCCCCGTGAGATCCTGGAAGAACGGCAGACTGAGCACGACGAGGATCAGTGCGGTCACGATGGCAACGCAGGTGATACCGAAGGATTCGCCCATGAACTGGCGGACCAGCTGACCCCGGTTCGCTCCGAAGGCCTTCCGAAGCGCGACCTCGCGGTTACGCGTGAGCGAACGGGCGGTCGCCATGTTCATGAAGTTGAAACACGCCAGCAGGACGATGACGACGGCCAGGGCGCCGAGGAGCAGCAGGTACGTGCCGTTGCCGTTCTCGCCAGCCTCGTTCTCGAGTTGGGAGTAAAGGTAGATGTCGGTCAGCGACTGCAGCCGGAGGTCCATCGTGATGTTCTCGGCTTCCCACCGGGCGCCAAACCTTTCTTCGAGCACATCCGGCATTTTCCGCGCGAAGTCGACGGGATCTACATCCGGTGACAGCAAAAGGTAGGTATAAAACGAAGGCCAATCCCATTGCTCCAGATAATCATCTCCCAGGATACCGAGCGACCCCTCGATCCCGAGGAAAAAGTCAGCCTGGAAATGCGAGTGCTCGGGCATATCCCGCATCACCCCGGTGACGGTGAAGGGATACGTATCCTGCGATACCGTCTCGCCGAGGGGGTCGGCGCTTCCGAAGTACTTGCGCGCCATGGACTCGGTGATGACGACCGTCCCCGGATCCTGCAGCGCCTGTGCGGGATTGCCCCGCACCAGCGAAAAGGAGAAAACCTCGAAGAGATCGGGATCCGCCCAGAACACGCGGTCTTCGAAGTACGATCGGTCTTCGTACCGAATGATCCACCCGCCGAAGGGCGGACTGATGCGGGCGAATGATTGTACTTCCGGAAGGAGTTCACGTATGGCGGGACCGAGGGCGGGGGTTGTCTTCGCATTGGTCCCGTTCACGACGCGGTAGATCCGATCCGCGTTCGCATGGTACCGGTCATAGGCCCGTTCGTCTTGTATATACAGGCCGATGAGGACCGCGCAGGCCATGCCAACGGCCAGGTTCAGGATATTAAGCACGGCATAGGGTTTATGCCTGAGCAGATGCCTTGCACTGATCGTGAGGTAGTGTTTCAGCAAAGCGCGACTCCGTTACCGGGCATGCAGCATCTCCATAATGTACTCGGGTTGCTTACGTGCTGGAATTCGTTGACGTGGTTTCCTACATGGGTACTATGGCAGAGATTTCCTGGTCTGAAACTTTCGATTACCAGAAACGCATCAGGTCAATTGGAGGAGTTGTTATGTACCTGACCATCATTTGTGTCATGGCATTGCTAGTGAACGGTGTCGTCCAAATCGATCAAGAAGAAACCGAGACAAAAGACTATACAGCAGCAAACGCCCGATATGAAGAACTTGTGGAGCAACTGAAAACAGACGTTTCGTCGGTGGATTTTGATGAATTGCGCAGAATATACGTGAAAACTGAATACTATGCGCCTTATTCGAGTTCGGAAACAAAAGACACGGCTAACATGAATGAGGGTATAAATGAGGAGGACTGGGGAAAATGTCTTGAGTCTGCGACACGTATACTGTCCTACAGTTACATAAGTCTGGATGCACACTATGGGGCCATGATTTGTTCAAGAAACAGCAACGATACCCAAACCGGTGATTTCCACGAATCCGTGTTGGATGGCCTTCTCGAGTCTATATGGGAAAGTGGTGACGGTAGATCGCCGGAATCAGCGTTTTTCTGTACAAGCCTGCAAGAAAGATGGGCTTTTCTGGGGTTGCACGGTCTTGTATACAACGTGAAGGAACTGGAAGTCCACGATGGCCTCTATTTCGATGTAGTCCACGTGACAAATCTTGCAGATAGCAGTCAATTCAAACTGTATTTCGATGTAACGACACCGTTAAGGCGTGGTCGTCGATAGGATTGGACAATTCAAGCCAAACGTGTTATTTTGCGGAGTCATTTTGAACAATATCGAAATTCATCCATCAGAAGTCCAGCGAGGGGGTAACAGGAAATGTTAGTCAAACTGGCGCTGCCGAAAGGAAGCCTGCAGGAATCCACCTTTGAGCTCATGCGCAAGGCGGGTTTCCATTGCACGGTCAGCAGCCGGTCCTATTCCCCCTGGGTGGACGACGAAGAACTGGAGATCATGCTGATCCGGGCGCAGGAGATCGGCCGTTACGTCGAGGACGAGGTCTTCGACGCGGGGCTTACGGGCAAGGACTGGATCGTGGAGACCGGTGCGGACGTGGTGGAGGTGGCGGAACTGGTCTATGCCAAGCATACCCGGCAGCCCCTGCGGTGGGTGCTGGCCGCGCCCGAGGCGTCGGACATCCACAGCGTCCAGGACCTGGAAGGAAAGCGCATCGCCACGGAAGTCGTCAACATCACTGAAGCCTACCTGAAGAAACACGGCGTGACCGCGAAGGTGGAATTCTCCTGGGGCGCTACGGAGGCAAAGGCCCCGGAACTGGCGGACGCCATCGTGGAAATCACCGAAACGGGCGGTTCGATCAGGGCCAACAAGCTTCGGATCATCGATACCCTGATGGTGTCCACCAACCGGCTCATCGCGAACAAGACGAGCTGGCAGGATCCGGACAAGCGGCGCAAGATCGAGAACATCGCCCTGCTGCTCAAAGGCGCCATGCTCGCCGAGGAGATGGTCGGCCTCAAGATGAACGTGAAGCGTGCCGACCTCGACGCCGTGTCCGCCCTGCTGCCCGCGCTGCAGAACCCGACCATATCCCCCCTGGCCGACCAGGAGTGGGTGGCCATCGAAGTGATGATAGAGGAGCACACCATCCGGCAGCTGATCCCGGCGCTCAAAAGGGCCGGTGCCCAGGGCCTGGTGGAATATCCGCTGAACAAGGTGATCTACTGACGGTGGCCGCACCATGGATCAGAAGCTTCGAAAGGCCGACGCTCCCGGGGTGAAGGCGGCGGTCCGCGCCATGTCCGGATACACGCTGGTCCAGCCGGACTGCCCGGTCAAGCTCAACCAGAACGAATGCCCCTTCGACGTGCCCGGGGAACTCAAGCGGGAGATCGTGGACGAGGCCCTGGCAAGCAACTGGGGCCGATATCCAAGTTTTGTGCCCGGCGAGGTCAAGGCGGCCATCGGCGAGCGGCACGGGCTGGGTCCCGAGCACGTCCTGATCGGAAACGGCTCCAACGAACTGATCCAGTCGATCTTCCAGTCTACGGTCTCGTCGGGCGATGCGGTCGTGCTGCCCGCGCCGACCTTCACCCTGTACGCCCTCATGGGCAGGATCGCGGGTGCCGAGATCCGGACGGTACACCTCAAGCGCGATTTGAGCTTCGACGTCGATCGGCTGGTGGAAGAAAGCGCCCATCCGGACGTCAGGCTGGTGGTACTGTGCTCGCCGAACAACCCGACCGGCTCGATGATCACACCGGAGGATACGGCGCGGATCGCCGAAGCGACCACGGGCCTGGTCGTGGTGGACGAGGCTTATTTCGAGTTCGGCGGCGTGTCGTGCATTGAACTGCTGGACCGCCATCCCAACCTCTTAATCACACGTACCTTCTCGAAAGCCCTCGGCGCGGCCGGCCTTCGGCTGGGTTACCTCGTCTCCGATCCTGCCGTGGCGCGGGAGATCGAGAAAGTAAAACTTCCTTACAACGTCAACGTAATTTCCCTAATCGCCGCGCGGAAGTTGATCGCCCAGGATGCACTGATCGAGGAACGTGCGTCGATGATCCGGTCGGAAAGGCAACGGGTCTTCGAAGCCCTGCGGGACCTGCCGGGTATCAAACCCCATCCCTCTCACGCCAACTTCGTCTTGTTCGAGGCGGAACGGCCGGTCGCCGGGATCTTCCACGGACTCATCGAACGGGGCGTGCTCATCCGCGACGTCAGCCGCTATCCCATGCTGGATCGGGGAATGCGCGTGACGATTGGCCTGCCGGAAGAGAATGATGCTTTTCTCGAGGCGCTGCGGGAAGTGGTGGCCACGCAGGACTGAATACGGTCCTCTGGAATGCTGGCCACGCAAGATTGAGTGCGTTCCCCGAAGTCGGACGATTCCACATGCACGTCAGACAAGCCGTTCCAGAAGACACCGATCGCCTGCTCGAACTAATGAAGGGGCTGGCGCGGTACGAAGACTACATCGACCAGTTCGCCGTGACGCGGGAGAGCATCCTCGAGCACGGATTTGGCGATGAGCGGCTGTTCACCGCGTTCGTTGCCGAACACGACGATGATCTCGTCGGGATGGCGGTCACCTATCCGATCCATTGGACCTACACGTTGCGACCGAAGCTCGTGCTCAAGGAACTGTTTGTCGCCGAGGCTGCCCGGAGTATGGGCGTGGGAAAGGCATTGATGGCGTCGGTGACCGCGCATGCCCGGTCTATGGACGCGTCCGAAGTCATCTGGACAGTCATGACCGGGAACGTCGACGCTGAGTCGTTCTACCGGTTCCTGGGGGGGCTGCCGGACCTCAAGTGGAACAACTGGACGCTGCGTCTCGACACGTAGTGGTCGGCGGATCGGTGATCGCCAGCCCAAGATCGCCAAGATCGCCAAGATCGCAAGTCCAAGGTCGCCCGCTCATGATCCCCGGCAATTACTTCTTCCGCGACCTGAGCCTTGCCTGAACGATGTAGATCGCGAGCGCCAGCACTCCACCGTAGATCGCGAAGGCGGGCGTATCCGCGCCTTGCTCGCCCAGCATGAAATTGAATGCGCCGCCGGCCAGGATGCCGAACATCATGGCGACCAATGCCTTCACGAATGCGGGCATTTGGGGACGGGGTCTGCGTTCTGTCACTTTGGGCCCTCCTTTTTCACATCCTCCAATTCCGCTAGCCGTTCCTGTTGGGCCTTCTCCAGCAGTCACTCCGGGAGTTCGGCAAGGAACGCGTCCACCTCGTCCGGGGCGTTCCTGGTCGGCTAGGCCTACTCATCGTCCAGGGCAATCGAGTAGGAGGTCATGGTCTTTATCTTCATGCTCGCCGCACTGGTGAATTGAACCACATCGCAGAAGGCGTGGGCCTGGCCCAAGTTCGATCGGATCACGCCGTTGACTGCCGCCTCCCGGCCATGGGTGATGATGGACTCGATGACCAGGTCGCTCGTTCCGACCCCTTTCATCGCCTCCAGCAATGCGCGGACGTTCTCTTTTCCTTCGATCACGCTGTCGCCCACCAGGTTCCAGACGATATCGTCGCTCATCGGCGACAGGACGCCTTCGATATCGGCATGCGCGAAGGCGGAGATGTAATCCCGCAACAGGGCCTTTTTCGGCGCGTTCTTGCAGTCTGGTTTTACGGTGATGTTGGGCATGACATGGCCTTTCGATAATGGACCTGACATTCAGAGTTTAGTAGACCGGACCAGCAGACAGTTATCGACCGGGCCAGCAAACTGTTTCAGGGTTCGATCAACGAATGCACGGCCTGGCGTACGGCGGGCCACGTCACGGAGCCCGGTACCATAAACTCGTGGTGGCCGCCGTTCGGGATGACGACGTGTTCGACAGGGTCACCGGCCGCGCGGGCCGCCGTCGCGTAGGCTTCACCCAGTTCGGGCGGCACAACCCAGTCGTGTTCCGCGCTGATCATGACCTGCGGAAGGCCCAGGGGCAGTAGTTCTACGGGCGAACCGCATCGAAGTCGACCTTCCGCACGCTGCTCAACATTATCGGATGATACGCCTTGACCCCCAAGCAGTTCCGATACGACGCCCTGCCGGCATTCCGCGTCCGCATGAGGAACAAATCGCTTTAGATCACCGGGGCCGCCCAGAACGACGGTGCCGCGCAACGGCAACGGGTCCGCGGTCCAGAGCGGGCTTTCCGTGGGCAGCCGGTGGCGTGCCGCCGTCCAGAGCGCCAGGTGACCGCCTGCCGAATGACCGACCGTGATCACGCGGTCCAGGTCGAGATGGTAATCGGCGGCCAGCCCTCGCAGGTGGTCTGTCGCATTCCCGGCATCGTGAAAAGTCCCCGGCCATCCGCCGCCCTCCTGGTCCACGCACCGGTATTCGACGTTCCAGGTTGCGATGCCCTCGTCCCGCAGGGCGTCGGCCAGCGCATCCGCGTTGCGCAGGTCCGCGTAAATCGACAGCCAGCAACCGCCGTGCAGGACCACGGCCACCGGATGAGGACCACGCCCGGCCGGTATGCGCAATTCGCCGAACTGGGGAGGCATTGGTCCATAGGACGATCGGAAATCCGCGGGTTTGCTCGGTAGCGCGTTGACTACGTCGGGAGTAACGAAGGGATGGTTGTCTGAAGTGAACCTGTCGGTCATGATGGGATGATCGCGAGGAGAGGGACGACACAGGCCGAATGGTCAAGACACAAACCGCTGTCGCCCGTCACGGCAGGAACCGACCGCGCTCATCGGGCGTGGGCAGCCTGCACGCGTCGCGTTTGCCGAACCAGTGATACCGGTTACGCGCGACGATGCGATAGACGAAATCGCGTATTGGCCTGGGAAACACGTAGAGCACGGCAATTAGCCGCCATGCACCGCCCAGTCGTACCATGGCGTGCAAAACGGCATTGGACTGTTCGAAACGCTTGTCTGTATCGAGGAAAATGAAAGATCGGGGATCGCCCGACTGGGGAGCGCCCGGCTCGAGGCCGCCGGGAGGAGCGCTGCCCGGCTCGAGGCCGCCGGCCTGGTCATCCATCTCCAGGAGTCTGCGCGCGGTTTCGCCCTGCAGCGGCGAATACCGGAACCTGTCCTTGCTGTCGACCCGAAGCATAAAGTCGACGAACCGGTTGCAGAGGCCGCACACGCCATCGAAAAACAGGATCGGCTGCCTGTATTCCGATTCGGATTGGGCTGGCGCGTTCACCGGGCCCAGGTCTTGTTCTCGAGAACCGACTGGGTTTCGTAGATCGAGCCGCCTTTTACCGGACCGGGAAGGGGCATGCGCACGGGCAAGTCGGCCATGCGCGGCACGTTGGTCGGTTCGCCCCGGAGGAGGTTGCCGTTGAAGGTGTCCCAGTCGCCCGCTCCCGTGAGTGGCCAGGCGTCGGCGGCAGCCATCTGGAACAAGAGCAAGCGCCGTGGTGCGCCGGAATAGTTCGGCGCCGATCCGTGCAGTGTCCGGACGTGATGGATGGATATCCCGCCCGCGGGCACTTCGAGCGCCGCGACGTTGTCCGGGGTGAATTCGGGATCGCTCACCGCACCGCAGAACCGTCCGTCCTGGTGGTGGTCGTAGGTCGGGCCTTTATGGGAACCCGGAATCACCAGCAAGGCGCCGTTGGCTTCGGTCATCTCATCGATGCAGACGCCCACAGCCAGGATATCGTCGTTGGTGTGGGGATAAAAGGACCAGTCCTGGTGCCATTCCACCGGGCTGCCGTAGTCGGCGGACTTCATGTTCAGCTTGTTGCCGTTGGTCCGGATGTCGTCGCCGATCAGCTGCGCCACGATGTCGAGGATGCCGTCGTGCTGTATGGTGTGCCTGTACACGTCGTGGTGGTCGATCGGGCTCTTCAGGCGGCGCACCTGTGGATCATCCGCCGAGTGACCGGGTTCGAGATCGTAGAAGTCCGTATGTTCGGTGATGACCCGGGCCTTATCTACGAATTCGTCCGTCACCCGCTGCAGATCCGCGACCTCTGCGTCGGAAAGCACTTTGTCGACGGTCATGTAACCGTTCTCGTGGTAGAATTCAACCTGATCCTGGGATAACATTTGGACCTCCGTATTTGGACTTTCATCGTTCGCTCTTCTGCCTGGTAACGGCCGGGTTGCCCGCTCTCGGCACTGCTCCTCCTCAGCCGTGCGGCTCGCCCGCAGGGCTGCTCACTCTCAGCCGTACCGCTCCTCGTTCGGCCGCGGCAGGCGTTCATCGACCGGGAGCAGGGCCGGTCCGCCACACCGAGGTTCGGAGAGGTAGTAGTAGGCCGTGCTGGCGTAGTCGTTGCTCAGCTTGTTCGCATGGCCGTGCTCGATGGACATGCGGAAGCTTTTCCGGAACCGGATCGGATCTTCGATGTGATACCGGTAGACGGTATTCTTGCCCTTGAACCTCCAGTCCGGGTTGCCGCTGTAGAGAATGATCCCGTGGTACGGCGCCTGGAACTCCGTCGTCGGGCCGTAGGCGCCGTGATACCAGTCCTCGGTGCCCGTGCCGTGCAGCGACGGGGGCCACGCCTCGCCGTCGATGAACATCATGTCGTCGCCTTCGCCGTACCAGTCGTTCGGGTTCCGCTGAAAACAGTCGATGTCCAGGTGGGCGCCGCAGTAGATGCCATCGCCCTCGACGTCGCAGATGACGTAGTTGTCCTGATCGCTCGTGTTCTGCCAGCGCGGGTCGTTCCGGTATTCATCGGGTTTGAGCCCTTCCTCGAAAGCCCAGCCCTTCGTGTCGGCTTCCCGGCGCCACTGTACGTGAAAATACGCCTGATCCGCCACCGCGTCAACGGTGGGATAGGCCTCGCAGTCGATGTAGAAGTAATGGAAGTAGCCTTCGTCGCCCTGGTTCTCCACTTCCAGCACGGCCTTTTCCTTGAAAGGCATGGGCCACCACGCGTTGAATCCCTTGCCGTCCTGGGGGCTCATCTGCAGCGGCGCGGTGATGAAATCCTTGCGCATGCCGTGGCCCAGGCCGAAGAAATCGCCGATGGGACATTCCACGCTCGGCTCCGCGCAACCGTCCCAGTACATGCGCAGCACGATGCGGCGGCAGTAGTCCTCGGACGGGATCCCTAGCGTCATCCAGATGTGCTTGAGGCAGCCGGGGCCGTCGATCTGCCCGATGACGCGTTTCTCACCGGCCTCGATCCGCCAAGCGTCGGTGTTGGCGCCCGTTGTGTCCCAGCTCGAAATCCGGTGGCTCCTGTACGTGCGCAGCGTGGGCAGCGACGCCAGGCTGGTCTGACCGATCATGGATCCTCCCTTGCAGGTTTGTGCAGAATTGCTCCGGAATAGGGCGCATGGCTCGGCCCGCCAATCATGTGCCATCCTAATCGTTAATCCGTCACTCTACGTATTTCGGTTCGTCCTGCCGGGGCAGGCGTTCCTCGACCGGCAGCAGGGCCGGGCCGCCCCGTCGCGGCTCAGAAAGGTAATAGTAGGCCGTGCTCGAGTAGTCGTTGCTCAGCTTGTTCGCATGACCGTGCTCTATGGAAATTTGGAAACTTTTCCGAAACCGGATCGGATCCTCGATATGGTAGCGGTAGACCGTGTTCTTGCCCTTCCACCGCCACTCGTCGTTGCCGCTGTAGAGGATGATGCCGTGATAAGGCGCGTTGTACTCGTCGGTCGGGCAGTAGGCGCAATGATACCAGTCCTCCGTGCCGGTCCCGTGCAGCGACGGCGGCCACGCCTCGCCGTCGATGAACATCATGTCGTCGCCTTCGCCATACCAGTCGTTCGGGTTGCGCTGGAAGCAGTCGATGTCCAGGTGGGCGCCGCAGTAGACGCCGTTGCCTTCGACGTCGCAGATGACGTAGTTATCTCGCTCGCTCAAATTCGACCAGCGCGGATCGTTCCGGTAGACTTCCGGCTTGAGTCCTTCCTCGAAGGCCCACCCCCGGGTGTTGGCTTCCCGCCGCCACTGCACGTGGAAATACGCCTGGTCCGCCACCGCTTCCACTGTGGGATACGTCTCGTAATCGATGTAGAAATAGTGGTTGTATCCCTCGGTACCCTGGTTCTCCACTTCGATCACGGCCTTGTCCTTGAAGGGCATGGGCCACCAGGAGTTGAACCCCTTTCCGTCCTGCGGGCTCATCTGCAGCGGCGCGGTGATGAAATCCTTGCGCATCCCGTGGCCGAGGCCGAAGAAATCGCCGATGGGGCACTCCACGCTCGGCACCGTGCTGCCGTCCCAGTAAATGCGCAGTACGATGCGGCGGCAGTAGTCCTCGGCAGGGAGCCCTAGCGTCATCCACAGGTGCTTGATGCACCCCGGTTCGTCGATCTCGCCGATGACGCGTTTCTCGCCGGCTTCGATGCGCCAGAAATCGGCGTTTTCTCCGGAGGTATTCCAGCTGGAAATCCGGCAGCTGTCGTAAGTGCGCAGCGAGGGCAGAGACGCCAGGCTGGTCTGACCGATCATGGATCCTTCCTTTCCCTCGAGATATGGTGCAGGAGAAAAGCACTTATAAGAAGCTATTGCTGTAGCAAAGATAATTCCTTTTAACAATGGGTTATAATAACAATACCATCATGATTTAGAGATAAAACACGAGAAGTAAGTCGTATCACATACTGCAATAATAAAGTACGTTAACATATCCCAAACATTCCCAGCGGTCTTCACAATATGCATTTAAACAAAGGATGAATACCAAATGCGGGAACCGCTAATACCATTGACAGTTGAAATGACGACCGTGTACCTTGAGTTACTTAAATCCTCAGGCATTAAAGGCGCCTTGATAGTTGGATTTATAACGGTTATAAACACTCCAAATGTATTCTTGTCAGCTTTGTAGCCAGAACGCCGATATGAAATGCGAAGGTGTTCTATACGCTTAGTCACTATCTCATACAGATTCGGTTCTTCTAGTAGCGACAAAGGTTCCACAAGTACTCTTGGAGGTGCGCAAAGTTGTGTTAAAAGCGGTCTCTCTTTTTACAGGTTGTGGGGGATCGGACAAAGGGTTGATTGATGCCGGTTACCAAGTAATGATGGCTAATGACGTAAACGCTTATGCTAAAGAAGTATACGAAGCAAATCTACCCGGCACTGACTACAATCTGTCCGATATAGCCGAAATAGGATATTTCCCATCAGCAGATCTACTGATTGGATGCTATCCTTGCCAAGGCTACTCACAAGGAGGTGCGCGAGACGCGCAGAGGGAGGAGAACACCCTATATCGACAATTCGACCGAGCCCTTCGACAGATACTCCCTAGGGTTTTTATAGTTGAAAATGTGGCTGGAATGATACGAAGTAACAACATACATTTTCTTCGTAATCAGCTTGTACGATTTAGATTCGCAGGATACAAAGTATCGTGGCAAATTGTAAATGCACTTCATTATGGTTTGGCTCAGGAGCGACTACGGATTTTTCTCGTGGGTATACGATCGGATCTGAATGTTCGGTATGTTTTTCCAAAAGCGACCCATGGACCTGGCTTGATTCCATTCAGGTCGCAAGCTGAAGTGTTGAATCATCTAAAGGTGAAATGGCCTGTTGGTGAGTACTGTGATGATGAATTCCACTGGTATTACTTGTCTAGAAATCGATATAGAAGTTGGGATCTGCCAAGCAGAACGATCTTAGCCCACGCACGTCACATGCCACTTCACCCGATGAGCCCCAAGTTGGTAAGGGTAAATACGGATAAATGGGTTTTTGATGGCGATCGTTCTCAAGCTCGTAGATTGTCATATAGAGAAGCTGCTTACCTTCAGAATCTGGAAGGTTGGAGATTTCCAGATAGTGTAGGATTGTCCGGAAAGTATAGAGTAATAGGCAATGCAGTACCACCTCTGGTTTTTCGGAAAATAGTTGAGGCGATTCCGGAGGAAGCACTATGAAACCGACATTTGAACCGATGAGCATAGATAATATTAGCCTAGATAAGCGCAATCCTCGATTACCAAGCAATATCCAAGGAGGTAGCGAATTAGACATTATCGAGTATCTTGCGATCAAAACCCGACTAGAAGACTTAATGGCCTCAATTGGAGAAAATGACTTTTTCGAAGGAGAAGCCATTGTTGTTACTAAAGAAGAGGGAAAACTAGTCGTTTTGGAGGGTAATCGACGTCTAGCTGCACTCAAACTGCTTAGGGATCCTAGCTTAGTAGGAAGAAAAAAGTTTGAAACGATTGCTAGACAAGCAAAACATAAGCCAGAACAGGTTCCAGTATACCTCGTAGAATCTCGAAGCAATGCACTAAACTATATTGGATTTCGCCATATTTCGGGAGTGCAAAGGTGGGATCCGCTATCAAAAGCCAGATACCTCAAAACACTTTTAGAAAACACCGATCCAGATAAGGATGTTACCGATCGTTATAGGGATGTTGCTCGAGAAATCGGTGGTAAGGTTAACTCAGTTCAGAGAAGCCTGGATGCGTTGGCGGCTTACGAGAGAATCGAGCAGGAGGGTTTTTTTGGGGTTGAGGACCTAGATGAAGACTCCTTTCAATTTGGTACTTTTTACACAGCGATTGGAAATAGTAACATCGCGAAGTTTATCGGTCTAAGGGGCGAAGAAAACGAAACAATAAACGGAGCGATCTTGGACAGCAGTTGCTTGATTTCGGAGCAGTTAAAGGAGTTAACGGTATGGATGTTTGAGAAAAAAGCAGACGGTAGCACGAAATTAGGTGAATCTAGGAATATTCCAGATTTTGGGGAGGTACTTGCAAATCCTGAAGGTGTTAGTGCTTTACGTATGGGGCTGTCTATTGCTGTCGCGAAAGAAAAGATGGGAGGGAGCCGTACAGAATTCCTAAAGGACATAGTGTTGGCAACAGACCACTTACAACAAGCTAACCGTAATCTGCACGTAGTATCGGGAGACGATAGTGAAGTTGTGAGAAAGGTTCAGGAAGCCGAAGATGTGCTTAAAGTAACTACCAATCACTTATTTAATCGACAAAATGGTTAAAGTAAGTTGGACAAAAGAGATCATAAAGGATGTGGTCCGACTAACTGACTGTATTGAAATGTTGGTTGCGTTCAGTCAGCGTGAATATGACTGTAGGTTTAATGTATCGGATTTCAATGAAATCATCGGTACTGAGGTTTTAAACGAAGACAGAGACGGTTATTTGCAGGGTGAAGAAATCGATGAGTTCAGGTCGTACTTCGATCAAGCAGTTTCAATGGTCAGGAAACGAGCAATCTGGTTTGAAGATGTATATCCCTTCAAGGTAGAATCGAATGTAGTCTATTGGAACGGATCGCGTGATATCAAGGAAGAGCATCTATTGTATTTGGTGCTATTGGCTTGCTCTGTGTCTCATCATATACCTTCAATGAGCGACAGCCTTAGATCAGCATTTGAAGAATTGTCGAAGATAGCAATGAAGGGTATGTTTCCTATTGAGACGCAAGTACTTCAATTTGGACCTAGGAGTGCTGACAGACGAAATGTGTTTGGAGGAGCAGCGAATAAGGCTGTACCGAAATTAGCAAGTAAGCTCAATGCTCAGTTAATCAACGAAGATCAGCTTCCAACGGAATTGCGAGATTTCGGAATCGATATTATAGCCATACTTGGTTTTGGTGACAGTGTACCATATACGTTTTTCGCGACAGCACAATGTGCAACTGGAGAAAAGTGGTGGGAGAAGAGAAACGAAGCGAGAGCTGCCAATGAACTGGCTGGTTTTATTCATTTGAATGTGTCGCATACAAACATTCTATTTGTACCACATTGCCCTCGAGTACAATTTGATGCATGGAATGAAGATCCCGCACGAACAGGTGATTGTGTATTATGTGATAGGTATAGGATTTGTAGGTTAGTAAGATCGAATGATATGTTTGATGAGAATACAGACTACGTTCAGTCGTTTGAGTACTTAGGACGTGTGACTGTTGAACTTAAAGACTCTATGAAAGAAAACACACCATACAGCTGATTTTCTAACCGCCAATACCAAAACAAACTGAACTGATCCGTGCAATGACAGTCATTTTATATTAGAACCTTGATCTAAATACAGGCATGGATACTGTAGACAAAAAGACACGCTCACGTATTATGTCTCGAAATGGACATAAAGATACAAAACCAGAGATAATCCTTAGATCTGCTCTACATTCCAAGGGTCTGAGATACAAACTTCATGAAAGAAACCTACCAGGTAAACCGGATTTGGTGTTTCCACGGTATCGAGCAGCAGTATTTGTACATGGATGTTATTGGCATGCTCACGGCTGTCACAGATCATCAATGCCGAAATCGAATATGGATTATTGGTGGCCCAAATTACAAAGAAATCACGAGCGGGATGTTAACAACATATCACTGCTTTTAGAACTACAATGGCGTGTTATGATAGTATGGGAATGTGCTTTACTAGGCAAAACTGCGTTAACTATAGAAGTGTTAAAGGAAAGAGTGTACAAATGGCTGAAGGGCAATGACGTATATGAAGAATTACCGTTTGGCAGGTCTTTGAATGGGATAGAAGGTCGATCTGGCCAATTTATGTTTTTTAAAAGTTCTACAACCTCCTGATTATCAGTACCTCATTCCATAACCTCACCACTTCGGCATCCCCACCGTCACCAGAGCCTCGGTCACCTGCCCGAAGGGCCGACCGCCCACGGTCAGGTTCAGCGCCACGGGCTGCCGCCGGCATAGCGTGCCTTCTGGAACGTGCAGCACCAGGCGGATCTCCTTCTGCTCCCGCGGACCCAGGGACAAGGTCACCGTCTCGCTCTGCCAGCCATCGGGTCCCACCAGCCGGACACGAGCCGGCTGATCCGTGGGGAAGGGGTTGAGCACCCAGCCGGTGAACTCGATAAGTCCGCCCTTCGGTGCGTGGGCGCGATAGGGCACCAGCTTGGCGCCCTGGGATTCGGCGCCGAAGTGGGCGTCGTCGTCATCCAGCAGCATGAGGGTGGTGTGCACGTCGTCGAAGGCCTCCGCGGCCCGGTCGATCTCGGCGTACCATTCGGGAGACGTGCGGTAGGGGCGGGTATGGCCCGTGATCACCAGTTCGGGCTCGAAGCGTTTCAGATCTTTCAGGAACCGTTTGTAGCACCCCAGGTCGAGCCCGTTCTTGTAGACGTGGTTGGTGAACATGCGCGCGCCGGCCTCGTAGCCCACGCCGCCCCCCGTGTTGAAGAAGGCCTGGTCGCCCGTGTGGGCTACGCGGGTCCCGTCGATCTCCATGCAGATCAACGTAGCGAAGCGGGTGTGTCCCGACATGGGATACAGCTTGATGGGGATGTTCTCCCAGTGGACGGTCGTCCCGTTGGGGATGTGCCGGCCCACCCGGATCGGCTCGTGCCAGAGACAGGGCCGGTCGTACTTCACTGGATTCTCGAGCAGGTCGCTGAACTGTTCCCCCGCCAGGACCTCCGTCCCGTAGAGACGCTGGAGCATGGGGATGCCGTTGACGTGGTCGTCGTGGAAATGGGAGACGAGCGTCGCGTCGATCCGGTCGATCCCGAAGCGTTTCCTGAGCCCGCTGATCCCGTGCAGGTTCGGCCTTCGGTTGGATACATGCGACTTGCCGGGTTGGAACCCGGTCTTCACGTTGTAACCGTAGTCGATGGACATGACCTTGCCCATGTCGCTGAGCACGAAATGGGTCTCCGCCCCGGCGTACTTCGAGCGGTACAGGTGGGGCAGGACCTCTTCGATATCGTCATCGTCTGCATCCTCCATCGGTTCGGCGACGCCAGGCTGGATCTCCTCGAGGCGCTTCAGGTTCGCCTTGAAGGCCGCGATGGCGCCGGCCGGGTCGTCCACTGGGTCCCCCAGGCTCGGGAGCAGACGGTCCGCCCCGGCCTCGAGCAGGCGGTTGACAGCGTGGTACAGGTTCCACGCGCCGGTATAGTCGTTGTAGTTGTACTGCAGCGGCGCCAGGCGGGTTGTCTTCCCGGTTCCGCAGATCACTTCTCCCACGAATCCGATGCGCCGGCCGCCAACAGTGACAACGTAGCTGCTCGCACCATTCGTCATGCCGGGCGTGGGCACGACCTCCCACGACAGCCCCGCGATGCCGCGCGTCTCGTAATCCATCATCCAGCCGTCGACCGGCACGGGCCGGACGGGCGAGAAGCGGTCCCAGCGGTTGTCGTAGGAGTTCCAGTGCTGCCGTTCTCTGAAGTGCTGTTCCGGGTCGACGAGATACTCCTGGTCCCAGTACGGGCCGAGAATCCGGACCCCCTTCTCGCACAGCCTGATGGCGCCATCCGTGTGGTCGCGGAAGTGGTGGGTAAGCAGGACCGTCACCGCCCTGCCGCCCGCGATCTCGTCGAGATGGTCCGCGGCCTCGCCGGTGCCGGCGTTGACCAGCACGACGCCCTCCGGTCCTTCGACGGCGTAGACGATGCAGCTGTCCTGAAATCGGTAGATACCTTCTTCGATTCGTTCCCAACGGGAAGGCATGGGAATATCGCTCCTTGGTTGGTCTCGGTCGTTCGTTCCGGTCGTCGGCCGGGTCGTCTTCCGAGTCTGTGGTCTCGGTCAGTGGCTGCCCGGTTTGACGGGATTCTGGCCGGTTTGACCGGTTCCCGGGTCACGCGGCGAAAACACCCCGCACAACCTCGTCCATTATGCATGGGAAGGGGCCCGCGGGCAACCCTTACCGCATGACACCGGTACAAATGTATTGTAATCCGACTCTGAATCGTATAAGTTCAATGCAGCGATTGCTTTATTCCCCCGGAATTAGATGCGCGCCCGTACGGATTCCGGGTCGCATTCGTACGGAAACCGATACGTGTTCCCGCCACTGCCGGGGTCCGATCTTGGCCGACGTCGAAACCCTATACGACCGATACTTCCTCGAATACGCCACCTACGTCGTCAAGAACCGGGCTATACCGGAGATCGACGACGGCCTGAAGCCCGTTCAGCGCCGCATCTTGCACACACTCTTCGAGATCGACGACGGCAAGTACCACAAGGTGGCCAACGTCGTCGGCCAGACCATGCGGTTCCATCCCCACGGGGACCAGTCCATCTTCGGCGCCCTGGTCTCGCTCGCCAACAAGGACCTGTTCATCGACAAGCAGGGCAATTTCGGCTCGGTGCTCACGGGCGGCCAGGCCTCGGCCGCGCGCTACATCGAATGCCGGCTCACGCCCCTCGCCAGGGAGGTGCTGCTCAGCCCGGAGATCACGGAGTACGTCGACTCCTACGACGGGCGTGCCCGCGAACCCGTGGTCTTCCCGGCCAAGGTCCCGGTCGCTCTCATCCTCGGCGCCGAAGGCATCGCCGTGGGCATGTCCACCCGCATCCTGCCTCACAACCCCATCGAGGTCATGGAAGCCCAGGTGTCCTGCCTCAAGGGCGAGCCCTTCCACCTGTACCCGGACTTCCCCACCGGCGGCCTCATGGACGTGAGCGAATACGAGGACGGAAACGGGCGCGTGTATACCCGCGCGCGGCTTGAGCCCCGGGACGACGGCGTGGTCATGGTCCGCGCGCTGCCCTTCGGCGAGACGACGGAAAGCCTGATGAAATCGATCGAGGAGGCGGCCCGGTCGAAGCGCATCGCCGTGCAGGGACTGACCGACTACACCACCGACGGCGTGGAGATCGAGATCCGGACGGACCCCGGTGCGGAAACCGGTGCCGACATCGATGACATCCTGAGAGGCCTCTACGCCTTCACGTCCTGCGAGGTCGCCCTCTCCGCCAACCTGCTGGTCATCAGCGACGGCCATCCCCGCGTGATGACCGTGACGGACATGATCCGGCACAGCACGAACCGGCTGCGGGAGATCCTCGAAGCGGAACTGAAGATCGAGGAGCGGGACCTGCGCGCCCAGCTCCGCGCCGGGAGACTCGAGCAGGTCTTCATCGAGAACCGGATATACAAGGATATCGAGGACATCGACCACATCGAGGGGGTATACGCCGCCGTGCGCGAGGCCATCGCGAAGTATAGCCCGGTCTCGACCACGGCCCGCGCCGTGGACCGGGGCATGATCGAACTCAACGAGGCGCCGCCGGAGATCCGCGACGCGGCCCGCAGCCTGCTGACGACCGTCTACCGCAGCCTGGATTTCGAACACTACGGTCCGAGCCGCGAGATGATCGCCCGGAACCTGGACGCGGTCGGCCACGGACCGGAGCCGCACCGCCGCCTGGTGCGGTCGCTGCTGGCGGCGATCCGGCACGAACTGACCGCGACGCGGCGCATGGCCGCCGTGGAGGACATCATCACGGTCGACAACCTGACGAAGGAGGACCTGGACCGGCTCCTCGACATCCCGATCTACCGCATCACCCGGTACGGCATCGACCGGGCCGAAGCCGAGATGCGGGAGATCGAAGGTCAGCTCAGGACGGTGCTCCACAACCTCCATCACCTGACGGATTTCGCCATCGATTTCCTGGAGCAGCTCATCCGCACCTACCGCGACGAGCATCCCCGCCGCTCGGAGGTCAAACCCTTCACGCCGGTAGAGGAACGCGACGCCGCAGCCCGCGACCTGGTGCTCCGTTACGACACCGAATCCGGGTACATGGGATACACCATCGAAAGCGGCAAACCGCTCTTCAACGTCTCCCTCTACGACCGAGTTGTGATCGTGCGATCCGGGGGCGTCGCGGGCGTCCACAATACCCTTGACAAAATGTACGTCGATCTCGATATCCTGTACTGCGCCATGGAGGAACCGGGCCGCGTGTTCACCGTCGCCTACCGCGATCTCGAAGGCTACGCCTGCATCAAGCGCTGCACCATGGACCGCTGCCGGATCAACCAGCTCTACGAACTCGTGCCCGGGGACTCGGAGTTGCTGGATTTCACGGCGGAGGCCGATCCGGAGATCGTGTTGATCGTCGGGAACGGGGACGATCGAATCGCGGATGGTCAGGACGCGGGGCAGGAAAGTGAAGATCGCGCGACCCGTGGAACCGGCACGACCGGCGAGACTCACGCGACCGGCACGACCAGCGAGACCCGCGAGATCCTCAAGGCGGACGATTTTCCCGTACGAAGCCACCGTGCGAGGGGGGACAGGATCGAACGGACGGATGTCGCTGATGTGGAGTTTGTGACCAATAACAGCATCAACCAGGAAAGGTGATCTAAATGTCTTCATGGAATCTGTTAAGCTGGAACGTGAATGGGGTAAGGGCGGTGGCGAAGAAGGGCTTCATCGAGTGGCTCCAGGGGGAGGCCCCGGACATCCTGTGTATCCAGGAAACCAAGTCCCAGGAGTCGCAACTGGACGACAAGATCACGGATGTCGACGGATATACGAGTTACTGGTCGGAAGCGGAGAAAAAAGGTTACAGCGGCGTAGGCGTCTACACGCGCCACGAACCCATCAGCGTCGAAAAGGGGTTCGGCGAGGAGCGGTTCGATTCGGAAGGCCGGACCCTGGTGCTGGAGTATCCCGATTTCACCCTGTTCAACGTCTATTTCCCGAATGGAAAGCAGAACGCCCAACGGCTGCAGTACAAAATGGACTTTTACGCGGCCATCCTGGCCCACTGGGAATCGCTCCGTGCAGACGGCAAGAAACTGGTCATCTGCGGCGACGTGAACACCGCCCACAAAGCCATCGACCTCGCTCGCCCCAAGGACAACGAGAAGATCTCCGGGTTCCTCCCCATGGAACGCGAGTGGATCGACAAGATCGTTGATATGGGCTACGTAGATACATTCCGGGAATTCGACGAAGGGCCGGACAACTACACCTGGTGGCACCTCATGTCCGGAGCGAGAAAGCGGAACGTGGGCTGGCGCATAGATTACTTCTACGTAACCGCGGACCTGATGCCCTCAGTCTCCAACGCGTGGATCATGCCGGACGTCATGGGGTCGGATCACTGTCCGATCGGGATTGAGGTGGGGGTGGGGTGAAGTTGCATCGGTAGGTAATTGGAATCGTACTACGGCTTCGCAGTACTGGGCAACTGCAAGGCGACGTCATCGAAGGTGTAAACAATACTCAACTCGTCGCCTGCGGCAGCTAGCTTTTCTGCCTTGCACACGATCAGGGCGTCGGCGAAGTCCGCCTCCGTTCTTCGAAAGGTCTGCAGGGCGCTCCAGACCACCTCGTCATCCTCAAAGCACAGATTTGCATCTTGCAGCAGGTTATTGACCAAATCGATCAGGTCGGCCCGGGTCGCGCGATACCGGCGGCCGGCTAACGTCCACACCGTTTCCGCCAGTACAACGTCCGTAATGAGCACGCGCTCGCCGCCTTCAATCACGCGACGCGCACGTGCAGCTTGCCCCTCATCGTCTCTCAGGAGATAGCGCAGCAGGACATTGGTGTCGATTGCGATCAAGGTGTCTGGTCCTGCTTTCCTTCTATCGCGTCCTGACGCGATTCCTCATCTGAAACCGTCGGATCGCCTTCGAGATGCGCCAGGCATCCCCATGCGCTACCGGGCTCCTCGCGGACTATGGTAATTCGTCCGTCGGCCACGTAGCTCTGGCACTCGTCGCCCGGCTCGATGCCTACTAAACGGCACTGTTCAGCCGGAAGCGTGATTTGTCGCTTGGCGCTGACTTTAGGCACGTTTCGCTCCAGTGATGTAGAACAGCAAATAGAAGATCAGCCAATTCACTTTACTTACTGAATAATACCAAGAAAACTGGTTAATGTAAAGAAATACATCAATATGTAAAGAAGCATGGCAGCGAGGACCGGCAAGTACAATCGTGCCAGTAAGTTCGATCTACGCGGCCTAGATATCACTCAGCTACTGAATTCGAACCGTCCAGCGCCTCCTCAAGCGCATCGGCCAGGACCCTGGGCTCGTCCGTCCCGATGCGGCAGGTCTTGCCGCTCTTCATCTTCAGTTCCACCGCCTCCAGTCCCGAAACGTTGTATAGCCAGCCCCGCGGCGTAAGTCGTATACCCCAACCGTAAAGCCAGGAATTCCTGACCGGCTGGCAGGACTCGATCTGATCCAGGGCGAACCGCTTCCGGATCAGGCCGATGCCGAAACTGATGCGCAGGTCCTGGCCATCGATCGTGACGGTCAGGTTGTGGAACAGCGCCAGGACACCGAGCAGGAAAACCAATATCATCCACGCGAGGGGTGCCGCTCCGGCCATCCACGCGGGCAGAATGACCAGCGGCAGGATGGCGATAATGATGACGACGTTGACCGTGCCGAACTGGGTGTGGCGATAGTTGCTCATAGCATTTCATCCTGCCAGGGTTTGATCCAGAGACCCGCCAGCTTCCCGTCCCGGTCGAGGACGACGCGCACCTCGGGTGGCCGGGACGCGGCCCCGTACCGGCCTTTGAAGCGGTGGATCAGCAGGTGCGGCTGGCTGTCCATATACCGGGTTTCGATGTAGTCCAGGCCCTCGAAGGCGCCGAACATCAGCCGTATGGTCTGGTGGTTGTGGCGCTGTACCTCCGCGGTGAAACCCGTGCGAAATACCTCGGTGGCCTCCTCTGAGTTCAGGGCTTCAAAGCGACCCTGTTCGTGCCCCTCGAGGATCCGTGTGGCCAGTTGCGCGGCCCGATGGTGTTGATCGGACTGGACGGTTACGCTGGCAATGGGCTGAGGAGCGACGGTACCCTGCAGGAACTGTCCTGTCGCACCGGTGGCCACCTCGCCCACGGCGATGGCGGCGATGAATGCACCGATCGCCCAGCCACCGGCGACATTGCACGATACGGCAAAGCCTCGGTACATCAGAAGCACGATCCAGACCAGCAGCAACACCATCACCGTACCAATCGCAGTGAGGCCAGCAAGCTGTGCGACCGAGAAATCAGAAGCACCCTGTGCAATCAGAGAGGTCGTGAGGTCGCGAAAGGGCGGTGACAACACGATCAGGGCCACGAGCAGGCCGGGCGCGCGCGCCAGTGCCTGGGTGCCGAAGACGTCGATGAGGCGCACGCGACTGCGGCTGAGTCCGCGGCCGGCGAGGTAGAGCAATGCGCTGGGTACGATCCACGCCAAAAGGCCCTGCGCTATGGCGAGCCAGATGGGCGTCGGCGTCGAAAGCTGGAAGGAAAGCGTGCCCGTGTAGCGGTAATCGAATGCGCCGCCGATCCAGGCGGTCAGGACGATGCATGCCAGTCCCCAGGCCAGCGCCGGCCCGCCGGCCAGGTAGTAGAAGGGATTGAACAGCCACGTGCACCACGTGCGCCGGACGGAAGACTCGCCTGTGTGGGAAGCGAGGGTGTGGGAAGCGTCCATGACTGGCATCCTTCTACGTATTGCCCATCCAAAAAACGCCCATCGAAATGTGTAACGAAATCCACATCAGAAGTTGCGTTTTTCGCCGAGTTCTTCCTCTGGACGGTCCGCCGCCCCCAACGAATTCAGATGCGCGACCAGGTCATCGAGGCGGTTCCGCAGCGTGGGGTAGGAGACGCCGTAGTGTTCGGCCATGTCCTTGAGATTGCCGCCGGTCTGGAGGAAGCAGAGCACGAAGGCCTGATCCTCCGGGGCAAGCCGGGCTAACGGCGGCAGGTGAAAGCCGCCGATCACGGCCGTATCGCACTCGGTACAGTCCAGGCGGGTGACCTTCAGAGGCGCGGCACAGCCCGGGCATTGGGCGGGTAAACGCGGGTTCGGTATCCGGTCCGTGTCGTTATTCAAATCGGTGTCGCTGGTCATAGGTTGTCCACGATTCGTTGTAGGATTTCATTATCGACTAAAATGTAAATATAAATTCATATAAACGCAAGTAGATTTTAAATATATTAAGTCCACAATATGAATTAAGTAAGTAAAACTCGCATAAATGATGCGAAGAGATTCCAATACACGTCAACTCCACCGTGCCAACCGCCATTAAATAAAGTAAAACACGAGATAACTCTCGCGCGCTACTACTGATACATTTATAAGGCGTTGATCCGGAGGACTCTCGGCGCCGAACCCGGAAGGCAGGCTACAGTACGAGCGGATCAGAGAGCAGAAAGCAAACCGGAGCGTTGGCCGCGTCCCACTTGTAAATAGGTATGATCAATAAGTCACATTCTAACAAAAAGGACAGGTGCGATGAACAATCCTAAAAGCAAACGCCCACCCGGTGAAACCGGGATGAGTTCACGGGAAATCGAGGTGTCCATCAGACGGATCGAAGATGATCTGTACTTCGGGTCGGACAACATCATGATCCGCCTGACCAGGATCGAGGAGAAGCTGGGGCATGTCGTCACACGGGACGATCTGAAGGCATTCGCCACACGGGATGATCTGAAGGCATTTGTCACGCGTGATGATCTGAAGGCATACGCCACAAAGGAAGATCTGAAGGCATTTGCCACACGGGAGGATCTTGCGGAATTGAGAACGGAAATGATCACCCACACGAATACGTTGTTTCGATGGACAATCGGCGTTGTTGTTTCCTGCATGGGGGTCATCTTGACCGTAATGAAGCTAACCTGAACAAACAGAGGTCAATGGGAGAACCGCTAGACAAAATGAACCACTCAAAAAACAAACGCCGGACCGGCAATACCGGGATGAGTTCACGGGAAATCGCGGAATCCATCAGGCGGATCGAAGACGATCTGTACTACAGTTCAGACAACATCAAGATCCGATTGACCAGAATCGAGGAGAAGCTGGAGCATGTCGTCACACGTGACGATCTGAAGGCATTCGCCACACGGGAGGATCTGAAGGCCTTCGCGACCCGTGAAGACCTGGGTGTACTGAGAATAGACATGGAGCGGATGAGAACGGACATGCTGGCTCATTCTAATACGCAATTTCGATGGACAATCGGCGTTGTCGTATCCTGCATGGGGATCATCTTGACCGTTATGAAGCTAACCTGACCGGGCAAGGCGACCATACGTCACATCTCCGCCGTGCCCACGACCGTATCCGAGAACACCACATGCCCCCACATCTCGGGGATGTGCATGTTGACCTCGCCCTGCGGTGACCAGACCCAGTTGTCGCAGGGAACCCCGTCTTTCTTCAGATAGCCGTCCTTGTAACGCTCGAATTCCCATTCGACCCTTGAAAAGTTGACCCGCCAGCTGTCTCCGGCTTTTGGAGGACAATCCACCCCGGCATATTCGGCCATGCTGGTCCAGGGGAAGGCGATTTCGGTGGACCAGCCGCGGTCAACGTCGTGAGAGCAGTTGACGGTGCCGTCGATGTGGACGGCGTGGCGCACGCCCTCGAAGTCCCAGTCGTGGTCGGCTTTTCCGCCCTTGTTGTAGGGTTTGGGCAGGTACAGGTCCCAGGCGGTGTTCAGCGGGTTGATCTCGAACTCCATGTAGTGGTTGGTGTCCCCGTCGGGATCGATGAACACCTCGAAGTCGTTGTCGAGGCAGATGACGGAATCCCGTTTAGTCAGTGTGCCCCAGACGTCTGGTTCCTCCATGTCCGCGGCGACGTAGAAGTACTCGTCGTCCCACAGCATCATGGCGCGCGTGCCGAAGCGCGGGATGGGCTTGAGGTCGCCCTCGATATCGACGAAGAGGTCAGTGCGGGGCGCCCGGATCCAGGACGGATCGCTCAGCTTTCCGTCGATCGTGATGGGGCCGCACGCACGGTAGCAGGTGTAGGTCTTGGGGACGATTTTATGCGATGGCGAGTCGGACATGTTAGATCTTTCTGTATTGACAACGAGGTTAATTTCGACTAGGCCGAATTGGATTTACTACGAGTACAAACCGCAGTCATAAAATTATCGGGTTCCCACTCTCCTAGTTTCTATGTTTGAAAGCATCCTTCGAGCGGAAACACCTAACAAACGGAAGATCCTAAAACAACCAGCATATAATCAGGCCTGCCCGAATACACTTAGGAATTCCCTGTCGTTTCTCACAGCAGTAAACTCTGGAGTATCAAGAAAGACTTGATAAAACCTGCCACGATTCAATGGATTCAGTGTGAAGTCTTGGGCACTCTGAGATGATGTAGAGTCTTGGGTCGATTTTGACCAGATGCCCAAAGGCAAACAGACATGAAATAGTGGCTCCAAGCGTTCGGTTTCGTATCAATTGCGATTTGAAATAGTCGCACTGCATCAGTGTATCTCTTTGCCCACATCATACACGCTCCAACATCATGTGCCACCCAAGAGATAGACTCCGTATCCGGTTCGTTCTTTGAATTCAAGTCCGCCACTTCAGATTCAACATATGAACAAGCTTCCATTGCAACTTCGTTAAACGCCCTCCATTCCTTACGTTTACCATGGATCTGAAGCCGTGATGTGATTAAAGCAAGCCAATGCACTCTAAAGTGTTTCCAGTCAGGATTTTCGTTGTTTAGCACCTCCAGTTTTTCAAGTTCAATTAAGGCATCTTCCAACTTGTCGTTGTAGATATAGACCGATGCACCGGCTCGCAAGAAGAGGCACTTCCATTTCCGACTGACTGCGGGCCCCTGTATCAACTTAGAGGTTTTCTTGTATAGTACTATCCAGTCATCAATCCGACCTGCATGTTTCCAGCATTGCGCTTGTGTAGTATCCTCAAGTGCTCTAACTACGTGCTCAGCAGTAAGATGTGTACTTGTCCACTTGTAAAACACAGACTGTTCTTCGACAGCTTCTCTGTGCCTGCCTAGTACCGCAAGAGAATCCACTAGCTGCCAGTGAGACCAAAACCGTTCTTCCAGATTTGTTTCAGTCTCGAGGTACATACGATGCAATGATATACGTTTTTCAAGACCTACCTGCCCCATGTACTTATAAATGCTGTCAGCGAGATGAACTTTCTTCGGTAGAATTCCATCCGTCAGTGTTGTTTCAATTTCATTGCATGCTTCAACAAGAAGTGAGTCATCCTCTGAAGGTGAGTCAGATCTTTGTTGATCCAAAAACAAGTTGTATTTCCGATGAGCGATTCTGTATCGTTCGCACATTTTAAATCCACTGGTTTAGACAATCTGTCATAAGAACTCAATACTGTTCTGTGGTCCTATACGAATCAGAGAAACTGCTCAGAATAAGGCCGTAACCTTTCGCTCAGGTCCGCATGCCCGACTGCGATTCAAATCCCAGTAAACGTTTCAATGTCGGCGTCGCCCGTTCGACGACTTCGGGGCTCGCCAGCCTGAACTGGTCCTGCTGCGGCTTCATGAACGAGCGGCAGAAGAACCCCAGCAGAATCATCCGGTCCTCCCGGGTTCGATTGGCACCGCTGCTGTGCCAGGTCGCGCCGTGTATGATGACGATATCGCCTTTCCGGACGTCCAGCTGGATGACGTCGTCGTACGATGCCTCAGGATCGGGAGGGGTCCCGCGCTTGTAGCTTCCCGGCACAAGCCGTGTCGCCCCGTTTTCCGGCGTGAAGTCGTCGAGTACGAAAATCGTGTTGGAGCAGAATGCGAACGGGGGCGCGGGCTGCGGGAATCTGCCAAGCGGAAAGTCGACGTGCAGGCCGCCGGCCGGCGCGCCGGGGCCGATGAGATTGACGGTAAAACTGCTTAAGATACAGTCGTCGCCCAGCAGGTGTTCGTGGAGCGCAAGTACCTGGGGCAGCTGGATCATCTCCTCGTAGATGCGGCCTTTGTTGACCAGGTTCCACACCCGCTGTGCCTGCCCGTCGAAGTAGACGTGCTCCCCATCGTCTCTTTCCTGCGCGGCCAACTCGGCCGAACGGTCGCGCAGAATATCGGCCTGCACCCCGGTCAGCGCTTCTTTGAGCACGACGTAGCCGTGTTCGTCGAGATGGGTTTTGGCGTCCTCCAGCTTCATCCGGGATGCTCCGCTCGGCCGCGGCCGATTCTTTTGCGCTACTACACTCGGCTGCGATCGCTGGTCCTTATTCGCCTTCGTACGGCACCGATATGCCTTCGACGAACTCGGGCTCGTCCATGTCGGCCGTCATGTAGACGTGGCTGCCTTTCCGGTCGCTCGTAGTCCCCGCCATGTGGGCGCCGCTGGCATCCAGGGAGATGATCTGCACGCCGCCCACGCGCTGGGAGTCCAGCTCGTTCATGTCCCGAAGCCCCTCGGCCGTGGCCTCTTCGAGCGACATGCCCATCTTCATGTAGGTCACCACGTTCCGGGCCGCGCCGGTCCGGATGGCCAGCTCTCCCGTGCCCGTACAGGCCGCGGCGCCGTAGCGATTGTCCGCGAATCCGCCCGCGCTGATGACCGGCGAATCACCCAGGCGGCCCGGGTACTTCCAGCCCCAGCCGCTCGTGCTCACGCCCACGCAGATGTCGCCGTTGCCGTCCTGCGCGATGAAGTTGGTCGTGCCCCCGGCCTTCTGCGGATCGACGGCCAGGTGGCTCAGCTTCCACAGCTCTTTGGTGTGCTGGAGTTCTTCGGGGTCGTCGATGCCGAGTTGTTCGACCACGTGCTTCGCGTAGATCTCGGGCATCTCCGGATCCACATAGGTGCTCTTCTCGAATCCCATTTCGCTGGCGAACCGCTCCGCGCCGTCGGCGACGAGAAAGACGTGTATCAGCTTCTCCATGACGCAGCGGGCGATGGAGATCGGGTGGTCGTATCCTGTCACCGCGCCCACGGCCCCCACGTCGCGCGTGCGCCCATCCATGATGAGGGCGTCCAGCTGGGGATAGCCGAGGATGTTGGGATAGCCGTGAAGACCGACGCTGCGGTCGGGACGGTGCACCTCCACCTCCCGAATGCCGATCTCGATGGCGTCCACCGCGGTCTTGCCTTCCCTAAGCGCGGCCACCGCCTGCCGGATGCCGACGTCACCGTTGTTCGTAGCCATGACGATCATTATGACGATCCTTTTTACATGATGGTTTTGATCTGTGTTTTATCTACGAGACTGGAAACCTGATTTGCGACTCTTAAGATATCAGCGTGGGATCAACGGCGGTAGGCTTATTTGGATCGACTTTGGAAGGAGTCAGACATGACCACGATATCCCGTGATCATTGGACCTTCGGCGCCCAGATCATAACGGCCGCAGGGGTTCTTGTCATTACCGTTTTTGCGTTTGTCAATCAGTTGAACCAGGAATTCAGGGATGAAGTCCGCTCCGGCTTCTCGGAAATGCGTACCGAGTTGGCTGCTATACGTACCGGGTTATCCTCAATGCGGGAAGAGATACACGACATGAATACGCGCCTGGGACGGGTAGAGGGACGATTACGGATATCCCGGGATCAGTAACGTGAATCCGGGATTGCGTTAACAAAAAAGAAAGGGGGTTATATCGAACGGTGAACATCGGGATCAAACCGGCCTGGGAACTCTGATCTGATGGCATAGGAGGTGAGAAGGCTGGGATACACGAGTGTTGACGAGATGCCAACAAAATCGGCGTTGACAATCTGCCAACGTTGTGACTTGATTGTTTTGGGATTCATGTAGTCACCATGCCAGGTGGCTTGATGGATACAACAGTTGAAACGACGACTTACGGGTCGCTCCCGTTCTGTGACGAATCCCTCGAAACAACCACCCCGGATAGGTAAGGAACCAGATGATGACTGTAATAGATGATACTCCCGATATGAAACGTCGAATGAGCAGGTTGGAACGCAGGGTATCCAGTCTTGAAGATACTTCGAGTTCGATATTGAATCACATCCTCAAAATTGACAACCGATTGGATGGAATCGAGACCAACGTGGCGGACCTGAAAACCAACGTGGCGGACCTGAAAACCAACGTGGCGGACCTGAAAACCAACGTGGCGGACCTGAAAACCAACGTGGCGGACCTGAAAACCAACGTGGCGGACCTGAAAACCAACGTGGAAGGGATCAAAGAGAAACTTGATCTTGTTAGTGAAATTGCATCCGCTAACTCAGAATCGTTAGTCCATACAGGGGAAACACTGGATGGGATTTTGAAGATTCTCAAGAAATAACCCCATGACGGAGATTGGCATGCCGTGGCACCCTTTGAAAGATGCGTTGCGCGATCTTGACAGGCCCTGGTCGGCTGAGCGTAGAAGGTTGACTGTCGATTTATTGTGCGTGTGTGGTCTCCAAACAGGACGCATGACTACTTGATCATCTGGATTCGCATCGGGACGCTGGATTCCTATAACAGGGACGGCCGGGATTTCAAGCTGAAGCGGCGGCTGGAGGAAATCTCCGGGCAGCCGTGCCTGATGCTGCACCAGGAGCAGATGACGCCGGAGATCGTCGAGCCGCTGAAGCCTCGCGCCATGCTGCTCAGCGGTTGCGGGACCTTCTTCCAGCATTTCAAGCCTGAGACGTTCTACGGCTTCGAAGACACGCTGAACGCGATGGCGGACGTGCCCACGATGGGACTGTGCGCCAGCCACCAGCTCATGGGGTTCATGTTCAACGACGGTTTTCGCAACCTGACGAAACTCGAAGACGAGATGATGCGGCCGCTGCGGCCCGACGAACCCGACGTGCTCGATCCCAATCCTGATGCGCTCGGCTACTTTTGTGAAGAGGGTTTCTACCCGGTGCGTCCGGTGAAGGCCGACCCGCTGTTCGACGAGCTGCCCGACCCGGTGGTCGTCCGGCAGTCGCACTACGCGGAGATGAAGACCGTGCCCCCGGATTTCGACCTCATCGCCTCGAACGAAAACTGCCGGATCCAGGCGATCAAACACCGGGAGCGGCCCCTGTACGGCACGCAGTTCCACCCGGAATACTACGTTGACGTCTACCCCCACGGCCGGAAGATCCTGGAGAACTTCTTCCGCGTGGCCGGGGTGCTGTAACGACGTGCCCGGCGACGGTTACGACATGCCGGGGTCATGGCCAGTGCGATCTGGCGAATGTAGTAGCGGCCTGCGCGGTCCGTCCGCCGAAACGATACAGAGGAGGAGTCAATGTCCAATCAGCAATTCGGCATGGGCGAACTGGCCCGGTTTGCCGAGGAAGGCTACCTGCGCCTGGGCCGGGTGGCTTCCGAGGAACACCTGCAGGCCATGCGCGACCGCATCGACGACATCATGCTGGGCAACGTCCGCTACGAGGGCATGCCCATGCAGCGCGACACGGATACAGGCGAGTACGGCGAACTGCCGACAAGAACCTACGAGGAAAGCGAGGATACGCTCGCATACCGGCGCATCGACGATCTGCAGTTGGATCCGCTTTTCCTGGGATACATGCAGCACCCGTTCTTCCGTGAGGTCACGGAGGCCCTCGTCGGTCCGAACGTCTCCATCTTCCGGGCCATGTTCATGAACAAACCGGCCGAGCATGGCACCCATCTCCCCTGGCACCAGGACGTCGGCATCGGGTGGGGGCTGGATGCGAACCCGGAGACGACCGTCTGGACCGCCCTTGATGCGGCGACGGTCGATAACGGATGCATGGAGGTGGTGGTGGGCAGCCACAAGCACGGCGTGATCAACGAGATGCACTTCCCGACGGAGGCCGACCAGGTCCGGTACGCGCGGGAGGAAGACTGTATCTACCTCGAGGCGGAAGCGGGCGAAGCCATTCTCTTGAACAACCTGCTCCTGCACCGGTCGGCCCGCAATCCCACCGGCAACCCCCGGCGGGCTATCAGCATCGCCTACATGGACGCGTCCACGAGGGCAGTCAAAACCGGCGAAACCTACCCCGTCCTCTTCGGCGAAGGCGCGCTGACCGGCGGCGAGTTGATCGATGGTGCGCAGACCAATGGCGCGCTGGCCGAGGGCGCGTTGACCAATGGCCGTTGACCGAGCACCCACACCGGGAGAATCCGCATTGAAACTGGAAGGGCGCGTCGCGCTCATTACGGGCGGCGGAACGGGGATCGGGGCCGCTACGGCGAGACTCTTTGCCGAGGAAGGCGCGGCCGTCTGCGTCACGGGGCGCAGGAAGGCCCCGCTGGAAGAAGTCGTTGCCTCCATAGAGGCTACGGGCGGTCGGGCTATGGCCGTTTCAGGGGATGTGGCCATCACCGAGGATTGCCAATGCATAGTCGACGAGACGATTGCCGCCTTCGGCCGGATCGACGTGCTGGTCAACAACGCGGGGACGGCGATGCTGATGGACGCCGCCGAGACCACGGACGAGCTGTGGGACCAGATCATCGCCACCAACCTTTCCGGCGCGTTCCGCATGATCCGGGCCGTTCTGCCCGGCATGATTTCCCGGGAGGCCGGGAGCATTGTCAACGTCAGTTCGATCCTCGGACAGTCGGGCATGAAGCGGTCGGCGGCTTACGGCGCGTCCAAGGCGGGACTTGACCAGTTGACGCGTGTCTTGGCCGTCGAGTTCGCGGATCGTGGGATTCGCGTCAACGCCGTGGCGCCCGCCTGGGTGGATACCCCCATGACGGAATCCGTACAGGCTCATGCCGCCATGTACGATCGGCTGAAGAAAAAGCACCCCATGGACCGTTTCGGTGTGCCTGATGAAGTGGCACAAGCCATCCTGTTCCTGGCTTCCGACCAGGCATCCTTTACGACCGGTTCCGTGTTGATGGTCGACGGGGGTTGGAGTGCAGGGTAATTGAAATCATGAAACTGACCGGAGACCGACAATGGGTTTGAGAACGGCCGAAGCATACCTGGAAGGATTGCGGGACGGCAGGACGATCTACTTTCGCGGCGAACGGGTGCCGGACCTCATGGAGCACCCGGAACTGCGGGTGGGCGCCGAGCACACGGCCCTGGACTATCACCTTGCCGAGGACGAGGCCCACCGGGACCTGTTCACCGCGATTTGTCCCGAGACGGGTGAGCGCGTCAGCCGCTACTTTCTCCCGCCGGCCAACACGGAGGACTTGCTGAAGCGCCGGGAAATGATCGAGACGAGTACCCGCGAGGGCAGCGGCGTCGTCCTGCTCATCAAGGAGATCGGCACGGACGCCCTGTTCTCGCTCCGGCTCGTCGCGCGGCAGATCGACGAGAAGTACGGCACCGGGTACCTGGACCGCGTGATGAACTATCACGCCGAATGCCGCGACCGCGACCTGAGCATGGCCGTGGCCCAGACGGACGCCAAGGGGGACCGCAGCCGCCTGCCGTCCCAGCAGACCCACCCCGACTACTACGTGCGCATCGTGGAGCGCCGTCCCGACGGCATCGTGGTCCGGGGCGCCAAGGCCCATACCACGGGGACCGCCTTCGTGGACGAAGTGGTCGTGTTGCCCACCCGGGCGATCTCCGAGGAAGACCAAGACTACGCCGTGGCCTTCGCCGTGCCCGTCAATACGCCGGGCGTCCGGCTCATCGCCAGTCCCTTCGGGTTCTCGGGCGAGAGCGTGTATCACCACCCGGTGAGCTCGAAGCACCACCTGGTGGAAACCCTGACCGTCTTCGACGACGTCTTCGTCCCGAACGAGCGCGTCTTCCTGGCCGGCGAGTGGGACTTCGCCGGGGTGCTGGCGAACGCCTTCGTGGAGTTCCACCGGTTCACGGCCGTGTCCTACAAGCCGCCGCTCCTCGACCTCTTCATCGGCGCGGCCTCGCTGATCGCCGTGTACAACGGGGTGGAGAAGGCGAGCCACATCCGCGACAAGGCCACGCGGCTCATCACCTACACGGAGACGGTCCGCGCCCTGACCCGCGCGGCCGCCATGGACTGCAAGGTGGTGGACGGCATCGCGGTGCCGGACACGCTCACGACCAACATCGCCAAGTACCATTTCGCCAACAACTACCACGAGGCGGTGCGGGACGTGCAGGACATCGCCGGGGCCCTGCTGGTCACGGGCCCGTCGGAAGCGGACTGGCACAACGAGGAGACGAAGGACGACCTGGAGCGCTACCTGGGCGGCCGCAAGGGCGTGCCGACCATGGACCGGATGAAGGCCATCAATCTCATCCGCGACCTCACGGCTTCGGATTTCGGCGGGTACCACGAGCTGCTGGCTATCCATGCCGAGGGCTCGCTCGAAGCGCAGAAGATCACCATATTCCGCGGATACGACCTGCTGCGGTGTATGGATGTGGCGAAGAAGGCCGCGGGGATCGAGTAGGGCCATGAAAGTACCGATTTCGGTATTAAAGCGATTGATATCTACAAAGCTTAAGCAGAATTATACAGCGCTCCAAACTTAACTCAAGAGGCCGTCCGCGTGATTCACCGGAGGAGATCCCATGCGCACGTTGTACCGCTTGTTGTCCCTGTTCACCCTGTTTAGCGCCCTGTTCAAAGGTGGGCCGACACGGGCAGGAAAGCACCTGGCCCGCCACCAGGCCCACAAGACCCTCGCCAGGTGGATGAGGTGACGGAATGACCTGCAACAGCCCGGTCATCATGAGCGGACGCAAACTGGCCGACGAGATGCAGGCCAGGCTCGCGAATGAAACGGCCGAAATGCGGGAGCGGGGCGTGGTGCCTGGCCTGGCGACGATCCTGGTCGGGGACGACGGGCCCAGCGCGACCTATATCTCCATGAAGCACCGGGCGTGCGAGGAGATCGGCATCCGGTCCATCCATACCCACCTGCCCGCATCCACTTCACAGGAAGAACTGCTGCAGACCATCGGCCGTATGAACGAAGATCCGGAGGTCGACGCGATCCTGGTTCAGATCCCGCTGCCGGATGGACTCGACGAGGACGAAGCGCTGCTCTCCGTAGCGCCGGACAAGGACGCGGACGGGCTCAATCCCATCAACCTGGGCCGGCTGGTGATCGGCAAGCCGGGGCCCCTGCCCTGCACGCCCAACGGCATCCTCGCCCTGCTGGTCCATTACGGCGTGCCCATCGAAGGCAAGAACGTGGCGATCGTGGGCCGCGGACTGACCATCGGTCGGCCGCTGGCCCTCCTGCTGTCGTTGAAACGGCCCCACTGCAACGCCGCGGTCACCGTACTGCATTCGGCCGTGCCCGACATGGCCGCCCACCTGCGCGAAGCCGATATCATCATCGCCGCCGCGGGTTCGCCCGGATTGATCACGAAGGACATGGTGAAACCCGGCGCGGCCGTGGTGGCCGCGGGCATAACCCGAAAGGGCAAGAAGCTCCTCAGCGATGTGGACGAGGACGTAGCCGAGGTCGCCGGATGGATCACGCCCCGCATCGGGGGCGTCGGTCCCATGACCGTGGCCATGTTGATGGAGAATACGGTGACGGCGGCGCGACGGCGGGTTTAGTGCCGGCCGTCACAGCCCGGCGCGGCACCTTCTCGTTGCCCACCTACGCAATCTGCGCCCAGTTTCCCAGGTCCACCTCCCCCGGTACCGGTTCCCGTCCCGAGAAGAAGTGCTCCAGCGCGCCCAGCGTGATCTCGCCGATCTCGAGGTGGCCGTAAGCGCCGGTGCCCGAACTGTGGGGCGTGATGACCACGTTGGGGAGCGCGCGCAGCCGGTGGTCGGGCGGAAGGGGTTCGGGCGTGGTCACGTCCAGCTGGACCTGGATCCTGCCGGTCCTCGCTTCTTCGTACAGCGCGTCGTGGTCCAGGACGGACCCCCGCGAGGTGTTGACCAGGACGCCGTCGTCCCGCAACAGCCTCAGTTGCTCCGCGCCGATCATGCGGTCCGTCTCCGGGATGGACGGCGCGTGAACGGTCACCATGTCCGATGCCTCGAACAGCGTGTTCAGTTCCACGCGTTCCACGTTCATGCGGCCGGCGTCCCAATCGCTCAGGTAGGGGTCGTATACGAGCATCCGAACATTGAAGGGCTGGAGGAGCCGGATCACCTCCCGCCCCACCATGCTGGCGCTGACGATTCCCACCGTGGCGCCGCGCAGGAACTGGTTCGACCAGTTCTTGACCGGATCCCGCCACATGCCCCTGTTACGGATATTGAGCGCGTCGTGGACCCACCTGCGGCTCATCATGATCAAGGCGCCGACCGCGTGTTCCGCCACGTTGAGGGCGATGGCGCCCCGCGCGCTGACGACGCGAATCCCCCTGGGCAATAGTTGGCCGGTGAACATCTCCGAAGTGAACAGGTACTTGACCGATCCGGCGGAGTGGACGACGATCTTCAGTTTGTCCGCACGCTGCAGCGCGGCTGCGCTGATCGGCATAACCCCCCATCCGGTGACCAGCCCGTCGAAGCCGGCTATGCCTTCTTCCACCTCGGAAGCGGTCAACGCGCGGTCGGTTACGTTCTCCACCACGTCGAAGCCGGCCAGCAACCGCCGGTAGGTCTCATCCTTGAAGACGCCGGCGGTGTGGGACGGCGTCGGCAGGTACCAGATGCTGGGTTTACTCATGGGCAATGTCCTGCTTCCGGACCAGGTACCGGCAGCGGTCGTCTCCAGCTATCTTGTGCTCGTCCCTGCGCACCCCCGCATCGAGCGTACGTTCGAACAATTCCTGTTCAAACTGGCAGACCTTTGGAAAACGGCGTGCGATTTCGTAGATCGGGCAGTGGTGTTCCACCAGGATGTACTCATCGTCGTCCGCGTGGGATTCGGCCATGTATCCCTCCCGGTCCCGGATTTCAGCGAGTACGCGAACCTGTTCCGAGACCGGTTTCCCGGCCATCCGTTGTTTGTATTCCGCTTCAAGCCGCTCCGTGCGCAATGCGAAGAGGCTGTCGACCTTATCCGGTCCGTCGGTTTCGGCGATCTGTTCGAGCAGTTCCACCGCGAGTTGGCCGTACCGTACCGGGAACAGACGCTCGGCAGCATCCGTCAGGACGAAATAATGGGCGGGCCTTCCCCGGTCCTGCCGCACGACCCGCGTCTCGACCAGGTCGTCGCGCTCCAGGCCGCTGAGGTGCTGGCGAACGCCCATCGAAGTGATCCCGATCTCCTTGGCGAGTTGACCGGCTGTCATTTCGCCCTTGCGTTTGAGCAAGTCCAGGATCTGACGGCGGGTGGTGCCTTCCGAATGTGGCATTTTATTCTCCACGAACGAAGCGACAGATTTCCCAATGCAGATTCAATACAGATACGGTGCCAGTTGCGTGTGCCGCGTGCATCGAGTGCGCACTTGATCGAGTGCGCGCCAACGCGCCTACACATCTCACTTCCTCGCGCGTCTCTATCATATTGTAACGCGTTATCCCAAATATGGAACAATAAAAATTAAATATATAATATAAATTATATAGTTGATTTATTGGGTTGAAGTGCTTATATTGCAATACATATATTGAATGGTAATACGTATATTCCATTCAGATACAACGCACGATCATCGATCTGCAGCCTGAGGAGCATCATCATGAACAGCACCCCGAAAACAGCCCTGCGCGACCCGATCCGGGTCGCATCGGTGGACGAACTGAAGGAAAAGGGGAGCATCGTCGTCAACGGCCACGACGGCCCGATCGCCGTGTTCCACCACGGGGACGGACAGGTGCACGCCGTGGACAACCGCTGTCCCCACATGGGCTTTCCGCTGCACCGCGGCACGATCAAGGACGGCATCCTGACCTGCCACTGGCACCACGCGGACTTCGACCTGGAGAGCGGCTGCACCTTCGATCTCTTCGCGGACGACGTGCCGGTGTACGCGGTCGAGACCCGGAACGGGGACGTTTGGGTTTCGGGGTCGCGGGACCAGTCGGGCGACGCGGAGTACTGGCGCAACCGCCTGAGGGAAGGCCTGGAGCAGAACATCTCTCTGGTCAACGCCAAGGCCGTGATCGCCCTGCTGAAATCGGGGGTGTCCTACAAGGATATTGCCGAGACCGGCGGCCGGTACGGCGTGCGGTACCGGTCGTCCGGATGGGGACCCGGACTGACCATTCTGACCGCGATGACAAACCTGTGCGGCTATCTGCCCAGGGACGAGCAGATCCTCCCGCTCTACCAGGGACTGACGCACGTCGCCCGGGACAGCAACGGACAGCCGCCGAGGTTCGACCTGCAGCCGTTGGATACGGAGAACCTGTCGTTCGAACAACTTAAGCGGTGGTTCCGCCGCTTCGTGGAGGTGCGGGATACCGAAGGCGCCACGCGGTGCCTGCTCACGGCCGTGTCCATGGGCAGTGAACCCGCGCTGCTGGTGGACATGATGATGAGCGCCGCCACAGACCACGTGTTCCTGGACGGCGGCCACGTCGCGGACTTCATCAACAAGTCCACGGAACTGCTGGACCACATCGGCTGGGAGCACGCCGATGAAGTGCTGCCCAGCACGGTCGGCCAGCTTTGCGCAGCGGCGCGCAGCGAGGAGCGGAACGCCTGGCGCCATCCCGTCGACCTGGCCGCCATCCTGCGCGGGGCGAATGCCGAGTTACCCGGCGCGCTGGCATCGACGTCCAACGGATACGCGTGGGACGGTCCAGGCGAACTGGCCGAAGTGATCCTCGGGGACGATCCCCAGGCCACGGTGGACGCCATGCTGGCCCGGCTCCGCGACGGCATGACGCCGCTGCAGCTAAGCCAGGCGGTCACCTATGCCGCCGCGCTGCGCATCGCCCGGTTCCACACGCAGAACGAGTTCAACGACTGGATCACGGTGCTGCACACCTTCACCTACGCGAACGCCCTGCACCAGGCCCTGAAGCGGACGGGTTCCCCGGAACTGATCCGCGGCGTCTTCCACGGGGCCATGGCCGTGTACCTGGACCGTTTCCTCAACGTGCCACCCGCACGGTTGCCGGGAGACAGGGTCACGGCCGATCTGGCCGGCGAGACCGACGATATCCTCGACGCGTTTCTGACCGAACTGGACACGCAGCAGCAGGTGGAGCCGGCCGCCAGGCTGGTCTCTCGCTACCTGGCCGACGGGCACCCGGTGGACCGGCTGTTCCGAACGCTCGCGATCTCGCTGCTGCGGGAGGATGCCGAGTTCCACAGCTTCCAGATGCTGGAGGCGGGCATTCGCCAGTACGAAGAACTCAAGGGACGTCCCGAGGCCGATCACGTGCTGATCGCCACGGCCCGGTATCTTGCCGCCCACGCGCCGACGCAGCGTGCGCTCAACCAGACCGCGCAGATCGCGCTTCGGCTGAGCCGCGGCGAAGCGATTTACGAGGAGGAATGACGATGCCCGTGCTCGACATCGCCGATTGCATCAACAAGAACTGCCCCTGGTCCGGCGATCCAGTGCAGGCCGATTCACTGACGGAGTTTGAAGGTCACGTTGTGGGGTTCTGCAATCCCGATTGCCTCGAGAAATTCGAGCGCGCCGTCAGCCATTTCAAAGCGGCCATCGCCGGCGTCGAAGATGCTGCGGGAGCGGGTGGAGCGAGTAAAGCGGGTGGTGCGAGTGGTGCAAGTAATGCGAGTGGTTCGAGTGGCGCGGGTGGACCGGCGGCATCCGGCTCCTGATCACTGGAATAGAAAAAAGGCGCGGACCCCGTGATGTACTCAGTACACGATCCGCGCCTTCTGATGTTGCTTGCCTAGCCTTGCAGTTGTAGTAGGCCTTGCCCTATTCCCCCGTAATGACATACTTCCGCAACATGCGGGGTCCGACCTCCGCGCCGTACACGTTGCCCATCGCATCCACGGCAACGCCTTCCGCACCGGTCGTTCCGGCGTTATCGGCGTCCACCACGGGATCGGGGATGAAGGCCGACACGAAGCCACCGTCCCGGATGCTGCCAATGCGGATGCCCCGTTTCCAGCCCGGATTTGCTCCCCAGGTCGCGTTCGACTCGGAATCTGCGCTGTAGAGCACGTCGTTGGCATCGATGAAGAGGCCGCTCGGACGGCCGAACTGCGTCCAGGTGGCAATGTATTCGCCTTCCTGGTCGAAGATCTGGAGCCGGGCGTTGCCCCGATCGCCGACGTACAGCCGGCCCTGGGAGTCCATGGCTAAAGCATGGGGGTCCCGGAACTGGCCGGCAGACTGTCCCGTCTCGCCCCAGGCCTTGATGAACGATCCGTTCGGCGCCAGCTTGACGATGCGGTTGTTGCCGCGGGACCCGTGACCGTCCGCTATGAAAATGCTGCCGTCGGGCGCCACGAGGACGTCGGAGGGCTGGTTGAAGATGCCGTCCCCTTCGCCCGCCACTCCGGCGATGCCCAGGCTCATCAGCAATTCCCCATCCTCACTGAACTTGTGGACCTGGTGGCCGATGCCTACACCGCCCCGGGCGTCCGTCACCCAGACGTTGTTCTCCGAGTCCACGAAGATGCCGTGGGGCCAGACGAACATGCCGGCGCCGAAGCTTTTAAGGAGGTTGCCGTCGCTATCGAAGAGCAGGATCGGTGGCACGTCTTCCTTGCCGACGCAGGAGTTCTGTCCGCATCTTTCCGCCACCCAGATGTTCCCGCTGCCGTCCTGGGCCGGAAAGACCGCGCTCGTGGAGCCCCAGGTCCTGTCCCCTCCCAGCTTGCCCCATATGCCTTCTACGGTGGTGTACGGATTCGGCGCGTGGTTCTGGGCCGTGGCTGGGCTGTTTAACAGCGCAGTCGAGATGCCGACGGCCGAAAAAACGACCCACCGGATCCAGGTCGATGTGCTCATGAGTATCCTCGCTTTAATCTATGAATAGGGACGGTTCCGTCCCGGCCAAGGCGGACCAACCAGCCACGCAGCCAGGCGGACTACATTATCCCCGGGTTGTACGGTTTGTTGATATATTCGATATAATAGAATCCAGGCGCGTTTACGCAACGGTTTTCGAGTGCCGTGCCAATGCCCAACGGGCGTCGAAGGCCGCGCCAACCGCCACCTCGGACCGCGCCAACCGCCGCCTCGGACCGTACCAACCACCGCCGCGGACCGCACCTACCGTCGCCGCGGACCGCACCTACCGTCTTGACAACCGAAGGACGGCGGGACATATTTCAGCAGCAAATTCGGCGACCGAGACGACCCGGTGGAAAGTTACTAAACCAGCCGCGCGAGGCAGCACTGTCGTGTTATCGGGATTCCAGACCACACAGGAACGCCGGATCATTGGACTGATGTCGGGCACGTCCGCCGATGGGATCGACGCGGCCGTGATCCTGCTGGGTGACAAGGATGACAGTCTTTCCCTGGACGTGCTGGGCTTCGACACGGTGGCTTTCCCATCCGGCCTGCGCTATCGACTGATGGAAGTCTCTGATGCGAAGACCGGCAGGATCGACGAGTTGGGCCGGCTGCATTTCGAGCTGGGAGAACTCTTTGCCAGGGCGGCTTTCGTCGTAGCGGGTTCCGCCGGACTGTCCATGGAGGATATCGATCTGATCGGTTCCCACGGACAGACCGTCCAACATCTCCCCGAACGGGAAGAAAGATTCGGCGTGGTAACCGGGGCGACGCTGCAGATCGGCGATCCTTCGGTGATCGCGCAGCGTACGGGCGTGGTGACGGTTGGCGACTTCCGGGCGGCGGACGTGGCCCGGCGCGGACAGGGGGCACCGCTCGTGCCCTATGTGGACTACCTGCTCTTCAGGGATTCCGCAAAGGCCCGCGGACTACTGAACCTGGGGGGGATCGCGAATCTCACCGTGCTGCCAGCGGACCCGCAACCCGGTGACGTGCTGGCTTTCGATACGGGTCCGGCCAACATGCTGATCGATGCCGTGGCCCGCGCGGAACTGGGACGCGATATGGATGCGGACGGCGCGGCCGCGAGGCGCGGAAAACCCGCGGAAAGCCTGGTGGCGGACGTGCTTGCCATGCCCTACTTTGAGCGGCCACCTCCCAAGTCCACTGGCCGGGAATTGTTCGGTGACCGTTGCGCGTCGACCCTGGTCCGCGCGGGGAGGGAGGCCGGGTTCAGCAGCGAGGATCTGCTTGCGACCGCCACGGAAATCACCGTTCGTTCCATTGAGGACGCCTGTCGACGGTTCGTCATACCCGTCGTCACGCGCCTGGATGAATTGATCGTGAGCGGCGGCGGCGCCAGAAACGGATTCCTGCTCAAGCGACTCGCCCGGGTGCTGGCGCCAGTCGAGGTATCCACTTCGGATGATCACGGCCTGTCTTCGGACGCCAAAGAGGCCGTGGCCTTTGCGGTACTCGCCGACCGGACGGTCCGGGGGCTGCAGGGCAGTCTTCCGGGAGCGACGGGCGCGGATCGGCCCGCGGTACTGGGCAAGATCTGCCTGCCCGGATGATGCAGTAAGGATGGGGCACGCGGATGGGGCACGCGGATGGGGCACGTAGAGGGAAGATCGTGAAGCGCTTCAGCATGTCATTCAGGCGAGACATCGAAAACCGGATCCCGGTCGACGCCACGACAGTCCACGCACCGGAGTTCGGTGGACCTGTGCGGCGAACGTGGTGGCCGGCTCACGCGCCGGCCCTCATACGGACCGCGTGTTGGCCGGTGCTTCTATTGTTCCTGGTGATCCTGGGATGCGCCGGCAGGCCGCTCCCATCCGATCGTACCGCGCGGCCGGCTCCTTCCGATATCGCACCGATAACGGAGGCGTTCAAGCCCGGCCAGCTTCCGGTGATTCGAATCGGCTTGCTGGTGAACCGGGATTCTGCCAGCTTGACCGGGACAGGCCGCTTTCGCGTCGTGGACCGGGCCAGCGGCGAAGTGATCGGCACATCGTCTTCCGGGCAAATCTGGAGAATGCAGGCGAAAGGCGCGTGGATCGACGTGTCCGCGCCAGGCGGCGCTGCCCAGGGACTGTATACCGGTCCGATCCAGGTGAACCCGCTCGCGCGGGAAGGACGCATCAAAGCCGCGGACCGGGAGTACCGCGGATCGATGGAGGTGGTTTCGAACAAGAACGACAAGTTGACCGTCGTGAACATCATCGACGTGGAGAACTACCTGCGCGGGGTCGTCCCCCCGGAAATCGGCAAGCTCAAGGAAGACCGCATCGAAGCGCTGAAAGCCCAGGCCGTCGCGGCCCGGACGTACACGGTGGCGAACCTGGGCAGGCGCAAGGCCCTGGGATTCGATCTGTACGGTACCGTGGCCGATCAGGTATACCGAGGCTACAGCGCGGAATGGTCCGTCGCCGACCGGGCGATATCGGAAACCCGCGGCATGATTGCTACCTACGAAGGCAAACCGATAGCCGCCCAGTACTCCTCGACCTGCGCGGGAGAAACCGAGTCCATCGAGGACGCCTGGGGAGGCAATCCCATTCCGTACCTGCGCTCCGTGCGGGACCGGCACCGCGGAAGCGACGACTTCTGCAACCATTCGCCGGTATATACATGGCGCGTGGAGTGGAACAAGAATACGCTGGAGAACATCCTGGCGACGAGGCTTCCCGGCCTGGACCCACGTAAGCGGGGTGAGTTTTCTCTACGCGATATATCCATAAAAAGTCGATCTCCGACCGGACGCGTTCAATCGCTCGAGATCAAATCGAATCATGGGACGACGACGCTGCGCAGCGGACAGATACGTTCTGCATTGCGCCGGCCTGTCCGAGGCCAGCCGATGCTCCGCAGCACGAAGTTCGATCTGAAGTTCAGGCAAAATACCGTCGTGGCGGAAGGCGGCGGCTATGGCCACGGCATCGGCATGTGCCAGATGGGCGCCATCGGGATGGCCGGCCAGGGATACAAGTACGACCAGATCCTGAAACACTATTACCGCGGTATCGACCTGGACCGTGCGTACAATTGAATGAGTGGAGAAGGACATGATGAATCCGAAACCGAAACCCCGCCTAAGGCCCACCGTCTTCCTGATCCCGCTGCTTTCTGCCTGCATGGTGGTTACGGCGTGCTACTATTCCACGTCGCAAGGATCGCGCGCCGGGGACATTCGAAACATCGTCATACCGCTGTTCGACAACACCACCGTGGAGACCGGCATTCAGGAGACGCTGACGGACAGGGTTATAGAAAAGTTTCTCACCAACGGTGAATTCCGGATCGTAGATCTGCGGCAGGCGGACGCGGCGATCATCGGTGTGATCACCAATCTGCAGGAGGAGTCCGTGGCGTTCTCCGCGGGAACGCTGGCCCGGGAAGTCCGTCTCTGGCTCGTAGTGGACGTTCGCTTTGAAACCGTGGACAAGAAGGAAGTGATCTGGGAGGAAAGGCAGCTGAGGGTCTTCGGTGACTACGCCATCGAAACCGGTACGGATTCCGACCGCGAGCCGGCCCTCGATACCGCTTTCGAGAAAATGGCCGACGAGATCCTGAACCAGTCCATATCGGGGTGGTAGTTGTCGACGCCGGGGCCTGCCGCGCCCATGGTGCCTGACGGTGGTACGGATCCTGCCGCCCCCAAACGTGCCTTTCTGTGGCACGAGTTCTACCGCACCCGGCGTGCCTGACGGTCGGGACCTTGCCTACTGTACCCAGCTCGCCTGTTGGTCCGGCCCGTCCAATCCGTTCTGCCGATACCACCGGCAACGGTCTATCCAGGCTTCCGCCGTCCTTGCCACGCCGCCCGAGCCCGCCAACTCCGCCATGCGCCCGAAGACCTCGGCCGACTGGCCGTAGCGCTCCAGATAGAAGTGAGACATGGCCTCCAGACGCAGGCTTTCCTGCCGCACGACCCCGCCTGGAAGTCCGATCGTCTCTGCTTTCGCCAGGTACTCGATCGCCTGCTCATAGAATCCTGAGAGGAACAGCCAGCGGCCCAGCAGGTAGTAGCCCGTCCCGTAATCAGGCGCGAGATCGCCTGCGTCCCGGACGGACAGAACCAGGCGCCAGTGGCCGGTCACGGCGGTCAGGTAGGTCATGATCGTATCCCGGATCGGCTCCCGGTCGAGCACCTCCAGCCGGATGGACGCGGCACGCGTCATTGCTTCGGACGACTGCAGGTCCACGACCGCTTCGTAGCTGCGCCTGGCATCGTCGATCCTCCCGGTCTTCCACGCCGTATCTCCGCGGACCGATTGGGCGTCCGCCAGCAGCCCGACGGTCTGGTCCGGTCGTTCTATCCGCTGGGCGACCGACTCGATCCTTTCGTAGTCCCCCTGCCGGTAAATCCCGTATAGCAGACCTCTCAGGGCCGAAGGGTTCTCGGGCTCCAGTTCGAGCACGCGGTCGAAATCGCGTACGGCATCCCCATAGCGTTGTGCATTGTAGGCCTGCCAGGCCCGATCGTTCAGCGCGGCCACCTCGTGAGGGCAGTGCCGTCTGAAGATGGCGGGACGAATGAATCGCTGGCGGGCAATACGAAGCTGGTCTTCACGCAGCGTGATGCCGTCCACGAAGGTTTCCCACTCGGCGATGAGCTCCGCCGTCGTCCGGCCATAGGACGCCTCGACGGCGCCGTCGGGAAAGGCCTGCTTGAATGCGGGCAGGCCATGGCGATCGATCAGGAATCGGACGAAAGACCCGCATAGCGTGTAGCTACGCGACGATGCGGCCGTCCAGAATCCCGTCATGGTGAGCAGGTTCTCCAGGGGAGGCGCAAGGCCGAGTTCGCGCATAGCCCGACTCCACTCGTGGGGGTTCATGGGGTCGTCCTGCCAGTCCACCGCCTCCGCCAGACCCTCGTGGAATCCGATCCAGTAACTGCCACCGAACAGCGCGTTCCCGAAAGCGGCGGACATGACGTGCACCAGTTCATGTTTCAGCACGGGATGGGGAAAGGACGCGTTGTTGAGGTGCATTTCATCCGCTCCGGGGCGTTCGATGGACGTATACCGGGCGCCCATGAGCCGCTTCTTCTGGTCCGCGCTGCCATAGATGTACGAAGCGATGCGCGACGACGGGGCCGGCACGTCCAGGTAGGTGATAACCCGGTCGAGCTGGTATTCGTGCTCCCGGGCGATCAGATCCATGTTCCAGGCCGAAATGGTGTTCATATCATAATAGATGTCGAAGTGTGCGGTCTGCCGGTGGCCCCCCAGGGTCTGCTGGATATGCGCCCGGTCGATCACGATGCCCAGGGGCGCCCGGTAGACGTAAGCCACCGCCAGCACGGCCACCGAAACCAGGAACAGCACCCGCATGGTCATGCCGGTCGCGACGCTCCCGCCGGCCGGACCACCGTTCGGACTTCCGCCTCGGATCTTCCATAACAGCGAGAGACGGATCTTCCGGACCGACGGATCGAAACAGGCACACAGGCCGGCGACCATCGCGAGCACGCTGACGAGTACGATCGCCCGTGCCGCAAGCAGCGTCGAGGTGATGACCACCACTTCATCGTAAATCGGTCCGGGGAAGTATCCTATGATCGGGTTGTAGGCGAATACAGGCGGCTCGGTGGCCAGGCGAAACAAGCTGATGCCGAGGGAAACGAACATGACGCCGAGAAAAAGGAGCGTGGCGTGCCGTCTTCGCTCCGTTGCCAGTGTGCAGAGCAACGCAACGGCGGTGGCCCACAGGACGCTGATGCCGGGAAGCAGCAGGTAGAACGCCAGACCTTCGGGTACGTTGCAGAAACCGCTGATCCAGCTCTTGACGAACATCACGGCCATCGGCAGCAGGAGCGTAGAGAGGGATAGCCCGAAGAGCAGGGCAAGCAGCGCCGAATGGCGGGTGTTGAGCGGGTCGACCCTTTGCCGGCCGTCCCCTCGCCAGCCGTCCCCTCGCCAGCCGCACACGAGCTGGACCGTCATCACGCCCGTTGCGAAGGTGGCGACGGCGGCGGTGAAGAAGGCGAACTCGAAACCGAGGTCATCCACGAGGGGCATCTGCGTCATCGCCGCCGCGGCTGCCGTCAGAACCGCGGTCGCGGCCAGGTATGGCTTGCGGCGCAGGACGCTTGTTATGGAGCGCTTTTCCAGACTCATGAAAAGACCCGCGGTGGTGTAAAATGGTGGCGAAAGGCGTCGTGATGTTCAGGCACTGTAGTGTGTACCGGATCCGTGATGTGTACCGGAATCCGTGGTTGTGCATGATATACCGGAAGGCGCTTCAGGGCCAGATGATTCGAAGCGTTTTTCCTGTCCGGCCTGCCCGCGCGGCGGTATAATGACTGCGTTTCCGAATAACCTGAAGCAAGGAGATACGCGAGATGAACCTGGATCTGGAATACCGCCCGGTACTGGGCACAAAAACAGACTATGGTATTGGCATCATCGGGGCGGGTGGGATTGTAAACGCCGCGCACCTTCCCGCCTATCGTAAGGCGGGGTTCAACGTGGTCGGCCTGACGGACAAGGACGTCGACAAGGCGAACCGGACCGCCCGGGATTTCGAGGTGCCCAGGGTGTTTCCTTCCGTGGAGTCGCTGCTCGAAGACCCCGCTGTCGAGATCGTGGACATCGCCGTCCCGCCCTGGCACCAGAAGGAACTCGTCCGGATGGCTACTGAAGCCGGCAAGCATCTGCTATGCCAGAAACCACTGTCCAACGTATACGCCGAAGCCGTTGAGATCGTCGAGATGGCGGAGGAGCGCGGCGTTAAGCTGGCCGTGAACCAGCAGATGCGGTGGGACCAGGCGGTAAGGGCATCCAGGACGTTGCTGAACCGAGGGTTGCTGGGCGAACCTGCCTCGGCCGTGATCGACGTGAGCATCCTGACCGAATGGCGTGCCTGGCCCTGGGTACTCGAGGCCGGGGGGCTCGACCTGATGTTCCACAGTATTCATTATTTCGACAGCATGCGTTCCCTGTTCGGAGACCCCGAGCGGGTGTGGTCGTCCGGGGCATCCTATCCCGGGCATGTAGCGACCGGCGAAACACGGACGATTACGGTGTTCGAGTATTCAGATACCTTCCGGGCCCTGGTGTCCGTAAATCACAACAACTGGACGGAGGAGAACTTCGCGACGTTGCGTATCGACGGGACGGAAGGATACGCCGCGGGGACCTTCGGCCTGCTGTACGACTATCCCCACGGCCGGCCGGACACGTTAGCCTGGTCCAGCCGGAAGATCGATGCCGGCAACACCATCAAACACCGGTTCGAAGAGCGTTGGATACCCGACTCTTTCATAGGACCCATGGGTGAACTGATGTCCTCCATCGAACAGGACAGGCTTCCTGAGACCAACGGGCGGGACAACCTCAAGACGCTTCAGCTGGTCAACGCTGGCTACCGGTCCATGGCGGAACACCGGGCCGTGGCACCGGGCGAAATAGGATAGCGGCGACCTTGCCGGGCTATATTGTTTGAAAGCGGTTTTAATATATTGACAATGTTGATCGAAATAAAAATCAACATATGTTTTTGATTTGGGATACCCCCCGGGTCCTTCTCCATGAAAACGGACGTTGTAATAGTGGGTGCGGGCGTCATCGGTCTCTCCATCGCCTACGAACTACTTTCCCGCGGAACGCGCGTAACTCTCGTGGATCCGGGCGATCCGGGCAAGGAAGCTTCCTGGGCCGCCGCCGGTGTGCTTGCGCCGCAGGGCGCTCTCCCCGTCAACCGGGCCTATCTCGACCTGTGCCTGGCCGGTCTGGATATGTACGCCGACTGGTCCGCCGCGCTGCTCGAGGAAACCGGCATCGACGTCGAGTACCGGACCGAAGCCGGACTGCAGGTCGCCTTCGACGACGAGGAAACCGAAGAGTTGGACCAACGGTACCGCCACCAGCAGGACCTGGGCCTTCCGGTCGAGCAGCTCACCGGCGAGGAGGTACGTGCACTCGAGCCCATGCTGTCGCCTGAAACAAGGTGCGGTCTGCGTTTTGAAAGGATGCACCAGGTAGAGAACCGGCGGCTGGTCCAGGCCCTGGTCGTCGCCGTCAGGACCCGGGGAGGGGTATTCCGTATCGGGGACCCGGTCGTCGACCTGATCGTACGGAGGAACCGGGCGGCCGGCGTCGTCGTCCCCGGCGAACGCATCGGAGCGGAACGCGTGGTGGTCGCGGCCGGCGCCTGGTCCGGCCTGCTGAAGTGGATCCCGGGCTCGCCGCCGCCGGTCCAGCCCGCAAGAGGTCAGATGGTTTGCGTCGACGGGCGCGGCGTCACACCGCTGGGCCGCGTCGTCTACGGCATGGAACAGTACCTCGTACCCCGAAGGGACGGCCGCGTGCTGATGGGCGCCACGGTGGAAAAGACCGGATTCGACGCCAGCGTAACCGCGGGCGGCGTGTCCGATGTGATCAGGGAAGGACTGCGCATGGCGCCTGGACTGGCGGAAGCGCCGGTCGTGGAAACCTGGGCGGGACTGCGTCCCATGTCTAAGGACGGCAAACCCATACTCGGCCCGGCGGGCCTGGAGCGCCTCGTCCTTGCCACGGGTCACTTCCGCAACGGCATTCTCCTCGCCCCCATAACCGGCCGGCTCATCGCGGATCACCTGGAGCACGGCGCGGTGCCCGCAGCCATGGCCCCGTTCCTTGCAGATCGTTTCGACCGGTAGGACGCGCGGCGCGACTCTGAGGACTAGAATGAAGGACGCGCGGCGCGTCAGGCCACTTCGGCGCGTCAGGCCACTTCGGCCCGCCAGACACGTCGGCGCGTCAGGCACGCCGGCGCGCGCCCGTACACGGCACCGCCACGAATTAGAAGAATGAGAAGTCGATTTCCTTGGTGGTCATGAACTCCAGCAGTGCCGGCACCCCCTCCTCCGTCTTCCTGATACCCCGTTTCAGCGCCGGGATGATCTCGTCGGGAGACTCGACCCGTTCCCCGTAGCCGCCGAAGGCCTCCGCCATCAGTGCGTAGTTCCCCGAAATGTCGGTCGCCCCGTACTTCGCCTGCGACGTGGGCATGACGGGGATCTCGATGGCCATGGAGTGGTTGTTGAACAGCACGGAGAGGATGGGGATGCGCTCGCGCACGGCCGTCTCGAAGTCCATGCCCGTAAACCCGATGGCCGCGTCGCCCCACACGTTGATGCAGAGCCTGTCCGGATGGGCCAGCTTCGCGCCCATGGCCAGCCCGAGTCCGTAGCCGAGTTGGGTGGTCTTGCCCCAGCCGATGTAGCTCAGGGGCGTGGTCGAGGGCCAGAAGGGGGTCAGCTGGTCACGCGGACTGCCCGCGTCGTGGGTGATGATCGTCCGGTCGATGTCGACGGTGTCGATCATGTCGCCGATGACCCGGTAAGGAGAGAAGGGCGTGGAGGCATCCTTGAGTTTCGGCATCCAGGCGTTCATCCAGCGCTGCCTGATCGCCTGGATTTCGGTCACGATCCCTTCGTACCGGCCGTGCGGCCTTTTCTTCAACCGTTCCGCAACCTCATCGATGAGCGCCCGGAGCGTGAGCGCGGCATCGCCCACGATGGGATAGTGGCACGCCACGTCCTTGTTGATGTCGCCGGGATCCAGCGTGGCGTGGATGTAGGTCTTTCCCTCGGGCATGGTCAGGCCGAAATTGGTCCGGGTGAAGCTGCACCCGATGCCGAAGATCACGTCGGCATTCTGCAGGAAGACGTGCACAGGCTCCGGCATTGACCGGCCTCCGTTACCCAGGGAGAGCGGGTGGTTTTCGGGGAAGGCGCTTTTGCCGTCCAGGCTGGTGGTTACCGGCGCCTCGAGCAGCTCGGCCAACTGTTTCAGTTCGGACCACGCCTCCGCGTAGTGCACCCCCTGTCCGGCGTAGATGACCGGCCGCTCTGCCGCGACCAGGGCCTCGGCGGCGTCGCGCACCGCGTCCGGATCGGGACCGACGCGCACGGACGGGGTCGGCCGGTAGTCAAAGGTCCCGGGCACCTCCTCACCGAGCAGGTCGGTCGGGAACTCCACCAGCGCCGGGCCGGGCCGCCCGTTTTTTGCCTGCGTAAAGGCCCGCCTCATGACCTCCGATACGGTCTCGGGGAGCACCAGGTATTCACAGGACTTGGTGATGTGCTGGAAGTTGAGATAGGCGTGGAAATTCGGCGACAGCTGAGCGACCGTCCTCCGGTACCCCATGGGGAGCACCACGATGGGCACCGATTCCCCGAAGGCCTGGGCCACTCCGCCGTAGGCGTTCTCCGTGCCAGGTCCGCTCTGCATGCAGAACACCCCGATCTTGCGGCCGGAAGTCAGCCGGCTCATCGCATCGGCCATGTGGAGGCCGATCCGCTCCTGGCGGACGATCACCGTGCGGATGTCCAGCTCCGCGGCGCTTTCGATCAGTGGATTGACCGGGTACGCGAAGAGGTACTCGACGCCTTCCTGCTTCAATACGTGGGCAACCGCCTGCGCAACGTTCATTTCCGCGTCACTCCTTTTAGTACAGTTAGTGGGATGCTAAGCAGGACTCCGTTCGTCCAGGTTGTGAACCATCTCACGCACGCCGTCCATCCCGAGATTGCCGCCGCTGAACAGCACAGCGACGCGCTGGCCTCGCCACGACACCGCCTCGCGCATGCACAGGGCGAATACGGCCGCGGCCGCGCCTTCCGCGATGAACCCGGTGTGTTCGAGGACGACCGGGATCGTCCGCTTCATCTCTTCTTCGGTGACGAGATGCATTTCGTCGACCCGGTCTTTCAGGACGTCGAAGGCCAGGCCGCCCGGATAGGTCGTCGCCAGTCCCCCGGCGAAGGTGTCGCAGGTCGCGGTGGTCACGGTCCGGCCTTCCTGCCAGGACCGGTACACCGACGGCGCGTTGGACGCCTGAACGCCGATGAGACGAACGTCCGGATGGGTGGCCTTGATGGCCGTGCCCACACCCGCAATCAGGTTGCCGCCGCCCACGGGCAGCACCACCGCGTCCACATCCGGCAGGTCCTCCACGATCTCCAGACCGATGGTGCCCGCGCCCGCCATAAGGCCGAAGTCCTCCCCGTCTTCGATGTACACCATGCCGGTCTCTTCCGCGATCTCCCGCGACCGCGCGAATCCGTCGGCGATCGTTTCCCCGTGGACGACCAGCTCGGCGCCGAGGCGGCGGATGGCGTCGCTCTTCACCACCGGCGTTCCGTGGGGCACGACGACCGTGACGGGTACGCCCATCGCGCCGCCGCCGTAGGCAATGCCCTGGCCGTGGTTGCCGGTGGACGCCGTGGTGACCCCCCTCCCGCGTTGCTCCTCGTCGAGCAGGGACATGGTATACAACCCGCCCCTCACCTTGAAGGAGCGGATGGGCTGGAAGTTTTCGTACTTTACGTGGAGATCCAACCCCAGCGTCTCGCTGAACCCGGCGGACCGGTACATGGGTGTTGGAGTCAGGTGCTGATTGAGGAAATGGCGTGCTTTAGTAATGTCGGCCAGCGTGGGGTGGGTGGGCATGGGGTGCAGTCGTAAGATGAATAGTGGTCGTATATTTACGTCGCTGAATTAGACAACGCTGATTGAACTTGGCTGATTCTGCAATCTGCTTATTCTGCGTTCAAGAAGTGGTATGTCAAGGTACAAAAGAGTTGACAGTTATACCAAAGTACTCTTACCATAGACTGAATAAGGGGACATAATTTAAATACGTAAATATCTAAATATAACAATTACAACATATTAAATGGGACAGTTTTGTGGACAATAACGGTGTCAACAATGAGACGATTTGAAACCACCCATCCGTGGCTGCGAAGCTTCGATACAGACTATCTGGTTCATGCCCCACCAAGGATCTGGATGATACTTGGTGAAATCAAGGCTAAATGCGAGCAGTTGACAGGAATTCCGCTGATGAGACAGACGGCACATGAACTGTACCAGGTGTACCTGGCCAGGGGCGTTCTTGGTACAACTGCTATCGAAGGCAACACCCTGTCGGAAGAAGATGTACGTGCGCATATGGAAGGAAAACTGAAACTTCCCGAGTCAAAGGAATACCTGCAACAGGAAATCGATAACATACTGGAGGGGAAGCGCAGAATCCTGTCTCGTCAAAGGAAAAACACACTCCGGCCGTGGTCGCCTGATGAAATCTGCCGGCTCAATAAGGTCGTGCTTAAGGGCCTGGAACTTCCAGACGATGAAACCGTGCCTGGAGTGATACGTAAACACTCCGTAGGCGTGGGGCGGTATCTTGCGGTTCCGGCCGAAGACTGCGATTACTTGCTTGAGCAGTTGTGCAAGTGGATGAATACATCTACAGACGACCTGGATGACGGCAGCCGAATCCCAATTGGGTTGGTCAAAGCGATCGCCGCCCATCTTTACTTTGCCTGGATTCATCCATTTGGGGATGGGAACGGAAGAACCGCCAGATTGATTGAGTTCAGAATACTGATTGAAGCGGGAATACCTGTACCTGCTACGCTACTTCCCAGCAATTTCTACAACCAGACCAGGACAGAATACGCCAGGCAACTAGACAGGGCATCGCAGTCTGGAGGCAAAATGGATCAATTCATGGAATATGCGATCCGAGGTTTCTCTGAAGGACTTTCGGAGCAATTGGCATCGATCAGAGACCAGCATCTCCGGATCTCCTGGATTAACTACGTCCATTCGCGATTCCAAGGGTTGACTGGTACCGCGGCGAAACGTCGCCGCAACCTTGTTCTTGCGCTTTCAGAACAGGATCAGCCGGTTCCCAGGTTGGAGATTGGGGAAATCAACCCGAGGGTCGCCAGGGAATACGCCAACGCCTCACAGAAGATGATCAGCCGTGACTTGAATTACCTTATAGAAATGAAACTTGTGGAGCGTACCAGAAGAGGTTACCGCGCACGGAAGGAACGTATGCAAGCCTTTTTAACGTCTGATTAAACCACATATACTCAACTGCCTAATGTTCTTTAACTAAACCGGTTCACGTATGGCTACGATGCAGTATCGATTGGAGAAAACATGCACAGACACACCTGCAAGCGCATCACCCCCGCGGAAGTCGCCGCGAAGATCCCCGCTCCGAACGGGGACCGGTTCCACGTCGCCCTGGAGCGCGGCGAGTTGCAGATCGAGCTGTACATGCCCCGGGGCGTGGACGATCAGAAACCCCATGACCGTGACGAGTGCTACGTGATCGTCGAAGGGCACGGGAAGTTCGAAATGGGGGGAGAGGTGGTGCCTTTCGAAGCCGGGGATTTCTTTTTCGTGCCCGCTAAGGTCGAGCACCGGTTCCTCGATTTCGGCAAGTCGATGACCACGTGGGTCATCTTCTACGGGCCGGAAGGCGGCGAGCAGATCTGAATGCCAGGCCGCGCCGGCACGCGTCAACCACCGCCGGCACGCGTCAGCCATCGCCGGCACGCGTCACCCATCCCCGCTGTCCGCATCCGCCCGACCGCGCAGAGACTTGAGCCGTCTCGACAGTTTCTGGATCTCTTCCTCGATCAACCCGATTTCATCCCCCACACTGATCCGGCCGTCTCGCTCCAGGTGCCTGCGCCTTTCCTCTGACTCCCGGTCGGCCTGGGCTTCGGACATGGAATTGATGATCACACCGATGAAAAGGTTCAGCATGATCATGGTGCCGAGCATCACGAAGGAAACGAAGAAGGCGGCGCCGAGGACGGGCATGGCCCGGGAGGCTTCGCGCAGGTGAGCCTGGGCGAAGTCCGCGTAGTTCGGATAGGCGTCGCTGCCGTACATCTGGATATACATCACGTCGGTCCAGTCCTCCAGGGTCACGACCCGGAAGAGGGTAAGCAGCGCGGTCGCCAGGTCCTGAAAGTGCACGGGGTCGTTGCCGCGGAAGAGGTAGACGCCCAGCACCGCGTAGACATAAAATAGCACGGCCAGCAGCAGGCCGACGTATCCCAGCGACGTGACCGACTTGAGCAGCGAGTTGACCAGCAGCTGCAGTTTCGGCACCGCGGTCACCAGCCGCAGCGCCCGGAGCACCCGGGCCAGGCGCAGCACCGCCGCGTACTGTCCTCCCGCGGGCATCAGGCAGGCCACCACGATGAGGAAATCGAACACGTTCCAGCGGTCGCCGAAGTACCGGTACCATTGACGGCCGTGGCGCGCCATCTTCAGCACGGCTTCCACGATGAAGAACAACAGGACCAACTGGTCGAGTCGGTGCAGCCAGTCGCCGTACCGGGCCACCATTTCTCGCGAGGTTTCCAGCCCCACCAGGATGGCGGCCGCCGTGATCACCCCGAGTACGGTGTGCTGAAACGCCTTCGAATCGACCAGCGTACCAATTTGTGCTCTCACAGGACTACGCTCCGGAAAGGCGAGCAGATTGGGTATTCCCCACGCCGGTTACCTCGCACGCAGGATCTGGTAGTAGAAGGTGCCGGTGATTTCCAGGAATGGATGGAGGAAATCTGCGGGAAGGGGCGGGAAGGGGCTGGCCGACTCGATGGCGTTGCGGCTCGAGGCCACGAGGGACTGGTAGGGGATATCGTTGTCCCGGTAGGACAGGACTTCGAGGTCGCGCAGCGCTCCGTCGGGCATGATCTTGAACCGGATGATGACGCGCCCGCTCACCAGGCCGAGGTTGAAGGCCTCCGGGGCGAACCAGCGTCGTCTCACCCTTTCGCGGAGGATGTACAGGTAAGGCGCGTAATCCCAGGCGTAGGTGCTGAGCGAGAAATCGCCGTAATCCCTGACCGAGGTGTGTCGGTTGTCCGTCCTGGGTACCCGCGGCCCGGTACTCCCGAATCCGAATCCGAAACGCCTGTGCCGTTCGTACGCGGGTTGCCGGGATTCCTGGGCCAGCTCGTTCAGATCGTCTTGGGGAATGAAGACCGGGGCCTCCGGTCCAGTAGGCCGGGGCGCCGAAGCGATGATTTCGCCTTCCATCCCGCCTTCACCGCGGCCCGTGCGTCCGCCGCTGCCCCGGTATTCGGGCCGGATAATCATGTCCGAGGTCCACATCGGCGGGTCTACCAGTTCATTGAAGTCCTCGATGCCGCCCGCCCGGGGGGTGAGCGGGACGCCGCCGGCGAAGGGGTCGTGCTGTTGATCTTCCTCTTCTTCGGAATCCTCCATTGTCCTGATCTCCAGGTCGCCCTCCGAATAAGCCGCTCCCTCGGGCAGCTCCGTATCCTCCAGCAGATCGCTCGCGGCGGCATTCTTGTCCGCCACGTCGGCATCGGGATCTTCCGGCGGTTCCTCCACGCGGGCTTCTTCCGGCACGTCGACCAGGGTCGGCGGATTCTGCATTTCCATGTAGGCCCGTTCGAGCTGCTCCAGGCGCTCGTAAGGCGCGAGCGTGAGTTCGATCATGTTACGGTCTTCGAGCAGGCCGGTGGCCAACAGAAACATCAGGGAGAGGCTATGGAGCAGTCCCGCGGCCACGAAGGCGATCAGCAGGTACTTGGCCGTATTGCGGCGAAAGGTTACAGTCCGTCCCAGGAGCCGGGAATGGTGGGCGTATTCTTTCGAGTAAATATCCATGCATGATTCTTATGGGCGGGGAGGAAATACCATCACGCTTAAATGAACGCGGTGAAGGCCAGGGGGTTCCATTTGCCCTACCTCAGACCCAGGCTGTCCCGGACCTCCGACATGGTGTCCGACGTCAGCGACCTTACGCGGTCGGCGCCGGTGGCCAGGGCGTCCCGCACGTCGTCGGGCCGGGCGGTCAGGTCTTCGTACTTGTCCTGGATCGGCGACATGGCGGTCTCCATGTTGTCGCCCAGCTTCTTCTTGCAGTCGACGCAGCCGATCCCCGCGCTTCGGCATTCCGTATCGATGGTCGCCACTTCGTCGGGACTGGAGAAGGACTTGTGCAGCGTGAAGATGTTGCAGATGTCCGGGTTGCCGGGGTCCGATCTCCGCAGCCGGTTCGGGTCGGTATAGGCGGTGCTGAGCTTCTTCCTTACCGTTTCGCTCCGGTCCTTCATCGCGATGTAGTTGTCCTGGCTCTTGCTCATCTTGGACTGGCCGTCCAGGCCGAGGATGCGCGGCGCGGGGCTGTAGAGCGTCCGGGCCTCGGGGAACACCGGACCGTACAGGTGGTTGAACCGCCGGGCGATTTCGCGCGTCAGCTCGAGGTGCTGGGACTGGTCGTCGCCCACGGGCACGCCGTCGGCCTTGACGCCCAGGATGTCCGCCGCCTGGAGTACGGGATAGGTGAACAGTCCCGCGTTGATGTTCTGCTTGTGCTGGGCGGCCTTGTCCTTGAACTGGGTCATCCGTTCCAGGGCGCCCAGTGCGGTGACCGTGCTGAAGATCCAGGCCAGCTCCATGGTTTCGGATACGTGGGACTGCACGAAGAAGGTGCAGCGTTCCGGGTCGAGGCCGCAGGCGATGCCCATCGTGGCCGTGTCCAGCACGGCGTCCCGCATGGTGTCCGGGTCGTATTCGATGGTGATGGCGTGGTAGTCCACGACGCAGTAGATGCAGTCGTACTTCGGGATGAGCTTGGCCCAGTTGGCCACGGCGCCCAGGTAGTTCCCGATGTGGATGTCGCCGGTGGGCTGGATGCCGCTGTACAGCCGGGTCGGTTCGCTCGATCCGTTGCTCGATCCGTTCTCCGAACCATTGCCCGCCGATGCGATGGATTGCGTCCGTTCTTCCAGGTTCATGCCTGACCATGCTCCTTCGCGTGACTGCAGGGACGCAGGGTTGCAAGGACCTCCCGGCCCTTCGTTCACTGCGATTTACCGCAAAAAACCGTTGTCTCGAATCCGTATCCGCCCTATCTTTAACTTACTAAAAACAGACGTGTTAAATTGCGGCGGAACCCCCTTTCTGTCAAGCGAAATCATGGTGGACGTTCCCTTGCCGGCGCGTGCCGTGAAGGCGTTTCAGCCGGGATCGATACCGGAACTCGCCTACGGTGAATTCGGGTTTATCGGGGAGCAGGACTTGAGCCGGAAACAGACCTCCACGCTGGACGAAAAATACCAGTCGCTGCGCGATGATCTGCGCGCCATGGGCAGCGTCCTGGTGGCCTACTCCGCCGGCGTGGACAGCACGCTGCTGCTGAAGGTCGCCTCCGACGTGCTGGAGAACCGCGCCCTTGGCGTAACCGGCGTGTCCGAGTCGCTGCCTGAGGAGGAGAAGAACGAGGCCGCCGAACTGGCCGAATGGATGGGCGCCCGCCACCGCTACGTGGACACGGAGGAAATCCACAACGCGGAGTACATGCAGAACAACCCGCGAAGGTGTTATTTCTGCCGGGATGAACTGTACAACCGCCTCAAGGTAATCGCCCGGGAAGAAGACGCCGCCTTCATCTGCGAAGGCAGCATCCTGGACGACATCAGCGATTTCCGGCCCGGCATGCTGGCCATCCGGGAACACGGCGTGCGCAGCCCGTTGAAGGACGCCGGCTTCACCAAGGCCGACGTCCGCGCATTGTCGGAGAAGCTCGGACTGCCCACTGCGGACAAGCCGTCCCTGGCCTGCCTGTCGTCCCGCTTCCCCTACGGCGACCCGATCACGATCGAAGCACTCGAACAGGTCGGCCGGGCCGAAGCCTTCATCCGTAGCCTGGGTCTGCGGCAGTTCCGGGTGCGGCACCACCGAAACATGGCCCGCATCGAGACGGAGCGCGCCGATCTCGCGAAGGTAATCGAGCACCACGACGAGATCGCGGCGTACTTGAAGGAAATCGGCTACGACTACGTCACGCTGGACCTGGAAGGATACCGCCCCGGGAGCATGAACGAGGTGCTTAAAAAAGGGAAAGCGGCGTCCGCCGGGACCCCGTGAAACCGGGACCGGTGCCCGCCGTGACCCCGTGACCCCGGAGCCGGCGTCCGCCGTGACCTCGTGACCCCGCGATCTGTTTCGCACCTGCATCACGAAAGGACCGATCATGTCTGCCTTCGACCCCACCGTCTATGGATCCGTTTTCGCGGCACTGCTCAAGACGCCCCGCATCATGGCGCTGGGCCCGGGCGAGGAAAACAGTTCGGCAAAGGCCGGCCTGGAAGCCCTGGATCTGGACGAGGCTTTCGCGCCGAACCGCATCAGCGACCGGACGATGGCCGAGGGCTGCCGGTCCGCCCTGTGGCTCTACCACGACTTCCTGGTCACCTCGCACACCATCAGCCAGCAGATCACCACGCCCACGGGCAGCTACTGGCACGGCATCATGCATCGCCGCGAACCGGATTATTCCAACGGGAAGTACTGGTTCGGCCGCGTAGGCGATCACGACATCTATCCCGAGCTGAGGGACGAGGCGGCCACCATCGCCTCCGGTACGGACAATCTGCCCGATGAGGCGGCGTACCTCATGTCCCAGTCATCCTGGGATCCTTACGCTTTCATCGATTTGTGTGAAGGCGCCAACGTGGGCGGCGTCCCGGCCGGCGATCTCTGCCGCGGCATTCAGCAGCGCGAGTGGGAACTGCTCTTCGACTATTGCTACCGCAAGGCGATCGCGTAATAAGGCTAATCAGCCCTCGTCCCTGATTTTACGCATCTTCTCCATCCACACGCGGATCTTCTCTTCGCGGCCCCGGTCGGTGGGTTCGTAGTAGCGGTGCCCCTTGATGGATTCGGGCAGATGCTCCTGGTCCACGGACGCCCCGTCGTAGTCGTGGGCGTACTTGTAACCCTTGCCGTGGCCCATCTCCTTCATCAGGCGGGTCGGCGCGTTGCGCAGATGCATGGGCACGGGCTCGTCGCTCGTCTGTTCGGCGTCCTGCCGCGCCTTCGAAAAGGCCGCGTAGACCGCGTTGCTCTTCGGCGCGGTGGCCAGGTACACCACCGCGTGGGCGAGCATCAGGTCGCCTTCGGGCTGGCCCACGAAATGGACGGCCTGCTGGGCCGAGGTGGACAGGGTCAGGGCGAAGGGGTCGGCCAGCCCGATGTCCTCCACGGACATGCGGATGATCCGGCGCGCGATGTACAGGGGGTCGTCGCCGGCGATGAGCATCCGGGCGAGCCAGTAGAGGGCGCCGTCCGGATCGGAGTCCCGCACGCTCTTGTGCAGGGCCGAAATGGCGTCGAAGTGCCAGTCCCCGCCCTTGTCGTACTGCGGCGAACGGTGCTGCAGCGCTTCGTCGATCTCCTTCACGGTCAGCCGGACCCGGTTCCCGTCGCCGCGCGGCGTGGTCATGGCCGCCACCTCGAGGGTATTCAAGGCGATCCTGGCGTCGCCGCCGGCCACGGCAGCCAGGTGCGCGACCGCCTCGTCGTCCAACTCGATGTTCCGCCCGCCCAAGCCGTGTGCTTCGTCCTCCAGCGCGTTGCGAACGATCCTTTGCAGATCCTCCTCCGAAAGCGACTCCAGGCGGAGTACCCGGCAGCGGGACAGCAGGGCGTTGTTGACCTCGAAGGAGGGGTTCTCCGTGGTCGCGCCGATGAGGGTCAGCGTGCCGTTCTCCACGGTCGGCAGCACGGCGTCCTGCTGCAGCTTGTTGAAGCGATGGATCTCGTCGATGAACAGGATGGTCCGCTTGCTGTGCATGCCCAGCCTGTCGCGGGCCTCGGCGGTCGCCTTGTGCAGGTCCTTCACACCGGCGCTGACGGCACTCAACGCGACGAAGTGTGAATCGGTGGAGCGGGCGATGATGAAGGCGAGGGTGGTCTTGCCCGACCCGGGCGGCCCCCACAGGATCATCGAAAAGGGCGTGTCCCGCTCGATGGACTCGTTCAGGAGGCGTCCCCGGCCGACCAGCCCCCGTTGGCCCAGGAAACCCTCCAGCGAATCCGGGCGCATGCGGGAGGCCAGCGGCGCTTCCCGTTGCAGTTGCTTTTCGGCCTGGTCGGAGAAGAGATCGGTCATGGTAAACTTGCACAAGGGTGGAAAGATGGGTGCAGTTCGTGCGCCACAGCGTTATTATACAGTTGTACTTCTGCCAGGGTTAAGGGAATAAGGTGCTGATGCATCCCCAATTGGGAGAAAACGAGTACTTTTCGATGGTCCCGATTGGCCGATAGACTGATTCAAGGCATCCCATGTTCAGCAACTACTTCACGGTAGCGTTCCGTCACTTTAACCGCCAGAAGGGCTATTCGTTCATCAACGTCATGAGCCTGGCGCTTGGGATCGCGTGCTGCCTCCTCATCCTGCTCTTCATCCGGGACGAGCTGAGCTATGACCGTTATTATGACCGCTCGGACCGAACCTACCGCGTAACGGCCGAACAACGGCAGGGAGGCGAGGTCGTTCGTACCGCCGATGTCCTGAGACCCACGGTCTGGTACATGCGCCAGGACTTCCCGGAAATCGAGGACATGGTCCGCCTCGTCCCCCCCGGCAACGCCTGGATGGTCAAGTACGGCGACAAGGGTTTCTACGAGCGGAACTTCTACCTGGCCGACACGACGGTTTTCGACGTGTTCCAGGTTCCCCTGCTGACGGGCAATCCTAAGACGGCGCTGACCGGGAACGACAAGATCGTGCTGTCCGAATCCATTGCCAGGAAGTACTTCGGCGACGAAAACCCCATGGGTAAGATCCTGGACTCCGAAGGGACCTTTCACCTCGAAGTGACCGGCATCATGCCGGACCTGCCCTCCAATACCCACCTCGGATTCGATATTCTCGCGTCCTTCAAGATCCAGGAAGCCTACTCCAGGAACGTCAACGAGTGGGGATGGCGCACGGCCCATAGTTACATCGTGCTCCGGGAGGGCACCGATCCGGCCGAACTGGAAGCCAAGCTGCCCGCTTTCGTGGAAAAACACCTTGGAAACCGCTACGAAAGCGGTGAAGCCACACTGACGTACAGGCTGCAGCCGGTGACGGATATCCATCTTCATTCCCGGCTGGAACGGGAACTGACGCCCAACAGCGACATAAGGTACATTTATCTTTTTATCGCCATCGCGGTCTTCCTCATCGTCATCGCCTGCATCAACTTCATGAACCTGGCGACCGCCCGGTCCGCGGGCCGGGCCAGGGAGATCGGCCTCCGAAAGGTATTCGGCGCGGCTCGCATCCAGATGGCGCGGCAGTTTCTCGTTGAATCACTGCTGATGAGCGGAATGGCCGTGTTGCTCGCTTTGATCCTCGCGTGGATCAGCCTGCCGTGGTTCAACCTGCTCACGGGCAAGACCATGTACCTGGATGCGGGAACCGCCTGGTTTGCCCTGGGCGCCGTAGTGGTCATCGGTGTCGTAGTCGGGTGCGTATCGGGCAGCTATCCCGCACTATACCTGTCCGGTCTGGCGCCGATCGAGACGCTCAAGGGAATGCTCGCATCCGGTTCCGGCACGGCCGGCATGCGCCGGGTGCTGGTGGTAAGCCAGTTCGTCATTTCGATCGCCCTGATCATATGTACCGGTGTGGTTTACAGCCAGATGGATTTCATCCGCAAGAGAAACATGGGGCTGAACACGGACCTGGTCGTGGCCGTCCCACTGACTTTCGACCCGGTCCAGGAAACGGCGAGGATTTACAAGCAACGCGTGAAGGAAAGTCCGTATATAACCAACGCCACCTCCACGTACATCCTTCCCGGGCACAAGAACGCCGTGATACCCATCACGTTGCAGCGGACGGGCGAAAGTGAATTCGAGAAGATCGATATGAGCCAGGCCTGGACGGATGAAGACTTCGTCGAGACGTTGGGCATTGAGCTCGTCACGGGCCGGTACTTCGACACTTCCTTCGTCAGCGACTGGGGCTGGGAGACCGCGGGAGGCGGGGCCGTTCTGAACGAGGCCGCCGTAATGAGGCTGGGATTCGATTCACCGGAAGACGCCGTAGGCAAGGAATTGAACTGGGTGCGGGAACTGCGGCAGGGATGGCAAGAGGAAGGCAGGCAACTGCGCAGGATCGTCGGCGTTGTGAAGGACTTTCACTATACGTCGCTGCACCAGCCCATAGGACCGTTGGTCATGTTCGCCGACTACCAGGGCGGTCACGTCGTCATCAAGATCAAACCGGAATCCCTGTCTGAAGGCCTTGAAATGATCGAAGACGTATGGCAGGAAGTGAACCCGGAGTTCGCCTTCGAGTATTTCTTCGTGGAAGACATCTTCGGGCGCTTGTATGAGGCCGAACAGCGATTCGGCAGGGTATTCGTCAGTTTCGCCGCCCTGGCCGTGCTGATCGCCTGCCTCGGTCTCGTCGGCCTCTCCTCCTTCACCGCGGAACGGCGGACGAAGGAAATAGGGGTACGCAAGGTCCTGGGCGCTTCCATACCGAACCTGTTTCGCCTGCTGTCCAACGAATTCGTCCGGCTCGTGATCGTGGCCAACGTATTCGCGTGGCCGGCCGCCTACCTCGTGATGAACAACTGGCTCGATAACTTCGCCTACCGCGTCGACCTGGGCTGGACGACCTTCATCCTCGCCGGCGTCCTCGCCATGGCGATCGCCCTGCTGACGGTGAGTTACCAGGCCGTCCGGGCAGCCACCGCCAATCCGGTGGAGTCGCTGCGGGCCGAGTAGATCGCATCGCTCGTCCCCGATAAACGCTGTGACGTTTTTCCATGTTCAGAAACTACTTCACGGTTGCCATCCGGCATCTGAGTCGCAGGAAGGGTTACTCGTTCATCAACGTGATGAGCCTGGCGCTCGGCATCGCGTGCTGCGTCCTCATCATGCTCTATATCCGGGACGAGCTGAGCTACGACCGGTACCACGGCAAGGCGGACCGCATCTACCGCGTGGTCGCCGAGGAACGGCAGGGCGGCGGAGTTATTCGGACCATACGGACCGCGGAAGTCATGACGCCCACGGCCAGGTTCATGCGAGAAGACTTCGCCGAGGTGGAAGACATGGTACGTCTCAACCCGCCCGTGAACGCCTGGATGGTCAAGTACGGCGACAGGGGATTCTACGAACGCGATTTCTACCTGGCCGACAGTTCTGTTTTCAACGTGTTCGATGTGCCGCTTCTGGCAGGCAATCCCCGGACCGCACTGAGCGGAAGGAACCGGGTCGTGCTGTCCCAGTCCGTGGCCCGGAAGTATTTCGGCGACGAGGATCCCCTTGGGAAGATCCTGGACGCCGAAGGGACCTTTCATCTCGAAGTGACGGGCGTCATGGCGGACCTGCCGTCCAATACGCACCTCGGATTCGACATACTCGCGTCATTCCGGATCCATGAGGCGTTTACAGAGCAGTCGCTCGACGATTGGGGCTGGCGCAAATCGTACAGCTACGTCCTGCTCAGAGAGGGAAGCGATCCCGCCGAACTGGAAGCCAGGTTGTCCGCTTTTGTGGAGAAGTATGTCGGCGATATCTACGACGGTGAAACGTCATCGCTGACCTACCGGCTGCAGCCCGTGACGGACATCCACCTTCATTCCCGGCTCGAGCGAGAACTGACGCCGAACAGCGACATCAGGTACGTGTATCTCTTTGCGGCCATCGCCGTGTTCATCATCCTCATCGCCTGCATCAATTTCATGAACCTGGCAACCGCACGGTCCGCGGGAAGGGCCCGGGAAATCGGCCTGAGAAAGGTATTCGGCGCGGGCCGCGGCCAGGTGGCGCGTCAGTTCCTGAGCGAGTCCCTGATCATGAGCGGCCTGGGGGTGTGTATCGCGGTGCTGTCGGTGGTGATCGGGTTGCCCTGGTTCAGCCTGGTATCAGGCAAAACCATTTCACTGGGCGCGGATACCGCGTGGTTCATCCTGGGCTCCGCGGCGGTGACCGGCATCGTGGTCGGGCTGATATCGGGAAGCTATCCCGCGCTTTACCTGTCCGGACTCGCTCCGATCGATACCCTGAAGGGCGCGTTGTCCGGGGATGCCGGCAACGTGGGTATGCGCAGAACGCTGGTCGCAGGCCAGTTCGTAATCTCGATCGCCCTGATCATCTGTACAGGCGTCGTGTACGACCAGCTCGACTACATCCGAAACCGGAACCTGGGTATGGACACGGAACGGCTCGTCGCCGTGCCGCTGACGTTTACCCCGGTCATTGAAAAGGCGCGACAATACAGGCAGCGGGTGAGGGAAAGTCCGTACGTGGAGGATGCCACGGCTACCTTTATCCTTCCTTTTCACAAGAACGCCGTGATCACCGCCGTGGTGCGCAGATTGGGCGAAGGTGATAACGCCAAGATCGAAATGAACCAGGCCTGGACGGACGACATGTTTTTCGATACGTTCGGCATGGAACTGGCCGCCGGCAGGTTCTTCGATCGCGCGTACGTCGCCGACTGGTATGGAGCGGGCGGCGGGACGATATTAAACGAAGCCGCCGTTTCCCGGCTGGGTTACGGTTCCGCCGAGGAAGCCCTGGACGGTCGGTTTGACTGGGTTTTTGACGAGCGACACGGTTTCGATGAGGAAACCGCGGAACCGCGCAGTATCGTCGGCGTCGTGAAAGACTTCCATTACGCTTCGCTGCATGAACCCATCGAACCCCTGGTACTCTTTCCCGAGTCCGACGGCAGCCATGTGGTCGTCAAGATCAACGCCAACCAACTTTCGGAAGGCCTTTCGGCGATCGAGGAAGCATGGCGAGACCTGAACCCGGACTTCGCCTTCGAGTACTTTTTCGTGGAAGACACTTATGCGCGCCTCTACGAAGCCGAGCAACGCTTCGGCAGGATATTCGTCAGTTTCGCCGCACTGGCCGTGTTTATCGCCTGCCTCGGTCTCGTGGGCCTCTCCTCCTTCACCGCGGAACGGCGCACGAAGGAAATCGGAGTGCGCAAGGTCCTCGGCGCGTCCACGCCGAACCTGATCGGGTTGATGTCGGGGGAATTCGTCCGGCTCGTGATCGTGGCAAACGTAATCGCCTGGCCGGCCGCTTATTTCGCGATGAATCGTTGGCTCGACGATTTCGCGTACCGCGTCGACCTGGACGGGACGACCTTCGTTCTGGCCGCCGCGCTTGCCCTCGCCCTCGCTCTCCTGACGGTGAGTTACCAGGCCGTGCGGGCCGCTACAGCAGATCCTGTCGAGTCCCTGCGGACCGAGTAGGACGCGGTAAATTCCGTCGCGGAACGCGGTCCATTCCGACGTAGGACGCGGCAGAACGCGACGAAGGCCGCGGTAGAACGCGCAATTCTGTTCAATCGCCCATCTGATAAAATGAGCGCGCCATGTACCGTAACTACCTGACGGTGGCTTTTCGCCATCTGAACCGCCAGAAGGGTTACTCGGCCATCAACGTGATGAGCCTGGCACTCGGGATAGCGTGCGCCCTCCTCATCCTGCTGTACATCCGCGACGAGCTCAGCTACGACCGGTACCATGAGAAGGCGGACCGTATCTACCGCGTGATCTCGGAAGAGCGTGGCGGCGACCAGGCGGCGCGGACCGTGCGTACCGTGCGGACCGCCGAAGTCATGACGCCCACGGTCAAATTCATGCGCGAAGACTTCCCCGAAGTGGAAGACATGGTGCGCTTCGTCCCGCCCGGTAACGCCTGGATGATCAAGTACGGGGACAGGGGGTTCTACGAACGGAACTTTTACCTGGCCGACTCGTCGGTCTTCAACGTGTTCGACGTGCCGCTGATCGCCGGCGATCCCCGGACGGCCCTGGCCGGTATCGACAAAGTCGTCCTGTCGGAGTCCATAGCCCGGAAATACTTCGGCGATGAAGATCCCATGGGGAGAATCCTGGATGCCGAGGGGTCCTTTCATTTCGAGGTGACCGGCGTCATGCGGGACCTGCCCGACAACACGCATCTCGGATTCGACATCCTCGCGGCGTTCCGGATCCAGGAGCACTATGCGTCTAAACCATCCGACGTATGGGACTGGCGCAAGTCGTACAGCTACGTCCTGCTGCGCGAGGGCAGCGATCCCGATGAACTGGAAGCCAAGCTGCCCGCCTTCGTGGAGAAGTACGTCGGCGACCAATACGACGGTGTATCGTCGTCGTTGACCTTCAGGCTGCAGCCGGTCACGGATATTCACCTACACTCTCATCTCGAGCGGGAACTGACCCCGAACAGCGACATCCGGTACGTCTACCTCTTCGGCGCCATCGCCGTGTTTATCATCCTCATCGCCTGTATCAACTTCATGAACCTGGCCACGGCGCGTTCCGCGGGAAGGGCGGCGGAAATCGGCCTGAGAAAGACCTTCGGCGCGACCAGGGGCCAGGTGATCCGTCAGTTCATCAGCGAGTCCATGATCATGACCGGACTGGCGATCTGCGTTGCCCTGCTGCTTTCCCTGCTGAGCCTGCCGTGGTTCAACCTGCTCACGGGCAAGTCCATGTCCCTGAATGCCGATACCGCCTGGTTCGCCCTGGGCGCCGTCGTGGCGATCGGCGCCGTGGTGGGGTTTGTCTCGGGCAGCTATCCGGCCCTTTACCTGTCCGGACTCGCACCGGTCCAGGCATTGAGCGGCCTGCGTTCCGCTGGCGCCGGAAACGTGGCCATCCGCCGGATCCTGGTCGTGAGCCAGTTCGTGATTTCGATCGCCCTGATCATCTGCACCGCCGTGGTCTACAGCCAACTCGATTTCATCCGCGCGCGGAACATGGGGCTGAATTCCGACCAGGTCGTCGCGGTGCCTCAGACCTTCGCGCCGGTTGTCGTGAAATCCAGCGTCTACAAAGCACGGCTGAAGGAGATACCTGCGGTGACGGACGTCTCGATGAATTTCCTTCTTCCCGGGCACAAGAACGCCGCGTCGCCGATCAAGGCGCGCAGACGGGGCCAGGACGAATCATCGACGATTGATATGTACCAGGCCTGGGTGGACGATGATTTCATCGGGATTTTTGGCATCGAACTGGTGGCGGGCCGCAATTTCGATTCCGCGTTCCCCGGCGACTGGACAGCGACGGGGGCGGTCGTCATCAACGAAGCGGCCGTTGCCAGGCTTGGCTATGCATCCGCCGCCGAGGCGTTGGGCAAGGAGATCGAAGGGATGCAGGAACTGATCACGGATTCCGATGAGCGCGGCGAGTTGCGGCCGTCGATCGTTGGCGTGGTGAAGGATTTCCATTACACCACCTTACACGAACCGATCGAACCGCTGGTGCTGTTTCCGAACTACCCGGGCGGGTACGCCATGGTCAAAATCGATTCCCAGCGCATGGCGGAAGGGCTTTCGGCGATAGAGGAAGCATGGCATGAAGTAAATCCTGAATGGGCATTCGAGTACTTCTTCGTGGAAGACACCTTCGCGCGCCTGCACGAAGCCGAACAGCGGTTCGGCAGGATCTTTATCAGTTTCTCCGCGCTGGCCGTGGTGATTGCCTGCCTCGGGCTTGTCGGCCTCTCCTCCTTCACCGCGGAAAGGCGCAGGAAGGAGATCGGGGTCCGCAAGGTCCTGGGTTCGTCCGCCACCGGTCTCGTCGCGCTGTTGTCCCGGGAGTACTTTCGCCTCGTGATCGTGGCCAACGTGCTGGCCTGGCCGGTCGCCTACATCGCGATGAATACCTGGCTGGGCAGCTTCGCCTACCGCATCGATCTGGGCTGGACGACCTTCATCCTGGCCGGCGTCCTCGCCATGGCCATCGCCCTGCTCACGGTGAGTTTCCAGGCCGTACGGGCGGCCACCGCCAATCCGGTCGAGGCGTTGCGGATGGAGTAGGTGCTAATTAATGGAATATTCCCATAGAAAAACATTGACACGTCGAAGTGTATTATCATTTAATGAAATATCCTTGTTACAACGGTACTTTCTGTATCCTTTTCCTATAAGGAGCAGTATCATGCGAAAAGTAGCAGTTTACCTGCTGGCTGCGTTTTTGCTCGTGTCGATATCCGCTCAGAAAACCGTTCATGCCCAGGAGACTACGCCATCGTTTATTGTAGGAGGCGGACTGAGTCTTCCCATAGATGCCGAGGGAACAAAGAATGGACCGGCGATTCGCGGCGGAGTATCCTTGCCGGTTTATCAGCGCTTGCATGCGGTATTGGAAGGTCATTATAGCCAATACAAGCCAGAAGAAGACGTGCTTGCCCCCGGGGTGAGTGGAAAAACGAATCTTACCGGAGCGAACCTCGGAGTTATGCTGCATTCCTCTTCTTCCACCGTAAGTGTATATGGGCATGGAGGAATAGGATTGACACGTGCTAAAGCGGAAATTTCCAGAGGAGGCGTATCTATCAGTAACTCCGAGAGTGCTTTAAGTTTTACGATAGGTGGCGGTGTTCATATTCCCATAAATCCGTCGATTGGCGTGGCTCTCGATGCGCGATACAATCACGCAATGACGGACGTGAAGCACAAGTGGATGCCGATCACCTTGTCTATTGTGTTCAGTCTATAGCGTCACAAATTGAATTTCCGGCTTTGTACATTAGAATGGTTAATCAAAACACCCCGCGGCGTAATCCGTTGCGGGGTGTTTTATTGCAATGGGTCATGAGATTCTTCTGTTAGACAAATCAAAAAAGTTTCAAAAGACTCTTGCCTGTTCGCAAATAATACAATATCTTGTTTGCTACGTGTCTGAACACCACTATACCTAGTGATTCTTAATTCTTAAATTATCAATCAATTACAATCGGAGATCCGCCGCAGATGCGATGTCCTGCGTGTGGCACGCTCAACAGCCACGTTGTAGACTCCCGAACCATCCAGAGCGGTAGAACGATCCGCCGCCGCCGCGAGTGCCTTTCCTGCACCAAGCGATTCACTACTTACGAGGCGATCGAGGAAGAGGAACTGATGGTGGTGAAATCCGATGGCCGGAGGGAAGTCTTCGACCGCGGTAAGATCATGCACGGGCTGAAGCTGGCGTGCACGAAGCGCATGGTTTCCGCCGATCAACTCCACGAGCTCGTGGACCGTGTCGTGTACCACGTAAGCAACCTGAGCGAACGCGAGGTCTCCTCCGACAAGATCGGCGAATTTATCATCCGGGAACTGCGCAAGATCGATGAAGTGGCCTACGTGCGTTTCGCCTCGGTCTACCGGGATTTCAAGGACAGGAGCGAGTTCGCGGAAGAGCTCGAACAACTGGAGAAGCAGGAGTTGGCTGCGGTCGTCAAGGACCAGCCCGACCAGGGCTGATCCAGGTATTTGGGTACCTGGTCTGCGTTTTGCGGGATCAGGTATTTTTTGTTGACACAATATACACATCGTTTCGACGTTACAATTCGACGTTTCATATCAAAGAAGGTGATTTTAGGGGGCTAGTATGGCTGAAGACAAACTAGAACTGAATCTGGAAGAAACCCACGAACTCCTGATGGAAGAGACGGAGGAGTCCGCTGCCGGAGGGGCTGCTGAAGTGTCCGTCGATGACACGACCGCCGTCGACGCGTCCATCGATGCGCCAGTCGACGCGCCCATCGAAGCACCGGCCGAATTCGGCGGCCTTTCCGTCGAGCGGCTGTACAGCAATCCCGGCCATGATCCCTACGACGGCGTGGAGTGGGAGAAGCGGACCGCCACCATCGCCGGGGACGGCGGCGAAGTCGTCTTCGAGCAGAAGGACGTGGAGATCCCGGCCGACTGGTCGCAGCTGGCCACCAACGTCGTCGTGTCCAAGTACTTTCGCGGACCCCTGGGCACGCCGAAGCGCGAGAATAGCGTCAAGCACATGATCAACCGCGTGGCGGACACGATCGCGGGCTGGGGGTGCGCGCAGGGTTACTTCGCCTCGGAGGAAGACGCTGATGCCTTCCAGAACGAACTGAAGCAGATCATCCTCCATCAGCGGGCCACGTTCAACAGTCCGGTGTGGTTCAATGCGGGCGTCGAGGACACGCCCCAGTGCTCGGCGTGCTTCATCCTTTCGGTCGACGACTCCATGGAGTCCATCCTCGAGTGGTGCAAGGTCGAAGGCATGATTTTCAAGGGCGGTTCGGGCGCCGGGGTGAATCTGTCCCGGATCCGTTCGTCCAAGGAGATACTGTCTTCCGGCGGCCAGGCCTCCGGGCCGGTCTCCTTCATGCGGGCGGCCGATTCGGTGGCCGGGTCCATCAAGTCGGGGGGCAAGACCCGCAGAGCGGCCAAAATGGTCGTCCTGGACATTGACCATCCCGACGTGGTGGAGTTCATCTGGTGCAAGGCGAACGAGGAGCGCAAGGCCTACGCCCTCGGCGACGCCGGCTGGGACATGACCCTGAACGGCGACGCGTGGAGTTCCATCCAGTTCCAGAACGCCAACAACTCCGTGCGGGTGACGGACGACTTCCTGGACGCGGTGGAAAAGGACGGGGAATGGGCGCTGCAGTCGATCACCACGAAGAAGCCGGTGGAAAGCCTTAAGGCGAAGGAAGTCATGTCCTGGATCGCGGAAGCGGCGTGGCAGTGCGGCGACCCGGGCATGCAGTACGATACGACCATCAACGACTGGCACACCTGCGCCAACACGGACCGCATCAACGCGAGCAATCCCTGCTCCGAGTACATGCACCTGGACAACAGCGCGTGCAACCTGGCCTCGATCAATCTGCTCAAGTACCTGACCGACGAAGGCACCTTCGACGTGGTGGGATTCATCCACACGGTCAACATCATGATCATGGCGCAGGACATCATCGTCGACAACGCGAGCTATCCCACGGACAAGATCGGCGAGAACGCCCGCGCCTTCCGCCAGCTGGGACTGGGCTACGCCAATCTCGGCGCGCTGCTCATGGCCATGGGCCTGCCCTACGACAGCGACGGGGGCCGCGCCTTTGCCGGCGCCATCACGGCGCTGATGACCGGCCAGGGATACTACCGGTCATCGGAACTCGCCGAGTATTTGGGCACCTTCGAAGGCTACGACATCAACAGCGAGCCCATGCTGCGGGTCATGCAGAAACACCGGGACGCCGTGGACGACATCCAGGCGGAGATGGTGGACAAGAACCTGCTGGACGCCGCGCGCACCGCGTGGGACAACGCACTCGCCCATGGCAAGATGCACGGGTACAAGAACAGCCAGGCCACGGTGCTCGCGCCCACGGGGACCATCGCCTTCATGATGGACTGCGACACGACGGGTATCGAGCCCGACATCGCCCTGGTCAAGTACAAGCGCCTGGTGGGCGGCGGGACCATGAAGATCGTGAACCGCACTGTGTATTCCGCCCTGGAGAAGCTGGGTTACTCCAAGCCGCAGATCGAGCGGATCGTCCATTACATCGACGAGCACGGGACCATCGAAGGCGCGCCTCACCTGCTCCAGGAACACCTGCCGGTCTTCGACTGCGCGTTCCGGACCGAGAACGGAAGCCGTTCCATCCACCACATGGGCCACGTGAAGATGATGGCCGCGGCGCAGCCCTTCATTTCGGGCGCCATATCCAAGACGGTCAACCTGCCCAACGAGGCCACCGTCGAAGACGTCATGAACGTGTACTTGAAGGGCGGAGAACTGGGCCTAAAGGCCCTGGCCATCTACCGCGACGGTTCCAAGCGCACCCAGCCGCTCAGCACCAAGGCGTCGGAGAAGGAAGAGGCCGCGGAGGTCCAGCCCGTTCGCCGCCGGCTGCCGGACGAGCGCGAGGCGGTCACGCACAAGTTCAGCATCGCCGGCCACGAGGGCTACCTGACCGTCGGACTCTTCGAAGACGGCCAGCCGGGCGAGATCTTCCTGAGGATGTCCAAGGAAGGCAGCACCGTATCCGGCATGATGGACGCCTTCGCCACGGCCATCTCCGTGTCGCTGCAGTACGGCGTGCCTCTGGAAAGCCTGATCCGCAAGTTCAGCCACATGCGGTTCGAACCGGCCGGCATGACCGGCAACAGGGACGTGCCCATCGCCAAGTCCATCACCGATTACATCTTCCGGTGGCTCGCGGTGAAGTTCCTGCCCGAGGACAGCCACTCCGAGATCGTGGCGGACGAGGACATGGACAACACCATGCACTCGAACGCCATGGATCAGACGATGACCGCGCAGGAAAACCAGGAGCACGAGGTCTACGTCGCCCAGGCCGACGCGCCGTCCTGTTCGGACTGCGGCAGCCTGATGACTCGCAACGGTTCCTGCTATGTATGTCGTGAGTGTGGATCGACGAGTGGGTGTTCGTGAGTTTGTGGAAAGAACCTTCTAGAGAGTTCTAGAAGAAAGGTATGTTACAATCTTAAAACCATAGTTGATTGAACACTTGGTTGTATTTACTGAATAGTGTTTCGCAAAGATGAAAGTGGCGTCTTCGAATCTTGAGGACGCCATTTTTTATGATTTCTCTATTTTGTAATCTGCAAACAAGTACACGGACTGGTAGTTTATGACAACTGCGAATGTATGCCTCTAAGTCGCGCAACAGACAGCAAGCCAACGAATGATTGTACAGGAGAAGTCTGGTGAACACTGACAACAAGTGTGTCGAATTTGCAATTGAATCAGGATATGAAAAACTGGATACGAACTCGCCAGTGATTGGTTATGAAAAACGTGGCCGATGTAACAAATGTTGGAGCCAGCTATTTGGACGTAAAGACGAAGATGAGAAATGGAACTTTATAGGCTGTCGGGTATGTGGAATTTCCGTGGAAGGAGAAGAAGCAGAAATCGAGAGGAAACGGATGGAGTATGAGGCTGAAGAGAACCTCGACAGGATACGTCGACTTTCGATAGCCAAGTACGAAGTAGAATCGAGGTTTGTGTATAAGATTTTGCCGGATATGATTCGCGACAAACCATACTATAACAGGCAGATCGCAACGAAACGTGCTCTAAATCTAACGGAATCCCAAAAACGAAAATGGCTCACACGTCACAATATCTGTAAAGGGGCAGCCGGGTACTTTTTTCTTCAAGCTTGCACACTAATGGCTGGAACAGAGGATCTTCCAAAAGTAGAGTCTGTAGTCCCATATTTTGAATTCGATTTCAATGAACTAAACTTCTCAACAGACGGTACATTGGCGCGTTATTCTACACAGACGAGTTCCAAGGTCTCTTGGTCGTCGGATAACCTAATAAGTAACATGGGTACTTTAATGATTTTGGGTATGTCTGCTGCATTCGCTTGTGAACTAGTTCTTAAGGCAATCCTGATAACGCGTAATAACGAAGCAAAAAAGACACACGATCTTCTAGAATTGTACAGAATGTTACCGGAAGATTGTAAATCACGGATTGAAGCGGACTTTGCCGAGACTAAGCATGTGATCGCTCAAGGACGTTATGTATTTGGAAAATGGAGATACTTTGAGCACAACGAAGGTGAGAAAGGTATGCTAGCAATGGTAAATATCGAGAGAACATACGAATTGGCTAAAGTGGCTAGGGTGTTAATAGACGATGGTGTGACTGCTGGACTGAACTACAAGGTAGATGTAAATCATGAAGTTGAGGTTGATTTAAACGATCCTGATGTCAGCTTGTCGCAAATGTACAATCTGAAAGTGTCTGGCGGAGAATCGGCGATAAACTGGCAAAAGCTACTGGACTGTAATAATGAAATTACGTAGAAGCCGATTGGGTTGAAAGTTTGAGAATCTGCCAATAACGCTTCCAGTTAGCATTTACTGTAATCTTAGAACCGCCGGACACCGGGGAATAAAGTACCCGGGGTTCGGCCCTGACCGGGTGCGGGGATACGCCGGGGAAGCCCAGCACCTTCTCCGTGCCCGTACGGTCAGGTCTGGTCCGGCCGGGCCCATTCCGCCAGGGCTCCTTCCAGCCGGACCTCCTCCGGTCAGGCCTCTTCCAGCCCCAGCCTTTCCTTCCAGTTTCTATCCGTAACCATGTAGTATAGGGCGCCCACGGCGGCGACGGTGACCCGGACGATTCGGTACGTCAGGGCAGCGGCCAGTCCCGTGGCCTGGGCGACCGTGCCCGGGACCGATCCGTCGGCGGTCGCGCTGACGAGGTGGTAGATATAGATGACCGCGCCCTCCAGCGCGCCGACGCCCCCCGGCACCGGCGCGAAGGTGCCGATGATCTCGGCCGCGGGGATCAGCATGAGGTGGGCCCAGTAATCCGGCGCTGCCGCACCTGGCAGGAGTGCCATCGCGCAGCAATAGAAGGCCGACAGCATGAAGAACTGGCCGGCCAGACCGATGAACAGGGCTTCGGTCAGCGCGCTGCGCCGTGTCTGATAGAGTTCCAGGCTGCCCGCCAGTTCGGCGAAGAACGGCCCGACGAACTTAATACGGGTAAGCCGCTGGAAGAAGGTCCAGTTCAGTAGCTGAAACTTCAGGGAAACCGCCACGCAGATCAGTCCGGTCAAGGCGCCGCCCCAGAAGACCAGGACGGCGACCATGATCTCCCGGTGATGCCAGAGGTCCTGGTTCAGCAGCGCGGCCGCCGATCCGACGATCAGCAGCGCCAGCATGCCGATCAACCGGTCGAGCAGCACTGTGGCCGCGGCGACGGTCCGCCTCGACTTCTGGCGCCGCGCGATGCCTACGGCACGGACGATGTCGCCGCCCGCGGTCCCCGGCGCGAGGTAGTTGAACAGGTTGCTGACGAAACCCAGGCGGACGGCCTCGCGGAATCCCAGCACTAGCTTCTGGCCCCGGGCGAGAAGGTACCAGCGGAAGAAAGCCAGTACGGTCGCCGTCGTGGCCAGCACGACGCCGATGCCCAGGAAGGTGAAGTCGATTTCGCGGCGGATGAAATCGACGTACTGTTCGCGGTAGAGATAGATCAGGTAGGCGAGGATGCCCAGCGCGATCAGCCACCGAAGCCATCCCCAGGCCTTCTTGAGCAGGTTCAGTTCCCCTCCTCCTCGGCCTGTTTGATCTGAGCCGGCGACTGTAGTCGGACGCAATGCAAGCCCGTGTACGGAGCGCGTTTTCGGAACAGGCCGTAATCTTCCCGGCAGGACGTGCAGCTAAACCGGGCGCCCCGGACGTGGCGCAGTTGTCCTCCGCAGGATGGGCAGGGAGGGACTCGTCGAAGCATCCGGTGGAGTATACCGCAATCGGTATGGGTCGTCAAGATATCCCCCACCACAGGGATTTGCCACTGCGCACCGCTCGGTATCCTCCGGTATAAACCTGTGTACAATGCATTCAGGTGTCGGTAACTTGAAGGTTCGTAGAGCATCGTCAGGTTAATTCGACGGAACTGCGGAATGCGCAGTCGTAAAAGGGATCATCATGCCAAAAACCATAGCCATCGTAGGCGCATTGGATACCAAGGGTGACGAATTCGCCTTCGTCAAGAGCGAGATCGAGCGGCGGGGGAACGGAACGCTGGTGATCGACACGGGTGTCATTGGTGATACCGCCTTCGAAGCGGACGTGTCCCGTGACCAGGTCGCCGAAGCCGCCGGCACGACGATCGACGCGTTGAAGAAGCGCGGCGACCGCGGCGAGGCCATCGATGCCATGGCGGCCGGTGTCGCGGAGATCGTGCAGAGCCTGTATGAAGCCGGCGTGTTCGACGGGATCATCAGCATGGGCGGATCGGCCGGCACCGCGGTGGGGACGAGCGCCATGCGGGCGTTGCCCGTGGGCGTGCCCAAGGTGATGGTGTCCACGGTGGCCGCGGGCGACACGACCAATTACGTGGGGATCAAGGACGTGTCGATGATCCCCTCCGTCGTGGACGTGGCCGGCATCAACCGCATCAGCCGCAGGATCTTCGCCAATGCCGCGGGCGCGATCTCCGGCATGGTGGAAACCGAGGTGCAGGAAGCGGCCGAAGACAAGCCGCTCATTACCGCCAGCATGTTCGGCAATACCACCGAGGCCGTGGATCAGGCCCGGGCCATCATGGAGGCGGCAGGTTACGAGGTACTCGTCTTCCACTGCACCGGCGCGGGCGGCCGGACCATGGAGGGCCTGATCGACGAGGGCCTGATCGAGGGTGTGCTCGACATCACCACCACGGAATGGGCCGACGAACTGGCCGGAGGCGTGCTGACCGCCGGTCCCGAACGCATGGACGCTGCCGGCAGGGCGGGCATCCCCCAGGTGATCGTGCCGGGCTGCCTTGACATGGTGAACTTCTGGGCGCCGGACACGGTGCCGGAGCAATACCGCGACCGCAGGCTGCACAAGTGGAATCCGAACATCACGCTGATGCGGACCAACGTGGAGGAGAACGCCCGCCTCGGTCAGATCATCGCGGAGAAGGCCAACGCTTCGAGCGGGCCGGTGTCCATCTTTCTGCCCCTGAAGGGCGTGTCCATTCTCGACAGTCCGGGGAACGAGTTTTGGTGGCCCGAGGCCGACCAGGCGTTGTACAACGCCATCAAGACCAACGTATCCGCCGATGTGTCGGTGACGGAATTGGACTGCAACATCAACGATCCTGCATTCGCGGAAGCGGTCACCGCACGGCTTCTCTCCGATCTGAAGGGGTAGGGCGCCATGCCCGTCATCGACGCGGTCGAGCTCTATCACGTCGCCATGCCCCTGATCTACCCGTGGCGCACGGCCTACGGCAGCGACGACGTCATCGAAAGCGTCCTCGTGAAGATGCATGCCGGTGATGCCGTGGGCTGGGGGGAGACGACTCCGCTCGCGAAGCCGACCTACAGCCCGGAATACACGGCCGGCGTCTTCGCCGTCACAAGGGACGTCCTCGCCCCCCTGGTGGTCGGAAAGCGGATCGACAGCGGTGACGACCTGCACGAGGCATGCAACTGGGTCGCCGGCAACTTCTTCGCCAAGGGCGGCCTGGACGCCGCCTGGTGGAACCTGCACGCCCGGCTGGAGGGCAAGCCGCTCTGGCAATCGATCGGCGGCAAGGGGCCGGTCATTGACGTCGGGGCCGACTTCGGCGTGCAGGACAGCATCGACATGCTGCTGGGCAATATCGAGCAGGCTGTGGAGGCAGGGTTCAAGCGGATCAAGTTGAAGTACAGCCGGGGGTGGGACCTCGACATGATCGCCGCGGTCCGTTCGGCCTTTCCGGATCCGGTCTTCCATATCGACTGCAACAGCGGTTACACGCTGGACGACCTGCCCATGTTCAGAAAACTGGACCAGTACAACCTGGCCATGATCGAGCAGCCCCTGATGCGGGACGACCTGGTCGACCATGCCGAACTGCAGCGTCAGATAGAGACACCGGTCTGCCTGGACGAGAGCATCACGTCCCCCACGAAGGCCCGCAAGGCGATCCGGATCGGCGCGGCCCGCTGGATCAACATCAAGCCCGCACGGGTCGGCGGATTGACCCAGGCGCTGGAAACGAACCGGGTCTGCGAGGAGGAAGGGATCCCCTGCTGGACGGGCGGCATGCTGGAATCGGCCCTCGGCGCGTCGTTCTGCATGGCGCTGGCGACGCTGCCCAACATGAAGTACCCGTCGGATGTCTTCCCGAGCACGCGGTTCTATGAGCGGGACCTGAGCGCGCCGTCGCTGGAACTGTCGGGCCCGTCGCAGATGGTCTTAAGCAATACGCCCGGCGCCGGCGCGGAACCCGTGGCCGAACTACTCGAACAGCAAACGATCGACCGGGCCGTAATAGGCGGATCATGAACGCGGTTTGAGCGTGCCGGTCCGACCAGGTGGCCAACAAAACCCGTAAGCGGAACCAAAACCAAAACCATGTCCCCATCATCATCCCTTTCTCCCTTCAACCACATGTCCCGCGAGGAGTGGTCGCAGCTTCGCGCCGCGACGCCGTTGACGCTGTCCGAGGAAGACCTGAAGGAACTGCACGGCATCAACGAGATGGTCTCCCTCGACGAGGTCGCCGAGGTGTACCTGCCCATGTCCCGGTTCCTCAACCTGCACGTGGGCGCGGCCCAGCACCTCTACCGGGTTATGGATACTTTCCTCGGCAAGCCGGCTGCCAAGGTGCCCTACGTCATCGGCATCGGCGGCAGCGTGGCGGTGGGCAAGAGCACGACGGCCCGTATCCTGCAGGCCTTGCTGAGCCGCTGGCCGAATCATCCCCGGGTGGACCTGGTCACGACGGACGGGTTCCTGTTTCCCAACCGCGTACTCGAAGAACGTGGGCTCATGCAGCGGAAGGGTTTTCCGGAAAGCTACGATCTCCGGCGCCTGGTGCGGACGATGGCGGACGTGAAGTCGGGCCGTGAATCGGTTACCGTTCCGGTGTACCGACATCTGATCTACGATATCGTGCCGGGCGTCGAAAAGACGATCACCCAGCCGGACATCATCGTCCTGGAAGGGCTGAACATCCTGCAGACCGGCCATCACCTGGCCGGCGACGCGTCGCCCCGCGTCTTCGTCTCCGACTTCATCGATTTCTCGATCTATGTGGAGGCGGAGGAACACGACCTGGAGCAGTGGTATGTCGATCGCTTCCTCAGGCTGCGGGACACCGCGTTCCAGAACCCTGAATCCTACTTCCATCACTACGCGGGATTGAGCACGGAAGAGGCCGTGGAGACGGCCCGGGGGATCTGGCGGGACATCAACCTGGTGAACCTGCGGGAGAACATCATTCCGACGCGCGAACGGGCGGACCTGATCCTCGAGAAGGGCACGAACCACCGCGTGACCGGGGTGTACCAGCGGAAGTTGTGATCAGTCCCGCAGAAACCGCTTCAACACGTTGGATGTGACCCTCGACACCACGTCGTCCACGAGGATCGACGACGGGTAGGTGATCGACCCCGCCGAGAACACCATCCCGCCGCTGTCCGTCTCGTGCACGACCATCTCGGCCCCGCCGTCGTCCACGTTGGTTCCCTTGGCGATCAGGTGGGTATTAGCCGGTGAATTGGGCGTGATCTTGTCGGTTTCGTGTCCCGACGCGCCGCCGGGCACCCGTTCGTGCAGGCTCGCTTCGCCGAAGATTTCGCCTGCCGCGACGCCGGTGCCTTCAAAGACCCAGTGTTCCGCGTCGATCACGCGGTAAGGCGCGCTGGTCATGATCCCCGTGCGGGTGAAGGCCACGCCGAGGAGGTTCGCCTCGGACTCGTTGTAGATGTTGAAGCGGCTTTCGATGCCCTCCCCGGGCCGGTCGAGCGAATCTATGTTGCCGTTCCTGACCTTCATCGTGTATTCGTCGACGAACTCGACCTCGCAGTTCAGGCCGTTGCCTCCCAGGTACATGAGCCGCCCGCCGGATCCGAACACCCAGTCCTTGAGCCGGTAGTACATGTCCCGCGACCAGTACTCCGGATGGGTCGTGGTGATGAGCACCCTGTACCGGTCCAGGGGCAGCGTGCCGTCGTGGAACTGGGTCTCCGCGTAGAGGTCGTAGCCGAATCCCTCCCGTTCCATCCACGCCAGGAACCGCCACTCGGCAGGCGCCACGTGGCAGGCCGCGCGGCCCCGGATCATGTCGGTGGCTTCGACGTCTTCGGGGACGTGGTTGATGGGTTCGGGCCGGTCGAAGGACAGCGGCGCGTAGTCGTCGGCGCTGTACATCCGGTGCTCGGAATCGGTGTACCGTTTCAGGTCGTATCGGGCGTTGACTGTGGGGGTTGGCGGAAATTCGTCGGTGTGGATGTAGTTGCTGCGCCCCCCGAAGTTGTTGTAGGCGTTCCAATTGATGTTGGCGGCCAGTACGGCGACGCCGGTCGTCGGTGCGGCGGGCGCGACGATCCAGGGGAAGGAAAAGAACCCGTCCGTCTCCGTGGATGCGTGGAGGTAGTACAGGCCGGACCTTTCCGGTGCCTTGATGTACTGTTTGTGGGCGGGGTTCGTATAGCCCTGGGTATTCCACTGCACGCCGGTCCGGGTGTAATCGCCGTCGGGCGTGATCTGCATGGTGGCGCGGGGGCCGTGCTCGTCATACCAGCCGATATTCCGGACGAATTCCTTCTTCCACCCATAGCGGTACAGTTCGAGTTGGTAAGCCTCCACCGCGTGCACGCGGAACTCCGATTTCTCCCCGGACCGGACCCACTTGGGCCACATGTACCCCAACAGGCCGTCCCGCAGCAGCCGGAAATGATACGGTTCCCCTTCGCGCGGGGTCATGTACACGCTCTTGTATCCGAAATCCCTGCCAGCCAGCGTGACCCTGTACTCCCGGCCTGGCATTACGTCCGCGTAGACCGCTCCCGTGGCCCGCGAGCGCGCCTCGATGGACGCTCCGCCGGCTTCGAACTCCAGCAGGACTTCGGGAATAGCGACGTAGCGTTCGTCACTGACATATCCGACAAGCATTCTTGAACCTCCGGCTGGCGGATGTTTTGGCACGGATTCAGAAAGCGGCGCAGTCCGTAAGTGGAAACGATGGCCGGGTCGAATGAAACGTTGCTCGGGCCTGCCTGGTGTCCGGCTGTGCCTGATTAGAGCGGACCGGCCCGGACCGAATGAACCAGACCCGGAAGACAATGTACACCGAACCATCACGCCGTCAACCGTGGCGCTTGTGATAGGTAACAGCGAGTGGTCGCGCGGACCGGTGGATCGGACAGTGGGCGGGCCGGCGAGTCGCCCCGCAACCACCGAATTACCTTTGACACGGAATCGCGACGGATGTTACCTTGGCAGTCCGTGTAGTGAGCCGAATCCCTCTTACGTTTTCTAATCGACAAGGACCCTGGCATCGTGCCCGCCTGCCGGTTGAAAGATATCGCGCGCCTGGCTGAACCCGGCGACAACGTGGCCATCGTCTCCAGGCGATTGGAAGCCGGCACAGACGTGATCGGCGACGCCGGCGCGACCTTCTCCCTCGCCCATACCTTGCTGGAAGGGCACCGGTTCGCCGTCCAGCCCATACCCGCCGGGGAGTTCGTCCTGTCCTGGGGCCTGCCCTTCGGTCGGGCGACCCGGGACATCGCGCCTGGCGACTACCTGTGCAATACGGACATCCTCGACGCGCTCCGTGTCCGCCAGGTCGATTTCGCCCTCCCGGAGCAGCCCAATTTCGAAGACCGCGTGGTACCCTACGTACTGGACGAGTCCACCTTCAAACCAGGCGAGCAGGTACCGCTCAGTGACCGTCCGCCGAGTTTCGACGGTTTCGACCGTGGTCCGGCGCGAGGTGTCGGGACCCGAAACTATATCATTTTGCTGGGCATTACGTCGCAGACTACGGGTTTTGTGCGGCGCCTGGAATCGTTGCTGAAGGACCAGGTGGATCGGTACCCGAACATCGACGGCGTGGTGGCAGTGGCCCATACCGAGGGCGGCTCGGGCGTGGATCCCAACAACCGGGAACTGGTGCTGCGGACACTGGCGGGTTTCATGGTCCATGCCAACGTCGGGGCGGTGCTTGCGGTGGACCGCGGCACCGAGTTCGTCTCGGACCGGATGCTGGAGAACTACATGCGACTCAACCGCTATCCGTTGAACGATGTGCCCCACCGGTTCGAGACGCTCAAGGGCGGGTTCGAAGAGGAGCTGGAGCGTTGCGCGGGAATCGTCACCGGATGGTTCGAGTCGGTGAACCGCGTTTCACGGAAACCGGCCTCCGCGTCCAACCTCAACATCGTGCTTCAATGCGGCGGTTCGGACTCCTTTTCGGGCATATCGGGCAATCCCCTGGCCGCGCTCGTGGCCCGGGAGATCATCCGTTTCGGCGGGAAGGCCAATCTCGCGGAGACGGACGAACTCATCGGCGGCGAGCCCTACGTGCTGGACAACGTGCGGGACATCGAGACGGCCCGCACCTTCCTCCATATGATCGAGCGGTTCCAGGAACGCACGGCGTGGCACGGCCAGTCGGTGGACGCCAATCCGTCCGGCGGCAACAAGCTCCGGGGGATCTACAACATCGTGCTCAAGTCCATCGGCGCGGCCCGCAAGCGACACCCGGACGTACGCCTCGACTACGCCATCGACTACGCGGTCCCGATGAAGGAACCGGGATACTACTTCATGGACAGTCCGGGCAACGACCTGGAAGCTATAGCGGGTCAGGTGGCGTCCGGCGGCAATCTCATCTTCTTCATCACCGGTAACGGATCCATCACCAACTTCCCCTTCGTGCCGACGATCAAGTTCGTGACGACCACGAAGCGGTACGAGATGCTCTCGGGTGAAATGGACGTGAACGCCGGGGCCTACCTGGACGGCGTGCCCATGGAAGCACTGGGCCGGCAGACGCTCGATCTGACGCTGCGCACGGCATCAGGCGCGTTGACCCACGGCGAGCGGGCGGGCCACAGCCAGACCCAGATCTGGCGCGACTGGCGGCAGACCGACGGAAGCCGTCTGCAAGATCTGCGCGACCGTCCCGCGCCGGCGGGCAGGCCGCTTGAGGTCCGGTCGAACGGGGGATCGACGCCCCCGCCGACCTTCAGGCTGCCCGTGTTCGAATCGAACGGGTCGCGCGCCACCGACCGCATCGGTCTTATTCTTCCCACCAGCCTGTGCTCCGGCCAGATCGCCCGCATGGCCGCGGAACGGTTGAGCGAAAAAGGCGTGGGCCGCGGCGCCGGCATATCCCGTTTCGTCGCCCTGGTACATACCGAGGGATGCGGCGTCTCGGGCGGCGTGTCGGAGGAGATGTACATCCGCACCATGACCGGCTACCTGACCCACCCCATGACGGCGGCCGCCCTGCTCCTGGAACATGGTTGCGAACGCACGCACAACGATTTCTACCGCCAGCAACTGATCGAACGCGGCCTGGATCCCGCGAGCTTTGGCTGGGCTAGCGTGCAGCTTGACGGCGGCATCGAGAGGGTTATCGATCGCATCGAGGATTGGTTCACTGGGACCCTGGACGGCTGCGAGGGGCCGGTCGCGATTGAAGCCGGCCTGTCTTCGCTCAGACTTGGGGTGGCGACGGCCGGTCCGGTTTCAACGGCCGGCCCGGCTACGACCTTGTACCCGACTAATACGGCTGGCCCGGTTTCCGATGCCGTATCCGAAGCGCTTTCACAGTTGATTTTCGATGTCGTAAACGCGGGTGGAACGATTGTCGTGCCGGACAACGACGCGTTGCTCGGATACACGGCTTTCCTGCGGCTTCTGGATTATGGAACCGCTTCCCCGACACTGTCCTACGGCGAACCCGCTACGGTACCCGGACTGCACATCATGGAGACACAGACGGCCCACTGGGTGGAGACCTTGACCGGACTGGGCGCGGCCGGCGTGGAGCTGGTCGTCGCCGGCGTCGGCGGCCACCCCCTGCCCGGCCATCCCATGATCCCGGTGCTGCAGGTCGGCGCGGATGACCTGCCCGGGCCTTTGCGTGAAGACGTGGATCTCATCCTGACCGGGGGACCGGCGGATTCGCGAAATGGCGTGCTGGATCTGATTCGGAATTCGGCCGCCGGGAGGCATGCGCCGCGGGCCGTGGTCGTCGGCAACACGGATTTCCAGATAACGCGCGGCCTCCTCGGCGTCTCGGTGTGATGCGAATGAGCCGCGGACGGCCTCCCCGGCGTCTCGATGTGAAAGGAATCCCCCATGCCCCGTGAAGTCGTCCGGCCCGACAAACTCGATCTCGATTCGCCCGGGCGCCGGGACTACTGGGTCGCCCTCGAACACGATTCACTCTGGGCGGACCATCTCATCCCCCTGTCGGTCATGGTCGGACCCGACGTGCGCGAAGGCGAAGGCCTTCTCGCCACAGGTTCCAACCACGGCAACGAATACGAAGGACCGGTGGCGGTCAAGGGACTGCTTCAGGAGATCGAGCTGGCGGCCGTCAAGGGCCGCCTGATCTTCATTCCCGTGCTCAATCCCGCGGCCTTTCACGCGGGCCGACGGGCGAGCGACGCCGACGACGGAGTCAACCTGAACCGGGCCTTCGTGGACGGCGCTGGCACCTCGCCGGCCCTCGCGGGCATCACCCATCGGATCGCCCAGTTCGTGCGGGAACATCTCTGGCCCCGCGTGCACGTCGTCACGGACATCCATTCCGGTGGCGCCGAGCTTGATTTCGCCCAGTGCTCCAGTTATCACGAGGTGGATGACCCGGATCAGGCAGCCGTCATCGAAGACACGGCACGCTGGTTCGGCACGCCCTTCGTGATGGTCTACCAGAACGAAACCCCCGGACTGATGGTCAGCGAAGCCGAGCGGCTGGGAAAGATCACCATCGGCACCGAACTGGGCTGGGGAGAGTCGGTCAATCCGGACGGCGTACGGTACGCGCGGCACGGAATCCGGGCCGCGGCCATCCACCACGGCCAGCTTGCCGGTGACATTCAGCCCATCGCCCATCACGCCGACGGTACCCAGAAGCTGACGGCCATCATCGACCGGGCCTGTTACGTGCCCGCGCCTTTCCCGGGTCATTACGAACCGCTCATGGCCTGCGGCGCGCCCGTGGCAGCGGGGCAGACCGTGGGAAACCTGCACGATTTCTACCGCGTGGACGATCCGCCCTGGCCGGTGCGCGCGGGCGTGGACGGCTACGTACTGTCGCAGTCATTCCGTCAGCCGGTTAGACAGGGCAGCCACATCCTCGTCGTGGCCCAGGAATACCCGTTGCGGTCGAATCCCGCGTAATCGATCCCGTACAGTCGGCCAGCCATCAGCTAGCCAGTCGGCCAACCATCAGCAGGCCAACCATCAGCTAGCCAGTCGGCCAACCATCAGCAGGCCAGCCATCAACCGGCCGGTCGGCCATCGGAAGCGTATTCACATTGAAGAACACGAATCCCCGCACGGAACCACTCGAAGACCATCCCGACCGGCTGAAGTGGAACGCAAGGTACCTGGCGCCAAAGCGCCTGGCGCCCAAGGGTTTTTGCCCGCTGTACGACCGGGCGGGGGGCCTGGAATATCCGGACGGTCCCGTGCTGGAACTCGCCTGCGGCCTGTCGGACCAGGCCCTCGCCCTGGCCGGCGACGGTCGCGAGGTGCTTGCCGTCGACATATCGAACGTGGCCCTGGACCACCTGCGTGAGGCGGCGGCAGAACGGGGCATCGGGTCTCGACTGACCTGTGTAGAAGCAGACCTGGCTTCCTGGCGTCCGCCAATCGATAGCAAATTCGCGCTCGTGATCTGCGTAATGTACTGGGAGGCGGCGGTCTTCGACTATGCCTGGCCCGTGGTCGCCGACGGCGGACTCATCGCCTGGCAGGGCTTTACCCTGGACCACCTGCGATACCGGCCCGCGCAGAACCCGGACTGGTGTTTCAAGGAAGGCGAACCCGCGAGCCGGCTACCCGCCGGTGAGTTTATCGTGCTGCACGAAGAGGACGTGGATGAAGGCCACCGGGTGATCCGTCGCATGGTGGCCAGGAGGAACCGAAGCTGAGATCCGGCCAATTGACATCCGGCCAACTGAGATCCGGCGGGGAGGTCAGCATGCAGGTACAACGAATTGCCATATTGAGCCCGGGAGAGATGGGCCATTCCGTGGGGCGATGCCTCCTGGCGGGCGGCTTCGACGTGGCCACCTGCCTGACGGGCCGGAGTGATCGGACCCGCACGCTGACGGCGGCCGCGGGCATCCGGGACGAGCCGGACCTGGACGAACTGGTGCGTAACACGGACCTGATCCTGGCCATCCTCGTGCCCGACCAGGCCCGGGCGCTCGCCGGCCAGGTGGCGAAAGTGATGAAACGGACCGGATCCTCGCCGGCCTACGCCGACTGCAACGCCGTCTCCCCGGATTCGGCGAGGGAGATCGACCGGGTCGTCACCGCCGCCGGAGGCCGCTTCATCGACGGCGGCATCATCGGCGGTCCACCCGGCGCAGACGAAAAGACCCGATTCTACGCTTCCGGCCCCCACGAAGCCATACTCGCGCAACTGGATGGCCACGGCATACTCGTCCGGCCACTGGGCGGCGAAGTAGGCCGGGCATCGGGCATCAAGATGTGCTACGCCTCGGTCACCAAGGGAACCTCCGCCCTCCATGCCGCGGCATTGACGGCCGCCGAAGTCATGGGCCTCGGCGAGGAACTGCTGGCGGAATTCGCCGAAAGCCAGGCACCGCGGCTCAAGGCGATGGGCGGCGTCAACAGCCTGTCGGCCAAGGCTTTCCGATGGATCGGCGAGATGCAGGAGATCGCGGCGACCTACGAACGTGCCGGAGTGTCGCCGGGTTTTCACGAAGGGGCCGAACACATTTTCCGCCTCATCGCGGAGAGTCCCATTGGTCACGAACGACCCGAGACCGTGGACCGAAATCGCACCCTCGAGGAAACGGTGGCCCTCTTCGCCGAAGAGGCGCGGCGGCGGGCACGCGAATCCGGTAAAGGATAAACACCATCCCAACGATCCAGACTCTGGGCATACCGGTCCGCAGCGTCAACTGGGTCCGGGTCTTCCCAACGCTGGACGCAGCCGGCCGGGATTGCTTGGTGGCCGTGATGGGCCAGCAGGCGGCGGGCTTCACCGTCGTGAAAATCGACCCGGCCACCGGCACTGCGTCCCAGGCGACGGCGCTTGATCCAACCGCCAATTTCCCAACGGGCGCGCTGCGCACCCGCGACGGCCGGATCTACGTCGGCGCTGCCTACGCAGGGCATCTCTACCGTTACGATCCCGCGACGGAACGGCTGGACGACCTGGGCGCCATCAACCTGCCCGACGATACCTTTCCCTGTAACATGGACGAGGACGCGGACGGCGTGATCTGGATCGGGTGCTACGGGTCGGCCGGCCTGACGAGCTACGACCCCGCGGCCGATGCCTTCACCCGCCACGGGCGGATGGACGAGACCGACATGTACTGCTATCCCTGCGTCGGCGCCGGGGGCACGATCGCCTGCCTCATCAGGACGACCCGTCCGCATGTGGTCGTCTACGATCCGGTGGCGGGCCGCCGCGAGACCGTGGGACCCGTGGTGGTCACCGAAGACGGGGGAACGATGGCGCTGTACCGGGCGACCGACGAACACCTCTACATCCGGTCGACCGCGGGCGATTACCGACTGAACGGTTTCGAAGCCGAGCCCGTGGCAGATCTTCCGGATCCGGCGCCGCCGCTGACGATGTCCGACGGATCCACGGCGGATTTCGCCGACCGGGAAATCCAGATGTACCGCAAGATGGCCATTACCCAGCCGGAATCCGGCGGGACGCGCACCCTGCCCGTAGTCTATGAATCCGCGGGCAGCGAGATCTTCCTGGTGCATCGCGGGCCCGACGACAACCTGTACGGTTCGAGCATCCTGCCGTTGCACCTGTTTCGCCACGATCCGTCCACCGGCGCCATGGACGACCTGGGCATCTGCACCACTGCCACGGGAGAGGTCTATTCCATGGCCAACATGGACGGAAAGCTCTATACCTGCTCCTATCCGGGCGCCGTGCTGTCCGTCTACGATCCCGCCCGGCCCTATCAATTCGGTAAGGACACAGGCAGCAACCCCCGCGACCTAGGCCGCATGGACGAGATCTCATACCGTCCCCGGGCCATGGTCGCCGGTCCACTGGGCCGGGTGTGGACGGCTTCCGTACCGAACTACGGCATGTGGGGCGGACCGCTGTCCTGGTACGATCCGGCCACTGATGGGTTCGGTACCTATCGCGATATCGCCGGGGAAGCCAGTTGCTGGTCACTGGCCTGGCTGGAGGGCCATGGTCTGCTGGCCATCGGGACGACGATCGACGGCGGCACCGGCACGCAGCCGCGCGTAGACCAGGCGTCGCTGTTCCTCTGGGATTACGAGAATGAGGAAAAGGCGTGGGAAGGCCGGCTTCCGATCGATGCAATGGCCGTCAACGCGTTGGAGGTCCTGGACGCCGGCTTGCTATGCGGGACGGCCTACACGGGGTCCGAATCCTTCGTCTTCGTTTTCAGCCCTGATGACCGCCGGTTTACCCATGTGATTCCCCTGCCGGGCGGGCGGTCGCTGGATGGGGGCATCCAGACCGGTCCGGACGGCAACGTGTACGGATTCACGACCGGATGCTTTTACCGTTTCGATCCCGCCGCCAGCGTGGTGACCTCGATTCACGAAGAGCAATCCGCCTTCCAGACTCCCGGTCCGATGTACGGGGACGGCGTATACTACGCTAAAAAACACGAGTTGAAGAAACTTGTGTTTTAAAAACGTGACGGATTGTGATTTTCGTGGCGAGGAAATTCAGGCGATACAATGGCCTTGACAGACCCCGGCACAAACCGGTAAATAAGCAACGGATTGTTAATGAGGATCGACGTGTATTCACAGGGATCTGTTAGATGAATACTCCATTCAGGTCGTGTTACAGGTCGGTGTTTCTTGCCGGTCTGGTGTCGCTGATGCTGATCCGGCCGGACCCGGTCGCCGCGCTGGATGCCCCGCAATCCTGGGAACTGCGTAAGTCCACGATAATCGACCTGCCCCGGACCCATCCGGCGGCGTCTTACCTGCCCGACCTGATCAAGCGCCTCGCGTCGGGACAGGGCGGGGGGTCGTCCGTGTCCGAAGCGGAGTTCCTGGCCCTGTTCGACCGGCCTGAAAGCCGCGAGGTCTACAACAACCAGTTGATTAAGGTGGCCACGCCTCGGAGCGTCGCGATTCAGAACAAGGCCCACGAGGATTTCTCGCGCGTATTCCTGACGGATAAGCGAGTGAAACGGGGTGTTGCGTTCCTCGAAGAGAAGAAAAACCTGCTGGACCGGGCGGAGCGGACCTACGGCGTGGCGCCGAAGGACATCGTGTCCATCCTGATGTGGGAATCCGGCCTGGGCGAATTCACGGGAAACTACCGCGTGTTCAATGTCCTGGTCGCCCAGTTGTTGTACCTGGAGGAAGCCCAGCAGGCCGCCGTGCGACGCATTACAGCCGGGGGTGAAGCCGATCCGCTCGCCTCGGCCGCGGTAGCCGAAAGACAGCAGGAACGCTTCGCAAAAATCCGCCGCAGGTGCGTCGGCAACCTGGTGGCGCTCCTGCGCCATAGCAAGGCCACCGGCGTGGACCCACTTTCGCTCCACGGTTCCTGGGCCGGTGCCATCGGGTACCCGCAGTTCATGCCGGCCAGCATGCCCCATGCCGCCGATGGAGACGGGGACGGCGAAATCAACCTGCATTCGTGGCCCGATGCCATCATGAGCGTGGCCAAGTACCTCAACGAACGGGGCAAGTACGGCACCGCCGATGCCGCGCGCCGCAAGGCCCTCTTCAGCTACAACCCCATCGACTCCTACGTAAACGGCGTCATCAAGTACGCCGAAGCCATCTCGGCCGCCCGATAATAACTGCCAGGATGCAGGATCCAGCAGGTCGGATTTCTGCCCTACAGGGCGATGATCCGCCGGATGCGCTCGGCGGTTTCCCGCATGGTGTCGTCGTCGCCGCCAACCTCGCTCACCAGGGCACCGTCGAACCCGATGCCGCACAATTCAGCCATGACCGCCGGCCAGTCCGTATCGCCGTCCATCAGCTGGACCCAGGCGCCTTCCCCGCGCCGGAAATCCTTCACGTGCACCTTGAAGATCCGTCGGCCCAGTTCCTTGATCCACATGTCGGGATAGCCGTAGAGGATCATGTTGGCTGTGTCCAGGTAGATCCCGACGGCGGGCGATCCTACCTCGTCGACGAGCTGGCGGGCTTCCCGGGGACTCAGCATGAACTGGTTCCAGACGTTCTCGATGCCGATCCGTGTGCCGCGGCGTTCCGCCTCGGGCGCGAGATCGCGCAGGGCGTCGCGGAAGTTGTCCCAGGTCGTCCCGTAGGAACTCTTGGGATCCAGTGCTCCGGGATGCAGGAGGAGGGCATCCACCCCAAGGATCTCGGCGATTTCGAAACCGCGCTCGAGGATGGCCACCCGCTTCGCCCGTTCTTCCGCGAACGGCGACAACAGGGATCCGGCATTACTGCGGATGGCGATCATGGAACACAGTTCGAGTCCATGATTCCTGCAGGCCTCCCCCACGGCGGCAATCTCCGAGGTAGAAGCGTCTATGTCCGGTGAACCCTGGTCGGAGAAAACCAGTTCGATGGCCTCGTAGCCCAGATCCCGGGCCTTCGAGAGATCCGCTTCGAGATCCTGGCGGGCGAGACAGAGTTGTGTGATGCCTGGCTTCATGGGGAGGCGGCTCCTTGGAATCGTTACGGGCACATCAGAACGTAGCGGACGGCAGTAATTTTGAAGTTAACTTTCGTGTCGGGGTAGGTTATATTAATGGGAACAAAACGCAAGCGAATTGCGCTGCATCTGAAACGAGGAGGAAGACCATGATTCATACACTGGCGCGGTGGTGCTTCGCCCTGGCCCTGGTCGGCCTGGTGGCGGAAACCGCCGACGCGCAACCCCGGAATCTGGCGCCGAGGCTGAGTGAAGCCGCACCGGAGTTCAGCCTGCAGGACGTCAACGGCGAGACCGTCAACTTCGCCGATTACAAGGGCAGCAAGAACCTGCTCGTGGTCGTCGACCGCGGCTGGATAGGCTACTGGTGACCCCTTTGCTTACGGCAACTGGGGCAGTTGCAATCCGATTACGAACGCATAGCAGCACTCGACACCGAACTACTCTTCATCAATCCCGAAGACCTCGACCAGACCAGGGACTTCGTCGCCAAGTCGAAAGTCACGCGGGAAGCGCTTTCTTTTCGCGTTCTCGCCGATCCGGACCGGGCCATTCCAACCAAGTTCAAGATCGAGATAGACACCGACAAGGGGACAGAAGTATCTCCCACGGCCTTCATTATCGACAAGGAAGGCGTCCTTCGGTTCAAGTACGTGGGATCGGATCCCTTCGACCGGCCGTCGACCGACAGCCTGGTGGAGATCCTGGGTATGATCGAAGGGTAGTAAGTCGGTTTTGACGTTGAGATGGAGTTAGATTGAGGTAGAATTACGAAGCGAAGTTGACGTCAGGACACCAGATTCCTGATTTCGTCGGACACGAATTCGACCAGGATCTGGTTTTCCAGCCAGACTTCGTAGAGCGGTCCGCCAAGCCTCGGCCGAAAGCGGTGGTGAAGTCCATGCGATTCCGCCACCGCTTTCAAATGGTCGAGGCTTTGCTTTGTTTCCAGCAGAAAATGGGTCGAATTGAAATTCTGTACCTCTTCGGCCGGCCTGAATTCCGCGGCGTGTTTCCCAGGGCAGAGCAGGTAGTTGTTTGGGATAAACTCGATCATCTCGCCGGACTGACGGTCCCAGGCACATACCCAGGCACCTTCCATGGTCTTCGAGGTGAAGGGGAACACAGATCCATCCGTCAATTCCGCCAGGATTCCCGCTGCTCGTTCCGGGTTCGATGCCGTAATGGAAAGGTGTTTGATCTGCATATGGCGATGCGACACTATATGGGTGTGTAATCTGCAGAACGCTCACAAGCGTTGCATTATTCACGCGATTCAGTATGGATAAGAAAGACCTTCGTTTCAAATCCTCCTCTTTTCTCCTTCTTCGCGTTTCTCATTTTCTCGAGTTGTATCGGATCAATTCCCATTCGAGACGCAATTGCGTATACCACCTCCAGGATATCAATTAACTCCTCGGCGTCATTGGAAGTGTTGAATTCCCCGACTTCCTCCACAAGTTTGCGTCTGAGTTCATGAATGTACTCGGCCCTGTCGAGAACTCGGGTCGTCGGACGATCGCCCGCAGCAGCAATGATATCGGGAATCCTGTCCCGTACAAGCTTGTTGTGGTCAACTCGTTTCATTGCTGCACCCTCCACGGCGTAATTTCAAAACCGAACCTGGCCCGCAGGTGTCACGTCTGCGAAGTCACCGAGGATATCATTATAGTGAGCGATAATCTGCTCTGCTGTTACTACATCGGAATCGAAAGTACTGTGTCCATCCTTGACTAGCGTTATCGAATATCCCGCAATACGAGCATGATGGCATGTCGAGCTGATACAGTTCTCGGTTTGAACGCCCGTAATGATTAACCTGCCGATCTCCTTTTCATTCAAAATAGATGCTAACTGAGTTTCGTAAAACGCATCCGGAGTTCGTTTCTGAACGACGATATCTCCCTCCCGCGGGGAAACCCGTTCGTGTATATGCCATCCTGGTGAATCCGTCTCATCCGGGTCGCCTGGATTACCGTTGTGTTGTACGTAAATGACGGGAATCTTTACATCGCGTGCCTGGGTCGTCACGCGACTTATTGTATCCAGTAGTTGATGGCCGTTTCGAACGGACATCCCTGTTTCGAACATGTTTACCTGGACATCGATAATCAACAAGGCCGACTTCATAGGTAGATTCCCTTGAAAGTTGCGTACGTTGCCCAATGTCGTTGTCTATATGCTGTCCACGATACGGTCTTCAATTTCAGCCAGCTCTTCGAATTGCCCTACCGTGCTTTTCCAGTCTTCCTGCGTGGCATAGTATTGCGCCAGCCCGAAAGACTCGGCTTTCTTGACCAACCATTCCGCGGTTTCAGCCTGGCCTGTCGACTTCATGAAATCGGCCGCATCGAGGCAACGACGGGCGCCGATCGGCAGGACGAAGTGAGCCAGCAACCCAGCGAAGGCCTTCGGAGGGCCACCACGAATCACCTCGGCGGCCATCCGGAACGCCTGCGAACCTCCAAAAAAGACCGGGCTGGAGGGGACGGCATGAATCAGTTCTCGTGCGTTTTCCAGTGTAGCCTTCAGCATGTCTTCGGTCGAAACCCGACGGTCTTCCCGGAAATCGCCGCGCAGGGTGTATGCACTTGTTGCGTAGCCGAGATCAGTGGCATTCCACGCGCGCATAAGGTCATCTACCGGCAGTACCGCGAATGGATAGAATTGCGGGTCATGCACCTGCACGCGGCCACCTTCGAGCTTCAGGGCTACAATGAAATGATCTCCGCCACGTTTCAGCCGGTGATTCGGGTCATAGGGCAAGTAACCCAGGTCCAGGGGACCAAGCAGTACCGGACCTTTCTTCAGGTTAGCCTCTAATGCTTCAAGCGCCGATTCAATACTGTCGCCCTCCCACTGTGTACATGTCCAACCCAGAATGCTGAGCGCACGGGACATCCCGCTGTTTGGATTCAGGTCGGCGTGGCTTGGGAAGAACAGGGGAGTTTCAAACTGCAGGAACAGCGCGCCGAACGGCATACCTGTCATGCATTCCAGCAGGCCGGGTTCCGGAAGATCGGCCATGCCGGCGTGCTGCAGACACATGTGAAGGCTGTTGCTGTAACAGTAGTGGCTGTTCCCGGTGTAGGCGGTGTGCATTCATTACTCCTCTCGCCCAAATATCGCAATGGATCGAAGAAACCCTCATTGTTTAAGTGGGATTCATTCAGACCAATATACTATATATATGTTTAGTGTAAGTCAAGAAATACGAGAGGAAACTTCCAGGTTATTGCAGAAAAAACATTCAGGGCATTCCGAGCGTCCGACCGATCCTGTCCACTACGTCGTCGATCCTTTCCAGGTACCGCATCGCTGCCTTGTAGGTGGGCATGAGTACACGCTCATCATCCACCTCGCCATCCAGGTACTGGTCGGCCATCCACAGGTAGATGGAGAGTTCGTAGATCGTCCATTCAGGATCTTTCGGGGTGTTGCCGTATCCTTCATAGAAAGCGGCCGGTGTGGGGCCGATCGGCTTCAGCCGGAAGATCTCCAGCCTGGCCAGGTCCCAGGTCGGATCGCCGGACCAGGCGTACTCCCAGTCGAGCCAGGCGGAGCACTTCCACTGGCCGTCTGCCTCGTGAACCAGCACGTTCCAGGGATGGGGATCGTTGTGCAGCAGGACCAGGGGTCTTTCATTCAGCGGGGGTATTGCATGCTTCAAAACGCGTTTCATCGAAGACAGGTCGAAACGAAGTCCCGGGTCCCGCTTCAGCAGGCTCTCCGCATGTCGTACGGCCTGATGGTAATGAAAGTCACCCCAGGTTCCTTCGTCAAAAGGCTGAATGCGTTCTCCAACGATCAGTCCCGCGCAGCGATTGGGAAGCTGGATGGAATGCACTTTTCGTAACGCGGCGCCGACATCCCGCCAGGCTTGAGCGCGCTGACCGTCGGTCAAGCTGCCGACCATATTTCCGAGTAGTTGCCCCGGCTTGCATTCCATCAGCACGGCACGTGCGCTTTCCTCATCGTGATGGGCGACAATGGCCGGTACGGGTACGCCATGATTCAGCAGCAGGTCGTGTAAATACAGTTCTTTTTTGACCCTTTGAAGGTCATCATCTGTATCGTATGGCCATTCGTATTCGCGGAGGATGTAGCGAGTGTCGTCCTGAAGCCTTACGAGGGAGGTTCGATTGGTCACGCCGGTACTCAGCGGCTCGACAGATCGGATGGAACTACGGCTTTGCCCGGCTTCGGTGAGTAGCCCGGGAAGGAATGCAGGAAGCTGGGACATGGGGTCTGCACGCTTTCAGTTCGATCGGTTCAGCACGCGTACTTCTGTCTCCAATCGTTCTCCCAGCCGATCCTTCTGCAACTCCAGGTCATAGTGGGTCTGCAGATTCAGCCAGAATCGATCCGTAGTTCCGAAATAGCGAGCCAGCCGTAGCGCCGTGTCGGCCGAAATGGCGCGTTTGCCGTGCACGATCTCGTTTATACGGCGCGGAGAAACGGATATATCCACGGCAACACGATACTGACTCAGACCTAGTGGTTCGAGGAATTCTTCCTTAAGGATCTCACCGGGATGAATCGGGGGAATAAAAGCAGCAGGCATGTTTAACTCCTGGTGGTAGTCTACAAGTTCGACCACAAAAACGGTCTTTGAACGATAGGATCATGCCAATACTATAGTAACGTTATGTGAATCCTTTTAACACTGTTTCTGCATCGGTCCGGACGCCAACACAACAACCACTCGATCTGTTTCCGAGGACACCTCGCCATGCCCAACGATCACGAACTTCGGTTTGCCGCCGACGACTACCAGTCGGCCGACAACCGGGATTTCACCACGGACGCTATCCACGGAGGCTACCACGGTACGTCGTCCGCGGTGCCGATCTACCAGGGGAACACCAATTACCGCGAGGGATACGAAGGGACGAATTCCTACGGCCGCGGGCTGGACAAGGCCGGAGGTCCCACCAGCGGAGCGCTTGAAGAACAGGTGAGGATCCTGGAAGGCGCGGAGTGGGCGCAGGCGACCTCGTGCGGCATGTCGGCGGTCAGCCAGACGTTGTTCGGCCTGCTTCGGAGCGGCGACCGGGTGGTCTGCCACGAGACCGTGTACGCCGGTACCCACATGTTGTTCCAGGACGTGCTGCCGGTGAAATGGGGCGTGGACGTCGAGATGGTCAACCTGTGCGACCCGGACGCCCTGAAAAAAGCGCTGGAGAAGCCCGCCCGGATGGTCTATTTCGAACCGTACGCCCACTCCATGGAGTTCATCGACCTGGCCCGCGCCACGGAAATGGCCCACGAAGCCGGCGCGCTGGTCGTGGTGGACAACACTTTTCTCTCCCCCTACCTGCTACGTCCCCTGCACTACGGCGCCGACGTGGTCCTCCACGCCATGACGAAGTACATGGCTGGTCACGGAGACGCGCTGTCCGGAATCGTTGTGGGCCGAGACGAAGAGATACGGAAGCAGATCCACTATATGCGTATCCTGATGGGCGGCGTGCTGGCGCCTATGAACGCCTTCCTGGTGCACCGGGGGCTCAAAACCCTGGCCTTCAGGATGGAACGGCACTGCGCCAGCGGTCAGAAGGTAGCCGAATACCTTGACCGGCACGAAAAGATCGCCCGGGTCGACTACCTGGGACTGCAATCCCATCCCCAACACGAGGTCGCGTCCAAATACCTTCGAGGCTATGGCGGTATGATGCGGTTCTTCTCTGGTTCCGGCGTCTCTCTCGACACTTTCATCGGTCAGTTAAAGATGTGCAAGCCGTGGTACAGCCTCGGCGATGTGGAGACGCTGATCCTGCCATCGGACGAAGGCGCGTACGGTGGTTTTGAAGCACGTGTTTCAGTGGGGTTGGAAGATGCGGACGACATCATCGCCGATCTGGATCAGGCGCTGGAGCATGCGTAAAGAGGGCTTTCGATTTCTGTATCGGCAAGACGATGTCGAAACCGCGGCCTCATGTACGTGAATGACCTCACCCCAGATAGCCGGTATCAATCAAGCGAGAGCGACTTCTCCACCTCATCCGGTACGGATATATTAACGAATCTGGCCGCAGGATAAAGATAGTCCTCTCCACTCTCGTCAATGACTCGGAGGTCACCATCGTCCCTTGCCGCCTCGTCGCGGACAACCCTGTAGATCTTGTGTTTTTCCAATGATGCAGTGTAGTCCGTGTTGTCGATGCAGACGACGTAGAATCCTGCGTTCAACCTCACACCACCCTCTCTACCTCTTCCCCAACAGGCTCAGTCTTCTTCTCCGTGGGAGGCAGACAGTTACGCAGGACGATGTAGCCCAACACGCCCGACAGCAGCGAGCCGGCCATGATGCCCAGTCTTTCGTCGAATAGCCCGTACGTGTCGATCTCTGCGAAGGCCAGCGACCCGATGAAGAGGCTCATGGTAAACCCGATGCCACACAGGGCGCTGGCTCCGTATATGCTCGTCCAGGTCATGCCCGTGGGCAGGCTGGCCCATTTGAGTCTGACAAACATCCAGCAGAGGCCGAAGATACCGATCTGCTTACCCAGGAACAGGCCCAGCGCCACACCGACGGGAACGTTGTGAAGGACCTGGTCGAGCGTCATGCCCTCGAAACTGATCCCGGCGTTGGCGAAAGCGAACACGGGAAGGATGACGAAGGCGACGACCGTATGCAGATCGTGCTCCAGGATCTTGAGCGGCGAGACGTCGGGATCGGTCCTGGACCGCATGGGAATGAATACGGCCAGGATCACGCCCGCCAACGTCGCGTGGACGCCGGACTTCAACAGGGCGATCCACAGCACTACGCCGACCATCATGTAGGAACTGTGGGAGACCCAGTTCCTGTTGTTCAGGAAGAACAGCACCAGTACGCAGCCCGCGGCCACCAGCAGGGCCGGTATCGATATTTCCGCCGCGTAGAACACCGCGATGATCGCGATAGCCCCGATGTCGTCCAATATGGCCAGGGAGGTGAGGAAGACCTTGATCGAAATGGGCACGCGGGAGCCCAGGAGGGCCAGCACGCCGAGGGCGAAGGCGATATCTGTGGCCACCGGGACGGCCCAGCCCCGCAACGCGTCAGGATCGCCGCTGTTGAAGATGAAATAGATCAGCGCGGGGACGATCATGCCGCCTACGGCGCCCACGCCGGGCAGGACGATGTTCCGCCGGTCCGACAGCTCGCCCTCGAGGAATTCGCGCTTCAGTTCCAGGCCGACGAGGAAGAAGAAGATGGCCATCAGGCCGTCGTTGATCCAGAGCTGCAGCGGCTTGTGGATATCCAGTGCGGCGATGTGAATCTGAATCGGGATATTCAGCAGGAAGTGGTAAAGCGGCTCAAGGAACGAGTTCGCGAAAATCAAGGCCAGCGCGGTCGCGAGCATCAGGAGGATGCCGCTGGCGGATTCCAGGCGTAAAAAGGCGTCGATGAACGGTAGTTTCTGATTCGACATAAGCTGTGTTACCCGTACCTCCCTCAGGCTGCGCCTTCCATCGGCACATCAGACCGGGTCCGTCACCCGCCCGACCATCTCCTCCACGTCGACCGACCGGCTGCTGCGCGAGGCCTCGATGGCGGCGAAGACCATTGCCACGCTGCGGATGTTATGTGCCAGGCGCGTATCCGGCGCGGGTCCGCCGTCGATCCAGTCCAGGAACTCGTTGATCTGCCACTGGTGTCCGTCGTATTCCGGAACGACGGGACTGACGTCCTCGACCAGCATGCCCTTGCCGGGCGTGTGCCGGTACATGCGCGTGACCCCGTCGCTTCCGATGGCGACGGCGCCTTCTTCGCATTCGGCCCGGTAGTACTCCCGGTGCCAGCTGTTCTGCTCGGCGGCGCCCAGGCACGAACCCTCGTAGGCCGCCTTCACGCCGTTGGTCATGTCCATCACGTACATGGCACAGCAATCCCCCTGGAAGGTGCTCCACGGCCGGTTCCACTCCCAACCGGCGATCGTCTTGCAATCTCCCCCCGAGAGATTCCGCATCATGTCAAAGTGATGCACGGCGCCTTCCACGAGCAGGGTGTGCGGTATTTCATAGCGGAAGGCGCCCCAGGCGCCGTGCTTCCGGTAGTCCGCGGCAAAGCGGCCCTGGAGGTGGTTGATTCGTCCCAGTTCTCCGTCCCGCAGCACCTGCCGCATGGTCAGCATGCGGCTGGAATAGCGGTAGTTCTGAATCACGTGCATCTTCAGGCCGGCTTTCGTGACCGCCCTGTATATATCTACGCAAGCGGGCCACGTGTCGGCAATCGGTTTTTCACTCAGGATGTCCAGCTTGTGCTCCACCGCCTGCATTACGGCGTCCCGGTGGACGGCCGGTGGGATCACGATCGTGCAGTAGTCCGCTTCCACCTCCCCGAAGGCGGCTGCCATGTCCGTGTACCGACGGCTCCTAGGAAGCCCCAGGAAATCCCCGGAATCGTGGAGGATATCCGCATTGATATCCACCAGGGCGACGATTTCGTGCCGGTCGTGGAACCGGGGATAGAAACGGCGTATCCATGCGCCGGCCATGCCGCCGCCGCCGATCATCAGGCATTTCTTTTTATTGGACACTCAATACTCCATTCTCATGTTGGAAATCGCTTCGCGTTTGATGACAATCGCCTCGATTTAATGGAAAACCCCTCGCTATATCACCATCCTCTTCCAGGCGCCTTGCCGGAACCGGTAGACGCACGCGATACCGAGCAGGCAGATGTAGATGGTCGCACTCAGCCAGGCGCCCCAGAAGTCCAGTTCCAGGGTGAAGGCGAGCAGGTAGGTCAGTGGAAGGAAGATCACCCAGGCGCCGATGAAAGCGGCCACGGCGGACCACCGGGTGTCGCCGGCGCCGCGCAGAGCGCCGATGAAAATGACCGCGAGGGCGTCGAAGGCCTGGAACAGCGCCGCGTACAGGAGTCCCTGCCTGCCGTAGCGGATGACGGCGGGGTCGTCGTTGAACAGGCTGACCAGCGGCTCGGGAAACAACAGGAACGCCAGGCCGACGAAGACCATGATGCCCATCGCCAGTTTCAGGGCGCTGTAGGCGCTGCGTTCGGCCTGCGCGATACGTTTGGCTCCGATGTACTGCCCCACGAGCGTGGCTGCGGCCATGCCGATGCCCAGGCCGATCATGTAGGAGATGGACATCAGCTGGATGGCGATCTGGTTCGCGGCCAGCTGGGCGTTTCCCAGTCTTCCGATGATGGCGGCGAAGATGACGAAGCTGCCGATGTCGAGAAACCGTTGCAGGCCGATCGGTGCGCCGACTTTCAAGAGCCGGACCTGGTCCAGCCACCGCGGCCGCGGCACGGTCCGGTTGTCGTAGGGACGGAGCCGCCGGGACAGGTACAGGACGAGGTATATGCCGCCGCCCAGGATGCCGGCCAGCGCCGATCCCATGGCCGATCCCTGCACCTCGAGGCGGGGCAGGCCGAAGTGTCCGTAGATCAGCCCGTAATTCAGGATGACGTTGATGATGTTGATGGTGATGCCGATCTTCATCGGCGTCTTCGTATCGCCGATACCGCGGAAGAAGCTGGCCGCGGTCATGGCGACCATGAAGGCCGGACCGTCGATCAGCCGCCATTGCAGGTAGGTGATCCCCAGGCGCCGCACTTCGGCGGAGGGCCCCGCGAGGTCGAACAACAGGGGTACGAAGGGGATGACGAGCAGGATCAGCAGGCCGCTGGCCACGGCCATGTACAGCCCCTGCCACGTCATGTACCCGCAGTCCTTCCGGTTGCCCGCGCCGTAGCTCTGGGCGACGAAGGTGTTCAACCCCATCGCCAGCCCCAGGAACGGAAGGTAGAAAAGCCAGGCGAGCATGGATCCGAGACCCACGGCGCCGATCTCGGCCACGCCCAGCTGGCCGACCATGTACGTGTCGACCACGCCCAGCAGCGTTTCGGACATGTTGGCCAGGATGATCGGATAGGCCAGCAGCCACACCTGGTTCACGCTTCCCGAGGAGGGATGGAAGGCGGGTGCCGTATCCAGGGTCGAAGGTTTCGATGTATCGGAAACGCTCATTATTAGTGGGAAGTTGTGGCTTGATCACATGGTAAAACGCCAGGAACGAAGGCACCGCAGATCACATTCCGGCCCGATCCGAATCTTCCGCGCCGCACCGGTTCTTCCGCGCCGGACAGGATCTTCTGTGCCGTTCCAGACACTTCGCATATAACGAATCAGTCGGATCGGTTCACGCGATTCTCGCAGGAAAGTGCGAAACGCTGCGCGACAGTGCCGGAATCGCAACGCGTTCCTTGCTGGGGATGCAACGCGTCACACCGGAAACGCTACGCGTCCCCGACGATGGTCAGTCCGCCGTCGACCACGAGGCTGGCGCCGGTGATGAAGGACGCCTCGTCGGAGGCCAGAAACACCACCGCGGACGCGATGTCTTCCGGCAGGCCCAGCCGCTTCATGGGCGGCCGGTCGATGTAGGGCCGGCGTATCGACTCGTCGAGGCCGTCCCAGGCATTCGTCAGTATGGCGCCGGGCAGCACGGCGTTGCTGCGGATTTCCGGACCGTAGTCCACGGCGACGGCCCGCGTGATCCCGATGACACCGCCCTTGGCCGCGTCGTAGGCGGCGTAGTCCCGGAACCCGGCGACGCTGTGCACCGACGCCGTGTTGACGACGGCGCCCCCACCGGATTCTCGCATGACCGGGATGGCGTGTCTGCAGCCCAGGTAGATCGCTTTCAGGCACACGTCGAGCGTCCGGTCCCAATCGGCTTCCGCAAGGTCGCACACCGGTCCGGGCGCGTGCCAGTACGCGTTGTTGTGCAGGATCTGCAGTCCGCCGTAGGTGTCGACCGCACACTGGACCATGTGCCTGACCTGTTCGTCCCGGGCCACGTCGGCGACGCAGGCCGTGGCCGTCCATCCATCCCGGCGGATCGATTCGACGGTCTGTTCCAGTCCCACTTCGTTGATGTCCACGGCCACGACCCGGGCGCCTTCCCGCGCCATCCTCTCCGCGGTGCCCCGTCCGATGCCCGAGGCCGCGCCGGTTACGATCGCCGTCTTGTCTGCCAGTCTCATGGTTCTGCTCCGTTGCTATGCCGCTGAATGTAGGCGATGTCGCTAAGTTCAGGCTGTGTCGCGGAATCCAGTCACGCCCCGGAATCCGGGTCAACGTTCGGTAACCGGTGACTCCCGGGTGCGGCGCCACAGGTCCTCGAATTCCGCGGTGCCGTCCTCCCGCCAGTATTCGGTTCGGATGCCCGGCGTATAGGCCTCCAGCGTCCAGCCATGGCGTATATTCCCGAAATGGACTCGATGCCCGTCGGGAAACACCGCCGTGCGGATGAAGCGCGGCCTGGGGAAATCGTAGGGTTCATCCCGGTCGAGAAAGGGCCTCATCACGTCATCCGGGACGAGGAAGCCGTGCATGGCCTCTTCGTCCACTTCGACGCCCAGCCCGGGCCCGTCGGGGACGCGGTGGAAGCCGCCCACGACCTCGATGGGGGTTTTCAGCAGGTGGTGGCGGTACAGGTTGATGCAGGTGATGGCGGGCCAGGTGGCGTGGGTGAGCACGGCGCCGAGATGGGCGGCCCAGGTGGTGGTGAGTCCGTTACCGACCATCTGGAGCCAGAAGGGCATGTTGGCCTCCGCGCTGAGGATGCCCTGGTAGATTACCCGCGTGGCGCCGCCGCTGACGACGAAACCGTCACAGACCGCCTCGCGGATCGCGGTGGTGTAAGGCGGCGAACCGAAATGCATGGCGATGGGGCGGCTGATGACCTGACGCAGCTGGCGGTTGCCCAGGATGTCGGTCTGCGGGATGGGCGTCTCGAACATGGCCACGATATCGAACCGCTCCAGGCCGCGCATGACGGGCATGGCCGCGGCGGCGTTGTGCATGGAACCGTTGGCGTCGAGGTCCACCCGGAAGTGACGCGGCACGTCGGCGTCGATCGCCGTCATCTGTTCGTGGATGTCGTGCCAGGGCCGTTGTTTGAGCTTGATGGTCGTGTAACCGTTGTCCACGGCGTCCCGGACCTGGCGGACCCAATCGTCCGGCGGCCCCTCGTTGGACCACCAGGATATGGGCACCCAGTCCCGCGTCTTGCTGCCCAGCAGCTTGTGACAGGGGACCTCGAGCGCTTTGCCGACCACGTCGTACAGGGCCATCTGAAGCCCGGCGCCGATCGTATCGTCCTGCATGAAGTCCGCCGGGCTTTTGCCCATGACGCGCTGCACGCTCTCGTCGGTCACCCGCGAGTGGATGTAGTGGACGATGGTCTCGCCCCAGCCCACGAGTCCGGCGTCGGTAGTGACCTTGCACAGTTCGAACACGGACCAGTTGTATACCGTCCGCTCCGCCATGGGCCGCTGTCCCTGCGTGAACGGCACGGTGACGGTGAAGCGTTCCACGTTGGTGATTTTCAGGGGCATGAAGTTGCTCCGTTCCTCCCGGTTACTCCGGTTTTTGCAGGTAGGCCGCCAGCAGCGCGACGCACCGGACCAGGCTGTTGCGGGGTATGATCTCGAATCCGTGGGTGTTCTCCGTAGGGATGCACAGCAGGCCGGCCTGGGGCGTCTGCCCCACGGACTTGGCCATGGTGGCGTCCGAGGCGTAGCTCTGCCAGTACGCGCACTGGGGCTCCATGTCCAACGCCCGTCCGCACGCCAGCAGGCGGTCCGCGACGGCCTTGTCGTAGAGTCCCCGCCCGTCGCCGTAGACCACGATGGGTTCGTCCGTGAGCGCCACGCCGTACTCCTCGCAGGCCGGGCCGGAATCCACGGCCAGGGATATCTCGCCGGGCAGGGACCGCGCGGCAAAGGCGGCGCCGTGGCCGCCGATTTCCTCGCAGGTAGTCATCACGAGGTAGGCATCGCCCGCGGGCCGGATGCCCTGGTCCCTCATGCTCGCTGCCGCACCGATGGCGATGGCGATGGCCGCCCGGTTGTCCATGAAATACCCGCCGATGCAGTCTTCGATTTCCCAGAAAGCGCGTCGCGATTGGGCGATGACAACGCGCGTTCCGGCGTGGACCCCTGCCTCCCGGAGCTGCTCCGCCGTCCGGCGCGTGAAGACGTACACGTGGTTCCAGTCCATGGCCACGTTGCCGCCCTTGGCCTTCGTTTCCCAGATCCGCGCGGAATCGGCCGTCGTGTGCTGCGGACCGACGGAGAGGACGCCCGGAACGATGCCGTCGTCCGCGAGGATCTCCACGGGGCCCTGCCCGTAGTTGGCGGGATAGATGCCCCCGAGGGGATTGACCCGGAGCGTGCCGTCCTCGTTGACGCGCTTGACGACCAGGGCCAGTTCGTCCAGGTGGGCCATCACGCGGACCACCGGGGCGTCCGGCGACGTGCCTTTCAGCAGGCCGACGACGTTGCCGGCGGCGTCGACCCGGGTCTCGTCGCACAGGGACTGCAGTTCCCGTTCACATACCGCCCGCACCTCGTCCTCCTGGCCTGACGGCCCACGGGCGTGAACGAGTTCCTGGAGCAGCGAAACGAGGTGGTCGTCGGCGGACATGGATCGCTCCTTGCGAGTTAAATTGACGGGTCGTGGTCTTGATGCGTTTGTCGAAAAAGTATGCGTAAAATAGTACTTTTCGATCGGCTCCAGATCAAGGGTAAAGACTTGACAGAGGGCATGTTATGTATAAACTCCAGATATCGCCATCGTGGTGTCCGGAGTTGCCGCTGGCCAGGATCAGGGCGTGGTCTCAGGAGCGGAGATTGATGGCGCCGCGAACCCTGAAGTGGTTTCAGGCGCAGATGGCCGGCCAGGATCAGGGCGTGGTCTCAGGAGCAAAGCATGGTTCAAGCCGCACAGTGGTCGCTGGCGGCAGTCGTCACGAAAACGACCGTCGTGCACACCGTCACTTATTTCGTCGCCGGTGCGCTGGCCTACGCGTTTTTCGACTACAGATCGCTCTGGGACGAACCGGTCTTCAACGTGTACATGCGGCGCATGGATGATCCGGTCCTGATGGCCGGACCGCTCTTTCAGCCCATCCGAGGGGTGCTGTTCGGCGTGGTATTCTACCTGCTGCGCCGCGAGTACTTCGGCCGGGCTTACGGTTGGCTGACCATCTGGGTGGTCCTGGTCGTGCTGGGGATGTTGAGCACGTTCGGTCCGGCACCGGGTTCCATCGAAGGCCTGATCTATACGACGATTCCCTTCGGCTCGCAGTTCGGCGGCGGGAGCATCGAGACTTTAGCTCAGGCACTTACCTTTTCCTTTATCGTGTTCTACTGGGTGCGCCAGCCCGAAAAGCGGTGGTTGACCTGGCTGTTGACGTCCGCGTTTTTTCTCGTCCTGGTGTTTTCAATCATCGGGATGCTCCAGTGATCCTTCCTGATTTACCTATTTTACAGGAGTCATTATGTACCGGAATCTGATTGCAATACTCGTAAGCAGCGCATTCGTGACCATGTTGTCGGCCTGTGCGGCCACGGATGAGGAAACGGCGGCGCCCACGGCCGAGTCCGAAACCGTGGCCGACGATGAAACCGCGGGCGACGCTGAAACCGCGGCCGACGCCGACGTCCTCACCACGACCCTGACACCCGAATCCGATCGGGCCGCCATTGTCGCCCACCTGCTGGAGGCGGAGCAGAAGAAGATCAACACCGAGGCCATGGCGGTCAACTTCCCCGACATGGACAGGCAGACCGCCTACGACATCCAGGCGGACATCCTGGCCGAGAAACTGAAGAATGAAGAGCGCGTCGGCTGGAAGATCGGGTTCTCACGCATGCCCGAAGACCCGGCCACGCTGGATCCCATTTACGGCCACATCATGGCGTCGAACGTGTTCGAGCCCGGTACGCCCGTGGAAGCCGCGTCCTTCGTGGCCGACACGGCGGTCGTGGAAGGCGAATTCGCCTTCTTGATCGGCCAGGATCTCCCCGGTCCCGATCTGACTCGTGAGCAAGTCGGCGATGCCGTCACCGCGGTGGTCGGCGTGATCGAGCTGCTTTCCACGTGGACGGCCGGTACCGAGGAGAATCCGTCTACCCGTGACCATGACGTCACGGGCAACGTGTTCCACGTGGGCATCATTCTGGGCGAGACGCGCGTGCCGCTCTCCGAGATGGATTTCACGAAGGAAACCGCGACCGTGGCGATCGACGGCGAGGAAAGGGCCTCCGCGCCGGCCACCATGAACATGGGCGTGGACCCCCTGGAGGCATTGACCTGGCTGGCCAACGAGTTGACTACCTACAGCGACGAGTACCTCCGGGCGGGGGACGTGGTGATCACCGGAACGGTCTTCCCGCCGCCCCGCATGGGTGCTGGCAGCAAGGCCGTGATGAGCTACACGACCCTCGGCACGATCGAGGTGGAGCTAAAATAAAGGACCCTGGCTACACAACCTGGGATTTGAACAAAAGAGCATGATGATTAACGCCAGGAAGCTGATCCTGGGAACCGCTGCCTATTCGGTCTGTACCTTCTCCCTCGCCGTGGGCTGGCATGTACTCCTTTTCCAGGAGAGATATGAATCGTTCGGCTACTTCGAGGGAGAGCCTGACTTTCTGCTCGGGTTGCTCACCATCGTGCTCCAGGGGGTGCTGCTCTCCGCGCTGTTTCCGATGCTGAAAGCCGAGGGCACCTCATTTCGGCGGGGGATCAAGTTCGCTTTCATTGCAGGCGCATTCTTCTGGACTTCTCACGTGCTCGCCTTCGTCGCCAGGCAGAAGGTCCCGGAAGTGTCGGCGTTCATCTGGATGGAAACGGCCTACCTATTGGTCCAATTCGGGCTGTTCGGTCTGATCCTCGGTGTCATATACCGTGGAGAGATTCAGACTGACGGCCGATCAATTCCCGGCGACGAAGGCGGGGATGCATAAAATCAGCCGGACGGTCAGTCCCTTCCGTAATATTGAATCAACAGGCCGCCGCGTCATCGTCGGCCTGGGCGAGCTACTGTGGGACATGCTGTCCTCGGGTCCCCAGCTCGGTGGCGCCACGGCGAACTTCGCCTATTTCGCGTCCCTCCTGGGTGAAGAGGGCATCGTGGCAAGCCGGGTCGGTCGGGACGGCCTCGGAGACCGGGCCGTGGACCGCATCGCCGGTCTCGGCCTTTCCACCGACGAGATTCAGCGGGACGCAGTCTATCCCACCGGAACGGTCGACGTAGCCATCGGACCGGACGGGCAGCCCGATTTCACGATCAACGGCGATGTCGCGTGGGAGCACATGGCGTGGACGCCCGGCTGGGCCGCGCTGGCCAAACGGGCGGACGCAGTATGCTTCGGGACGGTGTCCCGTCACCAGGCTGGTTCGATCGGTGCGGTCACGGCGTTTCTCGAAACTTTGAGGCCCTCCGCCTTACGTATCTTCGACGTGAACCTGCGGCAGGACCGGTATTCCCCGGACCTGCTGCACGATTCCTTCCAGCGTGTCCACATCGTCAAGTTGAACGACGAGGAACTGTACGCGGTCTGTCCCCTGCTGGACCTCGGGGGCGAAGATCTCGAGTCCATGGCCAAGCGGCTGCGCGCAGCTTATGACCTGGAAGTCGTCTGCGTCACTCGCGGCGCGGAAGGCAGCCTGCTGGTCACCGCGTCGGAGACCGTGGCCCACCCGGGCGTGCCGGTCGACGTGGTGGATACCATCGGCGCCGGTGACGCTTTCACCGCGGTCCTGGCCAGCGGGTACCTGCGCGGCGTGCCGCTTGAACGCGTGAGCGAAGCCGCCAACCGGCTCGGCGCCTGGGTCGCGTCCCAGACCGGCGCCATGCCGACGGCCGACGAGGCCGTGTGCGCCGCCGTCCGGAATACCCTCCTGGAAGCATAGCGGAACCGTAAAGGAATCGTAAGGGAAGTAAAAAGGAAACGCCGGGTTATTCAGGCAGGTAGTACGTCTCTTCCGCCGGCCGCAGGGGGCGGTTGAGCCAGAGGGGCCGGCGCAGTCCGCCCGGACCCGGCGCTGGGCGCGTCTGGTCCAGCCATTCGCGGTACACCTCGAAGGACTTCTCCGTATCCACCATCACGTCCCCGTAGGCGTCCTCTTCGCGGGCCTTTTCGATCCTGACCTTCTGGTGCCAGCAGTGCATGCCGCTCACGGGATCGGGGTGCACGGGGAAGGTGATGTTCTGGTGCACGCCGCCGTCCCGCCAGAAGATGCGGGACGAGTCGCGGTCGGCGCTTTCGTAGGGCCGGATCCCAACCATCACCTTCATGCGCCACTTGCCCCCGGTTTCTTCCTGTATATCCACCAGGTTGACCGACCAGCGGTTGCCGTCCGCGTCCTGCTTGCGCCGCCAGCGGCCCAGGTGATGGGAGCAGGCGACCACGCCGGGTTTCATGGCCTCGGTGACCCAGACGCGGTCCACGAAATGACCGATCTCGGTGGTCACGCGGACCAGGTCGCCCGTGGTGATGCCCATCCGGTCGGCGTCCTGCCGGTGCATCCACACGGGGTTGCGGTTGGAGATCTCATTGAGCCACTTGGCGTTGCCCGACCTCGAATGGATCAGCGTGGGCAGACGGAAGGTGGGCACCAGTGGGAACTCGCCCTTGTCGCGGTCGAGCTCGTCGGGGTGCACGTGGCTCTTGATGTAGGTGGGGATGGCGTACTCCGGCCAGCCCCAGTCCACCATGGTCTGGGAGTAGAATTCCTGCTTGAGCGACGGCGTGGGGAAACCCGCACGCGGCGCGCCGTCCACCATGACGCCCACGGTCTTGCCGCCGGCGACCAGGGTATTCGTCTCCGGATCGACCTCGGCGCCCGCGACGGCCTCGTCATCCAGTTTCTTGAGGTGCTTCGCGTAGGCCGTCTTCTCCACCTCGAAGGCGCCGTACTTGCGCATGTAGTCCAGAGTGGACAGCCCTTCTTCCGCGGCAGCCTCGGGCAGCCCGTCCACGTGGTCGAAGATGTACCGGTAGTATTCGTCGACGGTGATCTTCTCGCCGGGCCGGTAGGGCGATATGAAATGGTCCCGGATCCCCAGGCTGCCGTCGGGATCGATGCGCCAGGACAGCTCGATCCAGAACTCGTCCTCTTCCCAGACCTCGCCCGGGTTGGCCTCGTAGGTGAAGGTCACCGGATCGCCCATGCGCCGCCGCGCCTCGCGCAGGACGGGCTGGCGAAACCCGATCCAGGTGCCCGAGTGGGTCTCGTAGCTGATGATGTCGTGGCGCTCGCTGGCGTGGCCCATGGGCAGCACGTAGTCGGCGAAATAGGCCGTCTCGTTCCACGTGGGGGTCAGGGCCGCGTGGAGTCCTACCTTCTTCTCGTCGCGCAGCGCCTCGACCCAGGTGAACCCGTCGGGGTATGTCCACACGGGATTGAACACCCGGGTGAAGTAGACGGCCAGCTTTCCGCGCCCCTCTTTCAGGAAATGGGGCAGGAGAAAGCTCATCTCGTAATGGGAGAGGGGGTATTCCTTCGGGAAATGCAGTTCGTTCCAGAACTTCTGGTCCGGGGGATGGTCGAAGACGTTGGGCTTGAACTTGTTCCACCCGCTCGGCGATGTCCCGCCCTCCGTGCCGACACTGCCCGTGAGCACGTTCAGGAAGTGGAGGCACCGCGCCACGGCCCAGCCGCCGGCGTTGCCGCTGCCCGCGCTGCGCCAGTTATGGGTAGCAAAGCGCGACCCCGCCCGGCCGATCTCGCGGGCGATCTCCACGATCTGCGCCGCCGGCACGCCGCTCTCCTGCTCGGCGAACTCGGGGGTGTATTCGCTGTAGACGGCCTTGAGCGCTTCGATGAACCGCTCGAAGGTGCGCGGCCCGTCCGGGTGTTCCTTCTCCAGGTAGGTCTGCCAGTTCACCCACGTCTTCATGAATTCACCGTCGTAGAGGCCGTCCTGCAGGATGATGTTGGCCATGGCCAGCAGTACCGCGGCCTCGCTGCCCGGATAGGTGGGCATCCAGTGGTCGGCCATGCTGGCCGTGTTGGACAGCCGCGGGTCCATGACGGCGAGCTTCGCGCCCTTCATCATGCCCTCGATGATGCGCTGGGCATGGGGATTGAAGTAGTGTCCCGATTCCAGGTGGGCGCTGATGAGAAGGATGAACCGCGCGTTGGCGTGGTCCGGCGACGGCCGGTCGAAGAAGTGCCAGAGGGCGTAGCCGAACCGGGCGCCCGACGAGCAGATGTTGGTGTGGCTGTTGTGCCCGTCCACGCCCCAGGCCTTGAGCACGCGGTCGATGTAGCCTTCGGCGCCGGGACGGCCCACGTGATAGGCGATTTCGTTGTTGGCGCCCTGCTGCAGCCGTTCGCGGATTCGCCCGGCGATGTCGTCCAGTGCGTCGTCCCAGGACACCCGTTCCCACTCGCCGCTGCCCCGGGCGCCCGACCGGCGCACGGGATAGAGAATGCGGTCGGTGTCGCGGATCTGGTTGATGGTCGCCGGGCCCTTGGCGCAATTCCGACCCCGGCTGGCCGGGTGGTAGGGATTGCCCTCGAACTTGCGGACCTCCATCGTCTCCTTGTCCACGTAGCTCAGCATGCCGCATCCTGCTTCGCAGTTGAAGCAGGCCGTGGGCACCACCATGTAGCGTTTGGACTGCTGCCGCGGCCAGTCCTGGGCCTCGTACTCCACCCAGTCGTCCCACTGGTCCGGCGGCGGGTAGTCCGTGAGCGCGCCACCCTCGGTGAGACTCGGGAGATCCGGTCCGTCCTCTTCGTGCAGGTTGGGGATCAGGCCGATCTTCTCGGCCAGCGATTCGATCAATCCCGGTTTATGGCGTATGGACATGTGGTCGGTTCCAGTCTCGATGGTCGGCGCCGCGCCGGACGACGCCGAACCTTTCAGCTCAGCGGGATGTCCTGCGGCGCCCTGACCCATACGTATTCCGTCGCGTAGAGGCCGATCAGCACGCCCGCGCCCGCCGCGGCGAGCATTGCGTCACCGCCGATCCAGGCCAGTACGATGGGAACAAGATTGCCAATGGCGATACCGAGCACCCAGAAATACCACCGGTACCTGCCCCGGACGATGGCCTGCACGGCTTTCCGGGCGTCTGCCGTGGGATGGGGTGTCAGCATCTCGGACGCGATCACCAGCAGGTTCAGAACGATGGCGACGATCAACGTATTCCGCACGAAGGAGGTCCACGTCTCGCCGGGCTGTCCGACCAGCAGGACCAGGGCGAACACCGCCGCGCCGGCCAGCACCGCGTGGAGCAGCATGTGCAGGACCAGCGTCGGGCTCTGCCAGAAATCCCGTCCCTTGGCCTGGGCGAAGAGAAAGGCCGTGTATACCGCCGTGATGACCGCCAGCGCGGCCGTGATCCAACCGATGATTTCGGCCGCCCCGGTTCTGCCGGTCCACATGGCCGCAGCCCAGAGCGTGAGCGCCAGCCCGTAGAGGGTCAAGGCGTAGCCGCCGAGCACAAGCCAGGACTTCCACTGGGGACGGAGCAGCACGTAGAGAAAGCGCGTGGGCTGGGTCAGGTCGCTGACCAGCAGGATCGTCGTGGCCAGGAGAAACGTCAGGGCCACGGTGCATCCGGCCCAGGCGAGCACGGGATCGACGGCATACCCGAAGACCGAGGCCGCGAAGGGAAGGAGAAAGGCCCCTGCCGAAACGGCCTTGGTCCACACGTAGGCCGCCACGTCGTTGCCCCACAGTACGCCCTTGTCCGGTGCGTCGTAGACCCGGCGCGCCGCGGAGTCTTTGCCGGCGCCGTTACTCGCCCGGTCGCCGACGCCAGTCTGTGCGAAGCCGCCAACCTGTCCACCGTCGCCATTTTGCACGCCGCCATTTTGCCCGTCCTGTCCCGCGCCGCCAAGCTGCCGGATCATGTCCTCCGGGTCCGCCTTGGCGGTTCTTTCCTCGATATACCGGGCGAAATGGCCGACACCGTCCGACTGTGAACTCCACATGTAGTTGTCCGACGTCGCGGTTTCCCCGGGCGTCAAAGAGGCCTCGTCGCCGTCGATGTAGTACAGACGGGGCTTCGTGTCCTTCTCGATCTTTCGGACCGTCACCTGTTCCTTCGCGAGCAACTGGGCGATCTCCGTCGATCCATCGTCCATGTCGCCCGAGATGATGGCGTGTTCCGGGCAGACGTTCACGCAGGCGGGTTCGAGACCGATGTCCACACGGTGGGCGCAGTAGTTGCACTTGGCCGCCGTGTGGGTGTCCGGATCGATGTACAGGGCGTCATAGGGACAGGCCTGCATGCAACCCTTGCATCCGATGCACCGCCGCGGATCGAAATCGACGATGCCGTCCTTCCGGGTGTACAGCGCCGTCACCGGGCAGATCTCCACGCAGGGGGCGTCCTCGCAGTGGTTGCACCGCATGACGGAGAAATGCCTCGACGTGTTCGGATACGTCCCTTTCTCGATGTACTTGACCCAGGTCCGGTTGACGCCGAGGGGCACCTCGTGCTCGGCCTTGCACGCAACGGTGCAGGCGTGGCACCCGATGCACTTCCTGTTGTCGATGATGAAACCGTATTGCATGGATACTCCATTATGATAGGAGCGGTCTGCCTGCGACTCGGTCGTAGACCGGCGCCTCGGCGTCCGGGCTTTCTCGCGGTCCGGTCGCGGCTGCCTGGCGACTCGGCGTTTCGGTCGCGGCGGGTCAGCCGGAAAGCGATCCGTATCGGCCTTCGTAGAAGACCAGTGGCCGCCCTTGCCCGGCGCCGCCCGCTACGATCTCGCCGATGAAGATGTCGTGATCTCCGCCCGGCAGAATATCGGTGACGCGGCAGTCGACGAAGGCCAGTACTTGCTCGAATACGGGCGAACCCGTGGCCTCGGTCCGGTATTCGATGCCTGAGAAGTCCTTTGGACCGTGCTTTGCGAATCGCACGGAGATTTCTTCCTGTTCTTCGGTCAGAATGTTGACGGCGAAGCAGTCGCTGGCCTTGAGGCAGGCGTTCATCTGGGCCTTGACGTCCACCGAAACGAGGATGAGCGGAGGATCCAGCGAGAGGGAAGCCACCGCGTTGGCGGTCATGCCCTGCGGCCTGTCCTCGTAGCATGTGGTTACGACGGTCACGCCGGTCGCGAAATGCCCCATGATCCGCCGTTGTTCCATTTGATCGAATGACATTTTACCACGCTTGTCAGGGTGTTTTCCGCGATTGGGCAACTGTCTCCCACTGTGATGCATCGTCCCGACAAAGTCAATGTATTTAAAGATCGTCCCGCGATTCATTCCCGTTGGCGTATCAGTGCTACAGATGCATCACCACGAAGGCGGTTACGGGTATCCACCTGGCGCTTTCATCGAACACATTGCGTGCATGGTTGTACCTCGCCTCCAGGGATAACCTCACGCGGTCGCTGACGGTCAGGTTGACCCCCAGGCCGAACACGAACATGAACGAGTGGTCGCTGGTACCGGAGTCCGCGTCTTCACCCGCGGCTGTGCGATCGGATCGGCCCGTGAAGCGATCGGGCCGGCCCGTGGCCCTGACCCATCCCACACCCCCGTGGCCATAGAAACCCACGGGATCCGCGATCCCCTCAATCAACAGGCCCACATTGCCGCCCGTCAACGTTCTGTGGGCATCCGATGCCAAACTCTCATTAGCCAACCCCTCATTCGTATGCGAAAACGCCAACTCTTCAATGCCGAAACGGCTGTGATGACCCTCTATCAGCAGGAAGTAACCCAAATCGACGGGTATGGCCAGGCCAGCGGCTAGAAAAGGACCGGCTGACGCCGTACCGTCCGCCAGGTCGCCGATGGGCATGGCGGGTCCGCCACCCAACCTTAGATTCGCCTGGCCCTCGGCCAGCAACGGTGAAATCAAACACGCGATCGCCAGAAAGACAACACGCACGTGATAACTCCTTTCATGCTGCATCATATAGCCATTGCAGACATACCGGTAAGAACGGGCCGGATCCTGATGAACGGACCGGATCCTATTGTACGGACCGGATCCTGTTGTACGGACCGATTCGTTTTGCAGCCTCATTGCGCAGGTTCCCTGTGAAAGAAGTTACCAGATTTTGATTTTATGGGAATAGAATCGGCGCCGGCGTGGTCTAATCAGTAGGCAGCGGCAAGCGTTCGGATCGATCTCCGGCACTTTCGAGATGGGATTACGGGCCTCCGGCACTTTCGAGATGGGTTTACGAGCCGCGCCGGCCGACAGTCTGTTGGATGCTGACCATATTGTTCCGGCCATTCGAGGGAAGCGGGATGAGGGAAGACGCCTTGACGGACGAAGCACTGGTCGACGCCGCCCGCGATGGCAGTGAGGACGCCTTCCGCGCCCTGGTGGAACGATACGAAGGCCGCGTGGCGTCCGTCGTCATCCGCATGCTGGGGAACACCCCCGAAGCGGAGGATGCGGGACAGGAGACTTTCATCCGATTCTATCGCGGCTTGCGAGGATTCCGCGGCCAGGCGTCGGTCGGCACCTACCTGACCCGGATCGCCATCAACCTCTCGCTCACCGAACTCAAAAAACGCCGGCGCCGTGCGATCTTCGTCCCCTTCACACCGCCGGGCAGGGAAGACGACACACCGGAACTGGAATATGCCGACCCGGCGGCCAGTGCCGAATACGACGACACGGCCGACCGGATTCAGGCGGCACTGAACCGATTGAAGCCCGAATTTCGTTCCGTGATCGTACTCCGGCTGATGGAAGGCTATTCGACGAAAGAAACCGCCGAGATCCTGGGTTTGCCCGTCGGAACGGTACTGTCCCGCCTGAGGAGGTCCCAGGAGAAACTGAAACGCATGCTTTTTACCTCAAACAGGGAGCTTGTCCATGAAACGGTCTGAACTGGATCTACTGTACCGGTCGCTGGATGCGTCCCTGACGCCCGAAGAACAAAGCCGCCTGGACGCGGCGTTGCGGCGCGATCCCGGCCTGCGGGACGAATACGAACGACTGGTCCGGCTGCGAAGCCAGGTCGAAAACCAGGAATCGCCCTCGTTCAGGGCGGATTTCTCCCAACGCGTCATGGAACGCCTGGCGGCGGAACCCGCGGACATGCCGGCGTCGATCCCTGAAGGCGAAACAACGACCGACTTCGAGGACGCGTTGCCCCTCATGTTCCGCAAAGTAGCGGTAGCCGCTTCGGTCGCTGCCGTCCTGCTGTTAACCTACAACCTGGCCACGTCCGAAAGCGTCTCTATCAACACGTCGTTCGGACTGACCGAGGAATTGTATCCTGAAGATCTGTACGACGCGCGGATCGCGCTGGAATCGGAGGGCGAATTATGAACATCCACCTGAAGACCGCGGCCATTCTGCTGGCCACGTTGATCATCGGCATGGTCTGCGGCGCGCTCATCCTGGGCGCCTTTGCCCGGGACCGCCTGCAGCCTCCGCCCCAGGTAACCCGGGAACGCTTCGTGGAACGATGGGTCAGGATGGTGCGGCCGGACACGGAGCAGATGCAAAGGATCCGGGAAGTGGTGGGCGAGCACGAACCCGGATTCCGGGAGCACTACATGCGCCACCGGCAGGAGATACAGGTCCTGGTCGATTCGCTGCACAGCGACCTGGAACCCATCCTCACCGAAAGGCAACTCGAGCGGATCAAGCGGATCCGCGAGGGACGCGAACGCATCCGCGAGTTCCGAAGGGATGGCGATCGCGAACCACGCCGGGGACGCCTGGGACCGCCCGGACGCAATAGGTCCGGCGAGCGGTCAGGCGGGCGGCCCCGGGGAGATCGCCCTGACAGTGTTCGTTCGGACGGGCGCTGGAGCGACGACAGTGCAGAAGAGCGCGCGAACGGCGACCGGGCAGAAGAGCGAGGGATCGGGGCCGACCATTGACTCATAATACCGGCAGGCCAGGTGCGTGCCGGGGAGTGCTGTGGCCCGTCCGTAGATGAATGTCCTTCCGCCGGGATCGGCCGTCTTGTACGGCCGCCAGTTGATCGTCCGTCCGTCGGGCAATGTGCGGGTGCAAAGAAAATCGGAATAAACCGCACCCGTCCGCCGTCTAATCCTGTAGAGCAGCACGAAGACGATCTCCGGAGATCGCGGTCCATACATCCGCCAGTCTTACCATGAAGGGAGCGACAAAATGAAAAGGATCATTACAGGTATCTTCGCCACCGCGCTGAGTGTTGTCGTACTGACCTGGGCTTTCGATGCGATGGGCCGGATCGGTCCTGGGGATGCAGACTTGCTCGATGGAGTAGCTGAACTCGCATCGGCTGGATCGTCCGGCGAGTTCGATGACATCCTGGCCGTCGATCTCGCCGACGACGATGCGGATGACGTGGGGACGCGTCTGTCCCGGAGAGCCATGTCCGCTGTCGAACTCACGGACGAACAGGAGAAGAAGATCGAGACGCTGCGTTCCGCCTATACGCGGGAAATGATACAGCTTCGCGCCGACTCGAGGCTCGCGCGGGTCGATCTGCGCGAACTGATGAATGAGATCAGCCCGGACATCGACAGGGTGAAGGAACTGGCCGCGGCCGCATCGGCGGCCCGGGGTGCCGTGTTCGAGCGAAGCGCGCTCTTCCGCGCCGAGTTCAAGCATGTCCTGACCCCGGAGCAGCAGGAGAACCTGCGTGAATCATTCCGCGACCGGCGCGACGGACGCCGCGATTCGGGGATGCGCTGGCGGCGCGACGGACACGAATCCCGCAACCGGCGTTGAGGAGGTGTTGCAACATGCCGCGGAAGGATCCAGGTCCGGCCGCGGCATTTCACCGCGGAATCTGACCGCGGCATTCATTCGCGATATATGGATATGGATCTTCCCTGAAAGGAGTCGAAGCATGAGATACCGCTTTTACCTTGCCATACTAGGCCTGATCATGACCGCGTTTATCGCAAACGACGCGGTCGCGCAGCGCGGTGGTTTCGGCCGCGGGGGCGGCCGGGGTCAGAACAGCGACATGATGGAACGCATGCGGGCGGTAACCACCTTCCCCGTCGACCGTATCTGGCACGTGTTGAGCATCCGGATGGACACCACCGACGATCAGGTGCTGCAATTGCGCGCGGTCGTGAAGGAAGCCTCGTCTCAGAAGATCGCGCTGGTGGAACAGGCCACGAAGTCCGAGGACTGGAGCTGGCTGCGCGAGCAACTGGAAGCGAATGAAAAGCAGTTCAAGGAAAACCTGAAGGGCATGCTCTCCACCGACGAAATCAAGGCGTTTGAGCAACTGGTGGAGGAAGCTTCAAGCATGGTGCCGGGCAGGCTGGGCAGGTCCAGGCGCTGACGGGACGGGTTCGCCTGGACCGTCTGGACGCACCCGGGCCCGCCTGGGTGCGCCTGGCCTCGCTGATCCCGCCTAACCCGCCCACCGCTCCATCTTCTCTTCATCCAATTCCATACCCAGCCCCGGACCCTCGAATGGCGCGAGTACACCTCCCTCGAGGGTGAAGGGGTTGGTGCATACATCGTCCTGAAGCAAGCCGGGTCCCACCAGGTCCGAGGGCACCTCGACGTTCGCCGATGATATGGCGAGATGCACTGAAGCCGCGGTACCGGGTCCCAGTTCGATGGTGCTGCCCAGCAAGGCGGGCATGCCCGCGGTCTCCGCGGCGTGGAGCAGGCGTCCCGCGCGGCGTAGTCCACCTGCCTGGCAGGGGACAACGTTCACGATGTCCACGGCGCGGTGGCGGATCAGGGCCGTCAGGAAAACGTCCCCGAGATCGGCGACATGTTCGATGATGGGTATGGGGGAACGGCCGCGGACTTTCGCCAGTGCTTCGGCAATGCCCTCCGCATCCGCTTCGATCCGGGCGGGATCCTCCCGCGACATGGGCCGTGAGAGCGCGCGAATCGGCGTCTCGCACGCGTCGGCCCCGGCCTCCGCCATGTCGCGCAACCTGGACAGAGCCTCCTCTTCCTCCCAGAAACCGCTGGCATCCACCTTGATGTAGGCGCCCGATCCCGCGATCCTGCGAGTGATTCTCACCCGCTCCAGATCCCGTTCGTGGTCCTCGCCCACCTTGAGTTTGAAGGCCTTCAAACCCGATCCCACCTGGTCGGCGACCTCTCGCTCAAGGGCCTGCAGTTCGTCCTCGAGCGTGGCGTCGCCGCGCAGATAGGCCACCCAGGAAACGGTTGCGGCGCTCCGGAAACGGCCGCCCAGTAGTTCGTACAACGGAATACCGTGTGCCTTGCCGACCAGGTCGAGCAACGCACATTCGACGCCGAAGAGTATCAGCTGCCGGAGTTCGGGGTACCAGTCGCCGGGAAGGGCCTCGTCCACCCTGTCATAGCGGCTGCGCCACGCGCGCACGTCGCCGCCAGCCAGCGCACCAGCGCCGGCCAGCACGTCGCCGCCGGCCAGCACGCCGGACAACAGGTCCCGCAGCGTCGCGGGCGAAGGGGCGTCCATGCGCGGTGCGATGTCAGAGACCTCGCCGATACCGGTCAGGCCGTCCGGCGTTTTCAGTTCGATGATCTGGTAGGTGGACCGGCCGTGATCAATGGTGGCCTTCAGGTGCTTGGGGTCCGCGCAGTAGGTATCGTAGATGCGCGGTACGGCCACCTGGCGCACGCTGACGTCGGAGATTCGCATTTCGGTATGTTACCGCCGTCGGGTTCCGGGGTCAATGGCATCTTCATTCGTCGTTCACGTGGTTTCCATGCAGATAACCGGACGCAACCCGGCAGATCACGTACGTGAATCGCCCGGACCGCCCGCACCGGCTGGGCCGCCCGGATCACCGGTTACGTGCCGGTTTGCAACTTGCCTGAAAGGTACATAGTCTATATCTTTAAAAAGCCAGAATCCGAACAAACAACCCGAATACACAGGGGAAGTACCTCATGTCTCGACATATGAAACTGGTCTTGATGACCGGCTTGATCGCGCTGATGGGTGGATTTTTGCAGATCGGACCGGGTGCGGAGCGTTCGGTCGATGACGCGGCGCGGATCACAAACGGCGCGGAAATCGCCGTGCCGATCTCGAAAAACGCGGAGAACGCGGAACGAACGATCCGGGAAATCTCCGGACTGTTCGGTCCTGAGGAAGCCTTCGCCCGCCGCGGTTTCGGCGGTTTCCGGAGTTCGCGGTCTCTTTGGAATCGCCGCAGTTCCTTTGGCCGGCGCAGCCCCTTCGCCCGGAGAAGCACGCCGGCCGCGACACGCCAGACGCCGGCGCGCAGCACATCGGCCGGGCAGCCCGCGGCCACCGCAGCGCGTTCGACCCGGGCAGGCGCCGCAACCGCCGGCCGGGCCACGGCGCGGTCTTCGGTCATGGGCCGGCGGGTCCAGAGCGATACGGCGCGCCGGTCGCTGGCCACGCACCAGTCCAGGCAGGCCGGTTTCGCACAGTCGTCCAATTCGGCGGCCAATACGAGCACCTACCGGGACAACGGCCTCTACAACCGGGGCTCGCAGAACCGCACGTCCTACGACAACTACTACGCGGGTCGAGACAGTTATTACGGGGGCATGGGTTGGAGAACGCCGGGGTACGCCTTCATGTCCTATCCCAGTTTCGGCATGTGGGACGCCCTGTTCATGTGGTCCATGCTGGACATGATGAGCAGCCGCCGTCACTACGCGGTGGCCCATCACCATGCCAACGACCCGGGATACCAGGAATGGCGCAGCGAGGCCGAGCGCCTGGCCGAGGATAACACTGAACTGCGCGCGAAGCTGGACGAGCTGGACCGGCAGGTCGCCACGCTGGAAGGCACGCCGAGGGATCCCGAATACCTTCCGCCCGGTGTCACCCCGGCGATCGCACTGGCCGCCGAAGTCGTGGCCACCGCCGATCCGAACCAACCTCGTATCACGGTGAATACGGGAGTGGCGAACGGCAATTATCACCGATTCGGCCAGATCCTGCAGTCCCACCTGCCGGATTTCGACGTGATGCTCGAGACGACGGCGGGTTCGGAGGAGAACCTCAACAACCTGGTCCAGAACCAGGTCGACGCGATCCTCGTGCAAAGCGACATCCTGAACTCCTACCTGCGCAAGAATCCTGAAGCGGAAGACCAGCTGGTTGGATTGCAGTCGACGCTGTACACCGAGTACGTACAACTGATCGTCAACGAGGACGGCGGCATCGCGAGCGTGTCCGACCTCGAGCCGAACACCCATATCGTGTATGTCGGCCCCCGGGGATCGGGGACGCACCGGGCCTGGGAAGGCTTCGTCCTGCAGGATCCGAGGTACGGGGAATTCAACACGCGGTTCGCCGGCTACGAGGAAGCGTTGAGCCAGGTGGCGGGAGATGCCAACGCGGTCATGCTGTTCGTCGCCGGCCTCAACTCGGAACTGCTCAAGGAGGCGGACCGGCAGTACGGACTGCAGTTGAGCATGGTCGCCGTGGACGAGCACTATTTCAGCACGGCCGTGGACCAGTTCGGCAACACGATCTACGAGGTGGCGACGATCCCCCACGAGACCTATCCCGAGCTGCAGGAAGGCTGGCTCTTCGGCTATTTCGACAGCAGCGTGGAGACCCTGACGGTGGACGCCATCCTGATCCTGTCCAAGCAGTGGGTGGACACCTACGGCAGCAAGCCGATGACCCTCTTCGAAGACGCCCTGTGGAGGTCCATCGACGACATCAAGCCCATCGTGGGCGAGGAGTAGCGTTAAGGCCCGATGAGCTTTCACATCATCCGTTCCGTAGCGAAGAAGCAGGCGAAAGAGGCGGCAGGTTTCTTTCGGAAGAAACCCGTGCGGGTCGACCAGGATCTGCCCCTGGGCGTCGCCATCGACCGGCTGGTCGACATCGACGCCGTCGCGTCGTCCACCTTTGTCGGCCTCGTCCACTTCGACTTTCCCTCCTTTCCCCTGGCCATCGAGGCGATCGGCAAGATCGACCTCGGCGAGGGGGCCATGGCCTATCGGTGTTATCTCCAGGGGACCTCGGCGTTTCTCCAGGTGGTGTCGGACCACGGAGAGCCCGTGGAATGCCGCCTGTACGTGCTCGACCGGGATCTGTATCCCCATTCCGAGGATGTCTGGGCGCAGTGGCTGAACGACAAGGACGGCATCATCGGTTCACCGGAAGTGCTGCACGGCGAAGGGGAGGAGCGGAGCTACCAGCGGGAATGGATGGACGGCGACGGGCAATCGGCGCCGATACAGGTCGACGAGCGGATCATCCGCGACGCCTACGGCGAGCAAGTCTTCGAGGAGACCCAGCAGGCCATGTCCTACTTCCGGGTAGCGAGCGGAGATCCCCACAACCCGGAAGACCCCGAGCGCGTGGATGAATTCCTGTTGATCAGCGCGGGCGACGGCGTTATAGAACTGTACCTGGGCGTGGCATTGATGCTCGAGGAAGTCACGGTTATTTAAACGCGAAAGGATGAAAAGATGATCTGGAAGTTTCTCTCCCGCGTCGGCAAGAAACAGGCCGGCAACGCCCTGGAGTCCTTTACCCAGGCCGTGGTGGCCTTCGACCCGGAAACCGCTTCCGAGGCGCAGATCTCCCTCATGGAAGAGGAGCTCGACAAGCTCGGGAAACGGGTCGGCAAGGCCGAGATGGACGTGAAGAAGGATCATGAAGAGACGCAGGCGCTGTTGACGCAGTACGACCGGTACCTGGCCGCCGCCGAACGGATCGAAGGCCAGCTCGAAGGGGCGGACGAAGGCCAGCGGCCCAAGCTGGAGGAGAGTCTGGAAAAGCTGGTCGCGGAACTGGAGCGTCTGAACCCGGAGATCGAGCGGGAGCGCCAGGAAGACCAGGAAGCGGAGGCCTTCGCGAGCGAGCTGCGCCAGGCCTACGATGTGGCGGCGGAGAAGCTCAAGAAGGCGCAGGTCCAGCTCAAGCAGGCCCAGCGCCGCATGGAGCAGGCCCGGATGAAGAAGGAGCGGGCCGTCGAACGCGCAGAGGGCGTGCGGCAGGCCGCGGGACTGAGCAGTTCAATGGGCGGACTCGATACGGCCCTCAACGCCATGGACAAGGAGACGGAGAAGGCTGAGACGACCTCCCGTGCCGCAGAACTGAAGATCGGCGCCTTCGGCCAAACCGAAATCACCGATGATCCCAACATCGCGGCGGCCCTGGAAGCGGCCGACAAACCCGCGCTGCCCGCATCCTCGACGCGGGACCGGCTGGCGGCCCTGCGTTCCAGGAAGTCCTGAGACCGTCACAGGTCTAGCATTCAAAGGCTCACCCGATGCGAGAAGCGGAAGGTGGGCCTTTCTCTTTAGATATGCCTTAGATAAGCCCACCGCATTCACCCAGGAGGCAAACCATGCCGGGAATCCTGTCCTCCCTCCTTGCGGCCGTACACCGTTTCGGTCCCTACGTGCTGGCCGTCAACATGATCCTCTATTTCATCGAGTTGCAGTATACCCAGACACGCAGCAGCCTGGACGCCGGCGCCTGGGCAGGGTTCATCTGGATCGAACGGGTCATCGCCGGGTTCTTCACCCTGGAATACGCGCTTCGCATCAGGCTGGCGCCGCACAAGGGGAAGTACCTGCGCAGCGGGCTCGGGTTGATCGACCTGATCAGCATCCTGCCCTTCTGGATCGGATTCTATCCCGGCCTGACCCAGGAGCAGCTCGGCCTGGTGCGCGGCGCGCGGACGCTCCGGCTGCTCAAGATGTTCCGGTACAGCCCCAAGCTGGCGGAGTTCGCCCGGTCCATGTATACCAATCGCGTCCGGGTCATCCCCATCTTCCTCATCACCATCATGTACCTGATGATCAGTTCCACCGTGATCTACGAGGTGGAACGCCGCGCCCAGCCGGAGGTGTTCAATGTCTACGGCGACAGCATCTGGTGGGCCGTGGTGACCTCCACCACGGTGGGGTACGGGGACAAGTACCCGGTCACGCCCCTGGGACAGGGGGCCACCGTCCTGATGATGATGGTGGGCATCGGTATCGTGGGCATGATCTTCGGTTTCTTCGCGGACAGCTTCCACGACTCAAGGCAACCGCTGGAACCCACGTTAATGGAGGCGTACTGCCGGGGTGTTCTCGAGGAGGGGGCGGAGGGCCGCACGGTGCAGGCCCTGCGGCAGACCCACCACAGCAACCCGCAGTTCCTGATCTTCGCCGATACGGTGGAAAGATTCATTGGATCGGCGAAGGATGGCGACAGAAATGCTTGAAGCGGGAAGGGACGGAGGAGGCGGAAGGCGCGAACTGGGCGGAAGGCGCGAACTGGGCGGAAGGCGCGTACCAAGCGAACGGTGGGAACTAGAGGGATGAGGTCTCTTTGGACCCGGATTCAGGATCGGGCTCCGGGTCGTTCTCCGGGTCGAACGTCCCGATGGACTCTTTGAGGGAAATCAGCCTGCGGAGCCGTCTCCGGTCCTTGGGCGTGAAACGATCCGTGTAGGCGTCGTAGATGGGTTGCTCGGGCGCCCCGTCGATGCGTGTGACGATCACGTAAAAGTAGAGGTTCTCCACGTCCGCTGGAGCCTTCTTCCAGACAGGCGAAAGCAACGCGAAGTTCCAGACGGCCCGCTCGTCCGGTCCCAGGTCCTTGCCTTCCGTGAGCCGGATATTGTAGTTGAAGTCGTCATCCAGGATCCACTTCCGGGGTTCGTTTCTCATGAGCGATCCGCGGAAATAGACCTTTGAGATCCGGTGTTCGGTCCGGTTGTGTATGGAGAGTTTCACGACGGACTGGCCCCGCTGCACGTAGTACTCGACCCCGCGCACCCTCACGTCCTTGAGACTTTCCATGGCGGAGTCCGTGTTCTCCTGCTTCTCCTCGAGGGCCTCGATAGCCTTGTTCACCCGCTCGTTCCACTCCGCGAAGATGTCCGTCGCGTCCATGCCGTCCAGCCGTCCGCGGATCCGGTTCTGTATGGCGTCCGACGCGTTCAGCGAGCTGATCACGTTGTCGCTGTAGAGGTACTCGAAGGCATCCAGCACGTCGTCGAGTCTTGCCTGGTCGTCCTCTGCCAGGGTGGCCTTGACCTCGGCGATGGTTGCATCGAAGGTGTCGACGTCCGTGCCGTCTATGGTTGGACCGGACTTGCAGGCCATAGCGACCAGCGCGAGACCCGCGGCAAACAGACTCAGGCGCACCATCTTTCCTCTCCTGCCGTTCCTCTCCAGCCGAATACGCTGACGTAAGCTCTTGCGTTCATGTAAATACTATTTGGTTTTTGCTGAATGTACAAGATTAAACGTCCCTGGCGGTACGCAGTTCCGAAGCCTGCCCGGCGCGTTTGCGCCCCACGAAATCGTGAAGTTCGCGCCGGGAAAGGACGGAAGTGGCCGGTTTCTGGACGATGACGGCCGCCGCGTCGTTGGCGAGCACCCCCGCTTCCTCGAGGGGAAGTCCCAGCGCCGCACCGGTGGCGAGTACCGCCCGTACCGTGTCGCCGCAGCCGACCTTGTCCACGGGTTCGACCCGGTGCCCGGGCGCGTGGAAGAACCCGACCGTGCCCACGCCGCAGAGTCCGTGCTCGCCGAGCGTGACCACCGTGTTCCGGCTGCCCAGCGCGTCGTGCAGGCGCCGGCAGTCGCTTTCCAGCCGGTCCATGGAAAACCCGCCGATGAGTGCGGCGGCCTCGGCGGCGTTCGGCGCGATGATGTCCACACCGGAGAAGATCGCCCGGTTGCCCGGCTTGAAATCGACCACGACCGGGATTTCGTGAAGGCGGCATTCGTGGATGATCTGGCCGGCGTTTCCCTCGGTAAAGACGCCCTTGTCGTAGTCGCTCAGGACCACGACGTCGGTTTCCGGCAGCGCGCGAAGGACTTCCTTTACCAGCGCGTTCGAGATCCTTTCGCTCACCCGGTCGGTGCACTCGGAGTCGCGGCGCAGCAGGTAGTCGTCGTCCAGGTACAGCCGGACCTTGGTCGTGGTGGGCCGGCCGCCGTCCCGGATCAGACCGTGGCGGATGGATAATCCGTCAGCCAGCTCCCTTATCTTGAAGTAATGTTCGTCGTCGCCCGTCACGCCCACGAGGGTGGTTCTTACGTCCAGGGACGCCAGGTTGGCGGCCACGTTGCCCGCGCCGCCCAGCACCTTGATCGTCTCCTGCGCCTGGTAGGCCCGCTTTCCCGCCTTCTCCGAATCGATGGGCTTGCTGTCCCGCGTCCGGCAGAACTCGTAGACGTCGAGCATGACGTCGCCGACGACGAGGGCGCGTATTTCCGGGAGTCGATCGATGACCTCGAGCGCACTTCCGGGTTTGCTGTCCGGTCCGCGGTTCATGGGTTTTCCATTCCGACGCCCTTCATCGACGCGATGCGTGCGATGAGGCCGGCCTGGTCGAGGATGGCGTAACCGGCACGGCGGGCCAGCACGTGGTCGTCCGGACCGATGTATCCCCAGGAAGCCAGCATCAGTTCGAGCGGGGGCTCACCGGTGTTGCCGTGCTCACCGGTGTTGCCGTGCTCACCGGCGTTGCCGTGCTCACCGGCGTTGCCGTGCTCACCGGCGTTGCCGTGCTCACCGGCATTGAAATGGGCGTCGAGTTCCTCCAGGTTGCCGATGGAATCGTCGACGAACCCGTAACGCTCCCGGCCGAACCGCGCCTGGATCGCTTCCAGGTTCTCGATCTTGGTGGTCCCGTGATCGCCCGCGTACACGTTTTCCGCCAGGACGGGCAGGCCGAAGTGGCGGCACAGGGTCACGGTGGCCTCCCGGTTCTTGTTGGTCAGGATCACGATCCCTTCGGCGTCCACCCCCTTCAATTCGTCCCAGACCGGCTGGTAGACCGTGTTGAGCGACGGCCACTGGACGGGATCGTGGGCGACGAACCGCTTCCGGGCCGCGAAGAACTGGACCGTGCGCTCCTTCAGGGGAATGTCCGACGATTCGCGGATCGCCCTGTAGTCCGCCGGATCCAGCCGGTGATTACCGGGCAGGCCGGCGTTTTCCACGCACCAGGCCATCAGGTTGATCGCGTCGCCGGCCGGCTGGACGTGGTACCGGTTGGTCACGAAGAGCGCCGCCGTGTTGCCGGGCAGATCGTCCGGAGAAGTGGCCAGTCCGCCCGTGACCGCATTGTAGGCGGTGATCGACATCTCCACGACGGAGTTCAGCAGGACCCCATCGAAATCGAAGATGAGCATGGATTCGTTATTGGGGGTCTGTAGTCGCGTCACGGCCGCTGCACCCCCTGCGCTTCGACGTAGAGGGCGTACAGGGACTGGCTGGCGGTCATGAATAGCCGGTTCTTCTTCACGCCGCCGAAGCACAGGTTGGCGCAAGGCTCGGGCAAATGGATCATACCCAGTCTTTCGCCTTCCGGGGAGAAGCAGATCACGCCGTTCGTGTCCGGTCCGCCCCAGCCGGAGGCGGCCCACAGGTTGCCGTCCACGTCGGTCCGGATGCCGTCGGAGGAGGCCGGTTTCATGTCGGTGAATACGCGGGAGCCCGTGACGCGGGTACCCTCAATGTCCAGCACCCGGATATGGGCGGGTCCGTCGGGGTCGTGGGAAGCGCCTGTATCTACAACGTATAGACGTGATTCGTCGGGCGAAAAGCAGAGCCCGTTGGGACGCATGAAGTCGTCGGCGATGACGGTCGCACCGCCCGTGACCGGGTCCAGTCGATACACCCGGGTGGGCTGTTCGAATTTGGCCTTGTGCCCTTCGTAGTTCATCAGGATGCCGTATCCCGGGTCGGTGAACCAGACCGAGCCGTCGGAATGGACCACCACGTCGTTCGGCGCGTTGAGCGGCTTGCCGTCGATCCGGTCGATCAGCACGGTGATCGTCCCGTCGTGTTCCGTGCGCGTCACCCGCCGGGCGTCGTGCTCGCAGGAGACCAGTCGCCCCTCGCGGTCCCGCGTGTTGCCATTGGTATTGTTGGACGGTTTGCGAAAAACGGTCACCGCACCGGTCTCTTCGTCCCAGCGCAGCAGGCGGTTGTTGGGGATGTCGCTCCATACCAGGCATCGGGCGTCGCCGATCCATACGGGGCCTTCCGACCACCGCGTCCCGGTGAACAGCCGCTCGATCCCGGCCGTGTGCAGCACGTAGGGCTTGAACCGGTCGTCGATCGTTTCGACATTGGGGTCGGGATAGCTCACGAGACCTCGGTCCCAGTCCCTGCCATGATCGTTCATACCTGCTCCGTGTTGAGGTGTGACGTGTCCATTCGTAGACAGTCCGCGAAGTTTTCTGCCGGCATCGCACACCGACGTACAAGTCCGGTTACCACATCGAACCCGCCTGTCTGGACGGCATCAACGCAACGGCACAAGATATGTCTCAGGCGTCCCGCGGACAAGCGAGAAATGGGCTGGTGTATATGTCTCAGGCGTCCCGCGGACAAGCGAGGAATAGACCGGCGTCAGGTCCCGCGGGTATCTCCGTAGAGGTCGATATGTACCCGCGGGCAGAACCGGAAGCCACGGGATTTGCAGGCCTCGGCGACCCACGCACCTCTGCTGCTCAACTCTTCGGCCGTTCGTCCCTGGGGCATGAGGAGCACCCGGTTGCGGTCCACGTCGTCCAGGTCCGCGACGAGCGATTCGACTTCATCCAGGTCTTCCTGGCGGTCGACCACGAACTTCAACTGGTACGGATAGGCTGCCATGAACCTGCCGAGGACGGGCAGGTTGATTCGAAGATTCTCGTGGTTCGGGGCGAATTTGCCGTCTTCCTCATTCCAGGGCGTGGAATTGGACAATTTGGGGCTGAGTGAGATCAGGTCGCAACGCAGGTCGGCGTACACGGTGCCCGCGGTCTCGATGGTCACGTGATATCCCCCGTCGCCGAGTATACTGGTCAGTTCGGGCAGATCCTTCATGAGGAGCGGTTCGCCGCCCGTGATCACCGCGTGACGGGAGGGGAAACCGGCGATGTTCGCCATGATCCCGTCCACGGACCGCTCCTCGCCTTCGGGCGACCAAGACGTGTAGGGGGTGTCGCACCAGCGGCACCGCAGGTTGCATCCCGAGGTGCGGATGAAGACGGAGGGGACGCCGGTCAACAGGCCCTCGCCCTGAATGGAATGAAAGATCTCGGAAATGAACATGGTCTGTATGCCGCGTCTGTACGTCGCCCGTGTACGCCGCCTCGTGCTTGACACCTCATTCTATCGGAAATATATAGAGCGTGGACCGGTTTTCAAAGCATCGTAACAACGACAGGAGTCAGCCGATGGATGGCCCGAGGGGATTGAAGGCGCAAGAGTTCGATTCGCTCTGTACCCTGGTCAATACCGTTTTCCGCAGCGACGGCGCTGGACACATGGAGGATCAGTATCCACTTCTGTTCGCATCGGAGAACTTCGACCAACTCTTCGTTATGGTAGACGATGGCGTCGTAGTCTCCCACGTGGGCGCGTTGACGCGAGACATCTCAGTACTCGGGTGCCGGATGTCTACGATGAGCATTGGCGCGGTGGCGACCTATGAATCACATCGCGGGCGGGGTTTGGCGACGCAACTGATGGAGGAGGCGGTCCGGAAGGCCGTCGAACAGGACGCCGTGCTCATGCCCATATCCGGCGGTAGGGGATTGTACACCCGCCTCGGTGCGAAGCGCATCGGCCAGTACGCCATTTATACCATTCCCCGGGACACGTTGCCCGCCGGTAATGGCGCGACCCCGGGTGATGACGTGCCCACCGGTGAAGGTCCAGCCGCGGGTGAAACGGCCGTGGGTGATTCGGACATCCGCCCCGCCGATGCGGAAGACCTGCACGAAATGACGCGGCTGTACGCGGAAGAACCCAGCCGGTACGTGCGATCGACGGCCGATTTCCGGAAGGCGGTCGATGCCGCGTGGATCTGCGACCGCGACGGGGAGACGGTGGTAATCCGCAAGGAAGGCCGTTCGGTGGCTTACGCGGGCATCCAGAAACGCCGGCCCGACCGGGAAGACGAGGCCCGCAGGGCCAGGCTGGCCGAGATCGCGGGCTCGCGGTCCGCACTGTTGCGTGCGCTGCCGTCTCTGTACGACCGCTATGGAGTGGAATGTCTCGAAATCGTGACCACGGCGTCTGACATCGAACTGGCCTCCCTGCTACGGCCCCACGGCGTGACCGCGGCGCCCCAGGGATTCACGGGCACTGTACTCGTCCTTCAACCTGAACGGCTGCTGCAGGTATTCGAGGATTACATCGCGGATGTGCTCGGCAGGGACGTATTGACGTGGGATGTGTCAGCGGAATCGGTGGTGTTCCAGAGCGGCGGCCAGACCCATCCGATCGCGACGGGTGACCTTGGCGCCCTCGTCTTCGGCGTGGTGCCGCCCGATCCGGATCCTGTCACGACCGTGCCTCCCGGACCGGTCCGGACCGCGCTGGAGCGTGTATTCCCCCTCCAGCTTCCGTGGTACGGCTTCAACTTCGTCTGACGGTCCGCGTCGGGTGGTGCGCGACCATCTACTGCCCTCGTCGGGTGGTGCGCGACCATCGCCGGACCGCAGATTCCGCACCGAGTCTCGCCGCCGTCCTCACCACCAGCCCTCACCGCCAGCCTGGGGACCCATCACTCCAGCAGCTTCATTTTCAGGTGTGAAGGCGCGCTCCGGGAAAAGTACACCCGGTGCGTGGCCGCCTGGTAGTCCTCTTCCTTTGCATCGTAGATACTCGGCACCCAGGTCTGGGGATTGCGGTCCACCATGGGGAACCACGTGCTCTGCACCTGCACCATCATGCGGTGCCCCGCCTTGAAGGTGTGGGCGACGTCCTGCATGTCGAATTCGATTCGCGTGACGCTGCCCGGCCTCATGGGCTCGGGATGGGTGAAACTGTTCCGGTACCGCGCCCGCATGACCTCGCCCCGCACCATGAGCTGGAACCCGCCCATCTTGACATTCATGGGGTTCTCGCCCACGTAGCTCGCCGTATCGGGATACACGTCGATCAGCTTGACGATGAAATCGGCGTCCTCCCCCGTCGTGGTCACGTAGAGGTTGGCGAACAGATCGCCGGCCACGGTGACGTCCTCCTGCAACACGTCGGACTCGAAGACCAGCACGTCGGTCCGAGTCGACGCGAACCGCTGGTCCTGGATGAGGTACCGGTCGTCCCGATTGATGACGATCTGGGAGGTGTGGGGGACGGGCTTCGCGGGATCGCTGACGTACTCGGCGTAGTCGTCCGCGCCCGTGGGCCGGTCGAAGGACAGGCCGCCGCCGGGCACCAGGTACAGGTTCGCATCGCGCGCTTCCCTGGGCGGCCAGCGGTCGAAGGCGTGCCACCTGTTCGAACCCGTGACGAAGATGCTGGCCTCAGGCAGCTCCGGATCGGGACCGTCCTTCAGGTAGTGGTTGAAGAAGGGCAGTTCGATGGCTTCGCGGTAATGCGCCGCCGTGGGCTGTCCGAAATAGATGTCCTGGTATCGCAGGCCGCTGCCCCGCGCCCACCCGCCGTGCCACCACGGTCCCATGACGAGGTGGTTCACGATGCCCGGGTTGTTGTCTTCCACGGCGGCGTAGGTCTTCAACGGGCCGTACAGGTCCTGGGCGTCGAAGAACCCGCCCACCACGAGCACCGCCGGCTTCACGTCCTTCAGGTGGGGCAGCGGCGTGCGGGCCTGCCAGAATTCGTCGTAGTCCGGATGCTCCATCATGGCGTTCCAGATCTTGTTCTCCCCGTGCAGGTACTTCTCGTTGATGTTCGACAGCGGACCGAGATCGAGGTACCACTGGTAGCCGTCCGGCGTGCCGTAGTCCCGGAATCCCGTGGCCCGGCGGGTCGTGGGCGCGGGACGGGGCTGGCCGTAGAAGGACAGGAAACTGAAGCTGGCCTGCAGCTGGAACGCGCCGTTGTGGTGGCGGTCGTCGCCGATCCACCAGTCAGTTACCGGGGCCTGGGGCGAAACGATCTTCACGGCGGGATGGGCGTCGATCAGGGCGTGGGTGGCGTAAAAACCCGGCGCCGATATGCCCCATACGCCCACGCGGCCGTTGTGATTGGGCACGTTTTCGAGCAGCCAGGCGACCGTATCGTAGGTATCGGTGCTCTCGTCGATGTCGTCGTCCGACGTCTTGTCCGGGTCATGAGGGCGCACGGCCTCGAATTCCCCTTCCGACATCATGCGGCCGCGCACGTCCTGGTAGACGATGATGTACCCGTCGCGGACGAACAGCATGGACGGGCCGATCTGCGTCCTGTACGCCGCCCCGTAGGGCGCCACGCTGTAGGGCGTGCGTTGCAGCAGGATGGGATAGGTCCGTGCATTGTCCTTCGGCACGTAGATGGAAGTGAACAGCCTCGCCCCGTCGCGCATGGGCACGTAGCGCTCCATCTTGTCATAGTGCTCCACGATGTACCGCGCGTCGGCGTTGGACTGGCCGATGACGGTACCGGGGAGGAGCAAAAGGGCCAGCATTCCGATGAGCAAGACGGGACAGGGTACGGTTTTCATGAGGAAAACTCCTGCAGGAATCATGGATTCAGTTAGACCGGGACACCGGAAATATGGAGGGTTTCCGCGGGAAGATCAAGGACGGCCCTTGTCCGTCAGCCGCTCGTAGGCGTCCACGACCTCGATAAAGGCGTCGTGGTCGCCGCCGTGGTCGGGGTGGTGGACCTGGGCCAGTTCCCGGTATCGCCGCTTGATGTCCTGGAGCGTCGCGTAGGGCGGCAGTCCGAGCAGGGAGAGCAGTCCGGGGTCATACGCGTCGGCCATGGAGAGTCCGTGTTCCTTGAAATACTGGAAATAAACGCGATAGAAGAAAGCCTCGTAGACTTTCTTGATCTCGTCGTGGTCCATACTCGCCAGCCGGTTCAGCGTATAGGCGACCCGGTCGTCGCTTGCGGACCGCGTGGAGAAGAAAGCGTCCCAGACGAGTGTCTGGTGATCCTCCCGCGGACGGGTCCTGAACCGGATGCGGCACTCGGTTTGCTTGAGCTGACGCAGTTTCCGTTTCAGCTGGGGAATGGTCATGTCGTGGTCCGGCGACGTATGTGGCGAAGGACGAGAAGTTGGACGCGGTGAAGCACGCGGCCATTCGGCTCGCAAGGACTAGTTCAACATGGACGGCAGCGCTTCCGTGGAGTCCGCACGGGGCAGGGGATGGTCCCAGGGCCAGCCCACTTCCTGCCGCAGGTACCAGGCCGCCTGGATCGCCGTCATACCGGCGGCTGCCGCGCCGCGCAGTTCGTCAAAGCCACCATCCCCGACGAAATACGCATCGGCCGGCCGGACACCCATTCGCGCGCCGGCGAGATCGTAGATCTTCCTGTCCGGTTTCATCATTCCGACTTCACAGGAAAAAACGACTTCGTCCACGTGATCCCGAAGCGGACAGGCGTTCCATGCCAACGCTTCCCAGGGCATGGCGTTGCTGATGATTCCGATACCAAGCCCCAGCGCCCTGACTTCGCCCAGCATCTCCAACACTCCGGGATCCACTTCGGCTATGACCCGGCTCTTCCACTGTTCGTACTCCCGGGCGATTTTGCCAAGTTCCCGGTCCGAGACCGGCGAGCCGACTTCATCCCGCATGTGCACGAACTTGGCGAGGCAGTTCGAAAACTCGCCGGTCATCACACGTTCGCCGAAATCCTCCCACCACTGCACCACCCGGTCCCGCGTGGTGCGCAGTTTCACGTAGTTCGGGGATCTCGTCTGGAAGGCGCTTTTTGTCTTTTCGGTGATCAGCGTTTCGAATAAATCGAAGAAAACGACTTTCATCGCACCTCGTTTTCAGGTGATCTATCAGGTGATCCCGAACTCCTGTATGGACTGGATGGCGGACATGTCGTGCACGCCGCTGTCGTCGAGGGACACGTTGGACTGCAGTTCCAGTACGGCGTCCCGGTGCAGCGCCTCGATGGTGGCGCATCCCGCCGTGGCCATGCCCGACTTGAGCATCTGCATGACGATGGGCAGCTTGTCGTAGACCGACCCCGCGTGGGGCACCTGTCCCACGATGCCTTCCTCGAAGAAGGTGCTGGCGAGTTGTGCGTAGCGCCGGTTGTTGAAGGCCTTCCGGCTGCCTTCCATCCAGTATTCCTTGACCAGGTCCCCGGCCGCGTTGCGGACCAGTTCGCCGTGACTCTCGGTGAACCGCGCCAGGAGATTGCCCATCATCAGCGTATCGGCGCCCAGTGACAGCGCGACGAGCATGTCCGCCGGTCCCTGGATGCTGCCGTCCGCCACGAGGGGCAGATAGTCGCCCGAGGTCACTGCCCACGCGTCGCGGGCCGCGGCGACTTCCTGGATGGAAGTGGCCTGCCCACGGCCGGTGGCCTTCACCATCTGCGTCGTGCAGCCCGAGGCGATGCCCATGCCGATCTTCACGGCGTCCGCGCCGCTGGCGGCCAGGTAGTCGAAGCCTTCCCGCGTCACCACGTTCCCGGCGATGACCGGGATGTCGTAGTGGGACTTGATCCATTTCAGGGTCTCGCCCTGGTACTCGGTATGGCCGTCGGAGGCGTCGATGACGATCACGTCGGCCTGGTGCTCGATCAGCGCCTCCACCCGCTCCCGGTCCTCGGGATGGGTCGATACGGCGGCGCCGACCACGAGGCGCTTCTGGGCGTCTTCCGTGGAGTGGGGATGGCGGATATGCTTGTCGAGGTCCCGCTTGAACACCACCGACACCAGCGTCCCTTCGGAAGAAACCATGGGCAGGAAACCGCGACCGTACTCGATCATCCGCGTGTTCGCCGTCTTCAGGTCGTCCTCCTCGGCGCCGGTCTGCACGTCGGTCTTCATGCGGTCGCCCACCCGCAGGCCATGATCGTACCGCTCGTCGAAGTCCTTGTCCGTGATCACGCCCACCAGCTTGCCGTGGAAGACGCCTGTATCCGTCACCGGGAAGGTGTGGTAGCCGGTATCGTTCATGATGCCGATCACCTCGCCGATGGACTGTTCCGGCGACAGCGTGACGATATCGGTCTGAAACCCGGCCTTGAACCGCTTCACCGCGTCGATCTTGCCGCACTGCTCCTCGATGGTCTGGCTCACGGCAAACACGCCCATGCCGCCCAACTGGGCCATGGCGATGGCCATCTCCACGCTGGTGACCGCCTGCATGGCCGCGCTGAGAAAGGGCGTGCGCAGCGCCAGGTAGCCGTCTCCCTGCCGGCAGAGGCGCGTCTCCAGGGACGCGAGCTGGGCGTTCGCGTCGGCCTGCGTAAGGCGTGGCAGAAGACGGTATTCCTTGAGACTGTGAGAAACGGTAGAGGCTATCTGCGCCATTTATGCCCTCCGTGGGAAACCGTTTGAGGATCCATTTCCCCGTTCGGAATCCCGGTACGGTGATCCGAGGTTGTGCTGATCCATTTTCGCGTCAATCGACGACTCGATATCTGTGTCAACAGGCGACTGCGCATTCGAGTACATCAATATACATCATCCCGCCGATTTTGCCTTGACATAATACCGGCTCAGATATATTAGTCAAATTAATAATTTAAATACGTGCTATTACGTGGACAAATAAATGAACCTGTCGTACGATCAAGCCGTCGCCTTTCATGCCGTGGCACGTCACGGAAGCTTTTCTCTGGCGGCAAAAGCCCTCTTCCGGTCCCAGTCCGCCGTGAGCATCCAGGTGGCCAAGCTCGAGGGCGAAATCGGCCAACCGCTCTTCCACCGGACGACCCGGCATCTCGCCCTCACCGAGGCCGGCAAGGTGCTGCTCAAGTACGTGAGCGAGATGGAAGGGCTGATGAAAGAGGCCGTGCAGGAACTGGAAGACCTGGACCGGCTCGAGGCCGGCCGTCTCGTGCTCTGCACGTCCGACACCACGGGTTGCTACCGCCTGCCGGCCATCCTCAAATCCTTCCAGGACCGCTATCCCGGCATCGACATTGTCGTGAAGAACGCCACGTCGCTGCGGACCATCCAGGCCGTGGTGGACGGCGAGGTGGATCTCGGCGTGGTCACGCTGGCCTACCTGCCCCGGGAGATCGAGGCGATCCCGCTGTTCTCCCGCCACGACGTGCTGATCACGCCGCCAGACCACCCCCTGGCAAAACGGCGTACCGTCCATCTCAAGGACATGGAGCAGTATCCGCTGATCCTGCTCGACCAGCACTGCGCCTCGCGGCGGCTGATCGACGATCTGTGCGAGAAGTCGCGGGTACAGCTCGACGTCGCCATGGAACTCAGTTCGATCGAGGTCATCAAGCACTTCGTGCGGATCGAGGCGGGCCTGTCCATCGTCCCTTCCATCGCCATCCAGGAGGAACTGGAGAACGGCACGCTTGCACAGGTCACGATCGGGGATTTCCGAAACCGTCCCCGCCAGAAAATGGGGGCGATCTACCTCAAGGGGCGGTATCTTTCCAGGGCGGCCCGCAGTTTCCTGGAAGCCCTGCAGGCGTACTTCAGGCCGGGGCGCAGGAAGATCGCGGCGGGCCGGGGCAAGCCGGCGGCGTGAACGGGTGTGAAAGGAAGGGGCAGGCCGGCGGCCTGATCGGGTGTGAAGGCCGGGCGAGCGGGCGGCCTGATCGGGGTCGAAACGGGAAACTTCCCGGGCCTTCCAGCGTCTAACCAATGAGACAGCCAGAAGCGAAAAGTGAAATTCCAGTATCTGCCTCGTTTTGGAATTAACGAGGACGGCAATCGGACGCATCACGAGAGGGTCCTGCTACTTTGATTCCGTTCACGGCGAATGATCTGTTTTTGATGATTCAGCCACACCTGATGCCACTGCTCGCCATTTGCGGTATTCTGATCATTTGTTACGGACTCTTCCGCCTGGCCCGCTCCCCACGTCGCGGCGGCGGTAGCGCGACGATATTCTTCGTGGGTACGACCGACGCACTGAGGAACATGGACCAGCGCACAGCGGCCGAGATCATCGTACGCCAGCAGACCGGGGACCGTTTGAAAGAGGAAGAACGTGGCGGGGCGAACAAGTAGATGGAATCGGACGGCGACGGATGGTTGATTCAACCCGAATCGTCCGTTCTGCCTTGTAGGTGTATAAGGATTTGAGTATATTCGATATAGGTTTACTGGAAGTCACATTCCGGAGGTGCAACATTTCTCATCCCAGCACCCAACGCATCACCGTCTTAGCAGTCATGGCGGCCTTCGTACTGCTTACCGTTGTCGGCTGTGCTGCCCGCAGGCCGGCACTCGTGGAATCCAAGGACCTGGTGGCGGTATCGGTCATGCCGGCCGGACCCAAGAACTGGTTGTACACAGTCGAGACGAAAAACGCCGAGTATCTCACGAGCGTGGAGTTCATCTCCCCGGACTTGGAGGGCTGCAAGGTGCTCGCACTGCCCGAGGAAATCAAAATCACACAGCAGACGACGCCCAATGGCATCAAAGTGAACCTGTGGGGAAGCATCTATGGCGAACGGTACACCCAGTTCCGCAGCCTGCGGCTGGTTCTGACCAGCGACAAGCCCAGGAGTCGGGGCGAGATTGACATCCGCGTCACCGATTTTCGCGGAAACACCACGGTGATCGAGTCCATCGCGGGGCCAGTCGCCGCCAGGATAGGCACGCCGCGATACGCCTGGCAACGTGCCTGGAGGTCTTACGAGGTTATGCCCCAGCATTTCGGCCGGTTTCCGGATAATCTGGTGGGTATCAGTTTTATAGGGAATTGATGTTTGCTGCCGGTGACGGGAGTATCAACCCACTTCCAGTACGCTAACCCCCGGAAGCACCTTGCCCTCCAACAGCTCAAGCGAAGCACCGCCGCCGGTTGATACGTGGCTCATGCGGCCAGCGAGACCGAGAGCGTTGACGGCCGCCGCTGTATCGCCGCCCCCGATGATGGAAACGGCTCCCCGACCTGTTGCCTCCGCGATGGCATGGGCGACCTCCCGCGTGCCCCCCGCAAACACCTCGATTTCGAAGACCCCCATGGGGCCGTTCCACAGGATGGTACCCGCTTCGCCAATGACCTCGGCAAACTGACGACGGGCTTCCGGTCCGATATCGAGGCCCATTGATCCGTCGGGGACTTGGTCGACATGCAACGCGGTCGCACCAGATTCGATGGAGTCGGCGACAATATGATCCACGGGCAGCAGGATCGGCTTGCCCAGGTCGGTCGCCCGCTCCACGATATCAGACGCGAAATCCAATCGATCATCCTCCAGAAGGCTCTTCCCGATAGACTCGCTCCGGCTTGCGAGAAACGTATAGGCCATGCCGCCCCCGATGATCAGTGCGTCGGCGATCTCGATGAACCGTCGCGTCGCTCCGATCTTGTCCGACACCTTGGCCCCGCCGAGAATGACGACTAGCTTCCCTTCCGGGTTTTCTATCGCACCCGAGAGGTAGTCCAGTTCCTTCTGCATGAGGAATCCGGCCGCGCGTTCGGGCAACAGCCGCGCAACGCCTTCGGTGGATGCGTGGGCGCGGTGGGCCGTTCCGAAGGCGTCGTTCACGTAGGCGTCCCCCAGGGCAGCCAGTTCGCGGGCGAAGTCCGGATCGTTCCGGGTCTCCCCGCCATTAAACCGGACGTTTTCCAGCAGGAGGCATTCGCCGTTCGCCAGGTCTGCTACCGTGCGTTCTGCGACCGGCCCGATCGTCTCCCGCACGTAGCCTATCGGCTGGCCCAGGAGTTCAGATAACCGTTCCGCTACCGGCCGTACCCGCAGGTGCTCCGTGACCCCCTTTGGCCGTCCGAGATGGGTCATCAGGATGGCCCTTCCGCCCTGGTCCAGGATATGCCGGAGCGTGGGGAGCGACGTCCGGATGCGCGTGTCGTCGGTGATGTTGCCCGCCTGGTCGAGCGGCACGTTGTAGTCCACGCGTACAAGAACGCGCCGGCCACGCAGTTCAAGGTTGGTGAGGGGTCGGACGTTCATGGACAGAATCCATCAAAGACTTTGCTGGACAGGCGATAACGAGAGATGGTAGAGTGAATGCTCACGGTCATTTTCTCGGTGAAACAGCGTATTTTCTACTTTACTTAGTTGATCGCACAGGTTATAATCAGGGTTTCAACCGGAATTTGGTACAAGTGCGAATAACGGACTATCCTCTCTTTTTCCTCCTTCAAGAAACCGTGTCTGTTATTGCGAATCAACGGTATTCCAGTACTCCGGTTTGAATTGAGAAACTGGAAATCGCGTTCCCGTATTCGATTTTTGCAACCGAAAGGATGCGAAAAAGGGGCGATCTTTATATGAAAAACCCCCGGGGTCTCTACGATCCGGCTTATGAACACGACGCGTGCGGCGTGGGTGTCGTGGCGAATCTGAGCGGCGAGAAGTCGTACGCCATCATTCGCAACGCCATCCGGGTGCTGGTCAACCTGGAGCATCGCGGCGCCTGCGGATGCGATCCCCATACCGGTGACGGCGCGGGCCTGCTGTTCCAGCTTCCCCATGACTTCTTTCAGCGGCAGTGCAGGCTCTCCGGCATTTCGCTGCCGGAAGCCGGCCAGTACGCCGTGGGCATGGTGTTCCTGCCCAGGGGCGCCGAACACCGCCGGTGGTGCGAGCGGGCGATCGAGAAGACCGTCTGGGAGGAAGACCAGGTGTTCCTGGGGTGGCGCGACGTGCCGGTGGATTTCTCCCAGGCCGGGGAACTGGCGACCCAGGTTTCCCCGCTGATCCGGCAGTTTTTCATCGGAAGCGGCGAGCAGGAATCCGATCAGGACCGTTTCGAGCGCAAGCTGTACGTCATCCGCAAGGTCATCGAAAACGCCGTCGACGCGAAGCTCCCCGAGGACAACCGCGACGACTTCTATATCGCCAGCCTTTCGAGCAAGACCATCGTATACAAGGGCCTGCTTCGGGCCGACCAGCTGGACTCCTTCTACCGCGACCTGTCCGACGAGTCCATCGTCACGTCCCTGGCCCTGGTGCATTCCAGGTACAGCACGAACACGCTGGGGTCATGGCGTCTTGCCCATCCCTACCGGCTGCTCTGCCACAATGGCGAAATCAACACGATCCGGGGGAACCAGAACTGGATGCGCGCCCGGGAGGCGCTCTTCGCTTCCCCGCTGTTCGGCGACGACATGGCCAAGCTGAGCCCGATCATCCGCGAAGGCGCCAGCGACACGGCCGGGTTCGACAACGCGCTGGAACTGCTGGTCTCCACGGGACGGTCGCTGCCCCACGCCCTCATGATGATGATCCCGGAAGCCTGGGAGAATCATGAGTCCATGACGGACGAGAAGAAGGCCTTCTACGAATACCACGCCTGCCTCATGGAACCGTGGGACGGTCCCGCCCTCATCGCGGCCTGCGACGGCGACCGCATCTGCACGACCCTGGACCGCAACGGACTGCGGCCCTTCCGGTACGTGGTGACGAAGGATGATTTCGTCGTCGGCGCGTCGGAAGCCGGGGTGCTGGACATCCCGCCCGAACGGATCCTCACGCGCGGACGGCTGCAGCCCGGACGCCTGTTCCTGATCGACACGATCCGCGGCCGCATCGTCACCGACAACGAGATCAAGCACGAAATCAGCTCGCGCAAGCCCTATCGCACCTGGCTGGACGAGCACATGACGAACCTGGACGACCTGCCGGAGCCCGACGACGTGCCGGCGCTCGACCTGGTGACGCTGGAAGAACGGCAGCGGGCCTTTGGATACACCAGCGAGGAGTTGAAGATCCTCATCGGCCCCATGGCGGCCCATGGGTACGAACCCGTGGGGTCCATGGGCAACGACGCGCCGATCGCCGTCCTGTCCAACAAGCCGCAACTGCTGTTCCACTACTTCAAGCAGTTGTTCGCCCAGGTCACCAATCCCCCCCTGGACGCCATCCGCGAAGAACTGGTCACGTCTGTCGACACCTCGATCGGGCCTGAGCAGGACCTCTTCGCCGAAACGCCCGAGCACTGCCGGCAACTCCGGATCCCCCGCCCCGTGTTGTCCAACGGGGAACTCGCCCGCATCCGGAGACTCGACCTGCCCGGACTGAAATCGGAGACGCTACCGGCCGTGTTCCGACGGTCGACAGGCACCCTCGAGGAAGCCGTGGACGAGCTCTGCCGCGAGGCGGGCCGGGCCATCCGGGAACGGGGCGCGTCGCTGCTCATCCTGTCGGACCGGAAAGTCGGACCGGACTGGATCCAGATACCGAGCCTGATCGCCACCGCCGCCGTGCATCATTACCTCATTCGGGAAGGACTGCGGACCAGCGCGGCCATCGTCGTGGAATCGGGCGAGCCGCGGGAGGTCATGCACTTCTGCCTGCTCATCGGCTACGGGGCCAACGCCATCAATCCCTACCTGACCCTCGAAACGGTGGAATGGATGAGCATTGACGGCTTGATCGAACCGCCGGCCAGCGCGGCCAGCCCGACCGGCCCGACTGGCGCGGCCGGTGCGGTCAGCCCGGCAGGTGCGGCCGGCGCGGACAAGGCGCGGGAGAACCTGATCAATGCCCTGTGCAAGGGCGTCCTGAAGACCATGTCCAAGATGGGCATCTCCACTATCAAGTCCTATCACGGCGCGCAGATCTTCGAGGCCATCGGCCTGAAGCAGTCGGTCATCGACAAGTACTTCACGTGGACCGCGTCCCGGATAGAAGGCATCGGGCTGCCCGAGATCGAAGCGGAGTACCGCCAGCATCACCACCACGGCTATCCCGAACGTCCCGTGGCGAACGGCCACACCCTGGACGTGGGGGGCTACTACCAGTGGCGGAGCGACGGCGAGCACCACCTCTTCAACCCCCAGACCATAGCGCTCCTGCAGACTTCGACGCGTACCGGCGATTATGAACTCTTCCGCCAGTACACGGACCAGATCGACGACCAGACGCGCCTGCTGGGCACGCTGCGCGGCCTCTTCGACTATAAGCAGATGCAGCCACCGGTGCCCATCGAGGAAGTGGAGCCTGCCTCGGAGATCGTCAAGCGCTTCTCCACCGGCGCCATGTCCTACGGCTCCATCAGCAAGGAGGCCCATGAGACGCTGGCCATCGCCATGAACCGCATCGGCGGCCGGAGCAATTCGGGCGAGGGCGGCGAGGACCCGGACCGCTACTATCCCGACGAGAACGGAGATTGGCGGAACAGCGCCATCAAGCAGGTGGCCTCGGGCCGGTTCGGGGTGACGAGCAACTACCTGGTCAACGCCACGGACCTTCAGATCAAGATGGCCCAGGGCGCGAAGCCCGGGGAAGGCGGTCAGCTGCCGGGCCACAAGGTCTTCGAAGAGATCGCGCGCGTGCGAAAGTCGACCCCCGGCGTGGGGCTCATCTCGCCGCCGCCCCATCACGACATCTACTCCATCGAGGACCTGGCGCAGCTGATCCACGACCTGAAGAGCGCCAACGACCGGGCCCGCATCCACGTCAAGCTCGTGGCCGAGGTGGGCGTGGGCACCGTGGCGGCCGGCGTGTCCAAGGGCAAGGCCGACGTGGTCCTCATCAGCGGGTACGACGGCGGCACCGGCGCCTCGCCGGAATCGTCCATGAAGCACGCGGGCGTGCCCTGGGAACTGGGCGTCGCCGAGACCCAGCAGGTCCTGGTCCAGAACGACCTGCGGGGCCGCATCGTGGTGCAGACCGACGGTCAGCTCAAGACGGGCCGCGACGTGGTCATCGCCTGCATGCTGGGCGCCGAGGAGTTCGGTTTCGCCACGGCCGCCCTGGTGGTGAGCGGCTGCATCATGCTCCGCAAGTGCCACCTGAACACCTGCTCCGTGGGCGTGGCCACGCAGGACGAGGAGCTTCGCAAGCGCTTTACGGGCAAGCCCGAGCACGTCATCAACTTCATGACGTTCATCGCCGAGCAGATGCGCGAGCAGATGGCCCAGTTGGGTTTCCGGACGGTGAACGAGATGGTGGGCCGCACCGACTGCCTGGACACGCGCGAGGCCATCGACCACTGGAAGGCGAAGGGCCTGGACTTCACCCGTATGCTTGCGCCCGTCGAAGCGCCCGACCGCGTGGCCCGCTACTGCTGCCAGAGCCAGGACCACGGCCTGGAGAAGAAGCTCGACCAGCGGCTCATCGAGTTGTCGACCGAGGCCCTGGAGGACCGCCAGCCGGTCGTGCTGCGGCACGCGATCCACAACATCGACCGGACGGCCGGCGCCATGCTCAGCGCGGAAGTGTCCCGCAAGCACGGCGAGGAAGGCCTTCCGGAGAACACGATCCGGGCCAGGTTGCACGGGTCGGCCGGCCAGAGCTTCGGCGCCTTCCTGGCCCCGGGCATCACCTTCCTCCTGGAAGGCGAATCCAACGACTACACGGGCAAGGGGCTGTCCGGCGGCATCATGGCCGTTTTCCCGCCCGAAAACGCGAGTTTCGTGCCCACCGAGAACGTCATTATCGGCAACGTGGCACTCTACGGCGCCACCGGGGGGCAGGCCTACTTCCGCGGCCGGGCCGGGGAACGGTTCGCCGTGCGGAACAGCGGCGCCGAGACCGTGGTCGAAGGCGTCGGCGACCACGGCTGCGAGTACATGACCGGCGGCCGCGTGGTCGTCATCGGTCCGGTGGGCCGCAACTTCGCCGCGGGCATGAGCGGGGGCGTAGCCTACGTCCTCGACGAGCAAGGCGTCTTCCCCGGACTGTGCAACCAGGAGATGGTCGACCTGGAACCGCTGATCGAGGAAGAGGACGTCGCCGAGGTGCGTAGGCTGGTCGAAGCCCACGTACGCTTTACCGGCAGCGATCGGGGCGAGGATGTGCTGGCCCGGTGGTCCGAACTCCGGGACGCCTTCGTCAAGGTCATGCCCGTCGACTACCGCCGCGCGCTCAAGGAAATGGCGGAACGGGCAGCGCAGGAAGCCAAGACCAACGGACATCCCGCCGAGACGGTGCCTGAAGCCGTCCCTGTAGGCGTCAACGGCGGCAAGGGATAGCCTTTAATAGACTTATGGGTAAAACAACCGGCTTCATGGAGTACGAGCGGGGAACGGCAGGATATCGTGACCCCGTCGAACGCGTCGGCGACTGGGAAGAATTCGTCCTGCCCATGGCGGTAGATTCGCTGCGGGAGCAGGGCGCCCGGTGCATGGACTGCGGCATCCCCTTCTGCCACACCGGGGTTCCGATGGGCAAGGGCCCCGGCGCGTCGGGCTGCCCCCTGAACAACCTCATTCCCGACTGGAACGACCTGGTCTACCGGAACCACTGGAAGGAAGCCCTCCAGCAGCTGCACAAGACCAACAATTTCCCCGAGTTCACCGGGCGGGTCTGCCCAGCGCCCTGCGAGGGTTCCTGTGTCTTGGGCATCAACGCCGATCCGGTCACCATCAAGAGTATCGAGTGCGCCATCGTCGACCGCGGATTCGAGGAAGGCTGGATCCAGCCCGAGCCGCCGCCGAAGCGGACCGGCAGGAAGGTGGCCGTCATCGGATCCGGGCCCGCCGGCCTGGCCTGCGCCGCCCAGCTCAACCGCGCCGGCCACCACGTGACGGTCTACGAACGGGCCGACCGGCCCGGCGGACTGCTCATGTACGGCATCCCGAATATGAAGCTCGACAAGGAAAAGGTCGTCCAACGCCGCCTCGATCAGATGACGGCCGAGGGCGTAGAGTTCGTGACCGGCGTCGAGATCGGCAGGGACGTGCCCGCGGCGGACCTGGGCAGCGAAAACGACGCCGTGGTGATCTGCACCGGCGCCACCAAGCCCAACGACTTCGTGCGCAACGCGCCGGGCCGCGGCCTGGACGGCGTCCATTTCGCCATGGAGTTCCTGCACGCGAATACGAAGAGCCTGCTGGACACGGGTCACGAGGACGGGAACTACATCTCGGCCAAGGACAAGCACGTGATCGTTCTGGGCGGTGGCGATACGGGGACGGACTGCGTGGGTACGGCTATTCGCCACGGCTGCAAGACGATGAACCAGTTCGACGTGATCCCCAAACCGCCTCCCGAACGCGCGCCGGGCAACCCCTGGCCCCAGTGGCCCGTGGTCTACAAGCTCGATTACGGCCAGGAAGAAGGCAAGGCTCTCTTCGGCGCCGACCCCCGGCGCTACGACACCAGCACCGTCGAGTTCATCGACGACGGCCAGGGCCGGGTCAAGGCCCTGCGCACAATCGACCTCGACTGGTCGGTCCCCAGCAACGGAGCGCCTTTCAGCCCGAAAAAGGGCACGGAACAGGAGTGGCCCGCCGATCTCGTCCTCCTGGCGATGGGCTTCTCCGGTCCGGAGGATCCGGTGATCGAGCAGCTCGAAGTGGAACGGGACGGCCGGTCAAACGCCCAGGCCGAATACGGGAAGTACGCCACGAGCGTGGAGAACGTCTTCGCGGCCGGCGACGCCCGTCGCGGCCAGAGCCTCGTCGTCTGGGCTATCCACGAAGGCCGGGGCGCCGCCCGGGAAGTGGACCGCTACCTCATGGGGAGCACGGACCTGCCGTAGGCCGTACTGCAGTAAGCGGACCTGCCTTAGGTCCTTCAGTCACGCTGACTTCCTAGACCTCTCCTGCAGATCGTACAGCGACGCGACCTCGTCTTCATAGCGCGGAATGGGGAAATCAGTCATGGTGAAGCGGGCCTGTGAAGCCCGTTCGCCGCGGACCAGCCGGCTGTGCGCCTCGACCTTGTCCGACATGACCCCGCAGTGGATGGGGAAGGCGTCGGCCGCGCGGTAGCTCAAGATGAGCGTCTTACGCGGCCGGTCCGAAGAATTGATGGCCGAAGCGTGGGGCGTCATGGCGCTCATGAAGATCGCCGTGCCCCCGGTGCCTTCCAGCAGCACGGCATCGGAATCGTCCACCTCCTCCGTAACCTTGCCCCGGAAGAACCCCTCGGTGCTGTGGCTCATCAGCGCTTTCGTGTGGCGCCGGGGAATGACCTTCAGGCAACCGTTCTCCTCGGAGGTGTCGTCGAGGTAGAAGAGGATGGACACCGAATCACGGTTGGTCAGGGGGTAGTAGGACAGGTCCTGGTGCCACTCCACGATGGACCCGATGTTCTGGGGCTTCATGTTGATCTTGCTGTAGTGGAAGAGCAGGTTCGGACCGAAGAGTTGTTCGACGCAGTCCAGCAGGGCGGTAGATTCCGAGAAATCGCGGAAGGGCTGATAGAAAGTGCACGGTTCGTAGATGCGCCGCACCAGCGTGCCGTCCGGATCCTGGTTCGGTTCCATCTCCATGCGTGCGTCGTCGTGATTCGCCTTCGTGTTCCCTTCCGATACCCGGTCTATTTCTGATTTCAGGGCTGCCAGGACATCACCGGGAATGAAATCCGGGTAGACGACGTATCCCTCGCGATTGTAATGATCAATTTGAGCCGGGGTGAACATGCTGGCCTCCGGTAAACGATTTCGTGGGGTCTAGGCTGGTCGGTAATGGGGAGGAAGGTAGGCGGTTAGGGGAAGTGCGTCAAGATCGAATGATTTCGTACAACGTCTCGGACCCAGACCGGTTCGTGCTCACCTAGTGACGGCTCAGGGCACCAGCCACCCCGGCATGTTCGGGATGCCCGCAAGTCGGCGCACCATCTGCCGCCGCGAGATAACCACAGTCGTCCTGGCGCGCTCCTCGGTGACCGAGGAATCAATCTCCTTCGCGGCTCGCAGGCCCGACTCGAGGGCGCCCTGCATCCAGCCCCGATGCCTCGAGGCGTGCTCGCCGGCGAAGTGTATGGGCCCCTCGGGCGATGCCAGTTCAGGATGCTCCGAGAACGGAGGACTGTAATTGGCGAAAGCCGCTCCGATCCAGGGCTGATGCTCCCATGCGAAGTGGGTTCCGTGTTCCGCGACTTCGCGCGTTCCCGGGAACAGGTTATTGAACCGACCGATGAAACCGGGCACGATGGCGCCGGGAGAGGTCGCCGCGATCCTGCGTGCCAATTCTCCGAACATGTAGGACATCAGGATACCCCGGGGCCCCTCCTGGTTCCAGGTGGGATGCCAGAACTCCGAGTACCCCTCCGCGAACGTCAACCCCCATCCGTTCAAGCCGTCGTCCTCCCAGATTCGCTGCGCATACTGGACGTAAACCCGGGTGACGTCCTGGTAGGTTGTGGCTTCGAAAGCCGATTGCTTCGATGCCGAGAGGACGGGGTCGAACTCGATCTTGTCGATGACGGGGAGGGGGACCGTGCAGATGAGTTTGCGGCCCCGAAGTTCCTTTGTGGCGGGTCCGTAGGTGGCCGCCACCCCGTTCTCATCCCGGACCACTTTGGTCACCGGCGTACCGGTCTGTACGCGGTCTCCGAGCGCTTCGGCGAAGGCCATGGGCAAGGCATCGATCCCGGCCGGAATCTTGAGCCACGCGTCCCGCCCCCCACTGAGGAACGCTGCCGGTGTCTGCCGTTGGCGGACTCCCTGATCGTTAACGACGAGGTACTCGCCCTCCTGCGTATAGAAGGGCGAGGTCTCGATGCCGAAGTGGTCGATGTAACCGAGCGTCAGATCATGCGAGGGCGGGATGCGGGCCGGACCGGTTTCGGCGATGAGCCCGTCGTCGAAGGGCTCGCGAAGTGTCTGTGCCCGCCCCCCGATTACGTCTGATGCTTCCAGGACCCGGACATCGTGCCCCGCCCGGACCAACTCGTACGCGGCGACCAGCCCCGACAGACCGCCGCCCACCACGATCACGTCGACGCTGTCTTCAGGTGGTGGCGTCGGCGTCGGTTCGGGCGGCGTCGGCTCGGTCGGTTCACTGTCGTCCGGACCCATGACGTTGTCCGAGCAACCGGTGCCCAGGAAAAGAGGGACCAGGACGCCGCTTCCCCGGACGAGAAAATCCCGGCGGTTGAGCGATGTCTTTTTCTTGTCGGAAGTCAGCTTGTCGTCAGTCATCGGTATTGGTCACCATTTGGCGTAGGTTCATGATAGATGATCGACCGGCAGCGGACGGAAGGAGTGCCGTCCATGCGGCTTGGACTGGCCGGATCGTGCGTTAGCGCCTGGTGCTGATTTGGGCATCATTCATACCAATGCGCTGTGAATGCGCTGTGAATGCGCTATGAAAGCTGACTATGGAGTCTAAACGGTTGCTTCATTTACTTCAATGTTAAAAGTATAGTTTCCAAAATAAAATCTCGGCAGGGATGAGGCTTGCCGTCAACGCGTCATTCAGTTTCAATTTAGGTCGAGGGGGTCTCGACAAAACTGATGTCCATGCCATTCGTTTCCAACGCCCGCATGTACGCCGTGAGTTCCGAAGCCGAGACGGCGTGGAAGGGACTCATCGCCCACGTCGCCGAGGATGCCGGCACGGCGTTCGAATACGTCGCCTACCCGGCCCCACAGCCGCTCGAGAACCTCTGGCGCCGCGACGACCTCGGGTGCGTGCAGATGTGCGGATACCCGATCGCACTCGACCTTGCCGACGTCGTGCCCCTGGCCTCGCCCATCCCAGCCGCGTCCTGGGCCGGCGGCAAAGCGCTTTCCCGGACCGACCTGATCGTGCGCGACGATACGCCCTATCGCACGCTGTCCGACACCTTTGGCGGGACCGTGGGATGGACGGTGGCCCACTCGCAATCGGGCTTCAATGCATTGCGCTATCATCTTCTGTCCTATCGCAGCGAGGATCGCCCGCGCCTCTACCGCCGATCCGTCGGCCATCTCGTCACGGCCCGGCGGATCCTTGACAGCGTGGTAGACGGGAGCATCGACATCGGGCCGCTGGACGCCTACTGGCACATGTTGGTCAGGAAGTACCGGCCAGAACTTACTGAGAAAGTCCGCATACTCGAATCGACCGAGACCGTGCCGATGCCGGCATTCGTCGCCGTCCCGGCGATGCCCTCGCACACGGTCGATCGTCTTCGAGAGGCCTTTGCGACAGCCCACACACGGCCCTGGTTCGCCCCGTTCCGAGCATCGCTCATGATCGAGGGATTTGAGTTAGTGACGCGCGGGGCGTTTCATCGTACTTTGGAATGGGCGCAGGCCGCCGAGGCCGCGGGTTACCTGGAACCCGGGTAAAGACGGCGACCGAATGCCACGTAAACCGGCCGCCAATCAACCGGCCGCCGATCAACCGGCCGCGATCAATAGGCAGCTCATCGACCAGCCGCCCATCAGCCGGCCGCCAATCAACCGGCGGCTGCGATCATCCGGCGGCAGCATAAGTTCCGGCCGCCAATCAACCTTGAGCAACCCACCATGAGCTACCCTTTCGATCTCGGAACCTGGTCCCGAAAAATCACGACGGACTCGGAAACCGCCCAGTGCTGGTTCGACCGCGGGTTGAACTGGACTTACGGCTTCAATCACGAAGAAGCGGTGGACTGCTTCAGGCGCGCGGCCGACGCGGACCCCGCCTGCGCGATGGCCTGGTGGGGGATCGCCTATGCGAACGGGCCCCACTACAACCGGGCCTGGATCCGATTCACCGAAGCCGAGATCGCCCAGGTCCTGCCGGTCTGCCACGACGCGGTGACGACCGCGGTCTCGCTCGCCGGTGACGGCACGCCGGCCGAGCAGGCCCTCATCGAGGCGCTGGCGAAGCGTTACCGGAATGGCGACGAGCGCGACACCGGGGTGCTGGACGCCTGGCACCGGGATTTCGCCGACGCGATGCGCGCCGCCAGCCTGGCGCATGCGGATGATCCCGACATCGCCGCCTTCTATTTCGACGCGGCGCTGAACTGCACGCCCCGGCAGCTCTGGGATCTACGCACCGGGCAACCCAACCCGCGCGGCCACACGGCCGAGGTAATGCCGGTAATGGAATCCTGGATGGAGCGGATCGCGCGTGACGGGCCCGTCCATCCGGGGATCTGCCACCTGTACATCCATATGCTGGAAATGTCGCCCATGCCGGAGCAAGGGCTCAACGCGGCCGACCTGTTGCGCGGGTTGCTGCCTGACGCCGGCCACCTGGAGCACATGTCGGCGCACATCTACGTCCTTTGCGGCGACTGGGCGCAGTCGGTGGTCCAGAGCGAACGGGCGGTCGCCGCCGATGACAAGTACCTCGCCTATGCCGGTGATCAGAACTTCTACACCACCATGCGGTGTCACGATCTCCATCTCTACATGTACGTGGCCATGTTTCTGGGGCAGTACGGCAAGGCCACCCATGCCGCCGACCGGATCCGTGCCATGGCCACGCCAGAACTGATCGCCCGAAGCGCGCCCTTCATGGCCTCCATTCTCGACGGGTACACCGCCATGACTACGCACGTGCTGGTTCGCTTCGGCCGCTGGCACGACCTGACTGCATCGCCGCAACCGGAGGAGCCCGCTCTTCGCCCGATCGAAACCGCAATGCACGCCTACGGGCAGGGTGTGGCGCACGCCGCCCTCGGTCAGATCGAAGAAGCCGTAGCCGCCCATGAAGCGTTCGACAGGGCGGCAGCCGCGATCCCCGAGGACGCGATCTTCTTGAGCAACGCGGTACGCGACATGCTCCGCATTGGCGAGGCCATGCTCGACGGCGAGCTCGAATACCGTAAAGGGAACTACGACCGGGCGTTCGACAGCCTGCGCCTCGCCGTCTCGCGGGACGACGCGCTCAACTACACCGAACCCTGGGCCTGGATGCATCCCCCGCGCCACGCCCTCGGCGCGCTGCTCGCGGAACAGGGCGAGTTCGATGAAGCCGAAGCCGTGTATCGCGCCGACCTCGGCTTTGACGGAGGCCTGCCACGCTGCTGCCAGCATCCCGACAACGTGTGGGCGCTCCAGGGGCTGGTGGAATGCGTCGAGCACGCGGGAAACGCCAACGAGCTTCGACTCCTGAGACAGCGGTTGGCGTTCGCCAGGGCCCGCGCCGACGTCCCCATTGAAACGTCCTGCTTCTGCCGGTAGGCGGCGGCAATGTGAGAGTGAGGCGACTATGAAGAACATCACGTTCAGTGTGGATGAGCACCTGATTGAATCCGCGCGGCGCAGGGCGTCATCGGAAAACACGACGTTGAACGAGCAGTTCCGGTTATGGCTGGAGAGTTATGCTGAACAGGTAGAACAGTCTACCGAAGCCATGGAAACCATTCGTGAGGCACAGCGAAGTATACAGGCAGGTGGAAGGAGATTCACAAGAGAAGAGATGAATGAAAGGTGATTACGCTATTGAGTGATTTTACTCAATACAGTAAACGAGAGTGTATTGACCCGAGGCTGTAACCCGAAATTCCGGGTGCTGGCAGTTACCGCCTTCGGTTGTTACGAGCCAGAACCCTCGCAAAATCCCTCTTCTGCCAGTTCCTGTTCCTCGATAGGATCCAGTTTCGCACATTCTCGTGCCAGCCGGCCCCGCTTCAGTCTATCCAGCTTATCCGACACGGCCTCCTCAATCGCCTGGCTTCTGTTTTCAAATGATTGCTGCATGATTAGATCATCGAGTTGCTTGACGATTTCCTCGTCCAGTGTAATCGTAATTTTGAATTTCATAACATAATCCTCCTGGTATGAAAATAGGTCATACATTCAGATTGTCACGTGCGATACCTGGTTGGTTCACTGGATGACGGTATTTTCTCCAGAAGTTCCAATTGTGTCGACATCCGTAGATCAGATGACGAAGTATGATTATGGAATGCTTGCCCAGGGTACCGAAATCGGTGTAGGTTTCAGATGAAAGTCGACCCGTTGTATCCGGAGCCTGACACCATGCGAATCTGGGACCTTCCTCCCGAAATACTGTGCCGCCAGCACCTCCTGGGTGAGCACCGGGAGCTGCACGGGCTATGGAACGTTCTTACGCTGGGGAAAACAGGATACCGGGAGCATCCGGAGACGAAGCGGTGGGTAGGTCGGCTGGCGGCATTGTACAGCCGGCACGAGGCGCTAGTCGCAGAGATGCACCGGCGGGGCTACCGGCACAACACGCCACTGGATGATTCGCTTGCCACAGGTCTGAATGAGCAGGATGTACTGATCGACAGCCTGGATGAACAGGTCCGGATGTTGACGGAGAAGCCTTGTCCGTGCCCGATGGCACCCTGGCCATAGGGTCAATCGCCGCCTCGTTTCGCCCCTGCACTCGATCTCCGTTTCGTTTTGCGTCCTGAAAGAAAGTCGTGGTGTCTACCCGAACTCCCGATCCTCGTTGTTCAACGCCCTTCGTACTGCATCGGCCATACCCCTGGGCCGAATAGGAAAAGCTTCCAGGGCGGACTCGTCGACGACGACTGTTTCATTTCGGAGGCTTTCGACGAGTTTTCGTCCGATCCGTGCGTAGACGGGGGTGAACAGGCCGAGCCACAGGCTGGAGAGGCGGGGTGAAAGGACGGGCACGGAGATCAGCATACGCTTCAGTCCGCGCTGCCGGGCGTATTCCGTCATGAGATCCCGGTAGGAGGCGCGGTCCGGTCCACCGATTTCGAAAACCTGGCCGCGGTTGAAGTCTTTGATGGAAACGTGGTGCGCGGCGACCAAGTAGTCGAGCACGTCATCGATGGCAATGGGCTGACACTGGGTATGAACCCATTTCGGTGTCAACATCACCGGGAGTTTCTCTACAAGGGCGCGGATCAATTCAAATGAAAGACTGCCGGAACCGATGATGATGGATGCCCTGAATTCGATCGTCGGCACGCCGGAGTTTCGAAGGATTTCCCCGACTTCCCGCCTGCTTTCCAGGTGGCCGGACAGTGGCCGTCCATTGCCCAGGCCGCCAAGGTAAACGATACGCTCTACCCCGGCTGCTAGCGCAGCCTGCGCAAAGTTCGTAGCAGCCTTTCGATCTTCCAGGACGAAGTCACCACCGGACGCCATGGAATGGACCAGGTAGTATGCCGTCGATACGCCTCGCAGGGCATCCGGCAGTGTCTCCGGTCGCAGCAGGTCACCACCTGCTACATCGACATCGCGTGCCGCCGCCGATGAGAACGTATCCGGGCGCCGAACGAGGCATCGCACCCGGTGTGATCCGTTTACCAGACGCCGAAGCAGCCGGCTCCCAATGTACCCCGTGGCTCCGGTAATGAGGACGGTTTCCGGTGTCGATGAATGCGTCGGATGGGCTCCGGTCATGCACCCTCCGTCCAGAAACGAGATCAGCAGGCCTTCAGAACCCACGCCAGCCAGGCATGTCGGCCGCCTGCCGGATCCATACTGCCATCTGTTCCACGTCGAGTTCGCCCTCGTAGATGTCGATCCATCGCGAGTCCTTGTCCTTGCCCGAACCGGGAGGAACGGGTCTCAACGCCGCGCCCTGAAAGAACGTCACCTTCACGTAGCGCGTGAATACGTGGTAACTCAGGAACCAGCCCAGGTCCTCGATGCCGTAGAAGGGCGAGTTCCACCGCACGGCCTTGCGCACGCCGGGTACGGTGCGGACGATGAGCGCGTCGAGGCGGCGTCCCACGTCGCTCTTCCAACCCGGCATGGCCGCGATATAGGCTTGCACGGGGGCGTCTCCGTCGGCCTTCGCGATTTGAGGGTTGCCGCCCGAGAGGAGGACCGGTTTCGCGCCAGCCTCATTCGGTGTGGCCCTTTTCGCGCCCGACTTCGCTACCCCTTTCGGGCCAGCACCTCTCTCGCCAGCCTTCGTCGATTTCCTGGCCATCTTGCCTTCCAATATGTTCACTCCAGTCCGCGCCTTTCGGCTGTGCGCGGTACCAAGGTAGGCACCTGGTGCTTTAACGCCGCAGCGCCACCGGGTCCTGGTGTCGATGGCGGATCCTGTACCGGAAAGAAACAGGGGACGGAAGCGGCGTCAAGCGGACTTCTCGGCCGGGTGTAAAAACCAACAATCATGCAATGATCACGCGACTGGCACAAGGCGCACCGCCGATTGCGTTTATGCATTGGCTCCGGAAAGATTGCCCGATAAACCTGAGCGTCCGCACTTCCGTGGTTTTGCGTTGACACCGGTAGAACGCGGTGGGTAATTGGATGGATGCGCGTGGACGAGTGTGGACGAGCGTGGATGAGCGCGGGCGAGCGTGGAAGGACAAGGACGGCCTGCGGGTAGCCTGGGACTAAGGTAAATAGACACGAAGGGTGGCATGATGGATTTCGAATGGATCACCATTGCACTGGGTGACATCACATGGCTCGCCGTGGCGTTCGTGCTGGGTCTGCTTTCCCGGGCCGTAGGTCTGCCTCCCCTGGTTGGATTCCTCGCTGCGGGATTCGTGCTCAACCTGTTCGGCATCGCCAGCGGGGATGTGCTCCGCAAGCTGGCCGATCTCGGAATCACGCTGCTGTTGTTCGTCGTCGGCCTGAAGCTCAACTTGCGGACCCTGGCGCGACCCCAGGTATGGGCCGTCACCGGCCTGCACATGGCACTGGCCGTGCTGATCCTGGGAACGATCGTCCTTTTGCTCGCCATGCTTAATGCGCCTTCCTTTTCCGATATCGGGATCTACCCGTCGTTGCTGATCGCCTTCGCACTGAGTTTTTCCAGTACGGTCTTCGTCGTGAAGGTCCTGGAGGATAAGGGGGAGACGGCCGCCTTGCACGGCCGCATCGCGGTCGGCATTCTCATCGTTCAGGACCTGGCTGCCGTGGCTTTTATCGCGATCTCGGTGGGCATGTGGCCATCCCTTTGGGCGTTGCTCGTTCTGCTCCTCATACCGGCACGTCCGCTGCTGTTGTTCGTTCTGCAGAAAGTCGGCCATGGCGAGCTCCTGGTGCTGAGCGGACTGCTGCTGGCCCTGGGCGGCGCGGAAGTCTTTGAACTGGTCGGACTGAAGGGCGACCTGGGCGCACTCGCCCTCGGTGCGCTGATCGCCAACCATGCGAAAGCCAATGAAATGGCGAAGACCATGATCGGGTTCAAGGACCTGTTCCTGCTCGCCTTCTTTTTGTCCATTGGACTCTCAGGTCCGCTGACGCTGGACGCGGTGCTCATCGGCGCAGCCGTCACGCCGCTTGTTTTCCTGAAGTCGGCCCTGTTCTTCGGCCTTTTGACGGCGTTCAAGCTTCGTGCGCGCACCTCGCTGCTCGCGACGCTGAACCTGACCAACTTCAGCGAGTTCGGACTCATCGTGGCGGCCATCGGGGTAGCCAATGGCTGGATCGACGGCCTCTGGCTGATCGCCATCGCGATTTCCCTGGCGCTGTCCTGTGTCATCTCGGCGGCGCTGAACGTCGCCGCCCACCAGATCTATGCCCGGCACCGGGCGTTGTGGGACCGGCTTCAAAAACCCGAGCGTCTTCCCGACGACCAGCCGCTCGATACCGGTGGAGCAACGATCGCCATCATCGGCATGGGCCGCGTGGGCACCGCGGCCTATGACAACATGCATCAGGAATTCGGAGACACCGTCGTAGGCGTAGACCTCGATCACGTCAAGGTGGAACGGCAGCAGTCGAGTGGCCGCCACGTACTGCTCGGCGATCCCAGCGACGCGGACTTCTGGGATCGCGTTCAGGCCGCCCACACCCTCGAACTGGTTCTGCTGGCGTTGCCGAACCTGGCGTCCAACCTCGCCGTACTCGACCAGCTCAAGGCTTCCTCGTCCTACTGCCAGGTCGCCGCCACGGCAAGGTTCCCCGATGAAATCGAGGTGCTCAAAGCGGCCGGCGCGTCGAGCGTGTACAACCTCTACGCGGAGGCCGGCTCGGGATTCGCTGCGCACGTGGCGGCGCAGACGCCATCGAAGGCGGGTACGTAATTTAGAAGAGCGGTATGCTGCGCACTTCCCGGCCACGAAATTTCATGGTGAAAACAGTTTGTATTTTGAACTTCGTGTGGTAAATTTGGCCGATCTGCGCCCGTTAGCATCCATGATTCACCTGGGATGCCTCCAGTCATTCAGTCAAATCCGCTAAGGGAATTCAAATATGCGTTGCGACCATGATACCAGGGGCAAATCAGCTTCGTCCTCCTCCGCCGGTAACGGAATTGCACGATACGTAAAAAAGGCCAGCCTATGGAGTCCGATCCGCCTCTTCTGCTTACTCGCACTTCTTGTGGCGGTCTCCTGCGGCAAGGACAGCCCCACCGGACCGGCCGGACCGGCCAACGTCGTCGTGACGCCCAACACAGTCACACTGACCGCGATCGGCCAGACCGTGCAGCTCGACGCGCAGGTGCAGTACGAGGCCGGCGCGACATCGTCCGGACACACGGTGGTCTGGTCTAGCCGGAATCCGTCCGTGGCATCCGTGACCAGCGGAGGGCTCGTCACCGCGCTCAGCAACGGCACGGCCGACATCACGGCTACCGCGGGACAGAAACAGGGCAGGTCCACGATTACCGTATCCCAGGCTGCGCGAACGATAACGGTTGAGCCGTCGTCGGTAACGCTGACCATGGCCGACGAAACCGCGACGCTGAAGGCCTCGGTGCTGGACGAAAACGGCCGAGCCGTCGATGGCGCGGTAGTGAAATGGTCGATCAGCGACGAATCGGTGGCAACTGTAAGCGACGATGGCCTGGTCACGGCGATCAGAAGCGGCAGCGCGGTCGTGACCGCCGCCTCGGGCGAGGTTTCCGCCAGGGTTACCGTCTCCGTTTCCATCGATGTCAGCGATCGTACCACGCTGACCGATTTCTACCACGCGATGGACGGTGCGAACTGGAATGAGCGCGATAACTGGTTGAGTGAAGAACCCCTGACCGAGTGGCACGGCATCACGACCGACGCCAATGGAAGGGTGATCCGGCTGGAACTGCGCTCGAACAACCTGTCGGGCGGGCTGCCCGGGAATCTCGTCAATCTCATCCTGCTGAGGGAACTGGATCTGGCGGGCAACCAGGTATCCGGCGCCATCCCGGCCGAGCTCACCCGGTTCGACGAACTGAGGATTCTCGATCTGGGTGGCAACGAGATGTCGGGATCCGTGCCTGATGAGCTTGCTTTGCTTGCCAACCTGGAGATACTGAACCTGGGGAACAACAGCCTTACCGGGTCCATCCCCGCTGAACTGGGACAGATGACCTCCCTGACACGGCTGGACATTGGCGGCAACGACCTGACCGGTACGATTCCGCCGGAACTGGGCCGCCTTTCCAGTCTGAAGCACCTGGAACTGAACCAAAACGAACTGGATGGATCGATTCCTGCCGAACTGGGCGACTTGTCTCAGCTGAAGTTCCTGCACCTGGACACGAACAAACTGACCGGCCCGATCCCCCCGGAACTGGGTAATATGGAAAGCCTGGAGTTTTTAAACCTCTGGCGGAACAAAATTACCGGAGAGATTCCGGTTGAATTGAGCCAACTGGAAAACCTGGAACGCATGGATCTGGATGAGAACCAGTTGTCCGGATCGATCCCCGCCGACCTGGGACAGTTCCACAATCTCGAGATACTCTACCTCAATTCCAACAAACTGACGGGCGAGATCCCGACAGTCCTTGGGGAACAACCCAAGCTTCGTCTGTTGAGTCTCTATGGAAATGAGCTGACCGGCCCGGTACCGGTCGAATTGAGTCAACTCCCCAATCTCGAGATTCTTTATCTCCATAACAATGAACTGACCGGACCCATTCCATCCGAGTTCGGACGGCTCCAGGATCTCGAAGCGTTGTACCTCCAAGGCAACGAACTGTCCGGGGCCGTTCCGTCCGAACTGGGGCAACTCGACGACCTGGAAATCTTGTATCTCCATGGAAACCAGCTCACCGGGATGATTCCCGAGACTTTTGCGGCCCTTTCGGACGTCACCCAGTTCTACTTTCACGACAATGAAGGGCTGTGCATGCCGAGCGTTCCGGCTTTGCTGGCCTGGGTTGACGGCCTGGACGAATGGATGGGGTCGCGGTGCGACGAAGCCGGATTCGCCGAAGGCCTCCTCATGGTGGGCGAAGGCGCCGACCGACTGTACAGACTGAACCCGAACACGGGGGAAGCCAAACCCGTCGGTGAAGCCGAGCGGTTCGACGTCGACGAGTACCAGCCCTATGGCCTGACCGCGCACAACGGCGTGTTGTACATGACGGGCGGATGGAACGCGGTGCTGTACACCGTGGATCCGGAAACGGGCGTGGCCACGCAGGTCGGCGACGCCGTGGAATTCGGGGTGGGCGAATCCCAGCCCATGGGCCTGGCGTCCCACAACGGCACGCTGTACATGGCTGGCGGGACCAATGCCGGGCTCTACGCGCTGGATACCGTGACGGGAGAAGCCACCCCGGTCGGTAGCGCGTTTGAGTTCGGCGTCGGTGAAACCCAGCCCTTCGGTCTCGCGTCTCACATGGGCGATCTGTTCATGGTCGGTTACAACTCGGCCCGGCTGTACCTGCTGAATCCCGCAACGGGGACGGCATCTCCCGTGGGCGATGCGGGCGACTTCGGCGTCGGAGAGGATTTGCCGACCGGACTGACGTCACACCGAGGCGTCCTATACATGGCCGGCGGTTGGACGGCGAAACTGTACACCCTGGATGCGGAGACCGGGATTGCATCTCCGGTCGGAAACACCGATGAGGAGGTCAATCAGTTCGGTGTCGATGAAGACGCTCCGACGGGGCTGGCCTCGCTGATGCGGGAGGTGTCGGCGCGGAGAACGGTGCCTGTGGTGAGGGTGGTGAAGGAGTAACACAGGCGTCCGCAAACGGATCAAGAGGACTGGACGTTGGAGAGAAAGTGGATCTGGTGGGCAGGCGGCGTAGTTCTGTTAGTGCTCGTTTCATTCATCACTGTCATGTACTGGTTCGACCCCGCGCGGCGCACCACTGAGCCGGAATACTCAGGACTGAGCCGAACCGTTTCGGGGAACACGCTTTCCTCGGAAAACGATCCACCGGTGCAAATGACATTCGACGAGCAGTTCGAGTACATCGGGGGACATAAGTTCATTCTCTACGGCACAGCCGACGTCGAGCAGCACTTCTTCGTCGAGGAACTTCCGGACGGTACACTAAAGAGCTTTGTCTGGATCCAGTTCGAAGGCTTCCTGCCCGATAACGACTACACCTACGACTATTCCGGCTCTCCGTTGCGATTGCAGATCGGGGAATTTGACTTCTATACCGATACCGCGGCCGGTACATCAAATCGATTGATGCGACTCGGCTGGCCGGGTACCGACGGTTATCTCGCCCGCAAGTTCGCGGCCGACAAAGGCTATACCATGCCGGACGACTACGCCTACGCGCGGCTTGTGCACATTCCGGACGACGCCAGCCGTAAAGAGCTGTTGATCATCTTCATGGAGGATCTGGCACCAACGGGTTGGACAGGCGAGTCATTGCGCGAAGGTGGGGAGCACGAAGGGCGTTGGCCCGAGGTCGAAGCCGCTCATCTTGACCGGATCCAGCAGGTGATGTCGCTGACGCGGCCGGAGTAGCGCTGAAGTGGCACAAGTATCGGGTTCTGAGCCTTTGGGCAATTAAGTCAGCGTTCGAGGGCGGTAAATTTCGACGTTCGAGGGCGGTATATACAGTATTGATCCCAGGAAGGAGCCGGGCGTGCGTTCACTGAGTCTTCAGGGCTTGCCTGACAAGAGAAGGCAGAAGGTCCATGTGCCGGATTGGCCGGACCCGGAAGGGCCCTCGAGCAACGAAGTAAAGACCAGGACGATCTACACGGGCGTGACGAACGGTACGGAACGCAATCAGCTGACTGGCGGTAATTACGCACCCGCAGATGCCGAATTGCCCACCGGGGGCAATGGCTACCAGAACGTGGGGAAAGTCATCGAGGTCGGACCGGACGTCCGCGAACTGAAGATCGGCGACGTGCTGTTCATGAGCGCGGCCCACGCCGAGTATGCCGTGATGCCGGAAGACGGCCTGCTCGTGAGGCTGCCCGATTCAATAGATCTTACCGAGGCCGCCCTGCTGGGCATATGCAGTGTCGCGATGCGCACCTGCCGCAACGCGGAACTCAGCGTGGGCGAACGCGTGTTGATCGTGGGCGCGGGCATCCTCGGACAGGTCGCCGTGCAGGTCGCCGCCGGCATGGGAGCGCGCGCCACGATCTGCGACATCGATGGGGGGCGGCTGGCGATCGCGAGGGAGATCAGCGCCGCAGAAGCCGTGTTGGAAGTTTCGGGGGAGCAATGGAAGCAGCAAGTCGGTGAGGCCGCTTTTGACGTCGTGATCGATTTTGCCGGCGTTCCGGGTATGGAAGACCAGCTGATTTCCGCGGTGCGTCCCCGGGGCAGTGTGCTGTTCATCGCCGGCCGGGACAAAGTGACGTATTCCTTCAATCTGGGACAGGGTCGTGAGGTCCGAATCAGGCAGAACAGTCATTTCGAACGAGACGACTTACACAATACGTGCCGTCTAATCGTAAAGGGGTTGATAAAGATCGGACCGCTGATACGCGATGTCGTCCCGGTCAGCGAAGCCAAAAGGATTTACGACACCTTGCGGGACGCCCCGGATCAGCTGATGGGAACGGTGTTTGCCTGGTAGATGTGGGGTATTTGTGGACCTGGCAGCCGGTCAAGGGTTTATACAATACCCGGCGGGAAACTACAAATTGAGCGTGTCGTTCAAAACACGGTATTTAACTATCGGTCTGAATTCCGATCTATACGACGAGATCCAGTCTATCTTAGTCGTTGAATAAAAACCGACCAGAAGTACTCGGCAGCATCCTGCAGACTAAGTTTAGAGTTCTGAAGTTGTCCTATCAGTCCAATCTGAGCCATACCAAATGGCCTGAGAAACAGTGTGTAGCCGTCATCGGCTACAGACATCGACTCGTTACAACTATTTCTGTTGCTGACACCTTCGAAGGAAAAGAGTAGTTCGTCCCTACTCCCCAGAAAGCTACCCTGCCAGATTCCACATCGACTTGCTTCTTTCCCCTCGACATACGCTCGTGCCTCGAAACTAACGTTATCGACGCGACGGAAGTTGGTCTGTAATCCGGCATTCTCAGCCTGCAATGCCTGTAGCGAATTTTGAAAGTATTGGAGTATGTATTCAAAGGCCTCAGTTAGGAAGGCATGGCGATCATGATCAGTAAAGCGCCGTTTGATTCTGAGGTTACTGGATTGAGGACTCGAGGGAACAGCCGTCGTGCTGTCTGGCTCGACAGGCCAATCAGGATCAGATAATGTAGTATTGGTACTTTTCTTGGCAGCAACTTGGCGAATGGCTTGAACAACCTGCAGAAACCCTTCATCATGTGTTGTATGATTCACCACAGGTTTACCATCGGTAGGACACGCCATCAGACTGCCAAAAGGAGCTTTTTGCCAATCGCATGGCCTTAGGATTACCGGAATAACTCGGGCCGAACCCTGTTTGTGTCGTTCCATTGCCCTTTCCATCTCAACATCATAACAGTAATCTGAAGCGAGAAAATCTGCGCTGATAAGGAGTAGAATGATGTCCGCTGATTCTAAATGAGCGCTGATTTCACCGTGAATTTCTTCTCCAGGTCCAATTCGCCGGTCGTCCCACGAACTGATGGTACCTTGTCGTCGTAAGACTGAGAGGTGCTTATCAAGTTCGTTTCGAAGATCCTCGTCTACGTGAGAGTATGATTTAAACACTCTTAGCATAATACCCCAATTCAACTTGCGAGTACACTCGGCCGGTCAGTGAAGTCTGGCAGTACTGGTGTACAAAAAGTAATAAGCACACCCGGTATTCTCGGCGACTCGGCACGCTCGCACGAATGCTCGGTGGCCGCGCCTTTCCGGATTCTATTCTGTCGCTTTGCGCTCCTATCCCGGCATACCTATTCGGTCTTTCCGGGGTTGAATCAGGCAAACTCATAAACTGGTGTCTGGATTGTTCGCACGGGGCTGCGTCGTTCGTGTACGATCTTACGTAAACGCTCAACAGTTTCCGGTGAGAAATGGTTCTCCCCAGTCTCGACATTGACTCGCGCAGGAACGTTCTCAATGACAAAAAGCCGTCCGTTGACTTCGATGTGATAAGTGACCCTCTTTTCTACCAAGGTCTCGATCCAGTCCACTTTGTTAGCCATGACTTGATCTCCTTACCCTGAAGTCGATCCATCTTGCTGGATCGGGTTCGTACAGGGTGATGAGTTTGATGATAGCTCTTGATGGATAACTGCAAAGTACATGTAATGGCCTGTTCGTCGCTGTAAACCCGAGCACCAGGCAACTCGGTCCAAGCTTATCTTCGGGATAGGTCTCGATGAGCTCGCATGTCGCGATGGCGTCGAGAACCTCCTCTTGGGAGATGTTCCGAATGATGCTCTGATCCGTCGCATGTTGAGAATACTCGTAGCGACCATACCTAATCCTTTGTTGTATCTGGGCGATTAGACCCACTTCACGACCGACTCCCATGTTTTGAGGCTCCACACTTTCCCAAGAATGCGCTATTCCAATACGACCGCCAGGTCTCTCTTTCGCATGTGCCTATATTTAAGCCACAATTGAAGTGAAATATAAGGTAACCGTTAAAGCAGATTAGAACAACACCCGTTCCCGAAACATACTGTTGAGCCAGCACCGCGTTTACGGCATGGGAATCTTGACAGTTTCAATCTCAGAACACTTATTGAAACCAAAATACGTATATACATACTTGGCGTTCCAGAACCCATGTCAGATCAGTTTTTCAAACAACCTATCCTCAACTCGCCATACGAGTATCCCGGTCGTCATTGGGAGCTGGATGAAGCCGGTCAGCCGACTCAGAACATCATCAATCGGCGGAGGCCGGCTGAGTTCATCACGCCGATTCCCAAACCCAAGCAACAGAAAGGCACATCTACGCGCCAGGCGGATCTGGGCCTGGGTGAAGCGACAGAAGTATCTACAGATATACAGAAATACGAACATTCCGAGATAATCAACGCAGTACGGAGACAAGTTGATGCGTGGAGAAGGATCCCCAACCCCAACAAATGGCAAGTAACCTCCGAAACAGCCCGCCTCCTACAGCACTGGCGACACCACCAGTTCAATGACATCCGGCCATTCTTCTGTCAGATAGAAGCGGTCGAAACGGCTATTTGGCTTACCGAGGTAGCTCGAAAGAGAGACCAGCAAGGTCGTCTGTTACTGGAGCACCTCGAAAACGTCAACAATTACGCCAATCCCGGATTGTCCCGCCTCGCGCTAAAGTTGGCGACCGGTGCCGGCAAAACCACGGTGATGGCGATGCTGATCGCATGGCAGACCATCAATGCGGTTCGACATCCCCAAAGCCAGCGCTTCACGAATGGCTTTCTTGTCGTGACACCGGGCATAACCATCAAAGATCGCCTTCGCGTCCTCCAACCTAATGACCCCGACAGCTACTACCAGAGCCGTGAACTGGTCCCGAACGACATGCTGCCAGATCTTGAGAAGGCGCAGATCGTCATTACAAATTTCCATGCCTTCAAACTGCGAGATCGGGTCGAAATGTCCAAGGGTGGTCGCTCTCTACTTCAGGGACGAGGACAGGCTCTTGAGACCGAGGAGACGGAGGGGCAAATGCTGCAGCGGGTCATTCCCGAGCTCATGGGGATGAAGAACGTCGTGGTCTTCAACGACGAGGCACACCACTGCTATCGTGAGAATCCCAAGAAGCAGGAAGAGGAGAAACTGAAAGGGGATGAAAAGAAGGAAGCAGAACAGAACACGGAAGCTGCACGCATTTGGATATCCGGCTTAGAAACAGTGGGAAAGAGACTGAACATCAATCGTGTTTTCGATCTTTCGGCTACACCGTTTTTTCTGCGCGGCTCAGGATATGCGGAAGGTGTACTGTTTCCGTGGACCATGAATGAGTACTCACTCATGGACGCCATCGAGAGCGGAATCGTAAAACTACCTCGCGTTCCGGTCTCCGACAACATCCCCGGTGGAGAGATGCCCAAGCTCCGCAATCTTTGGGAGCATATCGGAAAGAAAATGCCGAAGAAGGGTTTCACCAGGGCCAGTCTCCTTGACCCACTCAGTATTCCGGTGGAATTAGAGACGGCACTGCAAGCGTTGTACGGTCACTATGAGAAGACGTTCGAATTGATGAAACAGGCTGACATCGAGGTACCACCGTGCTTTATCGTCGTTTGCAACAATACATCGACGTCCAAACTGGTCTATGACTACATTTCAGGCTTCCACAGAGAATACGAAAGCGGCCAACAATCATTCGTACCTGGACGTCTGGAGTTGTTTCATAATTACGACGAGAACGGAAAGCGACACGGAAGACCGCGGACGCTCCTGATTGATAGCCATCAGCTTGAATCCGGTGACGCGCTCGATCCCAACTTCCGCAAGATAGCGGCCGAGGAGATCGATCGATTCCGTCGCGAGATCATCGAGCGAACCGGAGACCGGAAGCGGGCCGAGGACATCTCTCCGCAGGACCTGCTAAGAGAAGTCATGAATACCGTGGGTAAACCGGGGCGATTGGGGGACTCGATTCGATGTGTCGTTTCTGTGTCGATGCTCACGGAGGGATGGGATGCCAATACGGTCAGTCACGTACTGGGTGTCAGGGCGTTCGGGACTCAACTACTCTGCGAACAGGTCGTTGGCAGAGCGCTGCGGCGACAGTCCTATGATCTGAATGACGACGGAGTGTTCAATGTCGAATACGCGGACGTGCTGGGTGTTCCATTTGATTTCACGGCAAAACCCGTCGTAGCTTCACCTAGCGTCCCACGGAAAACGGTTCATGTAAGAGCGATGCGTCCGGAACGAGATCATCTTGAAATCAGGTTTCCAAGGGTCTCCGGCTACCGCGTGGAGTTGCCGGATGAAATCGTTACTGCCGAATTCACCTCGGATTCGGTGATGACACTTACCACCGACCTCGTGGGACCGACCATCACCAGGAATCAAGGCATTATCGGTGAGGGGATCGACCTCAGCCTCGGCCACACCCGCTATTTTCGAAACTCAAGCCTGGTATACAATCTTACTCAAAGACTCCTGTATACGAAGATGCGCGATCCGGGCAACGAGCCGATGCTTTCTCTCTTCGGTCAACTGAAGCGCATTACAAAACAGTGGCTGGATAATTGCCTCGTGTGTCAGGACGATACCTATCCGGCACAACTCATGTACCAGGAACTGGCCGACATGGCCTGTGAACGAATCGCTGCGGCCATCACACGGGCAAACGTCGGAACTCGGCGGATCAAGGCGGTGATGGATCCTTACAATTCGACCGGATCGACCATGCAGGTGAATTTCAACACAACAAAGACCAACCGCTGGCAAACCGATCCTGATAAGAGCCATATAAACTGGATCGTTCTCGACAGCGACTGGGAAGGTGTATTCTGCCAAATCGCCGAATCGCATCCGCACGTGAGGTCGTACGTTAAGAACCACAACCTCGGGCTCGAGGTGCCGTATCGGTACGGATCCACGGCGCGGACGTACCTTCCCGATTTCATCGTGCTGTTAGACGACGGTCGGGGCGAGGACGATCTGCTGAACCTGGTCGTAGAGATTAAGGGATACCGTGGTGAGGATGCCATAATCAAGAAACTGACGATGGAAACCTACTGGGTACCTGGCGTGAATAACAGTGGTAAACTGGGTCGTTGGGCCTTCGCTGAGTTTACGGATGTCCACACGATGAAGGCTGAGTTTGGGGAGTTGATCGAAGGACTCAGGCAGGCAGCGACAACCAAAACTGTCGTAGCCAGTCAAGAAATCGCCGTCTGACAAAGGGATATTAAGCAATGGCGAAACGAAAATCGGCAAAGATTGTTGAAACCCTGCGGCACCTGGACGCATCGCGGAAGAACATCCCCACGGCCGAGTATCAGGCGATGCTGGCTGAGGACGATCGCAGTCCGATCAGGGTTGCATACGAGCGGCGAAACCGGGATCTTGATCCGCAACTTGTATGGCGGGGGAAAGATGAGAAGGACTGGTCGGATTTGATGGTGCAAGCGCCCCCGTTGTTCATCCAGGAGAAGGTACATCCAAAGGTATTGATTGACGATCTGCGGCAGCGGAGCAAGGAAACGGGTGACGGCGAATCGAACGTGCAGGCGGATCTGTTCGCAGATTTCAATGGGCTGCCAAGCGCGGACGCTCAGACGGAATTCTACCAGCACGAGGCCAACTGGTCGAACCGGATGATCTTAGGCGATAGCTTGCAGGTAATGGCGTCGCTTGCCGAACGGGAGGGGCTGCGCGGCAAGGTGCAGTGCATCTACATCGACCCACCCTATGGCATCAAGTTCAACTCAAACTTCCAGTGGTCGACGACCAGCCGCGACGTCAAGGACGGCAACACCGGACACATTACTCGCGAACCGGAACAGGTGAAAGCGTTTCGGGATACGTGGCGGGATGGAATTCATTCGTATCTGACGTATTTACGGGATCGGCTGATAGTGGCGCGGGACTTGTTGACGGAGAGCGGGTCAGTATTCGTGCAGATTGGGGATGAGAATGTGCACAGGCTTCGGTCCCTATTAGAAGAGGTGTTTGGAGAAGACAATTTCTGTGGACAAATCGCATTTCGAAAAACTGGTGCTTTTGCAAGTACTCTTTTGGGTCAGACAACAGACTATATTTTGTGGTTTGCTCGGGATAAAAGCCAGTCAAAGTACCGTCCTCCACTAAACGCAAAGGTATTTGATGAAGGATCGGGCCAGTACTACAAGTGGGTCGAATTACCAAACGGTGAGCGTAGGTCGATGTCTAAGCGAGAGCAAGACGATCCTTCCATGTTACCCCAGAATTCACGCTTGTTTTTACAGTCCCCTCTGTCATCAGCAGGTCCGTCGAGTAGCCCGTTTGACTTCGAGTTTGAAGGAAAACTCTATAAATGTGATACGGGATCTCACTGGAAAACTACCTTTCAAGGTTTGACCAATCTTAAGCGTGCTTCTCGGCTTAATGCGGCGGGCAAGCGAATCTATTACAACAGATATCTTGAAGACTACGCTGTTAGTCCACTTGATAATGTCTGGTCAGACACTGTAGCGGGTGGTTATTCCGGATCAAGTATTTATGTGGTTCAAACTAGCACAAAGGTTGTCCAACGCTGCATTCTTATGGCCACCGACCCCGGCGACCTCGTCCTCGACCCCACCTGCGGCTCTGGTACCACCGCGTACGTCGCCGAGCAGTGGGGCCGCCGCTGGATCACCATCGATACCTCCCGCGTCGCCCTCGCGCTGGCCCGCGCTCGCGTCATGGGCGCCCGCTATCCCTACTACTTGCTCGCCGACAGCCGCGACGGCCAACGCAAAGAAGCCGAACTGGTCCGACAGGTTCCTTCGGAAACGCCCACGTAAAATGACGTCCGTCAAGGCTTCGTGTACGAACGCGTCCCCCACATCACACTCAAGTCCATCGCCAACAACGCTGAAATCGAAGTTATCTGGGAGAGATTCCAGGAAACGCTAGAACCGTTGCGTCAGGAACTGAACGCTGCACTGGGTTTGTCCTTTGAAGAATGGGAAATCACCCGCGACGTAGACGTAGAATGGTCTAAGGAAGCTAAAGGAATCCACGCGGACTGGTGGGAACAACGAATCGCCCGGCAAAAGGAAATCGACGCATCGATCGCCGCCAAAGCCGACTACGAATACCTCTATGACAAACCCTTCGAAGACAATAAGAAAGTCCGCGTTGCCGGCCCGTTTACCGTGGAAAGCCTGTCGCCGCACCGACTACTCGGAGTCGATGAAGACGACGAACTCATCGACAACGTCGCCGAAGCCAAATTAGGGTACGGCGAAAAGCAAGACTTCGCCGAGATGATACTCGACAATCTCAAAACATCCGGTGTCCAACAGGCACACAAAGAAGACCACATCGCTTTCTCTGGAATCAAACCATGGCCGGGTAACTTCGTCTGCGCCGAAGGAACCTACATCGTGGGCAACGGCGATTCGGGCACTGAGAAACGCGCTGGCATCTTTGTTGGTCCGGAATTTGGCACTGTCTCCCGCCCCGATCTCGTATCTGCGGTACGGGAAGCTGCGGACGCTGACTTCGACGTGCTGGTTTCCTGTGCATTCAACTACGACGCCCACGCCTCGGAGTTTGACAAACTCGGCCGCGTTCCCGTCCTCAAGGCCCGCATGAACGCTGACCTCCACATGGCCGACGACCTCAAGAACACCGGCAAAGGCAATCTCTTCGTCATCTTCGGCGAACCGGACATCGACATCCTGGATGCAGATGACGGTCAGATCCAAGTCAAGGTCAACGGAGTCGATGTATTCCACCCCAACACAGGAGAAATTCGCAGCGACAGTGCCGACGGTATTGCCTGCTGGTTCGTCGATACCGACTACAACGAGGAGAGCTTCTTCGTCCGCCATGCCTACTTCCTCGGCGCCAGCGACCCATACAAAGCCCTGCGGACGACGCTTAAAGCCGAGATTAATCAGGAAGCCTGGGAGACCCTCAACAGCGACACCTCTCGACCCTTCGCCAAGCCGACTTCAGGACGTATTGCTGTTAAGGTGATTAACCATCTTGGCGATGAAGTGATGAAGGTGTTTCGAGTATAACAAGAAGGATTTAGCGAACTGATTCATTTTAACTCTCAGTTTGTTTTGTACTTTGTAACTTGGATTCGTAATGGCGACACCCGAGAAGCTAGAAATATATAAGCAAAGATATGATACCTATCGGCACCTTGATCGATTGCGTTGGCAGATCTTTCAGATCGCGGTCGGTGCCGGTACACTTACCCTGGCATTTGCACGAGGTTCTGACAAACTCGATTGGTGGGTGTTTATGATCGTTGGTTTTATGTTTTGTATCTTCGGGATTGTAATGTTACGAATAGGACATGGAATAAACAAGAACGGCGAAGTACTACGCAAAATTGGAAATGAAATTGGTGACAACTTTGTACCGGTAACCAAAAAATGGTGGAAAAGCGTTTCACAGTGGATCGCTGTAGTATTGATTGTCTCTGGGGGAATTGGTTTTTTGTTTCTAGCGTCGTATATCTTGTGGAGGACTTGGTTTTGCATAAAGTGTTTATAAGCTACCATCATGACAATGACCAACAGTATAAGGAACACTTGTTAGCAATTAACGACAGGCACAGAGTGTTTATTGATCGCTCTGTCGATACAGGTGACATATCGGACGATCTGGACGATCAAACCATTAGAGAAAAGATACGCGATGAGTACTTACGAGACTCTTCCGTCACGATTTTGCTCGTGGGTACCGAAACAAAAAACCGCAAGCATATAGACTGGGAAGTTTACTCAAGCATGATCGACGGGAGAGTAAATAAGAAATCCGGAATCCTTGTTGTAAATCTGCCTAGTACTGGTACTACAAATTTCACTGCTGCGCATGAATCTGAAAAACAGGCCGTTTATCCCGAATGTCAGGATTGGATATCTGTCGACGAATGGGCTGAGTACGAGCGTAGGTATCCGTACGTCCCAGACAGAATTATCGATAATTTACTGAAGAAAGAAGCTAAGGTTTCGGTTACGCCTTGGTCCAAATTCCGCGATCCCGATAACCTAAGGTTCCTAATAAACACAGCATATGAAGATCGCCGACAATGCGAGTATGACCTAAGTCGTACAATGAGGCGACGGAACTCATAACTTGCTTGGAATACACTGAGCAATATTGACGGCCCCTGAGATTTTGACTAGAGTCGTAACTCAGCTCCTGCCTATGACATGAGGTAATGCAAGACGACTTTGGACAGCGTACTATACCTCCTCCATATTACCCGCGACTTATTACTAAACAATTGAAACCTACGGTGAGATTCAGCGTGATTGCGATACCCATTGCTGAACCAAATCGTACGCCACTTCACCTCAATGTGGAATAGGGATAGATTGTCTGGTGCTTTCGAGGAGGAAAATGAACTCAAGGGATTTCGGGATGAGTTATAGGGCCTACAGGAGGGTTTGCGAAACATCAATCACATGCTGGCCGAGATATAAGAGACAGATTACCTAACGGACTTGGAGCAGATTACGGGAGTATAGTCGTGTATCAATCACCGCGGCATCGCGTTTTTATAAGTTATCACCATGATGACCAAGTGTACAAAGAATGGTTCATCCAAATGATGGGTGATGACATAGTTGATGAATCTGTTAGCGATGGGGACATTGACGACAATATATCAACTGAGACTATACGCCAGAATATCCGTGATCACTTCATACGAGACGCTACAGTCACAATGGTGCTTATAGGCCAATGCACATGGCAGCGTAAGCATGTCGACTGGGAGATTGGATCGTCCTTGAGACACACCAATCTGAACCCGAGGTGTGGCCTGCTAGGTATACTACTACCAAACCATTCGAATGCCCTGACAGAGCAATACAGCCTCAATCTTGTCCCACCGCGATTAGCGGATAATGTTGTTGGTATTGACCCTTATGCTATTGTTTATAATTGGTCGGACAATCAGACCGAAATCCGAAATTGGATTCATAGAGCATATGTAAGAAGGACGGGAACGGATCCTAACAACGGACGGGAGCAATATCGAAGAAACAGAAGTGGATATTGCTTTGAGGGATGGAGTAATTAGTCGTTTTTTGCCATAAAAAAGAGCTCAAACGAAAAACGGTTTAGACCATAAATCACCTTTACATAACTAGCATCCACAAAGACGATCAAAAACGCTAGCAGGAGGACTAAGATAAAACTTCGTGCAGGTATCACGTATATAGCCACGATAGCATGTTGAGATTGTATGGAGATTAGAAGGAGAGTATCTTGGAAACCAGAAAACTGGGAACCTTAGAGGACGCCGAACTACGTGACGTGTGGAGAAACGAGGCACATAACTTTACGCCTTGGTTAGCCGAAAATCTAGACTGTTTATCTGAGGTACTTGGTATTGAGCTCGTATACGTGGATACAGAGGTCGGGATAGGTCCGAACAGATTCAGAGCCGATATTGTAGCGCGGGACCCACTAGACAACATTGTACTAATTGAGAACCAATTGGATGACGCGGACCTCCAACACCTCGGACAGGTTCTGGCTTATCTCGCCGGACTGAATGCTAATACCGTAATATGGATCGCGAGGAGGTTTGATGAGGCGTACCTGTCGGCGATACGCTGGCTCAACGACCATACCGCGGCCCCTTTCGCATTTCTCGCAATTCAAATTCGGGTCGTGTAGATCGGCGATTCACCTGTAGCGCCTGTTTTGGAGGTGCTGGAAAAACCTAACGAATGGGACCGCCGGGTGAAGGCCATCGTACAGAGGACAGTAGGAACCGAACTCGGTCAGTTTCGCCGGAGGTTCTGGAACCACGTAGCGCAGAGACATCCGGGAGAAGTAAGACCGGACTATGCTGGTGGAAACGTGAACCATACGGTCGAGGAGACCGGTTTGCAGATATCCCAGTATGTAATGATCGATGGGGGTGTTGGGGTTTTCCTGACAACCCGTCGGGGGGATGATTCGGACTTAAGATCGCGGGTGGCCCCCTACCTGGAACCACTGCGGGAAGCCCTCGAGGAACGGTCACCTCAAGACAACTTTAAACTGTCAGAATATGGAGGAATGTTCCTTACAATCGATTCGCAGAACGAAACGAACTGGGACCGTATGGCGGACTGGTTACACGAGAAGAGGACCATCTACGAGGATGTATTGCGCAATTCATCTGTGTAATCCCAGTGTTTGTCTTTAGTTACAAACCCCAAACTAAAGAACTACTTTCAAGGCAACCTTCGCAGGATCCACGCCAAACATTTTCAGTATGTTCCTGGCACTTTTTCTTACCTGTCCTGCATTCAGGTTAATGTTAACAAACAATGGCGAGTCATTGATCTTCCTATAGTATACAAATGGATTGCCAGTCGGATGTTCTGGACGAGAGTGAACACTATAGGACTTAGCAGACCATCCAATGGGTGTGTGTTCGACCCTGAGTAGTCCTTCCCTGAACAGTTTCTCAACCGTTATCGTAAGTATTTCATACCAGTGATTGACTTTCAGTTCACTATTGTCCCAAAACCTAATGGCTACCGGGGATCGTGTACCTGCCTTTGGATTGTATTTAGACAGTAGAATCCAATCTGACAGGTGCGTTGTGATTTCAGGCGGCGTCTCTTCGGAAATGACAGGTGAGGGATTTTCTGGTTCATTACTTGGGATCGAGTCTGATGCGTCGGTTTCTTTAGTGAGACTAGTGTTATTTAAATCCACTAGAATTGGTTCAGACGGTGAAATCGCATTGCCTGATTCCAGATTTGGCCGCCATAGTAGCAGTAACTTCAGTGCGACCACTTGAACAGGAGCGGAATTTACCGAAACATCCAATATCCTTCTTTCTTCTAATGTCCCTTTTTGAAATACACTGTACAATTCCCAATGATTACCGTCCGTCAGACCAGTGTATTCAATTCCCGCAGCGTTGGCATAGTTTAGCATCTGCATACGATGAGAATCCAGCGATTCTCCTAACTTCTTAGCCTCGATAACAGCCGCTGCTTTCCCATCTGGCTGTAACAGTGCGTAGTCCGCCCATTTCCCCGAAATAGCGTACTCTGGAATCACGAGCTCAGGGTTAGATACATCCCAACCAAGTGAAAGTAACAAAGGATCGACCAATTGTAGTCGTGTACGAGTTTCGTTCTCACGGAGTGTAGCACTATGGATTGTTATACGTTCTCTCAGATTTTCTAGACAATCCATTAGTTCATTAAGCATAGGTGGTAACTCTCCTGGAAATGAGCATTGGAATTAAACGACAGTCGAAGATGCCGCCTAAGTTCACCATTTCAACGATCGTCGATGTTAGAGGAAGTTGAGTCGTTAGGTGATTAGAAAGTGTGCTAAACCACCCATAAGGTACTGTATACAGTTAGCCACCTAGGTTTGGTTTCCCCATAACCTAATGTAAATAACCGTTTCGATTGGTAAGTTGGAGATAAGCTCCTCGGGTTGGATTCGAACCAACAACCTAGTGGTTAACAGCCACCCGCTCTGCCATTGAGCTACCGAGGAAAATGGCGTTTACAACAGCAACGGAATATAGAGCGTAGACGCCTTTGTGTCAAGTGGTTTGTGGTTAATCATCCGCGTCCAGAATCTCACGTAACGTCGCCTCACTGAAGGTTCCCCGGGCCACCTCGGCTACGGGTCCGGTCAGCGTCAGATTGAGCTCCTCATCCACATCAACAACCAGTGCCCCGCCTTGCGATTCCACCGTCACGGGAGACGTCACCAGGCCTAGACGCACCGCCGCGCTTGCGGCCGCGCAGGCCGAAGATCCGGATGAAGGTGTTTCGCCGACACCGCGTTCCCAGATCAGGATGCGAATCTTGCTGGGACCGGTGGGTTCGGCTAGTTGAACGTTTATTCGATTGGGGAAGATCGGGTGGGTCTCTAGCGCTGGACACAGCCTAAGCAGGTCGTCGCGACTCCACTTCCGGTCCTGGGAACGAAACACCACGCAATGAGAATTGCCGACGTTCACGCCGGTGAAAGTCAGCGTTTCCCCGGCGGCCCTGATCGGTTGCTCGATCAGCTCGTCGACTTCGAGGGTACACGGCAACGTTTCTGGTCTGAACGTTGCCGTGCCCATGTGTACGGTCGCGCCTAAAACCGAACCTGCGCCATCTTCCGCGTCGCTTTGGCTATGCTGCGTCTCGACCCGCACCGTGCCGCCGCGTGTCTCCACCGTGAACGACTTCTTGCGCGTCCTGCCCGTGGCGTGCAGGTAGAGGGAGAAAATCCGCAGTCCATTACCCGAGGTTTCCGCCTCGCTTCCGTCGGGGTTCCAGATCCGCAGGCCGAAGTCCGCCGAACCAGAATCTTCAAGGACCAGGACCCCGTCGCTTCCAATACCTTTCTGACGACTACAGATCCTGGCGATGCGCGCGGGTGTCAACGCAAAGGTCAGTTCATCCGGATCTAGTACGATGTATTCATTGCCGAGGCCGTGGCCTTTGAAGTAGCTGTTCGCCATGCTCCGCACACATCAGAAGCTGTACATCATGTTCAGACTGACGCCGACCATCGAAAGCTCGTCGGTCGAAATGCCGTACATGACGTCGAATCCACGGCCCACGGACGAGGCGTGGCTCCGGAGCTGCGTCCACAATTCCTCGTCGTCGAATTCGCTGAATTTTGACCAGCGGACCTTCGCCCCGATTCCCAGGTTACCGCTGAGGGCGTAATCCACGCCCACGACCGCCTGGTAGGCGGCCAGGAGATCGTTCATCTTGTGCCGGCCGATGGTCGTGGTCCCGGCGAGCCGCGCTTTTCGTTCCGGATGCAGGAAGGTCGTGATCGCGGCCGGGTCGTCATTGCGCTTGAATCTTCCGTAGTAGTCGAGCGAAGTGCTGGAAATCCCAACGCCGACCCCGATGTAGGGCGTGTAAGGCGAGTCGCTTTTGAACTCGTAATACACGTTGGCAAAAACACTGTGCGAAAGCAGATCTTCCAACCCGCCGTCGATGATTTCGATTTCCTGCTGCTGCTTCTCCTGGGTCACGGCGTCCAGGACCTGGCTTTCGCCCTCGCCGCGTGTGTAGGTCGTGGTCCGGTAGAGATATTCACCCTCGAACCGCAGGCTGTTCCAGGTATATCCCAGGGCCAGCACGCTCTGCACGCCATCGCCTGCTCCGACTTCGTGCGTCCATTCCGCGGGCGGCGGCGCGCTCACGCATTCATCCGGGCGCGTTTCGGCGAGCCCCGGATTGGACAGCTTGTCGCAACGGGTCCCCCAGTCATTGTCCCTCGCACTGACAGTCAGGCCCGGGGCTACCGCGAAGCCCAGGTTGGTCCGCAGGTACCAGCCGTTTTGCGACAGGGCCTGTATGGATGCGGAAGTGGAGGTCTGTGTGGAGGTCGATGTAGTTGCCTGTGCCGTTGCCCGTCCGGAGACGGCCGCGACGACCAGGCACAGGGTCAATACCCCGATTCTGTGTATCATGATGTGATCTCCTTACGATAAGGTTACCATCGTCACGCCGCGGTCGGCGTATCCAGGCCGCTTCCCGTTTCCTTGACCACGAGATCCACCACGGCCCGGAGGGCTTCCGCTTCCGTATCGCCTTCGAGGCGGCGCAACCGGTAATGGTCGATCTGGCGGTCCGACCCGGTGCCGTACCGGATGAGGTCGAGAATGTGGCGCAGTTGATCCTCACACCCCAGGGCCCGCGCGTCTTCGGACAGTGTTTCGACCAGGGCCTCGGCGTACTCGTCGATATCGAGCCGGCCTGAACCCTCCGTATCCCCCAGGAACGCAACCACGCCGTACCGCTGGGCGAGCCAGCAGTTCTCCTTGATCAGCTCCGTCGGCGGTTCCGGCGGAAGGCGCCCTTCCAGGTCGAGACGCATCAGGTGCCGCACGAGACAGGTATAGAGTGCCACGACGCACATGGCGTCGTCCAAGGTCTGGCAGATGTCACAGATGCGCAGTTCCAGGGTGGGGAATGCGCGGGAGGGCCGGATGTCCCACCAGAGTTCGCTGCTGTCCTTGATGAATTCCATCCGCTGGTAGTCTTCGACCAGTTTCTCGAATTCCTCCCAGGAGTGCAGCGGTCCGGGCAGTCCCGTGCGCGGCATGCTGCCGAAGAGGGTCAGGCGGTAGGACTTGAAGCCGGTCTCACTACCGCTGCTGAAGGGCGAGGAAGCCGAGAGTGCGTGGAGTAGGGGCAGGTAGCGGCGCATGGCCGTCATCACCCGGACGCGGCTGCCGCCGTCGCCGAATCCCGCGTGGATGTGCATCCCGCCCACGAGCAGCTCCCGCACGGCCTGCTGGTAGGTCATGGCGAACTGTTCGTAGCGGCGGCCCGCCGTGACGACCTGGTTGTGCCAGGCCGCGAAGGGATGGGTGGAGGCGGCCAGCACCGCGGCGCCGTGCTGCACGGCCGCGTCGATGACGAGGCGGCGGGTCTCGATGAGGGCCGCGTGGACGTCCGCCACGGACGTGCAGACCCGGGTGGTGGTCTCGATCTGGGACCGGAGGAACTCGGCCACGACCTTGTGTTCCCCGCGGTTCTTCTCACATTCCTCGAAGATCCGTGGATCGGGGTCGGGCAGCAGGTCGCGCGTTTCCGGGTCGACCAGGAAGAACTCTTCCTCGACGCCGAGTGTGATGGAGAGGGGATCTACGGTGCTGCCTTGTGCCATGGTTCCTCCCGGGCTGGATTCCGGGGAGATTTTACACGGCGGGCAAGACATAGTCAACCGGTAATGAGTAACGCGTTCCGGACCTCTTGCCAGTCCATGATGCTGTCCGCCGGGTCGTGCAGACCAAGTTCCCTATCAAGTTGACACTTCGTGACTTAAGGGCTAACTTCTACAAATCCAAACGGTATGGCGGAAGTGTCTCATGGCAAAAAAGACTTCTAATAAACCTCCCATTAGCGACGAATCCACTGCGAGGAAAGATCGAGCCTACTGGCTGAGCAGGACGCCTGAAGAACGCCTCGCTGAAGTTCAACGTCTGCGTCGTCAAGTATATGGAGACAAACTCGACGACCCCATACAACACGTTGCTCGGATCGTCAGGCGATCCTCAAGTGGAGTTGTTGAAATTCGATGTATACCGTCAAAGTCCTCGACATCAGACGCGACAAGCTCGATAAGACCAACTCATCAAGAACAAGCGAGCAACGGGGAGGAAACGGGACCTGGCAGATCTGGAGATGCTTGAAGGAACCTCAAGTGGTCTCGAAGGGGAGTAACGTAATCCAATAAAGGAAACCACCATGCGACGTTTATTCTTCCTGCTGGCGATGTCCTGTGTGCTGGCGATGCCCTTTCTGACGGCCGGCAAAGCCGAAGCCCAGGTTTCAGTTGAAATTCAGGGACATGCATCCTTCGCCCTGGAAGACCTGAGCGTGCTGGCGGACGGAAAGGGACTCGGCGGTCTTGTGGCGGTTGTCTATCCGCTTCAGCATACCGACATGCTCAGTCTGGTCGGCAAGGTTGGATTCAATCACTATGGCAGCAAGGTGGGTGACGTCGAGGTGGGCCCTGCATTGATTCCCATCGACTCGGCGTACCAGGGCATACCGGTCGTCGCGGGCGCCAGGCTGTATTACGGCCAGCAACGGTTGTTCTATGTCGAGGGCCTTGCAGGACTGGAGATCAAGCGGGGCGATCTGGACCGGGACACCGAGGTGGAGTCGCTCACGCCACATCCTGTCTTCTCAGTAGGCGCTGGATACACCGTATCGCGGAGCTTGACCCTGATCGCATCATTCGGCATGAGCCAGGATCTGTGGCGGTATGCGAATTTAGGAGTATCGTATCGCATTGGAGAGTGAATGAATGACAGGATTTCCTAACGAAGTTATCGTTGACGACATAATTCTCTCTGTCGCAATAACCTTCTTTTAGTTTCGTTAAATTCACTTCTTACTCTGGTCGTATAAACTTTACCTCGGGGATTGTCGATTAGATTGTAGTCCGTGAAATCATTCTGTAGGTCATTATCATTAGTAAACAACAACCTTGCACCGCTTACTTGAGCCAAGGCGATGACATGCTCGTCGTCTGAACTGCATAATCCCTTTCGCGATAGTTCCTCAGTTCTCCCGCTAACTTCGTTGTTGTCCTCAATGGTCAATCGACCCGCTAGTTCGAGTTGTCGAAACAACCGGCGTAGATCACTTGAACTGCCTAAAAGTTCATTATGTAGTTTTCCACCAACAACCAAATGTCCACTTCCCGAGAATATCCAATCATAGAACGCCTTGCCGGCTTCATTGCGATTTTGACCAAACACTTGATGTGCGACGTTTGCGTCGATTATACCGCACATTATTAAAGCCCCAGAGAACGTTGAGTTTCATTTAAAAAGAATCTTCGGTAAGTCTCAGGGGCGTCCAAAATGTTCCCTTTCTGATCAATTCGAAGTGAATGGATGCGCACGTCTAAATCGTCACGCTCAAAAAACAGGATTGAAACGTCTTCTGGCTTCAATGAAGATTCGCCGTCTCGTATATCCATTCGAATCCTGTCTAACAGATTGTCACTGTGTGTTTCAACAATTACTTGGCGATGGCTAGCAGCGACTTGGCAGAAAAGGCTACCTAGAGCCGCTTGAGCACTGGGGTGGAGATGTACTTCCGGTTGCTGAAGTAGAAACATCGGGGGTGTGTCATCACGAAGTAACTCAGTGATTACCGGTAAGACTTGGCTGACACCATAGCCGACGTCAATTAGATTTCGTTTAGGTCCTTTCGCTCTTCTCCCCGCTTTTCTAATCTGAACTTGAAACGGCCCACTTTCTTTGCTCCCAAGAGGTTTAACCAAGATTTCATTGAAAAGTCCGGAAGTAAGACCAAAATGCTCCAGAGCGGCCTTTAGTTTGTTCCATGACTTTTTATTTTGAAAATATACGTTTGCAAGATACATGGGAATGTAATCGCCTTCAGGGTCGCGAGTGGTCCGTGCAGGATCGTAGGTTCTATGTGGCTTGGATCGAACCGGTGCACTTGCAAAAGGCTGCTCTCGTTGGTTTTCGAACGATCTCGCTAGGTACGAATTAACGATTTGCTCGATTTGATCCCAATCTTTCTCAGATGGTAACTTAGTACCTTTCAAGGAAACTGATTCTGGTATCCCATCTGAGTCCTTGTTTTCTAATCGAGATTTTAAAGAGAAGAGTATTATAAATTTGGCATCAACTTCATCACCCACATTCACTGGGATTTTCAGTTGACCTGGAAGTTTCCATTCCCCATTAGATGTTCCAAAGTGCGTTTGCCAAGACTGACCTTCATACACCAGTTCGATCCGAGCGTCGTTTTGTGAAAGGCGTAACAATGCAAGACTTGGTACCGTACCTCGTCTTTTAAATTGAACCTCGAAGTGTATTGGTTGGTTATTGTCCTCGAAAGTCTCTACGCCTACACCAGGTTTTTTCGGAACCATCACAAATCCAGCTTCGAAACTAGTAGCTCTGCCACCTCTGCCACCACGATGATGAACAATCTCATCGAAACTTCCCAGATCGTACGGATCTTGTTTGAAATCCGCGACAGACGTAGTATGCGCTACATCCCAAAGTGATCGGATCAATGCCATCAATGAAGTCTTGCCTGTGCTGTTTTCACCTACAAGCAACGTTAACGGCGCTAAGCGTGCGGTTTGTTTTTCTCTGAAGCAGCGAAAGTTTTTTACTGTAATTTGATCCATGTTATGATCCAATGAATTGGTTCTTCCCAGATTCAAACAGAAAAGTATTGAGTTACTACTTACTTACGTTGTTTTCTCCCAACGATCAGTCGGATAACATACTATAACCCACATTTCATGAAATCAAAGCGTAATCCGTGTGTGTATTGCATTACAATCTGATAAGTTACACTCTACGGTCTTAGTCATGTAAAACGCGGGACTCACCTCAAGCCCCGCGTTTTGGTTTTCATCCAGGCTGATGTAACTCGGTTCGACCTGGGCCTCCCTTTAGTTCACCACCTCGTAATCCGCGTCGATGGCGCCGTCTTTCTTCTTCTTCTGCGCCTGCGGATCGCCCTCCGGCTGGGCACCCGGCGGCGGACCCTGCGGGCCGTCCTGCGGCCCCTCGGGACCGGCCGCGCCCGCCTGGGCAGCCTGGGCGGCGGCCTGCTCGGCCTGGGCCTGCTGGTAGAGGACTTCCGCGAGCTTCTGGGAAGCCTGGGTCAGCTTCTCGGTGCCGGCCTTGATGGCCGCCGGATCGCTGCCCTCCAGGGCCGTCTTCAACTCGGCCAGGGCCGAATCGATGGCGCCGCGGTCCTCTTCAGATAGCTTGTCGCCGTGTTCTTCCAGCGACTTCTCCGTCGAGTATACGAGCTGGTCGGCCTGGTTGCGGGCTTCCACCTCTTCCTTCTTCTTCGAATCCTCGTCGGCGTGGGCCTCGGCGTCCTTCACCATCTTGTCGATCTCGGATTCCGACAGGCCGCTGGATGCCTCGATCCGGATCTGCTGCTCCTTGCCCGTGCCCATGTCCTTGGCCGAGACGTGGAGGATGCCGTTCGCGTCGATGTCGAAGGTCACCTCGATCTGGGGCATGCCCCGGGGCGCCGGCGGTATGCCGTCCAGGTGGAACTTGCCCAGCGTCCGGTTGTAAAGGGCCATGTCGCGCTCGCCCTGGAGGACGTGCACCTCCACCGACGGCTGGTTGTCCGCCGCAGTAGAGAAGACCTGACTCTTCTTCGTGGGGATCGTCGTGTTCCGGTCGATGAGCCGCGTGAAGACGCCGCCCAGGGTCTCGATACCCAGTGACAACGGCGTGACGTCGAGCAGGAGCACGTCCTTCACGTCGCCCGAAAGCACCGCGCCCTGGATCGCCGCGCCGATGGCCACGACTTCGTCCGGGTTCACGCCGCGATTGGGTTCCTTGCCGAAGAGTTCCTTGACGATTTCCTGCACCTTGGGCATGCGCGTCGAGCCGCCTACGAGCACCACCTCGTCGATGTCCGAAGCCGAGAGTCCCGCGTCGGAAATCGCCTGCCGGCAGGGCGCCACCACCCGCTGGACGAGCGGGTCCACGAGCTGCTCGAGCTGGGCCCGCGTCATGGTGCGGTTCAGGTGCTTGGGACCGGAGGCGTCCGCCGTGATGAAGGGCAGGGCCACTTCGGTCTGTCCCGCCGTCGACAGCTCGCACTTGGCCTTCTCGGCCGCTTCCTTCAGCCGCTGCAGGGCCATGGCGTCGTTGCGGAGGTCGATGCCGGCTTCCTTGTTGAACTCGTCCGCCAGGAAGTCCACGACCGCCTCGTCCAGGTCGTCGCCGCCCAGGTGGGTGTCGCCGTTGGTCGCCATGACCTCGAAGACGCCGTCGCCGATCTCGAGGATCGAAATGTCGAAGGTGCCGCCGCCGAGGTCGAAGACCGCGATCTTTTCGTTGCTCTTCTTGTCGAGCCCGTAGGCCAGCGACGCGGCCGTCGGCTCGTTGATGATGCGCTTGACATCCAGGCCCGCGATGCGGCCGGCGTCCTTGGTGGCCTGGCGCTGGCTGTCGTTGAAATAGGCCGGTACGGTAATCACGGCCTCCGTGACGGTCTCGCCCAGGTAGTCCTCGGCCGTCTGCTTCATCTTCTGCAGGACCGCCGCGGAGATCTCCGGGGGCGAGTACGTCTTGTCGCTGATCTGTATGCTGACCTGGCCGTTCGAACCTTCCACCACGCTGTAAGGCATGCGGGTGCGCTCGTCGGGCACCTCTTCGAAGCGGCGTCCCATGAACCGCTTGACGGAGTAGACCGTCGCGTCGGGATTGGTGACCGCCTGCCGTTTGGCCGTGGCGCCGACGAGTCGCTCGCCGTCCTTCGAGAAGCCCACGACGGATGAAGTGGTCCGGTTGCCTTCCGCGTTCGGCACCACGGTCGGTTCGCCGCCCTCCACTACCGCCACGCAGGAGTTGGTCGTGCCCAGGTCGATTCCAATGATCTTGCCCATGTGTTTTGCTCCTAAAGAAAGACTACGTTTTCAAAAACGGGTAAAGCCGCCTCCGCCTGGAGACGAGCCGTGCCCGCTTGCGTGATGAGGCGGGTGCTCCCGCCCCGGGTTATTCCGGTCCGCCTGGTCCTGCCTGGTCCGGCCTGAACCCGCATGAACCTGCCTGGACCCGACCGCTCCCCGGTTTGAGGACCGGCCGGGTTCGTCCGTCTCCGGCCGCGCGGCCTCAGGCCACGGTGATCGGAATCTGCCTGGGCTGCGACTCCTTCGTCTTCCGCAGCGTGAGTGTCATGACGCCGTCCCTGTACGTGGCGTCGATCGACTCGGTATCCACCGCGTCCGGCACCGGAAACGCGTGCTCGAACTTTCCGCGGGGCTGCTGCTCCGCGTCGCCGTTGAGACCGAAGGGACTCTTGCGCTCGCCGCTGATGGTGAGCACGCCCTTTTCCAGGTTGATCGACACGTCCTCCGAGGCCACGCCTGGAAGATCGACCGCGACCAGGAAGGCGTCCTCGGTCTCGTGGGTGTCCACGCGGGGCGACCAGCGTGCCTGGAATCCGGACCGGAGCGGGAACGGCCGAAACAAGCCGTCGAGTTCGGTCCGCAGGTTATGCAGGTTCGCCAGTGGAAAAATGGTCGTCGCTCTCATGATGCTCCTCCTTTTTAAAGTTACCAACTGACTGCTTCACAATCTATTCACACACTCTCTGGAATCTCTTTGCCGCCTTTCGGAACCGAATGGCCATCCCCGGCGTACATTAGTTTAGAAACGCGGGCGATGCGGCCGTTCCGTCATCTGCAACATAGATAGCGCAAAGACCGTGCCAGTTTAAAAAGGATGCATCCGAAAGAAAGTAAGGGGAGCAGCGTAAGTCGTTGAATTTGATCCGGTTAGTTTGAATAAAAAAAGCGCAAGATTTGTATGATGAAAACTGACTAATGTGAGTAAGAGCAAATTGAATATGACAAATTGGCAGAATATGACAAATTGGCATATCGTGGCTGCCAACAATACATGCGCAACAGGGCTGGCAGGGAGGTGATTTGGAATGAAACTGACCACAAAGGTTCAGGTCAGGGATGACGAGTCGCTCGACTTGTACCTGAAAGAGATTGGCGATACGGAGTTGCTCACGCCCGAGGATGAGGAGGATCTGGCCCGCCGCATCCGGGGCGGCGACGAAAAGGCGCTGGAGACCATGATTCACGCGAACCTGCGATTCGTCGTCGTGGTGGCCAAGCAGTATCAGAACCAGGGCCTCGCCCTTTCCGATCTGATCAGCGAGGGGAACATCGGCCTGATGAAAGCCGCGCGGCGTTTCGACGAGAAGAAGGGGTTCAAGTTCATCTCCTACGCCGTCTGGTGGATCCGGCAGGCGATCCTCCACGCGCTGGCCGAGCAGGCCCGGCTGATCCGGCTGCCCGTCAACAAGATCGAGGAACTGCGCCGGATCGAGCGTTCCATCAAGAAGCGTGAAGCTGAAATGGCCCAGGCCGGGGAAGCTTCCGGGGACGGCGGTGACGAGGTTGAGGAGCGGAGTTACAGCAAGGGCCGCCATCCCGCCCTTCCGGAATGGGCAAGCACGCCGCTTTCGCTGGACGCGCCGGTGGGCGACCAGGATGCCTATACCCTGATGGACCGGCTCCGGGACCAGGACAGCAAGATGCCCGACGAGGCGCTTCAGGAAGAGTTGCTGCGTACGGAGGTAAGGCGTGCGGTATCGAACCTGACCGATCGCGAGAGCGAGGTGTTGAACCTTTACTTCGGCCTGAACTCGGACCGGGCGTACACGCTGGAGGAGATCGGGGTTCGATTCGGCCTGACGCGGGAACGGATCCGCCAGATCAAGCAGAAGGCCATCAACAAGCTGCGCCATACCCGCCACGGAAGCCGCCTGGCCGCCTACGCGGACTAAATGGCGCCTGCGAGTAAACTGCGGCGTCGCGTGAACTCTTGAACGGATTTGACACGATCCGTCTGCCATTGCCCCGGCAGGAGTTCACCGGCGCCGTTTTTTATTGTTTATTTCTCGCCGCGCTTCTCCCGCTCCATGTACATGTCGAAGTCCATCTTCTCGTACCATCTGCCTTCGACGAAACGCAACATGGGCGCGAAGAGATCGGGGCCGTAGTATCCCTTGACGGGTAGGAGGGGACGGCCATCCGAGGTGAGAAACCACGTGGTTGGATAGCTGCCCACCTGGAACATCAGGGCCACCTGGAATTCCGTTACGGTCCGGCCTTCGATGATCAGCGGGCGGGAGGACTCCGCGTTCAGCTTTACCGGGATGAAGGATTTGCTCAGTTGCTTCAGGACGGCCTCGTCACGGTAGGTCTTCTCATTCATCCTTCTGCAGTTGGGACACCAGTCGGTGTAGAAGTTGACGATGATGAGCTTGCCGGAGTCCTTGGCCAGCGCCAGGGCCTTGTCGAGCCGCTGCCAGTCGGGTTCGGTCGGCTTCTTCTCATTGACTTCGCCAGCCGTGGCGACCGGAACGCCAATCGACGCACCGGCACCGATCGCCATGCAGAACGCAAATACGAGTAAGGCCGCAAGGGCGGTACCTGACCGTCGACCAGTGCGTCTTTTCACGCACCGCGTATTGTTTAATACTGAATGTTTGGACTGCATAGATTGGAATCCCGGATGGGCAAGTCGTGATCGTCTAGTTTTCTTAAATCACCTTTCCGCTTAACCTACCGTTTCCACGCCGAAAGTCAAGCCGAAACCCCTCCGCCGCGCCGACGAGATAGGCCTTGTCATCCCCCTCTATTCCCTCCATATTGTACGGATTCGGCAGACTTCAATCAGTGCAGAACACCGTTTTACTGCAGCGTAACGAACGCACTTCCGAAACCCCCTGTGCATCCGGCATCTCCGGTGCACGGCGGTTTCTGCGAGACAACCTCCATGACCATGCTCGAAACAACCTATCGGCAGGCCTTCGGCCGGTCGGCCGCCCTGTACGAGCGCGCCCTCGAGCGGTTCCCCAACGGGGTGACCCACGACGGCCGGTTCATGCGCCCCTTCCCGGTGTACATCGACCGCGCCCAGGGGTCGCGCAAATGGTCGGTGGAGGGCCGGGAGATCATCGATTACTGGATGGGGCACGGCTCCCTGATTCTGGGGCACAGCCATCCGGTGATCGTCGAGGCGATCGCGGAGCAGGCAGCCCGCGGCACCCACTACGGCGCCTGCCACGAACTCGAGATCGAATGGGCGGACCTGATCCGGCAGCTCATGCCCTCCGCCGAGACCGTCCGCTTCGTTTCATCCGGCACGGAGGCCACGCTCATGGCCATTCGGCTGGCGCGGACCTTCACGGGACGGCGCAAGGTCATCAAGTTCCGGGGGCACTACCACGGCTGGCACGACCAGGTGCTTGACGGGGTCGGACCGGGGAACAAGCAGCCCATGCCCGGCGTGCTGCGGGAGGTGTTCGATACGCTGATCAGCCTGCCGGAGGTCAACCTGGACCGCGTGGCGGACATCCTCAGGCGCGACAACGACGTCGCCTGCCTCATCCTGGAACCGACGGGCGCCATGTTCGGCGGCGTGGAACTGTCCGACGACATCGTCCCGGGCCTGCGGGAACTCACCGAGCGGCACGGCGTGATCTTCGTCATGGACGAGGTGGTCACGGGGTTCCGTTGCGCGCCGGGCGGGGCGCAGGAGCATTTCGGGGTCCGGCCGGACCTGAGCACGCTGGCCAAGATCGTGGCCGCTGGGCTGAACGGCGGCGCCCTGGTGGGTCGTGCGGACATCATGGAACTACTGGAGCTTCGCGATGACGCGGAGTGGCAGACGGACAGGAAGATGCTGCACTACGGGACCTTCAACGCGAACCCCCTTTCCGCGGCCGCGGGTATCGCCATGCTCCGGCACATCGCCGATGGCCGCGACATCGCGCTGGCCAACGAACGGGCGGCCGAGTTGCGCAAGCGCATGTCGGAGGTGCTGGCCGCCAACGGGCTGGACGATTGGCGGGTCTACGGCTCCTTTTCCGGGTTCAAGATCCTGTCGGCGGGAACGGCCACCGCGAACCGCCGGGGCGACGCGGACCTGCTGCACGCCATACGCCAGGCGCTGCTCCTGAACGGTGTGGACTGCATGGGGGTAGACGGGCTCACCTCATCGGTCCATACCACTGACGACGTGGAACGCACGGCCAAGGCCTTTGACGGCGCGATTTCGCTGCTTAAGCGGGACGGGATAGTCCCTTGACAGCGGGGATAATCCCTTGACAGCGACGGTACCCGCGCGTAGGTTGCGCCGGTGCTTGAGCAAGCCTTTTCCATCCAACGATTCGAATAAGGAGAGCAGAGATTATGGCGACTGAAAGAGCCGGTGCGGCGACCTTTCAAGGCAATGGTTTGACCCTGGTGGGCGATGAGGTGAAGGTGGGAGACGCGGCGCCGGACTTTTCCGTGCTGGGAGGCGACCTTTCCGCCGTCACGCTGGCGGATTACGCAGGCAAGGTGAAGGTCATCTGCCTCGTGCCGTCCCTCGACACACCGGTCTGCGACACCGAAATCCGCCGGTTCAACCAGGAAGCCGCGGGCCTCGGCGACAACGTGGCGGTGCTGGCGGTCAGCACGGACCTGCCCTTCGCCCAGAAGCGCTGGTGCGGCGATGCGGGCGCCGACAACGTGACGGCACTGTCCGACCACCGCGACACTTCCCTGGGCGTGGCCTACGGCGCCGTGATAAAAGAACTGCGCCTGCTGGCGCGCGCCGTCTTCGTCATCGACGCTTCCGACACCGTGCGGTACGCGGAGTACGTGACGGAAATCACCGAGGAACCGGATTACGACGCCGCCCTGGCGGCCGCCCGCGCCGCCGTCTGAGTACGGATCAGTCAGCGCGATCCGGCCAGACCGACCGGTAAACTGCGATCCAATCCTTCAGAAGCGGCCGGGGACGATACACCACCCCGGCCGTTTTCTCATTTCCAGACGAGGTACTCAAGCCATGGCCGAACTCACCTATCACGCGCACGCCAGTTACTCGCTGACGGACGGCAGCCATGACCTGCTGTTCGATCCCTTCATCACGGGCAATCCACTGGTGACGATTTCAGCCGACGACCTGAATCCCGACTACATCCTGCTGACCCACGGGCACGGCGACCACATCGGTGACGCCGTGCCCATCGCCCGGCGCAGCGGGGCGACGATCATCGCCTCCTTCGAACTCGCCAACTACTGCGAGGCCCAGGGCGCCGAGACCCACGACCTGGGGATCGGCGGTGCGTACACCTTCCCCTTCGGGCGGGTGAAGCTCACGCAGGCGACCCACAGCTCATCGATCACCGCGGACGACGGGACCATCGTGTACCTGGGCAATCCGGCGGGCATCATCGTGCAATTCGACGGGAAGACGATCTACAACACGGGCGATACGGGGCTCTTCGGCGACATGGCCCTGATCGGCCGTCTGGAGAAGCCGGACGTGGTGATCATGCCCATCGGGGACAACTACACCATGGGGATCGACGACGCCGTGGAAGCGGTGCTGATGATCGGCGCCGGCACCGTGATCCCAGTCCACTACAACACCTTCCCGGTGATCGAGCAGGACCCGGCTGAGTTCGTCGACAAGGTGGGCGACCTGGCCCGCTGCGTCGTGCTGAAACCGGGCGAGTCGGTCCAGATTTAGTCCATCCGCCGCAGCCGTACGGCCATCATGGGCGGTGTTTCCCTGAAGTTCGCCCAGGACAACTCGCGGTCGGCTTCCACGCTTTCGTCGAAGGCGCGTTCCTCCAGGCCGTCCAGCACGAACCCCGCTTCGAAACACGAGGCCAGCAGTGCGGACAGGGGCCGGTGAAAGATCAGGTTGGGCACGGGCTGGCCCACGATGGCCAGTCCCTCGAAGGGCTGCGGCGTCAGATAACGGTCGATCTTGATCCCGACTTTCTGGATCATTCTCCCATCCTGGTCTACCTGTTCCGCATAGCGAACGGCGTACGGCGCCTGGAAGCACGGGTGCGTGATGCTGAAGACGAAAACGCCGCCAGGTTTGAGAAGGCCGTGCACGGCGCCGAACATCGGGCCGACCTCGGCCATGTCCATGACGGCCATGTTCGATACGACCGCATCGAAGCTATTCTTCCCCAGTCCTTCCAGCTCCTCCGTATCCGTCACGTCGATCACGCGATAGTCGATTTCGCCCGCGGTTTCGTTTTCTGATGAGCCGGTCCCCTGGCCTTCCGAACGATTCCGCGCTTTTTCGATCATCCCGGCGCTTCCGTCGATCGCCGTGACCCGTGCGCCCAGTTCGGCGAGAAAACGCGAGAAGTTCCCGTTCCCGCAAGCGATATCGAGCACTTCGTCCCCGGCCTTCACGTCCAGCAGCCTATCCATGGCAGGCCGCACCAGCAGGTTGTGGAAATCGTTGCTGTGTTCGCCCATGTAGTCGTCCCAGAACCCGGCGTTCAGGTTCCATCTATTCTGCGCGTCTTCGGCCAGTTCCGGCCAGTCTGACGTGGGCATGTCGGCTCCTTTACTCGAACACTCGCATGGGCGGATCTTCCACCGGTAGGCCGTGTTCCGCCGCCCAAGCGCGCAGGGGCACGTCGTCGCCTTCCCAGGGCCGGCAGAAGAGCTGCGCCGTGATGGGATCCATGGTCTCGAGCACCTCGTCGGGCGGCGTGGGATGCTGCTGGGCCCACCAGCGGTAGGCGTAGCTGATGAGCAGGACCTTGGTGGTATCGCGGGTGAAGTTGACGGCGGGCGTGTGATAGGTGCACGTACTGAAAAGATAGGCGTCGCCCGCTTCGAGCGCCGGCTCGATGAATCCCGGCGGATCGAGGGCGCCCTTCTTGAAGCGCATGGCTTCGTTCAGCCTGTGGCTGCCGGGGACGAGCATGGTCACCCCCGCGTCGGGAGAGGGGAAGTCCGTCAGGCAGTAGCCCACGCGGATCGCCACCGTGCCCCGGATGGGGTGGTCCGGAGTGAAATTGTTCAGGTCGCGGTGCCAGTTGCGGAACGAGCGCCCGTCGCCATCGGGATAGAGCGGTTCGTCGGAGGCGGCCTGAGGGTACTTGTAGATGAGATGTCCCCGCATGAGATGGATGTTGTAGGACAGCAGCTGAACCACCAGGGGTACCGTGCGGCTGTTGGTGGTGAGTTCGATCAGGGCGTCGTCCAGGGCGAGATCGATGTAGCGGTTGGCGTAGTAGTTGTGGATCGGCCCTGCCGTCTCCATGAACCGGTCGCCGACGGCCACGACGCGGTTCCTCAGATCGTCGTCCAGGGCGTTCTTGACGATCAGGTAACCGTGTTCCCTGAAGTGTTCCCGCTGTTCGGGGGTAAGGGGCGTGAATTCCATGTTGTACCCTCGGCGTTGTTCCCTCGGTGTTGTTCCTCAGGGAGGACGTCGGAAAAACACAGGCGGCATGGGCAAATATAGAAGCCGGCAAACGGCCCGTCAACGCTCCGGTGCTTTTTAAACATTCCAACACATTTTACAAGGATTTAACCTCTGGGAAATATCCCTGTAACAGATGGGGATTATATTGGAAACTCAGTTGTACATGACCGTTTCCAATCCATCACAACAGGGAGGTTTTCCGTATGTCCCTTAGCGGCATATTACGTATCACCGCGTGCCTGGCGCTTGCTGTACCCGGCGCGGCTTTTGCGCAGGAAGAGGCGGCGGCCCCGGCGGCCGTGCTGAACTCCGGAGATACCGCCTGGATGCTCGTCAGCTGCGCCCTGGTGCTGCTCATGCTGCCCGGCCTGGCCATGTTCTACGGCGGGCTCACGCGCACCCGGAACGTGCTGGGCACCATGATGCACAGTTTCGCGGCCATGGGCATCATGGGCGTGCAATGGGTGATCTTCGGATTCGCCCTGGCTTTCGGCGCAAGCACGATCATACCGGGCGTCCTCGGCTGGAGTTCAGACTACTTCCTGCTGGGCGGCGTCGACCCCGGAACCCTCTGGGACGGAACGAACATTCCCACGTACCTGTTCGCCATGTTCCAGGGCATGTTCGCCATCATCACCCCCGCCCTCATCGCCGGGGCCATTGCCGAACGCGTAAAGTTCGGCGCCTATTGCCTGCTGATCCTGCTCTGGGGTTTCGTGGTGTACGAACCCCTTTGCTACATGGTGTGGAACGCGGATGGCATGCTCTTCAAGGACGGCGCCATTGACTTCGCCGGCGGCACGGTAGTGCACATATCGTCCGGCGTGGCGGGCCTGGTGGCCGCCATGGTGCTCGGCCCCCGACTCGGTTATCCCGGACGGGCCATGAAGCCCAACAACCTGACTATGACCCTCATTGGCGCGGGGCTGCTCTGGATCGGCTGGTTCGGCTTCAACGCCGGTTCCGCCGTGTCCGCGGGTGAAACGGCCGTCCAGGCGTTGACGGTGACCCAGATCTCCGCCGCCGCGGGCGCCGTGGGCTGGATCGTTACGGAGCTGATCCACCATGGCAGGGCCTCAAGCCTCGGTATCGTTTCCGGCATCCTGGCCGGCCTGGTCGCCATTACGCCGGCCGCGGGCAGCGTGACCCCGGCCTGGGCCCTGGTCTTCGGTTTCGGCGCGGCCGTGGTCTGTTTCCTGATGGTGCAGCTCAAGGGCAAGCTGGGTTACGACGATACGCTCGACGTCTTCGCCATTCACGGCATCGGCGGCATGTTCGGCGCGCTGCTCGTCGGCCTGGTCGCCACAGACGTCGGCGGCTGGTCGCAGTTCCTGATCCAGATCAAGGGCGTGGTCATCGCCATCGCGCTGTCGGCCGTCGGTACGGGCGTCCTCGTGTGGCTGATCGACCGTACGATCGGGCTTCGCGCCACGGATGAGGACCAGCTGGTCGGCCTGGACCACTCCCAGCACGGGGAAGATGGTTACGGACTGACTCACCTGTAGCCGACCACGCTGAGGTCACGGGCCGGAACAGGCCCGAATCTATCATTAGACAATTACTTCAGGAGTCGTCAGACCTATGAAACTAATCGTAGCCATCATCAGACCGGAGAAGCTCGACGACGTCCGGAACGCGCTCGACGAGAAAGGCATCCCCGGCATGACCCTGTCCAGGGTGTCGGGGCATGGCCGCACCGCCCATCGCACGGGGCTTTACCGGGGACAGGAGATCGACATCCCCCTCGCGGCCAAGATACGTATGGAGATCGCCGTCACCAACGATCAGAAGGACGAGATCGTGGACGTTATCTGGAAGGCCGCCAGATCGGGCGGCGACCGAACGGGAGACGGCAAGATATTCGTCGTGCCTGTCGAAGAGAGCATCCGCATCAGCAGCGGTGAACGCGGCGAGGACGCGGTGTAGCGTAACGCCCTGCCTGCTGTGTTGGGGAGTGGTGTGGAGTAGTTTATTAGTGCGTAAGTAATGACCGCCGGTCCGGTGGCGTCATCGGGCCGGCGGTTTTCTTTCTTTGACAACGGCCGGCGCCTTTCCCTGGCTTCGGGTCGGCGGTTTTCCTTCAGTCCAGCAGGACCGATGTACAGGGTAACGGCCTCAACCCCCCTGGTCCACGAACCGCACGTGGGTGTTCGGCAGGTAGACCTCGCCTTCCATGTACGGCCGTTCTTCTTCATCCGTCCTTATGACGGTCAATTCCAATTTTCGGTTCTCGCAGTCGCCGAACAGCAACAGGGAATTCCTGTACGGATCACCCACCAGGAAATCACGAAAAACCCACGTCCCGCCCGGTTTAATGGGGTCGATAACGTAATCGTTGAAATCATCTTCTTCCTCAACGGCGGCGCTCCAGCTCGTAAATCCATCGCTGGGAGAATTGCACTGAAAACGTGGCAGGACCATGATGATGGGTTGATCCATCTGGTTGCGAAAACCCCAGTCCACGAATGGGAATCCATCGAGGCTCCTTTTGGTTATGATAAGCACGACCTCTATGGGTGGGTTGTCGTTGATACCGATAGATGGAATCGGGTTCGGCGGTGGGTGGTTCGCTGTTATGGGTGACCGGACGGGATCAGGCTCCGACACCGGACTGCTGCAGGACAAGCCGTAGACAGAAAGTGAGACGAGAAACAATAGTTGCGGAATAGACATGCTGAATTTCCGGTTTTTATCAGACAATTCGGACGTGTAGGCCCTACAGCGCCTCGGCCCGCGCCCTGAGTTCGTCAACACCCGCCGTCATGGCCCGCAGGCGCGGGCTTTCCGATTGCATGATCCGTTCATGGGGTTCCAGGGCGTATGGACTCAACCGCTTGATGGACGCCAGGTGGGCGTCCGAAGTGGGACGGGCCGCGTACTTGAGGGCGACATAGCGCCTTCGACCGGCCTTGCCGTAGACGGCGTGGTAGAGGCTCTGGTTGAAGACGACCGCGTCGCCCGGGTCCGTCTCGAGGGGGTGACAGGGGACCTCGTTGCCCGGAGATCCGAAGAAGGCGGGATCGTCGAATCCGTGCCGCTGCTGGAACGGCGCGAGTTCCTCGTGGAAGGGAGACCGGTGCGATCCGGGTATGACGCGCAGCGCACCCGCGTCCTTCCGCATCGGATCCAGGTACATCATGATCTTGATGCGCAGGTAGCCGAGCTCCTGCGGCCCGGGCCGGTCCGCGTGCCAGTGGTGGAAGGGCCGCCGGGTCATGGTGCCCTGTACGCCTTCCGACCCCGACCAGATCATGTCCTGGCCGAGCAGCTGCACCATGGGCGTATAGATACGGTCGTCCTCGATCATCGGCAGGGCGGCCGGGTGCAACTCGAGGAACGGCGCGATGGACACGTGCTCGTCCTCCTGGGGCGGATGTCCCAACTCCGCCGTCCATATCACGTCCGCAAGGCGTCCCAGTTCCTCGGTTTCCTCCATATTCAACACCTGCCTGAGTACGACAAATCCGAACACCCTGAAATGATGGATCTGGTCTTCTGTCAGCATGGCGGGATCCCTGCCTGTAGGTGGTTTACGTGGCCGCGCGATGTCGCAAGAAGGTCTTGAACAATAGCCGTATCCTTAATAACATGGGAACATTGCGGACCGCAAGACCAATTCAGCCTGACACGAAACTTGCGCGGCGCGACCGCCCCAGGCAGGGCACGACCGACCCAGGTGTGACCTTCCGATACGCCGGCCACTTGCGCACCGCATACCAATTACAGGGATATATGACCATGGCCCTTACCGAAGGAAAAACCGTAAACGGCAAGAAGGACGGATACTGGGTCACCTATTACGCCAACGGTAACAAGCGCAGCGAAGGCAACTATCGGATGGGCGTGAAGGACGGGAACTGGATCCAGTACTACGGCAATGGCAACAAGAAGAGCGAAGGACGGTTCAGGAACGGCCTCAATGAGGGCTGGTACGTCTGCTGGCACGAGAACGGAACCAAACAGTGGGAAGGCGACTATGGGCCCCACGTGGGCAAGTCGTATGACGGCAAGAAAGAAGGTCGTTGGCAGTGTTACTCGGCGAAGGACGGCGAGACCGTGTGGCGCATCATCGATTACAAGCACGGGACGCGTACGCGTCCCGATGTACACCCCCTCGGACCGTGTTTAATGTGCGGAGATCCCATCCACGATCTCGATACGGACAGGTGTCCGACGTGCGCGCATTGACTTTGTGAACGCCGTTTCAGGACACCGATCGCCCGGTTACCCGCGCCGTGCCAAACTGACTCCACCTGAAGGGACCACCCGCCCGTGAAATCCCGGATGACGCGCCGCGCATTCCTCCAGTCGTCGACCGCCGCGGGCCTGGGCCTGGCGGCCGGCTGCAACCCGGCACCGTCGCCCGGCGTGATCTTCAAGGGATGGGTGTACGAACCCGACCTGGTCCGGGAGAACCTCGACTACTTCGAACGGCAGACCGGCATCCGGGTGGACTATAACGCCGTATCGGGAAACTACCACGACAAGATGGTGGCGCTGCACGTGGGCGGAGCGCCCATGGAATGCTGCTACGTCCGCGACGACGACTTCGCCGAGTGGGTCGAGGCTGGCTGGCTGCGTCCCTGCGACGACCTCCTGGCCGCCGATTCCGAAACGTCGGCGACGACTGCGGACCTCTTCCCCTACAACCTGTCATCCATGACCTACGGCGGCCAACGCTACGGGCTGCCGTACTACACCGACTTCAACATCTGGATCTACAACGCGCCTATGCTCGAGGCGGCGGGATTCGACGCCCCGGCCCGCACGCTGGACGAGTTGACCGAGCAGGCTGTCAAGGTCCGGGAGGCGCGGGTCCGCACGCCGGCCGGGGACATCATCGAGTACCCGATCATGCTCAACTTCCGGCAGAGCGTGCTCGGATTCCTCGACTGGTGGACGCTGAACTACGCCAGCGAGGCGACGCTGTTCGACGATGACCTTAACCCCACCTTCCCGGATGACGAGGACCGCCGGGCCGAGACCATCCTGCAGTGGCTGACGGACGGAATCCACCGTCACCGCATCATCTCCCCTTCGTCGCTCACCGCGGGACAGATGCGCGACCACGTCGCCAGCGGCCGCCAGGTCTACGGCATACTCAACAAGTACGACCTGGAATACGTGAACAACCGACGGAACTCGGTGGCCGCGGACGATGAGCTGAAGCGGCGGGGCTCGGATGCGCTGCACGCGAAGGTGTACCGGATGGCGCCGGTGCCGTCGATCTCGGCGGAACAGCACGGCACCCTGGGATGGACGCGCATGTACTGCCTGACGTCGAGATGCCGGGAAGACCGGATGCAGGACGCCTGGGCGCTGATGAAGTTCCTGGGCGCGAGGGACGCGGAAGGAGAGTACTACACGGCGCGGCGCTGGTTCCGCCTGCGGGGACTGGGTTTCGCCTACCGGTCGCTGCTGGACGATCAGGACATCATCGCCCAGACGGAACAGTGGGGCGAGATCGACAAGGTCCGGGAGCAGTCCCGCCACGTCCGGCCGCGGGAGAACATCAAGGCGCCGTGGTTCCCCGACTTCAAGATCTACTACCAGCCGGAGATCCAGAAGATCCTCCTGGGGCAGCAGTCGGCCCGCGACGGACTCGGCAAAATCGCGCGGCGCTGCCGCCAGCTGATCGCGGATTGGAGTTGAACACGCCGATATGACCGTACTGAGACCCTCCTTTTTCATGACGCGGACGCGGGACTTCCTACCCCTGCTGCTGAACCTGCCGGCGGTGATCCTGCTCCTCGCCTTCATCGCCTATCCCATCGGCATCTCCTTCTGGATGAGCCTGCACCGGTACAACCTGCGGCGACCCGACCAGGTGTACTTCCACGGCCTGGAGAACTACGCGACCATCCTCGCGAGCCCCGAGTTCTGGAACGCGCTGTGGATCTCGCTGTACTTCACCTTCATGGCGGTCCTATTGGTCATCGTGATCGCCATGGCCATCGCCCTGCTGCTCCACGAGTCCTTCCGCGGCCGCGGCGTCGTGCGTGCCTTGCTGCTCATTCCCTGGGCCATTCCGGGTGTGGTCAACGGCCTGATGTGGGTCGGCCTTCTCGGCGATTACGGTGCCTTCAACGCAATGCTGGAGGACACGGTCGCGACTGTCAACTACCTGTTTGGTATCAACATTGTATATACCGGCATGGCCTCGCCCTTCGTCGCGCTGAACGCCGCCATCGGCGCCCACGTGTGGCGGAGCGTGCCCTTCGCCTGCATCATCTTCCTGGCGGCCATCCAGGCCATTCCGACGGAACAGTACCGGGCCGCCCGGGTGGACGGCGCCACGTCGTGGAACCGCTTCCGGTTCATCACCCTGCCCTGGCTGTACCACGCCGTGCTCGTCGTCGCCATCTTCGAAACCATGAACGGCTTCCGGGCCTTCGACCTGATCTACGCGCTCACGGGCGGCGGTCCCGGCGACGCGACCCACGTGATCGCCTGGCAGACCTACAAGGAGGCCTTCGCCCGGCTCGACTTCGGCGGGGCCAACGCCTATTCGTACCTGATCACGCTGATTACCATGACGCTGGCCATCATCTACATCCGGCTGCTGTACCGCCGCGGACTCGTCCAGGGATAGGGGACTATCATGTGGCGACGCGCCTCGCTCTACATCTATGCCCTGGCGGCCGTGATCTACCTGACTTTGCCCTTCGCCTGGGTGGCGGCCGTCAGCCTCATGCCCGAACGGGAGGTGACGCAGCAGCGATGGTGGCCCGATGAGCCCACCATCGGCAACTACAGCCTCTATTTCGACGTGGAGGGACGGACGGCGGACGTGGGCGCCGCCATCGCCCGGCAGTTCCCCCGGGCCATCGTCAACAGCCTGATCATCGGCACCGCGGTGATGCTCCTCAACCTGACCTGCGGTTCCCTGGCGGCCTACGCCCTGTCGCGCCTGCCGTTCCGGGGCAACCTGCTGCTCCTGCTGTTCTATCTCGGTTCGCGGAGCGTGCCCGGCGTGGCCATCATGATCCCCATGTACCTGCTGATGCGGAGCTACGGACTCCTCGACACGCACCTGTCGGTGATCCTGTCCCACACGACCTTCACCCTGCCCTTCACTATCTGGATCCTGAAGGGCTATTTCCAGACCGTGCCCCTGGACCTGGAACGGGCCGCACGGGTCGACGGCTGCACGCCGCTGGGCGCGCTGCTGCGGGTGTTTCTGCCGGTAACGACGCCGGGACTGGTCGCCGTGGGCATCTTCGCCTTCATCGCGTCCTGGGGCGAGTTTCTCTTCGCCCTGCTCTTCACCACCACCATCGCCTCCCGTCCGGTCACGGTACTGGCGTCGGATTTCGCCCAGGAACTGCAGGTGCCCTTCACCGTCATCGCCGCGGGCGGCGTGCTGGTCATCCTCCTACCCCTGGTCCTGTCCTTCCTCTTCCAGCGGCTCATCATCCAGGGCATCGGCGGTTCGGTGACGGGGTAGGCAAGCGATAGGATAGTCAGATGGTCAGAAGATCCCGCGGCCGGTTCATCGTTTAGTTGAGGAGCAAATCCATTGGCTCGAGTCCGGTTAAACAACCTTACGAAACACTTCGGCGATGTGGTGGCCGTGGACGACGTCACGCTCGACATCGCCGATCGCGAGTTCCTGACGCTCCTGGGTCCCTCGGGCTGTGGCAAGACCACCCTGCTCAACATGATCGCCGGGCTCGAATCCCCCACGGCGGGCGAGGTATGGTTCGACGACCGGAACGTGACGGCCGTGCCGCCCGAACGGCGGGACATCGCCATGGTATTCCAGACCTACGCCCTCTATCCCCACATGAGCGTCTTCGACAACGTCGCCTTTGGTCTCAAGATGCGCGGCGTGCCCGCGGAGGATCGAAAACGACTCGTGCTGGAAGCGTCAAAGACCATGGAGATCGAACACCTGCTGGACCGCAAGCCCCGGGCGCTCAGCGGCGGCCAGCGGCAGCGGGTCGCCCTGGCCCGCGCCATCGTACGCGATCCGGGCGTGTTCCTCCTCGACGAACCGCTTTCCAATCTGGACGCACAGCTTCGCGTGGTGATGCGCACGGAACTCAAGCGGCTCCACGGCGAGCTGGAAATGACCTTCGTCTACGTCACCCACGACCAGGCCGAATCGCTCATCCTCTCCGACCGTATCGTGGTCATGAAGGAGGGGCAGATCCAGCAGATCGGCACCCCCGAGTCCATTTACGACAACCCCGCCAACACCTTCGTGGCGGGTTTCGTGGGGAGCCCGCCCATCAACCTGCTCAAGGGCACGCTGGAACAATCGGCCGGTGGCGTCTGGCGGGTAGTCGGCGAGGGGTACGCTTGTGATGTGGCTGCGTCGATGGTAGAGCGCATGGAACCGCCGGAAGGGCAGGAGGTATTTCTGGGTGTTCGGGCCGAGGACATCGGGGTAGAACCGGCTCCGGCATCACCGGGATCGACCAGTAAGGCACCAGATTCCGCGACTGCGGTAGCCTCGGCGCCGGACTCCGGGTCAAATAACTCCCGGCCTCCAGTCCGGGCAACGGTCGTCGTGCGCGAACCCATGGGCAGCGACCTTTACCTGACGGTTGATGTCGGAGGCACCAACGTCAAGGTGCGCACCCGGCCGGACGTTCGTTTCGACCGGGGCGACAGCGTGGATCTCTCTTTTGACCCTGGGAAGATACATCTGTTCGACGGGGAGAATGGAGAGGCGCTGACCACATCAAAATTATGATCTCATACTAACTGTATAGCAGAGTTCTTGATCCTGCAGGTTTCTCTTTAAAAAAACAATTGGTGTTTACAAATGTCGTAATTTATACGAAAGGGAAACATGTAGTAACGAACTGGTGGAGATGTGTTCACAACCCAGATTGGCTGCAACTTCGCATGTACTGAAAACTACTGAAACAGTTATCTACGTCGTAGGGTGAACCATCAGAACGAATCTCTCCTTCTCGATCAAAACATAACGGACCATCGAAGTTACACTCAACAAATGACCCATCTGGGTTCAACCATATCCATGTAAAACCATCGCCACCTTTTGATTTCAACTTGCCTTCATCGCCAATAATCTCCCATGCATCCCTAAGGTCGGGAGCGCCAGCGTGACCAGCAGGTCTTAACATAAGATATTCTTCATATGTGACGATTCGAACGCTGGTCGGAAATTGTGACGGTGAATCGTTGCACTGTACACCGAATACCATTGCCGAGACTACGACGAACATAGTTTTAGTACATAAAACGGGATTCGTCATTTATCCCTATTCTTCTTTCGCATAAACTCCCATTGCTTCTGTGGTGGCGTTTTCGCATCAGCGCGTGCCAAATCTTCCGGGGAAGCAGCAATTGGCGGTGGTAGTGGATATATTACGGGCCTTCCACGCGTACGCGTAGGAGATGTACTACCGACGATTTCTTTTTCCTTTGCCTTGCGTTTGCGCTTCACCAAAAAGTATCTGCCTTAGTACGGTTCATCAACGGACATTTGAGCATTCATAACGGATACTCCATCTGAAGGGTAGTGTGGAAACCCCGGTTTGTAATACGGTTTACTGGTGGAATCACTACCCAGTTTCCACAACAGATACTCCATGCCGAACGACCCCTTAACGCTGTTGCAGTACCCACATAACAGTTGCAGATTGGAGAGGTGGTCCGTGCCACCCACGCTACGGGCGATGATGTGATCCACCGTCAAGTTGTTGATCTTAAAGTGTTCCCTGCATCCGTTGCAATTCCCTTCCTGTTCGCCGTACAGGGCCGTTTTGTTCTCCTTGCAGTTGTACTTAGGCAGTTTGCCAAGATCGGTACGTTTAGGGATATCGAAACGTTGTGTAAGTGAGTAGAAAAGGCCCCCTGCGTCCTGAATCCGTTCCCTTACGAGTTCGTAAGCCTTCGGGGAAATGTCTATCCCCACCCATTGCCTGTTCAGGTTGTGAGCTGCTACACAGGCCGTAGCGCAACCGCAGAACGGATCCAACACAACATCCCCTTCATTGCTACTGGCCTTTATAATTCGTTCCAGTAAGGCAAGGGGTTTCTGTGTTGGGTAACCTGTGCGTTCCTTCGATTGGGAATTAAGTACGGGAATAAACCAAACATCCCCTGCCCTTACACCTTTAGGATCAATGTCAGTAACGTAAACATCCCCATCCTTGATTCTGGTATGGTAATGCTGCTTTCGTTCCAAAGAACGTTCAGTGTACGGGTCGTAGAGGACATTGTATTGGTAATAGTCGTTCTTGGTGTAGAAAAGAATAACGTCATGCAATCGTTGAAAACGTTTCGCCTTCCCGGTCCACCTTCGATAGTGCCAAATCACTTCGTTTCTTAATCTGTATCGTCCAAAAATCGAATCCATAATCAGCTTTAAATAATGACTCATGGTGGGATCACAATGTAGGTATATTGACCCTGTATCCTTCAAAACGCGGTGCATTTCCAACAACCTGGGGGCCATGTAGATAAGGTAAGCCTTATCGGAGTCCGTCAACGTAGCATTTATGATCCTCGTAAGAACAGGATGGTTTTTCTCGAAATCCAGAAGCCACGCAAGGTCTATATCACTAAGTGTCCAAGTGTCCTTGAATTCGGCTCCGGCCGCCTTGCTCCCAATCGGTGCGGCGTAGTCGTGGTTCGAATTGAACGGAGGATCGAGGTAGATCAAGTCCACGGAATCGGAATTCATGCCGCGAAGGACTGGTAAATTGTCCGATGTCCACATGGTTTCATTGACCCAGTTAGACGTTGCCATAACTAACATCCCCTATTGGGCTGCTTATTTCTTAGGATCGTCACAATTTTGAGACGAGATAAACTCTTTCCATTGCCTACTAAGTACGGACACTTCACTTAACACGTTACTTAATTTGCCTTCTACTGCACTTAAACTGATTTCTATTGTTTTAACGATATCTTGGTATGGCGATAGACGTGTTAGTTCTTCATCATAAGAATCTGTTTCAATAACATCTTCGCCGCACAGGCGTTTTTTACCATGATGATACCTATACTTCACTTTATATGATTCTCCGCTTGTTTTCTCCTTTAATGTCCACACCGTTCCCCACATAGACTCCCTATATTCTCCAGGTGCCAAAGATGACAGTAACCCGGTTGACAATGGGCCTCTAATATCCGGAATCGGATATTCCATCTCGAAAGATATATCTGTCGCCACGTCTTTCCCTATGTTGTGTATTCGCAATTTCAACAAACCAGGACGAAGGTGATCGTGATGAGTATACACAATGATTCTGGGACGTGTTTGTGACTTGAACGTCCGCCATGCAATCACCGCGATTGATATCGTTACCAAAACCATTAGCCCATTTACAATGGTGCCCACGTCCACAATAACATCCCCTTAGATTGGATAGCTCATAGCCTACAGACTTTGACTCATTTCATTATTGTTTCTGTGGTCTCTTATTCAACCAAATCATTACACTTTAGTTTCTTGCCTTCAAGTCCCAAAACGATAGAACACATCTGATCCATCACGTATCTGTGCATGTGCTTGCCACTCATTTTGTGATACGTTCCATGATAACCGCGATTGAATACCGACCGCTGCGTTTCAGACGCTTTGGTGGTTGCTTAGGTTTCGCTTACGTACTCACCCTGCGAGTGCTTTAGTTTTACCGCCTCGTGACTATAACCCGTCACGCAGTATACGCTTTCGCTTCATCTGTGTAAACCGTCAAACGGAACTTGATTACCGAAGGCATTCTGGTTTTATTACCGTAGTTTGCTTCAAAATGCATCAATTTTCAATATTGTGAAGATTACGTTTGATATAGGAAACAGTTGTCTATGGTAAGGTTTATTCATACCTCCGACTGGCAGATAGGTAAGGTATTTCGGTTTTTGGATGACACCACGATGGGGTTACTCCAGGAAGCGCGTTTACAAGCAATTAATCGCATAGGAGAGCAAGCTCATAATTGCGAGGTCGAAGACGTTCTAGTAGCCGGTGATATCTACGACATGGAGGAACTTACACCTCAATCGGTTAATCGACCACTTGAACGGATGCGAACCTTCTCGAACGTTGTATGGCATCTTATACCTGGAAACCACGATCCACATCGTCCAAATGGTCTATGGGATCGACTTTTACACAGGGGCCTGCCTGACAATGTGCGAGTCTACATAAAGCGAGAGCCAGTGATTCTAAAGGACAACGATTTGGCGCTTTTGCCTGCACCACTGCATTACCGGCATGAACTCGATGATATTACTGCCTACATGGATCATGTTGAACTTGCGGATGGCGTCGTGAGGATTGGGCTTGCTCACGGAACAGTTACTGATTTCGGATCCAGTAGTGGGAGAGCACCTAACTTCATTACGCCAGACCGTATACGAAGCGCAGACCTCGATTATCTCGCACTCGGAGATTGGCACGGTCAGTTAAAGATCAATGAGAGGTGTTGGTACAGTGGAACCCCAGAAGTTGATGCATTTCATACAGAAAACGGCGGTCAAGCATTACTAGTCAAAATCGAGGGACGTGGTGCTACCCCAGTAGTGGAACCGTTTCCAACCGGATACTATACGTGGGAGCGAGTTACGGAACAAATCAATTGCGGTGAAGACATTGACTACCTTGAAACCAGACTACGTGGTCTAGCTGAAGCACTAGATCGAGTATTGATTCACCTCGAAATAGAGGGTGCAGTGTCGTTAGAAGACCGCCAGCGTTTTCAGAATCAAATAACCGACGGCGTTACAGCCGCTTTCTGTTATATGAGAATTGATGATGACCATCTGTACTCTAAGCCAACAGAAAGGGATCTTGATCAAATCGATCGAGGAGGTTTCGTGCGTGCTGCTGCGGAAGAGTTGAAGCAGCGAGCAGAAGACGATAGTGACGAGGAACAAGCAATCGCCGCTCAGGCTCTACATCGGCTATTTATAGAACATATGAAGTTACAGGCGGGCCAACAGTGAGAATCCGCTCTCTGGCTTTCAATCAGTTTAAAAAATTCACTACTCCAACACGTTTGGACGGTATCCAAGACGGACTCAACGTCGTAGTAGGGCCTAATGAAATCGGTAAGTCTACTTTACTTGATGCCTTCCAAGCTGTTCTCTTCCAAAGACATACCTCCAAGGCCAGTCCTATTAAGGCTTATCAGAACGACCGGAACCAAACCGCTCCCGTGGTCGAACTGACATTCGAACTGGAACATGACGTTTATCGCATCACTAAGCGTTTTGTGAAGAAGCCCTACGCCAAGTTAACCTGTCCAGACGGTCGGATACTGGAAGGCGACAATGCAGAAGCTTCACTCCGTAGTCTACTAGGTTTCTACGAGTCAGGGAATACAGGAGCGAAACCAGAGACGATGGGTATGTGGAATATACTCTGGGTAAAACAAGGCTGGTCTTTCCGTACTCTCGATGTACCTGATAGCGCACGTACAAATCTTCACAGTGCACTAGAATCTGAAGTTGGCAATGTACTGGGAGGACGACGAGGCCGGGCTTTACCGCAATCAATCGAAAAACAACTAGCGGCGCTGATTACACCAAATACTGGCCGCCCTCGTGGCAAATACAAAGAATCGAATGAACGAATCGAAACTTTGCGTAGTGAACATGAAAGCTTGCAGGCACGTCGCCAGGAACTCACAGATACACTAAACAAACTAGAGGACTCCGAAACCACTTTGGAACGTTTGTCTTCTAGTGAATTCATTGATCAAGAAAAACAGGAGCTCGAAGACACACAGATAAGGTTTAGTGAACTTTCAGATTTGGAATCCAATATAGATACTGCACGCATGGAACTAGAACTCCGTAAACAGAAACTCGAACAGGTTAACCGGAAGTCAGTTGAACGAGACGAGTTAAATACCGAAATCGAAATACTCCAAGAAAAACAAAGTAAGTCTAGGCAACGATTAGTAGAATTGGGGGAGAAGGTTAAAGAAGCCCAGGCACATCATCTGGAGTCTAGGACCAGTATTGAGAAACTAGAAGCGGTAGTATCCAAAGCTGAAGAATCCGTATCACGTTGTCGTCGAATACTGGTTGCCGTTGAGAACCGAATTCAAATAAACAAGCTTGAGCAGCAGTACCGAAAAGCTTTAGCATCTGAAGTATACCAGCGGGAGGCCCTTGCATCTGCTGCGGCCATTCTTGTGACAGACGAGGTGATGGCTGGTATACTTGAAGCCGACAAAGAACACGAAAGAGTAAAGAACAGTCTAGATGCCTCTGCGACGATAGTCTCATTCGAGATGGAATCAGACGCGTTTACCGAGATAGAAGTTGATGGGAAACCAGTGACCAGTGATCAGTCGACTATTCGAATAGTAAAACCCACTGCTGTCACCATTCCGGGTCGTGGTCGCATCTTAATCGAACCAGGCATTAAGGATCGTGACAAACTGCTCGGTCAACTGTTGGAGGCTAACAACAAGTTGAGAATGGTTCTTGAAGCAGCAGGAGCCGAAACCGTCAGCGACGCGGAGGATCAGCATGTCAGACGGCAGACACTACTTCAAGATGCCGAGTTTGCCAGCCAACAAGTCGAATTGTATGCCCCAGCCACTGATGAACATCCAGCGGGAGCACAGTCTCTATCCGATTACATTGATGGAATACGACAGGCTCTCGGGCGAGAGTTGGACCTGCTTCAAATGGATGAATTGCCGACACTTCAAAGTGCCAGAGACTCACTGCATGACGCACAACTGCAGGCTGAAAACGCACGAGAGGATATCAGTACAGCACGTGCTTCGATGGTTGGTCCAGTCGAGAATATGAACTCCCTAACTTCCGAGCGTGATACCCTCCAGGGTGGTCATAACGAAAACAAAAACCGACTCTTAAATCTGGAGGAGAATCTAAAACAGTTGGAAAGTGAGCAATCGGATGAAGAACTACATTCTGCTATTGAAAAAGCAATAAACGATGTTTCGGTACAGGAAATACTTATCGTCGAACTCGAAGGACAAAGAATAGACGAGACTTTGCCACAGTTGGAAGCACGCATAACTCGACTGGAAAAAGCCACCCAAGACAGGAACGAAAAACGTTCCGACCTTAAAATTGAGATTGCTCGTTTGAAATCACAAATTGAAGTGGTAGAGGGAGTTGGCCTCGACGAAGTAATCGGCGTTAAAACCAGTGAGTTAGAAAGTGCCGAGGCCGAACAAAGTCGAATGCGAAACGAAGTGAAGATACTCGATCTGTTGCTATCGACCTTGCGAAAATCCGAGAGGGATGCAATGGAAAGATATCTCTCTCCTGTCCTCAAGCGTGTCCAGCCATATCTGCAACTGTTGTTCCCAGGCGCCAATTTAGAGATAGACCAGAATCTTAAAATACAAGGTGTAGAGAGGGTTGACGGGTATGTTGAAAACTTTCATCAACTGAGTATGGGTACACAAGAACAAGTGGCGGTTTTGGTCCGTCTTGCATTTGCCGAAATGCTCGCCGAACAAGGTTATCCAGCTACTGTAATCCTCGACGATGCCCTTGTTTTTTCGGATGATCGTAGGATGAGCCGTATGTTTGATATTCTTAACATAGCATCCCGAACAGTTCAGGTAATCATTCTCACTTGCCGGGAACAACTTTTTGAGCGACTTGGCGGTCATCAGCTAAGATTAAGTGACACTGACATTGACAATCTTGAGACAGCATAAAGGAATAAACTGGACACATGAAAATAAAGTCTGTTCGAATTCGGAATTTCAGATCGTTTGATGACATAACAATACCATTTAACAACTACGCGTGTTTCGTTGGACCAAATGGTGCTGGGAAATCCACAGTTTTAACTGCATTGAACGTGTTTTTTAGAGAATATGAAAATCACCCAACTGACCTTAGCCAATTGGATATAGAGGACTTTCACTGCCGAAATACCGATAATCCAATCAGGATTACAGTCACGTTCACCGAACTTAATGAGGAGGCTCAGGAGGATTTTTCGGACTATTATCGACAAGGATTACTTGTTGTCTCGGCCGTAGCGACATTCGACGAAGACTCCCAAAAAGCGGAGGTGAAACAGTTCGGCGAACGGCTCGGAATGTCCGATTTCGCTCCATTTTTCAGGGCACTAGATAACGGTGAAAAGGTAGCAGTTTTGAAGGAGATCTATAGCAACATTCGAACTACTTACACGGACCTTCCGGCCCCCGGTACAAAAGAAACAATGAAAAGTGAACTTCGATCTTACGAGAACAGCCACCCAGATGACTGTGAGCTCATTCCAAGCGAAGATCAGTTTTATGGGTTTTCAAGAGGGTCTAACCGACTTGCCAAACATATACAGTGGGTCTATGTACCTGCTGTTAAGGACGCAACTTCAGAACAAATAGAAGCTAAAAACACAGCATTGGGTAAGTTACTTTCGCGTACCGTACGTTTAAGGACGGATTTCGATCAGTCAGTTAGGTCTTTGCGCATGCAGATGCAAGAACAATATCAAGTGTTGCTGGATGAAAACCAGCACGTACTCGATGAAGTGTCTGACTCACTACAGAATCGCCTTACTGAATGGGCACATCCAGGAGCCAAGTTGAGTCTACAGTGGCAACAAGATCCTGATAGGTCTGTTAGAGTTGAAGAACCTTGGGCACATATTCTAGCTGGTGAAGGGGAGTTTGAAGGGGAGCTATCTCGCTTTGGGCACGGACTGCAACGGTCGTATTTACTAGCATTACTACAGGAACTGGCAGGAACGGACGTATCGGCAGCTCCCACTTTGATTCTAGCTTGTGAGGAACCGGAACTTTATCAACATCCACCTCAAGCTCGGTATCTTGCTGACGTGCTTAAAAGGTTAAGCAGCGACAACACCCAGATCATCATTACGACACACAACCCACTGTTTGTTTCGGGAGAAGGATTTGAGGATGTGCGGATGATCCGGAAAGCTTCGAATAGTCTAGCATCATCGGTCTCATATATGTCTTACGTGGACATTTCAGATGTGATTTCAGAAGTTCTTGAAACAAGACCACAAGCGCCTGAAGGAGCACTAGCGAAAATAAACCAAGCATTGCAGCCAGGACTTAATGAGATGTTTTTTACTCGTCGACTGGTTTTAGTTGAAGGCTTGGAGGATGTTGCTTACATACTTTCCTACATCAACTTACTTGATCGGTCCGAAGAGATTCGAAGAATCGGATGTCATATAGTATCAACGCAAGGTAAAAGTGAATTGTTGCAACCATTCGTTATTGCAAAGCATATGAGTATTCCAACCTATCTCGTTTTTGACTCAGACGCTGATAAGCCAGACCGAAGCGGGAGTCGTTCTAAACATGAGAAAGACAACAAAGCCCTTCTAAAGCTCGCTGATATACCGAACCCCAATGCGTTTCCAGATGAAACTTTCTGGAGCAGTGGGGTTACAATGTGGCATTCAGATATCGGAACTACTGTTCAATCGGAAATCGGTATAAGTGATTGGGCGGGATTCTCAGAGCAGGCTGATATACGTTTTGGCCAAGTTGGTGGTCTTAAGAAAAACACATTACATATTGGTACAAGCCTTTCAATCGCTTGGGACGCTGGTAAACAATCAGAGAGTTTAATCCAACTTTGTGATGTTATATTGAATTCGGAGAACTACATTGGAGCTTAGTTCAGTAGTCAGGTGTTTTGAGCAAAAACGAGATTTCGGTAGTGAGATCGTATCTCTTATGTGAGTTGCATCCCAGTCTTTTGGAAGCCGTTTCTATCGATCCTCAGTACTGCTGCTCATCCGGCGCATTTGGCTGCCCCGGATGCGATCCACCCGCGTTCTTGGCCGTGTTCCCGCCGTCCAGCGGCATGAGCGCTCCGGTGACCCAGCTTGAGGCGTCGGAGGCGAGGAAGATGGCCAGTCCCTGGATGTCTTCCGATTTTCCCAGGCGGCCGATGGGGATACCCCGCAGGTAGGTGTCGCCCAGCTTGGCGTCGGCGTCGATGCGCTTGCTCAGGCCTTCGTTCATGATCTGGGCGCATACGATGGCGTTGACGCGTACGCCCTTGCTGCTCCACTCCGTGCTCATCTCCCGCGTCATCTGGGCCACGCCGCCCATGGCGATGCTGTAGGACATGTGGCCGCGGCCGAGGGCCGACAGCCCGGCGATGGACACGATGTTGATGATGCTGCCCCGACCGGCCTCGATCATGCGCTTCGCGCCTTCCTGGCAGCAGACGTACCTTCCGACGACCAGCGTGTTCAGGGTCTGGATGAGCCCGGCTTCGGTAATTTCCAGGGGCAGTTGATTGATTCCCCCCTCTCCGGCGATATTGGCCAGTACGTCGATACGTCCGTAGGTTTCGTCCAGCCGTGCGAACATCTTGCGGATCTGCGCTCCGTTGGAGACGTCGCATACCACCGGCTCCGCTCGCCGGCCCCGGCGTTCGATCTCCCTGACCGTTTCCTGCATGCCCTCTTCATTGACATCGGCCAGCATGAGATCCGCGCCCGACTCGGCATAGGCGATGGACGTCGCCTTGCCCATGCCGGCGGCCGCGCCGGAGACCAGGGCCACGCGTCCGCTCAGGTCGAATAATGGATGAGACATGGCCACTCCTGTTCGTGCCGGGTCCGAAATAAAACACCAGGTCGCTGTGTATTACTTAACCCCACTAGGATCTTTGTTCTTGGTTACAAAGACAAGGAGGAAGAAGGCGTTATTAGCGTGGTAGATTCAGTTTGAAGAGAATAGTAGATCCAATTCAATGCACAGGCATCGCAGTCTATCAAACACCTCAATTTGGATCCGCAGAGAAACTGACGAAAAACTGTAGCGATTTCGTCGAGTTCCAATTCGGTCTACTGATTCTTTCGATTACCGGGATGCACCCTCACATCAACTCCCTTGACGATCCAATCAACATACTTCAGCAGGCTAAGTTGATTGGAACTGTTTCGAAATCAAACCTGTTGTTCAAGCAGCACATCTATATCACGCTTGGTTCTTAATCTTATTAAATCTGCCCAGTTGTTTTTTCTAAACTCCCTCACATTCAAAAACCTCAGCCCAAATTTACAGACGATCTTTCTCATTGTGTACCGTCTGACCTTCTTGTCAATAAATTCGTTTATATCAAGCGCACTGAATAAGTGCGTATAGGTTTGATAGGTAACGACTAAGTGCATGAGAGGGATAAGTGATATCGAAAGAACAATCGGTACTAACACTATGCGGGCTGTTTCAAGCGATGCTAGAGTTTTGAAATCGTAGAAAGCACTATATATTGCCGATCCAGCAATTACAAAACCCATGGAGGCTAACATCCAGCCTGTCACGGTCTCGGCTGACTTGTACTCTTCATTGGTTTTGGCAACTGCATTAGCTAGTCCAATGGTAATAAGAAAGAACTGTAATAGTAGCTCAATAAACACCGAAAAGGTATATGTTGAAACTAGATACTCAAGAATAACAATAGCTTTAACACTGTCAGTAACTAGAGTTCTGGCTGGACTCGTTATTGTATTCGAATCTTTAGCGATTTTAAACGTTTGCACTATACCTGCAAAGAAAAACCACATAACTGTCTCCTTTTGCAGGTCTATAGTCCAAATCCCCGAAACATACAATAACACTAGAATTACAGAGACATAACCAAGTAGGATTGCAACGAACTTAAACAATACCGGATTTTGGAATGGGATTTTCAGTATATTCCATAGGCACTTTCGTAAGTCTTTATGAAGCATTGCCAGTCCGATAACAAATAACGTCCAGATGACTGCTGCAAATTCCCTATTGTTTAAATCCATGCTACTTCTCACAAATGACTTAATTGGTTACCTGAAAACCTTCCAAATTTCAAGTCAGTAGACACGTTTTAGTTACCAGACTGCAGCACTTGAAATACCCTCTGTTCCGGTGCGAGGTACCGGTCAATCCCCTTTGCATTTGAGGCTGCTTCGGCATATATTATAAGGGTCTTTTCGCCTATTTATCCAGTCGTATTTACGACTAAGTATCTCGACGGACTTGCGAATGCCTCCCTTCACCGTCGTTTCCGATTACGAACCCCGGGGTGACCAGCCCAGGGCGATCGAGGAACTCGTCCAGGGTGTGCACCGGGGGGACAGGCACCAGTGTCTCCTCGGCATAACGGGCAGCGGCAAGACCTACACCATGGCCCAGGTCATTGCCGAGCTGCAGAAGCCGACCCTGGTCATCTCGCCGAACAAGACCCTGGCCGCCCAGCTTTACGGCGAGTTCAAGGGGTTCTTCCCGAAGAACGCCGTCGAATACTTCATCAGCTACTACGACTACTACCAGCCGGAAGCGTACATGCCTGTGACGGATACCTATATCGAGAAGGATTCGTCCGTCAACGAGGACCTGGACAAGCTCCGGCTGCGGGCGACGAGCGCGCTGCTGGAACGGCGGGACGTGGTGATCGTCGCCTCCGTATCCTCCATCTACAGCCTGGGATCCCCCGACGAGTGGAAGGAGTTCATCCTCCTCGTGGACCGGGGCGAGGCGTACGAGCGGGATATGATCATGCGCAAGCTGATCGACATGCACTACAACCGGAACGATTACGACTTCGCGCGGGGCACATTCCGCGTGCGGGGCGACACCCTCGACATCCTGCCCGCGGACCAGGAGAAGGGCATACGCATCGAGATGTTCGGCGACGAAGTCGACCGCATTACCGAGTTCGATCCCCTTACGGGCGAGGTGCTGGCCGAACGGGACCGCATCGCCGTCTACCCGGCACGTCACTTCGTCACTACGGCGCCGCGCCTGGACCAGGCCATGAAGGCCATCGAGGAGGAACTTGACGAGCGGCTTCGGGTGCTCTATGACGAGAACAAGCTGCTCGAGGCCCAGCGGCTGGAACAGCGCACGCGCTTCGATCTGGAGATGATGCGGGAGATCGGGTTCTGCGCCGGCATCGAGAACTACTCCATGCACCTGTCGGGGCGGTCCCCGGGCGAGCGTCCCTTCTGCCTCTTCGACTTCTTCCCCAACGATTTCCTGCTGGTCATCGACGAGTCCCACGTCTCCCTGCCCCAGCTCCGGGCCATGTACAACGGCGACCGGTCGCGGAAGACCACGCTGGTGGAGCACGGATTCCGGCTGCCGTCGGCGCTGGACAACCGTCCGTTGACCTTCGAGGAATTCGAGACGATGGTCAACCAGGTGATCTACGTATCGGCCACGCCGGCCGACTACGAACTGAGCCAGTGTCAGGGCGTTGTGGTCGAGCAGATCATCCGGCCCACGGGGCTGATGGACCCCGAGATCAGCGTGCAGCCCGTGGAAAACCAGATGGATGATCTCCTGACCCGGATCCGGGAGCGCGCGGACCGGCAGGAGCGGGTGCTCGTGACGACGCTGACCAAGCGGATGGCGGAAGACCTGACCGATTATCTCAGGCAGCTGAACGTGCGGGTGCGCTATCTCCATTCCACCATCGATTCCATCGAGCGCGTCGAGATCCTGCGCGACCTGCGTCTCGGCAAGTTCGACGTCCTCGTGGGCATCAACCTGCTCCGCGAGGGGCTCGACCTGCCCGAAGTCTCCCTGGTCGCCATCCTGGACGCGGACAAGGAGGGGTTCCTGCGGTCGGAACGCTCGCTGATCCAGACGGCGGGGCGGGCGGCGCGGAACGTGCGCGGCGAGGTGATCTTCTACGCCGACAACATCACCGACTCCATGCGGCGGGCCATGGAGGAGACGAACCGCCGGCGGGTGCTGCAGCAGGAGTACAACGAACTGAACGGGATCGAGCCCGAGACCGTGTACAAGTCCATCGAGGAGATCATCCAGACCACGGCCGTGGCCGACGTGAAAGCCGTGGACGACGACATGCCGATCCTGAACACCATCGCGAAGATGGACCAGAGCACCGTCGTGGAGGAACTCAAATCCGCCATGTACGAGGCCGCCGCCAACCTGGAGTTCGAGAAGGCGGCCAGGCTGCGCGACGAGATCAACCGGCTGGAGTCCCAACCCACGAAATGAGACGGGCCGTTGCCTGCCGGGTCGGTTCGTTCCCCGTATCGCCGGTGACAAACCTTTTCGGGCCGGCCGCGGTCCGTCCACCTGCCCATGCTCCTACCTCTCCAGGCTGAAAGCCCGTCCTATGGCCGGCCCGTGATCACCTACGGGCTGCTCGCGGCCAACGTGGCCGTCTTCCTGTTCCAGTTCGTCCTGGGACCGGTGGGCGAGCAGATCTTCATCTTCAAGACCGCGGCCATTCCCTTAGAACTGACCCATTTCGTCGACCGGAACGAGATTCCCATTCCGGGCACCTCCCTGCTCTACCCGGACGCTCTAGTGCCCTTCCCCCTGACCCTGTTCACGGCCATGTTCGTCCACGGGGGTTTCATGCACCTCGCCGGCAACATGCTGTACCTGTGGATCTTCGGCAACAGCGTGGAAAGCGCCATGGGGGCGGGCCGCTACCTGCTCTTCTACCTCCTGACCGGCCTGTGCGCCACCATGGTGCACGTGGTATCCGAGCCCGATTCCGCCATCCCGATGATCGGCGCCAGCGGGGCGATCGCAGGCATCCTGGGCGCCTACTTCATCCTGTATCCCAAGGCCTACATCAAGACCTTCGTCCTGCTGTTCATCTTCATCCAGATCATCCACGTGCCCGCCATCATCGTACTCGGGATCTGGTTCCTGCGACAGATCCTGGGCATCGGTAGCGACGGCGTGGCCTGGTACGCCCACATCGGGGGATTCCTCGTCGGCATGGTCCTCGTACGGCGCTTCCTGCAGCGGCGGCCCCGAACGATTCATATCCGTCCGGGGGGCGAGTGGTGAGCGGACCGGCGGCGGAAACGCCCTTCCTCGACACGCTTGGGATTCGCCGGGGAGACGCCGTAGCCATCGTCGGCAGCGGCGGCAAGGCCACGCTGATGTACCGGCTGGCCGGCGAGGCCGTCGATCGTGGAGACGTCGTCATCACGTCCTCCACCACGCACCTGCATCCGCCGACGTCGAAGCAGACGCGCGGATTCTACGTGACCGCCGAAACGCCGGGCTGGCCGCAGTTGATTCCCCCTGAACTGAAAACGCGCCGACACGTGACCGTCCTCGGCGCCCGGCCCCGGCCGGACAAGCTCAAGGGGCTGGACGCGGAGGAGTTGGAAAAGTTGCGGGAGGTCTGCGCGCCCGACCTGCTGCTCATGAAGGCCGACGGCGCCCGGGCTCGGCTGTTCAAGGCGCCCGGGGACCATGAGCCCGTGGTGCCGGCGGGGACGACACGGGGCGTGGTCGTCGCCACCCTTAGGGCCGTCGGCATCCCGCTGGACGAGCGGCAGGTGCACCGGCCGGAGCGCGTGGGCCGTCTGACCGGGTTGAGACAGGACGAACCGGTAACACCCGGTGTCATCGCTGGCGTCGTAAGTCATCCCGAGGCGTACCGGCGAGCTTTTCCGGAATCCGTACCCCTTTCCTTGTACCTCTCCTGCGCAGGTGACGAGGATAGCATGGACCTGGCCCGGCGAATCGTCGCGGCCGTGCCCGACTCGGTATTCGAAGGCGTCTACTGCGGGGACATACAGCGGTCGGAGGCGGTGGTGTTTCGGCTTGCCTGACCTGGGTTGAGGGCCCCGGCGGAACCGTGTCCTCGCCGCCTTGCGGGACCCTTTGTAGACGGCTCCCTGCCTGCTTGCGCGACCCCGTGCAGCCGTGTCCTTGCCGCCTTGTACGACCCGACGTTCCGCCAAATCCGCGTTGACACTTTTCGCACGCCGTGGTACTTTCTAGCCACGTCCCGGGGCTTTCCGGATTCGGTGAAACGGAGCGTCGCGGCGTAGGTTACGCGGGATACCAGGGAGTGCAGAGGAACACAGTGAAGACGGTTCAACGCATTTCAACATTGGTTCTGTGCGCGGCCGTTTCAGCGTGCACGGTCATCCTCGCCTTGGGTTGTAGTGTCGGCGGTGATCCGGACCGGCGTGTCGTGACGGTCTATTCGCCCCACGGCAAGCCGATCCTGCCCGAGTTCGAGAAGCTCTTCGAGACCGCCCATCCCGATGTGGACGTCCGCTGGCTCGACATGGGCTCGCAGGACGTGCTCGACCGGGTGCGGTCGGAGCGGACCAATCCCCAGGGCGACGTCTGGTGGGGCGCGCCGGCGACCAATTTCATCCAGGCCGCAGACGAAGGCCTGCTGAGTCCCTACCGGCCGACCTGGGCGGACGCCCTGCTTCCCGAGTTCAGGGACGAGGAAGACCGGTGGTACGGTACGGCGCAGCTGATACCGGTCATCGCCTTCAACAACCTCGAGCTGACGAAGGAGACGGCGCCCGCAGACTGGGACGAACTCCTCGACCCCCGGTGGCGGGACCTGATCGTGATCCGGTACCCGCTCGCGTCCGGCACGATGCGGACGGTCTACTCGGGGATGATCTGGCGAACGTACCGGGATACCCGGATCCCCGACGCGGGGTACGCGTGGCTCACGCGGCTCGACGCCAACACGAAGGACTACGCCGCCGATCCGAACATGATGTTCCAGAAGCTCGCCCGGAAGGAAGGGCTGGTGTCCATCTGGCTGATGAGCGACATCATGATGCAGGTGGACCGGTACGGCTATCCCTTCGATTTCGTGGTGCCGAGGAGCGGTGCGCCCGTGCTGACCGACGGCATCGCGCTGATCGCCAATGGCAAGAACCCCGACGACGCCCGGCTCTTCTACGAATTTGTCACCAATGTGGATCACGCCGTCCTGCAGGCCACGGAGTACTACCGGATCCCGACCCGGGGCGATATCCCGAAAGACCGCCTGCCCGCGTGGATGGCCGATCTTTCCGTCGTCCCCTTCGACATCGACTGGAAGGTCTTCTCCGAACAGACCAGCATCTGGATGAAGTACTGGGACGACAACATCAAGGACCGGGGATAGCACTTTCCGCCTGTCGTCGCGGTCTGTTCCGATCCGCGGTCCGTTATGATCTAAGCCTCATACTGATCCGCGCCCCATTCTGATCTCCGCCCATGGCCCAGGTCACCCTCAATCGCCTCACCAAGCACTTCGATGACACCCCGGTCGTGAAGGGTATCAGCCTGACGGTGGCCGACGGCGAGTTTTTCAGCCTGCTGGGACCGAGCGGATGTGGCAAGACGACCATCCTCCGCATGATCGCCGGGTTCATCTTCCCCACCGCAGGCACCGTACTTTTCGACGACCAGGACGTCACCCACGTGCCTGCCAACCGGCGGAACACCGGGATGGTGTTCCAGAATTACGCCCTCTTCCCACACATGACCGTCTTCGAGAACGTCGCTTTCGGCCTGCGCACGCGGAAGGTGGCCGGAGCGGAGATGGCGGATCGCGTGGCGCGGGCCCTCGACCTGGTAGGACTGGCCGGGCTGGAACAGCGTCCCGTGCCCCAGTTGTCCGGCGGACAGCAGCAGCGGGTGGCCCTCGCGCGGGCCGTGGTCATCGAGCCCGACCTGCTGCTGCTCGATGAGCCGCTGTCCAACCTGGACGCCAAGCTGCGTGAAGAAACCCGGGACCAGATCCGGGAGCTGCAGACCAAACTGGGCATCACGGCTATCTACGTCACCCACGACCAGGAGGAGGCGCTGGCCGTTTCCGACCGGATCGCGGTCATGGAGGAGGGCGAGTGCCGGCAGCTGGACTGCCCCGACGCGATCTATCGCAGGCCGGCCAACCGGTTCGTGGCCGCCTTCATGGGGAACATGAACCTCTGGGAAGGCGTGCTGGAGACGGACGGGGGAAGGACGGTTTTCCGTCACGCGAGCGGACTGGCCGTCGACTTGTCCGCACCTCGCTCGTCACCCGCGCAGACCGATGACGACGCGCCGGCCGAAGACGACGCGCCGGCCGACGGCCCCGTGTACCTGGCCCTCCATCCCCAGGCCGCGAAGTTGACCGACGAGGATTCGGAAGGCACGGTGGGCGGCGTCGTGATTACCCGTCGTTTCAAGGGCGCGACGGTCGAGTTCACCGTGGATGCCGAAGGCGTCGCCATCCAGGTCGTGGAGAACGCGGAAGGCCCGATGGCCGCGCGACAGCCCGGCGATGCCGTACGCGTCCACATCCCCGGCGACCAAGCGATCATCCTGAGGGACTGATCCGGACCATGAACCTGTACGCTTTTCTCCGGCAACCCCGCGCCCTCGTCTTCATCCCCCTGGGATTCATCCTGCTCGGCTACATCGTCTATCCGGCCGCGCTCGTCCTGTGGGAGAGCCTGTTCCGGGACGGCCAGTTCGGTTTCGGCAACTACGGGGAGTTCTTCGATCCGGAAAGCCCGTCCTACATGGAAGGCCTCTTCAACAGCGTCATGGTCTCCGTGGGCAGCGTGCTGCTTTCGGCCCTCATCGGCGTCCCCCTGGCCCTCATCTTCACCCACTACGAGTTCCCTGGCCGGTCCGTGTTTTCCGCGCTGGCCATCCTGCCCATCGTCCTCCCGCCGCTGGTGGGCGTGCTTGCCTTCCTGTTTCTCTACAGCGAAAGCGGCATGGTCCCGCGCCTCATCCAGGCGGCCCTGGGACTGGAGCGGCCGCCCTTCTCGCTGAACGGGGTGTGGGCTGTGTTGCTCGTGCACGGTTACACCATGTACGTCTTCTTCTACCTCTTCACTTCGGCGGCGCTCAGGGGTATGGATCCCGCGGTCATGGAGGCGGCCCGCAACCTGGGCGCGTCGTCCTGGTTCAGCTTCCGGACCGTCACCCTGCCCCTGCTCACGCCCGCCATGGTGGGGGCGACGCTCCTGGTCTTCATGACATCCATGAATTCCTTCAGCGCACCCTTCATCTTCGCGGGTGGATTCCGCTTCCTGAGCCTCAACATCTACACGTCCAAGCTGAACGGCGACATGGCCATGGCCGTCACGCAGACCGTGGTCCTCTCCGCCTTTTCCATCGCCTTTCTGTTCTGGATGCGCCGTTACGAGGGGCGGCGGCAGTACGCCATGAGCACCAAGGGCACGGCGAACGTCCGTCGCGAGATCCGGGGACGCTGGGCGCGTCTGCTCGCGGGCGCCGCGGGAATCGCCATGGTGGTGGTGCTCCTGCTGCCCCACCTGACCATCCTCCTGCTGTCCTTCGTCCAGGACGGCACGTGGACCCACCAGATCCTGCCCCAGGTATATACGTCGGACAACTACGGCCGCCTCTTCCAGGACCCCACCTTCTGGGAGCCAATCCGGAACAGCCTGAACATGGCGATGGTCTCCACGGCGGCCGACGTGGCGATCGGCGTTACCGCGGCCTACCTGGTCGTCAAGGGCACGTTCCGGGGCCGCAAGTTGCTCGACGCCCTCGTGATGGTGCCGTGGGCCCTGCCCGGCACGGTGGTGGCCATAAACCTGATCGTCGCCTTCAGCCAGGGCACGCCCTTCAGCTTCGGACAGGTGCTGGTGGGTTCCTTCTGGCTCCTGCCCATCGCGTACTTCGTCCGCCACCTGCCCATCGTGTTCCGGGCGTCCTCGGCGGCCTTCAGGCAGCTGGACGACTCCCTGGAGGAGGCGGCGCGCAACCTGGGCGCCGGGTGGTTCTACGCTTTCCGTCGGGTCACCCTGCCCCTCATCGGCCCGGGCGTGCTCGCCGGCACGCTGCTGGCCTTCGTCACCGCCCTTGGTGAGTTCGTGGCCTCCATCCTGCTCTACGTCTACGACAACCGGCCCATCGCCATGGAGATCCTGTCCCACCTGCGCCAGTTCAACATCGGCAGCGCCGCGGCATACGCCGTCCTGCTCCTGCTCCTCGTATCCGTCGTGCTGCTGGGCTCCAACTACTTCTCCCGCGGCACGGCGCAGCGAAGCCTGTCCTGACCTGCCGACCTGGCAAACAGGCGACCCCATGACCCCTGCCACCCGGAGTCTTACGTAACCTGTGCTCAAGCGTTCCGACTACTTCCTGTTCACTTCCGCATTTGTCATGGACTTCTGCACGGGCCTGGTGTCCTTCGCCGTGCCCCTCAGGGCCCTCGACCTGGGCGCTTCTGTGGTGGAACTCGGGTTCATAGGCACGGCGGGCTCCCTCAGCTTCACCCTGGCCTGCACCTTCACGGGCAAACTGGCCGACCGCTTCGACCGGCGCCGGATCCTGGCCATCGCCTCCGGGTTGACCGCGCTGGTGTTCGGCATGCTTTTTCTGGCGGTGAACTACTGGATGCTGCTCGCGGGCACGGCCATGGGATGGGGACTGCTGGCCCTCTTCTGGCCGTCGGTGCAGGCGATGCTGGCCGAGGGCCGCAGCCGTACCCAGCTGGTCAAGACCCTCGGCACGTTCAACATGTTCTGGACCATGGGATTCATGCTGGGACCGTTGGCGGGGGGCTATCTCTATCTCGTGGGGCCATCGGTGCCCTTTGCCACCGGCACGATCGGCATGGTCCTGCTCACGCTGGCGATCACGTTTCTGCGCTTCCGTTCCGTCACAACGCGGGAAGTCGATCCCGAAGATGAGCCGCGGGAACGCACGCGCGAGGACACGGCGCGCTTCCGCTGGATCGCCTGGACGGCCAATTTCACGGCATTCTTCATGATCGGCATGCTTAACAACCAGTTCCCCAAGCTCGCCACCGAACTCCTCATCCGGCCCGATACGCTCGGCATACTGCTCGCCATCCCGCGGCTCCTGCAGATGACGGTATTCCTCATCGCGCGGTTCACCACCTGGTGGCAGTTCCGGCTCAGGCCCCTCGTCATTCCCCAGATCGCCGCCGTAGCCGGCATGATCGTCGTCGCGACGCAGGATGCCACCGTGGTGCTGGCCTTCGCCTTCGGGACCGTCGGGTTGCTGGTCGGCGCCGCCTTTTCGGCCAGCCAGTTCTATTCTTTTTTCCAAGAGGAACGAAAAGGGGAGAAGGGCGCACGCAACGAGATGATCGTCGGCATGGGCATGGTGTCGGGTCCCCTGGTAGGCGGCCTGCTGGCGCAGCTCATTGGGCTGCGCATGCCCTACGTGCTGTGCTGCCTCGTGCTGATCGCGGGAATGATCGTCGAATACCGGTGGTACCGGAAGCGGGATTAGGGATCGGGATCAGGGGCTGGGGATCAGGAGCTTGGGATTGTTCGAACGCGGCAATCACGATCCTTGGTAAAAAGATGCCGAGATGTCTTCGCTCAAATCTGACTAATCCGTAAACAGTCCGATTTACCGCATTCACCCGATGCAGGAGACGCCGTGTCTTATTATCCCATAGATACCCACGCCACAGTTCGCGAATTCGAAGCCGCGGGCATCGAGACGAAGCAGGCGGAAGCCATCGTCAAGGCGATGACGTGGAGCCGGAACGACCTGGTGACGAAGACGGATCTTTCTGGATTCGCGACCAAAGAGGATCTGGCCGGGTTCGCGACGAAGGCAGACCTGGAGCGATTCGCCACAAAGGAAGATCTGGCCGGGTTCGCGACGAAGGCGGATCTGGAGCGATTCGCCACAAAGGAAGATCTGACCGGGTTCGCAACGAAGGCGGATCTGGAGGAACTGAAAATCCGCGTTGATTCGTTAAGTGCGAAGATGGAGCGTTACGCCACGAAGGAGGATCTAGTTGTTTTAAGGGCAGAGATGGCCGCTATGAAATCGGACCTGGAAAAACAGATCAGCAGCGCCGTCATCAAGATGATGATATGCATGATCAGCATGTCCGCGCTGATCGTCGGTATGATGAAATACCTTTGACCACCCACGGGCACCCATGGGCATTTCGACGATTAAAAACGCCGGTTATCCTTCGGCGATCCGCTTGATCTCGTCCAGCCCCTTGGGCCAGGTCTCGTTGAAGTACTCCACGTAGTCGTTAAAGGTGTCCGTTTCAACGGTCAGGTGGGTACCGCCTTCCACGTCCTCCAGCGTATAGTTCTCGAACGCCGGCGTCCACGCTTTCACCTCGTCGCTATCCATGTCCTCCACGCCATTGACAATATACCCCATATGCCGTATGGACATGAAATCGTGGGGCCGGTTCACGTCGATCATGCTGATCATGCCGTCGGTGCCCGCGTTCAGGAACCGTATTTCACTGCCTTCGCTCCAGTCCCCGACAAAGTAGGATCCTTCGGCGAACAGACTCGTCCACTTCCGAAAGGATTCGTCCTCAAACAGGGCCTGCCACACCCGTTCCTTCGAAGCGTTTATCGTAATCGTGTAGCGGAGTTTTTCTGTGGCGTTTTGATCTGACATCGCTTTACCCCTTATCCAGGTCTGTATTCACTACAGTGCTGTTTACTATCCAAGTCCGTTTCGTCAACCACTTCGCACTTCGTCTTGCATCGTGGGCATTATCCTTGACCAATCGCCGCCTGTTCGACCACCTCCGGCAGTCGCACCAGTGCCCTTTCCAGGCGGTCGATACACGCCTCTTTCCCCAGGACGGCGATCAAATGGAACAGGGACGGTCCGGCCATTTCTCCGGTCAGTGCCACGCGGCAGGGATGGATGAACTGGGCCGCCTTCAATCCTTCCCGTTCCGACAGGTTCCGGACGACCTCCTCCACCGCCTCCGTGTCAAACTTTGCAAGCGCGTCGAATTCATCGCGAAGCCATCCGATCCGCGCTGCCACGGCATCCGGGTCTTTTGACCAGTGCTTCCGAACGGCCTTGGGATTGTACTCGAATTCGTCCGTGAAGAAGAACCTTCCCTGCACCGCGAAGTCGGCCAGCGTGCGGCACCTTTCCCGCAGCAGGCCGACGACCTCCATCGCGTAGTCGTGGTTTATAGGCTGTCCGTCGCCGATGAGCCCCGCGCGTACCAGGAACGGCTTCGACAGCGTCCACAGTTCCTCGTTGGGCAGGGTCATGATGTGCTGGCCATTGAGCCACTCGAATTTGCGCAGGTCGAAGACGGTGTCCCGCTTGTGGACCTGGTCCAGTGAGAATCGCTCCATGAGCTCTGCGCGGGTGAAGAATTCCTGGTCGTCGCCGGTCTGCCAACCGAGCAGCGAGAGGAAATTGACCACGGCGTCGGGCAGGTAGCCGGCGTCGCGGTATTCGGAGACGGACACGGCGCCGTGGCGCTTCGACAGCTTCTTCTTGTCCTCTCCCAGGATGCTGGGCAGATGGGCGAACTCGGGCAGTTCGGCGCCCAGGGCCTGGAACAGGTGGATATGCTTGGCGGTGTTGGTGACGTGGTCGATGCCGCGGATTACGTGAGACACGTTCATGTCCACATCGTCGGCCACCACGGCCAGGTGGTACAGAGGCGTGCCGTTGGACCGTACGATGACGAGATCGTCGATGGTCTCGTTCTCCACCGCGATCTCACCCAGGATCCGGTCCTGGAACACGGTTTTCCCTTCAGGGATCTTGAGCCGGATAACCGGCTTGCGGCCGTCGGCCTCCAGGGCTTCGGCCTCGGCATCCGTGATGTCCGCATAGCGGCGGTCGTTCCGCCAGGACCGGCCCTCGGCGAGGGCTTGCTTCTTTTTCGCCTCCAGCTCTTCGGGCTGATAATAGCACCGGTAGGCTTTGCCGCTTTCGACCAGGGCCCGGGCCCGGGCGACGTGCCGGTCGAACCGGCGGGACTGGTAGACCACCTCTTCGTCCCAGTCCATGCCCATCCACTCCAGCACCTCGAATATGGCATCGACCCACTCGGGACGGGAGCGGGCGGTGTCGGTGTCTTCGATGCGCAGGAGGAAACGGCCCTTCTCCCTGCGGGCGAAGAGCCAGTTGAACAGGCCTGTGTGGGCACTGCCTATGTGGAGCAACCCGGTGGGACTGGGGGCGAAGCGAACGCGTACGGGCCGGGACATGGGTCGTTACGTCGACTGGGGGGCTGGGTCGGAGGTGTCTGTAGCCGTAGCTGAAGGATCGGCGTCGGGAGGTGTGGCGTCCGCCGGTTCGGCCGCAGGCGCAGGTATGACGGAAGGCTCGGTCTCCAGGGTCATGGTCACACCGCCCATCGCGCCGGCCAGCAGATTGTACAGCCAGGTGCCCAACGCGACCACCAGCGCGCCGAGCACGGCGTACAGGACGGTCAGCACGATCCATGCTACGACCGCGATGAATCCGGTGGCTCCCACGATATAACCCATCTCGTCGGGCATGCCTTCGGACATTCCCACCATGCCCATGAAGCTGGCCATGAGCGTGATCAGCACGGCATACAGGGCGCCGACAACAAACCCCAGCACGCCGGCAATGAGAAAGGTAATCTTGACCGCCGACCAGGTGTCGATTCGCTTCAGCTGATACCTCATAAATGGTGCTCCCGTTGGCACTTCGTTGATGGGCTTCCGGATCGGCCCGGAACCCGCCGCCAGCCGCCATTCTGCCGATGAAGAACAGCGAATTGACTACGAACGGAGAGGGAGGGATTCGAACCCTCGGTAGGTTTTTGACCCACAATCGCTTAGCAGGCGATCCGATTCAGCCACTCTCGCACCTCTCCCAAGAGATTTCCGCGTCGATGGACGGTGGGGGTGGGATTCGAACCCACGGTACCCGCAAAGGTACAACGGTTTTCAAGACCGTCTCTTTCGGCCACTCAGACACCCCACCTGACAGGCGGCAATATAGGCCGATGAAGCGACAGGTGTCAAACGAAAACGGCGGTCGGCAAGGCCTATGATACCCCAATGGTACGTTCTGCAACTCCCCGGATCGCTTGACCTGATATAATGGTTTATTTAGTATATATTTTAAACCATCAACATTACTGAAAATGCTTGTCGTCGTTGCAATGAGTACGAAACTCCGGGCGGAACCACACCTGGCCTGGATTCGGTATCGTCGCGTGCTGTCCAATGTGCCAGTGAGAAGTGTCCGTGAGAAGTGCCCGTTAGAAGTACTCGCGAATGGAGACAAGTCCCATGAAACAGCGAATCTGGCGAGTCACCCGTTACGTGCTGTTATCCCTGTTTGTCGCGACGTATCCTGATTCTCATTACGCATCGCCAGGCGGTTCTACAAGCAAGAACGGCTCATTCGTTGCGGATGGCTCTTTCCCTGCGGACGGCTCTTTCCCGGTGAATAGCACGAAATCAGGGGATGGCGAGAAATCGGGGCAGACCGTGTCGGGGGATGCCGCGCCGGGGGAGACCGCGCCGGGGGATGAAGACTGTTATGCGGAGATCGCGTCCATCGACTACGGGGACAGTAGCGGGAAGCTCGAGAACAACCGGTTTCGCCATGTCTTCCAATACATCGATACGTATCCCTACTTTCGTCGAATCAGCGACGTGTACGTGGGCATCGAGACGGTCCGGTACTTTCCAAATTCGACCCGGCCGAACCGGTCCTACTGGAGAATCGTGGACGGAAGAAAGGGCGTTGGCGCCGAGGGACACTACTCGCTCATCCAGGACATTCGCGGTGAAGCGAACGTCCTGGGCGTCGCGGTCGGTATCAATGTGGCCGACGAGTTCGCGTTCTTCCTCTACGACCGGGACAGCGATACAAACGTCAGTCATCATGCGCACGGTGCGAGAGCGGGCCTGCTCGACGTGATGACGACCATCGAAAACAAGGCGGAATTCATCACTGTGGAGAAGGCGTCGAGCTGGCGCATCGGTACCAATACGAAGCTCCGAGCATGGAGTTCGCGCTTCCTGGATTCGGATGGCGATTGGAACGAAGGAATTTACTCGAACAAGCTTTTCAGGACGTTGTACTTCGTCAAAAGTCAGGTGACCGTTGCGGGCGTCGAGCGTGAAGTGAACAAGATCTGCAGGCTTGCCTGGTCTCCCGTGGCGATAACGAATTCAGACAATCTGGTTCCGGCCATCGAGGCAGAACTGGCCCGCCGGGCGGACCGGATACACGCGTTGCGGATCGTCAACAACGAAGTGCCGGCATCGCGGGCGGACTGGAGGGCCGCTTTCAACAGCTTGCGTCCCGAGACGTTCATCCATGTGCTGACGGTCCCGAGGAGTCATTCCGGCGACATCGGCGTGCACACTGAAGTCGGCGAAATCGCGATCACCTTTACGCGTGATCCTTACAGCGACCAGATCCACTATCGCCCTGAAAAGGTGTGGAGGCTGGACGGAGCACAGCACAACTCCGGATTGTATCACTTCGACATTCAGGGACGTCTGTCCGTCGACGGACGGGACCTGGGATGGATCCTCGACGCAAGGATCGGTACCTACTGGCGGTGCTGCGACGAGAACACCTACAATCTGAAGCACCAGAAGTTCGGGATGCAGTGGAGGAATGTCGACAGGGATGACTACCGTATGCGATGCGGGTCCGAGGAGTGCGAGGTGTTCATCAGGAAAGGAATCCTGCGGTTACGCTGAGAACCCCTACACCCGCACCGTCAGCCCGTCGTGGAGGGCGGTGCGGTAGGCCTTGAGGGCGGGCACGAAACCGATCAGGAACCCGGCCGTCACCACGGCACCCAGGAAGAGTAACTCGATCGAGCCGGGGGGGCTGATCGGGATGAAGAGCCCTACCTGCGCCTCGACCAGGGACTGTCCGGCCAGGAGCAGCACATACACCAGCACGAATCCGGCGAGTGCACCCGCCGCGGCCAGGCAAACCGACTCGAGCACCAGGAGTGAGACGATCCGTTTGGGTCCGGCTCCGACAGCGCGAAGTATCGCCATCTCCCGTCGACGCTCATCAAGCGAAGTGTAGAGCGAAACCAGCATACCCAGCAACCCTACCAGCACGACGAAGATCGAGATCAGCCGGAGGCCCGTCTCGGCGTAACCCAGGCTGCGCCACATCTCGTTCAGGGCGACACCAGGGATCACGGCCATCATCGGTTCGTCCTCGAAGTCGTTGATTTCGCGCTGCAGCTGGAGCACGTCCCTGCGGTCGGTCGTGCCCACGAAGAACGACGTCACCTGATTGACTTCGACGTCCTCAATCGATAATTCCGCTTCCGCGTGTGCATGACCGTCGTCCTCGTGTGCGTGTCCGTCGTCTGTCTGGGCCGTTGCCGTCTCTTCGTGCGCGTGTCCGTCGTGGTCGTGTTCGGCGTCCGCGGCGGCTACTTCCGCCTCGTGATCGTGGTCATGGGCGTCATCCGTGGAAGCTGCCTCCGTCTCATGATCGTGACTAGCGTGGTCGTCGGCCGCATCCTCGTCGTGGTCGTGTCCGTCATCGTGGGTGTGGCCATCGTCTGAATCATCGTCATGGTCGTGTCCGTCGTGGTCGTCGTCCGCCACTTCGTCGTGAGCGTGCCCTTCGTGGTCGTCATGGTCGTGACCGGCGTCCGCTACCTCTGTCTCCTCGTCGTGTGCGTGACCGTCGTGGTCGTCGTCTGCCTCTTCGTCGTGTGCATGACCGTCATGGTCGTGGTCGTCGTCCGCTACCTCTGCCTCTTCGTCGTTTGCATGACCGTCATGGTCGTGGCCGTCGTCGGCCGCGTCGACGTGTGCATGGTCGTCGTCTGCCGAGGCTTCTTCCGCCTCATCATGTACGTGACCGTCGTGATCGTGGTCATGGCCGTCGTCCGCGGCAGCTACCTCCGTTTCGTCGTCGTGTGCATGGTCATCGTCGTGCTCGTGTCCGTCATCGTCGTGTGCGTGCCCTTCGTGGTCGTCGTCCGCAACCTCGTCGTGCGCGTGTCCGTCGTCCGCTGTGGCTTCCTCCGCCTCATCGTGTGCGTGTCCGTCATCCGCGGCAGCCGCCCCCGCCTCGTGATCGTGCCCGTCGTCCTCCAGGTGGATGGCTTCCATACCCTCGAGGGTCACGTAGAGGGCGCGGTCAACGGGGGTAAACGTCTTGGCGAGGACGCCCACGACCGTGAAGGGCATATGGTCGTGGACCAGGAAGCCCACCTCGCTGAGCCCGTGCGTTACGGCGATCTCGTCTCCCAGCGAGTAGTTCAGTTCTGCCGCCACGTCCGCGCCCAGGGTCACGTCGAGCAGGTCCTCGCTTGCCCGTCCCTCCGCCAGCGCGACTTCCTGACCGCCTCGGTAGCGGTAGTGACGGTAGAAGTCCTCGTTCGTGCCGATGACCCGGAACCCTCTGTGGCTGTCCCCCAGGCTGTAGGGAATGGTCCATTCGACGGCGGGGTGCTCCGCCCATTGCCGGTAGGCCTCCCACGAAACGTTCTCCGTCGGCGCGCCCATGCCGAAGACCGAATACAGCAGCAGCTGGATCGTGCCGCCCTTGGTGCCCACGATCAGGTCGGTCTGGCTGATGGTGTTGGAGAAGCTCTCTCGCATGCCCACGCGCACGTTCTCGACACCGACCAGGAGGGCGACGCTGAGGGCGATGGAGCCCACCGTGAGCGAGGTACTGAAGGCGCGGTTGCGTAGCGACTTGAGCGCGAGGTCCAGAACCAGCATCAGTTTACCGCCTTATTGACGTCGGGGAGCGATATGGTACGGGAGAACATGCCCTCCAGGGTGCGGTCGTGGCTCACGAACACCAGTGTTGCACCGGCACGCTCGCATTCCTGGAAGAGCAGTTCGAGGAAGTCCTCGCGGCGGTCGAAGTCCAGTGAGGAGGTCGGCTCATCGGCGACGATGAGTTCCGGCGCCCCGATGAGCGCGCGACAGGCCGCCACCCGTTGCTGCTGCCCCACCGAGAGTTCGGTCACCGGCTTCTTCAGCAGATCGCCTATGTGGAGTTGATCGGCCAGCTGCGCGGCGGTCTCCTTCACGCCCGTGCCGTCCAGCCGGACCCGGCGCCCCGCGTGCATGCGCACAGGAAGAGCGATATTGTCGAGCACCGACAGGTAGGGGATGAGGTTGAACATCTGGAAGACATAGCCGATGTGCTCCGCACGGAAGGCGTCCCGCTGTGCGCCCGAAAGTGAGGTAAGGTCCTCGCCCAGTACGCTCACCTTGCCCTCATTCGCTTCCAAAACCCCCGCCAGCACACCGAGCAGCGTCGTCTTGCCGCTGCCGCTGGGGCCGAACAGGAACGCGCGTGTCCCCTGCTCGACGGTCAGTTCCGGGATGTCCAGCACCCAGGGGCCGTCGCCGTAACGGAAGCGCAGGTGCTGTATGTCGATAGCGTGGCTCATCTATGGCTTACTCCTGCGAGGCGAAAACTCCCCCTGAACCGGGGGCTCGGCCTAAGCGAGTGCGCGTGCTGAATTCATCCAGGCGCCCGTATCGCGTCATGCCGGTGAGTGGGCGTATCCAACGCGTGTTGCGGGCGTCCGCTTCACGTCATGCAGGCGTCCAACTCACGGATCAGTACTCGTACGGATAGACTCGCTTGCCGGTGATGGTGAAGCCGACGTAACCGTACACACTCTTGGTCAACTCGATCTTGATAACGCCTTCGACCCACACCGGGTTCCACCCGTTCAGAAACGCCCACTTGTCCTTTTCCATCTCGATGTAGATAAGCTGGTTGGGCGGGGGCGGCGGCGTGTGGATGCAGGCGCCGACATAGGGAACGAGTAGGAACTCCGTCACAGAGGACGCCCAGTCTTCAAGAGGTACCGCAAATCCGGGGACCTTGACCAGCTTGCCGTCGAGCGCCGCCAATTCCTTGCCCGGCTTGCCGGTACGGTAGTCGAGGCTGGCCAGAATGTGCCAGCCCACCTTGATGGGTTCGTTGGCCGGTGCGTTTGGCGGTGTGTCTACCGGGGGCTCCAGGACGGGCTTCGGGGCGGCCTCCGGGGGTTCATGCACAACGCTAAGGAACACCACGACCAGCAAGGCGGCGGCAATAAAGAGTATCCTGCGGCTGGCGCCAGTGCCAATCATCGAAAACTCCGGTTGTAAGGTCGTCCGTTCGTTATATATAGCATTCAACCAACTATTGGCAATATAAATGTATATGCTCCCCGGTTCATGCCGGGCAGATTCCTGTAAGCTGCGAGGGCTACCTGGCGCACCACCAGCCCTCAACGCAGAACACGATGGTCGAATCCCAGGGAAATCGAAACAAGTGCTTGATATGAATTTTCGAATCCGTCCTTTCCATCAGATCCTTTTCCTGGCGTTCGCGCTCCTGGCGTTCATGCTCCTGGCGTTCGCGACCGTCGCTTGCGATAAGCCGACCTCCAGCGTTATCAGCGAACTGCAGATCCGGCTGGCGGCGCAGTCTCCGAACCGACAGCACGTCGAATCCGTCGTGGTTCAATTCTCCGAGATGGCCGTACGCTCCGCCGCGAACAGCGAGTACGGAACCCCTGGCGCCCTGCCGCACACGATCGACCTGGCCGAACTCGGTGGAAGCGAAACCCGTATCCTGGATGTATTCTCCGTGGCCGAAGGCAGATACGACGCGGCACGGCTCAAACTCGACGACGTAACCGTGACGCTGACGAACGGTTCGCAGTTCAGCGAGGTGTTCTCGCCACCGCTCAGCGTGGAGATCGTTGTCCAGGGTGCTACCTCCGTAGTCGTCGAGCGGAACCGAAAGGCCGATGCGGTCATCGATTTCGACCCGATGCGATCGATCACCCTCGAAGGGGACACGCGGCAGGTCCATGCCATCACCGGCTTCAGGTTTCGGCCCGTGGTCCGGTTGGTCGACCTGGCGAGTTCGGGACAGGTCGCCGGAACCGTCAAGCACGATAACGGTACGCCCTCGGTCCTCCGGGACGACGTGCCACTGCCCGGATACCCGGTTACCCTCCTTCAACCCGGCGAGACGGATTCGGTGACGGTACGATCCGACGATACGGGCCGTTACACAGCTTTCTTCATGCCGGCCGGGGCTTATTCAATGCACGTTCCGCAGACCGAAGAAACCGAAGCCTGGTCATCGGAAAATGTCGAGGTGACGACCGCCAGTACCACGCGCCAGGATATCGTCCTCGTAAGGCGCTGATGTCGCGGCCGGGGCGGCTTATCTCGTGATCGGGCGGCTGATCTCGCGGGAAATGAAGCCTTGACGTTACCCGGGCCGGCCTTCACATTGTTTTTCTGTTTTCAGACAAAAAAGCTGGCCCGAAATTGAACGATTACGATACCGCGGCCGGTGCGTTTTCCACCGCGTGGGAAGGGGCGTTTGATGGCTTTCTACATGTACCTGTCCATCACCGGCGAGGGTAAAATCGCCCGCTACGAAATGGACCCGGACAGCGGCGGACTGACCTTTAAGGAAGACGTCGCCGCGGGCGCCGGCGTGATGCCCCTGGTTGCGGATGACCGACTTGAACGTCTGTACGCCGGACTGCGTGGTGAGCCGTCGGTACAGACCTACAGCCTGGATCGCGGAACGGGCCGTATCACGCTGCTGGGCACCACGCCTTTCGACTGGGACACGACGTACATGTCCCTGGACAACACCGGACAATTCCTGCTGTCGGCTTCCAATGGCCACGCCGTGGCGGGCGTCCATGCCATCGGTGACGACGGCATCGTCCAGGCGGCGCCGGTGGACCGGCAAAAGACCGCTCGGGGCGCCCACTATATTCAGACCGACCTGTCGAACCGATTCGCCTTCGTGCCCCACGTGTCCGAATCGAACATGATCTGCCAATTCAGGTTCGACGAGCACACCGGCAGGCTGATACCGAACGATCCGCCCCGGGTGGAGCAGCCCCCGGATACGGAGCCGCGGCACTACTGCCACCACCCCACGCTGAATGTGCTGTACGTCGACAATGAGAAGGCATGCAGCGTAACGGCCTACCGGATCGATCCGGACCGGGGAACGCTGGAGGCGATGCAGACGGTGTCGACGTTGCCCGCGGATTTCAACGGCGAGAACACCTGCGCGCAGTTCCATATCCATCCGACGGGCAAATTCATATACGTGAGCAACCGGGGCCACGACAGCATCGCCGGATTCGCGATCGACCCGGACTCAGGGCTGCTGCGTGCCATCGGGCATGCGCCGACCGAAACGACGCCCCGCGCCTTCAACCTGGATCCACAGGGCCGGTTTCTCTACGCCGCGGGCCAGGCAAGCGGAAAACTGGCATCCTACAGGATCGACCCGGACTCGGGCGCGCTTGCGCCGCTCAAGGTGTACGACGTGGGACCGTCGCCGGCCTGGGTGATGATCCTGGACATGGATGCTTAAGACCGATTCGGGCGGTCCAACGGGTCCGGGCAGCCCGACCGGTCAGGGCGGCCCAACGGGTTCGGCCATTTCGCACCGTTTCATCGGACTGACGGGAGTAAGCCATGGCTTCCACCTTTGATCTCCTCGTAACCGACGGCATGGTCGTCAACCAGGAAGGCGTGACCGCCGCTACGGTCGCCGTACAGGACGGACGCATCGCGGGCGTGCTGGAACCCGACGCCCGGCCCGATAGCGCCCGGCAGATTTCCGCCAAGGGCCTGCACGTACTGCCCGGGCTGATCGATCCCCACGTACACCTCCGGTCGCCGGGCCATGAAGAGCGGGAAGACCCCGTCTCCGGCACGAGCGCCGCGGCCGCCGGCGGCATCACGACCCTGCTCGAGATGCCCATCTCTCCGGTTGCCGCCAGTTCCGCCGAGGGAGTCCGCAAGCGGGGCGAGGCTATCGGCGCGCAGGCGCTGATCGATTTCGGCCTCTACGGCGCGGCCGGCCATCAGAACGTGGACCTCATCGCCGAAGTGGCCGAAGCGGGCGCCGTGGCCTTCAAGACCTTCCTGACCGCGCCGCCGACCCATCGCGAGGGCGAGTTCTTCGGCCTGTGGTGCCTGGACTACTCGCTGCTGCGGGACGTCATGGCCGCCACGGCCGCCACGGGCCTTCGCCACAGCTTCCACTGCGAGAACTGGCCCATGATCGAGACGCTCATCGCCCGGCTGTCCGCCCAGGGCCGCAACGACGGTCTGGCCCATGCGGAAAGCCGGCCATCCATCGTGGAAGACACTTCAGTCGCCATCATGATGAGTCTGGCCGCCGAGGCGGGCGGTCCCGTGGAAGTCGTGCACCTTTCGAGCCCCCGCGCGGCGCAGATGGTGAAGGAGGCCAAGGCGCGGGGCCTCGACGTCATCGCCGAGACCTGTCCCCAGTACCTCTTCCTGACCGACCAGGTCCTGTCCGCGCACCGCGGCTTCGCCAAGTGCAACCCGGCCCTGCGGCCGGCCGAAGAGGTGGAAGCGCTCTGGTCCTACCTGCACGACGGCACCCTGGAGTTCGTCGGCAGCGACCATTCACCCTTCCGGCCGGAAGAGAAGGAAGGGGACGACATCTTCGCCATTCCGCCCGGCCTGCCCGGCCTGGAATCCATGGCGCCCCTGATGCTGACCGCGGTCAACGACGGGCGCCTGTCGATTGCCGACCTGGTACGGCTGATGTCGACCCGCCAGGCCGAGATCTTCCGGCTTCCGGGCAAGGGACGGATCGCCATTGGAAACGATGCCGATCTCACCTTCGTGGACCTGGACGCGCGGTGGACCTTCGACCGGAACCAGTGCTTCACCAAGGCGAGGGACGTCATGCGCATCGTGCACGGCATGCCCATGAAGGGCCGCGTCCAGCGTACCATGGTGCGCGGAGAGACGGTGTACGAGGACGGCAGGATCACGGGCCGGCCCGGTTACGGCCGGTGGCTGAAACCTAACTGACCGCCGAAAACCGGTTGACGGCAGGAAACGGCGGAATGCTGAAACCCGGCTGATCGAAAGGATAAAGCATGGCAGTTCAAGATCCCAATGGCGTGTATACCATTGCGCCGACGCCCTTCGAAGAAGACGGCAGCCTGGATACGGGCAGCCTCTCGACGCTGACCAACTTCCTCATCGACCTGGGGATCGACGGGATCACCGTCCTGGGTGTCCTGGGCGAAACCAGCAAACTGGTCGAAGCCGAACGGGACCGGGTCATCGGGGGCGTGGTAGAAGCCGCCGCGGGACGGATCCCGGTCTGCGCCGGAACCAGCCACACGGGGACGGACGGATGCGTCGCACTCAGCCGGCGGGCCGAAGAACTGGGCGCTTCCTCGCTCATGGTGGCGCCGCCGAAGCTGGCCAGGGGCACGGACGAGGCCCTGCTCGCCCACTATCTCAAGGTGGCCGACGCCGTATCGATACCCATCGTGATCCAGGACCACCCCACCAGCAGCGGCGTCCAGATGAGCATCGACTTCATCGCGACGGTGGCCGACCAGTCTCCGCAATGCCGCTTTCTCAAGCTGGAAGAAGAGCCGACTCCGCGCAAGGCCAGCCAGGTGCTCGCGGCCAATCCCGACGTGGAGATCTTCGGCGGACTGGGCGGCGTCATGCTCCTTGAGGAACTGCGCCACGGCTGCATGGGCACCATGACCGGCTTCGCCTACCCCGATATCCTGAAGGACATCCACACGAAGTACAAGTCCGGCGACATCGACGGCGCTACCGAGACCTTCTACAGGTACTGTCCCCTGATCCGCTTCGAGGCCCAGACCGGCATCGGGTTGTCCATCCGCAAGAACGTCTACCAGCGGCGCGGCGCCATCAAGACCGCCCAAGCGCGCCAGCCCTACGTCCCCCTGGACGACGGGACCCTGGCGGACCTGAACGATCTGCTGACGCGACTCGGATTGGAGTGATCGAAAAGGGCACCGCTCAATCCTCCCAGTCGAGCAGGACTCCCAACGCATCGCCCGGCTTCTGGTAGAGCAGCGCGAAGGCGTCTGCCGCCTGGCGCCAGGGGAAACGGTGGGAGGTCATTCGATCGGTCCGGATCGCGCCCGCGGCGAGGAGTTCCATGGCGCGGCGGGACTGGCGGGCACCCGCGCACGTCCGATAGTACCCTCCCAGTATTTTGCGCCCCTGGATCTTGTCTGAAGGCAGCGAAAGAGGCTGGTCCTCGTACAGTCCGATCAGGTGCATCAGTCCGCCAAGGGCCAGCATGTCGAGGCCCTGCCCGAAGGCGGCCGGGCCCGCGGGACCGCCCACGGCGTAGACCACGATGTCGGCGCCGAGGCCGTTCGTCAGGCGCTTCACGGCCCTGACGGGATCTTCCTCTCGGGCGTTGATCACCGTGTCGGCGCCGCATTCCGCCGCCATGGCGCACCGGTTGGCCAACGCGTCCACGGCCACCACCCTGCCCACGCCATTCGCCTTGATGACCTGGAGGATCAGGTTGCCCACGAGACCCTGGCCGAGCACGACCACGGTGTCCCGGGGCTGGATATCCTCCACCTCCACCCATGTGACCGCACCCGCCGTCAACGGATAGTAGGGAGCGCCGTCGAAGGACAGGTCCGCCGGCATGGGCATGACAATGGTCTGGTCCCACGGAAAAACGAGCCGGGCCGGCCGGACCACGTACTGGGCGTGGGGCGCCAGGGCGACGACGCGGTCGCCGGTATCCAGGTGCTCGACCCCTTCCCCCAGCGCATCCACCGTCCCCGCCATGGAATAGCCCATGATGTCCGGGCTCACCGCGTGTTCCCGCGTGTACCGGCCGCCGAGTTCGGAACCCCGGCTGATAAGGCTGCGCGCCGCCCTGATCCGGATCTCTCCGGGACCGGGGTCGGGAATCGGCACCTCCTCGATCTCAATCCGGTGAAGTCCTTCGGGCTTGATGACGCGCTTCATGGTTGGGGGTTTCTTTTTCGACATACCCATATATCAATCCAATGTGAACTTCGCCAGGGTCCTTTGAACGTCGGTGACGTCAATCCCCTTTTTGAACTCTTTCTTAACGGGCAATTCGTTACCTGAAATCCATACCTTCATCTCGGCGTCAAGATCAATGCGCCCCGCAGTCTCGAACGAAAAATGGGTGATCGACTTATACGGGATGGAGTGGTACTCCGTCTTTCGACCGGATATTCCCTGTTTATCTACCATGATCAACCGCCTGTCCGTGAAAGCAAACAGGTCTCTGACCAGCTTGAAGACCCTGACCAGTTTCTCTTCCTCGATCAGTATCTGCGAGAACTCCTTTTCCATCTCTTCAACTTCGACCTCCGAAGCGTTGCCCATGACGGCGTTCAGAATCGACATAATCCCTCCCTGTGGTTTCTCCTGAATGGTTTCTCCCGATATGTACTACCCGGTTTTTTCCTGAACAGTCCTGATTCATCCTGAACAGTAATGCCGATTGAACGGCAGCCCGTCAAGACCGGTCTTCCTCGTCCAGCAGCGCCGCGGCCTTTCGCAGGACGTCATCCATGGTTTCGGCGGGCAATGCACAGATCCGCACCACCGTGCCGGACCGCCAGTCCACGCTTTCCAGCTGGTCGGCCAGGATGATCCCGGTTGCCGGGAGCCCTGCGGGGATCGCGACTTCGAACGGATACCCCTTCTCCTCGTCGGTAATCGGGCAGAAGAGGGCGAGGCCGGCCCGGCGGTTATAAGCCTCGGGCGAAACCGTGACGGCGGGCCGCCCGGAAGGCAGGTAGGTACCCTTCCCCGACCTGGAGTAGATCCACACGATCTCGCCCCGAACCGGTACGTAGCTTAATGAAGCCATTATTCGTCTCCTTGTATCTCGCCTTCAGCCGTGGCTGCCGATGCTGATTCTGCCGTGCAGGTTGCGTTTCGAGATGCCCGGCAGCAGGTCGGGAAGTTTGAACCGGGTCCGTTCCAGCGGGACGAGGGTCAATTCCTTGCCCCGGAGCACGAGTACCACCGGCGAATCGTCCCTGACGCCCATCTGGACGGCGACCGGTTTCGGGATGCGCAGCGCCAGGCTGTTGCCCCATTTCTTCACGCGGGATTTCATGCGAGCCTCCTGTGATGCGATGTAGATGCCTCGTTTAGACACACCGCCAATAGGTGTATCTACCCATGATCGTTAATTGATTAGTCGAGGGATTTTGATAGGTCTCGACTGAATAGATAACCCGATCAATCGAAACGAACGCACATGGGGGGTAATAGACTACAGGAGGATGGATATGCGCAAACTTAACTCAGCCCGGTATCCTGCATTGATCGATGGCGAAAAAGGTGCTTATGGCGTGTCCTTCCCCGATCTTCCGGGCATTGTTGCCATGGGAGACACCATCGACGAGGCCCTGATGAACGCGGAAGAAGCACTCAGGGACTATGCGATTGAAACGGAAATAGACGGCGATGCGATCGCGCGGCCATGCGAACTGGACGAAGTCGTGGTTGACCCGGGCCAGATACTGACGGCCGTCCCACTGATCCGTCAATCCGGTCGAAGCGTACGCATACACATGGCCATCAACGAGGGCGTGGCCGTTTTCATAGACAGCGAGGCGAATCGGCGAGGAATGACGCGCACGGCTTACGTGGAATGGATGGCGCGGCGTATCGCCATGATGGGTGGATAAGGCAGGTTACTTTATCGTCTTCCACAGGGTATACCGTCCCGGCTCGGGTGCGTACCCCAGCTTGCGGTTGAGCGCCAGCATGGGGTCGTTCATCGAATCGTTGTGCGTGCTGATCGACCGGGCGCCCTGGCTTCGGGCATAGCGTATCGCGGCGAGCTTCAGCGCCAGGGCGATTCGTTGCCGGCGGTATGACTGAATCACACCGGTATGCACGTTAAAAGCCTCGTGCACCTCAGGGTAGAGCCGGACGGCACAGATCCCAACCCAACGATCGCCGTCGGCCGCGACTAATTGGCCGTCCGGACGGTACCAGCCCGACTCGTAGACCCACTCGTTGAATTCCTCGAAGGACAGCCCTGGTCCGGTCCAACCTGGCACGTCCCGGTCGGTGATCGCATTGACTTCGTAGAGTTTCCTGCGCGCCTCCGGCGTATCTCCGAAATTTGCATGAGAGTGTATCCGGATACCCGATGTCGCATGGTCCTCGGTGAACTGCGCATAGGATGAGTCGTCGAATTGCTCCAGGTCCAGGCGCGACTGAAACAGATGCCGGTCGCGCTCGAATCCCCGACGCCTTGCGAAGGCCTGCGAAACGGCGCAGTCGTCCCTTACCTCGCTGGTCACCGTACCGGCGTTGTGGTGCTTCAGAAACGCCTGCATGTCCGCATACAACACCGCGCCGATACCCCGTCCGCGCCACGCCGGCGCCACCCCTGCCCAGGCGTAGAACTGTCCTTCCGGATCCCAGGTCTCGTGGACCGACACCGCGTAACCCACGACATCGTCGTCCTCCGTCACAGCCACCTGGCGATAGCTGATTCTGCCCGGCGCATCGTGGGTCAACCACTCGTGCACGGTCTCTACGGATATGGGATTCTGTTCGAAGGCATTGACGACGGAAGCGATGCCGGATTCATCGGCGGAAGGAAGGGCGGGGCGGAGTTGGAACATCTCGAGTGACTACAGATTACATCAACGAAGATCAGGCGTCCTGATAAGCATCCAGAAACTCCTGTCTGGTAATTCGAGCTTGTGTGCAGATACGGCGTAATGTAGAGGATTTGATCTTACGGTGATTTGGCATGGTCAATGGAGTGCGTGTTCCATCGGAGTTATCTCTGACCATTGAGATATGATTGCCTTCACGAACGATTTTGAAACCCAGCTTCTCTAGTGCTTTTGTCACCCGTAGGCGAGGTGCGTCGACAGGAAAGACCGCCATCAGTCCGCAAGTTCCGTATCTGTTACGTAAGCACTGATGACCTCAGAGTCATCCTCAAATGCTTCCGACCCGAAGCTTTCGATATGAAACTCGATGGCGGATGTCACATCCTTTAACGCATCCTCATATGTATTCCCCTGCCCCACAACCACTCCGGCGAGTCCCAATGGATACGCAACGAAACCGTCAACATGTTCTTCAACAATGATTTTTAATCTACGCATTGCAATCTCGCTTTTCCTATGCATGGCTTGTTTCTTGGAATATCATCTCCACAATATAACAAACAGACGGAATCGCATCATATCTCGCCAATTAAAACACAATCGGGAGCTTAGTCAATTGGCACTCCGACACGAAAACACGATACTTAGCCGACAGACAGGCCCTACACCAGCACCCCGGGCATGGGCTTGAACTGGCAGGCTTCGACGAAGACCTCGAAGAAGTCGGGGGTGGTCTCGAGTTCGACGTGCTCGATGTCCGTGACCTGCGCCTCCAGCTCCGCGCGGCGGGAGCGGGACAGGAGGATCTCCCGGGCGCCCTGGACGGCGGCGTTTCCGACCTTGACGATGCGGTCCTCGGGCACGGGGGCGAGGAACCCGATGTCGATGGCGTTGCGCACGTCCACGTAGTTGGCGAATCCCCCGGCGAGGAAGAGGCGGTCCACGTCGCCGGGCGCGACACCGAACGTACGCAGCACGATGTACTGGCCGCAGTAGTTGGCGGCCTTGGCCTGGGCCAGGTTGCTGGCGTCCTGCCGGGACAGGGTGATACCTGACTCGGCCACGACGTCCACTTCGAACTGTTTCCGGTCGGAAAACACGCCCTTCGGACTCATCATGCGGTGGCGGCGCAGTTCGGCGAGGAGGTCGATCAGTCCGGAGCCGCAGATGCCCTGGGGCGCGGTATCGCCGATGGTGCTCCAGGCAAACCGCTCATCTTCCCATTTCAGCGATTCGATGGCGCCCTCGTAGCCCGGCATGCCGTACTGGATGCCGCCGCCCTCGAAGGCGGGTCCGGCGGGACACGAAGCCGTGATCATGCGCCCGTTGCCCGCCACGACCACTTCGGTGTTGGTGCCTACGTCCACCAACATGGATACACCCGGTTGCGCAGCCAGTTCGACGGTCGCCAGGTCGGCCGCCACGTCGCCGCCCACGTGGCTGGCGATGAGGGGCATCCCGTAGACCCGGGCCTTCGGATTGGCCCGGAGCCCCAGGCGGCGCGTGCCGATGGTGAGCGCCGTGGTCTCCCGCTCGCCTGCGAGGTATTCGTTTTCGATCTGTGACTTGTAGGGCTTCTGGCCGATGCTCTGCACGTCGAGCCGGAAGAAGAGGTCCCGCATGGTGGCGTTGCCCGCCACGACGATTTCGTAGATCTCCTGCCGCACCGTGCCCGTGCGCTCGCACCAGTCCATGATCTCGTGGTTGACGGCGTTGATGATGGCGTTCCAGAGCTCGTCCTCGAAGGCGCCGTCGTAAGAGATGCGGTGCATCACGTCGCTGCCGCCGAAGCGCTGGGGGTTCTCGAAGGAGCAGACGTGGACGCTCTTGCCGGTCTCGAGGTCCACGAAGTCCATGACCACCGTGGTCGTGCCCAGGTCGATCGCGAGCCCGTAGACGTGTCCGCGGTACTGGTCGACCGGCTCGCCGTCGTAGAAAATGTCATCGCCCCGCCGGGTGACCACGGGGTCGAGCGCCGTCTCCTTTTCTTCGGTAACGGTCAGGATCTTGGGTGTACGCCGCAATGGTGCGAAGGCAACGTCCACGTTCGGGTCGATGACGCGGGCCTGGCAGGCGAGGCGGTAGTTCTCGCGAAGGAAGGACTCTGGCTTCGTCCGGGGCGCCAGCCCTTCCATCCCTTGCTGGATTTCCACAATGCACTCGTGGCAGATGCCGTTGCGAAAGCAGGACGTGGGCACCTGCACGGCGAGGTCGTCGGCGTAGTCGAAGATGGACTTTCCGATGACCGCGGGTTGGGTCGTCGTGCCGTCGGTCACCGATCCGCCGGTCACCGATCCGCCAGCCGGGTCCGCGGATACATCCAAGGGCGCTTCCTCCGTCTCCCAGGCGCTGCGGTAGTCGAGCTTGTCGTCGCCGCCGCACACGAGCAGTCCGCCGGCTTCCCGGGGTTTGCGCTGGTTGCGGCACCCGAACCGGGCGGTGCACTCGTCGAAGCGGTTCTTGTAGGGGCAGCGGTAGGTGGCTTGCTCGGTCGCATGGGTCATCATGTCCTTGAAGATGGCCGTGATGCGGTCCAGCCGCTCCTGGTACGCCGCCTTGTCGATCTTTTTCATGGGAGAATTCAGGGGAGGCAGCCGACCGGCCGAGTCGCGCCACAGCTCATCGGTCGTTCCGCGCTTTGGCCGGCCACTCATCGGTCGTTCCGCGCTTTGGCCGGCCTGCCGAGTCGCTCCACAACTCATCGGTTGTTCCGCGCTTTGGCCGGCCGTCAGGCTTCCTGTTCCTGCTTAAGCTCTAGGAGGAGCTGCTGGGCCAGTTCCACGCAGCCCACCGCGTCCTCGGCGGTGCCGTCGGCGCCCATGTCGTCGGCGAACTCCTGGGTGACCGACGCGCCGCCCACCATGATCTTGACGTCCTCCCGCATGTCGTTGTCGATGAAGGCGTCGATGGTCTTGCCCATGTTGGGCATGGTCGTGGTGAGCAGGGCCGACATGCCCAGCAGGGGCGCTTCGTGTTCCTCCACCGCATCCATGAATTCGTCCTCGGAGGTGTCCACCCCCAGGTCGTGGACCACGAACCCGGCGCCGCGCAGCATCATGATGCACAGGTTCTTGCCGATGTCGTGGAGGTCGCCCTTGACCGTGCCCATGATGACGGTGCCGACGGGCTCGATGCCCGAGGCGGAAAGGATGGGCTCGATGTGGGCCATCCCGGCCTTCATGGCCCGGGCGCAGGCGAGGACTTCAGGGACGAAGATGAAGTTCTCCCGGAACTTGATGCCCACGACGCTCATGCCGGCGATCAGGCCGTCGTCCATCACCTCCAGCGCCTCGACCCCGTCGTCCAGGGCCGCCCGGGTCAGCGTGTCGACCGTCCCGTTGTCCCCATCGATCAGGGCCGCGGAGATCTCCTGCATGGCGGGCGTCGCCCGGGCGAAAGCGTCGATGATCCGCGTCCGCTCGTGGGGTCGTTCGATGAACTCTTCTATTTCGTCCTTCAGAAAGTCGTTGGCGATATCGTTTAGTGCTGCCATGCGCTCCTGTCCGGTCCTCCGTGATCCTGCAGATATTGAAACCTACCGCTTGTGCCAGGCGGTACGCAGCGCCGCGCGGACCAGGCTGTCCGCTATGCCGAGTTGTGAACCTTGTGCCAGTCCTTCACCGCCTGCGGAATCGCTTTGAGATTCTCGACGGACGCCTGCAGGGGAACGGCGCATTCCGGTCCCACCATATGAATACCGTGTTCCAGGTTCTGGTGGACTTCCATGCACACTTCTTCGGGACCACGTGCGAAAAGCGTCTCGGGATTATTGATGTTGCCCACGAGGGAGATCTTGCCGTCGACCGCCTCCATGGACTCCTGGGGCTTGTTCTTCGAATCGAAATGAAAGGCCGCGAAGCCGGTCTCTGCGATGTAACCCATCCGGTCCACGGTACGCCCGCAGATATGCATGATCAGCGGGATGGGAATCCGTTCGGCCATCTCGATGTGAAGGTCCCGCAGAAACCGCCGGTAGTAGTCGCTGCTCACCAGGTCGCCCGTGGCGTGGTCCGGAAGGGTCAGGGCGTCCGCGCCGGCCTCGATCTGCGCGATGCCGAACTCCACCGTGGCTTCCTTCATGCGGTCCAGGGCGAGATGGGTCCTGCCGGGGTCGTCCAGGGACATGAGCAGGAAGGGTTCCACGCCGAAGCAGTGATACCCCAGGGACCAGGGCCCCATGGTCTTGCCGATGACCGCCACCTCGTCGCCGTATTCCTTCTTGAGCTTGCTGATGGCGTCGAGGACGCATTTCGTGTCACGGTGCGTCAGGAAATCAGGGGGGAGCTTGATGTCGTCCACGTCCGTCCAGATGGGTTCGCGCATCTGGACGGTCGGCCAGTTGTCCTTTTGCTCCCACTGGATCTTGCAACCCAGCGCGGAGGACTCCTGGATGATGGTAAAGACCGGCATGATGGTGTCGAATCCGAGTTCCGTGTAGCTCGTGGCCGCCAGACGGGCCATGAGTTCCGGGTCCCGGTTGGCGTCCGGAAAAGGCGCGTCGACGAGATCCATCAGTTCCACCGTGGCGACGGACGTCGGATTGCACACGGGCGTGCGGTCCACGGGCTCTCCTTTCAGGGCGGCGAGTACCCGGTCCCGGCCCTTCATCTGCTTGATGGTGTTATCGCTCATAACAGTCTCCTTTAACCGTCCTGCTGGCTGGGCGCGGCCAGGACGCCCCGGCTCGCGACCGCCTCCTGTTCGCGCAGGACAGCGCGGACGTTGGGTGCGCGGACCAGCAACAGCCCCACCAGCGCGTCGTGTTCCTGGCCACAGGGGAAAGCTACCTGGTCCAGGGTGCCGCTTACCTCGTCCATCTCGGCCAGTTTCATCAGCCCGCCGGCGATGAAGGAGATACGGCGCTCGCGGTCCTTGCCCTCGCCGTGGGCCGTAACGCGGTAGACGCCGTCGCCCTCGCTCAGGACCTGGATCTGCAAGCCCGACTTCTTGTCCAGGATCTGCAGCGGCCGTGGTTCGACGGGGTCGGCCGAATCAAGTTTGCAGGCTTCGAGGAAAACCCGCTTTACCGCCAGCTGGTGTGCATAGCCGCAGTGAAACCGCAGGCGCCCGCCGTCGGCCGGCTCCATGCCTCCGAGGACTTCCATGGCCTTCACCACGAAGGCGATCCGGTCCTCGACGCCTTCCCGCCGGCTGTAGGTGAATACCTGGTAGACCGGTCCCGAGTCATCCTGCTGGCGGTACAGGCCGATCGAAATGTCCCCGAAATGGGCATCGAGGGGTACCAGTTCGATGCGCCTGCCTATGTCGATGGTCTGACCCAAAGGACTGCCTCGTTTATGGCCGTTCCCGGCCGGCACGATCCGCCCCGGTTGGCCTTTCGCCGGATCGTCTGCCGTGGCCCATCTCTTCACTGCGCGCGGTCGGGCCTATCCCCTGTCGTATCCGTTCACCGCGCGCGGTCGGGCCTATCCCCTGTCGTATCCGTCTTCCAACTGCTTCAGAACAGCTTCGGCCACCGCTTCGGCCTCTTTTTCTTCGCCCGGCCATTCCTGCTTATCGGACCAGTGCCACTCGTCCAGGTAGGCGTCGGTGCCGGTCAGCCCGTCCCGCATGGCCACCCGGTCGATTTCCTGCTGGAACCAGTCGGGCATCTGGCGCGAGAGAGGCCGGCGGCTTCCACTACGGCCTCCATAGACGCGCACCTGCGCCGGGATGTCCCGCCAGTATAGTACCTGGTACACCGCCATGGTGACCGATCCTGTACTCAGGTCGCGCCCGTGTTGTACGTCGGAGGTACCATCCGAGCCACGTAACCCTTCAACCAGGGCCCTCGAACCGTGTCTATACCGCCCGGTCCATCGCTTCGCGGAAGGCCCGGATGTGGGCGACGCCCGTGCCGCAGCATCCGCCGATGAAGTATGCGCCGGCTTCCAGGAGGTCCGGCACGAAGGCGGCCATTTCCTCCGGCGTGTTGGCGTAGTAGGTCCTGTGCTGCTCATCCAGGCGGGCCTTCCCCGCGTTGGGGTAGGCCATCATCCGTTTCGCCGGTTCCTTCCTGGCTTCCATGGCATGCTTCAACTGGCCGATGCCGTTTATGGCGTGGGGCATTCCCGTGTGCTCGTCCCGCCGGGACTCCGCGCCACAGTTCAGGCCAACGATCTGAACGTGCCCGAGCAGGTCGTGCCCGTCGGACTGCGCACCGCCCGCGAGGATCTCCAGCAGATCCGCCGCCGAATGACCCCAGTCCGTCTTGTAAATCACCTCGCCCGTGGATCGGTCCTTCGTGTACTTGTACGTCAGGTTCACGGCGATGGGCAGGCCGAACTTCCGCAATTCGTCTATGGCCAGGGCCGCCTCGTTGGCGGAGAACATGGTCTCGACGCAGAAGAAATCGACGCCGCCCTCGGCCAGGAGCGCTCCCACGCGCTCGTGGGCGTCCCGTGCGATGCTGTTCGCGATGCCGAACTCCGTATCGCCGCTGTCGGCCTCGATGGCGCCCGGGAGGGGACCGATGGATCCGGCGAGGTACACGTCCTTACCGCTGCGTTCGATGGCGGTCCGGGCGTGTTCCACGGCCAGCCGGATCAGTCCATCGGATTCCGCCGCGTCCTTCCCGGCCATTTCGAGGTGAGGATACGAAGCCACAAATGTGTTGGTGCCGACAACCTCGGCGCCCGCTTCAATATAATCGGAATGGATACTGCTGACAATATCGGGGTACAGTTCGTTGGCCAGCGCGCTGTTGGCCAGTTCGATGCCGTGGGCGAAGAGTTCGGTGCCGAAACCGCCGTCGTAGAGGAGGGGGCGGTCGTCGTCGATGCGTTCGAGAAAGGATATCATGCAGCATACTCCGAAAGACTGGTCCGTTCGCCGGGCGACTGGATGGACATCACCTGGCGCCTGCATGGCTGCCTTCGCGGCTCAAGGCGCTTCGAAGGACACCTGATCGCGGGTGCGCAGTTCCATCGGCCGAAGCGCATGGTAGATGAATTCGTTGACCGGCGTGGACACGCCCGCTTCCCGTCCCATGCGGACCAACGCGCCGGTCTGGGCCTCCAGTTCCGAGAACCGTTCTTCCATGATGTCCCGCTGCATGGAGGCGGTACCGCCGTATTCCACGCTGTCCAGGGTGGCCAGGGTCTGGGCCACGATGTCTTCCGGGAGGTTGACGTCCAGGGCGGTGGCCACCTGGTGGATTTCCTCCATGGCCGTCTCGAGGAGCCGCCGCGTCCCGGGCTGGCTCCGGACGACGCCGATCGGCGCGCGGGTCACGCCGCCGATCCCGCTCCACGAAGCGATGAGGATGTACTTGCGCCACATGGCGGCCTGAATGTCCTCCGGCGTGTCTACAATGAGTCCCCTCGTGCCTTCGAAGGCCCGGCGCAGCCGGTCGACCCGTTCGCTGGGCCGGTTGTCCCATTCGCCGAAATTGACGAAGGGCTCGTAGGCGACGTGTCGGATGAGTCCCGGTTCGGCGATGAACGAGACGATCCCGCATACGCCCCCGAGCACATGTCGCCAGCCGAATTCCGCGGCGAGTTGATCCGGAGTCTCCACCCCGTTCTCCATGGGCAGGATGCAGGTATCCGGTCCGAGCAGGGGCCGGAGCCCGTCGAGGGCGTCGGGCACCTGCCAGCACTTGACGCAGAGCATGACGACGTCCACGTCGCCGGCCTGTCTGGAATCGCCGATGGCCTCGATAGAGGGCAGCGTAAAGTCGCCCTTGGTGCTTTCCACGCGGAGACCGTCCCGCTGAAGGGCTTCCAGGTGCTCGCCGCGCGCGATGAAAACGACCTCTTCCCCCGCCTCGGCAAGCCGTCCGCCGTAATAACCGCCCACGCCTCCCGTACCGAATACCGCTATGCGCACATGTGCCTCCGCTGGTCCCGGATTCCCGGTCGATGAATCGATTTCCTTATGACGCCTTCCCTATGACGCCGCGCCATGTCGGTAGCCGCCTTAGACTCCGGTCCGGCGCCGTCAAGCAAGCAGGCAAATATAATGGAATGAAGATCGGGAGAGCAACTGCTTTTCAAGACACCCGGCGAGAGAACGCGGCCGGCTAGACGCACGGAGAACAACGCGCTCGCACCGCTGGGTTCGTCAACCCCCGCCGCGCTCGAGTACGAAAGCTTCCATGGCGTAGTACTGGGGGAAGCCCAGCTTGTCGAGACGCCGGGCCGTGTGGGTGTTGCGGTCCTGCACCCGCTCCCAGAATTCCCGGTCGTCGTACGCGCCTGGGAACATGGCCGTGTCTTTCTGGGACTCGTGCCGGAAGATGGCCTGGATCTTGCGCTGGAGGTCTTCATAAGACAGGGGGATGAACACATCCGCCTCGTCCACTTCCCACTCCTGCCAGGCGCCCCTGTAGAGCCACACGTCCGGTTCCGTCCGGTCGTAGACGGCAAGGGCCCGATCGATGACCTCTTTGCACATGCGATGGGTACCGTGGGGGTCGGACAGGTCTCCGGCGACGAAGACGACTTCGGGACGGATGTCGTTCAGCAGCTCGAGGACGATCCCCACGTCCTCTTCGCCGATGGGGTGCTTCTTCACCTGGCCGGTCTTGTAGAAGGGCAGGTCCAGGAACCGGGTCTTTTCCGGCGGTATGTCGAGCGTCGAAGCCGCCGCGATGGCTTCGGACCGGCGGATGTTGGTCTTGATGACCTGGACTTCGGGGATGTCCACCTGGCCGGCCTGCTTCGTCTCGATGAAAGACCGCACCTTGTCCACGATGCCGTCGAACTTTCCGTGGGCGCATCCCAGGTCCCGGAATGTCAGGCCGATGAAATCGATGAGCCGTTTCACGTCCTCGTCGAAGACGGCGATGTTGCCGCTGGTCATGTAGGCGATGGTGATGTCGTTCCCTGCGCCGGACAAGCGGTACAGCGTGCCGCCCATGGAGATGACGTCGTCGTCCGGGTGGGGCGAGAAGCAGATGCACCGCTTGTTGGAGAAGAAGTCCTCGCGGCCGTAGATCTTGGCGCGGACCGCGTCGAAGGTCTTCCGGTTGAGCTCGTCGACCGAAGGGACGGTATCGACCAGGGAGTAGAGGTCGCAGGCGTTGTAGTCCCTTCGCTGCAGGTGCAACACCGGTTTCTCCACCTGCTCGCACAGCCAGAGCACGGCCCGTTGCGAGAGCTGGTCGGTCCAATCCACCGCGTGGTTGTTCAGCCAGGGACGCTTGACCCGGGTCAGCTCGCTGGACGCGGGCGGATCGATGAAGACCGTCGCGTTCGGGTGGTTCTGGAGGTAGCTGGCCGCCACGAGAGGGCTGACTTCGCCCTCCACCGCCTGGCGGATGATGGGCGCCTTGTGCTCGCCCGTGGCCATGAGGATGATGCGTTCCGCGTCGAGGATGGTCCCCACGCCCATGGTCACCGCCTCGATGGGCACGTTGTCCTCGCCGAAAAAATCGGAAGCGGCGTCCTTGCGCGTGCTCTCGTCCAGCCGGATCAGCCGGGTGCGGGTGTTCGGCAGGGAGCCCGGCTCGTTGAATCCGATGTGGCCGGTGCGCCCTATGCCCAGGAGCTGGATGCCGATGCCCCCCACGGACCGGATCCGTTCCTCGTACCAGGCGCAGTGATCCTCGATCTCCTCCGGAGCCAGGTCGCCCAGGGGGATGTGGACCTGGTCCGCGGGTATGTCGACGTGGTCGAAGAGATACTCGTGCATGTAGCGGTGATAGCTCTGGGCCGACTGCCGCGACATGGGGTAGTACTCGTCGAGGTTGAAGGTGACGATGTTCTCGAAACTGATGCCGCCGCGGTGCAGCGCGATCAGTTCTCCGTACACGTCGATGGGCGTGGAACCCGTGCAGAGACCCAGCACCGCCGTCTTGCCCGCCTCGGCGCGCGCCTGCGCGTACGCTACGATCTCCCGGGCGACGGTCCGGGAGAGCGCCTTGTGGTCGGGGCAGATGGCGACGGGAATGTGTTCGGTGTCAGGATGCATGATTAAACTAACCGGTCAAACCGTTGACAATGTGTGGCGACGGTTCCGCCTGCGGCGACTGTTACGCCGTAATGACGGTTCCACCTGTGGCGACGGTTACGCCACGCGACGACGGTTACGCCCCGGGTTTCTGACCCGAGGCCAGAAAGATTCCGATGCGGGCGAAATCGTCGTGGCAGGTCGACTGCACTTCGCAGCAGGTGCCGGCGTCGTCCACGCGGACGTACAGCAATCCCGCGGCCTCGAACCAGGTCCTGAGATCGGTTCGCTTGAATCCCAGCCAGCGGTCGTGGTGCTCTTCGCGCAGAAACTCGAACTCGTGCTCGTCCGCATCTGTGATCACCAGTTTTCCGCCCGGTTTCAGGATTCTTGCCATCTCCCGGATAGCGTCCGGCGGGGATTCAACGTGATGGAGACACATGTTGGCGAAGGCGTAGTCGACCGTTTCACCGGGAATGGGTATGTCCTCGGCGTTGCCGACGCGATAGTCGATCGCCGGGTACCGGTCGAACTTCGCCTTCATTTCGTTCAGGATGGCTTCGGACTGGTCGACGGCGATCACCCGCAGCCCTTCCTCGATAAGGCCTTGAGAGATAAAGCCCGTTCCGGCGCCGATGTCGGCGGCGGTTTTGCCCGCTTCGACCGCGGCCGCCGCAAGGGCACCCACCCGGACGTCGTCGGAGTAATACCCTTCGCGCATTTCGTCCCAGTCCGGGGCGACACGATCGAAGAAGTCCTTGCTGCTCAACGGCAAGCCTTTCCCTGGGTATGCCTTCCTGTGGAATCGCAACCGGCACCTTGATATAATTGCTTACGTTCAATATACATATAGTAAGAAAATCCACGCGAAAGTGTCAATTCCTTCGCGAACCCGTGACCGGTCGTTCGCGTAACTGACTTGAAAAACAAGAGTTAATTAACCATTTTACATCCTTCATGAGACTTTGCCTGGATAGTTTCGTCCCGCCCCTCGACCGGATCACGAAGAGGACCGCATGCTGGGTCAGGGAGCTCGGTTTCTCCGTCGTGGGCGTGGACCTGGAACCGGCCATGGCGGTCGATGCGAACGCCTGCCGTACGGTCCGCGAGGTTCTCGAGGGGGAAGGCGTCTCCATCGGCCAGGTCTGGAGCGTGGGCACGCCCCTCGTCCGACCGGACCGGGGTGAATCCGCGACTCATCTCCAGGTCCTGCGCAACCGCGTGCCCCTGGCCGCAGCTCTGGGCTGCCGGGTGCTGCTCACGGAGGCCGGCGGCCTGCACCCGGCGAACGCCTGGTATCCCCACCCGGAGAACCATGGCGAAGAAGCGCTGGCGCGACTCGTAGCGGCGTTGAAGGAGGTCGCTCCCTACGCCGGCGACCACGGCGTAGCCATCGCGCCGGAGATGTCGCTGATGACAGTCCTGTCGACTGTGGCCCGCGCGGAAGCACTCGTTACGGAAGTCGGCCACACCGGCGTCGGGGTCAACTTCGATCCGGCCAACATCCTCGATCCACTCAACATGTACGATTCCGGCTCATTGATAGACGACGCCTTCGACCGCCTGGGAAGCCGCATCGTGAACGTCCATGCCAAGGACGCGGCGGCCCGGGACGTACCCCTCATCGTGCACCTCGAGGAACGGCCCGCCGGACAGGGCGTGCTGGACTACGAACGCCTGTTGCGCCGCGCGGTATCCCTGCCAGAGTGGACATGCATCGTCGTGGAGCACCTGGCCGACTACGGGCAGGTGGATGAGGTCAGGCGGTTCCTGGTGGAAACGGCTGAGAAGGCAGGCGTGCGCTTCGAGTAACCGGCCGCGGGTGACCTCCCGGCTCGGGACAGGATGGTGCGCTGCGCGCTGCCGGCATCATGGGTAACCGGCCGCGGGTGACCTCCCGGCTCGGGACAGGTTGGTGCGCTGCGCGCTGCCGGCATCATGGGCAACCGGCCGCGGGCGGCTCCTACGCGCAGAGCTCGTGGTCTTTGCTCCACCGGTTGAAGGACGGGTTGGGCAGACCGGCGAGGGCGTCCCTGGCATCCAGCCACATCTGGTTCCACGCCACGGGATCAGTCAGGATACGTTCCGGGTTGGCCTGGCTGCGGGCCACGAAACCGGGGAAGGCGCCCCGTCCCGACGCCTGGCCGATGGGGTTGTAGCGCAGGTCGTAGCTCCATCGGATCTCGTTGCTCTTGTTCGGAAGCGACGAGTGGCAGGTGTGCTTGTGCAGGAACAGGACGTCGCCGGGTTTTGTCGGCTGGGGAACGGCCGTGGACCGGTCCTTTACCTTCTCGGGGATTTCGAGTCCCCAGATGTCGGGGCAGTGGTGGAGCAGCCCGTCGCGGTGGCTTTCGGGGATGACGGCCAGGCATCCCTGCTCGGCCGTCGCCTCCTTCAGCGAGAACCAGACGGTCAGCATGTCGGTGTCGTCGGCCTCCTTCGTGACGACCCCATTGTCCTGGTGCCACGGCGAGATGCCGAGCTGAATGCGTCCCGTGTTGGGATTTATCGGCGTCAGGTGCTCGGGCAGCTTGATGCGCACGTGCTGGACCGGGTTGGAGTAGATCTCCGGACCGATGAAGCACTCTACGGCGTCGAGCAGCCGGGGGTTGGTCAGGACGTTGAACACCGCGGGACCGCACCAGAACGGCGTGTCTTCCTTGATATTGCCCTGGGGCAAGGTGAAATCGAAATACTGCTGGTGAACCATGCCGCTCTCACCCCAGACTTTCGTGATGCGTTCGCCGAACGGCAGTTCTTCGTACCTGGATTCGATGCTACCGGCCAGGAAGAGCTCTTCCGCCAGTTGATCGAGCACGGTCCCGTATTCCTCGATCACGGGGTCGAGTACAGATTCCTGGTCCAGCAGTCCCCGCACCATCAGGTATCCCTGGTCTTCGAAGAAGGCCATCTGTTCGTCGGAAATGGGTGACATTACAACCTCCCTATCGCCATTCGCCGGGTTCTGGCGGGTCGTCCGCGTCAGGACGCGTCAACATATAGACAAGAATTCGGCGCGTCAGCGGTATATTCTGGGTGGAACCGGGTTCGACGTTGTACTATTCGTATTGTATAGTCGGCAAGTATAGTCGGCCGGTCTTATTATAGCGGCCGTTCGGACAGCGCGCAAGGGAAGATGGCTCGCGGTTTTCGATAGCGGTTCCATAAATTCGCAACCGGTGTTTGTGTTGGCGGCGCCCGCGTCATGCCCGATCCGCCGCATTGACTGAAAGGTGCCGTTGACCGTGGCCGAAAACCATCGATCCGGACCGGGACGGGATGATGCGCCGGATGACCGGCAGGAGGTCTTTCAAAGGCTCTTCGACGCGTGGCACGGACGCATCTACCAGACCTGCTTCCGGCTCATGGGACACCCGCAGGAGGCGGAGGACATCACCCAGGACGTCTTCGTCCGGGCCATGCAGGCGTACGATCGGTTCCGGGGCGACGCCGACCCGGGCACGTGGCTTTACCGTATCGCGGTGAACCAGTGCCTCAACGTCCGGCGCCGAAAACGCCGGCTGCAGTGGCTGGCCCTGGACTTCTGGAACGAGGGTGTCGACGAGGCTACATCATCCGGAGACCGGAGCGGCGGTGTCGAGGACGACCTACAGCAGACGGACCGGGAGCGCATCATCGGGAAGGCTATCGACGCGCTACCCGAACGGCAGCGCACGGCCCTGATCCTCTCCCATTTCGAGCGCATGTCCTACAAGGCCATCGCCGAAGCCATGGACTGCACGCCTTCCGCGGTGGAGTCCCTGCTGCACAGGGCCAAGACCAATCTCGCCAGGCGCCTGCGGCCGCACCTGGGGGATTTGTGATTCGTTGATGCGATCGCGCCTGTGCAGCCGCACATCTGCTAGCCCCGGTCCCGGAGCATCGAGGCGCACAAAAAACGAATGGATCAGGCAAGCGGGTTGTCTAAGCATTCAGATAAGGACAGTCAGGATAGCGACCGCACCGTGCTGAAGACCCTCCGGACCATCAACAAGCGGGCGAACATCATGAATCATCGGTACCTCGAAAACCGGATCATTCGCTACATCGACGGAGATCTTCCGCCGGACGAAAAGGCCCGGTGCGACGAGTACCTGCGTACCCACCCGCGATTCCGCGAGCGGGTCGACGCGCTGCGGCAGGCCTGGCATTCGGACGACCTGCTGAAAGTGACCGGGCCCACCCTGCGGCTGCGCACGCGTTTCGAAGCGGCGCTCCGGGGAGAGGAAGTCAACGAATCCGATACGACGGTGGGAACAGGGCTCGCATGGCTCGCCCGTCCGGCACTGATGGCCGTTACGCTGATCGCGGGCATCCTGATCGGGGCCTATCTCGGCAGCGGCTCCAACGGAGATACGGCGGGGATCGAACCATTACCCGTGCAAACCGGCGTAGTGGCTTACTCCTTTGCCAATGACCTGCAGGAGATCTCGTCCGAGCCAATGGAACAGGAATTCCTGCTGCTGGACTGGGACGTGACCGCTGAAGATACCGGACGATGATCGATTTGGCTGGAACGGGCAGCCGATTGGCCTGACGGCGTAACGGAAAAAGTAAAGGCAAGGAAACCCGGGCAGATGAAGAAGAAGCTGATCATATGGGGCGTTGTCCTGCTTACGGTCATCAACCTGGCTTCGCTGGCGACGCGCGCATACCACCGCTGGGGCGACGATGACCGCCGCAGCCGGGAGGACCGGCGCGAGGCAAGGATGTCCATTACAGAACGACTCGGCCTCACCGAAGCCCAGGCGGAGCAGGTCAGGCAGATGCGGAACGAACTCGGAGATCAACTGACGCCCTACCGGGACGGTTACCGAGAAAAACGGAACCAGTTGTACGACCTGCTCATGGCGCCGGATGCCGACCGCGGGGAGGTCGACCGCGTCAAGGCGCAGATGGATTCGCTCCAGGCGGAGCGGGAAGCCATCGTGTTTGACTACATCGTGGCGCACAAGGAAGTGCTGACCCCGGAACAGCAGACGATGTTTTTCACGATGATCAAGGAACGGTTCCGAAGCGGATACCGTCGAAGGTGACAGAGCTTAAGGTTCTTACTATCGGAGGAGTGGTTCATGTTCAAGCGGCTTGGGATAAGTAAACTGGCGTACTGGCCGGTTGTACTGGTGATGGCAGGCGCACTCGCCTGCGGCGGCGGTGAAGAGGAGTCGGAAGACGCGGCGCAGAATCAGCGCGGCGGCCGACCCGGAATGGGCGCCATGGCGCGCACTGGCGCTTCCATACCGGTCGAGGTGAAGACCGTGGGCCGCGGCAACATCGCCGCGACGCTGCTGACCTACACGTCGCTCGAGGCGGAACGGCACGTGGACGTGGTCTCGCGCACGCAGGGGCTCGTGAAGACCATCCTGGTCGAGGAGGGAGACCGCGTGACCGAGGGGCAGCCGCTGGCCCAGCTCGACACCGATGCCCTGGAACTGACACTCAGGGAGCGGGAAGTGAACATGAACAGCCTGGAATCGAACTACAAGCGGTCCCAGGAACTGGTGGAGCAGGAGCTGCTCAGCAGCCAGGAATTCGAACAGACCAAGTTCCAGTACGAGGCCGCCGCAACCCAGTACGAGTCGGCGAAGCTTCAATTGGAGTACGCCACGGTCCGCAGTCCATTCTCCGGCATCATCACGGAGCGGCTGGTGGAGGTGGGCAACCTGGTGAACGCGAATGACGTGGTATTCCGTACGGCGGACCTCGATCCGCTGCTCGCCCGTATATACGTGCCCGAGAAGGACATCGGACAGGTCCGGCCGGGACAGTCGGTGCGCATCAACGTGGAAGGGTCGGACCAGACCCACACGGGCCGGGTTTCCCTGATCAGTCCCATCGTGGATCCCGAGAGCGGCACGGTCAAGGTCACGGTGGAAATCCGGGATCGGATGGGTGCGCTGAGACCGGGCATGTTCACCACGGTGAACCTGGTGATCGCGATTCAGGAGAACGTGCTGCAGGTCGAGAAGAAGGCCCTGGTGGCCGAGGCGGAGGGATCCTACGCCTTCCTGTTCCAGGACGGCACGGCCGAAAAGCGGCTCCTTGAAATCGGCATCGCGGAAGGGGATTACGTGGAGGTGTTGTCGGGGCTTTCCGACGGCGACTCCATCATCACCGTGGGCCAGGAGGGACTCAGAAACGGCGCGCCCGTTCGAATCGCAGGGCAGATTCCGCCCGCCGCGGAAGGCATGGGCGGTGGGCCGGCGGAGATGGGTGGAAGTTCCGGAGCCATGGGCGGCCGGTCCGGAGCAACGGATGGCGGAACCGACGGCCGACCGGCGGGTATGGGCGGCTCGGGAGGCGAAGCGACCCAGGCGCCCGCGGCGCGGCCGGCGAACGAAGGTGGAGGCCGGTCCGGAGGCATGGGCGGCGGACGCATGATGGCCATGGACCTCGATCAGATGAAAGAGCGGATGTTCCAGAACCCGGACATCAAGGCGGCCTATGACAAGCAGGTGGAAGAGGATCCGAGCTTCGCGGAGGACGAAGAAAGGCAGCGGGCTTTCCTGATCCAGCAAATGCGCCAGATGCGTGCGCAGCGCGGAGGGGGCCCGCCGCAGTAACGTGTAGGGGGCCCGCCGCAGCAGCGCGGAAGGGGCCCGCGGCGGTAGCCTGGCGACGTTTCACGGAAGACGCCTTACGTCATACGGAAGTTGAAAGCGTACCAATTCACATTTCGGAAGGTAACACGGTAACCCATTCATGAAAATCATCGGTTTCTCTATCGGCAGGCCCGTGACGATCATCATGCTGATGACGGCGATGCTGCTCTTCGGCACCATCGCCTTCTCGCGGCTGCCCATCAATCTGCTCCCGGACATCACGTACCCGACCCTGACGGTGCGCACCGAGTACGTCGGCGCCGCGCCGAACGAGATCGAGAACCTCATCTCCGAGCCCATCGAGGAAGCGGTGGGCGTGGTGACCGGCGTGGTGCGCGTCAGTTCCGTTTCCCGCCCCGAGCGGTCCGACGTCATCCTGGAGTTCGAGTGGGGCACCAACATGGATTTCGCCAGCCTGAACGTGCGGGAGAAGATCGACCTGCTCAACCTGCCCCAGGCGGCGGAGAAACCCATCCTGCTCCGGTTCGATCCGAGCCTCGACCCCATCCTGCGCATCGCGCTGTCCGGCAACGAAAGCCTCACGGCCCTGCGGATCATGGCGGAAGAGGAGATCAAGCGTGAGCTGGAAGCCCTCGAGGGCGTCGCCGCCGTCAAGATCAGCGGCGGCCTGGAAGAGGAAATCCACGTGGAGCTGGACGAGTCCAGGCTGGCGAGCCTCGGCATACCCATCACCCAGGTGGCCACCCGGCTCGAACAGGAGAACGTCAATCTCGCGGGCGGCACCATCAAGGACGGCGAGACGGAATACCTGGTGCGCATCCTGAACGAGTTCCAGGCCGTGGACGAGATCGGCGACATCATCGTCGGGCAGGTCAACACCGTGCCCATCCTGCTTTCCGACGTCGCCTCGGTTACGAAGAGTCACAAGGAACGCAAGCTTTCCGCCCAGATCAACGGCCGGGAGAGCATCGAGATCGCCATCTACAAGGAAGCCGGGACCAATACTATCCAGGTGGGTCGCGTGGTCAAGGACCGGCTGGATTCGGTGCGGGAGACCGTGACGGGACTCACCTCCGGGGTGAACCTGGAGGTCGTCTTCGACCAGTCGATCTTCATCCAGCAGTCGGTGGACGAGGTGCTCAAGACGGCCATGTACGGTGGCATACTCGCCATCCTGGTCCTGTACCTGTTCCTCCGCAGCTCGAGCAGTCTCATCATCGGCGTGTCCATCCCCATTTCGGTGGTCACCACCTTCTTCTTCCTCTACGCCTTCGATGTCTCGCTGAACATCATGTCCCTCGGCGGCCTGGCCCTGGGGGTCGGGATGCTGGTGGACAACTCCATCGTGGTCCTGGAAGGCATCGACCGGCACCGGAGGCGAGGGGGCGACCAGCCCGTTGCGGAACGGGTGCGCCTCGGCGCGTCCGAGGTGGGACAGGCCGTCGTGGCCGCGACGCTGACCACGGTGTGCGTGTTCGTGCCCATCGTCTTCGTGGAAGGCATCGCCGGGCAGCTGTTCCGGGACCTGGCGCTGGCCGTCACCTTCTCGCTCATCGTGGCCACCCTGGTGGCCGTCACCCTGATCCCGGTCATATCGTCGATCCTGCATCGCGACCGGGAAGTGCTCCCGGTCGGCGGGGACGACCCGTCCGCGCAGGAGCCGACCACGGTGATGGGAAGGGTCCGGTCCGTGATCGGGACCGTATGGAACGTATTCTCCCGCGGACTGGGGTACGTCGTAACTGGCGTATTCTACCTCGTCAGGTGGGTGCTATTCACGGCCTGGGGACTGGTGCGCGTCCTGCTCTGGCCCGCGGGCTGGGTGTTCGACCGGATCTTCCCGATCATCCGCCGGGCCTACCCGCCCTTCCTCCGCTGGGCCCTGGCCAACCGCGTGCTTACGCTGTTCACCGGGACCGCCCTGCTGGCCGGTTCCCTCTATGTCGTCCCCACGATCGGCATCGAGCTGATCCCCCAGATGAGCCAGGGCGAGTTCTTCGTCAACGTGAAGCTGCCCGTGGGCACGCCGCTGCCCGCTACCGAGGACGCGCTGAATCGCATGTCGGAGATTGCCCGGGACTACCCTGAAGTAAGCACGGTGTACGTACTGGCGGGAACCATGGGCCAGTCCGGCGGCAACGCGGGCGAGGAGCGGGAGAACATCGGGCAGTTGCACATCCGGCTGGAACCGGGCCTTCGCGGCGCGGCGGAAGAGGACGTCATGAACCGCCTGCGGGACAGCTTCGCGCCCATTCCGGGCATCGAGGCGCCCGAGTTCGCCCGTCCCGCGCTCTTCAGCTTCAAGAACCCGGTGGAGGTGGAAGTCAGCGGGTACAACCTGACCCGGCTCACGGAAGTTTCCGAGGAACTCGCGGCGGAGATGTCCACGGTACCCGGCCTGACCGACGTGAAAGCCAGCATGGAGGGCGGGAATCCGGAAGTGCAGATCCTCTTCGACCGCCGGAAGCTCGCCAACCTGGGACTCAACCTGGGCACGGTCACGCAGATCGTGCAGAACAAGGTCCAGGGCAACGTGGCCACGGAGCTCACCCGCCGCGACCGGAAGATCGACATCCGCGTGTGGGCGGAGGACGAGACCCGCCTCAGCCTGGACGCCATACGGCGGCTGGTGGTGAACCCGGAAGGCACGGTGCCCGTACCGCTGGCGGCCGTGGCGGAAGTCCGCGTCGCCCAGGGACCGAGTGAGATCCGGCGGGTCAACCAGCAGCGGGTGGCCATCGTGTCCGCGGGTCTTACGGGCCGTTCGCTCGGCGACGCGGCCGAGGACATCCAGGGGATCATAGACGGTTTCATGCTGCCCATCGATTTCGTCGTGGGCATCAAGGGGCAGAACGAGGAAATGCAGGTGGCCTTCGCGAGCCTGCAATTCGCCATTCTGCTCTCGATCTTTCTCGTCTACCTAGTCATGGCGTCCCAGTTCGAATCGCTGCTCCATCCCTTCGTGATCATGTTCACTTTCCCTTTCTCGATCATCGGCGTCATTGCGACGCTGGTGCTCACGGGCCAGACGATCAGCGTCGTCGTGCTGATCGGGGTGATCATGCTCTGCGGGATCGTGGTGAACAACGCCATCGTACTGGTGGACTATATCAACCAGCTGCGGCGCAGGGGCACGGAACTGCAGGAGGCCATCGTCGAGGCGGCGCAGACGCGCCTCTGGCCCATCATGATGACGACGGCGACCACGGTCCTCGGCCTGCTGCCGATGGCCATCGGCGTCGGTGAAGGCGCCGAGTTGCGCGCGCCTATGGCCATCACCGTGATCGGCGGCCTGATCGCCGGAACGATGGTGACGCTGGTCCTGGTACCGCTCATCTACATGACGATAGAATCGGCTATGGCAAGTGTGTACGGGCTGTTTACAAGAACCGCCGGGCAACCGGTGTCCCAGGAGGTGGTAGAGGCATGAGCATTGCCGAGTTTTCCGTGAACCGACCGGTGACGACGATCATGATCATCGTCAGTGTCGTCACCCTGGGTATGATTTCCTATACCAGACTGCCGCTGATGTTCCTGCCGGACATGTCCTTCCCGTCCCTGAACGTCAGCGTACCGTATCCATCCTCGTCGCCCGAGGAAGTGGAACGGCTGATCACGCGGCCGCTGGAGGACGCCTTCGGGACGCTCAGCAACATGAAGAGCATGGAGTCCAATTCCAGTGACGACAACGCGCGGGTCCGCATCGAGTTCGAGACCGGGACGGACATGAACATGGCGGCCATGGAGGTCCGGGACCGGATCGACCAGGTCCGGGGCGAGCTGCCCGCCGACGTGGAACGCATCCGCATCCGTCGCTGGAACCCGAACGATATGCCCATCTACAACTTCAGCGTCGCATGGAGCGGGGACCCCGCCGAGTTCTACAACATCGTTACCAAGGTGATCCAGCCGCGCATCCAGCGCGTGGACGGCGTGGCGAACGTGGAAATCAGCGGGATGATCGACAAGCAGCTGCTCGTGCACGTGGACAGCGAGAAGCTGCAGTCCCACAACCTCGATCTGTTCAATCTCAGCCAGACCCTGACGCAGAACAACGTCACCATGACGGCCGGGACCGTCACCGAGGGCGGAAAGAAGTACTCGGTGCGCTCCGTGAACGAATATCGGGCCGCCGAAGAGGTGGCGAACCTGCCCATACCGGGCACGACCCTGTCGCTCCGCGACGTGGCGGAGGTGACCTTCGACTACCCGGAAGACAACAGTTTCCAGCGGCTGAACGGGGTCGACGCGGTCACGATCCGGGTGTACAAGACGTCCACGGCCAACATCGTGGACGTGGCGCAGCGCACCCAGCTCGTGCTGGATGAACTCCAGACACAGCCCCAGTTCGCGGACCTGGAAACGCGGGTCTTCTTCGACCAGTCGCAGAGCATCCGGGACCGGCTTTCGGACCTGCGGAACACGGGACTGCTGGGCGGCATGCTGGCCGTCATCGTGCTGTTCCTCTTCCTGCGGAACGTGCGGAGCACCTTGATCATCAGCCTGGCCATCCCCATTTCGATCATCTGCACCTTCACTTTCATGTACCTGCTGCGCCAGGGCGCCGGGTCCACGGTTTCCATCAACCTGATCTCGCTCATGGGCCTGATGCTGGCGGTGGGCATGCTCGTGGACGCCGCCGTGGTGGTGCTCGAAAGCATCTACCGCCATCGGCAGGAGGGCAACCTGCCGGCGCGGATCGCGGCCGTCGTAGGTACCCGCGAGGTGACCATGGCCATCATCGCGGCCACGGCGACGACCCTCTGCGTGTTCATGCCCTTGGTCTTCCTGGGCGGCGGCAGCCGGTTCATGCTCTTCATGAAGGACTTCGTCGTCACCTTCTGCATCGTCATGGTGGCGGCCGTCTTCATCGCGCTGACGCTCATTCCACTGGTTTCGTCGAGGTTGTTCAACCGGCCGCTGGGCAAGCCCTCGGCGTTCTTCGCGAGGATGTCGGGGCTGTACACGTCGGTCCTGGCCTGGAACCTCAAGCACCGGTTCGTCACGGTCGTCTCCTTCGCCGCGATTCTATACGGCAGCTACTGGCTGTACCAGAACATCGAGACGGAGTTTCAGCCCATGGCGCCGACGCGGGACATCGCGATCGCCGCGGACCTGCCGAGCAGTTACAGCATCGAGGACGTCAAGACCGTCTTCACGGACGTTGAGACGCTCCTGCTGGACCGCAAGGAGGACTTCCACATCGAGTCCATCTCTTCCTACGGCAGCCTGCGCCGGGCCAATATCCGCATCGTGCTGACCCCGCCGGAGGAACGGCAGGAGTCGGCCACGCAGCTTCAGACCCGGATCACCAGCGCGCTGCCTGAAATCGCTGGCGTACAGTGGAGACCCGGCCGCATGCGGCGTTACGGCGGCGGGCAATCGGGTGTGGACGTCGAGCTGAAGGGCGACAACATGGCGGTGCTTTCCAATATCGCCGAGGATATCCGGAACCGGATGGAGGTCATCCCGGGCCTCAAGGACGTGGATACGAGCCTGGAGCGGGGCGACGAAGAGATCCAGGTACAGGTCGACCGTGCCGTGGCGCAGACGTACGGGATTTCGCCGAGACAGGCGGCCCGTACGGTGCAGGCGGCGCTGAGCAGCCGGGCGCGGGGCAAATTCAAGGCCGACGATCGCGAGGTGGATATCCTGCTGCAACTGGAGGAAGCGGACCGCGCGAGCATGCAGAAGCTCCAGAACATGACGTTCGAGCGGGCCGAAGGCGGCATGATCCCCGTGGGGAACCTGGCCAGTTTTACCAAGCAGAAGGGACCCGACGCCATCGAGCGTAAGGACCGGGAATCGCAGGTGGAAGTGGGCGGCAACACGACGGGACCTGGCACTCGTGCCATCAACACCCAGGTGACGGAGATGATGGAAAACATGGAACTGCCGCCGGGCTATTCGTGGAGCATGGGCCGGAACTGGAACATGATGCGGGAATCCCAGGGCGAGTTCCTCTTCGCCATCATGCTGTCCGTGGTCCTCATCTACCTGATCATGGCGGCCATATCGGAGTCCTTCATCCAGCCCTTCACGATCCTGTTGTCGGTGCTCTGCGGACTGGTGGGCGCCTTCATCGTGTTCTACCTGTCGGGGACGACGCTGAACACGAACTCGTACCTCGGTGTCATCGTCCTGTCCGGGCTGGCGGTCAACAATGCCATTGTGCTCATCGACCACGTGAACCATTTGCGCCGGGAGGGGATGACCCGTACGGAGGCCCTGCTCCTGGGCGGCCGGCACCGGCTGCGGCCGATCCTGATGACGTCGCTGACGACCATCTTCGGCCTGCTGCCCATGGTGGCCCCCCTCTTCTTCCCCGAGTTCTTCGGACCCGTGGAAGACCGTGGCGCAAACCAGTGGGGCCCGGTGAGCCTGGCCCTGGTGGGCGGCCTGACCACCTCCGGCATCCTGACGCTCATCCTGCTGCCGACGGTCTACACCATCTTCGAAGACCTGAGCAACTGGGTCACTTCGAGCGTCAAGCGGGCCTGGGCGTAGGAAAGGTAGGGTTGGCCGGAAGGGCAGCGCACTCGATACGAGGTTAGCATGAAAAACGCCCGTCTCCGGGAACGATAATACCGGAGACGGGCATTTTTTGTGACCTCTTCGGGAAGAAGCATAGAGCGCGCTGTTCGCCGCAAGCCGTCCCGGTCTAGCCACCGTTCATGCGATCCCGCAGCAAAGCCACCACCTCCCCGTGGCCTTCCTTCTCGGCACCGTAGAGCGGTTGCGCCCAGACCGACTCGGCCGGTACGGTCGGATTGGCGCCCTGGTCCAGCAGGAAACGCACCATTTCCCCCTTCCCGCTGCGCGCCGCTGCCGCCAGGGGTGTTCCCCCAAATTCCAACTCGATGGCGTCAATATCGGCACCGAGTTCCAGGAAAGCTCGGGCGGCTTCGACATCGCCTTTCTCCGCACAGCCATGCAGGAAGGTGCGTCCGATCCAGTTGGCACGGCAAAGGTCGACTCCGCGGCTGGCCAGGGCCCGGATCGTATCGGGATCCGAAGGGTAGTTGCCGCCCCAGATGTCCGTCAGGCGGAAAAGATCGCCGACGTCCGGCGTGAACTCCAGGAAGGCGGTGATGAGTTCTTTGTTGTTCCGTCCCATTAACTCATGCAGAAACTGAGGATGCGAAACGACGGCTCCTCCCTCGCGCACGGCCCGTTCCAGTTCCGCGTCGTCCACCATGGCAAAGGGCGGCGTCACGGCGCCATACTCGTGCAACATGGCCTGCATCCCATGGCCGTCTGTGCCATGATTGTACTCGACAGTAGTCAAACAAGAACCGGATGAGTCCACCTCGGCGTTTGGATCGGCCCCGCGTTCGAGCAGCAGTTTCGCCGTCTCAATGTGGTTGCCCGAGCAGGCGCCGAATAGTGCCCCGCCGCGCGGTGCGTTTTCTTCCGGCAGGTTGGGGTCGGCACCCAGATCCAGCAGTTTTTCGACGATCTGTGTGTGTCCCCTGCCGGCAGCATAGGCAAGCGGACTGCGTCTGCAGTGATCCAGGGTGCGGGCCAGGACCGGGTTGGACGCCAGTACCGCATCGACCCGTTCTTCATCGCCGGCCGCACAGGCGACGCTCAGGGCGTATTCCGCGCCGCAGGCGAGAAGGTGCCGCGTGATGACCCAGGTGTCTTTCGGGGCCTCCGCCGGCAGATCGCTCGATCGGAACCAGTAGTCCCCGTTGAGTGAGACCAGCAATGGGGTCTGGCCGTCGGCCCGGCGGCCTTCCAGGCTGGCGCCCCGAGCAACGAAGATATCCACCAGGTCGTTCTGCCGCGTGATCACCGCCCAGTGCAGGGGTCCGTTGCCCAATGCGTCTGATGCGTGTATCAAGTCGGCCCGGGCGGCCAGCACCGCCTCCACACGCGCCTGGTCACGGCTTTTTATCGCGTCCGCCAGCTCCTCGAAAGCTGGATCGTACCCGAATCGTTCCCGCATCGCCGCCTCGAGCAGTGCCTGTACGCTGTTGAAGCCGCGCTCCTGCGAGATGTCCAGCAGCTTGTCCCACGAATTGTACGTATATCGCGACTGGCCCGGGTCGGCACCGGCCTGCAACAGCAGTTGGACCACCTCGGCATGGCCCTCGCGCACTGCCATGTGGATGGGAAACTGGTACCAGTACTGGGCATTGACCAGCCTGGGGTCGCGGTCCAGCATCGCGCTGACCCGCGCCAGGTCGCCTGCCCCGCTGGCGCAGAATAGCGCCCAGGCCTGGTGGCCGTCCACGGCTTCAATCCCATACTGGTAGCGTTCGGTCTTCAGGTCATCGGGCTGAAGCAGACTTGCGATCCGTTGCGCGAAACGATCGTCGCGCGAGGGTGCCTGTCCAGGTATTTCCCTTTCAGCCATTTTCAGCATCTCCTTTCGTAGCCGTTTGCGAGCCGATCGCAGCCGGTTGTTGACCGTCGACGCCGACAGGCCCAGAAACGAGCCGACTTCCCGGTGTGTATAAGTCGAAATGTAATAGAGCAACGTCGCCATGCGCTCTTCGTCGGGCAACCGCCCGATCGCGCCCATGACCCTGGCTTTCTCGTCGCGCGATTCCAGTTCCTCCACCGGATCGCTTCCCGCGAGCGATGCCGCCGCCGCGTGTTCGATTGCCGCGGCGTGCTCAATGGCCACGGTTTGCCGCTTGCGCAGTACGCGGCTGCAGCGCATGAAGACGATCCGCTTGAACCATCCGGGGAATGCCGCCGGTTTGTGCAGGCGCGGCAGTTCGGTCCAGGCGCCGACAAAGGCCTCCTGCGCGGCGTCTTCGGCCAGGTGGAAATCGCCCAGCAGCGCGGAGGCGTAACCCACCGCCATGTCCTGAAACCGGAGGACGATGTCGTCGTAGGCCGCGCGGTCGCCGGTCTGGGCACGGACGACCAGGGAAGAGAGATTGGTGTCGCTCATAGGCATTCACCCATAAGCACCGTCGACAATGGCGTTCTGGTAGGATTTATTCGAAACGGCTGGCGATGGTACTCAATGACCTTCGAGGCGGGCGGATCTGGAAGTACGATGGTCGCCGGGTCGCATGTCATCGTGGCGCGGATCGTATCCTGCGGATCGTATCCCGCGGAACGGCTCTTCCGTACCGTCACATCGCCGAATGGAAGACCCGGTCGTAGATCTGGTGGACGCGCGCAGTGTGTTTGCCGTAGGCCTCCAGCATGCGTCCGGGGCCGGCTTTCCGTTCGTCGGGGGTCGGTCCGGACAGCCCCATCATGCCGGCCAGGACGGACTGGGCGCCCTGCTCCCGGGGGATCTCGTGGGTCTGGTGCCCCGAGGTCATCTGGATGCGGTTCTCCAGGTCCCGCAGGAAGAGATAGGCTTCGTCCAGGTCGGACGCCTCCTCATCGGACAGATACCCCTTTTCCGCCAGCGCGGCCAGCATCCTGCGGGTGCCCCGTTCCCAGGGCCAGCTTTGGAACCCGCCGTACACCAGCTGGAAACCCTGGGCGATGAACTCGATCTCCCTGATGCCGCCCTTACCCAGCTTGACGTGGTAGTCGCCGCTGCCCCGTTCGATCAACGCCTTCGCGATGCGTTCCCGCATGTGGTTGATATCTTCCAGGATCAACGGCTGGTCGAGGGCGGGGTAGAACACGAAGGGCTGGATCGTGTCGAGGAACCGTTCGCCGACCTCGCTGCTCCCCGCCGAGTGCCGGGCCTTCAGGAGCGCCTGGCGCTGCCAGGCCTGTCCCTGGATCTCGTAGTGCCAGCGGTAGCCTTCGATGGAGTTGGCGATGTCGCCGGCCCGACCCTCCGGGCGCAGGCGCAGATCGACGCGAAACACCTGGCCGTCCGGCGTGAGCCGGCTGATGAGGTCGGTGATGGCCCGGGCCAGCTTGGGATAGTACTCGTAGGTGGAGGTCCCGTCCTTCTCGGTGCGCCCGTTCGTGACGTCGTAGACATAGAGCAGGTCGATGTCCGAACTGAAGTTCAGGTCCCTGCCCCCCAGCTTCCCCATGCCGATGACGGCGAAACCGCTCGGCTTCGACCCCTCGAGCATCGGCCGTCCGTGACGCGCCTGCAGTTTCGCGCCGCACACGTCGTGGGCCGCCTGCAGGCAGAGGTCGGCCACGTCCGTTAGCCGTTCCAGGACCGCCGGCGTTCCGGACTGCCGCATCAGGTCGCACACGGCGATGCGCAGGTAGGCCTGCTGCTTGAACGTGCGCAGGGGTTTCATGGCCTCGTCGGGTGTTGACGCGCCGTCGAGCATGCCCGTCAGTACCGCGTCCAGTTCCTCTGCCGGCTGCAGCGTGCGCCACGCGTCGCCCGCGAAAGTTCCGAGCAGGAATCCCACGTCCTGGACGAGTGTCGTGGTGAGATACGGACTGGCCGAAAGGATCGTGAGCAGCGCGTCCCGCGACGCCGACGGTACGGCAAGCAGGTCCAGCAGGGCCGGGATCTGTTCATCGCCGCTTCGCGTCAAAAGCGCGTGCAGGCTGATGAGGGCCCGGTCGGGCTGCAGGGAGTTGCCCGCTGCCTCGACCAGCGCCGGCATGAGATGTTCCGGGGCGCCTTCGCCTTGCCGAGCGCCCGCGCCCAGCGGAGAAAGCCGCGCATCGATCTGTCCCAGCATGCGCCAGGCGTCTTCCGGTTGCTCGAACCCGGAGGTGCGCAGGCGGTCGGATACCGCGGCCGGCAACGGCGAGGAAAGCGTGTCGCGGTCGTATGAGAGGGTCGTCATGGTCGTGGCCTGCCTGGCCTGCCGCGGTTCATGGGTGCGGTCCGCCGGTATCCTCTGGCGGCGCCCGCCTTAAAAAGACCGCGCCTCCCCGCGTCGAAACGGAGGAGGCGCGCGTTACGATGAAACGCTACTGCCCTACGATCCGGACTAGATATCGTAGTAGAGACCGAACTCCCACGGGTGCGGACGCAGGCGAATCTGGTCCAGTTCGTTCTCCCGCTTGTAATCGAGATAGGTCTCGACCAGGTCCGGCGTGAACACGTCACCCTTGAGGAGGTAGTCGTGATCATCCTCCAGGGCGTCCAGCGCCTCGCCGAGGTCCTGCGGCGTGTGGGCTACTTCCGCGGCCTGTTCCGGCTCGAGATCGTAGAGGTCGAGGTCGATCGGCTCCGGCGGCTCGATCCGGTTCTCGATACCGTCCAGGCCCGCCATCATCATGGCCGTGAAGGCCAGATAGGGATTGGCGCCCGGATCCGGCGTGCGGAACTCGATCCGCTTGGCCTTCTCGCTCTTCGAATACATGGGGATCCGCACGCAGGCGCTTCGGTTGCGCTGCGAGTAGATCAGGTTGATCGGCGCTTCGTAACCCGGGACGAGCCTCCGGTAGGAGTTCGTCGTCGGCGCGGCGAAGGCCAGGACGGAGGCGCAGTGATGGAGCAGGCCGCCGATGTAGTGCCGTGCCATGTCGCTCAGGTCGGCGTACGTGCCGGCCTCGAAGAAGAGATTCTTGCCTTCCTTCCAGAGGCTCTGGTGCACGTGCATGCCCGAGCCGTTGTCTTCGAAGATCGGCTTCGGCATGAAGGTCACCGTCTTGCCCGCCTGCCGGGCGACGTTCTTGACGATGTACTTGTACATGAGCAGGTCGTCGGACATGCGCAGCAGCGTGTTGAAACGGATGTCGATCTCGGCCTGCCCCGCCGTGCCCACCTCGTGGTGGTGCACTTCCGACTCGATGCCCATGCTCCGGAGCGTCAGCACCATGCGCGTGCGCAGGTCCTGGTGGGTGTCGTTGGGGGGCACGGGGAAATACCCGCGCTTGTAGGGAATCTTGTTGCCGAGGTTCGGACCCTCGTTCCGTCCCGTGTTCCACCAGCCCTCGCCGGCGTCGACCCGGTGGAAACTGGCGTTCGGCTTCTGGGCGAACCGCACGTCGTCGAAGATGTAGAACTCGGCTTCCGGGCCGAAGTAGGCCGTGTCGGCAATGCCCACGGACTGCATGTAGGCCTCGGCCTTCTGGGCGACGTACCGCGGGTCGCGTGTATACATCTCAAGCGTCACCGGGTCCTTGACATTGCAGACCAGGATCAGCGTCTTCGCCTCCATGAAGGGATCGATCTTGGCCGACAGCGGATCCGGGATCAGGATCATGTCGCTCTTGTCGATGGTCTGGAATCCCCGGACGCTCGAACCGTCGAACCCGACACCTTCCTCAAACGTGTCTTCCTCCAGCGTTTCGATCGGCGCCGAGAAATGCTGCCAGGTTCCCGGTACGTCGATGAACCGGAAGTCGACCATTTCCGCGCCCTGGTCCCTTGCAAATGCGATTACGTCAATTGGGGTCACGAGTATTGCTCCTCCCTGTTGATTATAGGATGAATCGGTAACCGAAAAACCGGACCCGGAAAGGGGCAGGCGGGTCCTCCGGATCACCGCGTCGATTTGTGCTTCTTCGTACTTGTACCTCTTCTTACACGTAGTCACTGGAACAACCTAGCGAACTTAATGTACATGGTCATTGTTTCGCAAGTGTTTCCCTGAGGTTAAATCCTTGTTAACTCGCGTTTTTTTATTTTGCACCTCGTGGATATTCCACCGTTGCCGGCCCGGATTGGATACCGAGCATAACACCGGTCTGTGGCGCGGTATCATGCCGGTCGCGGCGCGGTTGACGGTGCTCCGGACCCCGGAAAAAGGTATTGACTCCATACCCCTCCGCGCATATAATGAGGTAACTGTTTCAGGAGCCGGAAAACCGATTGAAGCATGGTGTTTCCGGGTCTTTCAAACGCACGACTTTTCCAGGCATTTCCGACTGAAATCAGCGTTGTTCAGCCCTGCATGGTTGCGGTGCGGATGCCCGGTGCCGATCGATGCAGAACTTGGGAGAACGCCATTCGGGCTACGCGACGGCCAGACGGACCCCGATGGCGGTGTGGTACATCCTGGCGGCCTTCGTTGGCGCGTTGTTGGGTATCGTCTTCCTGGTCGTGGCCTATCCCGAAGCGTTGAGTACGCTCGGCGGGGGACCGGCCGCCGGGAACGCGAATTCAACGCAAACGTCTATACATGAAAGCCCGGCATCGTCCGGTCAGCCTGGATCGGATGGTCAAACTGGCCAGCCCGGGCGCGGCAGTGCTTTCGGGACGCCGGGGACCGGTGGAATCGCGGATCCCCGCGTGGAATCCCGGCGTTCGCCGGCGGGCCTGATCGCCGCAAACGAAGCGATCACCACGTCCCGGCGCACTTCCATCGTATCCGCGGTGGAACGGGCGGGACCGGCTGTCGTGAGCATCGTCGCGACGTTCCAGATGCAGCGGCGCGGATTCTCCTCGATGTTCGACGACCCCTTCTTCGGCCATTTCGTGGTGCCGCGGCTGTACACCCGAGAAGAGCCGAACACGGGGTCGGGCGTAATTATCGACGAAGCGGGTTACATCGTCACCAACGCCCACGTGGTTCAGCTTGGCGACTATACGGCCAGGCGGATCCGGGCCGTCCTGACCGACGGCCGAAGCCTGGCCTGCACCCTGGTTGGCGTGGACGTCATGTCGGACCTGGCCGTGCTCCACGTGGAAGGTGAAGACATCCCGGTGGCGGCGCTGGGCCGGTCCGACGACATCATGACCGGCGAGTGGGCTATAACCATCGGCAATCCGCTGGGTCTGGCCGTGGAGGACGCCCAACCGGCCGTGGCCGTCGGCGTGGTCAGTGCGCTGGGACGGAACTTCCGCCGGCAGCAGGGATCGAGGACGGTCTACCGGGATATGATACAGACCGACGCGACCATCAATCCGGGCAACAGCGGCGGTCCGCTGGTCAACGCCTTCGGCGAGGTCATCGGCATCAACACGTTCATCCTGTCCGAAAGCGGCGGCTCGGAGGGCGTGGGTTTCGCCATACCCATCGACCGGGTCCGGCGCGTCGCGGACGAGCTGATCCAGTACGGCGGACCGAGACGGGGATGGACGGGCTTGTCGGTGATCGACATCACGGAGTACGTGGCCCAGGAGTTGAACATCGCCAATCGACAGGGCGTGCTGGTGAACGAGATTGATCCGGACAGCCCGGCGGACGCGGCCGGCATCCTGGTCATGGACGTGATCAGGAAGATCAACGGGGAAGTAGTCGCCAGCTACCCCGAAGCGCGGGAAGCGCTGTACGGCAGCCTGGTGGGCGATTCCATCGAACTGGAGGTCGAGCGGGACGGCCGCCTCATGCCCCTGGTCCTGCATATCGCCGAGTTGTGAGGAATTGAATGGTACGTGACGGTTGGGTCATGGTCATCCCCCTGGCTGCGCTTGCGGCCGTCAGCGTGGTGATCGGCTACCTGGCCCCCGGTGCGGTCTGGATCATACTGGCGGCGGTGTTCGGCGGCCTGGCCCTGTTCGTCGCGTTCTTCTTCCGGGATCCGGCTAGGCAGGTGCCCCCGGGCGACGGGCTGGTGATTTCCGGTGGCGACGGCAAGGTGGTGACCGTCGAGGAGATTCAGCACGACGCCTTCATCGGCGGACCGGCCACGCAGGTCAGCGTGTTCCTGTCCATCGTGGACGTGCACGTCAACCGGATTCCCATCACCGGTGTGGTCAGACTGCGCCGGCGGATCGAAGGGAAGTTCAAACTCGCCTTCAAGGACGAGGCTTCGGGCGACAACGCCCAGATGGTCCTGGGCATCGAAGGGGAAAAGGGACGGGTCCTGATCAAGCAGATCGTCGGTTTCGTGGCCCGGAGGATCATCTGCAACGTCAACGAAGGCGACGAGGTGCGTATAGGCGACCGGTTCGGCCTGATACGCTTCGGATCGAGAATAGACGTCATCGTGCCGGCCGGCGCCGAAATCCGGGTTAAAAACGGAGACCGGGTCCGGGGCGGCGAAACGATACTGGGAGTACTTCAATGAAAAACTGGGTGCGCGTCGCGTTACCGAACGTGTTCACGCTGGGCAGCATCTTCTGCGGGGTTTCCGCCATCTTCTATTGTATCGACGGGTTCAACGCCCTGACCGGCGACCCCGGCCGCGCGCCATGGCTCATCATAGCCGCCGCCCTCCTGGACAGCATCGACGGCAAGGTCGCGCGCTACAGCCAGGGGGCGACCCGGTTCGGCATCGAACTGGATTCCCTGGCGGACGTGATCTCCTTCGGGGTCGCGCCCATAGTTCTCGTGTATACGCTGAAGCCTTTCGGCGAGATCACCTGGGTGCTATGCCTCCTCTTCCTGATGTGCGGCGCCATCCGCCTGGCCCGATACAACGTGATGACGCTGCGCCGCGTCGAGCGGATCAACCAGGAGAAGGACAACTTCATGGGCCTGCCGATTCCCGTGGCGGCCATCGCCGTGGCGTCCTACGTCATCTTCTGCTGGGACCGGTGGGAGGAACTGCACCTGGAAGGCCCGTTCATGGGATTCATGCTCGTGCTGTCCATTCTCATGATCAGCCCCCTGTCCTACCGCACCCTGCCTTCTCTCGCCTTCAAGAGCAAGTGGTCCATCCTGAAGCTGATCGCCATCGCCGTGGCCCTGGTGGCCCTGGTCTGGAATCCGCAGCTCACGATTTTCCCCATCGTGCTGCTGTACATCCTCTCAGGCATCGCGGCCTGGGGCGTCCACATGGTCCGTCACGACGAGGACATGGCGCTATCCGTGGAAGAGTAAGGGAGTCCGGACATGGCACAGCGTAAAGGGATGGGCCTGCTGGTGTTCTACATCCTGGTGGGCGCCATCGTCGGCGGAGTCGTCGGTGAATTAATCGGACTCCTGTTCGGACACTTCATGCCCGGCAGCATGGTGGAGAAGTTCTTCCTTGAAGCCTTCGTATACACCTTCCCGCCCGCCACGCTGCCGCTCGTCATACTCTCCGTCACCTTCGGCTTCACGGTCAAGGTGAACGTCATCAGCATCCTCGGGATCGGTTTCGCCACCTATTACTATCGCTGGTACTAGCACCCTGAAGAGATGACGAAACCATTTTCCGGCCTTATCCATCCTTTCCGCAGTTCCCAGATCTCGATAGATAACCACCAACGGCGTTCGTCCAGGCGGACTTGTGGGCGCGTTTCCGGGCGGGCGGTCATGCTGCCGATCGTGGTGGCGGTCGTCGTTGTCGCCGTCGCGGTATTTCTCATGGGTGGCCATAGTCACGCCAGTCCGGGCCGAGGTGCCCAGGACGGTGCCAGTATGAGCCAGGCCGCCGCGCAACCCGTTGGTTACGCATTCGACCGGCACGAGATCGACATTGGGCCGGCGGTCCGGCAGACGGTGCTAACGGGATTCCTGCTGGGTGGCGAAGTGGCGGACTTGGCCGTGGTGAAGGTCGAGGAAGACGGTGGCCGCCGCCTGCGCATCTTTGCATTCGAGGGAGGATCTGTTGAAGAAGTAGGATTGGGAATGGCTGACAGTCCGTCCTCGCCGGATGGAATGGGAACCTGGGCACTGCGGATGGATACGCGGTTGCATCCCGCCGTGACCTTCGTCGACGTTGCCCGCATTGATGGCCGCGATCACCTGATCACCGGAGAACCGGGGCGGGTCAACGCGTGGGATCCCGACTCGGGCACAGAGCACGAACTCGTGTCCGTCGTGAATGCCACGGCCGCCACGAACGTCAAGCCTGTCGCGACCGGTTTCCGCGCACCCCATGAAGGTGAGGTGCCGCACGTGGACGTCACCCGGGACGCGAACGGCGATGGCCGGATCGACCTGGTCGTTCCCGGCGACAGTGGTTTCCAGGTTTACGTACAATTGGAAGGCGGCACATTCGCCGATCCGATAGAAGTCGGTCCTCCTCCCAACTTCGACCCGATCCTCGGCGCCGATGGATACCGGTTCGACCCCTGGAGCGTGAGCCGGATCCACGGATTCGACGGTAACGGCGACGGCCGCGTCGACCTGGTGTCCTGGAACGGAAACCACTTCGAAGTGCATGTACAGGACGAACAGGGCCTCTTCGACCCCGATCCGTTGACCTTCACCACCGACGTGCGTTTCGATACTGATGATGTTACCTCGCTTGCCGACGAGGAAATGACGTGCCGGGCGCTGCACTCGTTCGGCGACCTGAACGGCGACGGCATCGCCGACATGGTGGTGTATGTCCTCAAGGGAGCGAGGATCAAGGACAAACAGTCCGCTTACGATGTGTATTATGGTGCGTTCGGAGTCGATGGCGCGGACGGATCCGATGGCGCGCTCGAAACTGGTGGCGACGGATCCGACGCTCGTGGTCCCGATACACGTGGGCCCGGCAGCCTCATCCAATTCGCGTCTAGTCCGGATGTATCGATCCAGACCGAAAACCAGGTCCAGCTTGCCATGGAGCGCCGCGATCTCGACGGGGACGGCGAAGGCGACCTCGTCGTCACCTCGATCGAGAACAAGTACCTCGAAGGCAGCCTCTTCAAGCGGATCAAGGGCTTCATGGGTGATGACGTCTGGTTGAACCTCGACTTCTATCACGTGCAAGGCAGCCGCATCCCGGTCCGCGCCACGGCCACGCGGCGCATCCAGCTGGACGGCGCCCCGAGTCCGCGGGAGCCGGGTTGGGTTCCATTGGCCGTCGTGCTTCAGGGTGGAAAACACGCCAGGCGAAGAGACCGCGAACAGTACGCACGCTCGTTCAACAAGAACCTGTTCATCGGGGATGTGACGGGAAACGGCCGCGCCGACCTGCTGATCGAGTGGACCCACCGGGAACTGCATGTGTACGAGGGGGCGCTCGGCCCGGGCCTGTTCGCCGACGAGCCACAGAAGGTGTCGATCGAACTACCCAATGACGAGGAGTTCGCCTGGATGACGGACCTCAACCGGGACGGTCGCCAGGACATCGTCATGCACCATCCGTTTACGAAACGGGACGCGCACGGGGCGCCGATGGAGCTGCCCGGTACAGAGTCCCAACGTGTGATCCTGCTGATCGCGCGGTAGAAGATTGATCGGGTGTATCAAACAGCGCGCAATTCGTTGTCTGTTCAGGAGTGCGACTTGGAACACTTAAACGAAATGGCTGCCCACGAACTGGTGCCGAGGATCCAGTCCGGCGAAGTGACTGCGGAAGAGGTAGCCCGTGAAGTCCTGCGTCTCATCGAAGAGAAGGATTCCGCCATCAACGCCTATCTCGCGGTCGACCGGGAGGCGGTAATTAAAAACGCCCGAAACGTCGACCGTCGTGTCGCCGCCGGCGAAACCACCGGACCGCTGGCCGGTGTGCCCATCGCCATCAAGGACGCCATTTGCACGAAGGGCCTGGAAACCACCTGCGCTTCCCGGATCCTCGAGGGATTCGTACCGCCTTACGACGCTACCGTCATCGCCCGGCTGCGCGCGGCGGATGCCGTGATCGTCGGCAAGACCAACATGGATCAGTTCGGCATGGGGTCCTCCAACGAGAACACCGGGTTCGACATCTGCCGGAATCCCCTGGACACCTCCCGCGTACCGGGCGGCTCGAGTGGGGGTTCCGCCGCGGCCCTGGCGGCGGGCACGGCGGTCCTGGCCCTGGGAGAGGACACGGGCGGTTCGATTCGCCAGCCTGCGGCCTTCTGCGGCGTCGTGGGACTCAAGCCCACCTACGGACGGGTCTCCCGCTTCGGCATCATCGCTTATGGCTCGTCCTTCGACCAGGTCGGTCCCATGGCGCGGAACGTGGAAGACTGCGCCCGCCTCCTGGGTATCATTGCGGGTCACGACGCCATGGATACCACGTCGGCATCGGAAGCGGTGCCGGACTATACGGCAAACCTGAAGCAGGGCATCGAGGGTGTGCGCATCGGCGTGCCCGAAGAATACCTGGCCGAGGGCCTCGACCCATCCGTGAAGGAATGCATAAGCCGGTCCATCGAACGCATGGAATCCCTGGGCGCCCGCGTGGAAAGCGTCCATCTGCCCCACACCGAGTATGCCGTGGCCGCGTACTATATCCTGGTCACCGCGGAAGCCTCCTCCAACCTGGCCCGGTATGACGGGGTGAAGTACGGGTACCGGGGTGAGGATGGTGGCGCATCGGCCACTGAAGCGACGGCCGGAGGATCAGGCGATGGGACGGCCGCGCAGCCGCTCGCGCCCGATGACCGGCTGGACGCCATGTACGGATCGACACGCAGCGGGGGGTTCGGCCTGGAGGTGAAACGCCGGATCATGCTCGGTACCTACGTGCTCAGCGCCGGCTACTACGACGCCTACTACGACAAGGCCCAGCGCGTGCGCACACTCATCAAGAGCGACTTCGACCAGGCCCTCGAAAAGGTCGATCTCCTGGTGGCGCCCACCACGCCCACCACCGCCTTCCGCATCGGCGAGAAGATCGACGATCCGCTGCAGATGTACCTGTCCGACGTATATACCGTACCCATCAACCTCGCCGGCGTGCCGGCAATCTCCCTGCCCTGCGGAACGGATCCCGACGGCATGCCCATCGGCCTGCAGATCATCGGGCCCCACTTCGGCGAGGAGCGAATACTGCGGGCGGCCTACGCCTTCGAGGAGGCGACGCGGTCATGAGCGATGCGGCCATGAACTACGAATCCGTGATCGGGCTGGAAGTGCACGCCCAGCTCCTGACCAATTCGAAGATCTTCTGCGGATGCGCCGTGGCCTTCGGCGGCGAGCCGAATACCCGCGTCTGCCCCATCTGTCTCGGCATGCCCGGCGTCCTGCCCGTCCTGAACCGCCGCGCCGTCGAATACACGATCCGCATGGCCCTGGCAGTGGATGGCCACGTGGCCGAAACCAGCGCCTTCGCCCGCAAGAACTACTTCTATCCGGACCTGCCCAAGGGCTACCAGATCTCGCAGTACGACCGGGCGGGCGAACCCATCTCCCTGGCCGGCGGCATCGAGATCGAGGGCGAGGACGGCCCCCGCTTCGTCCGGCTCCGGCGGATCCACCTGGAGGAAGAAGCCGGCAAGTCCATCCACAACGAACCCGGGTACGATCCGGATCTGAGCTACATCGATTTCAACCGGACGGGCGTGCCCCTGATGGAGATCGTCAGCGAACCGGACATCCGCAGTCCCCGCGAAGCCTCGGCCTATCTCGCCCGGCTGCGGCAGATCCTGCAGTACATCGGCGTCTGCGACGGCAACATGGATGAGGGCAGCCTGCGCTGCGACGCCAACGTGTCCATCCGCAAGCCCGGCGATCCCCTGGGCGAACTCGTCGAGATCAAGAACATGAACTCCATGCGGTCCATGGAACGCGCGCTCGAGTTCGAAATCGAAAGGCAGACCGAGCTGCTCGATGACGGTGGCACCGTCGTGCGCCAGACCCGCCTGTGGGACGAGGAGAAACGGGAGACCTTCCCCATGCGGTCGAAGGAAGAAGCCCACGACTACCGGTACTTCCCCGACCCCGACCTCGTCACCGTCGAGATCGCCCGCTCCTGGGTGGACGAGATCGGCGAAGACCTGCCCGAACTTCCCGACGCGCGCATGCGGCGCTTCGTCGACCAGTACGGACTACCGCAGGACATGGCGCGGCAACTGACGGAGATCCGCGCCCGGGCCGACTACTTTGAGACATGCGTTTCCCATGCGGCCGGCGAAGCGCGCACCGCCAGCAACTGGATGCTCAGTGAACTCCTGCGCGTCCAGCACGAGAACCACATGGACCAGGAGACCCTCGAAGCCCGTATCCCACCCGGTCACCTCGCCCAGCTTCTCGGCCAGATCAATGAAGGCAAGATCAGCGGCAAGATCGGCAAAGACGTCCTCGACACTATGGCCGAAACCGGCAAGGCGCCGGCCAAGGTCATCGAGGAACAGGGCCTCGTGCAGATCTCGGATTCCGGCGAACTCGAAGGCGTCGTCGACGGCATCCTCGCCGAACATCCCGACGACGTCGCCGAATACCGCGCCGGCAAAACCAAGCTTCTGGGCTTCTTCATGGGCCAGGTCATGCGCGCGACCCAGGGAAAGGCGAATCCGAAGATGGTGAACGAGTTGCTCCGAAAGAAGCTAGCCGGCGATTGAGACCGATCGCCGGAATCACCCGGAATCCGTGATCTTCAGCAGGCCCTCGACGCGGCCGAGCCTTCCGTTCATGTCGTGCATCTCTTCCCGGATGGCGGTAACTTCGGTACGAACGGATCCAATCTCTTCCTTTAACTCCTCCTTCAATTCCTTCATATCTGCCTTCAGTTCCCTTCTCAGTTCGTTGGTTATGGCCTTGGTCTGTTTCCAGAAGAAGATGAAAGCCGTCAGCAGCGTAACGGGTGTCAGGAGAAGCTGGGCGAGTTCCATCATTGTCTTCCCTCTTTCTTGGATTGGGGGCGCAGTCCGGCGGTTATTCCAGGATCGTTCGTCCTTTTAATCACGCCATGTTTGTTCTCGTTACTCCTTGCTTGATTGTGCGACGTCGGTGGTCATCAACAGGCCCTCAACACGGCTGAGGCGTCCGTTCATGTCGTGCATTTCTACACGAATGGAAGCGACTTCCTTGCGAATCGATGTTGTTTCTTCCTTAAACTCATCCTTCAGTTCTTTCATATCTGTTTTCAGTTCTGACTTCAATTCCCTCATATCCGACTTCAGTTCCCTCATATCCGACTTCAATTCCCGCCTTAGTTCTTCCCTGCCGGTTTTGGCCTGTTTCCAGAAGAAGATGAATGCCATCAACAAGGTGGTTGGTGTGACAAGAAGCTGGGCAAGTTCCATGGTCTTACCTCCTATTTGTGAGGGACGCAATCCGGCAGTCGTTCCAGACGCTTTCGTCCCGGCCGTTGCGCCAGTTGGGATTCGACTACATTTTACGCAGTTTTTCAAAGTCCAGGGTCATCAACAGACCCTCGACACGGCCAAGGCGTCCGTTCATGTCGTGCATTTCGTCACGGATGGATGTGATCTCCTCGCGCAGTGATACGATATCTCTTTTCAGTTCGTCGCCGATGGTTCTGGTCTGTTTCCAGAAGAAGATGAAGGCCGCCAGTAACGTGCTTGGCGTTATGAGAAGCTGTGCAAGTTCCATAGTTTTCTCCTTCGATGCAGTTCGGGTGAGTGGTCTCATTCGCACGTTGAATCGATGTGAGCGACCAACGCTCCTTTACGAATCAGTCGTAGAAAACGCAGCGAATCTGGAAACAATCGTACGAAAACGGGGTTTTTCGTGCGGGCTGGCGTAACTGAGGCGACTGTTCTGCGGATTCACAAAGCGGAAATGGGCGAGCGGTATATTGCGGGCGTAACAGGAGAGTAAAAAGCGGACCCGGCAGCGGGAATCGCCGATTGAATCACTAGCGATCTTGTTTCGTGTATACTTTGTAGATACCTTGTCTATCGTATCTTTGAATGGGTTTCATCATAGGTTGCCGGTTTCACCCCACTTTAACCGAGGATCCCATGTCCCCTGAACAAGCCATTGAGAAACGCCAACAACTAATGCGCGACGGATTCTGCGTGGTCGACGATATCCTCGGCGATCCCTTCCTGCAGGAGCTGCGCATCGAAACCGAGCGCATGATGGAAGACTGGGTGCCGCCACCGGATTTCAAGTACCAGGGCCAGCACGTCACCGCACAGGGGACCGAGAACCCGACCATTCAGAAGCTGCTCGACTGGCCCGCCACGCGGCGCGCCCTTGAGCAGATGGGCCTGGGCGACTTTACCAGCACCGGTGGGGTCATCCTCCTCACCAAGGATCCCGGAGAACCGGCACTGTATTGGCACCAGGACTGGATGCAGTGGAACGATCCGATGAGCTGTTCGCCCTGGCCGCAGATCATCTTCGTATCGTATTACCTGAGCGATACATCGCGTGAGAACGGATGCCTGAAGATCATCCCCGGCACCCACCTGAAGCGTATCCCGTTGCACGACCAGTTGGTGCCGGCTCATGAACAGGGCGCCCGCTTCATTGCCGAAGACCATCCCACCATGTTCAGCGACCACCCCGACCAGGTCGAGGTCTACGTAAAGGCCGGTGACCTGGTACTGGCTGATGCCCGTGTGCTGCACTCGGCGCATCGGAACCTGACCGACGAGCGCCGCACCCTGGTGCTGGCCTGGCACCGACGCCCTGACACCGTGCCAGCCTATTGGACTGATCCGGTGCCGGCGATCATCGCCGAGCGCGATCCTGAGGCGGAATTTCCCGGGTCGAGGATACCGGGGGAGCTGTTGCGGTAGGTGTGTAGAGGGTTAGTCGAAAAGGCGGGAACTCGACTGAAGCAAATGTGAAATGTGTATACCATGTCGTCAGATTTCATAGTTTTTTTACGACATGGTATACATTTTTCATACAAACGAACGCATAGTCTAAATAGGCGTACTTTCAAGATCACAAACAGTTGCAATTGCTTGACAATGGAATTGTCTGGCAACTAACGACCAATAAAACCGACTAAACATGCCCCGTAACTGGTCCGAAGCCGAAATTGCCGCCATCGTAGAAGACTACTTTAAGATGCTCGCGCTCGAGTTGGAGGGACGCAGTTACAACAAGACCGAGCATCGTCATGCACTCATGGACACGGTTGATCGTTCCAAGGGATCGATTGAGCGCAAGCATATGAACATCAGCGCGGTGTTGGCCGTTCTCGGTCTTCCCTATATCGATGGGTATAAACCTTATAGCAACTTTCAGCAGGCCTTGTTCGAGGCGGTGCAGGCACGACTACATGATGACACTGTGCTTTATGCGTCTTTGACGGGAGAGGCTGCTGTAGTAGGGGAACCTTTAGCCGAGTTTCGCATAGATACGGAACAGGTAATTGACCCGGAACAGGTTTACGTAGACGCGCCGCTACCTCTGGATGTCACAGATCCGCAATTACCGGAAGACATCAGCAGGATTGTACGGAAGTTCGAACCTCCCGCCGAGCGGGATGCCCGCAATCGAATGCTTGGAAAGGCAGGCGAGGAGTTCGTGTTCGAATTGGAGCGGAAGAGGCTGTCCATGCTGGGCAGGCAGGACCTTGCAGACGATGTGCGTTGGGTCGCCCGGGACAGTGGGGACGGTTACGGCTACGACATCCTGTCTTTCCATGGATCAGGCACAGGTTACGAGGCCAGCCGCGAGCGCTGGTTGGAGATCAAAACAACGAACGGTCCAAAGACAACGCCGTTCTTCATTACCAGGAACGAATTGAGCGTATCCGAGCAAAACCCGGAGATCTTCAGGGTCGTGAGGTTATACGATTTCCGAAGAAATGCGCGAGCATACCGCCTGGAACCGCCACTGGCGGATCGTGTTCGCCTTACGCCTGCGATTTACAGGGCTTACCCCTGAATCCCGCCCGTTTTGTATTGATGATCAGCCCAATTGACCTAACTTAGCTACATCACGTCAACCAACCGTCCATCCTGCCATCCATCACCTTCCCATTCCGAACAACTAGAAAGAAGTCTGTATGTCGTGCAATTCCCCCATGATTCGTATCGCCCTTTCAGTCCTGGTGGCATTGGCGTTGCTCACTGCATATCCCCCGGGCCAGGTATCGGCCCAAAACCAGACAATCACAGTCGTCAGCTTCGGCGGGTCCTACTCCCGCGCCTGTGAGAAGGGATACCACGAGCGGTTCGAGGCGGAAACGGGCATCAAGATCAACTTCGAGGACTACAATGGCGGGCTGGCGCAGATCCGCGCACAGGTGGACGTGGGAAACGTATACTGGGACGTAGTTGACATGAATATCGCCGATATCGTCCGGGGTTGCGATGAAGGACTGCTCGTTCCAATCAACATCGATGAATTTACTCCGGGTGCTGATGGCACGCCCGCCGCGGATGACTTCGTTGAGGGTACGATCTCGGAATGCGGCGTGACGACCCTTTTCTTTTCGACGGTTTTTGCGTACAACGACGAACGCATCGGCGACGTGAAGCCCAAGACCGTCAACGACTTCTTCGACCTGGAAAAGTTCCCGGGCCGCAGGGGCATGCGTCGAGTTCCGCGGGTCAATCTCGAATTCGCGCTGATGGCGGACGGGGTGCCGCTGGACGAGGTGTATGCCACGCTGGACACGGAGGCGGGCATCGCCCGGGCCTTCCGCAAGCTGGATACCATCAAGGAACACATCATATGGTGGGAGACCGGGGCCCATCCGCCGCAGTTGCTGGCCGACGGCGAGGTCGTGATGACCACGGCCTACAACGGGCGCATCTTCAACGCCCAGGTGCTGGAGGATCAGCCTTTCGTCATCGTCTGGGACGGCCAGGTCCTGGATACGAGCGGGTTCGGCATCGTCGAAGGCACGCGCAACCTCGAATCCGCGCTCCGGTTTTTCGACTTCGCTGCCACTGCGGAGTCCATGGCCGGCCTCGCCCGGTACATCGCCTACAGTCCGACGCGCCGTTCCGCCATGCCGCTGATCTCGACCCACGCCGAGACGGGCGTGGACATGAGACCGTATATGCCCACGACCCCGGAGAACGCGGCACGCGCCCTGCACAACGACTGGGAATGGTGGAGCGACAACGGCGAAGAGATGAACGAGCGTTTCAGCACGTGGCTGGCGCGGTGATTTGGGCCGTCCTTCAGCACGTGGCTGGCGCGGTGAAGCGAGAAGACCGTATACCGAGCAGTTCCCCCATGATTCGTATAGTCCTTTCGGCCCTGGTGGTGTTGGCCTGGCTCTCTGCATATCCTCCGGGCCAGGTATCCGCACAGAACCAGACGATCACCGTCGTCAGTTTCGGCGGTTCTTACGCTCGGGCCTGCGATAGAAGCTACCACGAACGGTTCGAGGCGGAAACAGGCGTAGGCATCAACCTGGAGGACTACACCGGAGGATTGGCGCAGATCCGTGCCCAGGTGGAGATGGGCAACGTGTTCTGGGATGTTGTTGATCTGAACATGCCCGAACTCGTCCGGGGTTGCGACGAAGGGCTGATCGTTCCCGTCAGCATCGACGACCTGCCAAAGGGCGCCGACGGCGCGTCCGCAACGGATGATTTTGTAGAGGGTACGATCACCGAATGCGGCGCAACCAAGTTGTTCTTTTCGAGGATGATCGCGTACAACGACGAGCGAATCGGCGACGTGAAACCCACCTCGGTAGCCGACTTCTTCGATCTGGAAAAGTTTCCGGGCAGACGGGGAATGAAACGTTCGCCCGTGGCCAATCTCGAGTTTGCCCTTATGGCTGACGGTGTTCCGCGGGAGGATGTGTATACCACGCTTGACACCGAGGAAGGTGTTCGCCGTGCGTTCCACAAACTGGACACGATCAAGGAACAGATCGTATGGTGGGAGACGGCTGCCCATCCCCCTCAGATGCTGGCCGATGGCGAGGTAACGATGACCACGGCAGCCAATGGACGTATCTTCAATGCCCAGGAGCTTGAGGGACAACCCTTCGTCATACTCTGGAACAGCCAGATACTGTATACGAGCGGCTATGGCATCGTTGAGGGCACGCGCAACCTCGATGCCGCACGCCGGTTTCTCGCATTTGCCAGCAAAGCGGAATCCATGGCCAACCTTGCCCGGTATATCGCCTACAGCCCGACCCGCCGTTCCGCCATGCCCCTGATCTCGACCCACGCCGAAACGGGCGTGGACATGAGACCGCACATGCCCACGAGTCCGGAGAACGTGGCACGCGCACTGCGCAACGACTGGGAGTGGTGGAGCGACAACGGCGAAGAGATGAACGAGCGTTTCAGCACGTGGCTGGCGCGGTGAGGAGCCAGGAGACAGAAATGCCCCTCGCAATGACGCCCGAACAGGCCAAAGACTTTGACGAGAAAGGTTTTATTGTTCTCGAGGAGTTTTTCGACAAGGTCGAGATCGACCGGCTACTTGCGGCCATCGAAGAGGTCGGCGAACGGATAAGATCAGAGAAGAACCTCGGTCCCGATGACCCCTTTGCCGTACGCAATGCCCTGGCGCATCACGAGGCCTTTCTCGGTCTCATCGATCAACCGCGCATGCTGCCCCTGGTGGTGGACGCGATCGGCTGGAACATCCAGATCCGGACGACGCACCTGGACGTTCGGCCTCCGTATCCCGAGGACCTGAAGGCGCGCATTTCGGGCGTCGGCAAGGGTGAAGACCACGAGGCGGGATACCGCAATGTCGGCTGGCATCCCGACCTGGCGAGCGATGACCTGTTCATGGCGCCGTCCCTCGATGGACGCCTGCCGTACATGGAGGTCAAGGTCTTCTACGTGCTATACGACATGACCGAATCCGATTGCGGCAACCTGTGGCTGGTGCCGGGCAGCCACCGGTGCCGGCCCGTGGAACTGTTCGGACGGGAAAACGGCGCCGATCCGGAAGGGGCGGTCGAGCTCAAGTTGCCCATCGGCTCGGCCGTGTTGTGGCGCACCGCGGTGTGGCACTGTGTCGGCCCCAACCTCTCGCGGAAGACGCGCAAGATCATACACGTGGGATATCATTACCGCTGGCTTCGGCCAACCGATTACAACGAGCAGGATCCCGGACTCATCGAAAGAAGCACGCCCATCCGGCGGCAGTTGCTGGGCGCCCTTTCCCCGAAGGGCGACCCGATGGGACCGGACCCGTACTACCACCCCGCGTCGCGGCATTGGATGTCGGAAGACAAGGACGATGTACCGCTCCGCGAGTGGGCCGAGCGCATCGCCGAAGGTTAGTATCCAGTTCCCGCTTCGCGAACAGCCCGGGTTAATATGCAGGGCCCTGCCTAATACGCCCCCTTGATTCGCCCGAACCATCCGCGCAGCGGATCGCCCAGTTCCTCCATGTAGCGATCCATCCGAACCATTAAATCCTGTCTTACAGTTTCATATTCCGGTTCCCCGTACACGTTGTCGAGCTGGTAGGGGTCGCGCAGCAGATCGTACAGCTCGCCGGGATCGGCCGAATTAAAGGTGAACTGGTGGGTTCGGGTGCGGACCATGCGCTGATTGGCGACGGTGAAGTGGCGGTCGAAGACGCAGTAGACTTCCTCGCGCCCATTCGCAAAGGGGCGTCCTTCGATGGCCGGGAGAAAGGATTGGCCATCGAGATCGGTGGGCACTTCGACACCCGCAGCGTCGAGAGACGAGAGCATGATTTCGTGGAGGTAGACGAACTCCTCGCAGGCCGTGCCGGGCGCATGACAGCCGGGATGGGCAATGACGAGGGGGATGCGGTAGATCTCGTCGTACATGAATTCGCCCTTCTCGATCAGCTTGTGCGCGCCGAGGCAGTCGCCGTGGTCGGCAGTGTATACGATGATGGTGTTGTCGAGTTCGCCCAGTTTCTCCAGGTGCGCCACGACGCGTCCCACCATGTCGTCGAGGAGTGTGCAGTGCCCGAAATAGCGTGCGCCGATTTCCTGGAATCCTTCCCAGCCGTAGTCGCCCAGCCCCCAGAGGTTTTCGATGAGCTTCTGGCGATAGGGCTTCTTCTCGAAGGTCTCGGCATATCCGGGGTGTTCGGGGATGGCCTTCGGGTCGTACATGGAGAAGTACGGCTCCGGGACCAGCGAAGGGCTGTGCGGACCCCAGAAATTGGCCCACAGGAAGAAGGGTTCCTCGCCGTCGGCCACCTCATCGAGCACGCGGATGGCTTCCTCCGCGACGAAGTACTCGATGCACGACTCGACCGGCCCTTCGTGCAGGGCGAACATCTCCTGGCGCTGGTTCGAGGGATTCGTGCCGACGTAACGGTGCGAGACCGTGGGCGGCGGGTCGAAACCCTTTTCCTTGAGGTAGTCGGCGTAATGGTTGTGGCTGCTCAGGCTGCCACCGAACTGCAGGCCAGGGAGCAGATTCCCACCGGGGAAGCCGTAGCCCATGAAATCCTTGCCGGTGAACCCGTAGCCCGTGGGACCGGTTTCCTGGTCCACGTGCCACTTTCCGGCATACCCGCAGCGGTAACCTGCATCCGACAGGTAGTGGTTTATGCCGCGCACGCCCTCGTTCAGGCACAGGCCGTTGGCCGTGACCCCGTGCCTGTGCGGATAGAGCCCCGTGTAGAAGGAGGCGCGGGCGGGCGAGCAGATCGCCGTCGGCGTGAACGCCCAGTCGAAACGCACGCCCCGCGCGGCCAGGGAGTCGATGTTAGGCGTACGACACACCTCGTTCAGCCCGTAGCAACTCACCGTGTCTAGCCGCTGCTGGTCGGACATCAGGACGACGATATTGGGTCGCTTGGGCAATGGGTGCTCCTCTCTGCGGCGGTGGTTATACTACACAGCATTCAGTGTACCAATTGATGCAGTTCAAGCAATGAACCTAAACTTTTTGCCCTGATCAAGTTTGCAAACTCACATTGGCTTTCATTATGAACAATACTCATGACTCTTCTGCAGTCGAAGGAGATCTGACCCAGGATGAGTACCAGGATGAGGCGATGGCGACGCTGCGGCGACGCTGCGGGGGATGTTACAATTTGCCTATAACCAAAATCACGCTCGCAGCATTCACTCAGCCCCGATCCATGCGGAACCGTAGTCGTTGTCCATCTCACGATACATGCTGTGAACGTGATCTACGGTGTCCTCGCCGTTCTGAACCGCATATTCTAGTACGATGGACGGGCCGGTTACGCGGAAATACGCGGCGCCCGGGACATCCTGCCGTCCCCACCATCCAAAGTACGTATCCTCGATATCGGCCTCCACCGCTTTCATTTTCTGTACATAATCGTCATTGTTCATGAAACCCAGACGGGCCTCAATGACATCCAGGAACAACGTTTTCTGCAGGGCGGTCAGTTCGCTTCCCTTGATGCCTTCCGGAGCAACAGTAACACCATACTTTCCCGGGCCCAGCTGGAGGTCGATGGGCCGATCTGATCGCACGGCTTGTCCCTTCTGTTCGTCCGTTAGGCTTTCCAAGAACGCCTGTGCGGCCGCGGTTTCCCTTCGCGTAACGAAGATGTCGTCACCGTCAAGGTGCAGATGCAGCGGTTGACCACCTGTCAGCATAGGTGAGAAGGAAACGTTCGGTCCGAATACGGTGGCGTTTATGGCGAGATGGTGCCCGCCGAACTGGAACATCCACGGCTCAGTAATGGACGGTTCACCCAGAAAAGCAGCGGTAAAGTACCTGCTGCCGTATTTCATGACGCCGAGCACGTCGCCAGAGACCAGCAAGTCTTCCGCGGCCAGTTGATGCGTGATGTTCTCCATACCGGCTTCACTCAGCAGTTCCCCAAGAAGCTCATCCAGATTCGACCGCTGTACTTCGGTGAGCACACCGAGCATTACACCTCCTCGCGGAACCATGCCCTCGGGGAAGTTGGACCAGTTCGAGCGCTGTGCGTTATCGGTGAACCGGTATGTCGCCGCATGTCTTTGACTGTCGTCCAGCGAATCCAGAAAAAGGTTTGCAGCCGCTACGATGGCCTCGGTTTTCTCGTCTGCGGCGGGGACCTTGTAATCGTTCTTGAACTTGATCTCAACCGATGAGGGGCCCGTTCCAAAGAAAATCTGCGTCCCAACATCGGGGCGAAACAACAGGAAGGCGAAAAACGCGGCAACGACTATCATTGCACCGAGAAGGCAAATCAACACACGGTTCATGAATCCCGTCTTATTCATACATTCCTCAGATAGATGTGCGGCATTCGGCATACCTTGTTCAGTCCGAAGCAACTCACCGTGTCGAGCCGCTGCTGACCGGACATCAGGACAATGATATTAGGTCGCTCAGGCAATGAAATTAAACTTGTTGCCCTGGTCAAGTTTGCAGATTCATATTGGCGTTCATCATGAACAATACTTCCGACTCTTCCGCATCTGCCGGATCTTTGGATCAGCCCTGCTCCGCCGTCGCTTCGTACCTGGTGGATCATTACGGCCTGGCTCCACCCGTCGATGTACAAGAACTGGAGCCTGGGGCCAATAGGAACTTTCTCATTACCTCGCAGGATCGGCGATACGTCTGCCGAATCTATACGGACCACGAATTCTACGTCCGCAATCCTGAGGCCTACCGTTACGAGCTCGACCTGCTGGCCTACCTGGGGGAATACAACCTGGCGGTACCTGAACCGGTTAAGCGACTGGATGGGCAACTATTGAGTGTAATGAACGCTGCGACCGATATCTCACCCAGCCCTCGAACCGGCCGACAGACCGGTGCTCAGACCAGCCATCCCGGCCTTCACACCGACCCTCCTCCCAACCCCTGGCGCGAAGGAGCCTGCGGCGCCCTGTTCCACTTCTTCGAGGGCGAGGAGCACGTCACCTGGTATCCCGAGGTGAAAGAACCAGTCGTGACCTCCTTCGGTGCTGCGGTGGCTGAGATTCACCAACGGGCGGACCAGTTTCCAAGACCTTACTGTCGTCATCATTTCGATCTGCAATACCTGCTGGACGGCCCGTTGCAAACGCTGGAGTCCATCCTCAAGGAGCGGCGCGGCGAGGACCTGGCGTTCTTCAGGGATTACGCCGATCAAATGCGCCGGCAGATCAACGAACTGGGCAAGGGTGAGGACATCTACGGTCTCATCCACGCCGACCTGCACGTCGGAAACATCCTTTACCATCCCAAGAACGGATACTGCATCCTGGATTTCGACCAGTGTGCCTTCGGCTGGCGGGCCTACGACGTGGCGACCTTCAAGTACAACATCATCGAGACGGTGCCTGACCATTTGACGGACGAGATCTGGCGCTGTTTCCTGGAAGGATATAACCAGGTGCGTCCATTGACCCAGCAGGAGCTTGACTGCCTGCCGGTTTTCGCGAATGCCTGGACACTATGGGATATCGGCGAGACGCTCGTGCTGGCTACGGAGTGGGGCGGTCACCGGCCGGACCTGGTCGAGGGAGATCTCACCCAGAATGAGTATCTGGACGAGGCGGTGGAGACGTTGAGGGGGATGCTCAGCTGATCACATTTTATTGGTGTCCTGCCTCAGTGCCCTCCATCAGTGCCCTGCCTTGTAAACCCGCCATTCACGAATGAAAATCCGGCATGCGTTACTATTCGAGTTGCCGAATCGCTGTGCTCCCCACTTATTATCAGGTATTCCGTTTAACATCCTTATTCCCTGAACATCTCGCTGCCCAGAACGTATCGCACGGAGTTCGTCATATACGGAGTTCGCTACTTGATTAAATGGCCAATCTGCCTTGCACTTTCAATGCTGATAACCTGCGCCGTCTGTGTTTCCGTCAGTGTAACCGCCCAGGAATCGCCGGGTTTTGAAGAGACGCTGCAGAAAGCCGAGCAGGGTGATGCCGAGGCGCAAACCTCACTCGGTGATATGTTTTTCATTGGGCGTGAAGTGGAAGAAAACCATGCGAAGGCGCTGGAGTGGTACCGAAAGGCCGCCGACCAGGACCATCCGAAAGCTCAGAATATGATCGGAGTCATGTACGACAATGGCTACGCAGTGACTACTGATGACGAGAAGGCAGTGAAATGGTACTCCAAAGCCGCAAATCAGGACTATCCGGGCGCCCAGTACAATCTGGGCGTCAAGTACCTGTACGGCGAAGGAGTTCAAGAGGATCCGACTGAGGCAATCCGGTGGTTTGAAATGGCTGCCGAGCAGGATTACGCGAATGCCCAGTACGCCCTGGGCATCCTGTATGCGAATGGCCAGAGTGTAGAGCGGGATGAATCCAAAGCCGTCGAGTGGTACCTCAAGGCCGCCGAACTAGGGCACGAGTTCGCTCAGAATAACCTGGGTCATATGTACGACAATGGCTTGGGCGTACAGGAAAATGACATTGAGGCGGTACGTTGGTATCGCATGGCCGCGGAGCAAGACTATGCGTCCGCCCAGTTCAACCTTGGACTCATGTATGAGAAAGGCACAGGGGTACCAGGGGACGTTACCGAGGCGATTCACTGGTACCGTTTGGCTGCGGAACAGGGCGATCCGTCTGCCCAAATCAATCTAGGTCTGAAGTATGAGAATGGATCCGGGGTGGCTAAAGATGCTACCGAGGCTGTACGCTGGTATCGCCTGGCCGCGGATCAGGGCAATGCGTCCGCCCAGTTCAACCTGGGCGTCATGTATGAAAATGGTCGGGGTGTATCTGAAGATGATGCCGAGGCGGTTCGCTGGTATATAAAGGCTGCTGAGCAGGACTATGTAACTGCCCAGTTCAATCTAGGCGTCATGTACGAGCACGGGTTGGGGGTAACGGAAGATGATACCGAAGCGGTTCGTTGGTATCTCCTGGCTGCGGAACAGGGAGATGCTAATGCCCAATTTAACCTGGCAGGCATGTACAGGAACGGCACGGGGGTACCTAGAGATGCTTCCGAGGCGGTTCGTTGGTTACGAAAGGCCGTGGAACAGGGCGATGCGCTTGCCCAGTATCAATTGGGACGCCACTATGAAAATGGCATGGGTGTCCCGGCGAATGCCAACGAGGCCTACAAGTGGTATCTCCTGGCCGCGGAACAGGGTAACCCGCACGGACAATCCGGACTTGGGTTTCTTTATGCCGAGGGGAAAGGTGTGCAGGAGGACGACAAAGAAGCGATCAGGTGGTACCGCCTGGCCGCTGAGCAGGATCATGCAGAAGCCCAATACAATTTGGGTGTTATGTACAACAATGGGGAGGGCGTCCAGGAGAACGATACCGAAGCTTTCAGATGGTTCCGTCTGGCTGCCGATCAGAATAACGCGAGTGCTCAATTCAACCTCGGACTAATGTATGAGGAAGGCACGGGGGTACCGGAAGATGATCCCGAGGCGGTTCGGTGGTATCGCCTGGCCGCGGAACAGGGCGATGCTTTTGCCCAGTTTAACCTAGCGATTATGTATAGGAAAGGCGATGGCGTAGCCCAGAGCAACGCAGAGGCAGTTCGATGGTATCGCCTGGCCGCCGAGCAGGGCGATGCCGATGCTCAGTATCAGTTAGGATTCCACCTTGAACACGGTTTAGGTGTCAGGAACAACCTCAATGAGGCCTGTGTCTGGTATCGCATGGCCGCGGAGCAAGGAAACCCCAGCGGACAGTACAGCCTTGGAACTCTCTATGCCGACGGAAATGGCGTACCGGAGGATGACACAGAGGCTATCCGGTGGTACCGCCTGGCCGCCGAGCAGGGACATGCACACGCCCAGTTCAATCTGGGGGTCATGTACGACGATGGCGAGGGTGTACAGGAGAACGATATCGAAGCGATAAGATGGTATCGCTTGGCAGCCGGACAGGATCAGGCAGATGCGCAGTATAATCTGGGGGTCATGTACGACGATGGCGATGGCGTCGAGGAGAATGATGCCGAAGCGGTAAGATGGTATCGTCTTGCTGCCGAGCAGGGCGAGGTATCTGCTCAACACAATCTGGCTATCATGTATTTTCAGGGAACTGGGGTTGAAGAGAATGTCACGGAAGCATTAAAATGGTTTCGAATCGCCGCAGAGCAAGGAGCCGTAAACGCTCAGTTCAACCTGGGCCTCATTTATGACGAGGGTAATGGTGTAACTGAAAACAACCGGGAAGCTGTTCGCTGGTACAAACTGGCGGCGGAAAACGGGGACCGGGATGCGCAACATAACCTTGCTGTAATGTACGACAACGGTGAAGGCACACCGGAGAATGACAAGGAAGCGATATTGTGGTATCGTCTGGCCGCCGAGCAGGGCCACACCTCGTCCCAGATAAACCTGGGGCACGCTTATTTCAATGCTGAGGGAGTGCCAGAGAACAAGATCCTGGGCTATGCCTGGACTCAGGTCGCTGCATCACAGGGAGATAGCCTGGCGATTGACAACCGAAGAATCTTCAGGGTTTTCATGTCCACCAGCCAGATCGAGCAAGCCGAGAAGCTTGCCGAGACGTATCGTGAACGAATCTACGATCAGCCTTGATATCGGGTACGAATGTCGGCCGGCCCACGCCGGCCAAACGGCTTTCCGAACAAACCGAGCGTCATACAAACAACGTATAGACCAAGCGGAGCGTCAGACATCACGACCAAATCGGAGTTGAGATATGGGTGAGCACACTTTAACTCGGACTCGAATGTTGGCAGAATCCATGATACTTGCTCTCGTCGTCATGGTTCTCATGCCAGTGCACGTGCATGGACAAACCGAAGCCAACCTGGAGGAAACACGCCAGGCGGCGCTGGCCGGTGACGCCGAGGCGCAGTACCACCTGGGCGAGATCTACTATGACGGCACGGAAGTGGAACAGGATTACGAGGAAGCGTTCAAGTGGTACTCGAAAGCTGCCGAGCAGGATCACGCGAAAGCCCAGTACATGCTCGGTTTGATGTATGCCCGTGGCAGGGGCGTGGAAGAAGATGTTGCCAGGGCTGTGCAGTGGTACCAAAGTGCAGCTGAACAGGGCCATGCGAGAGCCCAGTACCGCCTGGGCGCCAGGTACCTGAATGGCGACGGGGTCGACGAGAATCATACCGAGGCATTGGTCTGGCTAAGTAAAGCCGCCGTACAGGAAGAAACGGACGCCCAGATGACAATTGGATACATGTACAAATTCGGGATCGGAGTGGAGGTAGACCCAGAGCAAGGACTGTCCTGGTTCATCAAAGCTGCTGAACAAGGAGATGATTCAGCACAGTACTTCATGGGCTTGTTTTACGACACAGGTGATGGTGTGCCGATAGATGATGAGAAGGCGGTACACTGGTTCCGCAAGGCTGCCGAACAGGGCAATGCGCAAGCACAGCACAATCTGGGTGTGCGGTACGCTCGTGGTGATGGAGTTCAGAAGGATGACGGCATGGCGGTCTACTGGTATCAAAAGGCTGCCGAGCAGGACCATGCGTCATCTCAAATTAAGCTTGGATTCATGTATTCCAGGGGCAGGGGCGTAGCCAGGGACCCTGTCAAATCGGTCCACTGGTACCGCAAAGCAGCCGAGCAGAACGAGCCAATTGCACAATACAATCTGGCGTTCAAGTATATTAACGGTGAGGGCGTACCGAAGGATCCCACGACAGCGGCCCACTGGTTCAAGAAGGCTGCTGAGCAGGGTGACTCGGACGCTCAATACATGATTGGTAGAATGCACGAACTGGGAGATGGAGTACCGAAAGACGCTTCTGAAGCGGTATTCTGGTATCGTAAGTCCGCGGAGCAGGGTGATGCACAGGCCCAGGAGAGGCTTGGGTTCATATACCATCGAGGAGACGGCGTGACGCAGGATTGGTTTGAAGCGATGCGCTGGTATCGTAAAGCCGCTGAACAGAATAACGTGGACGCACAGTACAACCTGGGCGTTATGCATGCGTTTGGCGAGAGCGTTCCGACCGACTACGTCGAAGCGGTAAAGTGGTTTCGGCTCGCTTCTGATCAAGATCATACAAGGGCTCAGTTCAATCTGGGACTGATGTATGACAGGGGCCAAGGCGTCAGGGAGGACGATAAAGAAGCGGTACAGTGGTACTTGAAAGCTGCTGAAAAAGGTGACGTAAAAGCGCAGGCAAATATGGGATTGGTTTTCTTTCAAGGGGAAAGTTCCCTCAGGGACCTAGTCAAAGCCTTCGCCTGGGTCAGTCTTGCCGCTGAGCAGGGAGACAGTATCGCCGAACATAATAGGGAGATCATAAGAGAACAAATGTCTGAAGGCATGGTGGAACAGGCTGAGGAACTGTTGGAATCGATTCGGGAACGTATCGATCCTGCGAATTGAACGATGCGGCCACAGGCCGGACCTGGTCGAAGGGGATCTGACCCAGGATGAGTATCTGGATCAGGCGGTAGAGACGTTGTGAGGGATGGTGTGAGAAGGATTCCGAATGGTGACCCACACGGGGTTTACTGCAATCGAATATGTAACCTTCTGTTAAAGGTCATTGTAGTTTTCAGTTTGATTTACACTGTAGGTTATCCGTCGTTTACTGCGGCGCAAAGTGTGGGAGAAAGGCTTCGAGTCACTACGCCGGATGCTCGATTTGACGGTTACTTGTCGGCACATGACTCAACCGGTTTCAGCTTGATTGACCGAGATGGTAATCATCTGCGGATTCGCCATGCCGAAATCGTTTTTCTTGAGCGTCGCACGGGGTCAAGGTCATACAGGACAGCAGGTTTCCTTGTTGGCGGAGGCATCGGGGTCGCGGCGGGCGTTTTATTGAGTCAAATCGCAGATGACTCCTGTGAACAGGGAACGGTATCTGATGGTTCCTGTGACGGAGATCCCTGGATCGATGGAAGGTTGGCTGCTTCGATCGGGGGTTCCGGCCTGGCAATAACCGGGTATATGGTTGGCGCGCTGATCAGGAGGGATATCTGGCAGAAGACGACCGTCCCAACATCCGGACGTCTTAAATGGTATCCTACGTTTGAAGTCCAATTTGCCGATCAATCAGCCTGCACGGTAGGTATCGGTCTAGCTGTGTCGTTCTAGTGAATGTCTTGCGGCATAATATCCAATCGACAGTAAGCTCACAGTAAGCTCACAAAGTACTGTCCAGACCCCGCCTCGCCACCACCAACTTTTCCACCGCCTGCTCCCGCGTGTCGGCCATCGCCGTCAAATGTCCCATCTTTCTGCCTGGTCGGGCTTCCTGCTTTCCGTACAGATGCAACTTGACTTCCGGAATGGCCAGGGCCGCTACCCAGTCCGGTTCGCCGTTCGCCCACAGATCCCCCAGCAAGTTGGCCATGGCCGCGGGCCGGGGCTGCTCGGTCGACCCGAGGGGCAGGCCGCACACGGCGCGGACTTGCTGCTCGAACTGGCTGGTGACGCAGGCGTCGAAGGTGAAGTGGCCCGAGTTGTGGACGCGGGGGGCGATCTCGTTGATGATGATGTTCCCGCTGCGGTCGAGGAAGTACTCGACGCAGGCGACCCCGACGACATCGAGGGCTTCGAATACCTTCCTGGTGAGGTTTACGGCGGTGACGTTCACCGCACCCGACACGTCGGCCGGGGCGGTCGTGACGTCGAGTATGTGGTTTGCATGCTTGTTCTGGACGGCACCGTAGTGCGCGAAATCGCCGGTCAATCCTCGTGCAGCGACGACCGACAATTCCAGTTCGAAGTCGATGAAGGCCTCGAGCACCGCTTCCTGACCTGCCATGGACGTCCAAGCGTCGCCCACGTCGCCGGCCGTTTCAATCTTCACCTGCCCCTTGCCGTCATAGCCGAATCCGGCTGTCTTGAGTACGGCGGGCGTACCGATTTCCTCAACGGCCGCTGCGAGTTCTTCCCTTGACTTAACGTGACGAAAAGGCGCGACCGGGAAGCCATGCTCCGCCAAAAAAGTCTTCTCTCTCAGGCGGTTCTGCGTCGTGTGAAGGACGCTGCCTTTGGGACGAACCGGTGCGATGGGGGATGCAGCGTTGACGCATTCCGCCGATATGTTTTCAAACTCCAAAGTGATGACGTCCACTTCTTCCGCGAAGCGTTTCACGGACTCCACGTCGTCGTAGGCAGCCACGACTTCACGGTCGGCGACGTGTCCGGTGGGCGAGTCGAATTCGGGCGAGAGGGTGTGGACGCGGTAACCCATGCGCCGGGCGGCGATGGCGATCATGCGGCCGAGCTGGCCGCTGCCGAGGATGCCGATAGTCGAGCCGGGAAGGATCGGGGTGTTCATGTCGCGGCGCCGTCCGTTTCGGTCTGGTCGTTCATGGCGCTCGCACCGATCGAGTCGTGTGTTCCACTCACGTCAGCTCGTCTCCCATGACCTTGCCGGTCTGGTCTTCCCGGTACTTCCTCAGTTTCTCCCGCAGATCCGGTCGCGAGTTGGCCAGGATGGCCACGGCAAACAGGCCCGCGTTCACGGCGCCGGACTGGCCGATGGCCAGGGTGCCCACGGGGATGCCGCGGGGCATCTGGACGATGGAGAGCAGGGAGTCCATCCCCTTGAGTGCTTTGCTTTCCACGGGTACGCCGAGGACCGGCAGCAGGGTCTGGGCCGCCATCATGCCTGGCAGATGGGCCGCACCGCCGGCGCCCGCGATGATGACTTCGAGGCCCCGTCCCTCGGCTTCGGCCGCGTATTCGGCCAGCCAGAGGGGCGTGCGGTGGGCCGAGACGATCCGGCATTCGTGGGGCACGTCGAACTGCTCGAGCACCTCCTGGACGTTCCGCATAGTGTCCCAGTCGGACTTGCTGCCCATGACCACGCCGACGAGGGGTTTGGGAGAAGATTGCGTTTCATTCATGGATTCACCTCTTCATCGACAAAAACACTGGCGTGGAGCAACTGAGCAAACGAAATGAAAGATCGCCGCCTATGGCAAGGTCGGCACCTATGGCTAGGTCGCCACCTACGGCATGGCACACCGCGAACAGTCATCATTCGTTTCAAATCTCGCATGCGTCGCCGTTGCATCCCATTTTACTTCGTCCCGCAATCCTAAGGACAGGTGGCAAATACAGCAGCAGTCCGAAAGGAATCAACAGGGGAATCTGCATGCACACTTTGCGCGTCGCAAAGATCCCGGTGAATACCCTGTCCGTTCTGTTTTCGACCACGACGATTTCGCCTGCGGGAACCTCTCCGATGGGTGACCGGTCTGTCCGAAGCTCGACCTGGTCCAGCCAGTCCATGCGACCCGTGCGCGCTGCCTGCCGTGCGCAATCGGGACATTGCTCATTGAAATACAGTCGTATACTCACTACTTAGTCTCGTCCTGCCCCAGAATATGCTCCACCACCTTCGGTCCATGCAAGCGGCTATTTTCGATGAAGATGTCACTGCTCACGTTGCCGGCGGTGATGACGCCGATGATGTAGATACCGGGCACGTTGGATTCAAAGGTGTCGGGGTCGTGCACCGGGATGTTGTCTTCGGGCTGGACTTCGACGCCCGTGCCGCTCAAGAAGGGCACGTCGGGTGTGTGGCCCGTCATGCAGAAGACGAAGTCGTTCGGGATCACGCGCTCCGTGCCCGCTGTGTCGATGACCACCTCGGTCTGCCGGATCTCCTTCACCGTGGAATCCATGATGGCCGTGATCGATCCCTCGGCGATGCGGTTCTCCAGGTCGGGCAGGACCCAGTACTTGATGCCCCGGAACGCGCTCTGGCGGTAGGACATGGTGACCCGCGCGCCGGCGCGGTAGAGGGTCAGCGCCGTCTCCACGGCCGAGCTCTTGCCTCCCACGACGAGGACGTCCCGGTCGAAGTAGGGGTGGCCCTCCTTGAAGTAGTGGAAGACCTTGGACAGTTCCTCGCCGGGCACGCCGATCCGGTTGGCGCTGTCGAAGGCGCCGGTGGCCAGGATGACTTTCCGGGTCCGGTAGCTTCGGTTCCCCTCCCGCTGCGAGACCGATTCGATCTCGAAGTCGCCGTCCTGGCCCGAGATGCGGGTGACCTCTTCGTATGTGTTCACCTTGAGTCCCTGGGACTCGACGAATTTCAGGTAGTAGTTCAGCGCCTCTTCCCGGGTGGGCTTGAGCCCCTGTACGATCATGGGCACGTCGCCCAGCGAGATGAGTTCCGGGGTCGAGTAGAAGACCAGGCCCGTGGGAAACTGGTAGATGGTGTGGACGATGCACTGGCGTTCCACGACCACGTAATCCAGTCCGGCTTGCTTGGCGGCGAAGGCCGCGGCGAGTCCGGCCGGGCCGGCTCCGATGATGACGGCGTCGTACAAAATCCCTCCGATCCTAGTCTTCCAGTTCCATGGCGACGACCTCCCACTCCAGGTAGAGGTCCTCCAGTTCCTGCCGGGCGCGTGCGTAGGCGCTGCCGACCCGTTCGACCTGCTCCCGGTCCGAGAAGGTCCCCTCCTCGCCCAGGTCGCCCTCGAGGCGGGCGATCTCCGCCTCCTTCTTCCGAATGGCCTCTTCCAGCGCCTCGGCCATCATCCGCTGCTCATTGCGTTCCTTCTTACGGGGATCGTAGGCCGTCCCGGCAGCCCCGCCAGTCCCTCCAGTCCCGTCAGCCGCCCCGGCCTTGCGGCGCGGTTTCTTCTCCTTCGCCCGCGCGGCGGCGAGGCGTTGCTCCTCCTTGAAGGCCCGGTATTCCGAGTAGGTGCCTTCCCAGTGGCGGACGCCGTCCTGTTCGAAGATCAGCAGCGCGCCGACCATCTGGTCGAGGAAATACCGGTCGTGGGACGCCACCATGAGCGTGCCGGGGTAGTCGGCCAGGGCCTGCTCGAGGGCCTGCCGGGAGAGGATGTCGAGGTGGTTGGTCGGCTCGTCGAGGACCAGGAAGTTCGGTTCCTCCAGAATCAGCTTGGCCAGTGCCAGGCGCCCCTGCTCCCCGCCGCTCAGCAGGTTCACCTGCTTGAAGACGTCGTCTCCACGAAAGAGGAACCGGCCGAGGAGGTTGCGAACGGTACCCTCGTTCATGCCCGGCCTGACCGACCAGAGTTCGTTCAGCACGGAACGCTCGCCCGCCAGGCTGGCCCGTTCCTGGTCGTAGTAGCCGATGTCCACGCCCGTGCCCAGGCGGATGCTTCCGGACGAAGGCGTCTCCTGGCCCACGATCATGCGGAGCAGCGTGGTCTTGCCCGCGCCGTTGTACCCGATCAGACCCACGCGGTCGCCCAGGTGCTGGATGAAGTGCAGTTCCGAGAACAGCGTCCGCGTGCCGTAGCTCTTCGACACGTCATCGAGTGCGAGCACGTCCCGTCCGCTGCGCTTCATCGCCCCGAAGTTGAGTGAGGCCGACCGGTGCTTCGTCCGCGGCTTCTCGAGGCGCTCAAGGCGCGCCAGGTGACTTCGTCTTCCCTGGGCCTGCTTGGTCTTGACGCCCTCGATGGTCCGGCGGATGAATTCCTCTCGCTCTTGGATGAAGGCCTGCTGCTGGTCGTAGGCGCGCTGCCGCGCCTTGAGGCGTTCGGCCTTGACCTCCATGGCCCGGGTGTAGTTGCCCGGGAAGTTCTGCAGACCCAGGTCTTCCAGTTCGGCGATCCGGTTCACGGTCCGGTCGAGGAAGTAGCGGTCGTGAGAAACGAGCAAGATGGCCGCCGGGTGGTCGGTGATGTACTCCTCCAGCCATTCCGTCGCGGCCACGTCCAGGTGGCTTTCCGGTTCGTCCAGCAGCAGCAGGTCCGCGTCCCCCAGCAGCAGCTTGCCCAGGCGAAGGCGCGTCTTCTGGCCGCCGCTGAGCACGTTGACCGGCAGGGGCAGGTCTTCCTCCTTGAAGCCCAGCCCGTGGAGCACGGTCTTTGCGCGGTGCGGGTAGGTGTAGCCGCCGGCCCGTTCGAACTCTTCCGTCAGCCGGCCGTACAGCCCGAGCCGGCGCTCGGTCTCCTCCGCGTCGCCCTTCGCCTTCTCCAGCGCCGCTTCGGCCGCACGCAGCTGCTTTTCCAGTTCGTGAATGCGCTCGAAGCTGCTCAGCGCCTCGTCCAGGACCGAGTTGGTGGCGGTCAGGTGCGCGTCCTGGGTCAGGTAGCCGGTCCGGAGGTCCCGACGGCGGGAGATTTCGCCCTCGTCCGGCGACAGGTCGCCGGTGATGAGCTGCAGCATGGTCGTCTTGCCGGTCCCGTTGGAACCGATCAGGCCCACGTGCTGGCCGGGGTCGATGCCCCAGCTGATGCCCTGCAGGACACACTGCGCGCCGTAGTATTTCGTGACTTTGTGGAAGGATACGAGCGGCATGGTTCAAGTCGTGATTGAGGAAGTCGGGGTCGCCGAAGGCATGTTCGCGGAAGCCGCGCCCGCGGAAATCGCTTCGATGGAAATCATGTTCACGGAAGTCGCTTCGATGAAAGTCGCGTCCGCGAATTGCAAACGAGATTTACAAAAAAACCATGGAAGGCTGGCCGAAAGCTTCCATGGTTTCGTCGAGTGGGATGCACTCAGTCCGGCATTTGTGTGCGTGAGACCCGGTCAGGCACAGGCCTGTCCAGGCAGTCCAGGCGGTCCAGGCACATCCGGGCCGGGGATGTCATTGTACGGAGGCCGACTCGCCGGGGCAGTCCCTGAAAAGTGAGCGGTTCCCGGCGGTTCGGGTCAGACCGCCCCGCGAATCAGACGGCGGCTTCCTGGGCGGTGACTTCTCCGTCCGCGTACCATTCCACGAAGTTGTAGACCCCCTTGCGGATGATCCCGCGGGGATTTCCGTGTATGTCTACCCGGTCGCTGCGCACCGTGACGATCTTGGAACGGGTATCGATCTCTTCGTCCGGCACGATGACCCGGGCCACGAAGAACTTGCCGTCCTGCTCGCAGACGCCGAATTCCATGTTCTTGCTGTTCAGATCCTGAACGCAGAACTCGATGGCTTCACGCTTTTCGAATTCGCCTGTTACCTGAATGTATTCGCCCTCGGTGGGTCCCAGTAGCTGCATACGATCGCTCTCTTCCTGCCGCGTGCCCATGGTTACCGATGAAATCCAGGTCGCTTACTGAGTGCGCACGCCTCGACTCAGCGACCCCGGAATGCCGCGGGACGTTTCTCGAGAAACGCCGCGATGCCTTCCGCCTTGTCCTCTGAGGAGCTCACCGCTCCGAATTCTCGGGCTTCAAGCGCCAGGGCTTCGTCCAGCCCCCGGTCCAGCCCTTCATTGACGCAGGTCTTGATGGAAGCCAGCGCCACGCCGCCTTTTGCGGCCATGCGCCCGGCCAGTTCCCCGACCGTCTTCATCAAGTCTTCCGGCGCCGTAACGCGATTGACGAGCCCGAGGCGATGGGCCTCGGCGGCATCGAACATATCGCCCGTCATCATCAACTCGAGGGCCCGTCCCCGGCCGATGAGTCGCGGCAACCGCTGCGTGCCGCCCCATCCCGGGACCAGGCCGAGGTTGATTTCCGGCTGGCCGAACCGGGCTTTCTCCGAAGCGTAACGAAGGTCGCACGCCATGGCCAGTTCGCATCCGCCTCCGAGCGCCACCCCGTTCACGGCGGCAATGACCGGCAGCCTGAAACCTTCGATCCGCCGGAAGAGGCGATGCCAGCGATGGGTCATTTCCTCGGCGTCCGAACCCGACAGCCGCTGCAGTTCACGGATGTCGGCTCCGGCGGCAAAAGCCCGGTCGCCGCTACCCGTGAGCACGACCACGGAAGCGTCCGGGTCGCCGTCTATCTGGTCGAGCGCATCACCGAGCTCGCGTCCGACCTGGGCGCTGAGCACGTTCAGGGGAGGATGGTCGATCGTGATCGTGACCACACCGCCGTCCTGCTCGATGAGTATCTGCTCAAACGACATGCAAGCGCCTTGTCGACGTGCCTGGAAACAACCCATACAACCGGGACGATTCCCATGGAAAGCGGCCCGGTTTTCGCGGAAAGCGCGAACAGTTTAAGATAATGTATTTACGTCACTTCGTCAATAGGAAAGTGAAAAATCGTAACACGTTTGTCACATAACCGCGAGGGGACTTCGAAGGAGTTTTCGCATGCGGCGGCAAACCGGAATCGTGCTGCACCGAACCCTGTTCCCGGTCCCGCGCGTCGACCGTTAAATGCGACCGCCGGTGGTTTCCATTCACGATCGTGCGCGCTATTCCCGGTCCCGCGCGTCGACGGTCCACTGTTCCCGGCAGCGTCCGTCGCCGTCGATCACGTAGACCTGGCGATGCAGCGCGGTGCAGGGGCATACATGGGTGGGGAAGACGTAGATGGGATCGCCGACCGACAGGCCGGAGCTGTCCGGGCAGTCCATGATCCAGTGTTCCTCGTTGTGCAGTCCGGGTTCGGCGCCGGGGAGGTTCCAGGGGATGCCGCGCTGCCCGGCCGGGTCTGAGGCGATGGACTTGTTGCCCAGGTCGAGGGTCACGCGTGACGGCGTGGGAACGCTGATGATGCGGCTGAGGAGCAGGGCCGCGGCTTCGAAGGGCAGGTCGGGGAAGCGGCTGCTGTACCCCCAGTCCCAGAACACCGAAGTGCCGGGCGAGGGCTCCACGTCTTCGGCCAGGGCATAGCACGGGAAGGATATGGAACCGCCCATGACGCGCCTCGGCACGGGCAGACCCCTGGACTCCAGCCTGGCCTGAAACGCCCGTACCTGGTCCAGGGCAGCACCGCAGGCCTGCCGGCGTTCTTCGATATCCACCTGGTGATTGTGGCCGTCATAGCCGTGCAGGCCGCCGGGCGTAATACCGGGCAGGCGGTCGAGTATCGCGTAGAGTTCGAGCGCTTCAGGGCCGGCCGCGATCCCGGTGCGGTGCTGGCCCACGTCGAAGTCCAGCAGGACGTCGATGGTCACACCGGCGCCCTCCGCTGCCGCCGACAGCGCCTCGGCCGCGCCCGTATCGTCCACCATGCTGCGGAATGTCGTCCCGGGATAACGGCCGGCGAGCTCGACCAGGCGTCCGATGTTGGGCCCGATCATCTGGTAGGCGATGAAGACGTCCTCCACGCCCATCTCTGCCAGCATCCGCGCCTCGTAGATCGTGGCGCACTTGAACTTGTCGATCCCGGCCGCGCGCTGCATCTCGATGACGGCCCGCATCTTGTGGGTCTTTATGTGGGGACGCAGGCGTTCGGGGCCGCCGGCGATCTCCAGGGTCCGATCGATGTTCTCCTTGAGCCGCTCCCGGTAGACCAGCATGGACGGACTGGGGATCTCATCGACGTTGGTTACGAGGTATCGGGGATCCATGGGTGCTCCTATTGTAGCTTCCCGCGCGCCGCGATGTCCCAGACGGATTCGACCGTGCCGTCGCGCACGCCGTAGAACCGGTCGTGGAGGTTGATTGTAGTGCAGCAGTGGCTCGGTACGATGTGGAACTTGTCGCCCGGCCGCAAGGTACAGGACGCGCCGGGCAGCTCGATCTTGACGTGTTCCTCGGACTGGCGCATGATCGACGCGCCTTCCACGCCGCGCACGGTCTGCAGCCCCATGTCGTTCGTCATGGTCTTCAGGCCCGCGTCGGCGACGGCGAGTTCGTCGCCGGGCCGGCTGACGATGGAGGCGTAGATGGTGAGTGCGCAGTCAAATTCGGGGATGCGTTGCTGGTAGGTGCCATCCATCAATATGTAGGACCCGGCCTGCACCTCGTTCACCCCCGGAAACGTCCCGGTGACCTTGTACGTCCCCGTACCGCCGCCGCTGACCAGGTCAACGGGCAGGCCCCGCTCGCGGATGTAGTCGGCCGTCTGGGTCAGCATGGTCATGGACTCCCGGCAGCCCGCGTACCGCTCCTCGTCGTTCGGATTGCCGATGATGTGGCCCTCGTACCCCATCACCCCGCGGAAGACGACGCCGGGATGCCGGTCGATGGCCTGTGCGAGTCGCCACGCGGGTTCGCCGGGCGGCACGCCGCAGCGCTCCATGCCCACGTCGACTTCGATGATCATGTTCACCCGGGTACCGGCGGCCTGCGCAGCGTCGGAGATCTCCCGGACGTTCTCCTCGTGGTCCGAGGCGACGATGACGTCCGAATGGCGCGCGAGAGCGACCAGGCGGTCGATCTTGACCCGTCCCACGACCTGGTTGGCCACGAGGATGTCGCGAATGCCCGCCGCCGCCATGACCTCGGCTTCACCCAGCTTGGCGCAGGTGACGCCCCGGGCGCCGGCCTCGATCTGCCGGTGGGCCAGGACTGGGGTCTTGTGCGTCTTGGTGTGGGGTCGCAAGTAGGCGTCCTTGTCGGCGAAGAACGCCGCCATACGGGCGATGTTGCCTTCCATCCGATCCAGGTCGATCACCAGGGCCGGGGTGTCGATGTCTTCGATCGGACTGCCGGGACGGGGCATGAGGCATACTCCAGATTATTCGATAGATTTGAGCCGGTTAGTGTATGGTCAATGTATAGCCGACGGGACGGTAGAGTATAGCCTAATCTGAACTTCGCCGCGGCCGCCAGCCGGCGACCAGCGGCCTTAAGGATCCGCCTACCAATCCCTCGAATCCGGCACGGGCAACGATCTCCCATTCTCGGAAATGGACTGCTGGCTGACGAGGCCGGGCAGGGTCATGTCCATGGCCTCGTGCAGGCCGATGGACGGCTTGCGCCGGCCTTCCGCGGCTTCGATGAATTCGACCAGCTCGTGGTAGTCGCTCCCGCCGTGCCCGGCGCCTTTCGCGGCCGCCGCCCTCATCCAGTCGGGCAGGAACTCCTCCTCCAACTCGTGAAGGTCCATCCACGTGTTTTCGTCCGCGCAGCGGGACTTAAGCCAGACGCGGAACGGCTGGCCCTTGCCCCGGGCCGATTCGTAGCAGCCGTCGGTCCCCTGGAGCTGGTAGTTGGTCAAGGCGTGGGGCCGGTCGGAGGTGAGGTCCATGCGGATCTTGGCCAGGCCGCCGCCCGCCATCTTGCAGAGCATGACGCTCGTGTCCTGGGCGTAGGGCCTGCCCTCCGCGTCCACGTAGTGATGCCCGCTGCCGTGGCAGGTCACGTACGCCACGCGGTCGTCGAACCACTGGAGGATGGGCCCCAGGCTGTGGGTTCCGTAGGTGATGCCGTCGATGCCGGACTGCCAGTGGCGGCGCCAGACCTGCTCGGGCGGCAATCCCCGGGCCGCCAGGCGATGCTCGTCGTATCCCTTGAGCTCGTGAAGGTATTCCCCCTCGGCGTAGTAGGGCGTGCCGAAATGCCCCGCCTTCACGAGTGCCTTCACCAGCACGTTTTCCCGGATGTAGGTATAGTTTTCGCCCATCATGTACACGCGGCCGGAGGCCCCGGCCGCCCGGACGATCCCCCGGCACTCCTCGACCGAGACCGCCGCCGGGACCTCGCTGAATACGTGCAGTCCCCGGTCCAGCGCGGCGATGGCCTGCGGCGCGTGAAGCGGCATGGGCGTGGCGATGATCACGCCGTCGAGGTCGGACCGCTCGAGCATCTCGCCGTAGTCGGTGTACTGCTCCGAAGCGCCCAGCAGCTCCGCGGTGGCGGGCAGCGCGCCGGTGTCGACGTCGCACACGGCGTGGACGCGGACCCTCGGGAGGGCGTCGCAGGCGGCGCGGAAGCTCATGCCCCGTCCGCATGCCCCGGCGATGCCCAGGTGGAACTGTTCCCTGGTTTTATTCATGGTTGAACGCTTCCATGGCCGCGAAGTCAACCGGGCCGTCTGGCCGTCACATCGGCGGTCTTCATCAACTCGTTACGCCACCATGTACATCAACTCACCAGCGTGGCGATCCGCCGCATGCACACCGCCAGGAAGATCTCCTGCGCGCCGGGCAGGTCCTGGTGGGCGTCGCTGTCGATGAAGTGGTTCATGGTCATGATAATGAGATACACCGACAGGGTGTCAAGGGGACTCTGTTCCACGACGGGGTGGCTGTCGCGGATGAGTGCCGCGAGCAAACGGGCCTGTTCCATCATGGACGGCACGTCGTTGCGCTCATAGGCCTGGGTGAACAGCGCGAAGAGGCTTTCCACGCTCCGGCGGGTGTCTTCGGGAACGACCTTCGAATCGGTGAACCGGGAAACGGTCCGCTTGATCATGCGCTCCAGTTCGCCGTAGCGTTCGTTTTCCTCCATGGAGAGCAGCTTGTAGAAGCGGTCGCCGGCGCCCAGCGTCCGGCAGATGTTGTTGAGCAGCTGCAGCCGCACCGCGGGCGATGTGAAGGAACCCAGCCGGTCGAAGGTCGGCTTGATGATGCGGTAGTCTTCGCGGTGGCTCAAGGCCTCCACGAGCGTGGGGAAGGTCAGCGGGTCCACGTTGTTCGAGAAGTGCCAGAACAGCAGTTCCTCCACGTCGTCGCCTTCCATCTGTCCCAGTCCGGAAATGGCGCTGATCCGCACCCTGGGATCCTCGTCTTCCAGGGCCTCGACCAGCGGGTCCACTGCCCTGGCGTGTTTCAGCTGGCCCAGGGCCTCGGCCGCCTCGCTCCGGATGTCTGATGACGGACTCTCCAGTTCCCGTATGAGCGAGTCCACCGCCACCTCCGAGCCGGTCTCCCCCAGCGCCCGCGCGGCCTGCCTGCGCACTTTGGAGCTGGCGTCGGAAAGGGCCTGGACGAGGTGGTCGATGGCCATGGGGTTGCGGGACCTGCCCAGCCTGTAGGCCGCCCTGGCGCGCCGGTCTTCGGCCGTGGCCACGTTGAACACGATGTAGTTGAAGGTGTAGCTCAGCAGATTGCCGCGGAACATGTTCGAAAGGAGCTGCTGGGACGAGATGGAGCGGGCGTCGCGTACCGGGCGGAGCAGGAACAGCGGCACGAAGCGCATGATCCCGCTCAGGAAGAACAGGAGATTGATGTCCTGGATCAGGAACCCGGCCACGGTAAAGCGGACCCCGGCCAGCGAGGCCACCAGGATCCCTCCCAGGAGTGGCCCGGCGGCGTAGAGCAGATTGATCGACGTGGACCACGAGGCCATGTAGGCGACCCGCTCGTCCTGGTTCTCCTTCGGGAGCAGCGCGTACTGCAGGGGCGTGACGCCCAGGTTGATGCCGCCCATGATGAGACCGGAGAGCAACATGGCGACGGCGACCATGGCGTGGTTGCCGGGCTGGCACAGCCCCCACAGAAAGGCGTTCAGCGCGCCGGGGATGATGAGGATCTGGAGGACCGGCTTGCTGCCGAAGCGGTCGATGATCACGCTCCAGGCGCGATATCCCGCGATGGTGGCGAGCGTGCCCAGGGCGCTCAGCAGGGAGATGGCGGTATAGCCGAACCCCAGACGGTCGAGCATGAACACGCTGAAGAGCGGACCGGAGAGTCCGAGGGCGAACTGCCAGGACGCGTAGAATGTGACCAGCCGGCGGAAGTTCCGGTCCCGGAAGGGCTGCAGCAGGTGGCGCAGGGGATTCCGGGTCTCGGTCTCGTCGACTCGGGCCGGGTAGGGCGTGCGCCTGAGAAACAGGGGCCCGGCGGCGCCGCAGAGGGTCCCCACGACGAACACCACCACGAAGGCCATGAGCTTCTCGTCATCCGGGAACCAGTCCACGAAACGGCCCGTCATGACGCCCACCGCCGCGCCAACCAGACTGTTGACGATGGTCTGCCGGCTCGTGAAACGGGCGCGGATGTTCTCCGGGACGGTTCCGGCGACCCAGCTCGAGTAGAACGGCGTGTAGATGTACCCCGCGGTCAGCCCGGCGACCAGGAAGATGAGGAGCATACGCTGATGCAGCGATTCGACGAAGAGGAAGGGGATCGTGATCATGAGCCCCCGGAACAGCGCTTCCAGCACGCCGTTCCAGACGACCCAGCGCTTCTTATTCTCGATGGACTTGCTGAAGAGAGAGGAAATGATCTGCACCGGGGCGAGGATTGATGCGATCGCGGAGTAGAAGGCGATGTCCGATGCGTCCAGTCCAAGGGACAGCACGAAACCGGCGAAGACGGCCGTATTCGTGCCGACCATCTGGCCCCAGGCCCCCCAGAGTCCTCTCACGACGATAAAGGATCGAAGCGATCGGTTGACTTCTCCTCGTGACAGCATGCTGGAAAGCTCCGTTGGCCTGTCCGGTTCAGCCGTAGTACGACCCCGTGAACATCACCGCCGTCCGCAATAGACAACAAGGTACCCTGGTCACGCGGTTTCGGCTTCGATTAACTATACGGTCACCCGGCAAACTGCGCGTACCGCCAAAGACTGCGTGTCCTTCTATAGACTGTGCGTCCGGCGAAATGCGCGTACCGCGAAATGCGCCACAGAATAGGAGCGCCGTACCGGTAACGTCAAGAATATAAAAGAAAAAGCGAGAATCGTGGCTTGCATTTCCACTAATCCGTTTATAATCACTATAGTATCGGATCATTTGAAAGGAGCTCGGAAGTGGAAACTGTATCGATCTGGATCCAGCCAGCCGTACTGGTGACAGCCTTCATCTTCTTCTGGCGGGAGGCCAGGGGGAGCAGGCGGGAAGTGAGAGCCGAAATGCTTGAAGTAGAAAAAAGGATTCTCGAACGGATGGACGAGAAACTGGAAGCGAAAGACGAGCGATTCGACGCGCAGTTAGTTGCCCAGAACGAGCGATTTGCCGCGCAATTTGCAGCCATGAATGATCGGTTTGCCGCGCAATTTGCAACGATGAACGATAGACTCGACGCGCAATTTGCAGCCATGAGTGATCGGTTCGACGCGCAATTTGCAGCCATGAGTGATCGGTTTGACGCGCAATGTGCAACGATGAACGATCGGTTTGATGAAGTAGGCAGGCAGTTTGCCGAAGTTGACAAACGGTTCAATGCTGTTGACCGGCGGTTTGATCGGTTGGACGAAAGAATGAACTCCGTCGAAATTCAACAGGGCAGATTGGACGAAAGGATGACGGCCCTGGATGGACGGGTGGACGAGATGGACGCCAAAATCGAGGGAATGGATGTCAGAATCCAGGGAATGGACGTTAAAATCGAGAGAATGGACGCGAAAATCGAGAGAATGGACGCGAAAATCGAGAAAGTGGACGCGACAGTCGCGGGGCTAAGCGCGGATGTCAACGAGTTGAAGCAAGGCAGATCCGCGTCCAGAACACGTCGGGCTTCTGTTGGCTGATTCCGTAAGCCGGCCTTATTTATCAAATCAAATTGACAGTCGAGCCAAATGGCGTACATTGTAGTTATATAGAAAGGGATTGCTGCCTCAACCCACAACCAGCCCAACAGGATCCATGCGACGCGCTACCCTCTTCCTCATCATTCCGTTAATCGTTCTTCTGGCAGCTGCCAGCACGGCCATTTCACAGGTAGACTCGGTCGTGGCCGAAGCCAGGGAACGCCTCGCCGCGTTAGTCGAGGAGCAGTTGATCGCGCCATGCTGCTGGCGCGCCCCGCTGAGCCAACACTACTCGGGTACCGCGGAAAGGATGAAAGATGATCTCCGGGTAATGCTCGCCGACGGGAAGACGCAAGCGGAAATCATCGATCATTACAAGGCCATGTACGGGGAACGCATCCTTTCCGCCCCGCCCAATGCCGGGTTCAACCGGCTGGCCTATCTCTTCACGCCGCTCATGTTCCTCGTCGGCGGCGGGATCATCTTCCTCACGCTGCGCCGGTGGCGGGCCGGGCGAATGAATCGCGGTGATTCCGAAGTCGCCGCAAGTTCAGGTTCAGGTACCGACCCCAGGCACAGAGACCGCATCGACGCGGAACTGAACGCCTACGACTGATCCCTTTTCTGCCGCTCCGACCAGGCCTCACCCTCGCCGTAACTTTCGAAGATATCCTCCAACAGTACTTCCAGCGCAGGGCTGAAGTATCGGCCGCGTCGCCAGGCCACGCCGATGTCGCGGCTGAATTCGAAACCCTCGACGGCAACCTCCCGAAGCGTACCGGCCGCGATGGACTCCTGAACCGTCAGTGAAGGCAGGAAGGAAATCCCCACGCCGGCCTCCACGAGTTTCCGCATGGCCTCCGGACTGCGCATTTCCATGACCACCCGGGGCGATACGCCCACCTCGGTGAATCGTTCGTCCACGATCCGCCGCGACACCGAATCCTCGTGGAAGAGGATCAGCGGCTGTTCCGCCACCTCCGTCAGCGCGACCGACTTCCGGCCGGCGAAGGGATGGCCGCCGCCGACCACGAGCGGCATGGAATCGTGGTAGATGGACATGGTCTCGATGCGGGGATGGGTGAACGGCAGCGTGATCAGGGCGAACTCCGACCGGTTGGCCAGGAGTTCCTCCACCAGGTACTGGGAAGGCGAGACGTGCACGGACAGTTCCAGCTCCGGATACCGCTCCACGTAGCGCTTGAGGATATCGGTGAGCAGGTAGGTCACCGCGGCGTCGGTGGCGCCGAAGGCGAATCCCTCGCCCGGCAGCACGTCCCCACTGGCCAGTCGGTTCTCGGCCTCCTCGGCGAGGTCCTGGATGCGCACGGCGTAGTCGACCAGCGCCCGGCCTTCCATGGTCAGCGAAACGTGGCGGCTTCCCCGGTTGAAGAGCTTCACGCCCAGCGTCTCCTCCAGTTCCCGCACGCCGTTGCTCACCGTGGGCTGCGTCACGTGCATGTCCCGCGCCGCCCGGGAGAAACTCTCTCGCCGTGCGACGGCCAGGAAGTACTGCAGGTAGTACAGGTTCATGGTATATGCTCCTTTAACTATAGATAACGTCTATAGATAATATAACAATTATTTATTTGAGTTATATGAAATTCGTAGTTTCTTATTGCGATAGATGTTTACGAGGTCCCATTGAGTATTTCATTCATTCTTCAATACTCCGGGTGCGCGTGACACGATGCGCGTGACACGATGCGCGTGACACGATGCGCGTGACACGGTGCGCGTGAAGCGTGTGCATGTCGCGGCACGCAGTGCGCGTGACACGGTGCGCGGAACGTAGGCCCGGCGACGGAAGGAAAGCGGGGAAAACATGAGCAGCAAAGTCAGAGTGGCCATCGTCGGCGTGGGCAACTGCGCCTCGTCCCTGGTGCAGGGCGTGGAGTACTACCGCGGCGCCGCGCAGGACGAGTTCATTCCGGGCCTGATGCACGCCAACCTGGGCGGCTATCACATCGGCGACGTCGAGTTCTCGGCCGCCTTCGACGTGGGCGCGGACAAGGTGGGCAAGGACCTCAGCGAGGCCATATTCGCCCATCCCAACAACACAGTAAAGTTCGCCGACGTGCCGAACCTGGGCGTGCCGGTGCAGCGGGGCATGACCCACGACGGGCTTGGCAAGTACTTGAGCGAAGTCATCGATAAGGACACGGGCGACACCGTCGACGTGGTCGAGGTGCTTAAGGACACGAAGACCGACGTGGTGGTAAGCTACCTGCCCGTGGGCAGCGAGGAAGCCACGAAGTGGTACGTGGAGCAGATCCTGCAGGCCGGCTGCGGCTTCGTGAACTGCGTCCCGGTCTTCATCGCGAGCACGGGACACTGGCCGGAGCGTTTCCGCAAGCACGGCCTGCCCATCATCGGCGATGACATCAAGTCCCAGGTGGGCGCCACCATTACCCACCGCGTGCTGACGCGCCTGTTCGCGGACCGCGGCGTCAAGGTCCTGCGCTCCTACCAGCTCAACTTCGGCGGCAACACCGATTTCTACAACATGCTGGAGCGCTCACGGCTCGAGTCCAAGAAAATCAGCAAGACCAACGCGGTAACGTCCCAGCTCAGCTACGACATGGGCGAGGACAACATCCACGTCGGTCCCAGCGATCACGTGCCGTGGCTCGAGGACCGCAAGTGGTGCCACATCCGCATGGAAGGCGAGACCTTCGGCGGCGTGCCGCTGAACCTCGAACTGAAGCTGGAAGTCTGGGATTCGCCTAACTCGGCCGGCGTGGTCATCGACGCGGTGCGATGCTGCAAGCTGGCCCTGGACAACGGACTCAGCGGTCCCCAGCTCGGACCTTCGTCCTACTTCATGAAGTCCCCGCCCGAGCAGTATGCCGACGACGTGTGCCGGCGCCTGGTGGAGGAGTTCATCGAGGAGTACGGCAAGCAGACGGACCGTCCCGCGGAAGTGCCCGCGGAGGCTCCCGCGGAAGTGCCGGTCGAAGCACCTGTTCTCGGCAGCTGACGGAGAACAGGAACCCATGGCCAAGCGCCTTCGCGTCGCCGCCATCTGCACGATCTACTTCCCCGGCGCCCACGCGGACGTCATCGTCTCCAAGTTCCTGAAGGGCTGGTCGGTCGACGAGGGATACTTCGCCCCCGAAGTGGACGTCGTATCCCTCTACATCGACCATGTCCTCGAGAACGACATCGGCCTGCCCCTGGCCGAGAAGTTCGGCGTGCCCGTCTACCCGAGCATCCGCCGCGCGCTACACGCGGGCGGCGACAGCCTCGGTGTGGACGCGGTGCTGCTCATCGGCGAGCACGGCGACTACCCGTGGAACGAGCGGGGCCGCCACATGTATCCGCGGCGGTACTTCTTCGAGCAGATCGCCGGCGTATTCGCCGAGAGCGGACGCTCCGTGCCCGTATTCAGCGACAAGCACCTCGCCTACGACTACCGGGACGCCCAGTGGATGTGGAACCGGGCGGAGGAACTGGACATTCCCCTGATGGCCGGCTCCTCCCTGCCTCTGGCCTGGCGCGATCCCTGGATCGAGTACGACCTGGAAACCAACGTTGAAGAAGCGCTCACCGTGGGGTTCGGCGGGATCGAATCCTACGGCTACCACACCCTGGAGGCGCTGCAGTGCATGGTCGAGCGGCGCATCGGCGGGGAGACGGGCGTGGCTTCGGTGCAGTGCCTGGAAGGCGATGAAATGTGGCGGGCCTGCGAGGAGGGCCTGTGGTCGCGGGACCTGATGGGTGCGGCCCTCGACGCCATACCCGGCAAGCCCAAAGGATCGGCGCGGGATCACGCGAAAGATCCGGCGGTCTTCCTGGTGGAACGTAAAGACGGTTTACGGACGACGACCCTCATGCTCGGCGGCTATATCGAGACCTGGGCCTACGCCGCCCGGGTCGACGGCAACGTGCACGGGGCCGTCTTCAACCTGGTCCGCGAAGGCAACCACGCCCACTTCGGCTACCTGTGCGCCAATATCCAGCAGTTCTTCCTGACGGGCGCCGCGCCGTACCCGCCCGAGCGGACGCTGCTGGTCACGGGCATCGTCGACGCCGTGATGAACAGCCGGCACGAAGACCATCGCCGCATCGAAACCCCGTGGCTCGACGTCACGTATAAATCCTATACGGAAATGCCCTGCAGGCCTGTCGCCCCCCAGCCGGAGGGCGGCAGCGTCGACCCCGAAGCGCCGGACATCACGGGCCGGGTGTGAGTTTGAGGGAAAAGGAATCGCGCTGAAACCAGGCACCTTTCCATTCTTCAGCCAAAAGAAGTCTGAATGTTACGATTGTTCGTGTTATTTTCGCTGGTTTTGTTTACGTCGCCTGCACACGGCCAATCTGTAACCGTAGTCAGCTATGGCGGGTCGTTCGCCCAGGCCAGCGAGAAAGCCATCCACAGTCGATTCGAGGTCGAGTCCGGTGTAAAAGTAGACATGGACCATTTCAACGGCGGATTAGCCCAGGTTCGCTCACAGGTAGAGATCGGTAAAGTGTACTGGGATGTAGTCGATTTCGAAATGGCCGAACTGGTCCGAGCCTGCGACGAAGGTTTGATCGTGCCGATAGAAACCGAGCGCTACTCCCCGGGGGCCAATGGCACGCCCGCTTACATGGATTTCGAATCGGGAACGATTACCGAATGCGGTGTGGGCAAGTTGTATTTCTCTACGGTGTTCGCCTACAACGAAAGGAACATCGGTGCCATAAAGCCCGCAACAATCAACGACTTCTTCGATATGGCCGTGTTTCCGGGCCGAAGGGGCTTGCGGCGCGTGCCGCAAGGAAACCTCGAATTTGCGCTAATGGCCGACGGAGTGCGTGTCGAGGAAGTATACGCCGTCCTCGACACTGAAGCGGGCGTAGACCGTGCGTTTGAAAAACTGGATACAATAAAAGAACACGTCGTATGGTGGGAAACCGGCGCACAGCCCCCGCAATTGCTGGCCGACGGCGAAGTGGTTATGACTACGGCTTACAACGGCCGTATCTTCAACGCAAAGGCGCTTGAAGGTCAACCGTTCGTAATCGTCTGGGACGGACAGATACTGAAGATGGGCGCGTACGGCATCGTAGAAGGCACACAGAACCTCGAAGCCGCCCGCCGTTTCGTAGACTTTGCCACATCGGCCCGGTCGATGGCAGAGCTGACCAGGTACATCGCGTATAGTCCTACGCGCCAATCGGCCATGCGGCTAATCGGGGTTCACGCCGAAACCGGTGTGGAAATGATGCCGCACTTGCCGACCGGTCCGCAAAACATGGCACGTGCCCTGCATAACAACTGGCAGTGGTGGAGCGACAACGGAGAGGAAGTCAACGAGCGTTTCAGCACATGGTTGACAAAATAGAAAAGGGTGCGCTTTAATATCATTCCATGAGCGGCATTCAACCATGCGCAATCCGCCCGAACAAAACCCATGAACATCGAACCCCGACAGAAGCAGTTCGACTTCGACGGTCCCGAGTCCATCAAGCCCGAGGTTCTGGAGACCTTCCCCTACGAGTCCAAGGGCGATCCCCTCGACGTGGATATCGATACGGACGAGTTTACGGCGGTTTGCCCCTGGACGGGGCTGCCCGATTTCGGCGAGATCATCGTGTCCTACGTGCCGGACGAGCGGGTCCTCGAGCTGCGGTCCTACAAGTACTACCTGCTCTCCTACCGGAACGTCGGCATGGTACAGGAGCACGTCACGCGCCGGATCCTCGACGACCTCGTCGCCGCCGTACGGCCGGTCCGCATGACGGTCAGCACCGACTACCGGGTCCGGGGCGGCATCCACACGACCTGCACGGCGGAATACGAGAAGGAATAGGTCTGCACGCGGAGGACCGGGCCCTCACGAGGGTACCGGGTACTGTGGTCCTTACGGGTTGCAGCAGGTCCGGCCTAACCGCAGTGTTCGTTGAAAGCCAGCATCAGCCGCTGGGCCACGTCGAGCGCCGTGCGGCCCTCGATGTCATGACGTTCCAGCATGAACGCCACCTGGCCGTCCTTCATCAGCGCGATCTGCGGCGATGACGGGAAATACCCCTTGAAGTAATCCCGTGCCTTGCTCGTGGCTTCCAGGTCCATGCCGGCGAATACCGTGGTAACCCGGTCCGGCTTCTTCTTGTTCTGCAGGGCCATGGCGACGCCCGGCCGGGCATTGGCCGCTGCGCAGCCGCATACGGAATTGACCACGACAAGCGCCGTACCCTCGTGCTCCTCCAACAGCGCGTCCACTTCGTCGGCGGTCTTCAATTCTTCCACGCCCAGGTCCGTCAGTTCCCGGCGCATGGGTTCAACGAGTACGGGATCGTACATGCTGTAATGCCTCCTCGGGTTTTGATGAGCGTCACGATCATTCAAGCGATGATCGTATATTATACCTGCGCGAACCACGATTCAATTCAATTTACTATTAAAAGTTAACTTTCGCCCGGCGTCCTCCAGGTGTTTCGCGGCGTCTCCCTGTCCATCCCCTAAGTCCGCTCCGCCTCCGACGCCTCGAAAGCCGCATCCAGGGTCCGATAGGCCAGGCCGGCCGCGTCCAGGGGGTCATAATCCTCGCGCTGCTGTACCATCATGCTGACTTCCACGGTAATGTAATCGTCGTATCCCGCCGCCCGCATGGCGTTCAGGTACTCCACGTAGTCGAAATCACCTTCGCCGGGGATCAGGAACTCGAAGTCCGGCGCCGTACCCCGCTGGTCCTTCACGTGGGTGTGTATGGTGTGGGGCGCCAGGGCCGCCACGCTTTCCGCCGTGGGCACGCCGGCCACGTCGAAGTGGCTGATGTCGTAGTTGAGCTTCAGGTACCCGGAATCGATCTGTTCGAGCAGCCACAGGGTCCGCTCCACGTCACACAGGCAACAGCCGATGTGGGGCTCCATGGCGATGACCACGCCGTGGCGGGCGCCATGTTCCACGAGATCGCCCGTCTCGTTCAACAGCCGGTCTCGCACGTCGTTCCAGTCTTCCGGCCGGCCGCCGGGCGTGGTGTCCAGGCAGGGCACGAGATGATCCATGGTCAGGTCCGCGCAGAGTTCCACGGTATCCTTGAGCCGTTTCATGTTGGCGGCGTGCAGGCGCACGTCGGGCTCGAGGAGGCTGGTGTGCCCGGCGATGGCGGGCATCTCCACGCCGTGCGTCGCGAAGAGGCCGCGGATCCGGCGGCGTTCCTCGGCGTCGAGCGTGCCAAGCTCCGTGACATAGCCCGGGATGACGGTGATTTCGATGCCGTCGTATCCCAGGGACGCAAGGTGGGGTACCGCTTCGTCCAGTTCGACGGACGGCATGGCCCAGGTGGAATAGCCGAGTTTCATGAATCTCCGTCCCGGCGGCCGCTCTATCGGCCGAGCTTTCTATGCGTCCTCGTCGCAGTCTTGGCGCAGCACCGCCTCAGATGCCCAGGCTGTCGTTGATTTCCTGCTGGTAGCCGTTGGTCTCGTCGGCCATGATCTCGTCCATGGTGACGGCCCTGCCGGCCTCGCCCGATTCCATGATGCCGTAGGAGACGGCGACCGAACGCATGCCCATGTAGCCGTCGACCTCGGGCTGGCGGCCTTCATCGATGGCTTCCGCGAAGTCGGCATACTCGATGGCGATGATCTTGCGGTCCGTTTCCGGGAAGGGGAAACTGTATTTCCACATACGGTCGCCGCCGAACAGCGCCGCGGTCGCCTCGTCCAGGGCGAAGTCCGGCACGAGGTCCAGGAGCGCGTCTCCCTCGATGGTCTTGCCTTCCAGGGCAATGGAGAACGGCTGGCCGGACCGGTCGCCGGGCAGTTCCATCGACCCGGATGAACCGTAGATGCCCCGGTGCCAGAATCCCTTTCCGAAGGTCGCGTGCTCTTCCAGGTACTGGCAGACCGCGCCGTTCTGGAAGGTCAGCGTGGCATAGGCCGCGTCCTCGGCGGTCACCTCGAATTCCGCGGGCATCTCCGCCTGCCAGTGCTCGTAGACTCCGGCCGGCGAGTTGCGGGAAGCCGTCGCGGGATCTTTGCCCGCCATGTCGTTGTAGCGGATCTTCTCATGGAGCCGCGTCTGGGCGTAGATGTCCGACACCGGACCCATGAAGTACTCTAAAATGTCCGCGAAGTGAACGCCCACGTCGAGCAGCAGTCCGCTGACGTTCTTCAGGTGCCGCCACACGGTGATCAGCATCTTGTTGCTGCCGCCGGCGGTGTTGTGGACCATGTAGCGGGGCGTTCCGATCACGCCGGCGTCCAGCAGGGCCTTTGCGAGCCGGTTTACCGGATCCCTGCGGTAGTTCTCGGCGACCGACAGGATGCGCCCGGCCCCGTCCGTGGCTTCGCGCATGAGGCGGCAGGCGCGGACCGTGAGGCCCATGGGCTTCTCCGTCATCACGTCCCAACCCCTGGACGCCGCGTCGGCACACACCGTGTGATGGAAACGCGGATCTGTGCAGATGTCGACGGCCTGCAGGTCGCCGGCGTCCACTTCGTCCAGACTCGCGACCACCGCGGGACGGATGCCGAAATGGTCTTCGACGTGACCGGCCAGGGATTCGGCGTTCTCCGTCTTCGGGTCGCAGGCGACCACGGGTTCGAACCGGCAGAGGCCCGTACGGTGCAATTCGGCCAGGCCGTAGAGGTGCCGGTGCCCCATGCCGCCGCAGCCCACCAGTCCCAGTCTGATCTTTGACATGTCTGCTCCAGTTTGTCTTGTCGTCAGTTTGAATGAATAAAACGCCGTAATGCATACCTGAGCGGGTCAATCGGAACGACTTTTTAAACGACTTATAATATCGTTCGGACCGCGCGCTGTCAAGGCTCCGGATCGCGCGCTGTCAAGGCTTCGAATCGTGCGATGTCAAGGCTTCTGAAACGGTGAAATTCCGTCTGACCGGCGTGCTCACGCTTGTTTTTCGAGGTCGAAATCGTTATATTGAACCATCATCCGAAACCCGTCGCCATCAACGGGCATTCAGGGGTATTCCCGACGTTGGCGACGCGTTTCGGCGACCGGGCTGTAAGTTGATAGGTGCGTTTCGGCGACCGGGCCGTGCAAGAAGCCGCCGACCTTGAATAAAGCCGACCTTGAATAAAAAGGATAAGGAAACCATGTTAAGACTGATCATTGCCGTGGCCGCAACGGCGGCGCTCACCGCCCTCACGTGGCACAAGCGCAGGCTGATCCGGGCAATGGCGGAAGAGCTGCTCGATAAGGGTATCGAACTGACCGTCAACAACCGGTTCTGGCCCTCGAAGTCCGATACGGATCTGGACGTGCCGATCGTTTACGTCACCGATGGGGGCTCGAAGTACCACCGGTCCGACTGCCGTTTCCTGAACGGCAATGCCAGGGCTATAGCCGTCGACAAGGCGGAGGAAGAATACGCCCCCTGCGGTACCTGCTGGCCCGCAGCATAAATCCCGCGCGCCCCACCGACCCGGGCTCATACAGTGCAATCCGCCGGTTTCACTCCAGGGCCTGCACCAGGTCGCCGATCAGGTCCTCGGCCGCTTCCAGTCCGGGAGACAGCCGGAGCAGGTTGGGCGCTGTTACCGAGCCGGGCCCCTCGATGGACTGCCGGTGCTCGATCAGGCTTTCCACCCCGCCCAGGCTCGTGGCGTTCCGTATCAGCTTGACCTTGCCTGCGACCCGCAGCGCGTCCTCCCGCGTGCCCCTGACCCGCAGGGACAGCATGCCGCCGTACCCATCCATCTGCCGCGTCGCGACGGCGTGTCCCGGGTGATCGGGCAGGCCCGGATAATCGACGCCCTCGATCCCCGGATGACCGGCCATCGCCACGGCAATGGCCTCCGCGTTGGCCACGTGGCGCGCCATGCGGCAGCCCAGTGACCGCAATCCCCGCAGGACCAGCCAGGCGTTGAAGGGCGAGAGTACGCCGCCGGTAATCGTGCGCACGCGCCGCGCGCGTTCGACCCGGTCTCCGCCTTCACGGAACACGAGCGCGCCGCCCTGCACGTCGCTGTGGCCGCCCAGGTACTTGGTCATGGAATGCATGACGATGTCGGCGCCGTGTTGCAGGGGCCGCTGCATCACCGGCGTGGCGAAGGTATTGTCCACGGCCAGCAGGGCGCCCGTGGCGTGGGCGATGCCGGCCACCGCGCCGATGTCGATGACGTCCATGGCGGGATTCGACGGGGTCTCCGCCCAGAGCAGCGCCGTATGGGGCCGCAACGCGCGCCCGACCGCGTCCAGGTCGGTCATGTCCACGTCGCTCACCTCGATGTTCCAGTTCGGCAGGAGTTCCTTGCCGACCGCGCGGGTGACGCTGTACACGTCCCGGTGCATCAGCACGTGGGCGCCCGGTTCGAGCGTCTGCACGCAGCCCGTAACCGCCGCCATGCCCGACGCGTAGACGAGGGACTCCGCACCGTCTTCGATGGTCCGCAGGGCTTCTTCCAGCCGGTCCTGGGTCGGGTTGCCCATCCGGATGTAGACGTGGTCGTGCGTCGCCTCGCCCTCCGGCGTGTGCTCGAAGGTGGTCGAGAGGTGCATGGAAGGCGCGATGGCCCCCGACCCGGGTTCCAATCCTCCCCCCGCGTGGACCAGCAGCGTGTCCGGTTTCATGGTCTGCTCCCGTTCGGTAACAACTGGTAACCGGTCTGGCACGCTGTCCGCGGCCGCCGGATCTTTGCTAACCGCCGCAGCACGCTGTCGCATCGGACGAACGCGCCGTTTCGGCAGTGTCGCCGGACTTAAGTTCCGCGCAACAGTCTTCTTCATCCCGCCCGCCGGGTTCATCCAGGTCCCGGTTCAGCACGTAGATCTCCCATTCGCGGCCGTCCGGGTCCTCTACCCAGAACTTGTCCTGGTTGGCGAAACAGCAGTCGCAGTCCATCTCTTCCCGGGTTTCCAGTCCGGATATCCTGATCCGCAGCAGGTGCCGCAGGACCGATTCGTGGTCCTGGACCTCGATGCCGAAATGGTTCGCCCCGTCACCCTTCGTCTTCCCATCCGCGTACAGGGCCAGGTTCAGGGGGGCGATGGAGGGCAGGAACTTGACGTAACCGGGATGGGTCTTCACGGGATCTTCGCCGAAGAACTTCTTGTAGAATTCGACACTCCGGTCCAGGTCGCGTACGGGAAAGGACAGGTGGATCTTGGGGTAGTCTGACATGGATTTCCTCCGGTATCGACAGGTGAGACGGTTAACAGCAGGCGGTAAGCAGGCGCACCAGGTCGCTTACCCGTTCGGGCCGCACGCGGTAGTAGATATACCGTTCTTCGCGCCGGGACGCCAGCAGATCGGCGCGGCGCAGGACGTCCAGGTGGTGGGACAGGGTCGCCCAGGGTACGCCGAGCGCTTCCTGCAGGTTCCCGACGGTATCGCCCTCTACGCCCCGGCGGACAAGGTGGTAGAAGATCGCCAGCCGTGTCCTGTGGCTCAGTGCCTTGAACGCTTCGGCGTGTTTCTGTTCAGCCTCGAGAGAGGAAGGAGCGAATCCCGCGTTGATCATTTCCATATTTCTAAAAATATTGTAATGACGTCCGCGCGTCAATTCTTTTTTCATGCCGCCGTCGACGCCCGGTGGAAGGGCGGGACATCCCGTTCCGACGCTTCCTTTGTATCTTGACAGCCCGTTGGCGCGGGTGCATTTTTTGGGATGGTGTTCCTCTCCGGTTTCCCTGAACAGCAGTGCCATTTTTCAGAAAGGCTGCAGAATGAAACTCACGCTCAGCCACGTCTTCGACGCGCCCGGCCCCCATCCCAACGGGCTGCAGGCCACGACCGAAGGCCTCTGGATTCTGGACCAGGGCGACAACCGGATCAGCCTGCACGATTACCGGGACGGCGCGACGCTGCGGATCTTCGACAGCGACTCCGACCGGGGCAGCGGGATCACCCACAGCGGCATCCATCTCTGGGTGTCGTCCACCTACAGCTGCGAGACCCTGAAGATCGATCCCGGCTCCGGCCGGACGCTGGAGCGCTACGCCACGCCGGGCGCGAAGAAAACCGGCGCCCACGGCCTGGAGTGGCGGGACGGGGAACTATGGATGTCGTCGCCCCCGGACGCCACCATCTACCGCATGGACCCCGATGCATGGACCGTGCTGCAGTCCTTCCCCGCGCCGGGCGACCGGCCCCACGGCATCGCGTGGGATAACGGCAGGCTCTGGTGCGTGGAGACCAATCACCGCGCCCTGTTCCTGTACGACCCCGATACGGGCGCGCAGCTGGACCGGCTGGACGTGGAGGGACCGGAACCGCACGGGTTCACGCTCTGGCAGAATGAAGTCTGGATCGTGGACGCCACGACGGCCGGCGTGTTTCGCGGCACGCGTACTTAAGACACAGTAAGACACATAACGGAATTAAAACAACAGGAACCGATCATGGACAGGGCACGCATAGGATTCATCGGCACCGGGTGGTGGGCCACGGCCAATCATCTGCCCGTGCTCAGGAAACGGGCGGACGAGGCCGGGGACGTGGAACTGTCGGCCGTCTGCCGGCTCGGGCAGGACGAACTGCGGCAGGTCCAGGAGGCCTTCGACGTGCCTTATGGGACGGAAGACTACCGCCGGATGCTGGACGAGGTCGAACTCGACGGCGTGGTGGTGTCCAGTCCCCATACACTCCACTTCGAGCACGCCGCCGCGGCCCTGGAGCGCGGATTGCACGTCATGGTCGAAAAGCCCATGTGCACGAAGAGTGCGGACGCCAGGGAACTGGTCAGGCTGGCGGACGAGAAGGGGCTGCACCTGCTCGTTCCCTACGGGTGGCACCACAAGCCCTACATCCAGGAGGCCAAGCGGCAGCTCGACGCCGGGGTCGTCGGGAACATCGAGTCCGTGCTCTGCCACATGGCCTCCCCCATCCGGGGCCTGCTCCAGGGACTGGACTTCGACCACGAGGCCAACGGCGGGGGCCTCTTCGCGCCCGATCCGGCCACCTGGGCCGATCCCGTGGTGGCCGACGGCGGCTACGGGCACGCGCAGATGTCCCACAGCCTGGGCCTCATGTCCTGGCTCACGGGCCTGGTGCCCCGCGAAGTCTTCGCCATGATGACCGAGGCGGAATCCAGGGTGGAGATGTACGACGCCGTGACGGTGCGTTTCGAGGACGGCGTGATCGGGGCGCTGTCGGGGTCGGGAGACATCCCGGAGGGGCAGATGTTCCAGCTCGACATCCGGATCTTCGGCTCGGAGGGCATGCTGCTGCTCGACGTCGAACGCGCCCGCCTCGCGATCCACCGGCACGACGGGCGGGACCAGGTCCACGACGTGGCCCCGGACGCGGGCGCCTACAGCTGCGAGGGACCACCGGAGAATTTCGTCGACCTTGTGCTCGGTCGGGACGTGGAAAACTATACGCCCGGTGACGCGGCCATGCGTTCGGTCATGATCCTGGATGCCGCCTACCGTTCGTCAAAGTCCGGCGTCCTGGAGCGCGTATGACTCCGGGAACGGTCCGTGCGCGGCGCGTCCTGGAGCGCGTATGACTCCGGGAACGGCCCGTGCGCGACGCGTCCTGGATCGCGTGTAACACCGCACACTTGTTCTTCGTCAATCTATCTTTGTTTCCTCTTTCGGGATGAGCCATGGCTCAATCGGACCTTCCCCAGGTATCCTTCGAGAAATTCGTCCTGCCGAACGGGTTGCAGGCCATCCTGCACGTGGACCGCAAGCTGCCCGTGGTGCACGTCAACCACTGGTTTCACGTGGGTTCCAAGGTGGAACGGCCCGGCCGGACCGGGTTCGCCCACCTCTTCGAACACCTGATGTTCGAGGGGTCGCAGAACGCGCCGGATGGGTATTTCAAGTACATCGAACAGGCGGGCGGCAACCTGCGGGAAGGCGGCGTCAACGGCACCACGAGCAACGACCGCACCAACTACTTCGCCACCGTGCCCTCGGGCAACCTCGAATACGTGCTCTGGCTGGAATCGGACCGCGTCGCCACGCTGGCGGACGCGCTTACGAGGGAGAACTTCGAAAACCAGCGCGAGGTCGTCCGCAACGAACGGCGGCAAACCACGGAGAACCAGCCCTACGGCCGGTGGTACGAACTGGTCAACGAGCACCTCTACCCCGCCGGCCATCCCTACTCCTGGCCCGTCATCGGTCGGCACGAGGACCTGGAAGCGGCCGGGGTCGACGAGGTGGCCGAGTTCTTCCGGACTTACTATACGCCGAACAACCTGTCGGTGGTCATCGCCGGTGATTTCGACAGAGATCACGCCCGGGACCGCGTAGTCCATTACTACGGCGGGCTTGAACCGGGCCCGCTCCTCGAGCGCCAGCGCCGCTGGGTGCCTACCCTGGCCGAGGGGAAGATCGTGGAGGTCACCGACCGCGTGCCCCAGGCCCGGGTCCACATGATCTGGCCGGCGCCGCAACGCTTCGAACCCGAGGAAACGGCCCTGGACGCGGCCGCGGCCGTGCTGGGCGACGGCCTCTCTTCCCGTCTCGAAAAGCTGCTGGTCTACGACCGGAGGCTGTGCACCGAGGTCAGCGTCTTCAACTACGCCAGGGAGATCGCCGGCCTCTTCGGCGTCATCGCGACCATCCGGCCGGGCTGCGACGTCCGGGAGGTCGAGGACCTGGTCAACGGCCAGATCGCGAGACTGGCGTCCGGCGGCCCGACCCGGGACGAGGTGGAACGCGCCCGCACGGTGTGGGAGTACCAGTACGTCTCCAGCCTGGAGCGCATCGGCGGTTTCGGCGGAAAGGCCGACCGGTTGAACGAATCGAATACCTACAAGAACGATCCGGGGTACTTCCACGTCGAGCACGACCGGTTCCGGAACCTGACCGGTTCGAAGATCGCCGAAGCGGTCAAACGGTGGCTGGTATCCCGCCATGGCCTGACGCTCCGGTACTTCCCCGATACGATCCCGAAGGCGGTGGCCGGGTCAGGCGCGGCTGCGGGCCAGGCGGCGGGCGCGGCATCCGTGCAGGCGGCGGACGCGGCCCCCGGTCGGGCGGAAGGCGATGTACCGGCGCAGGCGTCCTCTTATGGCGTCCTCGACCGGTCCGTGGTCCCGGCGCTCGGGTCGGACACACCCTTTGAAACGCCCGAGGTGCACGAGGACCGGCTGGATAACGGACTGGAGGTGCTTGTCGTCGAGCATCACGAGCTGCCGAAGGTCGCCGTTTCGCTGAACGTGAAGTCCGGTGGCGTGCTCGATCCGCCCGACCGGTGCGGGATGTCCCAGCTCATGCTGCAGACCATGGACAAGGGTACGCGTGGCTACGGCGCGCTGGACCTCGACGAGGCCCTGAGCCGGCTGGGAACGGTCATCGGCAAATCCATGTATCTTGAATCGGCCCGGATCGGACTGGACGTGCTGACCGACAAGCTTTCCGCGGCCATGGCCCTTTTCGCCGACGTCGCGCGCAATCCCCTGTTCCCCGAAGAGGAGTTGGAGCGGGAACGCCACCGCCACCTGGACCACCTCAAGCAACAGGCCTCCCATCCCCAGTCCCTCGCCCAGCGGTTGTGCCCCGGACTGGTGTTTGGCGAGGATCATCCCTATGGCCGGCCGGTGCAGGGCTACGCGTCTTCCGTCGCCGAAATGTCGCGGTACGAGATCGCCCGGGCCTACGAGGAGAACTGGCGGCCGGACCAGTCCGCCCTGGTGTTCGTAGGCGACATCACCCGCGACCAGGCGATGAAGCTGGCGGACCAGCGTTTCGGCTCGTGGAGCGTCGACGTCAGGCCCGCGAAGGAGGTCCCGCATCCCTCCCCGGACCGGAAATCGAACCGTATTTACCTGGTGGACCGTCCCGGCGCGCCACAGACCGTGGTCTGCCAGTTCATCGACGCACCGAACCGCGATACGCCCGACTACCACGCCCTCCGGCTCGTGGACGCGATCTGGGGCGGCGGATTCCAGTCCCGTCTCAACCAGAACCTGCGGGAAGAGAAGGGCTATACTTATGGCGTATCCACCTCGCTGGGCCTGCTCGGTGTCGCCGGGTACTGGAAGGTGCAGACGTCGATCCAGGCGGACAAGACCGGCGAGGTCGTAAAGGAACTGATGTCCGAAATGGCCGGACTGGGCGGTGAACGGCCGGTGCGCGAAGAGGAACTCGAGGAGGCACGCACCGGACGGATCCGCGGTTACGCGCAGCGGTTCGAATCCCTGAGACGCATCGCGGGCAGCATCGGCGCGCTGTGGAGTTCGGAGCGGCCCATGTCGGACATGCGGGACGCGGTGGAGAACCTGAAGTCGGTCAGCATTGAGGAGGTGCGGTCCACCGCCCGCAAGTACCTCGATGCGCGGCGCGCGGGCTACCTGCTCGTGGGCGACCGTGCCTGCATCGAGACGCAGCTGGCCGACCGGGGCCTTCCCGTGCCGGAGTTGCTGGACCCCGAGGCGCAGCCGGCCAACGGGGCGCCGGCCTCGGCCGATGTGCCGGAGGCCGCGGATCCGGACGCGCTGTAGCCAGGAATCGCTGGCCGACAAGGAGAACGACGACATGAAGGACCACCCCTTCGATGAAAACATCGAAACCGCCTGGACGATTCCGTCATCGTGGTACACCGATCCGGCGTTCCTCCAGCGGGAATACAAAGACATATTCAGCAGAACCTGGCAGCTCGTGGGTCGGGCGGACCAGGTGGCCGACGTCGGGGACTACTTCACGGTGGACGTGGCGGGAGAGCCGGTGGTCATCGCCCGCGGCGCCGACGACGTGGTCCGTGCGTTCTACAACGTGTGCAGGCACCGGGCCGGCCCCGTGGCCCTGGAGCAGGGCAACCGGCGGACCTTCGTCTGCTTCTACCACGGTTGGACCTACAACCTGGACGGCTCGCTGCGCCACGCGCCGGAGTTTGAGGAAGTGCAGGCCCTGGACCGCTGCGCCATGGCGCTCAGACCGGTGCGTGTCAGCCAGTGGGGGCCCCTGCTCTTCGTCAACCTGGACGAGGAGGCTCCGCCCCTGGAGGCCTTTCTGGGCGACATCGGCAAACGCGCCGCCGACCACCATATCGGCGAGATGAAGTGGACCAAGCGCCGCGACTACGAGATGGACTGCAACTGGAAGGTGTACGTGGACAACTACCTGGAAGGCTATCACCTGCCGGTCGTGCATCCGGGGCTGTACCGCGAGATCGACTACGACGCCTACCGGGTGGAGCCCTTCCGGTACTACTCCATCCAGCACGCCCCGATATTCGGTCCGGAGAAGAAGGGGTACAAGGGGCCGCGCCGCTACCTGCCGACGGAGCAGGACCAGGGCGACACGCAGTACTACTGGGTCTTCCCCACGCTCATGCTCAACATCTACCTGGGCCAGATGCAGACCAACCTGGTGGTGCCCCTGGGCCACGACCGCTGCCTGACCATTTTCGAATGGTACCTGTCGCCCGACATGGAACAGGACGTGGACAACCTGGTGGACTTCGGCGACGAGATCCAGGAAGAGGACATCTTCATCTGCGAGCACGTGCAGCGCGGGCTGCAGTCCGCGTCCTACAACCAGGGCCGGTTCTCCGTAAAGCGGGAGAACGGCGTGCACCACTTCCATTCGTTGATGAACGAGTACATGAACGGCGCGGAAACGGGCTGACCGTCTTACCCGCGGCGCTCCTGCCACCTTCCCGCGCGACCCGGTTCTTCCCCCCACCGCCTCTACCGCGCGTTCCGCCTTCTGAGCCACTCCACGGTCAACAGGAACAACACCGCGAAGACGATGAGGAAGACGGCCACGGCCAGGATGGCGGGACTGATCTCCTCGCGGATGCCCGACCACATCTGGCGCGGTATGGTCCGCTGCTCGATCCCGCCCATGAAGAGCACCACGACGACCTCGTCGAAGGACGCGGCGAAGGCGAAAATCCCTCCGGAGACGACCCCCGGCGCGATGAGGGGGAGCTGGACGCGGCGGAAGACGGTCAAGGGGCCCGCGCCCATGCTCGCGGCCGCCCGTGAGAGGTTCTGGTCGTAACCGGCCAGCGTGGCGGTGACCGTGATCACGACGAATGGCGTACCCAGGGCGGCGTGGGCGAGGATCAGCCCGAGGTGGGTCTGCGCCAGGCCCAGGTTTGAGTAGAAGAAGAACATCCCCGCGGCCGAAATGATGACGGGCGTCACCATGGGGGATATCAGCAGTCCCGTGGCGAAGCGGCGGGCCGGCATGGCCGGGTTGGACAGGCCCAGCGCGGCGAGCGTACCGAGCGCCGTGGCGAGTACCGTGGCGGAGACCCCGATGAACAGGCTGTTCGCCAGCGCCCGCGACCACTCCTCGTCCTCCACGATCTGGCGGTACCACCGCAGGGACCAGGCGTCGGCGTCCAGGCGGAGCATGCCCTCGGTGAAGGTGAAATAGGGCTCGGCGTTGAAGCTCAGCGGCACGATCACCAGGATCGGCGCGATCAGGAAGGCGAAGACGAGTGCGCAGAATCCGAGGTACGCGATGCGCCAGAATCCGTGGCCGGCGGTCGTCGTAGATGTTGTCATCGTCGTCATCAGCCCAACCTCATCCGTTCAATACCCACGAGCCGGTCGTAGAGCACGTAGAGCCCCGCCACGCACACCAGCAGGATGCCGCCCAGCGCCGCCGCGAGACTCCAGTTCAGCGACGACTGCATGTGGAAGGCGATCATGTTGGAGATGAGCTGCCCTGTGCTGCCGCCCACCAGGGCCGGCGTGATGTAGTACCCGATGGCGAGGATGAACACGAGCAGGCAGCCGGCGCCCACGCCAGGCAGGGTCTGCGGCCAGTACACGCGCCAGAAGGACTGCCAGGGGGTCGCGCCCAGGGATTCCGCCGCGCTCGTCTGCACCCGCGGTATGGCGCTCATGACCGAGTAGAGCGGCAGCACCATGAAGGGGAGCAGCACGTGGGTCATGGCCACGAAGGTACCGGTCATGTTGTAGATCATGGCCAGCCGCCCGTCGTCCCCGATGACGCCCAGGAAGACGAGCATGTCGTTGAGGACGCCCTGGTTCTGCAGCAGCACGATCCACGACGTCGTGCGCACGAGGAGCGAGGTCCAGAAGGGCACGAGGACCAGGATCAGGAGCAGGTTGGCGCGCCTGGGCGGGGCGTGGGCGATCAGCCGCGCGACGGGATAGCCGATGAGCAGGCATAGCGCGGTGACCCCCAGGCTCACGAGCAGGGTCCGCCAGAGCAGGAACAGGTAGATCCGGCGGTCCTCGGGCTGGACGGCGATGGATCCGTCGGGATCGCGTTGCAGATCGAGGGCGTTCAGGTAGTGGCGGGAGGTATACCGGTCGCCGGCCTCGCGCAGCGCGCGCCAGGTCCCGGTCTCTCCCCAGGCCGCGTGGATGCCGGTCATGGCCTCGGACCACGGACCTTCATCGACGTTTCGCAGCCTCCTGGCGGTGCGCGTCAGCGCGCTGCGCAGTCCGGACTGCACCCGGTTCACCCGCGTGGCCACCTGGCCGAGCGTGCGGTCCTCCCGGGCCGCGAGCAGTTCGCGGGCCATCGCTTCGTAGACCGATTCGTCCGGCAGGCCCTGGCCGTCCCAGGCACGCAGCCGCTCAAGGGTCTCGGGGAGGACGTCGGCGACTACCGGATCGTAGACGCTTCGGACCAACATGTTGGCCAGGGGCGCGAGAAAGGTCACCCCGACGAAGACCAGGAGCGGCAGTACCAGCACCGCCGCACGCAGGCGGGGGTCGAGCCGGGGGCCGGGCCTGGGACCGGGTCTGGAGCCAGTACTGGAGCGGCCGACCGTTTTCTCGGGGATCTCGCTCATCGTGCCAGCCACGTGCTGAAGCGCTCATTCATCTCTTCGCCGTTGTCGCTCCACCATTCCCAGTCGTTGTGCAGGGCGCGGGACACGTTTTCGGGGCTGGTCGGCATGTGCGGTTCCATGTCGACGCCGGTTTCCGCGTGGGTCGAAATCAGGTCCAGGGCGGAGCGGCGCGTGGGACTGTAGGAGATGTACCGGCCGACGTCCGCCATGGCTCGCGCCGTATTGGCGAAGCGGACGAATTCCATCGCCGCCTCCAGGTTTCGCGTGCCCTCCACGATCACGAGGCCTCCCGTGTCCAGAAGTTGTCCGTCCCATACGATGACGAAGGGCTGTCCCTCCAGGACCTGGGCATTGAAGATCCGTCCGTTATACGCCGTGGTCATCACCACTTCGCCGTCGGCCAGCATCTGGGGCGGCTGGGCGCCGGCTTCCCACCAGACGATCCGGTCCTTGATGGAATCCAGTTTCCGGAAGGCCCGGCGCACGCCCGCTTCGGTGTCCAGCGTGGCGTAGACGTCGTCCGCCGCGACGCCGTCGGCCATCAGGGCGAACTCGAGATTCGCCAGCGGGGAGCGGCGCATGCCCCGTCTTCCCGGGAACTTCTCCAGGTCGAAGAAATCTGCGATGGAAGCGGGTTTCGACGTCCCGATCCGCGCGTCGTTGTAGACGACGACCGTCGAATAGAACAGGTTGGTCGGGCCGCATTCCGTGAGGCCGTCTTCGGATATGTCGTCCACCGCAGGGGTCCCGTCGGCTCCCGGCGCCAGCTCGTCAACGTCGATGGGTACGAGGAGGCCTTCGTCGCAACCCCGGACCATGTCGGGAAGTTCCATGTCGACGACGTCCCAGTACACGTTGCCCACGTCGACCTGGGCCCGGATCTGCGCCAGGCCGCCATTGTAGTCTTCGATCTGAACGTCGATCCCCGTTTCCCGCTCGAAACGTTCGATGTATCCCTTCTCGCAGGCGCGGGCGTATGCGCCGCCCCAGCTCACCAGCGTCAATGTCCGCTCCTGCGCGGCGGCGGGTCCGCAAAGCAGAAGGGAGAGCGCGGCCAGGCCCGGGATCAGGAAGCGTCGTCCCGGAAGCAATGCGGCCAGGCCCAGAAGCAGTGAGGCCAGGCCCGGAAGCGGGATGCGTCCTGCGGCGATCTTGCGTGTCATTCCCCATCTCCTTCCGTTTCGGGGTCGAGCACCCGGCAGTCGGTCGGCGTCCAGCCGATGAGGATCTTGTCGCCCGCGAGCAGGGCGCCGTGGCCGACGGTGTTGGGTATCTTGATGATGAAATCGGACGTGCGGCACACCGTAACGCGCAGGCGCAGGGAGTCACCCAGGAACGTGATGTCCTCGATCAGGCCCACCAGTTCGTTGGTGTAGAGTCCGGCTTTCGGCGAAACGGCCACCCGCTCGGGGCGTATGGAAAGCGTCGTGGCGTCGCCCACCTTGCACGGCGCGATGCGGATCGCCTCGATGATCTCGCCGCCCACGAACACTTCGCAGATATCGCCCTCGATGCCCATCACCTTGCCGTGCAGCCGGTTGTTCTCCCCGATGAACCGGGCCACGAAGGAGCGTTGCGGTTCTTCGTAGAGCGTCTCGGGATCGGCCACCTGTTCGACTCTGCCGTCCCGAAGCACGGCGATGCGGTCCGACATGACCATGGCCTCCTGCTGGTCGTGGGTGACGTACACGACCGTGACGCCCAGTGTTCTGTGGATGCGTCGGATCTCGTACTGCATTTCCTCGCGGAGCCGGCGATCCAGCGCGCCGAGGGGTTCGTCCATGAGGACCAGTTCGGGATCGAATACCAGGGCGCGGGCGATGGCCACCCGCTGCTGCTGCCCGCCGGAAAGCTGGCCGGGACGCCGGTGCTCATAGCCTTCCAGTTGCACCAGCTGCAGGGCCCGTTCCACCCGTTCCCGGCACTGGCCGCGGTCCATGCCGCGGACCTCGAGAGGGAAAGCGAGATTAGCCCCCACCGTCATGTGGGGGAAGAGGGCGTAGTTCTGGAATACCATGCCGATGCCGCGCTTGCGGGGCGGCAGGTTGTGGATGGAGCGGCCGCCCACGAGGATCTCGCCGGAGGTGGGCGTCTCGAAGCCGGCCAGCATCATGAGACATGTGGTCTTGCCCGAACCGGAAGGACCCAGGAGGGTGAGAAACTCTCCCTTGCGGATGTCCAGGTCGACGCCGTCGACTACCGTGGTCTTACCGTCATAGCTTTTGCTGACCTTGCGGTATTCGACGTAGGGCCGGCCGGATCCTTCCATTTGGGCACGCTCCAGGGGGAATGAGCCGTTCGGAAACAGGTGGAAACCTTAACCCGTACCGCCCTGCCTGTCAAACCTTTTCCTTTCGAGAGCAGGACCGGGAATATACCTTATGTCGGTTCGAGCGGACGGTGCGTGCGCCGGCCCGTCCACCGGCCCGTCCACCAGACCGTCCACCGGCGCGTCCACCACCAGCCTGTCAACCGCAACCACCGGCCGCACGCCAGGAGAAAGACCGCCCGACCCCATGGAACTCTACATCATCCGCCACGCGGAATCCGAGAACAATGCCCGGCCGCAGGAAGAGCGCACCGACGATCCCTCCCTGTCCGCCCTCGGATACCGGCAGGCCGAATACCTCGTAAACCGCATCCGCCACTTTCGCCCCACGCGCGTTTTCGTCAGTCCGTTCCTCCGCACCCTGGAAACCATCGCTCCCTATATCCGCGAGACGGGCCGGTCCGCGGAGGCGTGGATCGACCTCCACGAACAGGGCGGGGTCCAGGCCGGCGTGGGCAACGCAGACTACGAAGGCAGGCCCGGCATGAAGCGCTCTGAAATCGAGCGTGGCTTTCCGGGCGTCCGTCTCGGCGACGAGTTCGACGAGGAGGGCTGGTGGAAGTGCCGTCCCTGGGAGGACTACGACGCAGCCCAGGTCCGGGCGGAGCGAGTCGCCCGGAGGATCCACGACGAGTTCGGCCACACGGGGGAGTGCGTCGTCCTGGTGAGCCATGGGGCGTTCATGCGGTTCCTCGTGGGGGTGATCCTGGACACCCCGGGCATGGGACACGACCGGATGGACTGGTTCGCGAACACCTCCGTCACCCGTTTCATCATCACGCCCACCTATACGCACCTGGCCTTGATGAACTGTGTGCGCCACCTTCCCGAGACGTGGATCACCGGGGTGGACAACCACCCCTACCGCACGGGCGAGTTCGTCGAAGAGACCGACGACCGGAAGCGTTGCGCCTGGACGCACAAGGACCCCATACTGGCCGCCTACCACGACGACGAGTACGGCTTTCCCCTGACCCGGGACGACGATTTCTTCGAGCGATTGGTGCTGGAGATCAACCAGGCCGGGCTGAGCTGGCTGACGGTGTTGAAGAAGCGAAAGGCGCTGAGGGAGGCCTTCGAGGGGTTCGACGTGGACCGTGTGGCTGCTTATGGCGACGAGGATCGAGCACGCCTGCTCGGGGACGCCCGCATTATCCGGAACCGGCTCAAGATCGACGCGGCCATCCACAACGCGCGCGTCATCCAGGAGATCCGGGCGGAACACGGTTCCTTCGCGGCCTGGCTGAACGGCCAGACCTGCGCTTCGCTGGACGAGTGGGTGGCGGTGTTCAAGAAGACCTTCCGCTTTATGGGACCCGAGATCGTCGGAGAATTCCTCATGAGCACGGGTTATCTTCCCATCCGCCACGACCCGGAGTGCTTTCTCGCCGGGCAAGGGCACCGGGTGGGCTGATCAGCGCGCCCGGAGCGATCGGTAGGGCCGGACCGCCGCCCGCCGGTCAGCCTTCTTCTTCGTCCTTGAGCAGGTTGCGTTCCTTGAGTTCCGACTCCAGTTCGTCGAGACAGGAACGGAAGGATTTCCATGCTTCCGGGGAGACGGTGATGCCCTTCCTGCTGGGCAGGAAATCGCCATCGTTCTCGTAGTAGATCCGGATATCGGCGTACTCGTTGCCGCGGAAGGACGTGATGGTGAAGCGGAACTCCTCCTGGCTGTTCTTCTGGAAACTGGCTACGACCTGGTTGTCCTCGGCCATGTATATACCTCGCGAGGCGGGAGATGGGCGTGTTGGAACACGATGCACACTTTTATACACCGATTACACGATGCACACCATGACATCATGACACCATGACACCATGACCCCATGACATCATGACATCATGACATCATGACAGCGTGTATCCGATGAATATCATGACACGATGATCAACATTGACCACCATTTGAAGGCCATGATAAGACATGCATCCACGCCGGTGTCAAGGAAATTTGGTCTTGTTTTCCCACGGTCCGGACCGTAAAATAATGCACGCGCGAGGCGGTTCCGATGGATCGTCTTACGTAAGAAATCCAGCGACCGGCCGGGCGCTTCTCACCGATCGACGGATGCAGGGCCGGCCGCGGTTTTAGTTCGATCACGGTTGTACGTATTCAGAGGGTTTACGCAGGAGGTTTTGATGGACTGGCGGGATGTATACGCGGACCGCATGGATCTCATTGGCGATACCGCGGTCATTGAGCTGCTCAAGCTGGCGGAACGGCCGGACGTGCTTTCCTTTGCCGGCGGCCTGCCGGACGACGCCACGTTTCCCATGGAGGCGATGAAGGAAGTCGCCGTCCAGGTCTTCGAAACGCACGGCAGCATGTCGCTGCAGTACGGTCCCACGGCGGGTTACACGGCCCTGAGGGAATGGATCGCCGGCCGGATGGGACCCGTCGAGGGCGTGACTGCCACCGTGGACGACATCATCGTCACCACGGGCGGCATCGAGGCCATGGACCTCATCGCCAAGATGCTGCTCAACCCCGGCGACGTCATCGTCGTGGAAGCCCCCACCTATCTGACCGCGTTCTCGGTCTTCCGGTGCTACGACGTGGATTTCGTCGCGGTGGATATCGATGACGAAGGCATGCGCGTGGACCTCCTGGAAGCGCAGCTTGCGGAACTGGAACGCCGGGGCAAGCGGGCAAAGCTGATTTACACCATGCCGACGTTTCAGAACCCGGGCGGCGTGACCATGCCCCTGGAACGGCGACGCAGGCTGGTCGAACTCGCCGACCGGTACAACATCCCCATCCTGGAGGACCACGCCTACGCGGAACTGTACTTCGAACACGCGCCTCCGCCTTCACTCAAGGCGCTGAATCCCGACGGCGTGCTGTTCGTCAGTACCTTCTCCAAGATCTTCGGTCCGGGCATCCGCCTCGGGTGGATCGCCGCGCCGCCGCCCGTCATCGCCCAGTTGTGCCAGGCGAAGCTGGGCAGCGACCAGTGTTCCAGCACCCTCGGGCAGCGCATCGTCTATGAATACGGCCGCCAGGGCCTGATGGACTCCCAGATCGTGCTGTCCAGGGCGCTCTACCAGGCAAAGCGTGACGTCACGCTTGACGCGCTTAAGGAGCACGCCCCGCCCGGCCTGACCTGGACCCGTCCGGACGGCGGTTTCTACGTGTGGTTGACCGCGCCCGAAGGGATCGACTCCACGGCGATGCTGGCCTGGGCCGTCGAGCATGAGAAGGTGGCCTACGTGGCCGGCCCTTCGTTCTACACCGACGGCCGCGGCGCGAACCAGTTCCGCCTGTGTTACAGCTTCCTCGACCAGTCGCTCATCGGCGAAGGGATCTCCCGGGTGTGCCGCTCGGTCGCGCACCACGTCGAGCGGCGCCACCGCGACCGCATCGGAGTGTAGGGGCCGCTGGGGAGCAATACATGTTCCGCCTCACCGAAGAACACGAGAAAAAGTTTCGGGAAGACGGCTACCTGATGGTGGAGGGGCTCTACGACGAGGAAGAGATGGAACTCCTCCTCAACGTGGGTCGTCACGACGGGGAGAAGGCCTCGCTCGTCCGCGCCGCCGAGGATACCGAGGGCCGCGAAAGCAAGCTGTGGCTGACATCGGACACGGACCGGGAGGACATCTACAACGCCATCTGCCACGGCCGGCGCATGGTCGATACGCTGGAGCGGCTCATGGACGACGAGGTCTACCTGTACCACTACAAGATGATGGTCAAGGAACCACGCGTCGGCGGCGCGTGGGAGTGGCACCAGGACTACGGATACTGGTACCACAACCAGGCGCTCTATCCCGACATGGCGAGCTGCTACATCGCGGTGGACCGGGCTCACAGGGGCAACGGCTGCCTCCAGGTCATCCGGGGTTCGCACCGCCTGGGCCGGATCGAACACGGCCGGTACGGCACCCAGGTAGGGGCCGACCCGAAGCGGGTGGAACTCGCGCTGGAGCACCTGGACCACGTGTACTGCGAAATGTCGCCCGGTACGGCGCTGTTCTTCCACGCGAACGTGCTTCACCGTTCGGACCCGAACGAGAGCGACGATCCGAGGTGGAGCCTCATCTGCTGCTACAACACCCGGCACAATCCCTGCCAGGACCGCCCCGGCCACCCGTCCTACCGGCCCCTGGGCAAGTGGGACGACGGCCGGGTCAAGGAAGTGGGCCGCAGGCAGTGGGCGGAACTCGCCGCCACCGCCGAACCAGGCGCCTGACCCGGTACCGGACCTGTAGCCGGCGACCCCGGCGCCTGAACTGAAGCCTCCGGCCATAATGCCCGACCTGATACCCGATCTTAAGCCGCCTGATCCCCGGCCGCCGGTCCCGGTAGCAATTCAAGCGATTAATAGTTGCAAATTTGAGTTAAATACTCTATAAATAAAGTACGTATGGCCGACGACCAATATGTCAGCGCGGTACGTATTATCCTCTACACTACATAGCGTCACTTTTTCATTCCACCATGATGGGATATCCACGTGAAAGGAACAAGACCATGAAGCGGTTTACATCATACCTGATGGCCTGTATGGTCGGCGCGTTCGGCCTCTACGGTTGCGGCGCGACCGAAGATGCGGCCATGGAAGAGGCGGCAACCGAAGAGATGGCCGCGGACGTTGCCATGATCAACGTCGAGATCACCAGCATCAGCGAGGAATTCGCCAACATCAACACGGACGCCACGAGCGACCAGTTGATGGAAGCCGGTTTCGCCGCGGACGGCTGGATCTCGATCACCCATAACGAACAGACCCTCGTCATGCCCATGGTCACCGATTACGGCGACGTGGCCGAGGGCGCCTGGCTCGCCCGGATGGACGAGGAGTCCGGCACGCTCCAGATCGCCATTAACGGCGGCAACGCCGCGACCGACATCGGCGCCGCGGTGGGCGACATGCTCCACGTCATGGCCGCAGATGCGCCGGAAATGGAAGAAGGCGAGATGGGTGAAGGCGAAATGGGTGAAGGCGAAATGGGTGAAGGCGAGATGGGCGAAGGCGAGATGGACGAAGGTGAAGGCGGCATGGACGACGAGGGCGCGGACGAAGGCGACTCGGATGCGTCCATGGGCGGAGAGGAAGAAGCGACCACGCAGCCTGCCCAGTAAGGTCTTAAGGGCGGCGCGTGAACGGCAACATGCCTTTACGCCCCAACATTCTCTGGTATTGCACGGATCAGCAGCGTTTCGACACCATCGGCGCGCTCGGCAATCCCCATGTGAGCACGCCGACGCTGGACAGGCTGGTGCGGGAAGGCGTCGCCTTTACGCGCGCCTACTGCCAGAGCCCGATCTGCACACCCAGCCGGTCGAGCTTCATGACGGGCATGTATCCCGGGCGGATCCACAACACCCGCAACGGCAACGGCGTCTTCGAGAATCCGCCTCCCCTGATCTCCAAACTGCTGGCGGACAGCGGGTACGACTGCGGCCTGGTGGGCAAGTTCCACCTCCAGAGCGCGGGGAAGCGCACGGAACCCCGCATGGACGACGGCTACCGGTACTGGCGCTTCAGCCACGCGCCGCGGGACGACTGGCCGGAAGGGCATGACTACGCCGACTGGGTGCGCGACCGCGGCGGCGATCTCGACGCCCTGCGGGCGAGCGAGGACCGCGTCCCGCCCGAACTCCACCAGACGGCCTGGGTCACCGAGTGCGCCCTGGAGTTCTTAAGCGAGCGCAGGGCGCCGGACGAACCCTGGATGCTGACGCTCAACCCCTACGATCCCCACCCGCCGTTTATACCGCCCCGCGTCTACGCCGACCAGTTCGATCCGGCCGATATGCCCGGCCCCCACTTCCGCCTGAGCGACCTGGGCCAGCAGGATGAGCTCCGGGACGTGTTCTTCCAGTCGGAGGCCCGGCACCCGGTGACCTTCGACGGCAAGAAGCAGCAGGCCCTCTATTACGCCATGATCAAGCAGATCGACGACCAGTTCGCCCGTATCCTGGACGATCTCGAACGCACCGGGCAGCGGGAGAACACCGTGATCATCTTCACCAGCGACCACGGCGAATGCCTGGGCGACCACGGGCTCCTGTGGAAGGGCTGCCGGTTCTACGAAGGCCTGGTGCGCGTGCCCCTGGTCTTCTCCCACCCCGGCCACATGTTGTCGGACTTAAGGAGCGACGCGCTGGTCGAACTGATCGACATGTCGGCGACCATGCTCGATATCGCCGACGTATACGTGCCCGAGGATTTCCAGGGCCGCAGCCTGCTGCCCATCCTGGACGGCACGGTGGACCCGGGGTACAACCGGTCCTTCGTCCGCAGCGAGTATTTCGACGCCGTCTCCAACGACACGCATGACTATGCCACCATGTACCGGAACGACAGGTACAAGCTGGTGCTGTACCACACCCACGGCAAGGGCGAGCTTTACGACCTGGCCACGGACCCCTGGGAGTTCGAGAATCTGTGGGACAATCCCGACCATAAAGATCTGAGGAGCCACCTGTCCCTGGAGGCCTTCAACGCCACCATGATCCAGGACATCGACCCGGGCGGTCCCCTGATCGCCGGCACGTGACCGGCACGTGACCGCCGCGCCTGGCAGTTGCGCCGTGATGCCGCGTTTGAATACTGCGCCATGATGCCGCGTTCGCATATCGAACCCGCTCCGGAGGACACCGGATGATCGTCGACAGAACCCGGTTGGAAGAAATGGAAGAACGCACCCTCGCGCCCTATGCCGAGAAGAGCAGCGCGAGCCGGGGCCGGAGGCATTCCGAGGAGGAGGCGCCGTGGCGGACGCCCTTCCAGCGGGACCGCGACCGGATCGTGCATTCGAAGTCCTTCCGCCGGCTCGAATACAAGACCCAGGTCTTCGTGTACCACGAGGGCGATCACTACCGGACGCGCCTCACCCACACCATGGAGACGGCGGGCGTTTCGGAAACGATCGCGCGGAACCTCGGCGCCAACCAGGACCTGGCGGCCGCCATCGCCCTCGCCCACGACCTGGGCCATCCCCCCTTCGGCCACTGCGGCGAGGATGCCCTCGACGGCCTGATGAAGCACTGCGGAGGGTTCCAGCACAACCGGCAGAGCCTGCGCATCATCGATCTGCTCGAATGGCGCTATCCGTCCTTCCAGGGTCTCAACCTGACCTGGGAGACGCGCGAGGGCATCGCGAAGCACAACGCCCCGCACGGCTTCGACGAGGAGGAATTCCAGCCCGGGAAATTCGCCTCGCTGGAAGCCCAGATCGCCAACGTCGCCGACGAGATCGCCTACAACTCGCACGACCTGGACGACGGCGTGAGCGCGGGCATTCTCAGCCTGGACCAACTCACCGGCCTGGAGATCTGGGACGGGGCGATCCGCGAGGAGGTGGAGAAGCTCCGGGACCTCGACCCCACGCGCAAGCGGTACCGGATCATCCGCGCGCTGATCAACCAGATGATCATGGACGTGGTCCGGACGACCCACGAGAACCTGGAACGCCACGGGGTGAAGTCGCCGGACGAGGTACGCACCCTTGACGTCCCGGTGGTGGACTACAGCCCGTCCATGGCCGGGAAGAACCGGCAGCTCCGCGCATTCCTGATGGAGAACTTCTACCGGCACTACCGGCTGATCCGCATGTCCCGCAAGGCGACCCGGTTCATCGAAAGTCTCTTCAACGAGTATACGGCCGACCCGCGCCAGCTTCCCCCGGCCGGCGTTCCGCACGGCGAGGACGAGCCGCTCGAGCGCAGGGTCTGCGACTACATCGCGGGAATGACGGACCGCTACGCCCTGCGGGAATACGAGCGCCTCTTCGATCCCTACGAACGCGTATAACCCTGATTTTACTTGATTTTCGGGGTGGAATCCCTATCTTAAACGCGGCGGCAGCTGGCGGAAATGGTCCCGCTGAACGGGGTCGGTCGCCCGCCCGGCCGCCGGTCCGATTGGGGGGTCGTTCAAGGGTAGGACACATGGCTCTGGACCATGGAATCGGGGTTCGAATCCCTGCCCCCCAGTGCGCATGTCTCGCCGGAGAGGAAACATAAAGATGCCGTCGGCGCGGCGTATTCACGGGCGAATTCGCGACAGTCTCGTGGCGGCATGCAGGCCCGTAGGCTTGACGCCTGAGGCAATTGGCGTATATTTTAGGAAGCGACGTGGCGGTATCGTCTAGTGGTTAGGACGGGTGGTTCTCAGCCATCAAACCGGGGTTCGATTCCCCGTACCGCTATATAGGCTAGAGATTCTGGAGTCTAGAGTCCCAGTCGATTGCCGGTAGTGCCGGCACCTTTCCCCGAAGAGCCTTTGAACAAGGGCATTTCGGGGTTTTTTATTTGCGTGGCGGTCTTCCCGGAGTGCTTAGCCGATCAGTATTCAAGATACTGCAGGATTCCGAATACGATGGCGCTGAACACCACCACACCGGTCAGCACCACGGTAAGGATAAACGACTTCGTGGCTAACTGGCCCAGCTTCTCCTCTACCTTCCCCAGCCGCACCCAAATGCTTTCGGCCCCGTGGTACAGATCCCCTTCGATGCGATCAATGGACCGCTTTATTTCCGTGGCGGGGTTTCCCTGCTTGCCACGTTGTGCTTTGTCTTTGTTCTCGCTCATGTATTGACCTTGCCCTGCCTTCTATTGATCTTGTCCTGCGGCTCGTCCTTCCGATCTCACCGTTCCGCGATTATCACAACCCATCTCTCGCGCTTCACTTCTGCGTCCTTCACCTCGATTCCCGCAAAGGGCTAAATGGATAACGAAACGGCCCGACCCGTCCGCCGCTGAGTGCCCGTCCGCCGCCGATCCCGGTGAATCTTGCCGCCGGTCACGGGTTGTCATCCCCTGGTCAGGATTTCGGCGCATAAAACGATCAGGCCAATGGTTCCCAGTAATGTCAGGACAAGCCAGATGATGAACCAGGCCCGCAGCAGATTCCGGATGCTCTCCAGGATGTTCAATTCCGTGTCCGGAAGCTCGAGATCCCTACCCATCTACCTTTCTCCATGCAATGCATACCATGACGGCCCCCGCCGCGCGCCTTGCCGCACGCCTTAACACACGCCTTAACACACGCCATGAGGAGTCGACAGTCACCCGGTCTTTACAAAATAGTGATTTGGCCGTTACACACACATGGAAAAAAGGTTCAATATATGTTATAAGCGTGAATATTGAAATATATAATATGATATTTCGTGATTTGGTATAAAAAACCGCCTTCGGGCAAAGGAGATAACGGTCATTACGTGACAATGATCGTCCCTTGCGAAGGCGGTATTCAGGCGATGGTCCGCAGCGTATGCAAATAACCTGGGTCGGTGTGAGGCGGAGCGCGAGATGACCGCTCAGTTCAACGCTTCCGATTCATAGGGAAGTATATTGGGCGGCGTTCCATCCAGGTCGCCTTCTATACCGAAGTGCTCACCGAAAGGAGGGGTTACGCCCTCCATGAACAGATGGTCCATGGCACGCAGGATCGCATCCGGGACCTGTTCCATGCCTTCTTCGATGGTCTTGCTCCGTATGAGTATATCAGGAAACGCAGGACATCGAATGTTGAACCCATCCCCGTCGGGTTCACACTTTATCGTTAGCCTGAATCTCATGTCGACACCTCTCTGGATTGAGTGAAAAACGGAATGGGAATGGATCACAAGGCCCGTCGCCTGGCCATGATCCCTCCCTTCTTAATCCATTAGTCGGCAACACGATCTGAAATCTCGTTGTTTTTTACGGTTTTACACGCACGGATCGGGCGCGTGGGATGCTCCGCGGTGGGACTTCTGCATGCTCGGTATACATGCTCGGCGGGTCGCTCGGCGGGTCGCTTGGCCGGCCCCACGGCGGGTCGCACGGCCGGCCCCGCGGCTGCTACTGGGGAAAGGACCGCGAGCTCGCAAGAAAACGACCAGCGTATGGACCGGCATGGAACCGGGGCGAATCGGAGGTAGACGGAGTGGTCAGGCTAGACGTGGGTGATGGCGCGGGTGATGGCGTGGGAGAAACGCAGGTTGATCGCTGTGCGGATGCAGGACCAAGACGAAGACTAATCGCTGGAGAATTGCAGGCTAAGGGTAGGCTAGATTCGAGACAATACGGAGAAAACCTAGACCTGTAACTACGCGTATGATCTGGCGACGCGCGATTACCTGGCAGCAGCGGCCGTCGATGCGGCGTCGTCGCTCGTCCGGAGCTCTTCTTCGGTACACCAGATCAATTCGAGCGACTGGACCACTTTTTCGAACTGTTCCAGGTCCCACTGGTCGGAAGCCTTCAGGGCCCTGGTCTTGATGTGCTCCCAGAACATATCGGTCGCCACCCGGCCGTTCTTGGTAAGCTCACACTTTACGACTCTCCGGTCGTTCGGGTCCGAATCCCGCTGAACCAACTGCTTTTTCACCAGGCGGTCCACGATGGTCGTGGTCGTGGAAAGGCCGCTGCCCAGGGATCCGGCCAACTGGCCCATCCTGAGCGGACCCGCGTGCTCGAGCAGGATCAGTGTCTTGACCTGGGGCACGGTCATGTCCAGCCCCTGCCACTCATCCAGCCTGGCGATGTACGTCAAACGACACAGGTTTCTCACCACGGACACGTAGCGATCGGAAAGCTCTCTCAAGTTGTTGATCTGCACGACTCCCACCTTCGTTAAATCACCGGGTCATACGAGGAAACAGGGAACGACATTCACTATCAAAGCGATACGCAATTCTACGCAACAAACAGTGCTTCTGTCAAGCAATATCAGGCATTTCGTGCAATCTGCAGGGCGAGATTGTGATGGAAAAATCACACCGAACCTGGAAACAGGAACATATCCAATAATACTAAACAAAAATAATAATAAAATAAATAAGGTAATGGGAATAATTAGTATTTTGTGTTGACAAATGTCTCGATCCGGCATTTTATCGGTAAAAAACACGCTCTAAACGTGAATTTAGTAATTGATATTGCGAGAAAGTCGTTTTATTATCATACTCGCAAATAATCAATAACAACAATTTACGAAATTTTCTGTTGACAATACATTGATCTCATATAGATTGTTGATTAACTCTGTGTATTCTGCTCGAAATTTGTGTGCGAATTGTGCAACAATACTGACAACCTGATAAAGTTTGGCATTGTATTCATGGGAATTACTCCATGTAAAGGAGGGTGTATGGTTTAATGTTTCGGAAGTTTTGAAGTATCCTGACTTAACACATAAACGGGAGACGATAATGCATTACCTCATAGTCATAATTGTTGCGTTCGCGCTGTCCGTAATGGGCTGCGAAGGCAAGACAGGTCCGGCGGGTCCGGCAGGTCAGGCGGGTGCCAAGGGCGAGCCCGGTGCGGCTGGGGCACCTGGTGATCGAGGCCCGGCAGGTCCGCCAGGGACGCCAGGTGAGAAAGGTGAGAAAGGTGACACCGGTCCGGCAGGTCCGGCAGGTCCGGCAGGTCCGGAAGGTCCTCCTGGTGACGCTTCCACCATCGATCCGAACGACCTGGGCAACTTGCTGGCCGACGTACACCACATCAAGCTGATCCAGGATGGCATGGAAGATGGAACCCTGGTCTTCATGGCCAGCGACGGTTTCGCTAAGAGCGCGGCAGTGGAAGGTGATGATTGGGACGTCACTTTGGATTTCGGTGAATCCACGACGATCGTCGCCAAGGCTGCCACGCAGACTGCAATGCCTATCGTAGGCGTCTCGTTTACATGGGCATCCAAGAACGAAGACGCCGTTACGGTAGACGACGGCATGATTGAAGCCGTGGGAACCGGAACTTCTGAAATCACTGTGACCGCCGCTGGCCGCGGAATCGCGGTTAAGTTCGATGTCATGGTTCTTTCCGAGGTCAAGAGTGTCGCAATAACAGCGCCTGTTGCGGAGGGCGAAGATTTCTATCTCGCCAATGGTGAATCGGTAAGTCTCGATGCCAACGCCTATCCTAAGGCTCGAGATGATGACGGGAAAATCGTTGCCGAACCTGGCGATCCGATTATGGTCGCTATTACTTACGAGAGTTCCGATCCCAGCGTGGTCGAGATCGATGGTTCCACTGCTAAGGCTGTTGGCGTAGGTTCCGCCGATATAACCGCGCACTACGCGGCTGTTGAATCCAAGGCGATAACGATCAACGTGACGCCTGGCGGTGACGTAACGCACAAGCTCACCTATACCAGGATCAATGCATCTGATCGTGCGTTCCACATCGTTAACAGGCACTCTATAACGACCGCGGATCCTCCTGACACCACCACGGCAACGCTCGTTTATGGGCCGGGTGATGATAGGACAGATGCAACTCTGTCAACTTTCTCGCCTGTAACGTATACGGTCCAGGTGCGAATCTACGACTCCGAGGGCAATGCTGGTATAGATGCAAGTGTTACCGGTGTTTCTGCGTTTGCGGCTACTGGGCTTAATGCCGAAATACAGGGTAGTGGTATCCAGATGGCAGGTCTCGGGGTTGCTATCGATGCAGGTGTTGCCACGATAACGGTTAATAACGGTGGCGCGCTTGATACGGATGGGACCAGCTCTACTAATGCCGTCAACGGAAAAGGAACCGCCCGTATCATTCTATCCTATCCTGGTGCGGAAGATATCGCCCTTCCCGCGATAACGGTTACCGACCAGGATATTTGGCCTGAGTAGTAATCAACGGAATCGGATAATCCGGGCCCGTAGCCAGGGTGCAGACAGAGTCCTGGAGCAGTGCTTTAGTTCTGAGGTGTCGCCCGAGGTTATCCAAAGTGAGGGTTGCCTTCGCGTCCCATCGTAACGTAAGATGGTACTACCACCCTCATGCATTTGTATCAGGCACCTTGGAACGCCTTCCCGTTCGCCCTGAGTAGGAGCTTCGGCCACTGAAAGGGGCGAGCGGCATACCACCTTGAAATGAAGCGGCTTCGGCCGCGCCATTAAAGGTCAGCAATCAAAGAGCCCCGGCCCTGAGAAACGGCCGGGGTTTTTTGTTGGGAGTCGGAAGACCTGAGGTCATCTGTCCACGAGTCGATGGATACCGTGGACATGATGGAACAGCGAAACGGCAAAGAGATGAAGGACAAATCACCTACTTATCCACCCTACCGGAAAGAACAGCTCCGTCTGCCTTCCCTTACATTATATATCCACACGTTATCCACACCTGATTCACTTCCCGCGCCGTAAGTTATCCACATGATATACACAATTTGGCGGTAAGCCGCTAACGAGGCTTGAACTGGTCGGCCAGCTTCTCCACCCAGGCCCGGTTCGCGTCGATCGTGCGTCCGGCATTGTGCGGCGTATGCACGACGTTGTGGCGCCCGAGCAGCGGATCGCCGAGGGGCAAGGGTTCAACGTCCCACACGTCCGCCGCCAGGCTCAGTTCGTCGGCCAGGACCCGCCGCCGGACCGCTTCCATGTCGCAGATCAGGGCCCGGGTCACCAGCACCACGAGGCACCCACGGGGCAGCGCGTCGATGTGTCGGGCGCTGACCAGGCCGTGGGTGGATTCGGTGAGCGGCACCATAGGCGCGAACACCTCCGCGTCCGAGACCAACTGGTCCAGGTGATAGACCCGGCGCGCGCCGGCGCGGTGAAAGCCCGGTTCGGTGGCGTAGGGATCCCAGGCCGCCATGTCGGCCCCCAGCATGGACGCGAAGCTCGCGTACCGGCTGGCGATGTTGCCGGCCCCCACGATCCGTACCCGCTTACCGGCCAGCGTGCCGCTTGAGAAGGCGGGATCGTCGCCGAACTGCTGGCCCCGCGCCCCGGGCCGTCCCCGGCCGTCGGGCGGCTCATAGTCCCAGGGCGACTGCCCTTCGATGATCTCCCGGTGCAACTGGGGGATCCGCCGCAAACCGCACAAAGTCAGCGCCAGTCCGAATTCCGCCACGGACTGCGACCAGAACCCCTCGCTCGGATGGTCGTAGACGGCGACGCCGGCTTCGGCCAGGTACGCACCGCATTCCTCGTCCAGCCCACGGCCGTAGGAGGCCTGAAAAGTCCCTTCCTCCAACGCCCCGAACTTCCTCAGGCATTCGACGGTTACCTTCATGCCGAGCGTGGCCAGCCGCGTCACGCTTCCCGCACGGTCCGCAAGTCCCGCACGGTCCGCAAGTCCCGCACGGTCCACAAGTCCCGCGTCCGCCACGACCTCGCCCAGGGGGCGGTCGTCCCCGTGCGCAGGGCGTATCAGTTCAGATTCGGGCCATAAGGCATGGAAATGGGCTGCGGCAAAGGGCCAGACGCCGTCGAAGTCGGGATGAACGACGATCAGATCGCCCATGTGGATATCCCTCCGAGGTGAGAAAAACAAAATAACACACGAGAATGCGAAAATTACGGGCGACTAATCTTATATAGCGGGCATTCATCAAGGCGGCAATGCTGAGAGGACGACCACGATGGTAATCCTTGAACAATCCACAACGGAGGATTAAATTGAACAAACCACAAGTACTGGATCACACCGACGATTTCGATCAAAGGATATCAGCCCTGGAGTCTGATATGGACACGATCAAATCGAATTTCGAGGGACTGACCGGCACGTTGCAGAAATCGTTTGCCAGGGTCGCAGACGATGTTCAGGGTATCCGGGATTTGATCGCAAAAGTGATTACGCATTCCAATGAACGATTCAAAACCCTGGATGACAAGATACAATCCACCCAGGTCACGTTGACCGGACAGATACAATCCTTGAGCGACAAGACGGATGACAGGATGCAATCCTTGAATGACAAGATGGATGACAGGATGCAATCCCTGGATGACAAGATACAATCCACCCAGGTCACGTTGACCGGACAGATAAAGTCCTTGAGCGACAAGATGGATGACAGGATGCAATCCCTGGATGACAAGATACAATCCACTCAGGTCACGTTGACCGGACAGATAAAGTCCTTGAGCGACAAGATGGATGACAGGATGCAATCCCTGGATGACAAGATACAATCCACCCAGGTCACGTTGACCGGACAGATGCAATCCCTGGATGACAAGATACAATCCACCCAGGTCACGTTGACCGGACAGATGCAATCCTTGAGCGACAAGATGGATGACAGGATGCAATCCCTGGATGACAAGATGGATGACAGGATGCAATCCCTGGATGACAGAATATACTCCACGCGCAACGATCTGGAGAAGAGCTTCAGGGATGACCTGCGAGACTTCCGCAGGGAAATCAAAGAAGATGTACGAGACAGCTTCAATGGGTTCAGATGGACCATGGGGATTATCGTTGCACTCGCCGTAGCGGTGATGAAACTGTTGCCGTAAGCAGACCTGCGATTTTCAATGCTGGTGATGCCCGCTTGACTTGGGTGTTGTCCGGTCGAACCGGTTTCGCTCGTCCGCCTCGAGTACCACCCGTTCGATCCGGGTAAGCCCGCTTCTCGGATGCGATATGAAATGATGTGCGACCTTTGCTTACTTGCGGGAAGATGGCTTGCCTTCTCACTGCTTCCCCTGATGCTGTCCGGATCAGTCTTCGCACAGCCCATAGAACAGATGCGATCCGACCACTTGCTGAAAGTAGACCTGCTCTACATAGGCGCTCATCCCGACGATGAAAGCGGGGTCACGGCCACTTTCGCGCGCGAAGTACTAGACGGCGGCGCAAAGGCGGGCATCGTGCTCATCACGCGCGGCGAGGGCGGAGGCAACGCCATCGGCCGGGAGCTCGGGCCCTCGCTGGGCATACTCCGCGAGGCCGAGATTCGCCGGTCCGCGGCCGAGTACGGGGTGGACCTGGTCTACTTCCTGGACAAGACCGACTTCTTCTACACGCTGAGCGATCAGGCCACCTACGACGTGTGGGGCTACGAGGATACGCTGGGCAGGGTCGTGCGGATGGTCCGATTGCTCCGTCCGGAAGTCATCGTGACCATGTGGCCCGGCCCGGGCACTCACGGCCATCACCAGGTGGCGGCCCGCCTCGCCACGGAGGCCTTCACCGCCGCGGCGGACCCCGAACGGTTTCCGGCGCAGATCGAGGAAGAATATCTCCGCACGTGGCAGCCGGTGAAACTGTACTACAACGCCCGCCGGTTGGGTGCCATCTTCATACCCACGGGCGACATCTCGCCCAGCCGCTTCATGAGCTACGCGGAGATCAAGTCCCTGGCCCTGCGCAACTTCCGGTCGCAGGGTTTCGACCGCAGGGCCACGGTGCCGCCGCGCGGTGCCGGGGCGGAGGCGTTCATGCTGGTCAAGACCCTCGTGCCGCCTTCGCCGAAAGGCCTCAATACCCTACTTGGCGGCCTGGAAGGGCCGCGCGATCCCGGCATCGTCCTGGGTCCGCCGCCTTCGACGGAACCGCTGTCCATCGGCATGGTGCCCCGCTCGGACATCGTCCGCTACCGCCGCTGGGCCGCGGAGCACCAGGTATCGTGGGTCGCGGACCTGTTGCCCGCCGCGCTGTCCATCGGATCGGGCATGACCGGAACCCTGGAGGCGGAGGTCGTCAGCCGGATTCCCGGTGGTGCGTCGGGCCGGGTAAGGCTCGATCTTCCCGAGGGGTGGGCGGACGGCCCCCTGCAGGCGGACTACGAGGTGCCGGGCCGCGGCGAGACGACGGTCTCCTTCACCGTGACCGTGCCGAATGACGTCGAGCAGGGCACCTACCCGGTGCGGCTGTCGGCCGTCCCGACGGACGGTTCGGACCCGGCTGGACCGACCGTTGACGGCAGCGGCATGATCGACGTACTGCCGGTCATGAATCTCGCGCCCGCGGCGGGCCCCATGGAGATCGACGGCGACCTTGCCGACTGGGCGGGGATCGAGCCCCATGCCATCCCGTCGGACCACATCTTTTCGGGTTCCCTGCCGGGCGGCGACGACGACTGCAGCGCGGTGTTCCGCGCGGCCTACGACCAGGCGAACCTGTACGTCGCCGTGGACGTGCGGGATGATGCGGTGGTCTGTAACATCGCGCCGGACGACATCAAGGGCCACTGGCGGTCCGATGCCGTGGAGATCTGCGTCGACCCCTCCGGCCGGAGCGACAACACGCTGACGGTCTTCAAGGCAGGCATCTTTCCCGGCACCACGGCGGGGCCCGAATCCAGGGCGGCACGGGACGCCGACGCGCGCCAGGGCGTGATCGAGAAGACGGCACCGGGCATGCGGGTGGCTTCCAGGTTCACCTCGACCGGCTACGTGATCGAGACCGCCATTCCCTGGGCCGACATGCCGGGCGGCGCGGCACCGCGTACAGGCGAGACCATCGGCTTCAACGTGGTGATCTACGACGGCGACGAGACCGATGCCGGTCCCGGCGCCAACATCGGCAAAGCCCGGCTGGCCTGGTCCTATCGCCCGTCCGCCCAGGCCCTGCCCTATTACTACGGCCGTGCCGTGGTCCGGTAGGCCGTCCGCTCACAAAGACCGGTAGGCCGCCCACAGGCGCGGCAGGCCGCCCATTAAACTGACCGCCCACTAAACTGACCACCCACTAAACTGGTCGCCCAATAAACTGGCCGCCCGCAAAGAAGGGAACACATTGAACCGCGACGACGCGCTCGCATTGCTGCACGAACACACGAAGACCGACAGCCTGCGGAAGCACGCCCTGGGCGTGGAAGCCGCCATGCGCCACTACGCCAGGAAGTACGGCGAGGACGAGGAGAAATGGGGCATCGTGGGCCTGCTTCACGACTTCGACTACGAAGCCACGCCCGACCCAAAGGACCATCCCATGCGCGGGACGAAAATCCTGGAGGCGAAAGGTTATCCCGAGGACGTCATCTACGCCATCAAGTCCCACGCCACCTACCTCGGCCTCGAACGGCGCAGCCTGATGGACAAGACCCTCTTCGCCGTGGATGAACTCGTGGGTTTCATCACCGCCGTCGCCCTCGTGCGTCCCTCCGGAAGCGTGCACGAGGTGAAGGTGAAATCTGTACGAAAGAAGATGAAGGCCATCGCCTTCGCCCGCGCCGTTTCCCGCGAGGACATCGTCGAAGGGGCCGAAAGCCTCGACCTCGATCCGGGCGACCACATCGCCAACGTCATTGAGGCCATGCAGGGCGAAGCCGCCGCGCTGGGTCTCGCCGGTTCCTAGCCGGCACCTGGCCGGCTCCTGGCTGGCACCTGGCGGGCTTCTGGCTGGCACCTGGCGGGCTTCTGGCCTGCCGTGGACCGTTCCTCTCCAGCCGGTCAGACTGCCCAAATACCCACAATTTTTTTTTCTTACGAGATATCCGAACTCGATTTCGGCTATTCATTATATAAGGGGTCTGCAACCTGAGGGATTGCACACCCGGTTCTTCAGTCTAATTACCGTCACCGTCATGGAGAAACGATGGAACGCAAGGATTGGGTAATGCTCGGTGGTTTTGTCGGAACGATTTTGACGATCATTGTCGTCTTCTTCGCTGGATTGCAGACTATGAACAGTCGTTTCGAGGCGGTAGATCGTCGTTTCGAGGCGGTAGATCGTCGTTTCGAGGCGGTAGATCGTCGTTTCGTGGCGATTGAAAACCGACTGTTATCTATCGAGGAACATCTCAGGGGTCCCGATGCTACGCTGGATGATGCCGCATCGGTGAACAAGGAGTCTGTACCGTAGTCTCATCCTGCTGAACAAGATCGTAGACCTGGAGGTTAAAATTGACCGTAACATCCCGTGACAACTGGACATTCGGCGCACAAATGGCAACCGCGGTTGGGATGTTCCTTGTGACGATAGGAATCCTCTTTATCGCGACGCTCACTTACCTGGATCGGGAAGACAAGGAGTTCAGGGATGAGGTGAGATCGGAGCTGAAGGAGATGCGCACCGAGTTTGTCGCTCTGCGTACCGAGTTCTCATCCATGAGATCCGAGATTCATGATATGAATACGCGTCTCGGACGGGTCGAAGGTTACCTGAGGGTGTCCGGAGGGGATTGACACGATTCCATATTCCGATCGTCGCGACGCAGGACAGCCGCGACGCAGGACAGCCGCGACGCGAGCCCTCCGTCCCAAACCCGTTGACGTCCGGGTGATTTGGGTGTAGTTTTCAGGGCCCGTTCAGCTACCCTTCTACCCGTTTGTAACGCGGACTTACCGGTCATGGATGCTGGCAAGGAATCCCTGGAAACGGCCCGGAAAGCATGGGAAGAGCAGAAGCTGAAGCCGGCGCTGGAGCGGCTGCCCGAACGCCGCGACCTTTTCGAGACCGGCTCCGGCATTCCCGTGAAGCGGCTGTACACGCCCGAGGACACGGCGGACATCGATCCGGATGCCGATATCGGAATGCCGGGGGAGTATCCCTTTACGCGGGGCATCCGCCCGACCATGTACCGTGGCCGGCTCTGGACGATGCGGCAATACGCGGGATTCGGTTCGGCCGAAGAAACCAACGCCCGTTACCGGTACCTCCTGTCCCAGGGGCAGACCGGGCTTTCCGTGGCCTTCGACCTGCCCACCCAGATCGGCTATGATTCCGATCATCCCATGGTGGCCGGGGAGGTGGGCCGCACGGGTGTGGCGATCTCCACGATCGACGACATGCGGACCCTCTTCGATGAAATACCGCAGGAGTCCGTCAGCACTTCACTTACCATCAACGCCACGGCCACGGTGCTCGTGGCGCTCTACGCGGCGGTGGCCGAAGAGCGCGGCGTACCGCTGGACCGGCTCGCGGGTACGGTCCAGAACGACATCCTCAAAGAGTACATCGCGCGGGGCACCTTCATCTACCCGCCCGGTCCCTCCCTGCGCCTGGCCACCGACCTGATCCGGTTCTGCGCCGGCAGCATGCCGAAATGGAACCCCATCAGCATCAGCGGGTACCACATACGGGAAGCGGGCGCCACGGCCGTGCAGGAGGTCGCCTTCACCCTCGCCAACGGACTGGGGTACGTAAAGGCGGTCACGGACGCCGGGATGGACGTCGACGCCTTCGCGCCCCAGCTCTCCTTCTTCTTCAACGCCCACAACCAGTTCTTTGAAGAAGTGGCCAAGTTCCGCGCGGCCCGGCGGCTGTGGGCCCGGCTCATGCGGGAACGGGTGGGGGCGAAGAACCCCCGGTCCTGGCAGCTCAGGTTTCACACCCAGACCGGCGGCTCGACCCTGACCGCGCAGCAGCCGGAGAACAACGTGGTGCGGGTGGCGCTGCAGGCCCTGGCCGCGGTGTGCGGCGGCACGCAGTCCCTCCATACCAACAGTCTCGACGAAGCCCTCGCCCTGCCTTCCGAATCGGCAGCGACCCTGGCGCTGAGGACGCAGCAGGTCATCGCCCACGAGACCGGGGTGGCCGACACGGTGGACCCCTTTGCCGGGTCCTATTTCGTGGAAGCGCTGACCGGCGAGATCGAGGAGGCGGCTAAGGCGCACCTGGCACGCATCGACGGTTACGGCGGCGCCCTGGGTGCCATCGAGGCGGGTTATCCCCAGGAGGAGATCAGCCGCAGCGCCTATGCCTACCAGATGGCCGTCGAACGGGAAGAACAGGTCATCGTGGGGGTGAACCGCTTTACCGGCGATGATGAGGAGGGGCCGGCGCCTTTTCCCATCGATCCCGCCATTGAAGCCCGCCAGGTGGAACGGGTGCGCGCATTCAAAAAGGCACGGGACGGGCAGGCCGCGGCACGGGCGCTCGAGGCGCTCGAATCGACGGCCCGCACGCAGGACAACCTGATGCCGCTGATCATCGATGCTGTGCGAAACCGGGCCACGCTGGGCGAGATCTGCGATACGCTCCGCGGGGTCTTCGGAGAATACCAGCGTCCAGAGCGGTTCTGAGGCGCGACCGGAACGGTTCTGAGGCGTGACCGGAACGGTTCTGAGGCGCGACCGGAACGGTTCTGAGGCGTGTCTCGAGCGGTTTTGAGGCACTCCCCGAGCGGTTCTGTGGCGCGGACAAGCGCACTGCCGGTCGCAGGAAGGAGATGTCGAATACCATGTCAAGAAAGCCATCGAAGAAACCCGCCGGGACTGGCCAGCCGGCCACGACGGCTCGGAAGGCCCAGTCGTTTCCGCCCGCCCGCGTCGCCCACATCGGAATCGCCGTGCGCGACCTGGAGGAAGCGCTCCGCCTGTATCACGAGGCCCTCGGGCTGCCGCTGCATGGCCGGGAGTCCGTGGAGAACGACGGCGTCAACGTGGCCTTCCTCCCTGCCGGAGACACCGAGCTGGAGCTTCTGGAGGCGACGGGCCCGGAGAGTCCGGTAGCCCGTTTCATCGAGAAGCGCGGAGAGGGCATCCACCATATCGCCCTGGAGGTCGACGACGTGGCGGAAACGTTGAAGGCCCTGCGTGACCGCGGATACCGGCTGATCGACGAAGAACCGCGCATTGGGGCGGGAGGCATCCGGGTCGCCTTCGTGCATCCACGGAGCACAGGCGGCGTACTGATCGAACTGTGCGAGAAGAGAGGGGACGGCAGGTCGTGACCGCAGTAACTTTTACTTGACAACGTGGGACAGCCTTTCTTATTTAGTTAGAATTGAAACTACAGTAAACCAGGGCTCATGGATTCCTGCGATCTTCCGCTTGGCCGCTATGGAATGAAGCCGATTCCGCGGAGGGCTGGACAAGGTGGCAATCGGCCATTGAACCAGCCGGTGAAGTTATGTACAACAATGTCCGTTAGCGCCCGCTCGGTGGATTCCGTCTCACCCGCGTATGATCCGTATTACGTCATTTCGGCAGGCACTTGGCTACGTGGTCGCGCTGGCGATGTGCGTTTCCGGTGTGCTGGTCCTGACCGGCACCATCCTGCGGGTGTTCATTCAGACGGAACAATTGAGACTGGTTTTCGGCAGCGTACTCATTCTTTACGGGGTCTTCCGGTTCGTGTCCGCCTATTACACGGATAAGCGGAACGAGGAGACCCGCTCCATCCTTGAGGACGATTCATGGCGAGGTTCGGGGTCCACTTCCGGTTAGCGCTTTCCGGTACGGCCCTGTTGTTTTTCATGACGGGCTGCGGCCAACCCGACGAAACGGCCACCCGGGGTTACCTCAAGGTGTCCAGCGCCGAGGTCGCCTTCCCGTACATCGAGAGTTCGGCGGTCAAGTACGAGCAGGTCTACAACGAAGCCTTCATCGACGTAGGCAGGTCGACCTCCCGTGAAGCGCTGGTCGATCTTTCCGAGGGACGAAGCCGCCTGGCGGTGCTGTCCCGCGAACCCAACGAATCCGAGGTCGAAGCGCTTTCGGCCGGCGAAGCGGACTTCATTACCCGGACAGTTGCCCACGACGCGCTGGCGGTGATCGTCCACGGCGACAACCCCGTCGAAGACCTGACGGTGGGGCAGTTACGGGACATCTACACCGGGAAGATCACCAACTGGCGTGAACTGGGCGGCAGGGACATGGCGATCCGCCCCCTGGTCCGCGACCGGAATTCCGGCACGTACGAGGTCTTCGAGGACGTCGTGCTCGAAGGCGCGGAATACGGCGCCAACGTGTATCCCTGCAGCACGATGGCCGCCCTGGCAAGCATCGCGGGCGCCTATCCGGGCACGATCGGGATCACGGGGCTGCTGATCACGAACTCGTCCCGTTCCCCGGCCACGATGGTCTATTACAAGACAATCCGGATCGCCGAGGATGAAAGCGGTCCCTATCTGCTGCCCACGCAGCATAAGTTGCTTCAGGAGCTATATCCGCTCCGGCGGCCCCTGGTGCTGTGCTACTTCAAGCGGTCGTCGCTGGAAGTCAACCTGGTATCGGGATTCGTAACCTTTCTGACGGCGGTCAAGGGACAGCAGATCGCCATAGACGAAGGCGTCGTTCCGGCGACCATGCCGGTCCGGACGGTCAAACTGCAATAACAAGGCTCGCAAGAGCATCGGGAGGTATCCAACATGTGGATCGCAGGTGTGAACCGCAGGATAGGCAAAGGCGCCCTGTTCGTACTCGGCGCGCTGTTGCTGGTCGGCCTGGCCGGCACGCCGGCCGTGGCGAACGCGCAGAGCGTGGACGCCGCCCGGGCGGCCTACGACAGCGGGGACTACGACCGGACCGTTTCCATACTCCGGGACGTGCTCAGCAACGGAAAGAAGAACACGGACGCCCACTACCTGCTCGGCCTGGCGCTCAAGCGGCAGGGCCACCTCGACGAGGCGTACTCCGAATTCCTGATCTCCGTCGACCAGCAGAAGAAGAACCATGACGCCCGCTTCGAACTGAGCCTGCAGGAGATCCGCACGGGCCGGTTCGAGGACGCGCAGAAGACGATCGAGGAAGGCCTCAAGCGCACCAAGGATAAGGACGCGCGGTTCTTCTACGCCCAGGGACAGCTTGCCATCGCGCAGGAGGATCTGCGAAGTGCCGAGGTGCAGTTCACCCGGGCGCGCAGCATCGATGCGCAGAACCCGCTGTACGTACGGGGACTGGGCGACGTCTACGAAGCGCGGAATGTCTGGGGACTGGCGATTTCCAACTACCGGCAGGCCCTCGCCATGGAGCCCGACTCCCCGGACGCGGCCATGATCCACTACCGGATCGGCCAGTTGCATTTCAAGGCGCGCCAGTGGAACGAGTCCTACGCCGCGTACCAGCAGGCGACGAAACTCGATCCTACCATGAAAGACGCCTGGTACCAGCAGGGTTACATTCAGTACGTCGCCACGCGGTATCCCCTCGTTGTCGAGCCGATCGAGCAATTCGTGGCGCTGGACCAGACCAACGCCGAAGCCTATTTCATGCTGGCCGAGTCCTTCAACAAGACGCAGCGGATCAAGATGGCCGTGCCCCATTACATGAAGACCATCGAGCTGGACCCGGGCCGTGTCGAAGCCTATCTGCCGATGGGGGACGGACTGGTCGCCGAGGGCCGTTACATGGAGGCGGTTAACGCCTACAAGGAAGCCGTGATGCAGAACGCGGACAACGCGGAGCTGCATTTCAGCCTGGGCTGGGTACAGACGCAGCCGGAGGTGGGGCAGTACGACGACGGCATCGTCAACCTGAAGAAGTCCATTGAACTGGACGGCTCGTCGGAGAAGCCCTACATCCAGCTGGCGCTGGTGTATTTCGACCAGGAAAAGTACGGCGAGGCCATACCTGTCCTCGAAGAGGCCATCAAGGTCAATCCCACCGACCAGAATCCCTACGCGTACTACGGTCGCTCGTATATCGCGCAGGACCAGTACGCGCAGGCCGTGACGGCCGTCAAAGCGGTGCTGGAACCGGCGATACAGGCGGCGGAGGACGAACGGACCAGGATTACGCTGAGTAACGTGTACTACAACCTCGGCAGGGAGATCTACGGAAAAGCTCCTGACGCGGAACAGGATCAACGTGCTACTATTTACGCCGCAACGTTGGATATGTATCGTGCCAAAGTCAACCACGACAGCACTTCGTATGCATCGTTCCTTAACTTAGGCATTGCTGGCCTAGCAGCTAACAATGGCGAAGTCGCCAGGGACGCCTTGAAGCAGGCATTGCGACTTAGAACCGAAGAGGAGAAGAAGGATTCCAAGTCTATACTCCAACCTCTGAAATACCTTGGAATGGCATATCTGATTCTTCAGGATAACCGTGAAGCTGTTTCAACTTTTAGAAGGGTGCTAGAAATCAATCCGGAAGATCACGACGTAATCTATCGCCTAGGGATAGACAGAGCAGTAAACAAGGATTGGGGCGGTGCCATTGGACTATTAAGGAGGGCTGTTGAATTGAAACCAGACAGTGCTCCTTATCACCTCCTATTGGCCCAGTCCTACTATAATTCTCAGCAATACGGGCCTGCTATACGTCACTATCGTGAATGTCTCAAGTTTGATCCGAGTAACAGTGCCGCTCAAGAACAACTGAATAACTCATTGACAGCTTACGAGCAGCAATCAGGCGATTGAGAATCCATGCGATAGTGGTATGTACGTAAGGCGATAACTTCTTTGGTGAATTACGGAGTATCCGGACAACGACATTTGGGAAGACAAGCCTGTTCTCAGGCGACACTCTGGACACGGATGGAAAGGTGGTGGTGAAGGAAGGCGTTTGTCCCGCCTGCTAAAAGAGGACGCGTTACGACACGATTCGATCGTTTCTTGGTTTATACGGCAGGGATTATATCAGTTTAAGATGATTGTTTCGCTGCTACGTTCACGATTGCAACTGTACAAAGTCTAAGGAGAATCTGATATGCGGCCAGGCGCCTTTATCATGATCATCATCGTCCTTTGCTTTATTGTTTCATGGATCATTTTCGAGTACTTTCTGCCACAGTTCGTAAAGGACGGCGGACCTGTGGTCATCGGCCTCATGGTGCTCACCATGCTGGACATCACCTTCATCATCGAGCGCTCGCTGACACTGAAGAAAGCCCGCGGCAAGCGGCCGCAGGTGGCTTTTCTCAAGGACGCCATGGCCGCGATCCGCAACAACGACATCAAGCGTGCGGTCAACCTGTGCAACTCTCAGCAGGGCACCATGGCCAACGTGTTGCGCGCCGGTCTCGAGCGTTTCGATTCCATCGCCGAGGAGAACCTGACGAGTGATCGGCAGGTGCAGGAGATCAAGCGGGCCTTCGACGAAGCCAACGCCCTCGAGACTCCGCTGCTCGAACGCAACCTGATCGCGCTGCAGACCATCGCGACCATCGCCACCCTGGTGGGGCTGCTCGGGACGACGATCGGTATGATCCGGGCCTTCGCCGCCATGGCCAACGAAGGCGCGCCGGACGCCATCCAGCTCGCGCTGGGCATCTCCGAAGCGCTGATCAATACGGCGGGCGGCCTGGCCGCGGCCATCATGGGTATCGTAGCGTACAACTACTTCGTCAACAAGGTGGACATGTTCACCTACGCCGTGGACGAAGTGGCACAGGAAGTCCTGGCCATACTTACCGGCCGGGCCTAATCGGACGGCTTTAAGGCGTTAAGGAGTCTTTGATATGGCGCACGGAAAACACAAGCCGGTCATGATCGACATGACGCCGATGGTGGATATCGCCTTCCTGCTGCTCATCTTCTTCATGGCCACGACGCAGTTCAAGGCCCCTGAATCGATCCCCATCCTGCTTCCGGAGTCCCATTCGGCTATCAAGCTGCCCGAATCGGACGTGGTGATCCTGACCGTCGGACCGAAGCCTGAAAACGCGTTGTTCTGGCGGCTGGAACCACAACCCGAAGTAGGGATCGAGATGTCGGAAATGGAGAAGGCGCTGGTGGAGGCGCGTATCAGGAACCCCCGTCTGCGTATAGCCATCAAGGCGCACAAGGATGCCGAGTTCGGCGTCATCAGCGACATGATGGAGATCCTCCAGAAAACGAACAACACACGGTTCAACCTGGTCACGAACTTCGAGGACGATACGGAAACCTCGGGCGACGAGCCGACCAGCTTAAGGCCGGTGAACCACGACATGGTAAGGAGGTGATGACACATGGCAGCCGTCCAGGGCACTCAGAAAGCCAGCGACAGGAAGAAGGAAGGCGCTAAGAAGAAAAAGAAGCGCGACCAGGTTTTCATCGACATGACGCCCATGGTGGACATCGCATTCCTCCTGCTCATCTTCTTCATGGTCACCACGGTATTCAGAGCGCCGCAGACCATGGAGCTCAACATTCCGCCCGACAAGGACGACAAGGTCGAGATCGCGGAATCGAACGTGCTGCTGATCTACATGCTGGACGACGACCGCATGTTCTGGCAGATCGGCCGGGACATGACGCCGGAGGAGTTGACGCTGGATGACGTCCAGGAATTCATCAAGGAGAAGGAAGTGGAGAACGCCGACTTGCACGACGGCGATTCCAAGCTGGTGACCCTGGTGATGATCCAGCGCACGAGTCCATACGAACAGATGGTCAATGTCATGGACGAACTTCAGTTGGGCGCCATCGACCGGTTCAGCATCACGGTCCTGGAGCAAGATAAGTACGAGGAGGTGTTTGGCTCATGATGGGATCGCTGCTCAGCGTCGATCATTTTCCCCTGAAGAAAGAATCCCCCATCAAGTTCTTCTATCAGCGGAACGCGAAGCGGGGCATTCTTGCCGCCGTGATCATCCACGCGCTGGCCCTCGGCACGTACTGGACCGTATGGTACATCCAGGAGCAGAACCGGGTCTACGCGACGCGGATCCTTGATTACGCCGACCTCGGACCGCCCCCGGCGCTGACCGACGCGCCGGAAATGCCGGAAGTGCCGGTGGAAGCGCCTTCCAGGCCGGTGATCGGTATACCCGAGCCCGTGGATGATGCCGAGGTGTCCGCCGAGATGACGATCGCCACCCAGACCGAGATGAGCCAGCAGATCGCTCCGGTGATCCAGGACATCGAGGAGGAGAACATCATCATCGAGGCACCGGAGGAGGAGAACATCGTCATCGAGGACGAAGCCCTGCCTCCGCCCGATGCGTTTGTGCCCTTCGAGACGGGTCCGGCACCGGTGTACCGGACTGAGCCCGAGTATCCCGAACTGGCCCGCAAGGCCGGGATCGAAGGAAGAGTCTACATCAAGATCCTGGTCGACAAGGAAGGCAAGGTCCGTGACGCCATCTTGTTGCGGGGCGTCGGCGCGGGTCTCGATGAAGCGGCGCTTAAAGCCGTGATGGAATGGGTGTATACCCCGGCCATACAGAACAACCGGCCGGTGGCCGTATGGGTAGCGCAGCCGATCGATTTCAGCCTTCGCTGATCTCGTGACGCCGCGGTACAGAACTGTTGTATGTTAGCTGCAGAGGGCGGGTTCCTTAACCCGCCCTCTGTGTGTGTAGTCTTCAGGGCAGACAGGTTTCAAGGGAGAAGGTAAAGGAACATGATCGAGAACGAGTTGATGTACGGTGTGATCGTCGCGGGCCTGCTGGGATTGATCTACGCTGTCTGGAGGGCGGCCTGGATCAACGGGCAGGATGAGGGGACGGACAGGATGAAAGCCATCGGCGCCAGCATTTCCGAAGGCGCCATGGCCTTCCTGAAGGCGGAGTACCGGGTCCTGGCGATATTCGTCGTGGTCGTGGCCGTGCTGCTGGCCGTGGCGAACATGGGCAAGGTCGAGTCCAGCGCCCTCATCGCCCTGTCCTTCGTCACCGGCGCCCTGGCTTCCGGCCTGGCCGGATTCCTGGGCATGCGCGTGGCCGTACGGGCCAATACGCGGACGACCCACGCGGCGCGGTCCGGACTGGCCCAGGCACTGCACGTGGCCTTTGCCGGCGGGTCGGTCATGGGCCTGAACGTGGTGGGCCTGGGTGTCCTGGGCCTCGGCGGCCTGTTCATTCTCTACACGGGGCTTTTCGGGATCGACGAATCCGGTATCGGCCGGGTGCTGAACGTCATCTCCGGCTTCTCGCTGGGTGCTTCGTCCATCGCCCTCTTCGCCCGCGTGGGCGGGGGCATCTACACCAAGGCGGCCGACGTGGGCGCCGACCTGGTGGGCAAGGTAGAGGCGGGGATTCCCGAGGACCATCCCCTCAATCCTGCCTCCATCGCCGATAACGTGGGCGACAACGTGGGCGACGTGGCCGGCATGGGCGCCGACCTCTTCGAATCCTACGTGGGCTCCATCCTCGGGTCCATGGTGCTGGGCGCCGGCATCCTCGTGGCGGGCGTATACGATCCGGTCTTCATCACCCTGCCCCTCATCATCGCGGGCGCGGGCATCATCATCTCGATCCTCGGCACCTTCATGGTCTCGGTCAAGGAGGGCGGCAATCCCCAGTCCGGCCTGAACAAGGGCGAATTCGGCTCTTCCGCCATCATGGTCGCCGTCATGTACCTGCTCATCGACTACCTCCTGCCCGGCGACTTCACCCTGGGTGGCGAGACCTACACCAGCCTGGGCGTCTTCATCGCGGCTACCATCGGCCTGCTGGCCGGTCTCGGCATCGGCCTGATTACCGAACACTACACGGGCACCCACACGGGTCCGGTCACGTCCATTTCGCGGCAGTCCGTGACGGGCACCGCGACCAACATCATCGCCGGCCTGGGCATCGGCATGCGGTCCACGGCCATCCCCATCCTGATCATCGCCGCCGGCATCATAGGCGCCTACTACTTTGCCGGGCTCTACGGGATCGCCATGGCGGCCCTGGGCATGCTGTCCAACACAGGGATCCAGCTGGCGGTGGACGCCTACGGTCCCATTTCCGACAACGCGGGCGGCGTGGCCGAGATGGCGGAGCTGCCCCCCGAGGTCCGGCAGCGCACCGACAAGCTCGACGCGGTGGGCAACACGACCGCGGCCATCGGCAAGGGATTCGCCATCGGCTCGGCGGCCCTGACCGCGCTGGCGCTCTTCGCGGCCTACATGGTGCAGGTGGGCATTTCGAGTATCGACATCGCCAATCCCCGCGTCATGGCGGGGCTCTTCGTGGGCGGCATGCTGCCCTTTCTCTTCTCCGCCCTCGCCATGAACGCCGTGGGACAGGCGGCCATGGCCATGATCGAGGAGGTCCGGCGCCAGTTCAACGCCATCCCGGAACTCAAGGCCGCGCTGTCGGTGATGAAGAAGAACGACGGGGTGGACGAAGGGGACTGGTCCCGGGAGGACCGGGGCGTCTTCGAGGCGGCGAGCGGCAAGCCGGAGTACGCCCGTTGCGTGGAGATTTCCACCAAGGCGGCCATCCGCCGGATGGTCCTTCCCGGTCTGCTGGCCGTACTGACGCCCGTCGTGGTGGGATTCGTCTTCGGCCCGGAGACCCTGGGCGGCCTGCTGGCCGGCGTCACCGTGTCCGGCGTGCTGATGGCGATCTTCCAGGCCAACGCGGGCGGCGCGTGGGACAACGCCAAGAAGATGATCGAAGAGGGATTGACCATCGACGGCGTGCGTTACGAGAAGGGATCAGAGGCCCACAAGGCCGCCGTCGTGGGAGACACGGTCGGCGATCCCTTCAAGGACACGTCCGGCCCGTCGCTGAACATCCTGATCAAGCTGATGTCGGTGGTTTCCCTGGTCATCGCCCCGCTCATCGCACTCTAGCCCTTGGCTGCGAGACGCTCTAGCCACGTGGCTGCGAGACGCTGCAGCCGTGTGGCTGCGTGGTCCTTAAGTTGCGTGGCCCTATAGCCGACTATGACTGCTTTCCTCTCCTTCCTTGGCAGGCGCGTCCTCTGGGCGCTGACGAATATCGGCGACTTCGGGATGATGATGGTCGAAGTCGTCCGCAACCTTCCCAAGATCCGGACGTACTGGGGACTGATGGTCCACCAGATGTTCGAGATCGGCATCCACTCCATGCCGATCGTCCTGATCATCGCCTTCTTCGCCGGCCTGGTGACTGCGGTGCAGACCGGATACCAGTTCCAGGGTTACGTGCCCGCCTACCTGGTGGGCAGCGTCGTCCTGTCATCGGTGGTGCTCGAGCTGGCGCCGGTCCTGGGTGCCCTGGTGCTGTCGGGACGGGTGGGCGCCACCATCGCGGCTGAACTCGGCACGATGCGGGTGACCGAGCAGATCGACGCCTACGAGGTGATGGCCATGAACCCCATCGTCTACCTGGCGATCCCCCGCATCATCGCCGGCATGTTCATGCTGCCGGTCCTCGTGGTGTTCGCCGACCTGATCGGTACGCTATCCGGCATGGTCGCCGCGATCGACCGGATGGGGGTGAGCATTCCGGATTTCGAACGGGGGATGCGTGAGTTCTTCCGGACCCAGGACGCCTTCTTCGGGCTGTCCAAGGCCTTCTGTTTCGGGATAACGATCACCACGGTCGCCTGTTACCAGGGTTTCAAGGTGAAACCGGGTTCGGGCGCCGAAGGCGTGGGCAAGGCGACCACCAACACCGTGGTGGTCTCGTGCATTCTGATCCTGTGCCTGGACTACCTGCTGGCCAGGACGATATTGTAAACCGGGGGTGTGACGTGACGTACACAAAAAACAGTATACTGCCCGACGAGGCGAAACTGGGCATGGTCTTCCTTCTGGCGATCATCATTTTCGTCTGGGGCCTCTTCTATCTGAAAGAGTGGCGGGTTACGGGGGATACCTACCTCGTCGACGTGCGCCTGAGCAGCGCCGTCGGGGTCAAGTCCTCCGATCCGATCCTCGTGGGCGGCGTGCGCATCGGCAAGGTGGAGGCCGTGACCCTCGACGACATGTCGCCCATCATCACCCTGCGTGTCGACGAACCCTACGAGATCCCCGAGGACTCGCAGGTGGAAGTGATCTCGCGGAGCGTCATGGGCGAGAAATCCATCAACATCCGCAAGGGCGTCAGTTCCGTGATGGTGCCGCCGGGCGGCACGATCGAGGGAACGGCCGCGCCGGGGATTTCCGACATGTTCACCCAGGTCGATTCCGTCACCGTGAACATGCGCAACCTGCTCAAGAACGCCAACATCCTCCTGGACCCAGAGCGGGACAAGTCGATCAAGAGCAGTATTTCCGGCGTGCATGACCTGACCGTCGAACTGCGGGAGACCCTGAAACGGGAGAGTGCCCAGATCAACCGGGTCATGGCGAACATGGACTCGCTGGTGACCAACGTGAAGGACCTGAGCGAGACCGAGCGGTCCAAGGTATCCAGTACGCTGGACAACCTGGAAGACACTTCGGGCCGGCTGAGTTCCATGATGGACGAACTGCAGAGCACGTCCACGGCGCTCGGCAATATCCTTATGCGGATCGACCGGGGCGAAGGCACGATAGGGAAACTGCTACAGGATGAAAGGCTGTATGAAGACGCTGTCCGCGTGGCCGGAAAAATGGACCGGCTGGTTACCAGTCTCGACGAACTCGTCGTTGATCTTAAATCCAATCCCGGCCGGTACGTGACCGTCGAGATATTCTGATCTGCCGTCTTTGAGTCTTGTCTGCCGTCGCGTCCGAACTGCTGTCAGTTGTTCGTTCAGCGCGATCATGCAAGGCACACGTACCGATTTTCCAAGTGGTTCTCCGACTTCGCCGTTGAATTCGGCATGAATGGGTCGTATCCGTTACGCCTCCTGCACGTGATTTATACCTTCAACTAACTACCGCCCAAATTCGAAGATAGGCAGAGACTGTAGGAATAGAATTCTTGACAGAAGAGTGGTGATTTGTTCTCCTAATACGTTAGATGACTTTGACGGTGACTGGTTTGGACATATTGGATGAATTGAATTAAGGTTGAATATGGCGCGGAGGTCGCGGAAGAATCGATCCACAACAACGCCTAGTAAAATCGAGGTGAACATCCAGGGTATTGACCTCCTTAAACCGGGAGGATGGAAGCTCTACGAACTGGATGAATTTCCAATTGTCGGAACGGTTCCTAAGAATTACCTGGCCTATGGCGACCCGCTATCACCGACAACTACAGGTTTCATTGCAAAGAAGGGGCGGTTGAAGGCCGATGCAAGAGAGTGCGTGACAGAGGAGATCATCTCTAAAATCGGTGCGATGTTGCCGCTAAAAATGGCTAGTTCAAAGCTAGTGCGTATTTCGAAACAGGATGTTCGGTTTCTATCTCAGAATTTCGTTGTACGGCACAAATTTGAGTTACTCCACGGTATTGAACTCGCGGCTCGTTATTTTCAATCCAACCCATCTGAAGTCGAATCGGCGTTTGAGTTGTCGGACCCGGATAGGGAACACGATTTTTATACGGTACCCAATATACTGGAGATTCTTGCCACCCTTTATCCGGAGGACCACCCTAAGCTGGAAGATGGTTTTTTCAAAATGCTTGCATTTGACGCATTTGTCGGCGCACCTGACAGACACGGAATGAATTGGGGTGTCTTAAGTCCTATTAATGAAAAAGCGGGCTCAGTTCGCTTTTCACCGATTTTTGATACGGCGCGGGGGCTTTTTCGTGAATGCTCGGATGAGGATCTGATTAAACACGCGCAAAGAAGTGGTCGAATTGGTTATCTTGAGAAGTACGCTGATCGTTCCCGACCCATATTCAGTTCGGGTCGGGAACAGAAAGATAACCACTTTTCTCTGGTAAAGTGGATTTCAGATGAACTGCCGGACCAGCATAGGAAATCAATTTGCAGAGTGTTTAACGCAGTTTGTATACAAAAGATCGAACGGATGCTACAACGACAGTTTCGTCGGATTATCACCCAGGATCGAATCGGGTTTGTAATGGATCTTCTCGCGTTACGAATAGATCGTCTTCGGCAGGAGGTTCGAACATGAAGAGGAGCTTTTGGGATCTTTTAAAGCCCAACGCTTGGGGAACAAACCTCATGCAGGCTTCTGCAGATTCTTCGCCGGAACGCGCTTTGAGTGTCTATAGGCATACACCAGATGAATCATGTTTGGTGGGTCGACTAATCCGAGAGCAGGATGAATTTGTCTTCCGATATGCCGATGGTTTCAAGTTGGAACCCATATCGGCATTTCCTGATAAGGATAGGGAATACCGCTCCAAGGCGTTGTGGCCGTTTTTCGCAGTTCGTATACCACCTATGGATCGAGAAGATATGCAGAAACAGATTTCGAGCGGATCACTCGAAAGAGATCAGGTCCTGGAGATTCTTGGGTCGGTAGCCAAAGTCTCGGTTACCAATCCCTATGAATTTAAACTCGATGGTGATTAATAGCCGTCCGGCCTGAGGTAAGTGCATTGAACAACAACAGGAGCAACAACCCCATGCCCAACGTACTATCGGAAGCGCTGGACGGCTACCTGACGGAGTTGATGCCCGACAGGGACGAGGTCCTGACCGAGATGGAAGAGAAGGCGCAGGCGGAACGGATCCCCATCGTCGGCCCGCTGGTCGGCCGTGTCCTGCACCAGATGGCCGTTGTGAGCGGCGCGAAACGCGTGTTCGAGATGGGCTCGGCCATCGGCTATTCGACCATCTGGCTCGCCCGGGCGGTGGGCCCGGAAGGCCGGGTCTACTACTCCGACGGCAGCGAGCAGAACGCCGCGCAGGCCCGGAAGTTCATCGAGCGCGCCGGCGTGGCGGACCGCGTCGTGATCCAGGTGGGCGACGCACTGGAACTGCTCGAGCAGACCGAGGGCAGCTTCGACCTGATCTTCAACGACGTGGACAAGCACGACTATCCCCGCGTATTCGACCTGGCGCTGCCGCGCGTACGGCCGGGCGGCCTGCTGATCACCGACAACGTACTCTGGAGCGGACGCGTGACCGAGCCGTCCGACGACCGCTGGACCTCGGCCATCCAGGAATACAACCGGAAGGCTTACGGCACCGGCGAGGTCTGGACGACGATCATCCCCTTGCGGGACGGCGTGGCCGTAAGCCTGAAGAGGTAGGATCCGCCGTGCGGATATCAGAAATTCCGTCTGGGCCGCCTGGGTCGCCTGGCCCGCCTGAACTGGACATCATCTCGATCGGTGAGTGCATGATCGAGATGTTCTGCGAAGGCCCCCTCGCCACGACCGACACCTATACCCGCACCTTCGCCGGCGACACGATGAACATGCTCGTGGCTGCCTCCCGCCTCGGTGCCAAGACCGGCTACGTCACCCACGTGGGCAACGACCCCTTCCAGGACTTCCTGACCGAAGCATGGCGGTCGGAGGGCGTCGACCTGCGTTGCGCCACGCCCCTCGACCGGCCCAACGGACTCTACTTCATCTCCATCCTGCCCGGCGGCGAACGGGAATTCACCTACTACCGGGCGGGCAGCGCCGCAAGCTTCCTCGAACCGGCCGACATCGACCCGGACTACATCGGCAGCGCGAAAGTCGTCTATGCCAGCGGCATCACCCAGGCCATATCGAAAACCAGCCGGGCGGCTGTGCTGGAGGCCTTCCGGATCGCGCGCGAGCACAACGTTACGACGGCCTTCGATACCAACCTGAGGCTCGGACTGTGGTCCCTGGCGGAAGCCCGGGAGGCCATGGACGAGATCCTCCCCCACGTGGACATCCTCCTGCCCAGTGCGCCCGAGGAGAGCGCGTCGCTCTTCGAAACGGAGGACGCCCGCACGGTGATCGAACGGGCCCGTGAGCGGGGCGTGGGCATGGTCGCGGTGAAGTGCGGCGCGGAAGGCGCCGTGCTGGGTTTGGACGACGGGATCCACGAAATCCCGGCCTTCGTCCCGGAGCACGTGTCCGATACCTCGGGGGCCGGGGACGTGTTCAACGGCGGCCTGCTGTATGGATTGACCCACGGAATGAACGCCACCGAGTCCGCAAGGCTGGGCACCGTCATGGCGGGTCTCAAAGTCCGCGGCCGCGGGGCGACCTACTCGATTCCGTCGCGGGAAGAGGCCTTCGGCGTGTATGAGGGGTTAAGCGAGGCTACGTGAGTTAACGCGAGGCTAAGTGAGGTATCGCGAGGCTACGTCTGCTTTTGCGGACGGGCAGGCGGGCAGGCGGGATCATGTAGCATCTGGATCGCCATCCTCATCGGTCGCTTCGTCGTCTGCGGCGCTGCCCTCGTCGTCTGTGGCACTGCCCTCGTCGTCTGTGGCACTGCCCTCGTCGTCTACGGCGCTACCTTCGTTCACCGCGACGTCGTTTGATTCCTCGGCTGCCGCGCCGCCGCCCGTTCCCTCGCCCACTTCCTCGTCCGCCGGGACGTCGTTCTCCCGCATCTCGTCGATGAGGTGATTCACCTTCGCACGCAGGGCGTCGGCCTTATGTCCCAGTTCTTCCATTTCGTCGAGCAGCTTCTCGAATTCCGCGTCGTCCGCCGCGGAACCGTTTGCCCGCTTCGCAGAACCGTTTGCCCGCTTGTCTTTGGCTGCCATTGCATGCTCCAGTCAGGCCCGGTCCGGGATACCTGGCGCCACGGCCGTGAGTCGACGTGGTAAAACTAAACGTATGAGTACCTGTTGTCAATAGAAAGCGCTGCGGCACGGGGCGGAGCAGGCGGACCAGGCGGACCAGGCGGCACGGGGCGGACCGGCATTCGCGGATTGACGGGAACCCCCTGTGCTGTATATTGAAAACTCGTCGATTCAGGAACCTTAAGACCCGTGGATGGATATGGCTACTCACCACAGTCCGGCGTCCGACTGGTACAAGACTGCTTTCCGTTACGACTACCTGCGGGTATACCCCCACCGGAACGACGAGGAAGCGCGCCGGCAGGTCGATTTCCTCGTGGATAAACTGGACGTGCCTACGTCGTGCGAGGTGCTGGACCTGGGTTGCGGCGACGGCCGGCACAGCCTGGAACTCACCCGGCGCGGCTTCAAGGTTACCGGGCTCGACCTGTCGGAAGAACTGCTGGAACGGGCGCGGCGCCGAACGGCGGACGAGGGGCTGGACATCACGTTCATCCAGGGTGACATGCGCGATCCGCCCGCATCCCACGCATACGATCTCGTGGTGAACTTCTTCACCAGTTTCGGCTATTTCCGGGAGGATGGCGAGAATGCACGGGTCCTCGAAGCCATTTCGCGGGCGCTGCGTCCCGGCGGGCGTTTCCTCATGGATTACCTGAACCGCGCGTACGTGATCTCCACGCTCGTTCCGTCGGACCGCCGCACCGTGGAAGGCATGGAAGTCGAGCAGCGCCGCTGGATCACCGGCAACCCGTCAGAGCCGGACAGTCACGTGCGCATCAACAAACAGGTGCGGATCAGGGAAGACGGAGCGGAGAGAAGCTACGACGAGTCCGTGCGGATGTATACCCTGGAAGAGCTCGAAACCATGATGGACCGGGCCGGACTGAAGGTCACGCAGACTTACGGCGATTTCGACGGCCGTCCGGTCGGCGGCGACGCCCCCCGGAATATCCTGGTGGGCCGATCGAAGTCGCGCGCGGATGCCGTGTCCCGCGACGAGAAACCCGCTATGCCATGTCCGTGATCACGCTGCTTACCGACTTCGGCCTCAGCGACGCCTTTGTGGGCACCATGAAGGGTGTCATCCTGGGTATCTGCCCGGAGGTCCGGATCGTGGACCTGTCCCACGAGATTACGCCCCAGCAGATCGAAGAAGGCGCTTTCATCCTGCGCACCGCTTATGCCTACTTCCCGGAGGGGACGGTGCACGTGGCCGTCGTCGACCCGGGCGTAGGCGGAGCGCGGCGGGCCCTGATCGTGGAAACGCCCGGATACCGGTTCGTGGGACCGGACAACGGCCTTTTCGCCCACGTGTACGCGAAGGAGACGGATCTCCGGGTCGTTTCAGTGACCGAGTCCCGTTACATGCTGCCGGAAATCAGCAACACGTTCCATGGCCGGGACGTCTTCGCGCCCGTGGCCGCCCATCTCGCCCTCGGCACGCCCGTTTCAGACTTCGGTCCCGAAATCACAGACTACGACTCCGGGACGGTCACCGAACCCGTGGTACATGAGGGTGGGATCACCGGTCGCGTATTGCATATCGACCGATATGGCAATATAATAACGGATATCGGCGATTCCCTCTTCCTTGAGAAGACCCGGGATAAGCGGTTCCGGATCCGGCTGGCCGACCTGGCGCTGGACCGCGTCTGCGCATCCTACGACGAAGCCGCCGCCGGCGGGTCCCTGGCCATCCTGGACAGCGCGGGACTGCTCGAGATCGCCGTCAACGGCGGCAGTGCGGCCGAGGTGCTGGACGTTTCGACCGGAGACCGCGTAGACGTGGAAGTGGAGTAGGCAAACAGTTACGCTCGAAGACAGGCATCACCCGCAAACATAAACTGAAGCCCGGAGACCGAACATGTCCGACCTGTATCAGCCCAATGAGACCTTTCGCTACAAGGCGCACCTGAAGAGCCTGGAAGAATACCGGCGGGAATACGAGCGTTCCGTCGCCGACCCGGAGGCCTTCTGGGCCGAGAAGGCGGAATCGTTCCACTGGTTCAGGAAATGGGACCGGATCCGGTCCTACAACTACGATATGCGGAAGGGCCCCGTGTCTATCAAGTGGTTCGAAGGCGGCAAGACCAACATCGTGCATAACTGCATCGACCGCCATCTCGAGACGCGCGGCGATCAGACGGCCATCATCTGGGAAGGCAACGAGCCGGGCGAGGACGCACGCCTCACCTTCCGCGAACTGCACGAGCAGGTCTGCAAGTTCGCCAACGTACTCAAGTCGCGGGGCGTCGGGAAGGGCGACCGGGTTTCGATCTACCTTCCCATGATCCCCGAACTGGCCGTCGCCATGCTGGCCTGTGCCCGGATCGGCGCGGTCCATTCCATCGTGTTCGGCGGTTTCTCGGCCGATTCGCTGTCGGACCGCATCGTGGATTCGACCTGCAAGACGGTCATCACCGCCAACGGGACCCATCGCGGCGACAAGCCGGTCTTCATGAAGCCGGTGGCGGACGATGCCATGGCCTCGGCGGAGAAGGAGATGGGCGAACCGGTTACCACCTGCATCGTGGTCGACCGGGTCAAGGACGATCCCGACTTTCAGTTTCCCATGGAGGAAGGCCGGGACTTCTGGTGGCATGACCTGATGGCCCGGGCCGACGCCGACTGCCCGTGCGAGGAAATGGACGCCGAGGATCCCCTGTTCATCCTCTACACCTCCGGTTCCACGGGCAAGCCGAAGGGCGTGCAGCATACCGTCGGCGGATACATGGTGTATACCGGGGTCACCCACCGCTACGTCTTCGACTACCATGAAGGCGACATCTATTTCTGCGGCGCGGACATCGGCTGGGTCACGGGACATTCCTACATCATCTACGGCCCCCTGGGCAATGGCGCCACGACGATCATGTTCGAGGGCATTCCGACCTATCCGGCGCCCGACCGGTGCTGGGAGATCATCGAGAAGTACAGCGTCAACCAGTTCTACACGGCGCCGACCGCCATCCGGGCGCTGGCGCGGGAAGGCGAAGACTGGCCGGCCCGCCATCCCATGCCCACGCTCCAGCTCCTGGGCACGGTAGGCGAGCCGATCAATCCCGAGGCCTGGCGTTGGTACCACGTCAACGTGGGCAAGGAGCGGTGCCCCATCGTCGACACGTGGTGGCAGACGGAGACCGGCGGGATCATGATCTCCCCGCTGCCGGGCGCCATCCCCACCAAGCCGGGTTCCGCCACCCTGCCCTTTTTCGGCGTGAAGCCCGTGCTGCTGGACGGCGAGAGTGGAAGAGAACTCGAGGGCAACGGCATCATGGGCGTGCTGGCCATCCGGGAGCCCTGGCCCGGGCAGATGCGCACCGTTTACGGAGACCACCAGCGGTTCGAGGAGACCTACTTTCAGCAGTACAAGGGGTATTACTTCACCGGGGACGGCTGCCGAAGGGACGAGGACGGATACTACTGGATCACGGGCCGGGTGGACGACGTCATCAATGTCTCCGGACACCGGATGGGCACGGCCGAGGTGGAAAGCGCCCTGGTGGCCCACGGCTCGGTGGCCGAAGCGGCCGTAGTTGGGTTCCCCCACGAGATCAAGGGGCAGGGGATATACGCCTATGTGACCCTCAACGTGGGCGAGGAGTACACGGAAGACCTGCGCGGCGACCTGAAGAAGCAGGTGCGCTCGATCATCGGCCCCATCGCCACGCCCGACGTGATCCACTGGGCGCCGGCCCTGCCCAAGACGCGCTCCGGAAAGATCATGCGCCGCATCCTGCGCAAGATCGCCACCAACGAGCTGGACCAGATCGGCGATACGACCACGCTGGCGGACCCGGCCGTGGTGGACCAGTTGATCGAGAACAGGTAGGAAGGGACTGAAAACTACGGGCCGTAGAGCTTAATCGTTGTCAGGCCGGCAATTCATCGAAATCGCCGTTCGTGTTGTTCACTACTGCCGCCACGTATCGGGATCGGGTAATCCTCGGCTGATCATAACCTCCAATCCCGGCTCCGGTAGTACGGGTCTGGAACGCAATGTAAGTTGTGACGAATCAGTCCATCCACGAAGGATGCCCCTTAAACGGCCGCTAGCACCGTCCAGCAAGAGCGCGGCATATCTCCCTTCCCCGTCTGATATGGACACGGATCCTTCCGGACCTGTAAGCAGGATGTCTTGCAGATTGTATGCCCACTCGGCATGCACGGGAAGTGTAAAGACGAAAGCGCCGCCGGCACCGTCCGCGATCTCATTCATACCGAAGTCCAGTGAGAACAGTATACGACCCTCCGTATCTTCCCCAATGAGCCTGTATGGACCCGTGGTATCGGGCAAATGAGGAGGAGCGTTGACCGCGAATGCGGGTTCAAGACGCAGTTCTCCTGCTTCGCTTACGTAACCCATCAGGAGAAGTGCGCTGTTTGCTGGTGAATTGGTCAAGCGGAGAAATACGGCCTTGTTCAAGAGACGATGATTCAGTGCCTTGGTAAAATGATAATCGCTGATCCATACTCCGGTGCAGCGACCCATAAGGTCAGGAGTCTGTGGATGAACCAGCACGCCTTTCCGCATATCATATCCCCATACTCCAATAGAACCATCCGTATAGGGATATTCAGGATCGATTAACTGGTAGGAACTACAAGGAGAATGACCAAGACTAAGGTTGTGCCCCAGTTCATGCGCTATGATTTCTCCATCAAGGGATGAAATAGCAGCGAAACCCGGGCTGTAAGCTCTGCCTGCACGCCGGGTGGTAAAAACACCCAAGTAATGAACATGTGGAACATATCCGTAGCCATCCAAAATTCGAGCTGCGTCAACTTCCATTAATGATTCAACACTGATGCGAAACGTGTCGACAGAAGTCCAGATAGCTTCGCGCACGGTCAAATTGAATTGTCCTATGGGCAGCAAATCCCGGGTAAGCCGAAACAATTTGTCATCGCCGGTAAGTCCTTCGGCAGTATTCACCACGCTGTAGTCCGGTTCATCAACCCACAAAAGGGGTACCAGTTTCAGATCGAACGGTGGCAGATCCCTCACATCGACTGCCAGGCGACCCGTGGGCGGTATACGGGATCCACTTCCCAAAGGCGGCTCCATGTTATTGTCCGGATCAATCTCGATCACCACTTCCAAGCCCGGAGATACAATTGAACGATTTACGAGCGCATTTGATGTGGACGCAAGTGACCCCAGTTCGATGTCTGGCCAGACTTTCCAGTCTCGTCCAGGTATATTCACGGTATGTATCAATACGCCGTCATGATAGAACATGGCACGTACGGATGGAAAGGTTGCGACTGCTTCTTTCTCCGCTGTGACGAAAACGCGCATCAGAGCATCCCTGCCCGCCACAAGCGGCAACGGACTGTCAAGCCCATTCGATTGCGTCGCCTGTATCAATTGAACTTTCGATGTTATGTTTACTTGAGGTGGTCGTGGATTCGTCGGGCTGTCTTTTCCGCACGCAAAGAGTATAAATAAGGTGAGTAACAAAAGATGGGGAATCATGTTGGTGTGATTTGGAGAATGTGCACACGGAATCGGCCGATTCAGCTCCGGCCTCCACAGGCCGTGACGGTCTGGCCGGTCACGAAGCTCGAGTCTTCCGAGAGCAGGAACCGGATCACGGAGGCCATTTCCCCGGGCTGGGCTATGCGGCCCATAGGTGTGGAAGCGATGAGCCGGTCGATCATGCCCGGGTTGCCCGACCCGGCCAGGTCGGTATCGGTCAGGCCCGGGGCCACGCAGTTCACGCGGACGTTATGGGGCGCGAAGGCCTCCGCGCAGTGCCGCGTGAGGGAAATCACCGCCGCCTTGGTCGTGGCGTAGTGGATCATGTCCTTTTTCAGGATGATGCCCGCGAGCGAAGCCACGTTGACGATGCGGCCGAATCCACGTTCGATCATCTCGTCCTTCACCGCCCAGGTCGCCAGGAACACCCCGTCCACGTTCACCTCGAACATGCGTTTCCAGTCCGCGAAGGCGAGTTCCGAATGGGGCTGGTTCTTCGCGATCCCCGCGTTATTCACCAGGAGGTCGACCGGTCCCAGGCGTGCCCGCACTTCCGCGGCCATCCGGTCCACGTCGGCTTCCGATGATACGTCTGCCTGTACGATCATGCCTTCCGCGCCGGCCTCCTCCACCATGGCGAGAGCCGCTTTCGCCGCTTCCTCGTTGCGCGCGTAGTTGATCGCCACCCGGGCGCCGTGTTCCGCCAGCATGCGGCACGTGGATCGGCCGATCCCCCGGGAACCGCCGGTCACCAGGGCGGTGCGGCCCGCGAATTCCGCCGTCTGCCTGGACTGCGAGGGCCGTTCAGACTGATCGGCCCGTTCGAATCGTTTCGACGCGTCAGCCATCAGCCGTACGCTCCTTTGCTGTGCCGGCCCAGCATGCGCTGCAGGCGAGGTGATGCCTCGGCCCACACGTGATCGGGCATGCGGTAGTCGATGAAGGGGTAGAGTTTCTGCGCGATGAACCGCTTGCTGTAGGTGACGCCGGCCATCAGCCGGGTGCGGTCGGAGGCGTTCGGCGCACCGCGGTGCCAGACCTGGTTGTTGAACATGTAGGCGTCGCCCTTCCGGACGAGGAAGGAGTGGGGCCCCCGGCCGTCGAATGTGGGCCCGTCCTGCTCATGGGGCAGGTGCGGCTGGCGTCCCGCGAAATGGCTGCCGGGAACGACCTGCGTGGGACCGAAACGCACTTCCTCCACATCGGTCAGCGGCGTGAAAACCTGCAGGACGAAACAGGGTGGGGGCAAGGCGGAGTCGTGGCGCGGCACGCCGTCCGGCAGGGGGAAATGGACCAGGTCGTCCAGGTGCCATCCGCCCGGGCCGTCTGGGGCCGCCTTTGGATTGGGCGGCGTGTAGAGCGCGTTCTGGGACATGCAGTGGCAGTCGTCGCCGAGAATGACCTCCGCCAGGCTCGCGAAGGGCTCGCGCACGATGAGGTCGCGGAAAGCATAGGAATACTCGAACATGCGCATCAGGCTGTTGCCGCGGATCTGGTCCCGCGCCGGCTCGTGCATGCGGGGATCGTCCCACTTGCGCTGCATGTCCGCCCGCAGAGCCTCCACCTCTTCGTCTTCCATCAGCCGGCCGAAGGCATAGTAGCCATCCCGCTGAAAGCAGCGGCGGATATGCTCGGTCTCCTCGCCGGTGAACCGCTCGCCGGCCTGAATAGCGCTCAGTGCCATGGCAACTCCTGATTTATCTCCAGGGACGTGAGCCGTGAATCTTGCCGGGGCTTTTACCGGTACTCGAGGGTCGTCCCGGTCCCCGCCCTACAGCCTGACCTTGGCCAGGTAGATGTTGGCCGGATAGAGAAAGTGCTTCTCGCCCGTCTCCACTTCGTGCTGCGAGTAGTAGCTGAGCAGCAGGGCGCCGTCTTCATGCTGTACCGCGCCAACGTAGGAGGTGTCGCCACCCGAGGGCAGGTCGAGGACATGGACGACGCCGTCCTCCTCCACCCGCCAGATGCTGGTGCGCCGTTCGACGATCCGCCCGGGGTCATCGGCATCGTCCTGTCCGCCCGGCCTGACTGACCCGCCTGACCCGCCCGGACTGGTCGGTCCGCCCGGTCCGCTTGGATCGCGCACGTGTTGCCGGCCGATTACGTATTCCCGTCCGCCGGCCACCACGAGGCGGGGCGCGGGGACCACGTACCCCATGTCCTGAAGCTGCCAGTCTGTGTATGGGGGTTCTGCGGAGGCCAGGGTAAAACGGTTATCGTCGCCGCCGCGGATGGCAATCCGCATGGCACCGGCGTCGGTGATGCGGAATGTGGCTTCGCTGCCGTTCCGCGTGACCACGGACACCCGTTCCCACTCCAGTCCGTCCGTAGACTGCAATAGGTGAAGCTCGGTCGGTTTCAGGTTCCATTCCGATGGTTCGTTACCGTAGGCGAGCCCGTAAAACAGGTCGTAAGCACTGTCATCGGCACGGCCGACGCCCCACAACCAGTACCCGTCCCGGTACACCTGCCGGGGTTCCGTCCACGTTGCGCCGTCCTCGCTGAATGAACAGACGGACCGTATGAGGCGCGGCCCCTCATCGCCGTGCTGCACCGGGTCGGGCCGGGTGACGTTTCCGGCATAGACGAACAACCGGCCTTCCGTCGCGACCATATGGGGGTCCCGGTCGTCGCCCGTTGTGTTGACCGGCACGCCTGTGCGTCGCCAGTCAACCAGGTCGTCGCTGGCGATGACCACCGCCTTCCCCTCGGGACTCACGTGGGAAAGGCCGTTGCGGAAGCAGATGTAATACCGGCCCTTGAAGAACTGGAAATCCGTAAAGGCGTTGTGCCAGCCGTCTTCGTAGATGCGCCGGACCCATTCGATTTTCGCCATGGTTCCCGTGCCTTGGTTCTAGTTGTGTTTGGTCGGTTCGAAGATGCGTTCGATGGCTATTATACTGCGGTGATTCGGGGGGTGCAAGAAGGATTGACAGACCTGGCGGCGCCTTTGTCGCGGTTCGGGCGTACCGCGTGAAAGCACGCAAGGCGATGATCGAAAACGAGGTGTTTCCGGGAAGCCTGGCCACGATCGATTGCAGATTGGATTGGGGAGTTGGAAGCTGGAAGTTGCAAGGCGGCAGCCGGATTCGAACCGGCGATCGAGGATTTGCAGTCCCGTGCCTTAGCCACTTGGCTATGCCGCCACGTCCGAAGGCGGGAGACGGGGCTTGAACCCGCGACCCTCACCTTGGCAAGGTGATGCTCTACCGCTGAGCTACTCCCGCTGATACCACGCAAACCTTCGTAGACTGTGTTGCAAACTTCCCCGAAAATATCATTATCGGACCGCCCGGTGTCAAGTGTTTTGTTCCCCCGTATCCGGACATCGGGGCTTGACCCGTGACGGCGACCGATATATGTTACAACTCATTAAAGCGTCCTGTAACAGCGACGTGCGAGTCGGAGTCCGATCCGCGGCTTCCGGAAGATTTCAGGACCGGCGGACTGCAGCGGATCGTCTTGCCTTCGTGTGCGCCATGGACAGTACGACCCTTTTGCAGGAATTCGAAGACCTGGCGGAACGGATGTCAATCCGGGTCCGTTACGGCAAGTTGGACGGCGACGGCGGGCTGTGCCGGTACCGCGGCAGGTACCATATCGTCATCAACAAGCGGCTCGATACCGACGGCCGGATCAACCTCCTCGGCCGCGCCTTCTCCGAGTTTCCCCTCGAAAACGTCTTCCTGATTCCCGCGGTCCGGGAAGCGATAGACCGCAACCGGTCCGGGCCTGAGGTCCGGGCCTGAGCTCCCGCACGGGAACTGATCCTCCGTATAGTCCCACGACCTTTCAACGTCAGCCCTACTGATCAACCGGACCGCCTGGACCGCCTGGTCCAACTGATCCGTCATGTCCGGAACGGGTATCCTGGATGGTCTGGTCGGCCTGGCCAAGGGGCTCCTCCGTTGCCGGCGGCTCCAGCAAACCGGTCTCTTCGGTGGCGGCCCCGTCCGATGGGATCATCTTCGCCCTTATCCTTGGATTCGTGCCCCGTACGGTCACGACCAGGGAGCGTTCCAGGTCCTGGGACAGCCGGCCCGTGCGGAAGTCGACGCGGATCTTCTCGATGCCCAGCGGCATGGGGAAAGCCGGTGGCGGTTTCGCTTCCTCGTCCGAGCTCGCATCTACCCCGGTTTCCGGTTCTTCGTGCTCGCCGCCAATGCCGCCAACATCTTCGGCCGGAAGTCCGGCCTGCCGTCCGTCCGCGGAATCGGCCGCCGACATCGCCGCCGACATCGCCGCCTGGACTTCACGCTGCTCCTGCAGTGCCGAGGCCTGTTTCATGAAGGGCGCCCAGACGGGTATGGCGCCCGAAGCGCCGGTTATCTCCTCGTCTTCCACGATGGACAGGAGGGGCCGGGCATCGTCGTACCCCACCCAGACGGAGGTCGCGAGGTCTTTCGTGAATCCGTTGAACCAGACGTCCCTGGATTCACTTGAAGTCCCCGTCTTCCCGCCGCTCGGGGCCGTGAAGCCATATCTGTAGCGTGCACCGATCCCCGTGCCGCCACTGATGACGCCGCGCAGGAGGTCGAGCATCAGGTACGCGGATTGCTCACTGATCACGCGACGCGATTCCGGTTCGGTTTCCTCGATCACCCTGCCCTCGGAATCTTCCACGCGGGTGATGACGTAGGGCCTGTGGTAGATCCCGCCCGTGGCGAACACGGAGTAGGCAGAAGCCATCTCCAGGGGCGAGACGCCGTTGGTACCCAGCGCCAGGGAGAGTATGGGCTCCAGTGGGCTGGTTATCCCCAGGCGGCGGGCATACTCGATGACCGTCGAGGGACCGACCTCACTGACCAGTTTCGCGGAGACCACGTTGATCGAACGCATGAAAGCGCGCTTGAGGATGACGGGTCCCTCGTACTCCCGGGTGAAGTTCTGCGGTTCCCAGAGATCCCCCAGTTCGGTGGTATAGGCCACGGGTTCGTCCACCACGACCGTATTGGCGGAATAACCCAGGTGGTCCAGCGCCGCCAGGTAGACGACCGGCTTGAATCCGGACCCCGGCTGCCGGTTGCTTTCGACGGCCCGGTTGAATTCGCTCGCCGTGTAATCGCGGCCTCCGGCCAGAGCCCGTACGGCCCCGGTGCGCGTGTCTACGGCGACCAGCGCCGCCTCGAGCGCCTGTTTTCGCTCTTCCGCCGTGGCCGTGTCGTAGGCCGGGTCGCCGACCAGCGAATCCACGTAGGTCATCCGGGTGCTGATGGTTTCCTCGGCGAGTTCCTGCAGGTCCAGGTCCATGGCGATGTGCACGGTGAGCCCGCCGTTGAAGACCAGGTTGCTGCCGAAGCGGCGGATCAGGAGGTCTTCGACGTAATCGAGGTAGTACGGACCCCTGGCCGGACCGATGCTCGTTCCCTTGAGCGTGATCTCTTGCTCCCGGGCCAGCGCGGCATCTTCCTCCGTGATGTACCCGTTGTCTATCATGCGGCGGAACACGGTCTCCCTGCGGCTGAGCGCACGGTCCATGCGATAGTAGGGGTTGTAGTCGCTCGGCCGCTGGACCAGCCCGGCAAGCAGCGCGGATTCACCGAGCGTGAGCTCGCTCGCTCGCTTGCTGAAGAATCGTTGCGCGGCCTCTTCCACGCCGTAGGCGTCTGCGCCGAAATACATGTTGTTGCAGTAGGCGGACAGGATCTCGTCTTTGCTGAACCTCGCCTCGATCTGCATGGAGGCCATGGCTTCGCGGATCTTGCGGATCCATACCTTCTCGCGGGTGAAGAAGAGGTGGCGCGCCAGCTGCTGGGTGATCGTGCTCGCGCCCTGCCCCAGGATCTGGCCCTCGCGGAGATTGGTCACGAAAGCCCGGATGATGCCGGGTTTGTCCACGCCCCGGTGATGGAAGAAATCGGCGTCTTCTGTGGCGATGATCGCGTCCCGGAACACCGGCGCGATCTCTTCCAGTGCGACCCGGCGATGGCCGCCCAGGGTGTGTACCAGGCGAGGATTGCCCTCCTGGTCCTCGGCGTAGATCCGGGTCATCTGTCCGAAGATGTCGTTCAGGTCGTTCGGAAGGCGGGGAATGGACGGCACGGTGAGGAAGAACAGCACGACGGCCACAAGCGCGCCGAAGATCAGCAAGCCGAATCCTGCATACATCACACGCCTGGTATATCTGAATGACCGGGCGATCGGGGTTTCCCGGTGTTCTCTTAAATCGTCCATCGCCTATCCCGGTCCGTCCGCGGTGGACGGATCAAAGCGCTCCGAGCGCCACGTACAGTTCCACGAACAGGTCCGCGGACACCGGAATGGTGACCACGGCGATCTGGCCGTCGACCAGCCGTTCGATCTGGATGATCCGCTGGTTCTCCGATACGCCTACCCGCTGCGCGGTCTCTTCCAGGTCCCTGAACCGGATCGGATCGATGATTTCGTCCCGCATTTCCATGTCCAGGCTGCGCAGCGTGTCGAAGAACACACCGGCCTCGTACACGTGCTCCATGTCTTCGTGCATCCGCCCCTCGGACGCCGATGCGTATGCGTCGATGAGATCGAATTGCCCGGCCGATATGGGCATGCGGTGCAGGATGTAGTTTTCGTCGTCCACCATGTAGACCTCGCCCCGGCGAATCCACCCCGGGCGGATGACGACCGTGCGCGTCCAGGCTGTAAGGGAATCGGGTTCGAAGGCCGCCTGTGACCGGGAAAGCGAATCCGCCTCTGCGGCATCCGGCGTGTCGGCGAGCTCATCCGGTCCCACGGCAACGGGCGTGACCACCGGCTCATACGGCTTGAAGCCGGCCCGGTCCGCGGTGCGCGCCCCTGGAGGGTAGGCGGCGCCGGTCAGCCATTCGGGCATGGCCAGGAAACGGTCCCGGGTCATGATCAACTTGTGCCCGCGATCCAGCCGGACGACGTCGGATGGCGAAGCGAACCCGGCTACAGGCCGGCCCGGATCCTCTCCCCCGTCCAGCGCGAACTGGCTGCGCTGTTCAATCAACTCGTTCGCCGTCTCCAGCGCCTGGTTGGTCCGGCTCTCCTGGTCGACGAACCGCTCCAGCCGGTCCCGTGAATCGTTGCGGGCGTCCATGTACGCGCCGACGAACCGTTCGATGACATGCCAGCGCAATTCGACCAGGCCCACGGCAACCAGCGCGACGGCCAGCGACGCGGTGAGCGCTGCGTGGATCACGTTCTTCATGACCTTTCAACATAGCCAACAACCCCGCCCAAGTCAAAGGAAAAGGCACCTCGGCGGCCCCCGGGAGAAGCCAAAAAATGGTTGACAGGACGGGCCTCGCGGGATAGAATCCGTCGACTATCGGAAGGGAAATCCACGCCACGGATCCTCCCCTCGAATCCATCCATTTTCGGACGCCCGGGAGCAAATGGACTACACCGCTGCCACGACCATCGGTGCGCTGCGCGGCATGGGATATCCGCAACGGACCGTCAAGGACGAAATGCGGGACAACCTGATGGTCAAGCTTGCCCGCGGCGAGCAGGTCTTTCCCGGCATCGTCGGTTACGACAAGACCGTCATCCCCGAACTGGTCAACGCGATCCTGTCCCGGCACGACTTCATTCTTCTCGGGCTGCGGGGACAGGCGAAGACCCGTATCCTGAGAGCCCTGGTCACGCTGCTCGACGAGTACCTGCCCGTGATCGCGGGCTGCGAGATCAACAGTTCGCCCTACGCGCCCGTCAGCCGGCGCGCCCGGGACCTCGTGTCCGAACACGGGGACGATACCCCCATCGAATGGATCGGCCGGTCGCGGCGGTACGGGGAGAAGCTCGCCACGCCCGACGTGACCATTTCCGACCTGATCGGCGATATCGATCCCATCAAGGCGGCCTCCCAGCGGCTTCACTACGCCCACGAAGACGTGATCCACTTCGGCATCATCCCGAGGATGAACCGGGGCGTTTTCGCCGTGAACGAACTGCCCGATCTCCAGCCCCGCATACAGGTCGGCCTGCTGAACATCATGGAGGAGAAGGACATCCAGATCCGGGGATTCCCGGTGCGGATCCCCCTGGACGTGACGATCGTCTTCTCGGCGAACCCGGAAGACTATACCAATCGCGGGACCATCATCACCCCGCTCAAGGACCGGATCGATTCGCAGATTCTGACCCATTATCCCGTCAGCCGCGAATACGCCATGGCCATCACCGACCAGGAGGCCTGGACCGAGCGGCCCGGCGGCGTGCGGGTCGACATGCCGTCGTTTCTGCGCGAGACGGTGGAGGAGATCGCCTTCCAGGCCCGGAGCAGCGAGTTCATCGACCAGACTTCCGGCGTAAGCACGCGCATGACCATCGCCGCCATGGAGAACCTGGTCAGCCAGGTCGAGAAGCGATGCATACTGCACGGCAAGCGTTCCGTCGTGCCCCGCATGTGCGACCTGTCCGCCGTGATCCCGGCGATGACGGGCAAGCTGGAACTCGTGTACGAGGGTGAGCAGGAAGGTGAAGTCAAAGTGGCCGAGGCGCTGATCGGCCGGGCCGTGAAGGAAGTCTTCGGACACTATTTCCCCGCGGCCTTCGGCGAGGATGATGAACGCGATGCGTGCTACCAGGATGTCCTCGCCTGGTTCGAAGAAGGACAGACAGTCGAGATTTCGGACACCATGGACGACAAATCCTATTATGGCGCGCTGAACGGCGTAGACGGGTTGCGGAAGCTGGCGGGCCGGCACGTAAGGACGGAAAACCGGGCGGAACTTTCCGTTGCCATGGAGTTCCTGCTCGAGGGTCTGCACCAGCATTCGAGGATCAGCAAGAACGTCGCCGACGGCCGGCGTTCCTACAGCGACATGATGGGCAGCCTGTTCGAACAATGAGGGGATTTTCGGGCATGGTAAATCTATTGACAAATAAAGGTGCGCGTTTTATTTTTTTCTGTTTGTCCGGTAGGTAGAAGGGCCTTGTGGAACCGGGCGGTCAAGCCTGGCCAAGCCTGGGCCAGACTGGGCTAGACTGGTCCAGCCTGGTAAATGTGTAGAGTAAGCCGGGAGTCTGTAATTGAAAAACGTCAGGATCTCACTTCCCGACGGCGGGAAGATCGAAATGGAGCAGGGATCTACGGTCATGGACGCGGTGGCGCGCATCGGTCCCGGTCTGGGCAAGGCTGCGCTCGCGGCCAAGATCGACGGCGCCCAGGTCGACCTGGACCACCGGCTGGACGGAGACGCTTCCCTGGAGGTGCTGACTTTCAGCAATCCGGAGGGCCGGGAGGTGTACTGGCACAGCACGACGCACCTGATGGCCCAGGCCACCAAGGAGTTGTTTCCCGAAGCGCAACTGACCATCGGTCCGCCGATCGATGAGGGATTCTATTACGACTTCGACATGCCGGAGCCGTTCACGACCGATGATCTCGAGCGCATCGAAGGCCGCATGGTCGAGCTGTCCCGGGCGGACATGCCCATCCGGCGCCGCGAACTCTCCCGCGAGGATGCCCGCGCCCTGTTCAACGATCGGGGCGAGTCCTACAAGGTCGAGATGATCGACGATCTCGCCGCGGACGAGGTGATCAGCATCTACGAGCAGGGAGATTTCATCGACCTCTGCCGGGGCCCCCACATCCCGTCGACCGGAAAGATAAAGGCCTTCAAGCTGCTCAACGTAGCGGCCGCCTACTGGCACGGGGACGAGAACAACCAGAGCCTGCAGCGGATATATGGCGTGTCCTATCCCCGCAAAAAGGACCTGGACGAGTACCTGGAACGGCGCGCAGAGGCCGAACGGCGGGATCACCGCAAGCTGGGCAGGCAACTCGAGCTGTTCATGTTCCACCCCTCTTCGCCGGCGTCGCCCTTCTTCTTCCCGAAAGGCGCCCGGGTTTACAACACCCTGACCGACTATGTGCGCGAACTATATAAAAAGTATGGGTACGACGAAGTCATCACGCCGCTGATCTACGAAGCCGACCTGTGGAAGACCTCGGGCCACTACGAGCATTTCTGGGACGAAATGTTCACCATAAACGCCGACGACCGGGAATACGCGCCCAAGCCGATGAACTGTCCCAGCCACTGCCTCATGTACGCGGCAGGCCACCATTCCTACCGCGATCTGCCCGTCCGGTACGCCGATTTCGCCCGGCTGCACCGGCACGAACGTTCCGGGGTGACGGCCGGCCTGATGCGGGTGCGCTCCTTTGCGCAGGACGACGCCCACATCTACTGCCGACCCGAGCAGATCGGCGACGAGGTAAATGATTTCATCAAGATGCTGACAGACGCTTACACCATGCTGGGCTTCGACGACATCGGTATCCACCTGTCCACGCGCTCGGACAAACGCGCCGGTACCGACGAGATCTGGGATCATTCGGAGGAGACCCTGGCCAGCGTGCTGGACGACCTGGGTGTCGCTTACGAAGTGTCGCCCGGCGAAGCGGCCTTCTACGGGCCGAAAGTGGATTTCTTCGTGAAGGACGCCCTGCAGCGCCCCTGGCAACTGGGTACGTGCCAGCTTGATTTCAACATGCCGGAACTCTTCAATCTCGAATACATTACCGAATCCGGAAAGCCCGCCCGCCCGGTGCTGATCCACCGCGCCATGCTCGGTAGCCTGGAACGGTTCCTCGGCGTGTACATCGAACACTGCGCCGGCGCATTCCCGACCTGGCTCGCGCCGGTCCAGGTCGTCGTGATCGGGATTTCGGAACACCAGACCGAGTACGTCCGCGACGTGGCGCGCAGGCTCGAAGACGCCGGATTCTGGGTCGAGACGGACGTGAGAAACGAGAAAGTCGGGTACAAGATCCGCGAGGCAGAGACGAAGAAGATCCCCTACATGGCCATTGCCGGAGCCCGTGAGATGGAGGCCGGCGACGTGTCCGTACGCCGTCACGGCAAGGGTGACCAGGGGAACATGCCGGTGGATGCCCTGATCGGCGCGATTGAAAAAGAAATCGACCGGACCGTCCGGACAAGCCGGACCGTCCAGGCGGCGGAATGAATCGAAAGCACTAGGATCCGGGAGGAAAGCCATTCAAAAGAGAACCGTCAGAGTCAACGGAATGATTCGCGTGCCCCAGGTGCGGGTGATCAGCGCGGAAGGCGAGCAGGTCGGCATCATGGAGACCAGGGAGGCCCTGCAGCTTGCGTCCGGCGCCGACCTCGACCTCGTGGAAGTGTCGCCCGATGCCCGCCCGCCCGTCTGCAAGATCATGGACTTTGGCAAGTACAAGTACGAGCAGAGCAAGCGGGTGAAGGAATCGCGCAAGAAGCAGCACGTGACGCAGCTGAAGGAAATCCGCTTCAAGACGCCCAAGATCAGCGAACACGACCTGGAGTACCGGGCCGCCCAGGCCCGCGATTTCCTGAAGCACGGAAACAAGGTCAAGGTGTCCGTGCGGTTCTGGGGACGTGAAATGACGCACGTGGAACTGGGCCAGCGAAAGCTCGAGCACATGGCGCAGATACTGGAAGACGTAGGCACCATCGAACAGCGGCCCAGGCTGGAAGGCCGCAGCATGTCGCTGGTCCTCATGCCCAGGTAGATACCAGGAGTAGATCATGCCGAAAATCAAGACGTTGAAAGCGGCGGCGAAACGCTTCAAGAAGGTCGCCTCCGGCAAGTTCAAACGCAGCCATTCCCACGCGACCCACAACAAGTTGTCCAAGAACGGCAAGCGCACTAGAGGGCTTCGCGGCACCGCCATGGCGAGCAAGGCCGACACGGCGCGCCTCAAACGGATGATGCCGAACTAACAAGGAACAAGAAACATGCCACGTGCCACAAACGCCGCCGCCTCACACAGGCGGCGCAAGAAGACCATCAAGCTGGCCAGGGGGTACTGGGGCCGCCGCAACCGGCTTTACCGGACGGCCCGCGAAGCCGTCAACCGGGGCTGGGCCTACGCGTACCGCGACCGCCGCCGGCGCCGGCGCGATTTCCGTCGCCTGTGGATCACCCGGATCAACGCGGCGGCCAGGCTCAACGGCCTTACCTACGGCCAACTCATACACGGCATGAAGCTGGCCCGGATCGAAATCGACCGGAAACTCCTTGCCGAGCTCGCCATCAACGATCCGCCCGCCTTCGCCGTGGTGGCAGACGCGGCCAAAGCGCAGTTTTCCTGACGTTCACCACGGAAGACCGCTGAAGGGCCGGGACCGGACCTACCGGACCATCCATGGTACAGGAAGCAGAAGCGATTGAAGCCCGGGCGCTGGAGGAAATCGCCCGCGCCGCCGACCCGTCGGACCTGGAAGAGATCCGCATCAGGTACATGGGGAAGAATGGCGAGCTGACCCGCGTCCTGCGGTCCGTGGGCAAGGAGGCCCCCCAGGACCGTCCCCGCATCGGTCAGCGGGTCAACCAGGCCAAGAAGACCATCGGAGAAGCCCTGGAAGCCCGCCGGGCGGTGTGCGAAGCGGGAGGGGAATCCGCCGCAGGCGCCCTGGACGTCACGTTGCCGGGACGCCCCCCGCCCCTGGGGAGCAAGCATCCACTGACCCTGATCCGCGAGGAAGTCACCGAGATCTTCCGGGACATGGGTTTCTCGGTGGTGGACGGTCCCGAGGTGGAGTGGGACTACTACAACTTCGAAGCGCTGAACATCCCGCGCGACCACCCGGCCCGGGATACCCAGGATACCTTCTACCTCGGCAGCGACATCGTGCTCCGGACCCATACCTCGCCGGTACAGGTCCGGGTCATGGAACAGCAGAAACCCCCGGTCCGGGTGATCGTTCCGGGACGCACCTACCGCCACGAGAACCCCGACGCCACCCACGCCTTCACCTTCCATCAGTGCGAGGGCCTGTACGTGGACAAAGGGGTCACGATGGCGCAGCTCAAGGGCGACATGACCTACTTCGCCCAGCGGCTCTTTGGCGGGAAGGTCAAGGTCCGTTTCCTCCCCGATTTCTTCCCTTTCACCGAACCCAGCGTACAGTACGACTTCTCCTGTGTCGCGTGCGGCGGCAAAGGCTGCCGGATCTGCAAGTACACGGGTTGGCTGGAGATCTCGGGCGCCGGCATGGTCGACCCGGCGGTCTTCGGATTCGTGGACTACGATCCGGAAGTATATACCGGCTACGCCTTCGGGATGGGGCTGGACCGCCTCGCCATGTTCAAGTACGGAATCGACAGCATCCACATGTTCCTGGAGAACGACCTGCGCCAGCTCGAAGGCGACTGAGCGCGGTGCCTCCGTGAGCGCGCCGGAGGTGAGCGCGCCGGACGTCCCGGCAAGGAGCCGGACGTCCCGGCAAGGAGCCAAGCGTCCCATGGTGATTAAAGTACCCCTTTCGTGGCTGCAGGCGTACTGCGACGTCCCGTGGCCCGTCGAAGAACTGGTGGACCGGCTGGTCATGGCCGGCCTGGAAGTCGACGGCGTCGATACGGTGGGCAGCAACTTCGAGGGGTTCGTCGTCGGACACGTGGAGCGCGTGGACCGCCATCCCAACGCCGACCGCCTTTCCCTCTGCACCGTGGACGTGGGGGGCGAGTCCCTGCAGGTCATCTGCGGGGCACCGAACGTGGCCGCCGGCCAGAAGGTGCCGGTCGCGCGGGTCGGCGCGGTACTGCCCGGCGGGATGGAGATCCGGAAGGCGAAGATCCGCGGGGTGGAGTCCTTCGGGATGATCTGCTCCGAGGCCGAACTGAACCTGTCCGAAGACCACGAAGGCATCATGGTGCTCGATGCCGGAACCGAGACCGGACGGCCCCTGAAGGACATCGTGGGCGGACCGGACACGGTGCTGAGCATCGACGTAGGTACCAACCGCCCCGACTGCCTCTCGCTCATCGGCGTGGCCCGGGAGATCACAGCCCTGTCGGGCGGCGAACTGCGCATGCCGTCCGGCGGCGTCAATGAAGCGGGTCCTCCCGTCGATACCCTGGCCAGCGTCCGCGTAGACGTCCCCGAAGACTGCCCCCGGTTCGTGGGCCGGGTGATCACAGGCGTCCGGATCGGCCCTTCGCCGGACTGGCTGAAGCGGCGGATCGAAGCCGCCGGAATCCGGTCCATCAGCAACGTGGTCGACGTGACGAACTACGTCATGCTTGAAATGGGACAGCCGCTGCACGCCTACGACCTGGACCGGCTGGCGGGACGGGGCATCGTCGTCCGCCGCGCCGGGGCCGAGGAGGCCTTCACCACCCTGGACGGGGTGGACCGAACCCTCGACGGTGAGGTGCTGATGATCGCCGACCATGAAACGGGCATCGGCGTCGGAGGCGTGATGGGCGGATTGGATACCGAGATCACCCCGGAAACCGGCCGGGTCTTCCTGGAAGGCGCCTGTTTCGACGCGGTGCGGGTGCGGCGGGGTTCGAAGGCGCTGCAGCTGCAGACGGACGCGTCGCGCCGATTCGAGCGGGGCATGGACCCGGAACTGCAGGGCGAGGCCGTGGGCCGGGCCGCGGGACTGATCGCCGAGATGTCCGGCGGCGCGGTGGCGGAAGGCATGATCGACGTCCGGACCCCGGCCGGACCCGACCCGGTGATCCGGTTGCGCACGAGCCGCGTGAACGGGCTGCTGGGCACCGGCCTAGACCGGGACGAGATCGTTGCGTTGCTGCTGCGGCTGCGGTTCGACGCGCGGCCCGACGGCGCGGATCTCGAGGTCGGCGTGCCGTCGTTCAGGCGGGACGTGTCACGCGAAGTGGATCTGATCGAGGAGGTCGCCCGCCTATATGGCTACGACAAGATCGAACCGGCGGCTTCGGCGCCGCCCCGCGACGATTCGGCCGAAGCCCGGGAACGGGAGGAGGCCCGCCGCGGCCGGCAGTACGACCAGCGGCGCCTGCGGGACGCGATGACCGGGTTCGGTTTCACGGAAGTGGTCACTCACAGTCTCCTGCACCCGGACCTGAACCAGCTCATAGATCCATCCCGTCCCAGCGTCATGATCGACAATCCCCTGAGCCCCGAACTCTCCGCCATGCGTTCGAGCCTGGCGGCCTCGGTGCTGGGCGTCGTGCGCTGGAACGCCAATCGCAAGGTGCGGGACATCCGCATATTCGAGGCCGGGCGCGTGTTCTGGGCGAAAGAAGAAGGCCTTCCCGACGAGCCCGAACACCTCTGTTTCGCCGTCACGGGACAGCGCCACAGCCCGCACTGGGACGGCCCTCCGGGGGCTTTCGATTTCTTCGATTTGAAGGGTCTGGCGGAAGCGCTGCTCGGCCGGTTAGGACTTGACAGCGTCGAAACCGTCCCGTATGATAAGGTCGATCCTCTGTTCGACGGGAACCGGACCGGAGAACTGCTCGCGGACGGGGTGCGGACCGGCCGTTTCGGCGCGGTTTCGCACCGGGTTCTCGACCATTACGAGATCCGGGAGCCCGTATGGATGGGGGTGATCGACTGCGGCGTCCTCTTCGGCCAGGCGTCCGATCGAAGGACCTATCGTGCGCCGCCCAAGTACCCCGCGGTCGAGAGAGACTTGGCTATTGTCGTGCCCGAAGAGGTTACTCATCGGGACATACTGAATGAAATCCGCGCGTGTAGCGGCGACCTCCTGGAATCGGTCGAACTGTTCGACGTGTACCGGGGAACGCAGATAGCGGCCCAAAGCAAGAGCATGGCGTACGCCATGCGGTTCAGGTCCGGTGAACGGACGCTGACGGACGCTGAAGTCACGCGGCTTCAGGACAAGGTGCTGCGCCGGCTGGTGAGCCGGTACCGGGCGGAACTTCGCTCCTAGCGTCGTCGAGGCGCGCTGGAATACACCTTTGCGGAGGGATTCATGCAAGAACAATCCATAGAGCTGCTGCTGGGCCGGATCGAGACGATGATCGACCTGATCCAGCGGCTGAAGGACGAGAACGCGGATCTGCGCGGCCGGAACCAGAACCTCGAGACGCAGATCCAGGAACTGCAGCAGCAACAGGAGCAGTCGGTTACCTCGAAGGAAGAACTGGAACAGGAAAACGAGGCGCTGCGCGTCAAGCAGGACGACATCAAGGCGCGTATAGACACGATGCTGTCGCGCCTGGACGTCATCGAGTAAGTTCAGTCCAGCTCAGTCCCTGTTTTGTACGCCGCAGTTCGCCTGGCGTCCGGCATGCGTTTCCTGGCCGGTTACTCACCGGGATGGACCCATTATGGATGACGAGAAAGTCACCGTACGCGTCAACATCTGCGGGACCGAATATCCGATCCAGGCGGAAGAGGAAGCCGAATACATCCAGCGGATCGCCGCCTATGTCGATGAGCGCATGCGCGAGGTACCCGTCAGCGTGACCATGCAGTCCCTAACCAGCGTGGCGGTCCTCACGGCGATCAGGATCGCCGACGAACTGCACAAGGAACGTGAAAAACAGCAGAACCAGGTCGTATCGGAGTCCATGCATCACGATCGGATCGCGGAGTTGATCCGGCGCATGGACGAGTTGCTGGAGCACCCGGTTCCTCAACAGGATGAAGAGAAGGAAGACCATGACCGATCTTGTTGAGGAACGGACCATGTCCGGAACAACCGTCATAATTGAAGAAGGTGGCTGCCACTATGCTTGTGACGATCAGTCTCTACGCCGGCACCGCCCTGATCATGTTTCTCTTCGGATGGTTCATTCGAAAGCGTGTCGAAAAACGTAAGACGGACAGTATGGAGCGCTTGGCAGAGAGCATCCTCGCAGAGGCGGTGGAAGAAGCTGAAACGATAAAGAACACGGCAAGGATCGAAACGGAGGAGGAATCCTACCAGGCCAAGGCGAAATTCGAGCGAGAAAGCAACCAGACCCGCCAGGACTTCCAGCGCGTTGAAAAGCGGATCGCGATCAGGGAGCAGAACCTGGAGCGCAAGGCCGACTACGTGGCCAAGCGCGAAAAGGGCATACAGAAACACGTCCAGTCGCTGCAGGAACGGGACGAGAAACTGGTGGAGTCCGAAGAGCGGCTGGATCAGCTGATCAAGCGGCAGACCGAACAACTCGAGCAGTCCGCCGGCATGACGACGGAGGAGGCGAGAAAGGCGCTGCTCAGCAACATCGACGCCCGGATACGCGCCGAAGCCGGCCAGCAAGCCCGCAGCATCATCGAAGAAGCCCGCCAGAACGCGGAGGTCGAAGCCCGGGAAATCATCACGCACGCGATGCAGAAGTACACGCTGGATCACGTGACGGAAACGACGACGTCGGTCATATCCCTGCCCGATAATGAAATGAAGGGACGCATCATCGGGCGTGACGGACGCAACATCCAGGCGTTCGAAATGTCAACGGGGATCGACGTCATCGTCGACGACACCCCCAATGCCGTCGTCCTCTCCGGGTTCAACCCCATGCGCCGCGAAATCGCGAAGCTTTCCATGGAGAAGCTGATCCAGGACGGGAGGATCCATCCTGGATTCATCGAGCAGGTCGTCTCCAAAACCCAGGATGAAATCAGCGATCTGATCCAGGATACGGGCGACCAGGTGCTCTTCGACCTGGGCATTACCGGCGTCCGTCCCGAACTGGCCATGCAGCTTGGGCATCTGAAGTACCGCATGACCGGCGGGCAGAACGCGCTGCATCACTGCCGCGAAGTGGCCGAGCTGGCGGGAATCATGGCGCAGGAACTGGATCTGGACGTGACCCTGGCCCGGCGCTGCGGACTGCTCCACGACATCGGCAAGGCCGTGGAAGGCGGCCCGGAAGGCGCGCACGGGGAGCTGGGGAGATCGGTCGCGGAGAAGTACGGAGAACCGCCCGAAGTGCTGGAGTGCATCGACGCCGTCCACGACAACCTGGAAGAAGTCAGCCCCCTGGCCGTAGTGGTCCGAACCGCCGACGCCCTCTCCATGTCCAGGCCGGGCGCGCTCAGGGAACCGCTTGAAAAGTATGTCCGCCGCCTCCGGGAGATGGAACGGCTGGTGAGTTCCTTCGACGGCGTATCCAGAGCCTTCGTCATGAAGGCGGGCAAAGAAGTGCGGGTCATGATCGATCACGAGGAAGTCGACGACCTCCGCGCGGTCCAGTTCGCCACGGAAATCGCCCGTAAGATCCAGGCTCGAATGGAATACTCGGGGCAGATCAAGGTGACGGTCATCCGGCAGACCCGGGCGGTCGAAATCGCCAGGTAGCGACGTGGCCGGCACAGCGGCGTTGCCCGTAGAGCGGTATGGTCGATAGAGCGGTGTTACCGGTAGAACGATGTGTCCGGCAAAGACCAGGGAGGAAGGCCAGGCTTGGTGAATGAGGGCAACAACGGCGTTCTGACCGTTACCGAACTGACAGCGGGGATCAAGACGCTCCTCGAAGAAACGTTTCCTTACGTGTCGGTCTCCGGTGAAATCTCCAACTACAAGCGGCACTCGTCCGGACATGCCTACTTTTCGCTGAAGGACGACCGCAGCCAGCTGCGCTGCGTCATGTGGCGGTCGGCGAACCGCAAACTGACCTTCGAACCCGAAGACGGTATGGAGGTCCTGGCCCGGGGCGCCCTTTCCGTCTACGACGTGCAGGGGCAGTACCAGCTCGTTGCCCAGCAATTGAAGCCCGTGGGCGCGGGTGCGCTCCAGGCGGCTTTCGAGCGTTTGAAGGCCCGGCTCGAGAAAGAGGGCCTGTTCCGCGAGGAACACAAGCAGGCGCTGCCATCCTTCCCGGAACGGGTGGGCGTGGTCACTTCAGGGTCCGGCGCCGCGATCCGAGACATCATCCAGGTCCTGCGCCGGCGCGCGCCGTGGGTATCGATCATCCTCCGGCCGGCGCCCGTGCAGGGCGAAGGCGCCGCGGCCGAGATCGCGGCCGCCATCGAAGAGATGAACGACTACGGCGCGGTGGACGTGCTGATCGTCGGCCGGGGAGGCGGTTCGGTGGAGGACCTGTGGGCGTTCAACGAAGAGGCGGTGGTCCGGGCGGTCTTCCAGTCCCGAATCCCGGTGGTTTCGGCCGTGGGACACGAAACGGACTACACGCTGACCGACTTCGCAGCCGATGTCCGGGCCCCCACGCCGTCGGGCGCGGCCGAAATCGTCGTCCGCGACCTGCGGGAGTTGAAGGAGCGGTCGGAGGCCGTGTTGAGACGACTCTGCGGCAGCATGACGGGGTACCTGGACCGGTCCCGCCAGCGCGTTGCCACGGCGCTGACCAGTTACGGACTCAGGCGGCCCGTGGACCAGATCGGCCAGTACGCCCAGTTCACCGATGAACTGACCCGCCGCCTGGCCGACCGGTGCTTCCACGACCACGAAACACGCGTCCAGCTGGTCGGCGGACTGGCCGGACGGCTCCAGGCCCTCAGCCCGCTCTCGGTCCTGGAACGCGGTTACGCCGTCTGCCAGCGCGCGTCGGACGGGCGCATCGTCCGCGCCGCCGATGAACTCAGCGTCGACGACCGCGTGAATGTACGCCTGCGCAAGGGCGAAGCGCTCTGCCGGGTCGAGCACCTGCATGACGGGGCGGAACCCTCCGGGGCCTCCTCCCGGGGGAAACGGCGCGAGGAAGCGCCGGCCAACTTCGGCCTGTTCGATGATTCGAATACCACAGAACCGGCCTGACCGACGGGATACCAAGGATGAACGAGAAGGAAAAACCGACTTTCGAGGAGGCGCTCAAACGCCTCGAACACATCGTCGAACGCATGGAACAGGGCGATCTCCCGCTGGATGAATCACTCGCCCTCTTCCAGGAAGGCATCGAACTCTCCCGGATCTGCACCCGGCAGCTGAACGCGGCGGACGAACACGTGCGCAAGCTGGTCCGCGTGGAGAACGGCCGGTTCGTCATCGAGCCCTTCGAGCCGGAATCGCCGCCCAGCCAGGGCACGCCGCCCAGCCAGGGCACGCCGCCCAGCCAGGGCAACGACCTGCAGTTCTAGATTCCGGCGGCGACCCCCATCGAGTGTTCCGACAGGGCCGCACCGGATGAATGGCGTCGTATATGACCGATACCCCGGGTAAGCAGGACTTCCTCGACGCGCTGGCCGTTCGCAAGGAGTGGGTGCGCGCGTACCTGGAAGCAGACCGCCGCAGTGTCCTGTTCGTCCCGGAGGACATACACGACGGGGTGTTCAGCTATCTGAAGGCGTCCGGCAAGGTGCTCCGTCCCTGCGTGCTCTACTTCTCCTGTGGCGCCGTGGGCGGCCGGGAGCAGGCCGCAACGCCCGCGGCGGTCGCGGTGGAACTGTTCCACACCTGGACCATCGTGCATGACGACATCATGGACCGGGACGCGCTGCGGCGCGGCACGCCCACCGTCCACGAGGAGTTCCGGAGGCGGGCGCTGTCCGGCGAGGCCTTCGACGAAAGGGAAGCCGCCCATTACGGCCTGTCCATCGGGATCATGACCGGCGAGGTCCAGCACGGGTGGGCCACCGGGCTCCTGACCGAGTTGTACGACGCGGACGCGGACAACGGCGAGGTGGTGATCGAACTCATCCGCTACCTTGAGACGGAAGTCCTCCTGGCCCTCGTCGGCGGACAGGCGCTGGACATTCAGTATGCCAAGGCGCCCATGGACAGCCTGGACGAAGCGGCCGTGATCGACATGTTCTGGCGAAAAACCGGCGCGCTCTATGCCTTTGCGGGCGCGGCCGGCGCGATGATCGGCCTGAATACGCCGGATCGGAACCACCCCATGGTGCGGGCGATTTCATCCTTCACCGGCGAGTGCGGCGTGGCCTTCCAGCTGCAGGACGACATCCTGGGCCTGACGGCCGACGAGGCCACGCTGGGGAAACCGGTGTGCTCCGACCTCCGGGAAGGCAAGCGCACGTTGCTGCTCGTCCACACCTACCACAAGGCTTCGCCCGCCGAGCGGCGGTTTCTGCTCGACGTCGTCGGAAAACCGGGGGCTACCGACGAGCAGATTGCGGAAGTCCGCGATCTCATCCTGGCCCATGGCGGTCTCGACCACGCCCGGACGCTCATGGAACGCCGCGTGGCCGATGCCATTCGAAATCTCGACGCGATTCCCGACTCTTCTTATAAGGGGTACCTGGTCAACTGGGCGGAGTACCTGATCGGAAGGACCTTCTGATGCATCGCGTGGGCATCATCGCCAATCCGGCACGGCCCGTGGTCGCCGGACTGATACCGGAACTCGTTCGGCTGATAACGTCGCGGTCCGGTAAGCCGACGCTCGCGGCCGACCTGGCGGCCACGGCCGGCGAGGCAGTAGCCCGCAGGTCATGCGTGGTCGTGGATTCGGACGAACGCGCCGTGGAGGACGTCGACTGGGTCATCGCCATCGGCGGGGACGGCACCCTGCTCAAGACCGCGCGCCTGGTGGGTGCTTCCGGCACGCCCATTCTCGGCGTCAATTCCGGGAAGCTCGGATTCATGATGCAGACGACGCCCGGCGACCTCGACGACGCCCTCGAACGCGTCTTCGAGGGGCGATACACGCTGGACAAGCGGCTGGTCCTGCAGGGACGGATAGCAAACGGCACGCGGGTGGACGCGGCCGGTGAGGTTGCAGGCGCGGCGACGGCCGGCGCGGGCGCGGCGACAGCTGGCGCGGACCAGGTTATCGCCGGCACGTTTTCGGCGCTCAACGATATCGTGATCGACAAGGGCGCGATCTGCCGGGTCATCGAACTGGGCATCTATATCAATGACGAATACGTCAACGACGTCATGGCCGACGGGCTGATCGTGTCGACCCCGACCGGTTCCACGGCCTATTCGCTGGCGGCGGGAGGTCCGATTCTGGCGCCCGACATGGAAGCGATGGTCGTGTCGCCCATCTGTCCACATACGCTTTCCAACCGCGCCATGGTGCTTGCCGCGCAGGACCGCGTCCGGATCGAAGTCCGGGCGGACCATCCTGATCTCCTGCTCACCGTGGACGGCCAGGAGAACGTGGTGATCCAGCCAGGCAGCACCGTCGAGCTTTACCGGGCGGACCACACCATACACCTGATCCGGTTCACGGATCGTTCCTTTTACGATGTCCTGCGTACGAAGCTGAAATGGGGGGAACGCTGAACCACCCGGTCCGCCTGGTCCCGGCCATGCTCGACCGGTCTCGTGCGGTCCCGCCGTTCATGTTGCAGCCTATGCTCGCGAACCTGAGGGTCAGAAACTACGCGCTCCTGGACGAGGTGGATATCGAGTTCACCCCCGGACTGAACGTGCTCACGGGTGAAACCGGCTCCGGAAAGTCCATCCTGATAGGCGCGCTGGGACTCATTCTCGGCGGCCGGGCCGCGTCGGACACCATTCGGGGCGGCGCCCGGTCCGCGATCGTCGAGGGGCTGTTCGAAGGAGAGCGCGACCCCCAGCTGCGGGACCTGCTTTCGGAGATCGGCGTGGACCCGGAGGAGGATGCGCTGATTATCCGTCGGGAGGTCAGCCACGACGGACGCAACCGGTGCACGATCAACGGCAGCCTGGTCACCGTTTCCGTTCTCAGGAGACTGGGCGTCATGCTGGTTGACCTGCACGGACAGCACGACCACCAGACGCTGCTGAACCCGCGGACGCACAGGGACTTCCTGGACGGTTTCGAGGACGTGCGAACGCCGAAGCAACGCGTCGCCGAAGCCTACAGCCGGTTCACTGAACGGTCGGAGGCCCTGCGGCAACTGGAAGAAGAACTCGCCGCTGCCCGGGAACGGGAGGAACTCTATCGCTTCCAGCTCGACGAACTCGACCAGGCGGACCTTTCGCCGGGGGAGGACGAGGAACTGGAAAGGGAGCGGACCGTCCTGGAGCACGCGGAACAGTTGATCAGGGTCGCTTCCGAGGCTTCCGAGGCGCTTTCCGAAGGAGAGGACGCGTTTGTTGACGGACTGGTCCGTGTCATCCGCGCGCTGGAGGAGGCGGAGCGTATCGACCCCTCCCTGGGCGAGGCCCTCGAAAGCGTACGCACCGCGCGCTACCAGCTCGACGACTGCACCGATTTCCTGCGACGTTACCGCGACCGCGTCGAATATGACCCGGCGCGCCTGGAAGAGGTGCTGGACCGGCTGGATCTCATCGGACGGCTCAAGCGGAAACACGGCGCCACGATCGAGGACGTCGCCGCCCACCGCAAGCGTCTCGCCGGGGAACTGGAGCGGATGGACACGGCCGACGAACGGCGGAACCACCTTCGCGAGGAGGTGGAAGCAGCCCGGCAGGATCTGGCCGAAAGGGCGAAGACCCTGTCGGACAGGCGTAAACAGGTTGCCCGCAAGCTGGAAAGCCGGGTGGTGGCGGAACTGGCCGAACTGGGCATGGGGAAGACCGGTTTCCAGGTGGGGATCGCGTGGCAGGAGTCCGATGACGGACCGGTGCGGATCGACGGGCGCAGCTACCGCGTGGACGGCCACGGGATGGACCGGATCGAGTTCCTGATATCACCCAATTCGGGAGAGGCCCTGAAACCGCTGGCGAGCATCGCTTCCGGCGGCGAGATCTCCCGCGTCATGCTGGCGTTGAAAGTGATCCTGGCCGAGTCCGACCGCATGCCGACGCTGATATTCGACGAGCTGGACATCGGGATCGGCGGCCGTATCGCCGAATCGGTCGGCCACCGCCTGAAGCTGCTTTCCCGGGACCACCAGGTGCTGTGCATCACCCATCTTCACCAGGTGGCCTGCTGGGGCCGTACGCATTTCACCGTGCACAAGCAGTCGGACCGCGGCCGGTCGATCACGCTGGTCGATCACCTGGACGAGGACGGCCGGGTCAGGGAGATCGCGCGCATGCTGGCCGGGGAAACGGTGGACGCCATGGCCCTTTCCCACGCCCGCGAGATGCTCCGGCGCACGGCGGCCGCGTGATCCCTTTGATCCCGGGATGGGAGCGAGATGCCCCGGCGCACGGCGGTCGCGTGAAACCGGAGCGTCCGTGCCATGCGCACCCGCGAAGGACGGCGGCATGAGTCCGGATTCCGAAGGGAATGGACGAACGGGACGGTTCTGGACGCCGCCCAACGTGCTGTCCCTTTCGCGCATCGCCGTGGTCCCTTTCATCTACTGGAGTTTCACCGGGGATGCACTCGTAGCCCTGTATATACTCGTCGGGTGGGCTTTTCTGACGGATGCCGCCGACGGTTACCTGGCACGCCGCTTCCGCTGGTCATCCAGATGGGGGCTCGTACTCGACCCGCTGGCCGACAAGATCCTGGTCGGCAGCCTGTCGGTATTCCTGGTCCTGTTCCGGGAATTTCCTCTGTGGGCGGCCGCGCTGATCATCGCCCGCGACCTGTCCATCCTGATTGCGGGCGCGTATCTTTACTTCAAGCCCGGGAACGTGGTCCTGCCGGCCGACCGGGTCGGCAAGCTGACCACCCTGGCCATGGGCGTCACGCTGGTCCTCTACGTAGCGGAGTGGCAGCCGTACGGAACGTGGGCCCTCTGGGCGGCCATCTGCTGCGTGGTCGGATCGGGCCTGCATTACATCCTGGAATTCGCGCGGCGGGAAAGAACAGTCACATGAATCGCGGGGCATCGAAATGGGCGGTCACCGGTTGGCATCACCTGTCGTTCCAGCGGCCGGAAGACTGGAGCATCGGCGCGGTATCGGGCGATTTTTCGACGGGCTATCTGCGGCTCGACGACACGGAGATGCCCCGTTTCGAGCTGAGATGGGAGCGCACGCGCGGCAGGGAATCGCCCGACCAGGTGGTTGCGAGATATCTCAAGAACCTCACTGGAAAGGACGGGAAGAAAGCGCCGCCCGTCAAGATCCGTCGCGACCTGGCGCTTATCAAGGACGAGACCGTACTGGCGGACCGGACGGTGGAGGGGTTTCACTGGCGGACGGAAGGACCCGAGCCTCTGCAGGCCTACGGCTGCCTGTGGATGTGCGAAATCTGCGGCCGAACGGTCTTCGCCCAGGTCCTCGGACGGGGGGGAGAGTCCATGATGACCCGGGCCTCGAGACTGCTCAGTACCCTGGACGATCATGCCCGCGGCGACACCGCCACCTGGGCCGTGTACGGGCTGCGCATCGAGCTGCCGGCCGACTGTGTCCTGAAGCACCACTCCTTCATGACAGGCCGTATCGAGTTGACTTTCCAGCGCGGCAACGCCAGATTGGAACTGATAAGGATGAGCCTCGCCGAAATGCACCTGGAGGACCGGACGTTCCCGGACTGGTTCCAGGACACTTACGGCAGCGAAATCGACACCTGGATCGACGACGCCGGGCTCACGGGCGGCCACCCCTCCGTCGGTGGGACGGGCCAGGGCGTTGATCCCGAGTCGGTTCACAGCCGCATGGCGTGGCTGCCGTGGCGACGGCCGCGAAAAAAACCATTGAGTTGTCGCGGCTGGCATTGTATCGATGGCAATAGGATATACGTGCTGCGACACCTGGATGAATCGCACCGGCCCGATTTCCTGGACGAAATAGCCGGTACGGTGGTCTGCCACTGATCTCGCGGGAAGGGCGGGTCCGAGTGAATACGGGCTCGAGTGAAGACGAGTCCGCGTCCATGCACCGGAAATCTCCCAAGGGCCGTCACCATGCCGTTGTTTCGAAAGAAGCCGCCCCCGCTGCCCCGAAGGGAGTTGCTGCGCGCAAAGCCGGTACGCAACGAGAAGCTGACCTGCGAGGAGAACTCCGACGGGGAGATCGTGCTGGGCATTCCGAGACGCAAGACCTGGTGGATCAACACCATGTCCCGGATGTTCTACGTTCCGAGCCGGCGGACGGTGGTGCTGGACCGGATCGGTTCGTTCCTCTGGGGGTTGTGTGACGGGCAGAACACGGTGGACCATGTCATATCGACGATCCGGACCGAATACAAGCTGGAACGCAAGGAAGCGGAGGTTTCCACGCTGACCTACCTGAAACAACTCACGGAGAAGGGGCTTATCGGACTGGCCGTGGCAAACAGAAAAGGAGAGAGGAACGCATGACGACGGAATCGGCCGCGACGGCCGGCACGACGGAGAAACAGATATCGCTGCCCCTGTCCAAGGCGATCGAGATCAGTTTCCGCAGCCTGAGGATCCGGTTCTGGCGGTCGCTGATTACGATCGGAGGCATCTTCTTCGGCATCGCCTTTCTCATGTCCATCCTGACCAGCGCTTCCATCAACGAGGCGCTCGTGGAAGGCGGTTCCCCCCAGGTCCGGGCGTTGCTGGAACAGAAGGGCGCGGACGGCGATTCGGCGACGCAGCAGGTATGGCTTGTCTCCCTCTCTCTGCTCGTGTGCGTCGTCGGCATCACCAACGCCATGCTGATGTCGGTAACCGAAAGGTACCGTGAAATCGGAACCATGAAATGCCTGGGGGCCCTGGACAAGTTCATCATTCAGCTGTTCGTGCTGGAGTCCACCTTCCAGGGACTGGTCGGCTCGGTAGGCGGGGTCATCATGGGCTGCCTGTTCATGCTGATCTCGATGATGACCTCTTATGGATGGGATCCCCTGGTGCTCTTCCCGGTACTGGATGTGGCCCAGAGCGGCCTGTATTCACTGGGAGCCGGGCTGGGTCTTGCCATCATCGGGGCGCTGTACCCCGCGTACCGGGCCTCCCAGATGCCGCCGGCCGACGCCATGCGCACGGAAGTCTGACAAGGGCATGTCACCGTACCAGGAGTACCACCGTACCACCGTATCACCGTACCACGGTACCACCGGAATACTTTGCTGGAGATGGAATCAAACTGGAAAGTCGACCTGAAAGGGGCGGGAAATGACTGAAGAACAGACCGCGGTAATGGACGCGCCGGATACCGAAACCCAGAATATCGTGCGCACGCGCGGGGTCAAGCGGGTGTATCAGATGGGCAAGCTCTCCCTGGAGGCGCTCAAGGGCATCGACATGGAGGTCCAGCGCGGGGAGTACATCTCCATCATGGGCCCGTCGGGCTCGGGCAAGTCCACCCTGTTCAACATGATCGGCGCGCTGGACAAGCCCACGGAGGGCAAGGTCTATATCGACGAGGTCGACGTTGCCCAGCTGGACGCCTACGAACTGGCCTGGCTGCGGTGCCGCAAGATCGGCTACATCTTTCAGACCTTCAACCTGATCCCGGTCATGACCGCCCTGGAGAACGTCACCTTGCCGATGATTTTCGCCGGCCTGGCGACGGACGAGGCCATTGACAAGGGCGTCGATCTGCTGACACTGGTGGGGCTCGGCGAACGGGTCCAGCACAAGCCGCTGGAACTGTCCGGCGGGCAGCAGCAGCGCGTCGCCGTGGCCCGCGCACTGGCCAACGATCCGGCCATCGTCCTCGCGGACGAGCCCACGGGCAACCTGGACCGGAAGACGGGACGGGAGATCATCGAGCTGTTGCGGGAACTGAACCAGGAAAAGCAGGTGACGATCATTTCGGCGACCCACGATCTGAAGATGCTGGACGTTTCAGACCGCATCCTGTGGGTGCAGGACGGAAGGATCACCAAGAACCAGCGGCGCGACGAACTGGATCTGGACCTGGGCCAGATCGGCGCCGAGGAAGAATAACACGGTTTTCTGGTGGGTATGAATTCTGGCGCTTAGGGTGGGCCGGGCACCTCAACACGCGCCCGCCGGTGTCAGGCGACGCCGGCTCCACAGCACTTCTTGTACTTCTTCCCGCTGCCGCAGGGACAGGGCGCGTTGCGGCCGATTTTCTGTTCGACCCTGACCGGACGGGACGGGTCCCTGTCGGAACCGGCGGCGCGTCTGCCTGCCCGTCCTGACCGCCCAGCCCGCCCGCGTTGCTGGACGCCGGCTTCCGCGCCGGATTCTTCCGTGGCCGCGCCGGCCATGCCGGCCATGGCCGGGGCCTCCTGGTGAATCGCCCGCATGTTGGTCGGGGTTTCCTGGCGCGGCATCCGCGTTTCGGCCAGTTCGGCGTTGAAGACGGTCTTGACGATCTCCTCGTCCAGCCGGTCCCACAACTCCTCGAACATGGCGTAGGCTTCCTTCTTGTACTGGATCAGGGGATCCAGCTGGCCGTAGGCGCGCAGGCCGATGCCCTCCCGCATCCGGTCGATCTCGTACAGGTGCTCCTGCCAGGCGTTGTCGATGACATGCAGGGTGGCGAAGCGCTCCAGGTCGCGCATCAGTTCCGGCGAAGGCGCCAGGGCCGCTTCCTTCCGTTCGTAGGACTCGAGCATCTTCTCGTTGGCCAGTTCCACCAGTGATTCCACGTTCAGATCCGCCATTTCCTCTTCGGCGACGGCCACGGCCACGTGGAAGTTCCGGGCCAGGTCGCCGGTCAGCCCGTCCAGATCCCAGTCCTCGGGATAGGTCTTGGGATCGGTATATTCCGCCACCTTCCGTTCCGCCACGCCGCGGATCATCTCGTTGACATCTTCCCTGAGGTTCTTGCGCTCCAGTGCGTGCAGGCGGCGGTCGTACACGGCTTCGCGCTGCTGGTTCATGACGTTGTCGTATTCGAGCACATGCTTCCGCATGTCGAAATGCTGGGCCTCCACCCGCTTCTGGGCGCGTTCGATGGACCGGGTCACCATGGAGTGCTCGATCACTTCCCCGTCCGGTATCTTCAGGCGGTCCATGACGGAGGCGATGCGCTCGGAGCCGAAAAGCCGCATCAGGTCGTCCTCGAGCGAGAGGTAGAATCGCGACGAACCCGGATCCCCCTGGCGTCCGGAGCGACCACGGAGCTGGCGGTCGATGCGCCGGGCTTCGTGGCGTTCGGTCCCGATGATGTGGAGGCCGCCGAGATCGACTACGCCCGTGCCGAGCTTGATGTCTGTGCCCCGGCCAGCCATGTTCGTAGCAATGGTCACGGAGCCGGGCTGGCCGGCTTTCGCGATAATCTCGGATTCCTGCTGGTGGAACTTGGCGTTCAGCACGTTGTGCTTGATGCCCCGGCGCTTCAGCATGCGGCTCAGCGTTTCCGAGGCGTCGACGGAGGTGGTCCCGATCAGGATGGGCTGGCGCTTTCCGTTCAATTCCTCGATTTCATCGATGACCGCGTTATACTTCTCGCGACGGGTGCGGAAGACGACGTCGTCGTGGTCGGTGCGCCGGACCGGTTGATTGGTCGGGATCTCCACCACGTCCATCTTGTAGATCGCGAAGAACTCGCTCGCTTCCGTCACGGCCGTGCCGGTCATGCCCGCCAGCTTCTCGTACATGCGGAAGTAATTCTGTATGGTGATGGATGCGACCGTGCGCGTTTCCTGCTCGATCTTCACGCCTTCCTTGGCCTCGATGGCCTGGTGCAGGCCCTCGGCCAGCCGCCTGCCGTACATCAGCCGGCCCGTGAAGGTGTCGACCAGGACGACCTTCCCGTTCTCGATGACGTAGTCGATATCCTTTTCGTAGATCGCGTAGGCCTGGAGCAGCTGGTGCATGTTGTGGATGCGTTCGCTGCGTTCGGAGTACAGTTTCTCCAGTTCGGCCTTCCGTTCGTTCTTCTGCTCATCGGAAAGACCTGCGTCAGAGTCGATTTCCACGATGCCTTCGCCTAGATCGGGAATGATGAAGAGTTCCTGCTCGCCCGGTGATAGAAGCTCCCGGCCCTTCTCGTTGATTTCGGTATGGCGAGTCTTCTCGTCGACCGTGAAGAAGAGCTCGTCGTCCAGCACAGGCATCTTCTTTTCCCGTATGTAGTCCCCCTCTACCTGCAGGATCAGCTTCTTGATGCCGGGTTCCTGCTGCAATTTCAGGAGTTTCTTGTTCTTCGGCATGCCCCGCTGCGCCTGCAGCAGCTTGATCCCGGCGTCGTAGTCGTCCTCCTCGTTGTCCAGCATCGCTTCCGCATCCGAGATGATCTTCGCCGCGAAGCGGGTCTGGGCGCGGACGAGCTTCTGCACGTCCGGCAGGGACTCGGCGTACTTGCCGCTGTTCGACTCGCTCACCTGTCCCGCGATGATGAGGGGCGTGCGGGCTTCGTCGATCAGGATGGAATCCACCTCGTCCACGATCGCGTAAGGGTGGCCCTGCTGCACGCGGTCCTCCAGGCGCCACTTCATGTTGTCCCGGAGGTAGTCGAATCCGAATTCGTTGGTGGTCCCGTAGGTCACGTCCGCCTGGTAGCCGGCTTTCTTCCGCTCCATGTCGGGATCGTTGTTCTGCAGGCACTCGACCGTGAGCCCGAGGAACTCGAAGACCGGTCCCATCCAGGCCCGGTCGCGCTTGGCGAGGAACTCGTTGTGCGTCACCAGATGGGCGCCGCGTCCGGTCAGTCCGTTGAGATACATGGGAAAAAGGGCCACGAGCGTCTTGCCCTCACCCGTTGCCATCTCGGCGATCTTGCCTTCGTGGAGCACGATCCCGCCGATGATCTGTACGTCGTAGGGCGTCATGTCCCACACCATGTCGCCCTGGCCGGGGACGAACCACGACCTGCCGATCATGCGCCTGCAGGCTTCCTTGACCAGGCCGTAGGCTTCTGGAAGGATGTCGTCCAGGTCCTCACCGTCTTCCCAACGGGTCCGGAACTCCCGCGTCTTCTCGGGGAACTGGGCTTCGTCGAGCGTCTGGTATTCGTCGGCCCATTCATTGACGGCCTCGACGAGCGGTTCCATCCGCTTGACGTCCCGGTCGTGCTTGGTCCCGAAAGCGCTGGCGATCAGGTTCTTGATCGGGGTGAGCATGGTCTTAAGGTCCTTGGTTCGGCGCCCCCCCGGGGCGCGCGCTGCCGACATGAACTCCAACCATGAAACTTAAGGAAGCGGCCGGATGGGGACAACCCTTTTCTTCACGGTGGAACGGTCGGATCGGGGCTTATTCAGCCCATGAAAAAACCCCGGCGGGCAGGCGTGCGCGCCGGGGTTGCGTGCGGTTTTCATGCGGCAGGACTTGCCTGGACATGCCCCTGTCAGTCGTCGTCCCGGAGGTAGGGGCTGAGCTTGCCGCTGCGGGTCGCGTGACGCAGACGCTGCAGCGCCCGTTCCTTGATCTGGCGGATCCGTTCCCGCGTCAGGCCGAAACGGATGCCGATCTCCTCGAGCGTGTGGGCCCTTTCCGAACCCACGCCGAAGTACAGGCGGATCACTTCCGCCTCGCGGGGCGGAAGGGTGTCCAGCACCTTTCCCACGTCCGACTTCAGGAACTGCAGCATGGTGCTCTCGTCCGGTGCCGTCTGCATTTCATCGGGCAGGAGATCAAGCAGGCTGCGGTCGTCGTCGTGATTGAAGGGTACGTCCAGGGAAATGCAGTGGCTGAACGAACTGAGGGCCTCGTTGATCTCTTCGACCGAAATATCCATTTCCTCGGCGATTTCATCGATATCGGGCTTGCGGCCGAGTTCGTGCTGCAAATGCTTCGAGGTCTGTTTGATGCGGCGAAGTTCTTCGGAGCGGTTGACGGGAACGCGAACGGTCCTCGACTGGTTGGCTATGGACTGTATGATGGCCTGGCGAATCCACCAGACGGCATAGGAGATGAACTTGTAACCCCTGGTTTCGTCGAATTTCTTGGCGGCCCGCATGAGGCCCATGTTGCCCTCGTTGATCATGTCCAGCAGGGGCAGACCGTAGTTCTGGTACTGACGGGCCACGCTGACGACGAACCTGAGATTGGCCTTCACCAGCTTGTCCAGCGCATTCTGGTCGCCCTGCTTGATCAGACGGGCCAGCCGCACTTCCTCCTCGGCCGTGATCAAGGGATACTTCGACATTTCGGCCAGATAGCGGTACAGCGCCTGTTCGTACCTGGCCCCGTTTCCATAGGATTCCTGGTATGATGTGCCGATCTTGCCTCACCTCCCCCTCGCGACATGCGCAATGCGCTTCTGTCCCGTCCGCTCCGGCCTATGCGGGCCCGTCGCCCGTTACCCCTTGATCGAATGTGGTGTGAACGGTGTGCTGAACGATGCGTGCCATACGGGGTCCTGTAAATGCTGTCCAGAATATGCGAACGGCAAAGACGCCATCGTCAGACAGACGGAAAGGACATTCCAGCGGGTGCGCGTTCGAAATCGAAAATTGCGTCGTTGCTCAAGCCAGTGGGAACCGGGAAGGACTGCCGTCGAATTCGACCGCGATCCAACATGCAAGGTCCATACGGACCATCGACAAGAACTGGCCCGGACGAACGGTCCCAGTGTGGATAAATTACACCGAAACGCCCGTCAAGTCAAGTGTTTTCCCTTTAAGATTGACAGGCGAAGGGCCGGTGGATAGATTGGGCACGCTCAAAACCGGACGCCGACCCCATGAACTGAGATCCTTCCCGCGAAGGAAACAGGAGCGGATGGCCGCGGAATCGATGACCCGGCGTATTGCCGTCGTGAACAGGAAAGACGTGGTGGACGCCGTAGGCGAAGGTCTCCGCGGCGATATCCTCGACCTGGGCATCGGGGGTGTCGAAGGCGTTCGGCACGTCCGCCTCTACGCGCTTCACGGCGCCCTGACGGCCGCCGAACTGGACCGGATCACCAACGGTCTGCTCGCCGATCCGGTCACCCAGGAACATCTCGAAATCGCCGAAACGGGCCTGCCGGTCGCACCCGGAGAGTGGGGCGTGGAAGTGTGGTTCAGGCCCGGAGTAACCGACGCCGTGGGCGAAACGGCACTGAAAGGCAGCCGCGACCTGGGCGTCGTGGGGATTGAGTCGGTGGACACCGGGCGGGGCTACATCCTCGCGGGTTCGCTCATCCGGTCGCAGGTCGACACCATATGCCGTCGGCTGCTGGCCAACGACGTGATCGAAAGATACACATGTTACGAAGGGGGCCAATGACCTTCGAGTCCGACGATACGGTCGAGACCTTCTCCCTGCTGAAGGCGACCGACGATGAAATGTCGCGGCTGAGCCGGGACGGCATGCTGGCGCTCAACCTGGAGGAAATGCGGTCGATCCGGCAACATTTCAGCGCGCTTGGCCGCGACCCGACGGACGTCGAAATGGAGACGCTCGCCCAGACCTGGTCCGAGCACTGCAAGCACAAGGTCTTCAACGGGGTCATAGACTACGTATCGGGCCGGAAGACGGAGCGCATCGACAACCTCTTCGCCCGCACCATCCGGAAGGCGACCGAAGACATCCGCCGGGCCCAGGGTGCGAACGACCGTTGCGTATCCGTGTTCGTCGACAACGCCGGGATCATCGAATTCGACGAAGACTATCATCTTGTCTTCAAGGTAGAAACGCATAACCATCCTTCGGCGCTGGATCCCTACGGCGGCGCCAACACGGGCATCGGCGGGGTCATCCGCGATCCGCTCGGGACGGGCCTGGGCGGCAAGCCCGTTTTCAACACGGACGTCTTCTGCTTCGCGCCGCCCGACTTCCCCTACGACGAGCTGCCAGAAGGCGTACTGCACCCGAAGCGCGTCTTCAAGGGCGTCGTGGCCGGCGTCCGGGATTACGGCAACCGCATGGGCATACCGACCGTCAACGGGGCCATCCTGTTCGACGAGCGGTACCTGGGCAACCCGCTGGTATACTGCGGCACGGCGGCCATCATACCGGTCGACCGGTGCGAGAAATCGGCCGAACCGGGCGATCTCGTCGTCACCATCGGCGGGCGGACGGGACGAGACGGGATCCACGGGGCCACGTTCTCGTCCATCGAATTGACCGACGCTTCGGAATCCACCGCCACGCAGGCCGTTCAAATCGGGAATCCCATCGAGGAGAAGAAGATCCTCGACGTCCTGATGCAGGCGCGGGACCGCGGGCTCTACCGGAACATCACCGACTGCGGCGCCGGCGGATTCTCATCGGCCATTGGCGAGATGGGAGAAGATACGGGCGCGGAAGTGCACCTGGAGAAGGCGCCCCTGAAATACGGCGGCCTGAAACCGTGGGAGATCTTCCTCTCGGAATCCCAGGAACGCATGATTCTGGCCGTTCCCCCCGAGCACATCGAGTCCTTAAGGGACCTCTGCGCGAGCGAAGACGTCGAGGCCTCGGTGATCGGCGAATTCACCGGAGACCGGCGGCTCAGGGTCACCCATAAGCCCGATGCGGCGGACCGCCGGATCACCGTCGCGGACCTGGACATGGAATTCCTGCACCAGGGGGTACCGCGCATCGTACGGACGGCCCGGTGGGACCCTCCGGACCATCCCGAGCCTCCCTCGGCCGGCCGCCCCGGTCCCGCGCAGAGCCTGATCGAGCTGCTGTCGTCCTGGAACGTGGCGAGCAAGGAGTGGGTCGTCCGCCAGTATGATCACGAGGTACAGGGCGGAAGCGTACTGAAGCCGCTGCAGGGCGCCCGTAACGATGGCCCGGGCGACGCGGCCGTCGTGCGTCCCGTGCTCTCGTCGGACCGGGGCGTCATCGTCGCCAACGGCATCAACCCCTCCTATGGCGACATAGATCCCTATTGGATGGCGGCATCGGCCATCGACGAGGCCCTTCGCCAGATTACCTGCGTCGGGGGCCGTATCGACCGGACCGCACTGCTGGACAACTTCTGCTGGGGCAATCCGGACAAGCCGGACCGCCTCGCCGCGCTGGTCCGCGCGGCCAAGGCCTGTTACGACATCGCGGTAGCCTACGGCACGCCTTTCATTTCGGGGAAAGACAGTTTCTACAACGAGTTCTCCGACGGCGAACGGACCATCGCCATTCCGCCCACGCTGCTCATTTCGGCCATCTGCGTGATGGACGATGTGCGCAAGGCGGTCAGCATGGACGTCAAAGCGCCGGGAAACAGCATCTACGTCGTGGGATGCACGGGCGATGAACTGGGCGGATCCCGGTACTACCGCATGCTCGGATTTGTCGGCCGGAACGCGCCGTCGGTGGACCCCGCCGCCGGGAGCGGGACCATGAACCGGTTGCACGAGGCCATCTCGCAAGGCCTTGTGGCCGCCTGCCACGACTGCTCCGAGGGCGGCCTCGCCGTGGCCGCGGCGGAGATGGCCTTCGCGGGCGGATACGGCATGGCCCTGGACTTGGGCGCCGTGCCCCGGGACCCGGAAGCGGACCGCGACGACACCATCCTTTTTTCCGAATCGAACAGCCGCTTCGTGGTGGAGGTGCCCAGTGGCCGGGAAGCCGACTTCCAAGCCCTGATGGAAGGAAGCCCGTTCGGCCGCGCGGGGACCGTGACCGGGGAGGACCGCTTCCTCGTGCGTGGGCTGGACGGCGATGAGATCGTTCAGACGGAATTGTCCATATTGAAGGAAGCATGGCAGCGGCCGCTGCGGTGGTGATGACGCGCGGCGGTCCGGCCGCGGCTCGACGGCTGGCGACCCGACCGGTGACGGTCTGGCCGCGTAGCGGCCCTCCATACCGATCCATAACGATCCGGGAGCATCCATGTCCAAAGTCTCGGTCCTGATACTGCGCGCCGCGGGGATCAACTGCGACGAGGAAACGGCCCACGCCTTCCGCCTCGCCGGTGCGGAGCGGGTGGATCCCGTCCACATCAATGCCTTCATCCAGGGGCGTCGTCGCCTGTCCGAATACGACGTGCTGGTCCTGTCCGGAGGGTTTTCCTACGGCGACGATCTCTCCGGTGGCAAAGTGCTCGCCAACGAGATGCAGTGCAAGCTGATGGAGGACGTGGAATCGTTCATCGGGGAAGGGAAACTCATTCTCGGCATCTGCAACGGATTCCAGGTGCTGGTCAAGATGGGGTTGCTGCCCCAGACGAAACCGGGCGGCCGGCGGCAGGAAGCGACGGTGTTCTACAACGACTCCGGCAAGTTCGAGTGCCGCTGGGTTTACCTGCGCAGGAACCCGGTAAGTCCCTGCGTCTTCACCCGGGACATGCCGGAGACCATCTACATACCGGTCGCGAATGGGGAAGGCAAGGTCATGCTGGCGTCGGAAGACGTGCGGAATCGGCTGGGACCGGCCGGCCACGTGGCGTTGCAGTACGTCAACCCGCCCTGGGTGGATGAAGGGGCGGCCGCGAGTGAGGTGACCGGGGCGGCCGCCCTGGAGGCAACGGCTGAGACGGCCTATCCCTGGAGTCCCAACGGCTCGGTGGACGCTATCGCCGGGATCTGCGACGGCACGGGGCGGATCTTCGGGCTCATGCCTCATCCGGAGCGTTACACCCACCCGACCCATCATCCCAGGTGGACCCGGGAGGGAGGCAGGGAGCCGGACGGCCTGCATATCTTCCGGAACGCCGTGAACTATGTCCGCGGGGTCCTGTAGCTGCCGAAGGGAGCGCGCTTAAATGAGCTTCCCTCCGTTCACCCGAGCCATCGAACGCCGCATGTACGTGATCGGGATCCTCCTGGTCCCCGTCGCGCTCTTCGTGTTGCTCAGCCTCGTAACCCACGCCGAAACCGACTACCCCAATTCGAGCCGGAGTCCGGATGAAGTGACCAATCTGGGCGGCCTTCCCGGCGCCCTGGTATCCTACGGTGTGATGCTCGCCCTGGGCTACGGAGGATACATCGTCCCCGTCCTCATCGGATTGCTCGCCTGGAACCGGATCCGGGGGCAGCACCCGGTGAGGTTGCTCCTGCAATCCGCCTGGCTGCTGGTCCTCGTGGTAGCCGGAATCTCCACGGGAAGTCTGGTGCCGGTGTTTCCCGAGTCCCTCAGGTTCAGGATCGGCGGCGTGCTGGGGTACTACCTGGGCGGCCAGATGGCGGGCGCGCTGGGCGTGGACCGGTCACTGATTCTGGGCGGTGCCTTGTTCCTGGCTGTTCTGGTGGCCTTGTTGTATTTCAGCCTGATCAGACGAAGAAGACAAAGCGCCCTCCGGCGGCGTTCCCGCCAACCTGGAAGTAAGCCATCATGAAGCGATGCTTGCCGTTCCTGTTCGTCCTCGTTACTTCTTTTGCTTACGGCAGCCCACCGCCCGATCAGCAGCCGGTTAGGGGGATCGTCCCCGGCGGCGAACCGGGGATTTCCGGCGTCGAACCCGGGGTTTCCGGCCGCCTTCGGAACGAGCTCGCCGCGCGACCGCCCGGCGAGATGCTGAAGGTATGGGTCTACCTGGCGGACAAAGGACTTGACACAGGGGCCGGATACACCGCCGCGCTGGCGGCCGCCGAAGACCGCCTGACGCCCCGTGCACGCCGGAGGCTGTCGACAAGAAGCGACCAGCTGGCCGGATGGGAGGATATCCCCGTCCACGCTCCCTACCTGGAGCGCATCGAAGCGTCGGGTGGCAGGATTCTCCAGGTGTCCCGATGGCTGAACGCGGCGAGCGTGTCCATCCCAGCCGGGGACATCGATGGCCTGGCCGGCCAGCCCTTCGTGCTCGGTATCGACGCGGTCGCCAGCCTGAGTCATCCGCGCCCGTTACCGCCGCGGCCTTCCGGACAGCCGGAGCTGGACGCCAGACTCCGGACCGTTCGGCCCACCAGTCACGATTATGGTCCTTCCTTCGTCCAGCTGAACCAGCTGCACGTACCGGAACTCCATGATCTGGGACTCACCGGAAACGGCGTGCTCGTAGCGCTCTTCGACACGGGATTCAGCCTGGATCACGTGGCCTTCGACAGCCTGAGGACCCGGGTGGAAGCGCGACGAAACTTCCTTCGCGACGAAACCGGGTTCACCGGACTGGAGGACACCGGTCACGGTACCGCGGTGCTCGGAACAATCGGCGGGTACGCGCCGGGTGAGCTGATCGGTCCGGCTTACGGCGCCCGCTACCTGCTCGCGAGCACGGAGGTCGTGGCCTTCGAGCGGGAAATCGAAGAGGATTTCTGGGTGGCGGCCATTGAATGGGCCGACAGTCTGGGCGCGGACGTGGTGAGCAGCTCTCTCGGATATCTCGACTGGTACACCTATGCCGACATGGATGGAGAGACGGCCGTCATTACGCAGGCGGCCACGATGGCGGTGCGACGCGGAATCGTGGTCGTGAACAGCATGGGCAACGAGGGCGACACCCCTTATGAAAAGATGGCGGCGCCCGCCGACGCGGAAGAAGTGATTTCCGTGGGCGCCGTCGATGCCTCCGGTAACCGGTGGGCATCTTCGTCTATTGGACCTACGTACGACGGCCGTCTAAAGCCGGACGTGATGGCCATGGGGGAAGACACCTACACGGTACATCCGTTCATCATCGATGAATACCTGCGTCTCAATGGCACATCATTCTCCGCGCCCCTGGTGGCGGGCGTCGCCGCGCTTTTGCTGGAAGCCTACCCCGACTGGACGCCCGAAAAGGTGCAAAGCGTACTCCGCCGGACGGCCGGCCAGGCCGCCTCCCCGGATACGCTTAACGGGTATGGCATCGTCCACGCGCTGAACGCCCTGATGACCGAATCGCGGGGGGTCGTGCGGTCCTTCACGGCCGAGGGCGGACTGAGCGGTGTTTTTCTTGCCTGGACCGCGGGGCTGGAAATCAACCTGCAGTCCTACCGGATCGAACGCAGAGACTACCCCGATGGGTCATTCGAAGTGCTGACCTCGGTACCGGTGACCCGGTCCATGGACCCTTCTCTGCATTCGAATACATACAGTTACACGGATACGTCCGCGCAACCGGGAACGTCCTACGAGTACCGGTTGCAGCCCGCGGGTCTCGCGGGGCTGGCTTTGACGGCGGAACCGGTCGTTATACGTATCGACTACGAGTCCGGCACCTCCGGTGGGCTGGCAGCCGTCCTCTATCCGAATGCACCGAACCCATTTACAGGTAGTACGGATATCCGCTTCGAACTTACGGAACCGACCCAGGTCAACTTGACGATCTATAATCTGCTCGGAAGGCGAATACGGGTCCTGGCGGACCGGATGTTGGGACCCGGCCGTTACGCCCTGCCATGGAACGGCATGGACGGCGATGGCCGCGCCGTACCCAGCGGCGTGTACCTGTACCGCATGACCGCGGGCGGGATCGAGCAGAATGGCAAGATGCTGCTGTTGCGTTAGGGGCCGCGTGTTGCTCGTTGACCTTCGATAAAGAGGTTGACATCCAGGCGGGTTCTGGTTTATATAGCCTAAGCGACAAAAGGTACATGTTTCCGGACGTGCAAGACGGATACAAGTCAGCACAAAAAAGCAACTTACGCCATTCATTCGCAAAGGGGTTGGACATCATGGTCACCGTGACGGACGTAGCCGCCGACAAGATTAAAACCATGATCGAGGACCAGGAAAATCCGGATCTCGGACTGCGCGTCATGATCTCCGGTGGGGGATGTTCCGGTTTTCAGTACAAGCTTGCTTTCGACAAGAACGCGACCGACAACGACCAGATCATCGAGCAGAACGGCATCAAGGTTTTCGTCGACAACAAGAGCGCCATCTACCTGATGGGTGCGGAACTGGACTATGTGGAAGGGCTGATGGGCGCCGGGTTCAAGGTCAGCAATCCCAATGCCAAGGGCACCTGCGGCTGCGGCGAGTCGTTTTACGTATAGGTCCGACAGGCGCGGGAACGGAACCGCGCATCCCAGGCGGTCCGGACAGCCCAGGCAGTCCGTAAACGCGGATCGAGCACTTTGGCTGCGGAAACCGAAATCCCCCGTGACGCGCTGACCGGTATCCGCCACGTCATCGCCGTGGCCAGCGGCAAGGGCGGCGTGGGCAAGTCGACGGTAAGCGTCAATCTGTCCCTCGCCCTCGCGGAAGCGGGCCATGCGGTCGGCCTGCTCGACGCGGACATCTACGGCCCGAACGTGCCCCAGATGATGGGCGTTTCCGGGTCCCTCGAGAAAGATCCTTCCGGCAGTATCAAACCCATTGTCAAGCATGGTATCCGGCTGGTCTCCGTCGGTTTCGTCGCGGGGCCGTCCGACGCGGTGATCTACCGGGGTCCCCTGGTCGGCAAGATGGTGAAGAGTTTCCTCGGCAACGTCTCCTGGGGGGAACTGGACTACCTGGTGGTCGATCTGCCGCCCGGCACCGGCGACGCGTCGCTGACCCTGGCCCAGTCGGTCGAACTCACCGGGGCGGTCATCGTCACGACCCCACAGCAGGTCGCCCTGTCGGACGTACGCAAGGCGATCGCCATGTTCCAGCGGTTACGGGTCCCCGTGCTGGGCATCGTCGAAAACATGAGCTACTTTCTCAATGCTGCGACGGGTGAGCGGACCCACATCTTCGGCCGGGGCGGTGGCGTTGCGTTGAGCGATGAACTGGGCCTGCCCTTCCTGGGTGAGATTCCCCTTTCGCCAGCCGTCTGCGCGGGAGGTGACGCGGGAGAACCGATCTTCCTCGACCATGGGAACGGCGTCGATACGGAGGCCTTCAAGGGTGTCCGGGCGGCCGTCGAGGCCGAGATCGAAAACCAGCCGGCGCCGCTGCCCGGTCCGGTCCGGACCTGATGCTGCGGCTTCCCCAGACCGTCTACGAAGACATGGCGGGCCACGCCGTGGCGGAATATCCACGGGAGTGCTGCGGGTTCCTGACCGGTACAGGCAGTCTGGAAGGTCCAGACGGTCCGGATGATCCGACCGAACCGTTGGACCCGGTAGACCCGGTCGAATCGATAGACCCGGAGTCCTGGCGAGTGCACCGGTGCAGGAACATCCAGGACGAGTTGCACGAGAAAGACCCGGCGGAACATCCCCGGGACGCCCGGACCGCCTACGCGTTCAGCCAGGCGGACATGGAGCGGCTGTTCTTCGGGGAGTTCGATCCTCCGGGCGCGCGGGTCCAGGGATTCTATCATTCCCATCCGGACGCGCCGGCCTATTTCTCGGAGAAGGACCGGATGGACGCCCTGACCGGCTGGCTGGACCCGGAACCAGGCTACCTTGTCCTTTCCGTCACGAAGGACGCCGTTAGCGATATCAAGATGTTCCGATGGGTGGACGATGAGACGGGTTTCGAGGAGTTGCCCGTGGAACTGGTTTAATCCTTAAGCAGGGATATACGCATGAAAGAGGTTTTCGACGAGGTCGTGAACGTCCTGTCGCGGGGCGAAAAGGCGGCGCTTTCCACCATCGTGTCGAGCAAGGGATCGCTGCCGATGAGCAAGAAGGCGAAAATGCTCGTCAAGGGGGACGGCTCGTTCACCGGCACGGTGGGCGGCGGTTGCCTGGAAGCCGACGTCTGGGCCGAGGCCCGCGAGGTCATGGACCGCTCCGCTCCCAGGCTGCAGCACTTCATCCTGACCGAGAAGCACGCCGGCGACGAGGGACTGAACTGCGGCGGCAACGTGGAGATCTTCACGGAGCCGATCCGGACGGGCCCCATGCAGGAGATCTTCGAGGCGATCCGCGGGCTTCACGACGCGCGGGGCATCGGGCTCCTGGCCACGCTGGTGTCGGGCCGGGCCGGAACGGAAGCCGGCAAGATGCTGCTCACGGATACCGGCGAGACCGTCGGCACGCTGGGAGACCCCGCCCTGGACGACCGGATACGACTGGATGCGGACCTGGAAATCACCGAGAACCTGTTGCGGGTGGTCACGCTGGAACACGAAGGCGTGGAGACCCGGATATTCCTGGAGTCCATCTGGCCGGCGCCGCAGCTGTTTCTCTTCGGCGGTGGCCATGTCGCCAGGGCTATTGCCCGGATCGCCGATACCGTTGGGTTCCGCATCATCGTAGTGGACGACCGGCCGGCCTTCGCGAACCATGAGCGATTTCCCGAGGCCGACGAGGTGGTCGTGGACGCCTTCGACGAGGTCGTGGGCAAGCTGCCCATCGACGGCTCTTCCTACCTGATCGCGGTGACCCGCGGACACCAGTGGGACCAGCCCGTCATCGAGCAGGCGGTCTGGACCGGTGCCGCCTACATCGGCATGATCGGCAGCAGGCGCAAGATCGCCCTGATGTGGAAGAACCTGGAAGAAAAAGGCGTTCCCCGGCACCTGCTCGACCAGGTGCACGCGCCGATCGGCAAGGAAATCGGCGCCGATACCCCCGAAGAGATCGCCGTCAGTATCATGGCCGAGTTGATCGAATTCCGGCGGTCCGGCGGAAAACCGGCCCACCTGGTTTCCACGGTGAAGGACGCGGCGGTCTAGGCTTACCCCAACTCGTCGCGATGTTCCCCGATCTTCGCGACCGCCCGGACGATGTCCTCCATGTCGTCCCGGCCCCCCAGCAGCACACTCTGCGAGAACCAGACGGCCTCCGAACGGCAGGCCCGTTCCGTTACCGGCAGATTCAACGCGTCATAGTCAACGGCCGACAGCGCCGGGCTTCGGTATATGCCGTAGTTCCGTTCCGTGAAAACCGGTTGTTTGTACAGGGGGATGGAGTAGCCCGGACTGGCGGGGATCCCCTCGGCGCGCAACGCCTCGATGAACCGTGTTTTCGGGACGCCTCCGAAGGATGCTTCGTTGTACCTGAACATGTAGATGTGCCGCGCGTGGCGGTCGGCCTTCGCGGGCCTGGCCACCGGCACGACGCCCGGTACCGCCCCGAGGCGCTCGGTCAGGTACTCGCCGTTCGCGTGGCGCAGGTCGGCCTGGGTCTCCAGGTGATCCATCTGGTCCAGGAGCAGGGCGCCCTGTATCTCGGTCATCCGGTTGTTGCCGGCCATGCGGAAGTGGTTGTAACGGGGTCCCTGTTCGGCGTGCCCGCAGTCGGCGAGGGACCGCGCCACCGCCGCCAGGCCGTCGTCGTTGGTGAGCATGATGCCCCCCTCGCCGGCGTTGAGGTTCTTGGAGGACTGGAAGCTGAAGGCGCCGATCGATCCGATGGCGCCAACGCCCCGGCCTCCCCAACGCGCGCCGTGGGCCTGTGCCGCGTCCTCGATCACCGCGAGGCCGTGGCGGCCGGCGATTTCACCGAGCCGGTCCATGTCCGCGGGCAGGCCCGCGAAGTGTACCGCCACGACGGCCCGGGTCCGCGGTGTGACCGCTTCCTCGACCCGATCGGGGTCCAGGTTGTAGGTAAGGGGATCGATGTCGACGAACACGGGCACGGCGTTCGACATCACGACCGAACTGGCCGATGCGATAAAGGTATAGGCCGGCACGATGACCTCGTCGCCGGGTTCGATGCCGACCGCCTGCAGCGCGAGGCAGAGGGCCGTGGTGCCGTTGCAGACGGCAATGCCGTGGGCGGCGTGCTGGAAGGATGCGAAACGCTGTTCGAGGCTGCGCACCTTGTCGCCCTGGATACTTCCCCACCGGCCGGAGCGCACGGTCTCGCCGGCGGCCCGGGCACTCGCCTCCAGGTTCATGGGCCAGGACGGAAAGGGTTCGGTCCGTACCGGGGCCGCGCCGTTTATCGCCAATCGGGGCATGGCATACTCCTGTGCGTCACGCTCATGTAATCAGTTGAAGAGGGCGTCCACGAAGGCCGGCGCGTCGAAGTCCTGCAGGTCCTCGATTTGTTCGCCTACGCCGATGAGTTTGACGGGGATCCCCAGGTGCACGCCGATGGCGAACACGATGCCGCCCCGTGCGGTCCCGTCCAGTTTCGTCAGTGCGATGCCCGTCAGGCCGCCAAGGGCTTCGCTGAAGACGCGGGCCTGGGAGAGGGCGTTCTGGCCCGTGGTCCCGTCGAGCACGAGCAGCACCTCGTGGGGCGCGCCATCCATCTGCTTGCCCGCGGTGCGCTTGATCTTCTTCAGTTCCTCCATCAGGTTGTCCCTGGTGTGTAGCCGGCCCGCCGTGTCGATGATCACCACGTCCACGTCCCGGGCGGCGGCGGCCTGCATGGCGTCGTAAACTACGGCCGAGGGGTCGGATCCGTGCTGGTGCCGGATGAAGTCCGCCTTCGCGCGCCGCGCCCAGACCTCCAGCTGGTCGATGGCCGCCGCCCGAAAGGTATCGGCCGCGGCGATCAGGACCTTCTTCCCTTCACCGGCGTAACGGGCCGCCATCTTGCCCGCGGTCGTGGTCTTGCCCGAACCGTTGACCCCGACGATCATGATGACCCGGGGCCGCTGGTCCGGTACGGGTACCGTTGCATCGCCCAGAATGTCCGTCATCTCCTCGCGGAGCAGACCCATGAGGTCTTCGGGGTTCCGGGTCCGGTGGTCGACCGCGCGGTCCCGCAGTCCGTCGATGATCCGCAGGGTCGTTTCCACGCCCACGTCGGTCTGCAGCAGGATGCCTTCGATTTCCTCCAGCAGGTCCTCGTCGATCCGGTCATACCGGCCCACGGCCTGGTGGATCCGGCGCGTCAGCCCGTCCCGTGTTTTGGCGAGTCCGTCTCTCAGTCTGCGTACGACACCCAACATGCCCTGGTCTCCGGAATCCACTGGTGTTGATCCTGCTGGCTGGCTGGCCGCCCGCCCGCCCGACCTTTTTTGGCCAGCCGGACCGCATACAAAAAACCGGGAGTGCGTCGATCGGCCTTCCCGGCTTTCGTTGAATATACGTCCCACGATTATCGAGCCGCGCCTGGTCTGCCCGGTTGCAGATGGCCGCGCCTGGTCTCGCTTGACTACAGGTGGCCGTCGATCTTTTCGGCGAGTTGCTGCTTGGGGAGCGCGCCGATGATCCGGTCCACCTCGGCGCCGTCCTTGAAGATCAGGAGGCTAGGGATGCTCCGGATTCCGAAACGGGTGGCCGCTTCCCGGTTCTCATCCACGTCGACCTTGACGACTTTCAGGCGTCCGTCGTAATCGCCCGCGAGCTCCACCAGCGTGGGGGCGACGGCCTTGCAGGGCCCGCACCACTCCGCCCAGAAGTCGACCAGCACGGGCGTGCTGCTGTTAATGACCTCAGTTTCGAATTGATCGTCCGTAATCGCTGTAGGCTGTCCCACTATCGCTGCTCCTTTCACGGTGTTGTAGGTAAATCGCTCCCTGCCAAATTCGGTGTTTCAGGGGTGATTTGTCAAGTACTTTCGCAGGCCGAAATACCGGAGAAGATCAGGCGTATTCGTCCAGGCCGTAGTCCCTGATCTTGCGGTAGATGGACCGTTCGCTGATACCGAGTTCCCGCGCGGCCCGGCCCCGGTGCCCCCCGTTTCGCTCAAGCGCGCGGCGTATGGCCTCCCGCTCCCAGTCTTCCATGGAGCGCAACCGGTCCAGTCCGTCATCGGCCGGCACCGCCTCGGCCGGCACCGCCTCGGTCGGCACCGCCTCGGTCGGGACCACCTCCGCCGGCCGTTCGAAACCAGGCCCCGCGTCGTCGTGAGTCGGTTCGACGTACTGTTCTGCTCCCGAAGCGGGTTTTCCGAGGTCCTGCTCCGCTTCCGCGGTTGGCGGCAACTGAAAACGTTCGGGAAGCGGTTCCGGACCCCGGCCGAGGACCGTGGAGATCTTGGACGGGAGTTCGTGAATGGCGGTCAGGATCTGCCAGAGGATCTTGTAGAACATCTCGCGGTCCATGTCCTGCGGGTCGCGGTTCTGCGGGACCGGCAGGGCCCGGTTCGCCATGGGCGGCGTGTAGATGCGGTCCGGCAGGTCTTTGGCGTCGATCCGGGCCTTGCCGGAAGTCACCACCAGCGATTCGACGAGGTGCCGCAGTTCCCGTATGTTGCCCGGCCAGTCGTAGTCGGAGAGGGCCGCCAGGGCTTCCTCCGTGAAGACGGGAGGGGGCGCGCCGGGCTTCCCAGGGGCGTGCCGTATGAAGTGGCCGATCAGCCTGGGGATGTCGTCGCGCCGCTCACGCAGGGCGGGCAGGTGGATATGCACGGCGTTGAGCCGGTAGTACAGGTCCTGGCGGAACGTACCGTCGTTGATGTCCCCGGAGAGGTCCCGGTTGGTGGACGCGATGAGGCGGACGTCGGTCTTCACCGGCGTCGAGCCGCCGACGCGGATGAACTCCTGCTGCTCCAGGACGCGCAACAGCTTTACCTGTGTCGAACGGGGCATGTCGCCGATTTCATCGAGGAGCAGCGTGCCGCCGTGCGCCTGTTCGAAGTACCCCTTCCGTTGGCCCTTGGCGTCCGTGAATGCGCCTTTTTCGTGACCGAACAGTTCGCTCTCCAGCACCCCTTCGGCGATGGCACCGCAGTTGATGGGTATGAAAGGACCGTCGCGCCGGTCACTGAAATGGTGGATCGCCCGGGCAAACCCCTCCTTGCCGGTGCCGCTTTCTCCCGTGAGCAGGACCTGGATCCCCGTGGGCGCCACCTGGAGCACCGATTCCATGGCGGCGATGAAGCGCTCGTCCCTTCCCAGGAGCTGGAACCGCTGTTGGAACTCCCGCCGGAGGTCCAGCATGCGCATTTTCGTGAGCAGTTCTTCGGCGTCGACGGGCTTCTCGATGAAGTCGCCGACGTCTAATTGGCGGTACGGCCGGGGCGGTTCGTGCTGCCGGGTGGTGAGCATGATGTCGGTGTCGGGGTGCTTCGCCGACAGGGTGCGTATCAGCTGCTCCGGATCGGCGTCGCTCAGGGCGAGATCGACGAGGACGACATCCGGCGGGTCCGTCCTCGCCGCGCGCAACGCCTCGTCCGCGGCGCCGGTCTCCAGCACGTCGTAACCCGCATTCCGCAGGATGCCCGCCGCGTGACGCCGGCTGTCCGTTTCGCCGTCGACGATCAGTATCGACCGACCTTCCAAACCGGGACTCCTTGGCAGACGCTACTCCAGGTGATAGGCCTTTATCTTCCGAAAGAGGGTGCGCTGGCCGATCCGCAGGACCCGGGCGGTCCGCGCCTTGTTCCGTCCACAGGCGGCCAGGGTCGCGGCGATCAGTCTCCGTTCGCCTTCCTGCATCGACATACCCACACGGATGTCCACACCGTCTTCTTCCTCGCCGTCCGCCTCGGCATGGCCGGACCGTTCGGGCAGGAATTCCCCGGGGATGTCCTCCACGTCCAGGCCGTCCCCCTCGGCGAGCAATACCATGGTTTCCAGGCAGCGTCGCAGCGACGCGCCGTCCATCGACCCGCCGACTTCAGCCAGTACGGCCAGGGCCCGGTCGGTGATGGACCGGACGGGCACATTGCGCTGTTCGGCGATTTTACCGGCCAGGTAGCGGATGAAGTCCGGCGACAGGTCGTCCGGCCGGTCCGGCCGGTCCAGACGGTCCGGCCCATTATTCAGCGGGATCGCCGTCGATGCCGGCCGGGTGTGCCGTATGAATTCCGGGACGTCCGCCTCGGTCAGGGTCTTCCCCGTACCCATGACGATCATGCCCTCGATGCAGTTCTCCAGTTGGCGCACGTTCCCGGGCCAGTGATAGGTGGACAGCAGTTCCAGGGCTGGAGGATCGATGCGCTCGATCGGCTTCTTCTCCCGTTCGCCGAACCGGCGGATGCAGTGGTCGATCAGCAGCGGGAGATCCTCTTTCCGTTCCCGCAGGGGCGGCAGGGAAAGGGTCACCACGCGCAACCGATAGTAGAGGTCTTCCCGGAAGCGTCCACTCTCGATTTCGGCTTCGAGGTCGCGGTTCGTCGCCGCGATGACCCGGGTGTCGGTCTGCAGCCAGCTCCCGCTGCCCACCCGCTGGAACTTGCGTTCCTGGAGGACGCGCAGCAACTTCACCTGGGTGGAAGGCGAGAGTTCGCCCACCTCGTCGAGAAAGAGCGTGCCTCCGTCGGCCAGTTCGAACCGGCCCCGGTAGGTCTTGACCGCGTTCGTGAAGGCGCCTTTCTCGTGGCCGAAGAGTTCGCTTTCGATCACCCCTTCCGACAGGGCGTTGCAAAAGACGGGCACGAAGGAACTGTTCCTCCGGGAGCTCCCGTGGTGGAGGGCGTGGGCCACCAGTTCCTTGCCTGTGCCGCTTTCGCCGAAGATGAGTACCGTGGACTGGGTATCGGCGATCTGGAGGATCTGCTCCCGGATACGCTGCATGGATGCGGACCGTCCCACGATATTCTCGAATCCGTACCGGGTGTCGAGCTGGTGCAGCAGCTCCTGGTTCTCCTGTACGATGCGCTGGCGGTCCAGAATCTTCTCGATTTCCGCCGCGAGCTTCTCCACGTATACGGGTTTTTCGAGTACGTCGTACGCACCCTCCTTCATGGCGGCCACGGCCAGGCCCATGGAGCCGGGATCTGTCATCAGGATGACGCCCACCTCGGGATTCCTGCCCAGTGCGACGCCCATCAGGCGCAGTCCGTCTATTCCGGGGGCATTCAGATCCGAGATGATGACGCTCGGGGATTCGGCCGCCAGGACGTTGAGCGCCTGGTCGCTGTTCTCCACGGCGATTACGCGGTGATCCAGCTGGGTCAGGCCGTGGTGTTTCTCGTCCCGGCCGCGGGAGGAACCTTCAACCAGCAGGATGACCGATTCTGTCGGACTGTTCATGGCATGCGGGTCGGGAGGCAAGGGTCAGGTTGACGGGGCTTCAAGCCGGGTGGTCGCTTCCGATCTTCCTATTCGGCGTCCACTCGAAATTACGCCAGGGCCCGGTCGCTGTCAAACGTTAAACCGGGCGTCAGGGCGGCCCGGAGCACCCGTCGCAGCGGCCCGGAGTGAACTGCGGCCGCACCATGGGCACCGGCTGCTGCGCCCTGAAGAGGCGCTGCTGCGCGCCGCACGGAGACGTCAGGGAAGCGGTTGGGCCGATACCTGGTAGGCGGGCATGACCCACATTTCGGGTATGACCACGCGGGTGGGCTGGCACAGCACGAAAACGACGGTGTCCGCGATGTCTTCGGGGGTGAGCATCAGGGACAGGCGCTTCTCCGACACGGGCTGGGGCCGATTCTTGAGGATGGGCGTCTTCACCTCGCCGGGCAGGATGGCGCTGGCGCGGAGCCCGAATTCGGCGGCTTCCAGGTTGATCGAATGGGTCAGCGACACCATGCCGTGCTTGGACGCGCAGTAGGCGGCCCCGCCGAGGAGGGACACCTGGCGTCCGGCCATGGACGCGACATTGATGACAGTGCCTTCGCCCCGTGCCTTCATGGGTTCGTAGACCGCGCGGAAACAGTTGAACGCGCCCGTGAGATTGATGTCCACCACGCGGTCCCAGTCCTCCACCGCCATCTCGGTCGCCGTGCGCAGGGGCGTATTGACACCCGCGTTGTTCACCAGGATCGAAACGGGGCCCAATTGATCGACGGCGGGGGCAATCGCCGCGTCGATCCGATCCCGATCGGTCACGTCCGTGGGGGCGATCACGGCACGCCGCCCTGCTGCTTCCACCTCTCTGGCGACGGTTGCAAGGGGTTCGCGCCGCCGGCTGGAAAGGATCACGTCCGCGCCTTCCCGGGCCAGGGCCTGCGCGATGCCGCGTCCGATGCCGGAACCCGCGCCGGTGATCCAGGCCACCTGTCCCTCGAGTCTGTTCATGTCGCGCTCCGTTCTATGTGATGAACCGGCGCGTCCCGGGGCTGCCTGCCGGGGACGGTCAGCTGCGGCCGGTCAGTCTTCCGGGCCGCTCAGGCTCCGCGTCTGGCGTTGTCGCCCGCCGGTCAGTCTGCCGTTGCCGGTCAAGTTCCCGCCAGTTCGTCGTGAACCGACCGAGTGTCGATGCCCAGGTCGCGGAGGAGGGTTTTCCTGACCTTGCACACCATGGTGTAGGCGGGATCGAACACGTTGCCCATGTCGTACTCGACGCACTGTCCGAGCAACGTGTGCGCCGCCCTGGGATCAAGGTCGTAGTCGGCCTGCAGCCAGCGCAGCATTTCGGTGGTCGCGTGCTGGACGCACTGGTCGAGGGGCCGGGCGTTGCCCGCCGTGAAAAGGTACTCCGCGTTCTCGCCGCGAGGCCAGGCGCTTGGCATTCCCTTGAGCACCCTGAAGGTGAACTGCACGTCGAAGGAGATCTCGACGCCCGTGCCGACGATCTCTCCATCGCCCTGCACCGCGTGGCCGTCGCCGATGTGGAAAAGGGCTCCGGGCGCGAACACGGGGAAGTACGCGGTGACGCCTTCCACGAATCCCCGGTAGTCCATGTTGCCCCCGTGACTGGCGGACGTGGCCGTCGAGATCGCCTGGCCCTTGTCCGGCGCCACGCCGAAACATCCCGTCATGGGCGCCAGGGGCAGGGACATCCGTCCGAGCCGGGTGTCGTCCGGTTCGACCAGTGTGACCGTTCTCTGCTCCAGATCGACCTCCCAGCGGCAGAGGTCGTCCCGGCTTACAATCTCCCCCGCGGTCTCCCGCACGTAATCGGGATCTAGCACGTTGGGCGCCACGAGCGGACGAGTCCAGCCGAAGGGGCGGTTGGGCGTCAGCCGGTCCAGGTGCACGGCGAGCGTGTCGCCCGGTTCGGCGCCTTCGACGTGAATGGGTCCCGTCTGTGGATTGCCCGGAGGCGTCACCGGCGTGTCGGAGCGGTCCTTCCCCCGGGCGTCGACTGTGGACGTGACGACGGTATCCCCGTCCTTCACGCGCAGGGCGGGTTCATGGGAACCCATGGTGGTGTGATAGCGGACGGGTTCGAAGTGGTGGACCATGATCAATCCCGGATTCCTGTGCTGTGCGAGACGGTGTTCGGGGCCTGGTTCCGCCGGTAAGAATAACCATGCGCGGCGCGTACGGTCAAGGTGAATCCGGATGTTTTTGCGCTGGGACTTCGCGCCGGGATATCCCTTGACAGGACCGCGGTCCGGATCCATAAATTACACAGCGTTCACGTACACAGTATTCACGTTCGTTTTGCACCGATTCCGGATCGACGAGCATGCCTATCCGCCCCTATGACGAGACCCTGGTCGGCCTGACGCCGGCGGGCGACAAGGTCCATCACATCCTGCCCGAATTACAGCGGACCCGGACCGGATGCCCCCACGGCGTCGAGTTCTGGGTGGCCATACGCACGGTTTCCCGGGACAACGTGCCGCTGGTCCTGCAGTGGTGCATGTCGTGCCAGCAGGTGGAGGTCATCGGTCAGGAGGAATACGCCTGGCGGGCGCGCCTGGACGAGATGCGTAGTACCGGCGTGCGGGATAGGCCTGGACCGGAACGGGCGTAAAGGTAAACGTCGGTGCACTGGACTGAGCACGGACGGAAACGGCGGGACGCGGGCGGAAATGACGGGACGCGGACGGAAATGACGGGACGCGGGCGGAAATGACGGGACGCGGTGCACGAGACGGATCACGTATCAACTGTTCGACCATTTATAAGGAGCACGGGCATGGCCAAGAACACGAAAATGTGGGGCGAGGATCATTCAAAGTACATCTGGATGGACGGGGAACAGATCCCCTGGGACCAGGGTACGGTGCATGTTACGCAAGGCCATATATTCGCCCACGCCATTTTCGAAGGGATCCGGGCCTACTGGAACGACGACCAGGAGAAACTCTTCGTCTTCCGATTCAAGGAACATCTGGATCGCCTGTACCGGTCGATCAAGTTGATGCGGATGGAAACGCCGTACACGCTGGAGGAAGTGTGGAACGGATCTCTCGAGCTGTGCCGGGTCCACGGATACCGGGAGGACGTCTACATATTCCCGACCGTGTATTTCTCGCCGGACGTGTATCTCAACAAGATGGCGGGTCCGGCCCACGTCTACGTCCACACCTTTGCCTACGGCTCCAACCTGCGCCGAAAGGACGGCGCCCGGTGCTCGGTCAGCTCCTGGACGCGCATTTCGGACAACACGCTGCCGGCCCGCATCAAGTGCTGGGCCAACTACCGCAACAGCGCCATCGCGTGGACCGACGCCACGCTCAAGGGCTTCGACGAAACGATCATGCTGAACAACCGCGGCAAGGTCTGCGAAGCGCCCGGCGCCTGCCTGATGATGATCCAGGACGGCGTACTGATCACGCCGCCGGTGACGGCCGATATCCTGGTGAGCGTCACCCGGGATACCATATTGAAGATCGGACGGGACGTCCTCGAGATGCCGGTCGTGGAGCGGGAGATCGACCGTACGGAACTTTACACGGCCGACGAGGTTTTCCTCTGCGGAACGGGCGCGGAGGTGACTCCGGTCGCTTCGATCGACAACTACGACATCGGGGACGGATCCATCGGCCCGGGCACGCAGCAATTCCGCGAGGCCTACAACGGTCTCATCCGGGGGATCGACGAACGCTTCCCCGAATGGCGCACCGACGTGCCGCTGCAGCCCGCATAGCACGGGTTGGCCGCCGGCGGGACCTCGCCCTTCCGTCCCGGTCCGCCACCTCCACCTTTCCGACCTTTGCTGTTCGTTGAGATGCTCTTCGGGGCCTTGCTATGGGGTCCGGTTCTCAGCCGCCAGGCCGATCAGGTTGGCGAAGAGTCGCACGGCACCGGGCACGCCCGCAGGAAGCTGTCGGAACCACGCGTAGCCCGTGTAGATATAGCGCCCCTTGCCGTAACGGGCTTCGAGGAGCCCGCCGCCTTTGGACGGCTCACCCGGGTCCTGAGAGGCCATGAGCGGCGTGTAGCGAGGGTCCCACTCGCCCTGGAAGTACAGGCCGCGTTCCTGCACCCACCCTTCGAAGTCCGCGTCGGTGATCCGGTTGGGCCGGTTGAAGACGGGGTGATCCGGTTCCAGGATGTCCACCGGTGCGTCCTCCCGGGTCACCCGGTCATGGGGACGGTTGATCTGGAAGGGATACGGCCCGTACTGGCCTGAGTTGAAGGCGTACTTGTTGTACTGCACGATGTAGACGCCGCCGGCCTCCACGTAGTCCAGCAGTCGCTGGTTCAGGGCGATGAGATCCTCGCGGACTTCGTAGGCGCGGATACCCGCGATGATCAGGTCGAAGTCTTCCAGGTCGGCCGTGGCGAGGTCCTCCCCCGACAGCAGCCGCACCTGCAGGCCCATCTGTTCCAGCACGAGCGGGACCTGGTCGCCCGATCCCATGATGTAACCCACACTCAGATCGTCCGGCAGATCGACCGGAGCCACCTGCACGACAGATGCCGAACCGCGGTACAGGTGCCTCGGCTCGATATGGGGATAGGCGATCACCTCGTATCCCTCGCGGTATTCGTTCCCGCCGGCCTTCGCCACCGCCCGTACATCGTAAGCCCCGTCCCGGGCGTCTCGTGCCGGGACGACCGAGTAGCTGAACGTGGCGGCCTGTCCCCGTCCCGAGAACGACAGGGGAACTTCCACGGGCGAGACTGCCCACCCGTCCGGCACCTCGAGGGACAATCCGCCTTCGACTTCGCCGTCCACGTTGCTGACCACGGAAACGCTGAACCACAGGGGGTTTTCGCGCCCCGACGGGGCGACCACCACCTGCGGGTCCATGGTGACCGACAGCGCCGGCACGACCTGGAGTTCGCGGCGGATTTCACCGAAGGCCCGGTCGGCGAAGCGATACTGCGCGGGCTGGCGGATTTCGATCTCGACGCCGTCCACGAGAAACCGGGCCCGTCCAATTACAGGCTGCGGTCGCCAGGGCAGCCCAATCAGTGCCGTGTCGTCCACCACGACCCTGGGGTCGTTCAAGGAAAGGCGACGCCAGTAGGGCCGGGTGAGGCCGGCATCGGGCGGTACGTCGACCCGCCAGTTCTCCGCGAAACTTTCGTTGTAGCCGATGTCCTCGGTCTGTCCAGGCGGACCGGACGAACCGGGCGAACCGGGCGATCCAGGCGAACCCGGCGAACCCGGCGGCCCAGGTGGTCCAGTCGCACCGAACCGTCCAGTCTGCCTGGCCGGTCTGGCCGGGACCGGATCGGGGGTTGCGGTCCAACCCTCCGGAACGTCCAGCGCCAGTCTGGTGACGCGGACGGACCGCGCACTGCGGTTCAGCAACACCAGGTGCACACCGAGCAGGTTGCCCGGGACGACGCGGTCGGCGCTGGTCAGTACTTCGAAGGCCATGCCGAGGGCCAGGACCGCCGCGTTGGCGAAGTCTTCCTCCTTCTGATCGAGCAGAAAGAGCATATCCGCGAGGACGTCGACCGGCATGCCGGCCGCTTCAAGATCTCTCCGTAGCGCACGGATCATCCGCAGGCCCTCCAACACGGGATCAAGCACGGCGGGAGGGTCGAGCGGTCGGTAGGCGTCCACGGCCTCGCGGGCCAGCCCGTCCAGCCGCTCGAGCCGGCCGGCGAGTCCGGGGATCTTCCCGGCGTCCGGTCCGGCCATGGCGTGGAACCGCATGAAAGTCGTGTCCAGGCCGTCGAAGAGGTGGGCGTCTTCGTCGGTGTCGCCCCTGCCCGCGTCCGTCATGTCCGCGTCCGCCATGCCCGCGCGCGCGACCAGCTTGATCTTCGTGGTCGCCGGACCCTTCGGCTGCAGGGTCCCCATGTCCTGGGAGCGGTGCATGCTGCGGCCGGCCAGGCCTAGTTCGCGGTACGACCGGTCCAGCACGGGACTGTAGGTGCCTACGTCGACCACCAGTGAGTCGATGCTGTCGAATGATGCCCGCGTGTTGTTGATGTACAGCTTCCGGGCCTGCCAGGGACGCAGGCCGTCCCGCAGGTGTTCGGGAAAGCGGTCCGGGTCGGCCGCGACGAAAAAGGCTTCCCGGGTGATCCTCCCGGACGCCTGGTGATGGCCGTGGCCGTCGCGGGGAGAATCGGCGAACACGGATACGATCACGTCGGGACGAAAGCGGCGGATGACGCGCACCACGTCCGAAAGCAGCATTTCATCATGATTCCAGTATTCCAGGGATTCCTCCGCCGACTTGGAAAACCCGAAGTCGTACGTCCGCGTAAAGAACTGCTCCGCGCCGTCGAAACGCCGGGCCGTCAGCAGCTCTTCCGTCCTTATCACGCCGATGGCGTCGTAGAGCTCGGGGCCGATGAGGTTTTGTCCGCCTTCACCGCGGTTAAGGGAAAGGTAGGCGGTCCGCGCGTGCAACCCGCGGCTCACATAGGCGACCAGGGCGCTGTTCTCGTCGTCGGGATGGGCGCCGGTGTGCAGCATGCTGGCCACGACGGGCAGGCGAAGCAACGCCTGGGCCAGGGTGGCCGTCCCCTTGCCGTCGGGCACCGGACGGATGTCGCCGGCCGCGGCGGCCGCGACGGCCGGCGCGGAGAGGACTGAGAGGGCGAGGAGGAGGAGGCAAAGGAGAAGTCGAGTGTACATGATGGGGCTCCGGTTCGATCAGGCGTCCGGCAGCGACCGTCGGTTCGATCAGGCGTCCAGCAGCGACCGTCGGTTCGATCAGGCGTCCGGCAGCGACCGGCGGTACAGCCAGATCACGCCCGCCACCACGAGGAAGAGGACGATGAACATCCAGCCGAATCTGCGCCGGGTATCGACTTCGGTGCGGGCGGTTTCCACTTCCTTTCGGATGCCCGGGTAGACCTGTTCCAGCGAATCGACGACGGCGACCATTCTCTCGAGTACGAAGACGTGGGAGGCCCGTTCGATATAGGCGTCCCGCGCCAGGGTGGCCTGTGCCAGGATCTGGTCGACCGGGACCCCGGCCGCACGGATCTCCTCCGCCGCCCGCCGGAACTCGACGATGGGCTCGAGACCCCGGTCGGTCAGGGCGATGAAATCATCCATGATCGCCTGCTCGTGACAGTCCTCGCAGTTGTCGGGTATGGAGATCAGGGACGCCTGGGGGAAGACCACTTCGTGATTCGAGTGGCAATCCACGCAGTTGGGCCAGAAATCGCCCTCGAGGCCATGGGGGCTGGGTACGTAGTTTTCCGTCTGGACCTGGTGACACTCGCCGCACAGTTCATGGACGACGTAGGGGTCGGGCAGGCCCACGAAGTCCATTTCGACGTCGTGCGCTTCGTCTTCCACCATGGTGGCGGGGTTCCCGCCGTGACAGTCCTGGCAGAATATGTCCGCCGGACGGTGCGCGCTCCTCAGCCACTCGGCCACCGGCAGGCTCATGTCCTCGTCTTCCAGGTCGGCATGGCAGCTGACGCAATTGTTGGTCGCCGCGGCCTGTTGCGCCGCGGAATCCGTAGTCATCCATGATAGGATCAACAGCGGAAGGAGGAAGAGGGCCGCCCGTGTCTGGTATGCCGCCTTGCGCACAGAAAGGCCATACCACGATCCGGCGCGCGCTCGAAGTCCGGCGCTATGCCCGGCATGGGCCCGTCCGCTCATTCGGTTCCCTCGCCGACGGTGTCCGGCAGGACAACCGGTTCCTCGACCGTCCCGATGGCGTGGGGCCAGCCGTATATGTCGAAGTGATACCTCGTACCCATGAAGGTCATCTCCGTTTCCGAGATCTTGCCGAGCAGGGCGAGGGCGATGTTCAGCACGATGAACAGGATGCCGAGGGACGTCGCGAGGGGCCGGCGCGCGGGCGTTCGGGCCGGCGTCCGGTCCCAGAAGGGCAGCAGGCAGATGGCCAGGACCACCAGGCCGGAGCCGATGATACCAATGGTTTTCGGGAGGTATTTCAGCGCCTGGTAGGAGGAAAGGAAATACCATTCCGGCTTGACGCCCACCGGGGTGTTGAAGGGATCGGCCTTTTCGTGGAGCGGCAGAGGGTAGTAAATGATCATGAAAATCATCGACGCCAGGACCAGCAGGACCACGATGGCTTCTTTCATCACGTGCTGGGGGTAAAAAGGCTTGCCGCCGGCTTTCTTCAGTTCTTCCGGCGTCTTCTCCGGCACGTCCGTTCCTTCGAGCGGCGAGATGCCCTTGTACCGGATCAGGACCAGGTGCACGGTGACCAGGGCGATGAAGGCCCACGGCAGCAGCACCACGTGCAGCACGAAGAAGCGGGTGAGGGTCACGTCGGAGATGATCTCGCCGCCCCGCATGAGAATCAGCAGGTACTCGCCGATGAGCGGGGTCGCGGCGGCGATCTCCGTACCCACCGTCGTACCCCAGTAGGAAAGCTGGTCCCAGGGCAGGAGGTAGCCCGTGAATCCGAAGGCCAGGGTAACGACCAGCAAGCCGAATCCGAAGAGCCAGGTAAGCTCCCGGGGCTTCTTGTAGCCGCCGTAGAAGAACACGCGGACCGAGTGCAGCAGCAGGAAGGCGATCATGAAATTGGCGCCGTAGGTATGCACCTGGCGCATGAGCCAGCCGAAGCGCACCTGCTCCATGATGTACTTCACGCTTTCGTAGGCCGTATCGGCCGATGCTTCGTAGTAGATCATCAGGAAGACGCCCGAGACGGCCTGGGAGAGGAAGAACATCAGGGTGACCGTTCCGAAGGAGAACAGCCAGTTGAGGTGGCGGGGCACGGGCTTGGTCAGCTGGCGGTGGCAGAAATCGATGATGACCGATATTTCCGTACGATCATCGAGCCAGCTGTACACCTCGTTGAACAGGCGTCTGATCATGGTGGCTGGTTTCGTGCTCCGCGAAGTAAAGACCGTCCGGACACCGGCAGCTACACGCCGACGATGATCTTGTCGTCGGTGACCGACAGTTCGACCGCGGTCAGGGGACTGGGGATCGGACCGCCCAGTACGCTGCCGTCCGTGCCGAATATCCCGCCGTGACAGGGACAGATCAGGCTCTGCGTTCCCCCCTCCCACTTGACGACGCAACCCAGGTGGGGACAAACGGCGTTGTAGGCGATGTAACCATCGGAAGTGTTGACCACGATGGTCGGCCGGCCCCGGTAGATCACCGTCCTGGAAGTGCCGGGAGGCAGGGACGCGCGGTCGATTTCGACCCGGTTTGCGCCTTCGGCTTCGGGGGGCGGTTCGATGTATCGGATGAGCGGATAGACGGCCATCAGGGAACCGATGCCGCCCAGTGCGCCGAGGCATCTCTGCAGGAATCGGCGGCGGCGGACCGGGTCGGGAGGTGTCTTGCCGGGGGTTTTGCCTGACTTCTTGCCGGGTTCCGCAGGCCCGGGCGGCTTCTGTGACGAGGACATGTATATTACCCGTGATGACTTGGCTTCTGGTCATGCGTAGATTAAGGACAGCCAGCCCGGTTGTCAACCTCTTTCGGGGGGTTCCGGCGGACGCCCGTTCGCCCCGAATCGGCTTGACACACCGGGATAAAAGGGCGTACCTATTCAGGTACCATGGCCGCTTCATTCTACAGAACGGTCCTGCCGCTCCTTGCCGCGGCAATCCTGGCGCATGTCCCCGGATGCGCGGTTTCTTCGCTCTCCGTCCGTTTCGATGTCTACCGTTCGTCTCTGCTCGGTCTCCCCGGCGAAGAAGAAACGATCGCCCTGCTGGGTTTCAACGGCACCGACCTGGCCCTCAACAACCTGACCGCGTTCCTGTTCGCCCGCGCCCTCGTCTCGGATTCCACGCTGACGGCCATCGAAATGAGACCGGTGCTCCGCACGCTGTCCCGCCATCCTCACGAGGCCGGCCGGATCCCCGATTCTCTCGCGCTGATTGTCGGAAGGGAGATCAACGCCGGCATCACGCTTGTCGGCGATCTCGAAAGGGTTTATACGGAAAAGTACGGGGAAGTGAAGGTCTTTCGAGAGGAAGAGGCCATCGGGGTGGGACTCGGGCGGTCCGACTCCCGCTTCATCAACAAGGCCTATGTACTGCCGCACATCGATCAGACAGCAGTCGTCACGGCCACCCTTCGGGCCTACAGTATCCGGTCGAACACGCTGATAGCCGATGTTTCCTTTACGGAATCCGAAACCTACCGCACGGTACTGCCCGAACCCGTCAAAGATCCGCCCGAGGGGGCCATCTCCGTCGAACTCGTTTCGCCGTTGCTGACCGAAGTTCTGGCCCGCCGCGTCGTGTCCCGCCTGATGGCCGTGATGTCACCAGAGCGGGTCCAGGTCACCCGCCGGCTGATCGATACCCGGGACGACCGGGCCATCTCCGCGGCGCGGGCAGGGGACTGGATCCGGGCGGTGACGATCTGGGAAGGTATCGTGGCGGGGGACCCGGACGACGCGGCGGCGTGGAACAACCTGGCGGTCGCCCATGAAAGGTCCGGCCGCAGGACCGATGCCGAGGCGGCCTACCGCAGCGCTCTGTCCGCGAGACCCCGCGACAGGACGATAAGGGCCAACGAACGGGCATTCGGACTCGCCGCGGACGACAGTCCGGACCGATAAGCCGGACGCCGTCTCACGAAGGTTGCCGGGATCGCTAATCCTGCCGGGAACCGAGCGCCGCGCCGCGTGCTGCGCTACCCGATCGAAACCATCCGGTTGTCCGCGGCCGATTCGTAGATACCATCCAGGATCTGCATGATCTCGACGCCCTGCTCGCCCGTTGACATGGGCGTGCGGCCGGCACGAATGCAGTCCACGAAATGGGCGATCTCGGCCGCGATGCAATCCGACCATTCCCGCGGCGCGTAGGCGGGGGTGATATCCACCTGTTCGCCGTGCAGGTCGGTATAGACGGTCAAATCGTTGCCGGTGATCTCCGCGCCGCCCCGGGTACCCATGAGCTTGACGTAGGAACCTTCCGAAGGCACGTGGGAGGCCCAGCTCGTCTCCGCGACGAGCGTGGCATCGCCTTCGAACCGGATGAAGGCCGCGGCGAGGTCTTCCACGTCGAAGACGCCTTCCACCGAATCGCTCAGCCGGGCGTAGGTGGCGCCCACCACGGACACCGGCCGTGGATTGCCCATGAGCCAGCGCGCCAGATCGATCATGTGGACGCCCAGGTCGATCAAGGGCCCGCCGCCGGCCTGGGCCTTGCGCGTAAACCAGGTCCCGGCGCCGGGGATGCCGTTCCGCCTCAGCCACCCGGTCTTCGCGTAGTAGATCTCGCCCAGCACGTCCTGCTCGACGAGCTTCTTCAGGATCTGCGTCTCGGCCCGGAACCGGTTGTTCAGGGCGATCATGAGGGAGCGGCCGTTGCGCCGGGCGGCGGCGGCCATGTCGCGCGCCTGGGACGCGTTCAGCGCCATGGGCTTCTCGCACAGGACGTGGACTCCGGCATCCAGTCCGTCGATGGTCACGGGCGCGTGCAGGAAATTCGGCAGGCAGACGCTGACAAGATCGGGTTCCAGGGCGAGCAGGTCACGGTAGGCGGAAAACGCGTGGGGCACGCCGTGTTCCGACGCAGTCCGTTCGGCCAGCCCGACGTCCAGGTCGGCCAGTCCGACGACTTCCACCCGTTCGTCCGCGAGATAGCCGGCGAGATGGGCCCGTCCCAGCCCCAGTCCGATCACGCCGGCGGTCGTTTTTTTGTTCATTCGCCTCTGTTGGAATGATCCGGCGGCTATTTGCCGAATAACCGCCGGCTAACTGCCGGCTACCTGCCAGCTACCTGCCAGCTACCTGCCAGCTACCAGCCGGCTACCAGCCAGCTACCAGCCGGCTACCAGCCAGCTACCAGCCGGCTACCTGCCGACTACCTGCCGTCTACTTAAGACTACTCGCCGACTACTTGCCGCCGCGGTAGGCGATCAGGTCGATCTCGATGCCGGCGTTCAGCACGACACCGGACTGTATGGTGGACCGGGCCGGCGGATCAGCCGTGTAGTAGGACCGGTACACTTCGTTCATGGCGGAGAAGTCATTCAGGTCGTTGAGAAACACCGTGGCCTTGACCACGTCGTCCATCGTCAGTCCGGACTTGGCCAGCGCTGTCTGCAGGTTGTCCATGACCATTTTCGTTTCCGCCTCGATACCGCCGGGGATGATCCGGCCACGGACGGCCGCGATCTTGCCGGACAGGAACACGAAATCACCCGCTTCGATGGCCTCGCTGTAGTTCGGGCCCGGGTTGACCGCCTTGCGGCCACGGTCGTCCTGCGACTGGGCGGGCAGCACGGCGTACCCCAGCGAAACGGCGGCGACGATCAGCGCCGTGAGGCCGGCGAACAGCCACCTGGAAATTACGATGTTCAACTCGAAGCTTTCTTCTTTTCTGCCGCCCCGAATTCGTATGGTCGAGCCCATGATATCCTCCCCTGATTTTGGTTGACACTACATGCCTTCGGCATTATCTTTATCGTCTATGATCGAAAAATCAAGTAGTATCGGGAAAAGGATGGATATGACCACGTGCCCTATTGTCTGCACGGTCCGACTGCACTTGCCTCTTCGGACCCGGGGCACGGTAAAACCAGGTTGAAACGAAGGGAAATGCACGGTCAGCGTGCATTTTTTTTTGTCCGCCTTTTCATCTCCGTGGAGGGCTGAAGTCGCATGCAGGAGAGCTTGAGAGCGCTGTTGGAATTGCAGAAGACGGATCAGGACTTGCACGAACTGGAACAGTACAAGGTAGACATCCCCAACCAGCTGGAGACGATGGAAACGGTCCAGTCCGAGGCGGAAACCAGGCTTTCGGACCAGGAATCGAAGGTCGAGGACATCGAAAAGAACCGGCGTCAGCACGAACGGGACCTGCAGGCCGCGCAGGAACAGGTCAAGAAGTACCAGGGACAGCTTTACAGCGTGAAGACCAACAAGGAGTACGACGCCCTCCAGGCGGAGATCCAGGCGCAGAAGAACCGCATCTCCGAACTCGAAGACGGGATACTCCAGTTGATCGACGAGGCGGAGACCGAACAGGAGACGCTGGAGACCATTCGCGGCGAGACCGAATCGCTCATCGAGCGTTTCGGCGAGGAACGCACGACGCTCGAGTCCAGGCTTTCGGCCGTGGACGAGGACGTGGCCGTCAAGATGGACGAGCGAAAGCGAATGGCCATGCGCGTGGAGAACCAGGTCCTGAAAGTCTACGACCGGATCCGGCGGAACCTGCGGGGGATGACCGTCGTACCCATAAAGAAAGGGGCCTGCTCCGGCTGTTTCCACGTGATCCCGTTGCAGGTCGTCATGCAGATCCGACAGGGACGGCGGCTGGTATCCTGTGAGAGTTGCGGCCGGATCCTTATCACGGAAGAAGGCCTGGAGTATTGAACCGTGCCGCGTCCCGTGTTATATTGAACCTGTAAAACGTCCCAAGTCGACCAGGCGATCGCGTTCGCCAAGCAAGGCGGACGAGGAAAGTCCGAGCACCGCAGGGCGGGATGCCTGCTAACGGCAGGGGGCAGTGATGCCACGGAAAGTGTCACAGAAAACACACGGCCGATCCCTTCGGGGAGGCAAAGGTGAAAAGGCGAGGTAAGAGCTCACCGCGGTCCGGGTAACCGGGCCGGCAGGACAAACCCCATCTGGTGCAAGACCGAATAGGAGAGGAGAGACGGCCCGTCTCGACCGCCGGGAAACCGGAGACTCTCGGGTTAGGTCGCACGAGGCGGCTGGCGACAGCCGTCCCAGATAGATGATCGCCACCTTCATCGCGAAGGCACAGAACTCGGCTTACGGTCGGCTTGGACGTTTTACGGTACCTGGTACCACGATCACCCTCAATAACCGACAGTTTCCATGAACAGCCGCTGGGTCCTACTAGACGAACATCCCCAGGTTCCCCAGATGATGGAGCTGATCAATGTCCCGCGCGTGATCGCGCAGATCCTGCTCAACCGGGGCGTTTCGACTTTCGACGACGCACGGTATTTCCTGAAACCCACCCTCGATGACCTGCACAGTCCCTTTCTCATGGCGGACATGGACCTGGCCGTGGAACGGATTCACGACGCCATACAGGGCGGGGAACACATCATGGTCTTCGGCGATTACGACGTGGACGGTACGACGGCGACCACGCTGCTGTACCTGACGATCAAGTTGCTGACAGACCGGATTTCCTCCTACATCCCCAACCGCATGACCGACGGCTACGGACTGTCCATCGAAGGCCTGGAGGAAGCCAAAAGCCGCGGCGTGACGCTGATCCTGGCCGTCGACTGCGGGATTACCGCGAACGCCGAGGTGGAACTGGCCCGCGAAATGGGCATCGACGTCGTCATCATCGATCACCATGTGCCGGGCGACACCCTTCCGAACGGCGTGGCCATCCTGAATCCGAAGCGGGACGACTGCGAATACCCCTTCAAGGAGCTTTGCGGCGTCGGCCTGGCGTACAAAGTGGCGCAGGCGCTGGCCGAGCACGTGGGTCTGCCGGAAAACACGGTCTATACGCACATGGACCTCGTGGCCCTGGGTACCACGGCGGACATCGTCCCCCTGCGCGACGAGAACCGGGTGCTGACCAAGTACGGCCTGGACATGATGCAGCAGACGCACAAATCGGGCCTGCAGGCGCTGCTGGACGTGGCGGGGCTGCGGGAGAAGGAACTGTCCACGGGCCACATGCTCTTCCTGCTGGCGCCGCGGATAAACGCCGCCGGCCGCATGGGCGACGCCACGCGCGTGGTCGATCTCCTGATCACCGAAGACCAGAAAAGAGCGGCGCAGCTGGCCGAAGAACTGAACGTGGAGAACAAGCGACGGCGCAAGGAGGATACCCTCACCTTCGAAGCGGCCCGGGACATCGTGGAGAAGGATCCGGTCCTCAGGGAGTCGAAAGGCCTCGTACTCGCTTCGGACACCTGGCATCCCGGCATCATCGGTATCGTGGCGTCCCGCATGGTGGAAGCCTTCAACCGGCCGGTCGTGATGATCTCGACCACGGGGGAGAAAGGACGCGGCTCGGCGCGGACCGTTGGCGATTTCCACCTGTACAACGCTATCAAGGAGTGCTCCAACCTGCTGATCCAGTTCGGCGGCCACCACCACGCGGCGGGCCTGTCCATCGAAAAGGACCGCATCGACGAATTCAGGCAGAAATTCAATGAAGTGGTCGCGGCGCGCGCGACACCGGCCGATTTCATCCCCAAACTCGAAATCGACTCGGAAATCGAACTCGACGAGGTGACCCCGCGCATGGTCAAGCTCATGAAGATGATCGGTCCCTTCGGGCCGGCGAACCATCACCCCGTGCTCGTGTCGCGCGACCTGAGCGTGGTTGGAAAGCCAAGGACCATTGGGATGGATAAGAAACACCTGAGGTTCAGGGTCAGGCAGAAGGGCCGCACCATGGACGCGATCGGTTTCGGCATGGCGCACTTCGCCGATCGCCTGAACGACAGCCGGGACCGCCTGGACCTGGCCTACACCCTCGAGGAAAACACCTTTCGGGGCGAAACCAGCCTCCAGTTGAGAATAAAAGACATAAAACTCGGCACGGTATAGCCGCCGATCCCGCTATGAAACTACTCGACCGTTTCCTTGCCGGCGACCGGACCGCCCTGTCCCGCGTCATCACCCTGCTCGAAAACGACAGAGACCGGCGTTCCGCCATTCTGGATGTGTTGTATCCCCTTTCCGGCAAGGCCCGCCGTATCGGGATCACGGGCCCGCCCGGTTCCGGCAAGAGCACCCTGACCGACCGCCTCACCCGCCGGCTCCGCAAGAACGGCCGCACGGTTGGCATCCTCGCGGTGGACCCGACCAGCCCCTTCACCGGCGGCGCGTTGCTCGGCGACCGGCTCCGCATGCAGGGATCGTGGGACGATCCGCAGGTTTTCATGCGCAGCCAGGCCGACCGGAGCCATTCCGGTGGACTTTCGGAGGCGACGCCTTACGCCATGACGGCCCTTGACGCTTTCGGCAAAGATGTTATCATTGTGGAGACCGTAGGCGTAGGCCAGTCCACCCTCGATGTCACCGGCGTCAGCGATACGACCGTCGTCCTGCTCACGCCGGAATCGGGCGACAGCGTCCAGGCCATGAAGGCCGGCCTGATGGAGATCGCCGACGTACTGGTCGTCAACAAGTCCGACCGCGAAGGCGCGGATCAGTTCGCGTCGGAACTCAAGATGATCGTGGACATGGGGCGGTGGGAGGAAGGCTGGAAACCGCCCGTCCTCAGCGCCAGCGCGCGGGACGATACCGGTGTCGACGACCTGTATGGACGCCTGGAAGCCCACGGGGACTACCTCGCCGAAGCAGGCAGGCTGCAGGAGCGCCGGCTGCGCCAGGGGCGCTCGGCCATCGAGAAAGCACTTGGCGAATGGTGGAAAGGCCGGCTAACGGCGCTTCAGGACGCCGGTGACGCGATGGACCGCCTGTCCGAACGCGTAGCCCGCAGGGAGTTGAGCCCGCTGGCGGCCGCCCGGGAGATGATCGAAGGGATGGCGGATTGACTTCGCGGTGCCGGCCCGCGGTAGCGCGGATTGAGAGAACAGGTGATCATGGCGGAAAACATTCGGGTACTCGTCGCCAAACCGGGTCTGGACGGCCATGACCGCGGCGCCAAAGTGGTGGCCGCGGCCTTGCGCGACGCCGGCATGGAAGTGATCTACACCGGGCTGCGGCAAACGCCCGAAATGATCGTAGAAGCGGCCGTGCAGGAAGACGTGGACGTGGTCGCGCTGAGCATCCTCTCGGGCGCTCACATGACTATCTTCCCCCGCGTCATGGAACTGCTGCGGGAAAGGGGCGTCCACCACATGCTCCTCACCGGCGGCGGCATCATCCCGAAATCCGACGCGGACGAACTCGCGGGCATCGGCGTGGGAGAGCTGTTCGGACCGGGCACATCGACGCGGGATATCGTCACTTATATCAACGAGGAAGTGGGCCGCCGCCGCGTGGCGGACGAGATTTAGGCCGCGCCGCGACCGATGGGTTTCGGTCCGCGGCGGTATCGAGATGGACGGGATGCAACCCGCGCCGGCAGTGGTACGGAAGGCGTGGTGCTGACGCCAGGTCAGCAGGAGGGTCACATGCGAAAGTCAGTGATTGCGGCGACCATCGCGGGACTGATGTCCCTGGCATGGGTCGCCGTCGGCGAAGCCCAGGTGCGCAAGTCCAGCGCGGACCTGGTGCTGATGAACGGCACGATTTACACGATGACCGCAGAACGGCCCAAGGCGCAGGCCGTGGCCGTCATCGGCAACCGGATCGCCGTCGTGGGCGTCGATGCGGACGTGGAACCCTTCATCGGTCCCGATACCCGGTTGATCGATCTCCAGGGCCAGACCATGGTGCCCGGATTGAAGGAAAGCCACGGCCACCTCATGAGTATCGGCGTCGCGAAGATGACCGTCGACCTGGTCGGCATTTCAGGTTACGACGAGCTCATCGAACGGGTTGTTGCGGCGGCCGACGGTGTGGGGGAAGGCGAGTGGATCACCGGCCGCGGATGGCACGAGGAGAAGTGGACGGACCGCAGTTCGCTCACGGTCCGCGGGTTCATGACTCACCACAGGCTGAGCGAGGCCGTGCCCGATATCCCGGTATACGTCCGCAGGGCCGACGGCCATGCCGCCTTCGCCAACGCCCGGGCCATGGAACTGATGGGGATCGACCGTGACACGCAGTCTCCACCGGGCGGCGACATCATCAAGGACGACGACGGAAACCCCACCGGTATCCTGGTGGACAAGGCCATGGGACTGGTGCGCGTCCCCGGCCTCACCGAGAACCAGCGGCGTCAAGCCCTTGAACTCGGTATCCAGGAATGCCTGGCGAACGGCATCACCATGTTCGACGACGCCGGGGTCGGCGAGGACGGGATCGACCTGTACAAGGAGTACGCGGATGCGGGTAAACTGGACATGCGCATCTACGTGATGGCCTCGAATCTGCACACCATGGTCGCCTTGCAGAGGCCATGGTCTCATCCCGATGGGTTTCTCACCGTTCGGGCCGTCAAGATGTACGGCGACGGAGCGCTCGGCTCGCGGGGCGCGTGGTTGCTGGAACCCTACGAAGACGACCCGGGGAATACCGGTTTCCCCACGACCCCGCCCGACATGATCTACGAGGCCGCCCGTTACGGACTGGCCAATGGCTGGCAGGTTTGCACCCACGCCATCGGCGACCGCGGTAACCGCATGATGCTCGACATGTACGAGAAGGCGATGAAGGAATTCCCCCACGTGAAGGACCACCGGTTCCGCGACGAGCATACCCAGATCCTGGACGAGGCGGACATCCCCCGGTTCGCCCAACTGGGCGTGATCGCGTCGATGCAGGGTATACACGCGACCTCGGACCTTCCCTGGGCGCCGGACCGGCTCGGGCAAGCCCGTACGGCGGAGGGCGGCTATGTCTGGCAGAAGCTGCTGCAGCACGGCGTGAAGATCATCAACGGGACCGACGCGCCGGTCGAAGACGTCAGTCCCATTGCTTCCTTCTATGCCAGCGTGACCCGTGAGCGGCCGGACGGGACGCCCGAAGGCGGGATGTACGGCGACCAGCGCATGTCGCGCCAGGAGGCCCTCAGGTCCTATACCCTGGACGCCGCCTACGGCTCGTTTCACGAAAACGTGCTCGGATCCATCGAGCCCGGCAAGTTCGCCGATTTCACGGTGCTGTCAAAGGACATCATGACCGTGCCGGAAAACCAGATCCTGGACACGGAAATCGTGTACACCATCGTGGACGGGAAGGTGCGATACGAGCGAGGGCGGCCCGCGGTGCCGTGATTGGGCCGGCCGAAGTACAACAGGCAGTGCACGGAACGGGGAGGGAACCCACGGGGGCTTTCCCCGTTCTTTATATCAGGGCATCCATCCACTGGATTGGTCGTCGTGCGTTCGCTGGTGTAGAACTTGACGCGGGCGCGTACAGGATGCATATTTCGGAGCTTGCACAGGAAGTGAATCACCTGGGTATTCCACGGGAGGAGGCGGCATGGCCGCGCATCTCTGGGTCTGCCTGTTGACCGGCCTGATGACGCTGCAGGACGTCGGTGCGCCGGGGAACGTCGGGACGCCGTGGAACGCTGGTGCGCCGGGAGACGTCGGACCGCCGCAGGGCTTCGCAGTGCCGGGTGAGCCTCATACGGCGGAAACCGTCACGGGAAAGATGCGTGAGCGCCTCGACGGTGTGCGGTCACTGGCGGCCCGGTATACCGTTACGACGTACGCGGCCGTGCTCGAAAGCCGGAGTGAGACCGAAGGGATGCTCTTTCTGCAGCGGGACCGGAACCGTCTGCGCCTGGAGGAGCCTGGTCAGATCATCGTTTCAGACGGCGAGACGTTATGGACCTATGTGCCGGGGAACAGGCAGGTCATCGTGTCGCCGGCGGGGGAAGAGAGGGCGGAGTCCGGTCCCGGACGTTCGGACCGGACAGGCCGACCAGACGATTTCATATTCAATTATTCGAACCGCTACCTCTATGCGCTGGAGGGCAGGGAACCGGTCGATGGCCTGCCGTGCTCACAGCTCAGGCTCACCGCCGTCGAACCGGCCGAAGACCTTCCGCAACTGCACATCTGGGTGGACGAGGAAGACTGGCTTACGCGGAAAGTGATGTACACGGACGACATGGGGTCTGAAACCACCCTGCATTTCATGGATTACCGTCTGAACGACAAACTCGATCCCGGGCTGTTCGAAATGACGGCGCCCGAGGATGCCGAATGGGTCGACCTGCGCTGACGGTCGGCGCGAAGAGTGCGCTGAGCGCGAAGGAAGCGGTTCAAGCGTAGAAAGCGGAGAAGGACATTGCCCAACATCAGTCTCGCCAGCCTGGGTTGTTCGAAGAACCTGGTGGATTCCGAAGTCATGCTGGGCCAGCTTACCCGGGCCGGATACAACGTGGTGGCCGACCACGGCGACGCGGACGTCATCATCGTGAACACCTGCGCGTTCATCGGTCCCGCCAAAGAGGAATCTATCGAGACCATCCTGGACCTCGCGCGGTTCAAGGAGGACGGCCGGTGCGATTCGCTCGTGGTCACGGGATGCATGGCGCAGCGGTACGCCCACGGCCTGGTCGCAGAAATGCCGGAAGTGGACGCCGTGATCGGCGTGCATCAATACCCGCGCATCGTCCAGCTGCTGGACCGCCTGCGCGACCGGCGCGAGACCCTGCGGGAGATTCGCAGGCAGCCCCTGCCCACCGACTATTCCTATCCGAGGGTCATCACCACGCCCCCTCATTCCGTCTACCTCAAGATCGCCGAAGGGTGCGACCGACGGTGCACGTTCTGCATCATCCCGGCCATCCGGGGCGGTCAGCGGAGCCGGACCGTGGATTCCCTGGTGGAAGAGGCCCGCATGCTGGCCGGCCAGGGCGCCGTCGAGCTGAACCTGATCTCGCAGGACACCACCTGGTACGGCAAGGACCTGGAGGAACCGGCCCGGCTGGAGGACCTGCTCGCCGCGCTGAACGGCGTGGAGGGCGTGCGGTGGATCCGGGCGCTGTACAATCACCCCGTGCGGTTCACCGACACGCTGATCCATGCCTTCGCCGACCTGGAACGGGTCTGCAACTACATCGACATGCCGCTGCAGCACATATCGGATCCCATGCTCGATCGCATGAACCGCGAGACCACCTCGAAGGAGACGCGCGCACTGCTGAAGCGGATCCGCGACCGGATGCCGGACGCGACGCTGAGGACCACCTTCATCGTGGGCTTTCCGGGAGAGACCGAAGAGGACTTCGAACAGCTCTACGACTTCGTCGGGGAGACCCGGTTCGACCGCATGGGCGTGTTCATGTATTCGCAGGAGGAGCAGACGCCGGCCGCCCGGTACGACGGGCAGATCCCCGAGGCCGTCAAGCAGGAGCGGCACGACCGGCTCATGGCGCTGCAGCGCGAGATTTCCCTCGAACGCAACCGGTCCTTCGTGGGGAGGACGGTCGACGTGCTGATCGACCAACGAACCGATGAAGGGCACTACACCGGGCGGACCGCCGCGGATGCGCCGGAAGTCGACAACGAGGTGCTGGTCACCGGAGAAGGCCTTGCGCCCGAGGACGGTCTGGCTCCCGGAGAATTCGTTTCCGTGGAAATCACCGACGCCATGGAATACGACTTGGTCGGCGTGGTCTCGACCGGCGCTCCATTGCCCGTTGAGCCGAACCCGCAGCGAGAGTCGAACCCGCAGACGATCCCCGCCCAATTCGGAACTCCGGCATGATCATCCCGCCCTTACGCCGCTACAGGATTCCCGTCACGGCGATTTTTCTCGCCCTGCTCGTGCTTTCGGCCTGCAGCCCGCCAGGTTTCGAGTCCGACTGGACCGCGGAGGAGCTCTACGACCACGCCATGGAGCGCATGGAACAGGAGGACTGGCTCAATGCCCTGGACGCCTTCCGGGCCATCACCCTCGGCCATTCCGGCAGCGACATCGTGGACGATGCCCTGTACTACCAGGGGGAGATGCACATCAACCTGAAGGAATACCCGCTGGCCACGCTCGTGTTCCGCCGGCTGATCAGCGATTTTCCCCAGAGCCCGTACAGCGACGAAAGCCAGTACAAGCTGGCCTACGCCACGTTCCTCCAGTCCAATCCGCCCCATCTCACGCAGGACAAGACCTTCGAAGCCATCCGCGAACTCCAGTTCTTCCTGCAGGAGTACCCGGACAGCGAATGGAACTCGGAAGTCCACGAGCTGCTGCAGGAGTGCTTCGACAAGGTGGCCGAGAAGGACTACCGGATCGGCAACCTCTACTACAAGTTGAAGGACTGGGAAGCGGCCCGTCTCTATTTCGGAGAACTGCTGGAGACCTACCCCATGAGCAACTGGGCTTCCCGGGCGCAATACGAAATCGCCGAAAGCTACGCGAGGGAAGGGAAACACCAGGAAGCCATCGAGCAGTTCGAGATCTTCATCCAGAGTTATCCCGAAAACGAACGGTCGGCGGAGGCTGGAAAGCGTCTTTCCGAACTGAAAAACGACTACGAGGCGTTATCCGGTCAGCCTGGTCCGCCTGGTGCGCCCGGTCCGCCCGGTCCGCCCGGTCAGTCCGGACCGTCCGCGGAATACGGAAGTGCCGGAAACAACCCGCCTGCCACCGACGGATCCTCACCGGCCGAATCCGAGAGCGGCAACTCACCGTGAACATCCAACGGCTTGGCGTTTACGGGGGTACGTTCGACCCGATCCACGCCGGCCACCTGGTCATTGCCCGGGGCGTCGTCGAGCGTTGCGCCCTCGACCGGCTCCTGTTCGTCCCCTCCGCCCGCCCTCCGCACAAGCGGGGACACGCCGTCGCCTCGCCGGATGACCGATACCGCATGGCGCAACTGGCCGCGCGGGACGATCCCCGTTTCGAGGTGTCGGACGCGGAGATCAAACGTCCCGGCCTGTCCTACACCGTTGACACGCTGGAGTCGTTGCGGACGATTTACGGCGGGTCGTGTTCGTTCCACCTCGTCATCGGGGCCGACAGCCTGCTCGAGATCGACACCTGGCATGCGCCGGACCGGGTATTCGAACTGGCGACGGTCGTGACGGTTCCCCGGCCCGGCAAAGACCTCACCGGGCTGGATCCCCGCTGGCGCGACCGGGTCGTTGCCCTCCAGCTCCCCGAGATCGACATCTCCTCCACGGAAATCCGCCGCCGCGCCGGCGCAGGGCTTCCCATCGCCCACCTGGTCCCGGAGGATGTGGCGGGATACATCGAGGAACACGGACTGTACAGGTAAAGCAGTTCAGGAAACGATGCGCTTCCAGAGCGCTTCGGCCTGCTCGATCAGTTCGTCCTGTGTACCGTTGTTTTCCAGGATAAAATCCGCCCACCGGGCCTGCTTCGTGTCGGGCTCCTGGGCGGCGATACGCGCTTCGGCCTCGGACCCGGTCAGGCCGCGAAGGAGGATCCGTTCTTTCCGCGTGGAAGCGGGGGCGGTGACCAGGATGACCCGGTCGGCCAGGTCGGTGGGTCCGGTGTCGACCAGCAGGGGGGCGTCCACCACGACGACTCCGTCGTAGCCCTCGCCGCGCATCCCCGCGATCCGTCGGCGTATTTCCGCGCGGATGGCCGGCCGTACCAGGCGGTTCAGCCGTTGCCGGGCCTGCTCGTCGCCGAAGACTACGCGGCCGAGGGCCCGCCGGTCCACGTCCCCTTCGGCCGTCAGGACGTCCTCGCCGAAGGCCGACCGGATATCGTCGCGCATCGGCTCGGTCCGCAGCAGGTCGTGGCCAATGGCGTCGGCGTCCAGGACGCGCGCTCCGAGCCCTTCGAAAACCCGGGCCGCCGTCGACTTACCCGAGGCGATGCCGCCGGCTACTCCGATGACGATCAAGTCGCACCTATACCCCGACCGTTCCGGCGCCGTTGGCCTCCTCGCCCGGAGCGGCCGCGGGTTCCAGCGCGTCCGATTCGGCATCCTCGAGGCGCACGGAGACCATCTTGGACAGGCCGGGTTCTTCCATGGTAATGCCGTAGAGGTAATCGGCGGCTTCCATGGTCCGCTTGTTGTGTGTGACCACCAGGAATTGCGTGTCGCTGGTAAACTGGCGGAGGGCGCTGGCGAAACGCCGGACGTTGGCATCGTCCAGCGGCGCGTCCACCTCGTCGAACACGCAGAAGGGGCTGGGCTTCACGAGGTAGATGGCGAAGAGCAGGGCGATGGCCGTGAGGGCCGTCTCGCCGCCGGACAGCAGGGCCAGGCTCTGCAGTCGCTTCCCACCTGGCCGCGCCATGATCTCGATGCCCGTTTCGAGGGGATCCCCTTCTTCGAGCATGAGGTCGGCCTCGCCGCCTTCGAACAGCGTCTGGAACGTGGTCATGAAGTTGGTCCGGACCTCTTCGAAAGTGGTCATGAAGCGGGACCGGGCGGCCTTGTTCATCTTGATGATGGTCTTCTCCAGGTTGTCCTTGGCCTCGATGAGGTCGTTCTGCTGCTGCTGGAGGAAGTCGAGCCGCTCCTTGCCCGCCCGGTACTCTTCCACCGCCGCCATGTTGATGGGACCCAGGTCGTCCACCTTGCGCTGGATGCTGTCCCGCAGGGTCTGTGCGGCGTCGGGCGAGTATTCGTCCAGTTCCTCGATTCGCGGCAGTTCGTCCATGCCTTCGGGATCGGTGTCGTGCCGGTCCATCAACTGGCGCCGGATCTCGTTGCTCTTCATGTAGAGCTCGGCGTCTTCCAGTTCCGCCTGGTGGACCTGTTCCTGTACCTGGGTCAGTTCGTTCCGGTTCTCGCCCAGGCGCTGCTGCAACTGGCGTTCGGCTTCCTGCAGGTTCTGGTGCTCTTCGAGGACGGCGTCGCGGTCCACCGCGCGCTCCCGCCGGGAAGCGTAGTACGCCTCCAGCTGCTTCTCGTTTTCTTTCTGGCTCTTCTCCAGTTCCGTGGACTGGCTGCCGGCTTCCACTGCTTCGGTCTTTCGCTGCGTCAGGAGATTGGACAGGCGCTCGTTCTCCTGGGTGAGGAATTCATCGGTGGTACTCAGCTCGTTGCTCCGGCTCTCCATGGATACGAGAGCGACCCGGGCATCGTTGGCCGCTTCGGCCAGTTCCTGGCGTTCCGCCTCCATCTCGTCCAGGGTCTGCTGGTTGGTCCGCTCCTCTTCCTCGGCCGAAACCCGGTCGCGGGCCAGGGACTCCATCGCTTTTTTGCGTTGCTCGCGCTCCCCGGCCGCAGCCTTCGCGTCCGCGGCCAGGGAATCCGCTTCACGCGCGAGATCCTCGTCCTGTTCCGCCATCCGGGCCCGTTCGAAATCCAACTGCCGTTCTCTCGATTCCGTTTCCATCAACTTGCGCCGGGACTCGCCGAGTACCTGTTCGACGGAAGCCTGCCGTTCCGCCAGCGCGGCCAGTTCCGTCTCGAGGCTTTCCAGTTCGCCGGCGATCTTATCCCGTTGCGCCCGGTCTTCCTCCAGTTCCCCTTCGATCTCCGCAATCCGCTCCGCGCGGCGCAGGAGGTCCGACTCGCCCGCCTCGGACGGTCCGGACGAACCACCGGTCAGTACGCCAGCCGGGTCCACTACCTCGCCGCCGGCCGTCAGCAGTTTCCAATCCTGGTCGGTGTCGAACAATGGGGACAGCCGCAGGGCCGTTTCCACGTCCTCCACGAGCACGACCCGGGAGAGCAGGTGAGTCACCGCCGGATCCAGCGCCTTGTCGGATTTGACCATGGTGCTCGCGCGGCCGATGATGCCGTCGTCCTCGAAGGGCAGGTCCGCGGGCGCGGGGCGGGACTTCATGCGGTCCAGGAGGATGAAGGAAGCCCGTCCGGCCTCCTGTTCACGGAGATAAGTCAGGCCCGCCTCGGCATCTTCCGTGCGGCCGGCCACGACATACTGCAGCATGTCGTCCAGGTAGGCCGCGATCACCGTTTCGTAATCCTTTTCGATCGTGATCCCGTCGGCCAGCACGCCGCGGAGTCCGTCGACGTCCGCGCCGTTGGTGAGCAGCGTCCGGACGCCCTGGCCGTATCCTTCGTACAGCCGGTGCATGCGATCGAGAAGCGTCCATTCCTTTTCCGCCGTCGCGATGGTCGTTTCAAGGCTGGTCAGCTCGTCCCGGGCCGAATCGATGCACTGCTGCGCGTCCTGGACGGACTCCGTCAGGTTCCCGTGCAGCGACGTGTTCTCTTCCACCACGGCCCGGACGGCGCGGAGCTCCTTCTGCACGGTCTCGACGTCCGCCTTCTTCGATGCCAGTTCCTCGGCGAGTTTCCTCCGGGCGGTCTCCACCTCGGCGCTTCTCTCGCGTAGGGACGCTTCACGGGCTTCGAGCGAACTGATCTCCGCGAGCTCGCCCGAGTGCTGCTGTATCGCCGCCATGCTGCGGTCCCGCAGCGCCTGGGTGGCTTCTTTCTGTGTGGCAATCCGGCCGGCGTAGGTCCGGGAAGCCTCGTCCCGTTCCGCGAAAGTGGCGCGCGCCTGTTCCAGCGCCGTCTCCAGCGTCTTCCGGTCGTCCCCGATCCGGGCGAGCTGGGACCGGATGCCCTCCAGTTCGGCCTCCGCCTGTTCGGCTTCCCCCGACGCTGATTGGGCCCGCTGCTCCAGGCCGGTCCGGCGCTCCTTGCTGACCAGGAGTTCCTCTTCCAGCGCCCTGATCTGGTCGTCGATCTGGTTGACGGCGTCCTGCCGCTGCTGGAGTTTCTCTTCCTTTTCCAGCTGGGCGGCCTTGCTCTTCTCGACCTCCGCCTCGGCGGTCCGTATGCGGGTCTGAACGGCTTCCTTCCGCTCCGCGAACTGCTTAATCCGCGCGCGGACGGGCTCGGTCTGCCTCCGCAGGTCCTGGAACGCATGACAGGCGACCACGATCTCCACGTCCTTCATCTGCTGCATCAGCCGCTCGTACCGCTCGTACTTGCGCACCTGCCGCCGCAGCGTGCTCACGCTGCGCTCGACCTCGTCCAGGAGGTCGGCTATGCGGATCAGGTCGTGCTCGGTGCCTTCCAGCTTCCGCTGCGCCAGGCGCCGCCGCGTCTTGTACTTGTTGATGCCGGCGGCCTCCTCGATGAGCTGGCGCCGTTCCAGGGGGCTGCCGTTCACCACCGACTCCACCATGCCCTGCTCGATGATGGAGTAGGCGTGGGCGCCCATGCCCGTGTCCAGCAGCAGGTTGGTGATGTCCTTGAGGCGGCAGGGCACCTTGTTGATCTGGTACTCGCTCGCACCCGATCGGAAATAGCGGCGCGTGATCGTGACTTCGCTGTATTCGACGGGCAGCATCTGCTCGCTGTTGTCGATCGTCAGCGACACCTCCGCCATGCCGAGGGGCTTGCGGGCGGCCGTGCCGTTGAAGATGATGTCCGCCATCCGGTCGCCCCGCAGTGAGGTCGCGCGGTGCTCCCCCAGCGCCCAGCGAATGGCGTCGACGATATTGGACTTGCCGCAGCCGTTCGGACCCACCACGGCCGTGATGCCGTCGCTGAACTTCACCTTCAGCCGGGTGGAGAATGACTTGAAACCGATCATTTCAAGATGGGAGAGACGCATCGGGCACGGATCCTGATGGCGAATACAGCCGGTTTGAAATACGGTAAAGTCTGATCGGGTTGAAAATGGGTTTCAGGAGACTATTAAGGGGATATATTAGTATATGTAGGGGGCTTGTCAAGCGAATTATACATTATGTACGGTAGGCCCGGACCGCTGGAAACCACTGTAAACACGGATCGAAAGGGATTTTGAGGGGCCAGATATGGCGATGCCGGATGTGACTCGGCCGGTGCACAGTCGGACCATCGTGGTCATCATACCGGCCCTGAACGAAGAGGACTCGATCGGGCTGGTCCTGGCCCATATCCCGGTGGGGATGGCCGCGGCCGTGATCGTGGTGGACAACGGGTCGACGGACCGTACGGCAGCCGTAGCCGCGGAGGGTGGCGCCGTCGTCGTGCGGGAGCCCCGGCGCGGCTATGGGGCGGCATGCCTGCGCGGCATGGCCGAGGCCGCCCGGTTCGCCCCGGACGTCATCGTGTTCCTGGACGGCGACTACAGCGACTACCCGGAAGAGATGGCGGACCTGGTGCGGCCGATCGTGGAAGAAGGCTGTGACCTGGTGATCGGGTCGCGGATGCTGGGCCGCCGTGCGCAGGGGTCCATGCCGGTCCAGGCCGTCATAGGAAACGTCCTCGTACCGCGGATCATCCGGTGGCTCTACGGCCATCGGTACACCGACCTCGGACCGTTCCGGGCCATACGCTACGACCGGCTGCTCGAGCTGGATATGGCGGATCAGAACTTCGGCTGGACCGTCGAAATGCAGATCAAGGCGGCACAGAAGGGGTATAGGACGCTCGACGTGCCGGTCAGTTACCGCAAGCGGGTCGGGGTTTCGAAGATTACAGGTACGTTGTCCGGCGCGGTTCGGGCAGGCGTAAAGATCCTGTGGGTGACTTTCAGGTATGCGGTGGGGAGGTGAGGTGTGCTCAACTGTGCGTTTGCCACGGTAATCACGGACAATAACCAATGCAATTATTGCAATCACAGAAATATCACTTTTTATTGATTATTCTTCTTGTTACGATCACAAAATCCACTAAATTGACGCTGGTTTGCGTGACAGCTTAAAAGACTGCCGTATACAAGCTTAATTCATGAGAATCCAGTGTTCAGACTCCAATACCTTAGTACTTCGAAATTCACAACTCCCCTTGGTATAATCCTGCGTTGTTTATTTGTGCTGGTACTGGCCATGCAGGCCACATGTCAGAAGAGCCCCACGAAGTCGTCCGCACAGGATCCCACGTCGATTGTCCTGTCAGCGAACAAGCTGGTGTTTACCACGGTAGGCGAACAGATCCAGATCACTGCCACGGTCCTGGACAAGGACAGCAAGGTCATCTCGGACGCCGCATTCATCTGGAAAAGTGAGAACCCGGACAACGCCACGGTCAGTAGTACCGGCCTGGTAACCGCGGTATCGGACGGTACAACCCACATCAAGGTCTATTCGGGCTACGCCACGGCAAGCGCAATCATCTCGGTCGAGCAAAGAGCGGGCAGTGTGGAGATCTCACCTACTGCCTTGACGCTGACGCACACTGGCCAAACCGGCCAGTTCAGTGCGGTTGTGAAAGACAAGGGCGATTCGCCGATTCCGGACGCGCCGGTGGTTTGGTCGAGCAGCAAAAAAGCAGTTGCCACGGTGAATGCGGACGGTTTAGTGACGGCGGTATCCAACGGAACCGCTCAGATTAACGCCGCGTCGGGGGATGTCTCCGCAAGCGTTACGATTGTTGTGGATCAGGCTGCGTCCAGCATGACCATCACGCCGGAGACCGCGACGCTGGGATCCGTCGGCGCGACGGTGCAGCTCGAGGCGGTGGTGTATGACCTGAATGGTACGGTTATACCCGGAGTCCAGACAGCCTGGTCGAGCAGTGAGCGTTCGGTCGCCACGGTGAACGCGGACGGTGTGGTGACGGCGGTGTCCAACGGAACCACTCAGATAAGCGCCACGTCGGGAGACGTCTCCGCAAGTGCTACGATTGTCGTGGAGCAGGCTGCGTCCAGCATCGCCATCGCACCGGAGGCCGCGACGCTGGGATCCGTCGGCGCGACGGTATTGCTCGAGGCGGTAGTGTATGACATGGCAGGTGTGGTTATACCCGGAGTTCAGGTGACCTGGTCGAGCAGTGAGCGTTCGGTCGCCACGGTGAACGCGGACGGTGTGGTGACGGCGGTATCCAACGGAACCGCTCAGATAAGCGCCGCGTCGGGTGATGTCTCCGCAAGTGTTACGATTGTCGTAGCGCAGGTTGCGTCCAGCATCGCCATCGCACCGGAGGCCGCGACGCTGGAATTCGTCGGTGCGACGATTCAGTTCGAGGCGATGGTGTTCGATAGCGCGGATGTGGTCATCCCGGATGCACCGGTGACCTGGTCGAGCAGTGAGACGGGAGTGGCTACAGTCGATACAACGGGAATTGCGACTTCTGTGGGGAGCGGCACGGCGACGATCACAGCCATGTCGGGAGAATCGTCCGGCTCGGCCACATTATCGGTAACCTTGCCACCACCGCCTGCACCACCGCCTGAGCCACCGCCAATACAGCCTCCACGACCGCCTGCACCACCGCCAACTGTATCGGATTTGAGAGTCTTTACTATCTTTATGTCATATACTCCAGTCCCTGGCAGCGGCACTCCCGGTTTCGTGCGTCCTGGAACCACGATAGAATTGACTCCGTGGGTAATCAACGATGGACCGGAGTCCTCTCCGTCCACGAGGATTAGACTCTTCTACTCGACGGATAGGACGATCACGACATCGGACACGCAAGTGTTAAACTTCGCGATGCCGGGTCTCTCCGTCTCGGAACGTTTCTCCAAGACTGTGAGCACGAAGGTGCCGTCAACGGCGGGAACTTACTTCTACGGTGCGTGCGTCGATGGGGTGGCGGGCGAGTCGAACACCTCGAACAACTGTTCTCTTCCCTTGCGTATATTTGTAGAATGAAAAGAACCTGAACTCATCTGACTGCTCAGTATACAAGGTTGAATTGGAGAACCTCACCCCTCCTCCGTCCCAATCGGCCGGTCCTCGTCGGTAATCCATTCGCTCCAGGAACCGGGGTAAAGTACGGCATCACCCAGGCCCGCGTGGGCTATGGCGAGCAGGTTGTGGCATGCCGAAACGCCCGATCCGCAGTAGTTTATGACGCGGTCGGCCGGCACGCCGCCGAACAACCCCTCGAATCGCCGCTTCAGTTCCTCCGGCGACCGAAAGCACCCATCTTCCCCCAGGTTCGCATCGAAGGTCGCGCAGGTTGCGCCCGGGATATGGCCGGCCACAGGATCGATGGGTTCCTGTTCGCCGCGGAAGCGTTCGGGCGTGCGGGCGTCCAGGACGGCCCACTCCGCGTCCTTCCGGTGCCGGTCGACGCCGTCCACATCGGTGACCAGGTGCGCCCGGACGTTGGGCACGAAGTTGCGCGGCGCTACCCTGGAAACGTCCCGCGAAACCGGCAGTCCCGCCCCGGTCCACGCCTGCCAGCCGCCGTCCAGTACGGCTACGGCATCGTGACCCAGCCAGCGGAGCATCCACCACACCCGGGCGGCGGTTGAACCTCCCGAACCGTCGTAGACCGCGACCTGCACGCTTCCGTCGATCCCTAACCGAGAAAAGACCTCTACGGCCCGTTCCACGGAAGGCAAGGGATGGCGTCCCGTTTCACCGCGGATGATGGAGCCGGACAGATCGTCGTCCAGGTGAGCGTACAGGGCGCCGGGCACGTGACCTTCGCCGTACTCACGGACGCCCTGGCCTGCGTCGGCCAGGGAGAACCGGGCATCGATCACGCGCCAGTCCGGGTTCCGGTGATGCCGGTTCAGCGTTTGTACGTCGATCAGCGTGGTATGCATGGTTGATCCTCCGACCGGCGAGCCGTTCAGGGCCGTCAGGGACGTCAGGGACGTTTAACTGCCGCCTGCCTGCCCCTCTTGTTCGTATACGATCCGGATTGCCCGGATGTTCGCGATCTTGAAGGCCTGCACGTCCCCCTCGGGGATGCGATGGGCCTCGACGAAAGGCGTTCCCCGGGTCCGTTCGATGCGTATGGGCTTGATCCGGTGCAGGAAGCTGCGGCTCCGGTTGCCCAGGTAGTATTCGATGACGGCCCGGTGGTTGTTCGTCACCGCCATTTCCAGGAGTTCTTCGGTTTGCCCGGGAGACAGGTACTGAAGGTTGGCGGCCTGCTCGATGTGCGGGGCGTTCCGGTCGGCCTCGCCCGAACCCCGGTGCAGTTTGAATCCAGGCAGGCAGTCTTCGAATCCGAGTACCGGCTTTCGCTCGGAAGGCGACGGCGTTCGCCGCGCATCGTCCGCAGAAGGATCGCTTCGGTCGGAATGAACGCCTTGGTCGGAATGACTGCTTCGCTCCCGCGGGTCTTTCAGATCTGTCCGCAGGCCGTTCCCGTTGCCGGACCGGGCACGCTGGACCGCTTGTCCGGCGTTGGGATCCGAATCGGACCCCACTGGTCCGACGATCCCCGATCTCGGCATGTAACCCTGTTTCTGAAGCAGATCCAGCAGCTCCCGGTACCTCTTGCGCTCCACGATCAGCGCATCGGGCGCTACCTCACCCTTGATGTAGGGCGCGAGTTCACCGTGGGCCTTTATGTGACTGGCGATCTCCGCGCTGGCGGTCCGGAGGAGGAAGGTCTCCATGAAATAAACCTGGCCGTACGCATCGCCCCACGACTGGATCGAGTACGCGACGTTCTGGGGTATGTCTTTCTCGGAATGATCCGCCAGGAAGCCGTTGACCTCCGCGCCGGACATGTCCGCGTTGGCAGCCCGGTAGATGGTATCGCGGGTAACCCGGTAGGTCAGCGTGAGATCGACCTTTTCGAGGTCGGCGAAGCGTTCGAGTTTTTCCCGGATCCTCAAGTCCAGGTCACGGGGCGCGATGATCTCGAAGGTAGGCTGGACGACGAAACCCGTGCTCCAGGCCTCTTCGTCCGCCCAGTCCTGCCCCCCGAACACGTGCCGTCCCGCCGGCGTGATCACCAGGCCGCCGCCGGCCCCGTTCTTGCCGTCGAACTGACGCAGGAGACCGATCCATTCGAGCTCGCGGAGCGCGGCAAGGATTTCCGCTCTTTCCTCGTCGCTGAAGGCGTCCGACCGCACTTGGGGAGAGGAACAGTTCAGCACGCAGCGCAGGATCTGGTCCAGGTCCACCTGGGCGAAACCCACGCACAGTTGAAGGATGCCCGGGAGCGCGGATATCACGGGGGAACGGGCCCGGTCCCGTGCGTGCCAGAAGGACAACAGGTTCGCCAGTTTATCGGTGGTGGGCAGCTCCAGCCACGATTCGAATTCGTAGTCGGCGCGAAGGCGTCCGTCCTCTACGCGCGTCAGTCCGCGCCACTGTGCATAGTCCATGACGAAGCGCATCTGCCCGGTGATCTCCTCCGCCGAATCCGGCAAGCCGTTCGTCGCGGCTTCCTGCCGATCCATCATGGCATCGAGCGCCCGTTTGTAGGGCAGGCCCCGGTCCGTGAGCCGCGCCGGGTTGTGCCGAAGCCCGTTCACCAGGGCGAAGACGTTCCGGACCGCGGTGAGATCCCGGCTTTCGTCGTCGTCCGATCTCCCCGCTTCCGTCGAGAAAAACCCCGCCAGCCGGTCCGTGAAATTACGGATCAGCATATCGCGGAGGTCTTCCGGTACGGTGAAGTCGACCGTGCGGTACGCCGGCCGCCGGCCGATCACGAGCCCCCGGTTCAGCAGTCCGTGAAGTTGTTCGATCAACTCGTCGTTGGAGGGGTTTCTCGTGTCGTAGACGCGGCCCGCTTCTCCGGCCGACAGTATGGCCAGGAGGATCTCCCGGGCTTCTTCGTTCAGTTCGTCCACGCACTGATCGATGTACCCCGGCTGGAAGACCTGGTCCGTGATTTCGCGGATCAACCGGGCGCGGGAGATCATGCCGGGCTGTACGCCGAGTGTGACGGCCATGGATTTCAGGTCGCCCATGGGCAGGGCGGCGAGGTATTCCTGGAGGATCAAGGGATCATTCCCACTCGATGGCAGAGGAGCGATGCTTGCACTGCGAATTCAGTGGCTTACTTGCTTGTGGCCGGAGCAAAAGAGGTCGGCCATCTGCCGGTGGAAACCCACCAGTCAGGTACAGTGAGATCCGGGCATGTGGCTTTCCCAATAGACACAAGAAGTTATACATGTCCACTAAACCGGGTCAACTCCATTCTCATGGTGGTGGGAAACGGCGAACCGTTCAAACCGGTGGAGGTTCAGTTCGGCAGGCAATTCGAGCAGCGCACCCGCATCCCGGGAGGCTTTGGCCCATGCGAGGAGCAGGTCGTAATGCCACTGTTCCTGGAGGCCGCCGAACCACTGCATCCCATCGGGCGAGATGACGCAGAAGACATTGGCCAGGTCGCACGGACCAAGACATCCGGAGATCGTCAGTTGCACTGACCTGTTGAGTTTTTCTGGGAATTATATCGCAAAGTAACAATTGCCGATATATTTCCGTTTTGGGGGTTAGCCATGTGGGTAAGAAGAAAGATCTAGATCCGTGGTTAATGCGATATTCTCTCCTTTATCTTACTGAGGTAATTGGAGATACGATCAAAACGCCCCGATGGAAGATCGAGGCTATTAAGGAGGATATCAAGCTGGCATTCGAGCGAGGCGATTACAGCCTTACTGCGCTTCGGGCGAAGATTGAGAATAAAGTTAAAGAGGATCTCTAATGTAATGATCTTTTCCTCTAACTCAATGATTCTATCCTGTAGTTTATTGATATCATTCTGATCGTTTGACATGACTTTCTCCTATAGGGGGGTGATAAAATGGAGAATCTATTTCAATTTCATGAGATGTATCCCGATGAAAAAGCTGCTGAGCAGTGGTTTGTATCATCAAGATGGCCTAATGGTATTCGCTGTCCTCATTGTGACAGTGATCGCATAAACGAGCGTACTTCTCATCCGAAGATGCCTTATCGTTGTAAGGACTGTCATAAATTCTTCTCTGTGAAAGTTGACTCGGTAATGGAATCATCTAAAATCGGATATAGAGTATGGTTGCTGGCCATATATCTGTTGAATGGTTCGGCAAAGGGCCTCTCCAGCATGCAGATGCATAAGATTTTAGGTGTTACGCAGAGAACGGCATGGCATCTCTGTCATCGTATACGGGAGATGTGGAAAATGGACCTAGATCTGTTCCACGGTCCTGTTGAAGTAGACGAGTCGGTATTCGGTGGAAAGGAGAGGAATAAACATGCCGATAAGAAGTTGCATAGTAACTGGAAAATGGGGAAAACCACGGTAGTCGGAATTAAGGATCGTCAGACAAATATGATTGTTGCTAAGGTTATTCCTGTACCGACTGGTGAACGCATACAGGAGTATGTCCACGAAAATATTTATGACAATACAACGGTGTATACGGATGAAAGTCGGTTCTATAAATCCATGTCTGGAGTATTTCATTCGAGTATCAGCCATATGAAAGGTCAGTATGTCGATGGGGATGTTCATACGAATGGTATTGAGTCATTTTGGGCAGTTATAAAACGTGCTTATAAGGGCACGTACCATAAAATGAGCCGTAAGCATCTGTCTCGTTATGTATGTGAGTTCACCGGTCGACATAATAACCGTCCGTTAGATATTATGGATCAGATGAGGGAAATGGTGTTAGGCATGATAGGGAAACGTCTACGGTACGAGGATCTGATAAATGCTAGAATTGAATTCTTCTGATCTAAATGATGTAGCTAAACAGATTGTCGTTCATCTAAAACGTCCGTGGAGATTCAGAATTAAAGGATCGAAATTGATCTTTAACGATAGGACAATCGATATCGGTGATAGTGAAGATTTGATGAAAGGAGTAAATCAGCTTTCTGAGTACGAATTAATCGAAGAAATGCCGAGTGTCACTCCGAGTATAAAGAATTATCGTGTACCGACAGATATGTTACTGATTTTGATGTCATTGAAAGGTCAAATTAAGGAATAACGTATACTACATGTTGACAATCGCAAGCATTATGTTAACATTGCTATTGTCCACAGTTACGCAACCGCTCGTGTCGGGTTGCTTGCTGAATACAATAGCCTACAAGACCGGTATAGGGTAGCTCCCTGTACCACGGTGAATAGGCAAGACCTTCCCGCTTAGTTGCGTGATTGTGGACACGGCCCGACGCCAATAACTGGCGTCTCACAATCCACCACTAACGGGAGGTCCACCCGTGAATTCGATTCATTTAGTAGCTATAGTTATTGCAGTGCTGGGGAGTTCTGACGTTGATAGTGATCGTGATCGATGTGTTTTCGCTCTTTCATGGGGGAATTGCTGGGTATTTGAGGAGCAGATTAAGGCAAGATTACAGGCTCCCAAAAGTTATGATTTTCAAGCTGCTAAAACGAGCGAGACTAAAGACGGTCAGATTGTCGTTGCATGGGAATTTTTAGCTTCTAACCAATACGGGGTCAAAATAAGGCACATCGCAACCGGTATAGTATTGGATGTCTCGAAGTGTGCTAAACATCAGCCTAATTCAGTAAGGTTAGTTACTGTGAGCCAGGTGAAATGATAAGAAATACCTGTTTCTCTATACTGATTGTTATGCTGTCCTGTAGCACATCGGATCAACTGCTGTCTTCCGAATCAGATAGTCAAATGGAAGACAGCAGTCGTGATCCTCTGCTTGGTATTGTGATTCAACCGGAAGAAACTGAACGGATGTATCTCGGAGATCTCGAGGAACGTATTATAAATCGCCAAGATGGGCATTTTTCTCCATACACTCTAACGTGTTTCGATGATCTACGAGATACAGATATAGAGCATATAGTTGCAATAGCGGAGGCTTACGATTCTGGATTGAATAGGGATTCTGTTGAAACGCAGATTTTGTTCACGTATGATCTTGATAATCTTACAACGGCTGAGCCTGGTCTTAATCGTCATCAGAAATCTGCTAAAGATCCAGCTGAGTGGTTGCCTTCGGAGAATCGTTGCTGGTATGTACAGACGTGGATTGATGTTAAACGAAAGTACGGATTGACTATGGATCAAGAGGAAGCTGATGCAATTCGATCAGTTCTTTCGAATTGTACATCAACCGACATGATTGTCCCGACCTGTCAATGAGGAAGATTAATATGTCTGGTATTGCAGATTGGTTTAACAGAAATATTGGAATTTTTACTGCGTTACTAGTCTTAATAGCTGCTATTGGTTATTTGGAAGTAAGGCTATCAAAACTTAGTTCAGATATGAATTCTAGTTTTGTTAATGTCAATACAAAGCTCGATAGTATCGAAACTAAGGTGGACTATGTTCGGGATTATCTGAAATTAAGCACTGAAGCATCGGACATAGAAACATCGTCTGCTCTACAAAAGTAGGAATCGCCGTGGTGATATGGGAGGAATTGGCGGGGTGTACCAGCGTCCCGAGTACAAGCGCGGCGTATGCCCATATCGCCCTCGTTAGTACCATGCGTCGCGCAGCTGGTCTATTTGGAGATACTTATGTCCGATCTCGGCCCTAAGCTGATGAAGTTTGGATGTATGTGGACGATCTTTTTCATTGCATCGGTTTTTATCGTGTTGTTGCTCGTGGTGATTTGCTCATGAACTTATATCGCTGTTCGGGAGTATATAGTTATGGAAAAGAAACGACGAGGTCGCCCGAGTAAGAAGACGTTTCCGGAGCCTATACCTGATACGGTTGAGAATATCTCTCGAGCCTTATTCTCCTCACCGCCGAAGAAAAAAGACGAATGGGAATACATGAAAGAAGACAAACGTAATATGGATAATTCTAATAAGTAATTCGTCTGTTGAGAATTTTTGTTAACTTTCGATATAATTCCCGTTTTTCTTCTTTCCACTGCTGCTTGAGCCAGTCGCGGGGAAAGGGCGGGAACCCCTTGTCTGTCTGACCGCAGCAACAGCCTTCGCAGCACACGACCTGGCCAAGAACGTGGCCTCGGCCCGTAGCCAGTGCGTCGTGTCTGCTGAGTGATTCGCGGAGGCGTAGCGTCTGAGCATTCATGCTTTTCTCGCGCGATGACGTTTACGGATGCGAAGCAGGCGCCGCCAGGACACGACGACGGCGGTTGAAGAGAACAGGAAACCGGCGCCGCACAGCACGATCACCACCACATCCCAAACGGGGCGGTTGTCGATGAGAAATCCGAAGTCCAGGCTGTGAAGGCCGTTGTAAAGCCAGCGTTTCGCGCGTCCTGTTTCCGTGAGTTGATTGATCAGCTCACCGGTGGTGAGGTCGATGTGGTACCAGGTCGCGTTGGCATCATCGAAGCGCACCCGCAACACGGGTAGTGGACGCCACCGCTGGTGATGGGAGTAGTAATAGAGATCGTAATCCGTAAGCCGTTCGATAGAGACGGTCCGGTGGCCGGCCATTCCCCGCTTTATTTGCGCGAGGACGGATTCCTCGAGAGTTACCTTGTCCGATGAAGTCAGCAATTGGCGTCGGCCATCGCCAGTGACGGCATAGGCATAGGGTGTTCCACCCATCCATTGCCACACCAGTTCGCGCGTGTCTGGCGGGAAACTCAGGCCGCGGCCAGTCGGCATTTCCAATTCGAGACCGGGTGAGGGGAATACAACCCCGGCCAGGTGGCTGCGGACGGTGGCGGCTGCGGCGAGTGCACCGGCATGGGTGGCGCCGGCGGCGAGTGCGCCGACATGGGCCGTACCGTCGGAGACCACACCGACATGGGCCGTAGCGGGAGAGACCGCACTGACATGGGTGGCGCCGGCAGTGAGCGCGCCGTAGGTGGGTGTGTCCAGATAGGCGGCAAGGGCACCGACGGTGGGCGTGTCTCGGTAGGCGGCGAGTCGATCGCTAAAAGGAATGTCATCGTCAAACACCCCCCAGGGGTTCATCGACAGAAGACCGCTGAGCAGGAAGGTGGTCAGCGGTATCAGGAAAATCAACCCCAGCACATGGTGTAGTTTCAGCGTGCCCCGGTAGGGGGTCACATCGCTGCCACGATAACGCCTGCGGAACCTCAGGCGCATGACGCCGACTATCGCGCCGGTGACGATGGATACCAGGCCGGCGAGTGAGAGCACCACGATCACCCAGTGCCAGACAGAGACATGCTGGCGGAGCTGCACCGGGTAGATCCAGTGCAGATTCGCCCCCAGCCAGTTCCAGCCGCGTTCCAGCGCGCTGGTATCCCGCACCACTTCCCCGGTCACCGAGGAGACATACAGTTCAGTGCCCGCCGGATCGTTCAGCGCTACTGCGTGAAGCGGCCGATGTGGATGGAGGCCGCTGGACACGGACCACTGGTCCACGAGCAGGAGCGCCTTGTGCACCGGTTGCGCCGGCGAGAGGCCGGTTACGTGGGCGTAAACCCGGCTTGCCTGAAGCGCGTCTTCAGCGCCTATCTCGCCGATCGCACCGCCGGTGTCGGCAAACAGACCGTGGTGCGTGCCATCACCCGTTCGCATGAGCCAGGCGGGCCGTCCAAGCACGGTGGTAAGGCGCAGTTCCTCGATGGTCTGCGCAGGATCAAGGCGCTGCAACAGTGAAGCAGGTCCGGTCCGCAGTTCATCCGGTTCGAGTTCCGGCAGTGCGGCGAGACGTTCCGCCCGCGTCAGCTGCGGAAAACCGACATACATCATCACCACGCCGGAGAAAAACCACATGGCCACGAGCAGGCACATGGAGATACCCAGCCAGCGGTGGGAGAGATAGAGCCAGCGGCGGAAGTTTATGGCGCGCCTCACCAGTTCTTCACTCTCCAGACCGTCACGCCGCCCTGCGCGTCGAGCGCGGCGAGGGCCCCCCCGTCCGGCCGCCAATACACATCGGAAACGACATCCGCCAGATACCCGCTCCCTATGGAACGACCTTCGCCGTCATGCTGAAGCGACCAGGCCACGACGGCCCCATCGCGGCCTCCCGAAGCCAGCCACAACGCGCCGGGAGCAAAGGAAAGCGTCGTGATGGGTTGAACATGATACTCCAGCACGCCGGGCCGCGTGCCTTCTGGGCCCTGTCCCCGAAAGCTCCAGACCGTCACCGTTTCCCCTCCGCCGGTGGCCAGGAGGGTACCGGTGCCATCGAAAGCCAGGGCCGACGGCTTGCCCGGATAGCCGGACATCATGGAGTCCTTTCCCGTGTCGCGGCGCCAGAAGTGCACCGAGTTGTCCTGGCTGCCGCAGGCCACGATGCCCCCGTCGGGGCTCAGTACCATCGACACCAGGGACCCCTGCCATTCCAGTTTCTGGTGAGGCTCGCCGGTGGATGCGTCAAAGAACGTCACGCGACCGTAACAGGCCGTCGCCAGCTCTTCCGCGCCGGACCACGCGATGGCGCTGACGGTGCTGGGATGGGCATCCGATCGCCAGACCTCCGTGCCGTCCACGGTATATACGAATACCTGCCTGGAGCAGGAGACCGCCAGCCACTGGCCGTCCGGCGACCAGGCCAGGTTTTCCACCCAACTGTTTCCGACGTCGATCGCCTGTTTGACCTGACCTTCGGCGGCACGCCAGATCAAGGCTCGGCCGTCCTGCCCGGCCGTGGCGAAGGCGGTTCCGCCCGGGTGGATCGCCACCGCGAGCAAACCGCCCTCATGAACTTCGTTAGTTGTCCACTGCTTCGCGCCGGACTTGCCGTCGAAGGCGTAGACGCTACCCGCGGAGTCACCGATCACCAGCGCGTCACCGCGCAGGATCCAACCCCCGGCAATGGCGTAATCACCGACCGACGCAGACCAACCGTCGCGAATCACACCGCTCGGGTTGCCGACGTTCAGACCAGACATGCATTGAACCCTAGCCGCATGTCCTGCTCATCGAGGTTGCGACCGATGAAAACGAGTTGGTTGTGGCGGGGATCGTCCCCCCATTCGCGATCCGGCTGGCCGTCAAAGAGCATATGTACTCCCTGAAAGACGAAGCGACGGGACTCGCCCGCGAGGCTGATGAAGCCCTTCATCCGGAAGATGTCCACCCCCCGTTCACGGAGCAGTTCGCCCAGCCACATATTGAGCCGGTCGGGATCGACGTCGCCCTCATGCTCGATGGCGATAGAACCCACTTCGTCGTCGTGCTCATGCTGTGCGACCCAGGTGCGTTCGCCCTCATGCGCGATGGTCTCTCCGTCTGCGTTCCTCAACTGGATATCGAATTCATCCGCGGTGTGCTGGGTGAAGAGGCCGACCCGCGTCTGCCTATCGACCTCCAGGAAGAAGGACTTGCGCCCCGTGGTATCGAGCTGGAGATTCACATGCTTCCCAACAGGAATCGCTTCGCCCGGGCCAAGGTCCTTCGCGGTTTCGGCGTACCTTCGCACACACCACTCCGCGCCTTCACGGAGGGCGGCGTCATCCGTACCCTGGTCCGGCACGACGACGAGCGACATGGCCGGATCGGGCCCCTCGGCGAGGCTGAGCTCGTATCGGCCGGCATCGAGGGTATAGACGCCCGTCCATTCGAAGGGGTATTCGGGCTCGAGGAAAGTGGGACGACGCTCGAGCACATCGTCCAGGTCGAAGGCTTCGAGGTTGAGCACCGTGTCGACGGGAACCTCCGCCCGCTCGCTGCGCACGACTTTGGCCATACGGTTCATTTCCCGGAGACGGGTTTCGAGCCGGTCGAGTACCTCGTTGTCGACGAGGTCCGTTTTGTTGAGCACCAGGACGTCCGCGAAGGCGATTTGCTCGGTGCTTTCGTCGCTTCTGCCGAGTTGTTGCTCGATGTGGGCGGCATCGACGAGCGTGACGATCCCGTCAAGGGCGTACTCATCGCGGATTTCGTCGTCCATGAAGAAGGTCTGGGCTACAGGGCCGGGATCGGCGAGCCCCGTGGTCTCCACGAGCACATAGTCGAACTTGTCGCGGCGCTTCATGAGATTGCTGAGTACGCGGATGAGGTCTCCGCGCACCGTGCAGCAGATGCAGCCGTTCGACATCTCGAAGATTTCTTCGTCTGCGTCGATGACGAGGGCCTGATCGATACCGACCTCTCCGTACTCGTTCTCGATGACGGCGATACGCTTGCCGTGCTCCTCGGTCAGGATCCGGTTGAGCAGGGTCGTCTTCCCGGAGCCGAGGAAGCCGGTGAGGATGGAAACAGGTACTTTTTGCGGCGAGATCATCAGGTTTCTCCTTTACGGGTTTGCCGGGTAATCGGGGAAAGCCGTCGGGGCGTCGAAACCCCATGTCCTGCAGACCCGGACCAGGTCTTCGGCGTCCACGGATTCAATGGACTTGTGCAGCTTGCACTGAAGTTGCGGCGCATCGGGCCGAAGCAGGCCGATCACGGTTTCGACGGGCGGGCAACCTTCTTCGAGACACGCCAGCTCGGTGACCGTGACCGTCATGTCATCGGAAAGGCTCAGCGCTTCGCATAACGTCTCCTTGATGTATCGAACCCGTTCGCGATCCGGGCGACGGGGCGATGTGTTGATCAACATGCGCACTCCTTTTCCTGCTACAGGTATGAGGCCGAGTCGGTCAGGCCGGCTCCTCGGCCATTTGAAGTTCCGGAAACGGATTCGGGGCCTCTGCCCAGACCTTGCTGTCTGCGGCGGCGAGGCGCTCGTCGAGCAGGCACGCGTCGAGGCGTGCGCGTATCGCCTCCTCGTTCATCTGCTGGCCGATAAAGACGAGTTGCTGCGCGCGATCACCGAAGCGGGGATCCCAGCCCGGTTGACGATCCGGCCGCTGATCCTCCGGATGTCCCCAGTGATCGCGAGGTATGGCCGCCCACCACATCCCCAGGGGTTTCACGGTGCTGCCGCCGCCGGCCTGCGCCCATTCGTAGGCGACCCGATGGTCCGCGGCGACCCAGAAGAAGCCCTTTGAGCGGAGCACGCCGTACCAGTTCTCGTCGTCGTGCAGGAAAGCCCACAACTTTTCTGCGTCGAAGGGCTGCGACGTCCGGTAGGTGAAACTCGAGATCCCGTATTCTTCGGTCTCCGGCGTGTGCTCGCCCTGAAGCTCTCGAATCCAGCCGGCGGAAGTCTCCGCCTTCTCGTAGTCGAACAGGTTCGTGTCGAGCACGCGTTCGAGCGGGACCTGTCCGTGCGTCGTCCTGAGGATCTCGGCGCCGGGGTTGAGCGCTTTCACGATGGCCTCGACCTCGAGCGCCTGTTCGTTGCTCACGAGATCGAGCTTGTTGAGCACGATGACGTCGGCGAACTCGATCTGGTCGGTGAGCAGATCGGTTACCGTCCGGTAATCATCTTCACCCAGGGATTCACCGCGGTCCTGAAGCGCATCGGCGGCGGCGTAATCCCGCAGGAAGCTCGCCGCGTCCACGACCGTGACCATCGTGTCGAGGCGCGAAACCTGACCCAGGCTCACGCCGTTCTCGTCCTCGAAGGTGAAAGTCTGCGCGACCGGGATGGGCTCCGAGATCCCCGTGGACTCGATGAGCAGGTAGTCAAAGCGCTTCTCCTGCGCGAGCCGCGAGACCTCGGCCAGCAGGTCGTCCCGCAGCGTGCAGCAGATGCAGCCGTTCGTCATCTCGACCAGCTTCTCCTCGGTCCGGGAGAGTTCCGCGCCGCCGCGCTCAACGAGCGCCGCGTCGATGTTGACCTCGCTCATGTCGTTGACGATGACCGCGACGCGCATGCCCTCGCGGTTGTTGAGCACGTTGTTGAGCAGTGAGGTCTTGCCGGCGCCGAGAAAGCCGGACAGGACAGTAACGGGAAGTCTTTCTGACAGGGGCATTTCGGTTCCTTCATTCATTGGGTGGTGAATCCGTCGAGCGGATTAGAATTGATATGGATACCTCTCAGTCCGTATTGTCTTTCTCCGAACTGCACTGTGCGCAGGTACCCAGCAGTTCGACGACCGGCCGCCTGGTACGGAATCCAATCTCCTTGCCCGCCGCATTCAGGCTCCTGGCCACGCTGGGGTCTTCAACTTCGGCCACCTCGCCGCAGTCGTCGCAGATCAGGAACTGGCCGGCGTGGGGATGATCCGGATGTGCACAGCCCACATAGGCGTTCAGGGTCTCGAGCTTGTGCACCAGGCCCTGCTCGAGCAGGAAATTCAATGCCCGGTAGACCGTCGGCGGGGCGGGATTCCGGACGACGCCGCGCATGCGCTCCAACAGCTCGTAAGCACTGAGCGGTTTCTCCGCTACGCACAGCAGCTGGAGCACGGCCTTGCGTTGTTCGGTCAGCCGCGCGCCGCGCTCACGGCACAACACTTCGGCTCGTTCAAGAACCTGGGAAAGCGCTTCGTTATTCACGGGTTCCTCCCTCCTTCCCACGCACCTCCGGCAACGGGCAGGTGCGCACGGCGGCGATCAACGACTTGCGTTAACACCGTGGACAAGACATAGACGCTCGGTCTCCATACTCGGTCTCCATTTCCGATCAATCGCCCAGGGCGGAGACCAATGTTCGGATGTTGTGTAACATCATGCCAAGATGGGTGCCGGCCGGTCCGTCCGCCTTCGACAGTGCGTCGGAGTAGAGCGTGCCGCCGATCTGTGCGCCGGTTTCCCTTACGATCTGGTCGAGCAGGCGGCGGTCGGAAATGTTGTCGATGAAGACGGCCGGGATCTTTTCCCTGTTGATCTGACGAATCAATCTGGCCACGTCGCCGGCGGAGGGCTCCGCTTCTGTGCTGAAACCGACCGGTGCATGGAACTCGATGCCGTAGTCTGCCGACAGATACCCGAAAGCGTCATGGGAGGTGACCACCTTGCGCCGCTCGACCGGCAGCGAATCGATCGCCTCGCGAACCTGTGCCTCGATCGCGTCGATCTCTTCCATGTAGCGCGCTGCGTTGTGGATATAGATATCGGCCCCCGCGGGATCGACCGTAGCCAACCCGTCGGCGATGTTGCGGACGTAGATCCGGGCATTGGCCAGGCTCTGCCACGCATGGGGATCGATCTCGCGGCGGTCGCGGTCCGCGATCCAGAGGGGCTTGACGCCGGCGGTCGCCGTCACGACCCGCCCCTTGTAACCGGATGCCTCCGTCAGACGGTCCATCCAGCCCTCGAAACCCAATCCATTGACGACCAGCAGCCGGGCTCCTGCGACGGACCGGGCGTCCGCCGGAGTCGGCTGATAGACGTGTGCGTCTCCGTCTGGGCCGACGAGGGTGGTGACGCGCACCCGATCGCCACCAATCTGCCGGACCATGTCCCCCAGGATGCTGAACGATGCGACCACGTCGATGGGGGCGTCGGCCCAGGTGGTCCCCGGCCCTGGGGCGGTCCCCGGCCCTGACACGGCAATCAAACAGGCGGTGAAGAGGGAAGAGAGGACGGATCGTCTGAATATCATGGGTATATCCTGGTTCGTTTCTGGCATCATGCTTCCAGATGACGGCGTGGCCTGAGGTGCGTCATGATTACGCCGTCAGGCCCGAAGGACAGGGAGAACAGATAGAACGCGCCCGCCGTCAGGATGATGGCGGGACCGGAAGGCAAGCTGGCGTGATAGGATAACAACAGGCCGACATACCCGCCCAGAAAGGCCGCAAGCACACCGATGACCACCAGGGGCGTGAGGTCACGCGTCCAGAACCGGGCGGCAGCGGCGGGAAGGATCATGATCCCCACCGCCATCAGGGTCCCCAGGGCATGAAACCCGCCCACCAGATTGAGGACCGCCAGCACGAGAAAGCTGTAATGGCCCACCGGGCTCAAGGGGCTGACCGAGCGGAGAAAGCCCGGGTCGAAACACTCCATCACCAATGGCCGGTAGAGGACGGCGAGTCCGAAAAGGGTGACCGTGGCGATGCCCGCAACCAGGAATATGGCCGCATCGTTCAAAGCGAGCACCGTGCCGAACAGGATGTGCAGCAGGTCGACATTGCTGCCGCGCGTCGAGACGATGACGACCCCGACGGCGAGGGAAATCAGGTAGAAGGCGGCCAGGCTGGAGTCCTCGCGGGCTACGGTGGTACGGGCCACCAGTCCGGAGAGCATGGCCACGGTCACTCCCGCGATCACCCCGCCAAGCGTCATGGCGCCGAGGGACAGCCCCGCGACGAGGTATCCGAGCGCCGCACCGGGCAGAATGGCGTGGGCCATGGCATCCCCGGTCAGACTCATCCGCCGCAGGGTCAGGAACACCCCGATGGGGGTAGCCCCCAGTGAAAGGGCAAGGCACCCGACCAGGGCCCGGCGCATGAAGCCGAATTCGACGAAGGGGGCGATGACGGCATCGTACATTACGCGCCCTCCACCGGGAGGTCCACCGGACGGGAAGGAACCCGGGCGATCATCTCCCGCATACGGCCGCTCCTTCGTCAAAGGCCTCGGTGAGACGGCGCGCATGGTCGAGATTCGCCGGAGAAAGCACGTCCTCCGTCGGTCCGGCGGCGATCTGCTCGCGGGCCAGCAGAAGGGTCTCGGGGAACTCCGACCGGACCTGGTCCAGGTCGTGCAGGACGGCGACCACCGTCCGCCGCTCCCGGTGCCAGCGACGAATGAGCCCCTTGAGATCACGCACCGTCGCCGAATCGATGGCCGTGAACGGCTCGTCCAGCAGGATCAGCCGCGCGTCCTGGAGGAGCAGGCGGGCGAACAGGGCACGTTGCATCTGCCCCCCGGAGAGCGTGCCGATGGGGCGCCGCTCGAAACCACCCAGCCCCACGGTATCCAGGGCCTCGCCAACCATCCGGTCGCCTTCCCGTCCGAATCGACGGGAAGCCCCCGTCTTCCGCCACAGTCCCATGGCTACCACGTCGAAGACCGAGATCGGAAAGCTCCAGTCTATTTCGGACTGTTGTGGGAGGTACGCGATTTCCGAGGTATCTATCCCCGTCAACCTGATTTCGCCTCCAAGTGGCGTGAGGCTGCCGATGGTCCCTTTGAGCAGCGTCGACTTTCCGGCGCCGTTCGGTCCCACCACGGCGACGAGGGCACCGGCACGGATGGCATAATCGAGATGATGGACCGCGGGATGGCGGTCGTATCCGAGAGTCAGGTTGTCGAAACGCAAGATCGTACTTTCCATTGACGCACTCATATCAGGGCCCAGGCGACTGCAAACCACAAAAGACCGGTGGCCACGCCAGCAAGCGCGAGGCGCACTCCGATACCGGCCCTAAGTGGTGAGAATCCAGGTTTGTTAATCTGTGGTATCATGACCATTCGCAATGACCTTTCGCGCGGAAACAGCCCGCGCCCTCCGATTACAATCCGATGGCCGGTTTCAGTACAAACGAAGCGTTCAGCGACCACAGCCCCAGAAAGACCAGGAGGGTGCCGCCAAGCGCACCCAGGCCGGCGGCCGCCAGGGTCCATAAAGGTGACCGGTGGGCCATCACCGAACTCGCCCATGCCCGGGCCTCCGTCGCAATAATGGCCAGGACGACGATGGTGATCGCCGTACCGATGGACATGGCGACCACGGAAAGCGCGCCGTACCAGATCAGATCCAGCGCGGTGGCGAGGATCAGCACAAACAAGGCGCCACTGCATGGACGCAGTCCAATGGCCAGGACCACGCCAGCCGCCGCATGCCGGTTGCCGGCCGTATCGATCTCGGCCGCGCTGGGCATGTGCCGGCAGACGCTGCCCGCTTCTTGCCCCTCATGGACATGATCGCGGTGGACTTCGCCGGTTTCGCGCCGCAACCGGCGGAAGCTCTCGGACAAGACCCCGGTCGCGCGTACCAGCATGTAGAATCCGACGAGCGCAAGCAAAGTGAAACTGGCTCGCGTCGCCCACAACGATGCCGTTTCCGGCGCCATCGGCAGCCAACCGGCCAGAACGATCGGGACGCAGATCAACAACAGCGCCGTCACGCCCTGGAGGAGCGCGGCCGCGGCGCCCATGGCGATACCGCGATTCAACCGGCTTGGGTGGGTCAACAGGTAGGTCGTCAATACGATCTTCCCGTGACCGGGTCCCGCGGCATGCAGGATGCCGTAAAGAAAGCTCGTCAGCACCAGGACCAGGCCGACGCCATCCTTGCCACGCAACGATTCGAACTCCTGCGTCAGTTGCACGAGGAATTCATTCTGCAGAGCCCAGATCCAAAGTGCCACCTGGTCCCAGATCGCCAGTTCCTGCCCGGTGACAACGTGACCTTCACCCCCAGACTGGCCGGCGGCGACAGACTCGACCGGCAGCATCGTTGTCCCGTGGATATCCGTCGAGAACGAGACGGCACACATGCATGCGAGCATGAACCCCATATAGCTACTGACTCGCATTGAACAGTCACCTTTTCAGCAAACGTAGAGCCGAGATCTTCATTGCTGCCCATATCGATAACAAGCGGATAATCGCTGATCGATATTGTTATGTTATAACATTTCGAAATATAGGCAAACGGGATATGTTGTCAAGCCCAGGATTCAGTATTCAGAAAAAAGGCGGCCTGGGGATGCTGGAGTGGTTCGATACGGATGATGGAAGGGCGCCGGCCGGGTGCCGGACGGGTCAAGGACGGGTGATGGAAGGGCGCCGGACGGGGGCCGGCCGTTAGCTCATTCCCATTCTATGGTGCCGGGCGGCTTGGAGCTGAGGTCGTAGACCACGCGGTTTACGCCCCTTACTTCATTGATGATGCGGTTCGACACGTGCGCCAGGAAGTCCGTGGGCAGGCGCGCCCAGTCGGCCGTCATGAAGTCCAGCGTGGTCACGGCCCGGAGGGCGATGACGCGCTCGTAGGTGCGGGCGTCGCCCATCACGCCGACGGTCTTGACCGGGAGCAGCACGGCCAGCGCCTGGGAGACCTCGTCGTACAGGCCGGCCCGGCGCAGTTCGTCGATGAAGATCTTGTCCGCGTCTTGCAGCATGGCCACCCGCTCCCTGGTTACTTCGCCCAGCACGCGGATGCCCAGGCCGGGTCCCGGGAAGGGATGGCGGTTGATGATCTCGTCGGGCAGGCCGAGTTCCCGGCCCACGGTGCGCACCTCGTCCTTGAACAGGTTCCGGACCGGTTCCAGCAGTTCGAGTTCCAGGTCGTCCGGCAACCCGCCCACGTTGTGATGGGTCTTGATGACGCTGGCCGGGCCCTTCACGGAGGCACTTTCGATGACGTCGGGGTATAGGGTGCCCTGGGCCAGGATGTGGACGCCACGCAGCGAGGTCAGCTCGCTTTCCAGGACGCGAATGAACTCGTCCCCGATGATCTTGCGCTTCTGTTCCGGTTCTTCCACGCCCTTCAGCCGGTCCAGGAACCGATCTGAGGCGTCGACGAATCTGAACCGGGCGTTGATGGTCCGGCGGTAGGTCTCCTCGACCTCCCGTGCTTCGTCCTTCCGGAGCATGCCCGTGTCCACGAAGATGCAGGTCAAGCGGTCGCCGATGGCCCGGCCGATCAGCGCCGCCACGACCGAGGAGTCCACGCCGCCGCTGGCGAAACAGGCCACGCGGCGTTCGCCCACGGTCTGCCGTATGGAGGTCATCGCCTCGTCGATGAAGGTCTGCGGCGTCCAGCTTCCTTCGCAGCCGCATATGGCGAATACGAAGTTCTCCAGGATCTCGCGGCCCTGGACCGTGTGCACCACCTCGGGATGGAACTGCACGCCGTAGATCCTGCGCTCCGGATGGGCGACGGCGGCGATGTGCCCGTTGTCGGAACGGGCGATGACGTCGAAGTCCGGCGGCGGCGCCTTGAGCTCGTCGCCGTGACTCATCCAGACCGTCATCCGTTCCGGCAGGTCGCGGAACAGGGGTGTTTCGCCCGTCGTCCGGATCCCCGCGTTCCCGTATTCCCGGGTTCCGGCGTGGGCGACCTCGCCTTCGTGGTAGTGGCCCATGAGCTGCAGGCCGTAGCAGATCCCCAGGATCGGCTTGCTCGACTCGAATATGGCCGGATCCGGATGGGGCGCGTCTTCTCCGTACACGCTGGCCGGACCGCCCGAAAGGACGATGCCGGTGACGTTGCGCGCCGAGAGTTCGGACGCCGGCGTATCGTAGGGCAGCACCTCGCAATAGACGTGGCTTTCCCGTATGCGCCGCGCGATGAGCTGTGTGTACTGCGCGCCGAAATCGAGGATGGCAATCCAGTTCGAGTCAGCCATTTAATGGGTTTCGGAGGGATGAATAAACGGGTGCCGTCACATAAACGTACAGGTTGGATAATATAGACGGTTTATTGCGTGTCGTCCAGCGTTGAAACTTTCCGATGATGTTTCCGTCAGGTCTTCTACAATGCCGGTTTCGTGGTTTATTCTTTAAATGGTGGGTGACAGGTTATATAGTAGTGATAGTAAGCGTGTTTACCAGTCAAGTCAGATCAACCGCCTGGGTCGAATCTGGGTGTACTTGATTATCGCTGTCATGAGTTCAAGTTAACCCCTTGTATTCGAATCCTCTATAGCGACCAGAGCGTATCGACGGGGCATATCAATTTGGCAAAACGTCGAGCTACAATTAAAGATATCGCGAAGGGATTAAACCTTTCGTATGCAACTGTCTCGAGGGCCCTGTCTACTGATCCGCAGGTGTCGGAACTGGTGTTGGAGAACACGCGACAGTTAGTGTTGGAAAAAGCCGAAGAATTAAACTACAGTACGAATTTACTGGCACTTGGGTTTGTGACAGGAAAGACGAGAACGCTGGGTTTACTCACACACCATGCTTCTCCAGAGACATTTGGATCCCAGACAAATCATATTTTGAAAACGGCAAAACTACATGACTATGATATCATTATCGGCTTGCCAAGCGGTAGTTTTGCTGAAACAGCAGAAAACCAGGCAAGGGACCTCAGGAGGTTAGTTGACCGGGGCATTGATGGTCTGTTTGTGACTATGCGAGGCGCAGAGGGCGAGTCAGAGGCTATATTGAGCGCATTGGGGGAACAGTTGCCGGTTGTGACCCTGAACTATTCGATTCCCAATATGTGTGCCGTCGTGCGTAATAATACAGAAAGCTTTTACGAAGCAACAGAACATCTGATTCGTCTAGGGCACGAGCGTATTGGGTTCGTAGGATCAGAATGGGAATCGAACCACTGGGGCTCGGACAAGGCCAGGGGATATCTGCAGGCTATGCAGAAGTACGGCCTGTCCCCGCAACGAATCGCTGGGAAAACCGCGTTCATAGAACGGGCTTATCAAGTGGGCCGAAGTCTCGGCGATCAATATACTGCACTGGTGTGCCGGGACGATTATGCGGCATTGGGCGTTTGTCGAGGGTTGCGGGATTCAGGTCTGCGAGTTCCCGAGGACGTAGCCGTAGTGGGAAATGAGGATATCTCAGTCAGCGCATTTATGACGCCTGCGCTAACGACCCTGGCAACACCCTACAAGGAGATGGCCGAAGAGGCTATGGAACTGATGTTGGAACAGATTGATGGACGGCATGAAACACGATGTGTAAAACTGAAAATTCCTCTGATAGTGCGAGAATCGTGTGGTGCGAATACCACAAAAAAACAAGACGATCGCAAGTCTTAATGGAAATCGGGCACTCCACTATTTAGAACGAAATTCAATTTAAAAATGACCCACCAGGTCCTCGTTGAATCGAAGGTCTCGAATAGAGTCGTCCCAGGCTGTATTCAATAACATAGCATGCAAAACCCGCAGTATTCCAATCTAGCCTGATCTCGGTGTAGATTGTCGTCCCTCCTCTCCCGTAACTACGCCTTCATTTTCTATATTTAAAAACTGCTTTACACGAATGTAAACGTATACATATTTTATGTAAACGTTTACATTCGTGTCGGTACGATTGAACCCGAGATCAGCTATAATGAGCGAGTTTCTGTTCCCGAAGCGTATTCCCAAGGGGAGTGGCTTGCCTCTTAACGAATGGTCGGGGATGCGCTCAAACACGCTTGGTGAGGTTAGCCATATCTCTCTCACCGAAAGAGGGGCAACAATGCGTTACTACATATTGGCGGCAATGGCTATGATATTTATGGCCTGTGAGGGTAAGGTTGGGCCAGCAGGCCCAGCAGGGCCACAAGGACCGGCTGGATCGCCGGGACCGGCAGGTGTGGGAACCGCAGGTCCGCCGGGACCGGCAGGGCCTCAAGGTGATCCTGGAATCCCTGGTCTTTCGAGATTTGACATTTTGTTTGAGTTATCTGACCTGACCGTTGACTACGAGACCACTGGTGGCCTGAAACACGCAGTCGTGGAATTCACGGCGAAGAACATCACCGACCATACATTGAACAACATCGATTTCGCGTTGAATTTCTACAACGACCAAGGTGTGTTTCTTGGACAGCGCGCGTTTACAGTTGTTGGTAATGAAGCTGAAATCGAACCGGGACAGGTATTCACTGTTAGTGATCGAGCTGATGTAACAGGATATTTCGAACAAATTGCCGAAGTGCGTTGGTTCTTCTTCATCAATATAGTCTTCGTTCAATCACGGGATGTGCGTCCAGAGGATGGGAGAGATGAACTTACGCCTGTACCTATTATCCTATTGAGCGTGGAAGCCGTTTTTGTTGATTCGGAATCTGGTGGCGTTTATGCAAAGGGAATCGGTGTTGTTCTGAATAATTCAGGAACGGACTTGAGCGAGTTAAGCGTCTTAAAGGAATGGAAAGACGAGAACAACGAATTGCTGGACTGGGTGAGTGTACCCGTTTTAGCCGAGAACGGAGATGCAACAATACCAGCAGGTTCGAAGGGTGTTTTTTCGTATACCCACCTTGCAACAACCTGGGAGGACAGGTTGCGTTCGTTCAGTTTCACTTTTTTTATCGGCGATACACCTATTAGGCACTTGGACAGATGGAACTAGAACGGCACGGGTTCCCGTACACATCGGGTTGCACGTGATCCAAGCCCTTCTTGTCTGAATAACGTCAAGGTGATGTTTGACGGATCAACGGTCGAGACAATTTGGTTTTCGGATTCCTCGATGTAGATCCTATCGGAACAAGTCAAGTATAAGAATCCGGTGATTGCATTTGACTTGTCCTTTTTATTTACCGTGGGAGGACGATATTACATGGGCCAATTCTTCAATGGCACGGCGTTTACAACAGCCGCCCTTACTGGATTTATCATGTTTCTGGCTAGTACGGATTTAGATTTGATAGGTACCGCGATGTGTTCAAACTGATGCACTTTCAACCAATTTTATTAAGGTATGCTCACCCGAGATGAATCGAAGCGTGATGTCCAGGGCAACCAGATGGTCTCCGATGGTGTGCTCCGAGATCCGGACGGCGTCTTTCTCCGTGGTGACGATGCATTCCGCGCCGGATTCTTCGACCAGGGACAATGCCCTGTCCAGGTCGGACCGGGTGAAGGGGTGGTGATCCCGGTACGCCAGGACCCGGGTCACACGTCCCCCGGCGTCCGTGACCGTCTGCACGAAGGAAGCCGGGTTGGCGATCCCGCAGAGGACGAGCACCTCGCGGCCGGCCAGCCAGTCCGGCGGGAGCTGGGTACCGTCGTCCAGGCCGTTGTGCAGGCTGTCGTCCAAGCGCCGCAGGCCCGTGGGTTCATAGACGGCTTCGATGAGCGCCAGGTGGGGGTACTCGCCTTTGATACGCGCCATGTCGATCGCCGCGGACCGGGCCTGGTCCGTCCGCGTCAGCACCAGTGCACGGGCGCGCCGGAGCGAGGAAAACGGTTCGCGGAAGGGGCCGGCGGGGAGCAGGCGGCCAGTTTTGCACTCCGGGCTGAGCAGTTTGGTGGCGTCTTGCACCACGATGTCCATAGTGCGGTCCAGGCGTCGGTGCTGGAACCCGTCGTCCAGTAGAAGCACATTTGCGCCGTATTGGTCAATGGCCAGCCGTCCCGCTGCAGTGCGACTTGGGCCGACGACCACCGGAACATCCGGTAGCATCGAGGCCAGAAAGGCCGGTTCGTCTCCCACCTCCTGCCAGGCGGCGTCCGTCCTGACGACGCGTGTCTCGCGGGAATTCCTGCCGTAACCCCGGCTCACCACCGCGGGCCGGTAGCCGGCGTCCCGCAGGCGGCGGGCGAGGTACCTCACCACGGGCGTCTTTCCCGCGCCACCCGCGGTCAGTGCGCCCACGCTGATCACCGGGACCGGAAGGCGGTTGTTGGAGAGCAATCCCGTGTCGTACAACCCGTTGCGTAATCGGACCGCCATGCCCATCAGCAGGGATGCAGGCCGCAGCGCGAGGCGCAGGAAGCGAATGGCCGGCGCGCGCTCGCCGGGGTCCATCAACCGGGTTATGAACGGCGTGTATTGCGGGTAGCGCCGAGGACCGGATCCGACGGGCCCGCCCGGGTCCGGATCGACGATCCACCGGCCGACCAGGTCCAGGGTGCGGTCCACGGCCTTCGCGCACTCGAACACGGCTTGCTGTGCGGCCGCGCCGGCCCGTGCGCGCTTCCCCGGGTCATCCAGCAATTCGAGCCATACCCGGGCGAGCTCCTCGCCGTCGTGAACGACCCTGCCGCCCCCGGTCCGAAGCAGGGCCGCGGCGCTTGCCCGGACGTTCTCGGTGTGGGGACCGAAGAGGACCGGTATGCCGCATGCCGCGGGTTCGAGCAGGTTGTGTCCGCCGAGGGGAACCAGCGTGGCGCCGACGAAGGCCATGTCCGCGGCGGCGTACATGACCGCCAGTTCGCCCATGGTGTCCAGGATGATCACGTCGACGGGATTGGGGTCGGTGCTTTCCGTTCCGTCAAAGCCGCCCGCTTCCGCTCCGTCCGGATCTCCTGCACCGTAGGGGCCGCCTTCCCCGTCAGGACCTCCTACCCCACCCATCCGCGTCCGTCGAGCGAACCGCAGGCCGGCCGCCTTCATCATCTGCTCGGCCGGGGGTATGCGCTGGAGGTGCCGGGGCGCCCAGATCATTTTCGCCTCGGGATACCGTTCCCGTACGCGGACGAAGGCCGCCAGCACGGCCCGTTCCTCTTCCACGGGCCGGGGGCAACCCGCCATGATGACCGGCTCGGACGCGGACAGGCCGAGTTCCAGGCGCAGCGCTTCCCGCCCGGGTCCCTTCTGCTCGGCTGCGAGGTCGAACTTGACGTTTCCGGTCACACGCACCCGGCCCGGGTCCGCGCCGAAGGTTATGAACCGTTCCCCGTCGAGCGCATGCTGGACGCCCACGACGGCTAACCGCCGCAGCATGTGCCTGAACAGCGGCTTCACGAAACGGTTTCGCGCGAGACTGCGATCCGACATGCGGCCGTTGACCAGGGCCACCGGGCAGTCATGAGCGGCGGCCGCCCCGAGCATACCGGGCCAGAGTTCGCCTTCGAGCAGCACCAGTGCACGGGGGCGTACCTGTCTGAACACCCGTCGGACGATGAAGGGCGCGTCGAGAGGCGCCAGCCCGAAGTACCCGGCCCAGGGTACGTGCTTCCTGACATAGTCCAGGCCGGTTTCGGTCATCGTGGTGACCAGCACCTGGCAAGCGGTATGGCGTTTCGTGAAACCTTCGATCACGGCGGTCAGGCCGGTGGCTTCGCCCACGGACGCGCAGTGGAACCAGACGACCGGCCGGTTTTCCCCATCGGGGACGAGCGGTCGCTGACCGAGCCGCTGGCGCATCCCGTACCGGTCCAGGACGGACAGGCAGGCCAGGACCGGCGAAAGCAGCACGGTCAACGCGGAATAGAGCAAGTTGTAGACTAAGACCATATCAGGAATCTGCCGGGCGTTCAGGAATCTGCCGGGTATTCAGGAGTCTGTGTTTCGTCAGGAATCTGCCGCTTCGTCAGGACGTATCCAGGCTTCGTTCTGCGATTTCACGTGCTTCCAACAGACGCTGCTGGAGTTCGGCCCGGTAGGGTTCGAGGCGCTCGACCGGCGCGTCTCCAGGCACGGTCAGTGGTTCTCCGAAGGCAATCGCCGCCCTGGAAAAGGGTCGCGGTACCATGAAACGGTCCCAGCTCGAAAGCAAGCACGCTTTGTTCGAGGCGACCGCGAAGGGCACGATGGGAAGCCCGGACCTCCCGGCGATGATGAGCGTGCCCGGCTTGACCTGAAGCCTGGGGCCGCGGGGCCCGTCCACGGTTACCCCCAGGTCGTCGCCGGCCGCGCCAGCCGCCGCCATGCGGAACAGGGCGCGCGTTCCCCCCCGGGTGGAAGAACCGCGTATGGTCCCGTATCCCATGCACTCAATGGCCCGGGCAATCCACTCGCCGTCCCGGTGCTGGCTCACCAGTACCTGTATCCCCTGCCGGCGAAAGGCATAGGTGGCCACCAGCAAACCCTCGTGCCAGAAGGCATATATTACCTGCCGGCCGCCTTCCTTCGCTTGCTCGAGGTACTCCGCGCCGATCCTGCGGATGGTGAGCGATCTTCCAAGCAGGCCTATGGCCCCGGCGCTCAGATTTCCAATGAGGGAATATACAGGACTTTCAACCCCCGCCATCCGCTGTCCTTTCCCCGTGCGGTTCGCTTTCCCCGCTCAGTCCGCTTTTTTCATCATCCGGTTGATGCTAGTCTGTGCCTCCCGCCATGTCCAGGGCCAGGTCGGCGACGCGCGATGAAGCGCCAGGTGTACCCAGGCGGGTCCGTACTTCCTGGAGTTCGAGCGCCATGGCCTGGCGCTTTGCCGGGTCCTTCAATAGCTCCAGCACTACGGGGGACAGCGCTTCCGGGTCGACGGCGTCCTGGAGAAACTCCGGTGCGATGCGCCGGCCCGCGACCACGTTCACCAGGCCGATGTCCGGAATGTTGACCAGGCGCCGGGCGATCCACCAGGACAGGCGGGACATGCGGTAGAGGACCAGCAGGGGCGTGCCGAAGCAGGCGGACTCCAGCGTTGCCGTTCCCGACGTGACCAGCAGCAGGTCGGCGTGGCGCATGACCTCGTAGGTGCTTCCTTCCATCACGGGGACCTTACCTGCGTCTTCTTCAAGGGCCGTATTCCCCGCAAGACACGCCGTCAGGTCGGTCCTCGAGACGGTTGGCGCCAGTCCGATGACCCCCTGGGTCCCGGGCAGTTCCTGCCGGACGATTGTCAGGGTGCCAGCCATCGCGGGCAGCATGCGTTCCACTTCCATGACACGGCTGCCCGGCAGCATCCCGATGATCGGCCGGTCGGGATCGAGGCCCGCGGCATCGCAGAATTCAGTCCTGGACTGCCGGCTTTCGAGCACCTCCAGCAGGGGATGGCCTACGAAGACCACCTTCCCCCCGGCTTTCTCGTACAGATCCACTTCGAACGGAAAGACCACGGCCATGCAGTCCACGTTACGCACGATGGCGTGGATCCGCCGCGGCCTCCAGGCCCAGACCTGGGGACTGATGTAGTACAGGACCGGTATGCCCCGCTTGCGCGCCTTGCGGGCGAGGCGGAGATTGAAGTCTGGATAGTCGATGAGGATGACCAGGTCGGGACGCCGGGATTCGAGGAGGCCGTCCAGCCGCCGCAACGCCCGGCGAATGAAGGGCAGATGCCGGACGACCTCGGTGAGGCCCATGACCGAGAAGCGCTCGATGTGGTAGACCAGCGCGCAGCCGGCCCGCTCCATGCGTTCCCCGCCGACGCCGAATACATCGATATCCGGACGCCTGGCCTTGAGCGCGGTCACGACGCCGGCTCCATGCATCTCGCCCGACGCTTCTCCGGCGATGATCATGATCCGCAATGGCTTCGACTCCTTCGTTTGAACCCGTCGTGCCAAGTCCGCTGGATTCTACCCGTCCTGCTCGATGGATTCTGCCCGCACTGCCCGCCGTCCTGCCTGCCGTACCGGTTAGGCGTGAGGTACGGTAGCAGCAACAGGCATCTTAAATCCAAAATACACTTTGAGGACGCAACCTCGGAGTATATTTTGAAGTCTTACCCGTTAAGGTAGTCTTTATCAAAAACAGGAGATCGGAAAAGCATGGCTGAATCCACGTCAGGACGCACCGTTGTTTTCGTCTCGCTAACGGGCGACGAGCTGGTGAAGGCTTACGACCAGGAGCGGGAGACGGGCGCCCTGACCCTGCGGTCCACCAGCGACGCCCATGGTCCGTCCGGGGCGCTGTGCCTGCATCCGGCGGGCAATCTCATGTACAATGCCCACGTGGAATCCACCACGCTCGCGTCCTACAGGCTGGACAGGGATTCCGGCGAACTGTCCCTCATCAACAAGGTGGATACCGGCATCGAGATCCCCGCGCACCTCGTAACGGACCGTCACGGCCGGTTCCTGCTGACGGTATACTACGGCGGCGGCGGCATCACCGTGCACCGCCTGGGCGGTGACGGCGCGATCGGCGAGCTCGTGCAGTACATCAACACGGGCGAAAAGGCCCATGCAGTCTGCCTCGTGGTGGAGGACCGGTACGTGATCGTCCCCCACGTCTGTCCCACCAACAAGACCAACCAGTTCCGGTTCGACGCGGAAACGGGGCAGTTGACCGCCAACGAACCCGCGGTGCTCAGCCCCCCGGACGAAGAAACGGGGCCCCGGCATATCTGCTTCCGACCCGGCGGTGACGTGGCGTACATCGTCAATGAACAGGGAAACACGGTGACGGCCCACCACTTCGATGCGGATAACGGCACTCTCGAGATCTTCCAGAACATATCGACCCTGCCCGAAGGCTGGGCGGAGGGTGGGGCTACTGCCCACGTGGAGGTGCACCGGAACGGGAGGTGGGCCTATGCCTCCAACCGGGGGCATGACAGCATCGTGGGCTACGACGTGGCGGCCGACGGTTCGCTGAGCGCCTTCGGGCATGTATCGGTTCCGGCCAGTCCACGGTCCTTCAACGTCGATCCGGATGGCCGGTTCCTCTATTGCGCCGGTGAAGCCGCGGGTGTGATGACGGCGTACCGCGTGGACTCCTCCGACGGGACCCTGCATCCGCTGCGGGATTATACTGTAGGCGACAAGCCATTCTGGGTAATGGCAACGACCCTGGGTTGAGCGAATGAGCGACAAGCGCCAAAACGACGATAAATCCAAGGGCCTGGTGGGCATGTTCGCGGCCGAGCGTCAGCGTGAGCAGGACAACACCATGGACCGCCGGATCGAGAAGAAGCGCTTCACGCCGCGCCGGATCGCCATAGGCGGCCTAGCGGCAGCGGTGATCGCCTTCGGGGCCTATGCACTGCTCAGCGTCAATCCGTCCTCGCTGAACGTGGATGCCGAGAAGCTGACCCTGGCCCCGGTGACCCACGGTCCCTTTCTCGAGTACATCGTGGAGCAGGGCGAGGTCATGCCGCTCACTACGATCTATCTGGACGCCGTGGAAGGCGGTCGCGTGGAGGAGGTCTACGTCCTGGAGGGCGCGCAGATCGAGGAGGGCACGCCCATCCTGCGGCTTTCCAACGCCAACCTGCAGCTCAGCGTCATGCAGCGCGAGGCCGACTTGTTCCGCGAGGTGAACCGGCTCAGGGAGACGCGCGTGACCATGGGACAGCGGCGACTGAGCATGCGCGCCGGACTGGTGGAGACCGAATACCAGCTGCGCCAGGCCGAGCGGGAGTACGCACGCCAGGACGAGATGTTCAAGGCCGAACTGACCTCGCGCCAGGACTACGACGAAGCAAAGGACAACCTGGAATATCTCACACGCAGGCGGGACGTGACCGTCGAGACCCTGCACCAGGACTCGATTTTCCAGACGATCCAGATCCAGCAGCTGGAGGAATCGGTCGACCGACTGCGCCTGAACCTGGAAGTCATCAAGCAGAACGAGGAGAACCTGACGATCCGCGCGCCGATCACGGGCCTTCTGTCCTCGCTCATCGCCGAGGTGGGCGAGTCCAAGCCCGGCGGCAACCGTCTGGGCCAGATCGACGTGGAGGACGAGTTCAAGGTGCGGGCGGCCATCGACGAGCACTACATCGCCCGCATCCGTTCGGGCCAGGCCGGGTCCTTCGATTTCGCGGGCGGGACCTACGACCTGGTGATCAGCCGCGTGTATCCCGAGGTGATCGAGGGGCAGTTCGAGGCGGACATGGTGTTCCCCGAAGGGATGCCCGAGGGGCTCCGCCGCGGGCAGACACTGCAGGTCCGGATCGCGCTGGGCGAACTGGCCGACGCCATGCAGGTACCCCGGGGCGGTTTCTACCAGAAGACGGGCGGACGCTGGATCTACGTGCTGGACCCCACGGGCGAGTTTGCCGTGCGGCGACAGATCCGGCTCGGCCGGCAAAACAGCCAGTTCTTCGAGGTCCTCGAAGGGCTCGAAGAGGGAGAAACGGTCATCACGTCCATGTACGACAACTTCGGCGACATGGAAAGACTGGTCTTGCAGTAGCGGGAACGGACGCCACCTGGGCCGGGCCCGCCCGGAGCATCACCACATCACAGGAGCAAACCATGATCAGGACGGAGCATCTCAAGAAACTCTACGCCACCGAAGAGGTGGAGACCACCGCGCTGAACGACGTGACCATGGCCGTGGACCAGGGCGAGTTTGTGGCGGTCATGGGACCCTCGGGCTGCGGCAAGTCCACCCTGCTCAACATCCTCGGCCTCCTCGACAACCCATCGGGCGGCGAATACCACTTCCTGGACCAGGAAGTGTCCGGCCACTCCGAGCGGCAGCGGGCCAACCTGCGCAAGGCCAACATCGGCTTCGTCTTCCAGAGCTTCAACCTGATCGACGAACTCACGGTCTACGAGAACATTGAGCTGCCGCTGATCTACCTGGGTACATCGAAGCAGGAGCGAAAGGAGCGGGTGGACGCGGCCATGGAGCACATGCAGATCCCCCACCGCCGGAATCACTTCCCGCAGCAGCTTTCGGGCGGCCAGCAGCAGCGCGTGGCCGTGGCGCGGGCGGTCATCGGAAATCCCAAGCTGATCCTGGCGGACGAGCCGACGGGTAACCTGGACTCGGCCAACGGCGCCGAGGTGATGGAACTGCTCAATGGCCTCAACGAGGCGGGCACGACCATCATCATGGTGACTCACGACCAGGCGCTGGCCGACCACGCCCACCGGATCATCCGGCTCTTCGACGGGCGCATCGTGCAGGAAGCCGCGGCGTAGGCGGGGCCGGACCTGGCACTCGGTGAGCACCATCCCGGGGATTCGGTGAGGTCACGACGCGGGAGGCCGCGTCCCGCGAATTCGCTGGCGACCTACGCCGGTACCTACCGGGTGGTCAGCCAGTCCCAGAAGCCGTCGGGTTCCTTCTTGGGGCCCGCATCCAGGACTTCTTCCGATATATACAGGGTCGGCATCAGGTTCAGCATCTGGTTGCCCCGCCACGCCCTGTACCCCCACTTGTTGGTCTCCAGCGCCGCGCCGCGCACGTAGGGCCGCCACATTTCATTGATCAGGGTGTGCCAGAGGAACACGCCGCCCACGTCGCGGACCAGGATTTCCTCCGCTTCCTGGTACAGCTCGGTGCGCCGGCCCGGATCGCCCACCAGCACGTTCGCCCGAAGCACCAGATCTTCGAACCGCTCATTGTACCAGGGGTGCCTGCCGTTAGAGAGCCACAGCGTGAGCAGGTTGCTGGCGTCGACGTAGTCATAGCGATAGGGGATGAGCGCCATGGTGAGTTCCTTGGCGTTCATCGTCTCCATAAACACCTTCCTCTCCACGTTCCGTACCCCGACCTCGATATTCAGATTCTGCCTCAGCATGGCCTGGACCGCCTCGGCGGCCGTGCTGTTCACGATGGTTTCTCCCCGCAGCCACATGCTCACGGCCGGGAATCCCTCGCCATCGGGATAACCCGCCTGCGCCAGGAGGTTACGCGCCAGTTCCGGATCGTAGGCCTGGATGGAAGCCAGCGCTTCTGAGTTGGCCGCGGGAAACCCCGGCGGCGACATGGCGGCGGCCGGCAACGCGATGTCCCGCAGGGCCGAACTCATGAGCGAGGCCTGATCGACGGCGTGGCTGAAGGCCCGGCGCACCCGCCGGTCGTTGAAGGGCGGGTTGTAGGTATCCATCATCAGATAGTAAGTCTGGAAATCCACGTAGGTGTTCAGGTGGTCCGTCAATGTGGGATTGGACTTGACGCGGTTGATTTCGGCCTGGTTGCTCAGCACGATGTAGTCGACTTCGCCGGCCTCGTAGGCGGCGAGATAGGGCGGTTGGGCAGCTGCGTTGAAGAGTTGCGCGGTGATACGTTCCAGGTAGGGCTTGTTGGGCCCCCGGTACGTGGGACTCGGCTCGAGGACAATGCGGTCGTTGATGGTCCATTCCTTGAGCCGGAAGGGACCGTTGCCCATGTGGGTCTCCGGCCGGGTCGACCAGGCCGGGCCGTATTTCTCGAACAGGTGGGTGGGGGTCACCCAGCTGTAATTCAGCAGCTCGGGTGCGTAGGGCGTCGGCTGGGTCGTGGTGAAGGCGATGGTGTGCTCGTCCAGCGCTTCGACGCCCAGCGAGTCCAGGGGCATGCGGCCGGCCACGACATCTCCCCAGTTTTTGATGGGCCGGTAGTACCATTCGAAATCGAACCCGGTCTTCGGATCGGCCCACCGATGGAACGATGCCTCGTAGTCGTAGGCCGTGACGGGTCGTCCGTCGCCGAATATGAGATCCTGCTGCAGATGGAAGATCCACGTGAAGCCGTCTTCGGTCACTTCCCAGTGGGTCGCCGCGGCGGGGAGCAGGTTGAAGTCCCGGTCGACCCGGGTCAGCGGCTCGTTCGTAATGGCGAAACCGAAGACCTTCTGGTACGAGGAAACGGCCCGGTCCATGAACCGGTTGTTCAATTCGAAGGTGCGCAGGTGCTGATGCTCAGGCGGCGCGGCGTCCGGGGGAAGCGAGACGCCCACGGAGTTTACCCGGGCCGGGACATCCTGCCCGAATGGGCCGGCGACGGCGGACCCCAGTAACGTGAAATACAGGAGTGCCGCCGAGCCCGCCAATAGCACCGCCGGGGCGAGGATACTCCATGTTCTTATGTTTGATGGCATGCCCATGCAATGGACCGATCTGATGAGTGAAGCCGTGAGCACGGTCCCGTCAACGCTCAATCAGCCAACTTCAGCGTCTGGCCGGCCCGCGCGAGGTCGTTTCCCGGGATACATCCTCTGTAATATATATCGTCGTCATCAGGTTCAGCATCTGGTTTCCGCGCCAGGCCCTGTAGCCCGATTCGTTCGGTTCCAGGGCTTCGCCGCGGACATATGGCCGCCACATCTCGTTGACCAGGTCGTGCCAGAGGAACACGCCGCCCACGTCGCGGACCAGGATCTCCTCCGCGTCATGGTAGAGTTGCGCCCGGCGGCCGGGATCGCCCACCAGGTGGTTGGCCCGTTCGACGAGTTCCTCGAAACGGTCGTTGCGCCACGGATGGCGGCCGCGGGACAACCACAGGTTGAGCAGGTTGCTGGGGTCCAGGTAGTCCCATCCATAGGCGATCATCGAAAAAGGGATCTCCTTGGCATTCATGGCTTCCGTGTAGACCTTACGCTCCACGTTCAGCACCTCGACGTTGATATTCAGGTTCTGCTTCAGCATGGCCTGTATGGCCTCGGCGGCCACTTTTCTCAGATAGGCCTCGCCGCGAAGCCACATGGACATCGCCGGGAACCCACTGCCATCGGGATAGCCTGCTTCCGCGAGCAGCCCGCGAGCCCTTTCGGGATCGTACCGCTGAATGTGTGCCAGCAAATCGGGACGGGCGGCGGGGAATCCGGCCGGCATCATGGATACGGCGGGTACCGCGATGTCCTTGAGGGCGGATTTCATGATGGCGTGCTGGTCGATGGCGTGGCTGATCGCCTGGCGGACGCGCAGGTCGTTGAAGGGGGGAACGCGGGTATCCATGAAGAGATAGTACGTAGTGAAGTTAGTGTAGGTGTTGAGGTGGCGACGCAGCACCGGATCGGACCGGACCCGGTTGATTTCGGCCGGATTGTTCAGCAAAACATAGTCGACCTCCCCCGCCTCGTAGGACGCGAGAAAGGGCGGCTGGGCCGCGGCGTTGTACAACCGGGCGATGATCCGCTCCAGGTAGGGCGAGCTGGGTCCGGGGTAGACGGGATTCGGCTCGAGGACGATGCGGTCGTTGATCGTCCACTCCTTGAGCCGGTAGGGTCCGTACCCGATGTGGGTTTCGGGCTTGGTGGACCACGCGGCCCCGTATTTCTCGAACTGGTGGGTGGGTGTCACCCAGCTGTAGTTGAGCAAATGCGGCGCGAAGGGTGCGGGACGGGTGGTCGTGAAGGCGATAGTGTGCGGATCCAGGGCCTCGACTCCCAGCGAGTCCAGCGGCATCTTGCGCGCGACGACGGCGCCCCAGTTCTTGATGGACCGGTAATACCATTCGAAATCGAAGCCGATGTCCGGGTCCGCCCATCGCCGGAACGTGTCCGCATAGTCGTAGGCGGTTACGGGCTTGCCGTCGCCGAATACCATGTCCTTTCGGAGGTGGAAAACCCAGGTGCGGCCGTCCTCTGTCACCTCCCAATGGGTGGCCGCGGCGGGCACCAGGTTGAAATTGCGGTCTACCCGGCTGAGGGGCTCGTTCGTCAGGGCAAACCCGAAGGACTTCTGGTAAGATGACGTGGCCCGGTCCATATACCGGTTGTTCAGTTCGAAGGTGCGCAGTATCTGCAGGGAGGGCGGCGCGGCGTCCGGAGGCAGTGTCACGCCGACGGAATTTACCTGGCCGGACGGACTGGACGGTCCAGGCTGACCAGGCGGGCCAGGCGGTCCGGGCGGACCAGGCGGTCCGGGAAACGTTTCCGACGCCAGGGCAACGGCAATCATCAGCAAAGAAGCAGGGAGCAACAGGCAGATCTTCGATCGCATGACTACCCCGTTCAGCCGTCATTCGGTTTACGCACCTCGACGGGCTTCTGGTACAGCATGGCCAGGATCTCGGTGAACTGGAGCGGACTGACGCCCACGCCGTCCACGCTCACCGTCCAGTGCAGGTGCGCGGCGGTAACCCGGCCCGTGGCTCCCGACAGACCCAGCAACTGTCCCCGGGACACCTCGTCCCCTGTTTTCACATTCAGCCGGCTCATGTGCGAATACCCGGTGTGGATGCCCATTCCGTGTTCGATGAGGACGTGGTTACCCGAATAGAACAGGTTCTGCGCCAGTTTGACCACGCCGGACTGGGCGGCGTACAGGGGCGTGCCTTCGTAGGCCCGCAGGTCGAGGCCGCCGTGATAGCTGCGAAGCTGTCCGTTGAACACGCGTCGAGTCCCGTACGGACTGGTGATGGTCTTCTTCTCCACGGGATAGCGGAACGTGTCTTCCATCATCACCGTATCCCTCACCGCTTCGTATGCCGCGGCGATGATCTTCTGCTCCCGCGCGATGCGCCGGAAGTCCGTGACCGAAGGCGTGACCCGGCTCTGCGGAACGCCACGGATCTGTTCCGACCGGTACGGGCCGGGTACGATGGTGAATGGGAGTTCCCGACCGAAGGCGCGGTCGCTCTCGGTCCACTCCACGTGCACGATATCCGGTCCCGGTGCCGCGCGATAGGGAATGCCGATCAGGGCGAACAAAACTCCATCAGACGCGGTCGGATGAGGGTACAGACGATGGATCCGGGCACTCGTCGAAACGGTCAGATCAGCCGCGCGGCAGGCTTCCTCGGCGAGATCGCGGCCGGCTTCCTCGGCGAGATCGCGACAGGCTTCCTCGCCCGGACCGTCAGGGATGTACTCCACCAAAAGGGTGTGACCGTTCGCCACCCGCTCATCGGAAAGGCGGAGCGAGAAAGCCCGCTCTCCCAGATAGGCCCGTGGTGCGTGGAAGAAGGTTTCGCCACCCAGGCAGACGGCGGTCAGGGCCAGGGTAAGAACAAGATTCATGGAACAGGGCTGGAATCCGGGTCGATCCGGGTCGAACCGGGTTTACAGAGGGACCGGTCTCGACGGCATCCCCGATCTGGACGAAACGACCGATCCGGGCTATACATGGTTATTATACCCCAATGGGCGATTCCCAAAAATGTTTTTTGAACCGGCCGCGGGGGCTTCGGCAGGCAACCCTCGCTATCGGGGATTTGAACTCGGGATGCCGCGGCTGACCAGGACTTCGAAATCTCCGTCCGGCGGCACGCGCCGGGCGAAGGCGGGTGAGCCGTCCTGGTCGGGCCAGTCTCGGAGGATACCCCGGACCGCTCCGGTCGTCCGGTCCAACATGATCGCGGCGGCCGGTCCTCCGCTGCGATCCAACGTCCTCACCCCTTCCGGACCGTATAGCGCGACCTGTTGCAGTCGATCGAGCCAGTCTGCTTGGACGGGAAGTACGAAGGCGAAAACGCTTCCGTTCCCGTCCGCGATTTCCGCCGTGCCGAAGGACAGCGCGAACAGCGTGTTCCCCGTTTCGTCTTCACCGGTGAGGCGATACGGACCGCCGGTCTCCGGCAGGACGGGCGGAGCGTCGACCGCGAAAGCAGGATGGAGGACAATTTCCCCAAGGTCGTTCACTTCGCCCCAGAGCAGCAGGTTGGTCGCCGAAGCGGCGCGCGCCCCAGGACCGGGCGTTTCCAGGGACCGCCGATAGATCAGCGCCTTGACGAAGTGGAAGTCGCTGATCCATCCGGGAGGGCAGTAACTCATCAGGTCGTGGCGCTGTGGCGACACCAGCGATCCCGCCAGAACGTCGTAGCCCCATGCCCCGGTCGTCCCGTCGACGTAGGGGTAGTCGGGGTCCAGCCCGGCCGGGCCACCGCACGGCGCGTGCCTCAGATTCATGTTGTGTCCGAGTTCATGGGCTATGGTGTATCCGTCCAGCGCCGACACGCCGATACTTCCGGGGATGACGGCGACGCCCACGCGTTCGTTCGCAGGGAGGATAGCCATATAGTGTCCCGGGGCGCCGTCCAGGATGCGGACCACAAAGACCTCGACCAGCATCGATATGGTGTTCTTCGCCTCGGAGGCCACCGAAGTCCACACGGGTTCGCGCACGCTCAGATGGAAATCACCTACCGGCAGTGTTTCCCGGGTCATCCTGAACAGTTCGTCATTCGGGGACAGGCCCGCGGCGTAGTCCGCGAGCGTCCAATCCGGATTCCACGTCCACAGAAACGGGACCAGGGTAAGGTCGAGGGGCGGCACCTCCGCCACCTCCAGGGCCATCCGTCCGACAGAAGGCAGGCGGCGACCGGTGTCCGAAGCGGGATCCGGAATGCTGCCGGGACCGATTTCTATCACCATTTCCAGGCCCGGCCGAACGACATAGGCCGGAATATGGGCGTTGGATGACGCCGCGAGGTCTCCCTCCTCTGGACGGTCCGGCAGGCTGTAGTCTCCGCCCGGTATCTCGGCCGTGTACACCGGAAGATTGTTCCGGTAGAAAGTAGCGCGTACCGGCGGCCGCCTGGCGTCGGCCATGCCGCCGTTCGTTACGAAGACGCGCAGGAGCGCGGGCTTGCCGGCAACCAGCGGCACCGGGTTTTCGAGGGACTGCACCGCCTGCGTGAGATACGCCGACACAACGTGCGCGACGGCGTCTCCGCAGTTTGAAACGCGCCTTTCGTCAATATCCTGCAACCAGGTCTGGGTCTCTACGTCCCGGGGCGCGCAAAGTCGTGTGCCGGCCAGCAGCAGGGAGGCCAGGTCGAGGCCTAGGAACGCACGCGGCAATGGCCCCGACAGTCCGGCGTTGTGGGAAAGACTCAGCGTCTTGAGCTTCCCGAGTGCTCCCAGTTCGGACGGGACCGGCCCGCTCAGCCGATTCGACGCCAGGCGCAGCGTGACAAGGTTCGCCAGTCTTCCCAGTTCGGGTGGAACGGGGCCCGTCAGCCCGTTGGTGGAGAGGTTCAGTTCCTCGAGATTTGCCAGTCTTCCCAGTTCGGGTGGAACGGGGCCCGTCAACGCATTAGTGGAGAGATCCAGTTCTTCGAGGTTGGCCAGTTGTCCCAGTTCCGGCGGAACGAGGCCCGTCAGCCCGTTTCTACCGAGTTCGAGTGCGACGAGGTTTCGAAGCCGCCCCAATTCGGGAGGAACGGGACCCGTCAGCCCGTTGACGGCGAGGTTGAGGACGGAGAGGTCTTCCAGTTGTCCCATTTCCGAAGGAACGGGGCCCGTAAATTCGTTGGAAGAGAGCGTGAGTCGCTCGAGGCTGCGGAGGTTGCCCAATTCCGGAGGAAGGGGTCCGTGTAACCGGTTGAGCCCGAGATCGAGGACGGTGAGTCGGTCGAGTCGTCCCAGTTCGGTTGGAACGGACCCGGTCAACCCGTTTGCGGAGAGATCGAGGACGGAGAGGTTTTCCAGTTGTCCCAGTTGCGGCGGAATGGGGCCCGTCAGCAGGTTCACCGAGAGATCCAATGCGGCGAGCCGATCAAGGCGCGCGAGTTCGGGTGGAATGTGCCCCGCCAGGCCGTTGCCGATAAGACGCAACGTTTCCAGCCGGTCCATCAGCGCCAGTTCCTGAGGAAGCCGCCCCTTGAGGTTATTGTACCCCAGGTCGATGGAGATCACATGCCCTTCGGCGTCGGTCTCGACGCCGTGCCAGTCCCGCAACGGCGCTTCGCTGAGCCAGTTGGCGGCCTCCTTCCAGTACGCGCCGCCCGTTTCGCCGTATAGCGTGGTCAACGCCACCCGATCGGGGGTGACTTCGGCGGGACAGTTGTCGACCCGTATGTCCCCGACGGTGGCCAGCCAGGCCTGAAAAGCGGGGTCCGGCGGCTCGCAAAGACCCGTTCCGCCCAACCTGAGGACCGTCAGACCTAGACCGACCAGCGACGCAGGCAGCGGTCCCGACAGCCCGGCGTTGTTCGACAGGTCCAGTACGCTCAGAGACCGGAGATCGCCCAGCCGGGACGGCAGCGTTCCCTTAAGATTGTTGTCTTTGAGGTCCAGCCTCGTTACCTGGCCCAGGTCATTGGTCGCGATGCCGTGCCAGGCGTTCAAAGGCGCGGCGGTGAGCCAATTACGCCGTCCGGTCCAGTTCCCCCCGTCCGCCGCGTTGTACAAAGCGATCAGCGCACTCCGTTCCATGTCCTCGCAGTCATCCACTGCAACGTCGTCAATAGCACCGAGCCAGGCCTGGAAGACCGCGTCCAGCGGTGCGCACAGGAAAGTTCTATCAAGCCTCAGTCTTTCGAGATTGCCGAGATTGGCCATGGCCAGGGGCAACGGTCCGTGCGAGAAGTTATTACCCCGGGCGCCGAGTATCCGGAGCCTGACAAGTCGTCCGATATCGGGGGGCATGCTTCCCGTCAACCGGTTGTAGGAAACCTCCAGCAATTCCAGACTGGCGAGTCGTCCGATTCCGGGGGGTATGCTTCCGGTCAACTGATTGCGCGCGAGTGAAAGAGACCGGAGCCTTTCCAGCCGGATCAGTTCCGCGGGGAAAGCACCCGTCAGGCCGTTCCTGTCGAGCGACAATTCGATCACCCGTCCTTCGGCGTCCGTCGTCACTCCGTGCCACTCGGCCAGGGGCGCGTCGCTCGACCAGTTCGCGGCGAGTGTCCATCCCGGTCCGCCGGTGCCGTTGAACAGCGCCACCAGGGCGGCGCGGTCCAGCGCGTCCGGTCCGAAGCCCGTGACCGTGACTTCCACGCTTGTCGAGGTTTCCCCGGAAGACACGGTGATCCGGGCGTTTCCGTTCGACCGTGCCTCGAGGTCTCCCAGGGCGTTCACCGAGACGACGAAAGGATCGCTGCTTGTCCAGATGAGCCGCACGTTGGGCACCGGGTTGCCGTTCCTGTCCGTCGCCACGGCGTCCAGGCGCAGCGACCGGTCCGTCTTCGTAAGCGTCACGCCGGCGGGCGCGACCTCGATACGGGCGACCGCCTGCGATACCGTGACGGCGGCGTTCGCATGGAATTGCCCCGAAGCGGCCGTGACGACCGCGGAACCGTTCCTCCGTGCCGTGACCAGGCCCTCGCGGGTCACGCTGGCCACTGTGGTGTTTCCGCTGGTCCACGTCACGACAGCGTCCGCAATCACCTGATCGTTCCCGTCCCGGACCGACGCGGTGAACTGCACGGTCGCGCCGATTGCGTCCAACTCGGCCTCGGAGGGCGATATCGTGATGCTGGCCGCCTGCGGCGGCCCCGTGGGGCTTTCCCTGCCGCACGACAGAAGAACGATGATCGAGATGACGACCGGAACGAGAAGGAATCTCATGGCCCGATTCCGTTGCGATACGCGTCGAGGATGAGGAATGTTACGCCGATTCCAGATGTTCATTCGTAACGATATTTGAATCTGCGACTCCGATTCAAATACACTTCAAAAAGTCGAATAGAAAATCAAATGATTTGCGACTCTATTCTATGATAGGGAAAGCGGATCATCCGATGTATCTTGAATCATCAAAGGGAATCCCTCCGGGAGGTATGTAATATGGGTACCACGTACGTCAACGTAACAATCCGCAACCCAGCAGAGCCACATCGTAGTTGGACCGGCAAGTTACTGGTCGATTCCGGGGCATACGACTCGCTTGTGCCGAAAGAGCACCTGGAAGAGATCGGCCTCAAACCGAGGGGAAGTCGCGACTATTTTCTTGCTGATGGGAAACCGCTCACGCTGGAAGCGACGGTCGCGGAGATCGAGTTCGAAGGAGTGATCGTCGGCGGGACCATAGCGTTTGGCCCTGAAGGGACGGAACCACTGCTTGGCGTTACCGCCCTGGAATCCGGCGGATTCGAGATCGACCCACGCAATGAAAGACTGAAGCGACTTCCGGGCGTAATGATGAAGCGCAAGCAAGCGCGTCGCAAGGCCGCCTGATTGCACTCAACCCCAGCGGTACTCCGGCGGATCGAATACGAAACCGTGAAAAAAGCGCCGGTGCCGGGGCGTGAGGCTGTTCAGGAAATCCCTGTCGTACCGCCACTGTTCCGCACACGCCAGCATCCACGGGTGTTCGTAGCCGTAGTAGAGGATCACCCGCTTGCCCCCGTGGCGCGTGAACGGACCGGCCGTATGCCACACCCCGTTGTGGAAGAGCACGACCGTGCCGGGTCGCCCGCAGATCTGCACGGCACCGGGCATACCGTTCTTCGCGTCCGGCTCGACCAGGGACTTGTGGCTGCCCGGTACCAGCGTCAGGTTGCCCTGGTCGGGTTCGGTCATGTCACTCAGGTAGTACCCCACCTTGAACTGTAATAGCGGAACGTGCGGCCGGAAGTCGCGAAATCCGTCCTGGATCCCGTCCGTATGCCAGCCCTGACCGTGATGCGCTTCGGGTTCGATCTCGTAGATGGCGTCGGTCGAGTGCAGATGCGGCATCTCGTTGAACAGACCGCGGACATAGTCCATCATCGGGTCGTAGTCGAGCATTTCCAGAAAGAGCGGGTCTTCGCCCAGCAGGTGCATGACCCGTGCATTGGCCGAATCCAGTTTGTCGGCAAAGGCCGGTTCGTGCGCTCGATGGAACCCGGGGTCGCGGCGACGTGCTATCGTCCGCTCCAGCGCGGCGTTGAGCGCGTCGACCAGGGACTCTGGAAGGAAATCCTCCAGCACCAGGTAGCCATTCGTGTCGAAAAGGAAGCGTTCGGCGTCTGTGGGATGGGCTGGCATATTACTGATCCATTCAAATGTTGTCCGTCGTGATCAATCGTCCAACATCCTTAACGCCATGGTATTTATCCGTCAAGCCCATTCAGAATCAACATGCAGGAATGAAGTTGCGGGCTTGCAGTCATACCTGTTCATTATGCGTCTTCCAGGGATTCGACGGTTCATTCCAGGTGAACTCCGAGGTATGTAATGATCTACGACGGACACGCCTACTGCTTTCCGCCCCCACGCGAAATCGGGGGTTTCGACGATCGTGCCGAATTCCATCGCCACCTGCAACTGTTCATGGCCCAGGCCAGGCAGCAGCCCGTCTGGCGGTGTGGCGACCGTACGCCGGCCGACGCAAAGGGGCTTTTCGACCCCGATCGACCGTGGCGCTTCGAGAGCCTGCGGGACGCGGACTTCCGCACCGGAAAACATGGACTGGCCGAATGGACGGTTGACGGCGAGGATTACGTCAAGCAGGCCCTGCCGCCGTGGACGGAGGACTTCTCCTTTCCGGCGGAAAGCCTGGTGGCGGAAATGGACTACGCGGGCGTCGACCGCGCCCTTCTGCATCGCACACCGTACATGGGGCTCGACGACGGTTACATCGCGGAATGCTGCAGGTGCTACCCGGAACGGCTCCAGGGGCTGGCCCAGGTGCCTGAGTGGTGGATTCCCGACAGGACCGACGAGGCCATTGCGAAACTGGAACGGGCAATCGGCGTTCACGGGCTTTCGGGCCTTCAGTTCGCGCCCTTTCACCGGCCGCTTTACAACCTCTCCGCTGAATGGACCGGGCCCGATTTCGACCCATTCTGGGCTTCGGTTGCCGCACTGGATATTCCGGTTTTCTTCACCCTCGGTGCGGTCGGATCGCCGTCCGCATACATCGAAGAATTACGATCGTTGCGTGCCTGGATGGACCGATTCCCCGATGTAAAAGTGATCGTAACTCACGGATTCCCCTGGCGGATGTTTGCCGAACGCGACCGGATCAACGTCCCCGATGAAGTGTACGAAGCCGCACCCGCGGACCACCCCCGCTTCCACATCCAGATCCTCTTCGCCGTGTTCCTGCAGTCGCGCTGGGACTACCCCATGCCCCAGATGCGGCCCGTCCTGGAGAAGATGGTCGAACGTTTCGGCGCCGAGCGGATACTTTGGGGAACGGATATTCCCATCGTGCTGTTGCACTGGACCTACCGCCAGAGCCTCGACTACGTGCGGCGATATTGCCCGTTCCTGGACGAGGACGAGATGGCGGCGATCCTCGGTGGCAATATGGAACGGATTATGGGAACGGGCGGGTTGGCCGGGTAGGGACGAGACCGGGTAGGGACGAGGCCAGGTAGGGACGAGGCCAGGTAGGGACGAGGCCAGGTAGGGACGAGGCCAGGTAGGGACGAGGCCAGGTATTCCTGGACATGGGTGTCATAGGCAGCGGTGAAGGCTGGTCGGGGAAGTCCGGCGTCTAGCTCGCACTTCGGCCCAACCGGCAGTCCTCCTCGGCAAGCCATTCCGCGTACGGGCGCGGCATTGGATCAGGCAGCCCCAGGCCGTGTTCCTTGCGCCAACGCAGGAGCGGGTGATCGCGTTCGGCTTGCGGCAGATCCACGCACCGGCCGCGCGCGCCCGACTCGAAAATCCCCATCAGAATCTCCAGCACGTGGCGGCCGGCGTCACCCGAGCACTCGTGCGCCCGGCCCTCGTCCAGCGCCTTAACGTACTCATCGGCGAACTGGTAGTCCTCCACGGAAGCCGGACCGGCCGGATCGTAGTGCTCCGGCACGATGGGGGCGAGCGGCTGCCACTCGGCTTGGCCAGGGGCAAAGTGCGGCGTTGACAAAAACCACGGGGCGCCGCTCTTCCAGTAAAGCCTGCCCTCGGTGCCGTAGACCTCGATCATATAGGCCGTTGAATCCATTTTGGGGAAGCGGTGCTGCAGGAGCACACCCGAAATCCCGCATTCAAAGGCAAGCGCCGCGGTCACGTGTTCACCGGCAATGTAACCCATGCCATTCGGCGACGGCACAACATCTTCAGGCGTGATTGGACGGCCATCGGTCAAGGCCACGGCTTGCACGCTTCGCACCGGCCCGGCCACGCCGAGCATCGCATTGAGCGAATGCGTGGCGATATTCATCAGGCCGTAGCCGCCATAGTAGCCCTTGCCGCTGCCCTGCACGAAGCGCAAGTCACCGATCCGGCCCTCGGTAATCGCCGCTTTGACCGCCAGAAGCGCGCCGCCGGTGCGCCCCTGGTGATGCACGGCCACCTGCACCCCTTTCTCCGCGGCTTTTGCCAGCACCGCGTCGGCCTCGGCCAGGGTCGTGCAGATAGGCTTTTCAATGTCGATGTGGACGCCGTGCTCCAGTACGCGCATAGCCAGCGGATAGTGGAATTCGGTACCCGTGGGAATGGCGACAATGTCTGGGTCCTCGTCCTCGATCATCCGGTCGAGATCTTCGTAGCGAGCCGCAACCCCCAGTTCGTCGCCGAGGGTCGTCAGGCGTTCGGGTACGAGGTCGCATAACGCCACAACCTCGGTGCGGGGATGTTGATGGTACGCGCGGGCCGCGGCCGTGCCCCGGCCTCGGCAGCCCAGAATAGCGACCCGGTACTGTCGCATGGTGCGATCTCCTTTTCCAGTTACAGAATTCGAGAACTGAAAAGATTAAAGCTACTAATGGAATATATGGGTTTCACGAGTAGTATCGGATGAAATTCCCGTTACACGGAAGTTGGAAAATGAAGGCGCCAGCACGGTCATTCGACGGATAAGGAAGGGGATAATATGGCGGAAAACAAGCGAGATTGGTCCTGGTTGCCTTTTCTTACCATGACGGGCATCATCGTTACGATCATGGTTTTTCTGATTGGTGGACTCAGCGAACGGATGCTCTCAGTCGAAGAGGAATTGAGAGCGTTGGGCAAGTAAGTCGAATGATTAGACGTCATGCTTGAGGAACGAACACGGGAATCGGCAGGCGGCTGAGATAAGATCATTGCAATCGAAGAAGAAGCTTCACATCTATGAAAACAGGCCGGAACCAATAAAGGAGTCGACATGAGTGATTGGATCATGCCTGTAACCACCGGGGCCTGCTTGATTCTCGGCTGGTTGTTATTTATACGCGGTAAAATGGCTTCCAGGGAAGACATCAAAGACCTAAGTAAAGAAGTGCATGACATGAACACCCGTTTATGAAGCGTGGAGGGTGTGATCAGTAGTCTGGAATTTGAATCTGTTTCAAGGAACCATGGGGAATGATCTGTCGGTCTGGTTTGCAATCGGGGCCAAAACGTTGTCGACACGTAGCATCCTGGTTTCGGAAGGGGAACTGTTCGTGAATTTAAACGTTCTCCATAGTGGGTAAAATGACGCTTGTCTGTGTCTGATGGAAAGGTAAGACAATGCGATTCCTGGTCGCAGCGCTATGGATCTCTGTTTCTCTACTTGCCTGTGACGACCGCGATCCTGTCGTTGGGCCTGACAACAATGACAACCCGCCGGTTGAGGAAGGTGAATCGCCGGTCGAGGAAGGCGACGAGGGAACCGAAGAGGGAAACCCGCGCACCGAGGAGGGCGACCGTGCGCAGCTTGAAAAGATGCGACAGGAAATCGACGCGCTCATTGGCATCGCTGCGGGAGCGTCGATTGCAGACTGTCGCATCGCGGCCATAGGATCCAAGCCCTGCGGCGGACCCTGGGCGTACATAGTCTATTCAGCCTCATCCACAGATCCGGCGGAACTGGCCAGTCGGCTGGCGGAGTACAACGCCTTCGAAGCTGAGATGAATGCGCTTTACGGGTACGTTTCCGACTGCTCGATTCCCAACAGGCCGGTGTTGGTGTTTAGAAACGGACGGTGCGGTACGGAATGACGACTCGCCCTTGAACGGCGCCGATCAACTCGATCAGTGCTGATTGAGAATGCCTATGGTTGACCTCTGCGAATCGAAGACAACAAGGTATTCAGACTGGTCGGCGTCGAACAACCAGTCTGGATTCAGTCTTTTTCCATGAGCTCAAGCAACCGGGTCGTCGAATTCCAGTTGCGGACGGTAACGCGCTGGTACACGGGCATCGACGCAAGACGGCTGAGATAGCTTCGCGAGGCCTGGTCGATGCGTCTGGAGAAGTAGAGCACCCCGCTGCCCACCCAGGCTTCATCCACGCCGGGCCTTGTGGGGACATCCTCCATGGCGGCATTTGCCGTAAGCGGCGCCTTCACAAAGATAACATCGTATCGATATGTCTCCGGCTGTTCTCCAAAGCCCGCCGGCGCATTGGAAACCACCGCCCGCATCTGCTTTCTTGAACGTATCACGACACTCGCTTCGTAGTCAAACGCCGCAGACAGCATCCCCTCAATATGCTTCGTCAGGGGCCTGAGTCCGGTGGAAGGCGTGCGGAAGATCACGTTTCCGCTCTGGATATACGTGGCAACATCGCGGAATCCTTGGTCCTCGAAACAACTCCGGAGATCCGCCATCCTGATGATGTTCTTCCCGCCGACATTGATGCCGCGCAGCAGGGCCAGGTAGGTTTCGTCGGGGTCCTTGCGTTTGGCCATGTCGTACCTCGCGTTACAATCGCCACGTTGCTACTACGGTACCGTCAGGCGGCGAGACGATAGCGGCGGTTATACGTCCCGGATGCGTGGCCGTGAAGTCGCCCGACCGTGCCTCAGTAACCGGTACCGGGCAGGTTGAGAGAGCAGGACTGAACAGGGTTAACCGCCCTGGAGGCATGCTGTCAAGTTCAAAAGGCAGGACCAGACCAGCAGTGCTCCCATATCGCCTACTTCCGGCACCACGGGGTTCTTGACCGCCCATGTATATTTGAAGCGTTACAACCGAGCAGTGAGTCACCGGAAGAAGGATCCGCAATACCTATGCTTCACGCCATCACCCTCCCCGGGAGACGCATTACCCCCCGCAATCAACACGCTTGGCGTCGCTGGCTCAATACTTACCACGCGTCGCTCGCCGAGGTCTGGGTCCTCTTCTACAAAAAGGCTGCCCAGCGCTCCGGGCGGCCCACACTCACCTATGAAAACGCCGTCGAACATGCGATCTGCTTCGGTTGGATCGACGGACTTAAACGGCGGGTTGACGACGAACGCTACGCCCACCGTTTCACACCCCGGAAACGGGACAGCAGGTGGTCAGCGGTCAATCGCGCACGTCTCGAGAGGATGCGGTCGGCAGGCCTCATGACCCCCGCTGGCGAGGCGGCCGTCGCCTCGTCTATCCGCTCCGGAGCCTGGGAGCAGGCTGCACGACCGCCGGTTTTCGAGACTCCGCCGGAGTTTCTGGCCGCCCTTGAGAAGGATGTCGAGGCCCATGCCACATGGGCTGGCCTCACGCCCTCGCAACAGCGTTATTATACAGACTGGATCTGTGTCGCGAAGCGCGAGGAGACCCGCGCCCGCAGGCTTGCGAAGAGTCTTGAACTGCTGCGCCGCGGTGCGAAACCCGGAATGCGCTGAGCTTCAAGGACTTCTAAACCGCACCTCAATCCATACCATTGCCTACATCCCGTTCATCCCACACATCAAACCACGCCAGCTCCCTTCGTAATGGTCCTGCGCAGACCTCCTGGGCGGACCTCGCATGGCTGACGGCGATGAGTTCGTCGCTGTTCCTCGTGCTGCTGTCTTCCTCGAGCTACGTGGCGTCCCTGCCCTTCATTCGTGCGGAATGGGGACTGAACAATACGCAGTCGGGCGTGGTCTTTTCGGCCTACCTGGCAGGGTACGCGGCGTCCTCCCTGCTGGCCATACCCTTTACCGACCGGTTCCGGCCCTATGTAATCATGCTCGCGGGTATCTCCCTGACGGCCGTCAGCGCCGTGCTGTTTCCCCTGCTGGCGGAAGGATTGTGGACCGCGAGCGCGCTGCGGTTTCTCTACGGCGTAGGGCACGTATGCGTGTACATCACGGGAATCAGGCTTGCATCGCTCAGGTTCTCCCAAAGAGGACGCGGTCTGGCCGTAGGCGTCTTCGTGAGCTCAGGGTACGCCGGCACGACGGTCTCATACGTGCTCATGGGCATTTTGCTGGACCGGTACGAAAGCTGGGAACCGGCCTATCTCGCCACGACATTGCCCGGCCTCGCCGGCGTCGCGGTCACGTTGCTGCTTGCCTTTGAAAGAAAAACCGTTACGCCCGGAAGCGAACGAACCACAACCATGGCCGGCTGGCTGTCCCTGGCGCCGCTGCGAGACCGCCGGCTGATGCTGGTAATCATGGCATATGCGCTACACACCGCCGAGCTCTTCGTGGCCCGCCTGTGGCTGCCACTCCTTCTCGTCGCCGCACTCGTGATGACGGGTTTCGATTCGGAAGCCGCCGCTTCGCGCGCCGCCACCCTGGCCGGCTTCATGTTCATGACGGGCATCTTCAGCGTGCTTTTGGGCGGATGGATGTCGGACCGGTTCGGGAGAATCCGGACGGCGACGTTGATCTTCGCGGTAAGCGGTATCTGTTCTTTTCTCGCCGGTTGGCTGGTCGGACTTCCGATTGCCTGGCTTATTACACTGGGTTTCTTTTACGGGATCTTCACGGCGGCCGATTCCGCCATCTACTCGACGACGGTCACGGAACTCGCCCCGAGGAACCTGGTCGGTTCCGCGCAGGCCGTGCAGTCCTTCATCGGGTTTGTCGTGGGAACCGGTGCGCCGGTTGTCGCGGGGTCTATACTCGACCTTGCCGATGCGCCGTCGGCGTGGATCCTGGTATTCAGTTTCAACGGCGTGTTGGCCGTGGCTGGCATAGCGTGCCTGTTGTGGCTCCGGCGCCTGCCGGCCTCGAGCGTTACTTCGTAGATATCGCGCAACACAGGTTGAAATGCACGCAAAGCGCGGGTTGAAGGCACGTCGTACGCTGATTAAAAGGGCAGATTACTTAAAAAACATAACAAATTCCCCGGCTTAGACAATTGATGCTTTCTATCTCTGTAGCCGATCCGTAAATTAACAGCCCGCCGACTTACCAGACTCGCACCGAGAAGTACATAACCATTAAATTTGCATAGCACTTACCACCGAGCAGAAACATGCATTCTTTTAATAACCCTTCGCGACCTGTATCCGTCTCCGGCCCCGGATCGGCAGACTCCGAAACGACGGGCTTTGGTTCCAAAGGCTGGCTCCGCCGCCTTCTTGCTCTGGTCGCGCTGCTCCTTTCCCTGGCCGTCCTGCTTTCCTGCGGCGAGGATGGCCCTACCTCGCCCGATCCGGTGGATCCGCCCTGGGCCGCCAGGATAAACGTTGTTTCCGGCGACGGGCAGCGCGCGCTCGCCGGTTCGAGTCTGCGGGAACCGGTCGTGGTCCAGGTGTTCGACGAGGAAGAACAGCCCCTGCCCGGTGCGCTCGTCCTGTTCTTTCCCAACCACGGCGTTACCGAACCGACCACCGTCGGAACCGGTCCAGACGGCATGGCCGCCACCCACTGGACGCTGGGTTCGACGACCGGAGTGCAGACGCTGACCGTCACCGCTTCGAGCGCGACCACCAACGTGAACGGCCACGCGATCTCCGTGGAAGACTCGCTCGACGTTCTGTTCGCGCCAGCCGAAGAGGACGAACTATCGGCGGTCCGTGCCGACTGGGCCACGCGAGACTACTCGGCGGCCGGGGGCACGGTCGAGCTTGAAGAAGCCTACAACATGGGTGGTCATCCGACCAGCCTGCGAATCGTCTCGCACCAGGTCGATGGCTTGCGCCACTTCGGCGCCATCATCGTGCCTGACGGCTCAGGCGCCGGGGAACTCCCCGTAATAGTATACGCCCATGGCGGCGACGGCGGCGTGTCGGTGGAAAGCACGTTATTCATATTGACCGTCGCCCTCGGCGAAATGACGGACGACTTCGTCTACGTGATTCCGTCGTTTCGGGACGAACCACTCAGATACGATGACCGTTCCTGGCTGTCGGACGGTCCGGCCAGTCCGTGGGACCGCGACGTGGACGACGCGCTGGCGCTGGTCAATCTCACCATGGAGACGATTCCGGAAGCCCAGACCGACCGGTACATCGTAGCGGGTGCCAGCAGAGGAGGCGGCGTGGCCATGCTGATGGGGATCCGGGACGAGCGTATCGCGGGCGTCATCACGTTTTTCGGACCGACGGATTTCCAGAACGAATGGGCGCGGGACATCGCCAGTCTCCTTGTGAGGGGCGTGACGGTCGACCTACCCGGTGTCGAACACCTGCGCGCCACGTACCTCGTACCATGGTGGACCGGAGACGTTACGCTCCAGGATGCCCGGTTGGCGCTCATCCGCCGGTCCGCCGTCCTGTTTGCCGAGGATCTGCCCCCTTTGCAGGTCCACCACGGCGACATGGACGGGGTGGTTTCCGTCACCCAGGCGGAATCCATGATCCGGACCATGACGGAGATCGGTCGCGGACCGCCTGAGTTCGAGGCTTATATCTATCCAGGTGCAACGCACGAAATTACGTCGATGCCGAGTGCGATTCCCCGTGCCGTGGCTTTCTTGCGCAATCTACTCGGTACGAATGGCGAATAAAACGGGCATCGGTTAACGGAGCGGCCTTCAGGGGCGCTTGAGGGCGCTTGCGAAAGTCATGAGGTGGACATGGGGCTTCAGGTCGGAATTGTCGGAACGGGTGCTTTTTCCCAATCTTTCATTCCCCTGTTCAAGGTGCATCCGCAGGTCGAACGGGTGGTGCTGTGCGACCTGGACGAAGAAAAAAGGGCGGTTGCGACCGCCCGATTTCAGATCAGTGACACCAGTCCCTCCCTCGACACCCTCTGCGAATCCGCCGTGGACGCCGTGTGCCTCTTTACCCAGAACTGGCTTCACGGTCCCCAGGCCGTCCAGGCCCTGGAAGCCGGGAAACACGTGTACTCGGCCGTGCCGCCGGGGATCAGCGTAGCCGAAATCGAAAACCTAGTGGCCGCTGCCAGGTCTTCGGGCACCGTCTACATGCTCGGAGAGACCAGCTACTACTACCCCGGTGTCCTGTATTGCCGGGAACAGTTCGCGCGGGGCGCCTTCGGCCGGATCGTCTACGGCCAGGCGGAGTACTACCATGACTGGGATCACGGCCTCTACGACGTGGCGCGCTGGCGCGGCGGCGAGAACTGGCGGGAGACGGCAGGCATACCGCCCATGTACTACCCCACGCATTCGACGAGCCAGGTCATTTCCGTCACCGGCGCGCGCATGACCCGGGTATCCTGCCAGGGATTTCGAGACACCCACGAGGACGGGATTTACGAGGCCAATGACTGGGACAATCCCTTCAGCAACCAGAGCGCTTTGTACAGCATGTCCGACGGGAGTGTCTGCCGAATCAACGAGTTCCGGCGCGTGGGCCATCCGGGATGCGTGCGCATGGGCCTTCAGGGGACCGAAGGCGGCTTCGAACAGACCGCCGCCGGGGCGTCCTGGCTTCGAAAGGACGGGACCCGCGTGGAATCCCTCGACGACCTGCTCACCTGCACCGGCCAGCCCGTGCCGGGAAGTGATGCGATGGGAAGCGATCCGATGGGCAAGGTGACCGCATCCGACGGCACCCATCTCGGCGTCTCTGCCGTACACCCGGTCGAACGGCTGCCGGAGGCATTCGCCGGACTGCCCAACGGCCATGCGGGCAGCCACCAGTTCCTCGTCGACGACTTCGTGATGTCCTGCGTGAACGGTTCCCTGCCCCCCAACAACGCCTGGGACGCGGCCCGGTACATGCTGCCCGGACTGACGGCCCATGAGTCCGCGCTGCACGGGGGCGCCTTGCTTCAGGTTCCGGATCTCGGCGATCCGCCGGGTGCAGGTTAAGCAGGTTCCGGATCTCGGCGATCCGCCGGGTGTAAACTGACATCGTTCCGGAACATTGCACGGCGCTCCGCGTTAGTATCCAATACGGAGTAACGTTTGGTTACGGGATATCCAATTCCCCAGGGCCAGGATCTTGAACGAATCCAAGGTAGAAAATGCCATCGCGCGGTGGCGGACCTACGTGGAACGGCATGGATCGCTTTCGTCGACCGAACTGGATGCGCTCGAAGTACAGCTGAGGGTCCAGGCAGGCGATTTGCTGCGGTTCGGTCTCTCAGCCGAAGAAGCCTTTCAGGTCGCGGTCAGGCGGGTCGGCAGCGACGACGCTGTGACGCGCACTTTCGTGCAGAATCACGCGGTCCAGTTGATGGGCGCTGCAACTGACGGCACGGATCCCGCCCCGCGGATCACCAGTCACAGACGGACGGAATTCGTCCTCGTCCTTTTGCTGGCCGCTGGCGCGGCACTGGCGATCAAGGTCCCCGCGCTGTTCGGCTACGCATTCGACGACGATGACATCAACCAGTTCTATGCGCTGAACATCAGTTTGTTCGCGTTTCCGTTTGTAACGGCGTACTTCACGTGGAAACGCGGGATGAATTTCGCCCGATGGAGCTGGTTGATACCGCCCTTCCTCGTGGCCATGCTGCTGTGTAACGTCTTTCCCTTCGAACCTGGCGGCGACACCGCGATACTCACCACATTGCATGTGCCCATCGCCCTGTGGCTCGTCGTGGGCTTCGCATACGCGGGGGGTGACTGGCGGACGCGCGGTCTGCGCATGGATTTCGTGCGGTTCAGCGGGCAGCTCTTCATCCTGTACGTGCTCATCGCCCTGGGTGGCGGCGTGCTCACCGGCATAACACTGACGGTGTTTAACGCACTGGGCGTGGACCTGCGGTGGGCGGTCGCATCGTGGATCATTCCGTGCGGGGCGATGGGCGCGGTCGTCGTAGCGGCCTGGCTCGTGGATACCGGCCAGGGTGCCATCCAGCAGGTGGCGCCGGTGCTTACGCGGATTTTCACGCCGCTTTTCACGTTGATGCTTCTGTCCTTTCTCGCGGTCCTGGTGTGGACCGGCAGAGGGATCGACGTGCAGCGCGAGATGCTGATTGCGTTCGACGCGCTGCTCATCGTCGTCCTGGGACTTGTACTGTACTCGGTTTCGGCACGAGACCCCGTGGCGCCGCCGGGTGTCTTCGACGGCCTGCAGATCGCGCTCATTTCAGCCGCCCTGGTCGTTGACGTCCTCGTGCTGGCGGCCATGACGGCGCGCATCACCGATTTCGGGGTCACGCCGAACCGAATGTGGGCCATGGGACTGAACCTCATCCTGTTCGTCAACCTGGTGTGGACGGCTCGCCTGTACGTCGGATTCCTGCGACGGCGTGCGCCGTTCTCTGCCGTGGAACGTTGGCAGACGGACTATCTCCCCGTATTCTCGGCGTGGGCGGCCTTTGTCGTAGCCGTTTTCCCGCTGATCTTCGGGTATCGTTGACACGCAAACATACCGCCGGACACGCCACCTGCGTATCACGGATCAGTGCAGGCACACGCGCCCCACGGATCGATGCGCCGGCACACGCGCACTGCGGATCAAGTCTTCGTAACCAGAAATGGAGTTCATGATGGATAACCGGACTGGAAAGCCGGCGGCCGTAACGTGCAAGCCCTATGACCAGGAAACTCATTTGAATGCCCTGTATGAAAACGTATCCGGCACGTACACGTTCAGGGCGACAGACCCGGAAGGCCTGTCCGCCTGGCAGGCCGCCTTTCGCCCGAAACTGCGGGAAGCCCTGGGTCTGGACAACATGGAGGCGGATCTCTCGGGCCACGTGCCGAAGGCGGAGCGGCTGGAGTCTGTCGACCTGGGCAGTCATATCCGGGAACGCTGGTATCTCTGGGTAGAACCGACGGTGCCGCTGCCGTTCTACCTCCTGTTGCCGAAAGGCGTGAAGCGTGGAGGCGCAGGCATGGGCACAGGCCCAGGCCGAGACCCAGACACAGGCAAAGAAGGGATGGACCGCGGCGGGAAACTCCCCCTGGTCCTCGTGCCTCATGGCCACAATCACCCCCACATCTACGTCGGCATTTCCCGCGACGCGGCGGAAGAGGCGCATATGATGGAAGGCGAGCGCGACATCGCCAGGCAGGCGGCCGCCGAGGAGGGTTACATCGCCATCGCACCGACCACGCGCGCCTTCGGGGAAACACGCACCGCAAAAGACATCGAGGCCGGCAAAATACACTCCTGCCGCGACCAACTCGTCCACGACCTGCTGCTCGGTAGAACGCCCATAGGCGAACGGGTGTGGGACACGTCCCGCCTGATCGACTGGGCGGTCGCAAATCTGCCTGTAGACGCCGGCCGCATCGCCATCACGGGCAACTCGGGCGGCGGTACGATATCGGTCTTCGCCTCGGCCTGCGATACCCGGATCGCCCTCTCCATGCCGGGGTGCTATTTCTGCACGTTCGTAGGCAGCATCGGGACGATCCACCACTGTGAATGCAACTACGTGCCCGGCCTGCTGCGGCTGGGAGAAATGTACGACGTGGCCGGCCTGATCGCCCCGCGCCCCTTCTGCGCAATTTCCGGCAGGCACGACCCCATCTTCCCCATCGACCACGTCCACGCCGCTTTCGACCGCCTCAAGGAAGTCTACGCGGTCGCCGGTGCTTCAGACAAATGCGAGCTGGCCGTCGGAGAAGGCGGACACCGTTTCTACAAAGCGCCGGCCTGGGATTTCGTGCGCCGGCATTTCGGCACGCGGGCCTGAACCAGGCCATTACGAAACCACACATGGTACGCAGGCATTGCATGTGGCGCGGCAGTCCACGGTCAGTCTGTTCAGTGCGCCTGCTGGTTGCGGACGACTGGTCGTGGCATACCGGTCGTGGCTTCCCGGTCGCGGCTAACGCGCGGAAAACGCTTGAAAACGACCTGGCGGATCATATAGTTTCCTCAAACGCAATGACCGATGAATGTCGCAAGATAGATGCCGTCGAGCATCAAGGAGCGCATCATGGAAAGCGCCACGGTTCAAATCGATCCCCGTGAAGAGATCGGATTCATGCACGTCGACGAGACGGACTTCGGGTCTTTTACGACGGCCCAGCGCATCCGTCACCTCGAAGTCGAAGGCTACGTGCTGCTGCAGGACATGCTCGACGCCGGGCACATCGCACGGTTGAAGGCCGAACTGGCCGATGTGCCCATGGAATGCAAGGACTACAGCGACTGCCAGACCTACTGCCTGGAGGCCCAGTGGCGCAGTCCGGCCATGTGCGCCTTGATCGGGCATCCGCCCATGATCGAGTTCCTCGAAGCGCTGATGGGGACGGATATCGTGTTCACCCGCGGCCTGTTTACGCGGACTCTTTCGGGTTCGCCGCCCATTTCCATGCACACGGACGGTCAGCCCTATGGCTCCTCCATTTTCAGCTACGAAGGCAGCTCGCCGCGTCTGGTGCGCGTGCTTTACTATCTGGACGATCTCCCGCCGGAAAGGGCGCCGTTCCGGGTCGTGCCGCGATCGCACCTGTCCTTCCACGCCCATGGCAACCCCTACGTGCGTTACAAATCCCATCCCCAGGAGGTGACCCTCTGTGCGAAGGCGGGGTCGGCCCTGGTCATTCCCAAGGACGTCTTTCACGGCACCCATCCGAACCGCGACACGGTACCCCGGGAACTGATCCAGTTCGGTTACCGGCCGGCCTGGTCCGGGCCTGTCCAGCCCATGGAGGAGTGGGATCCCGATGACGTGGCCGCCGCGCCCGCACAGGCAAGGCCCTTCCTGCAGAGCCTGAACACGACCGGCCTGGAATGGCAGCAACCGCACAAGCCGAAGGGGATGAAGAGCGAGGCGCCGGGGATCAACCCCGACCGTTGGAGAGACTGAGAAAACCCGGGGTTTGTTGCCCGGTAAGATTCGGTAGACACGGGAGGCGGTCGTCTCCTGAACAGGACACAGAGATGAAGAGTAGTGTATACAGCAGCATTAAACGATTCGCGGTATGGACGATCATGTCGTTGGCCACGTCGTCCACAGTGCTCACCGCCTCCGCACAGACCGAATTCCACTTTCAGGCGGGGAAACTGAGGAATCCCTTTGCGCAAAAGAGCGTGCAGTCCCTGGTGCTCACCGTGCAGCAGGCATCCCAATGGAAGCTCGGGGACAGCTTTTTCTTCCTCGACTATATTGTTGACCGGGAGACAGACGGATTCAACGACCGTGACTTCTACGCCGAGTGGTATCCGACGCTCAGTATCGGCAAAATGCAGCAGGCCGATGCCAGCCTGGGTCTCATTTCCGACCTGGCGATCATCGCGGGCATCAACATGGGGGGCGACGCGAAGGTGTTCAAGTTTCTGCCGGGGTTCCGGGCGTCCTGGGATATCCCCGGTTTCCTGTTCCTGAACACCGATCTCACGGCCTATATCGACCAGAACTTCGGCGTGGCAAAGGGAGGTGCACCCAAGGAAGGGCACAGTTTCGTGTTCGACGTCAATTGGGCCGCCCCCTTTGATATCGGCCAACATTCTTTCGCGTTTATGGGTCACGTGGAGTATATCGGGAGCCGGTCCAATGAACTCGGCGGCCGGCACGACGCATCGATCCTCGCGCAGCCGCAGTTCGTCTGGGACATCGGCCGGGCCACGGCCGGCGAACCAAACCAGTTGCTGCTCGGGTTCGAGTACCAGTACTGGAGAAACAAAATCGGCACGGACGACGACGAAAACACCATCCAGTTCCTGGTGGTCTGGCGTCTCTAGGTCTGCCAGATATGTCGATACCGATGTCGACTAACTTCTCACGAAGCGGGTGCCACCGGCGGTCCATAGGCCACCGGACCTCCCGCCAAGCCTTGGGACCGCCTGATGAAAGCAGCCGTAATGGACGCCTTCGGATCTCCCCTCGAAATCCGGGAGGTTCCCGATCCCGTGCCGTCGGAGGACGGCGTCGTGATCGAGGTTCGGGCCAACGGGATCTGCCGGAGCGACTGGCATGGATGGATGGGACACGACCCGTCGATCAGGCTGCCTCACGTACCGGGTCACGAATTCGCCGGCGTGGTCGTCGAAAAGGGCAGCCTGGTGCGCAACTGGCAGGTCGGCGACCGGGTGACCGTGCCCTTTTGCGGTGGATGCGGCACCTGCGAGCAGTGTCTGACCGGCCATCACCACATCTGCGACAACGAGTACCAGCCGGGGTTTACCGGTTGGGGCGCCTTCGCCGGCTACGTGGCCATGCCCTACGCCGACGTGAATGTAGTGGGCCTCCCCGATGAACTGGACTTCGTCGAGGCCGCAAGCCTGGGCTGCCGGTTCATGACGGCGTTCCGCGGAGTGGTGGACCAGGGCCGGGTCACCGGCGGCGATTTCGTAGCCATTCACGGATGCGGCGGAGTCGGGTTGTCGGCGACCATGATCGCGGCGGCCGTGGGAGCCGAGGTGATCGCCGTGGACATCGACGAGACCAGGTTGCAGCTGGCGAGGGACTTCGGCGCAAGGATGACGGTGAACGCTAAGACGAGTTCCGACGTGGTCAGAGAAATACGGCAGAAGACCGGCGGCGGCGCCGTGGTCTCGATCGATGCCCTCGGGAGCAAAATCACCAGCCGTAATTCCATCCGGTGCCTGCGAAAGAGAGGCCGCCACGTGCAGATCGGATTGACCCTGGCAGACGAGGCCGACGTCCCGATCCCCATGAACGCGGTTATTGCAAAGGAACTTGAAATCGTGGGCAGCCACGGCATGCCGGCCCACCGGTTTGCCGATCTGTTGCGCATGGTCACCTCCGGCGCGCTGCAGCCCGGTCGCCTGGTCGGCAAGACCGTCACGCTTGAAGAGGCCGGCGCCGAGTTGGAAGCCATGGGCCGGTTCAGCCAGACCGGCGTAACGGTCATCGACCGGTTCTGACGAAAGGAATACGCATGGCCGAGAAGGACATCGTAGCCCTCGAACGACAGATCTTCGAACTCACCGCTAAGCTGAACGCATTGCGGCGGGACAATGCCCCCGGTCCGGTGCCAAACTATCGGTTCGACACCCTGACCGGAGAGGTCGCCCTGCTCGACCTGTTCGCCGGCCGCGACCGCCTGCTGGCCATCCACAACATGGGACAGGGTTGCCGGTACTGCACGTTGTGGGCGGACGGATTCAACGGCATGCTGGCCCATCTGGAGGACGCCATGTCCGTCGTGCTGTTGTCCGGTGATCCCCCCGCCCTGCAGCGTGACTTCGCCAATTCTCGGAACTGGCGCTTTCGCCTCGCTTCCCACGGGGGCGGTGCGTATATCGTCGAACAGACGGTGATGGAGGGCGTGGAGAACATGCCCGGCGCGGTGATCTACGAACGGCAGGGCGACCAGGTGCTGCGAAAAAACAGCTGCGTATTTGGTCCCGGTGACCTGTACTGCTCCCTCTGGAACCTGCTGGGCCTTGCGGGTCTCGGCGAAGCGGAATGGACCCCGCAGTACCGGTACTGGCGCCAGCCCGAGAAGATGGACGACGGCGGCGCGAACTTGCTCGAATAGCGGTTTGCTCAGGTTCAGCGGCTGGCTCCGGGACACCGGAAGCCTTGGTGCGCGACAGGGCTGTGGGAGGTACGGTGCGCGACAGTCCAGCCATCAGACTATTCCAGCAAAACTGGTTTCTTCGCGAAGCGCAGTTACCGGACGTTATCCAGGCAGAAGCGCGCCTGATCGAAGCCGCCATGGGACCGGACCCCGGTCGTTGGGACGGCCAGCCGGACCTGGCGCGAATGACCGCGACCCTCGCCGAGTATCCGAAAGTACTCGACCGCATAGGCGCTCACTTGCTTGCCGCCGTCGTCGGCATGCGCGGCTGCGGAGGCGCGGTGTCCTTTCTCCTCGATCACGGCGTGCCGTTCAACATCGATACCCGTTCGTACAACGTACTCCACGAAGCGGCCTGGGCGGGTTCCCTGGACACGCTCGAAGCCGTTTTCTCTTCGGGTGCGGCGGACGCCACCCCGGTGTCCGTTGAAAAGCCGCATACGGGTTGGCCCGCGAACCTTTCCCTCATGTACTGGGCCGCCTGGGGCGGGTTTCCCGAAGTCGCGAGACTCTTGATCGATTACGGCGTCGGAAAACATCACGAATTGCCTATCAAAGGCAACGGGGAGCGGGGCGTAACGTCCCTGCACGAAGCCGTGGCGCCGGGACCCTGGGTCGATGACGATTCTCCCAGGAACCAGGGCAAGCTTGAAGTCGCCCGCATGCTGATCGAGGACGGCGCGTCCTACGATGCGTGCGCGGCGGCGGGATTGAACGACACCCGCCGTCTCGAAGCACTCATGGCCTCCGATCCCGATAGTGCCCTGGCGACCGGCCCCTACGGGATGACTCCACTGCACTGGGCATCGAGGGCGGGATCACTTGAGTGTTTGCAGTGGCTGCTGGATCACGGTGCGGAGGTCGATGCGCGCAACGTCGCCCGTCGAACGTCCATTCAGCTTGCGGCCGAATGCGGCCAGGCGGAGGCCGTGAAGTTGTTGGCAATGGCTGGCGCCGACCTCGACACACAGGATCGCAAAGGTCGTACGCCCCTGCACCGGGCGACGTACGAAGGACAAGCCGAGGCCGCGGAAGCACTCGTCGCCGCGGGCGCGGACCCGACCGTGCTGAACAGGAACGGCAAAACCGCCTTCGAAGTCGCCCGGAAGGGTGCTTCCTATCTCAAGAAACGAACCTGATGTCCGACTACCCCGAGGTGCCGAAATGAACGTCCTGCTCAGAATGAACCTGATCGAACCCCTCGTCGACGAAATCCGCCAGGTCGACGACAAGGTACGGGTGGTCAGGGTGGATTCGGAGGAGGAGGCGCTGGCCGTCATGCCGGAGATCGAAGTGGTCTGCGGCGAGATCACCCGGGCCCTCTTCGCGCGAAGAAGGAAGCTTGCTTGGATCCAGAGCTGGGGCGCCGGCGTGGACGGACTGCTCTATCCCGAACTGGTGGAAAGCGACGTGGTGCTATGCAGCTCGAAGGGCTTCGTGGGCGTACACCTGGCCGATCACGGCATGGCGCTCCTGCTCGCGCTGACCCGGGGCATCCACACCGCGATCCGCAATCCGGGCTGGGATCCGCGCTGGCCCATCCGCGACGCCTCGTGGGAACTGGTGGACCGGACCATGGGCATCGTCGGTCTGGGCGGAACCGGCCGTGAATTGGCCAGGCGTGCGGCCGCCTTCGGCATGCGCGTCGTCGCCGTGGATCCGGAGGAGGTGGAAGTGCCGCCCGAGGTAGAGGCCTGCTGGGGCATGGACCGGTTCCATGCACTCCTGGAACAGTCGGACGTCGTGGCCGTCTGCGCGCCGTTGACGGCGGAGACGGAGGGATTGTTCGACCGGTCCGCCTTCGTCCGCATGCCGGACCATGCGCTGTTGATTAACGTCACCCGGGGCAGGATCGTCGACGAAACGGCCCTGCTTGAAGCGCTGGAAGGCAAACGGATCGGCGGCGCGGGCCTGGACGTGGTGCCCCAGGAGCCCCTGCCGGGCGACCACCCATTGTGGAAGATGGACAACGTGGTGATTACGCCTCATACCGCCGGGGGATCTCCCAACCGGGACGGCCGGTGCGTAGCCCTGTTCTGCGAGAACCTGCGCCGTTACCTGGATGGACGTCCGCTGATGAGTGTGATCGACAAGCACAAGGGGTACTGATTCTGCGTCCGCCGGAGCGCCGCGTCCGGGAACGGTCAGGCTGTTCAATCCCGGCGGTCCGTCCGGCCGATCAGTGCCGGTGTTCCACCCCGTGGTCGTGCGCGGTGTGGTAGTGGTGGGCGAGCAGGTCCGCGCCGAAATCGTTCGTCGGATTGCGCCATACCGTGTGCACGTGGTTGGCGTCGTTCTGCACGTTGTCGTATTCCACCAGGAACCGGCCGCCCTGCAGGCGGTAGTAGTGGGGTTGGCGGGCTTCCAGGCCGCCCGCCCAGGCCAGGTGGACGTCGCCCACGCCGTGCTTCCTTAACAGGTCGGATTCGATCTCGGCGACGGCGTCGGGCATGCGGTGAATGTACTCGCTGATGAGAGCCACCAGCATCTCCCGCTGTCCGTCGTTCATGCCCGCGCCGGCGAGGCCGCGGGGCGTTTCCGTGTACCGCACCGTATCATAAGGCACGTCCGTTCGGGCCAGCCGGTCCGGTTTCTCCCTGTTTTCCTCTATAAATCGCTGATTCACCGTGACGATGTCCCCCGGCGGAACCGCCGCGATCAGCGCGTTGTGCCGTTGTTCCTCGTCCAGGGCGCGCACCAGTTCCCGCGCCAGGTCCTCCACGTTGCCCAGGGGCCGAAGCGAGCTGACGCCGTTGAGCGCGGCCGATGCCGGATTCGCCCCGAAGAAGAAGGGCGTGGGTGCGACGATCTTCCCCCCGGCGATGGTATAGTTGATGGAAACGTGGTGTCCCTCGAATTTCCATCCCCAGGGATCGTGGTCCGAAGGCGTGCCGAACAGGGACACGTAGTAATCGGAAGGATCCCGCCAGTTGCCCGACGACCATCCCTCCCGGGCATCCAGCGTGGCTTCCAGGCCCATGATGGTCGTCGTCGTGGCGTAACCCGTTCCGCTCAGACCGGTGGCCACGAGCTGCAGGGCCCTGCGCCGCTGCCCCCGGTCCATCTCGCCGAGCGGCAGGCCTTTTCGCGCCAGGGGCACGTAGTCCCAGAAGGTGCGTGCGTCATCGTCTTCGAAGGGAAACTGTGCTTTCGCCCGCTGATCCGGGGCCAGGACGGCCGTGAAATCGACGGCTGCTTCTCCCATCCGTTGAACCAGGCCCCGGATGTGTGCGCTGGTCAGTAAACCGTTCTGGTCGCCACTCATTTTGGTCTCCGATCGGAAAGTAGGCGCATACAGAAAGAAAGCCGGATCCGGATGCGAGCCGCATCGCTTCAGCTCTAAATTACTTCAGATCCGGAAAGCGCAGGAACCGCTTGGCCGTGCCGCCCATGATCGCCTCGTGTTCGTGGGGCTTGATTTCGGGCATGGTCTCCTCGACCAGTTTCGCTAGCTTGTCGTAGCCGGGCTCTTCGTAGATCCATGGGAAGTCGGTCGCCCACATGAGGCGGTCGCCCCCGAAGGTGCCCAGGAAGTTTTTCTGCCATCCCGCGAGATCAGGGTAGGGGTATGGTTCTTTGCTGAAGGCGTAATGGCCCGACAGCTTCATCGTTACGTTTTCGTAGGTGCTCAGCCGGTGCGTGGTATGAAAGGCCGGATTGTACGGCACGATGTCGATCTGCGGCCGTCCCCACTGGTCCGTCCGGCCCTTGCCCAGTCCCGGACAGATGCCCAGGTGGTTGATGACGACGCGCACCTGGGGAAAGGCGTCGACGAGCCAGGCGATCAGGTGGGCGTCCGCCGCCCGCACGTACAGCCAGAGGACGAGGTCCTTTTTTGCCGCGTGCCGCCAGACAGGGTAGGTCGTGAACGTACGTACGTCTACCGCATCGAAGGGATCCGGGGGCCCGCCGACCATGCCGAGGCGAAAACCGACGATCCCCGTTCCGTCCGACAACCGGTCCATGTGCTCCTCCGGCGCGCCATAGGCCTGCTCGGGAATGAGCCCGATGCCCAGAAAGCGATCGGGATAAGACCTGAGGCAGTGAAGCAGGTAGGCGTGCTGCGCCACGCTCGTGCCGCCGATCTGTACCAGCATGGCCTGGTCGATGCGGCTGGCGGCCATGTAGGTCATCAGCTTCTCGACCGTCTCCTCCCGTTCCGGCGGCGTGTTGCCGCCCGCTTCTCTCGGAAACTCGTGGGTCACCTTCGCGAACACGTGACCGTGGGCATCGATACGTGGCATGCGGCTCCCTGCTTATGCTAACCCGAAAAGCCGGCGCCGGTCCGGCGTGTTCAGCGACGGGGCGATGTGGGCGTACCTTCCGGGGTCGATCTTCCCGGGCGTGCGCTTTTCGTAGGTGAGGATGATCGACTTACGCGGGATTCCGGTGTGGTTTTCCATGGCCACGTGCCAACCGTAGGTATTGAACATGATGGCCGTGCCCGCCTTGCCCGGAAACCGCTTGTGGCCGGGCATGGCTTCGAGGTTCTTTACGCGGGGGTAGGGCCCCGCGGCGGGCCGGTGGCTGCCCGGGACGTAGGCAAATTCCCCGCCGCCGCGCTCGACGTCGTCCACATAGACCTGCACCTTGATATGGAGCGGATGGTCCGGGGGGACGTCGGGATGCCATCCCGTGTAACCCATGGGCCAGATCGGCGTCGTCCGTACCTGCTCGCCGATGAAGATCATGTCGTCTTCGGTAAAGGCCCTTACGTATTCGAAGTAACGCGGCTGGTCGAGGATGTCGATGAAGACCTCGTCCTTTTCCAGCACGTTCGGAATGTCGAAATAGGTCGCCGCGAGTTCCCCCCGGGCGACGCCGACGAGCCAATCTTCCTTGCAGGCAGCGGCCCAGTGGTCGAAGGCCTTTTGGAGTCGATCCAGCATCTCGCCCCGGATCGCGTCCTCGAAGACGAGATATCCCTGTTCCTCCCACTGTTTCCATTCCGCCGGGATGGGACCGGATTCTGCGGTCATTCGGGACTTCTTTCTTCTCGATTCAGATAGTGGCGCTGGTGTATTCGGGAATCAACAGCAACGATCCGACGCTGTCAAGCGCGACGGACCGACGGTGTCAGGCGTGACGGCGTAGCCCGCAGGATTTCCTTCTTGCCCAGTTCTTCCTCATCTGCCTATCTTCAGCGTGCGTACGACCGCTCAGGAAAGGAGAAACGCTTGAAGATCGAAGCCGTGGAGTCCCTTGCGATCCCCGAGTTAAAGGTGATTCGCTTCGGCCGATTCAGGGATGACCGGGGGTACTTCACCGAATCCTACCGGCTGGGGGATCTCTCCAGCAACCCGGACACGGCGTTTCTTCGTGATGTCCGATTTCTACAGATCAACGAGAGCTTCTCCCGCGCCGGCGTGGTCCGAGGCCTCCATTTCCAGTGGAACCCCCACATGGGAAAACTGGTCCGCGCCGTAAAGGGCCGCATCGTGGATCTGGCGCTCGACATCCGGTTGGGTTCGCCCACCCTGGGCAGGATCGTTGCACGCGATATTTCGGAGGATCCCGGCGCCGACCACGGCGAGTGGATCTGGGTGCCGCCGGGATTCGCCCACGGCTTCTTCTGCCCGACAAACTGCATCCTGGAGTACCTGTGCAGCGGAGAGTACAGCCCCGGCAACGAGGCCGGCATCTCGCCCCTGGCACCCGACCTGGATTGGTCGCTTTGCGATCGCGCGTTGAAGCGTGCCTTTGACGAGATCGTCGTGGGTGAAGCCATCCTGTCCGAGAAGGACCGGGACGCGTTCTCAATGAGCGACTGGCTGGCGGATGAACGGTCCGCGAACTTTACGTACTGAACGCACAGCAATGTCGTCGTACAGCAGCAATTCCACGACGCAATACATGCTTCAATGAATGGGAGAACCTCTATGACATCGGATCAACCGTCGCTCTGGTCGGACATCCGCGGACTCGTCTTCTTCGGCTGGATTGTCGCGGCGACGCGCCTGCTGCTGGATTTCGTCGCGCCTGATCAGTCCATGTTCATCGGCGTCTATTTCCTGATGCCCCTGGCCTACCTGTACTACGGGTTAAAAGGCAGGTGGGACCATTTGGCCTGGCGGCGGGTGGCGGGATCGCTCATCGTGGTGGTGTTCCTGGTCTGGTTCATTCCGAACCTGATTTCTTACTCGACCGCCGCCCTGGTCGGACTGGATCACGGTCGGTTTTCCCCGGAAGCCTATCAGACTGTGATCGAGCGCGATACGCCGGTCAAGATCATCCTGAACGCGGGGATCGTTTCGGCGGCGACGTTTGCGGCCGGTTCGGTCTGGAGCGTCTCGCTGGGCACGCTGTTCATCTGGCTGCCGGGAGCGATGCGCAGGCGGCAGGCTCGAGCGGGATGATCGGGATCGTCGGGACCGGCACATTGTGTGATCCCCGTCGCGTCCCTGAAACCCCCGTTCGTCAGGCCAGTCGCGTTCCTAAAAACCGATTTCCCGCAAATACTCCAGCGTCCGCTTCGCAATAGGGAAGGGTTTGTCGAAAGGCGCCGGATACATGTCCTGTTCCACGATGGCGTAACCGTCGTAGTCGATTCGTTTCAGCAGCCCAAGCAGGGCCGGAAAGTCGACCACGCCCGCCGAGGGTTCGCAGAACATGTCCATGGCCACCGCGTCGGCGAAGGGGATGTGCTCGGCTTCCACCTTCCGCTGTTTCTCCGGATCCACGCTTTTGAGATGGAGGTAGGGGATCCGGTCGCGGTGTTTTTCGAGGAAGGCCACCGGATCTCCGCCGCGGTAGGCGTGGTGGCCCACGTCGAAACAGAGCGAGACCCGCCCGGGGTCGGTGTCCGCCAGGAAACGCTCGATCTGTTCCTCGTATTCGACGTGAGTCTCCGCGTGGGGGTGGAACACGAGATGGAGCCCGAATGAGTTGCGGGCGAGATCGGCCACGCGGTGGGTCGTGTCGATAAGGCGCCGCCAGTGCTCGTCGTCCAGGATCCGGGGCTCGATCAATTCGCCGGTGAACAGGTCGGAGTAGGTCCCGTCGATCAGGACGAGGAAGCCGGCCCCGGTGGCGGCCAGCAGTTCTCCAGCGCCCACCACCTGCTGCTCCAGTTCGGCCCAGCGGTCCGGATCCTCGAGGTTCCCCATGGCGAAGGCGCTGGTCACCTTCAGGTTATGCGCCGCCAGTTCCCGCTGCAGCCGGTCGATCTCCGTGGGCAGATAACCGTAGGGCCCCAACTCGATCCACGTGTAGCCGGCTTCGGCCACCTCGTCCATGAACCGCTGCCACGGAGTCTGCCTCGGATCGTCGGGAAACCAGACGCCCCAGGAATCCGGCGCGCTGCCGATGCGGATGTTCACGGAATCCTCCTCATTACCTTCTCCCTTAGGACGCCGCGTCGTGAGCGCGGCGAAGCAATCGCGTTAAATGTGGCGCCGCGGTAATATCGCTAGTAGTGAAACCGCTGGCTCGTGCGCCGTTCGGCCTCGTAGCCCTCGCGCAGCTTCCGCGTCATGGGATCGTTGGTCGCCTCGGCGGACGCGATGTCCCACCACACGTCCGAAGGCGGCAGGTAGCGGTGTTTCTCGGTCTCGCACACGATGACGCAGGCCCGCGTCTCCGACCGGGCTTCGCGGAGCGCCTTCTGCAGTTCGTCCGGTGACTTCACGTGCCACGCCCGCGCGCCGAAACTCCTGGCGTTGGCCGCGAAATCGATTTCCAGGTACTCCCCTTCGAGACGGTCCGAACCGGCGTCCCGTCCGCGGAACTCGTTGCCGAACGACCGGCCCGCCCGGGCCATCTGCAGGGCCCGGATGATCTGGTAACCGTGGTTCTCCGAGATGACGACGGTCACCTTGAGGCCCTCCTGCATGGCGGTCATGAGTTCGGTGGGATTCATCAGGTAGGTCCCGTCGCCGATATAGACGTAGATCTCGTCGTGTTTCCCGGCCATGCGGGTGCCTAGTCCGGCCGGCAGTTCCCAGCCCATGCACGAATAGCCGAATTCCAGGTAGCAGGCCGCGCCGCCCGTCACGTCCCAGAGCCGGTGCAGGTCGCCCGGCGGGCTGCCGGCGGCGGCGATGACGCAGTCGCCTTCCCGGGCTTCGCCGTTCAGAGTCTGGATGAGTTGGGCCTGGCTCATGGCCTCGCCGGGGTGATCGACGTAGACCTCTTCTTTCAGCGACTTATGGTAGGCGTCCATGTGGCGGCCGATCTTCGCTTTGTACGTGTCGTCGGCCCGGATGCCGGCCTCCCGTGAGGCTTCGGCCAGGGCGGTCAGCGCTTCCCGGGCGTCGGCCGTGACCGGCAAGGCGCCCTGCTTGTAGGCGTCGTGGCCGGCTACGTTGATGCCGATGAACCGGACATCGGGATTCGGAAACGCCGACTGCGAGCCCGTGGAGAAATCGGTCAGCCGCGTCCCCACGGCGATGACCAGGTCCGCCTCGGCGGCGATCTTGGCGCCCGCCGGCGTACCGGTTACGCCGAACCCGCCGATCGCCCAGTCCGAGGAATTGCGCATGGCACCCTTGCCGCCGAAGGTCTCTCCCACGGGGATGCCGCAGGTCTCGGCGAAGTCCGCGAGGGCGTCCCAGGCTTCCGAGTAATGGACGCCGCCGCCCGCGATGATCATGGGCCGCTTCGCCCCTTTCAGCAGCTCGACCGCCTCAGCGATACGCGCTTTCGTCGGCGGCCTGCGCTCCACGCGCCAGACCCGTTTCCCGAAGAAGTGGGCCGGGTAGTCGTAGGCGTGGGCCTGCACGTCCTGGGGCAGCGAGATCGTCACCGCGCCCGTCTCCGCCGGATCGGTGAGCACACGCATGGCCTCCGGCAGGGCGGTAAGCAGTTGTTCGGGCCGGTTGACCCGGTCGAAGAACCGGCTGACCGGACGGAAGCAGTCGTTGACGCTCACCTCGGCGGACACCGGGTGCTCGAGTTCCTGCAGCACCGGGCCCTGGTACCGGGTGGCGTAGTAGTCGGACGGCAGCAGGAGCACGGGCAGGCGGTTGATCGTGGCCGTTGCCGCGCCGGACAGCATGTTGGTCGAACCCGGTCCGATCGACGCTGTACACGCGATGGTGGCCATGCGGTGGTTCACCTTGGCGTAACCCGAGGCGGTGTGCACCATGGACTGCTCGTTGCAGGGCTGGTGGTAGGTCAGGTCCTGTCCATACTCGAAAAGGGCCTGGCCCAGCCCGGCCACGTTCCCATGGCCGAATATGCCGAATATGGCGGGGATGAAACGACGCACCACGCCGTCGCGCTCGCTGTACTGCTCGGACAGGTACTTGACTACCGCCTGCGCCGTGGTCAGGCGGACCCTGTCGTGGGGGTATGCCATGATCTGCTCCTTCGATGACTCGGCGCGGGGCCAGAGAAGTAACCCATGACCTGCGCCAGGTAACTCAGTCGATTTCCTGCACCGTTTCCCAGCGGTCGGACGACCAGGAACGCTCGATCGCCGAAAGCACGCCCGCGACGGCCCGCGCTTCGTTGAAGCCGGGCTCGCCCTGCCTGCCCGCCGCGATGGACTGCAGAAAGTTAAAGGTCTCGATCGCCTTGAGGTCGTCGTATCCGAGTCCAACGGCCGGCCCGGGGTTGAAGTGGATATGCCCGGGATAGGCTGGACCGCTCTGCAGGGTGACGTACCCGTCGTGCGGGCCGTCGACCGTGTACAACTGCAATTCGTTCATGCGCTCGAAGTCCCATCGGATTGCGCCCGTCGTGCCGTGGATCTCGAAGGCCATCTGGCATTTCGTTCCCTGGATCACGCGGTCGACTTCGAAGGTTCCCCGGGCGCCGTTCACGAACTCCACCAGCGCCCCGGCGTAGTCTTCATTCGTCACGGGTTCGCGTTGCCCGCCGGTCCCGACGGAAAAGTGCGTGCCCTCGCCGGTCGGCGCGACGGGCCGGTCTTCGATGATCAGCGCTTTTTGCCCGACCACGCGCCTGATGGGTCCCGCGAGCAAGTGGGCCATGTCGGTTACGTGGGACATGAGGTCACCCAGGGCGCCGCTTCCGGCATCCTCTCGACGAAAGCGCCAGGAGAGCACGCCGTCGGGGTGGCTCGCGTAGCCCGCGAAGAACCGGCCGCGATAGTGGGTGAGGTCGCCCAGCACGCCGTCGGCGACGAGACTACGCGCATGCTGCACGAGCGGCGTCCAGCGGTAGTTGTAACCGACCCAGGTCAGCACGCCGGCTTCGGCGGCCGCCCGGGCGATTTCGGCCGTTTCCGCGGGGGAGCGGCCCACGGGTTTCTCACAGAAGATGTGCTTGCCCGCCGCTGCGGCGGCACGGACCATGTCCAGGTGGAGATGATTCGGCGCGGTGATGTTGACCACGGATACGTCCGGGTCTTCCATGATTTCGCGCCAGGCCGTCGTGGTCCTGTTGAATCCCAGCATGTCACGGGCCTGCTCGCACCGCGCGGCCACGTCGTCGGCACAGACGACCAGTTCCGGTACCAGCCCGCAATCGGGGAAGCGCTGCCGGACCTGGTGGTAGGCCCGGCCGTGGACCATGCCCATCCAGCCCATACCGATGATGCCGATGCCGATCGGCGAGGCCATTTCATCCGCTCCGTTTTATTGATCGCACCGTTCGCCGGGGTCCGCCGCTCCGCAGCTCAATCGCCCTGGTCAACCCACGGCATCGATCAACTGATTCACGCCAAGATACAGGAAGAGGACCAGCGCGAGGACGAGGAGCACGTTCAGCAGCCACCCCGTCTTCAGGTTTCCGACCCATTCACGTTTCGAGTTCATGTACAGCAGGGTGCCGGCCAGGAACGGCATGAAGAAGGCGCCGACCACCGTGTAGATGATGACGATGGATACCGGCCGGTCGAATAGCAGCAGGGCCATGGTCGGAAAGGTCAGGAACAGCAGGAACCCACGGTAGTACCGGGAGTCGGTCCGGACCATGGCCTCGCGGGCCTCGCTGGACGCCCGTTTGAACATCGCCATGAAGTCGGCGAACAGGTAGGGGATACCCTGCCAGACGCCCAGGACCGAGGTGATGACCGCGGCCCAGAAGCCCAGGTAGAGGGACCACCGGCCGAAGGGTCCCAACGCCACTTCCAGACGGTCCGCCATGCCCAGGACGATATCGATGCCCACGGCCTCGGGGCGAATCTGCGCGCCGAGGATCATGACGGCAATGCCGAAGAACCCCGTCAGGAGATAGGCGCCGCCGAGATCGATCCGTATTCCTTTGAGCCACTCGCCGCCTTCGCGGCCGGCTTCCCGGATCCAGTACCCGTAGCACATGACCGACAGGCTGCCGCCCACGCCGCCCAGGACGCTCAGGACGGCGACCACCGATCCCGACGGCGCAGTCGGCAGGGCGATGCCGCGCAGGATGTCGCCGATGTCGGGGCGGAGCGCCCAGGCGCTGATCAGGAAGCTCACGAACATCAGGCCGACGAGCACCTTCATGACGGTCAGGAAGAATCCGAAACGGCCCGCCCAGACCATGACGCACGCGGCCAGGGCGTGTATAATTCCCCACTGCGCGACCGAAAGCCCCGGAAATACCGTGTGGCCGGCAATGCCGGAAGCCGAAAGCAGACCGCCGCCGACCAGGAAGGACCAGATGAGGAGATAGAGCAGGAAGAAATACTGTACGGGCCTGCCGAGGCGCTCCACCCAGCCTTCCAGGAGCGTGGTGCCCGTCGCGAGCTGCCAGCGTCCGACCCCTTCGTTCAGGGCGAACTTGAGCACGGCGCCCCAGACGAGGGCCCACAGCAGCACCGTACCGAAATTCGCGCCGGCGTTTGTGGCCGAAATCATGTCCCCGGCGCCGACGCCCGTGGCCGCGACGGCGATTCCCGGTCCCATGAGGGCGAGCATCTGGAAAAAGTTCAGTTTCAAGTTGGTTCCCGCATCGGAAGACGCCGACGCATCAAATCTCGTCCCGCATCATTTCGTCCAGGTACCGTTTGCCGGACAGGATCGCGTTGAAGGGATCGGCGCCCGTGGCCAGCTCGATGCTGATGTACCCGTCGAAGCCGCCGTCCCGCATGATCCGAAGCGCCCGGCGATAGTCGATCATGCCCTCGCCGAGGGGCGCGTTGATGTGCTGCGCGCGGTCTTCTTCCTGGAAGTAGATCCGTTGTATGTTCTTGACGTGCCAGAAGTTGGAGTGCGGAGCGAGCATGCGGCACACGTCGTCCCAGCCGCCTTCAGGCGTCGCGTAGGCGAAGTAGAAGTTGCCGAGGTCGGGATTCGCCTTGATCAGGGGATGGCCGACCAGGTCGATCAGCCGAAGCATGCCTTCCGGGGTGTCCACGATGCTGTTCTGGTGGAGTTCCAGGGTCAGTTCGGTACCCTCCGGTTCGGCTTCCCGCGCCAGTGACCGCAGCACGCCGGCGGCCTCCTCGTAGTCCTCGTCCCGCGCCCGCAGGCTGCTACCCACGGGGTCGGACTGTCCCCGGAGATCCTGCTCGCGCACGCCCACTTCCCAGGGTTGCGGCGAGATGGACATGTTGACCAGTGGCGCGCCCGCGAGTTGGGCCGCCTTTACCGCGCGGGACAGCAGCCCCCGGTTCGTCGCCCGGACCTCTTCGGGCGCCGGCCAGGTGATGATCTTCCGCAGCACGGTCAGTCCGCCGATTTCGAGTCCGTGATCCCGCGCTTCCTCGCCCAGCTCGACGAGCGCTTCGTCCGGCGCGTCGTAGAAATTAAACCAGGTCTCGCCCAGGTCGATCCCGTCGAATCCGTGGCGCACGAGCCAGTCCCACACCGGTTTGCGCTCCTCGGCCAGGGGGTAACCCCGCTCCGCGGCTTCCGGTGAACGATAGCCACTCAGCGTGAGTGTACAGAAGACAATTTTCATGATGGGTTGCCCCGCAGGTAGGCTTGAATGATGTCGCGGCACAGGGCGTGGTCCTGCCGCGCGCCGTATCCGTCGGTGACTGGTGGTTTCCCGTTCACGACGCAATCGTGGAAATGGATCAGCTCCAGCTTGAAGGCGTTCTGCTTATTGACGACGAGTTCCTTCTTCCAGGGCTGTTCACCGTCCATGCCCATCACGGTGACCGGCGAAGGCAGTCCCCGGTCGAACCCCGTGGGAAAACGGATACCCACGCGCCGTCCCGCGCCGAAGACTTCCAGGGTCTCCCGGAAATCGTGCAGTTCGGGCAGGCTGGTCCAGGTCGCCACGCACCGCGCGTCGTTCTCGTAGGCCAGCACCGTGGTCACGCTCGATCCGCCCCGCCAGACTTCAGCGCTGACCACTCGGTCCGGCGGACCGAAGAGGCCCCGCAGGCTGCTGATGTCATGGATCATGCTGCCGGAAAGGGAAAAGAAGATCCTTCGTGCGGCCTCGGGCACGTCGCCGATGGCATCCCGGACGGCGCGCTCCCTTCTTTTCGCCGTATCCTCGATGACGTCCGGCGGAATGTCGTCGAAGGCGTACAGTGTGTATTCACTCAGGTGGCGGTCGTTGCCGCAATGGAGGTGGTTGGCCTGAATGAAGCGGATATCGGGCATGGCGAGCACTTCGTCCCGGGCGAAACGGTACCCCGGGTCGTGCTGCTTCATGTACCCCACCATGAGCGTCTTGCCCGAAGCTTCGGCGGCCGCGATGATCCGGTCCGCTTCCCGCACCGAGTAGCACATGGGCTTTTCGATGAATACGTGCTTGCCCGCGTCCAGCGCGGTGACGGCCGCGTCGGTCTTGGGGTCGGCGAAGCAGAGCAGCACGGCGTCCAGGTCCAGCGCCAGGAGGTCCTCGTAGCGGGTGACACGGTTGCGATCAGGCACGTCGTACATCTCGCCGATGAAGTCGACGAGTTTCGCGGATGCGTCGCAGAGTCCGGCCAGTTCGTAGCGGTCACGGAGTTCGGCGATATGGGGCAGATGCTGAATCTGGGCGATCGCGCCGCAGCCGACCACGCCGATCCTTATGCGGTCCATGAATAGGCCTTTCCGGCAATCGATGGCCTGGAATCGATGCCCTGGAATCGTTACTACAGATGGGGAAGTCTAAGAAGAGAATACGCCCGGAGGGATTCGAACCCCCGACCTACTGATCCGAAGTCAGTTGCTCTATCCAGCTGAGCTACGGACGCACGGGGAACCCACTGAGGCCAGCATCCGATATACGCATTGAACGGTATGATGTCAACGAAATCAGGCGGCCATTCATCGGCCAATACTGCGAACAAGGATCAGGCGGAGGAGGGCGAACCGCTGATCGATGCCATAGCGGCAAGGGCTCGGGAGACCGGCAGGTCCGCAGACGCCCGCGTTGACGCCAAGCCGGTTCGGGGCCTGGTGGTCGGTCTCTCCCGTATCCACGTACAGACCTTCGAATCGGATGTTCCAGGCGCCGGCCACCGGCATATCGATTCCGGTTCCCACGACCCACCCGACGCGCGTCAACCGATCGTCGAATGAATCGTCGTGGTCCACCTGCATCTGGCCGTCCGTTCCCGGGTCGAGATCGATGAACGACTTCGATATGCCGACAACCGACACACCGCCATCGAGGAACACGCCGGCTCGGCCGAGTGATTTCCGAATGCCAATGCGCGCCGTTCCGACCCAATGCAATTCCGACGTGGCCGTTTCGTCCATACCGACGGGATCCATCTGCCGCGAGGCCGAGGGAAGCCCGACGAAGGCGCCATCCACTTCGAACCGGACCGGTACACGTCCCAGATGAAAGTGCCGACCCGCCACGACACCGGTCGGGAATCCGGTATCGTCGTATTCGTACGTTTGTCCGGGGACGCCGTGAGACCCTGTAAAACCGTCGGTGTCGGTCGTTTGAACGTCCAGTACACCAGGACCCGAGAATACGCCGACGTAGAAACCAGTCGCGTTTTCCTGGGCTTGCGTGGTACCTGCGGCGATGATCAACGAAGCGAGTGCCAGGGTAAGCAAACGCCAGCCACTCCCCACAGTGGCTGGCCGGATAGACGTGGATTGGATGGCCGGCATGCCATCCGCCATCTTCAGATTTCGTAACAACCCTCGTAACAATCCCATGTTTCTGGTACTCCTGGTTATTGATTCTTTGTGAAAATCCAGATGGATCGATACTACGCTTTCGGAGACTATTTAACAACCAATACGTACAACCCGGGGTTTCTTTGAAACTTTTTTTTACAATGGGGCTTGACAATCATCTTAATGTGTACTATATATAACACATGACACATTTTGGCAAACACATCCGTTCCCGCCGCGAAGACCTGCGGAAGCACGACAGGCGGTTCTCCCTGCGCCAGGTGGCGCAACGCATCGAGGTCGAACCGGCCTACCTGAGCAAGATCGAGCGTGGCGATGTGGCGCCGCCTTCAGAGGCCACGACGCTGAAGCTGGCACGGGATCTGGGCGAGGACCCGGACGTGCTGCTGGCCCTGGCGGGCAAGGTGTCGAGCGACCTCCAGGAGATCATCCGCAAACGGCCGAAGTTGTTCGCGGACCTGATCCGGAAGATGAAGGAGGCACCCGATCACGCCATCCTCAGAATCGTTCGCGAAGTGCGGGACGGCGAATGGTAACAAAAGGAGAACCATGATGATTTACCTTGAGCACGACCAGTTGGAAATCCAATGCCCGGAAGTACACGATCAGGCCCGGTGTTCGATCTCGTTTCAACGCACGCTGCGCATTCCGGATGACGGCAGGGAATACTCCTTGCCCCCGGGCCTGGGTTGTTTCCCCCTGCGCCATCTGGACGACTACGCAGATCGCCTGTCGGACGCGTGGGTCCGCAGGGGTGGCGTGATCATGCCGATGTTCCAGGCCGAGGCGATGTGGCTGAACTTCGGCGGTTTCAGCGCTTATCCGTTCGCATTGAAGATCGCGACCGGAAAGGTCTGCGCCATCACCGGCGAGCACTGGGTAAACCATTTGAATACCGATCCGCAGGACTACCTGGTATTGCCCGAACAGCCGTGGCTCGATGGGTACTGCGTCGAAAAAGGCGTGATCCGCCAGTTCGTGGCCATGCCGCTGGGCAAGGGGTACACGGTCGAGGAGCAGGTGCGCGGCGCGGCGCAACACGGCGGCCTGCAGATAACGGCCTATCCCATGAAGGCGGAACGGTATGAAGCGATGCGGACCAGAGTATACGGACAAATGGACATGGCGCCGATGGCGATGCAGAGCCCCCAGGAGGAAGGCATGGGCCTGGCGCCCGGCGGCAAGATGCGGCAGGAGATCTACGAGGACGACTACGGCCTGGATGCCTGGGACCAGCGGCACCCCGTCCGGTGTTTCGTTACCATCGCCAATTCGTCCCAGTGGATGGCGATAACCGGTGAGCGTCCGCCGATAGAGCCGCCCACGGCCCAACACTACACCGAAGCCGGCCTGCCCTGGTACGACTATTACGACGCCGATCACGAGGCCGTTTCGGGCAGCGATATCCTGAAGTCGGTGAAGAGTGTGGCACAGACCGGCAAGGAGAAAGACGAAACGGTGCTGCCGGACAACGAATCGATCCACGGAACCCGGGTCGTTACTCTCCGGGATACCAGAAAACGCGAAGTTAGGGAGTTTTCCGCCAGCGAATCGCTGGATTCGTGAGGCGCGATGTACTCAGGAGGGGACGTTATCGTCGGCTGTCGATGTGTCACGCCGGGATAACATCTCCCGGTTCAGTCGGTCCAGCGGTCCCGAGAACGCCTTCACCAGCTTGACAATGTGCTCGCACAGCCAATCGATCATCTCGGGCCAGTTTTCTTCGTCAAAGCCGTCGAATGAGTGCTGAAGGCAAATTTTACTTGCCTTTTTGTCGTCTAATCTCTGCCAATCAAGTTCGGCCTCGAACCGGCATTCAATCTCCTGTTTTTCCCGATAGAGCTGATCAAAAAGCCACTTGTTCTCGTCTGGTCGGCTGCGCCCCAAGTAGAGTTCCACGCGCGCTAATTTTGATCCAAAGATCAAGTTGTATCCGCAGCCTGACATGCCCGTAGAGCTTCCTAGCCAATACTTGCGGGACGGACTGATCCCCTCGTATCGGGATACTTCACGCGCGCGTAGTTCCTCCAGCATTTTGGTCCAAAACGCATGCCGCTTATCGTCGCGCAACGTTTGCGTGCGTTGACTGGACTTCTCCTCGGTTTCCTTGTCAGCCATCCCAATCATGTAATCCGCGGCCTCCGGCGTGGGGATTATCTGCTGCAAATCGACGAGGATCTCCTGACCGAAACCAAAGGGTGCTACCCTGAAACACTGTGCTCTGATCCCGTGTCCGATCAGCCAGAGAACCGTAGACGTGACTTCCTTGCGGAAGTTCGCAGCAACTAACATCAGCCTCTGATCATTACCTGCGTTCAGCACTGAGTCGTCAAGATCTTCAACACCGAGAAATTCGCACAGGTTCGGTACCGCATTCTCACCACTGAACCACCGATCGAGATACTTCTGATAGATATCTACGATCTCCGCTTTTTTCAAACTGGAGCAGTATGCAACGTACTTGAGCGCTTGCCAAATAACATCGCGGCCCGAATCATCGAGTTTGTTCTCGATGACCACCACCCGGCCCTCCTTGTCTAGCGCAAGGAGATCAAGACGCTCCCGGGTATCCTCGAAGCCATCGAATTCCTTCTGGACAATAAGGAGTTCCTCACCCAAAGCCTCCGGCGTATTCACCAACCATTCCTGGAGGTGCTCGCGCTCATTCAGTTTAAGTTCGCTGAATCTTCGTTCGTCAAGTTGGACGAGGCGATTTTCTGACAGATCTACCTTGAACATCGTTGAGTCTCCTAAGGAAGGGCAGCCAGGCTGATTCCAGTTTCAGATACTGCTGAAAAGCCCGCCTCAAGCTGGACACTCAGATCCATGTTTTTGAGGATGGATCGACTCTATCCGGGAAAGGCAAATAGCGGGTCGACTGCGAGGTTGGTATACCCCAGGCAGGATTCGAACCTGCGACCCTCGGATTAGAAGTCCGATGCTCTGTCCAACTGAGCTACTGGGGCGCACCACCATCAATATACGGGAACGAGGGTTGCTGTCAACACGAGAGTGGGACGGACCCGGGTCGACTTTTTGCGGTAGAAAACGAGATTTCAGAATTGGCTTCCGACTGTTGAGGTATGTCGCATTGAAGCGGTCACTCAACAGTTCATCTTCACATGGGAGCCAAAATGAAACGTATTCTACCGCTTTTGTTGTTTCTCGCGACGCCAGGCACGGCATGGAGCGCTTTCGAACCGGTCTATGCCGGTGCCAGACCCGTCGGCATGGCGGGCGCTTTCGTGGCCGTCGCGGACGACGCCGAAGCTTCCTTCCTGAACCCGGGCGGTACGCCCAGGATCGGCCGGTTTGCCCTGACCAGCTACTATACGCGGCTCTTCGGCATGAAAGAGCTGGCCCAGGTGGCCGTCTCCGCCGTCGCGCCGACCGGCCTGGGGCACATCGGCCTGTTTTATCACGGGCTGGGTAGCTCGCTGTACCGGGAGAGTGTCTTCGGTCTCTCCTACGGACGTTCCATAGGCAGGCGGTTCCATGCGGGACTCGCCCTGCGCCGACTGAGCCTTTCCATTAAAAACTACGAAGGCGCTTCCGCCGTAGCGATGGACGCGGGCATTCTCCTGGACCTCCCCCATGATCTTCGTCTCGGCGCAATGGCCCATGCCGTCGGTCGCTTATCGGAAACAGGCCCCGCTGCGGAAAACCCCCGCATCATCCAGACGGGATTGAGTAGGACGGGAGACCGGCTGACGGTTTCCTTCCAGCTCGACCGCCACCCCCGTCATGGCTACACCACGAGAGTGGGCCAGGAGTTTCGCCTGGCCGAGTCCGTTACGATCCGGGCCGGTCTGACCACCGATCCTTCCCTCTTCTACGTCGGTCTGGGCTTGGCGAAGGGACGGGTCAAAACGGACTACGCCCTCTCGTCCCACGCCCTGCTGGGCATCACCCACCGGTTTTCCCTTACCATGGAGTTCGGCTGATATGCGTCTGTTCATGAAACCAATAGGGCGCACGCTAATGGCCGCGTCCCTCGTCGCGATGATGGGACTGCCTGAAGAACGGGCAGCCCAGGATCTGGACTATTCGATCGATGCGCTGATCGACCGTGAAGCCGCAGATATCGATCCGGAGGACATCGCGCTTCTGGTATCGCTGCGCCGCGACCCGCTCGATATCAACCGGGCGGGCCGTACCGAGTTGGAACAACTCCCGTGGATCACGCCTGCGCTCGCCGGTGCGATCGTAGCCCGGCGTGAAAGACACGGCCCCTTCGGCAATGTGGGGGAACTCGCTCGGGTTCAAGGATTCACACCTGCCCTTGTTTCCCGGATCAGTCCCTTCGTTCGCGCGGCGGGAGGCGGCGCAGGGGACGATCCCGTTTTCGAGACCACCGGGCGCCTGCGCCTGGCGCGAAGCCGCACCGACCGTCCCGACACGCCGGGAAACGGCATCCTGGGTGTGCAGGCGGATATTGGGCTGGGAAACAGGTTCAAGCTGGGAGGCCGGGGCGAACGCCGGGACCGGGGCGGGGAAACCAGGTGGCGGACCGGATACGTGGAATTCGGCGGATCGGGCACTTCCCGCAGGCTGATCCTCGGATACTTTGAAATGGATTTCGGCCAGGGACTGATTTGGCGCAGCCATTCGATCCGGCCATCCACGGCCAGTCTCAGCGCGTCGGTGAAACGCCACATCCGTGGTCTGCGGCCCGTGCGGACGACCTATGCATCGGGTGCCCGGCGCGGCGCGGCGCTACAGATAGATCGCCAAGGATTCAGCCTGACGGGGCTTCTCTCGCGGGCCGATTCAGGCAAATGGGAACCAGGCGGCCGCCTGGGTTGGAGCCGGAACAGTGGGTTGGTCGGGATCTCGGTCCTGCAGTCGGAAGGAAGCCTGCGCGTTGGCGCGGACCTGGACTATCTCTACGGCGGTACGAACCTGTTTGGTGAAATGGCCATCGACGGCGAGGGTTACCAAACCGTTCAGGGAGGCATGGTCTGGAGCATGGAGGGCGTGGAAGGCGGACTGACATTCCACCGCCAGCCCGATGCCCGGTTGATTGAAAAGTCGGAAAGGACGTGGCAGAGCCTGCTTGTGCGCTGGCGACCGGATCGCCGGACCACGCTGCAATTGAGTATCGAACCCCGGTTGACCTACCTGGAACTGTACCGGCGCAGTACCATGCGATTTCGCCGCAGAATGGGGCGCGGTGTCATCGCCTCAGGAGTGTGGCGTCGTGAAAAGGATGAGCGACTGGTCACCGGATTGTCCCCGCTGGATACCTGGCAGGGCCAGGTGGCATGGCGGGTGCCGGCCCGGGTCCAGTGGCGGGCCCGCTACGAGCGGCGCGGCCGGTACGGACTGAAGCCCGAACACGATCTGCGGCTGTATATGCGGTACCGGTCCCGGGATCGCTTCAGCCTGACCGCGCAGTGGGAATACACGCTGTCGGGATTTTCCGCACCGGAGGACACGCTAGCTGGCTTTTCCGGTCCGGAGTTCCCGACATCCCTGTTTAGTACGAATCACCGCGAGAAGTGGGTTGTCCTGCTATACGGACCGGTCGGGCCGGGCGTTTCGACCCTGGTTCGTTACACGCGGACCCGCCAGACCCGTTACGATCTGCTGAAGGTCCCCCTCGTCGAGACACGGTGGGTGCTTCAGTTGAACGCCCGGTGGTGATCGCAAAAGGATGTATGAGTCTATGGCCGGTTACGAGATGCTGCGCGGGTGCTTATCTGCCACACGATTGACAACAGAACTATAATCGGATACTCTTAAGCCCGTATTACCATTCAACTCGGAGTAAATCATGACCGTTTACCTGGAAGACCGGGTCACGAAACTTGAAAAACAGTACGACCACATCGTAACATGTCTTGCGGGGCTTGCAGCTTCGTTTGTTAAACTCGACAAGCGGATGGATGCTCTCGAACAAAAAGTAGACCGTCTTGATCGGCGGGTAGACCGACTTGAGCAGAAGGTTGACGGTCTTGGTCAGAAGGTTGACCGTATTTTGGAGATCATGCAGTCGAATCAGTGATGTATTGTTAAATGAACTGCTCTCCGTACATTGATGACAAGCCATAGGCTCCCAACTTCAGGTTTCTCATTCAGAGATTCGGATGAAACTGATCTGCTGGAATATCGGCCATCGAAAAGCGGCGTGGAGGTCATTGCCGGATCTGGGCGTGGACGTTGTCCTGCTTCAGGAAGGCTACGCACCGCCCGATGACGTGGCTGGCAGGATAGAAGTGGATCCTGCGCCGTATTTTAAAAAGGATCCGTGTAGACCGGATGGTCGGGGCAAAGCTCTATCAAGATGTGCAATTGTTAGAGTTTCAGACCGGGTTCAGGTGGAGTATCTGAGCGACATAAAGTCCAGTCATCCGGGCTGCCTGTCCGCGGCGGTCGTAACGCCACTTGAAGGCAAGTTCCAGGGCTGGCCGATTCATGTGGTGTCATTCTGTCCCCAGTATGAAGTATACCATCCATCATCCGGCCTGAAGGGCGATGATCTGGTAGACCCATCGGTACATCGCATCATATCGGACATCTCAATGCTTATCGGCAGGAAGGACAGTTTCCGGATGATCGTGGCTGGAGATACGACGGTAATGTACGGAGACGAAGTCAGTAATTACTGGAAGGCCCGCAACAAAACAGTTTTTGACCGGATGACATCAATCGGTCTGCCCATGATCGGCCCCCAGGGTCCCACCTACTACTATCCCGGTCAGACGCCCACGACGGCCACCAGGCAGTTGGACTACGTGTTCGCTTCACGAAGCATGAAGGATTCCATCAAAACACGGGCCTTGAACAAGCCGGAGGAATGGGGTCCGAGTGATCACTGCAAGATACTCATTGAAGTGTCATGACGATATAGCCACGGCAGGATCATTCCATCCGCGCATCGAGGATGACGCGCCCCAGTAGTTCACAGGCCAGTTTCGCGGCGACGATCGCCGTCCCGCCGTCTCGGTCCAGTCTCGGATTGAGCTCGACCACATCGCCGCCGATCACGTACGGCGCCCGCATAGCGGCAACGACCTCGAGCACCTGGCGCACGCTCAGTCCGCCCGGCTCGGGATGGGAGACACCCGGCGCGAAACCGGGGTCGAGCGCATCGACGTCCATCGAGATGTAGACCGGCGTGTCGAACGCCAGCGCGGGAACCGGTCCGGCCGAGTAGGCGGGGATCACCTCGACGTTGTGTCGCTTCGCCGCGTCGTGCTGCGCGGGTGTGAAGCTTCGAATACCGACCTGGACCAGTCGCTCGACGAGTCCGTCTTCCAGGATGCGGGCCATGGGACAGGCGTGCGAAAATCTATTGCCTTCGAAGTCGGGGTACAGATCCGGGTGCGCGTCGAAGTGCAGCAGGCTGATCCGACCGTGCTTCGCGGCGAAAGCCCGAACTACGGGATAGGAGACTGCATGATCACCGCCCAGGACGACGAGTCGCGGCGTTTCACACAGTGCCCGGCTCACTCCGCGTTCGATGACATCGATGGGTTCGCGCGTGCCCTTTTCGTCCGGGACGTTGAGATCGCCGTGGTCGAGCACGCTGTCGCTCGGCCACACGCGCACGCCGGATTCGGCGTAGGGATTGCCGGATTCTGACCCGAGGGCGGTCCTGATCGCGGGCGGCGCGGCGGCTGGACCGCGTCGAAAGGTCGAATTCGCATCGAAACCGACCCCCAGCAGGCCGACTTTCACGTTATCGATCATTGTGTTTGTCCCGTTCGAACTCTATGCTCTTTTTACATTTCGAATATTGTAGTGCATGAATTGCAGTGCCTTGGAAAGTAGTCACGGAGCGGTGGGTACCTCAAGAAAATTTACACTTTTCGTTTGATCTCCCGTTGCAGTGACATTACAATGACAGAAGCAGGTGAGAAGTTGGGAAGACGGTGCGAATCCGTCGCGGACCCGTCGCTGTGACCGGGGACGAAAGCCGCATCATGAGCCTTAAGGGCTCGAGCCACTGTTCCGAACGGAATGGGAAGGCGCGGTGAGTAGAACGATCCGGAAGCCAGAAGACCGACCTGCGCCATAGTTTTCATCGGCACTTCCGTGGACTGAAGTCGTCCGGTGTACATGGATAATGGAATGCGTGGCCATCCGGCGTAGACGCTCCGGCTTAGTGTCTTGGGGGCGTGGTATAGCGCGGGCCATGCTCCGAGGATGATAAACGGCATCCCCGTATCTGACATCGTCAGGTGCGGGGATTTTTGTTTAATGGGAGGTCACCTTGTAAAACAGTCTGATGCCAGTAATCAGAAAGCCCGGATTTGAGTCACTATATCGCTAAGCCGCGAACCATTTACCAGGTCAGGAGACCAAGAATGAAATACCTACGAAGCACCATTAAATCCGTGTTCTGTTTGATCCTGCTTTCCGCCATGCCAGGATTCGCCCAGGATACGCAGGATACACAGGATACGTCGGACCAGGCGCCCAGGTACATTCTGGACACCGTAGTGGTAACAGGCAACAAGATTGAAACACCCCTGCGGCAGGTCTCGAGTTCGATCGCCGTAATCACCGCGGAAGACATGGCTCGCAGCGGTCAGGCGACGGTCGCTGAAGTGTTGCGTAACGTGGGAGGACTGAACGTAGCGCAGAACGGGGGACCGGGCAAGAACGCGTCTGTTTTCCTTCGCGGCGCCGAATCGGCCTACACCCTGTTTCTGATTGACGGTGTCGAAGTAAACGATCCCATGTCTCCCGGACGCAGCTTCACTCCGGCGCATCTGACCGTCGACCAGGTAGAACGGATCGAGGTGCTGTACGGGTCCCAGAGCACGCTCTACGGATCGGATGCCATCGCGGGCGTTGTGAACATCATTACAAAGAAGGGAGAAGGTCCGCCGAAGATAGACGCCTCTATCGAGGGTGGCGCGCTGGGTACGTTTCGAAGCCGGGCGGGATTGAGCGGGGGCACAGCAGACTACACGTATGCGATGGACGGCTCGTTCCTCAACACGAGGGGTATTTCGGCGAACGCCCTGGGGAACATGGAAGAAGATGGTTATCGGAATACCACGCTGGGTGGCCGCTTCGGGGCTACTCCCTCTGCCGGAGCTTCGGTTGATCTCAACGTCCGATACACGGACGGCCGCGCCGATATCGACAACGGAACCGGACCCAATGGAGACGATCCGAACCGGATAAACATGTCCAGACAGCTGTTTGTCCGGCCCTCCGCGACCTTCGAGCTCTGGTCGCAACGCTGGAAGCAGACCCTGGGCTACAGCCTGGTCGACCACAGCAGAGAAGACGACAATCCGGTGGACGCCAACCAGGAGACAGCCTCCAATTCCACCTTCGACGCGCGGTTGCACAAAGTGGACTGGCAGCACACGCTGTTACTGGCCGAGGGGAATACCGTCGTGTTCGGCGCGGAAACCGAGTCGGAACAGGGAGAATCGGAGTCAAAAGGGCCGTTTTCGAGCAAGTTCGACCGTCAGACGGCGAGGACGACAGGCGTATACCTGCAGGAGATGCTGCAGTATGGCGACGCATTGTTCGCCGCCGCGGGCATCCGGGTCGATCACCACGACCGGTTCGGATCCGAAGTTACCTACAACCTCGCACCAAACGTATTCTTCGAGGAGACGGGGACCAGGATAAAAGGCGCTTACGGTACGGGTTACAAGGCACCTTCACTGTTCCAGCTGTATTCATCCTTCGGTGATTCCACGCTTCAAGCGGGTACGAGCAAGAGCTGGGAAGCGGGGATCGAACAGTATACGGCCGACCAGCGTCTTGCGGCCGGTGTGACGTACTTCGACAATACCTACGATAACATGGTCGGATGGGATAGTGCGACCTCCAGTTACAAGAACGTCTTCAAGGCAACGAGCAAGGGCGTGGAGTTGACGGGCCGGTATACGGGGAGCGCGGGAACTTCCCTGCGGGCCTACTACACCTTCACCGATTCAAAGGACCACGAAACGGATGAGCAGTTGTTGCGACGGCCGCGGCACAGCGGCGGGATCGTACTGGATCAGCGGGTACGGCCGGGGTTCGACCTGAACCTGAGTTACCGGTTCGCGGGGGAACGGCGGGATAACGATTTTTCCACCTGGCCTGCGACACCGGTTACGTTGGACGGCTACGGGATCGTGAATGTCGCCGCCAACTGGAAGATCACGCCGAACATTCAACTGTTCGGCCGGGTCGACAATCTCTTCGATACGAAGTACGAGGAGGTCCTGGGCTACGGGACCGTGGGCATTACGGGCTACCTCGGTATCCGGGTAGCGAACAGCGGCGACTGACCGGACTACACGTTGTCTCGCCCGATGCCTAGTTCGTCCAGGATGTCCTGGACGGCGGACCAGACGGGCGGATCGATTTCGATACCCTGTGTTGTTTGCCGCTCCCGCTCTTGGCGCGCCCCGTCGCCCGGTACCCGGATTTCGTCCACGCCGGGTGCTTTGCGCGCGCCTTTGATGCTTTCAACGAGCCGGTCCACTTCCGCGGAGAAGGCGGCCCTTGAAACGAACTTCTCCGGATCGATGACGAGGACGAACAGGGCGTTCTGGTCGAGATCCTCCGGGGACCGGCCGCTGCAGCCCGCGCCGCTCAGGCCGCCGGTCAACACGTCGACCAGTATGCTCAGCGCAAAGCCCTTGTGCCCCGCAATCAGGCTGCCCAACGGCAGGATCGCCGCCCGTCTGGGCGTGGAGAAATAAGCCTCGGCATCCGTCGTGGTCCGCCCGTCGCTCTCGATGAGCCAGCCGTCGGGCACCGCCCGGCCCTTATTGCGCAGCATCTTCAATCCGCCCTCGGACGTAACGCCCGTGGAGATGTCAATGAGGATCGGGTCGCCGCTTTCACGGGGGATCCCGACGGCCATGGGATTGGTGCTCATCAGGGGCGAGGTCGCGCCCCACGGCGCCACACAGGGATTGCCCCCGGCGTCGTTGGTCATGAGCAGCGCGATGTAACCCTCTTTCGCCGGCTGCTCCACGTATCCCCCCAGCCGGGCGATGTCGTTGGCGTTTACGACGCTCGCGCAGCCGACCCCCGTCGCTTCGGCCTTGCCGACCGCACGTTTCATAGCCTCGGTGGCCGTCCAGGGGCCCATGCCCATGTTGGCGTCCAGGTGCACCGTGGAGACGGTCTCACCCAGGACGTCCAGCGGCGCGCCCGGGATCATGTTGCCTGCGCGGATGCCCTCCGTGTACATGGTGATCCGCATGACGCCGTGGGAATGGTAGCCGGAGAGCGAGGCCTCCATGAGCCGCTCGACGACCACCCGTCTTTCGTCGCCTGCAAGTCCCAGTCGTTCGAAGATACGGTCCATGATCCGGGCCAGCCGGTCCGGTTCGATGCGGATCGGAGACGGGTCTGAAGCGGGCAAGTTATCCGAAGCGGACATGTTAACCGTCCAGCGCGCCCAAGAGCGCGAGTCCTTCCTCGATGCTCTGCTTCTGCTCGTCGGTCGCATCCTGCATGGGGGCGCGGGGGAATCTGCCGGGACAGCCCTGCAAGGTCTGGGCATACTTGGTACAGGCCGGCAGGTTCGTCCCCGCCATGGCGTTCCAGAGACGCAGTAGTTTCCGGTGCAAGTCGAGGGCCCGCGCGTGATCGCCCGCCTGTACCGCGTCCCATACATCCACCGAGGCCCGGGGCGCCGCCGTCAGAATGGCCGCGATCGATCCGCGTGCGCCCAGCGTGTAAGCCGAATACATCAGGGCGTCCACGGCGCAGAAGAGCAGGTGTTCCGGGTCGGCCATGATCAAAAGGTCGGCGAACAGCTTCAGGTCGCCGGCGCTTTGCTTGACGCCGACCACGCCGGGCACCTCGTCCATGATCCGGCAGAGCAGTTCCGGCGAGAGGTAGCTCCAGGGCACCACGTTGTAGATGATGATGGGCTGATCCACTTCCTCGCCCATCACCCGGAAATGCTCCTGCATGGCATCGTCGTCCGGACGGAAGAGGTAGTGGACCGGGGTCACCTGGAGCGCCGCCACGTCAAGATCGGCGATGGCCTGCCCCCGCCGGACCGCATCGCGGGTGCTGTCGACGATGATGCCGGCGATGATCGGCACGCGGCCGGCCGCCGCGTCCAGGGTTGTGTCCACGAGACCGCGGAACTCATCGACGTCGATCGTATGGCCCTCCCCCGTGCTTCCGCCCACGGCGATGCCGTGCGCCCCCTGGTCGATCAACCAGTTGACTTGTTCTTTCATGGCCCCGTGATCTACGGCGCCGTCCCGGGAGAAGGGTGTGGTCGCCGGGGGGATTACGCCCCTCAGGTCATTGAGCATGTCTTCCTCCTTCGTTGGGTTGTGACTGACGTTCAGACTGATTCAGCTCTGCACCATTGCCCGCAGCCTCGTCGATATTGATTTCCTCCGGGCGATACTCAGGTCATCCGGCCGAATCTGATGTTATCCTGTCCGTTCCGTCCCGCGCCGGGACATCATGTGCAGCGCCATGATGACCACGGCCGATCCGATGCCCCAGGTCGCCGGCGATATGCCGGCCAGTCCGTCGCCGTTCGACCCCAGATGCACGAGAATCATCACCAGGACGGAACCGGCAATGGTCGCCAGGGCGCCGTTCGCGTTCGGCCGGCCGGAATAAAGTCCCGCGATCAGGGGTACGAAGAGCGCCACGGACAGTATGCTGTAGAAGATGGTCAGCGCGGTGATGACGTCCGGCAGCACGGCCGCCAGGACCACGCCCGCGAGCCCTGCGCCCACGGCCGTTATCCGGCTGACGGCCAGCATCCGCTGCTCGGAAGCGCCGGGTTCGATATAGGTCTGGTACAGGTCCCGGCTCAGGGAAGTGGTCAGCATGAAGAGCACGGCGTCCGCGGAACTGATCTCGGCGGAGAACACGGCGGCCAGCGTCAGCCCGCCGATCCAGAAGGGCAGGGCATCCATCAGCAGTCGGGGCAGCGCGAGGTCCGGCGAATCCAGGGACGGGAAGGCGTGGTAGGCCGCCATGCCGAGGAGCGCGGGGATGAAGGCGAAGAGCATCAGGGCGACGGCATTCGTGCAGACCCCCTGCCGGACCGCCCGGGCGTCCCGGGCGCCGTAGATCTTCTGCAGAAGGCCCGGCGAGATGATAAACGCGGGCACCAGGACGATGAAGTAACCCCAGATGCGGGAAGGATCGTCCCCGAACCAGCTCTCGAAACCGGTAGGCGCCGCGTTCTCGCCGGACAGGAGACCGGCCCCCGATACGATCAGGAGAAAGGCCAGGATGAAGCCGGATAGTTTCACCACCAGCTGGACCATGTTGACCCGGGCGGTGGACGTCAGCCCTCCGAAGGTGAAGTACACGACCACCACCGCACCGCCGGCCAGGCAGGCGACGTACTTCGGGATGCCCAGTACGAGATTGAGGATCCAGGCCAGCGGAATAAGCTGTCCGGCGAGGATCGCCAGGGAACCGAACCACAGCAGCACGGCGATGAGACCCCGGACGCCGCGGCTGTACCTGTGCTCCAGGTAATCTCCGACCGTGTACAGGTTCTGTTTCTTTGCCACGCGCCACATGCGGGGCCCCACGGTCAGACCCAGGATGAGGCTCCCGATTCCCGCTGACCCGACCCACCACCACGCCGAAAAACCGTGCGTGTACCCGAGGCCCGTGGCACCCACCGTGGAACCGGCGCCCAGGTTGGCGGCCAGCAGCGTGCCGAACAGCAGCGCGGGGGAGAGCCTCCGGCCGGCCACGAAGAAGTCCTCTGCGCGGCGGACCGACCGCGACGTCCACCAACCGATCGCCATGAGGAATATGGAATAAACGAGGAGGGCGGTTACGTAGGGGGACATAGAGCTTCAGTCGCGCTTCCCGTCATCCCGCGTTCAGGTCCGAATAGGAGGGATAACCGGGCAGGCCTTCGGCGGTGACGATGGCGCGGATGATGGCCCGCGAGACGGCTTCCGCCGCAAGGATGGACAGCAGGGAGAGGTTCACGCTGCCCTCCCAGATCCCGGTGGCCATGGTGAAGAGGGTGTCTCCGTCCGCCTGCAGGTGGGCCGGGTTGATGGCGCGGGCAAGCCCGTCGTGCCCGACCTGGGCAATGCGGCTGGCCTGGGTCTTGGTCAGCCCGGCATTGGTCACGACGACGCCGATGGTCGTATTTCCGGGCGGCGCTTCCAGGCGAAGCGACCCGGTCTCGCGAATCCGCCGGGCTACGTAGGCAAACCCGGACCCATCCGGCATCCTGGCGCCGGCAAGCACGCGGCCCGTATCCGGATCGTACACGTCACCCACGGCATTCACCGCTACGATGGCGCCGACCCTGAGCCCGTCGGGCGTGGTGAAGCAGGCATTGCCGATGCCGCCCTTCATGGCCGTACGCGTTCCTCGCGCGCCGACGGACATCTTGCCCACCGTGGCGCCGGTGCCCGCTCCGATGCTGCCCTCGGGGACCGAATCCGACGTCGCGGCCTGGCAGGCCCGGTAACCGGCTTCCGCGTCGGGGCGAATCTCAGGCTTGCCACCGATGCCGAGATCGAAGAGGATCGCGGCCGGAACGATCGGGACCCGGGCGATTCGTACGTCGAAGCCGATGGATCGTTCCTCGAGGTAGCGCATCACGCCCGTGGCCGTGTCCAGGCCGAAGGCGCTGCCGCCAGACAGGACGATGGCGTGGACCCGCTGCACCATGTTCACAGGATCGAGCAGGTCGGTCTCCCGGGTGCCGGGAGCGCCGCCGCGCACGTCCACCCCGCCCACGGCCCCTTCCTCGGCCATGATCACCGTGCAGCCCGTCGGACGTCGCGGGTCGGTGAAGTGCCCGGCCTTGATCCCCTCGACGTCGGTGATGGATCCGGACGGTCCGTAGGGGTCGGTCGTCTGGCCGACGGGATCGTTCGTCTGGCCGACGGCGGACTCGTGCCAGTTGCCCAGTCCCGCCAGGAGGCTGGCACCGGTCACCCCGGTGGATTTTCGCAGAAAGGATCGTCTGTTCATGGTGATCGGCGGTAGATGAAACGTCGAGGTGATGGATCGCCCGCAATACCCGTCCGGGAAGACCTGTCAAGGTATGCGGTTTCCGCCAGATCAAGATGAACAATCGGCCATCCGCCGTCAATTCAATTGTATGTGCGTGTATGCGGGGCGAAACCGATCACGGGGAACCTTCACGAATAGGGCCGGCGGGTTCTCATCGGATCCGACGCCGGCCCAGACTACATAGAATGACGAGCCTATTCTCACGCGGCCGCGGACGCGTCCTGCCGGATGAAGTCCAGGCGGTCGCCTTCGCGGATGACGCGGATGGCGTCGCCTTCCCGGAACCTGCCCTCGATCAGCGCCATGGACAGCGGGTTCTCGATGAACTTGCGAATGACCCGCTTGAGGGGCCGCGCGCCGTATTGGGGTTCGTATCCCTCTTCCGCGAGGAGCGCCTCGGCCTCGGGGGCCAGTTCCAGCGTCAATCCTGCCTGTTTCGAGAGCCGTTTCTGCAGTTCCCGCAACTGGATTCGGACGATGTCCCGGATATGGTCCCGGTCGAGGGGATGGAAGATGATGATTTCCTCCAGCCGGTTGACGAACTCGGGGCGGAAGTAGGCCCGCACCGCGCGCATCACGTCCGCTCGCACCTGCTCGTCCTGGGACGCGTCCTGACCGCCGATATGCTCCGTCCCGATATTGGAGGTCATGATGATCACGGTGTTCCGGAAATCCACGGTGCGGCCCTGGCCGTCCGTGAGCCGCCCGTCGTCGAGGACCTGCAGCAGGATGTTGAACGCGTCAGGGTGCGCCTTTTCGATCTCGTCCAGCAGCACGATCTGGTAGGGCCGGCGCCGCACGGCTTCCGTGAGCTGTCCGCCTTCCTCGTAACCCACGTAACCCGGAGGCGCGCCGATGAGCCGGGCGACGGCATGCCGCTCCATGTACTCCGACATGTCGACGCGCACCATGGCGCTCCGGTCGTCGAAGAGAAACTCGCCCAGGGCCCTTGCCAGTTCGGTCTTGCCCACCCCCGTGGGGCCGAGGAACAGGAAGGAACCGATGGGCCGGTTGCCGTCTCCCAGGCCGGCGCGGTTCCGCCGGACGGCGCTGGACACGGCGACGATCGCTTCATCCTGGCCCACCACCTGGCGGTGCAAGCGGGATTCCATCTGGACCAGCTTCTCGACCTCGCCCTCGACCAGGCGGCTCACCGGGATGCCCGTCCACTTCGAGACGACCTGGGCGATGTCCTCCTCATCCACTTCCTCCTTGAGCATCCGGCGCTCCTGCTGGAGTTCGGCGAGGGCCTGGTTCTTCTCCTCGAGGCGGCGGTCGAGTTCCAGCTGCTCGCCGTACTGGATGCGGGCCACCCGCTCGTAATCGCCGGTGCGCTGTGCCTGTTCCGCTTCGATTTTCAGCTGTTCGGATTGTTCCTTGATTTCCTGGATCGTCTTTACCAGCTCTTTCTCGGCGAGCCAGTGGGCCCGCAGGACGCTGCGCTCCGCCGCAAGGTCGGCCAGCCTGCTTTCCACGGGCTTAAGGCGTTCCTCTCCGTCGCGCTCGCGCTTCAGGGCTTCCCGCTCGATTTCGAGCTGGCGGATCTGCTTCTCCAGATCATCCAGTTCGGCCGGCATGCTGTCGATCTCCATGCGCAGGTTCGCCGCGGCCTCGTCGATCAGGTCGATGGCCTTGTCCGGCATGAACCGGTCGCTGATGTACCGCTCCGCCAGGGTCGCCGCCGTGACCAGGGCGCCGTCCCGGATGCGAATGCCGTGGTGGATCTCGTAGCGCTCCTTGAGGCCGCGCAGGATGGACACGGTGTCCTCGATGGAGGGCTCGCCGACGTAGACGGGCGCAAACCGCCGTTCCAGGGCGGCGTCTTTCTCGATATGCTTGCGGTATTCGTCGAGGGTCGTCGCGCCCACGCAGCGCAGGGTTCCCCGCGCCAGCGCCGGCTTGAGCATGTTGGACGCGTCCACGGCGCCTTCCGCGGCGCCCGCGCCGACGATGGTGTGCAGTTCGTCGATGAACAGAACGATGTCGCCCGCGGCATGCTCCACTTCCTTCAGCACGGCCTTGAAACGCTCCTCGAATTCACCGCGGAACTTGGCCCCGGCCAGCATGGCGCCCATGTCGAGGCTGATCACCTTGCGCCCTTTCAGGGATTCCGGGACGTCCTCGGCCACGATCTTCTGGGCCAGTCCTTCCACGATGGCCGTCTTCCCCACGCCGGGTTCGCCGATGAGCACGGGATTGTTCTTGGTCCGCCGGGAAAGCACCTTGATCACCCGCCGGATTTCCTCGTCCCGGCCGATGACCGGATCGAGTCCGCCCTCCCGGGCCAGGTCGGTCAGGTCCCTGCTGAACTTCTCCAGGGCCTGGTAGCCGGACTCCGGCGTCTGGCTCGTGGCGCGCTGACTCCCCCGGACTTCCTTCATGGCTTCCATGATCCCCTCGCGTCGAACGCCGGCCTCCTTCATGACGCGATTGACCTCCCCGCCGTCATCCAGCAGGGCAAGGAGCAGATGCTCCACGCTGATGTACTCGTCCTTCAGTTTCTGCGCCTCTTTCAGCGCACGGTCCATGACCCGCTGAAAAGCGTCGGAGGCATAGAGCGACGCGCCGTCGCCGGTTACCCTGGGCAGCTTGTCCAGGGCCGCTTCCAGCCCTTCCCGGACCCGGGCCGGATTCGCTCCCGTTCTTTCCAGCAGGACGGCCGCCAGGCTTTCGTCCTGTTCGAGCAGCGCCAGCGCCAGGTGCGCGGGCTCCAGCCGGTTGTGGTTGCGTCCACGGGCGATCTCCTGGGAAACCTGGATCGCCTCCATCGATTTCTGCGTCAGTTTATCCGTTCTCATGAGGTCCCTCCTCGCCTGTTCTTTCTCGCCGGTTCTACCCTGATTTCATGCTGCTTCATCGCATACCAAACCATTTAAATCGCAAAACGTGTGCCATGGCTGTTATGGACGCGATGCTGCCGCGATGACGTCGCGATGTGGGCGATTTCGACCTTTTTCGAATAAAATCGCCTGCTCAATCGGTCGGAAAATCGGAATAGATTCGATATATCTGCCAAAATGGCAGATATGCCAAAATGGTAGTCCTGTTCAAATGTACGCGGCTGAGCTCGACCGGACGGGAACGCCGAAGTAGCTCAGGTTGGGAACGGGATGTAGTATCGGTGCGGTACAGGATCAGCCTGGGAGGCCGATCGCGATAGGAGCGTGCCGAACCAGCACCATGATCAGTGGGGCCAGCATGATCCGGGCGCCGGACACGCAGCTACCTTACCTTCACGTAGCCGATGCCCTGAACATCGGGCTGGATAAGCCAGAATACGACCAGTAACGCTCCGTCCGGTAGCACCGTCACCGCGGGTTCGCCGAAGGAGTAGTCCTGCCAGTCATCGTGATCGCCGGACGTATCGCTCTGTGTCCGGACTTCGGCCTTCCAGACGAGTTCATCCGCTTCAACGCCGAAATCACCGTCCGTGGGACGCGCAATGGCGAGTCGTATACCTGGATCGCCGTGCTGCCGCTGGTTGTATACCATCAGCGCTCGTCCATCCGCCAGGGCGGTCAGTGAGATGGACTGGCCGAGCGTGCCCGTGGAGCGGGTCGGCGTCCAGGTCAGCCCCCCGTCGTGGGACAGTGCGTACGCGTTGGGATAATCCGGTTTGCCGTGCGGAGCGATATGCCAGCACGCGCCGAGGAGCCGCCCATCGGCCAATTCCACGACCCAGGCCTCGGCGGCTGTCGATCCGGCATCGTCGAAACGCAGCATCGTACCGTGGGTCCACGATCTGCCCTGATCGGTACTGCGCAGGTAAACCACCCGGTTTCGATCCACTTCCACGGCGGGATCGAAGGTGTTGTAGGGCGAATAGCAGCAGATCCAGGTCCCGTTGCGCGTCACGGTGAGTGCGCCGGGCGCCTCGGCCGAACCGGCGGCGGGCAGGACGATGGGCGCCGGATCGGACCAGGTCAGGCCCTGGTCCGCGGACGACGCCCAGAACATGGCGTTCTGCTTGATGCCGTGAGTCTCGTCCCGCCAGAACGACTCACCCGGCTCGTCGATAGGAATGCGAATGCCCGTGATGAAGCAGGTGCCGTCCGGCGCCTGGCTGATCGACCCGATGTGCGCGAAATCACCGTGCAGATGGGGCCACAGGTAGGCCGGCTTCGTCCACGTTTTGCCGCCGTCTTCCGAACGGACGATGACCTGCTTGAAATCGTTCTGGCCGAGGGCTTCCTGGACGGCGAAGGAACAGACCAGGCCGCCATCCGCCGTGACCACGCAGCGGGAACAGGCCGCGACCGCGTCCGGTCCGGTCGACGGCTGGCGGGCGATCATGCCCTGGTCCAGTATTTCGAATGCCATGGTGTATACCTCTAGTCGAATGTATAGACGAGTGGTCCGTCCGGAGCGCGATCGAGCCCGAGGACGATGGTGCCCGGCCCGGATCCGTACGCCGCCTTATACCGCGCCTTGACCGGATCGAGGATGAAGTGGTAGTCCTCCGTAGGATAGGCCTCGCACGGGTCGCCGTCTGCGTCGTGGACGATGGCGGCAGCGAGCTGTACGGGATCCGATTCCATGAAAGCTTCGGCGGCGACCAGCGTGAAAAGGTGCGCTCTGCATCCACCGCTATACGACACGGTAACCGCGAGCGTATCTCCCCTGACGGCGGCGGCATTCAGTTCATAGTCATCAACGCCCCACTGCGTGGTGGATCGGACGTCACCGGGACTGAAAACGACGTTGCCGGTCCTTTGGCCGCTGTCGAACGGGCCTTGATCAGGTGTCGTGGATACGGGGCGGCTTTCGTCGTTGCCGCAGGCCGCGGCACAGGCGAATAACATAACCAGCAGCAGTGGACCGAGGTCCTTCATCGCTTTGTTCCTTTCAGTGAACCGCTGCGCGCCGTTCTCGGACCCGCAACGCACCATTTCGATCTCGCTACACACGCCGGAACTTCTGAATCCGGTTGTGCGCGAAGGGTACTTCGCACACGTAGACGTCTCCGTGGGCATCCACCCAGATTCCATGCGGCGCGTCCACGAACACCCCGTCCTTTTCGTCCCGGTTACCCCATTGCGACAGGACCTCGCCGTCCAGGTTGAGGATGCTGACTCTTCCCGGCGCTTCGGCGAGATAAACGATGTCATCCCGGTCGATATACAGGTCGTTCGCGGCCAGCAGATGGTCCCAAGATTCGAGGTACCGGCCGTCGGCATCGAAAATCTGCACCCGAGCGTTCCCCCGGTCCACGATCAGGACCCGGCCGTCCCTGTCGACGCGGACGCAGTGGGGGGTATCGAACTGTCCCGCCTCGCTGCCGTGACCGCCCCAGGTACAAAGCAGCTCTCCGTCCGTCGTGAAGCGGTGCGCATAATGTTGGCCGTAGCCGTCGGTCACGTACAGGTCGTCGTCCAGGCCGAGTACCGCCCAGGTGGGCGAATTAAATGGCTGGCCCAGTTCACCCGGCCTGCCGTACGTACCGAGCATGGACAGTATCTTGCCTTCGAGCGTGAACGTCATGACCGTATGCAGTTCAACTTCAGTAATGTAGATGATGTCGTCGTCGCTGATCCAGAGGGAGTGAGGCACCTTGAAGATGTCCTGGCCCCAGTCGTACAGGAACCGGCCGTCGCGGTCGTAGACGACGATGACGGGATTCGGTTCCCGATCGATCACGTGCACACGGTCCTGCGAGTCCACGGCCATGGAAGATACCACGCCGAGGTCCCGGCCGGCGGGTCCGCCCCCCCAACCCTCGACAAGTTCATAGGTGTAGTCTCCCGATCCGTATACCATGTTGGTATCTCCCGTGTTTAGCATGGACCTTAACCGTGCAACCGGTCTCAGACTGCCTGCCGATCCGCTTGGAATCGCTTGATTTGTGCTCTGCGGCCCGATGTCAAACGATGCCCGCCCGCGCCGTGAGCACGGGTTCCCAACAACCGCCGGGACGCTGCACCCCGTCCACGTCCCGAAGCGGCGGCGCGTCACCGTTCCAGCGCAGCACCGCCACGTCACCGCAGGCGCCGGCACGCAGGGTGCCGATCTCGCCTTGCAAGCCCAGTACTTCCGCGGGACGGCTCGTCACCCGCAGGAAGGCGTCGCGCTCCGCCATGCCGGCCGCGATCAGCTTGGACAGCGTCCGGGGCAGGTCGTGTTGCGGGTCGCTCCCCACGTGTCGGCTGTACTGGTCGGTGGATATGGTATCGGGCAGGAACCCGTCGGCGATGGCCGCCTCGGCGACCGGGAAACTGAACGATGCCATGCCGTGGCCGATATCGAAGAGGACGCCCCGATCCCGGGCGTCTCGAACGCTGGGCCGGATCTTTCCGTCCTTCACTACGCTCTCGGGAAAATCGTTGAAGCAGTAGGTGACCACGTCTCCGACGCGCAGCAGCGGCAACTGGTCGTCGAGGGACCAGTCGCTGGACAGGCGCGTGCCGACCAGCAGGGGCTTGCCGGTTCGTTCGGAGGCTGCCAGGGCCCGGTCCATGATCTCCCTGGGCGGCGTGGGATTGCTGGGGCCCGTATTGGCCGCGATGCCCCAGATGGCGTCTCCGCCGGATTCGATGGCCGACACGCAGGCCTCCACGTCCGCGGCTTCCAGGTCCGGGAAGCACGCATCCGGATGGGATTCGCCGTGGACCGACAGGTTGATGGCGAGGATCACCCGCGTCCTGCATGCCCGGATCACGCGGTCCCGGTAGGCCGGCCAGTTGTTGGCGCCGGCGTCGCCCTGGGACATGACGGTTGTAACGCCCCGGGGCAGGAAGTGGACGTCGGGGTCCACACCGTAACGCGAACCGCCACGGGCCGGATGGGCGTGCAGGTCTACCAGCCCCGGCATCGCCACCGCGTCGGGAAAATCGAACGTCATGGCGGCGGATCCGTCCACTTCCGGTCCGGACGCCGCAATGCGCCCGTCTTTCAACGCCACGGCCCCCGGTCCGTCCAGGCCGGATTCCTCACAGAGCACGCGGCCCGCCCTGATGAGCAGGTCGTATTCGTGTACGGGCGGTGCGGGCATGATGTCTCCGATCTAGTAAAGGACGAGTCAACCCTATCGTAGAGTGCGGGGCGCGGCGTTTACATTAGACATGGCATTCCAACTGGACATGGTATGTAATCCGAACTGAGAGATTATACCAATGCCCCGGTACAGGACCAATACAAAAACATCCGGTAGGGACCCTTCAACCAGAAGGGACGCTTCAACCCAGACCGACCCCGATTCTGCCCGCGAGGAGCGAAAGATCCAGGTTTTCAGCCATGGCGTCGGCGATCCGGTCCAGGTCGCGGGTCCACCGGGCCGTAATGTGCTCTTCGGAATCGCTCTTCCAGTTCAGCCAGGATTCGAGTACTGCGCCACGGTACTTCCCATCATCGAAGAGTCCATGGATGAACGTGCCCATCACCCGGCCGTCTTCGGAGCGTCCGCAGAAAGGGAACAGGTCGGGATCCTCGCTGCTTTGTCCGTGCCGGATCTCGTACCCGCTGAACGGCATATCAGCAGGCCATTTCGCTCGGGCCGTCAACGGATGAACCCGTTTGTCCGGCTGCATCTCGGTTTCGATCGGCAGCCAGGCCAGTCCTTCCGTTGCAACTGGCCCTTCGATCTCCCCGGGATCCAGAATACGTCTCCCGAGCATCTGCGCACCGCCGCAGATGCCCAGCAAGCATCCCCCGTATCGAAGGTGCCGTTCGAGAGCCGGGGTCCAGCCGCGCTCCCTCAGCCATGCGAGATCGGCGGAAGTGGACTTCGAGCCGGGCAGGACGACCAGGTCCCATCCATGCGGTCCAATCAGTTCCGAGGGGTCGCGCAACCAGGCAAAAACTACCTCCGGAGCGTGCAGGAAGGGATCCAGGTCGGTCGTATTGCTCGCTCTCGGATAGTGGATGCCGGCGATACGCAACTTGAGGTCATCCCCGGGCTTCGCGGCCCGCCGCGAGCGATCCATGCCTGTGTAGGGGGAGTCTTCTTCCGGGAGTCCCAGATCCTGAAAATACGGCAACCAGCCGAGCACGGGCGTGCCCGTTCGGCCTTCGAGCCATTGAAATACGTCGCCCAGCAGAGACGCTTCGCCCCGGAATCGATTGACGATGATTGCCTCCACGAGCCTGCGGTCATCCGCTTCCAGGGCCTCCATCGTGCCGAGCAGCGCCGCGAAAACGCCCCCGCGGTCGATGTCCCCGACAAGCCAGACCGGGATGCCGGCCGCACGGGCGAAACCCATATTGGCGATGTCTCCCTCGCGGAGATTGGGTTCCGCCGGCGATCCCGCGCCTTCCACGACAACCCAGTCATGGGCATGGCACAGCCGGTCGAATGCCGCCAGCACCTCTGGCATCAGTCCGCCCCGGTCTTCCTTGAACCGAGCGGCCATGAGCTTGCCCCGCACCTTGCCGCCCACGACGAGCTGCGCTACGTTGTCGGCCTCCGGCTTGATCAGGACGGGGTTCATATCCACGGTGGGTTCGATGCCGGATGCGAAGGCCTGCAGGGCCTGGGCGCGTCCGATTTCGCCGCCGGATGGACAGGCGGAGGACGCGTTGCTCATGTTCTGCGGTTTGAAGGGAGCCACTTTCACCCCGGAACGCGCGAGCAACCGGCACAACCCGGCGGTCAGCAGCGATTTGCCGACACCCGAGGCCGTTCCCTGGATCATCAAAGCGTTCATGGGGATTCCCTTGCTGCATGCGCCGCGATCCGGCCAGTCATAACTGCCCGCTTGTCGCACTCCGCATGTCGGCCATATCTGCTGCCGAAAGACCGTCGAAACGATCAAAGGAGAAGGATTGCGCGTAGTCGGGCAACGAGTCACCGGTGACATGCGCCGCGATCAGTTCCCCCGCCGCCTGCGAACCCATCACGCCGTAGCCCGAAAGCGCCCCGGCGATATATGCGCCTTCGACGGGCAGCGGTCCGATCAGCGGCCGGTTGTCCGGGGTCTTGCAGTAGTAGCCGCCGTCGACCGGCAGTGCATCCGCCGTACCGAAATACGCCCTCATTCCGGGGATCATACGCGCGAGCCCGCGCAGGACGATCATCGGATAGGCCGGATCGAATGCGAGTGGGAAGACCGCCTCTCTAGGCACGATGTCATAGGTCCAGATGCCCAGGAAAGTCTGTTTACCGTAACGGAAGCGGGGACCGATGTGGAGTCCCACGGGAAAGGGTTCGACGAGGTAGCGGGTGTCGGCGCTGGAGGAAAGTCTCCGCCTTTCTTCTTCGTCCCAGACCAGCTCGACCGGATCCGTCCAGATCAACATGGGCGCGTCGGGCGGCAGGACGCCGGCCGTATCCTCCACGATGATCTTGCCGTGCAGTTCCATGAATACCGGTACATCCAGGTCCAGCATCCGGCCGGCCTCCCCGACCAGTGGTCCCGTGGAGAGGACGAGTTTGCCGGATTCGATCGTTGATCCGGATTCCAGTCTAACGTCCGTGATCCGGTTGTTCTTCGTGTCGACGCCCGTGATCCGGTCCCTTACGATTCTGCCGCCCCCGGAGGAGATGCGGTCGAGCATCCACCGTCCGAGCGACGGAACGTCCATCCAGCCGCAGCGGCGCACGTGGAGCATGGCGGCCGTATCGTCCGTCAGAAAGGGAAACAGCCTTGTGATCGTCTCCGTATCCAGTACGAGGTCCGCGCCCTTCAGATCCGGTTGCAATCCTTCCGGCTGCGAAGGCATGTAGGACCCGCCGTCGCGATGAATACGCAGAGCGCCACCACCCAGGCTGGCCACCGCTTCCGCCTCTTCCTTTAGCTTAGGTACGCGGCGCCGGTCGCCGGTCAGGAAAACGTAGCCCCTGCGGTTCATCCGGACCGCGTTCCCGCTTTCCGCCGCCATTTCCTCCAGCAGGTCGATGCTCCGGCTGATGAACCGGAACATGGGCAGGTCGGGCCACCAGTTGCGGTAGGCTTCGGTACCGTACGCGCTGGTCAGGGAAAGCGGCGGTCTTTCGTCGACGAGCACGACGTTCCGCACGCCGCGGCGAACGGCGAGATGATACGCGGCGGCCACGCCGGCGATTCCCGCGCCGCATATGACGATTTCCGCCTGGTTGGACATGGATGTACTCTTCAGGAAAGGGCGTCAGGCGGGTCTGCGTGGTGAGGTAAATCCGAACAGCCTGCTCACGCCCCGGCCACGGGCGGGCGCCTCTTCCAGGTCCGGGTCGCCTGTTCGAAGGCGTGGGCAAGTTGAAGGACGCCGAGTTCGTCCTCGTGCCGGCCGACGATCTGCATTCCCACGGGCAATCCCGATGAGGTGAATCCGCATGGAACGGAAATAGCGGGTAGTCCAGTGACGGTGACGTAGTAGCACGACTTCATCCAGTCGATGTAGGTCTCCATCCGTACGCCGTCGATCTCCGTGGGGTAGGGCGTATTCACGTCGAAGGGCGGGACCTGGCTGACGGGGAAGATCATGAATTCGTGGTGCTCCATGAAGCTGCGGACCCGTTGGTACAGCGTGGTGCGGTCCACCTCCGCGCGGGCGATCTGCGACCCCGTCAGGGCGAATCCGGCTTCGAGGTTCCAGATCAACGTGTCTTTGATCTGATCGCGGTGGGTCTCGAGGAGGTCGCCATAGCCCTGGATGAAGCTCCACGCCCGCAGTGTCTTGAACACCTCGTCGGCCTCGGAGAAGTCGGGCTGGCCGGGCTTGACGGTCAAGCCCAGGTCCTCGAAAACCCCGCGCTTCGCCTCGATAGCCGAGACGACCTCCGGATCCACGGGCAGCCCGCCGAAGTCCATGCTCCAGGCGACGCTCACGCCTTTGAAGTCGCGTTCAAGCGGCATGGCGAATGACTGTCCCGGCTCGCGAACTGCCAGCGGCGCCCGGGGATCGGGACCCGCGATGGCGCTGAGCATGAGTGCGGCGTCCGCCACCGTCCGGGCCATGGGACCCTGGACGCTGAGCTTGCCCCAGGCGTTGACGACCGGCCATCGAGGCACGCGGCCCGGCGCGGACCGCAGCCCCACCACGTTGCAGAAGTTGGCCGGGTTGCGCAGCGAGCCGCCCATGTCGCTGCCGTCGGCGATGGGCAGCATGCCGCAGGCCAGGGCCACGGCGGCGCCTCCGCTGCTGCCGCCGCAGGTCCGGTCCGTGTCGTAGGGATTCAGCGTCGCGCCGAAAACCGGGTTGAAGGTCTGGGAACCCGCGCCGAATTCCGGCACGTTGGTCTTGCCGAAGGAGATCGCCCCTGCCTTCTTCAACCGCTCCACGATCAACTCGTCCTGGCCCGGGACGAAATCGCGAAAGATCGGCGAACCGTAAGTCGTCCGGACGCCTTTGGTCAGTACCAGGTCCTTGTGGGCGATAGGCAGGCCGAAGAGGGGCCCCCGCGCTTCGTTTCGCGCGACGGCCTCGTCGGCCTTCCGGGCGCCGTCCAGCGCCTGGTCGGGATGATAGGTGACGATGGCATTCACGGCGGGATTCACCCGGTCGACCTGGGCCAGGTGGGCCTCCATGACCTCCGTCACGGAAACGTCCTTGCGGCGGATCATGCGGACGAGATCGGTTGCCGGGGTGAAGCACAGTTCGGATACGGGCATCGGGTGCCTTTCTGAACGAATCCAGGTTGGGATAATGGCGGATTACGCGTCCGGGCTCATCACATGCGTGATGCCAGGGACTTCAGCCCAGAATCTCCCGCAGGGCCCCGGTGAAGATCCGGCTTTCCGCCTCGTTGCCGTAGGAAACGCGGATCATGCCCGGAATGCCCCACGATGCCTCGGCGTTGATGACGATGATGTGACGCTCGGTCAGGGCCTGCTCCACTGCGGCCGCGTCGCCCACATCGATCAGAACAAAGGCCGCCTCGCTTCGGACGTACGCCAGCCCGAGGGCGTCGCACGCCTCGTAGTAGATCGACTTGGACGCGGTCGCGGCCTCCCTGGAGCGGACCACGTGGTCCGGATCGTCGAGAGCCGCGCAGGCGGCGGTCAGCACCAGAGCGCTGGGCGATCCCCCGTGGTACTGGCGGACGCGCGCCATCATGTGGGGCTGGCCCACGGCGTAGCCCAGCCTGAAGCCCGCCAGGCCGTAACCCTTCGAAAGGGTCCGTACCAGGAGGACGTTCTCGTGTGCGCTGACCAGGGCGCTGCCGTCGGCGCACGCGCCGTCCTCCACCAGGTCGATGTAGGCCTCGTCCAACAGGACGATCACGCGTTCGGGCAGTTCTTCGACGAAGCGCGACAGCGCGTCGTGGGTGACGACGGTGCCCGTGGGATTGTTCGGATTGGTAATGACGGCCATGCGGGTCCGTTCGTTGACGGCCGCGGCCATGGCATCCAGGTCGTACTCGTACCGCGGCGTCAGGGTGGTCCGCACGGACCGGGCCCCTATATCCTCCCCGTACCGGACCATCAAACCGAAGGCGGGATGAGGTTCGATCACCTCGTCTCCGGCGGACAGGAAAGCCCGTGCGATGGCGTGCATCAGGTGTTCGGCGCCGTCGCCCACGCGGATCCAGGCATCCTCCGAATCCAGGCCAGGCAGCGAAAGTTTCTCGTCGTGCGGTACACCGTGCAGTTCGGCCAGTTTGCGGAACAGGTCGATATGGTCGGGGTCTTCGTAGCGATTGATCTGATCGCTGCGCGATTTCACCGCTTCGATGACGCCGGGAGACGGCCCGAGGGGGTTTTCGTTTCTACTCAGGCGCACGATACCCGGAGGAAGGCCGACACTCTGGTGGTTCATGTTCACCGCGCTCGTGGTGCTGCCACAGCATCACTTCCAGTTCTTCGAAACGCGACGGACCTGGAACACGCCCAACAGGATCAGCCCCACAATGATGCCTCGCGTGAGCAGCAGAAAGGGGATGTCCTCAGGGTTGGCGTTTCGCAGCAGGAGCAGATCGAAACCGGCCTGGTAGGTCCAAACGACGAGCAGGACGGCCAGCGAGACCGGCGTCACGTACTTGATCATGTAATAGAAAATCCGCGGTATCCGGATGGCCGCGCCTTCGTTGATCTCCTCCCAGGCCTTGTCCATGCCGAAGATCCAGGCGAAGATGATGATCTCGAGGAAGGAAAAGACCACCAGGCCCACGGTCCCGATCCAGAAGTCCAACTCGTCTATGACGCCGTGCTCGATGTTGAAGACGATGAAGTTGCCGAAGAGAAACAGAAAGGAGATGACGAATATCGCGGCCTTCTTGCGCGGCCACCCCATCTCGTCCTGGAGGAAGGCCATGGGCGGCTGCGTTAACGCCACCGTTGACGTGATGCCGGCGAAGAACAGCAGACCGAACCACAGCGTCCCGATGAACTGGCCCAGGGGCAGTTGCTGGAAGATCAGGGGCATGGACTGGAAGCCCAGGTCGAAGGACCCGCCCGTCGCGATCGCCTCGGTCGCGGTGACGCCGAAGAAGGCCACGGCGACCGGGATCGCGATGGAACTGCCCAGCACCACCTCGGCGAAGCCGTTGCTCATGGAGGTGGTCAGTCCGGTGAGAGCGACGTCCTGACGGGCGCGGACGTAACTCGCGTAACACTGCATGCTGCCGATGCCGATGCCGAGGGAGAAGAAGATCTGGCCCGCGGCCGCGAGCCACACGCTGCCTTCGGAAAGACGGCTCAGATCCGGGTTCCAGATCCAGGCGAAACCGGCCATGACGCTGCGATCGGGAAAGGCCGGATCGGGGGTCCCGAGCGTCAGGACCCGGGCTACCAGCACGATGGCGAAGATCAACAGCATGGGCATGGCGAACTTGGCCAGGGTCTCGATGCCCCGTACCACGCCCCGGCTCAGCACCCAGAAGACAATGCCGAGATTGATGAGGAAGAAGATGTAGGCCGTGGCGACACTGCTGAAGTAGGCGCTTTCGGTTACGCCCTGGAAACTGCTCAGGAACGCGCCCATTTCCGCCTGGGAGGAGATCCCGAAATACTGGCCGGTCAGGGAGAAGAAGCTGTAGGCCAGGGTCCAGGACTGCACGTAGGAATAGTACAAGGCGAAGGCCACCGGCGCCGCGATGCCGAGCACGCCGATGTACTTCGCGGCCGGGTGTTTCCACAGGCGGTACATGATGCCCGGTGTGGTACCGTGGCCGTGCTTCCCGCCGAACCGACCCACGCTCCATTCCACCCACATCATGGGGATGCCCACGACCAGGAAGGCAATGAAATAGGGGATCATGAAGGCGCCGCCGCCGTTGGCCGCCGCCTGCACGGGAAACCGCAGGAAATTGCCCAGGCCGATGGCATTGCCCGCCATGGCCATGATCAGGCCCAGGCGGCTCTTCCAGACTTCCCTAACATTATTCAAGGACATCCGGTACTCCTTCCAGTCTGACCGTGATTATCCAGACGGACCGTGTTAATCCAGAATGACCGTATTTATCCAAACGGACAGGGTTTATTTGACCCGGCCCCGGCCGGCCACGGGCCAGATGACTTCCACCTGGTCGCCCCGGACGCCGTTGAGCTCGTCATGCAGGTTGAGGGCCATCTCCTGGTGCAGGGGGATGACCGACAGTCGTTCGCCCACCTTAAACCGGTGCGCGCAACGGGACACGTCCACGTGGCCGTGTTCTACGGACATGCCGTAGATCTGCGCATCGGGATGTTCGATGATATGACCGTAAGGCGTCGGCGGATAGCTGGCGAAGGTCTTCATGCCGCCGTCGATGATGATGCGGTCCGGGGTCGGTGCGCTCACCACGGTGCAGATCATGCGGCAGGGGCAACGTTCAGGGTTGAGCATGCCCGAATTGCCGATGCGGCTCATCCCCTCCCAGATGTAGGACCCGCTGCGGGTCTCGGTACAGCCCATATCTTTGGAATTTTGCTCGCCGCCTGTACCGCCCCCGCTGATGATGTCGACGGGGATGCCCTTCCCGGTGATCCGTTCTATCGTTTCCGCCAGGAATCCTTTGGCCTCGGGATGGCTGGGGAAGACCATGACGCCCCTGAAGACGAGACCGCGAAGGTCCATGATGCGTTCGGCCAGCGCTTCCGCTGCTTCGGGCGACTGCACGCCGCATCGCTGTGTGCCCGTATCCAGTTCGATGATCACGTTGACCCGGCAACCGTCTTTTTCAGCCTGGTCCGAAATGCCCCGTGCCGTGATCTCGTCATCGACGGCCACGATGATCTCGGTCCGTTTGGCGACACGCGTAAGGCGTTCCACCTTGCGGGGACCGACGATGTTGTAGGGGATCAGGATGTTCTCAATACCGGCGGCGGTCATGACTTCGGCCTCGCCGAGTTTCTGGCAGCAGATGCCGATCGCGCCGGCCTTGACCTGCCGGTGGGCGATTTCCGGGATTTTATGGCTCTTGGTATGGCATCGAAGGCCGATGTCGAGATTACGGCAGTGTGCCGCCATGGACGCGATGTTGCGCTCCATCAGGTCCAGGTCGGCCACGTAGGCCGGAGTGTCCAGCTCGTCGATGTGCATGGTTGCTCGCGTATGCTATGGCGGCTAGAGACTGCCCTTGGTGGACGGCACGCCGGATACCCGTTCGTCCAAGGCCACGGCCTGACGCAGCGCCCGGGCCGCCGCCTTGAAAACCGCCTCGACCTGGTGATGGGCGTTCACGCCGGAGAGCAGGGCAACGTGCAGGGTAACGCGTCCGTGATGCACGAGGGCCCCGAAGAACTCCCGCACCATTTCCGTGCTGAAATCACCGACCGAGGAACGCGAGAAATCGGCGTCGAATTCCAGGTGAGCGCGGCCGCTCACGTCGAAGACGGCCCGTGCAAGCGCTTCGTCCAGGGGGGCGTAGGCGTGGCCGAATCGCGTAATGCCGGATCCGTCGCCGATCGCCCGGGCAATGGCCTGGCCCAGGCAGATCCCCACGTCTTCCACCGTGTGATGATCGTCGATATGCAAATCGCCGGTGCAGGAAAGATCGAGGTCGAAACCGCCGTGCTTGACGAAGCTGCCCAGCATGTGGTCGAAGAATCCGATGCCGGTTTCTCCGGCGACTCGTCCTTCGCCCTCTAGGGTCAGGGTCAGTTCGATGCGGGTTTCCAGGGTTTCGCGCGTTACCGTGGCGGTGCGAGGCACGTATTCCTCGATGTAGTGGCGAGTTGTTGAAAGTCGTTCAAGCGACCGGCGTCAGGTTCGACCTGTTACAGTAGACGCGTGGATCGGAATTGTCAAGAGGTTCCCGCCTGCGTACCGGCCTGCGTACCGGCCTGTGTGCCGTCGTAAGTAAGGCCGTAGGTTCCGGCCTGCGAGCCACCGTGCTTTCGGGGCCCGGCGAACCTTCACCTGGCCCTAACGATTGGCTTTTTGAACATATGTGCATCCACCCCGGTGAGAGATGGGAAACGGATGCCAATGTACACGTTCGTTACACGGGAACGACCCATGAAAAGAGCTCACGGAGTATCAAGCATAACGCGGTTTCTTCAGCGCAATCCGGCCTGGTCCCAGGTGGTATGCGTCGTAGGCGTTGCCTTGCTGATCATCCTCGGTCCCATCCTGCTTTACGGTCTGCTGTTCCAGTCCGGACCGGACTCGGTGCGGATGCTGTCGAACGTACCCTGGTGGCCGGTCGTCCTCCTCGTGGCACTCGTCGCCTTGCTCAGTCTTCTGCACGGGACCACGGGCGTAAGTGTCCAGAAGCTGCCCGACAAGCGGAAGAGCTCTGGCGCCGCTGCCGATTCGGAGGACCATTCGGACTACGTAGACCCGACGGCTTCGACGGACCCGACTGGATCAGCGGGCCCGGCGGCCCCGGCGTCCCCCAGTCCTCCCGAGCAAAACGGCGATCCCCTTCGGTGCACGATACACGAGCGGTCCCTGAACGGCATGAGCCGCGTGGAAACAAACCGGTAATTGCCACCTGGTCCGCCCCGGACTAACCCCAATACCAGCGCGCGGCGATGGCGGCCACCACCACGGCCGTGGACTGAAAAGTCCGTCTCTCGCTGCGCAGGGCGGCGCCGAAATCATAAGGCGCCGGATTCCCCGCGGTGTATTCGGTAAATCGGGGCAGAAAACAGGGTACCGCCGCGAAATATGCTTCGTATTGTGCGCCGAAGGTCTTGCGCAGGCTTTCCTCCTCCAGCGATACGATGAGGCCGTACTGTACTCCGAAGGCGGCAACGAAGACCCCGATCATGTAGGGCATCCAGGCCCAGGCCATGACGCACAGGCCGAGACTCAGCACGAAGTTGCCGACATACAGCGGATTGCGTACCCGGCCATAGGGGCCGTTGGTGATGAGCGATGGCGCTCCGACATGGCGGGTGCGGGTGGCGGCGCCCGCGTAACCGACCGCCCACAGGCGTATGGATTCCCCTATCAGTACCAGCAGCCCCCCGGTGATGAAGGTCATCGGACCAGGTTCGGCCATGATCAGGACCGCGATCAGGAGCGGGATGGGCGTATAGCTTCGGGCCGCGAAGACGGCGGCGCGGATATCCATGCTGTAACCGAACCTCCATGGTGTTGTTCGGTCTGCCCGCCGGAGCGGGCTTCATAACCTTGATGGACGAAGATACCGTCTGGTGTGCCGGCGTTACCGGCTGTCGGTTTCGATTTGTTCGATGACCGCCAGGGAGACGCGCAGGGCTTCCCGGCCGTCATAGCCGGTCACCGGCGCCGGCGCATCGCCGCGCACCGCCGCGACGAAGGAGGCGAGTTCGGATACGAGCGGTTCGTTCCGGTCCTTCGAGGTCTTCTGCCTCGTGATATGACGGATGCGTCCATCGCCGGTGTTTACCGGGATCTTCAACCCCCGTGCTCCGGCCCGATCGGGATCGTCGATCAACCGGTAAATCTCGCTCTCGCCCGCCAGGAAGTCCATCGAAACGTAATGATCGCGTTGAAAGATGCGCAGCTTGCGCATTTTCTTCAGCGAGATTCGGCTGGCCGTGACATTGGCCACGCATCCATCGGCGAACCGCATTCGGGCGTTGGCGATGTCCACCTGGTCGGAAATCACGGCGACGCCCGTAGCGTCCACCGACTCCAGGTCGGATCGGACGAGACGCAGGATGAGATCGATGTCGTGGATCATGAGGTCGTGGACGACGGAGACGTCCGTTCCCCTGGGATCGAAGGAGGCCAGTCGATGCGCTTCGATGAACCCGGGGGCAATGTCCATCCCTTCCAGGGCCCGGAAGGCGCCGTTGAACCGCTCGATGTGTCCAACCTGGAGCACGAGACGCCGGGATTCAGATAGCTCGATCAGTCGGTCGGCTTCCGGTACGGTCGCGGTGATCGGTTTCTCCACGAAGGTGTGCAGGCCCTCAGCAAGGGTGAACGACGCCACCTCGCAATGCGCGGTGGTGGGCACGACCACGGTGGTCGCTTCGGCGCATTCCACGACGCGTGAGAGGCTGTCGAGCGCTGTCGTGCCGTAGCGGCGGGCAACCTCTTTAGCCCGGTCTTCGCGTATGTCGTACACGCCGGAAAGCCGCACACCGGGCATGCCCTTCAGCACCCGGGCGTGTGCTTCACCGAGCCGTCCGACGCCGATTACGGCCATTCGCAAGGCGTCCGATTGCATAGACTCCCCGTTAACTTATCTGCTGAATGTCTCCTGCCTGCTGTCTGTCATCCTGCCTGCTGTCTAAACGTCAATCCATTGCCCACCGGCGGCAAAGTCGGCAAGTCCTTTACATCAGCGGTTGGCTACGACCGGGAAACGCCGGCCGGAAAACGCCGGCCTTGAAACGCCGGCCGGGATACACCGGCCCTGAGACGGCTGAAATGTAGATGCCGGCACGGCGGACGGTCAACCTCTTTGGCTCCGGCATACCGGGTTTGCGCCGCTTCTTTAAGTTGACAGCCTCCCGGAATGCGTGTTGATTTCAGTCACGTAAATCGACCTATTAAGCCCCCAAGAGATGACCTCCATGGTCCTGCTGCAGCGGCTCCACGTCAAATCGCCGATCGCCGGGTTCGGGCTCGCCCTCTGTTCCGCCCTGTTCATCTACTTGAGCATACCCAAGTTCGACTGGTGGCCCCTGGCCTGGATCGCTTTCGTGCCGGTCATGATCGCGTTGCACGACGCCGGACGAAACGGGTCCCTGACCAGGGTGGCTTTGATCTCCCTGGTTTTCGCCTTCGTTTCGGGTGTCGCCAAGGTATACTGGATCCGCGAAACCGTCATGAATTACGGCGGCCTGAACCTGGCGCTGGGCCTGGTCAGCATGGCGGGTGTTGCGTTTGTCGTCGCCCTGTACGCCTTCATTTTCGGATTGTACGCGGCACGGGCCGACTGGAAGTCCCCCCTTTTCCCGTTGTTCGCGGCCGCTCTTTGGACGGCGCTGGAATACATCCAGACCTATGTCTTCACGGGGTTCCCCTGGGAACTGCTGGGTTACTCGCAGTACCTGGTCCTTCCCGTCATACAGATTTCGAATTTCACGGGCGTGTACGGCGTGAGCTTCCTGGTCATGCTGTTGAACGCGACGCTGGCCATGGTTTTCATCGCCCTTCGCGAGCGTAACGCCTGGCGCGCGCCGGTGTTCGCCATGATGCTGTCCTGGCTGGTCCTGATCGGCGCGACAGGATACGGATGGTGGTCGATTACCCAGGCACGCGACCTGGAGCGGATGACCCCCCCGGTGAAGGTAGCCGTCGTCCAGGGAAGCAAGGAACAGGGCATAAAGTGGTCGGAGGCGGAGCTTCAGCGTACCGTGGACGTCTACCGGGATCTGACACGGTCGATACTGCCCCAGGACCCTGAATTCATTGTGTTTCCCGAGACGGCGATGACTTTCTATCTGGAAAGTCCGTTCTACCAGGCGTTAAACGATCAGGTGCACGCGTTGACCGATGAGGCGGGGGTTCCGCTCCTCACCGGGGCGCTGGGTTACCGGTCCGGCGAAGTGGACGTTTACAACAGTGCTTTCCTGGTGCTGCCTGCCCGGGGGATCGTGAGTTCCTACAGCAAGATGCACCTGGTGCCCTTCGGTGAATACCTGCCGTTTCCGAGTCTGTTCTCCTTTCTTTCCGGGTTGACCGGCGCGATCGGCGATCTCACGCCCGGCGACGAACTGACCGTGATGCCGCTCACCGGGCAGGATATGCGGGTCGGCGCGGTCATCTGCTACGAATCCATTTTCCCGGACCTGGTCCGGAGATTCGCGCTGAACGGCGCCAACGTGCTCGTGGTCATGACCAACGACGCATGGTTCGGGACCACATCCGCCCCAGCCCAGCATTTCTCCATGGCAGTGCTGCGCGCCGTGGAAAACGGCACGCCGATCATCCGCGCGGCGAACACGGGGATATCGGGGTTCATCTCCGCCACAGGCGCCGTTTACGGCACCACGCCCATGATGGTCGCCACGACCACCGTCGCGAACGTGCATCCGAACCGGGGCGGGCTCACGTTCTACACCCGTTACGGCGACGTGTTCGCCCTCCTCTGCTGCGTGCTGGCCGTCGTCGCGGCAGCCCTGGCGGGCAGCAGGACCGTCACTCTCCTAAGGCGCCAATCAAAATGACCGGGCGAGTTGCCCGTGCTGCCCGTGCCGCCCGTGCTGCCCGTGCCGCACACTAAACACAAACCAGTCTGAACGACCTGGTCCGGCCGCCCGGAAGGCGTGCCGCACTTCACCCTCGCGGATGATACCGGGTGTACACGTCCTTGAGGTATTCGCGGTCCACGTGGGTATATATCTGCGTCGTGGCGATATCCACGTGGCCCAGCATTTCCTGGACGGCACGGAGATCGGCGCCCCCTTCCAGGAGATGGGTGGCGAAGGAATGGCGCATGGTATGGGGGCTGACTTTCTTTTCGAGACCGGCCAGTTCCACGTAGGTATCCATGATTTTCCACAGGCCCATGCGGGACAGCCGGCCGCCGCGGGAATTCAGGAAGAGCAATTCGCCGCTCTTCGATGAGGCCAGGGCTGGACGTACCTTGTGCAGGTAGTTACGGATCACGTTGATCGCCTGGCGGCCCACGGGAACCAGGCGTTCTTTGCCGCCCTTCCCGAAGATGCGCGCCAGCCCGGTTTCGAAGAGGAGATCGGGCCGCCTGAAATCCAGCAGCTCGGACGCGCGCAGGCCGGTGGCGTACATGAACTCGAGGATCGCCCGGTCGCGCAGTCCCAGAGACGTCGTATGATCGGGTTGTTCGAGCAACGACTTGATCTCCTCCCGGCTCAGGACGACCGGAAGGCGGCGGGGCTGCTTGGGCACCCGGACGTGCTCAGTCGGATCGGCCGTGGCCAGTCCCTCGCCGATGAGGAATCGGTGGAAGATCCGTACCGCCGATACGTGTCGTGCGATGCTCGAAGGCGCGAGCCCGCGGCGGCGCAGATACGCGATGAACCCCTGGACGTCCTGGCGCGTGGCGTCCGAGAAGGAAGCGATCCCCCGCCGGTCGAGGTGGTTCTTGTAGGAGGTCAGGTCACGGCGGTACGCCTCGTGGCTGTTCGGCGACAGCCCCCGTTCGATGAGCAGGTGGGTAAGGAAATCGTTCAGTTCATTCATGACGCGCGCCGGTCTTTCCCCGGGCAAGGCTGGGAACGAGGCATCTCACTTGCGCGGTCAATAGGTCCCGCCGGCCTGTGCACCCACACGGCGGCGCACTCCGTCCTCGCGCTTACGCGGCGGCGCACTCCGTCCTCGCGCTTACGCGGCAGCGCATTCCGCCCGTGCCCGGTCGGCATGGGCTTTCATGTACGCGATGGAGTAGGCGTAGCCGATCCGGCCGTCTCCAGCCATCTCGGGGATGTGGTCGGGGATCATGACCCCGTAGAAGCCGGTTTCCTCCAGGATCCGTGTGGCCTGGTACATATCGAAGTAGCCGTTGTCTATGAAGGTCTCCACGAAATGGGGCAGGGGCTGGTCCACGTTCCGGTAGTGGACCTTGAAGATTTTGCCCTGTTCGCCGAAATGGCGCAGTGAGTCCTCCACGCCTTTGCCCATCAGCGATCCGCCCTCGAGCCAGCAGCCGATGCAGAAGCAGAGCCCCACGTTCGGGCTGTCGGCGATTTCCATGGCCCGGTAGTATCCGTCGTAACTGCTGAAGATACAACGGGGGATGCCACCGAGTTCCGGCTGGGGTGGATCGTCGGGATGGATGCCGATCCGGACCCCCGCTTCCTCCGCGACCGGCGCAACTTCCCCGATGAAATGGGCGAAATTGTCCCAGATTTCGTCCTCGCTGTACACCCGACCGTGGGTCAACGGCATCCTGAACATCCGCCCGCCCCAGTGGCCTTCCTCGGCTTTCGCCAGGTCGAATCCCCGGGCCGGCGCGCCGCCGCGCGTCGTCTCACGCTCCGTACTCCAGATCCCGTTCCCCATGTGGGCATAGGTCGTATAGGGGATGCCCGCCCGGCCGAGGTCGCGTATGTAGCGCTTGTACTGTTCCACCTTTGCGTCCCGGTTCGGCAGGTTGAGCACGATGGCGTCCTGGTTGTGCACATCGCTGTTCCCGAAACCGTAGATCTTGATGCCGGCTTCCTCGTAGATCTCCCGCCGGCTCATGAAATAGTCGTAGTTGGCGTGTTCGCCGTCCGTCCAGAGACAGACGTATTCGATACCCAGTTGCCGGGCGAACTGCAGGTCCTCCTGCGTGGGTTCGGGAGACATCTGTCCCGCGATTTTAAGGCCGGGTTCTATATCCATAAGCGCCATGAGAGGCTCCTAAAATGAAAGTTTCCGTTTCGTATTTGGACTTGTGGGGTATTATATTCGACGTTCCCGGAATTGTGAAGGATTTATCGAATAGGAGTTTGAGGTACATGCGCATACTGAACTGGACGGTCCTGAGCCGGACGGTCCTGAGCCGGACGGTCCCGAGCCTCGCTCTGATCCTCGTCCCGAGCCTCGCTCTGATCCTCGTCCTGATCCAGCCGGTCCCGGCTTACGCCCAGGGCATTACGACCGCGGCCCTCTACGGCAGGATCCTGGACGACACCGGCGCACCGCTTCCCGACGCCACCGTGGTCGCCCTGCATGAACCCACGGGCGTCTCCTCCGGCGTCTTTTCCCGTGCCGACGGGCGGTACAACATCGCGGGATTGAGGACCGGCGGCCCGTACGAGATCCGGGTCAGCTATATTGGGTATCGCACTGTCGTCCGGCAGGACATTTTGCTGACCATGGGCCAGAGCCTGCGGGCGGATTTTCGGCTGGACAGGGACCTCATCGAGGCGGGGGAAATCACCGTTACCGCCCACAGGGACGAGGTGCTAAGCGCGTCGAATACCGGCACCGAGACCCACGTTTCGGCGATCGAAATCGCCCGGCTGCCCTCGATCGCGCGGAGCATACAGGACTACACGCGCCTGGCGCCCGAGGCGGCGTCGAAGGCGGGCGGGCAGAGCATCGCGGGCAAGAACAACCGCCTGAACAACTTCCAGGTGGACGGCGCGGTGCTGAACGACGCCTTCGGGTTGACGGGCGAGGGGTTGCCCACGGGCCAGGTGGACGCCCAGCCGATCAGCCTGGACGCCATCGAGGAATTCCAGGTGCAGGTGGCGCCCTTTGACGTGCGCTCCGGCGGTTTCGCGGGAGGACTCATAAACGCGGTGACGCGTAGCGGAACGAACCGCTTCCGGGGTTCTCTGTACTGGTTCGGCCGGAACGAATCCCTGGTGGGCGACCTGGACGGGGACGAATTCGGGGATTTCACCGACTACCAGCTCGGTTTCCGGCTCGGCGGCCCGGTGGCCAGGAACCGAGCGTTCTTCTTCGTCAACGGAGAGCTGCGGCGCCGTTCAAGCCCTTCAAGCGCGGGGCCGGCGGATTCGGACCAGCCCATACGCTTCGGGGCGGGCTCGGCCGATCTGCAGCGGATCGTGGACATCGCCCGCGACCGATACGGGTACGACGCTGGCGGATTCGACCCTTTTTCGCAGGACACCCGCAACGAGAAGATCTTCGCGCGGCTGGACGTCAACCTTACGCCCGGGCACCGTCTCACCCTGCGCCATAACCTGGTGAACGGCGATCTGGACGACGGACTGAGCCGTGGACGCACCCTCTTCACGCTGACCAGCAACCAGTTCAAGCGCGACAACGTCACCCAGTCGTCGGTCGTGCAGCTCAACAGCTCTTTTTCCCGCAGCCTGGCCAATGAAGCGCGGATTTCCTACAGCCGCGTGCGGGACAGGAGGTCGCCGCTGTCCGCTTCCTTTCCCCAGGTCCAGATCGATCTCGAGGAACCGGGCGGCGCGTTCCTCGGCGAGGTCCGCCTCGGCGTGGAACGGTTCTCCCAGGCCAACACGCTGGACCAGGACACCTTCGAGTTCACCAACGACCTCCACCTGTTCAGGGCGGATCACACCATAACGATCGGCACGCACAACGAGTTCGTCTCCTTCGACAACCTGTTCATCCAGGACTACTACGGGGCCTACGAGTTCGACAGTATCGAGGCTTTCGAGCAAGGTACGCCTGCCCGTTACCTCCTGAGCCGGTCCAGCGTGCCCGGCGTCGAACAGCCCCGCGCTGCCTGGGATTACGTGCAGCTGGGATTCTACGCCCAGGATAGCTGGAAAGTCAGTCCGCGGCTCAGCCTGAACTTCGGGCTGCGGGCCGACGTACCGATCCTTCCGGACGAGCCCCTGGCCAACGACCGCTTCGCCCGCCAGTTCGCCGGCCACCGGACGGACCGGACCCCGGGCGGTCAGGTGCTCTGGTCTCCCCGCTTCGGATTCAATGTCGACGCCGGAGGGGATCGCGGAACCCAGATCCGCGGCGGCGCCGGCGTCTTCGCGGGACTGCCGCCGGCCGTCTGGCTCTCCAACGCATACAGCAACAGCGGCGTGGATTTCACCCGCATTGATCTCGCGACCTTTCGGGACCAGGACGTCCCTGCGTTCGTGGCCGACCCCTTCGCGCAACCGCTGCCATTGGACGCAGGTCTTTCTGCGCCGCAGACCACGGAGGTCAACGTCATCGATCCCGCGTTCCGGCTGCCCCGGGTCTTCCGCACCAACCTCGCCCTCGACCGCAGGTTGCCCCTGGACCTGATCGGTACCGTGGAAGTGCTGCTGGCCCGTAACCTCGACGACGTCCGGTTCCGCAACCTCAACATCGGGGACGCCGGCGGGCCGACCGGTGTGACGCCGGACGGACGGCCCGACTACGGCGGCAGGAAGGTCAGCGGAGACTTCACCAACGTCATCCTCCTGGAGAACACGGACAGGGGCCGCCAGTTCAACCTGACGCTGCGGCTGCGCAAGGGACAGAACACGCCTTTCCTGCCCGGGCTCTTCGGCAGCGTGGCCTACGTGTTCCAGGACGCGGAGGACATCAACAGCGGACGGTCGAGCCGCGCCATCTCCAACTGGCAGTACAACGAGACCGACGACCCCAACGGCGAGACGACCGCCACGTCCGATTTCGAGGTCCGGCACCGAATCCTGGCCAGCGGGTCCTGGAAGTTCGAGATCGGACAGGCGCTCGCAACGACGGTAAGCGTCTTCTACGAAGGCAGCGCGGGAGATCCGTACAGCTACATGTATAGCGACGACGTGAACGGCGACGGCATCCGGGGCAACGACCTCGCCTACATCCCGGCGAGCAGGAGCGACGTGAGCGCGGAGGTCACCGACGACGAGTGGCAGGCGATCGACGCCTTCATCGATTCCGATCCCACGCTGCGCGCGGCCCGGGGCGGCATCGTCCGGCGTAACGCGAGCCGCTCGCCGTGGCGGAACCGGCTGGACCTGCGCCTGATCCAGCAATTACCCTCCGTACGGGACCAGCACTTCGAGCTGACGCTGGACGTATTGAACCTGACCAACCTGATCAACAGCGACTGGGGCCAGAGCCGCTACGTGCGGTTCGACGCCGCAGGCCTGTTCAATTTCGACGGGTACGACGAACAGGGCAGGCCGGACCTGGACCTCCGAGTCCGAGACGCCAACGAAGACGGAAGGGTCGACCGCGAGGACGTGTTCCAGACCACCAACCTCTCGTCCCGCTGGCAGGTGCAGGCCGGGGTGCGGTATACGTTTTAATGGAGTTGACGGAACACCGGGTCCGTTTATATTAGTTCGTCCATTTCCGCCGACTATGTATTCCACTAAATCAGATTCTGCCGACAACGTGCCGGCTCAGATTACTGAAGCATAAACCATCCGTAGACAGGAGGCTTAAGTGAAACTGGCATTCTACAACGACTATACCCTGGGTGTCATCGAGAACGACACGATCATCGACGTATCGGCCGCCGTTTCAGATGCCGGGTCGTCCAGTCCCCAGGCTCAGATCGAAGCGGTCATTGGCGACTGGGATACCTACGGAGGCCGCATCGCCGAGGCCGCGAAGGGACAGGCCGGAACGCCGCTCTCCGCGGTCAGCCTGCGGGCGCCGTTACCGCGCCCGGGGACACTGCTCTGCCTCGCGGGGAACTACATTGAACCCGATCATCCCACCAAGGAGACGTTCAACGCCTTCCTGAAATCCAATACTTCCGTCATGGGCCAGGACGCGGTCGTGGAACTGCCCGACACGGATGCCTCGGTCTTCCACTTCGAGCCCGAACTCGCCATCGTCATCGGCAAGCGGGCCAGCAAGCTCAGCGCGGACGAGGCCCTGGACCACATCTTCGGCTACACCCATTTCATCGACGTCTCGGCCCGAGGTCTGCCCGGCGGCTTCTTCCTCGGCAAGAGCTGGCACACCTTCGGCCCGATGGGTCCCGCCCTGGTCACGGCTGACGAGGTGGGCGACGCCAACGACCTGCCCGCGAAGATGTGGATCAACGGCAACCTCAAGCACGACTTCTCCACCGGCGAGATGGCCCGGCACATCCCCGAACTCCTGGCCGAAGTGACCGCCGTGGTCACCCTCGAGCCCGGCGATGTGGTCTCAACGGGCACGCACCACTACGCCCTCAGCCCCGTCCAGGACGGCGACAGTTTGCGACTCAGTATCGACAAGCTGGGACCCGCGCTGACCATTACCTGCGCGGATGACAAGAAGAGGACGTGGGAGCGGTAGGGGGCAGACCATCGTACATTGAACTACCAATGTATTACTAATCAATACTAAATTAGTAGATGTCGCCTCGATGTTACCGGTAGTATCGCCAGTCGTATCCCAGGCCGACCTGAAGTTCGAACTTGACGGCAGCCCGGTCGATGTCACTGTCCCGGTGTAGGAAGACGTTCGCGTCGAGCGTGGCGGAGAGATCGTCCAGCAGGCGGAAACGCAGGTGGTTGTAGTGTTGTACGGACATCGTCTGGCGCTGTCCGGTGCCCCAGAACACGCGGGCCTGCGACTCCAACGTATTGCCTTCCAGCAGCGTGGTCCGGTACTCGGGCGCCACCTCGACGCCCACAACGTTCATCGCGGTGATCCGGTCTCTTTCCAGGGCCAGGCCGACCCGCACGACCGCCTGGGAACCCAGTTCCGTCTGGAGACCTCCCTTGAACCGGAGCACGACGGGGTGTTTCTGTCCTTCGTCGCCCGTCCATACCGTATTAACATCGAGCCCCAGGAACGGGGACAGTGGCGAGGACGGGAGCGAATAGAGTAGTTCGCCGTCGATTCGGTCCACGGCCTCCCGCTGGCTTCCATTGTTGTTCAACCTGCCGTAGCCCGTCCTCAACTGACCCGAAAACGTTCCTGCCGGGGTGTACCGGGTTGAATGGTGCTCGACGCGAACGAGCCAGGCCAGCGACTCCTCGCCGCTCAGGAACGGATCCCGGCTGTACTGGTCGGCAGGTCCTTCAAGGGTTGTCTGCGACAGGGAGCCGTTGAACCGCGTGCTGCCCTCCATCACACTTCGCGGCCCGCGCCGGATGCCCTCCCACCGGTCCACGCTCCCGCGTAACCGAACATGGGCCATCACCAACTGCCGCAGACCGATGCGTGTGCCAGGATCATTACGTTTGCGTGCGTTTCTGGCCCTTTGGATCAGGTTCTGGTCCGCCAGTACCATTGGGACGGCCATCACATACGTCCTGGCCAGGTTCAGCGGCTGACCGTCGACCGTGCCGGATGCCGCATCGTACCCCGCGAAGACCACGTCGTGTTCCCGCGGCAGTCTTTCGGCCCATGCCCGCAACTGCCGTCCCGACACGGCAATACGGACGAGCACGTCGTCGTCGCGCACCAACCGCGTAATTGAACGCAAGCGGATCTCCCCTTCCAGCGGCATCGGCCGCAGGGCGTGCCGGTCGATCGCGGCGACGTCGGCCGCCAGTCTCGTGCGCGCCAGGTCGGCGATCCAGGATCCGGTATCCTCGATGGGCTCCCGGGTCTGGCCAATTCGGACGTCATAGACTTCGCGCACGGTTTCCATGTGGCCGGCAACGACAGCCGATACCGCGGGATCCAGCGGCGTCGAAGGGGCGGGTACAAGGACTGGATTCAGATTGGAAATGGCGGTCATACCCCCATCCCGGCGGAATGTGATTTCGAGTCTGCCCAGATGGGTGCCCCTTCCCGGCGTGGTAACCAGGTATCTGCCATCGACGAACCGGACTACATGCTCCGCAGGGCGCGGTTCGGGACCGGCCGCCGTGCCTCCCGTGATGAAAAGCTGTACCTGGGGGAAGGCCAGTGCGAGGTCCCTTGCCTCGTCCATGCTCATGTTGACCAGCGCGATGCGTACGTCCGCACGGCCCGCGGGACCGGCCAGCAGTGACTCGAGCGTCTCGCGCGGATCCTGGATATCCAGGACGGCGGGGTCCACCGATGAAAGGTCGTCGGCCATTCGGGACGAAACGAGCCCCATGACGGCGATCTGCAACCCGCTTCTTTCGGTGAGCAGGAACGGAGCGATGACGTCATCGACCGTGTCGCCAATGCCATCGACCGTGTCGCCATTCCCATCGACTCCGGCGCCAGCGCCATCGACCGTGTCGCCGAGTTTAAGGTTGGCGTTCAACATGGGGAAACCCACTTGGCCTGCGCGCGTTGCGAGGGTGTCGAGCCCGTAGGTGAACTCGAGTCCGCCCACCGCCATGGCATCGTATCCCGCCATGTCCATGAGTTGAAACAACGTGCGACAGCCATCCACGTCGCAGGCAGGCGTCGCGCCCATCGCGTTTCCGCCGTCCAGGACCAGGGTCGAAACGTCGGCGCCTTCATGGGCACGGATCATCGACACGAGTGCGGCCAGGCCGCCTCGGTATGCTGCGGTTCCCGGATCCTGATTTCCTGCCGGATCCGTATCGTCGAAGCCGTCCTCGGAGTAGATGCGGCCACGCAGATCATTGGTGTGGAAGATGGTAAGCTGGTGCTCGGTAACCTGGGTTTCAACCTGGGCGTTAGCGGTTGGCGGAGCAAGAACGGCTACTGCGATCATGCCCCACCATACTGCCACAGTAGCCATCAATGCGGTCTTTGTCATCTTTAGGATTTTACTGAAGTACTTTTCCATGAGTTCATTACAGAATCGACGGCTTTATCTTATCGACGGCGTAATGTTGCCGACGGCGTAACATAACATCCGCAGGCGGCTTCGCAACGCAGATAAACAGGAAATCGACCATAGAATGAGAACGCCAGGTCAGGTACTCGAAAGCAAATGGAATATGGATTACGTCGGTGAAGGGCAACGCGGATCAAACGGGACAGGGAATGCGAAGATGACACCGATGGAAGCGGCTGTGAAGTCTACTTCTTCTCTGTAAGACGACCGGACAGGTACTTGTGGATGACACTGGACAGCAGCGTCTGATAGGGTAAACCCTCTTCCCTGGCCCGCGCGTGGGCGAGATTGAAGTCGCGCTCGGTAACCCGGAGATTCACGCGTCTGGTCTTATTGAATGTATTGCGAGCCGCCTGACGGGCCAACTCGGCCTCACGTTCTGCATCAGGGGCGGAGCGTAATTCACCCCGCTCGAATCGATCGCGCACGTCACGTTCTTCAGCACTCAATTTGTTGTCGTTCACGATTTCCGCCTCCTTCTGTAGTCTCTCGTTGCCTTCCGGCTGGGAATGATCGTCTTTAGAAAGCGCGTGCCGTCGGCTTGTGTTACGAATGGTACGAGGTGAATGTACTCATCGATATCAACGGCGTAGATCAACTGTCCTGGACAGTCATCTTGATTTGGGTGTTTGAGCACGTCCACCAGGTCACCTTGCTCTATGGCAACGACAACGCGCTCGAACGAGATTCCACGCCGCTCGATGAGCTGCCGGTTCTTCTCAATACTCCAGTCGAAGCCTATGTCCATATACCAAATATCATACAATGTGTGTAATTTGTCAACACTATGTATGCATATTGTCAACACAACGTAATGTGTTCATGTCCTTAGTTTCCCGCCTCACAGTAACTGAACTCCTTGTTATCTATCCCATCCAGCCAGGTCTGGAATGCGTCGGTCCGCGGTACACACAGTCCGGTGCCGTCCAACCTCAGGTAATCGAGGCTGGTCAGGCCGGTGAGTGCGCTGGGAAGCGGTCCGGACATCGCCTCGTTGTTCTGTAGGTAAAGCCCCTTCAGCGCGGTCAGGTCACCCAGTGAAGCAGGTATGCCGCCGCTCAGCTTGTTGTTTTCGAGCCACATCCACTCGAGGTTTTCGAGGTCGCCGAGCGACGTGGGTATACTCCCGGTCAGTGCATTGTCATTCAGGCTCAAGCCGACCAGGTTTTCGAGTCGGCCCAGCGAAGAAGGAATGCTGCCGCTGATTTCGTTTCGGTGGAGATACAAGTCGCGCAGGCCGGTCAGATTACCCAGTGCTGCCGGAATACTGCCGGTAAGGTTGTTATAGGCAAGATACAGGTTCTGGAGTTTCGACAGGTCTGCCAGCAAAGCCGGTATATCGCCGCTCAAGCCCTGGGTGCGTAAGTTGAGGCTGTTGACACGGCCTTCACCGTCTACTCCGACCCCGGACCATTCGTTTATAGGCCGGCTACTCAACCAGTTGGATTGAAATCTCCAGTTTGGCCCGTCCGTGGCGTTGTAAAAGGCCACCAGGGTTTCACGGTCATTACTCGAAAGCTCACAGAAACCTACAGATCGGCGGCTCAGGCCGGCCAACCAGGACTTGAACTCAGCGTCCTGCGGTGCGCAGAGATCAGTGCCGTCGGCATTCAGCACCTTGAGATTTGTGTTCATCAGTGAACGGGGCAGCGGACCGCTGAGGCCGGAGTTGTTCCCCAAAAGCAACGTCTCCAGTTTCGAGAGATTGCCTAAAGTCGAGGGTAGGCCGCCGGCAAGGTCGTTGTTCGCGAGATTCAGGACTTTCAAGGCGGACAAATCTCCCAGCGACGACGGAACGCCACCCGTCAGATCGTTTCTGCTCAGGTTGAGCTCTTCGAGACTGGACATGTCTCCTATGGACGATGGAATTCCGCCCGTAAAACCGTTGTCCTGGAGATTCAGCCAGGTCAACTCGGTCAGGTTGCCCAGACTGGAAGGTATGCCGCCGTCGAGGCCATTGTTGCTCAAGGCCAGTCTCTGAAGGTTCGACAGGCGGCCGATCGCTGACGGTATGCCGCCATTCATATCATTACCGTAAATGTACATCCACTTGAGATTCGTCAGATTACCCAGCGATGAGGGTATCGAACCGGTCAGGTCGTTGTCACCGAGGCTCAGCAACTGAAGGCGAGACAGATCACCGATCGCAGATGGAATGCTGCCGCTGAGGTAGTTGTTTTCCAGCTCAAGTCTCTCCAGGCTGGCGAGCCTGCCGAGTGAAGCCGGGATATTCCCTTCCAGGTCATTATTGTAGAGGTCCAGGCTGGTGACCCGCCCGGCTGAATTGGTGGTGACTTCCTCCCAATCAGAAAGGGGAAGGTCGCTCAGCCAGTTGTTTCGGCGCCTCCAGTTTGGGCCATCTGTGGCATTATACAGCGCAACCAGCACCTCCCGGTCGCCCGGGTCACCCGGTTCGTCTGGAGGCGACGCACAGTCGGACACCTGCCGATCGGTGATACGCTGCAACCACGACCGAATGGCCGGGACAGCCGGTGCGCAGACCATGGTGCCCTGCAACCATAAAACGGACAAATCGAGGTCTACAAGGCTGCCGGGCAGCGATCCTGCCAGACTGGGATTGTCGTGCAGGCGCAGCTCATTCAGGTTTGTTAGGACGCCCAGTTCGCCGGGTATGCCGCCCGTCAGGTTGTTGGCGCCCAGATCGAGTCTTTCCAGTTGGGACAGTCCCCCCAGGGCCGGGGGAATCATTCCGGTCAGTCCGTTTCCTGACAGTTCGATGGCGATAACCCCTCCGGTGGTGTCGGCCGAGACGCCGAACCACTGGTCCATCGGCTTCGCACTCAACCAATTATCGTTGTTCGCCCAGTTCTGACCTCCCACGTCAAAGTAAAGCCTTTCCAGGGCGATCAGGTCGGGTCCTGCCTCGCAGTCCAGTACGTATATGCTATGGAACGAAAGACGCCACTCCCGGAACGCCAGATCCCTGGGCAGACAGACCTGCGTGCCGAAGAGTTGCAGGTATTCCATGTTCCGTTCGAGGAACGTCCGGGGCAAGGGCCCTTGCATTCCGGCGTTGTCCTTGAGATCCAACGAGATCAGGTTTTTTAAGCTGCCCAGTTCCTCGGGTACTTCCCCGGTCAGTAAGTTACCATTTGCCCAGATTTCGATCAAACTGGTCAATCCACCTACCTCCGAAGGGATCTCACCGGCCAGTCTGTTCTGGCCAAGATGGATTCTTTCCAGCTTGTCGAGTTGTCCGATGGACGGCGGAATGGGACCGTTGAGCAGGTTGTTGCCAAGATGAAGGTAAACAAGGTTCGCGAGCTTGCCTAACGTCGATGGAATCTCGCCGGTCAATCGATTAAGGTGGAGATCCATGGTATCGAGCTTAGTCAGATCGCCCAGCGAAGACGGAATGGCGCCCGACAACTGGTTTACCTGCAGCAGCAGGCGGCGCATCTCCTGGAGATTGCCCAGTTCCGTTGGTATCTCACCGCTCAGTTCGTTGTCCACCAGGCCCAGTACCTCAAGATGTGTCAAGTTTCCGAGGATGGCCGGGATGGGACCCCTCAGCCCGTTGTCATTGAGCCAGATCGTCACGACGTTCCCCGTCGAATCGACTTCAATACCGTGCCATTGGTCCAGGGGTTCGTCGGTGAGCCAGTTGGTATTGTCCGTCCAGTTCGGACCGTCGGTAGCGTGGTAAAAGTCGATGAGCAGTTCACGGTCCGTTTCGGTTTCGCCGACCGAGATGGATACACTCGACGAGACCATACCGAATGTAGCGGTCACGCGCGTTGTGCCGGACATCTGTGCCGTCACCACGCCCTGGCCATCCACGGAGGCCACGGCCGGATTCTCGCTGGTCCAGGTCGGTTCGGCGCCGGTGATTTCCACGTCGTTGGCATCGCGTACCGACGCGGTGAGTTCGACCGTTTCTCCGATCGAAGTCAGGCGTGCGACGTCCGGTGTAATCACAATGCGGTCCGCCGCCTGTGCAACCGTCACCATCGCGCTCGCCGACAGTTCCTCCCAGGTTACCGTTACGAGCGTTTGTCCGTTCATTTGGGCCGTAACCACGCCCTGGTCATCCACCGTGGCAACGGCTTCATCCTCGCTGGTCCAGGTGAGGTCCGGGCTCGAAATCTCCTGGTCGTCGGGGTCAAGGACCCTGGCGGAGAGTTGCGCGGTTTCGCCGATGGCCGTCATGTTCACGGAATCCGGTGAGACGACGACGCGGTTCGTCGGGGTGTCAATGGCGACGGTCACCGGTACGCTGGCCGACAGGTTTCCCGAGGATACCGTGATCCGTGTTTCACCCTTCATGTGCGCCGTCACCACACCCTGATCATCTACCGAGGCAACCATTGGATGCGCGCTGCGCCAGCTCCGCGTCGCGTCGGTTATCTCGGCGCCGTCGGCGTCAAGGACAACCGCCACGAGCCTCAGCGTTTCTCCCTCCGCCGTCAAACGGACCGATACCGGCGTCACGACGATCCGGCTCGGCGTGCGCGCCACCGTTACCGTTATGCTGGTCCGTAACCCGCCCGCGGCCGCGGTGATCTGCGCAGTGCCTGCGGAGCGGGCAACGACCACGCCGTCATTGCTCACGGATGCAACTGCTGAATTGTCGCTGCTCCAGGTGATGCCAATACCGGTCAGCGTATTCCCATTCGCGTCATACAGAGTGGCGCTCAACCTCAAGATCTGGCCGGAGCCGGTGAGCAGTCCGGACGGCGGTGAAATCACTATTCGTACGGGTACGGGATCGGCGGGTCGGGTCGGTTTGGACTCTTCGCCGCAACCCGCCGAGAGAAGCACGGGGACGAGAAGAAGGAGAGGGACGAGCAGTAGGCGCGGCAGGTGATTCATAGTGTGACTCATAGGGTGATTCGCATGTGTCGAAAGACGTATCACACGTTGCGCTACGATTGTATTACAGTGTTCCCTTGCCGGTGTTCCCTTGCCGGCGTTACCGTTAGATCCCAGGCTACGTGGTCGCCACGATATGCCTGCAAAGGTGCTGGCCCCGGCGCCCTACACTGAGGCCACGATATGCCTGCACAGCCGCTGGCCCCGCGCGGAAAGCCGGTCGTAGTGCTCCCGCGGCAGAGACTTCTCCTCGACGGCCCGATGCCAAGGCGCATGATAGCCTACACTCGTCATGGGCCGCTTCATGTCCGAATAGTTCGCCGTGCCCCCGTGCCAGCAGCGCACGTCGCGGATGACGGCCGTATTCGCCGGTGCGCAGAGATGATTCGTGCGCATCCATTCCGGTTCCTCCTCCAGCGAGGGGATCGCCGCCCGGGACCGGTGGGTGCCGGGAATGAACCGGATGGCGCCGTTCTCCACGGTGAATTCCACCATAGTGAAGTTGATGACGATAAACGGTGCCGGGACGTCCTGGTGGGTTACCCGGCCCAGGGGATCATTGAAGAGGTCGGCGTTCCGGTCGGAGTGCAGGTGCTGGATCTTCGCGCCGGGCAGGGAGTAGTCGCCGCCCGCACCCGTGCAGGTATAGTCGTCGCTCCCCCAGATCGCGTCGATAATCGGAAGGATCGTGGGCAGGTCGATGAGGATGCACCATTCCCAGTTGTGCACCTGGCTGCCGAAGGAATGGCGCGCGAAGCCCCGGTTCATTTTCTCGCGCCCGAACTCGGCCTCCTGCTCCGCCATCACGCGTTCGGCGCCCGACCGGTTCAGGGTGAATTGCTCCTCGTCCAGGGGATTCGACACGCAGACGAACCCGTCCCGGTGGAAAATCGCGGCAGCCCGCTCGATCTCGCTCGCTTCAAGTAGGTCGACTTTTAACATGATTCCGCCAGAAACAAAGGGTGAAAGGGCCCATCCGGCCAGGCCGCCTACACCCGGCCAAGCCGCCTACGCCTTGCTGATCCGGTATCCTGGATGCTCCGGGTCGAAGAGGTCCGGCCGCAGGCGGGTACCCAGGCCCGGTCCTTCCGGTGGTCGCGCAAAACCTTGATCGACGACGATGTTGGGCTCGATGAGCAGGTCGTAGAAGGTCCTGATGTGGGCCCGGACGGACTCCTGGATGACGACGTTTGGCACAGCTGTTGCGACATGGATACCGGCGAACAGCGTAAGCGGCCCGGTACAGTCGTGCATCGCCGCCGGGATGTTGTAACCCTGGGCCATCTCCGCCAGCCGCCGCGTCTCGCTGATGCCGCCTACCCAGGTGGGATCCACCATGAGGTAGTCGGCGGCGTTTTTCTCCAGCACATGGCGGTAGTCCTCCCGGCTGATGTACATCTCGCTGGCCGCCAGGGGCACCCCCGCCTTTTCGCGGAAGTCCCTTAGCGTGTCCACGTTGTCGAGGCGCATGACGTCCTCGAGCCACATCGGGTTCAGGTCGCGCACGGCCTCGGCGATGCGCAAGGCGGAGGGAAGCTGGAAGAATCCGTGGCCGTCCAGGAGGATCTCGATCCGGTTGCCCACGCGCTTGCGCACCTCCTCCATGGGCTTGACGCATTCCCGGACCGTGGACATGGGCAGATAGCTTGAGCCGTGGGCCCGGTAGGCGCGGTCGAAGGTCCAGAACTTCATGCCCGTATAGCCTTCCGCCACCAGTTCCTCCGCCAGGTCGCCCGCGGCGTGGTGGGCCGCCCAGTTGTCCTCCAGCGGACCGGGTTTGCCGATGTCGCCGTGGCCGGGCCAGCCCTGTTGGGCAGGTGCTCCCGGAGGACGGCGCCCATAGGTGGGACCTCCGCAGCTGTTGTAGACCCGGACGGCCTCGCGGGCCTTCCCGCCCAGGAGTTGCCAAACGGACCGGCCGCATGCCTGACCCAGGAGGTCCCAGAGGGCCAGGTCGACGGCGCTGAGTGCCCGCATTTCGGCGCCACGTGAGCCGAAGGCGCTGAACCGTTCGTAGAAGAACCGCCAGTGGTGCTCGATAGACAGGGGGTCGCTGCCCAGCAGCCGCCGGGCCAGCCAGTCATGGATGACGGCGGCCACCGCCTGGGGGACGTAGTAGGACTCGCCGTGGCCGACAGCGCCCGCGTCGGTGTGGATCCGCAGCAGGATTAACCCCGGCATGATGTCGTCGGGGATGAGTGTTTCCACGGCCGTGATCTTCAGGTCGGAACTGTGCGGGACGGAAGCGGGGTGTGGCGGGACGGCGTCCAGGCCTCCGGGGATTTCGGTCACAAACCACTCCTAGCTGCATCGGCCAGTAACACGGCGGGACGTGCCACTGGACGATACGATTCGTCGGGCCGTCTACACCGACCGGTTGTCCAGGGAATACGCGCGATTTCCATCGCCGCCCAGTTGCCAGGTGCCGCGAAACAGGGATTGCCGTTTGGGAGGCATCTTGTCGATGACATCGTGGTCGAGGTTGAGCCGGTGCCACTGCGCCCAGATCGAGTTGTAGCAGTTGAACACCGCGCAGCGCCGGTTGTCCGGATTGGTCCAGTCGTTTGCCGCGTGGATGAGGCTCTCGGTGAAGACCAGCATCGACCCCGGCGGACAACTGTAGTCTTCCATGGCGGCGTAGAGGCTCTCCTCCCAGGGAGAATCGCTGATGTTGGGACGGTACCGGTCCGGCCCGCCGTAGTTGAAATGGGCCTTGTGCGAGCCGCTCAGAAAGGAGGTGCCGCCATATCCTGCCTTGACCTCCTCCAGCTCCCAGACCACCCGGGTGAGCCCCGCGAAGATCTTGCCGCCCTGCACCTGGTAGCGCATGGCGTTGGCCTGCTGGGGAGGACGCACGACATGGGGCAACCCGGTGCCCTTGACGGTCGATTCCCAGCCCGGTTCCCGCACCATGAGGAAGGAGTTTTCACAGCGGAATCCGTAGTGGTCGTCCCCCACGAAGGGCGGCTCGGTCAGGATCTCGTTGAGAATGCCCACCACGGCCGGGTGATCGAGCAGGTTGGCCAGCTTGCCCTGGAAGCCCCTTTTAAAACCGCTGTTCTTGCCCTTGTTGTCCGGCTCAACCGCGGCGTACACTTCGGCCTTCATCTCCTCGATCTCGGTCTCCGCCAGTACGGAGGGCACGAGGATCCAGCCCTTCAGGTCGAAGAAGAACTTCTGCTCATCGGTCATGGGGACGGGGGTGGATGCAGCGGAGTTCTCTACCGCTGATTCAGATGGAGAAGTCTGTTCGGATGACATTCAGCCTCCGATCATTCTGTTTATTGTAGAGATGTCCACAGTTGCAGTGATGTACACTCAGCGATGTAGCCGAAGTCCCTGTCGGTAGACAGCATGACCAGATCATGACATATGCAAAGACGGGCAAAGAGCGCGTCTATGGTCCCGACCTGTATGCCCCGGCGACCGGACACTTGTATCCAAGCACTTAGTCAACGTCGCATCCGCTCACGCTTGTAGTCGTACGCTTCATCCCAGTCGAGTTTGCCAAACAGATCGAGCAGTCGTTCTTGCTCTCGCCGTGCGATAAACTCCCTTAAGGCCCTGTTGACGGTTGCTTCCATGGTTTTCTCACCACCGACTTGAAGCGCTTTGTCAAGCAGTTCGAGGTCAACTGAAACGTATATTGCCACTGTGTGTGTTATCCTCCGTACATAAATCACACATACCTTTACTCAATGAAGATCCCGTACCTGGTTTATTCGATCCAGGGCCTTACTCATTGCCTGCGCTCATCAACAGCCCGCACCTCATCAGACCAATCCCGCCAGATATCCATGTTGGTATGGTCCGTCATGAGCGAGTCCGGCAGGGATTCCGGCGTTTTTAGGAAGCCGTAGATGGTCGCCTGGCGGATGACGTCGGTCGACGTATTCTGTCCGGCGATGTGCAGGATTTTGGTGTGCCACAGGACCGCCGTGCCCGCGGGGCCGTGGCAATCGACGGGTTGGGTATCGCGCTTGATGCGCTGAATTACCGGATCGTTGTAGCCGGGCTTGCGTCCCGCCAGGTGTTCGTCCATATGCTTTGCGCCTTCGAGAAAAGCCCGCCACTGCTCGCGCCAGATCCGGCTGTGGCTGCCCGGCCATACCGTGAAGCCACCGGAGCCGGGAGGCAGGTCGTCAATGTAAGCCGCAACCTGAAACCGGACGCGTCCGTAGCAGGCGCCGTCCGTATGGGCGCCGCGGTAGTCCGGACCAGGAGACGGGCTGCCCGGCAGGGTGCAGTACAGGCCGCGCGTCCCTTGCCCGGTGGACCACACCGGACCCGTCCTGGGCAGACGCAGCGCTTCTTCCGTGGTGAAGGATCCCTTCTCATGCCCCTGTCCGGTCTCTTCGACACCATGCATGGCCAGACCGGCAACCGCGTCGTCGGACATGAAGCACGGTCCCGTCGTCATGCCGGATTCATCCGCTCCGGCGGGCCACACCACCGTGCCATTGCCCAGCAATTGCTCGGCGACACGCCACAGGGCCCGGGGGGCCAGGTCCAGCATAAAGGGCTCGGTGCCGTTGCGGACATAGAAGCGGTGACCTTCGGTGAAGAAATAGGGATCGCCACCGATCTCGGGACGCTTCGCCTTCAGATGACCGCTTACTTCATCGTCGAAGGGCGCCCAGGTTGAGGGATCGCCGCGCTTCATGGCGGGAAGGTGTGCCTCAACCGCGGCCCACAGCGACTCCCTGGCGTTGTGGCACAATTCCGAGTCGAGCACGCCGGGCAACACTAGGTATCCGTCGCGCTTGAAGCGGGCGATCTGGTCGGTGGTGAGGAGCGGGACCTGTTTCACGCCCGGATTGATCGGGGTTGGTTGTAAGTTATTCATAGCCTTCCATCATCCTTCTGCGCTCATCCTTCCGCGCCGTGTACTCTGTCTCAGCCACCGTCGTGTTCGCCACCCTCTTCACCGCCTTCGCTGTGCTCACCGCTTCCTCCGTCCTCACCGCTTCCTCCGTCCTCACCGCCTTCGCCGCCGCTCCCGTGCTCGCCTCGGCCGTCACCATCTACGCCATGCTCGCCCCCACCTTCGCCGCCGCTCCCGTGCTCACCTTCTCCGACCTCGGCATGAGGCGTCCATCCGGTGAACGGCTCTTCCGTCGCGGCCAACGAGACGTCGACCGACTCGCCCGGCGCAAGGTCGACCGGCGTTGTCGGACCAAGTTCCGTGCCGTTCGAGAGATGTACTTCGACCCTGACGCCGTTCAATGCGCCATCGGTCGAATTTCGTACGGTTCCCACGAATGAATTGCTTGGGGCGTCGTAGCGCAGGATGAGCCGAGCGCCTTTCCGGATGACATCATAGGTCTCGTCCAGGGCCAGGGAAACGCCCGACTCTTCCCCGTCGTCCGATTCGGACTCCGAGTTTTCGGTCTCGGCGTGTTCCATTCCGGATTCTCCAGTGACACTCTGGTCTTCGCCTTCGCCCTGGTCGCTTGCGCATCCGCTCAGCGTAACGAGGCTGATCGATGCAGCAAGCCCGACCACCGCGACCCACGCGACCAGCGTGAAGGAAACTGAACGAGACCCGTCGGTCGTACATTTCATACGCTTCATTCTCTCCGATCGTGACTTATCCCTGATCATCCGTCTTCTCCTCGATCACATGATCCCGCAGCATCGACATGGCGCCGTCCGGCCGGAACGTGCGGGGCTCCAGGTCGATCTCCTCCCCCGCGATCATCTTCCGGAGCAGTTCGGCCACGCCGTCCACCGCCACGGGCGCGAGAGCCTCGCCCTTCTCCTTCGTCCCCAACTTTGCGGAACTCTCCATTTCCATGTCGGCTTCGTGCACCCGGTGTGGAAACAGGGCCATGGCCATGGAGGTTTCGTATTCATCGGCATGGCCGGGCAGACGATTATCGTCCATGTACTGATAGACAACGTCCGCCGGGTAGGTATCCCAGTATGAATTGAAACGCACGTTGACACCGAGCCGTTCCCGGAACGCGTCGATCCGGTTCATCATCGGGACGACGTTGCCGCCGTGTCCGTTCAGGATGAGGATATTGGTCACACCGCCCCGCTTGAGGGCGTCGCACACGTCGTATACGTACTCCGTGAAGATTTCCGCGCGAACGGTCAGCGTGCCCTTGTGTTCCATCCAGTGCTCCGATACCCCGATGGCGATGGGCGACGCGACCACGACGTAGGGATAAAGCTTCAGCGCCGCGTTTTCCGCCATGTAGGCGACGCTGGCCGTGTCGTGGATCATCTCAAGGTGTTCCAGGTGCTGCTCCGTTGCGGCCGTGGGCACGATGGCCGCCTGGATGGTGCCGCCTTCGATCCCTTCCCTGAACTCCTTGCGCGTCAGGTCTCCGATGAAAACACGCTTTCTCGACATGAAGCGTCTCCTGTTGGTACGGTGTCTGCGAATGATGGTGTATCGGGTCTCAACGGGCCGGGTAAACCGGTTTCAGGCCGGCCTCAACGGCCCCCCGACCTACAGTTGCCGTAATTTCATCACTCCAGTGCCTGCTCGAGGTCCCGGATGATGTCATCGGTGTCTTCGAGACCGACGGACATCCTGACGCGCTGGCCATCGCGGTCTCCGGTGACGAGCGAGCCCACGTCACCCAGGCTCACCCAGGGCCGGCACAGGCGAACGCGGTCTAAGAATCGATCGACGGTCCCCTCGTCAATCTCGAAACTCACCATGCCCCCGTATCCCGACCACTGCGCCCGTGCGATTTCGTGGCCGGGCGTGGAGGGAAGGCCCGGATAGTATGTCCGCCTTACCCTGGGGTGCGATTCCAGGAAGTCCGCCACGGCTCCGGCATTCTCTACGTGCCGGTCCATGCGGATGGACAGCGTCTTGATCCCCCTGAGCAGGAGGAAGGCGTTCAACGGGCTGAGAATGCCGCCGTAGGTGTTCCGTGTGCGCACGACCTCTTCACCGAGATCGGGGTCCCGGGTCGTGATGATGCCGGCCAGGGCGTCGCCGTGGCCGCAGAGGTATTTCGTGGCGCTGTGCAGCACGACGTCGGCCCCGTGGTCCATGGGCTGGAACAGATGGGGGGACAGGAACGTGTTGTCGATCACGACCTTCGCACCAGCCGCGTGGGCCTTGAGGATGACCGTGGGCGTGTCGATGATGTCCAGAGCTGGATTGGCCAGCGGTTCGAAGTAGACGACGTCGGCGGGTTTTTCAAGGGCTGCGTCGAGCTGCTTCGGATCGCGCATGTCGATGATCTCGACGTCGAACCCGAGGCGTGGCAGCTCTTCGGCCATGAAGCGCCGCGTCCAGCTGTAGGTCGTCTGGTGGCTGACAATCCTGGAGCCCGCCCTGATGAGGGTCATCACGGCCTGTGTGACCGACGCCATGCCGCAGGCGGTGGCGATGCTGCGTCCTCCGCCTTCCAGGACGCACATCTTCTCCTCGAATGCCGTGAACGTGGGATTGCTTCCCCGGAGGTAGGCGCCGTCCACCGTGGCCGCCTGGTAGATCGGCGTTGCCGACGTGTTCTCCGCCTCGCCCGCGTGGATGGAGCGTGTGATGAATCCCTGCTCTTCGCTCATGGCTCTGTCCTTTCCCATCCGGGCCGATCTCCACCCTCGCGGCTTGCTGACCGGGCCGGACCCGGCCGCCTACAGCCGCCGCTCGATGGCTCGGACCCGGACGCCTACAGCCGCCGCTCGATGGCCCGGACCCGGCCGCCTACAGCCGCCGCTCGATGGCCCGGACCATGCGGTCGATTTCCTCCCGGCTGTTGTAAAAGTGGGTGGAAATCCGGAACACGGGCACGTCGTTTATGTGGAAGGCGACCGTTTCGATCTTTTCGTCGTCCCACATTTCCTGCCGGATTTTCTGGAGATCGGCGCCCTCGATGGTAAAAGTGGTGATGAACCCGGACATCTCGGGATCCCGTGGCGTCAGGAAGCGTACACCCCGGATGCGGCCGAGGCGTTCCCGCATGTAGTCGACCAGGCCGCGGCAGTAGGTCCGGATGTGATCCCATCCGATCTCCTGTTGGAAGTCCAGTGCCGTACCCAGCCCGATGAAGGGCGTCTGGTCCCGGGTGCCCATCATGTCGAATCGGCTCGCGTTCGGATTGGGATGGGCGCTGGAGCCCAGGATCAGCGGCTCGACCCGGTCGTGGGCATCGTCCGATACGAAGAGCATGCCTGTGCCCTTGGGGGACAGCGTCCACTTGTGGAGGCTGGACGCGTAGAAGTGGGGATTCCATGCGTCCAGGTGCAGCGGCACCATGCTCACGGCGTGCGCGCCGTCCACGACCACCCAGACGCCGCGGTCCCGTCCGATTTCGGTCAGTTCCTTCACAGGGGTAACCAGCCCGGTGGACCAGTACACGTGTCCGAAGACCATGGCCGCCGTTTTTTCGTTCAGTCCGCTTTTAAACACATCGATAATCTGCTGCTGATCGGTGATCTCCATGGGGAGGTGCACCCGGCGGACGGTCATGCCGTGCCGCTCGGCCACGTAATCGAAGCAGGCGTTGACCGCACCGTACTCCTGGTCCGTCATCAGGATTTCGCCGCCCACCTTCCAGGTCACCCCCTGGGCGAAGACGCTGAGCGCCATGGTGGTGTTCTGGACCAGCGCGATACGCTCCGGCCGCGTGCCCACGAAACGCGCCAGTTTTTCTCTCGACTCTTCTACGATCGGCCAGTATTGCGGCTGGTGCTTCAGCGGGTCGCTGTCGAAGGCCCGGATGGCCTCGGTGACCCGGTCCACCACCGGCTTTGGCGACGGTCCGACAGAGCCGCCCTGTAGAAAGGCCACCTCGCGGTCGAGGTAGAACTGGTCGCGACGGATCGCCTTCCAGAAGGCGTCGTCCGGAGGGGGGAGGGTATCGGTCTGGACCGGGCCGGTCACTTCGCTCATGCAAGTTCTCCCGTGGCAGTTACTGGTACAAGAACAACGTACAGGACGGCCCGCGCGACCTTGCGGAACGCCCGGATCAACTTACAGGACGGCCCGCGCGACCTTACGGAACGCCCGGATCACGTCGTCCGCGTCTTCATCGGTCAATTGCGCGGGCAGCGGCAGGATGCGCGCCCGGTCGAGCAGATCATCGCTGCGCGGCAGCATGCCCGCCCGGTATTCCATCGGACTTTCGGCGTTGAACGGGCACGTCCAGGGGCATCCTGCGGTCGTCACCGGCGCCTTGTTCAACAGGTTGGACATGTACCGGTACTGGTGAATGCCCCCGTGGGGCTCACCGGCCGGGATGCCTTCCGCCCGTATCGCCGCTGTGAACCGGGCTGCCGCTTCCGTCGAGTCGTGGATCCAGGAGAAATAGGCGCCGCTGTCGCCCTCGGGATCCACGATGCGGCGAAGCTGGATGCCCGGCGTCTTGCCGAGGGTCTCCCGCAGCCTGACCTGGTGGCGTTGCATGCCCTGCAGGATGGAAGGCAGCTTATCCAGCTGTACCAGGCCCACCGCGCCGCGGAGCTCGTCCATGCGGACGCCCATGCCAAAGGTCTCGAACGCCGAGTCCTCCCCGGTCGACACTCCTTCGATATCCCGCTCGAATCCCGTGTCGTGGAAGCACACCGCGCGACGGTAGACTTCGGCGTCGTCCGTCGTGATCATCCCGCCCTCGCCGGTGGTGAAGTTCTTGTTATACTGCAGGCTGGTCGCACCCGCCGTGCCCATGGATCCCACGGGCCGCCCTCCGATGCACGCGCCCGCGGCCTGGGAACAGTCCTCGAGCACGGGGATCCCATGACGGTCCGCCACCTCCAGTATGGCGGGCATGTCGGCGGCCGTTCCGGCCATGTGTACGGCGATGATGACCCGGGTGCGAGGCGTGATGCGACGTTCGATGTCGCCAGGGTCGAGGTTCAGCGTTTCGTCGATGTCGGCGAGGACCGGCACTGCCCGCAGATGCACCGTGGCGTTGACGTCGGCGATCCACATGAAGGCTGGCATGATGACTTCCGTACCCGGGCCCGTGTCGAGGGCGGCCAGGGCCACGGAGAGCGCCGTGCTCCCGCTGTGGGTGGCGAGGGCGAAACGCGTGCCGACGTACCGGGCGTAGGCCGCTTCAAACCGGTCGACCTTGCCCAGGGGCTCGATGCCGTAGTATCGGAACGGCGAACGGGCTTCGATGACCTCGATGGCGGCCTGTTTTTCTTCTTCCCCGTAAACCGCACCACCGGGTATCAGCGGAGGCCAGTTTTCCGTGCGGACCGGAGTTCCGCCGTCGATTGCCAGGGATTCCGCCATGGTCGTCCTGATTCAACGATAGAGCTTGAATCGCAGTATTCGGAATGGTTGGAATGAGTTGCAGGACTATAACACGGCATGCCGCCCGGTTCAAGTACATTTTGCCGTCAATCGAGGCTAGTCCTGCTCATCAACCGTCCCTACTGATCAACCGGTCCGCCACGTCCAGCAGGCGATCCTTCCAGGCGATCCGGCCGAGCCAGTCGTCGGGGATGCCGCCAAGGCCGTACAACGCTCCGGCGAGTTGTCCCGCCACCGCGGCGACCGTGTCGGCGTCGTCGGCCAGGTTGGCCGCGAGCAGCACGGCGCTCCGGAAGTCGGAGGTGCGTGCTACCGACCAGAGGGCGGCTTCCATCGTGCTGGCGACGTAACCGCTCGAGCTGATTTCTTTCCGTTTTTTCCCTCGCCAGCTTCCGGCCAGGATCCGGGAAATCTCCGGCGTCCCGTCGAAGGACCTCGGCGCGAGAACGTCCGCTTTCGCCTTGCCGGAAATGGCGTCCGCCAGCAATGCCGCGAAGCCCCGGCAGGCGTCCACCGCCGTTGCGGCCCCGTGCGTCGTCCGGGACTGTTCCGCCGCCGCGGCGTCGAGCAGTGCGCGGTCATCCCAATAGCGCAGGGCAACGGGAGAAAGCCGCATCAGCGAGCCGTTTCCCGCGGAATGCGGGTCGGTGGAACCGGCGAACGGATCGCCTGTTCGAACGTATCGGGCGAGCGCGGCACTCGTGGTGTTCCCTATGTCGAAGCAAGTGCCGGTGCAGGAATACTCGCCGTCTTTCCACCACCGGACGAACCGGTCCATCAGGTCCCGGCAGTCGAGTGCCCCGCATTCGGCGAGGCTTTCGGCCAGGGCCAACGCCATCGTGGTGTCGTCGGTCCACGCACCGGCAGGCAGACCGAAGGGACCGCCGCCCACCATGTCTTCCACACGCGGCTGCGCGTCGCGGGATTTGAACTCGAGCGTCGTGCCGACCGCGTCCCCCACCGCGAGACCTAAAAAGGCGCCGATCGCGCGGTCACGGATACTTTCCGCGGCCGTCGAGGGAAGCACCGGGCCCGCCGTTTCACACCGGTGAACATGGCGCTCCTGGTCACGCGTTTCCAGGGCGTTGGGTGAACGCGCCTCTCGAACGCGGTCGATCGCTTCGTCCGGTCGTTCGCCGAACTCCACGAGCAACCGCGCGGCGACGGTCCCCGCACGGCCCAGGCCGCCCTTGCAATGAACGAGCACGTCGAAGCCGAGCTGCAGCCGGTCCCGGATGGCTGCTCCCGCAAGTACCCAGGCCTTTTCGAATTCCGGTCCGGGCGGCTGCCCGTCCGGTATGGGCAGGTGCCACCACTCCATGTGCCGGTCCGCGACCGCCCGGGAGAGGCCCTGAACCTCCAGGTCGCGGATTTCCTCCCTGGTGATCAGGCTGACGACCGCCGTGGCGCCCCACCTTCTGATCCGGTCGAGGTCCAGATCCAGGTCGCGTTCCCAGTTCCCTGCGAGCCCCCAGGGATACTTCTTGCCGGGGCACAGGGTGACGCCGATGCGGCCGTAGCCGTCCTTCGGACGTACCGGGTCGACGCGGATGGGATGGGTCTCGCTTGTTTTGATTCCATTGGACATGAACCGCTTTCCTTTCGGCAACATCGTGAAGGTTACGATTTTCCGTCACCCCGTCGCACAATCGCCCCGACGCCTCGACGCCTCGACGCCTCGACGCCTCGACGCCTCGACGCCCCCGACGATAACCCGGCGTAGCTTCGACCGCAAGAAATATCCGTGTTTCTGATACTCATTGCAATCGTATTCATCCATGACAGCGACCAGGCACCGAGGCGGCACCCCCGCCTCGCACGTAACTCCGGTACGTAGTACCCGCACGAGGCACTACGCACAGTGCCTTGGCAGGTCCCGCGTTCCACACGCGGCACCCGCGCCTTGCACGCGTCACCCGCGCAAGGTTTCCCTTGACACCCTCACTCGCCGTTCATATTTTGTCCGGCGTCAGGGGCTGTAGCTCAGCTGGGAGAGCGCATGAATGGCATTCATGAGGTCAGCGGTTCGATCCCGCTCAGCTCCACTACCTGCTGGTGGCGACCTCATCCTTAAGTGGCGGTCCCTGTTGGCTTGACTGAGGTTCCGGCCGGTTTGGTCAGCTTGGCCAGCGCATCGATTTGTAGTGATCCATCAAACACAGTCGGTTCTTCGTATACAGCGCGCACTATGCTCAGCACCATCTGCACAGTTAATCGCAGTATACCGACCAGCCGTATACGTACTCTGGGCCGGCTGACGTTCTGCCTGTTTTCACTGCTCGCGTCTCCCGCATTGCTTCAGGCGGGCCCCCTTGACGCCAACGTTTCGCTGACCGACGCTTCTTCACTTTCAGCGTCGGTTTTACTTTATACGCCTTTACATTCCCCAGATACGAGCGCGGCTTCAGACACTGCACCGACCACAGCCACGACCACTGCCACGTCCACTGAAGGCCATCAGGAAATCACCACGGAAACCGCCGAGGGGGATGAGGATTTCGCAACCGGTTCCGCCGTCCCGGACGCGGTTACTGTAGCGGACACCTACCTCGAAGAACAGTCCGGCATCGCCGGTTTTTCCCTGCTCGCACCCTTCCTGGATGAATTTGATCGCGTTGAAGCCGTCGAACCTCCGTGGCCCGATTTCGGTCGTTTCGACGTACCCATCAGTTATAACGATCCGGTAAAAAGGGCGATCCACGTCCTGAGGGGCGACGCTTCCGGTATTTTCGCCGGATGGCTGGACCGGACGAACCGGTACCGGGCCATGATCCAGTCGATACTCTCCAGATCCGGCTTGCCGGGCGACCTCGTCTACGTCGCCATGGTCGAAAGCGGTTTCGATCCCCGGGCGCGCTCCCGGGAAGGCGGAGCGGGCCTGTGGCAACTTTCTCCGGCGGACGCGGAACATTACGGACTGACCCGGAACGATGAGATCGACGAGCGTTACGATCCGGAGAAGTCCACACGCGCGGCGGCGGCGAGGTTCAAGGACCTCTACCTGCAGTTGGGCAGTTGGGACCTCGTCCTGGCGGCCCATCATGCCGGGGCCGAACCCGTTCAGCGGGCGGGGAGCCTGAGTCTCTGGAACATGAGGCTTCCCGGCCGATCGATCCCCTTCGTGGCCTTCGTCATGGCATCGGCCATCGTCTCCAAGTCGCCCGAAGTTTACGGATTCGAACCCCTGGGCGGCCTTCCGGTGATCCACGAGGCCGTACCGGTGCAGCGTGCGATGTTACTGGAAGAAGTGGCGGAGGGTTTGAAGATCCAGGTCGAGAAGCTCCGTGAGCTGAATCCGGAATTGCGGCGCTGGAAGGCCGTACCCGGTTTCGATCTCAAGGTGCCGCTGGGCACCAAGCGTACCTACGCCGCGTGGGCCGGTATCGAACCACCCGGACCGGATCCTTCCGAGATGACGTTTTACCGGGTCCGGCGCGGAGACACCCTGGGGCGGATTTCCAGCCGGTTCGGCGTGCGTACGGGGGATATTATCACCGAGAACAACATTCGACGCCCGAACCGGTTGCGGATCGGCCAGGTACTCGCCATACCGCTTTTCGGCTCATCGATCCGTTCGTCGAATCAGTCCATTGCCAACCGGAGGCCCCGAGACGTGCCGCCGCCCGATCCCACGACCCATCAGGCTATCTCCTACCGGATCCGACGCGGCGATACGCTGGCGCGCATCAGCAGGAGATATGGCGTCTCGATGGCCAACCTGCAGGACTGGAACAAGCTGAACAATCCGGGAGACATCATCGCGGGCCGCAGCCTGACCATCTACGTTCCGCGCCCGAGCGGCACCGCGGGCGGCGGTTCGACGCAGACCGGTACGCCCGGGACGGCGGGATCGAACCGCGGCGGGACTGGAGCGGTGGCATCAGGTGCCATCATCTACACCGTAAAACCGGGTGACACCCTCTGGGATATCGCACGGGCCCACAATGTGACCGTGAGCGCGCTGCGCAGGACGAACGGATTGGGCAGGCGCACCGCCATACATCCCGGAGACCGGCTTCGCATCGACCCTTCCGACTCCTAAAAGTCATTGACATACTTATACTAACGTGATATTTTGGTCACGGACATTCAGGTCCGGAGACGGTCCTGGATTGAACCCGATTTCGAATGTGACGCGGGATAGCGGAGCGTTGCCATGGCGCGTAAATCAGACTGGATTATCGGCGGCCTGCTCGGTGGCGGTGTGCTGGTTATCGCCATCGTCATGCTGCTGCTCATTGCCGGTCCAATGCTGAGCAGCGACCGTTCCCTTTCCGGCATGGGCGGCGGCCGGGTCGCGCTGGTCGAAGTCCGGGGTACGATCACCCGGGGCGATGACACGGTCAGGCAGATCATCAAGCACCGCGAGGACGATTCCGTGCGGGCCATCGTGCTCCGCATCGACAGTCCCGGCGGCGCCGTAGCCCCCACGCAGGAGATCTTCGACGAACTGCGCAAGACCCGTGAAGCGGGCAAGATCATCGTGGCGTCCATGGCCAGCATAGCGGCATCGGGCGGATACTACATCGCCTGCGCGGCCGACTCAATCGTGGCCAACCCCGGCACGATCACCGGAAGCATCGGCGTGATCACCGTCGCACCGAGCGCGGAAGATCTGCTCGAGAAGATCGGCATCGACTGGCAGGTCGTCAAAAGCGGCCGGCACAAGGACATAGGTTCGCCTAGCCGCAGCATGACCGACGAGGAAATGGGGATCGTGCAGTCCGTAGTCGACGACGTATACGACCAGTTTGTCGGCGCGGTGGCCAGTTACAGGCCGCTTTCCCGCGAAGAGGTGGTCGAACGGGCGGACGGACGGATATACACCGGAAACCAGGCGCTGCTCCTGGGTCTCGTGGACCGCCTGGGTACCTACCAGGACGCAATCGCCCTGGCCGGCAGGATGTCCGGCCTATCGGAAAAGCCCAATGTGGTGCGGGAGCGGCCGAAGACGTTTTTCGAACTGCTGATGGATAACATGGAGATGATGACCGGTCTGTATTCGCCGGGCATCGTCGAATACCGGTATCGATAATGCGGCAACATCTACGATCAAGGAGATTGGTATGACAAAGGCCGATATCGTGGCTCGCATCGCACAATCCACCGGGATGACCAAGGTGGATACCGCGGAAGTGCTGAACGCGTTGCTGGATTCGATCTCATCTGCGCTGGGCAGGGGCGAGAAGATCGAACTGCGTGGATTCGGCATCTTCAAGGTGAAGGAAAGGAAGGCGCGCGTCGCCCGCAATCCGAAAACCGGAACGGGAATCCGGATCCCACCGTGCGTGGTGCCGGTTTTCAAACCGTCAGATCACCTTAAAAACCGAGTACAGAAGGAAAACTAACTTAAGGGAGACACATACGTGCCCAGTGGTAAGAAGCGCAAGCGGTCGAAGATCGCTACACATAAGCGCAAGAAACGCTTGCGGGCCGACAGGCATAAGAAGAAGTAACCAGCGGCCAGCCCCGAAGTACTACCTCGCCCCGGGAAAATCCTCGCCGATATAGAGATCCGTGAAGATCACGGTCTTGCCGCCGAATCGGTTGGTCTTGAGTCCTCTGAGCCACGGCTTGAAGAGGTGGTTCGCCATGGGATGGAAAACGAAGGCGGCCCCCGCCTCCTCGACCAGGATGCGTTCGGCCCGGCGGATGATTTCCGTTCGTCTGCCGGGATCCAGTTCCTGGTCCGCCGCGTCCAGCAACGCCTCGAATTCCACGTGTTCGAAATCGTGGCGGCTGCGCCCACGCGTTCCGGGGCGCCAGATCATGTCCAGCATGTTCTTGGGATCCCGGTAGTCCCCGAAGAAAGGTACCATCCCCAGGTCGATGTTCCAGTTGAACATGTAGTTGGTGAATACCGGGTAATCGGCGCTGCGGAACGTGATGCCGATGCCCAGGTGCTCCCGCAGCATGCCCTGGATCACCTCGGCGACCATCCGGATATCGGGTCTCGGTTGCCTCAGCCACATCTCCATCACCGGGAATCCGCGCCCTCCGGGATAACCCGCCTCTGCCAGCAACTTCCGCGCCATCTCGGGATCGAAATCCTGGTAGGCTTTGTAGTCTCCGTGGGCGTCGAAGGTGACCGGCAGCATGGAATAGGCGGGTACGGCGGCGCCGTGCAGGACAACGCGGCAGATCGTTTCCCGGTCGATGGCCCGGGCGATGGCGCGCCGGACCCGGGCATCGTCAAAGGGTGAATTACGTGAATTGAAGAAGATATACCATGTGCCGTCGGTCGGATTGGAGACGAGTTCCGAGCTCAGCTCCGGATCGCGCCGCACGCGGATCAGCTCGTTGGCCTGTACCTCGGCGAATCCCACCTCGTCGTTTTCGTAGGGTAGCAGATTAGCCGTCGACGGATGGCGGAAGACACGGTGTATCTTCTCCACGTACCCCTTGATGGGGCCGTCGTAATAGGGATTGAGCGCGAAGTTCATGTGGCTTCCGTGCTTCCATTCCGTCAACATGTAGCTCGAATTGGTTACGCAGTTCCCTTCCTCGGTCCACCGGGGTCCGTGCTTCTCCACCTGCCACCGGGGCACCGGCATGGAAGTGGGGACGGATAGAATGAGTCCCAGGTACGGCGCCGGATGGGTGGTTTCGAAGGTTAGTGTATGGTCGTTGACGGCCCTGACACCCAGCATTTCCGGATCGGCGTTGGGGGTCTGGCTGTAGGTCGTCGCGCCCACGATGTCGCTGTAGAAAGCGGCGTAGGGATTTGCCGTCTCGTAGGATAGGGACCTGCGAAACGTATAGACGAAGTCGTGGGCAGTGACGGGCCGGCCGTCGCTCCACCGTCCCGTTTCGCGCAGATAGAAGGTCCAGGTCTTGCCGTCGGGAGAGATCTCCCAGCGATCGGCCGCCGCCGGGATGAGGGCGCCGTTTTCGTCCTTGGCGACCAGGGTCTCGAAGAGGAACTCGTTCCACTGTCCCACGTAGAGGTTGACGCTGACGTCCAGGCTGCGGGGCTCGTCCCGCATGAACCGGTAGGTCTGGAACGCCAACGGCGCCGCATCGGACGGCATCTGCTTGCCGATGGAGTTGAAGACGGGGCCGGTGTCCTGAGGGGTAAGCGGGATAGCTTCGGCCAGAAGCATGCCTGCGCATGCCAGCAGAGAGGCTGCCAGGAAGGCCGGATACCTCCTGAACGCCGATCCTCCGGCCGATTCACCGGCCGATCTTACCGCCGGTCCTCCCGCCGACTTTCCGGCAGGCCGTAGTTTCGATCCTCCGGCCGGTCTTCCCGCCGGCCGCGGTTTCGATTTCATGACGTGGTCTGTGCTCCTTGTCCGTCTCCTTTGGACCACTGTTCGCCGACCAGCGACACGGCCATTCGAAGCGCCTCGCCCAGGTTGCCCGCGTCGGCAATGCCCTTTCCCGCGATATCGAAGGCCGTGCCGTGATCCACGGAGGTTCGGATGATCGGCAGGCCGAGGGTCACGTTCACGGTGCGGTCGAAGGCGATGGCCTTGACCGGGATGTGCCCCTGGTCGTGGTACATGCCGATGATCCCGTCGAAGTCGCCCTTCCTTGCCCGCATGAATACGGTGTCCGGCGGCAGGGGATCCGTGATCCGCCAACCCCGGGCACCGGCTTTCTCACGCGCTTTTTCGATGGCGGGCGCGATGATGCGGATCTCCTCGTCCCCGAAGAGACCGCCCTCGCCCGCGTGGGGATTCAGACCGCAGACGGCGATCCGCGGCGCCGCCACGCCCATACCGGCCAGCGCGTTGCCGACCAGGTCCACGGTGATAAGGATCTCTTCTTCGGACAGGCGGTCGATGGCGTCTCGCAGGGAGACGTGGGTCGTCGCGTGGGAGACCAGGATCCCGTCGAAGGCGAGTGCGAGCCGGAAACGTTTCGTTCCCGTGATTTCGGCCAGCAGTTCGGTATGGCCGGCGTACGTGTATCCGGCCTGGCTCATGGCCGCCTTGTTCATCGGTGCAGTGACCAGGGCGGCAATGTCCCCTGCCATGGCCAGACGGGCAGCCCGCTTCACGGATTCCACGGCAAGGCGCCCGGCCTCGGCCTGCTCCTGACCTGGCTTCAGCCGGCCGGTCTCCACGCCCGCGGCGTTCAGCACGTCCACCGTGCCGTGGCGGTACAGGCCGGCCGCGGGTCGGCTGGTCACCTGAATATCCAGATTCGGGGCCGTTTCCCGGCCATCCCGGCCGCCTTGTGAATCGTCCTCGGCCATCAGGGCCATCGAAAGGGCCTTACGGAGTACCCCGTCATGTCCTATGACCAGCGGCCGGCACAGCTCATAGACCCATTCCTGCGACAGGATCTTTACGATGATCTCCGGTCCCACGCCGTTCGGATCGCCCAGGGTAATGCCGATGACCGGACGTTCATCCATACTGCTTCCTTAAAGGTTGCCGGTTGCCCGCTTGCTGGCAGGTCCGGTGGTGCCAACCGGGGTGTCCCCGGCCTTGGTGTCCCCGATCTCGACGTTCTCGTCCTCGACCTTTCCGCCCATCGTGTCCCCGGCCATCGTGTCCCCGGCCTTGGCATCCCCGGCTTCCGTGTCCTCGCCCATCGTGTCCCCGGCCTTGGTGTTGACAGCGCGCGGGGAGAGGCGTGGCACGGCCTTGGCCAGCGTGTGTTCATCGCCGAAGGATCCTGGCTTGATGACCACGCCCATTCCATTACGGGGGCCGCCCGCGACAACGGCGCAGGCCACGCCCGGTTCGATCTCGTCAAGGATCCAGGCACCGTCGCTATCGAGTTCCTTAAAGACGCTTCCGGCGGTCTCCCCGCCCGTAAGAACGATGCCGCCCGGGTCCACTGCCGCGAACAGGCGGCGAGCGACTCTGCCCAGATGCTCGATGACCACTGACGCGGGGTCGCGATCACCTGCTTTCTCCGACAGGCGCTTAAGCCACGTCTTAAGCTCAGACCGGTCGGGCCGTTTCGGAGTCACAATCGCGTTCCGCCCGTTTGCCATGGCCTCCACGACACATGTGGTCAGTCGCTCCACCTCGCCGACCCGTGTCTGTTCATTCACGATCGACAACGGATTAAAGAAACAGATGGCTGTCGACAGTCGGCCTTTGACTTCCTCGACCTGGCGGGCTGTCATGTCGTGCAGACTGCAGGCGAAGACGAGGACGGGACCTTCCTTCCGTAGCGGCGCTGAAGGTGCGGCGACGCCCGGCTTCCGGGATAATGGCCGCAGTGTCCGGGATGTGGCGGTCCGCGGCTTCCATGCGAGCGCTAACCGTTCCGCAAGGGCGCCGGCCATTCCGCCGGAGCCACAGAGCAGCACCGAATCGGCCGCAGGCGCCGAATCCGCCGCAGACGCCGAATCGGCCGCAGGCGCTGAATCGGCCGCAGGCACCGAAGACCGCTTCATGACGAGCGTTTCACGGTCCTCGAGGATCGCGTCCAGCAACCCATCCCATCCTGTTGAATCGTCCATGTCCACCACCACCGTGGTCCCCGGTGCAGTCTGGATCCGGGCGAACGCCTCGCGGATGGTTGCCGAACCGCCTTGGACGGTTTTCAAATCGATGCGAGTACTCGCCCTGCCGGAACCTTTATCCAGGAGCTCCGGGATAAAGGCTTTTTTCGGCGGGATGTCAGGACCCGCCATGTCCCGGCCATTTACCGGGACGCCATGAAGCAGCTGATACCCGCCCACCGTCGTCCGACCCATTTCAGGGTAGGCCGGTGCGCAAACCACCAGGCCGAAGTCCATCATGTCACAGACGAGGTTGATTTCGAAGCCAACGTGTCCCCTGAGCGTCGAGTCGATCTTCTTGTAGATCAGTGCTCCCGACCTCGCCCGTATCGCTTCGCAGGCCGCGCCGATACGCGCCGTGGCTTCCGCCTCGCTGCAGGAACGGGAGTTTGTATTCAGCACGACCAGGTCCGCTTCATCGAGTCGATCCAGCCGGTCCAAACCGGTCGGCACGGCCACGTCGAAGCCGCGCTTAGCGAAGGGGACCGCCACATCGTGAGCGCCGGCGAGGTCGTCGGCGAGCATGTACAGGGGCGTTGTCATGGAGATACTTTCAGGTCGTGTCAACGTCGAGGCCGGTCTGCGCCATGATCTCTTCCCAGGTGGGTTCGACGGGCGCGTCGCGGTCTGCCAGTTCAGCCATGACTTCCGGCCACTTGGCGCCCGATCCGGTGACCAGGCACACGACGGTCTCATCAGAAGTGAGCTTACCCGCCCGGGCGGCCTTGATCGCCCCGGCAACGGACGCCGCCGATGACGGTTCGACCAGGTAGCCGCTCCGCGCGAGCAGACGTACCGCCTCGATGATTTCGTCCTCGGTCACGTCGGTCGCGTCGCCGCCGGAATCGTAGATGGCCCCCAGCGCCAGGGGACCGCCGGTGTCGTCCCGGATGGACAGGGCGATGGAACTCGGGTCCGGATGGACAATCACGTCACCGCGTCCCTGCCGGAACGATTGTACGTAAGGATTGCATCCGGCTGGCTGCACACCATGCATGACCGGATTCCGATCGACGAGGTCCAGCGCGCGCAGTTCGCTGAATCCCTTCCACGGACCGTAAAGCGCGTCGCCCGCGGCGATGGGGCAGAACATCCGATCGGGGATCCGGCCGCCGAGCTGCACGAAGATCTCGAAGGCGATGGTCTTGTAGCCCTCGATGCCGAAGGGCGTGCCCGTGGGCATGGGCGTCATCGTGGTCGAAGGATAATAGCCGTGGTCCCGGATCAATGTGTCCAGGTACTTAAAACGGTCTTCCAGCACGAAGGCGTGGCCGCCGTACAGGGCGATCATGTCCCGCTGCAGCATGGAGGATTCGGGATGGCAGAGAATGATGCAGGAATCCATCCCCGCGGCGGCGCAATAGGCTGCGGCCGAAGCGCCGTGATTGCCCGTTGTACTGGCCGTGACCCGGGTGTAGCCCAGGGATCTTGCCATAGAGACCGAGGAGGCGTGGAACCGGTCCTTGAAGGCCCAGGTGGGATTGGTCGTTTCGTTCTTGATGTACAGGTTCGATAAACCGGTAGCCTCACACACCGCCCGGGGCCGCACGAGCGCCGTATTTCCCTCGCCCAGAGAGATCTGCGCCGCCGGATCCCGAAGCGGCAGCAGGGCGTCGAATCGCCAGATACCGTGACCGGATCTACCCCAGTCTTCCACATCGAGTTCGGACGCGATCGCCGGGTAGTCGTATGCCACCGTCAACGCGGCCGCGCCGCCCCCTGCCTCGGCCGCGCCTCCCCCTGCCTCGGCCGCGCCGCCCCCTGCCTCGTCCGCGCCGCCCCCTGCTTCGGCCGCGTTGCCCCCCGCCTCGTCCGCGTCGCCCCCTGCCTCGTTCCTGCAAACGGGACAGCCGAAGAACATCGCTTCCAGGGGATACTGCGCATTGCAGCGGGTACAGATCAGGCCGAGAACGGACATGGTTTTCTTTCGGAATCTGATCCGGGATACACCGGCATTCTCATCTACGGAAGGGGATGGCGAATCGTTCGCGACCACCAGGATCGCTACCCGGAAATATACCTTTGGGACCGGGGGGTGTAAAGGACTACAGGATGCGTCGCATCATACGTCTCAGTGGTCGTCTCCCACGCCTATTGCCCGACGTGACCCGAAGTGACCCGGTTATTCTTGACTCGGAAGACAGCACAACGGTATGATCCGTAAGCCGAACGTATTACGCGGAAATCTTGGACGGACTCAAACCCATAGGAAGCGACACCATGTCAACCCGACTGCTGCCCCGCGGTCTCTGGCCGGTGATGCTCAACGCCTTTCACGAGGACGGATCCATCGACTGGTACGGCGTGGACGCCCTGACCGACTGGTACATCGAGCGGGGATCGGCGGGCCTCTTTGCCTGCTGCGGTTCCAGCGAGATGTTTCACCTGGATGACGTGGAGCGTCTGGCCGTAGCGCAGCGCGTCGTAAACCAGACCGGAGGTAGCGTGCCCGTTGTCGCCACCGGCACCTTCGGCGGCCCTGTAGAGAATCAGGCCCGGTTTGTCAGGCATATGGCCGACCTGGGCGTGGACGCGGTGGTCGTCATCGTCTGCCTGATGGCCGAAAGTGACGAGGACGAGGAAGTGCTGAAGCGGAACATGGAGCGGCTGCTCGCCTTGACGGATCCCGTTCCCCTGGGGCTCTACGAATGCCCTACGCCCTATCACCGGAAACTGTCGCCCGAACTCTTCGGGTATCTCGGCGCTACCGGCAGGTTCCTATACCACAAGGACACGGTCTGCGACATCGATCTGCTCCGGCTGAAGATCGACGCCGTGCACGACACGCCGCTGGGGGTCTACAATGCCCACTTCGAAACCGGACTCGATGGTCTTCGCTACGGGGCCGCCGGGATTTCTCCCGTTGCCGGCAACGTATTCCCCGAACTGTTTGCCTGGTTGTGTACCGAGTATGACGAACAGCCGGAAACTGCGGAGGAGGTGCAGCGGATGATGACGTCACTGGCGCCGGTCGTCAACAACAAGTACCTGGTCACCTGCAAACGGTACCTCCAGCGGATCGGACTGCCCATCACGACGCGCTGCCGCTCAACGGACGCCAGGTTGACCGCCTTCGACGAGGGGCTGATCGATGGACTGCAAACGTCGGTCGAACGATTCTCAGAAGCCCTGGGAATCAGCCGGACGGTTCCGGCCTGATCTTCATTCCGCCTCGTCCAGCCGCTCGACGTCCACGTAGTACGCCCCCTGTATATCGCCATTCTCATCAATGAAAGAAGCGTTCAGGACCGTCGTTCCCGTTCTTCGGATGGCCAGGGAGAACTCAGCGGTCTTGTCGCCGGACTCGAGGGGTTCGCTACGTTCTTCGTCGAAAAGCAACAGGCGCGCTAAGGCCGGCCGGATCGCCTCGGAGCGGGCATCCTCCGGGGCGTAGATGAGGGTCCTTGCCTCCTCGGGCGGGATTAAACCGTCGATGGCCAGATCGCGTTCGGCAGGCCAGCGGCGCAGGGAGAACCTGTAACGACCGGGCCGCGCAATTTCGACGGCCCAGGTGCCGGTGCTTTCCTTGGCCTGGGTGATGTGGGTCTGGTGCCAGGCCACGTCCCCCAGCACGTCCATGGCGCAGAGGCGCGCGGGATTCTCGGCCGGATCGCCGAGCGTGATGGGACAATATGTTTCGAGTCCGGGTGAGATCTCGTCCCACCAGGCGTCATGGGCGCTGCGCAACCGCTTCACCTCGCCCGGATGGTCGGCGGCCACGTCCTGGCGCTGTTCCGGATCGGCTTTGATGTCGTACAGTTCCTTGCCCCGCACCAGCCGCCAGCGGCGCGTCATCACGGCATTGGTCCATTTCTCCGGCGGCACGGTATCCTGGCGATACTGAAGGAAATGGACCCGGTCGCCGGGCAGGCTGGTCCGGTCGCCACGCAGCAGCGGTGCAAAGCTCCGGCCATCGAAGTCCACGTCCGGCGCAGCGAGACCGCAAAGGTCGATGAAGGTCGGCAGCACGTCGATATGAAGACTCATTTCGTCGACGTCCCGTCCGCCTCCACGGCCGCCCCCAAGACCGCCGCCGGGCCAGCGGAGGAAGAAGGGCACGCGGTGACCGCCGTCGTAGTAGGACCACTTCTTGCCCCGCATCCCCGCATTGTATCCCCGCACCACGTGTTGGTTCTCATCGAGTTCGCTGCCTCCCGAACTCCCGTTGTCGGTCATGAAGACCAGGATGGTGTTTTCTTCCAGGCCCAGTTCGGCAAGCCTTCGGCGAAGTCGCCCGAAGTTCTCGTCGATGTTCGCGATCATGCCGCAAAATTCAGGTTCCGGCACGTCGGGGTTGCCGCGGTAAGGTTGGGCGTATTCCTCGGACACGAGATAGGGACTGTGTGGCGCGTTGGTGGAGAGATAGACGAAGAAGGGCGCGTCGGCTTCGGGTGGACTTTCCGTCGATGCGTCGTCATTCAGCAAATGGGCTGTCGACGGCACCACGGACTGCCCGCCCGAGCATCCCTCGATAAACCGTATCGCCTCGTCGAACCACACGTCCGTACAATATCCCGCGTGCTCCACGGGCGCACCGTTGTGGAAATAGGTGTCGTCGAAGTAGTTGTTACCCCAGAAATCGGGCGTTTGTCCCACGCCGCCGCCCTTGTGAGCCACCACGTGCTGGAATCCGCGGTCCTGGGGCCGGTAGGGGTAGTTGTCGCCCAGGTGCCACTTGCCGAACATGGCGGTGCGATAGCCGGCCGCGCCGAAGACGTCCGCCATGGTCGTCTCCGACTTACGCAGGATGGACCGGCCCCAGCACGTCGCCCAGGCGCCGTTGCGCACGGGCCGCCGGCCGGTCATCAGCGCACCGCGCGTCGGCGTGCACAGGGGCGACACGTGGAAGTCGGTCAGGCGGACCGCGTCATCGTGAAAGTCGTCGATACGGGGTGTCTTCAGCCACGGATGTCCGGTGCATCCCAGGTCGCCGTAGCCCTGGTCGTCCGTGATGACCAGGACGACGTTGGGTCTTTGGTTGGTCATCCTGTCTTCCATTTCTTAGCTCTACGAAAGCGTTGCGAAACTACTGATTTGATCACTATTATACCGGGCTCCCTGATCATTACTATTTAACTACACCTGCGTCAATTGATTAAGGAATCCCAGATGGTTGCTAACGTCGCCCATCGCGGCGCGTCGGGAAACTACCCCGAGAACACGTTACGCGCGTTTCAGATGGCGCTGGAAATCGGCGTGGATGAGATTGAGCTCGATCTCCGTTCTACCCGGGACGGGCATCTCGTCGCCATACACGATGCCACCGTAGACCGAACAACCGACGGTACGGGCGCGGTTGGCGAGCTCACGCTTGCCGAGATCAGGGCGCTCGACGCCGGCAGGATGTTTGGCGAAAGGTTTCGTGGCGAACGCGTGCCGACCTGGGAGGAAGCGTTGGACCTCGTTCAGGGTAAGGTGAGGCTCAATGTACACCTAAAAGAGGGTGGAAACCCAGACGGCGAATATGAACGCAAGGTAGCGAAAGCGCTGCGTGCGTTCCAAATGTTGGACGATTCCATTCTGGCCTGCAATGATGAGAGCGTGGCGACATTTGCCGAGGTCGACCGGCGAATAGCTTGCCGGATCTTTCCGAACAACCGTTCTCCCGAGGAGTACATTCGGTCATCTGTGGAGATGGGGCTTTGGACGACGCAGCCTGGACGGGACATGACCACGCCAGAATTCGTTAAGAAGGCGCACGAGTCAGGACTGGGTGTTCACATATTCTACGCGGATACCCCCGAAGACATGCGGACATATATCAAGATGGGCGTGGACGGAATCCTGACAAACTATCCGGAACGGATGAAAACGGTGATCGCGGAAACCAAGTAGCGGGAACGATCGGCGTCCGTCCTAGTGCAGAAACAGGCGTAACCCCGTGTGGGCCATAACCATGCCGTATTCGTCGGCCGCTTCCGTCACGCCCTGGTCTGCCGCAGAGCCACCCGTCTGGGCCACGTACCGCACGTTGCTCCGGGCGGCCCGATCGATGTTGTCACGGAAGGGGATAAAGGCGTCCGAAGAAAGGCAGATCCCTTCGAAACCGGTGATAAAATCCCGCCGTTCTTCCGGTGAGATTGGAACGGGGCGTTCCTCGAGGCCACCCAGCATGCGGGCCTCTTCCGTATCGGAAAGCTGATCCCACAGGAGGTACTGGTCGACGAGGTTCGTCTTCTCGGTGCGTTTGAGCCCTGCACGGAACGGGAGGTCCAGCGTCCGGGGATGCTGCTGCAGGAACCACTTGTCGGCCTTGTCGCAGGCCAGCCGGGTACAGTGGATGCGGGACTGCTGGCCCGCGCCCATGCCAATCACCTGGCCGTCGCAGGCTACGCAGACGGAATTGGACTGGGTGTACTTGAGGGCGATCGTCGCCACGACGAGAGTGTCGAGCGCGGAATCCGGAATGTCCTTGTTGTCCGTGACCATGTTGGCGAAGGTCTGCCGCGTGATGGCCGCGTCGTTGCGGGGCTGTTCCAGCTGAAGGCCGAACAGCGTCCTTTGCTCAACCGCGGGCGGTTCGAAGTCCGGATCGATTTCCAGGACGAGGTATCCACCACCCTTCTTCGCTTTGAGGATTTCCAGCGCGTCCGGTTCGTATCCCGGCGCGATGATCAGGTCCGACACTTCCCGTTTCAATACGCTGGCCAGGGTCCGGTCCACCACCTCGCTCACGGCCGCCGCGTCTCCGAAGGAACACATGCGGTCGCCTCCGCGGGCACGGATGTAGGCCGCGGCCACGGGTGAGTACTCCTTCGCAGCAAAGAACTGCGAGGCCAAGTACGTCTCACCGAGTTCAGCGGAGATTGCCGCCCCGGCAGGACTGGCGTGCTTGAAGGACGCCGCTCCGGCTGCCCCGGTAGCCTGTTTCAGCTCCCGTACCAGTTGCCATGCGCCTATGGCGTCGATGATATTGACGTAACCCGGCGTTCCGTTGAGCACGCGCAACGGCGATTCAGGCGGCAGAGTCACCCTGGCGGGATGTTGATGGGGATTGAGTCCGTATTTGAGTGACAGGTCCATTTACGCGGACAATATAAACGCCTTTGCGCTGGCGGGCAAACGTTCAGGGGGTAATACCTTGTTTCACGCGGTCCGGAGCACCATATTCGCGAGGTGATTCACTGGTCGCATAATTGCTGAACTCTCCGCCAGATCAAGGGTCCTTCCATGTCTTCCGCGTCTTCCCACCGCGGTCTGCTGCGCGTACTCGGCCTGATCACGGGACTGGCTATCACCTTCGGAGGAATCGTCAGTCTCGGCATACTGCGTGCGCCGGGCGAAGTGGCGGCCCAGTTGCCCGATCCCTGGTGGTATATGGCTACATGGATCGCGGCGGGCGTGTTCGTACTGTTCAGCACGGCTTCAGCCGCCGAACTGGCTACCGCATTGCCGAGGGCCGGGGCCTACTACGTCTACGCACACCGGTCTCTCGGTCCCTTCGTCGGTTTCGTCAGCGGTTGGACCGACTGGCTGAACTGGTGCGGAGCGACGGCGATGACCATCGTCGTCATCAACGAATACCTTCATCTCTTGACGCCCACCATTCCGAAGTACAGCCTGCCGTTGTGCCTGGCCATCGCGGTCTCCTTCGCCCTGATCCAGTGGCGGGGCGTGAAATGGGGAACCGGCGTTCACAACGCGGCGAGCATGATCAAGGCGGTGGTCTTCGCGGTGCTCATCATCGCGTGTTTCGCGTTGGCGGGAGGTGGAGACGCGGAGACCGAGACGGTCGCTCTGCCGTCCATGCCCGCGGGATGGGCCCTGGTCATGGCCTTTATCGTGGCGCTGAGAGGGGTGCTCTACGCCTACGACGGCTGGGTGTTTACCGCTTACTTTTCTGAAGAAATGGCCGATCCGGGACGTACGATTCCCCGGTCGATGTTCGTAGGCGTCGGGATCGTCATCGCGGTCTACCTGCTCATCAACATCGCCTTGCTGCGCATGCTGCCCATGTCGGAAATCGTCGGGGCGGAGCTGGCCGTGGGCCGGGCCGTCGAGACTTTGTTGGGACCGCTGGCGGAGACGGTCATCACCGCGTTCCTGACCGGATTCCTGATCGTGGGGATCAACCTGGGATTCATGTTCGCCGCCCGCGTGATCTACGCCATGAGCACCGACGGACTGTTCTTCAGGCTGTGCCGGCAGGTAAACCGGGGCGGCACGCCCACGGCGGCGCTTGTCGCCAGCCTGGCGGTCACGATCGTATTCCTGCTGTTCAGCGGAAGCTTCGTTCGCCTGGTGGAGGCCCTGGCGTTCTTCACCGTAGTCAACTACGCCATTCTGTTCCTTTCCGTCTTTCTCCTGAGACGAAGGGAACCCGATCTACCACGTCCTTACCGGGCCTGGGGATATCCGTGGACGACGGCGCTGACGCTTGCCGGTGCCGTAGCCTTCCTGACCGGCAACATCGCGGGCGGTACGGCCGTCAGCCTGACGGCCCTGGGCGTGGTCGTTTTGAGCTACCCGTTGTACCTGCTGTTTCGCCGGATCAATGCGTAGGCGGATCGTCGAAACACGCCCAGGCAGCGTGGTGACCGGATCGATTTCAACGCTCAAAGAGGACGGTATTGAAAATCGAACGATAAGCGTTCAATTTTCAAGGATTTTCTCAATAAGCACTCTTCCGGGTCGTCAGGGGGCACCAGCGAGATGCAAGCATAGCATCTAGAAATCCGTCCCGGTCCGTGCCGGTGGTCATGCGGACCGCGGCCGCCATTGCGTAGTAGCGGACGTAGCGTCCCTCGTCCTCGACCGAGCGCGCCGCAAGGTCATCGACCAGGTCCGCATCCTGAATCGGGTGTCTGGCCAGGGCGAAGGCGATATTGCGTCGGACCCGCTCGTCCTCGTCCCCAATCGCGCCCCGGAGCGCAGGGGCGTCGTCGTCACTGAAGCCGCCAAGGACCCCCAGGGCATCGGACGCGTTTCGGCGAACCCACGCGTCCTCATCGCCGAGCGCACGAAACAGCGCGGGGCGGGCCGATGACGCAGGCAGGCCGATATCACCCAGAACATCCGCGGCGGCCGCCCGTACCCACCAGGCATCGTCTTCGAGCAGCGCCTCCAGGTGCTTGACCGCTGGACTTCCCACGGCCGACAGCGCATAGGCGGCGGGCAGTTCAGACGGATTACCCCCCGCGGGATTCGCCGGGTTCCGTGGCACGCTTTTCAGGGCTTCCTCTTCACGCGTCGCACACAGTCGTTCCACCAGTGGCTCCACCGCTTCTTCACCCTTTCTGCTGAAGGTATACGCGGCCTGCAGCCGTACCCGCTCGTCGGCATCGTCAAGGGCTGCCAGACATCGATCGATGGATACCCCCTTCGCATCCGCCTCACCGCATTCTCCTCCCGCCAACCAGTTCCATACCGCCTCGGAAACGGCGGGAAGCGCGTCGCCCGGCTGAGGCTTCCAGCCGCCGTTCCCGCTCTCCCATACGGGTCCGGCCGGTTCGTGCGACCGGGTGAACTGGAACTTGAGCATGTATCTGTTCTTTTCGCTGACGTTCTGCGTGGCCCGGTGCCAGGAGTCGAAGTTGACGATGGAAACCGTCCCGGCGGGGCCACACAGTCCCAGCGCCGACTCCGTGGTTTTGGAAGCGTCACAATCGGAGATCCTGTTGAGGTGCTGCTTGCCGGGCAAGATGCCCGTGGGCCCCATTTCCGCGCTCACGTCCTGGGGATAGTAGAAGGCCATCACCCACCGGCAGCGCGCATGCCGCACATTGTGGTCGAAGATGTAATCGTCCTTGTGCCACTGCTGGCCGGAACTGCCCGGCTTGTTCAGGTGGCAGTACCGGTGGGGATGCATGAGGTATCCGGGTCCGAGCAGGCTCGTAAGCGCTCCCAGCACGGCGGGCTGTTCGAAGACCCGTCCGATCTCGGGAATCCGGGGCAGGATGTTGTTGCCGGGATTGCCTTCCTCCTCGAGCACGGTCTCAATCTTCCGGTAGAGGTCCCGGTGAAACTCCTCGGACAGCCCGGCGTTGACCTGCACGTACCCGTCCGTGATGAACCGGCGGATGGCATCGTCCCGAAGGAGATGGGGATTCCGGGTTGGCATGACAAGTCCTCTCTGATGGATTTGGACTGGAGTTCCTCTTTTTGCAGAACCTGAAGGCCGGCCGCCGTCTTAAGACCTGCCGACATCTAATGTAAAGTCGTAACTTGATTTCTACAATCAAGATAGATAAATTACGGGGGCAAAACACGAGAGTTCAGCAAATCGACAACCTCTGGACCACAAGGGGCCGGGGTCGACGACCGAGAAACGAAATCCAGGAAGAAACAGCACCGGGGAAGCAATGAACGGCGACAGATACGATCACGGGGCGGTGGAGGCGCGGTGGGTCGAGCGCTGGGCATCGGAAGGGACCTACGAGGTCGACCTGGAGGCGGCGCGGAATCCCTACTACAACCTCATGATGTTCCCCTATCCCTCCGCCGAGGGCATGCACGTGGGCAACGTGTTCGCCTACACGGGCGCGGATATCCACGGAAGGTACATGCGCGCAAAGGGATACGACGTGTTCGAGCCCATGGGCTTCGATGCCTTCGGGATCCATTCCGAGAACTTCGCCCTCAAGATCAACACCCATCCCGGACGGCTGATCCCCGAGAACATCGAGAATTTCACCCGGCAGTTCAAGCGCCTGGGGGCCATGTTTGACTGGCGCCACGAGGTACAGTCCACGGATCCGGATTACTACCGGTGGACGCAGTGGATCTTCATCCAGCTCTTCAAGGCCGGGCTGGCCTATCAGAAGGAAGCGCCGGTCACCTGGTGCCCCTCCTGCAACACCGTGCTCGCGGCGGAACAGGCCGAGGGCGGGGTGTGCGAGCGATGCGATGCGCTGGTGGAGCAACGGAACATGCGCCAGTGGTTCTTCCGGATCACGGCCTACGCCAGGCAGTTGCTGGAGAACCTGGAGACCATCGACTGGTCCGAGACAACCAAGACCGCGCAGCGCAGGTGGATCGGCCGCAGCGAAGGGGCCGAAGTAGACTTCCCGCTGGCGGATCACGACGAGAAGCTCAGCGTGTTCACCACGCGGCCGGATACGCTCTGGGGCGCAACCTACATGGTCCTCGCGCCGGAACATCCCTTTGTCGACGTCGTGACCACGGAGGAGCAGCGCGCGGCCGTCAACGAATACGTGAAGGAAAGCGGCCGGAAGACGGCCATCGAACGGGAGGACGTTACCCGCGAGAAGACCGGCGTGTTCACGGGCGGCCATGCCGTCAATCCGGTCAACGACGCCCGGATTCCGATCTGGATCTCCGATTACGTGCTGATGACCTACGGAACGGGCGCCATCATGGCGGTGCCGGCCCATGACGGGCGGGACTTCGAGTTCGCCCGGGCCTTTGATCTGCCCATCGTGCAGGTGATCAGCGGATCGGAGGACACGACGAACGGCTACGACGGCGCGGACCGCGCGGGCGGCCCGGGCAGCGCCACCGTCCTCGAGGAAGCCTATACCGGCGAGGGGACCATGATCAACAGCGGACCCTTCGACGGTACCCACAGCACCGTCGGCGTGGGCGCGGTCACGGACTGGCTGGAAGACCGCGGCGTCGGGAAACGGCAGGTCAACTACCGGCTGCGGGACTGGTGCATCAGCCGCCAGCGGTACTGGGGGCCGCCCATCCCGATGATCCACTGCGAAGCCTGCGGCGTGGTGCCCGTTCCCGATGACCAGTTGCCCGTGGTCCTGCCCCATGTGGAAGACTTCAAGCCGGACGGCACCGGACGGAGCCCACTGGCGCGCGACCCGTCCTTCCTCAACACCACCTGTCCCGTGTGCGGCGGTCCCGCCAAAAGGGAGACCGACGTCAACGACAACTTCCTGGATTCGGCGTGGTACTTCTTCCGGTATCCCAGCTCGGAACGGGAGGACGTGGTCTTCGACCCGGAGATGACGGAGCGGTGGCTGCCCGTGGACATGTATGTCGGGGGCAACGAGCACGCGGTGCTGCACCTCATGTATACCCGCTTCATCACGATGGCGCTGCATGACATCGGCCTGGTCTCCTTCTCCGAACCCTTCAAGAAGTTCCGGGCCCACGGCACCATCATCCGTTCCGGCGCGAAGATGAGCAAGTCCAAGGGGAACGTAGTCAATCCCGACGAATACCTGGACCGTTTCGGCGCGGACGCCTTCCGCACCTATCTCATGTTCCTGGGTCCCTACCAGGTGGGCGGTGATTTCCAGGACGCGGGGATCAACGGCGTGCGGCGGTTCTACGACCGGCTCTGGCGCTACGCCACCGGGACCGATTTCAGTGAGGCGCCGGTCAAAGACCCCGAACTGCTCGCCCTGCTGCACGGCAAGACCCGGGACGTCACCGGGGACATGGCGTCGTTCCAGTACAACACGGCCATCGCGCGCCTGATGGAGTTGCTCAACGGCCTGCAGAACGCGTCTTCACATCATCGCGAAGCCGTGGGCCGGTTGCTGCAACTGGCCGCCCCGTTCGCGCCTTTCATCTCCCAGGAACTGTGGACCCGCCTGGGACTCGAGGGCATGGTCTGCGACGTGCCCTGGCCGGAGTACGATCCATCGCTGATCGTTTCCGCCACGATCGAATACGTCATCCAGATCAACGGCCGGGTACGGGACAGGCTCGAGCTGCCGCCCGGTACGCCCCGCGAAGAAATCGAGCAGGCCGCCTTCGCCAGCGATCGCGTACGGCAGTGGACCGATGGCAAGGAATCGGTCCGCAACATCTTCGTGCCGGACAAGCTGCTCAACATCGTGGTCAAGGGCTAAGACAGGATCGGATGCTTTACGTAAAGAAACAGGTGGTTTCGGACCAGTTCGATCAGGAATTCAGCGCCGAATAACCTTAAAGACGGTGTTGTGTTTGTAGTTCAGATGACAGAAGGTGGAGTGACCCATAAGGTCAACAGCTAGGCAGATAAACCTGAAGAGATTTCGAGGATACCAGACAACCAGCAGATACGGATTTATGAAAGCGAAGCAGGGAAACTCTTCCTCACAGGCCGCAGGTGCTTATACCTTTCAGACTTGTATCTGCGCCAATTACCTGGCTATGAAATTCCCAAACGAGTCGATCTCTGTGTTAACCGTCTGATTTAACGAGCGTATTTTCGTATCGGTCAATCTCGTCGAATACAGCCTTGAGTGATTCCACGTCTTGATTATCTGTTTCGAGCACTTCGGTATCAATGTTCAGGAAGGCCTTGAGGTAGTAGTCTATATTGCACCATAAAACCAACTGATTTTCGTTAAAGCGGTAATTCAACACGGCTCCGTCATCCCCTGATTCATCGATAAAATACAGAGAGTTGTTGTCAATACGACAATTAGCTAATGCATACCCACCTACGTTTTCGTTGTCAAGGATGTCAGACAGGTCAACGGACACCCGGCACGAGTTCTCACCAATCTTGATATTGTTAAAGTACGTTGTAATCAAATAAACGTTAACTTCTAAATCTACTTCGGATAACACGTTACCAGTAGATTCCCCAAAGGCACGAATTAACCCCCTCAGTTTATCCTTAATAGACGATGTTGCCAAATTTGTCCCGATTGTGGACCATTCACCGATTGTTCTTGATGGAGGAGGTTCGAGCTGAGGCTCGGGGGGTGGTTCCGGCTCGGTAGGTGGTTCCGGCGTTGGGGGTTGCATCGGTGAAGGGGGTTGCACCGGCGTAGGGGGTGTAGACACTGGTTCCGGTGGTGATTCAACCGGACTTTTACTTCCACTGCAGCTAACTGCGATCGCCTGAAGATGGATTGCCAATAACAATGCGAGAGGTAAATTGTAAAAACGGTATAACCGCATTTATTGCTCAATTGTTGAAATGGAATCGCCGCCGCTGAACTCGCCCTGGGAAAGACTCGTTTCCAGACACCACGCAAGTCCTGCAGTTACCACATATGGAAACAGCCAGATCTGCACAGTTACCCTCAGATTCAGTAGGATTCGCATTTGTAGTGGGGAGGCGACCCGACCGAAAGTCATGCATGGCAAGTTCCTGAGAATGAACAGGTCTCGCGTAATGGAGTCTAATACTATTCAATTACAAAATTGTACTAAAACAACAATACTGTACTACAACTAATTACCTCTGACAACTCAAAACTACTTTGAGCTGAGATCATCCTGTTATCCGCCTCCGATTCGCCCATTTCCTCTCCCCGCGTCTCCGTCCTCATGCCGGTCTACAACGCCGCCGGCACGCTTCCCGAGACCCTGCAGAGCATCGCCGCGCAGACGCTGGGCGACTTCGAGGTCATCGCCGTCGATGACGGGTCGAATGACGACAGCGGCAGGATCCTGGAGGCATGGGGCCGCGGGGACCGGAGAATCCGGCCGGTCCAGGCCGGCCGCGTCGGCCTGGTCGAAGCCCTGAATCTTGGACTATCGCGGTGCCGGGGCGAGTGGGTCGCCCGCATGGACGCCGACGACCGGATGCGCCCGGACCGTCTTGCCCTGCAGGCGGCGCTGCTGGACGCCCGTCCCGATATCAGCGTGGCCGGATCGCTCGTGGAAATCTTTGCCGACGGGACGGTGGGCGAAGGCATGAAGGTTTACGAAACCTGGCTAAACAGCCTCGTCGAGCCCGGGGATATCGCCAGGGAGATCTTCATCGAAAGTCCGATCGCCCATCCGTCGGCCATGGTGCGACGGGACGAACTCGTGGAGCTCGGCGGATATCGGGATGCCGGATGGCCGGAAGACTACGACCTGTGGCTCCGCTATCACGCCGCGGGCCGGCAATTCGCCAAGGTACCGGAAGTCCTGCTGTACTGGCGGGAGCACGCAGACCGGTTGACGAGAACAGACGCCCGGTACTCGGTGGAGAACTTTCTGCGCGTAAAGGCGCATTTCCTGGTCAACGGCCCGCTGCGGAAACGGGACGGGCTGATCGTCTGGGGCGCGGGACAGACCGGCCGCCGGTTGACCAGGCATATCGTACGGATGGGACGTCCGATCGACGCCTTCGTGGACATATCCCCCCGGAAGATCGGCAGCCGTATGCGTGAAGCCCCGGTGATCGGTCCGGATGCCCTGTCCACGACCTGGAACCGTTACCGCCGTCCGATGCTCATCGTCGCCGTGTCCTCGCGGGGCGCACGGAAGTTGATCCGGGAGGCCCTTACGGACGTAGGCCTTACCGAAGTGGAAGATTACCTGTGCGCGGCCTGAATGCGGACCGGGCGGGCGGAATCGCCCGGCCCCGCCCGCCCGGCCCGCCCGGCCCGGACTGGCCCGGCCCCGCCCGCCCGGCCCGCCCGGCCCGGACTGGCCCGCACGAACGACACGATTCTGAATACCGAACGCCCCGAAGTTGTATAACTTCCACAATACCTTTGTCATTTTATGCGTTGCGCATTACATTGCCCGATCATCGGATTCGGATTTCAGGAATCGTAACTGACGCGGCTATGCCTTTACCTGGCGTCACGCATGCTTTTCGCCAGGCAGAAAACTTTGGTCTGTAGAGCAATGCTTTGCAGAACTTTCCTTCAAGGAGTTCATCATGGTAGACAGGACGGATAGACTACAGGAAGCTACATCCGGTTTTTCGAGGCGAGGCTTTCTAAGAGGTATGATGGTCGGCGCAGGCGCAATGTCTCTGGGCAGTTACGAGGCCGTGGCGCAGATGATTTCCGGACCCAACGCGAGACCCGTGCGCGGGTGGGGCGTGCCCGAAGGACTCGTGCGTCTGAGCGGAAACGAAATGCCGATCGGGCCGTCGCCGCGGGCGGTTGAGGCTGTCCTGGAGAACGTGTACTCCTTTAACCGCTACAACCGGAACAGGGACATCTATACCAAGATCGCCGAGCGGCACGGATTGCCCGTGGTGGAGTGGCCTCCCAATACCTTCTCGCCTCCGGACGCCTGGGTCACTCTGGGCTGCGGTTCGTCGGAGGTGCTGTTCGCGGTCGCTTCCGCCTATCTCCGGGACGGAGCCGAAGTGGTCGAGGCCTCACCCGGTTACGCCGGCGTGTTCCGCACGGCCGAAGCATACGGTGCCACGGCAAAGTGGGTCCCGTTGAACAACGGTTTCCAGCAGGACCTCGATGCGATGAAAGCCGCCATTTCCGAGAACACCAGGGTGGTGGTCATCACGAACCCGGGCAACCCGACCGGCGTGCTCGTCCCACCGGACGCCCTGAAGAAGTTCGTCCAGGAGGTCCCGTCGGACGTGATTGTCTTCGTGGACGAGGCCTACATCGAGTTTTCGAAGAACCCCGAAGACCGGGTCGGCGCGGCACCGCTGATCCTGGATCACGCGAATGTGATCGTAGCTCGCACGTTCTCCAAGATCATGGGCATGGCGGGACTCGGCGTCGGCTACGGCCTGGCGCGCCCCGAAGTCATCGAGAAGCTGAACCAGAACAAGGGCGGCCGGCCGAGCATGCTTTCGACCAACGCCGCGGTGGCCGGTATCGAGGATCATGACTACCAGGACCGGGCGCGGAAGGTGACCTGGGAAGGCCAGGAGTACTTCGCCAGCAATTTCGACGAAATGGGTATTGAGTACGTGCCCAGCCAGTCCAGTTTCATGTTGATCAACGTGAAAAAAGATGCGGATGAAGTGGTCCGCAAGTTGAGGGAAGAATACAACGTGATGGTCGGCAACGGCAAGCGCCGCTGGGAAATGGATACCTGGCTGAGGGTTACATCGGGCCTGCAGGAAGAGAACGAGGCCTTCATGGCCGCACTTAAGAAGGTGCTGGTAAGCAGCTGATCGTTCGTACGATCGATCCGATTATCTAATCAAAGGACGGAGTTATGTCGAACATGTTGAAGGCGATGAACCTGGCGGCTCCCGGGTTCACGAGGCGCAAGTTCCTCAAGGGGCTCGCGGTGGGCGCCGGAGTGGCTTCCCTGGGCAGTTACGAGGCCGCGGCGCAGATGGTGGCGGGACCCCGTGTACGGCCCGTGCGGGGCTGGGGCGTACCCGAGGGATTCATCCGCCTGAGCAGCAACGAGAACCCGATCGGTCCGTCGCCCCGCGCCGTCGAGGCGATCATGCAGTACGTCTACAAGTTCAACCGGTACTATAGGGGTCGGGGCCTCTACGGCCAGATCGCGGAACGCCACGGGCTGCCGGTCGTCATACCTTCGAACAACAACGAAGACCGGACCGAGCCCTGGGTGACCCTCGGTTGCGGATCGTCGGAAGTGCTCTTCGCCATCGCCTCGGCCTACCTGCGCGACGGCGGCCAGATGATCGAGGCCGCGCCCGGTTACGGCGGCGTGGTCCGTACTGCACGGAGGTACGGCGCCCGTGCGCGCCTGGTCCGCACGACCCCGGACTTCCACCAGGATCTCGATGCCATGAAGGCGGCCATAACCGAGGACACGCGCGTGGTCGTCATTACATCCCCGGGTAATCCGACAGGCATCATCGCGCCTTTCGACGACCTCAAGAAGTTCGTCAGCGACATCCCCACCGATGTCATGGTCTTCGTCGACGAGGCCTATATCGAGTTCGCCCGGAACCCGCAGGACCGTATCGGCGCCGCGCCGCTCATCCTGGACCACGAGAACGTCATCGTAACCCGTACCTTCTCGAAGATCATGGGCATGGCGGGACTGCGTATCGGATACGGCCTGGCCCGGCCCCATGTCATCGAGAAGCTCGAAGACAACAAGGGCGGGCGGGTCAGCTCGCTGTCCGTGGTCGCCGCGGAGGCATGCATAGAGGATAACGACTACCAGGACCGTGCGAGAGAGGCGGCCTGGGCCGGGCATGACTATCTCACCGGCCAGTTCGATGAGATGGGACTCGAGTACGTGCCCAGCCAGTCCAGTTTCATGCTGGTGAACGTGCGCACGGACGCCGACGAGGTCACCCGAAAGTTGTTCGACGAGTACAACGTGCTCGTGGGTAACGGCAAGCGCCGCTGGCGGATGAACAACTGGCTGCGCGTCACCGCCGGCCTGCAGGCAGAGAACGAGGCCTTCATTGCCGCGTTGAAGAAGGTCCTGGTCAGCAGCTGACGTCGCCGGCCTCTTGTGTTCAATGACGGGAGCGGGGGCCGTTCAGCACCCTACCGACAAGAGTGTACCTAACCCCGAAACGATAGGTTGCCAGCAGGATGCCGGTAACCGCGACGCAGATCAGCGCGAACTTGAGATGCACGCTGACGGGCCAGGACACGGCCATCGCCTGTGCGCCGAGCACGAGCGGCAGATGGCCCAGGTACAACCAATATGACGCATCCGAGACGTAGCGGATCCAGAATCTTTGCTTCGAAGCGATCCAGCGAAACAGCCCAAGCCATCCGAAACAGGCCAGCCAGGTATAGACCACGCCGATCACCGCGGCCGTCCCCTTGACCGCATTCGACGGCGCCAACCCCAATGATTCGGGATCGAGCAGGAGGTAGCCTGCCGGCATAATCACCAGGATGGCCGGCACCAGGCCCGCGGACCACCACCTCCGCACTTCGATACGCTTCTGGTAGACGAACGCTCCGAACAAATAGAACACAAGATAGTAGCCGAACACGTGGGGGATCGGTATCAGGTCCGGCGATTCGTCCGCGCCGATCATGCCCTCCCGCATCAGGTACTGGGGAATGATGCTGGCCGGTAAGAGCAGCCACCAGGCCGGATGACGGAACCGCAGGCCGAATCTTGCGCAGGCGATGAAGACCGCAGTCATAAGGATCAGGTACCACAGGAACCAGAGGTGAGCAAGGCTGGACAGCCAGGAATACATCCACGACAGGGGCGTTACGGGAAGGAAGAACGCGTTCGTCGCCGGGATAATCGTCAACGTGCCTGCCAGCAGGGGAAGTCCGATGCGTTGCAGGCGGTGGCGCGCCAGGCCGTCCAGGCCGCGGGACTGCCAGAGCATGGCGGCGAAGAAACCGCTGATCAGGTAGAAGACCGGCATGCGAAAACCGTGAATGATGGCGAATAGAAAAGCGTAGGGATTGTTCTCCAAATCGTGGGAATCGGCCCAACTGTCCTGGACGGGCCAGGTGTCGACTGGCATGAGGAAGAGACAGGCATGCAGCACGATGCCGAGCAACATGGCGAATGCGCGCAGCGCGTCCAGGTCGTGGAACCTGGCTGCCATTAACGGGTGCCGATCGTGCGCGATGCCGCGCCTTGAAGGAGAGTTTCGTGCATTTCGGTGGCCTTCTTCTTCACCCTGAGCACCGAGCGGTGCTTGACCTGCTCGTATCCGCGGATCTCATCGGGCAGGCGAATCAGTTCCAATACATCGGGGTAGTTTTCAGGGGTGAGTACGGCGAGGGCCTGGTCCAGCAGGGATTCGTACCAGGTCACGAGCGCACGTTCCTCCCGCCGGGCCGCGATGTATCCGAAGGGGTCGAAGGGGGTTCCGCGAAGGAATCTGCACCGGGCCATGAATAGCAGAAAGGGCTTGAACCAGGGCCCCAGCCGCAGCTTGCGGTCGAGTCCCCACGCCCGCAGCAGCGGCGGGTGCAGATGGTAGGATACCCGGACCGGACCATCGAACCGTTCCGCGACGCCGGGTTCGGACGGGTCGGTCAGCAGTCGGGCTACCTCGTATTCGTCCTTGTAGGCCATGAGCTTGTGCAGTATGAAAGCCGCGTGCGAGGTGAGCAGGTATCCGCGGTCCGCTCCGCCGGTCCGCTCATCCCCATTGTAGACCCGTGCGATCCGGTCGACGAACCGCTCGGCGAGTTTGGCGTCCTGGAAAGCGATCAACTCGCCCACGCGGATGACCCAGCTCTTCCGGAACGACTCCTGGCGGACGGGGATCCTGCCGATCAGCGTCTCGAAGGCTTGCGCCCGCTTACGGCCGAGTAACCGCGCATAGCGGCGGACCAGTTCATTCGTATCCGGTTCGGGTTCCTCCAGGGCCCCGTCCAGCCGGGCCCGGTCGTGCACGGCCATGCGGCCCCACCGGAAGGCCTGGATGTTGGTGTCGACGGCCTGACCGTTCAACCGGATGGCGCGCTCGATACTACCGGCCTGCAGAGGGATGTGCCCGGCCTGGTAGGCGACGCCGAGGAGAAACACGTTGGCCACGATGTGATTTCCGAAGAGCTTCATCGCGTAGTCCTGCGCATCGATGAAGACACTGTCCTCCGACCGGGTGTGTGCTTCGATGAGCGCTTCCATGGCCGGGACGTTGGCGCCGGGCACCTGGGGATCGTACACCATCTGCGCCGTCGGGACGCCGGACCGGCTCACCACGGCCACGGTCCGGTGCGCGGCGGCGGCCTGAAGGTTCAGGGGGTTCACCGCACCGGCGATATCCGCCGCCAGGTAGAGATCGCACCGCCCGGCAGGTATATAGCTGGAAGGGGGGACCTCGCCCTCCCCGAGGACGATGGGCGATTCCACGGGACCACCCTTCTGCGCCAGCCCCGTGCGGTTCATCTCGCTCACCTTCTTCCCGTCGAAAAGCGCCGCGACAGCCAGCAAGTGGGCCACGGTAACGACGCCCGTGCCGCCGATCCCGATGAGATGAATCGCGTATTCTCCATCAATCGTCGCCCTGGCGGCGGGTGCTTCGAGGTCCGATTCGTCCAGTAACGGGTATTCCGGTTTCAAAGGCCTGCTGTCTCCGACCGGTTCGACGGAGATGAAGGAAGGGCAGTCGCCCTTCAGGCAGGACAGATCCTGGTTGCAGGCCGACTGGAGTATGGCGGTCTTGGGGCCGAACTCCGTTTCCGTTGGTTCGAGCGCGAGACACATGGACTGCTGTCCGCAGTCGCCGCATCCTTCGCACACCCGTTCGTGAATGAAGACGTACCGTTCGGGGGCGAGATGTTGACGCTTGCGGCGCCGACGGTGTTCCGTGGCGCATTCCTGGTCGTAGATCAGCACCTTTACGCCGGGCTTTCGCGACAGGCTCTCCTGGGCGGATTCGAGCCGGTCCCGCGGTTCGAGCAGTAAGTGCTGGCCCGATTTCAACGCAGCCCGGGCGCGTTTGAGCGATACCCGCTGCGGAAACTTGCTGACGACCGTTACATCCTGCACGCCCATGCCCAGCAGGATCAGCGCGAAGTCGTCCAGCGTGGGCTGCCCGGTGATGTCCTGGCCGCCGGTCATGGCCACCACATGGTTCCAGAGCACCTTATAGGTTATGTTGGCGCCGTGGGAAATGGAGCTGAATATGGTGATCAGGCCGCTGTGGAGCACCGTGCCGTCGCCGATGTTCTGGAACAGGTGCCGGTTCTCATTGAACGGGAACATGCCGTTGTAGATGGCGCCGCCCAGACCCATGGTGGGTATCCAACGCACGCCCCGGCCGTCCGCCTCGATGTAGGCATCCAGCGAAGAGCAGCCGATTTCGCCGCCCGCGACGTCCCCTTCCGGCGCACGGGCCGATACGCTGTGGGGACATCCGGGACAGTAATGGGCGGTGCGCCGGGCGAAGGAGCCCGGGTCTCGTTCCGCGATGGCGTTCAGTTCCTCCAAGCGGTCGTAAATGGGCGCCGACGGGAAGACCTCCTGCAGCATCGGCCCGAGCAGAATTGTGAGCAGGTCGGGATTCAACTCTCCGTAAGCGGGAATGAGCGGCCGGTCATCCGGACCTCGCTTTCCGTAGACGTGTGCTACGCCGGCGCCCAGGAGCGCGTGGGCCACCGCTTCCTCCACGAAGGGCCCCTTTTCCTCCACGACCACCACGGTCTTCAGGCGCGCTGCGAACTCCCGGATCGTCCGCGGATTGACCGGATAGATCACGCCCAGCTTCAGGATCGGCACCCGGTCCTCCAGGTTCAGCAGTCGAAGCGCCTGGACGAGGTCGGCGTAGCTCTTTCCCGTCGCGATGATACCCAGGGGACTGTCCGAATCCGGGTTATCGACCGTGTCGATCCCGTTCACCCGGGCATACTCGGCGGCGATTTCCAGGCGCACCGTGTTCAGCTCTTCTTCGAAGGGGATGGACTGGGTGGAGATGACCACCTGGTGGAAGCGCTTTTCGTATGGCCGTCCAGCCGGTCCAGGCGACCCGGGCCGACCGTCAGCCGGTCCAGGCGGCTCAGCCGACCCAGGCTGATCGCCCGCCGTGCCGGGCGGCAGCGTCACGCTGGGAAGGACGGGGTTTACGTCCACCGTTTCGGCGCCGTCGCAGATGGGTGTGACGAGCTTCAGGCCGCAGAGCACGCCGGCGTACCTGCTGAGTGCCAGCGCGTGGTGCGCGTAGGTGATGACCTCGGAGACCGTCGACGGGTAGAAGACGGGAATGCGTGCGTCGCGCAGGGCCTGCTCGCTGCTGGCGGGATAACCGGAACTCTTCGCCATGTGGTCGTCCCCGCAGAACAGGACAACCCCGCTGCCCTTGCCCGTCCCCGCGATGTTGGCCAGGCTGAATTCGTCCAGGGCCCACTTCACGCCGTGGGCCTTGCCGTACCAGAACCCGTCCACGTTTCCTTCGTACTGGCTGCCGTGCACCGCGGCCGCCGCCGTCTTCTCGTTAACCGCCGCCTGGTGTACGAAAGGCGCCGCTTCGTTGAGCAGGGCGGCCTGTTGCCGGAGTTCGAGGTCGAGGCCGCCGAGGGGTGAGCCTTCGTAACCGGCCATGAAGCTGCGTCGCACCGTGCCGCCGGAAAGGGCGTCACGCCGTTGCTTGTCCAGCAGGAAGCGGACGATGGCATGTATGCCGGTAAGAAAGACCGGACCGCGGTTTTTGAGGTATCGGTCCTGCAGCGAGGGCGCTGGAATGGCGTCGGTGGTCAAGGCCGGACCTGCCTGGTCGCGAGGCATCTGAAAACAGGTGTATTGCGCTTCAGGATCATGGCATCAGTATACTCGGTGGGGTGGCTCGTGTCAACCGACGCGGGTGGCCGCCGCGACCACGGAACGTGGTGAAACGGATTGCCTTGCGGCGGGCGTTTCTATAAGTTTCAGGGAACAATCGAGGGACAAAAAGAACCCCCGCAAGGACACGTGCCTGATATGTCGAATGCCGCTGCGGATATACCGTTCATCCCGGCCCTCTACGCATCTAGCCGTGAAGACGCGCCGATCGATATGCTGGTGCTTCACTATACGGACGGTCCTTCGCTGGAAGACTGCGTCGCGATCTTTCAGGACCCGGAGCGGCGCGTCAGCTGCCATTACATCGTGGGACTCGACGGTGCCGTGCTGCAGATGGTCCGCGACGAAGACTGCGCCTGGCACTGCGGGACCAGCGCGTGGCGGGGGCGGGAAGGCTGCAACCGCTGGTCGCTGGGTATCGAGATCGTGAACTGGGGGCGGCTGGAGAAAAAAGACGGGAGTTTCTACTGTTGGCCGGAGGACTATGGGACGCCTTACAACGGACCATCGCCCGTTTCGGCCGGGGGCGACTGGTGGGCGCCGTATCCGTCCGTCCAGGTCGATCAAGTCGAATCGCTGTCCGGTCGGCTCGTCGAACGCTACCGGATCCCCCTGGACCACATAGTGCGGCACAGCGACATCGCGCCGGATCGCAAGATCGATCCCGGACCCGCGTTCCCCTGGAGTGCATTCAAGGCGCGGATGACCGAAGTGATCGCCGGCCGATGGTAGCCAGGAATGTCTACACCCGAAGCCCGGCTTCAATCGGCGGCAACGTCCTTTTCGGTGACATGGACCTTTCATGACCGGACTACCCTCCATATCCTATGTCAGAACAGGCTAATCCAGCAGCACAGGGGCCTCCGGCCGGCGCGTTGACACCTGCCTTGAACGGCACGGGCGTGATCCTACACACCGGGCTGGGGCGGGCCGTGCTGTCCGAGGCGGCGCGGCGGGCCGTGGCCGATGTGATCGAGGGATACTGTACGCTGGAAATCGATGCCGGGACGGGCAAGCGCGGCTCGCGGCACGACCTGGTTTCCGGGCTGCTGTGCGCCCTGACCGGAGCGGAGTCCGCCATCGTGGCGAACAACAACGCCGCTGCGGTGATGTTGATCCTGCACGCCCTGGCTCGGGACCGCGAAGTCATCATCTCCCGGGGACAACTGGTGGAAATCGGAGGGTCCTTCCGCATGCCGGACGTCATGGCCGCGGGCGGGGCACGGCTCGTTGGCGTGGGTGCGACAAATCATACCGAATTGGAAGACTACCGCGCAGCTATCACGGACCGGACGGCCCTCATCATGGCCGTCCACAGGAGCAACTTCGACCTCGCCGGCATGGATGTCTCCGTGCCGCTCGACGAACTGGCATTGCTCGGACGTGAAAGGAACATACCCGTCGTGTACGACCAGGGAAGCGGCGCGTTGATTGATCTGGAAGCGTACGGTCAGCACGGCCTGGACAGCGGATACACGGTGCGGGAGGCGCTCGACCGGGGCGTGGACGTGGTTTGCTTCAGCGGCGACAAGCTGCTGGGCGGGCCGCAGGCTGGGATCATCACGGGCCGGCGGGATCTCCTCGACCGGATGAAGAAGAACCCGCTGATGCGGGCCTTTCGCGCGGACAAGATGGTCTACGCCGCATTGCAGGCCACCCTGGAGTTGTTTTCCGATCCGGACAGACTCACCGATTGCCACGCAGTTACGCGTATGATTGCCGCATCCACCGGGGAGCTCGAATCCAGGGCGCATCGACTCGCTGAACGTCTCGCGGACCGTTTCGAGCACCGCGTCGGTGTAGCCGTGGAGGAATCTTCCGCGGAGATCGGCGGCGGCGCCCTGCCGGTCCAGCAACTTCCGTCCCGCGTCGTGGCGCTTCGGCCCGAAGGATGGACGAACAGGCAACTCGCCGCCGCGTTCAGACGGCAGTCGCCGCCGGTATTCGGCCGGCTGTCGGGAGACCGTTTTCTGCTCGACCTGCGTACGCTCGAGGAACGGGCGTTCCCGGTGGTCGAAGCCGCGGCCGGTGAAATCGCGCGCCGTATGGACGAGGACGCGTCACGGAACAAGGATTGAAGCGCGCATGAGCGACCTGTTGAAAGGCAAAGTCGTGGTCGTCACCGGCGGCGGCACCGGCATCGGTCTCGGCATCACGCGCTGCTGTCTCCAAGCGGGGGCCGCCGTGATGATCGCCCAGCGCCGGATCGAGATCGCCGAGTGCGAGGCCGCACGCTTCCGGGACGAGGGCTTCGCCGTTCAGGCGCAACGGTGCGACGTGCGCCGTAGAGTGGACGTCGCCGCCCTGCTGGACCAGGCGGAATCGTCGCTTGGGCCTGTGGACGTGATGGTCAACAATGCCGCGCTGACGGGTCAGTCCCTGGAGCTGCGGCCCTTCATGGAAGAGACGGACGAACACTGGCGAAATGTACTCGACATCAACCTGACCGGCGCGTTTATCGGGACGCAGGAGGCGGCCCGTCGCATGATCGTCCGGGGAACGGGCGGTGCCATCATCAACATCTCGTCCGTCGCCCAGTTCGCCGCACAGGAAGGCGCTTCCGCCTACTGCGCAAGCAAGGCCAGTATGGACGGCCTCACCAAGTCCGCGGCCATTGAACTGGCGACCCACGGCATCCGCGTTAACGGCATCGCGCCGGGCGATATACACACGGAGCAAAGCGATCGGCCGAGAGAAGACGCGGTAGGGCGGGGCGCTACAGGAAGGTTCTTCCGGGACACCCCCATGGACCGCCGGGGTACACCGGAGGAAATCGGCCGCGTGGCCGTGTTCCTGGCCAGCGACGAGGCGAGTTTCGTTACCGGGGCTACGTGGCTGGTGGACGGCGGATTCCTGAGCTACTAGCCGGCCGCAGCGGCCAGATTCCAGCCGGGCGAGACGATCGGCTACTACACGGTTTCACCACCTTATTCCCTTCTGCACCGGCCCCGTGTGCTGATCGCTGCGCTGCTCGATCGGCCACTCCTTGATATCGTCGACCAGCTCGATCAGGCCTTCCACGGACGCATCGAAGATGATCTTGCCCTTCTCGGCCGTCGCCGGCGTCGGGTCGCCGTGGACGCCCAGGCCGGTCCATCTACCCCAGAAATCATTGAATCGCACGGTACCGGTGCTGTCGGAGGAGAAGTACTTCCCCACGCGGTCGTTGTCCGGCGCGGCCTTGTCCATCTTTACGCGATCGCCGGCCAAGTGCAGGTACAGGGACGTCTCCAGTTCGTCCGCGTGGGCCAATACCTCCGATTCCTTCACCTCGTTGAAGGCGTCGATCAGGAAGGTAAAGTAGTTGGCGGCGAAACAGAGCGATTCCGTGGCAAGCACTGTCTTCCGGGCGATCAGGTCGATCATCGGTGCGTTCGAGCCATGGCCGTTTACAATCAGGATCTTCTCGAAGCCGTGGTAGGCCACGCTCTTGGTAATGTTCACGCAGAAGGCGATGAATACTTCGGGCTCGATATGGATCGTGCCCGGAAAGTCGATGTGGTGCAGATTGAGGCCGTAGGAGACCGTGGGCAGGACGAGAACGTGGTCGGGGATGCGCCGTCCCAGTTCATGACAGACCGACTCGACCAGGAATGCGTCCGTGTCCAGCGGAAGGTGCTTGCCATGCTGCTCGGTGGAACCCGTGGGCAGGACCACCACCTTCTGCATGCCGATCGCCTCGTTCATGTCCTCCCAGGTCAGCCGGTTGTAACGGTATTCTTCCCGCACGTTCATTTCTTTACTCCTGTGATTCGGCGCAGTGGCATTATTCACGCTTCAGGAATCTCCACGGGCGTCCGCTTGCCCACGCTCGGTGGCCGTAGCAGGTCGCGCTGCAGGTCGTTGGCGGCTATTTCGCGCGCTTCGTCCAGCCGATCGGCGGAAGCCCAGGCGGAATAACCGGGCGAATACTTGTACAGCAAGGCGCGCCGCCGCCGGTCGGAAGTCCACGTGGTGGTGCCGTGGACCAGCGCTTCGGTGAAGATGAGCATGTCTCCCGCCATGAAGGACGGGTTCGCGACCAGGTGGGAATCCACGGGCGGGCGGTACCGGAAGTTCGACTTGTGGCTGCCCGGTACGCAGATGAGCCCGCCGTCGCCCGGGTTGATGTCCTCGAGGGCGTACATGACCACGATCAGTCCGTTGTACATCTTGCCGTCGAACCACTGGTACTGATGTTCGCCGTGGTCATGCCTCAACCCGCCGTGCAGGTTCGGCCGCACGTGGCCTCGCTCCACGGACTGCCGGTCCATCTGCAGCCCATAGGCGTGGTCCAGCCGCATCCACTCCCCAATCATTGTGCGGATGATACGAAGCGTAGGGGGATGGGCCATGAGTTCCATGAATACCGGATCGAGCAGGAGGAAATCGAAGCCGTGGGTCTCGTCAGGGAGATGACCGTCCAGGATCCCGTTCATATGGCCGACCTGGTCACGGGTCAGCATGTCCTTGTAGACGATGTATCCGTTGAGGTCGAATTCGAAGATTTCGGCTTCAGTCATGGAATTCTCCTCACGCATCCGGGATTTCCACCGGCGTCCGGCCCTCGATGCTGGGCGCTCTGAGCAGGTCGCGCTGCAGGTCATTGGCGGCGAGCGCCTGCAGCTTTTCCCAGTTCTCGGGTATGGCCCACGTGGAATGTCCGGGCGAGTATTTGTAGAGCAGCGAGCGCCGCTTGTCAGACGAAGTCCACGTGTCGGTCCCGTGGACCAGCGCTTCCGTGAAGATCAGCATGTCGCCGGCCTTGAAGGTTGGATTAACGACGATGTGCGAGTCCACCGCCGGTTTGAAGTCCATGTTGGTCTTGTGGCTCCCCGGCACGCAGATGAAGCCGCCGTCGCCGGGGTTGACGTCTTTGAGCGCATACATGACGACAGTCAGCCCGTTGTACATCTTTCCGTTGAACCACTGGTAGTGGTGTTCGCCGTTGTCTTCCAGCGGTCCGCCGTGGAGGTTTGGCCTTACATCGCCCCGCTCTTCGGAGCGCGTATCCATCTGGAGCCCGTAAGCGTGGTCCAGGCGCATCCATCCACCGATCATTGTTTTAAGGATGTTCAGCGTCCGGGGCAGGGCCATGACCTCCATGAACATGGGGTCGAGTTCAAGGAAACGGAAATTGTAGGATTCGTCGGTGAGGTGCTGATCGAGCACCCCGTTCATATGGTCGACCTGGTCCCGGGTCAGCACATTCCGGTACATGATGTAACCGTTGAGGTCGAATTCGAAGATCTCGGCTTCGTTCATGGATGCCTCCTGAACCCTCGTCTATCGCATGCTTACTCCAGGGCCCCTGGTTGATCGCCCTCCGCCACAACCGGCGATCCCACCGCGCCGAAGGGCAGCCTGTTCCTTCTTTTCCACCGCCTCCATTCCCTGTCTCTCTTTTTCTTCATCTGTCCTTCCGCCCATGTTTCCAGGGGTACGTCACCGGGCTCGGGACGCCAGTACCTGGAAGCTGGATGGGCCGGGTCGCCGTCCTGGTAGACTACGCCGTCCTCCGTGGTGTTGGAGCCCAGAAGCTGGCGCTGGACCGGCGTGCAGCGGGCAAGCAGTCTGGCGTCCTGGCGGTCGTAATCCCCAGGGCGCGCCCAGCGGTGGTTGTATCCGTAGTAGAGACACTTGCGCGTGTGAGCGGACAGGTTGGGCGTCAGGCAGTGCCAAAGGGCCGTGCGCCAGACCATGGCCGTCCCGGGACGGACGTTCACCTCGACGATGTCCTCCGGGTCGATGTGGTAGTCCGGATCATGAATCAGTCTGGGCGAACGGAGGTGGCTGCCGCGCACCACGCATATGGCGCCGCTGTTGTGCTCGGTGAGATCGGTGAGGTAGTACCCGACCTTGACCTCCAGGAACGGGACGATGCCGTTCGTGACCGGGTAGCCGTAATTGGGTGCGTCGGAGTGCCAGGGGAAGAATCCGCCCGACGCCCCCAGCTCACCCCCCACGTGGTCTTTCATGGGCGGCCGGACGTCCACGTGAGAAGTCCGGATCTGGATGTTGACGCCCATGACGTCCACGACCATCGGCAGAATCTTCGGATATTCGATCAACGCGAAGAGCTCGTCGTGGTGGGCCAGGGCATTGCGAATCTGGTAGGCGGCATCCGGAGAGGTGCCATGAGCCCTGCTGTGTTTTTCGTAAAGCTCGTCGACGACATCGATCAAACGGTCGACGTGGTCCGGCGAGAGGGCGTCCTCGATCAGGATGAAGCCGTCTTCGTCGAATTGTTGCCGCTGCGCTTCGGTGAGCGCCAGGTAAGGTTCAGGTTCAAAGGGGTCAGGCGCGGCCTGGACAGCGGGAATAGTCATCGTTTACTCCTTCCGTCCGTCGGACGATCAACTCCACAGGCGGTCGTGAGACCGTAACGCGTTCCACTCGTCGGTGGGTTCGAAGTAACCGGGATCCTTCTCGCTGATGTGCGCGCGTATGGCCTCTTCGTTCAGCTCGATCCCCAGGCCCGGCGCGTCCGGCACCGTCATGTATCCGTCCTGGACCGATGGCTTCGGCAGACCGGTCACCAGGTCGTCCCACCAGGGCACATCCACGTGGTGGTGCTCCAGGGCGATGAAATTCTCCGTGGCCGCGGCGCAGTGCACACTGGCCATCTGGGCGACGGGCATGGCGGACATGTGCAGCGCCATGGAAATACCGTATTCCTGGGCCGTATCGCCGATCTTCTTGGTTTCCAGTATCCCGCCCGAAGTGGCCAGGTCGGGATGGCACACCGAAATGGCCCGGTGCTCGAAGAGTTCCATGAACCCTTCCCGAAGGTAGATGTCCTCGCCCGTGCAGATCGGCGTGTCGCAGGCGTCGCGCAGGCGGACGTACTGCTCGGTGAACTGCCACGGGACCATGTCCTCGTACCAGGCCAGGTTGTACCGGTCCAGCGCCTTGCCCAGTCGGATGCAGTCCTCCACGCCGATGTGTCCGAAATGGTCGACGGCCAGCGGGATCTCGTAACCGACGATGTCCCGAACCCCGGCCACATAGTCCGACAGCAGGCCGATGCCTTTGTCCGTCAGCCTGATGCCCGTGAAGGGATGCATGATGTGGAGAGTATCCAGCATCCCGGCGGGGGCCGACAGGGTACCGGGTATGTCCTTTAAAAGGCCAATGCCCACGTCCATCTTCAGAAAGGTAAACCCCCGGTCCATGCGTTCCTTCAGGCGGCGCCCCATCTCTTCGGCATCCGGGGTCGACGTCGTATCGCAGTAGATACGAACGCGGTCTCGGAATTTGCCGCCCGCCAGTTGATAGGCCGGCACGCCGTAGGCCTTGCCCGCGAGGTCCATGAGGGCCATCTCGACGGCGCATACGCCGCCGGCCTGCCGGGCGTGGTGTCCGAACTGGCGGATCTTTCGGAAGATCCGGTCGACGTCGCAGGGGTTCTCGCCCAAAATGCGCGACTTGAGGGCCAGGGCGTAAGTCTTGCTGGCGCCGTCCCGCACCTCTCCGAGGCCGTGGATGTCCTGGTTGGTATCGAGCCTGATAATCGTAGACGCACCGATCGTCACGGTGCGCATGTCGGTGATGCGCAGTGCGCCGGGACGGGAAGCGGTGTTGACGTAACTGGCTAGTTCCGGTGTTTCTGGCACGGATTCAACCCGTTTCCCGGCGTTGTCCGCCGTTCGGAGTTTCCTCGGACCAATGCGCCGGCGGTTCGACCGGGCCGTGATCCCACACGGTGGGGAAGTAATGGCCGGTCAGCAAGTCACCGGACTCGACGTCGACACGGCGCTCCATGATATGGGTCCGGGTGGGCTGGTACCTCGTCCATCCGGGCATGTAGTGCACCGCGATGGCGGGCCGACTGTTTCTGGACGGATTGGGCGGGCTGCCGTGCCAGGTCAGGCAGTGGTGGAACATGCGTTCGCCCTTCTTTACCTCGCAGGGGACGATCTCGATCTTTTCGCCGTCCGGGATGAGGGACCGGTCGGGTTCCGGCGTAAAGCCGTCTTCGTTCGTCCCGATCGTGCCGCCCTTGTGCGGTCCCCAGTGGTGGCTGCGCGGCACCATGCGCATGCAGCCGTTCTCGATGGTGGCGTCGTCCAGGGCCACCCAGGCGCTCACCAGGTCGGCCGGCTGGATGATCGGCCAGTAGGGATGGTCCTGGTGCCAGTCGGTTGCCCCGCCTCGCCGGGGCGGCTTGTACTGGATCTGGTCGTGCCACACCCGCAGCACGTCGGTACCGATCAGGTCGCATGCCATCCGGCAGATCTCCGGGTGATAGAGATGGACGCGGAAACCATCGTCCGCCTGCCAGGTATTGACCACCTGGATCACCACGTCCCTGTCCGCTTCCAGTTCCTCGCCGGCTATGTTCCGAACCGCCTCTGCCTTGCCGCGGGATGTGCCCGCGATGACCGTCATGAGGCGGTCCCGCAACGCGTCCGCCTCTACATCGGTATATACACGGCCGACGTTGAGAAATCCTGCCGCTCTGAACTCGTCGATCTGCGTCTGGGTCAGGGACACGCTTCAGCTTCCTGTAGTTGCGTTGATTCAGGGCGTCCGGTTTGTGGAAAGATTGGAGCGAACGTAGCGGAAACCGCGTCTTGTGTCAAGGCCGATGTCCACCCGAATTCGCTTGACGATGCCACGACCGTTATTTACTTCCCGGAAACACCGGCACGATACGCTTCACCGTGTTCAGAGGAACCCCGAAGAGGTACCCCAAATGGCAATACGCATGGCACAGTACGGCACCGGTCACGGACATGCCGCCGGCAAGCTTCAATCCATGTCGACCCATCCTGATGTCGAGTGCGTCGGAGTCTATGAGCCTGACGCGGAGCGAAGGTCCGCCCTGGAGCACGCCGACGGGCCCTTTGCGGACGTTCGATGGTTTGACCGCGTGGAGGACATGCTGGGTGATCCGGATATCGTTGCCGTGGCTTCGGAAGGCCGCAATGACGAAAGCCTGGCCCAGACGGAGGAGATCGTCCGCGCCGGCAAGCATGCCTGGTACGACAAGCCCGCCGGCGACGACTGGCCGGCCTGGCAGCGGGTGGTCGGCCTTGCCGAGAAGGCGAACCTGCAGGTACAGATGGGGTACATGTTCCGGTATCACGACGGGTTCCGCAAGATCGCCGACTGGGCGCGTTCGGGCATGCTGGGCCGCGTGTTTTCGATCCGGGCCCACATGTCGACCAACGTCCCCGTTTCGTCCCGCGAAGTAATCAGCGCCCACCGGGGAGGCATTTTCTACGACCTGGCCGGCCACATGCTCGACCAGGTGGTCTGGATCCTGGGGCGCCCGTCCCGGGTGACCGCCTTTCTGCGCAACGAAACAGGGGAAGTTCCCGCTTTCGCGGATAACGGGCTGGGTGTGTTTGAATACGAGCACGCCATGGCCACCGTGGATATTGCCGCCATGGAACCGTCGCCGCCCGCCCGTCGCTACGAAGTGTACGGCACGGAGGGCAGCGCCATCCTCATCGAACCCTTCGAACCGGGTACGGAAATCCGGCTGGTCCTGACCGAAGCCCGTGGCGGGTATCCAGCGGGAGAATCCCGTGTACCCGTGGCGGGCCGCAGCCGCCAGGCGCTGTACGACCTCGAATTGGCTTCGTTCCTGAAGACCGTCTCCGGGGAGCAGCCGCCGGACCGTCCCCTAGCCCACGAACTGCTCGTGCAGGAGACCCTGCTCCGCGCGACTCGGGGCCTGCCGTGAGTCCGCGGTCCGCAAAGTCCGCGCATTACGACGCGATCGTGGTCGGCGGCGGCGTCGTGGGCGTCTCGACGGCCTACGTGCTGGCCCGCCGCGGGCTGAGCGTCCTCCTGCTCGAAAGATACGCACCCGTCCATGAACACGGCAGTTCGCACGGCGACAGCCGGATGATCCGTTTCGACTACGAAGAGAATGGCTACGTCGAAATGGCGGCGCGCGCTTTCCGGGCCTGGGAGGATCTCGCGAAACGCCTGGGCAGACCGGTGTTCAAACGGACCGGCATCTGCAACCTGGCGCCAGCCGGCGCGGAGGTGCTGGAGACGCTTGAAACCCGTCTGCGGGAGTGCGAACTCCCCTTCGAGCGGCTGGCCGGCCCATCCTTTGCGCACCGTTTTCCCCAGTTGAACCTTCCACCGCAAAGTGAAGCCATCTACCAACCCGACAGCGCGGTGCTCTTCGCCGACGAGGTGGTAAGGAGCCTGTGGGACTGCGTCGTGGAAGACGGCGTGGACGCCCTGACGGATACGGAAGTCGCTTCGATCGTCCCGGCCGAAGAGCGCGTAGAGGTCACGGCTTCGGACGGACGGTCCTGGTCAGGTACCCGTCTCGTGCTGGCAACCGGCAGCTGGACGGACCGGTGGCTGAACGCGCTGGGCGTCGATGTCGACCTGGTGGTGACGCGGGAGTTGCTGGCCTACTTTCCTCAGGCCGGGCCGGTTCCGCATGAAGCGGGCGCGATGCCGAACGTGATCGACTACCACACCCCCGATCCCTTCTACTGCGTCCCCCAGGTGCGGGTACCGGGCGTCAAGGCCGGCTGCCACCGAACCGGCCGGGTCGTCGAGGCGGACGACCCCGAAGTAGTGGACGGCGCCAATCTTGCTGCGGTGCGGGAATTCATCGGACGTAGGTGCCCCCACCTGTCCCGGGATCCCGTCGCGGTGAAACACTGCCTGTACACCAACTCGGCGGACTTCCACTTCATCCTGGACCGGCATCCCGACCATGCGAACGTGGTTCTGGCAGCGGGATTTTCGGGCCACGGGTTCAAGTTCGGCCCAGTACTGGGCGAGATCCTGGCCGCCCGGCTGTTCGATGAACCGCCGCCAGTCGACACTGGCCTTTTCGGTCTGCAGAGGTTCAGCAGCCAGAGGGTGCTCAAGCCTCGAACGCTCGCGTAGCATCTCACCGCAGACCGGACGCGTTAAAACCCCGCACGAATATGTAGTTCCCGCAACGTAAGCCAGGTGCGCTTTCTGTTCACGCGTACCGTCGGCCTACCGCACAATAACACCGAAGTGGCAGCCCACATCACAAATAATCACAAAACAAAACAGTAAAACCACATGATTATCATATCTATATGTGTTTTCTTCTTGGAAGAAGACACCCCATTCCCGTTATTGATTTGTATTTTAACCTCATGCTCACATTGGTGAGGTTCAGTGACCACCTCCGGATACAACCGCACGGCACATGAGCATACCCGAAGCATACCGCCCCGGTTACAGACAAGCTTACGCGGTAGATGTTGAGACCGCGGATAACTATGTAGCGCACACGCTTGTTGGCGATCCGGTCATGGATGCTGTGGTGGAAGACCTGGTGTCGATTCCGCAACAACAGGTGCACGAGTTCATACGCGCCGGTATGGAAGAGGATCCGGACGGATTGCGGACCGCGCCGCAATCGCTTAGGGACTTTTTTTTTGATGCGCCGCAGCCCGATCCGGAATGGCTGGATCACGAAGCCTTCATGCCGGGCATACGCGCCTTCCAGAGAAACGCAGTCAGAGTCCTTTCAGCCTTCGTCACCGGCGTGTTGATCGACGGATTCTCGACACTGATTAGCACCTCTTTCGTGCAAACCGGACGGATATTTAACAACGGGGTCTGGCGCCTCAAGCAGAACAACAGGCATCAGATGGAGATTTTCTTTCCCGGGGGACTGCGACGGTACGGCGACGGGTGGAAACTGTCCGTACGCATCCGATTCGTACATGCCCAGGTCCGGTATCTGCTGAGCACGTCGGACAAATGGAACCACGGAGCCTTGGGATGTCCTGTCAGCGCAGCGCACCTGGGCTACGCCTTAGCCTGCTTCGCCACGCGCACCGTAAAACACTCCGAGTCGCTGGGGGCTCACTTTCGCATCGACGAACGAGCCAGTTTCCATGATGTCTGGCGGTACGCGGGCTATCTCATGGGTATACCCGAAACCATCCTGTTCAGCGACGAGCAACATGCCAATCAGATATACCGGATCGGTTCGATCTGCGAACCTTCTCCCGGCCAGGACGCTATCATCATGACAAATGCGCTGATAAACTCCGCCCCGCTGGTCGCCGGCATCAAAGACACGCAGGAGCGGCGGAATCTGGTGAAGAAGGTTATCTACCCCGTTTCCCGCGCGCTCATTGGAAAACGCCTTGCAGACAACCTGAAATTCCCTGCGAACAGAATGCCGTTAACGCTGGTCTGGTACAGACTGGACAAGTTTGTCAAGCGGATGGGAGCATGGCTTCGCCGCGCACCGCCTACTGATTTCGCGACGCTTCTCAAGGCATCGGCTTACGACGAAGCCGGCCTGACGTACAGGTTGCCCGACCAGGTCCACGATGAAGAAGGCTCGAAATGGTGATGTCGTGTATACCATAGGGCGTTCGGCACGTTGCCTGAGGAAGCTTTTTCGATTCAAACGAACCGCTGGCCGTCCTTGAACACGCCCACGATCCGGCGGATGGCGCTGATGTCCTGCAGCGGATCTCCATCGACCGCGAGGATGTCGGCGTGTTTCCCCGGTTCAAGAGTACCGACCTGATCGGCCATTCCGAGCATTTCCGCGGCCCGGCTCGTGGAAGCGATGATGGCGCCCATGGGTGAAAAGCCGCAGCACTTGACGGCGATGACGAGGCCACCGCCGAAATCCTCGAAGCGCGTGTCCGGAACACCCGCATCGCTGGATATGACCATGCGTACGCCTGCCTCCAGCGTCCGGCGCAGCAAGTCGAATCGCTCGCCGTACTCGCTGTTCATCAACGCTTCCACTTCCTCGGACGAACCGGTCCTCGGCCCCGTGATCGTGTGGCTGACGTAAAGGCCCTTCTGCCGGATAAGGTCGACGGCATCCCCGTCGTAACGGTGGCCCTCTTCCTCCCCCATCCACGAACAGTGCTCAATGCTGTCGGTGCCCGCAATGGCACAGTTCATGATGCCTTCGGTGCCGTGGGCGTGGGCGGCGACTTTCCTGCCCAGACGATGGGCGTCCTGGACGAGGGCCGTCAGGGTCTCCGCCGAATACTGGGCGCGGCGCACGTTGCTGTCCGGAGTCAGGCCGCCGCCGGTGGCGCAGACCTTGACCCAGTCCACGCCCATGGAGACCACCGTGCGCACGGCCTTCAGCACCTCCTCCGTGCTGTCCGCGCTGATCCCCATGTAGTTAAGGTGCCCCGCCGTCGTGGTAATGGGCAGGCCGCAGGCGAGTATGCGCGGGCCGTCCAGGTGACCCCCGTCGATAGCCCGCTTCAGGGTCAGGGTCACGCCGAACACGTCGGCGCAGTCCCGGACGGTCGTCACCCCGCCCCGCAAGACCCGTCGGGCGTTCCCGGCGGCCTCGACCACGGACTCCACGGCACTCTTGTGCGCCAGGGAGGTGACGCAGTCCTCCCGCGCGTTCATGACGAGATGTACGTGGGTATCGATAAGGCCGGGGAGAAGTGTGGCCGTACCGAGGTCGACGACCTCCGTGTCGCCGGGAATGGAAAGGCTGTCGCGGGAGCCGACGGCCAGGATCCGGTTGCCGTCCACGAGGATCAGCCCGTCAGGAATGGGCGTCGCGCCCTTCCCGTCGATGATCGAGCCGCCAGTGATGGCCTTTAGCAAGGATCCCGCTCCCGGGTTCCGGCTTACGACGGATCGTCCGCGGCAGGTGCTACATCGAAGGCGCCCATGCTGCTGTACTTCTCCAGCCGGGCTTCCAGGCGATCCTCGACGGACTGCGTGCCCGCCTCGTGCAACGCCTTGAGGATGGATTTTCTGACGTTCGAAATGGCCGTTTCGTGGTCGCGGTGCGCGCCCCCGAAGGGTTCGGGCACGATTTCGTCGATGACGCCGAACTGAAGCAGGTCGGTGGCCGAAAGCCGCAGGGCTTCCGCGCAGTCGGCCTTGCGGGCGGCCGCCTTCTCCTGGTCCTTCCAGAGTATGGTGGAACAGGGTTCGGGGCTGATGACCGAATACCAGGCGTTCTCCATCATGATGACGCGGTCGCCTACGCCGATGCCCAGCGCCCCGCCGCTGGCGCCTTCGCCGATCACCATTACGATGATCGGCACGCGAAGCCTTCCCATCTCGTAGATGTTCCGGGCGATCGCCTCCGCCTGGCCCCGTTCCTCGGCCCCCGCGCCGGGATAGGCTCCGGGGGTATCGACCAGGGACAGGACCGGCATGTCGAACTTCTCGGCCAGCTTCATGATGCGCAGGGCCTTGCGGTATCCCTCGGGACCCGCCATGCCGAAGTTGCGCATCACGTTTTCCTTGGTGTTCTTCCCCTTCTGGTGTCCCACCACGGCGATCGGCCGACCATCCATTTTCGCCAGCCCGGTGACCATGGCCTTGTCGTCCCCGAAGGACCGGTCGCCATGCAGTTCGACGAAATCCTCCATCATCCCGTTGATGTAGTCGAGCGTGTGGGGGCGGTTCGGATGGCGGGCGATGAGCACGCGCTGCCAACGGGTCAAGTTGGAATAGGTCTTCCGCCGCTGCCGGGACACTTCCTCTTCCAGGCGCTGGATCTCGTCGGCCAGGGCATCGAGGTTCTCGGTCACCGCATAGTTTCTCATCTCCTCTATGCGCTTCTCGAGCTCGTAGATCGGTTTTTCGAATTCGAGGATCGGTCCGTTCTCATCCATGACATGCTCCAGGAGCTGCAAACCGGCCTTCATAAACGGTAATCGCGGCGGACCCATGATGTTCAAGCAGTCCCGCCGCGTTCCTTCAAATAAAGATCAACCGGTACGACCTGTCAAGGGCGGGAACCGGACGGGGACTGGGCGGGGACCGGGCGGGGACCGATCGAGTGGACGCAGCCTGTTCCCAAGTAAACGCCGAGTGCGTTCAAATCGTTCCCGGTTACCGATCGCTCGATCGACCGCCCGCGCCCCCGGCAACGGGCCAAACCCCTTGACATCCAGGTTGCGGCCTGTTAGTTGACCGGTGCCCGGAACGGGTTGGAACGTCCCGGTTGTAACGTCCCGGTTAGCCAGACCCAATCGGCGTATCACTCCGGGCGAAAGGATCTACGGCCATGACTGCAGTTGAACGCACCGATGCTGGTGGACTCGCGACCCCGTACCCGCTGTCCGCGGAACACGTGCGGCAGTACCGGGAAAACGGCCACGTGCATCTTCGTGACGTCTGCACGAAAAGTGAGGTCGCCGAGTACCGTGAGGTGTTGAAGTCGGTCACTTCCGAACGCTTCGCCGGTACGAGCAAGATGAGCGACCGGCCGGCGGACGATTTCTCCCGCGTTTTCATGCAGACGTTCAACCTGAGGGAGGCCGATGAACGCGCTGCCCGGTTCATCCAATCGCCCCGTTTCGGGAAGATCGCGGCCGACCTGATGGGCGTGGACGCGGTCCGCATCTACTACGACAAGGCCATGTTCAAGGAACCCGGTAGCCGGATCACGCCCTGGCACCAGGACGGTCCCCACTGGCCCCTGCATTCGGACCATGTACTGACCATGTGGATCCCCCTCGTGGATGCCACCATCGACATGGGACCGCCCCGCTTCGCGAGCGGTACCCACAGAGAAAAAGTGCTGGGTCCCAGGGGGATACACCGCGAGTCGGAATCGTTTTTCAAGGACTACATCCGCACGAATCGGGTTCCGGTCGTGGAAGAAGAGATCCCCGCGGGAGACGCGACCCTGCACAGCCACTGGGTGGTTCATGGCGCGCGGGCCAACAAGTCCGGCCGTGTCCGTGAAGCGCTGGGTATCACGTTTTACGAGGACGGCATTCCCATCGACGATTCCGCGTGCAGCGCGGAGAACCGGCCGGTCATCGATGCCAACCTGGGAAACCGGCGTCCCGGCCAGCGGGCCGATCATCCGCGCAACCAGGTCGTGTTCTCCCGGTCCTGGACGGTGCCTTGATGCAATCAGAAAACCTGATTGAAAACCTGAGAAACAGGCAGAGCAGGCTGCTCGATCCCGAAGCCGGCGTGCTTACGGCGGCCGTAGCGGTCCTTCTCCGCGGAGCGGTTGGTCGAACGGAACTGCTCTTCCTCCAGCGTGCACAAAGCGAGGGCGATCCCTGGTCCGGTCATATCGGCTTTCCCGGCGGGAAGATCGATGCTTCCGATGAAAGCCCGCGGCACACGGCCATCCGGGAAACACGGGAAGAAACGGCCATCGATCTCGACCATGCGGATTTCGTCTGCCGCCTCGACGACCAGGCTACCCATCTCAGCAAGGTGCATGTCGCCGGCTACGTGTTCTACCTGGCGAACGGGTCCGAATTAACCCTCAACCACGAGATCCGCAACGCATTCTGGTTCCCGCTTTCCGATCTGATGGATGAAAACCGGTACGTTACGACGACGGTCACGGGCGAATGGGGGGCAAGGGAAGTATGCGCCATCGAGGTGCTTGATGGCGAAGGCCCCGTGCTCTGGGGCCTCACGTATCGTTTCACCGCCCAGGTGCTGGCCTGTGCCGGCCACGAGTTGCCGGGCGGATCCGAAGTACAGTTGCGTTAGACCGCAGGTTTCGCCACGTCACCCTATAACTTGCAGAGGCTTATGACCATGGAACTCTCGTTGTCCGTACGGGTCGCCGAATCCGTATTAAACAAGGAAGAAGCCAACCGATCCATGGAATACCTGGCCGACCTGGCTCAAGAGATCGGATATTCCGCCATGTGCATGAGGGCGTCCCAGGCGGGCATAAAGTCGCCGCTGGAGCAGATCACCGCGGTCCGGAAGGTACTCGAAGATCGGGGTCTGCCCGTTTCCATGATCACGGGAGACATCCCCATACCCGCGAATGACGAGCACGCCCCGGACGCCCTCCGGAACATCACGCCCTATCTGGACTTGGCCGAATTGCTGGACGCCGACCTGATCCGGATCGGCATGAAGACGGAGGAAGACATCGCCTGGGCGCGGTGGGCCTCGGACGAGGCGGACGAACGGGATATCCGGCTGGCCCACCAGTCCCACACCCGCAGCCTCTTCGAAACGGTGGAGGAGTCCGTCTCCGTGCTGAAGCAAGTGGGGCGCGAGAACTTCGGCATCATCTACGAACCGGCCAATCTCGACCTGTGCGGCCAGGACTACGGGCCGGAAACGATCAAGCGGTTCGAGCCCTGGCTCTTCAACGTCTATCTGCAGAACCACCGACTGAACCCCAATGGGTCCATGACCCTGAACACCTGGGTGCGTGGCCCCGCGCCCCACGACCCGGTACCCCTCCAGGAAACGGGCGGGATCGACTTTCCTGTCATCATGCGGTCGCTCGAAGAAATCGGATACGAAGGCTACGTCACCGTGCACCAGGCCTTCGCCGAGCTCATGGAACCCGAGGACGCCGCCCGCCAGAGCTACGAATACCTGACTTCCATAGCGGACTTCGGGTGAATATATGCATGGTCGTCTCGGAAACGTCGAAGGGATTTTGACGACCCTGGGCCGTTAACGTCACATTCGTCGTCGAACGGTCCGATCTCCGTTCAGGTACGGTGCCTCAGACCAGGTAGACCAGTACGTAAAGGATGGGCCAGATGAGGACGACGAAGAGCCAGAACATGTAGCCCAGCACCACACCGGTGTGCTTTTCTGCGGTGTATGCGCCGGCGGAGGACCGGACCCAGAGGTACAGCAGGACGAGGACGGTTACGAGCACGTGGACGGCATGCAGCCCGATGATTGAATAGAACATGGCGCCGTACAGGCTCGAGGTCATGCTCAACCCGAAGCGAATCAGCCGGATCCATTCGAACCCCTGGACCGTGAGGAAGACGACGCCCAGCACACACGTGATCATCAGCCACCGCGTCAGCTGGCGGGACGCGTTCCGCTTCACGGCCCGGTACGCCCGGTGCATGGAGTAGCCGCTCAACAGAAGAAACAAGGTGTTTATGCCCGTGATCCCGATGGGCAGCCGAGGCTGGTCGGGTGGAGGCCAGTCCGCCACGAGACCGGACCGCAGCCAGAACATGATGAACAGCAGTGTGATGAAGATGATGAGTTCGCTGGCGATGAAGAGGTACATGCCCAGGATTTCCATGGGCATGCCAGGCTGCGTTTCCGGTTCGGCTGATCGTGCCGACGGTTGACCGGACCGCTGGGTCACGGGTTACTCCTTGTTTTGTACCTGCGCGGGTTTGGCCATCCGGTAACCGACGCGGGATTCCGTGAAGATGTACCGGGGGTTTCCTGCTTCGTCGCCCAGCTTGCGCCTGAGATTCTTGACGATGGACCGCACAACCCTCAGGTCTCCTGAATTCCGCGACTGCCAGACGTTCCTCAGGAGCTGATCGTAGCTGACCACCTTGCCGGCATGGGTCGAAAGCACCCGGATCAGATCGTACTCGGTGGCCGTCAGGATCAACGGCCTGCCATCCAGGATCACCCTTCGTTCATCGTAATCGATGACCAGATCGTCCACCTGAAATGGCGCGGGCGGTCCGGCGTTCTTGCGCAGCGCGGCCTGGATCCGCGCGATCAGTTCCGTCGGCGAGAACGGCTTCACCACGTAGTCCGCCGCACCGATCTCCAGCGCCTTGGCGATCGTCTCGTCCCTGCCGTACGCCGACAGGAAGATCACCGGCCGTTCCAACAGGGCTGTCACGTTCTGCATCAGTTCGATTCCGTCCGTACCGGGCAACAGCAGATCGAGCAGTACAAGATCCGGCTGCCGGTCGTTGACCAGGTTTTCGACCTGTTCGGGCTCTCCGGTCAGGATCGGACTGTACCCCGCGTTCACCAGAATACCCCTGATGTATCCCAATGCCTGGGGGTCGTCATCCACGACGAGTATACTCGGTTGTTGACCACCGGGAGGTGAGGAGCCCGCAAGCCTGCCGTCCGTTGCAGCCGCGGCACTCGGAGGAACCTCTTCGGCCACCGGTATTGTAAAAGTAAACCGCGTTCCAAGGCCCATGCCCTCGCTATCGGCCCAGATGCGCCCGCCATGGGCTTCCACCAGCCCCTTGCAGATGGACAGGCCCAGGCCCGATCCCAGTCCCGCTTCGTCGCGGCCGCTCCGGGCATACTTCCTGAAAAGGTGAGGCAGCCGCTCCGCGGGGATGCCCCGGCCTTCGTCCACAACCGACACCTCCACCTGGTAGTCCTTCAACTCGGCCTGAACGGAAATGGTGGACGAGTCGGGCGAATGACGCGCAGCGTTGGACAGAAGATTGCACAGTACCTGTACGACCCGCTGCTGGTCCGCCCGCACTCTCGGAAGATCCGGCGGCAGGTCGATCTGGACGGTCTGGCGATGCTCGCCGCTGAGAAACGCGCTTCTGGCCTGGTCCACGATCACGGCCAGATTCGCCGGTTCAGGAGAAACGGAGAGCGAACCCGTCTCGATCTGCGCTGCATCCATCAGATTGCCGATCAACTCGCTCAGATTGTCGACCTGCGCGTCGATGATTCGGAAGAACTGTTGAGATACGGCAGGCTGCAGTACGGAAGCGTTTCCGAGGGCCGTGGCCGCGCAACCCTTGATGGATGCGAGCGGGGCCCTCATTTCGTGGCTCACCGTGCTCAGGAACTCGGCCCGTTGACGTTCCAGGTCTTCCAGCGGTGTCATATCCTGCATGGTGACTATGACCGACTGTACTTCGCCCTGCTCCGATACGATGGGCGTGGCGTTGATGAGCGTCGTGACTTTTCTGCCATCGGGGACCTCGAGTACGATTTCCTCGGCCCGGACAGTTGTGGCCTCGCGCAGCAGCCGTACCAGCGTGTATTCCTCCAGTTCGATTTCACGCCCGTCCGCACGCTTCACGTTGATCTCGTCGAGCAGATCCACAATCGACATGCCCGGCGTCTGCAGGTCGCCCACGATACGGCGCGACTCCTGGTTTAACGACACGGCCTTCCCGGTCCGCGCGTCGAACACCGCGACCCCGACGGGCGAAGTATCGATCAGCGCTTCCAGGTCGGCCCGGGCCTGTTGTTCGTCACGGTGCTTCTTGGCGTTTGCGATCGCAGCGCCGGCCTGGGAAATGAACATTGAAATGATCCGCTCGTCTTCCGCGGTGAACTGCTGCCCGGATTCCTTGTCGAGCAGGTAGAAGAACCCGACCTGGGTACCCTGGTGCCGAATCGGCACGCCCAGGAGTCCATGATCCATCACCGGATGAATGGCGAGACCGAGCGCCTTGAAGTGAGCCGACATGTTCTTTAACCGGAGCGGCTGCGTAACGCCTTTCAGATACTCCCAGATTTCCGGTCCGTCAGGCAGGTTCTGAACCTCCCGATGCTCCCTTGCGCTCAGGCCATGGGCGACGAAGTCCAGTAACTGTCCCGACTCGTCAATCATGGTGATTCCGCCCATTCTTGCACCGGTCAGCGCACAGGCTCCCGCGACGACCTCCTGCAGTACCGTGTTGACGTCAAGACTTTCGCTGATGCGCAGACTGGCCTCGCTCAGTTTTTCAAGCTGTTCCTGCAACTTCTGGTTTGTTTCCTCTAACCTGTCAGCGTTCGGCATCGATCTGCTCCTCTGTATACACGATCTTCGAAATCGCACCGCCGATGGGTTGAACCGGCATCGCCCGCGGCCAGCCGAATACGACCATCCTGGTCCTGATCTGATGATAATCACATTGAATTTACACGATAAAAATAGATCATCATATTAAATTCACAAAACTTTACATATAATTCACAATCATTCCACTACACCGTCTGTTGTCACCAATTAAATCATCGGGACCAACACTGGGAAGGCCGTTAAGACGAGCGTCCAGGGGTGCAATGGAAAGCCTTGGGGGTGGAGAAGTTGGTGGCGAGCAATACGCGAGTGGTGAGGAAGGTGGGCGGCCTAGCGAGGGACGAGAGGAAGGCGGGTGCGACCGGACGACCTCCGGATTGCCATGCACTTCCGGGATGCTCAGTACATTCAACGGGGGCGTCAGTCAAGGTCGCTTGCCTGCAGTCGCGGCGAAGGACCACCATGCGATCGTCAGCCGTAATGCGGTTTCTGGGGGGAGCGTGTGGGAATCGAACCCACCACGGACCTGTTTAGGGCCCGCCATCGGATTTGAAGTCCGTGAGGCGCACCAGCAACCCATACACTCCCCTGCATGCTGCTTCTGCTATCTCACTCAGTCCCTTCCGCCAGCCTGTGGGTGCCGGACTCCCGGTTGGTGACGCCCAGGTCGCAGAAGTAGTCCAGCAACGCGGTGGCGTGCGCCCGGGAAATGCCCAGATGGCTGCGGAACTCGGACGCGCGCACGGTGCCGTGGGATTCCAGGTAGGCCACCAGGTTCAGACGGACCGATTCGAGCGCCCTGTGATGCATGATCTGCCGGTCCGCGAACTCGACGAAGATCTCCTGGTCCATGGCATACCCGGCCATGCTCCTAATCATATCCGCGTCCGCTTTCAGATCAACCCGTAAATCCTCAGTGATCATCGACCGATCCTCCAAGATCTGCACCAGATCGTTCGTGGAGAAAATGGCGGGAGGCTCGGCGTCTCCCAGTTCCTCTAACGCCGCGAGCATGCGTTTTTCGCGGGCTTCCAGCTTGACCGCGTGATTGGACAGCCGGACCGACCGGCCGGACAGCACGATCCGGCCTTCCGCGTCGAGGTCGTTGAGCAACCCGTCATAGAGCGTGTCGGGAGGTTCCCAGGACAGCTGCAGCCTCGGAGCGTCCTTGGGCAGCGTATCCTTCAGTCGTTGGGTGCGGTGCATCTTCTGAAGCAGTTTGACCAGTTCGTCCTTCAGGCCAGCGTATCCTTCCCGGTGCAGAAACCTGTGGTCCGGGAACTGGACGAGTTCGCCCTGATCCACCAGCCGCGCCAGGCTTTGTTCCAGCACTTCGGCATTCAGGTTCGTGGATCGAACAAGGTCCTGCATGGACTTGAGCCCCTGTGCGCCGTGCGCGTACTGCATGACCCGTTCGACCAGGACATCCGGCTCCGCGCCGGTAACCGCTTCCAGGTAGTCCAGTACGGGCCGGCGGAACCGGCGGTTCTTCTGAGGATAGACCTCCACGAACCGGCCGCCGCCGAGCAGCCGCATGGATGAAAACCCGCGGATGATGAAGCGCTCGTTGCGTTCGGCCACGATGGGTTTCTCCAGGCGAAGCTGCACGTAACCGGTCTCGCCTGGTACGAGTTCGTCGCGGTCGAGCAGGATCAGCCTTCCGATGGTCTCGCTCGTGCCCTTGTGCAGGCGAACGCGCTGGCGGTTCTTCAGCGGCTCTTCCAAAGACTCAAGGCACTGCAGCGTGGCATCCGTCATCAAGGTCGGGAGCAGGTAGCCCGGCACGCCCAGCTCATCGCCCCGCTGAATGTCGGACGTCTTGACGTTCGAGACGTTCAGCGCGACCCGCTGTCCTTTGACGGCACGGTCCACGGTGTCGTTGTGGGTCTGCATGCCCCTGATCCGGAGCGGCGTCCCGGCCGGAAGCAATTCCGCGTTCGAATCCCGCGCCAGGCCTCCCGACAGGACGGTACCGGCGATGACCGTGCCGAAGCCCTTCATGCTGAACACCCGGTCCACGGGCATGCGGAAGTATCCTGCGTCCTCTTCGACGGACAGGCCCGCCAGCCGGTCTTCGATGATCTCCTTCAGCCGGCCGATCCCCTGGCCCGATACCGACGAAACCCGGACCGCCGGCGCGTCCTCCAGGAACGAGCCGGTCACGAGCGATTTCACGTCGTCCTCCACGAGCATCAGCCATTCCTCGTCGACCAGGTCGCACTTGGTCAGGACGACGATGCCCGCGTCGACCCCCATGTATCTCACCGTGCCCAGGTGTTCGACGGTCTGGGGCATGACGCCCTCGTCGGCGGCCACGACGAAGAGGACGAGGTGTATGCCGCTCACTCCGGCGACCATGGTCTTGAGGAACCGCTCGTGGCCCGGGACGTCTACGATGGGGACTTCCCGCCCGTCACTCAGGGGCATGAAGGCGAAACCGAGGTCGATCGTCATGCCCCGGTCCCGTTCCTCCTTGAGGCGATCGGGATGAACGCCAGTCAGCGCTTCCACCAGGGCGCTCTTGCCGTGGTCCACATGGCCGGCCGTGCCTATGGTGAGATGGGACATGGTTGCTTGAGGATCGTGGTTGTGTGCGCCGTGTGTGAAAGGACGAATTGATCTAATCGGACCGGACGACGCTCACGCGGTCCGCCCTTCCGTGCAGGATGGCCCGGTTCTCGATGCTGGCGTCTTTGCCGATGACCGCATAGGAGATCGATGCGCCGTCGCCGATATCGGCGCCCGCCATGATCACGCTGTGTTCGATGGCCGCGCCGTGACCGACGCGAACGCCGGGGCCGATACTGACGCCCGGGCCGATGCGGCAACGTTCGAGTTCGGCTGTGTCGTCCACGACCACCGGCGGTCGCATCACGAGGTTCGGAGACGAGAAATTGTCGTCCATGATCTCCGGCAATGCCGTCCCCATGCTTTCCGGGCCTGAAGCGAGCATCCGTTCGTTCGATGCCAGGTACGCCTCGGGCGATCTCACGTCGTAAGGCGGATAGTCGACGTTCAGGCTCAGCACGGTTTCGCCGCGGTCGGCGAGACCATCCAGCGCCGCGTCGAACACGCTATTCAATGTATTGTTGCGGACGTCAAAGTCTTCCAGGGCTTCGCAGATCCGGGGCGTCATTATATAGATACCGGTATGCTCAGCGGCCTCGCGCGACGTTCCGGGGGAGTGCCCGGCACTTCGCCCCGTACGGATCCCGCATGGGCGGTGCTCACGGTATGACTGAACCAGTTGCGCGTAAACCTCCGATTCGAGCAGCAGTGGACCGGTAGATACCAGGAACGGCGCATCTTTCGTGAATGCCGCCACCTCCCTGACGCGTTCAAGCAGACACTGTCCAGTCGGTGCATCCCGCGCGTCCCGTGGATTCCGGGCGTCCCGGTCGACCCGCGCATCCCGCGCGTCCCCGTAGGCCAGGGACATGCCCCATCGCATGCCGTCGCCGCAAAACGCCGCGATCTTCCCGGTGTCCCGCCCGGCCGCGATCAGCGATTTCCGGACCCCGGCCCGAGCGTATTCCGACAGCATCCATTCGACAAGCGGCTTGTTGGCCAGGGGAAGGAGCAGATCCGGGCAGCCATCCCATCCGGCAGGCCCGGCCGCATCGCGATCTTCGGTCAGAATGACGCCTCTAACCAACCCGTTGTCGTCCATGCTTCGGCGGCTCCCGGCGGCAGGTCACGACCTGTCAGAACCCATGGTCCGCAACCCGCTGCAACACCTGCGGAATCCTCTGAAACGACTCGAATAAACTAATTTTGGAACCCGTCTTCGTCAAGGCCATTGGAGGCGGAGGATACGGGGGATTTGCTTGACAGGAACCACGGTCCGGGCTTACTTACCGCCCGTTGTTCGGAAGTTCCCACCGGCGAGAGGAACAGTCATGTCCCCAGCGAAAGGCCGCAGCGGCGAGATGTCCTTCCTGGAACATCTCGAAGAGCTTCGCAGGGCCATCCTGAAGTCCGTCCTCGCCATCCTGGTCGGCATGGTCCTCTGCTTCACCTTTGCCGACTACATCATCAATTTCCTGCTCTCGCCGACCTTCCAGGAAAACCTCAAGACCGAGATCGAGATTCAGGCCATCCGGCCGGCCGGCATGTTCACGGCCAGGGTGAACATCTCGCTGCTGCTGGGATTCGCCCTCGTACTGCCCTACGTTCTCTACCAGCTCTGGACATTCATATCGCCCGGCCTGCTCGACAAGGAGAAGAAGTATGTTCCCCTCGTCATCTTCTTCTGCTGTGTGCTGTTCCTCGTCGGCGCGGCCTTCGCTTTCTACGTACTGATCCCGGTCATGGTCCGGTTTTTTGTGCAGCTCCATGTACCGGACATCAAGCCCCAGTGGGACATCGGGTTCTATATCGGTCTTGTAAACAAGATGGTGCTCATCATGGGCGTCGTGTTCCAGATGCCGGCCGTGGTGGCCTTTCTGACCTGGCTGCGCATCCTGAACGCCGGCGTGCTCAAACGGGTGTGGCGCATCGCCCTGGTCGTCATATTCATCGCCGCGGCCGTCATCACGCCTACGGGCGATCCCTACACCCAGACCCTCGTGGCGATTCCGCTGGTGGTGCTGTATTTCATCAGCATGGGGATCGCCGCGCTGATCGGCCGCAGCCGGAGGAAAGCCGAAGAGGCGGAAGATGAGGAGGAGGGGGATGACGACGGTGACGACGGCGGAGAAGGCGGTGGTGAAGACTCCGGTGAAGACGACGGGGAGCGGCCCGCGCTGACCACCGGCGAGCCCGATACCCCGACCCTTCCCCGGAATTCGTCGACCCCGGCTGACGAGCAGCGCACCGGCCGAGGCTACTGGCCCGATGACGACGAGTTCATCTACGATTATGATGTGGAGATGGGGTATTCCGAGGAGCCGGAAGACAAAGCTGACGCGTCGGACCGGGACGACCGAAAAGAGGATGGCGACCCTGCGAAGAGTGACGCGAGCGATCAGGAAGAGGCGGAAACGGGCGAGACCGGCGAATCAGACGAGACCGGCGAAACGGGCGAGACCGGCGAAACGGGCGAGACAGGCGAATCAGACGAGACCGGCGAAACGGGCGAGACCGGCGAACCGGACGATTCCGATGACGCCGGCAGAGAAGATCGGCAGGATGCTACGGACTCAGACCGTTCAGACGATGGCAAGAAGAACTGAAACCCTGGGAATCAGATCAGACAGACCGGAAGCTGAAACCGACCAGCATGCCCCCGCTCACAGATAGTGCGACACCCGCAGGTACAGGTACCTTCCCATGTAATCGTAGGTGGAGAAATCCGAGGTCCCCAGCAACCCGTTGAAGATCACCGCGGGCGGCTGGTTGAACACATTGTTCATCCCCACGGTCAGCACGGTACCGCCCGCACCCGTAAACAGCCTGTACGTTCCTCGAATGCCGAGCACGCTGTTGGACGCCACGTCCCGGTAGGCCGGCGTCTCGACGACGTCAGACCGGTACAGGCCCTTGCAGTCGTTGTCCTCGCACTCTACGAAACCACCGGTGTATTCCCACGTGAGTCCCGCCGAGGCGCGCCGCCACTTGAGGTCCAGTGCGGCGCTGTGGCGCCATCGTGGGAACACGCCCACGTCGTAGTATCCCCTGGCCTTGATCACTTCCGTGCCGCCGGCCGCGGGAATGAACTGGTCGTACCGGAACAGCAGGTTGGCCTCCAGCCGGGCCGACAGGATGCCCCAGGAGGTGTTTCCGTTGTATGCGGCCTCCAGGTCCAACCCGGCGGTCTCGGTCTCGCCGACGTTGGTATTGGTCTGCACGATGTGGGAGATCAGCTTCGTATCGGCGTCCCGCACGATCTGGCCGCAACCGGTGGGGTTGTCCTGCGAGTAGCAATTGCTCAGGATGACGCCCGCGGGGAGGGATCCAATCTCGTCCTCGATCCGGTTATGATAGTAGTTCAGGTCGAACTGGAGATCCGGTGCGAATTCGGGACGGTAGCGCATGCCCGCGGTGATCATCCCCGCGCGCTCCGGTTCGAGGTCGGTCGACCCGCCCTCCCGTGCCCGGAGTTGGGCACGGGTGTCCCTCAACCCGGACGGGACGCCCGCGGCGGCGCAGTTCCGCCGCTGTTGCGAGGTAAGCTCCCTTGGGTTGCCCGCTTCGTCCACCACGCTGCAGGGATCACTCACCAGGGGAAACACGTCGTTCGCGCCGAGGAACATCTCGGCGATGCCGGGGGCGCGGAAGGCGTTGGACCAGGTGGCCCGCAACGTCAGGCCCCGTGGCAGTTCCACGCCGGCCCCGGCCTCATAGGTCAGCCCGGCCCCGAAAGTATCGTAGTGAAACGCTCTTCCCGCTGCGTTCAGGTGGAACCCGACGCCGTTCCCGCGGTAAACCGGCAGCCGGGTCTCGCCGTACAGGGCGCGGACCGAGAAGCCCCCCTCGGTCGCTTCGGTTCGAAATCCTGTGGTGTTGCCCGAAGCCGTAACGGGATCGGGCGTATAGGCGCCGGACTCCCAGCGCGAGGACACGCCCGCAGCCACGGACAGCGGACCGTGCGCAAGTTCCGCGAGGTCGCCCGCCAGGTTCCACTGCAGGATCTTCTGCTGCGTGTAGCCCCGGGCAACGCCGGTGTACTGGATATAGGCCAGCATCTCCGGCGTGATGGTCCCGGCGCCGTGCATTATATCGAGGGGGACGCAGCTTCCCGTGCATTCCTCGTCCGGCCCCAGCGCCCTGGCGAGATTGCTCCGGATGAACCGGCCCCGGTTGACCGTGGTTCCGGATGTGCGCCCGAAGGCATAGAAGACGTCCGATTCGAAGCTTGCGAGGCGGCCTTTGACGCCCAGAACGATACGAAATGTGCTGAGGTCCTGGTTGAAGATGCGGTTGCCGGCCTCCACGAAGCGGCGCCGCACGTCCACGAAGTCCCGACCGAACGCATTGTACCGGTTGTCCGCCGAGACCGGCGTGCCTTCTTCGATGGTGAAGAGCGGGGTCGGTGCGAGTTTCTGTTCGGACTGCCGGTTGGTGTACACCACCTCGAAGAACGGACGCAGCCGGTCGCTCAACCGGTGCGTGCCGCCGAGGAACGTGGTATACCGTTTCTGTGGCGTGAAGATGTAATTTTCGGGCTGGTAGTTGTAGAGGTCGCCGGTGCCGTCCAGCGAGTTCCCCGCGTAATTGAAGGGCCGCCAGCGCATGGACGGATCGAGGAAGTAGTCGCCGGCCTCGTCACCCGCCGCCGTGTTGACCGCCTCCCACGCGTCGTTCCCCGCCGCGCCCGAACGGTCGATAATATGACCTTCCGGCGTCGCCGAGCTGCCGCTCGTTGTGAAGGAACCGTCGTTCCTTCCCCAGTCATAGCTCTTGTCGGACTCGCTGAAACTACGCTCATAGGTCCAGACCGGCCGTTGGTCGTGGTACCCGGCGGAGAAGAGGATATTGCCCCGGTCTCTTTCAAGCCCGGCGGTAAAAGCCAGGTCTATGGCCGCACCGTCCCCGGCGCCCGATAGGCCCTGGTAGGCCTCGAATTCCACGCCGTCCAGGTCCGACCGGGTGATGACGTTGACGACCCCGCCCACGGCGTCGGATCCGTAGACCGCGGAAGCGCCGTCCTTGAGTACTTCAATCCGTTCGATTACGGAGGATGGGAGGGCATTGAGATCGACCGCGCCGTCCGCGCCGAGACCGCCGGGCACGAACCTGCGGCCATTGACCAGGACCAGCGTCCTGTGGGCGCCGAGTCCGCGGAGGCTGATGCGGGTGGCCCCGTCACCGCTGTAATTTGCCTGGGTATTGGTGGCGTTGGATTGGACCGTGAGCGACTGGAGGACGTCCCCCACGGAGGCGAGCCCCCTGGCCCGGATCTCCTCCCGGGCCAGGATGACCACCGGGGCCGTCGAACCTTCCGCTTCGCCCCGGATCCTGGACCCGGTCACCGTCACTTCTTCGAAGACGTATTCGATCCGAAGGGAGTCCGGGTCGTCGGCGTCCTGGGCAAAGGCCCCGGTCCTGATCGTTGCGAAAAACAAAACCGCCACCAGCAACCAAATTTGTCTATTGACCAAGTCCGGGACCTGCCCTCCCTCATCAACAATCGCAGGCTACAGGAAGTGGGACAGCCTGATGTACAGATACCTGCCCAGGAAGTCGTACGACGCCGCGTCCGACGTGCCCAGGAATCCGTTGTAGATCACCGCGGGCGGGGTGTCGAACACGTTGTTGACACCGACCGTGATCACGGAACCGCCGGCTCCGGTGAACAGTCGGTAGGACCCCTGGATACCGAAGAGGTGATGCGCATCCACGTCTCGTACCGCCGGGTTTGTACCCACATCGTCGCGGTACAGGCCCTTGCAGTCATCGTCCTCGCACTCCTGGAAACCGCCGGTGTACTGCCATGAGACACCCGCCGATGTCCGGCCCCACTTCAGGCCGACATTGGCGTTGTGCTGCCAGTTCGGAAACACGCCCAGGTCGTAATAACCCTTGCCCTGAACCAGTTCGAAGCCACCCGCTACGGGCAGCATCACGTCGTAGGCGAAGAGGTAATTGGACTCGAGCCGCGCCGAGAGCAGGCCGAGGGGCGTGTCGTCGATGTAATTCAGTTCGATGTCCAGCCCGTTGGTTTCCGTCTCGCCGATGTTGGTGGCGGTCGAGAAGATGTTTCTGATCACACCGTTCTGGTCACGCTCGACCTTGTCGCAGTCCGACGGGCTGTCCTGGGAGTAGCAATTGCTCAGGATCAGGCCAGCACCGAGCGCGCCGATTTCATCCTCGATCTTGGTGGCGTAGTAACTGACGGCGATATCGAGGTTATCCAGGAATTCGGGCTGGTACACCAGGCCGGCCGTCATCGTGTTGGCCCGCTCCGGCTCGAGATCGGTGGAACCGCCGATCCTGGCCCTGAGCTGCGCCCTGGTGTCTTCGTAATCCGACGGGACCCCCGCGGACGCGCAGTTGCGCATCTGCTGCGAGGTCAGGTTGCGCGGATTGCCGGCCTCGTCCACGACGCTGCAGGGATCGCTGACCAGCGGGAAGCTGTCGCTCTGGCCCAGGAACATCTCGGCGATGCTCGGCGCGCGGAAGGCCTTCGAATAGGTCGACCGGAAGGCCAGGCCTCGAGGCAGTTCGAGACGGGCGCCCGCTTCGTACGTGAAGTCCGACCCGAAAGTATCGTAGTTGAACAACCGACCCGCGGCCGTAACGTTCAGGCCGCCCATGTCGTTCTGGTAAACCGGAATACTCGTCTCGGCGTAGACTGCGCGGACCGAGTAGTCGCCCTCGGTCGCTTCTTCCTTGTTGCCCGTGGTATTGCCCGTGGCGGTAATGGGATCGGGTATGGCGCCGCCCGCTTCCCACCGGGACGAAGCGCCTACGGCTACGCCAACGGGTCCCGCCGGCAAGTCGTACAGGTCGCCGGTCAGGTTGTACTGCAGGATACGCTGAGTCGTGTAGCCCCTGGCGATACCGGTATACGAGATGTACTTAAGCATGTCATCCGTGATCGTACCTGGACCATGCAGGAGATCGAGGGGTACGCAAGGCGCCACACACTCCGAATCAGGCCCCAGCGCCCTCCTTACGTTGCTCAGGATGAACCGGCCCTCGTTGACGTTGGTTCCGCTCGTGCGGCCGTAGGAAAAGGCCAGGTCCCCGGTAAATCCCCGGAACTCGTGTTCCATGCCCAGGACGATCCGGTAGGTGTCCAGATCCTGCAGGAAGTTGCGGTTGCTCGCCTCGACGAACCGCCGGCGGACGTCGAGAAAGTCGCGTCCGTATTCGTTGTACTGGTTCTCGGCCGACACCGATACATCATCTTCGAAGAAGATAAACAACGGGGTCGGCGCCAGCTTCTGGTCCGATTGCCGGTTGGTATACGACACCTCGAAGAAGCCGGTCAGGTTGTCGTTGAACAGGTAGTTGCCGCTGAGAAATGCGGAGTAACGGGTCTGCGGCGTATACAGGTAATTCTCCGGCTGGTAGTTGTACAGGTCGCCGGAGCCATCGTCCGAGTTTCCTGCGGAGTTAAATGGACGCCATCCGGCAGAAGGATCGTTATAGAAAAACCTGGCGTCTTCCCCGGATCTTTCCTTGACCGCCTGCCAGGCCGCGTTGCCTTCCTGCCTCGATCGGTCGATGATGGTGCCCTGGGGCGTCGCCGAACTGCCGTTCGTGGTAAAGGTCCCGTCGTTCGCCGACCAGTCGTAGGCCTTGTCCGCATTACTGAAATCGCGGTCGCCGGTCCAGACTGGCTTGCGGTTGTGGTACCCCGCGGAGAACAGGATGCTGCCCCGGCCGCTTCGCAGACCGGCGGTTAAACTGGCGTCGATCACGTCACCGTCGCCCGCGCCTGAGACGCCCTGGTAGTACTCGAATTCCACGCCTTCCAGGTCGGACCGTGTAATCACGTTTACGACACCGCCGACCGCATCGGAACCGTACACGGCCGAAGCGCCGTCCTTGAGCACCTCGATCCGTTCAATGACGGAGGCTGGTATGGAGTTCAGGTCGACCGACGAGTTCGCTCCGGTTCCGCCAGGCACGAAACGGCGGCCGTTGACCAGAACGAGCGTTCGGCCGGCGCCGAGTCCGCGAAGGCTGATCCGGGTGGATCCGTCGCCGCCGTTATTGGACTGGGTATTGATGGCGTTGGATTGGACGGTGAGGGTCTGGAGCACATCGCCGATGGACGCGAGTCCCTTCTCCTGGATCTCGGTTTTGGCGAGGATGACAACGGGTGCGGTGGATTCTGCGGCTTCGCCCCTGATGCGGGAACCGGTCACGGTCACCTCTTCAGCGATGAAGTCGACGCCTTCCAATTCCTGGTCTTGCTGGGCCATGGCGTCGGTCGAAACCAGGGCGAACAGCCCAATGGCCAACCAGGAAAGGTACTTGCGGTGTTTCATGGCGAATCTCCTTACGATTAGATGGTGGAATCGATAGAATTCCTCCTCCTATTTGTGTAGGTGAATTGGCGTGGAAAACAGGTAGTAACTACAATATGTCGTAATTAGGTGAAGTTGTAAATACAAAATGTTTGGTTTTTTTAGTATAATGACCATCAGACGGAATTTAACAAACCTGGCGCTTCTCCGGCATCACCTCGTTATGCCGGAGACGGCCGGCCGGTCGCCGTTCCACCAGGTGACGCGGAAGCGCTGTATTTCCGGAATGCGTTCATTATCCGGGGCGCGAGCCGCAGGGTGGATGTCATGGTCGGAATCGCCATGAGGGCAAACAGGCCATCGGCGAAGCTGATCACCGCGTCGATCGAGGCGACGGAAGCGACCACAACGAAACCCACGTAGGCCGCGTTGTACAGTTTCACATACCTGGCGCCAATGAGAAAGCTCAGGCACTTGGCGCCGTAGTAGGAGTAGGTCAACAGGGTGGTAACGGCGAAGAAGAACACGCACACGGTGAGGACGTATGCGCCGTATCCGGGAATGGCCGCATCGAAAGCGCTTGCAGTCAGCGTCACCCCGTTGTCCGCGGTCGTCTGCCAGACGCCCGTCATGAGGATCACGAGGGCCGTGCACGTACAGACGATCATCGTATCAATGACCGGTCCCATCATGGCGACCAGGCCCTCGCGGACCGGTTCGCCGGTCTTGGCGGCGCCATGGGCCAGCGCTTCCGTACCGATGCCGGCCTCGTTGGAAAATGCCGCCCGTCTGACCCCGGTGACGATGGTCGTGCCGACCACCCCACCCGCCACCGCCGCACCGGTGAAGGCGTCCGTGACGATCAGCGCAAGGTATCCTGGAACCTCCTCCACGTTGTACAGGATGATCCAAAGCGTCGCGACCATGTACAGGACAACCATGGCCGGAACCGCGCGGGAGGCGACTTCGGCGATACGGGTAATCCCGCCGAAAATCACGACGGCCACGAGTCCGGACAGGATCAGTCCGGCGACGAGATCGAATCGGAAGTGACCGCCTTCGAAGGACAGGTATGGTGCGAACACGACGTCCCGGACGATCTGAATCAACTGGTTGGGCTGCAGGAGCGGGAGGCAGCCGATGACGCCGGCGACGGCGAAGAGGGCGGCCAGCGGTTTCCAAAGGCCCCCCAGGCCTTCGGAAATCACGTACATCGGCCCGCCCTGGATGCGGCCCGCGGTATCCCTTCCACGGAACATGACGGCCAGCGAGCAGGTGAAGAACTTGGTCGCCATGCCGACAAAGGCGCTGACCCACATCCAGAATATCGCTCCCGGGCCGCCCGTGGTGATGGCGATGGCCACGCCCGATATGTTCCCCATGCCGATCGTGGCGGAAAGGGCGCTGACCAGCGCCTTGAAATGGGAGACGTCGCCGGGGTCGTCGGGATCATCGTATCTGCCGCGGACCAGGTCGATGGCGTGCTTCACGTACCGGAACGGCATGAAGCGGCTGTAGAGCAGCAGAAGGGCTCCGCCGCCGATGACCAGGTAGAATACATAGGACCAGGCCAGGTCGGAAAAGGCGACTACGTAGGGCTCTATGAAGTCCATGGCCTGGCACTCCGGGCTTCAGGTCTTGTGCGACCAGACGAGCGTTAGGCTTGATGGACGCCGGCTCAGCCCGTGGGCGCGTCCTGCCTGAAGCCGCGTACCATCTCGATATAGTCCCGGGAGAATAGCTGGTCCGGACGCTTGTCGTAGCTGAAGATCGCGATGATCCGGGGCCGTTTCGTCGGACCGACCGGAGACACCCGGTGCAGGGCGTACTTGCCGTTGAACAGCACCAGCGTTCCCGGCCGGATGTCCGTGCGGTGAACGCGTTTTCCAGGCGCTTCGAAGACGGCGCGCACGTCGTCGTAATGTTCGTCGTGGTCCGCTCTGAGGTCCGGTACGTACTCGAATACCCCGCCGGTATCGGGCGCCTGGATCAGCAGCGTGATATTGCCGTTATTGGAATCGAAGTGCCACCCGTTGCTGTCACCCTCGTGCGCGATCTGAAGCGTCAGGGCGAGATGGGGACAGGCGCTCGTATACAGGGTATCGAACCCGAGCACGCTCCGCACGAATTCGGTCAGGACCGGCCAGTGGAATACGCTGCGCACGAGACTGTCGTTGGGGATCTGGTAGTTGAGGACCTGGCGGTAACGGTTGACATGCTCGATGGTCCGGGGATGGCCGGCGGGCCAGACCCGGTCGACGTTGTCGTTTCCTTCGTAGCTGGTGCGCGGCCGGTCGTAGTAGTAGCCGAGCGGGATCAAGGCGCTGGTCTCCCGCACCATGCCGGCCACCGTGTGCGAATTCAGGAATCCTTCGAGTACGCAAATGGATTTCTCCTCGAGCTCGGATCGGCAGGATGCGAGGAATGCCTGGCCGTCGCGGCTGTCGAGGTCCTCTAATGGGTACCGGCCGACATCCACCAGCGTGGCGGGACTTGCGGTTATCATGGTCCTGGTCCTCCCGGGGCGCGGGTCCGCCCGGAACGCGTCGACCTGGTGCGCATCACAGGCTGCGGATTTCCCAGAGTTCCACCACCATGTCCGATGGATAACCGATGGGATCGAAGTCGTCCGTCTCCCTCGCGTCGTATCCCACATCGCCGAACAGGTTCTCGATGGTCCGGGAAGAATGATGCTGCGCCTCCCCGATCGTGTGGTAGAGGTAAACCGCGGAGGGAAGGATGACGGGAAAGCCCATCTCGTACAGCGCGTACGCCAGCTCGCCTTTCCCCAGACGGGATACGACGTCATCGGCATGCTGCGTGATTGGAGATGCTCCCTGCTCGATGTCCACGTCGAATCTGAAGGCGAAATGACTGCGGAGATATCCCTGGTCGTGCAGGAAACGGCCGACGCGGTCGATGGCGGCGGACAACCTTTCGAGCTGACCCGGCGTGTTCAGGCCGTCGGGCAGGTCCAGCGTGAGGTGGCGCTTCAGGCGGTCGAAGAACAGCTTGCCCACCCGGATGGTAAACAGCCGGCGTTCCCGTTCCAGTCCCTCATCGAAGCGGTCCGGATGCCTTTCGATGTGCCGGAAAGCCGACCTGTAGAACGCATAGGAAAGGGCGTCGAATTCGCCCGACGCCAGCGTCGAATCGCCGTCCGGGTGAACGAAGTCTTCCACCAACTCCTGCCTGGCCGGCCTGCCGTAGACCGTCCTGATGTACTTTTCCGCGTCTTCCCGGACGTCGTCCAGCGCGTCGCTGTCGGGTTCCAGCGCCTTCCATTCACTGACGATGGCATCGGACATGAACGCGGTGAAAACGCTCCCTACCGGCCACCAGGCAGCATACTCGGGGAACGGCCTTTCCCCGACGACCTGTTCGAGCGTTTTTTCCGTCATTTCGCGCAGGTTTCTCTTCCGGGCATGCAGCGGCGCCGGTTATCCCGATCTGTTCAAAAAAGTCTCCACCTGGGGAAGCAGCATGGGGTCCTCGGAGAGACGAATATACGCACGCAGCGAATCCCGGGCCTTCTCGAAATCGCCTATCCGGAAGTACGCGATACCCAGGCGGAAATGCCCGGCGCCCAGCTCCGGAGCGAAGCGGACGACTTCCCGGTAGCTCAGTATGGCCTGATGGTAGCGATGAAGCATATCGTTGACAAGGCCAATATTGAAATGCGCGGTCGTGAACCGCGGACGCAGCGACACAGCCTGGTCCAGGGCGCGCAACACCCGGTCCGCGGCCTCCGTTTTCGCACGCATCGCCGTCAGCGCCTCGAACGGAGCGGAGCCGTCCTGCGCGCCGGACAGGCGTACCGCACCCTCCCATGCTGTGAGCGCGGTCTCGAAGTCGCCGCCGGAAGCCCTTGCGATGGCCAGGATGGCGTTGGGCAGCGGGTCCGCGGTCTCCGGGTCAATCGCCTGCTCGACCGCTGTCGCCGCCTCCTCCCACTTTCCCTGGGCCAGCAATACAGCGGCCACGGCCAGCTGCGCGGCGTTCCAGCCAGGCCGTGCCGCAAGGGCTTCCCGAAAGTGTGTAAGCGCGGTTTCAAGATCGTAACCGAAGGCGGCTTGGACCCCGTCCCGGTACGCCGACCGTGCTGCACCGCCCACGGCGGAGGAACGGGCGGCCACCCGCCGGAGCGGCATCCAGTCGAAGCCCGCGCGGTTCGAGGTATCGCGGCCGGCCCATCCGGCCGCGAGTCCGTGCCAGGTCTCGATCACGTCGTCCAGGGCGGCGTCCCGGCTGTAGGAGAGCGCGAGGTTGTTGTAGGCTTCCGGGAAATCGCCGCGAAGCGCGATGGCCCTGTTGAACTGTTCGCTGGCCTCTTCATCCTTCCCCTGCCTGAGATAAACGATGCCGAGGTTGTTGTGGACCTCGGCGATGCCTACTTCGGCGCGGATGACCTTCTTGAACTCCTCGACCGCTTCGTCCAGCCTGCCCGCCTCCGCGTACAGCAGTCCGAGGTTGGTACGGGCGTCGTAGAATCGGTCGTTCAACGCGAGCGCCTTCCCGTAGGCGTCCATGGCTTCTTCTGTGCGGTCCGTGTTGGCATACACGGTGCCCAGGTTGTTGTAGGCTTCGAAGAACTGCCCGTCGACGGCGATCGCCGTTTCATAGGCTTCGACCGCCTCTGCCTGGCGGTCCTGCAGTGCAAAGATGTTTCCGATGTACAGATGCGCCTCCGCAAGATCGGGGTCCTCGGCCAGGGCCTGTTCGAAGGCCTTCATCGCCTCCGTGTACGCGCCCTGTTCGTAATAGGTCAGCCCCCTCACATGGACATAGGGCGGCGGCCGGCGTCCCTGCCGGCTGCCGGGCGACGGGGGTCCGCCCATCCTCCCGAACCTGGCGCGGTAGGCCGTGATGCTCTGGGTCTTCGACCGGTCCACGGCGCTTACGGTACTGCCTTCCAGTGCGCTCTCGAGCCGCCGGTCCAGCACGGGGTTGTCCGCCAGCAGTCCGAAGGCCTCGTCGTATCGCCCCGTCCTGGAGTAGACCAGCGCCATGTTGTACCTGGCCACAGTGTGCGTGGAATCCTGAGCCAACGTCCGGCGATACGCCGCCTCGGCCTCTTCCAACCGTCCCTGGCGGAAGTATATGTTGCCGACTCCGGTCAGCAATGCCACGTCATCGGGTGCGAATACCAGCGCCTCCTCGTAAGCGTCAAGCGCCTGGTCGTACGCACCGGACAGTTCGCTGGACCGGCCCAGGCCCATCAGGGCGTTCCGGAGTTGATAGCGGTTCTGCTCCGGCAGGCCGCGGGCGATACCGACGGCCGCGCCATAGGCTCTCGCCGCTCCTTCCTGGTTTCCCTTGCGGGTATAGATCGCGCCCAGGTTGAGCCGCCAGTTGATTTCATCGGGCGACAGCACGACGGCCTGCAGCGCTTCCCGCAACGCCTCGTCGTATCTGCCCAGGTAGTAATAGGCCACGCTCAGGTTTCCGAAGGCCTCGGAGTCCGTCAGGTCCAGGGCCAGCGCCCGGCGGTAGAAGGCGATGGCGCCTTCGTAGTCGCCTTCGTTCATTAGTGCGAGACCGGATGCTTTCACGCTCGCGCTGTCGGCGTCGTCGGAAATGGTTCTCGGCGCACCCGCGCCCGCACAGCCCGATGATGCCCACTGGAGGCAGACGGCCGCTGCTCCGAGACAGATGATTTTCCTGAATGCATTCATTTCACGCTCCGCATAAGTCGACTGGTCCAGCGACGGAGACGGGGGTGTATAGTCATAATATACGGCTTTCGAAGCCCTTCCTCTCCAGTTTTTTACCATGTGCACGGCAACAGGCCGGATCGGCGCGATATTTCTTTACTTTCGGGTCGTTCGGGAATACATTTTTCCAAGTTTCCTCACCCGGTTTACGACCATTTCATTATAGTCAGGCGAATTTCGCTTGACACTACACAAATGTTTGGCATATTGGACAGGGTATGCCAAAAAGACGTTCACATGCATCAACGAAGGGGAGATCGCGGACATGAACGATAACGATCCGGGAAGGGAGAAGGCGCTGAGCGGCGCCATATCGCAGATTGAACGGCAGTTCGGGAAGGGATCCATCATCAGGATGGGAGACGAGAACCCCCAGCTGTCCGTCGAGTCCATACCAACGGGGTCCCTGACCCTGGATCTGGCGTTGGGCATCGGCGGCGTGCCCCGTGGGCGCGTGGTGGAGATCTACGGAAACGAGTCCTCCGGCAAGACCACGCTGGCCAAGCACATCGTGGCCGAGGCGCAGAAACTGGGCGGGATGGCCGCCTTCATCGACGCGGAACACGCGCTGGACATCCGCTATGCGCGGGCCCTCGGCGTGGACATGGACAAACTGCTCATCCATCAGCCGGATACGGGTGAGCAGGCCCTCGACGTGGCCGAGATCCTGGTCCGCAGCGGCGGCGTGGACGTGATCGTCATCGACTCGGTCGCCGCGCTGGTCCCGAGGGCCGAAATAGAAGGAGAAATGGGTGATTCCCATGTCGGCCTGCAGGCACGCCTGATGTCGCAAGCGCTGCGAAAGCTGACCTCGGTGATCAACCGGTCCAGGACCTGCCTGATCTTCATCAACCAGATCCGCCAGAAAATCGGGGTAATGTACGGCAATCCGGAAACGACGACCGGAGGGCTGGCCCTGAAGTTCTATTCCTCGGTCCGGATCGAGGTGCGCAGGATCGGGAATATCAAGGGAGACGACGCCTCGGCGGGGATCCAGGTACGGGGTACCGTGAAGAAGAACAAGCTGGCGGCGCCCTTCCGCGAGGCGCAGTTCGATATCATCTACGGGGAAGGGATCTCCAAAGAGAGCGACCTGATCGAACTCGGGGTCAACAACGGTATCATTGAAAAGAGCGGGACCTGGTTTTCCTACAATGACGAAAGGCTCGGGCAGGGCCGCGAGAATGTGCGGCAGTTGCTCAGGGAACAGCGGGATCTCGCCGGTGAGATCGAAGAGAAAGTCCGTGCGATCTTCGCACCGCCGGGCCAGGACGAATCCGCCGAAAACAACGGCGTCGCCGGGAAACCGCCCGCCCGTCCCGAATCGTCGGTGAAGCGGCGCTGAAAAGGCGGCGGCGCCCGGCAGCGCCCGGCAGCGCCCGGCAGCGCCCGATAATAGACCGCGCCGGACGGGGTTACGCCGGATGGGGTTGCGCCCGTCCGGCGCACGTTATGCGTAACCGGCAGGCTGCCGGCCTTCCTGGACCTTCGCCGCGGCTTCAATCAGGCGCTGATAGGCCCTGGGGAAAGCGAAACGGCCGAGGTCGTCGAATCGAACCCATCGGCATTCGTTTCCGTCGCAATGGCGGGCTACCCCTTCAAGGTGTGAACAGCTGTAACCCTGCAGCGTCATCTCGAAATGGGTAAAGGCATGCCGCAGGGTGGCCACGGTGCGCTCGACGCGGATGTCGATCCCCAGCGTGTTTTTCAATTCTTCTTTCAGAAAAACTTTCCCAACGACCTCTTTACTGACGACTCCTCCCGGGAACTCCCATAGTCCACCCAGCAGGCCGTCCGTCGGCCGCCGGACGATCAGCACCTTGTCGTTCCGGTGTACGATGCCGGCTACGACATGACGGTGAGGCCGTTGCGCGCGCGGCCGTTTTCGCGGCAGCACGGAAGGGTCCGGCAGCGACTTGCGGGCTGCGCAATACGGGTTTACGGGACATTCACTGCAGCGGGGGTTGCTCGGTGTGCAGATCGTGGCTCCCAGCTCCATCATGGCCTGGTTGAAATCGCCCGCCCGACCCGTGGCGAGGAGTCGGCCGGCGAGGCCATCCATTCTCTTTCTGGCCGCTGAGGAAGCCGGGTTGTCGGTCAGGTGGAACAGGCGGCTCAATACGCGAACGACATTGCCGTCGACGACCGGCCGGTCCCTCCCGAAGGCAATGCTCAATATGGCGGCAGCCGTGTAGGGTCCGATGCCCGGCAGGTCCAGTATTCGCGCGGGGTCATCGGGTATCTGCCCGCCGTGTTCGTCGACGACCCTGCGGGCGGCGCGATGCAGGTTCCTCGCCCTGGCGTAGTACCCCATGCCTTCCCATGCTTTCAGGACATCCTCGAGCGGGGCCTTGCCGAGGTGCGCTACCGTGGGGAAACGTTCCATGAACCGGTCGTAGTAGGGCCGTACCTGGTCTACCCGCGTCTGCTGGAGCATGATTTCCGAGACCCAGACCGCGTAGGGGTCACCGGCCCTCCGCCATGGCAAGTCCCGCTGGTGCTCGCCGTACCAGTCGAGCAGGGCGTGGCGGAACGCGTCGATCTGCCTGGCGTCCAGCCGGTTCTCCGCATTCGCGTCCATGGTCAGGCGCCTTCCTTGATTCCCATCCGTCGACGTGGAAGTGGCTGTGGGCGTCGCATGCGTGCGGGTGGCCGCCGGCCCGAACGCCTAATGCCGGCGTGAAAGGCCGGGCAGGCTGTATTCTCCGTGGGTGATCCGGGTCCGGTTGTAGGCTTCCGTCTCCTCGGGATCGAACCGGTTCGGCGAGAATTCCCCGATTTCGATCTCGGGCCGCCCGTCCGAGACGCATCCTGCCAGCAATGCGCCGGCCGCCGGGTTGTAGGCGAACCCACCGGAATGAAAGGCGACGCCCACGTACAGCCCCGGAAAGCGCTCCACGGGTCCGAGTACCGGTTCGCCGTCCGCAGAGAAGGACAGGAGGCCCGCTTTCTCGATTTCCCAGCCAATAAGGCCGTTCCGGCCGTCCTGGTCTGTCTGGCCCGCTCGCTCCGTACGGCCCGCCTGGTCCACCCGGCCGGTCGAGCCCGCCTGGCCAGCCCGGTCGGCCCCGGGTACGAGTGGGAGCAGGTTGTCCCGCGCGGCCTCGTCGAGTCCGGGCGGCGGTGTAATCGTCGACATCAGGAAAGTGCGGCCGGGTACGCGGAACTCCGGTGCTTCGGGGTTCTCGATGCCCGCCAGCAAGCGCTGTCCGTAATGTGGCCGGAGGTATCCCCCGTAGGGATTGGCATTGACCGCCGGAATCCGGACCGGGGCGGGCAGCGGCGCCGTTACGTAACGCTGGTGCACGAAGGACTTCAAGGGCAGCTGCAGTCCGATGGTTTCAAGTACCTTCAGGGTCCATACGTGAACAGTACTGACCACGGCATCGGCTTCGATGCGCCTTCCATCGGCGACGACGCCTGCCATGCGTTCCCCATCCACGATGAAGTCGGAGACCATGCAGCCCTCCCTGATCTCCACGCCAAGGGCGCGGCAACCGTCCGCCAGGGCCGGAAGGTAGTGATCCGGTTCGCTGTAGCCCCCCAGGGGATCGAAGAGCCCGACCAGCTCTCCGGACAGCGCCAGGTCCGGCCAGGTCGCGGCCATCTCGGCCTGGTCCATGACCGTGTATTCCACGCCCAGGCGATCGTACAGGGGCAACAGCCGTTCCCGTTCCGGCCAGCTCGCCGCGTCGAACAGGTTCAGGCAACCCACGTCCTGGAACCGGTAGCCATCCAGTTCCCCGGACAGTTCCCTGAACCGGGTCAGGCTGATCTTGCGGGCCCGGATGCCGGTTTCCGACCAAAGCAGTCCCGTAATGATCCCGGCGGCCCGGCTGCTGGCGCCGTCTCCCACACGACCCTTCTCGACGACTGTGACGCTTCCGTACGACTTGCGGGCGAGATGGTAGGCCGTGCTGAGACCGGTCACCCCCGCGCCGACGATGACGGCCCGTCTGGACATGGCTCAGTCCTCCAGTGCGTTCTTTATGTCCTTACCCGTGATGGAAAAATGGGAAGCATGCCAGGCAACCTTCCCGTCCCGGAGCAGCAGCAACTGCGGCGATTCGTGTCGGACCCCCAGACGGGATTCGATTTCGTTGGATAGGTCCCGGTTTTCTATGACCATGACCTGGGTGAACAACGGCGGGGGCGTGGACGCTTCCCCGTCCGTATCCCCGTCCGCGTGTTCGTCCGCGAAGTCGTGGTAATGCTCGGCGGCCCTTGCGCTCACCGGGCAAACCGTACTGTGTTTGTAGATAAAAACGGGACGATCGGACGACGAGGCGATGGCCTCGTCCAGCGCCGCATGTTCGGTAAGGCGCACGACACGTTCGGACATGTAAAACCTCCCTGTAACCACGGGGTCCTGCCAGCCATCCCCGGATTCGATTTCGATACGCCGACCCCTGCTTCCACAACCTGCTGGGATCAGGTCACTTCCTCTACGGCCGCGGCCGCCTTGCGCACGCGGGTAGCGGCCCTTCGGAATTCGCGGTCCCGCGGCAACATCAGGGCCAGCGCCACGGCGGCCAGCGGGATCAGTGCCAGCACTTCAAGGGTCGCCACCACGCCGATGCGGTCCGCGACACCGCCGAAGACGATCAGCGCGCCACCCGCCGCGCCCCAGCTGAAGCCCATGGGGAAGCTGGAGGCCGTTCCCGCGCTGTCCGGGACGAGCTCCTGGGCCATGGCGACGGAAACAGAATTGGACGCCATGTTCATGAAGCCGGCAAGAAACAGCCAGACCGGGAGCAGCTGACCGGTGTCGTAGAGCGAAAGGAACAGAAAGGGGGTGGAAAGCAGGATCGTGGACCAGATCACGCGGCTCCGCCCCAACCGGTCCGAAAGCCAGCCGCCGACGAACCCGCCAATCACCGCGCCGCCCTGGAATACGAAGAGCAGGTCGCCCCCCTGCTGCAGGGTAAGGCCCCGGTCCTTGAGCAGCAACACGAAAAAGGTGGCGAAACCGACCCCGGAGATGGTCCGGATGATGCCCACCACCGTGAGATTGACCATGGGCCACAGGTTCGGCCGGAACGAAGCGCCCACATCGGCCAGGCGGGTGACGCGCCGGTCCTCGTTCCGGATGGGGATGACCCGGGCCATGGCCAGTACGGCGATTACCGTGGGAACCGCGAGCCAGACCAGGCTTTCGAGACCGAAGCGTTCCACGATACGGGGCACCACGAAGGGACTTGCCGCCAGCCCGGCGGTCCCGCCGACGATGAAAAGCGACACGCCGTATCCGCGCCTCGAACCGCTGACGTCGCCGGCCATGGAGACGCTTTGCGGGTGGAAACTGGCGGTGCCGAACCCGCCCAGGATAATGAACAGCAGCAGCACGAGAAAGGAGGGCGCCAGTCCCACGGCAGACATGAATACAGCGCAGAACACCGGACCGAGGATGATGAAATATCGTTTCTCCATCCGGTCCCCCAGGATGCCCATCAGGGGCTGGACCAGGGAGGAGGTCATGGCCGGAAGCCCGGCGAGCAGGCCGGCCTGTGTGAGGGAAAGCTGCAGTCGCGTAACGAGCGCGGGAAGAATGGGCGTCAACAGGGAGGAAAAGAGGTCCACCAGGAAATGAACCACGGTGAGCAGGACAAGCTTGGCGCGCTGCATGTCGGACTTCATGGATTGAGCCTTCCATGGAGCAGGTACAGGCGCTTCAGTTCCTCGATGGGCTCGGCATGGTCGTCGACCCGCAGGTCCACGAGGTAGTCGGAAGTGCCGCCGCAACCCCCGCCTTCCCTTGCCACCAGCAGGGCAGCCGACTGCATGCCCCGCCGGTCGCCGCCGGCTTCCTGGCCGGCCGTGAGTACGGCGAGCAGTTTCGCCGCGAAATCTTCCTCGCCGGGTGCCTCGAAGGTTTCCGCCATGACGGCGACCACCTCTTCACCCGCGAGGATGTTACCCAGGCAGACGTGGCCCGGACCGGTTACGTGCCCCGCCCACTCCTGGCACTGCTCCCCGGTGAAGGCCGCCGCCGTGCCGTCGAGATCCACCACGCCGACCTGGCGGGACTGCCGGCCGGTATCCGTTCCGATCAGGCGTTCAAGGGTATCGATGGCGCCGACGTCCTGTTCGAGCAGGTCGAGCCCCCTGGGGCCGAAGGACGCGTTGGCCCAGGCCTGCGTGGCGATGGCGCCGGCGTTGAACCGCGCCCAGGGGACCACGGATCCCACGGCGAGATACTTCGACTGGGTCGCCACGCCGAGATCTCCCGTATCGGGGTCCAGGGCGACAATGGAAAAAGTCGAGTAACAGGGTGCGCGGTTCAACGCTGGTTGCTCCGTCGGTCGCCGAGGGCTCTTCTGATCAGTTCGATCGGATGGAAGGCAGTCCTGCCTGTGCCGTCGGCGATCTGGTGTCGGCAGGAAGTCCCGGTCGCGGCGAATTCCGTTCCCTCATCAGCGGCGCGGACAGCGGGGAAGAGCCGGTCTTCGCCGATTTTCATGGACAGGTCGTAGTGCTCCTGTTCGTAGCCGAAGCTGCCGGCCATGCCGCAGCACCCGGTGTTCAGTGTCGTGACCTCGTATCCGGGCACCAGTTCCAGGGCGGCCACGGTGGAGCCCGTACCGGCAATGGCCTTCTGCTGGCAGTGCCCGTGCAGACTGATCGTCCGATCAGTGGGCTCGACCGGAAGCGAAAGGCGGCCGGCCTCGTGTTCCCGGGCCAGGAACTCGTCGATCATGAGCATGCCCTCTGCGACCTGTTCGGCCCGTGGGTCGTCCACAAGGTCGCGGTAGTCGTCGCGAAACGTCATGACGCAGCTCGGCTCACAGCCCACGATGGTCCATCCACGGTCCACGTAACGTTCAAGCTGGGCGATGTTGTATTCGGCGGCCGCCCGGGCCTGGCGCAGCATGCCCTTCGAGATCAGGGGCCTGCCGCAGCAGGCGCGGGGCTCGGCCAGCACCACGCGGTATCCGGCGCTCTCCAGGACTTCCACGGCGGCCATGCCGATGCGGGGCTCGCTGTAGTTGACGAAGGTGTCCGGGAAGAAGACGACCGTAGGCCGATCACGGTCAGAGGCGCGTCCGGGACCGCGCTGATAGAACCACTGCTCGAACGTAACTTCGGCGAACTCCGGAAGAGACCGCCGCCTGTCCACGCCGATCGTCCGTTCAAGGATCCGCTTATGCCAGGGATGGTTCACGATCCGGTTGCTCAGCGGCGCAAAGGAGGAACCGAGCCGGTTGAGGGTTTCGATGTGGCCGAACAGGCGATTGCGCAAGGGCAGCCCATGTTTCTCGTAGTAGTGGGCGAGGAATTCGTACTTCATCTTGGCCATGTCGACGTTGGAGGGACACTCGCCCTTGCAGCCCTTGCATTCCAGGCAGAGGTCGAGGGCTTCGTAGACCCGGTCGCTTGTGAACCCCTCCCCGTCCAGCTTGCCCGACAGGGCGGCCCTGAGCACGTTCGCGCGCCCCCGGGTGCTGTGCTCCTCGTCGAGCGTGGCGATATAGGAAGGGCACATGGTCCCCACCAGCTTCTTGCGGCAGGCGCCGACCCCGTTGCAGAGCTCGATGGAGCGCGAGAACCCGCCGTCGCCAGAGAAATCGAAGTAGGTATTGATCTCCTCAGCCTGGTATGCCGGACCGAATCGCAGGTTGTCGGTCATCTTCTGGTTCGCGATGATCTTGCCCGGATTCATGATGCCGTTCGGATCGAACACGGCCTTGACCGCCTTGAAGGCCTCGTACAGCCGTGGGCCGAACACCTTTTCGTTCCACTCGCTCCGCACGAGCCCGTCGCCGTGCTCGGAGCTGACCGCGCCGCCATAGGCCAGGACCAGGTCGCGGACTTCTTCGGCGATCGCCCGCATGCGCGTGACGCCCTCGGCTTCCTTGAGATTGATGAGTGGCCGGATGTGGATCGTTCCCACGCTGGCGTGGGCGTAGTAGGACGCCACCGTACCGTGTTTGTGGACGATGTCGCGAAAGTCGCGGATATAGTCCGGGAGCTTCTCCGGCGAGACCGCCGTGTCCTCCACGAAAGTCGCGGGCTTGGTGTCCCCCTTCATGCCCATCAACAATCCCAGTCCGGCCTTCCGGATGGCCCAGGCGTTCGACTGGGCGGCGGCGGTCGTGGCCCGGACGCAGGCGTAGCCCAGGTTCTTCTCCCGAAGGAGGGAATCGAGGGCGTCCAGGCGGTCCGTGACCTCACCTTCCGTTTCCCCGTAGTACTCGACCATGAGGATGGCTTCCGGATCGCCTTCGATAAAGTCGCGCTGATGGGCGGCCGCGGGGGATTCCTTGGCCAGGTCCAGTATGGTCTTGTCGGTGAGTTCCACGGCGGAAGGATCGGTCTTCAGGATCTCGACCGTCGCTTCCATGGATTCGACCAGATCCGTGAAATGACATATGCTCAGGGCCTTATGGGCCGGAAGCGGCACCAGGTTGACGCGCGCCTCGGTCACGGCGGCCAGGGTACCCTCGGACCCGACGATCATCTTGCAGGGGTCGAAGGGACCGTCACCGGTGAATTCATCCAGGTTGTACCCGCCCACGCGCCGCATGATCCGGGGATACCGGGCTTCGATCTCGTCGCGGTTTTCGTGGGCGATGCGGCGGATTTCGCGATAGATCCGGCCCTCCAGGCCGTCCAGTGCGGCCTTCTCCCGGTATTCGCGGTCGCCGGCCGGCTTGAAGACCGTCCGCGTGCCGTCGCTCAGGACCACATCGAGTTCCAGCACGTGGTCGATCGTCTTGCCGTAGATGATGGAATGGGAACCGCAGGAGTTGTTGCCGATCATGCCGCCTACGTTCGCCCGGTTGCTCGGCGAGACATCCGGCGCGAAAAGCAGTCCCATCGGTTTCAGGTGGGCATTGAGTTCGTCGAGCACTACGCCGGGCTGGATCCGGGCCCACTGCTCCTCGACGTTGACCTCGAGGATCCGGTTCATGTGTTGGGAGAAATCGACCTGGATGCTGCGGCCCACCGCCTGGCCGCCCAGGCTGGTGCCCCCGCCGCGGGGCGTGACGGGAATGCCTCTTTCGTAGGCGAAACGGAGGATGCGGGAGACCTGGTCCGCATGGGCCGGATACGCGACGCCCAGCGGCTGGATTTCGTAGATGCTGGCGTCCGTGCTGTACAGGACCCTGGCCGTTTCGTCGAATCGGAACGCGCAGTCGGTCTCTTTCGCGATCTGTTCCTGCCAGGCTGTGTCCATGTACCTTGCCTTTGCAATGATTCGGCCGGTGCCGATTCACGGCCGACACCGGGTCATGGCCGATTCCGGTCCGGGTCGATGTCTGGTCAGGCTGATGCCGGCTCAGACCCGCTGCCTAGTCCGGGCGGCGACGAGCCAGGCCCGCTTCCGGGTCAGGTCTGCTGCCGGAGTAGCGGACGGATCATTCAGTTAACGAGACCACTTCCCTTTGGGCGACGTCCTTGACCTCCGTGAAGGATGCGAGGGCCATCAGCTCATTGGTCTCGGGTGAAAGCCGGGCCTTGAGCGTGTCCGTCGTCCACGGTCCGCCACCGCTGTACTGAGGCGCGTACCGCAGCACGAGTACGATACGTTTCCGGTCGGTTGGGTTCCACCGGAGGGTACCGTGCGTGAGCAGCTCGGAGATGATCACCGCATCGCCCGCCCTGGGGGTGATGTTGATCGTGCCTGGTGGTGCGTCGTCTTCCAGGTCGCCCCCGTCGAATACCGAATCGGGGCGGTCGAAATGGCACTTGTGGGACCCGGGCACGACAACGAGTCCGCCGTCGCCGGGATTCACGTCGGTGAGATAGGTGAATACGACGAAATCATCGCAGTAAATACGGCCGTCCCGACATTCGTAGCGCGTGCTTTGCCAACCGTAGGCTTCGCGTGCGCAGTGGAGCGATCCTGGATCGACGACTCCGCCGGGCTGGTTCACGAGCATGGACCCCCGGACGAAACGGGGTTTGCCGGACGTGAACTCCTTTACGATGGGCCAGTAGCTTGGCTCGAAGACCAGCCGCTCCAGTGACTTGTCGAAGGCGAATCCGTTGTCGTAAATGCGACCGTCTCTGCTTCCGAAGTCCGGCGGGAGGTCTTCGGCGGGCGTCCGGATATACCGCTCCGCAGCTTCAAGCGCTTCGGCGAGCGCCGTTTCTCCGAGGGCGCCTTCCAGGTGCAGAAAGCCGGTCAGGTCGAACAGGTACCTCTGCGCTTCGGTCATCATGGTCGATCCCCGCCTTATGTGTCCTCAACCGACGAGTAACAGTCGCAAGTCCATGACATTGGTATGGGTAGGGCCCGTCATGACGAGATCACCCAGCGGTTCGAAAAAGTGATAGGCGTCGCTGCGGTCCATGCAGGCGTCGGCGTCCAGCCCCATTTCAACGGCCCGGGCCAGCGTATGTCCGTCCGCCACCGCGCCCGCGGCGTCGGTCGGACCGTCCGTCCCGTCCGTTCCGGCGCTGAACACGACGGTTCGTTCCAGTCCCTCGATACCCCAAACGGTGGCCAGCACGAATTCCTGGTTCCTTCCGCCCTTGCCGCCGCCCTTCAGCGTGACCGTGGTCTCGCCGCCGGAAATCACGCATGCCGGGCGCCGCACCGGATCGCCATACCCTTCGATCTCCCGGGCTATGGCGGCGTAGATACGGGCGACCTCGCGGGTCTCGCCGTCGATCGAACTGGACAGCACGAGCGGGTTGTATCCTTTCTTTTCCGCCTCGATCCGGGCGGAATCGAGTGCCTGTCGGTTGTTGGCGACCATGACCGTCTGCGTTCCACAGAAAACCGGATCGCCCGGGTCCGGTGTTTCCGGTACGACCCCATTCGACCCCGCATCCAGGTGGCGAATCACCGCAGCAGGCAGTTTATTCCGCAGGCCGTACTTGTCAAGAATAGACCGGCAATCGGCAAAGGTGCTTTCATCCGGCACCGTGGGCCCCGACGCGATGATGTCGAGCGGGTCCCCGATGACGTCCGAAAGGACCAGGCTCACCAGCCGCGCAGGCGAGGCCAGCCTGGCCAATTGTCCACCTTTTACCCGCGAGATATGCTTGCGGATCGTGTTGGTCTCGTTGATCGTCGCGCCGCACTGCAGCAGTAGTTCCGTTACTGCCTGTTTCTCCTCAATCGTCACCCCATCGGCTGGTAGCGGCAGGAGCGCGGATCCCCCACCCGAAAGCAGGCAGAACACCAGGTCGTCTTTGCCGAGGGGCGCCAGGAGCTCGACGATTTTCTGCGTTCCGGCCACGCCCGCCGCGTCGGGAATGGGATGGCCCGCTTCGACTACCTCCACGCGCCGCCGCGGCGTAGAATGGCCGTACTTGACGTTGACCATGCCACCGGTTAGCCGGTCGCCGAGAAGCGATTCCATGGCGCCGGCCATCACGGAACCCGCTTTGCCGGCACCGACGATGTAGACGTTTTCGAACTGGTCCAGGTCATAGCCGCGGCCGCCGACTTTCAGCCGGCTTCCTTCACGTACCACATGGCGCCGGATGGCGGACGCGGGATCTACAGCTTGAAGGGCCGCGTCGAAAATGCACCGTGCGTCTTTGCGAAGGGCGGCAGTGGACATTTTCTGTAGTCGTGGATAGCGCCGCGGGCTACGGATCATGCAAAACGGGCGCACCGTCCACCGGCCGGCACGCCCATTCGTCAAACCTGCTGTTCCGTTGTCCTATGACCGGTCCAGTTCCTTTGTCGGCGGTGGCTTTTTCGGAGGCGGTTCCTTCTCGTCGATGTCGATGGCGCGCTGGATTTCAGAATTCGCATTGTTCACGACCCGCTTGAACTCCCGCACACCCTTGCCCAGTCCCCTTGCCAGGGCCGGGATCCGGTCCGCGCCGAACAGGAGCAGGACGATCAGGAAGATCACCATCAGTTCTTGCATGCCGATGTCACCGATCATGCCGCCAAACTCCCGGAGTGAGCGTAATCATGCCCGCTTGCCCGAACAGACCGCGCTGTACGGCCTCCCGATAGTAATACCTGATGCGGAAAATGTACAGGAAGGGCTGTAACCGGGCAAGCGATTTATGCGGAAGGTCTGCGAGGAAGTGCCGCGCGCAAAAGCCTCGACGGCCGGTCTCCCAGTCCGTTCTTGACGTACGGCCCCACCCGGACCAGTTTAAATGGATTCGGACCGTGAGCGATTTCGCGAATCGCGGGCCGGCTACGCGGACCGTGGATATGCGCATCGGAGGAAGCGGATGGCCAGACCGATCGTCAACCCGGGCAGGCTTCACTGGACCGGACAACACTGGATCAATTACCTGCGACCCCCGAACGCCGAGGAGAACAGCGCGATGGTCAGCCTCTGGCATACGCACTACAGTTCGGCTGGCGAAGGGACCGTGGCCTATGTACTGATCGAGCATGAATCGCCGTATCGCAGGATCTGTACCGACAACCCGGAAATGGCCGCGTTCATTCAGGACTGGATGAGCGGCCGGGGCGGCATGTACGACCTGGAACTGGAGGTGGTCCCTGCTGCATTCACGCGAACCGGCAGCGTGCTCGAAGCGCCCGCATGGACAATCGAAACGCCGGATGACCTGGTCATCGCCCGTTGGGGCGGCCTGTGCCCTCCCGAACTGCTCGAAGCACCTGGACCGGGATTCAGGGAAGGATGGGACGTTTACTCCTGCCTGTTCTTTGCCCGGTCCGCCCAGATTATATTCAACGGCCACATGATACCGGGCGAACCCTATCCGGTCGATGTCTGGAAGCCCAGTCTCGGTGGCGAACGCAGCTCATGCGTGTTCGCGCTTTCCGAAACCTTCATTCAAGTGGTCGGTCCGTCTGACTAACCGGCCGATCCGGTCGGTCAGCCCGGCTCGCCTGGTCTGCTCGAACCGTCCGATCCTTCCGGGCTGCCAGGTCCATCTGGTCCGTCATGACCGTCCGGTTTAACCAGCCGGTCCGGTCAGATCGAAGGATCGCCCATCCCGTGAAGGCGGCGATGATCAACATCAGAACCAGGAGTCCAACCACCCCGTACAGCGCGCCGTCCGGCGTCGTGGCCAGCACGTCGAATTCCCACAGAATAGCGCCCCGTTCCAGTAGCCAGTGCCAGGCCGTATGACCCGCAAGGACCGAGAGGATGACCGCGCCGATCCGCCTGGGATGCTCACCCGGAAGGTACCTGAAGAGTAACCGCAGTACCGGGACGCAGACCAGGACCACGAGCAGCTGACCGATCTCGACCCCCACGTTGAACGCCAGCAGCGAGATCGCCAGGTGGTCTCCGCCGAAAGGCAGCATGTCCCGCAGCGCGTAGGCGAATCCGAAACCGTGCACGAGTCCGAACCCGAACACGGCCATCCAGCGCCGGCGCAGGCCGGGCGACACGATGTTCTCCAGTGCCATGTAGACGATGGAAGCGGCGATCACCGTTTCCACGAGGGGTACGAACCAGAGGGCGGCGGGTGTCAGGCCCAGGGTGGCAGCGATCAGCGTGACCGAGTGCGCGACGGTAAAGGCGGTAACGAGGATCACGAGTACGCGCAGCCGCTGGAAGGGGATGATCAGGCACAGCAGGAACAGGAGATGGTCCATGCCGTCGAGGATGTGGGTGAATCCGAGTTGCACGAAACGAAACGCGGCCTGGTGCCAGCGGGGATCGAGTACGACACGGCCCGGATTACCGGTATACTGGTAGAGACGTTCGCCCCCTGAAACAGGCAGGAAGCGCAGCACGGTCGAGACCCGCATACCCAGCCTTTCAAGTCCGGGAAGGATAGAAAACTCCGAATGCTCCGATGTGATCCGGTACTCGAAAAGCACGTCCAGCATGACCTGTTGCCAGAAGATCTGTGTACCGACCGGGAGCGGCGGCCCCCTGGTCGAAGCCAGCGCGGTATCGTAGGCGTGAAAGGATGGATCGGAAGGAAGGGAGGCCCTGACAGCCACCAGTTCGGGTACGGCCAGGCGCGTGCCGTTTTCGTAGATCGACACCTCCTGACCGAGCCACAGCATGGCGGCGTCCCTCAGGGATTCGTCGGCGCGGGACAGGTCTAAGTAGCCGGGGCCGGTCAGGGGAAAGGTGACGTCTTGCATGGCCTCGAGGGGAACCCGCACGAGCATCCTGAGGCGCTGGCCTTCCGGCTTGATGTAAGCGCGAACCGTGATGTCGGAGGGGATGTCGTGGCCGAATGCGCCGGTTGACGGCATGGCTGCCGTGAGTCCGGCTATGGCCAGCGAAAGCAGGACGCGGACGGCAACCCGGCCGGTCGCCGTCCGTCGTCCCGTGAGAGAAGAGACCCGATCCGTCGTGCCTAACGGGAGGCAGAGGGCCATATCACGCCCTGGTCCTGCTGATCGACCGGACCATCACCCATGTAGGTGAACTTCTGCACGCGCTTGCCTTCGTAGGTCTCCGTGGTGTAGATATTGCCCTTCGAATCGGTGGCGATGCTGTGGGTGCCGAAGAACTGGCCCGGTTGGCGGCCACCGTCTCCGAAAGTGGTCAGCACTTCCATGGTTTCCCGCAGCAGCACGTATACCTTCATGTTCTGGCCGTCCGCCACGTACAGGTATTTCTGGTCCGCATCCTTAGAAAAGGCGACGTCCCAGGTCGACCCGGCCCCCAGCGTGTTGCCGGAGAGGACTTTCTCCATCACGAAGGTACCATCCGTCCGGAAAACCTGGATACGGTTGTTGGGCCGGTCGCAGACGTATACGTGACCGTCGTTCGAGGGATCGGCCGCGTGGACGGGATTGCGGAACTGCTGTGCCGGCGGCGCTTCCGGATCGTATCTACCTATATTGGCATCATCCGGCTCGTTTCCGTATGCGCCCCAGTACCGCTTAAGGGCCCCGGTCTCGATGTCGAGCACCGCGACGCGCTTGTTCAGGTAACCGTCGGCCACATATGCCTCGTTCGCGGCGGCGTCAAAGGAGATTTTGGCCACACGCCCGAAGTTCCCCGGATCCATGCTGTTGCCGCTCCACGCTGGATCGGCCTCGTCGAAGCCATCGGCCCTTCGCGCGCCCGGTTCGCCGAACTGCTTCAGGAAGGTGCCGTCCTGGGCGAAAACCAGGATGTGGGCGTCGTCGCCTCCGTTGCCGCCGATCCAGAGATTACCCATCGGGTCGACTGTGATCCCGTGATTGGAGCCCGGCCAGTCGTATCCTTCTCCCGGTCCGCCCCAATGGTTCAACAGGTCGCCCTCGGGACTGAACTGGAGTACCGGCGGGGCGGGAATGCAGCATTCGGCCACGGGCGGGTCCTGCGCGGCGCCCAATTCCGTGCTCGGGTTGCCGTTTCCGCGGTGTATGATCCAGATGTTGTCGTTGGCATCGACGGTTACGCCGATGGCGGAACCCAGGATCCAGTGGTTGGGCAGCGGCTTGGGCCACAGGGGATCCACCTCGAACACCGGCGCCATCACGGCGTCGGCATCAGCGGTCTGCTCGGCCACTTCCATGTCCGCACACGCGACCGCCAGGAACACTATTCCTGCTGCGGCCATTGCGGCCGTGGCCATGGTGATGAAAGACCTTCGAATCATGATTCCTCCCGGGTTTCTCCTGCGTTCTTTTCACGTTTAGCCAGCACACGCCCTTCACCGGTCATTTACCTGAAGTCCGGCCCCATGGCCGGCGCGATACGGCGGGTGGTCTGGTATGGCGGAAGTCTGCCTGCAGGCGAAGATGGAAAGTTCGTACCATTCACGGTCTGCGTTGGATTCGGTATATGGCGAAGTTACCCCGTGGCCAAAGGGTGGTCAAGCGATATTCGCCGAATACGATCGCGAAGCCGGTCATTTATACATCGACAAACACAAAGCGGAATTCTATAATCTAAGTGAATCTGAAAACACAGCCCACCGGAACCGCGAGCCATGCACGACATAGCACCCTTGGACATGGCGGTCAACCGCAGGATACTCGAAATGGAGTACGCCGTGCGAGGACCGATTCCCCAACGGGCGGCCGAACTGAAGCAACGGGGTAGACGCATCATCCCTTGCAACCTCGGCAACCCCCAGGCGCTTGGCCAGCAGCCCATCTCCTTTTACCGGCAAGTGCTGAGCCTGGTCGAATATCCCGTTCGCATCGAGCGCGAACGGAGACTCAAAGCGTTATTTAACGGCGGCGACCCGGACGGACAAGCCGGACCAGGCGAGCCTGGCGGGTCTGGCGCCCTGGACGGACCGGGCGGGCAAGGCGGACCAGGCGGACTGGAACATGACGATTTCTGCTCTGACTACGTGCTCGATCTCAGCGAGCGCTACCTGTCGCAGATGGAGACCGGCATGGGCGCCTACTCGGACAGCAGCGGACCGCGGTTCATCCGGGAAGCCGTGGCGGCATTCATAGACCGCAGAGACGGTGCGGACGATGCGGATCGCGGCGCCGTTCCCCGTTCCGACCCGGACCAGGTATTCATCACCAACGGCGCCAGCGAAGCCGTGCGGTACGTCATCGACCTGTTGATCGACGACGCGTCGGACGGCATCATGATCCCGATTCCCCAGTATCCGCTGTATTCGGCGGCCATCAAGCGCTGCGGCGGCGTGCAGGTCGACTATTTCCTCGATGAGGAGTCGGGATGGGCCCTGGACCGGGACCTGCTGGAGTCTTCCCTGGATGACGCACGGGGGCGCGGCGTGACCGTCAAGGCCATCGTGGTCATCAACCCGGGCAACCCGACCGGTGCGGTACTGGACGAGGAGACCGTCAGGGAGGTGGTCGCCTTTGCCGGCGACAATGGCCTGGCCATTATCGCCGACGAGGTCTACCAGGAGAACGTATACGGCGGGGACGCGGGGTTTGTGTCCTTCGCCAGGGTGCTGGGACGTAGCGGTGTGCCGCTGTTCAGCGTGCACAGCACCTCGAAGGGCTACTACGGCGAGTGCGGCCACCGGGGCGGCTATCTCGAGATCAGGAACGCTCCGCGCGTTCGGAACACCGAACTGTCGTTTACCGATCTCGTGCTCAAGCAGGCGTCGGTGAACATCTGTTCGAACACGGTCGGCCAGTTGATGATGTACCTGCTCGTCAATCCGCCGCCCGAGAACGCCGAGCCCTACCGCCGCTTCACGAATGAGCGCAGGACGATCCTCGAAGACCTCCACGAAAAGGCGGTCATGATCAGGTCGGGATTCGATCAGATGGAAGGGGTTTCCTGTTTCGGGCGAACCGGGGCGATGTACCTCTTCCCCAGGCTGGACCGGCTGCCGGAAGGAACGAATGACTTCGATTACTGCATGGCACTCCTGGAGCGGACCGGGCTGGTCACGGTCAACGGCGAGGGATTCGGGCAGCAACCGGGCACCAGTCATCTGAGGATCGCGTTCCTGCCGCCCAGGGAGGTAATAGAGGAAGTCCTTCCCAGGTGGATCGCGTTCCACAACGCTTATGTGAATTAACGGGGCGGGTTAATTGACGGACGGGTTAATTACGGGCGGGTTGCATGCTTTCGGATAAAGAGAAGTGGCTTTTCGATCTGCACGGTTATCTCGTCCTTCGCCAGGTCATCACGTCCGAGGACCTGGAACACATGATCGCGCGGTGCGACGAATGGTACGGGATGGAAGAGGAGGAACTGCCGCCGCCGCTCTGTTCCTATGAGAATCCCCGGGAAAATCCAACGGCCGCGCGGGCCATTCTCCACACCGAGTACGCCGACCCGGTATTCGACCGGCTCATATTGAACCTGCCGGTCATGCGGGTCGTGCTCGCCATGACGAGGGAACGGCCCCAGCACCTGCTGTCGGCCCTCACGGTGAACCGGCCGGACAGCGACGAGATCACGCTGCACAACGGCGCCACCGGGGCGTGGAGGAACCCGGCCAACGATTACCAGGCCGCGGACGGCGAAGTGTTCGCCACTTTCATCAACGCGGCCATTTCCCTGGTGGACGTGCCCGAAGGGGCCGGTTTCGTGTGCATTCCCGGCAGCCACAAGACCTATTTCGAACGGCCGGATCACATCGACATCCGCTCCGGACCGCCGACGGTCGTCAATGTGCCCGTCAACGCCGGGGACGCCGTCGTCTTTACCGAAGCGCTCTGTCACGGCGCGCTGCCCTGGCCCTTGCGCGACCCGCCGCGACGCACGATGTTCCAAAGGTACTGCACGTCCTACGCGTCCTGGACGCCCGGCGCGGGTCCCATCGAGGAGTACCGGCACCTGCTGTCTGACGGCGTTTGCGAAATGAAACGGCAGGGCGGATTCCAGGGACCGAAGGACATCGTCGAACGCCTGCTGGAAGAAATGAAGGCCTGGGAGGCGGCCGGACGGCCGGCGGGATGGGAGCGCCGGCTGCAACAGACCACAGGGAGTCCTGCATGAAGATCACCGACCTGAAATGTGCCGTAATCGGCCAGAACCCCGTGGTACGGATCACGACGGACGAGGGGATCCATGGGCTGGGACAGATCGAGAACTCCAAGCCCTACATGAAGCCCCACGTCCTGTTCTACCGGGACCACATCCTCGGCCAGGACCCCACGGACGTGAACCGCGTCGTCGCGAGTATACGGCGGCTGGGCAGTTTCAAGCCCTGGGGCAGCGCGGTAAGTGCCATCGAGATGGCCCTGTGGGATATCGCGGGCAAGGCGGCGGGACTGCCGGTGTACAAGCTGCTCGGGGGCAAGATGCGGGACCGGGTGCGGGTGTACAACGGCGCCGTGCGGTTTCCCATGAAGGGGGCCACCGTGGAGGACTACGCGGAGGACATGGCCCGGATGAAGGCGGCGCCCGAGGGGTTCACCATCATCAAGCAGGGCATCAGCTTCCACAGCCAGATGCCGTCGCAGGTCCCCGACTTCTTCTACGGCGACCTGCAGAAGCAGGGCTTTCACGGTAATAGGGGGCCGCTCACCGAGAAGGGCCTGAAGCACCTCGTAGCCTGCATCGAGGCCATGAAGGCGGTCCTCGGCGATGAAGTCGGCCTGGCCCTCGACTGCGGTCCCGGCATGCTCGTGCCGGACGCCCTGCGCCTGGCGAAAGCCGTGGAACACCTGCACATCATGTGGCTGGAAGACATGATCACCGGCGACTATACGCCCTTCGTCCTGGCCGACCTCTACCGGGAAGTGAATTCAAGGACGTCTACCCCCATTCACACGGGGGAGCAGATCTATCTTCGGGAGAACTTCGTCGATCTCATCGAGAAAAGGGCCGTGGACGTAGTGGGTCCCGATCCGGCCGACGTGGGCGGGATCGCGGAACTGAAATGGATCGCGGAATACGCCGACCTCCACGGCGTACTCATGGCGCCCCACGGCGTCATAGACGGCCTGATCGGCCTGGCCGCCCTGGTGCACGCCTCGGCCGCCATGCCCCCCAACTACATTGCCTTCGAATACCCCATTGGCAACCCGTCCTGGTGGTACGACATCGTGGAGGGCTTGCCGGAAACGATCGTGAAAGACGGCTTCATCGACGTGTGGGACAGCCCCGGCCTGGGGGTCGACCTGGTGCCGGAAAAGGCGCTGCCCTACCTGAAGGAAGAAGACCAGGGCTTTTTCGACTAGTACACCGTGGATCGCCGGAGCGGCCCATGTATGTGCGCCATCTGAAAGTCAGAAACTGGCGGAATTTCCCGCGGATCGACGTCGATCTGCAAAAACGGCAGTTCGTCGTCGGCCCCAACGCGTCCGGGAAGTCCAACCTGATGGACGTGTTCCGGTTTCTCCGGGACATCGCCAAGGAAGAGGGCGGGGGACTCCAGAAGGCCGTCGCGGATCGGGGCGGCATGACCAAGATCCGGAATCTCGCCGCCCGCAGGGATCCGGATATCGCCATCGAGGTGCGCTTCTGCGACCCGGTGAACTGGCGGGAGACCTGGCGCTATGAGCTCGGACTCAAGCAGCAGGCCAGGGGGAACCGGCACACGCTGATCACCTATGAACGGGTGAGCAGAGACGAGACCGTCATTCTCGACCGGCCGAACGAGGAGGACCGGGAAGATATCGTACGCCTGACCCAGACTTACCTGGAGCAGATCACCGCCAACCGGGCGTTCCGGGAGATAGCCCGGTACTTTCAGGCCATCACCTATCATCATCTGGTCCCTTCGCTGCTCCGCCACGCGGACCTGATCGGCGGCCGGACGCTCGAGGGCGACCCCTACGGGCAGGACTTCCTGGACCGCATCGCCCGGGAACACGACCGGACCCGAAGAGCCCGCCTGTCCCGGATCGAAGCGGTGCTCAAGGCGGCCGTGCCGCGGCTCGAGCAGCTCGAGTTCATCCGGGACCCGGAGACCGGACGCCCCCATCTCCAGGCGCTGTACGCCCACTGGCGGCCCAGGGCGGGTATCCAGCGGGAGGACCAGTTCTCCGACGGGACATTGCGGCTCATCGGCATGTTGTGGGCGTTGCTCGAAGGAGAGTCCCTGCTGTTCCTGGAGGAACCCGAACTCTGCCTGCACCCGGGCATCGTCAACCGGCTTGCGGCATTGATCCAGCGCATGCAGCGGAACACCGGCCGGCAGGTGCTGGTCAGCACGCACAGCGCGGCGCTGTTGTCCGACCCCGATATCGAACCGGAAGAAGTCCTGCTGCTGAAACCTGTCCACGAAGGTTCGGAAGCGGAAGTGGCCGGTGACGTGACGGACGCGCTGCTCCTCCTGGACCGTGACGTCGACGAGGAACGGACGCCCCGGGAAAGAACCCTCGAGAAAGATCCGAATCAGTTGAGCCTCTTCGAATGAAGGGATCCGTTCAGGTACGCCCCATGAACGACACCGGAATCCCGGCACGGAACTTCGCGCGGCATATCGCCTCGAACCGCTATCCGGGGCGGGGACTGATCATCGGCCGGCCGGCCGATGCCGACGCCGTCGGCGACGCCTGGCTCCTGCTCTACTGGATCATGGGCCGCAGCGACAGCAGCCGGAACCGGCGGTTCGTGATCGAGGGGCCGGTGCTCCGCACGGAACCGGTCGATCCCAAGGGGCTGGTTGCGCCGGAACTGATCATCTATCCGGCCATGCTCGAACTGCCGGGGATATACATCGTTGCCAACGGCGACCAGTCGTGTACGATATACGACGCGCTACGCGACGGCGAAACCTTCGAGGCCGCCCTGACCACCCGGGAGCGGGAGCCCGACGCGCCGAACTACACGCCCCGGATCAGCGGCATGCTGGACCTGAACGGGCCACCCGCCCTATCCCTGAGCGTACTCCGGGCGAATCCGGCCGATCCCGCCCATACCGACCGGCTGACTTACCGGCCGGACCCGCCTCCGCCCGGAATGGGACTGTGTCTGACGACCTACATGGGCGACGGCGAACCGCTGCCGGCATTTTCGGGTGATCCCCTGCTCATGCCCCTGGAAGGCGGGGCGGAAGAGGTCATGGGGGCGTACTGGGACGCACTTGACGAGGAAAACCGGGTGGCCATCGCCCTGAAAAGCGTGACGCGGGACGGCGGCAGCGAACTGATGGCCATCAACCGGTTCTAGTCCTTTCCCATCAGAGGTGACGCTCAATGCGGATGGTAAATGGCATTACGGGTGTATTTATGGCCGCGTGGATAACGATGGCCGCGTGCCTGCTCGCGGGCTGTGGCGAGTCCGCCCCTTCCCGCGATGTATGGGAGGAAGCCCTTTCCGCGAAGCACACGGGGTTGGCCTATCTGTACCGAAACGACCTGGAAGGCGCGGCGGGATCCTTCGAGTCGGTGGCCCGGCTGGTGCCTCGCGAGCCGCTCGGTCACGCGAACCGGGCCCTGGCACTGCTGAAACTGCAAGACTACGAGCAGGCCGCCGCCTCCGTCGACCGGGCCGTGGATCTTGTCCCGGAAGACGGAGAAGTCCTTTCCATCAAATCCGATATCGTGGCAGCACGGGGAGACCGCGAAGCCGCCCTGGGTCTGCTGGCCTATGCCGTTGGCCTGAATGCGTCCAACGTGGTGCTCCGGTACAAGTATCTCACCGAGATGAGAAGGCTGCGGGGTCCGGATCTCCCGGAGGTGGATGCCCTGGTAGAACTACGGGCCATGCTCGAATATGAACCGGAAAACCTTGCTGTGCTTGTCGAATTGAACGCGACCCTGGTCCGGCTGGGGCGGTCGCAGGAGGCATCGACGGGGTATAGACGGATGGCCGGGTTGCTCGAGCCCGTTCCCGACGATATTCAGACCTGGCTGGACCGGACGCTGGACGCCTTGGATCGCGGGGATGGGACAGAAGCCGAATCCAGCGCGGGCATCCTGGGCAACCTGCTGGTGGTGGACCCGGCCTACCGGGCATCGCGGGACCGCCTGGGGGATCCTTCGCAGCAGTCACCTCCGCTCTACGATTTCCGGACGGCGCCGCCCGACCTGGCGGCAGTGGCGGCGGACTCCCTGGTCGACATGAAGTTCGTGGAGGCTGGTGACGAGTGGATAAACAGCATCCTGCCGGATGAGGAAGGATGGTCCGACCTGGCGCTGTCGGACGTGGACGGGGATGGGCGGCTGGACCTGGTGCTGGCAGGAGCGCACGGGCTGACCGTCCTGCGCAATCGCGTGGACGGTTGGGAGACCGATTGGAGTTCGTGGTCGCTGGGGGCGGTCGGAGTAGAAAGAGATTGGTTGTTTCGACTGACGCCGGGTGACTTCGATAATGACGGCGACATGGATTTCCTCAAATCCGGTTCGAGGCTGCCACAGATGTACCGCAATGAAGGGTATGGCAAATACATTGACTCGCAGACCCTCGGACCGATGACCGCATTGGGATCCTCCGCCGTTTCCCGGGCGGATTTCGATCACGACGGGGATCTTGATATCCTGGAGTCCGATACAGGCGCGCTTCGGTTCTATCGACACACCGAAGATGGGGTTTTTGAAGAAGCTACTTCCGCCACGGGTTTCCTCGAATCGGTGACCGGCGCTCCCGGCCAGAACGCTGAAGGGGTTGCCGTGCCGCTCGCCCAGCCGCTGGCCTGGGGCGATTTTGACCTGGACGGCGCCGTGGACGTCGTCGCGCTGTTCGAAGACGGCGCGCACCGGTTCTACCGGAACCTGCGACAGGGCAGGTGGGTGGACTGGACGGAACGTTTCGGCGAAATCCGGTGGGACGGCGCGAAGTCGGTTGCCGCGGCCGATTTCAATAACGACGGCGCGCTGGACCTTTTCATGGCGGGATCCGCCGCCGCGGGCTGCCGGCTATTGTGGAACGAAAGTGGACGCCGTTTCGACGGGGAGGACACGCCCACGGCGTTCGGCGACGCCTGTGACGGCCTCGATGTCGCTGCCGTCCGGCCCTTCGATTTCGACAATGACGGATTCATCGATCTCGCGCTCACCGGCGCTTCGGTCCCGGGTCTTTCGGGACTCAGGCTGGTCAGGAACCTGGGCAACGGCGCATTTGAAGAACGGGCCGATCTGCTCCCTGGCCTGCCGTCGGCCATCGAAGACGTTGAGGTCGGCGACCTGGACGATGACGGCGATCTGGATCTCGCAGTGCTTTCCGATGGCCGTCCCGTTGTTCTGCGGAACGACGGCGGAAACGCGAACGGCTGGCTCAAGGTACAACTCGCCGCGGCCCTGGAAGGAAGCGGGAAAAATAACTTCTATGGCATAGGGTCGACCATCGAGGTGAATGCCGGGACCCATTACCAGTCCCTGCTGGTCGAAGGTTCCGTCACCCACGTCGGTCTCGGCAGCCGGGACGCGGCCGACGTGATCCGGGTCGTGTGGAGCAACGGCGTCCCCCAGAACCGGATTGATCCGGATTCCCGCACACTCATCGTCGAACCGCAGCGGCTCAAGGGATCGTGCCCGTCGCTGTACACCTGGAACGGCGACCGGTACGTTTTCGTCACCCACCTGATGACGCGGAGCGCCATCGGAGCCTTGACCGAAACCGGCGCGCCGGCCTGGCCGGATGCGGCGAACGACTACGTGAAAATCCGGGGTGACCAGTTGCGGATGCGGAACGGGAAGTTCGAGGTCCGGGTCGTGGAGGAACTGTGGGACGCCGTGTACATGGACAAAATGGAATTGCTGGTCGTCGACCACCCGGCGGAGACGGACATTTTCGTGGATGAAAAGTACCTTCCGCCGCCCTACCCGGATCTCGAAATCCATACTGTGACGGACCCGCGCCTGCCCGCGGCGGCCCGCGACCATCACGGCAACGACATCCTTCCAGCGCTCGCCGCCCGGGACAGCCTGTACGTTGGAGACTACCGACTCGGCGACTTCCAGGGCGTTCCCGAAATGCATTCCATCACGCTGGATCTGGGCGATCTGAAGGGTGCGGACCGGATCCACCTGTACCTGTGCGGCTGGATCATGCCGATCGAGCCCAGTTCCAACCTGGCCCTGTCCCAGCGCAGCGACACCGCCGTGGTCCCTCCGTACCTGGAAGTGCCGGACGGGGAGGGGCAGTGGCGGACCGTGATACCGTATACCGGCTTTCCGTCGGGGGAACACAAGACCGTTTTCATCGATCTGACGAACCGTTTTCCCGCCGAAGACTACCGGGTCAGGCTCACCACGAACCTGGAATTGTACTGGAGCGAGGCCTTTTACACCGTCGACGAGCCTGTGCGGGCCGAAACGCGCATTACCCGGCTGTCGCCCGACACCGCGGATCTGCACTACCGCGGTTACTCACGGGAGTACCGGACTGCACCCTACGGACCGTTTATTCGGGATTACCAGGTGCTGAGCGGCGAACCACAGTGGCTGCCTTTCGCGGGATACCGGACGCGGTACGGCGACGTGACGCCCCTGCTGCGGGCATCCGACAACCGATATGTGATCTACAGTTCGGGAGAGGAAATCAAGGTGACCTTCGATGCGGCGGACCTGCCCGAACCACCGCCCGGCTGGACGAGAGACTTCGTCCTGCACACCGACGGCTGGCTGAAGGAAGGCGACCTGAACACGGCGACGGCCGCCACGATCGAACCGCTGCCCTTCCACGGGATGTCCGGCTACCCTTATGGTCCCGAATCCCTTTACCCGGACGAGACCGAACTTCGCGCGTACCAAAGCGCCTACAACACGCGCTGGGTCTCCCAGGAAAGCTTCAGAAAAGCCCTGCGGTTGCACGGTCCGGGCCGCTGATCCTTCGTCCGGCCGAGGGGCCGCAAGGCGCTGATCCTTTCTTCGACCGTGGGGCCCAGGCCGCTGACCCTTCTTCCGCTCGCACGGCCGCCAGGAGACCGCCTCAGGAACCCGGTACCAGCACTCCCTTGATCAGTCTCAGGAACCCGGCACCAGCGCCACCTTGATCAGGTCGCCCGGGTCGTCCACCAGTTTCGTGAAAACCCCGGGTCCCTGCTCCAGGTCTCTTTCGACGACCATGGAGGCGACGTCGATCCTTCCCGTGGAGATGAGTTCGAGGGAATAGGCGAAGTCCACGCTCGTGTAGGCATAGGAACCGCGCACGACCAGTTCCCTGTTCACCATGGCCACGCCGTCAATGGCCATGGGCGCTTCGGCGCCGAGGCCCAGCAGCACGGCTTCGCCGCCCTGCCGCAGCATCCGCACGGCCTGTTCCTGCGTCGCCGTGTGGCCTACCGCTTCGACCGCCAGGTCCACCCCCTGGCCGTCCGTCATGTCGAACACGGCTTCCACGGGGTCGTCCGCCCGGACGTCTATGGCGTGAGTCGCGCCCATCGAGGTGGCCAGCGCCAGGCGCGAGGGCACCCTGTCCGTCACCGCGATGCGGGTCGCCCCGATGTGCCGCGCCACCTGCAGGGCGAGGAGCCCCTGGGTGCCCGCGCCGATGACGGCCACGCTCCGGATGAACCCGTGCAGGCTCCGGTCGAAGATATGCAGTGCGTTCGAGAGGGATTCGACCATGCTGCCCTCAAGGTCGCCCACGTGGTCCGGCAGCCTGAAGCAGGACTTTTCAGGCACGGAAACGTAGTTGGCAAAGGCCCCTGGATGCTCGATGCCGATGACTGTTCGATGGGGGCAGATGCTGGTGCGTCCCCGGAGGCACTCGTCGCATTGGCCGCAGGAGAGGATCGGGTTGATCGTGACCCGGTCGCCGATGGACAGCCCTTCCGCGCCGCGGCCAAGGTCCACCACCTCGCCGGTGAATTCGTGTCCCATGATCAGCGGCGGGACCCGCTTTGCGCTCTTGCCCAGAAAGCCGTGCAGGTCCGAACCGCATATGCTCGCCGCGCCGACCTTCAGCACCGCGTGACCGGGCGTGACCGTGGGTTCTTCAACCTCCTGCATTTCCATCTGGCGCGTTCCCAGATACATCAGTGCCCGCATGCCTTCCTCCTTGGGTACGGCCCGTGTGTTTCATAAAGCACGGCCGGTGTGTTTCAGATTCCGCATAATCGGTCAGAAATCCCTGAACAAGATCACGGGATCGATGGTGTCGACGTCGGCGAACAACATCGCCAGCCGGTCCAGGCCGAAGGCGATGCCGCCCGAAGGAGGCATCCCGTATTCGAGCGCCGCCAGCAACGCTTCGTCCACCCCGCCGTCGTAGCGATCCGGTCCACTCTTCGATCGCTTGATTTCCAGGTCCGCCTCGAACCGGGCACGCTGTTCCACCGGATCGTTCAGCTCCGTGAAGGCATTGGCCAGTTCCAGCCCGCCCATGTACAGTTCGAATCGTTCCACGTACCTGGGGTTGCCCGGAACGCGGCGCGCCAGCGACGGCAGCCGGGCGGGATACTCGGTAAGAAAGACCGGCCGGTCCGCGGGCAGCGCGGGTTCCACGGCCGTCAGAAAAACGCGGTGGAACAGGTCGTCCCAGTCATCGTCCTCCCGAACCTCGTAACCGCTGGTCCGGGCCGCGGACGAGAACGCCTCCAGGTCGTCGCAGACATCCAGGTCGATCCCCGACCGGTCATGGAAGCAATCCCGCACCCTGTATCTCGGCCAGGGAGGCCGGAGGTCGATCGTGGTCCCCCTGTAGGTCAATTCGCCGGCATGGTTGAGCGTATCGGCCAGCGAGTTCACGAAATCCTCCGTGGTGGCCATGACCGTCTCGTAATCAGCGTAGGCTTCGTACCACTCCAGTCCGGTAAACTCGGGATGGTGGGTGTCGAACCGTTCCCCGTTGCGGTAGAACCGGCAAATCTGGTATATCCGTTCGCAGCCCGCCGCCAGCAGGCGTTTCATATAGTGTTCGGGCGAGGTCTGCAGGTACAGGGTCCGCGTTCCGCCTTCCTCGTCCACGTATTCCGTTCGAAACGAACTCAGGGCCGGCGTCAGGTCCGGAACGGTCATGAAGGTCGGCGTGTCCACGGCGATGAAGCCGCGGGACTCGAAGTAGGCACGGGTCCCGGCCATGAGTCGCGCCCGGATGCGCACGGCGCCGGCTGCTTCCGGTTCAGGCGCGATGCTGGCTGCTTCCCTGTCAGGCGCGCTGCTGGCCGCTTCCCTGTCAGGCGCGATGCCGGTCGCATCCGGTTTGGGTGCGCCGCGCAGGCAGGGCGCCAGGAGCCTGAGCCCGGTAACGGTGTATGCGTCGTTCTCCCATGTACCTGCGCATTCCACGAGGTCGCCGGCGCGGATCCGGCGGAGCATGCCGGACAAGGCCGGATCGTCCAGGGCGAGGTCGATGGTGCCCGTCCAGTCCTCGAGCGCGCCGCTCAGGGCTTGTGTATCCAGTCGGACCAGCCGGCCGGCGATAACGGTTGCGTTTCCGGTGGTTCCGGATTCCCGCGCCTGCCGCACCGTGTGCGTCCTGCCGGTCCGGGCGGGATACGCTTGTATACCCTGTCTGTGGAGGCGTTCGATACGGGACATGGCCGGACTTCCAATGGTTTCCTTTGGACAAACTCGTGGTAAACATTAACGGTCGATTTCATCAAAAGCAAGCATCAGTTTGTCCTTGATTCGCCTCCTCCGGATCATTACCATGGGAGGGAACGGTAACGTACTTCAGGACCCTGGCGCGCACAGCGCGACTCCGGCCGAAATTCACGCCCGCAATGATCACCGCCGGCCCGTTTCAATGACCGCAATCCGACTTTGGACACCACGTCTGTTCCTGCTGGGTTTCCTGCTGGGTGCCGCATGCGGGACGACTCCCGCGCCCGGTGGCGAATCCTCTGAATCCGATCCCGTCCTGTCCCGCATCCAGTTGCCGGAAGGCTTCGGTATCTCCGTCTACGCCAGCGGTGTCCGCAATGCGCGGGCCATGGCGATAGGCCCCGGCGGTACCCTCTTCGTGGGTTCCCGGCGCGCCGGGAACGTGTACGCCGTCAGGGACATGGACGGGGATTTCGTCGCCGACGAGGTGCTGACCCTCGACAGCGGGCTCAAGATGCCGAGCGGCATCGCTTTTCGGGATGGAGCGCTCTACGTCGCCGACATCAACGTGGTGCTCCGGTACGACGACATCGAAAAGAGGCTGTACGATCCCCCCGATCCGGTCGTGGTCAGCCGGGGGTTCCCGACCGACCGTCATCACGGCTGGAAGTTCATCCGGTTCGGGCCCGACGGCAAGCTCTACGTCCCCGTGGGGGCTCCGTGCAACATCTGCGAGCGCGCCGATCCGCGATACGCGACCATCATGCGCATGAACCCGGACGGCACGGACCTGGAAGTCTACGTGAGCGGCGTGCGCAATACCGTGGGCTTCGACTGGCATCCGGATACGGGCGAACTGTGGTTCTCCGACAACGGGCGGGACCTCATGGGCAACGAAATCCCGCCGGACGAGTTGAACCGCGTGACCGAAGCCGGACAGCACTTCGGCTTCCCGTATCACCATGGTACGGACATACCGGATCCCGAATTCGGCGGCAGGCGTCCACTGGATACCCTGGTGCCCCCCGTGCAGGACCTCGGTCCGCACGTGGCCGCGGTGGGCATGCGGTTCTACACCGGCGAGATGTTTCCGCCCGAGTACCGCCACCAGGTGTTCATCGCGGAACACGGGTCCTGGAACCGGGACAATCGGATCGGGTACCGGGTCACCCTGGTGCGCCTGGACGGCAACGAGGCCGTGAGTTACGAGGATTTCGCCGCGGGCTGGCTCGTGGACGAGGAGTACTCCGGCCGCCCGGCTGACGTGGAGGTCATGCCGGACGGCTCCTTGCTCGTTTCCGATGATTACGCCGGGGTGATCTACCGGATCACGTACGGACAATAAACGTTGATAACGCCGGTGACGCATGGCTGATCAGATCAAGGTGTTGCCCGAGAAGCTGGCGAACATGATCGCCGCGGGCGAGGTGATCGAACGCCCCGCCTCGGTCGTGAAGGAACTGGCCGAGAACGCGATCGACGCCGGTGGCAAGCGCATTTCCGTGGAGATCAAGGCGGGCGGAAAGCAGCTCATCCGCGTCATGGACGACGGCGGAGGCATGTCCCGGGAGGACGCGGTACTGGCCTTCGAGCGGCATGCTACCAGCAAGATCGCCGGCGAAGACGACCTCTACCGCATCGGCACCTTCGGCTTTCGGGGCGAGGCGCTGGCCAGTATCGCCTCCGTAGCCCGCGTGGACCTGACGACGAATACGAATGGCGAAGCGGCCGGGACCCGCGTCCGCATCGACGGGGGTTCGGCGCCGAAGGTTACGGACGCCGGTCGGGCAAGCGGTACGACGGTCGCCGTATCGCAGTTGTTCTACAATGTGCCCGCCCGCCGGAAGTTCCTCCGGACCACGGGTACGGAGACGCGCCATGTCGTTTCCGTGGTTTCCTCCATCGCCATGGCCTATCCCGGGATTGCCTTCACGCTGACGGTCGACGACCGGGATACCCTTTCCCTGCCCGCCGTGTCCAACACCTATACCCGGGCACAGGCCGTCATGGGCAACACGCTCATGAACCAGATGATCCCGGTCACGTTCGACGACGACCTCGTCAAGATACACGGATTCATCAGCCGGCCCGACGCCGCCCGGGTTTCCCGTACCCACCAGCATTTGTTCATCAACCTCAGGCCGGTATCGAGCCGCGCACTGAACCGCGCCGTGTTCGAAGGGTATGGTTCGATTCTACCCAAAGAACGGTTTCCCGTGTCCATCGTTTTCCTGAACATCGATCTCGACCAGGTGGACGTCAATGTCCATCCCGCGAAGCGAGAGGTCCGGTTCTCCGACGAGTCCCGGGTATATGAGCGGCTCCTGCGGGCCATTCGGCTGGCGCTTCAGAACTCGGACGTGGTACCCGTATTCGATACGGACACGCCGGACATCTCCGGAATGGCGCCGGCTGCGGCGCCCGGTACCGAGCGTGCGCCCAACCACGACCCGGCCATGGCGCGCAGGACGCAGATAGACCTGTTCGGTCCCGTACGCGGAAACGGCGGCGATTCAACGGGCGAGTGGGCCTACACCCCGGCGGACACCGAGGGCGGGGCGCGTGACGAAGGGGAACCGGGAACGGTCAGAGAGCACGGCGATGCGGAAATGGTATCACTCTGGCAACTGCACAACGCCTACATTCTGGCCCAGGTCAAAGGCGGTTTCATGCTTATCGACCAGCACGCCGCCCACGAACGCGTGCTGTTCGAACAGGCGCTGAAGACGATGGGCCACGAATCCGCCCCCTCCCGGCAGTTGCTGTTTCCGGTAACCCTCGATCTCATGGTGCCGCAGATCGCGCTGGTCCGGGAACACTTCGATCACTTCGCCCGGCTGGGATTCAATGTGAAACTGTTCGGCGAGCAGACCGTGGTTGTCGACGCCGTCCCCTGCATGGCGAGCAACCAGGAAGTAGACACATTGTTTCACCGGATGCTTGAGAACCTGCAGGAGATGCCGGAAAAGAACCTCAAGGCGGAAGAACGTATCGCCCTTACTTTCTCAGGCCATGCCGGTATCAGGAAGGGCGACCCGTTGTCCCAGCAGGAAATGAACGGCCTCGTCAACGATCTGTTCGCCACGGAAATGCCCTATGTAACGCCCCGCGGGCGACCCACCGTGGTCCGCATGCCGCTCGAAGAGATCGAACGCAGGTTCAACAGGCCCTCGTAAGTCGCTTCAAGCCATTAATTTAAATACCCCCAAACCCAGTCACCTGACTCGCTACCTTGCTCCGTCCCGATGACCTCCGGCGAGCAGGAAATCTTTGCGGCCAGGTGAGATCTTGTACCGGTGTAGCTTGCATGCCTGCATAAAGGCATTCCATACGGTTCCGACGAGATTCCATATGCCTTCAAATTCTATTGTTTTAAAAGAAATGTTGAATTAAGGTATATTTTCGATATTCCGAATACTGTCCAAGTAAAAGGTCACGATTGCACGTGGTACGTAACCCGACGCGGGTTGTTTTGCAAAAACTCGAAGGCCGGTTTGAACGTCGAGGGAGTGTGCGCCATAAGTCTTCCGATCATCCTCGCCCACGGCATTGTGCCCTTCGATGCGCTTTACCGGCCGCTCCTTCAGACGGGGTTGCGCCGACTCCTTCGCCAGCACGACAAGTATGACTACTTCAGCGGAATCGCCGGCCATCTTGAAAACCACGGCTACACCGTCTTCGCCCCCCGCGTACCTTTCGCCGCCCAGGTGCATTCGCGTGCCCTGGCTCTGAAACGACGCACCGAATTCATCCTCGAAAGCACAGGATCCGACCGGGTTCACATCATCGCCCACAGTATGGGTGGTCTCGACGCCCGCCATATGATCGTCGATTTCGACATGGCCGATCACGTCGCGACACTGACGACCATCGGCACGCCGCACCGCGGGACTTCCTTCGCCGACTTCGGTCTTGCCAAAGTGAACTGGCTGATCGGCTTCACCGGCCTCTTCGGCCTTAATCTCGAAGGCTTCCGCGATCTCAGTACCGAGGCTGCCGCAGCGTTCAACGAGCGTGCGCTGAAGGCCGAAGAGCGAAACCCCGTCCGCTATTCCACCTACGCCGCTCACCAAAGCTATGGGCGGATATTCACCCCGCTGAAGCTGCCCTGGAAATACATCGCCGGGCGCGAAGGAGACAACGATGGGCTGGTGTCTGTGACTTCGGCTGCCTGGACGGACCGATTGGGGTCGAAGACTGTACGCCAGGAAGCCTTTCCCGTCCCCGCCGACCACCTCAACGAACTGGCCTGGTGGGAGCCTTGCGAGTTGCGCGCTCCCAGGCAGGCGCGAAGGCCCTTCAAGAAAAAAATACGCGATGTCTACCTCAAAATGGTTCGTGACGCCGAGCGGGAAGGTTGATCCGTCTTGAATGGATGTCGTCCTCGCGCCGTATCCCAGCCCCCTCACTTGACACGGCTTGACACGACACTACCCACCTCATACCTTGATTGAGTTCGAAAGGTAGATACCGTGTATCCTGGATCGTGCGGATGGTACGCATTGTTCCGGCAGGATCCGGGCCGTACGCAGGCCGTTCGTGCGGCGGAATCATGGAGTTTCTTGCATGGGCGAAACTCGACAGGACGGGGCTGAAAGCGGCGTGACGCTGGAACTGACGATCCCGAGCAATCCCGATCTGACCGCGGAGGTGGACCGCCGCATAGAGGAGTTGACCACGCAGACCGGCTTCGACCAGGGAACGCGCGGCGACATCATGATCGCCGTGAACGAAGCGGTCAAGAACGCGATTCTGCATGGAAACCGGTGCGACGAGTCCAAGCAGGTCATTATCTCCTGCAAATGCAGTTCGACGTTGTTCCGTATACACATATGCGACTGCGGCGGTGGTTTTGATCCCGATGCCCTGCCGGACCCGCGTAACCCGGACAACCTGCTCAAGGAGAACGGCAGGGGCATTCTGATGATCAAGGCCCTCATGGACGAAGTCGAGTTCGATATCACGGAGCACGGTACCAGCGTGACCCTGATCAAGTACGGCCACTGAGGAGCGTCCATGCAGATCGTCGAACTTCGCAGCGACACCATGACCCGGCCGACGCCGGCCATGCGCCGCGCCATGGCGAATGCCGAGGTCGGCGACGACTGTTTCGGCGAAGACCCATCGGTCAACCGGCTGGAAGAAGCCATGGCCGCCCTGCTCGGCAAGGAAGCGGGCCTCTTCGTCACGAGCGGCACGCAGGGCAACCAGCTCGCCGTCCGGTCGCAGACCCACCACGGCAACGATGTCATCGCGGAAAAGTTCTGCCACATGTTCAACGCGGAAGCCGGCGCGCTCGGCGCGCTGTCGGGCGTGCAGGTCCGCCTGCTGACGGGAGAACGGGGTGTTTTCACGCCGGCGCAGATGGAGGAAGTGATCCAGCGGGGCGACAACGTGCATTACGGCCGGACAGCGCTGGTCGCTGTGGAGAACACCCACAACAAGTCCGCCGGATACCCCTGGCCCGTGGAGGCGCTGTCCCGGGTCAGCGATTGTGCGCGGTCAAACAACCTGCGCGTTCACATGGACGGCGCCCGGCTGTTCAACGCCTGCGCGGCAACGGGCCTGTCCGCACAGACCTATACACAGCATGTCGATACGGTATCCGTCTGTCTGTCCAAGGGCCTGGGCGCACCGGTCGGCAGCGTGCTGGCGGGCGATCAGGCCACGATCGACGCGGCGCGCTACTACCGGAAGATGCTTGGCGGCGGGATGCGACAGGCGGGCGTCCTGGCGGCGGCCGGTCTCTACGCCATGGAGCACAACATCTCCCGGCTGTCCGAAGACCACGGGCATGCCACCCGGCTGGCTGAGGCGCTCGCCGACCTGGAGAACGTCGAGATCGACCTGGACGAGATCCACAGTAATATGATCTTCTTCAGCCTGCGGAACGGCCTGGACCCCTTCGAAGCCGTCGATCGTCTGTCCGAAGAAGGCGTCAGGATGCTCGCCATGAAACCCGGCGTCATCCGCGCCGTTACGCACCTGGACGTAAGCGGCGAACAGATCGACCGGGCCATCGAAGTCTGCAGGAAGGTGCTGACCCGGGTTTCCTGACCCGGGTTTCCTGACCCGCCATGGCAGCTATCCTCCAACTCCATCCCGAACACCCTCAGAAACGGCATATCGACCGGGTCGTCGAAGTGCTGCATCGGGGCGGCGTGATCGTCTATCCTACCGACACGGTCTATGGACTGGGCTGCGATATCTTCAATCGCAAGGCCATCAACCGGATCTACCAGATCAAGCAGGCCCCCGCCGGGAAGCCGCTCAGCTTCGTCTGTTCGGATCTGAAGGATCTCGCCCGGTACGCGAAGAACATCTCCAACGCGGCCTATCGCATGATGAATCGGCTGCTCCCCGGCCCCTACACCTTCATTCTGGAAGCTTCGAGAGACGTGCCGAAGTTCATGATCGGAAAGCGGCGAACGGTGGGAATCCGGGTGCCGGACAACCGGATCTGTCTCGAAATCGTGCAGGCGCTCGGCCGGCCCGTGCTGAGTACCAGCATCGCGCCTTCCGGTATCGAGGCCTCAGCTAACGGAAGCGATATGAACGACGCCGATTCCATCGCGTCCCGGTACGGCAAGGTCGTGGACGTCATCGTGGACGGCGGCGTTATTATCCCCGAGCCGTCGACCGTGGTCGATCTGACCGGCGACGAGCCCGAGATCCTTCGGGCGAGCGCCGGCGAAGCTGACCTGTACTGAACCGGACCGGGGAGTCGTACCGTTCAGGCCGGGGCGGAGGTATTAAACCTTTCAGGTCGGGCGGATCAGACAGTCCGGGCAGGACCAGGCAGGACCAGGCAGGACCAGGCAGGACCAGGCGGGACCAGGCGGACTCGAAGATCGCCAATCAGAACGAATAAGTCATCTCGAAGGCGAAGTTGACCATTGACTCCTCATCCTCACGTTCGCCGGAACCCTTATCGCGCTCATAGAAGGAGAAATCCCGGCGGAGTTCCATGAGGAACCCCAGGCCGTCGGTCAGCGCGAACGTCGGTGCTATGGTGAGGGCCTGACGGGTTGAAGAAAAAACGTTCATTCTGCCACCTCGTGTCGTAATGGTGGAGTAGGTGTTGAAGTAGTCGTACCTGCCCGTTAACCCAATGACGTCGGTCAGACGGTAGTGCGCCATCACCAAGTAGCCGTTCCAGTTGATTACTGTTTCAGACACAACCGGTTCTTTTTTACCATTGTTGTACTCCCCTCCGATGATGAGTCTCGGGGTCGGCGTCAGGGTAAGATCGATGTCATATCCGGTCAGATTGCTGACCAGTACGAAGTCCGAGCCGTATACCGGATCCTCGTGGTCGCCGCGCATCGCCGAGAAGCCGATTCCGCCCAAATCGTCGTGGCTATAACCGAGTCTGCCGCCGATCATCTTGTTGGTATTGGTGTCGACGTTCTGGTCCCACCCGTTCGTAAGATGAACCACCACGTCGATGCCGACGCCGAGGTCCATGGCCAGCATGGCGCCGGTCAGATTGGTGGGCAGTCCCTGTTCGAAGACCAGCGAGTGGGAGTACTGGTACATGTCCGGGGCGTCCAGGAGCTCGAACCCGATGGGCGCGTTGAATTTTCCGAAGGTCAGGGTCGGGTAGTTCCCCTCCCCGCGGCCCAGCCCGAGATCCAGGGTCACGTACCCTTGCTCGGCGTCGAGCGCGAACCCGCCCTCGCCGTCACTCACCCACTCCAGATCCGCGCGCAACGAGCCGATATCGCCCAGGTTCCTCGACAGATCGATCTCCACCTGGTCGAGTCCGAAAGTGTTTGAATCATCAAGGCTGTTGTAGGTGTAGCTGGCGTCTACGAACCCTGAGATTTCGACGAGGCCGGAAATGGCCGAATCACCGCCTGGGTCCGTGCCGTCACCGCTCTCCTGCGCAGAGGCCGGGAAGGCCGCGAGCATCAGGACTGCCAGCCAGGCGGGGAATCTACGCAGTACAGCAGTACACATTTTGATGCTCCGATGATGTGATGGTGAATCTGACGGAATTGTTTCGACGTAACTATTAAATGCAAACAACGTGCCAGATTTCGAATCACCCACGGGCGCGCACGACATCCTGCCCGAAACCCCTTGGGACTCTATGTGAAACAAGTCCATGAATCGTTTTTGGCCACCTGAATGGGGTCGTTCCGGACGACACGTAAAACGAAGTACATTTCATCTCAGAACGAATAGGTCATCTCGAAGGCGAAATTGACCATCGACTTTTCCGATTTCCCCGATTCCGTATTGTAGAAGATCGCATCGTCGGAGAAATCCCGGCGGAGTTCCATGAGGAACCCCAGGCCGTCGGTCAGCGCAAAGGTCGGGGCGATAGTGAGGGCCTGCTGAGTCAGGTCCAGGCTTCGCGGGTGGTCCTGCGTTCCACTGCGCCGCGCCGCGATTTGCGATATCTCCCGGTTGAAGCGGTCGTACCGACCCGTCAAACCCATGATGTCGGTCAGGCTGTAGTGCGCCATTACCATGAAACCGTTCCAGCTGTTCTCCACGTCGACCTGTTCCAGTTCGGTCTTGCCGCTGTTGTACTCCCCACCGATGATCAGGCGGGTTGACGGCGTCAGGGTCAGGTCGATGTCGTAGACGGTCAGGTTTCCGACCAGTCCCTTCTCGTCGCCCCGCATGGCGGAGAACCCGATGCCTCCCAACTCCTCGTGGCTGTAACCGAGCCTGCCGCCGATCATCTTGTCCGTATTCACGTCCACATTCTGGTCCCATCCGTTGGACAGGTGAACCACCACGTCGATACCGCCGCCCAGTTCCATGGAGAGCATGGCACCGGTCAGATTGGTGGGCAATCCGTTATCGAAGACCAGTGCGTGGGAGTACTGGTACATGTCAGGAGCGTCCAGGAGCTCGAACCCGATGGGCGCGTTGAATTTGCCGAAGGTCAGGGTCGGGTAGTTCCCCTCCCCGCGGCCCATGCCGAGATCAAGGGTGACGTAACCCTGCTCCGCGTCCAGGGTGAATCCGCCTTCGCCGTCGCTCACCCATTCCAGGTCCGCGCGCAACGAGCCGATATCGCCCAGGTTCCTGGACAGATCGATCTCCACCTGATCGAGACCGAAGGTGTTCGAATCGTCGAGGTTGGAGTACGTGTAACTGGCGTCTACGAACCCCGATATTTCGACCAGACCGGATACGGCCGAGTCACCGTTTTCCTGCGCTGTGGCCGGGAAGGCCGCGAGCATCAGGACCGCCAGCCAGGCGGGGAATCTGCGTAACATAAAGGTACCCATTTTCACGCTCCCATGATGTGATGTGACAGAAAAGGAACCTCTTGATGTTAACGATTCATCGAACTAATACGATCGATACAATACAGCCCACCAATATACTGTCTAACTAAACATTTGTCAAGTAGATATTACAGGTTAACGATACGTTCTATACTGTCGCGTTCTCCGGCAACGAGCAGGACATCTTCCTCCTGGATCACATAGTCCGGCGCAGGGACGAAGTGTGCCTGGCCGTCCCGGTTCGCCTGGCCGTCTCCGTGCTCCCGTTTCCTGATAAGCAGGATCTGCACACCGTGCCGGCTGCGGATCTGAAGGCGCCGGATGCTGCTTCCTATGAACCGCCGGGGCGCGTTGATTTCCACCATGGCGTAAGCGTCTCCCAGCTGCACGACCTGTCCGCCGCTCAACGTGTCTACCATGCTCCCGAATTCACCGGCCAGGTCCCGTCTGGCCGTCTCCCGGTTGTAGGCGTCCATGACGTGTTCTCGGCTGATGACGCCGACCAGGCGCCCCGAGTCCGGCTCGACAACGGGAAAGGCGTTTACCTGGTGCCGGCCGAACAGCAGCATGACCCGGTCGAGCCTGTCGCCGTCGTTGACTGTCGGCAGGTCGAACTGGGCGATGTCGTGGGCCACGATGACGCCTTCGAGATCCTCGCCGTACGCGACGAGACTGCGGATACGGTCGAAGGTGACCGTCCCCTGGTAACGCTCCTCGTTGTCCGTGATATAGAACTCCGTGTCCGAACTCTCGGCCAGGCGGGACATCAGGTCGTCGAGCGGCGCCTGGGGAGGTATCGTCTCGAAAGAGGCCACCCGGGCCTGCCCTACGTTCAGTGATCTGAGGATGTTCGTCTCCTGGCCCTTTTCCAGGTCCACGTTTCTCCTCAGGAGGCGCAGGGTGTAAACCGAAGGCTTGAGCAGGTAGGCGGAGAGCGCCGTACTGACGATGACGGAAATGGCCAGCGGCAGGATCAACTCGTAGTTGCCGGTCATTTCGAAGATCATCAGGATCGACGTCATGGGGGTCCGGATGGTCGAAGACACCAGCGCACCCATGGCCACCAGGGCGTAGGCGCCGTCGGTGGCGCTCGTACCTGGAAGCAGATGGTTGACCAGCGCGCCGAAAGCGCCGCCAAGCATGCAGCCGACGAACAGGGAGGGGGCAATCACGCCGCCCGAGGCGCCCGATCCCAGGGAGAAGGACGTGGCGGCGATTTTCATGAAGACCAGGATGAGCAGGAACTGCCATTCCAGTTCGGAGAACAATGCCCGGTCCATGGTCTCGTATCCCACGCCGAGGATCTGGGGATAGAGCAGGGCCAGGGCGCCGACGAGCAGGCCTCCGGTCATCGGCTTCAGGTAATCCGGAAGCGGCACCTTTCCGTAGAGGTCTTCCACGCCGTAAAGCGCCCGGACGAAGAGCGTGCCCACGATGGCGGCCAGGATGCCCAGTACGGCGTACAGAACGAATTCGAGCGGGTGGTTCACGCCGTGCGGGGGCACGATGATGGCCGGCTGGTTGCCCAGAAAATGACGGGAAATGGCGGTAGCCACCACCGAGGAGATCACGATGGGACTGAACCGGCTGAAGGAGAAATTGCCTAGGATGACTTCGAGGGCGAACAGCGCGCCGGCGATCGGCGTGTTGAAGGTCGCCGCGATGCCCGCGGCCGCGCCGCAGCCCACGAAGGTGCGCATGCGATGGACGTTGACGTGCGTCAGCCGGCCGAAGGTGGAGCCGATGGCGGCGCCGATCTGGGCGATGGGGCCCTCGCGGCCCACCGACAACCCGGTGCCTATGCTGATGGCCGTGGCCAGCGAGGTCTCCACGGCGACCCGGGGTCTGATGCGTCCGCCGCGAAGAGCCACGGCTTCCATGACATCGGGCAGTCCGCGGGCTTCCCGGGTGCTGAAGTAGATCAGGATGCCGACGATCAGCCCGCCGGCCGTGGGTACCGTGAGCACCGCCAGCGTAGTGAGTGAAACACGGTCGGACAATCCACCGCCCCAGGCCACGGACTCGATGAACATGATCACCTCGCGGAATGCGATGGCTCCTCCCGCCCCCAGCACGCCGATCAGTACCGCGGCGCTGATCATGAAGACCTGGTCGGTCGTCCGCATGCGTTCGATATTGGCGTGCAGGCGTTGCCTGAAACGCCGTGCCATTACGCGCCAGAGGCGAAACACCCGAAGTCTCGACAGATTCATGAATTGTCCTTCCCACCTTCATCTTGTCATCTACCGGCAAACCCAGTATCATACATATACTTGCCGAGAATCATTAAGTCAATTTTCGCACTGGAACAGGTCTGAGCATGTCCGAGAACAACAAGTCCGAAGACCCCATGTCCGAAGAATCCAGGTCCGACGAACTCAAGTCCGACGACTTCTCTATTCCACTGCCCGATACATCCGATTGGGGCGAGCCAGACCGGGGCATCCGCGTGAAACCCGCGGACGGCCGCGGCATCCTCATGCGGGACTGCCAGGTCGGCAAGGCGGGTGAAGTGCCGGAAGTGGCGTTCGACGGACACGGCCTGGCGCAGCGGGGTTCGGTCGTCGATCCCGGAACGCCCGATTTCGGATTCGCCATCCGGGAAAAGAAGCTGGTGTGGGCCGATAACATCGCGGATCTGTACGAGCAGGGCAAGGCGGGGCAGTGGGACGCCACGACGGACATCCCGTGGGATGACCTGCCCGTATTGCCGGACGATCTGGAGCAGGCGGTGTGCCAGGTCATGACCTTCCTGATCCAGAACGAATACCTGGCCATGTACCTGCCGGCCAAGTTCATGAACCGCATCGATCCCCAGTTTTCCGAAGTGGTCCTCTTCCTGGCCACGCAGGTCATGGACGAGGCCCGTCACGCGGAGGTATTCACCAAGCGGGCCCTCGCCAACGGCGGCGGCCTTCAGTACGTCTCGGCCGCGACCGAATGGTCCCTGCGCAGCCTGCTGGCGCAGGACGACTATTCGAACGGTTCCTTTCTGATGCACGTCCTGGGCGAGGGGACCTTCATGGAACTGCTCATGTTCCTGGAGCAGGTCGCACCCGACCCGGTGACCGCCCGGACCTTCAAGCTGGCACGCCAGGACGAGGGCCGGCATGTCGGGTACGGCATATCCCATTTCGCCTACCACATCGAGCAGGATCCATCGATAAAGGACGATCTGATGCGGGCGGCCGAGGAACGGACCCTGTTCCTCCAGCAGGCTTCAGGTTCCAGCCCCTTCGTGCTGAAAGCCATGATGACGCTGGCCGGCGGCGGCTCGCACCCGGAGCAACTGGCGCGGGGACGGGACGCGGTGATGGGGCTATACGAGGAAATGCACCACAAGCGGGTACGCGAGTTGGTAGCCATCGGCTTCGACCGCCAGGATGCCGAACGCATCTCGGAACTGCACGGCAGCGGCGTGCGGAACTTCATGTAGTCCGTTCACTTCATCGTGAATCGGCCGTCTTTGGGAGAGGCTTGAAATGGGTGTCGTTCACAAGCACCAGGGACAGCATGGCGCGAACGACTGGTCCGGCGTAGAGAAGCAGCCCTACAGCAAGGGCGGGGCGGTGGGCGGATCGGTGCGTGTGGTCATCGGTCCCGACGACGGAGCAAACAATTTCTCCGTACGCTACTTCGAGATCGAACCGGGCGGGCAATCGTCATTCGACCGCCATCCCCACGACCACGGCATCTACATCCTCCGGGGGCGGGCGAAGGTGCTCATCGGGTGGGACGTGCACGACGTGGGCCCGGGCGACGTGGTGTACATCGCCCCCAACGAACAGCACCAGTTCGAGAGCGTCGGCGAGGAACCGCTCGGGTTCCTGTGCGTCGTGCCGCCCAAGTGAGCCCTCCGGACCTGGTGTCGGCTGACCCTCTACCGCCCAAGTAAGCCCTCCGGACCTGGCGTCGGCTGACCACCGATCATCCGCCCTTCGCGCCGCTGTTTTTCATTCCGTTTGCCATCAGGTGCAGTTGCGTATTCACGTATCCCGGTCGTACTTCCTCGAAGTGGGGGCCCATGATCCGGTGCAGGTCGCCCAGGGCGTGGAAGGGCACGGTGGGAATGGCGTGGTGTTCGGCATGGTACGCGTTGTTCCAGTTCAGCCACCGGACCAGGGGGATGGTCAGCACGGTCCGGGTGTTGAGCAGGATATGGCGGACGCGGGGACAGCCCGTGTGCTCGGACATGCGGATGAGACGCATGACGGGCTCGCCAAGGAAACGGGGCGCCAGCCAGAACAGGACCACGGCCAGCGTGTCGAACCAGACCGATACGGCCGCCAGCGCGCCGTAGGCCAGGACCATGCTCCAGGCCTCCATCACCACGATTCCACGAGCTCTGGCCGGCAGAAACTTGCGTTCGACCGCGTTGAACCGCCCGAAGAGCATCCGTACCAGGGCGGTCAGGTTGCTGTAGAAATATGGAATGCCCGTCGCGTACCAGAGATAGCCGCCCAGGCTCTCCGCCATGGGGATCATCTCGGGATCGTCCCCCGTGATCTGTGTGTGGGAATGATGAGCCAGGTGCTCGTAGCGAAAGTACGCGGGGATGAGAAACAGCCCGGTGCCGGTGATCCAGCCGACGATCCGGTTCATCGCCGCGCTTCTGAAGGCCGTGCCGTGAGAGCATTCATGGAAGGGCGCGAACCAGTGCACCACGACGGCGCCATGGGCCAGCAGGGCCGGCGCCAGCCACCAGGTGCCCAGGGACAGCGACACCAGCCAGCCGGTGAGCAAGGTGGCCGCCAGATGCCCGGCCAGGAATACGAAACCCGGCAGGTTGCGTCGACGCAACAGTTCGCTCAGCCGGTCGGGCGGAACGATATCGGTGGGTTTTACCGGTGCTTGTCCGGTTCTGGGATCGATGGCTGACATGGGTCGACCAACGCCTGGTCGGGTGGACGAGAACGGGCTCGCGAATTGGACGGGAACGGGCTCGCGATTTGGATCCGGTCACGGACCGCGGTTCGTGGCGGTTATCCGGTGCGTGCCGCGCGGTCGTCGATCTCCACGATACCCCGTTCGAGATCGAAGCGGCGCGTCTTCTGCCTTTCCACGTCCCCCACGGTAACGCGGACGAAGAAGGCGCCGTCGGGATAGTCGATGGAGTGGATATCCCCCTCGGCGAAGGCGGTCGCCTGCCCGGCGCCCACGGTATACTCCCGGGCCACCTCGAGGCGGGCCGGTCCTTCCGATCCTCCATCGTCCAGCCGATTCCATCGCCGCATCAGGGTATGCCCGGTGTAGTTGCCGTAGATCACGCTGCAGGGACCGTGATCGTGGGGCGGGGAAGTGCCGCCCTTTCGACCTCCATGGACGATGACGTGTATATCCGTCTCGGGATCATGGCCGATTACCGTGTGGCCTTCGTATTCGTCCATGTTCACATAGGTTTCCAGCAGGTCGGACTGGCCCAGCAGCCTCTCGGTGTTCTTCCTGATCGGTTCCAGTCCGCGCCTGATCCCGTTTTCCCGCACGATCCGCCGTGCGTCTTCCAGAAAATCATCGACGGTGTACCTGCTCATCGATGGCCTCCTTGATGCTTCGATTCCGTTGAGTATGCTTGAAAGTCAAGAATATAACTTGCTTATTCAGGCTAAATGGCATATCTTATCTTACTTGGATACAATATACGCCGAAAACCTCGCTTTGTCCATAAATACTCAGTGTCCTGTAACGCTCAGTTATCCAACGGAGGAATGAGGATGACACGCATCATGAAGTTGAAAAGTCTTGCCGTATTCACGGTCCTGGTCGCGTTGGTCGCGGCGCCTGCCATTCAGGCCCAGACGATTGATGACGCGAAGACGAAAGTGGACGCCATGCCGGACGATCCTCCCCGTCACTACAATCTCGGCATCGCCTACTTCAAGGCAGGACAGTTTACGAACGCCATCGGTGCGTTCCAGAAAGCCGTCGAGCTGAAGGCGGACTACAAGGAAGCGTACTACAACCTCGGCCTTTCCCAGCAGAAGGCGGGCCAGACCTCCAACGCGATCAGGTCGTTCCGGAAGGCGACGGAGATCGATGCCAAATACGCAGACGCCCACGGCGCGTTGGGCAGCGCATACCAGAAGCTCAAGAACAGCAGCAACGCGATCAGGTCCTACCGGGCCGCGATCGGCATTAACGACAAGAAGGCGAACTGGCATTACAACCTGGGCATCCTGTACCAGACCCGCGAGGACTATCCGAACGCGATCAGGTCCTACGAGAACTACCTGAGACTGGCGCCCCGGGCCAGAAACGCTGCATCGCTCCGCAACATCGTCGCCCAGATGAAGGACGCGATCCGGTAGGTGGCGTCCGGATTGATCCGCCGATCCGACCGGTCCGGCCGGTGAAATAAAAATTCCGAAATCGAAAGGCCTCCACGTGAAGGGATTCGCGCGGAGGCCTTTTTGTATGCATTCGTTCGTACGGATCTGTACCGCCCTGTACCGCTCGCCGCCCACTCGTACCCGTGCGTTCCCCGGGCGGTTTTCAACGGGGGGCGATTTTCAGCGGGAAATGTACACCCGCGTATAGTCCATGGCGCCGACTGTGCCGTCGGGGTTATCCGCGATCCCCTTGACCCAGGGCTTCCTGAGTTCCAGGTACACCGGATGGAAGAGAAAGGACCCGGCGTAGTCCGAGACCATGATCTCCTCCGCTTCCGCGTAAAGCGCGCGCCGCCTGTCCCTGTCCAGTTCCGCGGCCGCCTGCTCCACAAGGCGGTCGAACTCGGCGTTCGTCCAGTCCGAACGGCCGTACCCCTGAGGCTGCGAGTGCCAGATCATGTCGAGCATGTTGCGGGGATCCAGGTAATCCGCGTAGAACACGATCAACCCCAGGTTCATGCGCCAGTTATACATGTTGTTCATGTACATGGTCCGGTCGGCACTCCGGATCGTGACATCGACCCCGATGTTCTCCTTCAGCATGGCCATGATGGCCTCGCTGATCCGCTTGATGGTTGGATTGGGCGCCCGCAGCCACATCTCCTGGCGGGGGAACCCCCGGCCGCGCGGATAGCCGGCCTCGTTTATGAGCTCCCGGGCCCTTGCAGGATCGTAGGCCTGATGGGGTTTCATGACCGGTCCGTTGTACTCCGCGAACTCGGGCGGGATCATGGAGTAAGCGGGGACGGCCGTGCCGCCAAGCAGGATGTTGGTGATGACCTCCCGGTCGATCGCCCGCGTGAAGGCTTCCCGGACCCGCACATCGTCGAAGGGCGGCTGCCGGGTGCGGTAGAAGAGATACCATGAGGCCCGCGCGGCTATCTTGACCAGGTCCGGCGCGAGTTCGGGATCGGCCAGGATGCGGGGCATGTCGGTCACGTCGACGAGTTCGCGGTCCACCTCGTTGTTCTCGTAGGCGAGGACCGTGGCCACCGCCGCGTTGCGGAAGGGATGGATGACCTTCTCCAGGTAGGGCTTGTGGGGACCGTTGTACATGGGATCCGGAACCAGGGTCATGTGGCTGCCGGTGACCCACTCCGACAGTTTGAACCCCGAATTCGAGACGATGTTCTCGAGACGGGTCCATTTCCGCTCGTACTTCTCGACCTGCCACGGCGGTACCGGCAGCGCATTCCCGTAGGACACGATGTAGGGAAGGTACGGCGCCGACTTCTCCGTCTCGATGACCAGCGTAAGGTCGTCGACGGCGCGGACGCCCAGCCGGGTCAGGTCCTTGATCTCGCCGCGGTTGATGGGCCTGGCGTTCTTGAAGTCGTGGTAGAAGAACCCGTAGGGGTTGGCCTCTTCCGGGTCCAGCATGCGGCGGAAGGAGTAGACGAAGTCATGGGCCGTAACGGGCCGGCCGTCGCTCCACCTCGCGCCCTGGCGCAGGTGGAAGGTCCAGGTCTTGCCGTCCGGAGAAGACGTGTAGCTGTCGGCGGCCGCGGGTTCCGGATTCCAGTTCGGATCGCGGCGGAGCAGGGGCTCGAAGGGGATGATGGTGTCTTCCGTGTCGTAGTCGTTGATCGCGGAATCGAGGGTGCGGGGCTCCGGGCTCATGTACCTGAAGACCTGCTGGTCCCGAGGGGAGGCGTCCGGCGGAAGGGGCCGCGCGGCCGATTCCCCGGAACCGCCTTGCGCCGCGATCAGCAAGGGGACCAGGAAGAAGGCAGAGACGGCGCCGAGCAGGACGGCAGCATACTTGATTGAATGGGGCATGATTCGGTTCCTGTGATGAATGGATGGACGGTGTAATGCGTTTGTTCTTTGCGATGGCGATCCGCCGCGGCGAATCCCTATCGGTCCATGCGGACCGTGCTGGCCAGGTGGACCGTGCGGACCAAGCGGACCGTCATATTTCTTCCAGCGTGCCGGCCACCGCCTCTACAAGCCCGTCGATATGCTTTTCGTCCATGGCCGCGGAAAGGCAGTTCATGGCGAGGCCGTTCGACAGGTAGTAGCCGCGGTTCAGCAAGCCGAGATACACCGCGGCCACGGGACCCTTGTCCGCCGCCGCCACGGCTCGGTAGGTTCGGACCGGTCCCTCTGTGAAATAGATGCTGAAGGTGGAGCCTGACGCGGCCACCGTCGCCACGGTACCCGTGCGGGCGAACACGTCTTCAAGACCACGCACGAGCCGATCGGTGAGACGGTCGAGCCTGGTATACACGTCGGGCGTCAGCACATCCAGCATGGCGAGGCCCGCGGCCATGGTGACGGGGTGTGCGCTGAAGGATCCGCTCTGGAAAACCCGGGCCTTGCCCTGGGTGGGATCCAGCAGGGACATCAGTTCCCTGCGTCCGCCGAAAGCACCCGCGGGAAACCCCCCGCCCACGATCTTGCCGTAGGTGCTCAGGTCGGGCAGAATGCCGCACTGGGCCTGGACACCGCCCGGCGACGCGCGGAATCCCACGATCTCGTCCAGGATCAGGAGCACGCCGTGACGTTCGGTGATCTCGCGCACCGCCTTCACGAAGTCCAATCGCTGGGGGATGACGCCCGTTTTCGGATCGAGGATCACGGCCGCCAGTTCGTCGCTTTTCTCCGCGACAATCGCCTCGACGGCCGCTTCGTCGTCGAAGGGCAGGATGACGACGTTGTCGGTGGCGTTGGGCGGCATGCCTCCCGCGCTGGCCACGGGCACCGGCCGATCCGCGGGACCCGCCTTCGCCGGATCGGGTGAAGTGCTGATTTCGACGGCGTCGTGGCTGCCGTGGTAGCCCCCTTCGAACTTGGCGATGAGGTGACGGCCCGTATACTCCCGCGCCAGCCGGATCGCGTGGAGGGTCGCCTCCGTCCCGGAGTTGCAGAACCGGACCATCTCCAGGGAGTCCACTCTCCGGCACAGCTCGTCCGCCAGTGCCGTTTCGATTCCCATGGGAGCGGCCACGGCAATGCCCTGCGCCAGCTGTCGCGCCACGGCTTGAACGACGGCCGGGTGGTTGTGCCCCAGGATCTGCGTAGTGTGGTGGTTGGCGAAATCCACGTACTCGTTGCCGTCCACGTCGTACAGGTGGCAGCCTTCTGCCCGCTCGATGGTGACCGGGTATGGCGCGTAGTAGTAGGCGCCTTTGGCGACGCCGGGCATGACTTCACCCGCGCGCTTGAACGCTTCACAGGATCCCGGCGTCCTTTCGCGGTAGATCGCCTCTTGCGATATCTTCTGAGCCGTAGTCATTTATAGGAGATCCCTTTCATTATGGACCGGAATCGATAGTTCGTGCCGCGCGGGCGCTCAAGCGTTGGCACGAGCCCCGCGGGCGCTCGAACGCCGATACCTGCAGCGCGGGAACCTACGCCTGGTACGCTTCCCAGAGGGCCTTGTAATAGCCCATCACCCGTTCGGGTTCGGGACTGTGCGCGATTTCCGCGAGCGTGTACCCGTCGTAACCGTCCGCATGAAGCAACCGGAACAACTCCCGCCAGGGATATTCCACGCGATAGATCTCTGTGATGTGCACCAGGCCGATCTTGTGGGCAAGCAGCCGGTAGTTGGCCTCGATGGATCCGTTAACCACTTCGCCGAAATTCGAGTTCCAGCAGACATATGCATTGGGATGGTCCGCGTGGTCCAGGATGGCGCGCATGCGCCGCGGCTCCTGGGTGTCCTTGCCGTGCACCTCGACCCGGATCTGCACGCCGAGGCCGCCGGCCGCTTCCGCGCATTCCCCGACCGCTTTCCCGATTTGCTCCAGGGTCGCCTCTTCGGGAATGCCCGCTTCAGTCTGCAGGCCGTTTGGGCGCACCTTGACGCCCGGACAACCGAGGTCGGCCGCTAGTTTCGCATACTCGACGGTTCCGTCCACGTTCGACCGAACCTCGTCGGGATCGACCGAATGATACTCGAAGGCCGTGCCGAGGCCCACCAGGTCCACGCCGCCGTCCTCGAAACGCCGCCGTACCTCCGAACGCTCGCCCGCACTCAAAGAGGATTCCACACCGTGGGCATGGGTCGTGCGGAGTTCCACGCCCGTGAAACCCGTCCTGCCGCACATGTCGATGATGGCCGGCACGTCCCAGTCCCGGCCGATCTGGTAGGTCACGAATCCTAGCTTCATTCGGTCTCCTAATCTCGCAAGCGCCGGACGCGCGCCGCACTAACCCCGTAGCCGCCGGACGCGCGCCGGTACGTCGTCCTGGTGTATTTCGGCGGACAGGATGCCCAGGTCACGATCCGGCACGGGTAGGTGAACCTTCTGCCCTTCCCTTCGATGGGATTCCCGGAGAGCGATGGCCACTTCCAGGGCCTCCCGTCCGTCCACCCCCGAACACTTCGGTGGATGGCCGTTTTCGATGGCCGAAATCAGGTCCGCGACGATGGTCAGCCCCATGGATGGGTACCGGGCCGGCCAGGGAAACGGCATGCGGGCGGGCACGCCTCTGTCCCGCGGACCGCCGGGATGCAGCTTCACCAGTTCGGCGTCCTGGCCGTTCGCGATGGAGCGGAAGCGGCCCTTCGTGCCCAGTACGTCGATTTCCCAGTTCGCGATCCCGCAGGGCATGCCGCGGACAAAGGCCCGGACCCCGTTGTCGAAGGCCAGGTATCCGTTGCCCATGAGATCTTTCTCGCCCGCCGCTGCCTCGTCGGATTCCATCTCGCCGTACACCCATTCGACCCTGCCGCCCGCCATGTACCGGACGATATCGATGAGGTGGCTGCCGTTGTGGGAAAGACCGCACTGGCCGTAGCCCGTCACCTGGACGATCTCGCCGAGTTCGTCTTCTTCGATCATGGTCTTCGCGTGGGAGAAGAACGGATGCCAGCGCCGCGCGCAGTTGATGGCCAGGGCGACGCCGTGCCTTTCACAAGTCTCCACCATGGCGTCCGCCTCGGCCAGGGTCAGGGCGATGGGCTTTTCGGCCCAGATGGCCTTCACGCCGGCCCGGGCGGCATCCTGAACGATCTGTGATCGGATCCGGGCCGTGGTGCAGACGCTGAGCAGATCGATACGCTCCTTCTCGAGCATATCGCGGTAGTCCGCATAAAGGTGACCACCTTCGATGCCCCAGCGCTCGCCGAATATCGAGCTCTGCTCTTTGTGGGGATCCGCCCCGGCGACCAGGTCCACATCCGGCGCGGCATGGTAGGACGGCGCGTGGCAGTAAGGCAGGAAAATGGATCCGCCCTGGTCGATCTCGTCGTCGAAGGTGCTGCCCATGCGGCCGAGGCCGATCACGGCGGCGCGGTATCTGCTGGCCATGCTGTCCTCCGGGTCATCCGGGAGCATTCGGGTGATTCTCGTGTAACGAGGATTATAAGACGGCAGCGGACCCGGGACAAGCAGCAATTACCCTTTTGGCCCTACCCGCGGTCCGTACGACCGGCCCAGAATCGTCCCCATGATTCCAGGTAGTCGGAACTGCTCCAGGCCTTGTCCAACCCCACCCCCGAAATCACTTCGATGCCGAGTTCCTTGCATACACTCCACTCGGGTATATTGGACATGTCGGTCCGGTCACCGCCCTTGGTGAACACGCGGGGCCGGATCACCCTCAGGGCCTCGCAGACCGTATCGTCGTCTTCTATTTCAAAAGGTATGACGTAGTCCACGCCGCGGATACAGGAGACGACCTGGCAACGGGCCCTGAGATCCATGAAGGGCTTGCCCTTCTTGCGGCGAAGAAACCCGTCGCCGTTGACGATAACGACCAGGGTATCGCCATGGGCCGACGACTCCAGCAGGCAGGAGACGTGGCCGGGATGAAGCGGATCGTACCCCCCTGAGGTGGCGACGATGGCGCCCAGGTCTTCCCTGGCCTTCGGGCCGGGGAACTCATCCAGGTCTACGATGCGGGCTTCATTTCGCGTGTGCTGCGGCATGGTTCGGGATGATGGTTGGGGCAGGGGACTCGGAATCCTGCTCAGAAGTCCAGGGTCTGCGTGATCTGTTGTTGGCTGAACAACAGGCTCTTCTTCTGGCCGTTGGCGTTGACGTGCACGAGATTGACCTGGTCTTCGTAGGTCTCGAGGAGAAGTGTATTCGTCATGGTCATCGATTCCAGCACAGGGATGTTCTCGACCTCCACGTAACACCAGATCGCATCCGTGTCCACTTCCTTTCCCAAAAAGGCGGCACTGACGCGACGGCCGTTAATCTCGATTACGACGTGGCGCGCAAGATATCGGTCAATGTAAAGATCCGCTTTTTCAACTTCGCGTTCCGTGCCCAGGTGCAGCCGATCCGTGCCCATCGTTTCGAGGGCCAGTTCCAGGTCGTCCATGAAGATGCGAAAAGACATCTCCAGCGCACCGGTGTCGGGGTTGTGATCGACCTGGCAGACACTTATGTAAAATGGATGGGCTGCCTGGCGCGCTGCACCCATGGGACGGACCGCGCCTTCCGCGTAGACCGCCATTAGGAGTCCACCGGCCAGCAGCGTACCCGACATGGCCATCCAGGCGTATCCCAACATCATTCGGCTCCTCCCATGCGTCGGTACGGCGTGACCCTGCGCACCACGCTACTGCGCGACTCGGACATCGGGCCGTCCCCGAGCACCGAAGTTATCCGATTTCGGCAAGGCAGGCAACTCGAATCTTCGTCGGATCTTGCCCCGTGCCTGCCTCCATGTCCGCGGGGGTTATCCATCACGTTTTTGACCGGGAAGTAAACGGTCTGCGACCTCATTAGAGGATAATCTTCCTAAGTCATGTATAATCGGGAAATATTACGGCATTATCATAGTTAAGGTATAAAACAGTTCAGTTTACGAGCTTATATCTTGTATCTTACGGTATTACTCCGGTGACCAGGCAGCACCCCGTAGGAAACGGGCATGCCGGGCGACGCACCAGATCGGAATACCCGTCCTCACGGGCGAGTTTGGCGGGACCTTCCCGCAGGAGAAACGACATGCGTGTTCTAATCGTGCTGACCGTCATGTTCACTCTGGCCTGTGGCGATGACGACATGCCGACGGCCCCGACGCCCACCCCGGAACCGGATCCTGCCGCCAAACTGATCGGCACATGGAGTTATACGGGGAACGATTTCGATGCCAAACTGGCTGCCAACCTGCGGGAATACCTTGTCGGGGAAGGCCTGACTACAAGCCAGGCCGACATGGTGATAGCCGACATGCTTGGTGATACCAACGAGACGTTCTCCGTTACCCTGCAGTTCAGGGCCGACGGCACAGTGGTTTTCGATAACGAACCGCCTGACCGGTTCCAGGTGTCCGGCAATCGAATCAACGTCACCTCATCAGACGGCGAGACCTTTAGTGTGGGTTTCACGGTTACGGACACCACGCTGGCACTCCAATTTCCAGTAGCCGCGCTGCTGGCCACCGCGGGTCTTGAAGCGGAGGACGAGGAGGAAGCGGAACTGCTGAGGATCATGTTCAAGGACATAGAGGTCATGACCATGTATTTCGCCAGGGGGTAGGTCGTTTTTTAAAGCAGACCAGCGCGAGCCAGACGCGGGCCGTGTTGTCCCTTGCGGACTGCGTCGCCCCTTCGTTGAGCCTTGTACCGCCCGGCACGCGTCCCCCGTCCTGCGGCATACGCCGCCCGGCACGCGTCCCGTCCCCCGGATGATCCTTTACACGCGCCCGCCCACACCCTATATTCCCCTAATTCATATCGATCTGTATTGACCGGGACGCACCACTCAAGGAAACCAGGAGATCATCCATGGCGAAACGCCTTCTATTCTACGTGTGCGCGCTGAGCATCGCGTGCCTTTCAACCTCCGTGATGGCCCAGAAGGGCCCTGAATCGATCAACCGCAGCAAGTTCCGCCAGATCAAGCAGGAAGCCCCGACGCCGAACGTGTACCGGACCGCTTCCGGCGCGCCGGGTCACCAGTACTGGCAGAACGAGGCGGACTACGAGATGGAGATCGAGCTCGACGATGAGACGCAGCGTCTCTACGGTACCGAGGTCATCACCTACCACAACAACTCGCCCGACGAACTGGCCTACCTCTGGGTGCAGCTCGACCAGAACGTACGGGCACAGGACTCGGACACGCGCAAGATCGCTGGAAGCCGGGTCTCGGGGCAGATGAGCTTCGCCCAGCTGCGCAGGCTGCTGAACGACTTCGACGGCGGTTTCAAGATCGAGTGGGTGCGGGACCGGCGCGACAACCCGCTGCCCCATACCATCAACAATACGATGATGCGCGTGGACATCCCCGAGCCGCTCCGGCCCGGGCGGTCTTTCACGTTCAAGATCAAATGGTGGTACAACATCAACGACCGGATGAAGATCGGCGGCCGTTCCGGTTTCGAATACTTCGAGGAAGACGACAACTATCTCTACGCCATCGCCCAGTACTTTCCCCGCATGGCGGTGTATAACGAGGTCGAAGGCTGGCAGAACAAGCAGTTCCTCGGCCGGGGCGAGTTCACCCTTCCCTTCGGCGATTACAAGGTCAGCATTACCGTGCCGGCCGACCATATCGTTGCGGCGACCGGCGTGCTCCAGAACCCGAAGGACGTGCTGACCGACGAGCAGCAGGCGCGTTTCGAGCGGTCCAGGACGGCGGACGAGCCCGTCATGATCGTGACCGAAGCGGAGGCCATCGAAGCGGAAAAGAGCCGCGCGACTGAGAAGAAGACCTGGGTCTTCCACGGCGATAACGTGCGTGACTTCGCCTTCGCCAGTTCCCGCAAATTCATCTGGGACGCCATGGGCGTCATGTCCGGACCCCAGCACGTCATGGCCATGTCCTTCTATCCCAAGGAAGGCAACCCCCTGTGGGAACGGTATTCCACGAAGGTGGTCGCCCATACGATGGACGTCTATTCGAAGTACACCTTTTACTATCCCTATCCCACGTCGATTTCCGTGCACACGAACCGCATCGGCATGGAATACCCGATGATCTGCTTCAACGGCGGCCGGCCGGAACCGGACGGCACCTACAGCGAGCGGACGAAGTACGGCATGATCAGCGTGATCATTCACGAGGTCGGCCACAACTATTTTCCCATGATCGTCAATTCGGACGAGCGGCAGTGGACGTGGATGGACGAGGGTCTGAACACCTTTCTGCAGTACCTGGCCGAACAGGAATGGGATACCGAGTATCCTTCCCGCCGCGGACCCGCCCACCAGATCGTGAACTACATGAAGGGCGACGTGGAACGCATATCTCCCATCATGACCAATTCGGAGTCCGTGTTCCAGCTCGGGCCCAACGCCTATGGCAAGCCCGCTACCGCGCTGAACATCCTCCGAGAGACCGTCATGGGCCGGGAACTCTTCGACCATGCCTTCCGCAGCTACTCACAGCGCTGGATGTTCAAGCATCCTTCCCCCGAAGATTTCTTCCGCAGCATGGAAGACGCGTCCGCGGTGGACCTGGACTGGTTCTGGCGCGGGTGGTTCTACAGCACGGACCACGTGGATCTCGGGTTGGGCGACGTGAAGTGGTTCCAGATCAATACGCGGGACCCGGAAGTGGAGAAGGAGATTGCACGGGCGGACCGGGAAGAGGAAAACCGGGGGATCAGCTACGCGCGCAACCAGACCGATATCACGGACCCGATGGTCGCGCAGGACTCGACGCTGGTCGATTTCTACAACAGGTACGATCCCTTCGAGGTTTCCATCCTCGACCAGGACGAGTATGAAAGCTACCTGGCGACCCTGTCCCCCGAGGACCTGGCCATCCTGGAAAGCGGCAGGCACTTCTACGAACTGACCTTCGAGAACGTCGGCGGGCTGGTCATGCCGGTGATCCTGGAGTTCGAACTCGAGGACGGAACGAAGGAAGTGCAGCGGATTCCGGCGGAGATCTGGCGGTACCGGGACGACCGCGTGACCAAGGTGTTCGTCATGGATCAGCCGGTGGAGAGGATCACCCTCGATCCCTTCCTGGAGACCGCGGATACCGACCTGAGCAACAACGTCTGGCCGCCGCAGTCGAAACCCACGCGCTTCCAGCTGTTCAAGCAGCGTCGCCGGACGCCGGAAAACCCGATGCAGCGTCAGCAGCGCGCGGATGATAGAGAGCAGGAAGAGGCAGAGGAAACGAAGACCGAAACGCGGTAGGGTACGCGGTCGCCCGGGCCGGAGCTCACCCGGGCACCGTGTTCAATCACAGCTTCAGCCAGCAGAGGCCTTCGCCGTCGCGGTAGTAGACGGATACGGCCCGGCCGTAGACCGCCTCCTTTGAGATAAAACCGAAGACCCGGCCGTCCTTGCTGTTCCCCCGGGCGTCTCCGATGGCCAGGAGATACCCGGGGGGAATGATTTCCGGACCGTAGTCCTCCCCCCCGCTGTAACTGAGGTTCAGGCGGACCCGGCGTTCTCCGTAGTACTCCTCCCGCATATCCGTGAACGAACCCATCGGCGTGCCGTTGATGGATACCTGGCCGCCGCGGACAGACACGGTGTCGCCTCCCACGGCGACGATCCGCTTCACCAGGCGGATGTCTTCCACGGGCGAATCGAAGACCACCACCTCGCCCCGTTCCACTTCACGTCCCTCGGTGAGCTTCCAGTCCGTGAAAGGAAACCGGAATCCATACGTGTACTTGGCCACGAAGATACGGTCTCCCGGCAGGAGCGTGTATTCCATGGATCCGGAAGGAACGGTGTAGTGATCGGCCAGGGTCGATCGGGCCGCCAGCAAAACCAGCGCGATGAGCCCGAAGGAGACGGCTTCCCTTCCGATGGTCCTGAGTCTGGGGTGCATGCGTACCTTTTCTGATGACACCGCCCGCGGTCCGGTTACTAAGGTTACTAAGGTTTCTATGAACGCGGTCCGGTGAACGCGGTGTGCGGTGATCGCGACGTCCGGGGTTATTCCCGTTCGAAGAAGAAGCTGATCCCGCCATCCTCACCGAAAACTACGTCGAAGAGCATCAGCTCGTCCTGCGTCGGGGGTTCTTCGGAACCGACCTGGATCAACTGCAGCACATGATCCCTGGTCAGGGTCAGGGTCAGGCGGTCGTTCTCGACCACGTAATTGCCGAGAAAAACGACGGAGTCGTCCTGTTTCAGGACCAGAATGCTGCCGTTGGCCGACCACACGGCCGATTCATCCAGGTGATTGGAGGCGGTGGCGTCGGCGTTCAGCGTCAATGTCCCGAGGGACGAGCTCGCCAGATCTGCTTCGATTTCCTTGAGAAACTCGGCGACAATGGCATCGGCGGTCGCTTCGTCCAGTCCCCCTATGTTCATCAGGAAATCCCGTAAGTTCTGCGCAAGGGTCTGACCGAGATCCGTACCCACAGCCCGCCACGAACCGATCAGGTCCAGGTCGATGACCCGAACCTCGCCAGGCGGTCCCTGCGGTCCTACCGGTCCCGTACTTCCGTCCGTGCCAGTTGGGCCTCGCGGCCCCTCCGGTCCTCGCGGTCCCTCCTGTCCCGGCGGCCCTTCCGGTCCGGTCGGTCCCACCTTTCCCTCGCAGGCCAGTGCGAAAAGCGCCGGTACGAGGGCCATCAGGCCTATGGACAACGTAGTCTTGATACGCATGTATTTGAACATCCCTGGAATTCCTCCCTGATCGATGAATTGGCGCCTTGGTGCCTCCTGCCCGGGTGTATTTAGTCTCTCGAGGACAGGAAGAACTGCAGAATGTACCAGAACAACAGCGCCACGGAGGCGAAGAGTTGAAGCGCCGCGCCAACGTGCCGGTCTTCGGGATAGTGATGCAATACGTTCGATGTGTCGTAGAGGATCGCGCCGCCGGCCAGTACGATCATGGCCACGGTGAAGATCGTCCCCAGGTGGAATCCGAATAGCACGCTGGCCACGATCAGCACGAGCGCGCAGATGAACCCCCACCTCAGCAGTCCGCCGAGGAAGGAGAAGTCCTTGCGGGTATGAAAGGCCACGATCGTCAACCCGAGAAACCCGAGGAGCGTAACCGTGGCGGCGCTGTTGATCACACCCGGCGCCATGGAATCGGCAACGTAGAGCAGCGGCGTGAAGATAATGGCCTCGCCTACGACGAACAGCCCCAGCGCGCCGTACTGACCGCCCTTGGTCTGCGCACTGTGCGCGAAATGGGACGCGATCCAGCTCAGGATGATGAACCCGCCCAGTACGATGAGCCAGGACCCGCCGAGCAACACGCGGGCGATCGACTCCGCCATGCCAGTCTGGAACAGGTAGATCTCGATCAGGGCGAAAGCCAGGATCGCCCCGAGAAGATGGGTGTAGGTACGGGTGATAAACGCCCCGCGCACGTCGACACCCAGTTGCGCGACAGGTATGCCTTGCTGTGCCCTGCTGTAGGCCGCCGTCCTGTTCATTGGTTCACGCTCCTTCTATTGGGTTAATCAACCGGTCTTAAGATCCCGTTACTCTTCGCCGAGCAGGTCCTCGAGGTCCTGCAGCACGTTGCCGTCGGATCGCACCAGTGCCAGGATGGCGTTGTGCGGGACGATGATATAGGTTTTCTCCTGGTAATTGATCTCGATGGACTCCTTGCGCAGGTAAAAGGCGAAATCGCCCGTCTGGGCCTGAAGCGGCAGGTAGCGCACCGATTCTGCGGGCCTGGTGACCGGGTCGCCCTCGTTGTAGTCCGGATTGGGCATCAGGTGCCCCGGTCCCACGCGGACGACTTTTCCGGTCCCCACCTTTTCCTTCTCGGTCACCGTGGCGGGCAGGTACAGTCCCGAATGGGTGAGCTGCTCGCCGTCATGCTGCTCGACCAGCACCCGGTCTCCTACTATGATTAACTCGCTCATATCCCTTCGCATTTCGTGGAATTTGTGTGACGTCCGAACCCCGGCACCTATCCTGGTCCCGGTTCAGGGTTCGATGCCAAAGCGCTCCCGCAACAACTGCAGAAACTCCGCCTCGTCGGCCAGGTCCCGTTCCTGGCGCCGGGAGTCTTCCGATTTATCGTCGCCGGCGATAGCCCGTGACGGGAACCCTTCCGTCTCGATCAGGCACCGGTCGCTCAGCGTGATCCGCCCGGTCTTCGTAGCGAGCGAACACAAGCGCTGCTGCGTAAAATGGGACTCCGGCGAGTGCTGGTGATGCTCGCAACCGGGCGTAAAGTCTACCAGTTGACGCGGCCGCAGCCGGAAGCGATACTCGGTTTTCCAGTCACCGGCTGTCGTGCGGCTCGAATGCAGGCCCTCGCAGCCGTCGTGCTGCACACGCCAGATGCCATCCGAGCGCGCCTGCGGCCTCGCCTCGTCCAGTAACAGCGGTTCGCGAAAACCGTCACCGAAGCCCACATCCACCAGCCAGCGCTCCTTCAGGGTGACCTGCAACGTCATATGGTCCCAGGGGAGGCTGTCCTCCCAGGGGTTCGCGCCCACGCGCGCCTCCAGCAGGTCGACCGTGAAGCCGAGTTCGCGCAGCACCATGGCAAACAGGCCATTCTGTTCGTAGCAGAATCCGCCGCGGCTCCGCGTCACGAGCTTCTCGAAGAGCCGCGCTTCCTCCAGCACAATCGGGCGGCCCCAATGAATGTCCAGGTTCTCGAAGGGCACGGCCAGCATGTGCGCATGGTGCAGCCGGCGCAGTGTCGCTACCGTTGGCGGCAGCGGGCCGCTGACTCCGATGCGCGCGCAATAGGCTGCGATATCAACGTCCATCTGGCTTCCCTGTGCACTCCGAGGCGCAAATGGATTTTGACGCAGCAGTGCACCGTGTGCTTTGCGCCCTCACGCCTTCAACCCGTGTTAATATACGGCATTTCACGTAGTGCCAGCAACCGAAATCCGGTCGTTGGAACAGGGACCGTACCACCTGAAACGATTGGACTACAGGACCGCTCCCGCGTCCCTTAGCACCTGAATCCGTTCCTCCGTATATCCCAGCACTCCGGCGAGCACATATCGACTGTCGGCATCGAATGCCGGAGGCGAATCCAGTGTGGGCGGGGGCGTTACGACATCGCTTTCGAAAGCGACCGTGCGCAGGCCGTGGATCGGGACGCCGTCGCTTCGCTTCCCTTGAAGCAGCAGCGGTTCCACGGACGCGTGGGCAAGAACATCGTCCAGACGCCGGACCGCGCCGGCCGGTACCTGTCGCGCCTGTAACTCCTTCAGCAAGGCGTCCCTCTCCTGCCCGCCGATTCGTTGCGTCAGCAGCGCGTTCAGCGCGTCGCGGTGGACCACGCGTTGCTGGTTGGTGGCGAACCGCCCGTCCGCAGCGGCTTCGGGAATATCCAGGACCTCGCATAGGGCCTGGAACTGGCTATCGGTGCCGACGGCCAGCACTACGGGTTCCCCGTTCAAGGTCCTGAACACCGTTCCATACGGCGCGATGTTCGGGTGATCGGAACCTGCGCGGCCCGGCACGGTACCGGCCACCAGGTAGTTCGCGGCCTGGTTGGCGAGGGACGCGACACCGGACTGGAACAGCGAAACCGTGTTGTACGAGCCCCGTCCCGACTGCATCCGTTCGATGAGGGCGATCAGCAGGGCTTCTTTCAATTGATGGGCAAGCAGCAGGTCGATCAGGGCCACCGGCATCTTGACCGGGCCGCTCGTTTCGGTACCGTTCATGCCCATGAAACCGGTCTCCGCCTGCAGGACGGCATCGAACCCCGGCCGTTCGTTTGTCTCGCCAAAGGCGGTGATATCCGCGTAGATGAGCCGGTCGTTTACATCGCGGAGGACCGGGTAGTCGAGCCCGAACTTGCGGGCGTCGCCCGGTTTGAAGCTCTGCAGGAAGACGTCTGCGCGCCGTACCAGGTCCACGATCACCTCGTATCCCGCAGGGATCGCGAAATCGACGCCGATGGATCGCTTGCCCCAGTTCACCGAAGAGAAATAGGCGGACACGTCGGAGTTCCTGTCTTCGGCAGGCAGTTTCCACTGACGGGTCGTGTCGCCGCCGGTCTTGATGTTCTCCACCTTGATCACCGTGGCGCCGAGTTCGGCAAAGAACATGCCCACGGCGGGGCCGGCGAGCACGTTCGCGGCCTCGATGACCATCAGGTCTTTGAAAAAGGTATCGGTGGAAGACAAGGCAGGACTCGCCAGTCAGCAGGATCGCAGTCAGCCGGATCGCCGGTCAGCCGGATCGCCGGTCAGCCGGTCAGGATTTCGAAGAGGCTCATGCACAGGGACCTGCTGCGGCCGTCTTCGTCCATGTTGGAACGCCAGGTCGAGATAGAGAGCGCGGCGATGTCGCAATGATCCTCGAGGTGGCGGAACACGCGCTCCAGGTCGGAGGACGGCGGTCCGCCCGGCGCCGGGTAGCCCATGGCGGGCGCCTCGGAGGGGTCCAGGATGTCCGTATCGAAATGGACGTAGACCGGCCTGCCGGACAGGTCGCACTTCAGGAGTTCGAGCACGTCCGGGAAATGCCGCAACCGGGACGCTTCGACCAGTTTCCGCTCACCGGGGTCCAGGTCGCGGCCGTCCGACATGATGACGTCCCCGTCGGGAATCGGATCCATGCGCACATTTTCGACCATCGTCTGCTCGCCCAGTCCGACCATCATGGCCAGCGGCATGCCGCCCAGGAACCCGCTCGGCGTTGTCTCCCAGGTGTTGAAGTCGCCGTGGGCGTCGAGCCACAGGAAAAGGGGTTGAATCCCGGCGCGCTGCAGCCCGGCCATGACCGGTATGGTCGCGCAACAGTCGCCCGCGACGCTGACCGGTCGCCTGCCGGCCTTTGCGGCTTCGGCGACCCGGTCGGCGAGAGGACGGTGCACACACAGGGTGCGGGCCATCTCGCTGTCGCCCTGCAACGTGGTTTCGTTTACGGTCCAGTCGTCCTGCGCCAGGTCGAGGAGCGCCGCGTCATGGCGGTCCAGGAAATACGGCGTGAGTATATATTGATTACGCATGGCCACCCCTGTATCGATGGCGGTATCGTGTGGTCCTCAGGTGAAATCCAGCCAACGGTCCTGCTCTTCCGGCATCCAGCAGGTCTCGGTTACGGTTTCCAGGTCGAAGAACTGGTAGGGATCCACTTTCCTGTATTCGGCGTAGGGTCCCGACCAGTCCTTGCGCCTCTCCTTGTACGCGAGAAATCCTTCGTGGGACACGTATTCGAACACCATCACGTAGCGGCCCGTGGCCACGCCGGATTTGCGTTCCACTTCGCGAAAGTAGCGGGCGGACCGCCATTCCGGGAACAGGTCGTATTTGTGGGCTTCCACGAAAGCGAACCAGGTCCGGATCATTTCGTCGTGATCGACTTTCCGGTCGGGCTTGGGTACCCAGGTTTCCACTTCGAAGAAAGACATGGCCCGTCCGTTCCGGCAAGTCGGCCGCGGCGGCGCCCGGCGTGTGGACCGCGGCGGCGCTCGGCCTGTGGACCGCGGCGGCGCCCGGCCTGTGGACCGCGGTGGCGCTCGGCCTGTGGACCGCGGCGGCGCTCGGCCTGTAATATGGAACAGGGGCAGCAGGATTCGAACCCGCGACCTACGGTTTTGGAGACCGCCGCTCTACCAGCTGAGCTATACCCCTTGAAAACCCGCCTCGAACTGCACGGCACAAGATACATCGACGCGGCCGGATTGGCAACCAAATTTCCGCCGACGGGCCCGTCGTTCAACGCCCGATATCCCTTGCCCAAAATGGCATTGCGATCTATGATGCCCAATCATGAACGCCTTTCAGAAAACGGCCCTCGCGACCCTGGCAGCTACGGTACTCCTGATCACCGTGGGCAGCCTGGTACGGATAACCGGCGCGGGCCTGGGTTGTCCCGACTGGCCCAGGTGCTGGGGTTCGTGGCTGCCGCCGGCGACCGTGGAAGCGCTGGACATGGCCTATGTCCGGGAAAAGGGCTTCGATCCTGCGGACTTCAACCCGGTCAAAATGTGGACCGAATACGCCAACCGGCTCGTGGGCGTCGTCATCGGGATACTCGTATTCGCGACCTTCCTGCGTTCTTTTCGATACCGGAGGTCGCAACCGGTGATCTTCTACTGCGCGGGCCTGTGCTTCGCGCTAGTCGGCTTCCAGGGCTGGCTGGGAGGGCAGGTGGTCAGATCCGGCCTTCAGCCCGGGATCATAACGCTCCACATGGCCCTCGCGGTCATCCTGCTGTGCCTGCTGCTCTTCGTGACTTTCCAGTCCCTGGAGCAGCGCTTGCGCGTCGAACTCACCGGGCAGGGACGGTCCGTACTGTTGAGCCTGGGACTCGTGCTCCTGGCCTTAACGGCGATACAGGTGCTCATCGGCACGCAGGTACGGGAGGGCATCGATCCCTTCATCAAGGACGATGGCGGTCTGCCCCGGGGCGAATGGCTGGTCCAGGTGGGTCTCGTCGACCACGTGCACCGGTTTTCTTCCTGGCTGGTCCTGATCGCCGGCGTGCTCCTATACCGGGCGGTCCGGCGACACGGCATGACCGGGCGGCTCCCCACGGCCGTCCGGTTCATCCTGGCCGCCATCCTGCTGCAGATCGTCCTGGGGGTCGTCCTGGCCTACGGCGGCCTGCCGCCGGCAGCGCAGGTCTTTCACCTCACCCTGGCCACGCTGCTCGTCTGCGCAGAATGCACGTTTCTGCTCATGGTCAGGGCGTCATGCCGGTAAATTGAGGTTTTCTTCTTTTCACATTTCCGCCGTCCGGTTATGTTTGCTCAAGTTTCTCCTTTAAATCCCTTGGGATCTGCTTAGCCAGGCCCGGGCCGCCACGGCAGGTCCGGCCACCACAGCAGGCCCCGGCCGCACCAGCAGGCCCCGGCCGCACCAGCAGGCCTGGCCGACCCGTCCAGGGAAGGAACGATGGACCCACTGACCGCACAGCTGAAGAGGATCAGGGCACGATTCGAAGACGGGGTGCTGACCAGGGAGGACATCGACGAAGCGATCGCCCTGGTGGAAAACGCTGAAGCGGAGCACGGTCCGGGCAGCGGTCGCCAGAGCCTGCTCTACTTGCAAGCGCCAACGACCAACCCCCACTCGGCGGTGGTCGGCATCAGTATCTACGAAGACGGGGCGGACTCCGACGGGCTCGACGAGAACGGCGAGTTCCGGTACCGGTCGATCAAGGAGGCCCTGGACGACGGCTGGCGTATCATCAAGTTTCCCGAAGCGTCCCTCGCCATGCGTGAACAGGATACCTACGGACTCGGATACGAGTTCGTGCTGGAGCGATGGAGATAGCAGATGGAGGACGCGATGACCGGAGCGCCTTACGGTGAAAAGATGGACTGCGATCCGACCCTGACGGACCGCGAGGTGATCGATTTCTGCCGGAACGGTTACCTGATGCTCCCCGGTGTGGTGCCGGACGACGTCAACAGGCAGGTCATCGACTTCCTGGACCGGGTCGACAGTACCTACGAGCCCACGCCCATCATGAAGGAGTCCTTCTTCGTGGACGGCGTGCTCATGAACCCGAAGGCGGCGGGCGCCGTCCGGTCGCTCCTGGGATGCGGCTTCACCCTGCCGCTTATCATCAGCAACCACCGGGGTCCCCTGCCCTTCGACCAGCCCCAGAGCTGGCACCGGGACGGCGGCACAATCTATACGGACCGGCTGGAATACCTTCAGGTCTTCTACTATCCGGAGGAATGCACCGAGGACATGGGACCTACCGTGGTGCTGCCCGGGTCGCACTTCATGCGGAACAAGGCGCCCATGATGGCCCATCTTGGCTCCATCCGGGGGACCGTATCGTCGGCCGGTCCGGCCGGCACGATCTTTCTCACCGTCTACGGGATCTGGCACCGCAGGTCGCGGGCCACTTCCGGTCCAAAGGGAAAGAGCAAATACCGCAATCTGCTCAAGTACAACTACTGGCGGACCGCACCGCCGCGGAGAGACTGGATCACGGAGGAGGACATCGACTTCAACACGATCAAATTTGATCCGCCGGCGGGCGTGTTCGAGCAGTTCCAGGGCGCCATCGCGGCCGCACGGATGTTCACGTGGCTCTGCGGGGCGGAAGACGAGTACCGCAAAAGAGGCGGACAGTGTTGGCCCATCGCCACCACCGTTCGGGACGGCGTGAACCAGGAGGGGGCGCCCAGATCGCTTGCGAACCGTTGACATACACTTGTAATTAACCCATAAAGCCCAATGGTGCGGTCACCGGAGGGTGAAACCTAACGGAAAGAAGCAGGCCATGAAAATTACCGACATCGCGATTACCCATATCAATCCGAAACTCACGGAACGGAATGCCGACAAGAAGGTCCAGTTCAGGACTATCGATACGCAGACGATCTTCAAGGTGACGGCAGACAACGGCGTGGTGGGCTACGGGGACAGCCGGGGACACGTCACCATGGACTTTCGGGACGTGGAACGCATGACGGGCAGCAGTCCCTTCGACCACATCGCCGCGGGCCATCCCGTGGGTCTCATGGGCGCGCTGTACGATCTCATGGGCAAACATCTTGAAGAACCCGCCTACAAGCTCATGGGACAGAAGGTGCGGGACCGGGTGCCGGTCGCGGCGTGGACCCGCGTGGCCTCTCCCGAAGAACTGGCCGCCGAGGTGGTGCGCGCCGCGGACGAAGGGTACATGATCTTCAAGATGCACACGGGCGAGTACTACGATGTATACGAACAGAACAGTGCCGTGGAAGAGGTCGCCCCGCCCGGGTTCAAGATGCACTACGACTTCAACCACAACCGCTCGTTCGCCGACGTGGCGCGCATCGTCGATAACCTCGAGAAATCGCCCGTCGTCGGCGTGATCGAGGACCCGCTGGCCTGGCGCGACGTGGACGGCTGGCGGCGCCTGCGCGAGCAGACGTCGATCCCCCTGCTGATGCACGTTCCGCAGCTGGGCGGCGGTCCGGAGATCGGGCTGGGATGCGCCGATGCCTACATGGTCGGCGAGCACGGCATCGGCATGAGCCTGAAGCGGGGGTTCGCCTGCGCCGAGGCGAACGTTTCCACCGTGATCCAGTTGACCGGGGGCACGCTCAGCAAGGCGATGGCGCTCCACCTCGGCGCGGTGATCCCCAACGTGATGTACACGGTCAACCTGGACGACCAGTACGGAGAAGACGTGACCGGCGGCCGGATCGAGGTGGCGGACGGCAGTTCCCCCGTGCCGGAGGGACCGGGCCTCGGCGTCGACGTCGACGAAGATGAACTGGTGCGCATCGCCGGAAACCCGATCACCGAGCTTCCCCGGCACATCGCGAAGACCCGCCTGCCCAGCGGCAACATCTACTATACCATCGGGTATCCCTCGGTCCACCGGCTGACCGGTTTCACCGAAGGCAACATCCGGGGAATCCGGCTGGACATCTGGGAAGAAGACGGCAGTTCATCCTGGCAGGAGACCTACGACTGGATCGAACGCCGTGGACCCTTCATGCGCAAGGAGTCGGAATGAACGAAACACCCCGCATACTCGTCACCGGATCGGCGGGAGCCGTCGGGACGATCATCGTGAACGGACTTAAAGACAAATACCCTCTCCGCGGTTTCGACCGGGTGCCTACACCGGGAATGGATGACGAGGTCGTCGGCGATATTACCGACATGGACGCGGTGCTCCAGGCCACCGAAGGCATGGACGCCATAATCCATCTGGCCGGAAATCCGTCCGGCGGCGCGACGTGGGAGGAAATCCTGGACGCCAACTTCATCGGGACCTATACGCTGTTCGAAGCGGCCAATCGCAATGGCGTGCGCCGGGTAGCCTTCGCCAGCAGGGCCGGCTTGCTGGCGCCCTATCCGCAGGACGTGTACCGCAGGATCGACATGCCGCCGCGTCCGGAGAGCTACTATTCCATCAGCAAGGTCTTCGGGGAAAGCCTGGGATACATGTACGCGGTGCGGTTCGACATGGAGGTCGTGTGCGTGCGCATCGGAAACTTCCAGAAACAGCGGGACCTGCCCGGCCATCCCCACCACCTCAGTCACGGTGACGCGGTGCGGGTGTTCGAACGGGCGGTCATCCACCCCGGCATCCGGTTCGAGATCGTTTTCGGTGTGTCCGACAGCACGTGGGACATGTACGACCTGGATCACGGCCGCCAGGCGATCGACTACTATCCCCAGGACAAATCCGTCATCGATCCGGAAGCCTGATCTTTCTGGCGCGTCTGGCCTCGGCCGAAAGCGCCTGTCCGTGTCCGTCTAAAGCGACGTCCAGCCGCCGTCGACCATGAGCGCGACCCCGGTGACGTACCCGGACGCGTCGGAGGCCAGGAAGACCACGGCGCCCTTGAGGTCCTCGTTGTCCAGCATGCGTCCAAGTGGCACGCGATGTTCATACCGTTGCACGAACGGTCCGGGCTGTTCATTGAAATACCCGCCGGGGCAGATGCAGTTCGCCCGTACGCCCTGCTTCCCGTAGTAGTTCGCGATGTATCGGGTGAAATTGATCATGCCCCCCTTGACGAAGGTGTAGTCCGGCGGTTGCTTCATGCCGGTTTCTTCGTAGAGGCCGGGGTCGTTGGCCACGACGCCGTAGATACTCGAGATATTGATAATGCTCCCGCTGCCCTGGCCGGCCATGACGGGGACGAAGGCCTTGCAAAGGGCGAAGAGCCCCACCATGTTCCCCTGGGCGCTGGCGGCCCAGTAGTCCGGCGTCTGCTCGTCGAAACCGCCGCCGCGGCCGACCACGGCGCTATTGACCAGGACGTCCACGCGGCCGTAACGGTCCATTACTCGTAGTTTCAGGTCGTCGATCGATTCGGTACTTGTGATGTCCAGTGCCTCGGGGTGGGTGTCGAATCCCCGTTCGTTCAGTCCGGCGACGAACTGCCGGTTGTTTTCCAGGTCTCGCGAAGCGACGACCACCGTGGCGCCTGCCTCGGCCAGGGCCTCGGAGATGCTGCTTCCGAACTGCGGTCCGGCGCCGCCCGTGACTACGGCGATGCGTCCGGCCAGGGAAAAGCTGTCGAGTACGCCCATGAGTAAACTCCTGTCGTTCATCTTTATAGGCAATTACTAGACGGTGTATCGACTACTAGACGGTGTATCGACAAAGTATATACCGTGCCATCATTCGGGACAAAGCCTTTGTACCCGACGGATTCGACAGGTAAGCCGTAGCGCCTTGCAGGTCCACGAGTAGAGATCTGAAGCCATTTCGCCTGAGGAGCGGACCATGATCTGGGGGAGCGGAGACTATTGTTACGAGAAGGTGCCGGAGTGGGGATCCGAGCGCACGCTGGGCATCGCCACGGCCGTGGCCGTGGATTCGCGGGACCGGGTCTACGTCGTCGACCGGGAGCCGAGTCCCGCCGTGGTGGTCTACGACCGGGACGGCCACCTGCTGGACGAATGGGGTCACGACATACTGGCCCTGCCCCACGAGATATGGATCGACGGGGAGGACAGGATCTACATTCCGGACTGCAGAGACCATACCGTCCGGGTGTTCGAGACCGACGGCACACTGCTGCAGACGCTGGGTGAGCCGAACCGGCCCGGAGAGCCGGGCAAGCCCTTCAACATGCCGACGCGCGCCGTCAAGGGCGCCTGCGGGGACCTGTACGTCTCCGACGGATACGGGCAGTGTTATGTGCACCGGTTGACTCCGTCGGGAGGCTTGGTCCAATCCTGGGGCGGCAGGGGCGCCGCGCCCGGCCGGTTCACCCTCCCGCACAACATCTTCCCCGTGTCAGACGGCCGCCTGCTCGTGGCCGACCGGGAGACCAACAACCGGATCCAGGTCTTCGATTCCGAGGGGCGCTTCCTCGCGGAATGGCCGGGGCGTCCCGCGCCCTGCGGCCTGTTCGTCGATGACGAAGACACGGTCTTCCTGGGCGAGGGCGGCGGGGTCACCATCATGAACATGGACGGCAGGCTCATCGCCCAGTGGGTCGTCCGGGGCGGACCGGTCGATCAAGCCCACGGCGCGCACAGCGTATGGGTCGACCGGCACGGCGATATCTACGTGGGCGAGGTGGGCGTGGAGAACCTCGTGCACAAGTACGTCCGAGTGTGACGGACCGAATTTCCCTGAATACATCCCCGCATGCATCTATGAATCCTCTCCCTTCCGACCACCATTTTCCCAGATGGATCTGGGCCGTCTACGCGGTCTTATTCGCTCTTTCCATACCGTGGTACCTCCCGAAAATAGACCCGGTCCTCATCTGGTTTGGCGTGCCGTACTGGGTCGTGATCTGCCTGGCTGCCTGTCTGGCCGTCGCGTGCTTCACCGCGTTCGTGATATACCGGTACTGGCGGGAGGACGGCTGAGACATGACGGATCAGCCTTACGGCCCCGGCGCCTTCGCCTTTCTGGCCGCCTACCTCGTCTTCATGATTGTCCTCGGATACGTGGCCCGGTCCCGACGCCGGGACGATTCCATGTCCTCCTTCTACCTAGCGGGCAAGAACCTGGGCGCCCTGGTCCTCTTCTTCACACTCTACGCGACCCAGTACAGCGGCAATACGCTCATCGGTTATCCCGGCGAGGCCTATCGGCTGGGATACGCCTGGACTATGAGCGTCGGATTCATGATGGCCATCGTGGTGGCCTACCTGCTCTTCGCACCGCCGCTCTACCGCGCGTCGCAGCGGGGCAACTTCGTAACGCCGGGCGACTGGATCACCCATCGGTTCGGTGAGAACGGAAGATCCGGCCTGACCCTCTTCGCCGGCGTGCTGTTCGTGGTCGCCATCGCCAACTACCTGCTCGCGCAACTCCTGGCGGTGGGACATATCGTTTCCGGTCTCTCCGGCGGCGCCATTCCGTTCTGGGCGGGCGTGGTGATCCTTGCCGTCATCATCCTGTTCTACGAGACCCTCGGCGGGATGCAGGCCGTGGCGTGGACCGACTGCATCCAGGGCCTGCTCCTCTTCGTCGGGCTGCTGGGCATGCTGGCCGCCGTGGTCGCGGGGAGCGACCGCCTCGGTGAAGCGACGGCTTGGATCGTCGCACACCAACCGGCAAAAGCCGCACTTCCGGAAGGCGAAACGATCCGCACCTGGATCAGCACCATCCTGCTGGTGGGCTTTGCCGCCGCCGTCTATCCCCAGGCCATACAGCGCATCTTCGCCGCCCGGAGCACCCGCAGTCTGAAGCGGTCGTTCACCGTCATGGCCTTCATGCCCCTGGTTACCATTTCGGCGGTCGTGCTCGTTGGGATTCTCGCCATCCCGCAGTTGTCGGGCCTCGAGGGCGTCGAGACCGACCAGGTCATGCCCCGCCTACTCCGGGTCTGGGCCGCCGAATCACTCTGGCTTTACGTCATGACCGTGCTCGTCCTCACCGGCATCGTCGCGGCGATCATGTCGACGGCCGACTCCGTCCTGCTCAGCCTCTCTTCCCTGCTCGTCAAGGATGTACTGGCCCGATTCCGGATGGGGTCGCTTCCGGAAGCAAGCCTTACCGCGTGGGGGAAGCGCCTGTCCTGGATCATCATGGCCATCCTGGTCCTCATCGCCCTGACGCCGGATCTCACCCTGTGGGGACTCATCGAGCTGAAGATGGAGGTGCTGATCCAGACCGCCCCACTGTTTGTGCTGGGAGTGCTGTGGCGGCGATTCAGCGCGGCAGGGGCCGCCGCGGGAATGGCCTCGGGCACGGCGCTCGCGGCCGGGCTGACCCTCGCGGGCATGGGCAAGGTCTGGGGCTGGCACGCCGGTGTGCTCGGTCTGGCGCTGAACGTGATCGTGGGGGTGTCGGTGAGTTGGGCCGGGCGCCGCCATTCGTTCGGATCACCGAAATAGCTTGACTTTTGTAACTAAATGACACATATTATTCGGTACGTCGGATCATAGTCGGATGTCAATTTTCGAAAGGAGCAAAATCATGAGAAGTGGCGATGAAATGTTAAAGCAGATCGTTGAGAAGTCCTCTCTGGACGCAGATTTCAGGCAGAAGCTGATTTCGGATCCGAAGTCGACCATCTGTGAGGAACTGGACATCACGATGCCGGAAACCATGTCGATCCAGGTTCACGAAAGCGATATGCAGACGGTGCATATCGCACTGCCCCCGGATGCGAATATCTCCGAGGAGCAACTCGAAGCCGTTTCGGCCGGCCTCTGTTGCTGCTGGTAAACTGAAATCAGCACGCCGGTCACTATGCGGATGCCTGGTATTCGCGTGATCAATTAGTTAGATAAAAGTCCTCCCCGATCATCCTGGTCGGGGAGGACTTTTGCTTTGATTGCCTGACGTGGCGTTCAGTTTGCGTGCGAGGCGCACGGTTCGAGCGCATGGTGCTCGGTTCGTGCCCATGGCGCTCAGTTCGAGTGCGCGCCGGAAAGCACCATGTATAGATAGGCCTTGGCCTGCTCCAGCCCGTCTCCTTTGATGACCAGCTTGATGTGGTGTATGCCCCGCAACATGAGAAATGGCCCGGTTTTGCCAAACAATGTCGTGGGTTTGGAAGCCCAGTCCGCAAGGGCCGCAAGCTTCTCCGGAACGACATAATCCTCAAAACCCAACGCATCCAGTACGGGATCCCAGTCGGTCATGCCGTCGACCCAGTAACGGGAATCCTGTGTGTATCTTTGCTTGACGATGGGGGTCAGACCGAGCGTTGGTCCCAGCCCGTCAGCCCGAACGTCTACATTTAAGCCTGCGCTCACGATCTCCGCTCTTTCCCTCAGGCGCCCGAGCACGGATTCGACCGCGGAAATCTGCCCCGGCCAACCGGTGTTTTTGAGATAAGGTCCGATTCCGTCCTCCGCGCTGAAACCCATGATCGCCAGGCGGACCGTACGCTGCCGGGACGGGAATACGCCGAAAGAGTCCAGGCGCGTGTCTTCCGGCTGCGCCAGGTAAATCCGTTCCGCGTTCTCCCGCTCAGCGGCTATCCTTTCCCAGCCGACGCAGGAAACGAGGGCGTCAACCACGATGCCGACGTCCTGCTGGAGTCCGGCGCCGCCGAACAGCGTGCGTTCGTTGGGCCGCAGAAACAGGCCCGGTAGCGACTTTCCTTCACCCGGCGCCGAGCCTACGTCATACTCCAGCATCAGCTTACGCCCCACGATCTCTCTCAGCGACGAGTGCTCGGCTTCCATTTTCCCGAACAGCCGCCTTACCGCACCGGCCGTCTCATCCGACTCGTCTGTCCGCGCCTGCGCTTCAAAAAAGTCGCCCGAACGGTTTCCGCTTGCCAGCGAGACGCCGAAGTCCGCCACGGGCCGGCTATCGTGCAGCGGAAGTTCGAATCCGAAGGGCTGGGCGCCCATCGTTATGGGCAGTTGTGTCGCCTGTTTCAGTATGAGACCCCATTCCCGCGCTCCGATCAGATCTGGAGAAACTTTATTCCGCAACTGCGCCAGCAATTCGGCCATCGTTTCGCCTTCTTCGGCGAGACGATCCTGGGTGTGCAGGACGGCATCGTCGATATTCACCTTGTCTCCTTACGCGATGACCGGTGCGGGATTCAAGTCGGCTTCCGCCAGGGGTTGATTGCGATAGCCCATCTCGACCGGCACGTCGTACAGGCGTCCAGGGGCGAATCTCGCCCAGAAATGGCGCATGCCCGGTACGATGACCCGTGCAACCGGCATGCCGATGTCCGGCCGCGTCTGGTCCAGCACGAGGAACTCCATACCTCTGGCTTCGACCTTCGCCCGGCAGTACTCCACGTCCTCTCGCGAGTCCGCTCTCTCGATCGCCGGATAATGCGCAGCCTGCCTGAGTGTCGCGTCCGCCGCCGGTACCAGCCAGGCGCAATCGGCGATTCGAGCCGTCTTCCACCAGTTGAGTGCCATGGGATCGTCGATCATGGGCCGGTTGGGCGAACCCGAATGTCCGCCGTCTTCGCGTCCACCGGGACGGGGAAGCCACGTCAGGCACTGGTTCAACTCGCACAGCGCGCGCAGGGCCGCCAGTCGCGGGTCGGCATGGGCGCCGGCGCCGTATATGATGTCCTCGGTTTCGGCGTCCGGCCTGCGGGAAAGTGCAACGAAGGACGGTATGCCCGTATCGGCAGTCACGTCGAGCATCCACACCTCCCGCTCGTATCGGCCGTAATAATCCGTGGCCGATGCAAGGAATTGATCGTCAAAGCTGGCAAGATCGACCCCGGGTACGCTCAACCGGTTATACCACCAGATGGCGAAGGCATCACGCTCGACCAGTTCATAGAAACCCTGCAGGATGGCCTCCTCCAGGGTGTTCCCCGCGGCGCAGCCGTTGGAATCGGCAATCAATTCGGCGGGTCCGCGCTGTTCGGGCGCCATGCTGTAGAGCATCGACGTCGGCAGGTATCGATGCCGGCCCTGCGTGAACGACCACACGGGCGTCCAGTCGATTTCGGCGGCGGGATCGAGACGAGGCGGGACGATGTTGTAGGGGTGGCCAACCGCGTTGATGCTGTCCGCGTTGTCGAGCTGATCTTCGCTGAACAACTGCACGTCGTTGGGGTGGATCGCCCCGTCTTCGGCGGCGAAATCGATGAATCGTCCGCGGGTATGGATTTCGTCTCCGCTGAACGCGCCTGAATGACGTTCGATCGCCTCGCAGAGGGCACTGGCCTCGGACTGTTCCCGTGTACTGCCCTTGCCGGCGCTCTTGCTGCGCAGGCTGCGCCTGAGCGAACTAAGGCTCCGGCTTCTCATGCCGGGATTGCTTCCGGCCCAGTAGACGTGCAGCCAGTCGTCGTTCTCATCGGTCGTGCGCGCCAGCCAGGATACGACACCGCTCACCGGGCTCACCAGGTGGCGGTATCTCGCCAGGGTGGATTCCGGCGTCACGGACCGTGCACCGCCGCTGTTCCGATGGTGTTTGGGGCTGGCCTTCAGACATACGGGCATCGGCGCCCGGTTTGGCCGGTACAGCTCTTCGTCGCCGCAGGCTGGACACTGCGGCCGCCGCTGGACCGTATGCATAGTGCTTGCGAATGTGCCGACATGCATCGAGACCGCATGTCCGTGGATCGGAGCCGCTTCATCCAGCACCAGCCACTTGACGATTTCAGCCGAAACCAGCCCGTATAACGCCTCGAGCACGACAGGGTCGGCGGCGAACGGCTTGAATGCGGCTTCCTCGCCGGCGACGTGCCGAAGGAACTGGTGGGCCTCCTTATGGCCCCGTAGCCTGTGGGCCAGGCAGTCCCAGCAAGGGCCTTGCCGGTCCGCGCGAAACACGGGTCCGAACAGCGCATCCATGCCGCGCGGCCGCACCAGCATCCACGGCGCTCCCGCCTCAAGGCGGCGCCGATTCACCGCTACGAATCCCGCATCGAGGTAATCGTCGCATACGATAACCTTGAGCTGGACGGCGTCGTCGGCCACCGCGTCGGCCACCACGCCGGCTCCGCTCCTTTCCAGGTGCCTGGACAGCATTCCGTCGTCGCCCTCGACCGCGACGGGCGCTTCCGCCAACCGTTGTTCGACCCATCGGGGCGATGCGCCGAGCGACGTCCAGTAAGCGGCCCGGGACTGGTCCATGCCATGATCGGCCGAGATGACATAACCCCGGTCGGAGAGCGAAGCGACCGACGCGCGCACATCGGCCGCGGCATGGCGGCCCTCGAGGACGGCGACGATGCCGTCCAGCGGCCGCCGGCCGTCGAGGAGCGGCAGCAACTCGCAGAGCAGGTCGCCGTGCAGCAATGTATCGAAGGACTCGGAGACCAACAGCGTCTGCTGTGCGCCGATAACGTGGAATCGCAAGTGCGGGGTAAGCACGGGAAGTTCGACGAGGCCCTGGTCCGCAGGGGTCGTCCTCGACAGTTTCCCCTGGCGGGCATTCATGCTCGTCAACTTCCCCTGGCGGACATGCTTGCCGGTCTGGCCCGGCATCCGGGGTTTCCGTGTCTTCTCGGCAGGCGCTTTCATGCGTGCGCGACGAGCGTGTCGATCCGGGCGGCGGCGCGGGAGGCGGTCTCGTTGACCGCCGAGGTTAGCGCATCGAAGTCCTCCTGATCGCATGCGTTCGCCACAAGGGATTTGACCTTCGCCCCCGCCGTCGCCGCGTCAAATCCGTCCTCTCCGACAAGCCGCATTACCCCCTGCAAGTCACGCCAGAGTTTCGCGGCCTGTGCCAGCGACTCGTCGCCGGCGGCTTCGAACACCATCGCGGCGGACGGTGCCGGTTCGTCGAGGAAGTCTCCGGCACGGGTCAACTGCAGGTAGCGGGCGGCCTGTTCGACATCGTTCAGACCACCGGGCATCCCGGCGTATGCGGACACACTCGTCTCTGCGCCGTTTACCGGCCGATCGTCCGGACCGGTGCCGTCTTTCTGCTGTCCGCCCGGTCTGGCGTACGCCGGCTCGTTCGCGCTGCATTCAGCCAGGATCCGGCGCCGCGTATCTTCGAATCGGCTTCCGATGCCGGAACCTTCCGGCTCGAAGACGCAGCGGGCCCGGGTGAAGACGTTGACCCCGCCGGAAGCCGGGTCCCGAGCCTGGTCGGCCAGTTCGGAGAGCGGCAGCGCGGGCATGACATCCCCGTCGGAGGAGACCGGGGAGAACAACAGGTTGTCCTGCGCCAGGTCGGCCAGGGCCTTGCGGAAACTCCGGAACAGGCGCTCATTCGCATCGGACTGAGCGCCGTCATGGACGAACAGAAGATCGACCGCTACGCCGGGATAGGCTTCTCGGCTGGCCAGATCGCCCAGGAAGACGGCGGCGACCTCGCCCACGCTGTCCGTGCCGTATCGCTCGCCGAAATCCGCCACCACCGAGGCAAGCACCGTCGATACGGATGCTTCGGAAAGGTTGGAAAGCGCCGTTCTCGCTTCCGCCGGAAGCAAGTTGCCGCGCATCACGTGCATGCCGATCTGAAACACCTTGTCGTTCGACCAGTTCCGCACGATTTCGGCCGTTTCCTTCGCATCGACCACGGGCAACTCGACGATCAGGTCCTTCATTTCCTGAACGCCCATTTCGTAAGTCCAATAGACCCTGGCAAGCCCACGCCGCGCGATCGACTCGAATTCCTCGTCCTGCTCGAACCCCTTGGGCAGGTCGAGATCGAGGAATTCCTGTTCCTGCAGGTTGTCCAGCAGCTCCGGGTTCCGTTCGATCCATTTCGCGAGCCGCGGCGCGGCGCCGAAGATCTCGACGATCGTGTCGAAGGCGTCGGGGCGCTTCGCGGCAAGCGGACTGTCGTAGACGCTCCAGTCATCGATCTCCGGATAGAAATGCTTGCGCCACTGGTCCACCAGCGGGTCCATCTTCTCAAACCACTTTTTGGGCTTCAGCACGATGTTCATCATATCGGAATAGGTTCCCGGCAGTTCCGGCGATTCGTCGAGGCTGACCTGCAGCAGGGGATACTGGCGGGATGCCACCGCGTGGTGGTCGGCATGGCGCTGCGCATTGAAGAGCATCCAGTTGCTGAACTTCCAGTCGGCGCTCCAGGAATGGCGGGGCATGATCTTCTCCCACCGGCCGTTCTCCAGCCGGACCCGGCGCAGGCCGTAGTGCTGGAAGTAGTTGCTGATCTTCATCGAAAAGACGCAGGACAGGCCGAGGAAGGCGAAGACCGGGACGGCCCAGATCCCGCCCATCCAGAAAACCAGCGCGTACCAGAACGCGACACCGAAGCCGTAGCGCCAGAAGGGATTGCTGTAATGCCACATGGTCCGGCGGCGCCGCGCCAGGCGTTCTCGCGCCACTTCCCATGAATTGACGAGGTTGCTGACGATTTCCTTGGGCATGTACCGCCAGAAACTCTCCCCCTTCGGCGCGGACCCCACGTCATAGGGCGTGCCGACCAGGGCGTGGTGGATGTAAACGTGCTCCGTCGCATACTGCGGATAGGAGGCGGAAGAAAGCAGGAACTCGCCGATCCGGCGTTCCCAGGTGGTGCGCCGGTGTATAAGTTCATGGCCGACGACGAACACGGCCTGTGCTTCCATCGTCAGGATGATGGCCAGCACGACGTCCTGCCACCATACGAAGGGATCCGCCACCAGAATTTGCCACAGACCGAAAACCAGAGTGGGCGGCCACAGAAACGCCCACGACCAGACCGGCAGATTGTGCCAGATCAGGCGGTGTTTCGGCGTCTTCCACGGATCCATGATGCGCCCGTCGCGGCCGAACACCCGGTCGAAGGACCATGACAGACTCATGAAGACCATGGGCGGCAGGAGCCACCACCCGCCCCACAATGCGGCGAGCAGGATCAACGGGAAAACGCCCAGCGGCAGGTAATGGGGAAGGGCGGTCAGGATGGACGGCTCGATCTCCTGCGTCGCCTCGGCCTGGACCGGCCCGGCGCCATTGGTTTCAGTGCTGTCGATTTCAACTGGATCTTGTGACATGGCTACACCTCCTTGGTCAGCATAACCTGGCACCCGCTCGGGCGTAATATCGTAGCGGCAAAACCGGACGACCGGAACCGATTACCCAAAACCGAATTCCCGGAACCGCTGGCATCAGGTCCGCAGGCAGGCGGCCAGGCGCTCAAGCGCTTCGATACAGAACGCGGTGGTCACGGCTTCGGAACCATGGCCAATTTGTCCTACCGCGCCGAACTTCAGCATCTGGTCGCCAAAGGCGAGCAGCTCCGGCCAGCTGCCGTCCTCGCGCTGCGCGCTCATGATGCTCCTCAAAGGCCGCTTCACGTCGGTTCTTTCAAGGCATTCGACGTCGCTGAGCGTCGACATGGCCTGGGCGGTCTGAAGGACGTTGCCGAAACCTCCCTCGTCGTCCATCAAGTCCAGGACACGATCCGCGAGGACCGGGCGAAGCCGGTCCATGGCGGGGCTCACGCGTCTCACGGCTCGGGCGACCGCATAGCAGATCGAAATCTCGTCGGGGTACCACTTGGACGCGTCCTTGAGATTGCCTTCTGTGATCAGTGCCTCCAGCCATTGCTGGGCATCCCTGGTTTCCGGGCAGTCGCCGAACCAGGCGATGACGTTCGCATTGACCACGGGGTCGGCTTCGATACGAAATCGTGACACGACGTCGGGTTCGTTGCCCTCCAGCATCCAGGTCGTAAAGCGGCCTGCCCCGTCGCGGTTCGCCAGTATCCTCGGAACGTTTCTCCCCAACAGAATCCAGGGGTGCGATCCGATCACCAGGGAACATAGCGCGGTGCTGTCGAGATCCAGGGGTAGATGGCGGTAATAGCGCCAGAAACCGGGATATTCGATGGTGTCGGCCAGATAGGCCCTGGTCGCGGCGCAGATGGATCTGGCCTTCGCTTCCCGGCAACTTTCCAGGGCAAGGGCGCAGAACGCCGAAATGAAGGGAGGCCTTTCGAAATGCCGCGGCACCTTCGGGTCGGCCACGTTGAACCGGATGCAGTGCCAGGCGCCGTGCTCGTCTATCGTCGACTCCAGGAAGTCAAGGCCACGGCGGACGCTTTCTGTGCCCGCCTCCGCGAGGACCTCGGCCCCGGCATCGCTATCGGGGACGAGCCCCGCCCCGTCACCCGGTGGACGAAGGGGCGGCGCGGGATCGTACATGGTCTTGCGAAGAAACGCGAGGGACGACGCGCCGGTTCGCGCCTCCTCCCGTTCCTCCCGGGTGTACCGGCCGCGCGGTGGCAGGACGATGTGGGTCGCGCCGACGGTTTCTTCGTGCACGTGAACCTCGTGGTCTTCAGCCATCGTCACGCCCAGTTCCTGCTCGATGGTTTCTTTGGGCCTGGCAAGGAGACGTGTCCGCAAGTCGTCGTCGTCGCCCGCTCTCATGATAAGCAAATCGGCTGCATTGGGGGACTTCTTCATGAACATCTGCTCCGTTTAACGGCTCCGTCCGCCGCCTATCCGTACGTCACACATCGGTCCGCCGACTATCCGGATCAGGCGATTTGCCGCCTGATCAGTTCCCTGAACTCCCCGTCGGTCTCCTTCAGTTCGTTGAAGGAGCCGCTTTGCACGACCTTGCCGGCTTTCAGCACGTAGATGCGGTCGGCCTGCTCGAGCGTGGACAGGCGATGGGCGATGACGAGGCGGGTGGAAGTCATGGCGGCCAGGTTCCGCATCACGCTGGCCTGGTTCTCGTTGTCCAGCCAGTTCGTCGCCTCGTCGAACAACATGATACGTGGGCTGCCAATCACCGAGCGGGCGATCGTGATGCGCTGGCTCTCGCCGCCCGAAAGGACGGAACCGCTGGTGCCCACCATGGTCATCATCCCCATGGGCATGGCCTTGATCTGGTCCTCAACCTCCGCGATCCGGACCGCCTCCCATACTTCGTCGGTCGACACGCCTTCATAGTGGCTTACGAGGTTGTCCCAGAGATCCTGTGGATGGAGCCCGACCGACTGGGGCACCGCACCGATCTTGCGGCGTACCTGTTTCAGATTCAGGTGCCTCAGGTCGCGCCCGTCGTAATATACCGCCCCGGCCGTCGGCCAGTCGATGCCGAGCGCGAGCCGGAACAGGGTGCTCTTGCCGGCGCCGGATTCCCCGGCGATTGCGACGAATTCGCCGGGATAGGCGCGAATCGTGACGTCGTCGAGGATCAGCGGTCCGTCGGCGTCGTAGCGGAAGGAAACATGGTCGAACAGGATGTCCCCACCCAGGTATTCGACCGGTTCGCCTTCCGTTCCCGTCTCGGGCGCCGCCGAAAGCAGGGGGCGCATCTGTTCGAAGGCCGGCAACATGGAGGCCAGCGCGCCGATGGACTCGCCGAGCCGGGCGATGGTGGACTGAAACACGATGAAGACCGTGTAGACGACGAGAAAATCGCCGACCGGCATGTTGCGGTCTCCCGCCTCCATCACCGTGAACAGGAGCACGCCGGCGGCGAGGAAAGGCAGTGCGGCGCCGAATGCCCGAGAATGCCCCTCCAGTGCGCCCAGATCGATCTCCGCGCGCTTCTGTGCACGATAGTCCCTCGCCCAGATGGCGTAAGCCGATCCTTCCGCGTTATCCATGCGCAGCTTGGAAATGCCTCCCACGATCTGGAAAAGCCGGCCGGCCACGCGCCGGGCCGCCCGGATCATCCACCCGTATGGAGAGATCTGGCGCAACCCGAGCACCAGGGTGACCAGCAGCGAAACCAGGCTGAAGAGCAGGGTGACGACCCCGAGGGTGGCGTCGTAGAAGAAGATGACGCCGAAAACCGGGAGCAGGAATACCAGCGACAGGAAACAGTTGGCGACGACCCCCCGCAAGCCGTCGCGGAGTTGCTGAAAGGTCATGCCCGACATGGCCAGGTCGCCGGCCGGATTGCGGTGCAGCATGCCGGGTGGAAGACGCATGAGCCGGTCCCAGAAGGCGGCTTCGACCCGGGAGGCCGAGCGCCCCTCCAGCCGCATCATCGCCATGTTCTGGAGGAGGTGCAGCATTGCGCCGAGCAGGCCGAAGGCCGCAATCGCCACGGCGACGGCGTATAGCATTCCCGCGCTTCCGCCCGTCGTGATGTGGTTCGCTACGTACCCGAGGGCGAGCGCCGGCAGCAGCCGGATCACGCCGTATGGAAGCCCGGCGATCACCATCCGTGCCCAGTCCGAGGCCGAGCCGCGCAGGGCGATGCCCAGCAGGTCCGCCGGTTTCACACCCCTCGCGGGCAGGGGCTGATAGAACATCCAGGCCTCTTCCGCCAGCGCGTCCGAACCGGCCAGGCGGGCCGCCGAGACCCGTGTGCGGCGATTGCCGGCCGGGTCGATCTGCCGGTACCGCCCGAACATGCCGGGCAGCAGCGCCACGGGCCGCCCATCGTCGGCGCGATAGGCCAGCAGCGCGTTGCTGTCGCCGTGCCACCAGCGGTCATCGGCGTTGAAACGCACGCGCCGGGCGCGCACGCCCGATGCGTCGAGAATGTCCACGAGGCCGACGGGCGCTTCGGACTGACCAGATCGCACCGGGATTTTGAAATCAATGCCCTCATGGCGGCCGATGAGGTGCAGGGCATCTGACAGGGCCGTATCCTCGACACCGGCGTCCCGGTCGATCGGAAGGTCGTAGATATTGTAGAGCCGCTGCCGCGCGGTTTTCTCGGCCGTTCGGCGGCTTGCCGTCCGCGCTCGTTCGAGATTGACGGCATCGACCACGACCAGCCGGCGGTTCAGGCGCTCCAGGGTGAATGCGACCGCGTGGAACGAGGCGAGTGCCGCCAGCAGCCTGCCCTGCCGGGCCAGTGTCTCCGTCGACTGGCCGGTCAACGTCGCCTCGTCGACCAGGGTGAGCCAGCTCGTCCGGGCCAGCGGGATGACCGTCTCGTGGGGGCTGCCCGTCTCGGTTAGTTCCGCCGTGTCGACGATCCCCATGAACAGGCCCGCGCCGGACGGCGGTTCGGAGACCCACACCACGCCGCGACGGACGGACAGCGTACAGGGCGCCAGCGTCTGCGTCAGGCCGGGTTCGGCCAGCGCGGTCGGACGGGGAGGAGGGACGGCGAAACGCGCCAGCGTCTCCGTGATGGCGGCCAGCCACGTATCGGTCTGCTCGGCCAGTTCCACTGGATCCACCCGGGACAGCAGGGATGCCGGCAGGCGTTTGAGCAGGGTGCCCGGCATTCCCCTGGCGATGATACTGAGCGTGGTGTCCGCCTCATTGTCCAACCGGTACGCCGCGACCCCCGGCAGCAGCCAGCCCGATTCCCGGCGCAGCAGGTGCTGCGGCGCCGCCTGCTCCGTCCCGCTTTTAAGTTCGACCAGGAACAGATTGACGACGCCCTGGTCGATGAACCAGACGCTGTCCGGATCGTCGAGGTTGACGGGCAGATTGCCCGCGCAGGGCACGGATTCGCCGAAGCGATCGGCGAGTTCGGCCAATGGCGAGTATTTGGGTTCGTTGGGCTGCATCAGTTCGACCTGACCAGTTTATAGTACGCGCCGTCCTGGTCGGCGATCAACTCGTCGTGCGTACCCCGTTGTACCGTAATGCCCTGGTCAAGTACGATGATCTCATCGCAGTCCCTCACGGTACTCAGGCGGTGCGCCACGATCAGGCAGGTGACCCCGCGCCGCCGCAGCGCGTCATCGACGTATTCCTCCGTGGCCGCATCGAGGGCGCTGGTGGCCTCGTCAAGGATGAGCACCGTGGGGTTACCCACCAGTGCGCGGGCGATTTCCAGCCGCTGGCGCTGGCCGCCGCTGAAGTTCGTCCCGCCTTCTTCGACAAGCGTCGCATAGCCGTGGGGCCTGAGCAGGACTTCGTCGTGAATCTGGGCGTCCCGTGTCGCGGCGAAAAGGACTTCGTCCGGGATGGCCGGGTTCCACAGCGTGATGTTGTCGCGCAGGGTCGCGGAAAAGAGCACGATCTCCTGGTCCACCATGGAGATGGACTGCCGCAGCACTTCCTCGGGGATCTGATCCCGCAGATGGTCGTCAAACATGATCTCGCCCGACCAGGGCTGGTAGACCCCCGATACAAGCCGCGCGAGGGTCGATTTGCCGGATCCGCTTGGACCAACCACGGCGATCCGCTGACCCGGTTTGATCTCGAGGCTGAAGTCCTTGATCAGGGGCGGCCGGCTCCGGTTGTAACCGAAGGTGACGCCACGCAGTTCCAACTGGCCGGCGAGCTGGAGCCGGCCGTTGAATGTGTGGATCGCGTCCGATTCCGGGTTTCTGCGGCGAAAGACCGGATCCTCATCGGTTCTGGAAATGTCCTCGAGCCGCTGCAGATCGGTTTCGAGGGCCTGGCGGTTTTCGGCGAACTCCAGGAAGCGCTCGACGGGGGCCAGGAACATCTCCGCCAGAATGAAGAATCCCACCAGCATGCCCAACGACATTTCTCCCTGCATGACCATCATGCCGCCGATGCCCAGGATCGCCGCACTGCGCAGCGCGTCGACCAACCCCGGCAGCGATGCGTTGACGGAGCCCAGTTCCGAATACAATTGCCGTGCGCGCAACTCCCGGGCCTGTTGCCCGCTCCATCGCGAGAAAAACCGGTCATCCGCGCCCGTCATCCGCAGATTGTCGGCATGGCTCAGCATCTGCATGCCGAGACCGATCAGCAACCCCTGCTCCCGTCGCATCGTCTGACTGCGGACGGCTCTGAGGTTGTTGAGAAAACGGGCCAGCGCCGCGTGCAGCAGCGCCAGCACGATTACGATCAGCGTGAGTACGGTGTCGAAGGCGAACATCGCAACGAGGAACACCGCGCTCATGGCCATGTCGATCACGAGCACCAGGAACTGGTCCGCCAGGTTTTTGGCGATTCGGTCGGTGGACGACACCCGGTCCGTGACGTCGCCGGCCAGCCTGTTTTCAAAGAACTCCACCGGCAGACGAAGCAGCCGTGACATCCCGTTGCTGTAGCCGGCTACCGATACCCGGACCGCGAGCCGCTTGAGGAACCGGTTCTTGAGCATGGACAGGACATACACCAGGACCCCTCCGCCCAGCAAGGCGGTTACCAATCCGCCCCAGGTCCCGTGCTTGGCCATGACGTCGTCGACGAAAACGCCGAGTGATGCCGGGATGACCAGGGTCAACATCGTCAGCATGAGTCCGCAGGCCACCACGCCGGTCAGCAGGCGCCATGACCCGGCGATAAGGCCGTTCAACTGCCTGAACAGGTCGGGTTGCTCGCCGCCGGGCGTGAAGTCCTCCCCGCGCTTGAAGCGTAGCGCAATGCCGCTGTAGCTCTTCTCGAACTCTTCGGCGGTGACCCTGCGCCGACCCGTGGAAGGGTCGTTGAGATAGTAGTAACGGCTGTCGATGCCTTCGAGGACGAGGAAATGGCTGAACTGCCAGAACAGCACCAGCGGAAATTCCAGCATTTTCAGTTGCTCGGCGCGCACGCTGAGGCCGTTACACTCGAGACCGTAGTGCCGGGAGGCGCGCAGGATGCTCGCGGCACTGCTTCCGTCCCGGCTCACCTCGCATTTTTCCCGCAGTTCTGTGAGCGGCACCCATCTCCCGAAGTATCCCAGTACGATGCCGAGACAGGCCGCGCCGCACTCCGATGCGTGCATCTGCAGCAGAACGGGCGTGGATATCCGCTGCGCCGAGTCGTCCGCGGCTTTCTTGTTGCCTGCTTGTTTGTTCGTGCTCACCGTCATCCTGCGGTCACCTCATGAGGAACAGCCCGATCGGAGATTGCCTGCCCAGCTCGATGACGATCCGGCACTTCATGCCCGCCAGGGATTCCGGATCCCGGTCTTGCGGGAGTGTGGTCTCGAGCACAATATCGATGCGGTGAACGGACACAGGCGCCGCGGTTTCAAACGCGGCCGGTCCACCCGAGACGGGTTCGGCGGCGATGGCCCTGACCGTTCCGCCGGGTGCGTATGTATCTCCATCCGCCGGCTCCGGCTCGATCAATACCGGCATCCCGGCCGCGATATCCGGCGCGATTTCGCTATTGATCCAGGCGAGGGCCTCCACGGAGATGCCGCCGTCGGGAAGGGTTTCCCCTTGCTCCACGATGACGCCGTCCACCACGATACTGCGCGCCACGCTGCCGAAGAAAAACCACGCCAGGAGGGCACACAGAAAAACAGCGATCGCGGCAACCAGCAGCCGTTCCCGCGGCGTAGATATCGTCAGAAGCCGGTCGAGTTGCTCGCGGTCTTCCTTCGCCTCCGCAACGGTTTCATGAAATGAGTTCAGCAGATTGTTAAACACGGGCGTTTAATGTTCTCCTTATGGCAGTCGAGCCGGTTTGCGCGCTCACGAGTCGAGCGGGTTTGCACGCTCACGACAGGTTAACTCAACCAGTACGTTGCATATATTATGATATGTTATATGTTTCAAATCAAGAAATGTCACGATTCGGACGTCGCGGCACGCCGTTGCGCGGCGACAGTCCCGTCCTGTCCGAAGCCTGTCAGCCGGTCCGGGATCCAGCCTGGGACGGCGCCTGTCAGCCGGTCCAACCCAGTCCCTGGGACACCTGGGCGTAGCTGGTGAGCGGTACCGCGCACATCCGGTGCCAGTCGGCTTTGTCGATGACCGGCCGGTTCAGCAGTTCCAGCATCCCGTCGAATTTGCCGAGTGCATCGCAATCTACCGCCTCGGGATGCATGGCCTTACGGTGCCGGGGCCAGGCTCGTTCCCGCGCGTAATGCCAGAATTTGCTGTCGTAAATCGAACCGCAGGCATAGTGCCAGCCGACGAACAGGCCGTAGCGGAGCATGTTGTTGATGAGAAACCGATTAACCGCGGGCGCGTCGCGTTCGAGATGCGCCGCCGGCCGGTTGAGGCGTGTTTGGAGCACCATCCCGACCTGCAGTTGGGCGGATACGATCGCCGTCGCCTCGAGGGGCTCCATGAAGGCCGCCGCATTACCTATGCGGGCTACCGCGCCGTCGTAAATCCGGCGATGGACGAAGTTCGGAAACGGGATGACGGCCCGTTGCTCGAATTCGGCCACGCCGTCGGTCTCCAGAAAGTCGTCAAAGTCCGATTCGACTTCCGCAGGGTCGGATACATCCCGGTTGAAGATGTACCCGTAAGAAGTGTGTACCGTCAGCGGAATGACGAATATCCACCCGTGCGGTCGGGCAACCGCCCGGGTGTAGGTGTGTTGCAGTACCGGTCCGTTCCGTCCATCGTCGATGACCGCCGGGCAGCGCCGGATGACGGCCGTATTCGTTGGGATGAAGGAAATGTCGATGTGCCGGTCGGGGTGAAGTTCCTTCGGAAACCCGCGGGCGTCGAAGACCAGGTCGTAGCGTTCCGGCACCCGGCCCTCGAACTCCACCTTCGCGCCGTCCTCGACCCTGGTGACCTCTAGCACTTTCGCGTCGATGTGGTGCGCGCGTGAGCCTTCGCACAGCAGGTCCGCCATCAGGTCGGCGGACAGGTGATAGGCGTAGGACACTTGCTGCGGGGTGAAGTAGTGGGTGAAATCGCGTTCGCGCCGGCCCCACCCCTCGAAGGCGACACCGTACTTGCGCGTTCCCTTCAGGCGCTGCTGGACGGTTTCATGGGGCAGCCTCGTAAGCTGCTGCAGTTCCTGCACCAGGCTCGGCCAGCTGCCTTCGCCCACCCCGATGACCGGAATGCGCGAGTCATAGATGTGGTGCAGCTCGTGGTCGCCGTCGGGGTGCAGACGCGTAACGCTGGCGGCCGCCAGGGATCCCGCGGTTCCCTGCCCGATCACCGCGATCTTCCGTAACGATTCCGCACCAGGCTGTATCATCCCGCGTCCTTTCGCACACTTCTCCATCGTAACTGATTCGAAACAGAATAGTTATTGATTCATAAATAAGAAGATACAAAATGCCGGCGGGATGACAACAGTTGTATCAACTCATTGCATCGCAAGAACATCGATGGATTTAAGGGGAGATCCGAAGGGCGCCATTACGTTAAAGCTGGCCGGTCGGGCAGGGTTCACATGTTGTGGTCGGGAGGACGGCAGATGTAATGCTTCAGCAGGTTACTATCGTGGACCCAACCCCTTCACCGCCGCCTCGATCCTCTCCAGCGCCTCGGCGAGGATCGACCGGGGGCAGGCGATGTTGATCCGTTCGAAGCCCTCGCCCTCGGGGCCGAAGATGTACCCTTCATCGAGAAAGACACGCGCCTCCTCCATCATGAGGTGCTGAAGGGCGTCCTTCTCCAGCCCCAGGCTCGTGAAATCGACCCACACGAGATAGGTGCCCTCGGTTTCGATGACGGGTATGCCGGGCAAGCGCTCGCGGAAGAAGGATTCGAGAAACCGGAAGTTTCCCTCCAGGTAGGCCAGCAGTTGCTCCAGCCATTCCTCGCCGTCGTTGTAGGCGGCTTCGACGGCCGCGATGCCGAAGGGATTCAGCGTGAAGATGCCGGCACTGCGGACGGTATGCTGAAAGGCTTCCCGGAGTGCCGGGTCGGGGATCATCATGTTCGACGCCTGCAGCGCGGCGAGGTTGAAGGTCTTGCTGGGCGAGGTGCAGATGATCGACCGCGCCTCGTATTCCGGACCCAGCGTGGCGTATGGTGTAAAGTCCCGGTTCCCCAGGATCAGGTCGCTGTGGATCTCGTCGGACACGACCAGCACGTCGTTGTCCATGCAGATCCGGCCGAAGCGCCGCAGTTCCTCCCGGGTCCAGATCCGGCCGACCGGGTTGTGGGGATGGCAGAGGATGGCCATCTTTACCTCGGGGTCGGCGCATTTGGCTTCGAGATCGTCGAAGTCCATGTAATACCGGCCGTCCCGGTATTGCAGCGGGTTCAGCGCCGGTCGCGTCTGCAGATTTTCGATGGCGTTGTAGAAGGGATAGTATACCGGCGGTTGTACCAGCACCTTGTCGCCGGGTTTCGTGTAGGCGGAGACCAGCATGTGCAGGGCGGGTACGATGCCCGGGGTAAAGCAGATGGTGTCGGGATCGACGGGCCAGTCGTGGCGCCGCTTCATCCACCGCACTACGGAATCGTAGTAGGACGGCGGCGGGAAGGCGTATCCGTAGACGCCCATGTTCGCGATTTCGGTCACGGCGTCCACCACCGGCTGCGGGCACGGAAAGTCCATGTCCGCCACCCACAGCGGAAGCACGGGCTTCTCGTGCCGGCTGGCGTCGGTCTCGTCCCAGGGGACAATGGCTCCGTCCTGCTTCACATAGTCCCACTTGTACGAATTGGTTCCGTTGCGATTGATGCGCTGGTCAAAATCATAGTTCATCGGGAAGGGCATCTCCATCAGTTCGGGGCGGTTTAAAAGCTGTACCAAGTCGTGTCGAAGGTGGCCGTACGGCGTCGTATGTTAACCGGTCGCGGCAGTGCTGTCAATTTGCATTTAACGGTTGCCTTGCATGGCCCTGGACTGTACCATGTTGACTCGGCGGCCGCCTGTCCAATCCGCCGACTTCACTGCCTTGAATGACGAGCAAAAAAACACGCAATCGCCGGGTTACTCCCTCACGCATGCGCATTGTTGAACGGTTCAAGAACCTGCCCGCCGGGGAAACCATGGTTATCGCCGGCGTGGGTCAGCGCGCGGGTGTTCCGGCGAAAGAGGCCGACGCCGGCTGGCCCATGGGCGTGGTGCGACGGCCCGACGGCGACCTGGTCGTGATCGACTACCAGTGGCATCGCATCTGGCGCATCGACCGCGACGGGATCCTCCACGCCTTTGCCGGGGATGGCGTCGCAGGCAACTCGGGCGACGGCGGTCCGGCCGCCGAAGCGCGGTTCCGTCATCCCCATGACCTGTACCAGGACCGCCACGGCAACCTGTATCTCTCCGACCTGGGCAATAATACGATCCGCCGCATCGATTACGAGACCGGCATCGTTTCCCGCGTCGCCGGCAACGGGGCGATTGGCCGGGGCGGGGACGGCGGCCCGGCACTGGACGCGGAACTTGACTGCACCTGCGGCGTGGCCGTGGACCGGGACGGCAACGTGTTCCTGTCCAGCGAGTGGACGAACAACATCCGGCGTATCGACGCCCGGACCAGAATCATAGAGACCGTCTTCGGCCATCACGCCCGGCATTACCCCTCAGAGCGGGGAGAAAGCCGGCCGTACGGGGGGCCCGGACTGAGCCTGGGGGGGTACCATGGCGACGGCGGCCCGGCCCGCGACGCAGGGTTCTACCACCCGGAACACCTCGCCTTCGATTCACTGGGCGACCTGTACGTGTGCGACAATTCCAACGACCGGGTACGCAGGATCGACATGCAGTCGGGGATCATCGACACGGTCCTGGGCAACGGCCAGCGCGCGTCCAACGGCGACGGCGGTCCCGCCGCGGAGGCGAGCACGCTCATGCCGGACGCCATCTGCCTGGACGCCCGCGACAATCTCTACGTCGGCGAGAAGTACGGTTTCCGGTTGCGCAAGGTGGAGCGCGAGACGGGTATCGTGCGGACACTGGCCGGTACCGGTGAGCCGGGATTCGGCGAGGAAGGGCTGCACGGTTCCGTCACCCGGTGCAATTCCGTGGAAGCGGGGATCTTCGCGGACCCGGACGGCACGGTGTTCTGGGGGGACTGCTCCGGGCGGCTGCGCCGCTACGACGGCGCTACCGGCATCGTCACCACGGTCCTGGGCGGCACGAGCGTGCACGACGGCGAGGTCGCCACGGCAGGCTTTCTTAACGGGCCCGGCGGCCTAGCATTCGGCCCGGACGGCACGTTGATCGTCGCGGACGTCTGGAACCAGCGCATCCGGTCCATCGACCCGGAAACCGGGGTGATCCGGACGATCGCGGGCACGGGCGCGCGGGCCTACGGCGGCGACGGCGGTCCGGCGGTCGATGCCCATCTCGGCAACCCCCACGACGTGTCCGTGGACCGCTCCGGCCGGGTGGTCATCGCCGATACCCGCCACGGCCACGTGCGGCGCGTGGACGGGGACGGCGTGATCCGCAATGTCGCGGGCGCGGCCTTCAAGTGGGACAAGGGGGACGGCGGCCCGGCCCTGAGCGCGTGTCTGATGCACGTCCTCGCGGTGACCCACGGCCCCGATGACGACCTATACATCGGCGACGCCGGCTCCGGGCGCATCAGGCGCGTCGACGCCAAGTCCGGTATCATCACCACGGTAGCGGGCACCGGGATGCAGGGATATTCGGGAGACGGCGGTCCGGCGAACCAGGCGCGAATCGGTTCGCCCACGGCCATCAGCGTCGATGGATCCGGGCACCTGTACTTCGCCGATGACCGATACCATGTGATCCGGCGGGTGGATGGTGCTACCGGGATCATTTCTACCGTGGCGGGCTCAGGAGACGAGGGCTTCACGCCGGACGGGTCGCGGGCTTCGCAATCCGCGATTTCCACGCCCAGGGGGCTGGCCCTGGACGCGCGGGGGCGGGTGTACTTCTCCGATTCAGGCAACAACCGCGTGCGTCGCATCGCGGAGAACGGCGCGCTCGAGACGGTGGTCGGCAACGGTGAATACGGCGACAGCGACCGTCCGGCGCCCGCGAAGGATTCACCTTTGAACGAACCCCACGGCCTGTGTTTCTATGGAGACGATGTGCTCGTCTTGAGCGATCATGGCAACAACCGTTTGAAAGCCGTCCGGATAGGTGATTGAGCGGGAATGCCGGTAGCGTGCCGGCCGTTGAGCACGCGGTGCCGGCTTGGAAGTCGGTCGACCGAGCGCGCGATGTTGGCGCGGAAGTGGCCGACGGAGTGCGCGTCCGGTAGCCCGATGAACCCAGAATCAGACAGGAGAAGGAATGAAGATTACCGAAATAAAGACCGCCGATGTGAAGGTACCGTCCGGATACACGTACCACTACGTCCGCGTATACACCGACGAGGGCGTGTACGGTACCGGGGAAACCAGCCATGTCGACCCCGGCTGGCGGGATTCGACCCGCCACATGGCGAAGATGATCATCGGCATGGACCCACGCGACGTGGACGCCTGCTTCGAACTCATCCGCCGGAGGTACATTTTCATGGGCGGCGCGGGCGGCACCTCCATTTCGGCGCTGACCGGCATCGAGATCGCGCTCTGGGACCTCGCCGGCAAGGCACAGGGCGTACCGGTATACCGCCTCCTGGGCGGCAAGTTCCGGGACCGGGTCAGGCTGTACGTGGACAGCGCCCACGCCGACTACAACGAGCGCGCGGCAGAGGTGAAGGAACGGGGTTTCACGGCGATCAAGTTCGATCTCGACGATGCGGAGAACCCCCACAAGCTGGACCCCTGGAACTGGTCGGTCACGCCCGACGAGTTGAAGTCGCTCGTGGACCAGGCCTTCGCGATTCGGGAGGGCATCGGCCCATCCCTCGACCTGGCCATAGACCTCCACGGCCGGTACGACGCGACGGCCGGGATGAAGATGGCCCATGCATTCGAGCCGCTGAACCTTCTGTGGCTCGAGGAACCGGTGCCGCCGGAGAACATCGATGCACTGGCCAAGATCACCCGGGCCACGGGGACGCCCATCTGCGTCGGCGAAAACCTCTATCTCCGCCACGGTTTCAGGGAACTGCTCCAGCAGCAGGCCGCCGACATCATCATGCCCGATATCTCGAAGTGCGGGGGCCTGTCGGAATGCCGTAAGATCGCCAACATGGCCGAGATGTACTACGTGCCCTTCGCCCCGCACAACAACTCCAGCGCGCTGAGCACGGTCGGCGACGCCCATGTCTGTGCGAGCGTACCGAATTTCCTCGTGCTCGAGTTTCACCGGTTCGACGACCCGACGTGGGACGACGTGCTGGCGACGGACGAGTCGGTCGTCCAGGATGGACACGTGGTGTTGACGGAGGCGCCCGGACTGGGCGTGGAACTGAACGAGGCGTTTCTCGCTTCGCAGATGCCGGAAGGGGAAGCGCTGTGGCAGTGAGACGCACTTCCAGGGAAACCTGGTACAAAATACCGTTCTGATTATAGTTACGCACAACAGGGAGGGAACATGCACTGGTACATCGACGTACTGAAGAAGTACGCGGTTTTCGAAGGCAGGGCGAGGAGGAAGGAATACTGGCTGTTCTTTCTTTTCTCTGTCGTCATAGTGACGATCCTCACGGTGATTGATGAGTTCATGGGTTTGAAATTCGAGTTGGGCGGAGAGGACCTTGGGTTCCTTAGTACCCTCTATTATCTGGGGATCGCCATACCCTATCTCGCGGTCATCGTACGACGCCTGCACGACACCAACAGAAGCGGCTGGTGGATCCTGATCAGCCTGATCCCGCTAATCGGTGGGATAATCTTGCTTGTCTTTACAATAATTGGAGGGACAAAGGGCGACAACCGGTTCGGACCCGACCCGAAGGCGGAAACAGCCAGGTGGTAAGTGGCCGGCGGGACCACGGAGGGCAGACTGGTTCGCCCTTCGTCTCAGGCTCTCGACTGGACAATGCTGTCCCGGACCTGACGCATGAGCTCGCTGTTATTGAGCCGGGCGGCATCCATGATCAGGAACCAGTCGATGATCGTCCAGATGAATAACCCGCCGAGGGTCAGTAACTTGGCTATACCGAGGCCGATATCGCCAATGTAGAATCGGTCGACCCCGAGCGAACCCCCGATGATACTGATCGCTAGGGCCGTTCGGGGGTCTTTTCGCCGGGCTGCGAACTGCACGTCGAACTGCAACTGTTCTCCGTTCGCCAGATCCTGTTTTGCCAGATTCGCTTCCCGCAACTCCTGTACGATGGACATTGCATGATCTCCCGTGGTTTGTAGTCCGGTGTCGCTGACGGTTCGTTCTACACCCGTTCCACGAACAGTTTGTATAAGGTCTTGAACACTTGACCATCGAGTAGTTATAGTACCTGTCATATATTGGACAAGCGAATTCGCATTTAGGTTTCCTACTATTCGGACGACACAGGTTCGAAAACTCGTCTGTGCATTACAGAATCCTGCAATGCAAACGTAGATCCAGCGTCATCCCACGAAAGGACAGAACATGATCAGGGTGGGTTCCATCGGACTTGGCGGCATGGGGTCGCACCAGGCCAGGGCCTTCAACGGGGTTGAGGGTTGCAAGCTGGTCGCGGGCGCCGATCCGTCCCCTGAAATGCGGGCGCGTTTTGCCGAGACCTTCCCAGGCACGAAGTTGTTTGATTCCACGGAGGCCATCGTCAACAGCGGAGAGGTGGATGCCGTCGTGGTTGCCGTGCCGACCGGACTGCACTGCGCCGCTGCGTTAACCGCCCTCGATGCGGGCATCCCGGTGCTGGTGGAAAAGCCCATGGCGCGCACGGTGGAAGAATGCAGCCGGCTCAACGAGGCGGCGGACCGCAACAACACCTTCATCATGGTCGCCCACTGCCGCCGTTTCGATCCCCACTGGAAGTCCTGGGGCGCGTACGTGGCCGCGGGAAAGCTGGGATCGCCCATCCTCTGGCGCAACGCCATGGCCGGGTTCGGGCCGGGACGCTGGTACATGGACCACGACATGGGAGGCGGACCCCTGATGGACGGCGCTGTCCACAACTACGACTTCGCCAATTTCCTCTTCGGCGATCCCGAAAGCGTCCTGTCCAGTTCGATCAACTTCGAGCCCGATTCTTCCGCCCTGGACACCTGTTCCGCCATCGTACGCTACAGGAACGGCAACCAGTTGCTCATGTCATGGAGCTGGGCGGCCCGGGGAAACGGGCTGCACGACATCATCGGGCCGAAAGGATTCATTCAGTTCGGCACCGGGGAATTGCCCGAACCGGAAGACGCCGAACCTCACCAGTACTGCTGTTTCACGGATCGGGAAGGCGAACAGACCCTGATCAAGGCGAAATCGGAACCCGACATGTACGCCTTGCAGGCGGAGCATTTCCTGTCCTGCGTGCGCGGAGACGTCACCTGCCTGTCGCCGGGCACGGAGGCGATCAAGGCCATCGCCGTGGCGGATGCGATCCTGCAGGCCGGACCAGGAGGAGAAGCGCGGGAGGTGGTCTGGACGTGACGGCCGACCCGGATAGAGCGTTCGCGCCGACCGACTCGAAGCTTCGTGCACTTGATTGTTTTTCTTAATCGGTTCGACATGGATTCACCCATCCCACAAGGATAACACAATGAACAGACTGATGTGCTTCTTAACGAAGAATCTCGGCATGACCGACCTCGGCCTGCTCATCATCCGCATCGTGATCGGCTTCAGCATGGCGGCCTTTCACGGCTGGGGCAAGATTTCCAATCCCGGGCGCTGGGCCGCCATCGGCGGCAACATGGAACTGGTCGGCATCAGCTTCCTCCCGGCGTTCTGGGGGTTCATGGCCGGGTTCGCGGAATTCTTCTGCTCGATCCTCGTGATGCTCGGCGTGTTCTTCCGGCCCGCGACGACGTTGCTCGCGCTCACCATGCTGATGGCTATGCTACGTCATCTGTCGCTGCCGGCGGACGATCCGAGTTCGGGACTCAACGGCGCGTCGCACGCCATGGAACTCTGCGCCGTATACATCGCCCTCTGGTTTGCCGGTCCGGGCAAGTACAGCCTGATGCCGGGCACCGCGAAAGACCAGTCCTAGCGGCCCTGGTGGCTCGAAGCGGACGCGGAGGCGTATGGATCAGACCGTCGAGATTGGGGTGATTTCAGATACCCACGGCTTGTTGCGGCCGGAGGCCGTCGACGCGCTGGAAGGCGTGGAGAGGATCATTCACGGCGGGGACGTGGGCGGCGAAGGTATTCTGGACGACCTGTCGGCGATCGCGCCGGTAACGGTCGTGCGGGGGAACACGGACTACCAGTCCTGGGCGGCGCGCCTGCCGGTGACGGAATTGCTGGAGGTGGGAGGCCGGACGATCTACGTGGTCCACGATATTGAAGACCTGAACGTAGATCCGGCCGCGGCGGGTATCGACGTGGTTATTTACGGCCACTCCCACCGGCCGGTATGGGACCGGCGCGGCGATGGGGTATGGCAGCTCAATCCCGGCTCCGCGGGACCGCGCCGTTTCAGCCTTCCCGTCACGGTTGCCCGTCTGCAGGTATCTACAACGTATATACGCGGTGAGATCAAGTACCTGGAAGTGTAGTGCGTGGGCCGTCGTTTTGGCGGCGAGCGGCAACGGGCCGCAGCGGGCGGCACGCACCAGCGGGTAGCAGGCAGCACCGGGCGACAGTAGGTGGCAGCGGGCGACCCTTACGAAATCAATACTCCGCCGCGGTCATGGCCTCGAAGCGGTCGAAATCCCACTCCGCGCCCCAGCCCGGACCATCGGGCGGTACGATGTGGCCTTCCGCTACGAGCGGCTTGTTGACCATGCCCCAGGTGCCGGCCGTGTCGACGAACCCGTGGGTTCCCGTCTCGTAGAAACCCGTATTGTCGATACAACATCCGAGATGGGCGTGGACGAGCCCGAAAAGGCCGCCCTCGGCGTTCAACTCGATGTTGGTGTCGTACATCTCGGCGAAATGGGCCATCTTGAGCACCTGCGTGGTCCCGAACCGAGCGTTGGCGCGCAGCAGGTCGGTCGCTCCTGAGATCAGCCGCTGGGTCGAAATGCCCAGGTCGTGCATCAGCGTTTCGTTCCCCATTACCGGCATGGTCAACTCCCGGCACAGTTCCCGGTACTGATGCTCCTTGTGCTCGTGCATCGGTTCTTCCAGCCAGACGAAGTCCAGTTCCTCCATGACCCGACCCACCTCGATGGCTTCCTGCAGCGAGTAGGAACAGACCGGGTCGTTCAGCAGCAGGTAGTCGGGACCGACGATCCTCCGGACTTCCCTGAAGATCGGGATGTCCGCCTTGCCGCCCTTGTAGGTGTGGAACTTGTAGGCGTTTACGCCATATTCCCTGCCGTCTTCGATCATCTGCAGGTAGGTCCCGATATCGGTATCTCCGCCGGTCAGATACACCGGGAACCGGTCCCGGACCCGGCCAATCAGGGCGTAGACCGGCAGGCCCGCCTTCTTGCCCGCGATGTCCCACAGGCAATTGTCGAAGTCCCCGAACCAACCGGGTTTCTGGTAGAGCCAGCGGGTGCCCTTGTGAAGCAGCTGGAACAGCTCTTCGCGGTTCAGCGGGTTCTTGCCCAACACCTGCGTCCGCAATATCTCCACCTGCTCCCGGTCCATCGTGGTCGTGCACGTGCCCTCGATGCCTTCGTCGGTCTCGACCCGGATGAAGTGCTGCCGCAGCTTCCCGGCCCTGGGATGGGATCGGCTGCCGTGAGTATACTGCGTACGCCTCAGGCCGGGGACCTGCTTCAATACGTGATAGTACTGCGGCTGGTCGGGATCTTCGAGGACGAACAGCCTGATGCCGGTGATTTTCATGCGGAATCCCGGTGTGCGGGAGGGGGGACGGAAGGGGGCGCGGGTGCGGTCCCAGGTGCGGAAGAGGTCGCGGTTACAGGAGGAGTCGCGGCTGCGGGTGATGGCGCGGCCGTCGGGAGTTCGGCGATGAACTGGTAATCGGGCTCCACCGCCTGGCGGTCCATGATCTGGATGATCTGCTTCCAGGTTTCCCATAACCCGCTGGTGCAGTAGGGCATTTCGTGCTTGATGAGCCGGTGAAGCCTGCCCAGTCTGTAGCAGGGAACCGCGGCGTACATATGGTGCTCGGTATGGTAGTTCATATGCCAGTACAGGAACTGCAGGACGGGGTTGATATAGAAGGTCCTGCAGCACAGGCGGAAGTCGGGGATTTCATCCTGCAGGCCCACGTGCTGCGTCGCGTTGCACAGGAACTGCAGCCAGGCGCCGATCATCTTCGGGAAGGTGATGACCAGGAGCACGACCCACAGCCCGTAGACCAGCGAGACGCCGGCGATCAGCATGTGGCCGGTGAACATCACCCTTTCCCAGTTTGTATAGGCCCGGCGCCGCTCCGGGTCGCTTTCCGGAAAGAGCTCCTGTGACCACTTATCGTCCGGTATCTTGCCCGCGACGGCCGCCAGCCTGCCCTTCACCAGGTCGTAGGGATAACGGTAGTTGACGATCGACGACTTCCACAGGTTCCGCATGTCGAACTTCGCGGGAAGGACCACCTCCTGGTCGTCCGGGTGGTGCAGCGTATACTTGTGGTGTTCGGTGTGGCTCGCCCAGAAGTGGTGGTGGTTGTGCCATCCCAGGAAGGAATACACGCGGAGGAAGAAGCGGTTCACCCAGCGGGTCCGGAAGACGGAATCATGGACCAGTTCGTGAAATCCGTTGACCAGGAAATGCCAGAAATGGCCGTTGATGAATACCAGGAGTATCGTAATGTACCACGGCCAGTAGAGGGAGGAGTAGATGGCGGCGCCGGCGCCGGCGGCCAGGACGGCGAGATAGCCCAGGGTCTGCACGAATCCCAGGAAATCACTGCGTTTGTTGAGACTGGCCAGTTGTTCCCGCGTGACACGGCACCGGTACCACTTCACACGCGTCTTCGGGGGCGGCGCGTTGTACTGCGGTCCCTCGGTCAGCACTTCCTCGTCGGATAGCACGGAATGATCCGGACCGACGACTTCCGCGGAGTCGCCCGATTCGTTAGGATCTCTGGCAGTTTCGCTCACGATATCATCCTGCCTGCAACATGTTGAAGGGAACGCAGTTAAAGTAAGGTCGATCTGCCATGATCGTCAAGCAGAATCTCCCTTTAGAAACCGGTCGAACCAGTCCACCATCCATTCGAAGTACTCGAACCGGAAGACGTGGTTGCCTTCGGGCTGGTAGACGCGGAAATGGTCACCGGCGTCGGCGTCGCGGTATACCGGCGCCACCGTGCGTATGAGCGCGTCGACCCCGGATTTCGGCATGTCCTCGTCCGACGTGGGGGCCACCATCATGAAGGGCCGCGGCGCGATGCAGTTCGCGACGATTTCGGGATGGTCGAAGTAGCGGAGCATGTGGGGCACGTAGAAGTAGGCGCTGTGCCGGAACAGGTCGCCTCCCCGGATGACGCTCTCCAACTGTCCCACGCCGCCGCAGATGGGCACGCCGGCCGCCAGCCAGGGGGCGCAGGCCATGGCGTACCACGTGGCGTTTCCGCCCAGGGACATGCCCGTCAATCCCACCCTGTTGTGTCCGATCCGGTCCTGGACCTGGAGCACGCGGACGCCCCTGAGCGCTTCCTCCACGAGTAGTCCCATCTGCGAGATGCCGTAGGCGAGCAGGTGCTTGAGCTCGATGTACCAGGACACCTCGTTCGTACCACGTCCGTGGCAACCCTTGGGCGAGATGGCCAGCGTGACGTAGCCCCGCCGGGCCAGCTCCCGGGCCCATCCAAAGAGGGGCGGGTCGTTCGGATCGTCCTTGTAGTACCGTTCGAGGGCCATGCGCTCGGCCGATCCGCCCGTGCCCGGTACGCAGACCACCCCCGGCAGGTGTTCGGCCGGGTCGTCCAGCGGCTCGATCAGGATGGCCGGGACCGTCTCTGCGTGGGAATTGGCGTAGGTCAAGTCCGTGAGCCGTATGCCGTCTTCCACCCGGGAATCGCCCACGATGTAATCGACCTGTTCCGGGATGTCCGCCATGCCGAAGAGCTCGAGCAGCTTCTCGCGGATCTCCCCGGGCGCAATCGATTCCGGAAAACGGGGACGAAGCCCCTTGCGGTCATAGGTGGGCTCGAAAGACTGTGCCATGAGGTACCTCACCAGGTATTCCGGACAACGATCCTACACGGCGTAGGGCGGGAATTCGTGGGTGTGGCGCTGCGCGACTTCGTTGCTTAACGCTCCTTCGCGCATGAAGTCCCCTTCCCGGCCCTGGTCCACGATCAGGCCCCGCAGCTGATCGCGAAGGGCCCGGGCCCTGGGATGATCATCGCTGTACAGGTTCCGGCACTCGAGCGGATCTTCCTGGAGATCGTAGTACTCGAACTGCCCGGTCCGGTAATGCCAGATGAACTTGTCACTGTGGCCGACCAGGTAGTGGCCGAATTCAAGGTGTTCGGCGTGCAGTCGCTCCCGGTCCAGCCGGTCCGTTTCGCCCCGAACGAGCGGCATGAGCGAGCGGCCGTCCATGCGGCCGGGCGTGGGCAGGCCGCACACGTCGAGCAGCGTGGGCATCAGGTCGGCCAGTCCCACGGTCGCATCGGGGTACCGGACGCCCGCGGGGAGCTCCATCTGCGCGGGGAAGTTCAGGACGAAGGGTACGCGGATCGAGCCCTCGTACCCGTACGACTTGGCCCAGTAATGGTGATCGCCGAGCATGTCGCCGTGGTCGCCGACGAAGGCAAAGACGAGATTGCGCAGTTGAAGCATGCGCCACAGGTGATAGGTGAACCGCGTGATCTGGGTGTCCACGTGATCGATGCACCCGTAGTAGCCCGCCCGGGCCCGCCGGACGTTCTTGAGAGACATGGGGAGATACTCGGCTTCAGGAAAGGGGCCGTGGGCCTTGACGAAGGACATGCGCCCACCCACGTAGCGGGACGGATCGCCGATGACCGGATCGGGCAGATCGGGGTCGTCGGCGTACCGCTCATAGAAGAACGCGGGCGGGTCCCAGGGCGGATGGGGCTTGCTGAAGGATACGAAAAGGAAGAAGGGCGTGTCCCGGCCGTGGTCCCGGACGTGCTCGTCCATGACGCGTATGGCCTGCGTGGCTGTCCAGGTGGTCACGTGGAATTCCTCGGGAAAGACGCAGGGGCGGGCCGTGTACCCGTTGTTGGTCACTCCCGCGTTGAACAGGCCGAAATCGCCCCAGCCCTGTTCGGCAAGCCAGTCCAGGTAGTCGTCGCGGTATCCGGGAGAAAGGAACCGTCCTTCCTCGTGGGCGATGATGCGGTCGAAGCCATAGGGCTCGTCCTGGGGATATACGTGTCTTTTCCCGATACAGTAGGTCTTGTAGCCGCTGCGCTGGAAAACCCGGCAGAGCGTGTCCGGCTCATTCCACGGCGCCATGTCGTCAAAACCGACCATGCCGTGGGTGACCGGCCACTGCCCGCTGAAGAGCGTCCGGCGGGCGCCCACGCAGGAGGGGACCTCCGAGATTGCGCTGGGGAAGTAGTGTCCCGTATGGGCGAGGGCGTCGATGCCGGGTGTGTGGACCACGGGGTGGCCCGCGATGCCCAGGGTGTCGCCGCGAAGCTGGTCGGCGCAGATGAGGACGACGTTGGGTCGGTTGCTGCGTTTCATGGATGCCTCATGCATGGGGCGCGGACCGTTCCAGCGTCCGGTGCCTGGTTGGCGGACCGTTCCAGCGACCGGTAGCTGAATTACGGACCGTTCCAGCATCCTGCGCCTGGAACAGCGCCTAGGACGGGAGTACCTGCTGCCCGATGACGATGTGGTGGAAAAGGGGCCTGGTGCGTTCGGGCAGCGCTTCGTATTGCTCCGGAGTCAGCGGCACGACATCGTCGGGCCTGAATCCCCGGTTGGCCGCATCGCGTTCGAAGTCCGACAGGCCGGGTACAATAGGGTTGAGGTTGAACCACCACGCCGCGTAACGGGCGATGATGGCCATGCGGGTCTCGTCGCTGTGGTTGTGTCCGTTGATATGCCAGGTCCGGCTGTCGAAGAGCAGCACGCTCCCCGGCTTCCCTTCGGCCCGGATTTCCGACGGGTGCGTCGTTCCCGGCACAAAGCTGCTGTCGCCCGTCGGGTTATTGCTGGCCTTGTGGCTTCCGGGCACCAGTACCGTGCCACCGTTCTCCCTGGTAAAGGGCGTGAGCATCCAGATGCTGGTCAGCAGCAGCGGCGCATCGGGATAGGGTGCCGGAATACGATAGTCGTAGCTCTGCCCGAAAGGCCAGTCTGAGTGCAGGCCCCCGCCCGGATTTTCCGTCCGGGGAAATCCGGGGTGGAGAATGACGCCCGTGGTCATGGATATGCGGACGTGCTTGCCAAAAAACGCTTCGGCGACCCCCATGATTCGATCGTCGGACAGATACGGGGCGATCGCCGGGTCGTAGGCGATGATCCCGCGAACGGCATGCCGGCCGTTTTCCAGGTCCTCGGGCCGGCCATTCGCCGTGGCAACCAGGCTGTCGCGGACCTTCACTACTTCGTCGGGGGGTATCACGCCGTCTACGACGCACCAGCCCTCGATCCTGATCCGTTTTACGAGATCTTCGACGGTTGACATGCCCGTACCTTCCGCTTAGAGTTAATCCAGTGTATCGAAGTTTTGACTGACGTGGTTTCTACCGCCGGGTTCGCGATTCAGGATCGATACGTAAAACCGGCTGTTTTGTAAAGTCGATTCTCGCCAGATGTGACACCTGCAGGAGTTGATATGATTTCGTACCGTCCCCTCGGCCGAACCGGTCTGAACGTATCTACCCTGAGCATGGGCTCCGGGGGCTACAACCGGCTGGGGCAGACCAGCGATCCTCCGTTGACCGAACAGGAGATGCACCGGCTCGTCCACCGGGTCCTGGACCTGGGCATCAATCTCTTCGATACGTCTCCGGGCTACCTTGAAGCCGAGGCGATCCTCGGGCGGGCATTTCGAGGCGTACCGCGCGACCGGTACTACGTCGCCACGAGGGTTGTGCTCTCGCAGTTCGACGAGGAAAGCGGACCTATCCTGATGACACCGGAACAGATCACGGAATCCATCGAGACCAGCCTTCGCCGCCTGGGTGTCGACGAAATCGACGTGGCGCTGATCCAGGCGACCGAAAAAGCCGACTTCGCTTACCTGATCAACGAGTTGTTTCCCGTACTCGAACGACTGTGCCGTCAGGGCAAGATCCGTTTCCTCGGATCCAGCGAGACCGCGTTGACGGACGGTGCCCATGCGTGGTTGCAGGCCGCGGTGCCCACCGGAAAGCTGGACGTCGTCATGATCGCCTACAGCATGCTCAACCAGTCGGCCCGGCATTCGGTCTTTCCTTACTGCATAGAGCACGATGTGGGCGTCATGAACATCTTCTCGGTGCGCAACATATTCAAGGACCCGGCGCGCCTTGCCGCGACGATCGAAGACCTGCAGCAGCAGGAGTTGCTGGACGAGTCCGTCGACCCCCGATCGCCCTACGACTTCCTCCTCGAAGATCCCGATATCGCATCGCTGGTCGAAGCGGCCTACCGGTTCGTCGTCTACACCGAGGGCGTAACCACCGCCGTCTGCAGTGCGGTTACCCTGGACAAGATCGAGCAGAACATCAGGAGCATCGCCAGGGGACCGCTTCCCGAAATGCATGTGAAGCGCATAAAGCGGCTATTCGGCCACATCAGCGAACCGGTCGGAAACTAGCTGCCTACGCTTCGTCCCTCAATTTCCGTTCGACGCTCTCGATCTTCTCTTCCATGGTCTGCGCACGGTCGGTTCGCGTACCCAGGCGGATGGTCGTGGAAATCCGCGGAGCGCCCATTTCGTGCACTGTCTCGTGGCATTGCTTCACGGCCTCGAATACTTCATCCCATTCGCCTTCGATATTTGTGCCGTAGGCATGCATGAACGTCTTCAGCCCCGCTTTCCTCAGCACCCGTTCACAGGCCGCAACGTAATCGGAAACCGATACGCCGACCCCGATGGGTACCACGCACAGATCGACGATGACTTTCATGGCGTCCTTCCCCTGTTCACCTTACCCTCGGTTCACTTCACCCGTGGTTCAAGGATCTCCGCGAGCCGTGCGGCCACCAGGACATCCTCGCCGGGCTCCATCATATAGGGCATGATGGACAGGCCATCGCCCCCTCCCATTTCGACGCGGGGATCGCCTTCGGACAACAGGCGCACGACTTCGTCCGGATCGATCCCGATTTGCGAGGTCTCCCAGTTCATGTGCAGGACAGGCGCTACGTTGGACCGACCCGGTTGCCGGATCGACGTTCGCATGGACGGAAGCGCCCCGACCGCATCGACCACGGTCTGCAGATAGCCTTCCCATGTCTTCCATTCCGCTTCGTGATCTCGCTGTACCCACTGCTCCACGGCGGCCAGCAGCCCCATGATTTCCTCCTTGCCCGCCTTCATCGGGCGCGCGATGGAGTGGTGCGGGGCGCCGTTCATGAAAGCCGCCCAAAGCAGGTCGCGCCGGCCGAGGACCAGCCCGGAGGCCTGGGGTCCCCGAAGGCACTTCCCGCCGCTGTAGGCCACGGCGTCCACGCCGTCCGCCAGGTAAGGATTGGGCACATCCGGTCGTTCCGCGGCCGCGTCCACGAAGACGGGAACGCTATGGCCATGGGCGATTTCGACGATCTCGGCCACTGTCATTACCCCGTCGCCCGCGCGGTCGCCGAACAGGGCGACCATGGCGGTGCGTTCGTTGAACGCGGCCCGGAGACTATCCGGGTCGTCGTCCACCTCGACGAGCGAGATCCCCACCATGCGAATGGCGTGGTCGTAGACATGGCGGTGGGCCTTAAGCGTAATGACCTCGTTCTTCATGCCCGAGGTGTCCGGCAGGCTGGCGATTCGGCCGGGGTCCGTACCGGCCACGCAGGCGGCAGTAACCTGGCAGAGCGCCGCCGCGCATCCATTGGTCACGAGTCCGAATTCCGCCTGCATGACATCGGCTATTCGCCGGCCGACGCCTTCCATGAGTTCTTCGATATGTACATACTTCCGGGACGCTTCGGCCATGGCCTGGCGGACCTCAGGCAGCATGACCGACCCGCTGTACATGGTCAGCGTGCCCTTGCAGTTGATGAGCGCGCGGACACCTATCCTATCGTAGGTCGGGTATTCCTGTAATGGCATCGTGAGCTCCTCGTAGTAGCTCCAGGTCTTTCATCTTCGATATTTGCGCCATGCGAAGAGTTTGCAGTGCAAATTCGTGCGGGAGCGTGCGGTCCAGGATAATCTACCTTACTCCCGCAGCACCTGTCTAACCTTTAATGTTGTAATTAACGATTATTCATTTGCAATAATACCTCATTCAAGTAGTTTCCTTTGACTTGTATTTTAAATGATCAGACTGTCATCCATGAATTGGGTACTTGGTGGTCAATCGGTCAAGTATCCTTCGAGAAAAGGGTGGAAATCGTGCGAGCAGTAATCATGATGGCCATGGCTGTTGTCCTGGCTTCCTGCAAGGGCGACCCGGGACCGGTCGGTCCTCAGGGTGCCCAGGGTATTCAAGGAACCCAGGGGGTCCAGGGGGTCCAGGGAGAACAAGGTGTGCAGGGGGTCCAGGGTGAGCAAGGCGTGCAGGGTGAGCAAGGTTTGCAGGGAATCCAGGGCGAAACCGGTGAAATGCTCAACTGGGCGGAGGTGATCGAGAAAGGCAAGCTGCGGGATGCGATCTATCTCATCTCCGTAGTCGTCGACGGTGAAATAAGACGATCCGGTACCGGCTTCAGCGCTTATTTCAATGACAAGCTATGGACAAACGCGCATGTGGTGGAGAGAACATTGGAGGTCTACAACGATCCTGAAAACGCGGAAAGTCTGCGGTTTCTTCTCGCTACACGTACGGGCACACTGCTTGGAGGAGACGAAACCTATCTGTGGGAGCCCTATGTCCTTCATCCCGAATACGATAACGAGGAAAGCTGGTCGCCGGATATTGCCCTGATACAACTCATCGGCGGCGAGATCACCCACGACTCGCCCGAGTTCCTGCCACGGGAGTTTACCGACGGTCTGCGCGAAGGTCAACCGATCGGCACTCTTGGTTTTCCTGGACTGCTTCCTATTTTCAACTTACTCCCGATAGCCAACTTCAGGGAAGGTACGATCGGCGCCATCAGACCCTTCTACAATGAGGCTTTTTTAGCCAGTCCCACAAATACGGGCCAAATTATCCACTCTAATCTGGGGACCCTTGGCGGTACAAGTGGCAGTCCGATTTTCGATCATGAAGGGTACATCATCGCCATCAACTTCGCGGGACTCGTTAATTTTATCAGGCTGCCCGATGAAGATGAGGAAGACGAGGAGCCGGGAGAGCTCATAGGAAGAGTGGATCTTGCCGAAGACTTTGGTGTCAATATCTCGGCGGCGTGGGATCTGCTGGACTATCTGGAAAACCAGAACGATCCAGGTGTCATCGCGTCGACAGTTTCCATCGAAGATGCTTCATTTGACGACCGGTCCTATCCCTACGAGGAGTATCAGCCAGAACCGCATAACTGGAATGGAGAGACCGTCCTGCCCTGACAGAGTTTTCGTATAGACCTTCATGAAGCGACCTACGCTTCCACGTGACCTGACCTGCGCATTGTGCGTCGGTCAACCCTTGGGATCACTGAGCTTTCCGGCCTATCCCCCATTGCAGAATGGTGTACTACCACTGGCTACCTACAGGGACCGCGACCATCGCGGAGCGTGGTTCAGCGTGGTTTGACGGTGTTTCCGGGTTGCAGATGGACGCGGAAAGTTACTACCAGCCAAACCTGATTCTTGCGCAATGAACCGTCTACTCCCTGTCGTACTGCTCCTGTTCATCTGCTTCTGTATCGTCGTGATTCTGGCGCTGCCGGAGACGTTCTGGGGACTGATCCTGAAGGGTTTCTTCGGGTTGTTTGTCCTTGTCCTTTTCAAGGTCGCGTACAACAAGATGGTGCTTCCCGGCACTTGCATAAGCGCCGTCTTCTTCACGCTGGCGTGGTGGTACGCTCCGTCGTGGCCGATGTACCTCTTCATTGCTTTGATGCTGGGCGCTTTAATCGTCACCTGCAAGACGGCGGAAGCGTTCTACAACCGATCCGAATGACAGACGATATTATACCCATGACATCGCCATGCATGATGCGTATACTCGTTATGCCGGACCGTTCTCACCATGGTGGAGGACGGCTGGCCGGTGATCACCTGCGACGAGGAAATCTCGGTCCACTTTAACGGGCGGTTCCCTCACCGGTCATGGATCATGCCCAGACCACCAACATTGTGTGACATGCAACCGGAAACTCCATGACGGGAGGTGTTCTTTGCAGATCATCGATGCGCATCAGCATCTCTGGGATACGGCCGAACTGAGTTATCCCTGGCTGGAAGGATTCGACGCCCTTCGGCAGCGGTATGGACCGGAGGACTACCGGGCCGCGTTCGAAGGCATCGATATCACCAGGTCCGTACATATCGAAGCGGACCCCGCCCCCGGAGCCGAGGTGGCCGAGGTGGACCGGCTCGTGCGCATAGCCGCCGAGGACGGCATGATCGGCGCGATCGTCCCCACGGCGCCCCTGGAATCGGAGGACCGCGAGGAGACCCTGGAGCGGCTGGCCGCGGACTATCCCATGGTGGTCGGCATTCGCCGCATGGCCTGGCACCACGAAGATCCGGCGTTCTACAGCTGGCCGTCCCTGATCGAAGGCGTCCGGGCGCTGCCGAAGTACGGGTATACCTTTGAGTTGTGCGCCAACGTCACGCAGCTGGACGCGGCGGTGACCCTGGTTCGCGCGACCCCCGGCGTGACCCACGCCATCAACCACTGCGGGGGGCCGGATATCGCGGGGGACGGTTTCGCGCAGTGGGCGGACTACATGAACCAGCTGGCCGCGTTTCCCAACACGGTCTGCAAGATCTCCGGGCTCGTTACCAGGGCTAAGCCGAACTGGACCGCGGAAGACCTGAAACCCTATATCGACCACCTGCTCGAAATCTTCGGATTCGACCGGGTGATGTACGGCAGCGACTGGCCGGTCTGTACACTCGCGGCGACCTACCGGGCGTGGTTCGAGACCCTCGTCGACGCGGTGTCGGGTGTCTCCTTGGAGGACCGCCGCAAGTTGTTCCACGATAATGCCAGGGTATTTTATCGACTGGGATGAATGACGCCGGGAAAGGCAGGAGTCTTTAAACATGTCTGTCGTGACGCAGCCCGATACGCAGACTGAACAGCTGGAACCGGAAGTAAGGGACCTGGAGTGGATACGAGTCCCCGGCTCCGGCGGCGGGCATACCGGTTCAGACCGGCGCGTAACCGGAACCGGCGGAGGTGACGACCGCGGTGACGGTCGGGAAGGTGGTGGCCGTGGCAGTGGCGGCCGGGGCGGCGGAGGTGGCGGTGACGACGGACCGCCCGGTTCCCCTTCCGCGGCGCCATCGGCCATGGGGACCAACGTACTGGGCATGCTCGTGTTCATTGCCAGCGAGGCCGTCCTTTTCCTGACGCTGATCGTCACGTTCGCCGTTGTACGGACGGGCTACCCGGAGTGGCCGCCTTCGGACCAGCCCAGGCTCCCCGTGATGATGTCCCTCTTCAATACCCTTGTCCTGCTGGGCAGCGGTGCGGCCATGTACGGTGCGTGGTGGTCCATCCGGCGCGGACTTGTGCCGTCTTCCGGGCGTTTGCTGAACACGGCCGCGCTGCTTGGCATCCTTTTCCTGGTGGTGCAGGGCGTGGAATGGGTCCGGCTGATCGATTTCGGCCTGACCGTCACCCAGAATATATACGGCGCGGTTTTCTACGTAATGATCGGGATGCATGCGCTGCACGTTTTCATCGCCGTCCTGGGATTGCTCTACGTGTCGCGCAGGTTCAGCAAAGGCGCGTATTCCCGCGAAGCACACGACGGCCTGACCATGGGCGGGATGTTCTGGGGATTCGTCGTGCTCGTCTGGCCCTTTCTATTCGTTTTCGTCTACCTGCTGTGAGTCTTTCCGTCTTAAGCGTTTCCTTCCCGTAACAGAAACGGAGTGAGCATGAAACCGTCCTTCGGCGCCGCCGTACAGCGAACGGCGGAAGCGTTGAGCGCCCAGGGCAAGGATGCCAACCAGATCGCGAAGATCGTTTGCGACCAGGACGCCGACGGGTACAACTACGGCATCGGCATCGTCGTGGACGGGAAGGGCCGGGCGTGGCCGACCTCCGAGACCTTGCTCAACCGTGCCAGGGCCGAAATCGACCACAGCCTGCTCGGCGAATACATGAGCACCGCGTCCCTCGCTGTTCCGTTGAACGAAGCCGTGCTGCGGTGGCAACGCATCCCCGAGGAATACTGGGACCGCTTCTCGCTGCTGATTCCCTCGGACGCGGGCACCGGCGCGGTGAAGACCGCGGTCGAAATGGCCCTGCAACTCTATCCGGACCTGCAGGCGATCGGCGTGGAAGAACTGTCCTGGCCCGCATACAAGGCGATCGCCCGGATGAGCCGGATCTCCTGCCGCGAGTTTCCCATCGGTGACGTGATGGACGCCCCGGATCTCCTGCGGGTATACCAGGCGGGTCCCATGAACACGACAGGCCGCGTCCAGTCCCTCGAGACCATGTGCGAACGGGCCGCCGCGGCAAAGGGCCGCCCCGTGCTGCTGGACCGGGCCTATTCCGGATTCGAGTATGCCCGCCTCCTCGAGTCCCGCGGGTACGACGAGATCATGACCATGAGTTATGACGACCAGATCCGGCCCTTCATCGAAAACGACGTGCCCTTCTGGGTTTCCGTCAGCCCCACCAAGTCCTTCGGCACCTTCGCTCTGCGTCCCTGCGGGATGCTCCTGGTGCACCTGCCGGACGCGTCCCGGTCCGACGAAGTGGCCGCACTGGCCAATACGGTGACGCGCGCCCGGGGTTCGTCTTTCGAACATCCGGTAACGCGGGCATTCGTCTCCGCGCTGGTCAACGACCTGGAATCCCTGGAGCGTGAACACGCAGCCATACTTCGGCGGGTCGCCACGGCGGAGAAAGCCTGGAAGGATCGATGCGCCGGTTCGCCGCTCTCCGAGCTGTTCACGGACCGCTATGCTGGACTGTTCCGCAATCCCCGCGTCGAGGACGAGGCCCCGGCGGTGATCTACGACGCCCATCTGTATCCTGTTTTTACGCCCGGCCGCTGCAGGCTCAATATCACGGGCCTTCCTGACGACGAAGACATCGCCGGTGGCCACGTGGAGGTTTTCGCCCGGTTTTGCCGTGGATAGGATGCCTGTCCATTTCTTTTCCCGCTTGTTTTTAACGGTCCGACCATTTAATTTCTACGGCCTGAATCATTGGAATATTAGCCAATTCAATCCGATCCGAAAGGAAGTCTCCGCATGGCACAGGTCAGCATCGTCAGGCACAATCCCATTGCCATCTTCTCCAATCCCACGGAAGTGCTCGTCAAGGACGATCGCAACCAGGTATTCCGCCTGGTCGAACCGAGCGGGAATGTGGGTACGCAGTATCCCAACGACGTGGGCTCAGAGTGGTTCGGCACGATCGAGAACCTGAACAGGAACCTGGCGATCTGTGGCGTAAACTGGTCGGACGTCTACAAGACGGACGTGCTGTGGACGACCCCTTCCGCCGACCGTGATGAGTGCGACCGGCTCAAGGACGACTACAACGCCGTGTACGCGCCGATGATCGAGGCGGTGACCGGCGGCCCGTTGCGTTCCAACCGCATGGCGCGGTTTACGCATCCCGAGGGCTTTCCGGACCCCGTGGCGCTGTTCGAGGTCCAGATCAAGGCCGTCAGCGGTGAGCAAGTCACCATCGGCGACGGTGTGATCGACTACGGATACTGGCAGGATCACCAGCCGAGCGGCGCGTCGGTCATGCATAACCGCGACGGAAAGGTTATCACGTCCCTCGGATCCGACCTGGCGCAGGAAACGGCCTTCGTGCTGGACGAGCACTACGAAAAGCCCTTCGCCGAATCCGGCGTCGATTTCCGGAAGCAGACCGTATGGATGGAGATCCTGGTTGCCGTCGACGACGCGCCCGCGAAGACCTGGGAAAGGATCGATACGGTACGGCGGGTCTTCGAGGACTACTTCGGCGACGACCGGCCGGCCGGGCTGATCTACCCGGTCTCCCGCATCCCGAACCTGGACGGCATCGTGGAACCCCAGCCCCGCGTGGTTTCGGGCGACGTGAACATCACGCGGTCCGGGGAACTGGAGGACGGATTCAGCACCTGGACCTCCATTCACTATGGCGGCGTGACCGAAGTCATGGCCAGCGCCGTGGGTGGAGATGACGCCGGCCTTCAGCTCACCACGCTGGACACGCGTATCCAGGCGGCGGGCGGAAACGGACTCAAAGAGGACGGCATCTTCAACAACGCCTATGTCGTGGCCGGCGACGACACCGATGCGAACCGGGCCTGGATCCAGGAGTTCAACGCGTCGTTCAGTGCGTGGTACGAGGGCTCGGCGCCGGCGGGCCGCACCGCGCAGTTCATCGGCGGCATTCAACAGGCGTCTTACCGCTCGGGCATCTCCCACCGCGCCATTTTTGCCGGATAGCACGGGAATGGTCAGGCCGGGAATGGTCAGGCCGTGGGCGGTCAGGTCGGGCGTCGACAGGCCGGGAATGGTCAGGCCGGGAATGGCGTTTCAAACCCGCGGAGCCACGGGGAGGTACGCATGAATCCCGGCCTTCTGCTGTGTATTCTGCTGCTCTTCCTTCCGGTTTTTGAAGTCGCTCAAGACGACTCAGACCAGCCAGTGGCCACGGTGCAGCCCGGGGCCAAGGTGCAGTCCGGGCCCGAAGGTCACCCCCGGCCCGAAGGTCACCCTCGGCCCGAACGTCGTCCCGGGTCCAATGAGCGGCCCGTAAATTCGGTGGGCAGGGTCATGCCCCCGGACGCGGCGCCCCTCGCGCGCCAGGTCTATTCCTTCCACCTGCCGGAACCCACGACGCTCGATATCGGTATCGCCGTATACGAGGCGACCGGCGCGGTGTTCTCCTTCGAAGGCCTCACCCGGCTGGATCACAACAACGAACTCACTGCGGCCGCGGCCGATCGATGGGAGGCGTCTCCCGACGGCACGCGCTGGACCTTCCACCTGCGCCGCGGCGCGAGGTGGAGCGACGGGCGACCCGTCACGGCCCACGATTTCGAGTATGCATTCAAGCGGATGGTCGACCCGGCCAGCGCGAATCGAAACGCTTCTTTCTACTACGAAATCGAGGGCGCGAAGGCCTTCAACCAGGGACAGACCCGGAACGCGGATACGGTCGGCGTCCGGGCCATCGACGACCACACGCTGGAAATCCGGACCACGCTGCCCTGTCCCTATCTCCCCTACATCGCCTCTTTCCCCACCTCCGTCCCGGTACCCCGCTGGCAGGTGGAGAAATACGGTCCGGGCTGGTCCGAGCCCGGCCGGTTCGTGACCAATTCCACCTTCAAACTGGATACGTGGGATCACGGCGCCAGCTTCGAATTCGTCCTGGACCCGAACTATAACGGCCCCCACAAAGGATTCGTGGAGCGGATCATCGGGAAATTCCTGGATACCCGCATGATGGCCGGCGGCACGCTGTCCTACGAAAACGACGAGATCGACCAGCAGGACGTGACCCCCATCGACCTGCCGCGCATCCGAAGCCATCCCGGGCTATCAAGGGAGCTGCACGTCAGCAAGGATTTCATGACCCATTTTCTCTTCTTCAACCCAGACTTCCCTCCCTTCGACAACCTGAAGGTACGCCAGGCAATCAGTCACGCGATCGACCGGGAGGCCATCTGCCGCGTACTGCTCCAGGGCATGGGCATGCCGGCCTGGTCGATGCTGCCGCCGGGGTTCCCCGGCTACGCGGACGGAAAGTACCGGGACATCCAGCGCTTCGACCCGGAACGTGCCAGACAGCGCCTGCGCGAGGCGGGATATCCGGAGGGACGCGGGTTTCCCAGGATCGAGATGTGGATCAACAACATGGCCCGGCAGCAGGTCGGCCAGGCCATACAGGAGATGCTCAAATCCCACCTGGGGATCGATATGACGTTACGCGTCGTGGAGAACATCTCCTACCGGACCGCCCAGTACCAGCGGAAGATCCCCTTCAGCCTCATTCAGTACCACTACGACTATCCCGACCCGAACAACATGCTCGCCATGGTATGGAGGTCCCAGCCGGCCGGCTACAGCCGCCATCCCTGGATAAACGCCGAATTCGACCGCCTGGTCGACGAGGCGGCATCGGAAATGGACGCGGCCCGGCGGTTCCGGTTGTACGACCAGGCCCAGCGGATACTCGCCGAGGACGTGGGCGCCGTGTTTCTCTACTACGGCATGAAGGCTTCGCTGCGGAAACCCTGGCTCAAGGGCATCAAGCGCGACCATGACGGCGAATACCCCTTCTGGGGCAATAACACGGGGTATTTCGACATCTACATCGGCGATGCGAGACCATAGCGGACCAACCCGCGTCGTCCCGTCCATTTCGGTTTGACAATACCCGCCGGTCGGGTACATTCAGGAAGATGCACCCGTCAGACTGCCACAAGGTTGCATCACACCGGAAGCCAGAAAGGAAAACCGATGAAAGCAGGACAAGTCGTCGCACGGGAACGCATCGAAATCGTGGAAGCCGAACGGCCGGACCTCGCCATGGAACGGACCGATCCGGACGGGTTGAAGGATCTCGTGCTCGTTCGGACCGTAAACGCCGCCATCTGCGGCAGCGACCATCCGGTTTTCACCGGTCCGGCGAACTATCCCGTGGCGCCGGGCGTGTCCCTGCATGAAAGTATAGGCGTCATTGAGAAGTCGTGGTCGAACGGATGCCGGGAAGGGGATCTCGTCCTGGCCCTGCCGACCGGCTCGAGCGCCATGGCCGAGTATTTCCTCGGACTGGGCGCGTCCGTGACGCCGCTTCCGGAGGGCCAGCCCCAGGAACAGCTTTTGATGGCCCAGCCCCTGGGTACCGTGTTGTATTGCCTTCGTAAACTGGGCCACTTGTTCAACGCGGAGGTCGCCATCGTCGGCCAGGGTCCCATGGGGCTGCTCTTCACGGCCATGCTGCGCAACCTGGGCGCGGCGCTGATCATCGGTATCGACCAGCACGACAACCGGCTGGCCGCCGCGAAGGAGATGGGAGCGACCCACACGGTGAATACGGCAGGAACCGATCCGGTGGAGGCCGTGAACGAGATCACCTCCGGGCGGATGGCCGACGTAGTGATCGAGGTCGTGGGCGTCGAGGAGACTTTCAACCTGTGTGTCAAACTGGCCCGGCACAGTGCGCGGTTCATCAACTTCGGCGTCCCTAAGACTCCGCAGTACACGGCCGACATCTTCGATCTCTTTCGCAAGAACATCCAGTTGACGACTTCGGTCGGCCCGGATATCCGTATCGACTTTGCCAGCGCCATGCGCATGATCGGCGAGGGCCGCGTCGACGTTTCGCCCATGATCTCGCACAAACTGCCCTTCGCCAGGGTCCAGGACGGTTTTGAAATGGCCACCGGGCGCAAGGGAGAGTGCATCAAGATTGTCATCGATTTCGAGGAGAAGGGCCTGGGCAGGTAGCCGCCCGGAGGACCACCGGACCGTGTGCGGACTATTCATCGCGCACTGGACACGCCTGGAGGAATAACGTCATGCATAGGACCATGGGTACTGCGGCAAAGACCGTTGCCATTTGTCTGCTAGCCACCCAGATCGCCTGCGGCGGCGGAGAAACGACAGAAGATCCCTGGAACAAGGTTCAGACGATCCTGTCCGAATCGAAGGATACGGTGGTGCTGGATGGGACGGAGAAGGCGGCGCTGAAATACGCGGGGGCGGACGAACCCCGGTACGGTGACTGGATGGTCCGCCACGCGCTTTCCGATCCCGAGAACTTCAATCCCTACACGTCGAGCGACCAGGGCGCCACGCAGGTTCACAATTACGTTTTCGAGTCGCTGCTGGAGCCGGAATACGATCCGCCCTATACGCAGCGAGGTTGGATCGCGGAGGACTACCCCGACGTATCGGATGACAAGCTGACCTATACCTTCCGTCTTCGCGAGAACGTCAATTTCGCGGACGGCATTCATTTGACGGCGGACGACGTGCTCTTCAGCATGAAGGTCATCCAGACGCCCACGGTACGGGCGCCTCACCTCAGAAACTACTATTCCTCCATTCAGGACGTCAAAAAACTCGGGGAATACGAGATCAGTTTCGAATGCCGGGAACCCTACATCCTGAACGATCTCTTCCTCGGCGGATTCGACATCCTCCCTAGGCACTTCTACGATCCGGACGGGCTGCTCGATCCGGTGCCGATCGGAAGCCTCATCGACGGCAGCTGGGAAGCGGGGGAACACGCGGACCGGGTACGGCAGTTCGGTGAACGGTTCAACCAGGATTTCAACCGGCGCATGTTGGGAAGCGGGAACTATTACGTGGCGGACTGGGAGGACGACGTGGTCACGGGCCAGCGGGTCGTGCTCACCCGCAACGAGAACTACTGGGGCCGAAACGTGGAAGGACTCCCCGCCGCCGGACACGTGGACAAGGTCGTCTTCAAGATCATCAACAACATGGACGCCGCCTTCATCGAGCTGACCAACGGCAACCTCGACATCCACGGAATGAAGCCCCTCGAGTTCAAGGAGAAGAGCTGGTCCCCCGGTTTCGTCGAACGGTTCATGAAGGGCATTCAGTACGCGGGAGGGTACATTTACATCGGGTGGAACAACGAACACCCCATATTCCGGGACCGGCGGGTCCGGCAGGCGATGACCCATCTCACCGACCGGGAGTCCATGGTGCGAAACCTGCTCTTCGGGCTCGCCGAGACGGTCGAAAGTCCCATTCACAAGTTCCGGCCCGAGTACAACCATGACCTGCGGCCCTACGCCTTCGATCCGGACCGGGCCCTGGCCCTGTTGAACGAAGCCGGATGGGCGGATTCGGACAACGACGGGATTCTCGACAAGGAGATCGACGGCGAACGTACCCCCTTTCGATTCGAGTTCCTTGTCAACTCTGGCAACCAGCTCAGGAAGGATATCGCGCTGACGCTGCAGAGCGCGTTGGAGGACCTCGGCATCGACTGCCAGGTCCGCGAATTGGACTGGTCCATATTCCTGGAGCGGGTGAAGAACAAGGATTTCGCGGCGGTGACCCTCGGTTGGAGCGGCGGAACGGGCTTGCGTTTCCCGCCGGATTCCTACCAGATCTGGCATTCATCACAGATCGCGGGCAACGGGTCGAACTTCGTCAGTTTCCGCAACGAAGAGTCCGATGGGATCCTGGAAGATTACCGGACGGAATTCGACATGGAAAAGCGGATTGAACTGTACCGCCGTTTCCAGGAGATTCTCCACGAGGAACAGCCCTATACCTTTCTCTGGAAATCGCGCGTCGCCAGTGCGTACAGCAGGCGCTTCCACGGTGTCAACTGGTATCCGGCCGGCGCCGTGAACCAGGAATGGTGGGTAGAGCCCACAGACCGCATGTACCAGTAGTCGCGCGCGCCAGCAGCTGAGATCGCGCGTGGCGGCCCCGTCTTTTTCCGCAGTGACACGCGAAACCGACCATGATTCAGGCCGGGGTCACAAGCGCCTATGATCGGTTACATTCTTCAACGTTCGCTTCTCATGGTCCCCACGCTTGTCGGGATCACGGTGATCTCCTTCTTCATCATGCACCTGGCCCCCGGCGATCCCGTGGACCTGTTCCTCGGCGGCGTGGCCGGCGGCGAGGGACTCGCGTCCGACCGGCAGCAGGACATCGAAAAGACCCGCGAGGAACTGCGCAGGCAGCTCGGCCTGGACCGGCCGGTCCACGTGCAGTACTTCAACTGGGTCACGGCATTGTTCCTGAAAGTCGAGACCATCAGCGCGTTCGACCGGAGCGCGCTGCTGGCGGACGGGTTGCTGGAACGGCTCGAGCCGGCGCAGCGCCAGGCGCTGGCGGGGCTGGACCGGGAGGAACAGAAAGAACGGTTCCTTGTCCTTGTGCGCGAACGCGCGCCAGGGGAAGCGAGCGAACTGGAACGATCCTCTTTCTGGGAAGGCAGGACCTTCAGCGCGGAAGGCAACTACACCTACCGTGGCGCGGGGATCGAACTCCTGACGCTCGCGGAATACCGTTTCGTCACGCTTGATTTCGGCCGTTCCTTCAAGGACAACCAGCCCGTCATTGCCCGGGTCATGGAGCGGCTGCCCGTCACCCTCGAAATCAACGTCATCGCCATCATCATCGCCTACCTGGTGGGCCTTCCCCTCGGCGTCTGGCTCGCGGTCAAGCAGAATACCTTGACGGACCGGGTGCTTACGACCGGTACCTTCGTCCTCTGGTCCATGCCCTCCTTCTGGGTGGGCATGCTGCTGATCATCTTCCTGTGCAACCGGGAGTTCTACTACTGGTTCCCGGCCTCGGGCATACAATCGCTGGACGCCTCCAGCGACTGGAGCACCTGGCGGCTGCTCACGGACCACATGTACCACATGTTCCTGCCCGTGCTGGCCTCCGCCTATATCAGCTTCGCGACGATTTCACGCTTCATGCGGACGAGCATGCTGGAGAACCTGCGCCAGGATTACGTGCGGACCGCCCGGGCCAAGGGACTGTCGGAGAAAGTCGTCATCCTGCGACACGTGTACCGCAACTCGCTGATCCCAATCGTGACTACGTCCGCCGGGTTGCTCCCGGCCCTGATCGCGGGATCCGTGTTCATCGAGACGATATTCACCATACCCGGCATGGGGCTGCTCGGATTCGAGTCGGTGCTGACCAGGGACTACCCCATGGTCATGGCGCTTTTCACCATAGGCTCCCTGCTTTCGCTGCTGGGTATCCTGGTCGCGGACATCCTGCTCAAGGTGGTCGATCCGCGGATCACCTTCGACCAGTTGCAGGGATAGTGGACCGGCATCGGGAAGTAGAACGTCACTGTGAAGGAGACCGGCTTTGGGATCGGACCCGGCCAACCAAAACGAAATCGAGGCGGTGAACGGTACGCCGGTCGATGCCGTGATGAACGAGGGCGGCGAGAGCTTCTGGCGGCTGACGCGCAAGGAGTTCCGCAAGAACCGTCCGGCGCTCTACAGCCTCTACGTCCTCGTGGCCATGGCCTTCCTCGCGCTGACCGCGGACCTGATCGCCGGCAACAAGCCGTACTACATGGTCTACCAGGGAGAGACCTACTTCCCCGCGTTCAGGCAATACGCGGTGTACACCGGCCTGATGGACTGGCCGGAGGAGTTGCGTACGCGGAGGAACTTCAAGCGGTACGCTTACAGCGAAGCGGTATTTCCCCTGATCCCCTACGCGCCGGACGAGATCCGCCTCGGCGCCCGTTACGAACGGCCGGGAGGCGACCATCCGTTCGGAACGGACCGGCTGGGCCGCGACGTGCTGTCCGGACTCATTCACGGCACGCGGTATTCGCTGACCATCGGGCTGGTCTCGGTGGGCATTTCTCTGCTCATCGGCGTGGGACTCGGCGCGCTGGCGGGATACCTGGGCGGCTGGACGGACCTGATCCTGTCCCGCGTATTCGAGCTCTGGGCGGCGATCCCGCCCTTCTTCCTGATCATCACGGCGGCGGCCTTCTTCCCGCCGAGCCTATTCTGGATCATGATCATCATCGGGTTCACGGGATGGGTGGGCATCGCCCGGCTGACCCGGTCCCAGTTCCTCCAGGTGCGGGCCTTCGACTACATCGCAGCCGCACGGGCCCTGGGCTGTTCGAACCTGCGCATCATGGCCGTGCACATCCTGCCCAACGCCATCGCGCCTGTGCTGATACCCGCGGCCTTCGGCGTGGCCGGCGCCATCCTGGCCGAATCGGGGCTGAGTTTCCTCGGCATCGGCGTGCCCGCCGAGGTCATCACCTGGGGTTCGCTGCTGGCCGGAGCGCGCAGCAATATCGCGGCCTGGTGGCTCGTGATCGTGCCCGGATTCGCCATTTTCATCACGGTCACCCTGTACAACCTGCTGGGAGACGGACTGCGCGATGCCCTGGACCCCAGGCAGCGCGGCACCGCATGAGAGACGCATGACGAATACGATCCTGCGCGTAAACGATCTGAAGACCTGGTTCGACACGGAGAGCGGCGTGGTGCGGGCCGTCGACGGCGTCAGCTTCGAGGTGGAGGCCGGCAGGACGCTGGGTATCGTGGGCGAGTCGGGCTGCGGCAAGAGCATGACCGCCTACTCCATCCTGGGACTGGTCCCGCAACCGCCCGGGCGCATTGCCGGAGGTGAGATATACTTCGAGGACAGGGACTTGCTGAAGCTTTCTCCCCGGCAGATCCGGGCAATACGGGGCAACGATATCGCCATGATCTTCCAGGAACCCATGACGTCCCTGAACCCCGTGTTCACCGTTGGCGAACAGATCGCGGAAGCGGTCCGACTGCACCAGGGCGCGGACCGGAAGGATGCCTGGCGGCGGGCCGTCGAACTGTTGGACCTGGTGGACATCCCACTGCCGGAAGAACGGGCTGGAAGCTATCCCCACGAACTCAGCGGCGGCATGCGCCAGCGCGCGATGATCGCCATGGCGATCTCCTGCGACCCGAAGCTGTTGATCGCCGACGAACCGACCACGGCACTGGACGTTACCATCCAGGCGCAGATTCTCGACGTGCTGCGCCGCCTTCAGGAAGAGCTGGGCATGGGACTCATGCTGATTACCCATGACCTGGGCATTGTGGCCGAGATGGCCCACGAGGTACTGGTCATGTACGCCGGCCAGGTCGTGGAACGGGCCGACGTGAAAACGCTCTTCGGCAACCCCCGCCATCCCTACACCCGCGGATTGCTCGCCTCCGTGCCGACAATGAGTTCGGGTACGGAGGAGCTTTCGACCATCGAGGGCACGGTGCCGGACCCCGTGGGCTTTCCGGCGGGATGCCGATTCGCCCCGCGCTGTGATTTCGCGGTGGAAGCCTGCGGCCGGTCGCAGGCGCTGGTGGACGCGGGAGACGGGCACCTGGTCCGTTGCGGCGAATGGCAGCGGGTCGTGCAGGCGGAGACGGTATAGTGTAGACGGTATAGCGGAGTTGAACGTATGACCGATGCAAACGAAATGCTGTTGCAGGTCCGGGGACTGAAGAAGCACTTCCCCGTGGGCGGCGGACTGCTTCGGCGCCACCGGGCGGTCATCAAGGCCGTCGACGGGGTCGACCTGACCCTGGAACGGGGCGAAACGCTGGGCCTGGTGGGCGAAAGCGGGTGCGGAAAAACCACGATAGGAAGGGCAATTCTGCGCCTGGTCGATCCCTCCGCTGGATCGGCCACGTTTCATACGGCCCTTGAAGAAGGGGAAGCGCGAAGGCCGCACGCGGTCTTCGACATGAAGAAGGGCGATCTCCGGCGGCTGCGGCGCCAGATGCAGATCGTATTCCAGGACCCCTACGGCTCCCTCAACCCGCGAATGACCGTCGGCGCCCTGCTCAGGGAACCTCTGACCGTGCACGGGTTGAGCACGCGGGGAGAAGCGGGCGTCCGCGTGACCGAGCTGCTCGAAACGGTGGGCCTTAATCCCGCCCACGCCCGCCGGTATCCCCACGAGTTCAGCGGCGGCCAGCGGCAGCGCATCGGCATTGCCAGGGCCCTGGCCGTCCGGCCCGAGCTGATCATCGCCGACGAACCCGTCTCGGCGCTCGACGTATCGATCCAGGCGCAGATCATCAACCTGCTCAAGGTGCTGCAGGACCGGTTCCGGCTCAGTTACCTGTTCATCTCCCACGACCTCCGCGTGGTGCGCCACATCAGCGACCGGGTGGCCGTCATGTACCTCGGCAAGATCGTCGAAACCGCCACGCGGGACCAGCTCTATGCGAAGCCGCTGCACCCCTACACCAGGGCCCTGCTCTCGGCCGTGCCCCTTCCCGATCCCACGCTCGGCCGCGACCGGATCATCCTCAAGGGCGACGTCCCCAACCCGGCGAACCTGCCACCGGGGTGCCCCTTCCATCCCCGGTGCCCCCTGGCGGAGGCCCGCTGCAAGACCGAAGTTCCCGTACTGGAAGACAAGGGTAACGGCCACAAGGCGGCGTGCCACCTGGTCTGAAGATCGGGTCAGATGCGGGTCGGCTCGAGGTCATGCGAGGGCCTGTGTGAGGGTCAGTCGTCCTGGTCCGATTCGCTGGCCTGGTCAGCCGTCCGGGCCCGGTCAGTCTGTCAGGTTCCGCAATCCGCACATTTCATTGCGAAATGCGGTTTCCATGGACTGTTTCCGATCGTCCGGCAGAAAACTGTACCGGATCCCGTTCAGCAGGATTTCGTCGATGGTTTCCCTTGAAAACCCCCAGGGGTCTACGAGCAGGCAGGCTTCGTCGGTCAGCGTGGTGTTGAACAGGGGGGGATCGTCCGAGTTGACGGTGACGGTTACGCCCGCCTCGTGGAGTGCTTTCAGGGGATGAGACGCTGCGTCGGGGTAGAGCCCCAGGCTGATGTTGCTCGTGGGACTGATTTCAAGCGGTAACCGGTATTCCGCCAGGTATTCGACGAGTCCGGGGTCCTCGATGGCCCGCACCCCGTGCCCGACACGTTCAGCGCCCAGGTCTTCTATCGCGCTCCGAATGCTCTCGGGACCGGCGTGCTCACCGGCATGGGGGGCGCTGCGCAGTCCCGCGGATTTCGCCCGGTCGAACCACGGAACGAAAGGCGCGGGCGGGTATCCCTCCTCCATCCCGCCCAGGCCCAGGGCGACGACCCCGTCGTCCATCCCCTCGATGGCCACGTCGGTCGTATAGTCGAACCGGCCCAGTTCGGGGTAGTCGTTGCGTACCAGGTCGAAGACCCAGTTGATTTCGCAGCCGAATGATTCCTTTACCCGGCGGCGTCCGTTCGTCAGCCCGGTGAACCAGACGTCCTGGTCGACCCGGTTGATCCAGAGGTGGGTGCTCGGCGAGAAGGTCACCTCGGCGTACCGGATGTTCTGGCGGGCCATGTCGGCGCCGAATTCGTACACGATCAACTCGAAATCCTCAACAGTGCGTAGGCACTTCGTGATGGCGACGTAAACCTCGATGAAATGGTGGAAGTCCCTGAACCGGTACCAGTTACGCAGCCCCTCCTCCGTGTCTTCCGGCAGATCGACGCGATGCCGTTTAGCCAGCATCAGCAGCGTGGACGGCTGAATGGACCCTTCCAGGTGCACGTGCAGTTCCGCCTTCGGAACGGCGGCGATGTAGTCGTAAAGGGACATGTAGGTAGCCGGTGGAGTCGTTGCGCGTTGCAACATGACAATGGATTGCGCGACCTGGGAACGTCAGGAAGTGTCAGACGTGCTCGATTTCCCGCCCCGATCTGCTTCCACGGCGGATTGGATGCGCTCGATCGCGATCCGGATCCCGTCCGGTTCTTCCCCCTTCTCGCTCAGGTCCTTCGCGATTTGCTCCAGAATCGGGATGGCGCGGGGTTCCCGTAGCCTCTCGAGTTCGTCTACCACTTCGTGTACCAGGTCCTTTCCGTGCCAGGGGTAGCTGTCGGAGAGTAGCTCGAGCTCTTTCAAAAACTGAAGAAGCTGGGTGCGGACTTCCTCGGTGTCAGGGGCGTCGACCCACGGTATTCGGTTCGATACAGGGACTCGCACGCCGTCGGAGTTTACGACGTGATTCCACTCGTGCACGTAGACCGGACCCAGCGGTACAGAATACCCGCGTTTCATGCGTGACGTATGATTGGCGCAGTAGGTCCAGAACGGGTTTTGTATATCCAGACCCCTGATCTCGCAGTGGCTTGCTTCGTGCACGCATTCCATGTCTTCGCGGAGTAGAGAACTACGATTTTCCAGGCCGGCATTGGCCCTGTTGAATCGGCAAGAACCGCAGCAGTCGGAACCGCCATTGGGCATGGGGTTGATTCCTTTCGGGGTGGTTCGTAACGGACTCGGTGCTTGTTTACGGACTGCGACATGGTGAGGTGATTCGCGAATCTGCGCTTCCGGTTAAATGTAACGGTAATCCTGCAGGGCGTAAAGCACGAGCACATTTGCCATGACAAACAACACGCCGGCATCTATTTTGTAAGGGCATGTAAAACGGTACAACGGCGCGTAAAAAAGGAGCACGATGTGGAACTGTCTGTCGTCAGCGGCGGCGTATTCAAACTGGACGGCGGGAGCATGTTCGGGATCGTTCCGAAACCGCTCTGGGAGAAGATCTGTCCCCCCGACGAAATGAACCGGATCACCAACGACACGAACTGCCTCCTGATACGGAAGGACGGCCGGCTCATCCTGGTCGACACGGGTTACGGCGACAAGATGACCGACCGGGACCGGGGCATCTACGGGATGTCCGGTCCCACCATCCTGGGATCTTTGTCGGCCCGGGGCGTATCCGCTGAGGATATCGATCTCGTCATCCTGAGCCACCTCCATTTCGACCACGCGGGCGGCGCGACCCGGATGGACGAAGAGGGCCGGGCCGTACCCGCGTTTCCCAATGCGCAGTACGTGGTGCAGAAGGGCGAGTGGGAGGACGCGCTGAACGATTACGGCACCATGAAGACCACCTATCGTCCCGAAAACTACCAGCCCCTGATGGATCGGGGCGTGCTGGCCCTGGTGGAGGGAGACGTGGAGATCGAGGACGGGATCCGGGTGGAGGTGACCGGCGGCCATACCCGGTACCATCAATTGGTGAAGGTGGAGTCCGGCGGTACCAGGGCGGTCTACTCAGGCGATATCCTGCCCATGACGACCCATCTGCGTGCACCGTACAACATGGCCTACGACCTGTTCCCCTACGATACCATGGTCGCCAAGATGCGCCTGCTCCGGCAGGCGGCCGACGAGGGCTGGATTATCGCCCTGGATCACGACGCGAATGTGCCTTCGGGCAAGATTTCGCGCGAAGGTGAAGACCGGTACGTTATCGAACCGGTGACGCTGGATCAGCAGTCTGCCTGATCCGGGCCGTCCGTCCGGCCAAATCCAACTTTATCCGGGCCGTCCGTCCGGATTTCTGCTGATTCCGCGCCAAACACCTGCGTGCGCCACATGACGCGGCGCGCCCGGTCGTCGAAGGGCGTGCGGCGGTGCATGGTGCAGCGGTTGTCCCACATCACCAGGTCGCCCACCTCCCAGCGGTGCTGCCAGACGAACCTCGGATCGGTCGCGTGGCTGATCAGCTCGTCCAGCAGGATCTGGCCTTTCTCCTGTTCCAGCTCCGCGATGTGGTGGGTCAGGTGGGGACTGACGTAGATCACCTTGCGCCCGGTCTCCGGGTGGATTCGCACGACGGGATGCATCGTGGGTTCCGGGGTATTCAACGCGTCGATGGGATGGCGGTGGACCGCGAAAAGCCCGTCGATGCGGGACCGCACGGTCTGGTCCAGCGCTTCATAGGACGCGTAACCGTTGGCCCACATCGTCTCGCCGCCCTCGTCAGGTATCTCCAGCGCGTACAGCAATGAGATCGTGCCCGGCTCGGGCAGGTAGGACAGGTCCGAATGGAAAGGGATTTCCTCGCTGCCGAGGGCTCCGATGGGCTTGCCGTCCTCAGTCACGTTCGAGATGACGAAGATCTCCTCGATGGGGCGGTCCGGTTGCGGTCGGACGTGCGGTACCGGTCTTCCGAAATACCGGGTGAAGCGGACCAGGTCCTCCTGGCTGATCTTCTGGCCGCGAAAGAACAGCACGCAGTGATCGAGAAAGGCGCCGCGCAGCAGACGTACGGTCTCCCCGTCCAGTTCGATGCACAGATCCAGGCCATGCACTTCCGCGCCGAGCGCGCCGCCGGTGGGTATGACCGTAAAAGGCCGGGTATTGCATTCTGTCATATGATTACAGGTCTCTGCTGATCGAGACCGCAGTTCAGGTGTTTTATTACTACGTTTTCACGAACCGCGCGGCGAGCAGGAAAGAAACCCAACCCAAAAAGAACAAAACATAAAACGCATAATCCCACGTCACGCCTGTTATACTTAGCACTAAAGCGACAGTTCCGATGGCCACCAAACCCATTGCGCAGCGTTTCCATATGGTCTTGGTTCTTTCCTGTCCCGAATGGTAGATCGCCGAAAAAGGTAATGTCATGACCGCGTATACAGCAGCCGCCAGATATCCGATATCCTGCCCGTACACAAAAGCAATAGCTGCACTGATTAAAGCAATTGCGAACAATCCGCCAATCCAATTCGTAAAGTAAATTTGACTCGATGAAAGTGCCTGACGGCCTATGGGATCCAGGCGCAAAAACAAGTCGGCAACCGGTTTGCCAATCCAAGTCAGTAAAACGAAGGCAAAATATAGACCCAGTATCGGCCAGATGTAGGGAGCCCAGGTAGGATCGGACTCGGCCACACTACGAAGTACACGGAAAATCAAAAACGCTCCGAAGATGACACCGAACTGACCTTTTCTCGTAAGGCTGTTTATCCAAACCGAGTATCTCAGGAACAGCTGATAAACAGCATTTCTGGATTGGAGTGAATCGACAAGACCATCTCTAGCCCATTCCATCGTGGGTTCCAGGCGTAGCGCTTCAAGAAAACTCCGCGTCGCTTCCACATGCCGTCCCTGTCGCAACAGGGTCATTCCGTGAACTCCATGAGCGGTGGCGTTTTCCGGTTCGCTGGCCATGGACTGGTCAATCGTTTCTTCTGCTTCTTTTTTGCGACCGAGTTGACCAAGCACCAACGCGCGTAGATTCGAACATTCAACATGATCGGGATCGAGGCTTAATCCATGGTTGACGGCATCCAGTCCTTGTTTCCAGTTCTTTTCGAGCATCGCTATGCGCGCGAGCAGCTCGAAGTAACCAGCGACATCGGGGTTGATCTGAATGGCATTCAATAACACCTCACGGGACTGTTTCAGTTTTTCCCACCGAAAATAAACATACGCAAGAATGTAGTGAGAATAGGAGTCTTCAGGATCCAATTCAACACCCTTACCGGCCTCTGTTTCAGCTTCTTCATGCCGATCCTGCTCGGTTAAGGTCAATGCTAACCATGTATGAGCCAACGCATTGTCGGATTCCTCCTCCGCGAGAGCAAGACGAATAGACTGCTCCGCTTGAGCGTATCGATCCTGATCCAGCAATACCTGGGCATGCATTAAATGTTTGTTCATGTTTCACCTGTGAATCAGAGTTTCAAATAGTTCTTCAGATCATCATATTGACCAGATTCATTGGCATACAGAACGTAATTCCTCGCGGTTGAGAACCATTCCATAGTCGTAGGATTGAGCCGATCTGCCGCCTGTACCAGGTCTCTCGTAGTAAGCTTCGCCAGGGTCCCTTCCCGAATTGCATCGCGCAGCTTCATCTCCACCGCAACGTCAACAACAGCTTTCAAATCCGCACCAGAGAAACGCCGGGTTTTGTTCGCCAGTTTTTCGTAGTTGATTTCGCCGGACGGTTTATCCTCAAGCAGCAGTCGAAGAATCTCTACCCGTGCTGTCGGATCGGGAGGCGGTACGAAGATCACCCGATCGAATCGACCAGGTCTTCGGAAGGCAGGATCCAAATGCCAGGGCGCATTGGTGGCGGCCATGATCAGGATACCAGTGTTTGAGTCTCCAATTCCGTCAAGCTCGGCCAGAAACTGGTTTATCAGGGAACGGCCGCCACTCAGCCTCATGTCGGCGCGTTTCGCGCCTAAGGCGTCTATCTCGTCGAAGAACAGAACGCATGGTGTATTATGTCGAGCCGTTTCAAATAGGTTGTGTAGTTTCTTTTCACTCTCACCGAGGTACAAATCAAGTATGTCGTGAATGCCGATGGTTATGAATACTGCATCGACTTCACCGGCCGTCGCACGGGCCAGGTAGGTTTTTCCACAGCCGGGAGGTCCGTAAAGGAGTATTCCTCCTCCTATCGGTTTTCCGTATGTCCGGTACAGATCGGGATGCTGCATGGGATGGATGATTTTCAATCGGATTTCTTCCTTTAAATCCTCCATGCCTCCGACTTCGCGGAACGTTACGTTGGCGCCTTCAATTTGAGTGATCTCCAGTTCGTCATCGACCGGTTCAGCTTCCTGGTCGCGCGAAGAATCCGCATGGTCTTCGTGTAACGGACCGGACTCTGCAATTTGGCCGGCCAGCGACTCATCATATACCTCGGGGTCCAGCTTCTTCGCTACCTGGTAGATACGATCCGCCTCTTCTTTGTCATTGACCGCTAGTTTCACACGGGCAAGCATTACGAGGGCCTGCGCCGATGGCGGGTCTTGTTCCGCCAACGCTTCCAGGACGACCAGTGCGGCCGAGTGCTTCTGCTGATGGAAAAACGATTCGGCGAGGCGAATTTTGAGGTCAATTCCATCAGGTTGCAAGGAAAGTGCCTGCCTATAGGTCTGTTCGGCAGTTTCAAAGTCCCCTGCCTGCATCAACAAGCCGGCGAGATGCCTTAACAGGGGGAGATTGTCCGGCGAGTGTTTCAGCGCTTCCTGCAGTGCCCGAATGGTTTCGTGATCACCGGTCATCATAGTATCCTGCCATCACAAACTTTGCCTACACATTCGTCGCGTCCGGATCGTCCCAGAACGCTTCCAGTTCCACGCCCAGGCCGTCCACGGTTCGGTTGCACCAGGCGAAGAAACCCGCGATCTGGTTGATCTCCAGGATCGCTTTGTCGCCAAACCCGGCTTCCCTTAACGCAATGATGTCCGCCTCCGAAGTCGAAGCGGGCGCCAGGGTCAGCTTGCGTACATAGTCCAGCATGGCGCGGTCGGCGGGGTCCAGGTCCGCCTCGCGGTAGTCCTTCTTGATCGCGTCCACCAGTTCCCGGTCGTCGATCTCTCTGAGGAGCCCCTCCCCATGGTGGCGGATTCAGTACTCGCACTCGTTCAGGGCTGAGACGGTCGTCGCGATCATCTCCCGCTGTCCCAGCGTGAGGTCGCAGTCTCCGTGCATGAGGCCGTTGTAGAAGGCCATCACCGCCCGCATGGCCTGCACGTTCAGGCTATGGACCTTGATGATGTTGTCCACGCCGCCCCACGAGCGCATCGAGCCCTGGTAAATCCTTTTCAGCGGACCTTCCGCTTCCGATTCGTCAATGGTGCGTATCCACGCCATGTTTCTCTCCTGTGGGTTGACTACAGTCCGAAATGCCGCCGCATCCGGGTCACGGCGGCTTTTTCGTCTTTGCTCAGCGATTCCAGTTCATACGCCTCTTCGGTGATCTGACTCCGGTATTCTTCAAAGGGCAGTCCGCCTTTTCCGGTTTCGTTGAAGTACGCGCTGAGTTGATAGCGCTGGAAGATGTTCATCCTGGGATAATCCCGGTTCCAGACCGCGGCGTCGTGCAGCACGTGTGTCGAGAATACGAGGACGTCCCCGGCTTCCATGGGCACGGTGATGGAGACGGGTGGGTCGTGGCCGACCTTCAGCCCATCGGGCGGAGCGAAGGCCGACTTGTGGCTGCCGGGCACCAGGCTGAATCCCGTCCCCTCGGGCACGTCGGCCAGCGCGACCCAGGTGGCCAGGTGGCTGCAGTAGATCTCGCCGCCCGCCGCCTGGTAATCGTTGTGCGGATTGCGGAACCCCGGAGGGAACTTGAACCCGCTGTCGTCCCTGTGGTAGCCCTGGTGGTCCTCGTCGCCCGGCGCCGCACGGTCCATTTTTGTGAAGTTGCAGTGAAACAGCCGGGGCATGCCCATGGTAAGCCCCGCGACGACGCGAATGATCTCCGGATCGGCGTTCAGTTCCTGGAACAACCGGTGGCCGTACTGGATGTGGTCCAGGTGCGTCTTGTACGGTTCCTGACGGTGCCTGAATACCGGCGCGGGGATCTCGGGCTCGTCCGCGGCCAGCCAACGATCGGTAACTTCCAGGATGCGCGCCAGGCGGTCCGGCACGATCACGCCGCGCAGGTGCAGGTAGCCGTGCAGGTCGAAATGCCACTTCTCTTCTTCAGTCAACAGATGGGCATATTTCGACGGCATGGACGGACCTCTGACGGTTCAGTCGACATACAACGCAAGCACGTGGGAACCGATTCGGTTCCGGTCGCTCTACCGGCCGGGTGCCTACCGGCCCAGCCAACCTCCGTCAACGGCCAGTACCGCACCGTGGACATAGTTGGAGGCGTCCGAACTGAGGTAGACGACGGCGCCGCCCAGGTCTTTGGGCGCGCCCCACCGGCCGGCGGGTATACGCTCGGATATGGACCTGGAACGCTCCGGGTCATGCTGCAGGGCAGACGTGAGGTCGGTGGCGATGTAACCCGGCGCGATGGCGTTGACGTTGACGCCCCTGGCGGCCCATTCGTTGGAAAGGGCCATGACCAGTTGCCCGACTGCGCCTTTGGACGCCGCGTAGCTGGGCACGGTGATGCCGCCCTGGAAGGTCAGTACGGACGCGGTAAACACGATCTTGCCCTTGCCGCGGGCGACCATGTCCCGTCCGATTTCCCGGCTCAGGATGAACGGCGCGTTGAGGTTGACGTTCATGACCGTGTCCCAGTATTCGTCGGAATGCTCCTCAGCGGGCGCCCGCAACGTAAGCCCGGCGTTGTTGACGAGGATGTCGATGACCGGGAAATCGTCTTTGACCCGGTGAATGAAATCATACAGCGCATCCCGGTCGTTGAGGTCGACGCTGTAACCGGAAAACCGGCGGCCCAGGGCCGTGACGGCCCCTTCGATTTCGCTGCCGGACGACTCCATCGACGCGCTTACGCCCACGATATCCGCGCCCGCCTCGGCGAGCGCTTCGGCCAATCCCCTGCCGATCCCCCTGCGACAGCCGGTTACGAGTGCGGTTTTGCCGTCCAGCCTGAATGCGTCCAGTATAGACATGAAGTCTCCGTTCTACAGCATGCCTTCAGCGTGAGCCATTGTGGGCAGTTTTACCCGGAACGCGGCCAATGGAATGCTATCGCCAGGCCGCTTATTGACGATTAGAAAAAGTTGCGGCGCGCGTGGTTTGTCAACCGGGAAAGTGTGCATGTCGATGGGAACAGCCAGCTATTTAAGACCGGGGAAAAGATGCTCGACGATCTTCAGCAGGATGATCGTGATGATGGGAATCGCACCGATAAGCAGGTTCAATTTGACTTCTATGGATTTAAGCCGATCCCGGATGCTATGATCCTTCGTGTACACCTCCGAAAACAGCAGATTGAGCTTGTCCGTTTCTGAAACGACCGAATCTGCCGGTTTAATTCCTGGATGGTCCGTCATTGGTCAACCTCCGGTCCGCGTGGGTGGAACGTAGTCCGCTGGTGTTATTGAATTAGTCATTGGCTGCCCACGGGTTCTCGAGTCATTTGCCAGGTTTATTGCAATGGGTAAGATCGACAGTCTTCACCACGAGCGGATGAAAGACGGGTAGGGCGGGAGGGAGGGGGAGGGGTAAACCTCGAGGACTTCCTCGGCAAAGCCGTCACAAGCGTGTAGGCGCCAGGTTCCAGGCATGCAGCGACTTGAACCTGGCCGCTCCTCCGCGTGCGAACAGGCTGACGCCCGTGCTATCGGATCGCGTGGGATAAATACGCTGGGTCACACATTGCCGGCGGTTGGCGAAGACCTCGAGGATCGATCGGTCCAGGAAGATGCGCAGCACCAGCGGTTCACCCGGCGCCAGCTCGAACGGCCCCTCCTGCGCGGTGACGTACTGTTCGTGCTCAGGCAGGTGCGGCTGCAGACTTCGGTACCGCATGTAACGAACTTCGCGGTCGAGGGACGACCGGCTGACATCGACGCGCAGGACGCCTGCCGTCACGTCGCAGGAGACCGCGGTCTCCTCCTCGCCCCCCGGTGAGCGCAGCACTTTCACGCCGACCTCCCGTGCCTCCCGGGGATCGATCTCGACGGCCAGTTCCAGGCAGTCCCCGCCGATTCCCTCGAGTGCCACTTCGGAATCAGCAGTTACATCGATAGACTCATGCCGGCGGGCATCGAGCCGCAGCATTTCAAGCTCCGGCACAGGATCGATCTGCAGGTGACCGCCGGGCCCCGGAGACAACAGGCGCGGAACGGTCATTACGCCCGACCATCCTGACGCGCGCTCGCGCTCGTTTCCGCGCAGTTCGCGGATCCAGTCGAAAAAGACGCGCCGTCCATTGGGATCCAGCAGCGTCCTCGGGCCGCCGAGATGTCCTCCTTCCCAGCTCATGCGCCCGTGTATCTCGGGAACAAACCGTTCGTCCCGCACCTCGCCGATGTAGTACTGGCTTCCCTGCAGATGGCTGCAGAAGAGCAGCATGTGGCGGTCGCCGAAGGGGAAGAAATTGGGCACCGCGCAGTCTTCGCCGCCTTCGGTCCATGCCCGCCTCGACCGGTAGAACACGTCGACGTACTCCCAAGTGCGCAGGTCCTCCGATTTAAACAGGAACGCGGCGTCCCCCCGGCCTTGCGGGTCCCGGTTGTTGACGGCGGCGTAATACTGGCCGTCCGCCAGCCAACCGCAGGGGTCGTGAATGGTGTAGCGGCCGAAGTCGGCGCTCCCCGCTTCCGGCTCGGGGATCACCGGATTTCCCGGGTCTTTCGTCCATTCGATCAGCAGGTCGTCGCTGCTTCGGGCGAGACAGAGGCCGTCGGGGTTGCCGTAGTAGATCAGTACCGGAACTCCGTCCTTGCTGACCAGGGCACCCCCGCTGAAACAACCCTTCCGGTCCGGTCCGTCCGCATCCGGTTTCAGCGCCACAGGATGGTGGACCCAGTGCACCAGATCGGTACTGGAGGCATGGCCCCACTGGATGAGATGCCAGTAGGCGCCGTGCGGATTGTACTGGTAGAAGATGTGATAGCGGCCCTTCCAGAACAGGGCTCCGTTGATATCGTTCATCCAGGCCGCCGGCGGCGTGAAGTGGTAGGCGGGCCGGTGTGGGTCGCGCGCAAAGGCGGCAGCGAGTTCGTTGGCTTCCCGGATCCGCGCTTCCATTTGTTCAATCCGGTTGTCGTCGGTCATCTTAGCGCTCGTGGGTTGTCTACCGAAGTTTCAAAGAATATGTGCTTGCTATGCGTAAGGCATTCGAATGAAATTTACATCCAAATGATCGGTTGCGCCAGACCGCCGAATGTGGAGGAACCATGGTCATAGACGACCCTCGATACATGATACGTTCGCTCAATTCGAACCAGACCTACTGGGAACAGGGCGTTTTTCCGGAATGGACCGCCCTGAACTGTTACCGGCACTTTCCGGACGGCGGGATCGGGACCGGAGTGGAGCCGCACTACCACGACAACGACGAGCTCTGGCTGTTCACGACGGGCCGTGGGGAGGTTCAGCTGGATGGCGTACGCCACGAGATCACGCCAAATACCCTGGTCTATACGCCGATGGGTTGCGTGCACCAGTTCCAGATGTTCACGCCCTACGAGAACAACGCCATCGTGACGCGCCTGGAACGGGCGGGCAGGCCGTTGCACCTCACCGTGGAGGAGTATGGCCCGCCCGAGCCCACCGTGCCCGGTATCGTCGTTCCCGGTGGCATGAATACCGGCCCCATACGGGATCCCGGCCCGCGATGCCCCGTTTCCGAATGGCGGCTGCAGCGATATGAAGAGGTGAACGCCCAGGGAGACACCCAGCATGACGCCGTGCTGGACCGGAACGAGCATTGGATGGTGCTGGACGGGGCGGTGCGACTGGCGCTGGACGGACGGGACGTTACGCTCGAACCGGGAGACATCGCGCTGCTCCGGACAGGTGCCACCCGCCGGCTGTCCACGGAAGACCGAAGCACGCGGGCGGTGATCGCGCGGGAACATCCGGCAGACGGGGCCTAGTCTTCGCCGATTGCCTGGTAGATCTCGTCGAGCCACACGACCATCTCGGCCGTGATGTCGTTGTGGGGGCCGGCCAGGCCCATCTCCGGCCAGGCCCATGCCCCGTTTCCCAGTTGGGTTTCGACCAGGTTGTTTCCAACCCTGACCGCCATGTCGCGGTACTTCGCCTGCCCGGTGAGCGTGTAGAGCATCGCGCCGGCCCAACCGACTTTGCCGGCGCGCAACAGGCTGAAGTGATAATCCCCCACGTACTCGCAGAACCGCATGTACTCCTTCGAGAGGTCCAGCCATTCCTCTTCGCCGGTGGCCATGTACAGCCGGCACAGGAAACCCGCTGCGATACCGGGATGGTAGAAGGACTGGTCCCGCGACTCGTCCCGCGTCAACACGTACCTGAAATCGTCGCCGTCCATCACCTCGGTGATCAGTCCGCATTCGCGGCTGTAGACCGTCCACAGCGCATTCGGGTAATCGGGCTGTTCCTTCATCAGTCGCCGCATCCAGGCGCCCACGCCCCTGGCCACGTCCAGCCGTCCGGTGTATACGGCGCACCAGCCGCAGCCGCTCACGACCCACAGATCCTGTTCGGTGCCGTCGTCGCGTGCCGTCGGATGGGAGTAGAAGCCGCCGCTGGCGGGGTCGCGGAACCCGAGGAGGAAGTCCATGCCGCGTCGGGCAAGGTCGAAGACGCCCATACGGTGGGCCGCCTTGATCACCCAGGCGTTGTGGTAGGTGTAGTAGTAGCTGTTGAGCTCGTTGGCGGGACGGGGACCGAAATCGCCGTCGGGGAGGAACCCATTCTGCCTGATCCACCGGAGCAGCCGGCTTGCCGCATGAGACAGGCCGCACACGAGAAACGCGGCCGGCACCTTGTAGTATTCGGTGACGCCGAGACCGGGATCGCCAAAACTCCCGTCCGCGTGCAGTTGGTCGAGGAGAAAACGGCCGCCGCGGTCCCTTGCATCCCTGAACGAGCTCATTCAATACTCCGGCGTGGCGCGATTGACGGTATAGTCCATCAGGTCTGTTCCCATCTTCATTTTCGAAATGAGATCAACCGAACCCGCTTCCTGATTGGATTCTACCCCGGATTCATTACATTGTAAATCCGAACAGGGCATGTTTCACGGCAACATTGCCCTTCAATGTGCTGAATCGTTCTCGGTGTTTCAATCACAAACTAAGCGCCGCTGCCTGTATTGCGTACGGAACCTGACATGAAGACAACCCGTGTTATGCTGTTAAGTATGTTGTGGATGCTTTCGATGATTATGGCCGGTTGTTCGAACGTCATCTATATCGAGTCGGCGAACCAGAACAGCCGGGTCGATTACGTGGTAATTCACGCCACCTCGGTAAACTACGCGGAGTCTATAAGATTGCTCACCACCCGGACCGGGCGTCCGGTCAGCGCACATTACCTGATTCCCGACGAAAACGACCCTACCTACGGTCACCGCCGGTTGCGTCTGCACCAATTCGTGAAGGAAAGCCAAAGGGCATGGCACGCCGGCGTCAGCTACTGGGCCGGGGATACGGGGCTTAACGCCCGATCCATCGGGATCGAGATCGTAAACGAGTTTAGTTGCGTGTCGGATACGTCAGCCGTCGAGGATAGCGGTCCGGACGCGCTCGTCTGTGATTTCCCGCCTTTCAGCGAAGCACAGATCGAGATGTTGATCGAATTGCTTCGAGACATTCAGCAACGGCACCCCCGCATTGGGCCGCTCGATTTCGTCGCTCACTCCGATATTGCGGTCCCACACCGGCGCCGGTCGGATCCGGGCCCCCTCTTTCCCTGGCGGCGGTTGTACGACGAAGGCATAGGCGCCTGGTATGACGAGGAAACCAGGTTGCGATACATGGCGCAATTCGAGGACCAGCTACCTGCGGTCGAAAGACTGCAGACTGCGCTGCTCAGGCTCGGATATCTGGTCGAACCAACCGGTGAGCTAGACCACCAGACGCGCTTCGCCGTACGCGCGTTTCAAATGCACTTTCGCCCTTCGGACTATGGCGGCGTACCCGATGTTGAGACCGCGGCCATTCTCTGGAGCCTGATCGATAAATACCGCGGCGGGTACCTGCCTTGACTGCACGCTACATGGTAAAAACCATCGCAGTTCGATAAAACGTCGAGAATCCAAATTCGGAACGCGACCAATCAATAAACTGGAATGACCGCACGACCAATGAATCAGGTAAGGAGGATCGGAAATGACTGTGGTTGATTATCTAATGCCGGCGGCTGCGATTCTGGTGGCGGTGTTAGGTTGGATTTTCAGTTGGATTTTCTTCCTGCGAGGCAAGATGGTCAAAAAACGTGAATTGGATACGGCTACGAACAACCTGGTAAGAGAGATCGAAACTTTACGAGAAACTACGATGGCAACCTTTGTCGAACTAAAGGCCGACGTAAGAGAAATCAGGCATGACGTAAAGACCTTGTTGTCACGTTAAAATGTGTAGGCAACCTACAGTTTCCCGAAGATCATCGACACCCCCAGGCTCATCCACTTCCAGTCGTCGCCGGAAACGTTGTACTGCGCCTGGAGGCTGAAACGACCGAGCAGGAGTCCGATCCCGGGGGACACGACCAGGTCTCTTTCCGTGACGAAACCCTCTTTCGTATTCGAGGTCGCGTTTGCCATCTGCCGCGTTCGCTTGTACACCACGCCGGCCGCACCCTGCACGAACAGCCGTTCCAACGGGTAGAATCGAAGGCCGGCGGTCACCGGAATGCTGGAATAGTTGCCCTCGATCCGGTCGACGATGGCGTCGAGACCCTGGTCGACCAGGTCCTCCACTTCGGTGCGGGATTTGATCTTCTCGCTGCCGTAGGTGACGTAGCCGCCCGAGCAGACCAACTGAACGCGGTAGCTGAACCAGTACGTGAGGGCGGCATGCGCGCCGTAACCATAGTCCTCTTCGACAAGGTCGGCAAGACCCGAGGCAGGGCGGGCCACTTCTCCGCCCAGGTTGAAATTGAACTGGCCGGACGCCGGCAGCGAAACGAAACTGAGCGATGCCGCGAAAATCAGCGCACGGAAGGCCTGTATCATGATACTTGTCCCCGATCAGGTGGGGCGGGCGTCCATGGGTATGTACGGCGCTTCGGTCAGCCCGGTATACTCGCCCACCGGGCGGATGATCCGGTTGTCGGCGTACTGTTCGAGGAGATGGGCAGTCCATCCGGTGATCCGGCTGCAGGCGAAAACGGGTGTGAACAACCCCGCCGGAATCCCCATGCTGGCGTAGACTGAACCGGAGTAGAAATCCACGTTGCAGGCAATGCCCTTAAGTTCCATCATGGTTTGCTCGATGACGCGGGACATTTCATACCACTTCAGGTCGCCCGCCTTCTTGCCCAGTTCCTCCGAGAGGCGGCGCAGGTGCGTCGCCCGGGGATCTTCCGTCTTGTAGACGCGGTGGCCGAACCCGGGTACTTTCTCCCGCGCGGCCAGCTTCTCCCTGACGTAGTCCGCGGCCAGGGAGATTTCCCCGATCTCGCCTAGCATGTCCATCACGTCCTTGTTGGCGCCGCCGTGCAGCGGTCCCTTGAGCGTGCCGACGGCCGACGTGACCGCCGAGTGCATGTCCGACAGCGTGGCCGCGGTGACCCTGGCGGCGAAGGTCGACGCGTTCAGTTCGTGGTCGGCATGCAGGATCAGGGCGATGTCGAAGGCCTTCGCGTGCTCGTGGTCCGGGATCGTACCGTTCAGCATGTACAGGAAATTCGCGGCGTGGTCCAGGGACGGATTCGCTGCTATGGGGTCGCTGCCACTGGAGATCCTGTGCCAGGCGGCGGTAACGGACGCGAACTGGGCAGTCAGCCGGACGGCTTTGCGCAGGTTCGCTTCGCGGGTGTGGTTCGCCGCGTCCGGATCGTAGGTGGACAGGAACGACACGGCCGTGCGGAGCACGTCCATTGGCGCCGTATGGCGCGGGATCATCCGCAGCAAGTCCAGGACTGCTGCAGGCAATGTCCTGTCGGCGATGAGCTGCTCACCGAGTTCTGCCAGCTGTCTCGACCCGGGCAGGTCGCCGTGCCACAGCAGGCAGGCGGTTTCTTCGAAACTGGAATGCGCAGCCAGGTCGTGAATGTCGTGGCCCCGGTAGAGCATTCTGCCTTGCAGGCCATCGATGAAACAGATGGCCGTCTGCGCGGCTACGACGCCTTCAAGGCCTGGATTGACCATTCCGCTGCTTCCCCGGTGGATACGGTTTTCTGCCGTGGACAGGATAGAGATGCGGCCCCGGGGTGTCAAGGTGTTTTTGGTCCGGATTCCGCCGCCGGGAAAGGCGTTTCCTTCGGTTTTTTATTTGTCGATGAAGCCCCCCGTATTTATCTTATACACCTTCGATTTTCCGGGCCGAATCCACGGAGCAACGCGATGCCGACACCGCTGAATTCCGACACGGTCACCCATGGCATACGGGTCCAGGTATACCCGGGCTATCTGCCCGATCATTCCGATCCCGGCCAGAGCCAGTACGTGTTCGCGTACCGTATCGTCATCACCAATGCCAGCGAGCGGTGGGTGAAGCTGATCAACCGTCACTGGGTCATTATCAACGCCGACGGCAAGCGCAGCGAAGTCAGAGGGCCGGGCGTCGTGGGATTGCAGCCCGAACTCGAGCCCGGGGAAAACCACGAATACCAGAGCCTCTGCCCCCTGGACACGGAGTGGGGCACCATGGAAGGCGAATATGAAATGCGGGACGCCGACGGCCGTCACTTCGAAGTGGAGATCGGCCGGTTCTATCTCGCGATATCTTCGGACGAAAAGGTGGAGTCATGGCAAAAAAACTGACCGCGCAGGCGGACGATTTCTCGGCCTGGTACAATGAAGTGATCGCGAAAGCGGAACTGGCCGACAACGCGCCGACCCGTGGCTGCATGGTCATCCGGCCGTACGGCTTCGCACTCTGGGAGAACATGGTGGCGGTGCTGGACCGGATGTTCAAGGACACCGGTCACGTAAACGCCTATTTCCCGTTGTTGATCCCCGACAGCTTCTTCCAGAAAGAAGCGGAGCACGTGGAGGGATTCTCGCCCGAATGCGCCGTGGTTACGCACGGCGGGGGAAAGAAGCTTGAAGAAAGCCTCATGGTCCGTCCGACCTCCGAGACCATCATTGCGGACATGTACGCCAGGTGGATCCAGTCCTATCGCGACCTGCCGCTGCTCATCAACCAGTGGGCCAACGTCTTCCGGTGGGAACTGCGGCCGAGGGCCTTCCTGCGGACGACGGAATTCCTCTGGCAGGAAGGCCACACGGCCCACGCCACGGCGGCGGAGGCCGAGGAGGAGACCCTGCGCATCCTGGACATCTACCGCACCTTCGCGGAAGACTACATGGCGATTCCGGTGCTATACGGTCCGAAAACCGACGCCGAGAAGTTTCCCGGCGCGCTGCAGACCTACGCCATCGAAGGCATGATGAAGGACGGCAAGGCCCTGCAGATGGGCACTTCGCACGACCTGGGGCAGAACTTCTCCCGGGCCTTCAACATCGATTTTCAGACGCGGGACGGGTCGCGCGAGTACGTCTACCAGACGAGTTGGGGCATGAGCACCCGGACCGTCGGCGCCATCATCATGGCCCATGGCGACGACAGGGGGCTGGTACTGCCTCCCCGCCTTGCACCACACCAGGTCGTCGTCATCCCCATCGCGAAGTCCGACGAGGAACAGGCCGTCGTGCAAGAAGCCGTCGACAGGCTGGTTGCGTCGCTGGAAGGCGTGCGGGTGAAGGTGGACGACCGCGAGCAGTTCGGCCTGGGCTGGAAGTTCACCGAGTGGGAGACGAAGGGCGTGCCGCTCCGCGTGGAACTCGGGCCGCGGGACATCACGTCCGGCCAGGCGGTGGTCGTGCGCCGGGATACGGGGGAGAAGGAGTTCGTTTCCCTCGAGTCCCTGGGCAATCGGGTCAGTGAACTGCTGGAGACCGTGCAGCGGGATATGTTCCAGCGCGCCCTGGATTTCCGCGAAGCCCGTTCCCGGGAGATACGGGACCGGGAAGCCTTCGTCTCGGCCGCGAACGGCGACGGCGGGTTCATCCACGCCCACTGGTGCGGCGATCCGGCGTGCGAGGCTGCGATCAAAGACGAAACCCGGAACACGATCCGGTGCGTCCCCATGGACTGGGAGGCCGATCCGGGCACCTGCGCGTATTGTGGGAGTGCATCGGAAAGAAGAGTCGTCTACGCCCAGGCCTACTGATCGTGCAGACTGAGGACGCCCCGGGTCTGTCTACGCCGCCCGTGCCGCATTACCTCGTCTACGTCTGATCCCCGTACATCCCCAGCACTTCCATCGCCGCGTTGCGCCCGTTGACGGCAATCACGCTGCCGCCCGGATGGGTGCATGCCCCGCACAGGTAGACACCGGGCATGGGCGTCCGCGGTTCGAGGCGTTTCTCCCACATATAGGCCGGCAGGATCTCTCCCTGGAAGATATGGCCGCCGGTCAGCCCCACCTTTTTCTCGATATCCGGCGGCCCCATGACGTCCATATGCAGGACGGCATCGGGAATGTTGCTGCAGAAGCGGCCGAGCGATGCCAGGGCCAGCCTCCCCACCTCCTCCCTCCGGGAATCCCAGTCGCCCTCGGCGAAGGCGTAGGGGACGAACTGGGCGAAGATGCTCATGGTGTGACGGCCCGCCGGCGCCACGCTCGGATCGTGGGCGGTATGGAAGTAAAGTTCCTCCCAGAGGCGCGGGGGCAACCGGCCGTCACCGGCCATGGCGTGGAATTCGTGCCATTGCCGTGCGGTAAGCGGGATGTTGACCTGCCCCCGGTGGTGGTCCTCGTTCGTTCCCGGCCGGCTGGTGAAATCCGGCAATTCGGCGAGGGCCACGTTGATCTTGACGGTCGCGCCGGTCTGGGGAACCGATTCCACCTGGTCCTTCCACGCCCCGTCGGCTGCATCACCGAGAAGCCGCAGCGTCACCCGGGGATCGGCGTTTGATACCACGGCCGCCGCCCGGACAAACTCGCCGCCCTCCAGTTCCACGCCCTCCCCGGGCAGGATGCGGGCGACGGGTACGCCCGCGGCCACCACGGCGCTTGAGTCGCGTGCGATGTCGCACAGCATGAAGGACACCATGCCCATGCCGCCCTGCACGTACCCCCACATGCCGGGCATGCCGGCCATGGTCCCCGTGGAGTGGAAAACGTGCACGGAGGCGGTTCCGGGTTCGTAGGGGCTGGCGTTCGTCCCGATCACGCCCTGGCCGGTCAGGGCCATGCGCAGCCGCTCGTCTTCAAGATAACGCTCGACGTATTCGACCATGGACCATTCGAAGAGCAGATAGATCGCTTCCTGGTCGCCCTTGAGACGTGCTTCGATCTGTTCCCGGGTCGGCGCCCGTCCGATCCAGATGTCTTCCTCGCCCGGCGGACGAAGGGCCTCCCGAATGCGCCGCATGGGCGCGTACATGGCCTGGAAGCCCTTCACGTCCCGGGGCGACAGGCGGCGGATCTCCTCCAGGCAGCGGTCGTCGTCTTCCCACAGCTGTATGCTCGACCCGTCCTCGAAGGGTACGAACATGCCCGCTGCGGCCGGCGTCCATCGGTAGCCGTAGCGTGCGAAATCCAATTCCTCGATCACCAGGGGATGGAGCAGGCCGGCGAGGTAGGCGCAGGGCGATACGCGGTAACCCGGCCAGGTTTCTTCGAGTGTGCAGGCGCCGCCCACGCGTTCCCGGGCTTCAAGGACCAGCACTCGCTTCCCGGCGCGGGCGAGGTAGGCCGCGCAGGCCAGGCCGTTGTGGCCGGCGCCGACGACGACCGCGTCCCAAGCGCGTTTCGCAAGCGAGGACACGGGTTCGGGCAGGCCGATGCGGCCCATTGTGTCGCGGCAGGACCCTTCCGGCACCGAAGACTCCGCGGACAATGATGCCGCCGATCTGACGGTATTCATGTTGGTCATCCGTCCCACGTGAATCGCTTCAATTTGACCGGTGTGACCCGGACGCGGGTGATTTTCATGACGGATCTCTGTCGGCGTTCTTCAACCTAAATCAGGTTCGGCAACAACGGGTGGTCCCGGTTTTCCAGCGGCAGGGCGATGCGGCTTTCCGCCAGGTGGGCGGCAAAGACACCGTGGATCATCTCCAGCGCCCAGCGCCCGTCGTATCCGCTGTTCACCGGCCTGCGTCCGTCCCGCCTCGCCTCGAACACGTCGCGGACGATGGCGGCGTTGGCCGCTGCCTGAAGCGCGCTCATTGAAGGCTGCTCGGAAGGCTCAAGTTCCAGCGCTTCCGCGGTAACGTCACGAACCGCCGCGTCGTCGTCCGGATGCCAGACCGGGGATCCGTGGATCCTGATCTGCTGGGAACCTTCATGGACGGTCATGATGCCCTCCGAACCGTACACCCACATCCCGTACCTCCGGGGGTGAGGGGCCTGGTTGCGGCGCGTTTCGAATGTGGCCGTCACGCCGTGACCGAAACCGTACATCGCGTGGATGGCGTCGCCCGCGATGAGGCCCAGTTCCTCCGGACCCTCCACGGCGTCTTCCAGGGTCGCGGGCCGGCCGCCGGCCATGGTCACCGACGCCTGCACCCAGGCGGGGTTTCTGCCCAGGAGGAACCGGAGCATGTCGAAAAGGTGGGTGCCCAGTACCATGAGGTCCTCGCCGCCACCGCGATGGTCCTCCTTGCCGTTCATGCGGACGTGAAGTATATCACCGATGGCGCCGTCGGCGATCAGTTGACGGGCGTGCCACGCGGCCGCGTGCATGCGGCCCTGGTGGGCGATGCCCATCATCACCCCGGCCTTCTCGCAGGCTTCGATCATGGCGTCGGCCTCGGACAGCGTGCGGGCCATCGGTTTTTCGAGGAAAATGCACGCGCCCGCTTCCGCGACGGCCAGGGTCATGGCGGCGTGCTGGTCGAGCCAGCGGGGACCGATGCTGACGATATCGAACCACTCGTTGCGCAGCATTTCCCTGTAGTCCGTATACAGGTTACGTACACCCAGCCGCCGGCCCGCCTCCCGCAGGCCGTCCGGATCGTCGTCGGCCACGGCTATGATATCCACGTCATCCATTTCGAGGTACACCGTGTCCAGGCCATGGCCGTAGTTGCCCCGTCCTGTGCGTCCGATGACCCCCGCCCTGTATCGTCGGTCCATTCGATGCTCCCCCGGTATGAGCGACGCTCCTCCGGAATCAGCGCTCCACCGGAAAACTTTCCCTGTGGATCGCTCACGGGACCGGCATCAGCCAGCCCGCGATATTCAGGATCAGCAGCAACCCCAGAATGGCATAATCACGCCAGACGAAGGGGAAAGAAAGGTATTCCGTTCTCCGGCCCCGCATGCCGAAACCCTTGGATTCCAGGGCCATGGAGAGCAGGTCGGTATCGCGGATCGCGTACACGAATATGGGCACCAGCAGCGGCACGTACTTGCGGGCCCGCTGCAATACGTTCCCGCTCTTGAGATCGAGGCCCCGTGCCTGCTGGGCCTGGACGACCGTGCCGATACGCGTAAAAAACAGCGGAACGAGCCGAAAGGCAAGGGAGAGCGCGAAACTGACGGCGAAGGGCAGCCCGATGGCCCGGAGCCCGTAGGCGAATTCCTCCACTTTCGTGCAGGAAACGAAGACCATGCCGGAAACGAGCATCGCCTCGAGCCTGAATCCCATGGCGAACCCGAACCGTATGGACTCCGTCGAGAGCGTGAACAGCCCGAAGGACCAGAATGGATCGCCGACGCGTCTGAACAGCGACCAGGACACGACGCTGAACACGAGCACGGTGATCATGAGCGGCAGGATCCGCCGGAGGTTTTTGAACGCGCCGGCCGAACGGGCCAGCAAGAGGACACCAGCCAGGATGACCAGCTGGTACCAGGGCGACTGGAAGGCCACCGTGAGGATCAGCAACAGGGCCAGTCCCACGATCTTCGTCGAGGGATGGAGGCGATGCAACAGGGAATCCGAAGGTATGTAGAGTACCATGGGCAGTCCGGGGTTAATCCTCCACGCGTTCCAGGCAGCGGGCAATCTCTTTGACGGAACGTGCCACGAGTCCGAATTCATACCCGAGACGCACGGCCTCGGGCGCCTCCAGGTACAGCGATTCCAGCAGATCGGGATCGCTGAAACACGTCCGCACGTCTCCGTCCTGGACGACGCGCCCGTCCGACATGATGATACACCGGTCGGCGTATTCGGCGACGACCCACATGGAATGGGTGATCATGACCACGGTACGGCCGGATTCGTTGAGCCGCCGGACCAGGTTCAGTATGGCGACCTGGCCGTGATAGTCCAATCCGGTGGTCGGTTCATCCAGGACGAGGATCTCGGGGTCCGTGGCCAGTACCGACGCCACGGCGAGTTGCTGCCTTTCTCCCCGGGTCAGATTAAAGGGATCCTCGAGATCCCGGCCGGTCAGGCCGGTTTCGGCCAGGGCTCTGTCCACTCTGTCCCCGACTTCTTCTTCGGAGAACCCATAGTTCCGGGCGCCGAAGGCGACTTCGTCCCACACGGTATTGGCAAAGATCTGATGGTCCGGATTCTGGAAAACGTATCCGACGCGGCGTCCCAGTTCGGGCAGCGTCCAGTCGGCGGTGGACTTGCCCAGGACCCGGACCTCGCCCTCCGTCGGGGCGTGCAGTCCGTTGAGATGCTTGGCAAGCGTCGTCTTGCCGCAACCGTTCTGACCCACCAGCGCGACGAATTCACCGGCCGCGATGTCCAGACTGACCCCGTCCACGGCCGGCGTGGATTCATCGTACCTGTAGACGAGGTTCTCGATATGAACGACGGGCAGGGGCGATTCACCCTGTAGTTCACCCGTCGATTCTCCCTGCGGTTCGCGCGGCGTTTCATCCTGCGTCGCACCCGGCCGTTCACCGTACGGTTCGCGCCGCCGCGCGCCGTCCAGGCTTTCCTGGGCAGACTCCCTGACGCGCCATCCAGCCGAACGGATTCGGGCCGTCGCGTCCTGTATGGTCAGCGCATCGGTCTCCAGACCCAGTTCGGAAAGCAGCACAGTGGTCTGCAGCGGCCGGACGCCATGCCGTTCCACGTTCCGGGGATCGGCCAGTATCTCGCCGGGCGGCCCTTCCCGGACGACACGCCCCTCGTGCATCAGCAGGATCCGGTCCGCGCTCAGGACGTGTTCGGTCTCGTGCTCCACCAGGATGATGCCCTCAATCTCGTTCCGCAGGACCTGGGCGAGCTTGAAGATGTCTCGCTTTCCGATGGGATCCAGGTCGGTCGTCGGTTCGTCCATGACGACCACCGAGGGACTGCCCGCAAGCACCGAGGCGATGGCCAGCCGCTGCTTCTCGCCTCCCGACAGGCTGGCGGGGTCCCGCTGTTCGAAGCCCGACAGGCCGACCCGGTTCAGCGCCTGGTCGACGCGGGTTTTCATCTGATCGCGGTCCACGGCGAAGTTCTCGAGGGCGAAAGCCGTCTCGAGCTCCACGTTGGTGGAGAACAACTGCGCCTCGAAATCCTGGAAGACCAGTCCGACGATTCGTGCCAGTTCATAGACCTGCGGCCGTTCGGATTCCCGGTGGCCGGCCACCTGCAGGCTTCCGTCGAGCCTGCCCTTGGTAAAGGAGGGTATCAGCCCGTTCAGGCAGCGGCACAGGGTGGATTTGCCTGCGCCGGTCTCGCCGACGATTACGGTGAACTCGCCGCGGCGATGTCGGTAATTGATCTGATCGAGCGCGGGTTTCGAGGTGTCGCGGTAGGTGAACGCGAGGTCGCTGAGTGTGAGGATCGGCTGGTTCAAGAGACTTGATTCATGGAGGGATTGCACCCTAATTTACAGTGGATGAAGAACGCGAACAGGTTAGTGGATAGTCGTCCGCTTGTCAATTTTGGTTTTTCCATCAATCGCATCTGCACAATGGAAAAACGTTCAATGTGTTAACAAAAAGAGCTGCAGTGCTCGTTAAGATGGATATGAATCTGGCCTCTTTTGAATATTCACAGTATAGTAAGTATGTATTCCTTTAGATTGTGTTAGATAGATTGTGTTAGACTATTTCGATAGTCAAAGACCGGATCTGCAAGTAATGTGTTAAGTACAGTCGGTCACGGTCATGATCATGGAATCGACATGATACGTTATTCCCTCCTCGCTTCCATCTTGCTCCTCTCGGCCTGTTCCCTGGCGCCGAACCGGAACCTTCCGGTGCTCGATTCCATACCGGAGACGCCCGGCGCGTTTACCGCCGCCGCGGCGGATTCCGGTGCATACCGACCCCTGGCGTGGTGGAAGTCATTTGAAGATCCGGTCCTCGACCGGGTTATCGAGGAAGTGCTCTCTTCAAATTTCGACCTGGCCGGAGCGGTCGCCCGGGTACAGCAGGCCCGGAGCAAGGCGGGCGTCTCGCGTGCTTCGGCGTTTCCCCTGCTTCAGCCTTCGGTGAGCGTAAAAGACTTCGACGGTCCCACGAACGCGGGCATCGGAGCGCAACTGGAGGAAGTCGGGCTGGACCCGGAAGCCCTGAGCGCGGCGGGCGTGGAGATCCCCGACCGGCTGGGACTCACGACCTATACCCTGAGCATGGAATTCGCCTACGAACTCGATTTCTGGGGCCGCAATCGTAACGATACGCGATCCGCCGAAGCTGAACTGGCGGCCACCGAGGCGGACTATCTCAGCGCATGCATGGGGGTGCTGGCCGAGACCGTCCGCACTTATCTGGAGATTTCGGGCCTGCGCCGGCAACAGGTGTTGTCCGGCGAGATCGTGGCGGTCCTGCAACAACAGGAATCGCTTGCCGAGTCCAGGTACGAGCGGGGATTGATCGATCTGGGGGATCTTCACACGGCCCGGCGCAGACTGCGCGAAGCCCAGGCTGAATTGCCGCAGATCGAAGCGCTGCAGGCGGACGCCGAGGGACGGCTTTGGATTCTCATGGGCGGCTTCCGGGCCGACCTGGCGCATACGCTGACCGACTCCGCCGGTCCTTCGCCGGCACTCGATCCAGTCCCAGCGGGCATACCGGCCGATCTCATGGTCCAGCGGCCCGATGTGCTCGCGGCACTACAACGGGTGGAGGCGGCGCGGTTTTCGGTAGGCGCACGGCGCGCCGACCTGCTGCCGAGATTGTCTCTGCAGGGCGCGATCGGCCTGCAGAGCACCGATTCGAGCGAATGGTTCGATCCGGATCAATGGTTCCGGAACCTCACCGCGAACCTTCTGGGACCCGTATTCCAGGGCTCCCGGATACGAAACAATATAGCGATCGCGGAGGCGCGGCTGAACGAGGCCGCGGCCGCTTACGGACGCTCCGTGGTCACCGCGGTAAACGAAGTCGAATCGGCCCTGGTGGGACTCGACGCCAGCCGCCGCAGACACGCGCTGCTGGCCGCCATCTCCGATGAAACCCGGACCGAATCTGCGCTGCAGGAACAACGATACGTATCGGGTGTAGGTGCGTACGAAACGTTCCTGGCAGCGGAACAATCCCGATTGGCCGCACAGTCCATGCTTGCGGCGGCGGAGCGGGACCTGGGTTACGCCCGACTCGCCCTGCATCGCGCACTGGGCGGTACCTGGACCGCCACCGACAGTGAACGTCTCATGCTGAAGCAGACCCAGCCGGACGGGCGCCTCCCATCCCGTCCTCCAACGGAGTGATTAGCCATGTCGCGATTAACCAGTTTTCTCGTTGCCGGCGGCATACTCGGCGTTTCCGTGGCATTGGCCGCCCTGTTGATTTCACTGGCCCCGCAACCGACGCGCACTGAACAGCCGCCCCAGGTACCCTTCGTTCAGACGGACCCGGTCGCCGCGGGTTCCGGCCCTATCCCGGTGTTCGGTTCCGGCACGGTAAGGCCGAGTGAGGAGATCGATGTCGTTTCACAGGTCGGCGGCAGAATCGCGTGGGTCGACCCGGGATTCCTGAGTGGCGGCCGGATCGCGGCGGGGGATACGCTCTTCCGCATCGAGGAGGTCGACTACCGGTATCGGGTGCAGGAAGCAGAGGCCAGTCTCGCGGCCAGTCAACTGGCATTGCTGCAGGAGGAGGAACAGGCGTCGATCGCCCGTGCACAGCACGATCTATACACCGCTCGCAAAGGGGATGAATCTTCGGACGACAGCGCGAATCCGCTTGCTCTGAGAGAACCGCAGTTGAAAGCGGCCCAGGCCGCACTGGTACGGGATGAAGCCCGCCTCGCCGAGGCCAATCTCGCCCTGTCCAGAACCCATATAACCGCACCTTTCGACGGTTTCGTCCAGGAAGAATCGGTGGACGTGGGACGGATCGTTGCAGCCGGCCAACCCGTCGCGCGGATTTTCGCCTCGGATGCGGTGGAAATCGTCGTGCCCTTGTCCGATTCCGATGTCGCATTGATCCCGGGATTGTGGTCACTTTCGGCGGGCGACGGGAACCGGAGCGTCGGTGCGCGCGTGATCGCCCGTTACGGTGAAGCATCCTATGCCTGGACAGGCTACGTGGACCGTGGCGAGACGACCCTTGACCCGCAGACACGCACCATCGACGTGATCGTGCGCGTACCTGATCCGTTTCGATCGGGGCAGCCCATGGACGGCACGGCTCGTTCTGGCGGCAGTCCCCCCCTGCTGGTCGGCAAGTACGTCGAAGTGGAAATCAACGGACTTGAGCGGGATGATTACTACCTGGTTCCGCGCGCGGCGCTGCAATCAGGCAACGAGGTCTGGATCGTGCGCGACGGCGGCGCGGTGCATATCGTTCCGGTACAGGTACTGCAGCGTACCGGCGATAAAGCCTATGTGACGGGTGACCTCGAAGACGGCCAGGCCGCCGTCACCGGCGGGATCCGGTTTACGACGGAAGGCATGCGCGTCCAGACGGATACCGGCCAGACGGAGACCGGCCAGACCCCATGAGCATGGACAACGGCAATCATAAAGAAGCTTCCGGCCCGATCGCCTACATGGCGGGCAACAGCGTGGCTGCCAATCTGTTGATGTGGGCCATCGTAGCCGCGGGGCTGGTTTCGCTGACCGGCATCGACCGGGAAGCGTGGCCCACCACGCCCTTCTATCACATAGAAGTGTCGATGGCCTATCCAGGCGCCACGCCGGAGGAGATCGAGGAGTCGATCGTCGTCAAGATCGAGGACCAGGTCAGCGGACTGGATGACGTGAAGGCGGTCAAGTCCGTGGCGGCCCCGGGAATCGCGTCCGTGCGGGTTCAGATGGATTCCGGCACGGACATGGCGCTGGCACTGAACGATATCGAGTCGGCGGTCAATCGCATACAGTCTTTCCCGGCCGGTGCCGATCGTCCCAGTTTCCGGGAAATGGACAACCGCATGAGCCTGATACGGCTCATCGTCTACGGCGACGTGTCCGAGCGCTCGCTGAAGGAATTGGCATATCAGATCGAGGATAAGCTCGCTGCGCTTCCGTCCGTGTCCCAGGTCGACGTCAGCGGCGTTCGGAATTACGAAATCTCCATCGAGGTACCGCTTCATCGGCTGGGCGCCCTTGGACTGACCCTCAACGACGTCGCCGATACCATCCGTCGCAGTTCCTTGAACCTGTCTGCCGGCAGTATCGATACACGGGAATCCCAGGTACGGATCCGGACCCTCGGCCAGAACTACGACCAGCAGGATTTCGAAGAGATCGTCCTGCTCAGCAGGCGTGACGGAACGGTCGTTCGCCTCGGGGACATCGCCTCGGTCCGCGACGGATTTCAGGAATCCGACCTAATCGTCCGGCATCAGAACCATCCCGCTGTATTCGTCGAGGTGTACCGGGCCGATGGCGAACAGGTGATGGACGTCGCGACGAACGTCCGGGAACATCTGGAAAACGAGGTGATCCCGGCACTGCCGGACGGCGTGGCCGTCACCCTGTGGAATGACGAATCCCAGGTCTATGAGGAACGGGCCGATCTCCTGATCAAGAATGGCATCCTGGGGCTGTTGCTGGTGTTGATCGCGCTCAGCCTGTTTCTCCAGATCCGGCTTGCGATATGGGTCGCCGCCGGCCTCGCCGTTTCGGGCATAGGCGCGCTGGCCGTCATGAATGCGCTCGGCGTGTCGATCAACGAAATCAGCCTGTTTTCCTTCGTACTCGCCATAGGGATCGTCGTCGACGACGCCATCGTCGTAGCCGAGCACATTCAATACGAACGCAGCCGGGGAACGTCCGGCGTTGCAGCCGCGATCCGTGGCGTGCGACGGATAAAGGTTCCGTTGACCTTCGCGGTCCTCACATCGGTGGTCGCTTTCGTCCCGCTGCTGTTCATCCCCGGCGGCATCGGCGACGTATGGCGGGCACTGCCGATCATCATCATCGCCATGCTATTGGTCTCCCTGGTCGAATCACTGCTGGTATTGCCCAACCACCTGTCCCACTTAAAAGGTCCTGAATGGGTGCCGGTAAACCCATTCGAACGTTTCTTCGCCCGGATCCAGGGCCGGGTGAACGAGTTGCTGAACCGGTTCGTACAGGGCCCGCTGGACCGCGCGCTGCGGTTCGCGACGGATCAGCCCGCGATCACGATGGGGGGCGCCGTGGGCATGCTCGTGCTCAGCATCTCGCTGTTGCCGGCGGGCATCGTACCCACTACGCTGGCTGCTGATATCGAGGGGGATTTCGCGACGGTCGTCCTGGAGATGCCCGATGGGACGACCGCTCCGAGGACCTATGAGGTGGCACAGGAACTGGAGGCCGCGGGTCATCGGGTCATGGAACGGCTCTCGGTTGGCCGGCCCGAGGACGCGCCACCGCTGCTGAGCGGCGTAACGGTGACCGTCGGCATGGGATCGAGACGCGAGGGCGGGCTCAATCCGGCCCCCACCCTCAATCCCCAGGCCAACATCGCTACCATCGAGTTCAAACTCCTGAGTGCGCAGCAACGGCAGATCTCATCCGGAGAGGTCGTGCAGGCATGGCGGGAGGAGGTGGGGGTGCTTCCCTACGTGCGCGGCCTCACCTTCAGCGGCGCGGTCTTTGACCTGGGCAACCCGGTCGAGGCCGTACTGTCGCATCCGGATCCGGAGATCCTCGCCCGGATTGCGAACGCGGTGGTCGACGGTCTCCGTGAAGTGGCTGGCGTCCATGACATCCGGTCGGATCACACCCCGGGCATTCCGGAAATGCAGCTTGAACTACGGCCGGAAGCGCGTACCCTGGGTCTTACGCTGGAAGCACTGGCCGGACAGACGCGGGCGGCCTTTTTCGGCGCGGATGCCGTCCGGGTCCAGCGCGGCCGGGAAGAGGTCCGCGTCTACGTGCGCCTGCCCGCCGATGAGCGGAGTTCCATCACCGATATCGAAAAGTACCTGGTCCGCACACCGGGCGGAGCCGAGGTCCCGGTCGTCAGCGTGGCCTCGCTGAACCCGGGCGTTTCGCCGCCGGCCATTCGGCGAAAGGATGGCCAGCGCGTCGTCACGGTCTCCGCGGACGTGGACGCCGCGGTGATCTCCGGCGACCAGGCCAACAGCATCCTGGAGGATTCGATCCTTGCGGCATTGACCGCCACGTACCCGGACCTGACCTACACGTTCGGAGGCGAGCAACAACAGCAGCTCGACTCCCTGGATGCGCTCTATCGCGGGTTCGCGATCGCGCTGATCATGATTTTCGCACTGCTCGCCATCCCCTTGCGGTCCTATACCAAGCCGTTCATCATCATGGCGGTGATCCCCTTCGGATTCATCGGAGTGATCCTGGGCCACTGGGTCCTTGGCGTGGCCCTGAGCGCCGTGTCCTTTCTGGGTATCTTCGGCCTGAGCGGCGTGGTCGTGAACGATTCCCTGGTGATGATTGATTTCATCGATCAGAAACGCAGGGAGGGCGACCCGATACGGACCGCGATCATCGAGGGCGCAAAGGGTCGTTTTCGTCCGATTATGCTCACTTCCCTGACTACGTTTCTGGGTTTTACGCCGCTGATTCTGGAAACCGCCATTCAAGCGCAGTTCCTGATTCCTTTTGCCGCATCGCTCGGTTGCGGTATACTCTTTGTTACGGTTATAATCATGATGGTCGTTCCCGCGCTTTCCACCATTCATCTGCGTATGATGAAGGGAGGGCAAAACTGATGACTGAAACCAATAAGGGCACGAAGCCCCAACCGCTTACGTTGACTCAGGAACTCATCCTGATGCTGCTCAACGAGGAGACCGGCTACTTCCACCAGGTGCCCGGCTGGCATTTGCACTGTGCCGTGGTCGGTGCCGTGCTTGCGGAACTTTCACTCAGATCCCGCATCGACACGGATGTGGAGTCCCTGTTCCTCCTCGACCAGACGCCTACGGGCAATTCCACCATCGATTTCATCCTGGAGGAAATCGCGAGCGAGCCCAATCAGCAGAATACGCAATACTGGATCGAACGGCTGGCTCCCCGGGCGGAGACGATCATCGATTCGGTGCTGGATCGCCTGGTAGAAATGAAAGTCCTGGAACACCACGACGGCGAGTTCTGGACGCTGGCCCGAGTCGACTGGAAGATGGGATTGTACGAAGAGGACGAAAAGGGCACGGCGAATCAGTTCATCAGAACGCGGATCAGCCGGGCGATCTTCATGAACGAGATCCCCGACCCGAGAGACGTCATCGTCATATGCCTGGTCAATACCTGCGACGTGTTCCGATTCATGTTCCAACTCGACGAAGAGTCGGAGCAGCGCATCGAGTTCATCTGCAAGATGGACGAAATCGGCCGGTCAATCGCCGAAGCAGTCTCACACAAAATGGCCAGCCCGACGCTTCGCCGGGCCGCCTTTACGCGTAAGATCCCGACGGTTTCGCTACGTAAACTGCTGCGAAACCCGCACGTACGAGACGGCAACCTCAACGCGCTTTTCGCGAGCCTGGCAGAGGAGTACGGCCCGGTGTTCAAGATCCGTCCTCCATTCGCCAAGCCCATGGTCTTTATGGCTGGACTCGAGGTAAACCGCTGGGTGCACAAGCACGGACGCATGTACCTGAGGGCCAGGGATTACTTCAGCGAATTCGAGAAGGTCTACGGGGCCTCCGGCCTCTTGCCTTCCCTGGACGGCGCCGATCACTTCCGGCTTCGCAAGTCCCTGTCGCCGGCATATTCCCGCGGGAGACTGGGAGGGCAGTTGGGCCAGCTCTACCAACATGCGCGCCGTCACATGACAAGCTGGAACGTCGGAGACGCCTATACCGCTTCGACCATGTGCCGCCGGATGATCAACTCACAACTTTCGCCCCTGTTTATCGGCGTCGATTCCCAGGACGTCCTGGACGATCTGATGAAGTTCAAGGAACGGGCGCTCAGCGTGCACGTCGCCAGGATCCTGCCTAAATTCACGCTAAACACCCCGGGCATGAAACGGCGGGCGAAAGCCCTGGATACGCTGATGGAACGAATAGAAGGCGTCCATACCCCTGCCCAACGGGCCGACAGCCCGCGAGACCTCGTGGACGAGTACCTCAGCCTCCACGCAAGCGACCCGCAGTTTCTCCCTGAATCCAACCTGCGGTTTTCCTTTTCCGCGGCGTTGATTGCCAGCGTGTACCTGGGCGATATGTATAGCCTTGTGGTATACGCCATGGTGTCACAGCCTGCGCTCTACGAGAAAATCCGGGAAGAATCCGATGCCTTGTTCGGGAACGGCGATCCGGAAGCAGAGGCGCTCGCACCACCCGCGATCGACGTTACGCATCGCTTCCTCATGGAGTGCATGCGCATGTACCCGATCGTGCCCATGTCAATTCGAAACGTAATGAACGTGTGTGTTTTCGACGGGTACGAACTGCCCCTGGGAGAACGGCTCCATATCGCGCCGACCGCCACGCATTACATGCGCGACATATTTCCCGACCCGTACAAATTCGACATCGACCGCTATCTGCCGCCGCGCCACGAACATCGCAGTCCCGGATACGCTCCGTACGGACTGGGCACGCACATGTGCCTCGGCACCCGTTGGATGGAACTGCAACTGGCGGTCAACCTGCTGTTGCTGGCGCATTACTTCAGGCTCGAAATGTCGCCCGCAAACTTCAAGCTCAAGTTCAATCCGTTTCCCTCTTTGAAACCGAGCAAGAAGCTGAAATTCGTCATCGCCGAGCAGAGACGCGAGTTGCCTGTTTGAAGCCGTTGAGACGAATTCCAGGGGAGATGTCACCGTATTGAAACTGGGTAAACTTTCCCAAGACCTGCGTGAGGCTTACCAGGGAACGGGAGTCAAGGGTCGTGTCCGGCACTTCGACGGCTGGATCGCGCGGGCGGCCCGGTCGGCCCGGTCGGCCCGGTCGGCACAGGAAGCCGACGGCACAGGCGGGTATGACCATTCGGCAACGGTGAAAGAGTACTATAACCTTTGCAGCGGATTCATGGTGTGGGGCTGGAACGAATCCCTGCATTTCGTACCGCTCACACCCGATGAGAGCCTGGAGGAATCCATAGTCCGTCATCAGCGGTTGATGATCTCGAAGCTGGACTTGAAGCCGGACATGGCGGTGGTGGACGTCGGTTGTGGAGTCGGCGGCCCCATGCGCCGCGTCGTCCGTGAAGCCGGTGTCAAGGTCGTCGGAATCAACATCAGTGAAGTCCAACTGGAGAAGGCAAGAAAGTTGAACGCGGAGGCCGGAATCGCTCACATGGTCGATTATGAGGCATGCAGCTTTATGGATATGGGCGGCATCGAAGACGAGACGTTCGACCGGGGCTATGCTATCGAGTCGACCTGCCACGCGCCGGACAAGGTACGCGCGTTCGAGGAGATATACCGCGTACTTAAACCGGGCGCGCTGTTCTGGGGCCAGGAAATGTGCCTGACCGACAGGTTCGATCCGGAAGACGCCAGCCACCGTGCCATTGAGCAGGAACTCCGGCGTGGCATTGCGCTGAACGACATCGCGACGTTCGGCGAAGTGAATCGCGCACTGGAAGCGGCGGGATTCCAGGTCATAGAAGGGATGGACCGGGACATCCAGGAAGGGCCGTCCACGCCCTGGTATAGTACCATGGATAGTCGTCGCGGAACGTTGGGGAATACGCTGCGCAGGCTTCCATGGGGCCGTAAGGCCATCATCGCGGGATCGAAGATGGCCGAAATGCTGCGTCTGCTACCGAAGGGTTCATCGGAAGTCGTCCGGCTCCTTGATCGCACCGCGGACGCCTATGTTTCGGGAGGCAAGACGGGTATCTTCACACCGCTGTACTGTTTCCTGGCTCGTAAACCTCTTTAGACCCGGCTACACAGAGATTTCAAGATGACTCTTGCGCGATTCGCACGTCTCGCGGCGGTCGGGGCACTCGTGCTTCTGACAGCCGGTACGAACGCCCAGTCGATCGACGAGGCTGGCGCGGACGCTCAGTTCGGCGCGGACGCTCAGTCCGACGCGAACGCCGAGTCGATCGACGAAGCGCGGACCGCTTTCGAGGAAGGCCGCTTTCTCGAGGCGGCGGACCTGGCAGAAGCCATCGGGACCTCTGTGGGCTACGCCCTGGCGGCGCAATCACTCGCGGTGCACGGTCACTACGTTGCGGCCAGTGATGATCGGAAGGGGTTCTTTGAACGTGCGATGAAACTCGGCGAGGAGGCGGTGCGCGCCGATTCGACCAATCAAGAAGCGTATTACCAGTCCGCGCACGCCGTTGGCCGGTATTCGCTGACGGTAGGCAGGTTTACGGCGCTTCGCCGGGGCCTGGCCGGCAAGGTCCGCGGACTGCTGGAGAGCGCACTTGCCATCGATCCCGATTTCGCCGAGGCGCACATGGCCTTCGGGAGCTGGCATGCCGGTATCGCCCGAGCAGGGCGCGTGGCCCGGTTCCTGTACAAGGGAAACCGCGAGAGCGCGGTCATCCACTATGAGCGGGCGCTGGAGCTCGCGCCGGACTCGATGATCGTCCTGCTTGAATACGCGCTCAATTTACCCGATCTCGATAGTGAGGGCGGCCGGGAGCGGGCCGGGGAACTGCTGTCGAATGCGGCCGGACTCCCGGCGCGGGACGCCTTCGAAGCGCTCATCCATGAGGATGTGCTGGAGGCCCTGGCGGAACACGAGAGCGACGGGTAGCTCATCGGGCAGCGGATGTCGCGCCGTTCAGGCTGACGGACGATCCGGATAAAACTGCCGGCAATAGCGCCGGTACAGGCCGATGGGACCGTCGGCCGCGCACAGCCGGGGCGGCGTGCGAAACTGTTTCCGTTCCCAGATCACCACGTCCTGAAGCACATCCCGTTTCTGCTGCGTCAGGAGGATCTGGTTCATCAACCGCCGCCGCAGCTTCGACGGCAGGAATCCCAGGCCGGACACGAACCGCCGCGGCTTCCTGATCTCCCGCAGCTGGCTGACCAGCACGAGGTCGATATACTCGCCGTCGACCGGGGTCGGCAGGACCCAGAGCCTGGCGAGCATGTCGATGGTCTTCTCATGGATCTCCACGAAGGAGTACCCCAGTCCGTGGATGTGCGTTACGGCCGAGACCTCGTAGACCAGGTCCTTGACGCCCAGGACCCTGCGGACGCGCTTGAAGTCGAAACAACTCTTCAGGTAGGCGCCTTCCACCGCGACTGATCCGACCGGGTTCACGTTGTCGTAGCCGTGCACGTACCGCAGGTGGCCGATGTCCACGGAGTTCTCCGCGGTTTCCTGGGGATGGCTGCGAAACCGGAGGGTCCGGTAACCCAGGTTGCCCCACTCGCTGCCCGACGGCGGCTCGTCCGGCAGGAACCAGTGCGCGGGCCGCCCGCCGAGTCCATGCCAGGCGAAGACCATGCCGAGGATCTCCCGGGTTTCGTACACGGCCAGCCTGGCGGCTTTCGGCGCCGGGGCGTTGGGTGTCGCGACGCACTGCCCGGTCGTATCGAACTCAAACCCGTGGAACGGGCAGACCAGGCGGCCGTCGCATACCTTGCCGCCGACCTTCGGCCCCAGGTCGGAACCCAGGTGCGGACACACGGCTTCGGCTACGCAGATCCGGCCTTCCTCGTCGCACCACGCGACGATATCCTCGCCCATCCACTGCTTCTCGATCAGTTTTTCACGTCGCAGCGTTTCGCGAGTCGTAACCAGGTACCAGCCTTCCGGGAACGGATGTAGCCCTTCCCGGGTTTGGCTGGCAGTGAGCCCGGTATCCGCGTCGGCTGCCGGCGTAGCGAACGTATCGGTTGTATGCAATGCCTATCCTCCTGTGGTCCACGTAAGTATTATAACTACAAGGCGTTAACGCGACAAGAAGGATTTGGTCAAGGCTTGTGGCGCGAGGTCGGAACAGGCGTAATCAGGTCGTGCTCAGGGCTTCGCCTTCCTGAACCGCCCGCCGTGCAGTATCCGGCCGTAGTAGTTGAACATCCGCCTGGCCTCGGGATCGTCGAAGGGATAGTCCGCCCCGATCTGCCGGGCGGCGGCGAGACCGGTCACGAAGCAGGTCTCCTGGCTGTTCACCAGGGTGTGGGCGCCGCAGTGCCAGGTCCGCCGCCTGCCCTGGATGTACCGGAACAGCTGGACGAGCCAGGCGACGTGGCGCACGTCGTGCACGATGTGCTGGAACCAGCACTTCCTGACGACCTTCCGCTCATCGATCTGACTGACGGGATTGTAGGTCACCAGGCAGGGCCTGTCGGACCGGCTGGCCCACGGCTGCTGGTTGTGCATGATGTAGGTGATTTCGTAGTTGTCCGGCCTGGCGCCGTACTGCTCGATGTGATTACTCCGCGTTTCCAGTGGTCTCACTTCGTTCTCCGGAAGGACGGATGCGTCCGAATGCACGACCGTGTGGTTGTGGAGTTCGCTCTCGTAACGAATAGACGAAAGTATGTAGCGCTCCAGGAACGTGGGCCGGTCGAGCATCATCAGGGTCTGGTTCGCATTGCACGCGAAGATCACCTCGTCGAACGTCTCCTCCACACCGTCGGCGTCCTCGACCACGACACAGGCCGGCCAGCGGTGCACTTTTCGCACCGGCCGGTTGAGGTATATCCTGTCCCGGAATCCGGCCGTCAGGTTCTCATAGATCCGGCGCGTGCCCTGGTCCCAGGTCTGCATGGGCGTCGCGCGTTCGATGTCGAAGAATTCCAGGTACCGCGCGAAAAGGGCCGCCGGCATGTCGAACACGTTCGTGGCCATCAGGAAATTGACGAACATGGGTTTCAGGATCTTGTACCTGAAGTCACCGGAAAACCCGCCCAGGTTGAGCACCGTCCGCATCGTGATGTAATTGAACGGGTTAAGGGCGTTCAACAGCCTCGACCGGGAACGGGTCAGCCGGCCGAACCGGTGCAGACGCTTCAGGACCCGTTGAAACCGGACGATCTCGGGCTGCAGCTGTCGCCGGATGTCCGAGACGAAATCGTGGGCGTAGACCCGGCCCTGGTATTTCACGCTGTAGTTGAACCGGGTATCGAGCAGTGCGATGCCGTACCGCTGCATCAACAAGAGGATGTGGTGATATACGGACGGTATCAGTGCGGTGACGGATATGTCGAAGGGTATGGAACCGCCGTCATCCTGCGGCATGTCGGCCGTTATCGCGTTTCCGCCGACCTCGTCCCGGGCCTCATACAGCCGGAAATCGAACCGGTCCGGGTGGTGATGCAGCGCCCACGCGGCCCCGAGCCCGGAGATCCCGCCGCCGACTATGGCGATTCGCTTCGGTTTTGTGCCATTCCGGCCGGCTGTCATGATCCCCGATCCTTCGCGCAACGGTAGTGCTCGCCCGCCCTTTCCGGGCTGACGAGCTCATTCCGGACGTCCTCTTCCACCCTTTCCGCTTCACGCTCGGCCGGGTCGCCCCAGCCGCCGCCGCCGGGCGTTTCGATCCGCAGGATCTCGTTCCTGTACAGTTCGGTATGGGTCTTGGTCGGGATCTCTCTTTCGCGCCCTTCGGTGTCGATGACGTAACAGTGGGCCCCGGTCGCGTTCCCGCCGCCTTCGAGTCCCCAGGGCGTGAACTTGCGGCGGTCGGAACCCAGGGTGATGATGGTGCGTTCGCCCAGGCACTTCAGTTCCCGCATCATCCCGCACCCGCCGCGCTGTCGTCCCGGTCCCTCGGTGTCCGGGATCAGGCCGTACCGCTCGACCCGGAGCGGATAGGTGCGTTCCATGATCTCGACCGGCGCGTTCCGGGTGTTGGTGAGGTGGGTGTGCACGCCGTCCTCGCCGTCGAGGTCGGACATGGCGCCCTGCCCGCCCGCGTAGGTTTCCACGTAGTTGTAGTAATCGCCCGTGCCGGGATCGATCCCGCCGATGTTGACCAGGTTCATTTCCCCGCTGCAGGCCGCGCACACCCGGTCGGGCGCGGCCTGGTACAGCGCGCCCATGAGCACGTCCACGACCCGCTGGTCCGTCAGGATGTTGGCGTTCCCGATGGCCGCCGGGTAGGTGGCCTGGAGAATGGAGCCCTCGGGCGCGTAGATGTCCAGCGGCCGGTACGCCCCGGCGCAGGCTGGCAGGTCCGGATCGATCACCGCCTTGCAAACGTAGCTGATGCAGGATGCGGCCGCCGGCAGCCGGGCGTTCAGCGGACCCAGGACCTGGTCGCTGCACCCCGAAAAATCGGCGCGCAGCTCGTCCCCGGATATGGTCAGGGTGGCCGCGATCTTCACTGGTTCGTCGGTAACGCCGTCGTCGTCCAGGTAGTCTTCGAAAGCGTACTCGCCGTCGGGCAGTGACCGGATGCCCGTCCGCATCCGTCGTTCGGCGTAGTCCTGGATCTCGTCCATGTAGCGAACGACCTCATCGGGAGATTCCCGGGACATGAGGTCACTCACCCGCTGCTGGCCGATCTGGGCGCAGGCGAACTGCGCCATGAGATCGCCCCTCACCTCGTACTGAGTCCGCACGTTCTGGTTGATCAGCCGGTAGATTTCTTCGTCGAGCCGTCCCCCCTTGAAAATGGGAAGGGGAGGTATCTGCAGGCCTTCCTGGTAGATCTCCGTCACCCCGAAGGGCATGCTGCCGGGCGCGAACCCGCCCATGTCCACGTGATGGGCGGTGGATGCCGCCAGCGCGACCGGGCGGTGCTCGTGAAAAATGGCGGATACCAGCGAAACATCGGGCAGATGACCCGGTCCCTCGGGATAGGGCAGGTTCGTGATGTAGACGTCGCCTGGTTTCATGGCCGAAACCGGATAGACATCAAGAATGGATCTTACCACCCCGGGCATCACGCCCAGGTGCAAGGGGACGCCCGACTCGGCCTGGGCCAGGATCTCCCCGGAGGGCTGCACGATGGCCGCGGAACAGTCGCGCCGGTCTTTGATATTGGTGGAGTAGCTGGTGCGGATCAGGGCGGCACACATTTCTTCCGCGATGCCGGTCCACCGGTTGCGCATCAGTTCCAGGGTAATGGGATCCGTCTTCATTTCGTATCCAGCCCGGTTATGGTGATCTGTTCCCATTCGTCTACGCATGCGTTTTGCCCGGGGCCGATCAGCGTCGTGGAATCGAGCTGTTCGACGATGGCCGGACCGTCGAATTCCTGACCTGGGTGCAGCGTGGAACGATCATAGACGGCGGTGTCAAGCCAACGCCCGGACAGGAAGACCGGGCGGGTGGAACGCGGCAGGGGTCTGCCCGAATCAACCCGTTCCGTCGGTTTCCTGCGGCCAACCGAAATGGACAATTCCGCGGAAACCCACACGTTGACGAGTTGAACGCGCTGGTCCCTCCGCGCGTATCCGTACTGCCGTTCGTGTTCGAGATGAAAGGCCGATTCGAGCAAGGCCAGGTCGACGGCGCTGTCGGGCAGATCGATGGGTATGTCGTAACCCTGCCCTGAGTACCGCAGTCCGACGCGCCGGCTAATGACAGGTTCGCTGCCCTCCGAGGAGGTGGCCAGATCGCCTATCGCCTGTACGGTCAGGTTGTCCAGCATCTCTTCAAACTCCGTTGCGTCTAGTCGATCCAGCAGTTCCACGTAGGTCTGGATCCGGTCCGTCCGCAGATTGGAAAACACCAGGCCCTCGGCAGAGGCGACCCCTGGAGCGAGCGGGATGGCCACGTCGCGAATCCCAAGTTCCCGTGCGAGCTCGACGCCGTGAAGCGGTCCCGCGCCGCCGAAGGGTACCAGGGTGAAAAGGCGGGGATCGTACCCGCGCTCCACGGTGAGCTTGCGGATGGCCGCCGTCATGGAGGCGTTGATCACGCGGATGATCCCTTCGGCGGCCTCCTCGACCGTACACCCCAAATGGGCGGCGATCTTCTCCTCGATCGCTCGTCGCGCGGCCGCCGGGTCCAGGGTGATGGCGCCCCCCAGCAGGCTGTCCTTGGAGAGCCGGCCCAGGACCAGGTTCGCGTCCGTCACAGTGGGCTCGGTACCGCCGGTCCGGTAGCATGCCGGACCGGGCACGGCCCCCGCGGACTGCGGGCCCACCCGCAATGCGCCGCCCGAATCGATCCACGCGACGCTTCCGCCCCCCGCGCCGATCGTGTGGATGTCCATCATGGGCGCTTTCAGGGCCAGGCCGTCGATTTCCGCGTTCTTCGCAAAGGCGACGGTGCCTTCGTGAATCATGGCCACGTCGAAACTCGTACCGCCCATGTCGGCCGTGATCACATTGGGCCGGCCGAGCCGCCGACCGATCTCGTCCCCTGCCACCACGCCGCCGGCAGGCCCCGACAGGATCGTATGTACGCACTGATCCGCGGCGTTGCGGGCCGAGGTGACGCCACCGTTGGATTTCATGACGTAGAGCGGCGCTTCAATGGCGGCGTCCGCGAGCGCGCCGTTCACCCGGTCAAGGTAGTTCGTCATGACCGGTTGCACGTATGCGTTCATGGCGCAGGTGCTGAATCGCTCGTATTCGCCCTCTTCACGGCTCATATCGGAGGAAAGACAGACCGTGGTCTCAGGGAGCGCATGCCGCAGCACATCGCCGACCGACCGCTCGTGACCGGGATCGATGTGGCTGTGGAGGAATCCGATGCCGACCGCTTCGATACCTTCCTTCCGGAGGGTTTCGATCAGTTCGTTCAGCCGGTCCTGGTCGACGGGCAGGGCTTCCGTACCGTCGTGCAGCGTTCGTTCCGGAAGCTCGAACCGCAGGGACCGCGGCACGAGGGCCGGCGTCCGGCGGATGCGCATGTTGTACAGGTGGGGCCGGTCCTGCCGTTGAATGTGGAGTACGTCCCGGAACCCTTCGGTCGTAATGAAGGCGGTGCGGGCGCCCTTCCGCTGCAGGATGGTATTGGTGGCCACCGTGGTGCCGTGGATCAGGAACCGGACATCCGCGCGGTCGTATCCGGACTGTGCGACGAGTTCGCTGACGCCTTCCACCAGCGCCCGGCTCGGATCGGCCGGCGTACTCGGAACCTTGTGGAAAACCAGGCGGCCCGTGTCGGGGTCGGACAGGACGAGATCGGTAAACGTGCCGCCCGTGTCTATGGCGATGCGAACGCTCATGGCGGATCAGACGGTGTTCTCGTCAAGCGGGAAGTCGACGCGTACGTTGCCGTGCTTCTGCGACGCGAGAAACCCCAGGATGATCTCCAGGGTATCCCGGGCCGCGCGCGGCGGGGAAACGGTTTCGCCACCGTTCTCCATGACGTGGACGAGATCCCGGATGGCCGCCGCGGAGTAGTAGTGGGTCGGACCCTTGGGGGCGATGGTCTGGATGCCGTTCCCTGTGTCGATTTCGTAGTAGTCCTCGTGGACGAACATCCATCCGTCGGTGCCGTCGAGCTGGTATCCGCCCCGGCATTCCCTGCCCTTCGATCCGTTGTAGAAGGCCCGCACGCCATTCTTGAAATGGATAAAACCGGAGCAGCCCGGTTCCAGGTCCGCGTTCCTGCCGCCATCACCCCCGTAGGGCCAGTAGTCCTCGTAACCCTCGTCGAGTTCGGCGAAAACCCACGCGGGTTCCGATCCCGCGAGGAAGCAGGTCATGTCGATCATGTGGGTGCCGTTTCGGAAAAGAATAGCCCGGGGCCCGCCGAAGTTCAGCACGATACGTTTCAGGTCGCCGATCGCGCCCTCGTCGAGGAGCTGCTTGACTTCCCGATAAACAGCACCCCAGCGACGGGTGTGGTTGATCGTCATAGGCACGTTCCGGCTTTCCACCGCAGCGATCATGCGGTCGGCATCGGCGAGGGATGTCGCGATCGGTTTTTCGCAGTAAATACCCCGGACACCCGCCGCGACCCCGTCCACTACGATGTCCGCGTGGCGGTGGTCCGACGTCACTACGCTCAGAATATCGGGTCTACAGGTTTCGAGCATCTCCCGGTAGTCCGTGAATCCCCGCAGGTCCGGGAACGTGCCCGACCAATCCCTGAGGGTGTCCTGCAGGAGGTCCTCTTTCAGGTCGCAGACGCCGACCACCTCGGTAAACGGCAGGAGGGCATAGGCCGGCACGTGGCGGTTGGGCATTTCATGGCCCATCCCGTGGTCGCCGTCGTCCGGGGGGCTTCCCGCCCCGATGCCGCTCAAGCCCACCACGCAGGCCCTGTAGGTCCGTTCGTCAGCCATGGCTGTCCTTTCTGAAGGTTGGGTGTGTCTACCTAGTCCTTCCAGCGCGCGACCTGTGCTTCGTCCAGGGTGACGCCGAGCCCGGGGCCGTCAGGTACCTTCGCGGTGACCGGCCCGAGCTCCAGCGGCGTCTCGATCATATCGCCTTCGTGATATAACGGTCCGAGCAGGTCTCCGGGATAGGTTTCGCTGTCGATGGCTTCCACGCTGGCCGCCACGTGGAGCATGGCCGCCGTGCCGATCCCCAGTTCGAGGTTGCTGCCCATGTGGCAACGCAGTCCCGCCGCCCGGGCCACGTGCGAGATGCCCAGCGTCTGGCCGATGCCTCCGTTCTTCCCCGGATATACGCTGATGATGTCCGCGGACCGCCTGAGTACCGTCTGCATGGCGTCGTGTACGGTGAATACGCTCTCATCGGCCATGATGGGGATGGTCGTTCCCGTGCGGATCAGGGCCGCTTCATCGTCGAACTGCGGAGCCGACGGCTGCTCGGCGAACAGGATGTCCAGGGGCTCCAGGAGACGCAGCATGCGGCGGGCTATCGCCGGCGGCCACCCGCAGTTCGCGTCGATGCTCATCCGGATGCCGGGACCGGCCAGGGCGCGTATTGCGCGGACGCGTTCGAGGTCCTCTCCGGGGTCCAGTCCGACCTTGACCTTGAGACACTGCACGCCCCACTGCAGGAACTTCTCTGCAAGTGCAACGGAAGTGGGCACGTCGAAGGCGCCGACCACCATCTTCATGGGGATCTCCTGCCGGACCTTGCCGCCCAGCAGCTGGTAGAGCGGAACGCCCGCGCGCTTCCCCGCCAGGTCCCACAACGCCATCTCCACGGCCGCCTTGGTAAAAGGGTTCAGCTTGATGACTTCGTCCATGACCCCGCAAAGCCGATTCACGTCCGCCGGGTCCTCGCCCTTGAGCGCGGGGGCCACCAGGTCCCGTACCGCGGCGGCGCAGGAGGCGGACGTTTCCCCGCTCCAGCGCGGCGCGACCGTGGCCTCCCCCAGTCCGGCCAACCCCTCGTCCGTGTGGACCCGTAGGATGACATAGGGGGAGACGATGTGTTCGCCATGGGCGGTTTTCGTGGTCATGCCCTGCTTGAGGGGCACTTCGATGGGGATGGTTTCGATGCGGGTGATCTTCATGTTCCGCTCCGTTTCCGGTTGATCTTCTGCGCCCCGTCTACCGGAACCAGTCGTCCCGGTGTTCGGCGACGAAATGGTCGTCGTTGAGATGGGGATAAGCCTGGCATACCCGGTTGATTTCCTCGTGCTGACCGGGGGACAGCGTCTCGTCGGGATTGAGGCACCACGTGCCCTCGAGCAGGCCCTGTCTGCGCAGAACCTCGTGAATCCCGGTGATGCAACCGGCAAAACCGTGGGCCGGATCGAAGAAGGCCGCGTTGCAGTCCGTCACCTCGATCGCGCGGGTCAGCAGGTGCTGGGGCACGGGCTGGCCGGAAGAGGAGGCGTCCTGGCATTCCCGCAGCAGCGCCACCGCGCCCCGTGTCCAGACGGCCCAGTGTCCCAGCAGCCCGCCCCTGAACCGTACGGACCGGCTTCCGTCGCCGCACTGGAAAACGTGTTCGGTCAGGAGGTCCATCACGATGTTGTCGTCGTTTCCCGTGTAAAGCGTGATTTCCTCCTGCCGGCCGGATTCTGCCAGGGCCCTCAGCACATCGAGCGTGTGGTACCGGTTGAACGCCGCGATCTTGATGGCCACCACCCCTTCCACTTCGACGAACCGACGCCAGAAACGGTATGGAAGCACCAGACCGCCGACCGCGGGCTGCAGGTAGAAGCCCATGACGGGAATGACGTCGGCCACGGCATGGCAGTGCGCGATGAGTTCGTCTTCCGAGGCGCCGCTCATGGCGGTCAGGCTGAGCAGGCCGGCATGGAATCCGTGCGACCGCGCCGCTTCCGCCTCGCTGGTCGCCTGGGCCGTCCGTCCGCAGATTCCCGCAATCCGGATGAAGTCCGCCGCTGCCTCCCGGTCCATGACCTCCGCGGCCAGGCCGAGTACCGGTTCGTACAGTCCGTGGGCAGGGTCCCGGATCTCGAACTGGGTCGTGTGGACGCCAACGGCGAGTCCACCGGCCCCGGCCGCGATGTAATATCGAGTAAGAGCCCGCTGGCGCCGTTCATCCAGCCGACGGTCCGCCGTTACGGCCAGCGGATGGGCCGGGATGACCACGCCTCGCCGCATGGCCGATCGGACCGATGGGGGCATTGCGTCCTGCATGGCTGCTCTCCAGCGTTTGGTATCCTTCGATCAGAAACGTCCGCTGCGCGACTCGTACCCGGTCGGTTTGTCCAGGCTGCGGCCACCGATGCGGATCCAGTGGGCGACCCACTCCGCGATCCTTTCCGGCGGGACCCCCGGCTCACCCAGCCTGTCGAAGAGCCTCCGGGCGTTGCCGAGCAGCGCAGTATCGCTTTCACGGCCAGTGAAACCCGGCTCCATTTCCAACCGGCGTCCGAGGATTTCGGATATCGACCGGACGGAGAGGACATCCGGTCCCGTCAGGTTAAGGATCGTGGCGGGACTGCTGCACATAGGAAACATCCGCGCCAGGTAACTATTGGCGTCTCCCTGCCAGATCTGGTTCACATGACCCATGGCCAGGTCGATCGGCACGCCATCATGGATCTTTCTGCCGAGGTCGTGGATGATGCCGTACCGCAGTTCCGTGGCGTAGAACAGACGGACGATCAGCAGGGGAGTCCCCTGTTCCAGGCTCAGGTGTTCCGCGATGCGTTCCCCGCCCAGACGCGACTGTGCGTACTCGCCCACCGGTCCGATTTCGCCGTCCTCGTCCGCGCCGCCCTCCGCGACAGGGGTATAGGCATAGACGTTGCCCGAACTCACGTAGATGACGCGAGATCCGGCGTACCTGCGCATGATCCGTCCCGGCAGCCAGGTATTCATCGCCCAGGTCATGGACGCGTTGCCCGTGGCGCCGAACTTGAACCCCGCGAGAAACAGTACATTCGGCGCTTCGGGCAGGCGGGCCAGGTCCTTTTCGTCGAGCAGGTCCGCCCGGACGGTTTCCACGCCGGCTTTTTCGAGATAGGCGCCGACCCTTGCGTCGCTGAACCGGGAGACGCCGATCACGCGCCGTGCCCCGGCCCGTACGAGGAGTTCCGCCAGGGTCGGCCCCATCTTCCCGCCGGCGCCCAGAATCACTACGTCGCCGTCCAGTTCCGACACGGCCTCTACGACGGCCGTCGACGGGGCCGTCATCCGTTCGATCAGCATCTCCTCGCTCGTGATCAGATCAGGCATTGGCCGCCCCGTCGGGTGGCGCCGCAAAGTAAGCGTCCGGCGCGAAGTACCTGAACATGCCGAAACCCGCCTCCCGGTCCGGCTCCGACCAGACCAGGTCGGTCTCGCAGTAGGACACGGAACCATGCCCCGGCGGCGTCAGTTCGGGATGGGAGAAAAAATCGGTCCGCGGCCAGATACTTCGGTGGCGGAAGCATACACCCCGAAGCAGGCTGTTACTAATGAAGTCCCGCATGTGGGAAAACGTCCGCTGGAATCTCGTCCCGCTGCCCCATTCGACATAGGGGGCCAGTCCTCCGTTCAGCCCCTGGATCTCGGGAATGGAGAGGGGCTTTCCACCGTGAAACAGGATCGCGTCGATGTTCGGGTCCACCATCACCCATTTCCGGTAATCGTCGAACCAGACTTCGGCCACGAAATGGCCTTCATAGCTGTTCGGCGTACCCATCAGTGCCGAGCAGCGCGCAGGGATGCCCAGCGCCTGGCAGGCACTGACGAAGGCCACCGCATAGTGGACGCACATGGTGATAGAACTTTCGCCGCTGTGACCGTGCCGGCTCACGCCCCATGCAAGTATGGTCTCCGCGTCCCACGGCGCGTAGGCCGTCCCGCGACGGGATCCCGAATGTTCCCAGCTTGCCGCAATCCACGCGGACAGCGCCCGCACCCGGGTCAGTCGATCGCTGCCGTTCACGATGCCGCGGGGTATCCGGTCACGCATCGTCTGTGCCCTGGGGTGGCCGGCGGATTCCCAGGCCATGTCCGGCGGCGGGTCGTCCCGGCCTTCCTCCAGCCGTATCCGCACACAGTAATTCCCTTCGACCGCGTTCAGGTAACCCATGCGGTGCGAACGCCAGCTTTCGCCGCCGTCGTCGGTAAGCGAGCAGTTCGACGTAGCGCCACCCGCTTCCAGCGCGAGCGACCATCCCGTCATTGCGGCGTCATCGGTCCACAGCTCCACCGTGTTGTTCCCGTCGCGCAGGTGGCCGGGCTTCACGGTACGTTCGTACCATCTGTAATGGAGATCCTCCCCGGCCTCGATCGCTTCCTGGCAGATCCCGTTGACCGACCAGTGCAGCGGGTTGTCGCCGACCCGGTGGGGCCGGACCAGCAGGTACAGGATTGCGTCGGATCCGGTGGCCGGCAGATTCAGGATGACGCGGACACGTCTGAACCGTGTAAGTTCCTCGCACAGCGAAGGGATGACACGACCGGATTCGTTGTGGTAGAGTCTGCTCATTGACTTACCAAGTAACAGCCTGCAGTATGTTGCGTCAAGATCGGACGGACGTTATATTGCGGCTTGGAATATGCATGGCCGGCTCGATGCCGTTCTTCCGCCTGAATAGAGATCGTGGCCACAGGAATTTCCTTCAGGAATCCCCCTATGAAGCGGGCAGTGATACTCGGTCGAAACCAGGGCGCCGTCATGGAAGCCGACGTTCCGAAACCACGGGAAAACTGGGTACTGATCAAGATCCACGCGGCTCCGCTCTGCAACGAGTTCAAGGGATTCGCGGCGGGCCGCGAGGAAGACTACCTGGGCCACGAGGCGTCCGGCGAGGTGGTCGAGGTCGCGCAGCCGTGCCGGGTCGAGGTGGGAGACCGGGTCGTGGTCATGCCCGGGTATCCCTGCGGCGGTTGTGCCCTGTGCCGGTCCGGGGACTACATCCATTGCGAAAACAACGTGGACTTCGAGGCCTTCACCGGTTCGTCCGAAGGCAGCGCGACTGTCGCGCAGTACATGCTCAAGCCGGACTGGTTGTTGACGCCTATTCCCGATGACATGTCCTACGAGCACGGGGCCATGGCCTGCTGCGGACTGGGACCGACCTACGGCGCCTTCGACCGCCTACAGGTCCGGGGCGGAGATACCGTACTGATCACCGGCATGGGGCCGGTGGGCCTGGGCGGAGTGATCGGCGCGTCTCATCTCGGCGCCGAGGTCATCGCCGTGGAATCCCATCCCTACCGCAAGGCGAAGGCCATGGAGCTGGGCGCCGCGCACGTCATCGATCCAGGGGACGAGGACGCGCTGGAACGGATACGCGACCTGACCGGCGGACTCGGCGTGGACCGGGCCGTGGACTGCTCGGGGTCGCCGTCGGCCCACAGGCTCTGCATCGACGGGCTCCGCAGGAGGGGAAGCCTCGCCTTCGTCGGCGAGAGCGGGGCGGACACGCGACTGGTCGTGAGTCCCGACATGTTGCGCAAGGGCATCGATCTGAAGGGATCCTGGCACTACAACATGAAGGGCGCCCTCGACATCATGGGCGTCATCGCGAAAAACCAGGAGAAGCTGGACCGCTTCATCACCCATCTGTATCCCATAGATAAGATCCAGAAGGCATGGGAGACACAGGTGTCCGGAGAGTGCGCGAAAGTCGTCATCCAGCCCTGGACCTGATGGCCGGGCTGGATCCGCGGCGGGTGCGTATCGACGAACGGGCGAGGAATACTTCATGACTAAATGCGCGATCGTCGGCGTCGGCGGCGGACGGGCCCGTGGACTGGCCGAAGCCTACGAACATGTAACCCGGGGACGGCTGGCCGCCGTTTCGACCCGCCGGCGGGACAAGCTTGAAGAATTTGCAGCCGCCTTCGGCGTGTCCGCGACGTACACCGACTACCGCGAGATGTTCGAACGGGAGAAACCGGACCTGGTCCACGTGAATACGCCGCCTTCGGCACGCCTGGAGATCTTCGAAGCGGCGGAGTCGGCGGGTGTTCCGGCCGTGCTGGTCGAAAAGCCCCTGGCCATACAGGGAGAAGATTACCTGGCCATGCAGGCCTTTGTGCGGTCTGCCCGGGTCAAGATCGCCGTCAACCACCAGTTGCACTTCCATCCGTGTCGTAGCCGGCTGCAACAGCAGGTGCGCGATGGCGCAATCGGGAACCTGCGTTTCATCGAGGCCAGCGCGGGCATGAACCCGGCCTACCAGGGGACGCACGCGCTGCAGGCCATCAGCGCTTTCAATCCCGGTACGGCGCCGGTCTCCGTCTTCGGGCAGGTCTCGGGCGCGGACGGACTGGCTGAAACCCCCAGGCATCACTACGCACCGGACGAGTGCACCGGGATCATCGACTACGACAACGGCGTGAGCGCCCTGCTGCGCTGCGGCGCCGTCGCTCCCCGTGTCATCCCGGGCGGTTCCGATAACGTCCACAAGCGGATCGCCGTGTACGGGGAACGGGGCTTCGTGCACTGGAACATGCACGGCTGGGAGTCCAGGATCGACGGTGTCTGCGAGCGCGGAGAACATGTCTATGCCGAGGAAGACATCCTGGGCCAGGCGGCGATGACCGAGGCCATGATCGATTGGCTTGAAGACGACGCGGCCGTTCACCCGCTGAACATCGATGCGGCACTGAGTGACTTCAGCGTGATACTGGGGATTTACGAAAGCGCGCTGAACCGGGCGGTCGTTTCGCTGCCCTTTACGCCGTCGCCGGACTTGGTGGGGAGATTGCGCGCCACACTGGGCTAGCCGGCCGTTCCGTCGTTCACCTGCATGTACATGAAGGGCGGGATGGTCAGGGCCACCACGTCGTTTCCGCCGGTGACTTCACGGGCCTGTCCCAGGGCGTGTTCCAGGTCGGGCGCCCAGGAGACCCCCAGCCTCTTGGCCGCGAAATCGGTCTTCGGGCCGGCCAGGATCACCCGGGAAAGGTATTTCAGCGGATAGGTCGCCCAGTACCAGACGGTAAAGGGGTGGAAACCGTGGTGGGCGAACCGGTTACGGTAGCAGTCGACCAGGTGCGGATCCCGGGCGAACTGCTCCTGGAACCCCGATTGCATCTCGAAGGGATCCTGGGTCTCGGGCAGGACCTCGTTCCAGAACTTCTCGTAGGCGACGTGATACTCGGGATGGAAGAACTCGAAGACCGGGTTCAGGATGATGACCACGCCGCCCGGCTTGACGAAGGGCTTGTTGTAGAACCAGTTGAAGACGTAACCGAGTACGTCGCTCAGCACCAGCACCGGGTTGATCCGCGTGCCGACGGAATAGGGACTCAGATCGGGCAGGCCGAAGACCAGCGTATCGTGCTGATGGTCGGTGGTCACCAGCAGCTGGTCCTTCAGCGTTTGCAGGGTCGGCTCGTGCACGGCGTCTATGGAACCCGCGTTGATTTCAACGGGCAGGTAAGCGCTCTGGATGCCCTTGAAAACCCGGAAGCGCACCGATTCGGGTAGCATGCTCATGGACGCGGGCGTCGTGGCCTTCAGGACCTTCTCGAACAGGTTGCAACGCTCCGACGGTTTGCTTAAGTAGCGCATCATGGGGGGATAGGACGCGTTGTTCATGGCCGCCTCGAGGACCATGATGCGGGTGTGCTTCAGGATGACGCGACTGATGCGCTCGATGGATCCGTGCATGTCGGAACCGTCGGGCTGCATGACGTGGGGCTTCTCCGCGGTCATCTGAGGCGCGTGGTGCGGCGCAATGCTGTTGTAGGTGCCCAGGCCGACGGCCACGGACTTGTGTCCGCCGTTCAGGGGGATCTGGATGGAGTCCACGTAGATCACCAGGTCGCTCTCGATGACCTTGCGGCTGGTCTCCACCGGTTCGCCGTGGTCGGTGGTGCCCAGCACGACGATATCGTCCGGGTCCTCGGCGTCGAAATTGACCAGTTGGCTGGGGTGGAAGGCTTTCATGATCCGCTTGCCCAGCATGGCGGCCATTTCGTGGGTTCTCATCTTTCTGTGCAGCGCGACCGCGCACATGAGCTCGATATTCTCCTGCTTTACCCCGTAACTGTAGAGCATTTCCAGCAGGGTCTCGATGGCGAGCTGACGGATGTCGGGCGGCGCGGTAGCCGGAAAGGGCTGGCAGTTGTCGTCGAAGGCGATCAGGATCCGGCTTTTGGCGTCGACGAGTTCTTCGAGGGGCGGCATGTCCAGGGGGGATTCGAAGGCCGCCCTGACCCGGTCCGGAATGTCTTTGTTCGGAATGCCCGGCAACGGCGGCGGCGGAAAGAAAACCGACCCCTCGTCAGGCAGTTCGGCGTGTATGATGTTGTTTCCGGAATAAGTAAGGTATTTCATCGCGCACTCCGCGTTTCGGGAACATCCTGTAGTCCGCAGGGGATCACGAAGGACAGTCCTGCGGCCTTCCACCAGGCCTGACAGCGGGTTGGTTTACGGCCGGGTTCATTCATTATAGACGCGTATATTCGTGGTATCAACCGATTAATCGCGCGTTCGATTCGAACGCATACGCCGTGACCGGTACCGGTTTACGGCCCACATCCTCAACGCCCGGGAGTACAAAACGATGATATTCAACCGCAGCCTGTCCCGCAGGGGCTTCATGAAAACCGGAATGGCCGCGACGGCCGCGGGTGGCCTCGCCGGTTTATACAGCGCCCACGCCGCCCAGGACGCCCACGCCGCCCAGGACGCCCACGCCGACCACGCCGCCCGGGACACCCAGGCCGCCCAGGACACCCAGGCTGACCAGGAGAACCGCGACCCGGTCAGCGACAAGAACCTCTACCTGACCCTCCGGAACACGCCCACGCCCCTCATCATGGACGCGCTGACCCGGCTCGGCTACGACCGCGCTCGCCTGGCCATGTCCCGAAGCGTACGTCCGATGTTCCCGACCAGGGGCACCATCGCCGGTCCGGCAGTGACGACAAAATATGAAGAGAGCGACACGCCGACAACAAGGGACGATATCCGGGCCCACGTATTCCGGCCGGTCGATGAGGCCGGCCCCGGGTCGATCTGGGTCACGGCCAGCGGCACCACGGAAATCCTCAGCATGTTCGGCGACGTGATCGTGCTCTCCTGCAGGGAGCAGGGCCTGTCGGGGCTGGTGACCGACGGCGGCTGCCGGGACATCGAGGGGATGGAGGAGGTCGGTTTGCCCGTCTACGCGGCGGGTACCTGCCTCTACGGCCCCGGTTCGGTCATCCGCCCGGTGGCCTCCAACGTGCCCGTGACCTGCGGCGGGACCGAAATCTCGCCCGGCGACGTGGTCGCCGCCGACGTGAACGGCGTAATGGCCTTTCCAAGCGATGCGTTGACGGACGTTGTTCAGAAGATTGGCGAACTGGAAGAGAAGGAAACCCGTTCGCGCCGGGCTATCAAAGAAGGTCTGCCGTTGGAGACGGCGTACGAGTTTTAGGCCGAGGTCCGTCAAACCGGAACGCATGGTCCCGGTCACGGTAATCGGAGCGCCGGTCATGGCAAACGAAACGCCGGTCACATCCCGGTGGACATCCAGTACAAGTTTGGCTTATATTGCTCGTCAATGTTCGGCTCGTACGTGCAGATCGACTCACGACAGCCCTTGAGGGCCCACAGGCATGGCCGCGGGGAACTTCCACCGGAGTAAACGGACTTGAGGATGTCTCGAAGGATCGGCTTCATTCTGTGCATGGTCATAGCTGCCGTGGTTACGGGTTCCGTCCATGGCCAGGGTGCGGAAATCGCCTTTCACGGCGGTCAGGCCGTCGAGGAATACGAGCGTGGCGGAGGCGGCAGCCTGGTCGTCAACCTGCCGACGGGCATCCGGACCGTTCACGTCGGGGCGAGGGCGACCTATCATGTGGCGAAAACGGAGGACGAGGGCGAGAAATCCCTGCTGTTGTACGGAGTGGACGCGGGCGTTACGCTGGTGTCGTCTCCCATCCTGGTGCGCGCGATGATCGGGGTGGGAAGGGCGCAGGACTCGGAGCAGACGGTGACCCGAAACGATGATACGCGGACGGCCACCACCACGACGACGAATACCTACTACGCGCAGCCGGGTCTGTTGATCGGGGCGTCCCTCGGCCCCTTGTCCGTGGGGATCGAGGGCAGATACATCAGCCTTGAGAAGGGCGTGAGTACGGCGGCGGTCTACGCCATGGTCGGCTTCAAGGTAGGCCGGTGATCCCGAGGTTATCTATGACGATACAAGAGGCGTGCCGAGACGAAATCGACACGTTGCACCGGTGTTTCGAAGACTGGTTCAATGGCCGCGTCCCCAGGACCGCGGAGGCCTTCGACCGAATCGAAACCGCCCTCGGCGAGGCTTTCGTCATCGTCATGCCGCAGGGCAGTAAAGTGGAACGCGCACCGCTGCTTAAAGGCCTCTTTGCCGCCCACGCCGGCCGACAGGGTATCCGTATCTGGATCGAGAACGTACGGGTGCTGGAGGAAGACCGGGCACTCGTCGTCGCGGAATACGAGGAATGGCAGATGGAGGGCGGGGAGACGACTTCGAGGCACAGCACCGCGGTCTTCCGCCGCAATGAGCAGAAGCCAAACGGCCTGGAGTGGCTTCGCGTGCACGAGACCTGGTTCGACCACCGGCCGGCCTCATCCTGATCGTGCCTGATCGCGCCCGCAGAATCCGCCTCCGGACAGCATCTTTGTGAATTTGATTCAGATCGCGTGGATTCGATTCAGAACCGCGTGGATTCGAACGCCCCGTAGGGCGGCTCCACGTCGAATTCGCGTGCCATGTCTTCCAGTTTCCCGCGGTGTTCGTCACTCAGCGGGACGCCCTTCGTCTCGTTTTCCCTTTCCCACCGCCACTCCATGCCTCCGGGAAGCTCCGCGTGGGGCATGCCCGGGAACGGCCTCATGTTTCTCGCCTTCGAAACGAAGTCGTCCAGGGTCTGCTCGAACTCGTCCAGATCCATGAAATGATCGATCTTCATGGCCAGCAGGAAGGCGCCCTGGTTAGATTCCCATTTCGTGCGGGGCGGTTGGAATTCGGGCTTCCAGATGCCGGCCAGGATGCCGCCGAGTGCCTGCAGGGCGACCGAGAGCCCCAGGCTCTTGGCGAACAGGGCAAAGTGTTCCTGGAAAAGTTCGTCCTTGTATCCCATGAATACCGCGGCCATGTCGAGTACCAGGGGTGGCTGGTTCCGCGTGGGGAAGGCCAGGCTCATGGGTGAGCCGCCGCTTGCGGACATGATTACGTTGTCGGGGTCGAGGGCGACGCGGTGGGTGGATAGCGCCCATCCCACGCACCCGTGTTCGAGGGCCATGCGCGAGTAGTTTCCGGCCGCGCCGAAGTGGTAGTGGTTGCGCGTAGTCGCCGCGCCGAGGCCATGGACCAGTGCCTTCTGGATGGCGCTCTCCATGCCCCGGTGGGATGGACCGTACCCCATGCCCCCGTCCCCGTCAAGGACGACGACGCCCTCCGATTCGCGTACCGTCGTCACTTCGGGACGCGGGTTCACCTCGCCGTCGCGGAGCTTCGGCAGGTACCCGAGCGCCTGCTGCGTGCCGTGGCTGTACACGCAGCGCTTGTCAGCCGTGGCGAGTATCCTGCCCATCAGTTCCGCTTCATCGACCCCCATGCCGGCCGTAACGAAAAGCTCCGCCATGAACGCCGCATGGGTTTCGTACGGTACCCTGATGCCATGGTCCGGTGGGGTATTGCGCATGGGAATGGTGGTCATGCTTCGCATCGCCTTTCTGTTAAATAAAGACCTGCCGGATTGCTGCCAGGCAGCGCTGGTCGAGACCGAGACAGTTGTTTCGGATACACGCCTGCAGCCGCGATCGTCACGGCCGCGCTACTCCGTCGCGACCGCGCTACTCCGTCACCGCCGCTCCCGCATGGGCCGGGCCACGGAAGATCGCGTTCATGAACAGGATGTTCAGGCCGTCCATGTAGGCCCTGAAATTGGGGTCGGCCGTGAATCCGATGGCCAGGCCGCGGCCGTGGCGCTCTTCCATGAGCAGGGGCTTGTAGGCCAACTGCGCCGTGCTGCCTTCCCAGGCGAAACCGCTGGCGACGACTTCGTCGGGACCCAGGAACACCGCCACGTTGTTGCCAGCGTCCAGCTTGAGCGGCTTGAAGATCGAGCTGCCACTGACCAGTGCGTTCACGGTACGGTCCCTGCCCGCCGCCAGCCAGTGGTCCGGATCGAGCCCGGCCTTGAGGAGCACGCCCTGCGTGGCCGGCGGTGCGGTATCTTCAGGATGCAACGAATGAAGGTACTCATCTTCCGTCTCGAAAATGCGTCCGGAAGAGCTTCCGTCACCGGAATCGCCATTGCCGCCGTCGCTGTCTTCTGCGGCCGCGTCCTCCCTGGTCGTCGAGAGCAGGCCGGTCGATTCTGCCGCCAGGAAAGCCGTGGCGCCGGCCCCCAGTCCGACCACCGTGCCGCCGGCGCGCACCCAGTCCCTGATTCGACGGGTTCCCCGATCGCCTAGCACGGTGCGGTAGATGCCGCCAAACCCGGGATCCGGCAGCAACAGTACGTCGAAGTCTCTCAGGTCGGCCGTGGCGAGCTGGCGCGTCCGGATGACAGTGACCGGGTACCCGATCTGGCGTTCGACCACGAAACGGGTGGCGCCCGCGTTGTAGGCGCGGGTGGGACGGTCCCACGCGAGGGCGATGCGCGGCTTGCGCATGAAGACCACGTTGTTACTGCCGAAGTTGGGTCCTTCATCGACCCACCCGGTGTCCGTCGCGATGACTTCCGCGCCCGAGGACGTCGCGATGCCATCCAGGGTCTCGTGCAGGTGATCCGGGTTGTCCTTGACCTTGAAGATTAACGTGCCGGACGGATAACGCCGGTCTCCCTGCACGAAGGCCAGGTCGGTGCTGAATACCCGGAGCCCCGCCCGGTGCGACGCGGCCAGCAGGCGTCCGGCGGCCTGGGTGCCCCACGGCACCAGGTAGGCGACTTCCGCCCGGCCACCCTGGATCGAACCCGGTGGGACAAGGTCAGGATCGACCAGTGCGAGGTCGCCTTCGACCATCCGGTCCGCGGCCACGGCCTCCACGTTGTACATCAGCGGGAACGACCACGCGGTCACGTCGTAGATCTGGTCGCCCATGCCCTTGCTCCTGCGGCGCTCCTGCTCCTCGATGAAGTCTTCATCCATGGGAACGTGCTGGTCCAGGAGCGTGCGTACCAGGCGCTTGGCCGGTTGGGCGAGGGAAATGACGTAACTGCCCGCGGGATAGGTCTCGCCGCCTGACCGGAATGCCGATCCGGCCTGCTGTACCTCCGCGCCGTGATTGGCCATGAGCCAGGCCAGCTTGTCCACGCCCGAGGTGTTGCCGTCCGGCCTGCGCGGCAGAATGTAGGCCCGGATGTCCTCGCTGCGGCCTTCCTCGATCGCGGACAGCCGGTAGGCGTAGAAGTCCGCCAGGAGTTTCTCCCGGTGGATCGCGGCCGTCTCGCTGGTGGCGATGGACGCCACGAAGTGGTGCCGGATCGTGTCCCTGAAGTGCATGACCGACGCATCGCTTCTCCGGACGACGAGTCCCCGGGCCGATGCCTGTTCGTAGGTCATGGCCACGCTGCCGTAGTAGGACGGCCAACTGGCGCCGTAACCCGGATAGAAGGCGTCGAAGATCTCCCGGGTAAAGTAGGAGAACCCGTAGTGGTCGAACCACTTCGCGTTGTTCCTGCCGAAAAGCTCGAGATTCTCGCGCTGATCACTGGCCAGGTGCGGATTGTAGGGTATCGCCTCGGGCGCGAAGTAATAGGTAGTGTTGGAACCCATCTCGTGCAGATCGACGAACACGGGCGGGTAGTAGTCCTGCAGGACCCGCACCCGGCCCAGGGTCTCTGGATGGTTCAGCGCGATCCAGTCGCGGTTCAGGTCGAAGTTGTAGTGGTTGGTCCGCCCGCCGGGCCACGGTTCGTTGTGCTCGGCCGCCAGCGGACTGGCGTTTGGCTCCAGGCCTTCGGCGATCTGGTAATTGTGGACGAACCGATCCCGTCCGTCCGGGTTCTGGACTGGGTCGATCATCACGATCGTCTTTTCGAGGATATGGTCCACGACCGGGTCGTTACGGGCCGCCAGCAGGTGGTAGGCCGTTAGCAGCGCGGCATCCCCGGGGGAAATCTCGTTGCCGTGAACGGCGTAGCTCAGGTTTACGATCACCGGCAGCGAAGCGATCAGGCTGTCGGCACTCGCACGGGGCGTTATTCTCGGGTCGGCCAGTCTTTTCATACCCGCGCTGACTTCCGCCAGCGCGCCAATCCGTTCCGGCGAACCCACGAAAGCATAGACGAGCTTACGCCCCTCCCAGGACCGGGCGTACTCGAGCACGCGCACCTGGCCGGGCACCGCCGACTCAAGCGCTTCCAGGTACGCTATCAGTCCCGCACTGGGCGTGATCCGGTCCCCGATCCGGTGGCCCAGGACCTCCTCCGCGGTGGGCACGGAAGGATCGTACTCGGTACCGGGCCAGTATTCGAAGTCCTGCGCGCCTGCTGCGCGGGGGATCATCCCGGCGAGTAGAACCAGGCAAAAAAGCGGCAGGACGGTGATCCTTTTCATCAATGTACCTCCTCGCAAACGGTCTGGGCGGTTCGTTCAACTTACCACATTTGGTCAGGAAACGTCATTGGAGAAAATAAGCGGGTTCTGTGTATCGTCATCCAGCGGGTCGCCGATCTGGATCGTATCCAGGATCCGGTTCGGCAGCACGTTGGGGATGCCGTTGAACGTGCTGTGGTCGGGCATGTACGCGCAGGTGAACGCGCGGCGCGGATGGGGCGTCATGTTTGCGTTGGCGGCATGCACGATCAGCCCGTTGTGGAAGGAACATCCGCCCGCCGGCATGACGACGGGCACGGGGTCCATCCGGCCGAGATCGGGGTAGGCGTCGAACATGGCCCCCACCTGTTTCCCCGCCGCCGGAAAGTCGTCGCGCCGCTTCCTGTGCGACCCGGGCATGAAGAACATGCAGCCGTTCTGGACGGTGACTTCATCCAGGGCGACCCAGATGGTGATGGCGTGCTCCGACGCGAAGGACCACTTGGTATTGTCCTGGTGCCACGTGGTGGGGTTGGCCCAGGGCAGTTTGGTCAGGACCTGGTCGTGCCAGATCCGGATCCCGTCGACCCCCTCCAGGTCGGCCGCCATTTTGCCCAGCCGGCCGTCCAGCATCAGCTCGCGGACGCCTACGTGATCCATCCACAGGTTGATCCGCTGCCGGAATACGGCTTCGTCATCCGCCGTTACCTTTCTGGCCAGGTGGTAGGACCCTTCGGGCAGCCGGTTCCGGTCCCTCAGCGAAACCGCCTCGTCCACCGCGGACCGCCAGGTCTCCAGTTCTGATGCGTTCAGAAAGTCTTCTATGATGAGAAAGCCGTTTTCCCGGTAGGAGTCAATCTGTTCGCTCGTCAACAGGTGGTTCATTCATTGCGCTCCATCATGCGGACCAGACCCGGGGGAACAGGTCGCAGGCCATGGGGTCTCCCGGGGCGAGCCCGCCGGTTTCCGTAGGGGAAATCTCCCAGGGCCGGGTCGCGAACCGGGCGTCGTCTCCGAGCCATCGGGTGGCGAGGACCCGGCGCGCATCGGTGAGGGACTGGTTGCCCGCCGCGCCGTGCAGCGTGCACATGTGGAACGCGATGACGTCGCCGGGTTCCATGTCCCACGCCAGGATCTCGTAGTCCTCCGGGTGTTCGTCGATGGGCGGCACGTCCTCGAAGGGACGGTCCTCGAGCATGGGTTTCGCGGAGGCGTCCTCGATGGTGTAATTGCTTTCCGTGGCGAACTTGCGGGGTACGAACCAGCGGCCCCAGTCGTGGGAACCCCGGACGAACTGCACGCAAGACGCTTTCGAAACGGGATCCAGCGGCATCCACAGGGATACGTTCTGGCGGCCGTTCACCGGGTAATAGGGCTGGTCGTGGTGCCAGGGCGTCCGTTTGAGCGTGCCGGGCCATTTGACCAGGAGGTGTTCGTGATAGAAAACGGAACTCCGCGATTCCATGAGTCGCGCCGTCATGGCTCCCGCAGGCGACTCATACACGAAGTCGCGGTACTCGGGAATCCGTTGCCAGTTGCAGTAGTCGTCGACGAAACCGCCCCGGTCTTCCTCGCCCGCCTTCAGGGTGCCCGCGTAATCGCTGGGTTCGGCCAGGTTGCGGGACACGCCGGCTTCCACGACGGACACCCAATGCGGATCGAAGGCCCGCCGTATGCACACCGCGCCGTCTACCTGGTATTGCCGTACGATGTCTTCGGTTACAACCCCTTCGCCGTTCAAGTTCCGCACGCTCCTTCCAATCGATCTTGCTCAGCGCCGGCGTCTTCAGTGCCGGCGTCTCAAGTGCCGAGGTCTTCAGTGCTGGCGTCTTCAGTGCCGGGCGATGTACATCTCGGTGTGCATGATGCCGATCCACGAGAACATCGCGTATCCGAACTTGTTGACTTCGAGCCCTTTCAGGTAGGGTTTCCGCAGGTCCACCGTCAGGTTGTGGTACAGAAACGCGCCGCCCACGTCTTCCACGAGCAGACGCTCCGCATCCCGGTACATGCCCATGCGCTTGTCGTGATCCATTTCATGCGCCGCCGAGTCGATCAGCCGGTCGAAGCCCTCGTTGCGCCAGTCCTGTCGCCCGAATCCTCTCGGCTGCGACCGCCAAACCATGCCGAGCAGGTTGTTCGGATCGGGATAGTCGGCATTGAATCCTCCCAGGCCCATGGGAATGTTCCATTCGTACATATTGTCCCGGTATACCTTGTCTTCCGATCCCCGCATGCGGAGTCTCAGGCCGAGCGCATTGCCGAGCATCGCCTGTATGGCCTGGGCGGTGTAACTGATCTGGGGGTTGGTCTTGCCGATCCAGAAATCGATCGTTGGAAAACCCTTGCCGCCCGGAAATCCCGCTTCGGCCATCAGGTCCCTGGCACGGTCCGGATCGTAGGCCTGGACGGACTGTATCGACGCGTCCGCACTTCCTGGAAACTTGGGCGGGAGCATGGAGTAGGCGGGCACGCCCGTTTTGCGCAGGACGACGTTGCACAACACCTCGCGGTCGATGGCGTGGCTGATCGCGCGCCGTACCCGGACATCGTCGAAGGGCGGCTCGCGGGTCTTGAAGAAGAGGTACCAGGTTTCAGGAAAGGCGTAGTACGACAGTTCGGATTTCAGGGTCGGATGGTTTTCGATGAAGGGCAGGTCGGTCAACAGGACCCTGAGATAGTCGATCTCGTCGTTCTCGTACGGCGGGGTGCCCGGGTGTCCCGTGGTGAAGATCTGGACGATCTTCTCGAGAAACCCTTTGTGGGGACCGGTATAGTAGGGATTGAGGGCCAGCGTGGCCTGCCTGCCCTTCTGCCATTCGGAGAGGGTGTAGCTCGCGTTGGCTACCAGGTTCCCCGCCTCGCTCCATCGTACCCCGTGCTTTTCGACCTGCCACCGGGGTACAGGTCCCGACCCGGTGAAGGCGACGATAAAGGGCAGATAGGGACAGGGCTTCTCCGTTTCGATCTCCAGCGTGAAGTCGTCCAGGGCGCGAACGCCCACGGTCGACGGGTCGGTCACACTGCCCTGGTTGTACGGGCGGGCGCCCTTGATTTCGTAGTAGAAGAAGGCGTAGGGGCTTGCTACGGCCGGATCGAGGAACCGCTTGTAGGTGTATTCGAAATCATGGGCCGTGACCGTGCGGCCATCGCTCCATCTTCCGTCGGGACGGAGTTTGAACGTCCAGCGCAGTCCGTCGGCCGACTGTTCCCACGAGGTAGCCGCCGCCCCGACGAGCTCCAGGTTCTTGTCGAGCATGACCAGGCGTTCGAACAGGGTCAGCGCTCCCTGGCCTTCGTATATGTTGATACTGACATCGAAGGTCAGCGGCTCTACCAGCGTGTAGCGGAACACCTGCTGGTCCAGGGGCGCCGCGTCCGGCGGCATCTCTTTGCCGATGGAGTTTACCAGGGGGACGGCGCCGGTCAAAACGGCGGCCGGCAGGAAGCAGCAGATGAACCCTGCCAGGCAGGCCGCGGCGGCGACGAGACGTCCCCGTGCGAACGAGGTCCTGACGGCGACGAGACGTCCCCGTGCGCACAGGGCCCGCACGCGCACGCTTGCGGACCGGACCGGTCGTGTCCCCTTCTTCATACCTGTTCCCGTGGCTGTCGTGTGCATGATGGAATCGACGCGGATCGCGATATTCCGGCAGACTAAAGACTATACAATACGGAAGAAGGCGTGTCAACAGCAGGCTACGGTGTCCGGTGCGTACAGACAAGCGCGTTCGTTGTCGGAATTGTTGGAAGGCTCACGGGCTTTCCAGCCGGACATACTTCGACAGCGTCCGAGCGACGGACACCGCAAGGACGAGCTTGACCAGGCCGAAGGGGAGGAAGGGGATCAGGCCGACGGCCAGCGTGGCGGGCCAGGTGGTCTCCACGCCCGCGTAGAAGTTGAAATAGGCGTACAGGTACGAAAGACCGCAACCGAAGATGGCGACATGGCCGAGCAGCATACCGGCGACGAGATGGGGGATGCTGCTCCGGGAGAAACGGTCCAGGTAACTTCCGGTCAGGAAGGCGCAAAGAACGAACCCCACGAGGTAGCCGAAGGTGGGCGAGAGCACGACCGCCGGACCGGTCATGCCGCCGGCAAATACAGGGATGCCGGCCAGGCCGAGGCATACGTAGACGGCCTGGCTGCCGGCGCCCCAGCGGCCGCCCAGCACGGCGCCGGAAAGCAGGACGAAGAAGGTCTGCATCGTGATCGGCACGGGGCCGATCGGTATGTTGATATAGGCGCTCACCGCCGTCAGTGCCGCCATCAGGGAGGCCGTGGCCAATCGTACGTTCCTGGACAAAGTGATTCTTCCTGTCGTTCCGGCCGAACCGGGTTACGTTCGCATGCTCTTGGGGTGGCTGCTTTGCCTTGCTACCTCACGCAGGTTCATATACATTGGCGGGCGATTCTGTCAACGACGTTTTCAAAAAGCAAAAGGAGTGTCGCGATGAGAGTGGGGATTCGCACTACGGGGCGTTTGAACGCCATGCCCTTCGAAGAGGTGTGCGCGTGGATGGCCGAAAAGGGGTTCGATACGATCGACGTGTCCCGGATCGACGGCGACATGGTCCGGACCGCCGAAGCGCACGGCGTGGCGATCGGCCAGGTGGACCTCGTCGCAGGCACGGAACTGCTGAGCGAAGACGCCGGTCAACGGGCGCAGGCGCTCGACGCATCCAGGGAGTCCATACAGCGTGCGGTAGACCACGGCGTTGCCAACCTGTTCTACGTCGCGCCGGCGCCAGTGGATCCCGCCCAGGGCCGCGAGGCGACCTTCCAGCAGTGGAAGCGTACAATGCCCGACATCGTAGACTTCGCCGAGTCCCGCGGGGCGACCATCGCCCTCGAAGGCTGGCCCGGGGGGTCGACCCACCATGAGCGGATCGGCGCCACGCCCGAGATGCTGCGGGCCATGTTCGAGGCCTGCCCCTCTCCCGCCTTCGGCATCAACTACGATCCCTCGCACCTGATCCGGCTGGGCGTCGATCCGATGCGCTTTCTGAAGGAGTTCGGCCATCGCGCCCACCACGTGCACGCCAAGGACACCGTGTTCGACGAGGAAGCGCTTTATCTTTACGGAAGAATCAAACCTTCCTTCGATTCACCGATGGCCTTCGGCGAGGGCTGCTGGCGGTATTGCATCCCCGGCGAGGGCCTGGCCGACTGGGCGCTCATCGTGAAACGGCTCGAAGACTTCGGCTACGAAGGTATTCTGAGCATTGAACACGAAGACGGGCGGTACTATGGTTCGTGGGAGCTTGAAGCAGAAGGTTTCGTCCGGGCTCGGGCGCACCTGAAACGGTACATGGTGTAACGCCATTCAACGTGTAGCGCCCCTCAGCCGGACACTTCGTTCAGCACCTTCTCCACGTGGCCGTCCACCTTGACGTTGCGAAAGATCCTGGAGATCCGGCCGTCCCCGTCGATGACGAAGGTCGACCGCTCGATCCCCATGTATTTCCGGCCGTAATTCGTCTTCTCCTTGTACACGCCGTACGCCGTGGATACGGAGGTGTCCGGGTCGCTCAGCAGCGGGAAGGGCAGGTCGTACTTCGCCGCGAACTTCTCGTGGGAAGGTATATCGTCGCAGCTGACGCCGTAGATCTGCACATCCCGGCCCTGAAACGACGGGAAGTGATCCCTGAAGGCGCAGGACTCCCGGGTGCAGCCGGGGGTGTCGTCCTTCGGGTAGAAATACAGCACTACCGTCTTGCCCCTCAGGTCCTTGAGCGAAACGGGTCCGCCCTTGTCGGCCTCCATCGTGAAATCGGGTGCCGGATCGCCTGTCTGCAGCATAATGGAATCCTTTCTTTGTAAGTCGGACCGGTCAGGGTTTAACGTACGCTCCGCGGTGAATCGCCCGGCCCTCCGCGGTATACTTCGTCTCGAAATTGGTCAGGTCGCGGCCCAGTTCCCTTACCCGTTCTGGGATTTCCCTCAGTGCGTCCAGTCGGTCCGACGCTTCAAGCAGGGCCTGGATCTCTACGAAGTATTCGACGTAGTCCGTGGCGAAATCGAGGGTACCCCCCGCCGCCAGCGTGCGCACGATCTCGTCCAGAAACCGTGGATTGAACAGGCGGCGTTTCCTGTGCCGTTTCTTCGGCCAGGGATCGGGGAAGTAGATATGATAGGCCGAGACCGCCCCGTCGGGTATGAACCGCTCTACGAAATAAACGGCGTCGTCCCGCAGCAGGCGGACATTGGCCAGTTCCCGCCGGACCACCCGTTCCTTCATGATGCGGAAATAGCGCAGGGCCCGTTCTATGCCGATGTAATTGATATGCGGATAGGCCATGGCCGAATTGATGATGAATCGTCCCTTGCCGCACCCGATTTCGACTTCCACCGGCCCGCTGTTTTCGAAAAACCGGTCCCACTGAACCTGGTCCTCGTTCTCTCGTATGCGGAATTCCACGTCCCGGGTCGCGTCCGCCGCCCGACTTTGTTCGGAGGAAAGGGTCATCTTTTCCATGGAAAGGCGCTGGGTACAGGGGTGGCAACCTGGATGTTCCACCGGGCAAATTAGGAATCCGGCGGTGCCCTGTCAAGCGATACGGACCGCCCAGAATTGGTTTGATTTTGGACCGGTCACTGGTTATCATTACCAGCACTTACGGCCGGCATCCCCGCGGCTGATTCCTCCTACGGCACGAGGCTGAACCATGCTCGACTACCACATGCACGTGGAGAATTACTATCCCTTCGGCAGGACGGAGGACACCCGCCCGGACGGTACGGATCCGATGGAGACCATGCGCCTTTTCGCCGCCTCGGCAGCCGAACACGGCGTGCGGGAAATCGCCATCACCGAGCACGTGTACCACTTCGTCCAGGCCCGGGAGATCGTGGACAAGCCCTGGGCCGTGGACAAGTGCTTCTACGATATGGACGAATACGTGGACCTGCTCCAGTCCGCGCGCCGGGAGGGGCTGCCCATCAAGACCGGCATCGAGATGGATTACATCGAAGGCAAGGAACCGGTCATCGAACGGATTGTCGGGGGGTATCCCTGGGATTTCGTGCTGGGTTCGGTGCACTGGATCGGTGACTGGGGATTCGACATGTCCCTTTTCGCGGACGAATGGGACCGGAGATCGGTGGACCAGGCCTACCGGGACTACTTCCGACTGCTGGGACAGGCCGTACAGACCGGTTGTTTCAATTCAATGTCCCATCCGGACCTGATCAAGGTGATGGGACACATGCCCGAAGGCGACATCTCGGATCTGTACGAAGCCTTTGCCGAGCAGGTATGCGGCCAGGAGGGCCTCTGCGTGGAGATAAGCTCGGCCGGCTTTCGCAAACCCGTGGGCAGGATCTACCCGGAGCGCCCCCTGCTGGAGGCCTGCGCCCGTCGCGGGATCTCAATCACGACGGCTTCCGACGCCCACGTCGTGGAGGACATCGGCCGGGATTTCGTCCAGGTCAGGACCCACGCGGCATCCTGCGGGTACGGGGAAGCCATGTCCTTTGACGGCCGGCGCGCGACGCCGGTGCCCATTGAATAGGCATATAAAACGGGAAGGGATTAGAACTTATGGCCACGGCCGTCATTGAGCCACGCATCCGGGGCTTTATCTGTACCACGGCGCATCCCGCCGGTTGCGCTTCGAATGTCAACGCCCAGATCCAGGTTGCACGGGCTGCTCAGCCGGACCAGAAGAACGGCGCCGGACCGCTCCGTGTACTGGTGATCGGCGCTTCGACGGGATACGGACTGGCGGCGCGCATCGCGGCAGGCGCGATGTACGGCGCCGGCACGGTGGGGGTGTTTTTCGAACGCGAAAGCAGCAGTACCCGATGCGGTACGCCGGGATTCTATAACACCGCGGCTTACCAACGGTACGCGACGGAAAACGGACTGGTCTCGGCCAATGTAAATGGCGATGCCTACTCCCACGAGATCAAGCGGAAGACCGTGGAACTTGTTGCTTCCCGGCTGGGCCAGGTGGACCTGGTCGTCTACAGCCTGGCCTCCCCGAAGCGCACGGATCCGGACACGGGCGAGACCTACCAGTCCGTACTCAGTCCCATCGGGGAGACTTACGTGGGAAAGACCATCGATCTGAACCGCGAGGTCATCAACGAGGTCACCGTCGAACCGGCGTCGGACGAAGGCATCCGCGGGACGGTGGGCGTCATGGGCGGCGACGACTTGCGCCAGTGGAACGAGGCGCTGCTCGACGCCGGGCTGCTGGCCGACGGCGCCCGGATCGTTCCGTTCTCGTACATCGGGCCTGCCCTGACCTGGCCCATTTACCGGAGCGGCACCATCGGCCGTGCGAAGGAACACCTGGAAGGGACCACGAAAGCGATCGACAACCAACTCAGGTCATCCATCGGGGGAAGGGCCATGGTGTCGGTGAACAAGGCCGTGATCACCCAGGCTTCGGCCGCGATCCCGGTCGTCCCCCTGTACATCAGCCTGCTGTATCGCATTATGCGGGAACACGGTCTGCACGAGGATCCGATCCACCAGATGGTACGGTTGTTCAACGACCATATCGGCCCGGGCAGGACGCCGGCGCTCGACGGGGAGGACCGGATCCGCCTCGATGACCTGGAACTGGGCGATGCTGTCCAGCGGGAAATCGATTCGGTGTGGCCGACGATTACGACGGAGAACTTCCGTGCCCTGACCGACTACGACGCCTATAAGCGAGGTTTCCGGCAGCTGTTCGGTTTCGAAGTGGACAGCGTGGCGTACGACGAACCGGTCGAATTGGAAGCGGAGATATAGCGGTCCGGACGGGGGCGGATCTGCATGCGCCAGAAAGGTTCCTGCCCGATTCACTGGTCGCCTTCGCTGGCAACCGATCTGTACGAACTCACGATGGCGGCCGGCTATTTCGTGAACGAACGCCGGGAAAGAGCCACCTTCGAGTTGTTCGTCAGAGACCTGCCGGCACGACGGTCCTGGCTCGTCGCGGCCGGGTTGCGGCAGGCCGTCGACTACCTGTCCGCGCTGAGGTTTTCCGCGGACGACATCGATCATCTGAAGACGTTGCCGCCGTTTCAACGCATTCCGGACACGTTTTTCGATTTCCTGTCTTCGTTTCGCTTTTCGGGAGATCTCTGGGCCGTACCCGAAGGGACCGTGGTTTTCGCCGGCGAGCCGCTGATCCGGATCTCGGCGCCGATTATAGAAGCCCAGATCGTCGAGACCTTCCTGCTGGCCACGGTTAACCACCAGACCCTGGTGGCCACGAAGGCGGCGCGTATCGTCGAAGCCGCGGCGGGCAGGGGCGTGGTGGAATTCGGCAGCCGCCGGGCCCACGGCCCCGAGGCGGGACTGATGGCAGCCCGGGCCGCGGTTATCGGGGGGTGCATCGGGACGTCCAACGTGGAGGCGGGACGGCAGTTCGGCATCACCGTCTACGGGACCGCCGCCCACTCCTGGATCATGACCTTCGAAAGCGAATTGGAGGCCTTCCGTGCCTACCATCGTGTTTTCCCCGGGAGCACCACACTGTTGCTGGACACCTTCGACCCCGTTGAGGCTGCCAGGCTGGCCACCAGGATAGGACCGTCTCTGAAGGGAGTTCGGCTTGACAGCGGCAACCTGGCCGATCAGGCGAGGCGAGTCCGCGGTATCCTGGACGAGGCCGGAATGACGGAAACGAGGATCATGCTCAGCGGGGACCTGAACGAATTCCGAATCGCTTCGCTGGTCGAAGCCGGGGTACCTGTGGATCTCTTCGGCGTCGGGAACGAACTGGTCAACTCGCCGGACGCGCCGTCCCTGAGCGGCGTTTACAAGCTATGCGCGCTGGAAACGCCTTCCGGTACGCGGCCGGTCTTCAAACTGAGCGAGGGGAAGCAGACCCGGCCCTATGCAAAGCAGGTGTGGCGGCGGCGCGACGGGCACGGGGAGTTCGTGGAGGACCGGGTAACCCGGGACGGCGAACCGGCCGGATCCCCGGAATGGGAACCCCTGCTCGGCCCTGTCATGCGCGGCGGCCGCCTTGAAGGTCCGATGCCGGACCTGTCCGCTTCCGGCAGCAGGGCGAAATCACAACTGGACAGCCTCCCCGCGCGCTACAAACGTAAGGAAGACGCGGCGGCCTATCCCGTCCGGTTCAGCGCTCAACTTTCCGCAAATCGATAAGGAGGACCCGTGCGTTACAAACGAGTATTGGTCAAACTCAGCGGCGGTGCGCTTTCGGGTCAAAATCCCTGGGGATTCGATCCTTCCGCCATCGAGTACATTGCCAGCGAGGTCATGAAGCTCCATGCCGTGGGTGTCGAGGTGGGCATCGTGGCGGGCGGCGGCAACATATTCAAGGGCGAACTGGGTCAGGACTGGGGCATCGAGCGGGCGGAGGCCGACAACATCGGTATGATCGCGACCGTGATCAACAGCATGATGCTCCGGGGCGCTCTGACCTCGCGCGGTGCGGGCGACGTCCGGGTCATGACCGCCATCCCCATCAACACCGTGGCCGAACCTTATATCCGGCTCCGGGCCGTCCGGCACCTGGAGCACGGCTGCATTGTACTCCTCGCCGCCGGCACCGGGAATCCGTACGTGACCACGGACTATCCTTCGGTACTACGCGCCCTGGAACTCCGGACCGAAGTCCTGCTTTCGGCCAAGAACGGCACCGACGGGATCTATACGAGCGATCCCCGGGAAAACCCGGACGCCCGCAGGTACAAGGTCATCAGCTACGACTCGGTCATCCAGCACGATCTGAAGGTCATGGACCAGACGGCCGTGCTGTTGGCCCGCGACAACGGGCTGCCGATTCACGTTTTCGACTTCAACTCGCCCGGCGCCATGGAACGGATCTGCCGTGGCGAGGACCTCGGCAGCCTCATCACAAGGGGGGCGGACCAGTTCGCCTGACCACGACCGATTCACCAGCACAACGCCCAATCCATCAACATGACGCCAATCCGTTTTCTCGGTATTTTATTGTTGTTATGCGCCGTCCTCCGGGGCGACCGCCCCGCGGCACAGGAACCGCCCTTCGCGCTGGAGAATTTCTACAAGGGCGTATCCTGGGTGGGCGGCCGTTGGGAGATGCCGGAAGACGCCCTGCCCGCGGCCCGAGAACTGGGCATCGAATGGCTGGCGCTTACGCCCTTCGGATGGATGGAAAACCACACTACGCCGTCCGTGCGGTTGAACCGGCGCGGACGATTCTGGGGGGAGACCGACCAGGGACTGCGGACGACGGCCAGGAAGGCCAGGGCACTGGGATTCCGGTTGATGCTCAAGCCTCACCTCTGGCTGACCCGGCCCGTGGACGACGGCTGGATCGGCGTGATCGATTTCACTACGGAGGCGGAGTGGCGCCAGTGGGAGGAGGATTACCGGACTTTCATCCTGCACTACGCCGAACTGGCGCAGGCGGAAGACATGGACATCCTCTGCATTGCCACGGAACTTTCGAATCCGGTGCGGTCCCGTCCGCGGTTCTGGAAGTCGCTCATCGCGGAAATCAGGACGGTCTACGACGGGAAGCTCACCTACGCGGCGAACTGGCATGGGGACTACGACGTGGTCGAGCTGTGGCCCCACCTCGACTACATCGGCGTCAACGCCTATTTCCCCCTGACCGACCGGCATGGACCGAGCGTCACCGAAATCATGTCCGGGTGGGAACCCCATATCGAGCACATCGGCCGGCTGGCCGATACGCACGGCAAACCCGTGCTTTTCACGGAAGTCGGTTACAAGAATTCACCCGGGTCGACCATCCGGCCCTGGGAATGGCCGCCGAGAAGGCGGAACCGGCGCGGGGAAATCAACCCGGAAGTCCATCAGGTCGATCCGAACGAGCAGGTCAACGCCTACGAAGCCCTGTTCCGGACCGTCGGCAAGGTGCCCTGGTTCCGGGGAATGTTTATCTGGAAATGGTACCCGGACGCGAGCCGTATCACCGAGGACAGGATTGAATTCAGTCCCCAGAACAAAGAAGCGGAGCGGGTGCTGCGCCGATGGTACGCCGTCCCGTGATAAGCGTGCCGTCTCGTGATGATTGCATGATAAAGGCCACCTGCGGCCCGCGCACTGCGTGACGCCCTGAATTTCAACCGGAACAGGATGACGACATGCCGAAGCATTTTCGCTACCGTTCGCTCGAGGATCTGCAACAGGATATCGATCGCCTCGGATTGAACGAAGATATCCCGCTGACCGAGGACCTCGATCCGCTCTGGCGCCCCATCCGGTTCGGGGACCGCACGATCGGCAACTCCATGGCCGTGCACCCCATGGAGGGATGCGACGGGCACCTGGACGGCTCGCCCGACGAGCTGGTATTCCGCCGGTGGAGGCTGTTTGGCGAGGGCGGGGCCAAACTGATCTGGGGAGAGGCCACGGCCGTGACGGAGGAAGCCCGTGCGAATACCCGGCAACTCTGGTTGCACGATGGCAACGCTGCGTCCTTCGAGGCGCTGCTCGCGCAGACCCGCGAGGCCCACCGGGCCGTCCATGGCCGCGATGACGACCTGGTGATCGGGCTGCAGTTGACCCACTCGGGTCGTTACAGTTACCGGAAACCGCTGATCGCCTTCCACGATCCCGCCGCCGATCCGGTCACCCTCGTGGACAAGAAGCGCAAGATACCGGTCACCCCGGACTACCCGGTGCTGACGGACGCCGAACTCGGCCGGGTGGAAGATGCCCTCGTAAATACCGCGGTCCTGGCCTGGAAACTGGGATTCGACTTTGTGGACATCAAGCAGTGCCATCGCTACCTGCTTTCCGAACTCCTGGCCGCACGGCTCCGGGACGGCGATTACGGCGGGAGTCTCGAGAACCGGACGCGGCTTGTCCGGAACGTGATCGGACGCATTCGCGAAGAAACGAAGGACGAACTGCCGTTGGCAACCCGGATGAACGTATACGACGGCATACCGTACACCACCGACCCGGATACGGGCACAGGCACGCCCCGCGCACCTTACCCCGTACCCTACCTCTCCGGATTCGGCGTGGACGCGGACGATCCGCTGCGGGAGGACCTGTCGGAACCGGTCGCGGTGGCCGGCCTGCTCAAGGAGGCCGGGATCGGGATGATCAACGCCACCATGGGAAGCCCCTACTACAATCCCCACGTGGGCCGTCCGGCCGAGAGATCGCCGGTGGACGGCTACGATGCCCCCGAACATCCCCTGTTCGGCGTCGCGCGGCACTTCCGCGCGGCCGCCGCCCTCTGCGCGGCGCATCCGGAACTCCACATCGTGGGTACCGGGTACAGCTGGCTGCAGAAGTACATGGTCAACGCGGGCGCGGCGAATATCCGCGACGGCCGGGTCACCGTCATGGGATCGGGCAGAGGCGCGTTGGCCTATCCCGATTTTGCGAAAGACGTGGCCGAGCACGGCGAAATGATCCGAAAGAAGAGCTGTATCACGGTCAGTTACTGCACCGCCCTGATGCGCGGGAAGCACAACGAACTCGGCCAGTTCGCCGTCGGATGCGTGCCGCGGGACAAGATTTACGCGGACATCTACAAGGAGATGCTGGATACAGCGCCTGAACCGTAGGGACGGTGAATCTGCGAACCTTCCGGACGGTCCGGACGGCCCGGACGGCCCGGACCGCCAGCCCGTAACACTGAGGGCGGCCGGTATCGGCCTCCTCCTGTCGGGCCTCATCGGGCTCGGCACGCAGTACCTGGCCGATCGGGGCGGTTACGATTTCATGCTGTTCGCCCACCTGCCCTCCGGCTTCCTGATCCCCTTTCTGGCCCTAGTTCTGCTGCCCAACCTGATCTGCCGGGCCTGCTGCCCTGGCAAAGCGTTAACCCGGACCGAGTTGTTCACGGTCTTCGCCATGGGCTGGGCGGCGTCCATGATGCCCGACCTGGGGGTCACCCGCTACATGGTTTCCGCCATCGCGGCGCCCGCCTACTTCGCCTCCCCCGAAAACCGGTGGGACGAACTCATCCTTCCCCACCTGCCCCACTGGGTCTACCTGAGCGATTCCGAATCGGCCCGGCGATTCTACGAAGGCCTGCAGCCGGGCCAGGGGATCCCGTGGTCCGTTTGGATGACGCCCGTGTTCTGGTGGCTCTGCCTGTTGGCCGCGCTCCTGCTGATCGGCGCCTGCATCGTGGTGATTTTCCGCAGGCAGTGGATGGAGTACGAACGCCTTCGATTCCCCCTGGCGGAAGCGGCCCTGCGGCTTATCGGTGAGGCCGATGAGGACCGGGCTCAGTCACGTCCCGGACGCGGCCGCAATCGCAACCGGCTGTTTATGGCGGGGCTGCTCATCACCTTCTCCGCCATGGCCTGGAACTGTGCGGCATACTCGGGCGCGCTGCCGATGCTGCCCATTCATCCGGGGGCGGTCGCCACCCTGGAAATCGCTCCCTACTTCCCCGGTATACCCCTGTACCTGAACATCTACGCCCTGTCCTTCGCATTCTTCGCGCCCGCGGATATCCTCTTCAGTCTCTGGTTCTTCCAGCTGTTCGGTGTGTTTGAACAGGGGCTGCTGAGCCGGATGGGCATGTTCTCCACGAGCGGCAGCGTGGTGCAGGGAGGCCTGACCGGCATGCAGTACATGGGCGGCGTTATCGTCTTTGCGGCCTGGCTGGTCTGGATTGCAAGGCGCCACCTGGCCTCGGTGTGGCGCGCTGCATGGCGGCCCGTCCGGGACGACGGCGAGGCACGGGAACTGTTCTCTTACCGGTGGGCGCTCATCGGCCTTGCGGGTGGTTCGGCGTTCGCGGTGCTGTGGCTGTACAGCGCCGGACTCTCCATTGTGGTGGGCGTGCTCTTTCTGGCCGTCATGTTCACCTTCTACCTGGTACTCGCCCGGGTGGTGGCCGAATCGGGGCTGGTCATGGCGGAACTCACCGTGAAACCCAATTACTTCACGGTCGGCCTGATCGGTACCGCCTCCCTGTCCATGCGGGACATCAACGTGATGGGCATGGCCAACGGTTTCGCGCGGAACTGGCGAACCTTCACCCTGGTCGGGTTCTCGCACATCGCGTGGCTGAAGAACCGGCTGGAAGGGCGCGGCCGCGGGTTGTTCGGATGGATTTGCCTGGCGATCGGCGTCAGCGTCGTGCTTTCGGTCGTCTCCCTGGTCCATTCCGCCCATACGGTGGGCGCCAACAACCTCCATACCCAGCCCGGCGGCCTGGGAACGTTCTTCTTCGGACGCACCATCGTCTGGGCGACCAACGCCGCCCAGATCGGGGTTCTCGAAGCGCTGTTCCTGCTGTCCGGGATACTGATCAACGGCCTGGTCATCGCCGGCAGGGCGTTTTTCACTTGGTGGCCCCTGCATCCCGTGGGCATGGCCGTCGGGGACGTGGGCGGCGTGGTGAGGAACGCCTTTCTGCCGATTTTCCTCGCCTGGCTCCTGCAGATCGTGTTGATTCGCATCGGCGGCGTGCGCATGTACCGCGCCGCCCAACCGTTTTTCACCGGAGCGATCCTCGGGTTTCTCCTGGGCGTCGTCCTGTCCCTGGTCGTCGACGCGGTCTTCTTTCCGGGGACCCCTCACCGGACGGAATGGTACTAATTGGTGACGTGTTCGCACCGCGTTCGCGTCGTGCGTCGTGCGCCAAAAACAGGATAGACCGATGAGCAAACTGGTCCCGGTCGGCGTGTCCGAAGTCGACGTAACCCCCGGCTACCCGGTGCGTCTGAGCGGATACGGCGCGCGCCGGGAAGAAACGGCGAAGATCAAGTCGCCCTTGTACGCCCGCGCCCTGGCCATCGGCGCGGAACGGCCGGTCCTGATGCTGGCCCTGGACAACTGCGGCGTAACCGAGTCCATGACGGCGTCCATCGGTCGGGAACTGAACAGGCGGGCGGGGATCGACCGGGAACGCATCGTCCTGTGCTATACCCACACCCACAACGCGCCCATGCTCTCTGGTGCGGCGCCCTTGCTGTTCAGCACGGATATCCCGGCGGCGCACCAACGGTATATCGACCGCTATACCGGGGAGGTAACGGAACGGCTCGTGGATGTGGGACTGCGTGCGTTGTCGGACCGGAAACCGTCCCGCTTGAGTTACAGCGAGGGACACGCCGGGTTCGCGGTGAACCGGCGCGCGCAGATCGGCCCCGTGGATCACGTGATGCCCATGATGCGGGTCGATGACCCGGAAGGAAACCTGAGGGCGGTGTGGGTCAGCTATGCCTGCCACTGCACGACATTCGGCCCCGCGGACAACTTCATGTGCGGTGACTGGGCGGGATTCGCGGCCGACAGGATCAGGCGGAACCACCCTGGGGCCGTTGCCCTGGTCACCATCGGGTGCGCCGCCAATGCGAATCCCTTTCCCCGTACGGGTCTTTCTTTTTCCCGGCGTCACGGTAGAGATATCGCGTGGGAAGTGGACCGCCTGCTCGGGATCCCCGGACGCCCCCTGACGGGATGTATCCGGTGCCGCCTGGTCCACGCCTCGCTGCCCTACGACACCTTGCCGACCCGCGAGGCCTGGACGGCCGCAGCAGAGAACCCAGACGCCACGGGCTACCACGCACGGAAGTGGATCGCCCGTATGGACAGCGGCGAAGCGGTGCCGGAAGCGCTCAGCTATCCGGTGCAGGGCTGGTCGTTCGGAGACGAACTCGCCATTGTCTTCCTGGCGGGGGAGGTCGTCGCGGACTACGCCTTCAGGCTGAGGCGCATGTACGATCCCGCCAGGATGTGGATAGGCGCGTACGCCAACGACTTTCCCGGCTACATACCCTCCCGTCGGATCTGGAAGGAGGGCGGGTACGAAGGCGGCGACGCCAACGTGTATTTCGGATTGCCCAACCGCTTTACTGGCGACGTGGAGGAACGCGTCGTCGAAGCGGCGCAGCGGGTGATTCCGGAAACGTTCAGACGGTCCGGATGAAGGCTAGATCCCCTTGGGCGCCCGGGCCACGGCGGCCTCCCGCCGCGCCAGTTCGGCATGCCGTTTTTCGAAGGCGGAACTGTGGTCGTCTTCGATCACCTCTAGGTGCACCCCCGTTTCGAATCCTGGTAGATTCCCCTTGTAGAACTCAGGCTGGTAGATGCTCTCATCGGTGAACTCCCAGACGCGCTGCCCGCCGGCATGGCCCGGCCAGACCACCCGAAGGATCCGCTTTTTGCTGCGGTAGCGCTGTACGGCCGTGGGTTCGTCGTCGTCGACGGCATAGGTTTCTATGGCCTTCTCGTCGACCTCCACGCCGAGACCGGGCTTGTCCGGCACCTCCATGTACCCGTCCACCACCTTGATCCGTTCAGTCAAAAGGTCGGTCTGCCAGAGTTCGTGGCAGGTGATGTAGGGCAACTGGGCGTGGGACAGCACCGAACCGATGTGGGCGGCGAAAGTCGTGGTCAGTCCGGCACCCACCATCTGAAGCCAGAAGGGCTTGTTCAACGCGGCCGCCATGATGCCCTGCCGCATGGTCCCCGAGGCGCCGCCGCCAACCACGAACCCGTCGCTGACCTCCGCCTGCCAGACGTCGTCTCCGAAGTGTTCCACGATGGGCTTCTCGATGCGTTCCCGGAGCATCTGCGCGCCCTTGAGGTCTTTACGCAGGTAGAAGGGACTTTCGTACATGCCCACGTTCACCCGCTGGTCGAGCTGGGACAGGATTTGCTCCGCTTTCGCCTGGGTGAGGAGGAAACCGTTGAAGTCCACGTCGAACCGGTAGTCGGCCGGGACGACCTCGCTCACCGCGTCGATCTGGGCGATGATGTCGCGCCAGGGACGCGCCTTCATCTTGAAGGACGTGTAGCCGCGCCGCAGGGACTCCTCCGCCTCCTTGACCCAGTCCTCGGGCGCCATGTCGATATCCCACCAGGAAAGGGGGCAGCGTTCCCGCAGCTTGTTGCCCATCAGGGCGTGCACGGGCACCCCGGCGTCCTTCCCGCACAGGTCGAAAACGGCGATCTGCGGTCCGAAACCGATATCGTCGTCCCACATGATAGTCCAGGGGTCCTTGCCGACCAGGCCGGCGGTATCCGAGGCGCCGTGACCGTCGGTGATGCTGACGAGGCCGTTGTCGGTCTCCAGCCGGTACGCCCAGACACGCTCGTTATGGGTGTTCGCCCGGGCCATGGCGTGATCGACGTGCGGGGCGTAGAAAGGCACGTTCAGGGCCGTTCGTTCGGCGTGCGTGATCTTCATGGATTCCTCCTGCAGTGGTAAGGGACGGTAGGGTCGGGACGGGCGTGAAATCTATATAACTAAGGCGGGATTCTAAAAACGCAATCCATTTATGAACACTTGCCTTGCCTCGGATTTTCGATCTGGTTACATTCCTTTCAGAAAGGCTCCAGATCGCTTACCAGGAAAAACAGAGGACCACTTGAAACTCGAAAGTCGGGTCGCTATCGTCACGGGCGGCAGTTCCGGTATTGGCCGGGGTATATCCATCGAACTGGCCAGGGAAGGAGCCCGCGTCGTGGTGTGCGACCTCGTCGAGCGTCCGAAGCCGGGCAAGTACCATGACCAGGACGTGACGACGCCGACCGTGTCGGCATTGAAAGAGATGGGTTCCGACGGCCTCTTCGTGCAGGCCGACGTATCGGACGAAACGGCAGTGAATCGCCTGGTAGACCGGACGCTGGAGGCCTTTGGCGGCCTGGACATCCTGGTCAACAATGCGGGCATTTTCGCCCTCGGAGACAGCCAGACGACCCCGGTCGAGACGTGGGACCGCATCATGGGCGTGAACCTGCGCGCCCTGTTCCTGACTACGCGTGCCGCTGTGCCGCACCTGAAGGCATCCCGTGCGGGACGGATCATCAACATCGCTTCCGTGCACGCCTTTCACGGCGGCGGCGGTCCGGCGTACGCGCCGGCCAAGGCCGGTGTCGTCAACCTCACGCGGGACACGGCGGTCGAACTGGCGTCGCTCGGCATAACCGCCAATACGATCTGCCCGGGCTATATCGAGACGCCCATCCAGGACTACCTGACCGAGGACCAGGTCGCCGAGGCGCTAGAGAAGACTCCTCTGCCTCGGCTGGGCCTGCCGAAAGACATCGGCCGGGCCTGCGTGTTCTTCGCGTCGGACGACGCCGAGTGGATCACCGGAACGGCCCTTCCCGTCGACGGCGGCTGGCTGGCCCCGATCTGGTAGGCGGACCCGACAGGTCTTAGTTCATATGGAAAAACTTTTTGCCATAGCCGGCGGTATCTCGGCGCTCCTGGGCGTGGTCGCCGGGGCATTCGGCGCCCATGGATTGAAGGACCGGATCTCGCCGGAGATGCTGGAGATCTTCGAGACCGCCGTCCGGTACCAGATGTATCACGCCTTCGGCCTGTTCTTCGTGGCCTGGGCGGTCTCGCGCTGGCCGGATGCGATTCCGCCGGCGGCGGGATGGTCGTTCATCGCGGGCACGGTGCTGTTCTCCGGCAGCTTGTACGTATTGAGTCTCGCGGGTATCCGGTGGCTGGGCGCCGTGACCCCGCTGGGCGGCATGGCGTTCATCGTCGGCTGGATTCTCCTGGTCTACGGCATATTTCGGGCTTGAAACGGCAGGGGATCGAATGCGCGTCGTAACCGGAATCATCGCCCACGAAACGAGCACGTTCACGACCGTGGAAACCACCCGGAGGAATTACCAGGAACGGTACGGCGGCCTGCGGGGCTCCGACATCCTCAAGGCGTTCAGAGGGGCGAACAAGCCCACGGGCGGCTTCATCGAAGGAGCGGAAGCCCACGGGTTCGAACTGATCCCCACGATCGTGGCCGAACCCCATCCGAGCGGTCCCACACCGCGGGCGCTCTTCGACGAGATCGTCGACGAGATGCTGGAAGGTTTTCTCGGCGCGGGCCCAATAGACGGCGTGCTGCTCGAACTGCACGGCGCCATGGTGGCCGAAGGCGTCGACGATGGCGAAGGGTACATCCTTTCCGCCGTCCGGGATCTCGTTGGGGATGTACCCATCGTAGGGCAGCTTGATATCCACTCCAACATGACGCCGCTGATGATCGAGCAGGCCGACGTGCTGATCGGCCGGGAGTCCTACCCGGAGGTGGACATGGCGCCCCGGGGGCGGGAATGCGCCGACGTGCTCGCACGGATCCTCAAGAAGGGCTTGAGGCCCACCATGGCACTGCACCAGATCCCCATGGTCTGGGGCATGAACCAGGTGACGGCCCATTCGCCCATGAAGGAGGCGATCGACTACCTCCATGAAATCGAATCGAGGCCCGGCGTCGTCTGCGGATCGATCGCCACCTGTTTTCCGCTGGCGGATATACCCCATATGGGCGCGTCGGTGTACATCGTGACGGACGACGACCGGGACATGGCCCAGCGCTACGCGGACGAACTGGGCGCCTGGCTGTACGACAGGCGGGCCGACTGGCATTACCACATGCCGTCGACGAGGGAGACGCTGGAACGGGTCCACGAGGAGGGCATGTACCCGGCCGTGCTGGCGGACCGCAACGACAATACGGGCGGCGGGTCGCCGGGAGACAGCACGTCCATGCTGCGGACGTTCATCGAGGCCGGACTCGAAGACGCCTGCGTCCTGTACATCGTCGACCCCGAAGCGGTGGACCGGTGCATGGACGCCGGTGTGGGCGCCACGGTTACGCTGGACGTCGGGGGTAAATCCTCGCCGCTGCAGGGCGAGCCGGTGACCATGACGGCGGAAGTGCTGGCCCTGTCGGACGGCAGGTTCCGGTATCACGGCCCCATGCTCGCCGGCCTGGAGGGTACGATGGGATCGTCGGCCCATATCCGGCAGGAAGGCGTACACGTCATACTCGTGAATGAGCGCGAACAGCCTTTCGATACGGCGTTTTCGGAATCTCTGGGCCTGGATCCCAGGGGAATGCGTTACATCGGCGTCAAGTCGTCGGCCCACTTCCGGGCAGGATTCGAACCCTGGGCGGGGGCGATCCACGTGGTCACGGAACCGGGCGTCCATGACGCCGGCGTGGTCACCTACCACCGCCTCGGCAGGAAACTCTATCCGCTGGACGGCGCGCAGGGATAGCTCAGCGATACCGGCGGCCCGACCGCGTGCTCTGCGGGCTGGATCTCTACGGGAACGGAACATGAACACCGCGACCCAGAAAATCGATTCCGCTTCGATCTGGTTCGATCACCAGACGCTGATCCGGAACGTGGACGTCCTGCTCACGGTCTACGACCAGGCCGCGCAGGGCGTGCTGGACCTGGCGAACAGCGAGGGTTATTTCGAAGGCGTTGATCCGGAACTGCTGAAGTGGCCGCCTTCACGGACGCCCGGTGGAACGATCGGGCTGGAGGGACTGGGCTACCGCGCGAAGCTGATCGGCGCGATATACGAAGGGGTTCCCCGCCTTCGCGACCAGCGCATGGGCGAGGCCTACGACCAGTTCCGGCGGGTCGCCCCCGACTATTACCAGTCGGTCCAGTTGTACGCCCGCGTCAGGGAGCAGTTCCTGCAGCAGGACCCGAACGCTACCGCCCAGTTCCTCGAACTGTACCAGACGGTCTATGTGGAAGCGCTTCGGGCGAGCAACTTGTTTACCCCGGACGAAGGCGAGGCCGCCCTGGCCGGGGCCAGGCTGTCCCGCGTGCCCCTTTCTCACGCACAGCCTGTCGCCGAGAAGCTCAAGGACATCGTGCCGGAGGACGACCCCATCTGGCAGGCTACCTATCCCTGCACGCTCGACGGCAAGGAAACCCTCTCCACGTTGAGAGAGATTTTCCACAACACCGCGCAGAAAACGCTCGAATACCTGGCCGCCGGCGAACTGCTCGCCGTTCGCTACAATACCTATACCAACTTCGCCTGGTTCGGATGCGCGGTCTGGAAGATCATCAGCGACGCCGAACTGCTGGCCGAGTTCTGCCGCCGGCACGTCCCGAGCAAGTACATCCAGCGAAAGATCGACGGCGTTCAGGAGGATATTTTGCTCGGCCAGGCCATGATGGTGGAGTTCTTCCAGGCGCACCAGGAGAACCCCGCGCAACTCAAGCCTACCGGATACTGGTACGGCCATCACTATACGAGCCTGACCCGGGACATGATCGACCTGACCCATGCCCTGATGGACAAGTGCAACCTGGTCATCTACCGGATCAACCAGCACATGAAGGACCATGAGGAGGAGAGAGCGAAAATCCCCGACGAACTCGCCTCCATGCTGGATCCCATGGTGGTGCCGCCCCTGCTGGACCGGACCGCCGAGGGCCACTTCCTGGAGTATCCGCACGTGGGGCGCAACGCCCGGTATTCGCCCGTCAAGCGCGCCACAAAGCTCTCCCGCTGGATCGGCGCTTCCTGGCGGTACGTCAGGAATAAGCTCGCCATCGAGGAGGAAATCCTGGACGAGCGGGAGAAGCTCGATGCGGCCTGGCACAACAGTCTCACCTGGGCAGACAGGACTCTGAAGATCTTCGGCATTACGGTCAAGGTCCATGTCGATCCGATGGTCGGCGAACTGGCCCGCGTGCTCAAGCTCCACGAGGGGCGATACAAGGTCCTCTTCTTTCCGACCCACCAGAGCGTCTTCGACCATCCCGTCATGTACAAGGTGCTACAGTCCCGTGTCCTGCTGGACGCCCTGGGCTGGGAAGACTCCCGTCCCTGCACCATCCTGTCCCGGTCGGGACTTACGGAGTACGTAACATTGCGCCTGGGATCCTGGAGCACGACCCTGTTCGGCGTGAACGCCGCGGAATTCGACCGGCTGCTCGAGGAAGTCGACGGTTACGTGGTCCTGCCCCGTGCGGGAGACACCAACAACGCGACCCAGCGATTCGCCGGACTGCTGGAGAAACGGCCGGGCATCATTTACGCCGCGGGGACCACGGCGGCCTTCGACATCCAGTCCATTCCCCTGCAGCACGGCCTGTTCAGCAAGATTCCGCCCGACGTGGTCATCATTCCCATGGCCTTCCGGGGCATCCATTCCATCTGGCCCAAGTGTCCGAGGCGGAACATTCGCATCAACCCGGGCCAGGTCGAAGTCGTGGTGGCGCCGCCCATGATGGGAGAGACCACGCTGTTCCCGCGGCGCCGGTCCTTGAGGCCCCAGATCGAACCGGCAGCGCTGTTCCAGGCTGTGCAACTCGTTCACCTGCTCAATCCGAATCACCGACCCTAGCCGCCACTGAATCCTTTCACGAACCAACCGGGCAAACCCATCATGAACCCGATACGAACCCTCCAATGTCTCCTGCTGGCCTGCGGGCTGGCCTGGCCGGGCGCGGACGCCACGGCATCCAGGGTCGACGTCATCTCGCTGACCGGCCCGATCGGTCCGGTGAGCGTCCAGCACGTTTCCGCCGCGATCGCAAGGGCGGAAGACGACCGGTCGGAATGCCTGGTGATCATGCTCGATACGCCAGGCGGGCTCCTCGAGTCCACCCAGTTGATCATCAAGGACATGCTCGCGTCCAACGTGCCGGTCGTGGTCTACGTGGCGCCCAGCGGCGCAGGCGCCGGGTCCGCGGGCGTCTTCATCACCATGAGCGCCCACGTCGCCGCCATGGCACCGGGCACGAGTATCGGTGCAGCCAGCCCGGTGGGCATCGGCGGCGCGGTCGCGGACTCGACCATGCAGGAGAAGGTCGAGAACTTCTCCGTGAGTTATATCCGGTCCATCGCCGAAAAGCACGGCCGAAACGCGGACTGGGCTGAACTGGCGGTGCGGAAAGCCGAGGCCCTGACCGACCGGGAAGCCGTGGAGCAGAACGTCGTGGACCTGAACGTCGCCACGCTGGACTCCCTGCTCATACGGATCGACGGCACCGTGGTCGAAGTCCGCGAAGGCAGCCGGGTATTGCGCACGAAGGACGCCGAGGTGAGCATACGCGAAATGAGCTGGCACCACCGGGTACTGAGCGTGCTCTCCAATCCCAACATAGCCTATCTCCTGATGATGCTGGGGTTCTACGGGCTCATCTACGAGTTCATCAACCCCGGGGCCATCTTCCCCGGCGTTGTGGGCGGCATGTGCATTGTCATCGGGCTTTTCGCCCTGCAGACGCTGCCCATCAACTACGCGGGGCTCCTGCTGCTCCTGCTCGGATTGGGATTGTTCGTCTCCGAACTGTTCGTGGCCAGCGGGGGCCTCCTGACCCTCGGCGGCGCCGTCTCCTTCACGATCGGCTCGATGATGCTCATTGATTCGCCCGATCCCTATCTCCGCATTTCCCTGTATGCCATCATTCCGGCCGTGATCACAACCGCGGCCTTCACGCTTTTCGCCCTGGGCTACGCGCTGAAGGCCCAGAAGCGGCGCACGACCACGGGCAGCCAGGGACTGATCGGCGAGACGGGCCGCGCGCACACGGCCGTGGACAGCCGGAACGGCAAAGTGTTCGTCCACGGCGAATACTGGTTCGCCACGAGCGAAACGCCTATCGAGCCCGATACGCCGATTCGGGTAGTGGAGGTCAATGGTCTGCGACTCAAGGTGGAAAGCCTGGAATCAGGTACGGACACAACGTAACAAGGGGAGGACGCCCATGTTCTTTGACGGATTTCAGCTATCGACGATCGTCATCATCCTGATCGTCATCATCCTCTTCACCAACGCGGTCAAGATTCTCCGCGAATACGAGCGGGGTGTGATATTCCGGCTGGGCCGGCTTTCCAAGGCCCTCATCGGGAAGAACGGACCGGGTATCATTATCCTGATCCCCGGCATCGATAAAATGGAGAAGGTCAGCCTGCGCACCGTGACCAAGGACGTGCCGGCCCAGGACGTGATCACACGGGACAACGTGTCCATCAAGGTAAACGCGGTGATCTACTTCCGGGTCCTCGACCCCGAACGGGCGATCACCGAGGTGGAGGATTTCCTGCAGGCGACCCACCAGCTGGCCCAGACTTCGTTGCGGAGCGTGCTCGGGCAGGTGGAACTGGACGATCTGCTGTCCAACCGGGACAAGATCAACGAGGATCTGCAGATCCTGCTGGACCAGCAGACCGAACCCTGGGGCATCAAGGTGTCCATGGTCGTCATCAAGAACGTCGACCTGCCCATCGAGATGCAGCGGGCCATGGCCAAGCAGGCGGAAGCCGAGCGGGAACGCCGGGCCAAGGTCATCAACGCCCTGGGAGAGCAGCAGGCCGCGGAAAAACTCTCCGAGGCCGCCCACGTCATGGGTACCCATCCCGTCGCCGTGCAGTTGCGTTACCTCCAGACCCTTTCGGTCGTGGCGGCGGAGAACAACTCCACCACGCTGTTCCCCGTCCCCATCGACCTTTTCAAGCCTTTCGTGGACGCGATGAAACCGGCGGTCACAGGCGGCCCACCGGCGCCGGGTTCCGGCGCGCAGGAGCCGGCCGGCTCACCAGATACGGGCGGCACGGCGAATCCGGGTTCAGGAGCGGCGGAGCGTCCGGGCGAGGAGGCGCAATAGCTTACGAGATCACCTGATCGAAATCCGACTGAATCGGTCAACACGCACTGTTTCCAATGACCCGCAGAAAGGATGATGCGATGACCGATTTACAGGGAGTAACACCGATCAGGGACTGGCCGGAGGACGAAAAGCCCAGGGAGCGTCTGCTCAAGTACGGCATACACACGCTGTCGGACACGGAATTGATCGCACTGCTCCTGCGCACGGGAAACGGCGCGGGGGGCAGGGACGTCATTGAAATATCACGGGAACTGCTGCAGCACTTCGGCGGCCTGCGTCACCTCGCCACCCGGGAATTGAGCGAGCTGTGCCAGGTGTCGGGCGTGGGACCCGTCAAGGCCGCCCAGATCGCCTCCGCCATCGAAATCGGCCGCCGGCTCGAAGCGCAGGACATGGATAAGAAGTCCTTCATTTCGAGCACGGACGTGGCGCGCTACTTCATGCCGAGGCTTCGGGACCTGCGCAAGGAGATCTTCATGGTCCTGATGCTCGACGCGCGCAACTGCCTGATCCGCGGCGTGACCGTGTCGGTGGGTAGTCTTACGGCGAGCATCGTCCATCCCCGCGAGGTGTTCAAACCCGCCATCCTCGATTCGGCCGCCTCGGTGATCTTCGTACACAACCATCCCAGCGGCGATCCCACGCCAAGCCAGGACGACCTCAAGATCACGGCCCAGCTCGTCGACGCGGGCCAGATGATCGACATCAAGGTGCTGGACCACATCATCATCGGGCGAAAGTCCTTTACCAGCCTGGCCGGCAAGGGTTTAATATAGCGGCCAGTCTGGCGTCCCGATGGCAGGCGGAAGGTTGCCAGGCGGAATTGGCGCGCCATTCAGGCACAGGCGCACTTGGCACCCGGAGGATGGTGTGGAATCTTCGAACAACGAACGGATCAGGATCGGCTTCGTCGGCGCGGGATTCATGGGTCAACTGGTCCACCTCCCCAATTTCACCGAGATGGCCGGTTGCGAGGTGGTCGCCCTGGCCGACCGCAGGCCCCGGCTCGCGCGACTGGTGGCCGACCGTTTCGGGGTCGCGAGGACCTGCGATTCCCACGAGGAGCTCTGCGACGACCCCGCGATAGACGCCATCGTGCAGATCACATCGGACGACGCCCATGCGCCCGTTTCCATCGACGCGTTGAACGCGGGCAAGCACGTCTATCTCGAGAAGCCCATGGCGACCAACCTGTCCGATGCCCGACGCATGGTCGAGGCCGCCGATCGCAACGAACGCCAACTGATGGTCGGGTACATGAAACGCTACGATACCGGCGTGGAACTGGCCCGTTCGATTATCGAAGAACTGACGTCATCCGGCGAACTCGGGACGATCACCCACGCCAGGGGCCATTGCTTCGCCGGAGACTGGGTCTGCAACGCCGGGACGCCGATCCGGACGGACGAGACCTACCCGGAAATCGAGCCCCGGCCCCCGGAGTGGCTGGCGCAGGAACGCGTCCGCGAGATCTACAGCCTGAATAACCTGTACTGCCACAACATCAACCTGATGCGTCACCTGCTGGGCGAGGTACGGACACTGAAATACGCGGCCCTCGACCGTCCGACCAAACTGATGGTCTTCGCCATGGACGGTTTCGACGCGGTGCTGGAACTGGGACGGCTGTCAGCGAATTTCTGGGACGAGGGCGTCAAGGTGTATTTCGAAGACGGATGGGTGGAGGTCCTCACGCCGCCCCCGCTGCTCAGGAACGTGCCGGCCCGGGTCTCCGTCTACCGGGCGGGCGACGTACAGGAGCACGCCCAGCCGCAGGCGCCGAGAGACTGGGCGTTCCGCCGGGCGAATGCCCATTTCCTGGATTGCATACGGTCCGGTGACCCGGTCCGTTCTTCCGGGGCGGAATCCATCCGCGACCAGGAACTGCTGGAAGAAGCGTTCAGGCGGTTTTAGAAAGGAGCACATGCCCAAGATGATGGAACCATCCGAAATCAAGAACGCGCTGGAAGCGTGCCGGAGCCAGTTGTCCTATCTCTGGAGGGGTCTTTGACATAGAGAACCGGCAGGCGGAGACGGCCCGGCTCGAAGGTGTCACGGGCGAACCGGACTTCTGGAACAACCAGGCCAGGGCCCAGACGATCAGCCGGCAGATCAGCGATCACAAAAAGATCATCGATGGCTGGAACGAGATGGGCAGCCAGGCCGAGGACCTGGAGACCCTCTTTGAAATGGCCGTAGAGGAGGACGACCGCGACGCTTTCGACGAAATAGAAGAAGGGGTCCGGTCGCTGCAGGGCCTCCTGGAGACGGCTACGCTGCAGAGCATGCTGTCGGCGCCCGACGACACGAAGAACGCCATCGTTTCCATACATCCCGGGGCGGGCGGTACCGAGTCCCAGGACTGGGCGGAAATGCTCATGCGCATGTACCTGCGCTGGATGGAATCCCGGGAGTATAGCTTCGACACCCTGGACCTGCAGCCGGGTGAGGAAGCCGGCATCAAGAGCGTATCCATCGAAGTCTCGGGCGAATACGCCTACGGGTACCTCAAGGCGGAAGCCGGGGTCCACCGCCTCGTGCGCATCTCCCCCTTCGACTCTAACCACCGGCGGCACACCTCCTTCGCCTCTGTTTCCGTGCTGCCGGAAATCGACGATCCGGGCGATATCGATTTAAACGAGACGGACCTGGAGATCGACGTCTACCGGGCGAGCGGCGCCGGGGGCCAGCACGTGAACAAAACCTCTTCGGCCGTGCGCATCACCCACCGGCCCTCCGGCATCGTCGTACAGTGCCAGTCCGAGCGGTCCCAGCACCGTAACCGGGAAAGCGCCATGAAGGTGCTCATGTCCCGACTCTACCAGCAGCGGCAGGATGAGATCCGGGAGAAAAGGGAACGTCTCGAAGGCGACAAGAAGGACATCGCGTGGGGCAGCCAGATCCGTTCCTACGTCTTCCATCCCTACACCATGGTAAAGGACCACCGGACCGGAACGGAAGTCGGCAATATCCAGTCCGTGATGAACGGCGGGATCGATGCCTTCATCGAGGCCTTTCTCCGCAGCGGAGATCCCGCCGAAAGCGCCTGAAACCACCCCGGCGCGTTTGCCGCGCGCACCTGTCCCGTGCACGGCCAACCGCATGCCGCCCGCGCCTGTCCCGTGCACGGCCAACCGCATGCCGCGCGCACCTGTCCCGTGCACGGCCATCCGCATGCCGCCCACACCTGTCCCGCACCCTGTTCCGGAAGTCCTTTTTCGTTGACAGGACGGCCTGTCGCGCCTATATTCCGGTGCCCGTCCGGCAGGCTGGCGGCGCATCGATCAATCCGCAGCGCGCCTCTACCGGGGCCGCCACCAACCATGTAGTCCTTCGGAGCAAACGGGTGAGCAGCCCGATCGAATTCAACCGTCAAAGGTACAGCAAACTCGAAGAGATCCGCGCGCGCGGCATCGATCCGTACCCCGTCCGCTACGACGTAACCCATCCCGCCCAGACCATTCTCGATCAGGCGGATGCGCTGATCGAATCCACCGAGCCCGTCACGGTCGCGGGCCGGATCACGTCCAAGCGAGGCCACGGCAAGTCCGGTTTCGCCCACCTGCTCGACCGCACCGGCCGGATCCAGGTATACGTCCGGCTCGACCGCGTCGGCCAGGACGCCTACGAGGTCTACGACCAGTTGATCGAGGTCGGGGACTACCTGGGCGTGAAGGGCGCCGTCTTCACCACCCGGACCGGTGAGACCACCGTCATGGCGGACGAACTGACGCTGCTGTCCAAGTCCCTGCGCGCCTTGCCCGAAAAGTGGCACGGCCTCCGGGATATCGAGACCCGGTACCGGCAGCGCTACGTCGACCTGATCATCAATCCCGGGGTCAAGGAAGTCTTCCTCAAGCGGTCGCGGCTCATCCGGTCCATCCAGCGGTTCATGGACGGCGAGGGCTTCATCGAAGTCGAAACGCCGATCCTCCAGCCCCTGTACGGCGGCGCGCTGGCCCGTCCCTTCAAGACCCACCACCAGGCGCTCGACATGGCGCTGTACATGCGCATCGCCGATGAACTCTACCTCAAGCGGTTGATCGTCGGCGGCATGGAGCGCGTGTATGAAATCGGGCACGACTTCCGGAACGAAGGGATCGACCGCACGCACAATCCCGAGTTCACCATGCTGGAGTTCTATATCGCCTACGTCGACTACCAGTACATCATGGACCTGGTGGAACGCCTCTTCGTCGCGGTTTTCGAGGAGGTGAACGGCACGCTGGAGCATACCTACCAAAACCAGGCCATCAATCTGAGCCCCCCCTGGCCGAGGATACCCATGCTCGACGCCATCCGCGAATACAGCGGAATCGACGTCGCCGGCCTGACTACCGCAGAACTCGCCGCGGTCTGCGGTGAAAGAGGGCTGGATGTGGACGCCGACCTGGGCCGGGGCCGGATGATCGACGGGCTCTTTGAACACTTCGTGCAGGACCGCCTCGTGAATCCGACCTTCATCACGGATTACCCCGTGGAAATCTCCCCCCTGGCCAAGCGCCGCCGGGACGATCCAGACCTGACCGAGCGTTTCGAACTCTTCATCTGCGGAAGCGAGTTCGCCAACGCCTTCACCGAACTGAACGACCCGGTGGACCAGCGCCGCAGGTTCGAGGAGCAGGTGGAAATGCAGCGGAAGGGCGACGGGGAAGCCCACACTATGGACGAAGACTTCCTGCGCGCCATGGAATACGGCATGCCGCCCACCGGCGGTTGCGGCATCGGCATCGACCGGTTGGCCATGCTGGTTACCGACTCGGCCAACATCAAGGACGTGCTCCTCTTTCCCCACCTGCGCCGGGAAGTCTTCGAAGACGGCCCCGGCAGCCCGGACGAAATGGATGAGGCCGAAGACGACGCGGAAGGCGGCCCCGACGAAGCGGATGGCCGGCCGGCCCGCGTGTCGGGCGCACAGGATGTCGAATAGTGCCGCGCAAACGATGGTCATATGAATGGTTCATCGCCCTGAGATACCTGCGCTCCAAGCGGCAGAACCGGTTCGTTTCCCTCATCACCTACATATCCGTAGGCGGCGTGCTCGTGGGCGTTGCCGCCCTCGTCATCGTCCTCTCTCTGTTCAACGGCTTTGAAAGCGAAGTTCGGGAACGGATCATTGGGGAGCGCGCGCATATCAACGTGTATTCGCTGCTCGGCGATGGTTCGATTTCCGATTACGATCCGTTGATCGACGTCATCCTGTCGGTGGACGAGGTGGTCTCGGCCTCGCCATACGTGTTGGAGAAAGCCGTCTGCGCACCGGTGCCCACGACGCGAAATGCCGCGGCGGGCGTAATCGTGCACGGGCTGGACATCGCATCGGGCCGCCTGGCCACGAACCTCGAGGAAAATATCGCCTTCGGCGCCCTGGACCTGACGGCCGCGCCCGATCCGGCCAATCCGGACGGAAGGCCGTTGCCCGGGATCGTCCTGGGTCGGGGCCTCGCGGACCAGCTGGGGATCGTCGTCGGAGAAAGGGTGGCCCTCGGCAACATACAGGGTTTCTCCCTGACCTCGGCGCTCACGCCGTACATCCGACCCTACAGGGTCACGGGCATATCTGAAACCGGGTTCTACGAGTACGACGCCTCCTCCGCCTACGTCTCCCTGGACGAGTCCCAGAAACTGTTTAAACTCGGAAGCGACATTAACGGCATCGCCGTCCGGGTTTCCGACCGGGACCAGGCGGGTCGTATCTCCGAAGAGATCGAGGCCGCACTGAACCGCTACGTGGAGGAGACCGCCGAATCCCCTGTTGCGTCAAGCCCGTCCGTAGCGTATTTTACGGTAGACTGGATGCAGCGGCACAAGGGCCTGTTCCGGTGGATGACGCTCGAGAAATGGGGCTCCTTCGCCATACTCAACCTGATCATCCTGGTGGCCGCTTTCAACATCGCCAGCACCCTGATCATGGTCGTGCTGGAGAAGACCCGGGACATCGGCATTCTGAAGTCCATGGGCGCCACCGCCGCAAGCATCACCAGGGTTTTTATCATTCAGGGTTCCGTGGTCGGCGTCCTGGGCACCCTGCTCGGCTGCGTGATCGGATTCGTGCTCTGCTGGACGCAGCGCACTTTCGAATTCATCGCGCTGCCGCCGGACATCTATCTGATCGACGCGTTGCCCGTACGGGTCGACCCGCTGGATTTCGCCAGCGTCGCCCTGGGATCCATGCTGATCTGCGTGATGGCCGCCGTCTATCCGGCCAGGAAGGCCGCCGGCCTGGTGCCGGTCGAGGCGATCAGGCACGAATAACGAACGCACCGCGGGACGCGGGAGGAGTACTGGAAGCAAGGGGTATGGCCTACGAACCGCCCATAGGGGACGACAGCCGGTCCGATGAAGTGCTGAGCGCGAGGCGCCTGACCAGGGATTTCATCTCAGGCACCGGTCGGCTCGAGATCCTGAAGGGCATCGACATCGATATCCGCCGCGGACAGATCGTGGCGATCCACGGCGCGTCGGGCGCGGGCAAAAGCACCCTGCTCCATATCCTGGGTACGCTGGACCGGCCCACTGCCGGCCAGGTCTTCATCGGCGAAACGAACGCGTTCGACCTGCCGGACGACCGGCTGGCCGAGTTCCGCAACCGGACGGTGGGTTTCGTCTTCCAGGCCCATCACCTGCTCCCCGAGTTCTCGGCGCTGGAAAACGTGATGATGCCGTTGCTGGTGGGAAGATGGGATTGGGACACGGCCCGCGACCGGGCTCGTGGCCTGCTCGCGGAGGTGGGACTGGAGGCGCGTCTCGACCACAAGCCGGTCGCGCTGTCCGGCGGAGAACAGCAGCGGGTCGCCGTGGCCCGGGCCCTGGTGGGCCGGCCACATATCGTGCTGGCTGACGAGCCGTCCGGCAACCTGGACCGCGGGAACGGGGAAGCGCTGCTGGACCTGATGTGGGATATGTCCCGCAGGCACGGACAGGCCTTCGTCGTCGTGACCCATGACGAAGACCTGGGCCGCCGCGCGGACTGCGCATTCAGGCTGGAAGATGGGCTTTTGAACGCCGTCGCGGCTTAGGATGGCGACCAGGGATAGGATCGGTGATGAAAACGACGTCCTGTTCACAATGCGGCCTGTCCGCGGCGGAGTTCGGCGAATCGGGACAGTTGGGATGCGCCGCATGTTATCGCGCCTTCAAGGAGACGCTGGTCCCGCTCTTCAAGCAGATACACGGCAACGAGTTTCACCGGGGCAAAGTCCCCGTGTCCGACCCGTCCCGGCAGAAGATGCGGCGCGAGCTGATCGACCTCAGGCGGGCCCTTAAGAAGGCCGTCGGCCGTGAAGCCTACGAACAGGCAGCGGACCTGCGGGACCGCATCAACGAACTCGAACGCGGCTCGGACCTGCACCAGGTGGCCCATGGATAGCAGCATGGACAGGCGTATGGATACCGGAATGGAAAACCTGTACACGGAACTGCTGGTCGACGTGCCGCAATGGTGCGTGCCCGAAGGCGAAACGGCGGACCTGGTGATCAGCAGCCGGGCCCGTCTTGCGCGGAACCTGACCACCCTGCCCTTCGTGCACCGTTCGATCAAGAACGAGCGGTTCCGCGTGATCGAACAGGTGGAAAATGCCGTCCAGCAAAGCGAAAACGTGGCGCGGTCGGTGTACCTTTCGCTGCTGGACACGTCGGAGCTGGACCGCGGGGTACTGGTGGAAAGGCGGTTGATCAGCCCGTCGCTGGCGGAGGGAACGCGGCCTGCCGGCGTGTTCATCGGTCCCGGAGAAACCTTCAGCCTGATGGTGAACGAGGAAGACCACCTGCGCCTCCAGACCATAAAGGGCGGCCTGCAGGTGCGCGCCGCCTGGCAGGAAGCGGACAAAATCGATACCGAACTGAGCAAAACACTTGATTTTGCCTTCTCGGATGAGTTTGGTTATCTAACGTCCTGTCCCAGCAACACGGGCACCGGAATGCGGCTGTCGGTGTTGATGCATCTGCCGGGTTTGACCCTGGCGGACCAGATGGCTTCCCTGGGATGCGCCATGGAGGAAATCGGGTTCACGGTGCGGGGACTTCACGGCGAAGGGACCGGGCGGTCGGGCAACATGTACCAGGTGTCCAATCAGTGCACCCTGGGACACAGCGAGGAGGAGATCGTCGACCGGCTCGACCGCGTCACGCGACGGCTGGCCGCCTTCGAGGAAAGGGCCTGCGACGCCCTGGCAAGCAGGGCGAAACGCCAGACGGAGGACAGGGTGGCCCGGGCATACGGCCTGCTTAAGCACGCCCGGCTGCTTGGCGAGATGGAAGCGCTGGATGCCCTGTCCATGCTCAGGATGGGCGCGTTTATGGGGCTCTGCCAGGGCATGGAGACCAGTGCATTCAACCAGTTGATGATCGCGATACAGCCCGCGCACATCCGGATGACCTCGGGCCGGGAAATGACGGCGGAGGAACTGGACGAGCGCCGTGCGGAGCTGGTCAGGGAACACCTGAGGTTCTGAGAAAGACGGCGAACACACTCCGGCCAGGGGTTTCGACCCCGGATCATGAAGGGAGGGATGCTCGAGATGCCCCAGGGAAACAACAACAAGTTTACGGAACGGTTCAAGCGGGTGATGCACATCGCCCGGGAAGAAGCCGCCCGACTGCAACACGACTACATCGCCACGGAACATCTGCTGCTGGCCTTCATCCGGGATGGGGAAGGGACCGCGGCCGCCATGCTGCGCAATATGGGCATCGACCTCGAAGACCTCCGGCAGTCCATCGAGGAGGCTACGGTATCCCAGTCGAGCGCGCTCACGATCGGCCAGGTTCCTTTTACGCCGAGAGCGAAACAGGCCCTCGAGATCGCCGCGCACGAAGCCAACAACATGAAATCGAAATACGTGGGGACCGAGCACCTGCTGCTCGCGCTGGTCCGTGACAAGCAGGGCATCGCCTCCCAGATCCTTTCGACCTATGACGTGACGTTCGAGAAGATCAAGGAAGAGATCCAGAACATCCAGAGCGACCGATCGGTGACCAAGAAGGACGCCCAACGAAGCCGGACGCCCTTCCTGGATCATTTCGGCCGCGACCTCACCGAAATGGCGCGCGGCGGCAAACTCGATCCGGTCATCGGCCGCGACAAGGAAATCGAACGGGTCACCCAGGTCCTCAGCCGGCGGAAGAAGAACAACCCGGCGCTCATCGGCGAGCCCGGCGTGGGCAAGACCGCCATCGCCGAGGGGCTTGCACAGCGCATCGTGCAGCGCAGCGTCCCCCAGATCCTGGAGAACAAGCGCGTCGTGACGCTGGACATGGCCTCGATCGTGGCCGGGACCAAGTACCGGGGACAGTTCGAGGACCGGCTGAAATCCATCATGGCCGAGATCACCAAGTCGGACGAGGTAATCATATTCATCGACGAGCTCCACTCGATCGTCGGGGCGGGCGGCGCAGAGGGCAGTCTCGACGCGTCCAACATCTTCAAGCCGGCCCTCGCCCGGGGCGAACTGCAGTGCATCGGCGCCACGACGCTTGACGAGTACCGCAAGCACATCGAAAAGGACGGCGCGCTCGAACGCCGGTTCCAGAAGGTGATCGTGGACCAGCCGAGCATCGAGGAAACCATCGACATGCTGAAAGGGCTGCGCAGCCGATTCGAGGAATACCATCACGTCAAGTATACGGACGACGCCCTCGAGTTCGCCGTGAAGCAGTCCGACCGGTACATCAAGGACCGGTTCCTCCCGGACAAGGCCATCGACATCATCGACGAGGCCGGGTCCAAGGCGCAGTTGTCCAAGATGACGGTCCCCGAGGAAATCCGGGAGATCGAGGAACAACTCCAGGCCATTCAGGAAAAGAAGGTGGAAGCCGCCCAGCAGCAGGAGTTCGAACGCGCGGCCGCGCTGCGGGACCGCCAGGAAGAGTTGCAGCGCGAGTACGACGAGGCGTTCATGGCCTGGCGCGAGCGGGTTTCCGACCAGGTGGTGACCGTCTCCGAAAACGACATGGCGCAGATCATCTCCAGCATGACGGGCATTCCCATGTTCCGGCTCGAGGAACAGGAATCGAGGAGCCTGCTGCGCATGGAGGACGAGCTGAAGAAACGGATCATCGGCCAGGACATGGCCATCCAGGTACTGAGCAAGGCCATCCGGCGTTCGCGCTCCGGGCTGAAGAACCCCAACCGGCCCATCGGATCGTTTCTCTTCCTCGGCCCGACCGGCGTGGGCAAGACGGAACTGGCCAAGATCCTGGCCTCCTTCCTCTTCCAGGACAGCGACGCCCTGGTCTTCATCGACATGTCCGAGTACATGGAGAAGTTCAACGTGTCCCGTCTGATCGGCGCGCCGCCGGGTTACGTGGGATTCAACGAAGGCGGGCACCTGTCGGAGAAGGTGCGGCGCAAGCCCTATTCCGTCATTCTGCTGGACGAGGTGGAAAAGGCCCATCCGGACGTGTTCAATATCCTCCTTCAGATCCTGGACGAGGGCACGCTGACCGACAGCAACGGCCGCCGGGTGGACTTCCGCAACACCATTATCATCATGACTTCCAACCTCGGCACCCGGGACATCAACAAGGCCGGAGGACTGGGCTTCCAGCAGGACGCCACGGTCGACTACGAGAAGATGGAAGCCACGGTCAAGGACGAGGTGAAGAAACTGTTCAATCCGGAGTTTCTGAACCGGCTCGACGAATCGGTGGTCTTCCGCCAGTTGAACCCGTCCGACATCTCCCGGATCATCGATCTGCAGCTCAAGGAAATCAACGAAAGGATGAGCGAACGGGGCATCCGCATTTCATTGACGCAGAGCGCGCGGGAACTGTTGTCCGACAAGGGATACGACCCGGTCTACAACGCCCGGTTCATGAACCAGACCATCCAGCGCATGCTCGAGGATCCCCTTGCGGAAGAGCTGCTCAGGGGCAAGTTCGGCGACGGCGATGAAATCAGGGTCGGCAAGAAGGGCGAAAACCTGACGTTCTACAAGGCCGAGACCGCTGATTCCGGTAAAGCGCCCGTCCTCACCGAGTCGGAAGCCTGAAAGCCCGGGCCCACGGACCGGGTTCGTCCGGGCACGTCCGGTGTCAGCACTTGGGCTGGCCGAGGCCATCCGGGCATGTCCAGGCCGGCCGGATGAACCGCTCGGACGGGCCGAGTACGTCCGTGCATGTCCGGTTGGCGCGCTAGGGCGGGAACCCGCGATGTGGGAAGCGCGTAGAATCGACAGCCGGTTCACTTCTGCCGAGATCACGTCGATAGCCGGATTCTGCCGATCGATTACCCGCATGGACGGGGAAGTTGCCTCAGTGTCTTCAAAGTCATCCATGTACCTTAAACCCTTCCTAGTACTGATCCTGGCGGGCGGGATTCTTGCCTCCGCGTCCGTGAGTCCCCAGCAAGTCTTCGGACAACAGCAACAGCCTTTGATCGCCGAGGTGCGTATCGAGGGCCACGCCAACGTGGATGAACCCCTCATCCGGTCGATGACCGTGCTGAAAGCGGGAAACCCTTACAATCCCCGGGACGGCGCCACCACGATCAAGCAGCTGTACCGGCTGGGACTGTTCGAGGACATACGCATCTACGTCGGCAGAGGCGCGACGGGCCTGATCGTAACCGTAAACGTCAAGGAATACCCGTTGCTGGACCGCCTGGAGTTCGAGGGAAACGATAAGATCAAGGACGACGAACTCGAACGCATTTCGGGTATTTTCCAGGGCCAGGCTGTGTCTCCCTTCCGCAGAAAGAGCGTCGAGGACAACATTACCAGCGCCTATTACGAAAAGGGGTATCTGCTTGCCACGTTGAATACGCGCCTCCTCGTGGAGAGAAACAACGCGATTTTGCGGATCGAAATAGATGAAGGCGAGAAGGTGGGGCTGGGCGAAATCTTTATCGAAAACAACGTGTCCGTACCGGAAAAGCAACTGCAGAAGGCCTTTCGCAAGAAAGCGGACACGGAGGAAGAACATTTCTGGAAAGAGGGCGACCTGCGCCGGGAACGCCTGCTGGACCAGTTCGAGAAACTCGTCCAGGAATACCGCAAACACGGATTCCGGGACGCGAAAGTCGTGAGTGACACGCTCTGGTTCAGCGAGGACAGGAAGCGGATGTACATCAAGGTCAACGTCAACGAGGGAAGGCGGTATTACCTCGGGGACGTGGCCTTCGAGGGGAACACGAAATTCACCGGCGACCAACTGTCCCGTCTCATCAAGATCGACGCGGGCGAGCCTTTCAACGAAGAAGAATACCAGGAAAGCGTGTCGACCATCTACGAAGCCTATGGCGAGCTGGGTTATCTGTACGCCACGCCCATCGCCCGGGAATCGGCGGCCGACGACTCCACGATCAATCTGCGCTTCGCGGTCAACGAGGGCGAACCCGCAAAGGTGCACCGGATCAACATCGTCGGCAATACCAAGACGAAGGACAAGGTCATACGGCGCGAACTGCTGATCAAGCCGGGACAGTTCTTCCGCCGCTCGGTGCTGATGAGAAGCCAGCGGGACGTTTTCCAGCTGAATTACTTCCAGGACGTGCAGCCCGGCCTGCAACCCCGTCCCAACGGAGACGTGGACATCACCTTCACCGTCCTCGAGAAACCGACGGGCACGGCGAATGCAGGCGCCGGCTACAGCGGGCTCGACGGGCTCGTGGGCACCATATCCATGATCATCCCGAATTTCCTGGGCAACGGACAGAACGTGAACTTCAACTGGGAATTCGGCGCCCGGCGCAATTCCATTTCAACGAGTTTCGTTGAACCCTGGCTCTTCGATACACCGACCAGCGCCGGCATAGACATCTACCGTACGAACCGGCGATGGTACAGGGAATTCAATGTCATACAGAAGGGCTTCGGGCTGTCCCTGGGGCGGCGCTTCCGCGGCACGTACTGGCGCATCAACGGGGCCTATCGGTTTTACGACCAGAGTTACACTGGATTCGGCGAGCGTTATTTCGCGGCGGCGCTCGAAGATACCACCCTGGCGGAATCACAAATCTCGGCCATTAACGAGAATATCCGTCGAAGAGAATCCTACGAATCCAACAGCGGCCTGACCAGCCAGGTCTCCTTCTCCGTTACGCGCGACAGCCGCGATTTCCCCCAGTTCGCCACGCGCGGCATGCGCCATACGTACCGCAGCGCCGTAGCCGGCGTCGGGGGTGACGTGAAGTTCCTCAAGCAGACCCTGGAATCCGATTTCTACGTTCCCCTGTTCAAGGGCACGTCCCTGTCCCTCAAGGGGAGGTATGCCCTGGCCGCAAACCCCTTCAACGACCGGGAGGTCCCGTTTTTCGAACGGTTCTTTCCGGGAGGGGTCAGCTTCGATGGCCTGATCCGGGGGTACGGCAACAACTCCGTCGGCCCCTATACCGATCTGGGAGACGGGACCAGCAGCCGGGACGGAGGCCGCGCGATGAGCATCATCACGCTGGAGTACCAGGTCCCGATCGTCGACCAGCTCAGTTCTCAACAACCGGTCTATGCCGTGGCGTTTGTCGAAGCCGGCAACGCCTGGGAGAAGCTCGGGGACGCCACGCCGCTGCCGGGCAATATGAAAAAGTCCGTGGGTGCCGGCATAAGGGTGATCATGCCCCTGGTGGGGCTGTTGGGCTTCGACGTCGGATACGGATTCGACCGGCCTTCGGACCCGATCCAGGCACTCCAGAAAAAGCGAAGCGGCTGGCATACGCACTTTCAGCTCGGCCAGATGTTCTGACAAGCTGTTCCAGGTTACCGGAGCGATCCGGCATTCGAGGAGGATATCAATGGTTTCAGGGAGAGGGATGATTCGCATTGCGGCCGTGCTCGCCATACTGGCCGCCGTCATGTTGCAGCCGGTAGTGGCCCAGGGGCAGGAACTCAAAATAGGCTATCTCGACATGGATCGCCTGCGCCAGTCGTACCAGGGATTCCGGGATGCCGAGGAGGCCTTTCAGAAGCAGGTGACGGCCATGCAGGAACAGGTCCAGAGCAGGCAGCAGGAGGTCGAGATGCTGAAGCAGCAGTATGAAGCCCGCAAGACCATGTTGACCGCGGCCAGGCGGCAGCAGGACGAGCAGAATATCATGCAGAAGGAACAGGAACTCATGCAGTTCGCCCAGTCTCAGCAGATGCAGCTGGCGCAACAGGAAGTGGAACTGACCAGGCCGTTGCAGGAATCCATTTTCAACGTGGTGCAGACCCTGGCCAAGGCGGAGAACTACACCTATATCTTCGATGCCGGGTCGCTCATTTACGTGGATCCGCTTAGAGCGCAGGACCTCACGGGACAGGTCCTGGAGGAACTGCAGAAGGAAGCCAACTAGCCACCCATGCGACAGAAGCTGGCAGATATCGCGACGCAGGTACAGGGCGAACTCATCGGCGATGGTTCATGCATCATCGAGAGCGTGGCGCCGCTGGACGAGGCCGGCAAGGGTTCGATCTCCGTCCTGATCAACGCCCGGCAGAGCCGGCGCCTGGAGTCGACGGAGGCCGCGGCGGTCATCGTCTCCCGGGAAATCGATCACGCGCCGGTCCCCATCATCCGCGTGGCTTCTCCCGAGCTCGCCCTCGTCACCCTGCTGACGACCTATTTCGCCGGACACCGTCCCGCCGAAAGCGGGATCCATCCGACGGCCAGGATCGATCCTGCCGCGGAAGTGGATGAAGAAGCGGCCATCGGACCCCATGTGTCGATCGGCCCGCACACCACGGTAGGGCGGCATGCCAGCATCGGTTCGAACGTGGCGATCGGCGCTCATTGCCGGGTCGGCGCCGGCACGTGGATCTTCGCCAACGCGACGCTCTACGACCGGGTTTCCCTGGGAGAAGGCGTGATCGTTCACGGGGGCGTCGTGATCGGCAGCGACGGCTTCGGGTACTTCCAGGGCAGCGGGGGCGCCAGAAAGATTCCGCAGGTCGGTGGCGTGGAGATCGGCGACGAGGTGGAGATCGGCGCGAATTCGACGATCGACCGCGCGACCATGGGCATGACCCGCATCGGCCGCGGCACGAAGATCGACAACCTGGTGCAGATCGGCCATAACGTCGTGATCGGCGATCACGTCACCATATGCGCCCAGGTGGGCATTGCGGGGAGCACGGTGGTTGAATCGGGGACGCTCATCGGCGGGCAGGCCGGACTCTCTGACCACATCCACGTCGGCGCCGGTTCCAGGATCGGCGGGCAGGCGGGCGTGACCAAGTCCATTCCCGCCGGATCGACCGTATCGGGATACCCCGCTCGTCCGCACAACCAGGCCAGGAGAATCGAAGCGGCCATCAAGCGCCTGCCGGACCTGCTGAACCAGGTCCAGACCCTGGAGGCGCGGATCAAGGCGCTCGAAAGCGGCGAGCAAGTTGAGTAATCGAACGAAGGAAGCGAGCAGCGGTCCATGCGCAAACGCCAGCGTACGATAAAATCCCCGGCGTCCATCAAGGGAATCGGCCTGCATACCGGAGGACGGGTGACGATTACATTCAAGCCCGGTACCGTGAACGACGGGATCCGGTTCGTGCGCGTCGACCATCCCGACAGGCTGGAGATCCCGGCCGACATAGACTACGTGATAGATACGACCCGGGGAACGAACCTGGCGCGGGACGGCGTCCGGATCCACACCGTGGAGCACGTCCTGGCCGCGGTTGCGGGCCTGGGACTGGATAATATCCGGATCGAACTGGACGGGGACGAGCCACCGATCTGCGACGGCAGCGCCATACCCTTCGTGAACGCGTTGATCGAAGCGGGCATCGTCGACCAGGACGCCCCCAGGGAATACCTTGAACTGGACAACCCCGTGCTGTATTCGGAGCGGGAGAACGGTCTGCTGAAGGAACTCGTCGTCATGCCGTCCGACGATTTTCATCTCACCTACATGGTCGACTACCAGAAATCCAACCTGGCCAGCCAGCACACCGTACTCTATTCCCTGGAGGACGAGTTCGTCACCGAGTTCGCCCCGGCGCGGACGTGGACCTTCCTGAGTGACGTGAAGGCCCTGCGCGAAAGAGGACTGATCAAGGGTGGCAGCCTGGAAAGCGCGGTGGTCATCGCGGACATGGACCTTACCGACGAGGAACTGGACGAATTGAAGGATCTGTTCGGCGTGGAGGACAGGGTGGTGATCGGTGAGAACGGGATCGTGGGCACCCAGCCGCTGCGGTTCGACAACGAGCCCTGCCGGCACAAGGCCCTCGACCTGATCGGCGATCTGGCCCTGCTCGGCGCGCCGCTCAGGGCGCAGGTGTTCGGCGCGCGGTCCTCCCATGCCGCCAACGTGGAACTCGTGCGAAGGATCCGAAGCGCGTGCGTGAAGAAGAAGCAGGAATCCGGGAATGCCGATCCGTCTGCGACTGCTACCTCTTCACCTGTACAGCCCGCGCCTGCTCCGACTGCTTCGGCTTCGCCCGCACCAGCACCCGAAGCGGTCTTCGACATCGAGGACATCCTGCGCATCCTCCCCCACCGGTATCCCTTTCTGCTCATCGACCGGGTGATCCACATGGAACCGGGGAAACGGGTGACCGCGCTGAAGAACGTGACCATCAACGAGCCTTTCTTCGCGGGCCATTTCCCCGGCCATCCGGTCATGCCGGGCGTCCTGATCGTCGAGGCCATGGCGCAGGCGGGCGGCCTGCTGCTGCTCAACACCATTGATGAGCCCAAAAGCAAAATGGCCTATTTCATGGGCATCGACCATGCCCGTTTTCGGAGACTGGTAAAACCCGGCGACCAGATCCGATTCGAGTTGGAGACGGTCCGGATGCGCATGCACGCCTGCAAGATGGAAGGCAAGGCTTACGTAAACGATGAACTGGTCGCCGAAGCCACCCTCATGGCCATGATCACGGACCGGGCGGGCCAGGCGGACCAGGCGGACCAGGAGACCCCACAGTGACGGACATAACGGCCGAAGTCCAGATACATCCCACGGCTATCGTGCATCCCGACGCGGAGCTGGGCGCCGGATGCAGCATCGGTCCCTACACGATCGTGGAACCCAACGTGACCATAGGGGCCGGTACCCAGATCGCATCCAGCGCAATGATCGGCGCCCATACCCGAATCGGCGCCGAATGCAGGGTCTATCACGGGGCCGTCGTCGGGTCGATCCCCCAGGATCAGAAATTCATCGGCGAGCAGTCCATCCTGGAGATCGGAGACCGGACTTCCATCCGGGAGTTCACCACGCTGAATCGCGGGACGAGCGCGCTGGGAAAGACGGTGATCGGAAGCGATACCCTGGTCATGGCCTATGTGCACGTCGCCCACGACTGCGTGATCGGCAACCGGGTGATCCTCGCCAACGGCACGCAGCTGGGCGGCCACGTGGAAATCGAGGACTTCGCCATTACCGGCGGACTCGTCGCCGTCCACCAGTTCGTGCGGATTGGCCGCAACGCCTTCATCAGCGGGGGCGGCATGGTGACCAAGGATATCTGTCCGTACTTCAAGTATGGCCACGATCCGCTCAAGCCCGTTTCACTCAATACCATCGGCCTGAAGCGCTGCGGGTTCTCCGACGAATCCATCCGTACGCTCAAGCAGGCCTATCGCCTGCTCCACCGGTCCTCGCTCAATATCTCCCAGGCGGTGAAAGCGGTGACGGCGGAATTGGAACATACCGACGAAGTCAAGTACCTGCTCGCGTTTATTGAGGAAAGCGCCCTGAGGAGCAAGCGATACGGCCGCGGCCTGACTTCCTGATCACGTGGGTGCGGCGGCCCGACTTCCTGGTCGCGAAGAAAACCGCCAACAGCGTAACCTCGAAATCCGCACCACTCATCATTCCAGTCATCAAAAGAAAGGACCTGTACCATGTCGTCCGTCTCAACAGGGGGACGCCCTGTGCCGGCAGGGCAGACCGTACGGAGCCTGCGCATCGCGACGCCCATGCCGCCTCCTTCGTGGGCCTTGCTGGAACACGCCCTGATCCGGCAGCAGGAAGAGGCCGTGGAAGCCTTTTACGATCAGTACTTCGACGAGCGAGGGTACCTGCTCTGTGTGCCCCGCTGGGGTGGTGACGACGGGCCGGACGATGCCGCGGAGAACTTTGCGAACTGGCCCGAGCTCTACGCGATCGGCGCTTCCAAACGTGTATACGACCTGTACAGGAAGGCGTGGGACGGGCATCTGCTGCAGTACACGGAAGCGAAGACCACCGAGGTCGAATTCGCCCGGGACGGCATGTATTTCAAAGAATTCCCGACGATGTTCGACTGGATGCACAACGGCGAGGGCTTCACGGCCTTCTTCCTCGAAGGACTGTGCGACCCCCGCGACAAGAAGTTCGTGGACCGCACCCGGCGTTTCTGCGGCTTCTACATGGGTGACGATCCCATCGCCGACAACTGGATCCCCGAACATCGCGTGATCAAGAGCATGTTCAACGGCAGCCGCGGGTCCATGCTGCGCAAGGCCACTGGGCTCGACTGGGCCGGCGATTCCATCGAGGTCGAGGGCCGTTTCAGACTGGGGCACGGGGAACGGAACTACGAGGAGATGGTGGCCCACTTCAAGGACTACAACGATGTGGCCGGCGATCACCCGCTGAACATGGGCGTGACCACGATGACGATGAACGCCTACATGATCGACGGCGATGAGAGGTACTTCGACTGGACGAAGGATTACCTCGACGCCTGGGTCGAGCGCACCGAAAAGAACAACGGGATCATCCCCTCAAATATCGGACTGGACGGAAGCATCGGCGGGGAGTGCGGCGGAAGATGGTACGGCGGGGCGTACGGGTGGGGATTCTCGACCATCGTGCCCCAGACCGGCGAGACCGCGCACCGGCCCTATTTCCTGATCCGGGCCCACTGGAGTTTCGGCAACGGACTGCTGCTGACCGGCGACCAGAAATACGTCGATACCTGGCGCGGCGTCATCGACGGCGTCAACGCGAACAGCAAGGTGGAGGACGGCCGGACGCTCTATCCCCGCATGCACGGCGATGACGGCTGGTACGACTACCGTCCCGAACCCTTCGACGTGGGCGCGGAGGAGGTCTACTACTGGTCCATGGACCGCCGCGATCTCGAACGGGTGCCCATGGAGGGCTGGATCGCCTTCCTGGAAGGGCGGAACCCGGACTATCCGGAAGAGGCGCTGCTGGAGGACATCTCAACCGTTCGTTCGAAGATGGAAAGGATGCGGAACGATCTGTCCTCGCCGGATACGCGATTATCGGACGACATGAACGGCACGAATCCGGCGGCGGTGGACGCCCTGATCCGGCTCATGCTTGGCGGCATGCCCACCGGGCACCTGGGCCACCCCCTGCACTGCCGGTTCAGGTATTTCGATCCCACGCGCCTGCGTCCCGGCATGCCGGAAGACGTCGGCGCACTCGTGGAAGAACTTCACGACGACAGTGCGGTGGTCACGCTGGTAAATACCAACCAGGTCTCCTCCCGTACCGTGACCGTCCAGGGCGGCGCCTACGGGGAGCATCAGATCCTGGAAGTATGCGACGAGAGCGGTTCGACAACCGTCGACGGTGCCAGCTTCACGGTGACGCTCGAACCCGGCTGCGGCAGCAGGCTGCGCGTGGCCATGGACCGCTACGCCAACCGGCCGTCCTTCGAATTTCCCTGGGAGAGGTAGGAAAGAAGTTATGCAGAGAAGACTGGCGTGGGCGCTGCTCATCCTGGGCATGTTGTTAATCACGAACACGTCCAGGGTCGCGGTTGCCCAGCAGGATATCGTGGCCGCGCTGGTGGCAAAGCACCGAGGGGAAGCCATCCGCATGCGGGAGCACATCCACCGGAACCCGGAACTGAGCAATCGGGAGTTCAAGACGGCGGCGCTGGTGGCGGATCATCTCACCGCGCTCGGAATCGAGATCCAGACCGGCGTTGCCCATACCGGCGTGGTGGGCGTGCTCAAAGGCGGCCGACCGGGTCCGGTGGTGGCCATACGGGCCGACATGGACGCGTTGCCCGTGACGGAGGAAACGGAATTGCCTTTCCGGTCGACCGTACGGACGACCTACCTGGGTCAGGAAGTGGGCGTCATGCACGCCTGCGGCCATGACGTGCACACCGCCGTACAACTGGGCGTCGCTTCCGTGCTGGCCGAAATGAGAGACGACCTTTCCGGTACCGTCAAGTTCATCTTCCAGCCGGCGGAAGAAGGAGCGCCGCCCGGTGAAGAGGGCGGCGCGGACCTGATGGTACGCGAGAAAGTCCTCGAAGACCCCGCGCCCGAGGCGATTTTCGGTCTCCACGCGCTGCCCTCCCTAGAGGTGGGCACCGTCGGATACACTATCGGACCGGCTTTTGCCGCCGTGGATCACTTCACTATAAAGGTCCGGGGCAAACAAGCCCATGGCGCCCGTCCCGAAGAGGGCATCGACCCGGTCGTCATGGCTTCCGAGATCGTGTTCGCCCTACAGACGATCCGGTCCCGCACCCTGTCGCCGCTCGAGCCCAGCGTGGTCACGGTGGGTATCTTCCGCGGCGGCGAACGCTTCAATATCATTCCCCGGGAAGTCCATCTCGAAGGAACGGTACGCACCTACAATCCCGTGGTAAGGGACATGGTTGAGCGCCGGATGACAACCATCCTGGAAGGCATAACCGGGGCCTATGGCGGTTCCTTCGTACTTGACTACAACCGCGGCACGCCTTCCGTGATCAACGATCCGGCCCTGTCCCGGGAGATGGCCGGTTACCTGGCGGGTGCGCCCGGCGTCGAGCAGGTGCTCGAACTGCCTCCGACCATGGGCGGCGAGGACTTCGCCTATTTCGCCAACGAGATTCCCGGTTTCTTCTACCGGCTGGGTACCACCAGACCCGGCCAGTCGTCGGGCGGCCTGCACACCCCGACCATGACGGCGGACAGCGAATCCGTGGGAGTGGGCATGCGCGTGATGACCCACCTGGTGCTGGAGTTCCTGAGCGGCAGGTCGTCGCGGTAGGACCGCTCCACCCCGTGGAGGACGCGGCCGGTCACGGGCGCCGCGGTCCGATCAGTAGCCGCGCGCAGACGGCAACGTACGTCCTAACGACCCGTACGGCCCCGCGTCCCTCGGACGGCCTGGCGGTAAGCCCCCGTCTGGTCCAAAGCCGTTATGCGCGTCACTCCCTCGATGCGTGCGCCCTCGTCCCCGGTGATGTAATACTTGTCCACATCCCCGAAGGCCGACGAACGGGCGAGGTTGCTCACCAGCACTTCGCCAATATCGACCACTGTGTGCAGCGCAAGCCCCCGCGCCTGGTATTCCCTCCGCCAGCCCTCCCAGTTCACCGCGTCCTTCCGGTCCAGGGGACTCGATGAGATCAGGTGTTCCGCCGGAAACAGGCGGGACCATCCCAGGTGGTCTATCACCCGCTCGATCCGCGCCACGCTGTGGCTGGACAGGATCCCGAGCGCAAATCCGCCGGCGATGACCTCGAGTTGTTCCAACGGGAATCTTCCCGACGCATGGATCTCGTCCCGGTCGATCTGTTCGTAGAAGGTTTCTTTCGCATCCAGGTGGGCGAGCGTCCGTAGTCCCATCACCACGAGTGGCTTCACGGTATTGGCTCCTTGCTGCGAAAACAGTGACCCCGGCCGTCCCTGCCGCGGCGGAATCGCGCGATAACCAGTTACCCGGACTTGATAGTCCGCCGCAGGTTGCCGAGTATGGAACCGATGACGACCAGCACGGCGCCGGAAATGCTCAGCAGGTTCAGGTGCTCCGGCTGCAGCAGACCGGGAAGGAGCGGCGCCAGGATCATCATATCCACGACGGTGACCAGGGGCACGGCCGCCAGGACCATGCTGACCCGGAATACTTCGAGGTGTTTCAGTGACTCCACCAGCGTGACGAAGGCGACGAGCGAGATCACCGCCGATACGTTGAGCAGGACCATCTGCCGGGCGTCCTGCACCAGCAGCGATTCGAATCGAACGAAGGGCAGGATCAGTATCGAACCGGCCAGGTAGATCAGGAACAGGATGACGGACGTGGGCAGGATCTGCAGCAACTGCTTCTGGGTGAGGGTATAGGTCGACAGCGCCAGCGCGGCGACAGTCACCCACATAATGCCCGGAATCATCGCGCTGTCACCGGACAAGAGTTCGGCCAGTTCCTCGTTGAAGAACAGGACAATCCCGCCTGTGAGCAGCAGGAGACCCAGTACCTGGATCAGGGTCATCCGTTCGTGAAAGAGCAGCATGGCGCCCAACAGCAGGAACAGCAGCGAAATCTGGTTGACCACCTGGGCGGCGCTGGGCGAGATGTACTGCAGGCTCTGGGGATAGAACACGTACGCGCAGCTGAATCCGAGCACCGCCGCGAGGAAGACCAGCGCGTAACCGCCTTTGAGTCGACGGACCAGGGCGAAGTGACCCTGCCGGTACACGATCAGCGCCATCAACGCGGCCGCAACGACGAACCGGTACCACGTCATCGTGAAGGCGTCCAGGCTGATCAGCATTATTTTCAGGATAATGGGCAGTCCGCCCCAGACGAAGATTGTGAACAGGCTCAGGACCAGCCCCAGGCCCCAGCGGCCGCTGGTGACGTGCCGGTTCATGCCTTCCCCGCGGGAGGGACCGTTACGGGAGGACAGCCGCGCGGCTTTATTCGAACACCTCTACTTCCGGCGTGCAGGTCATGTCCGGATCGAGGGGGTAGATGGGTCGGGGGACGTACTGGTGGCCCAGCGTGGGGATGTTCGGGCTTGCCGCTCCTGGCGAATCGATGGTGATAGTCCGTTCCGCCCAGTCGTCGTACCACTCGTCCGGCGTATGGGGCAGTTTCTTGACCACGACGTCGAAGCGTTTCGGATCCTGGCCGAAGGCGGGATACATCCACCGGTCGCACAGCAGGGGACCGGAAGCCGCCAGAAAGATCGTAATGTTCCGGCACTTCAGCACGGCGATGGGCACGTCGTCCCACCGGCCCAGCACTTCCACCGTGGCGGTGACTTCCACCGGGGTAAAACGCGGGTCCCGCGTTCCGCCCAGGGGGACGGTGACGGTCTGCCCGACGCCCGCCTCCATGGCGCGAGCAACAGCGGGATCGTCGCGGATGGGGAACAGCACGCCGCCCCGGTAGTCGCTCTCGAGGAACCCTTTCAGGATGGTGTTGCTCGTCCCCGGCGCGCCCGAGCTGGTGGCGTCGGCGGCATCGGCGAAAACGACCGTCCCCTTTGCCGCGGCGGCGATCCGGATGCCCTCCTCCACGCTGTGCAGCACGCACTGCATGTGGGACCGCATGTTCCAGAAGCTTCGGCCGATATGCAGGGCCTCCCGCTCCGCCAGTTCCCGATTGCCGTCCGTGATCACGACGACGCGGGAGCCCTGTTCCGGGCAGTCCGTCGGAGGATGGCCCAACATGATCCCCCCGGCGAGTACGTCGTCCCGTTCCTCCAGGCGCTCCAGGTACCGGATGAACGTGCCGTGCACGCCGGTGGCGGTCTTGAGTTCGTCACCCCGGACCATGGTGGGCGTGTACACGCTGGCGATCACGGGCCGGGCCCCGTCGAGTATGCGTAGCAGCACACCGGCGGCCCGGGCCCCCGTTTCGTACCAGTCGATGTGGGGATAGGTGTGCAGGACGGCGCAGCCGTCCATGTGGGTCAGTATGCGCCGGGTGATCGTGCCGTGCATGTCGAAGGAAGCGACCACGGGCACGTGGGGCCCGACGATCCGGCGCACCTCCTGAAGGACATATCCTTCCGGGTCCTTTTCGGTTTCCGCGGCCATGGCGCCGTGCAGGTTCAGGTACACGCCGTCGGCGCCGGCCCTTTGCCGTTCGATCGCGTCGAGCAGTTCCGACGTGGTCCGCTCGAAGCAGGCCTGCGTGATCGTGCCGCCCGCCCCCATGGCGGCGCTGTAGGTGGGCACGATTTCCACGTCATCCCGGACAGAAAGGGTATCGACGGCCCCACCGACCACGCCATCCAGGCCATTCTCACCGCCCGGTTCCTCCAGCATCTCGCGGCCGCGCAGGATGCCGAAATCTTCGTACACCGTGTCGTTGGGATGGAAATCGTTGGTTTCCTGGAAGAAGGTGCCGATCAGGATCCTGGACATGTTGCTCCGGTGGTTTCTTTTCAATACCTGGACGTGTGCTCTTCGACTTTGGTGATCGTTTCGATGACCGCCGGCCGCCCCTCGCGGTTGGCCTCCACCGCTCGCCGCATCGCCGGGGCGATCTGGTCGGGCGTGGTCACCTTCTCCGCGTATGCGCCCAGACCGGCCCCGATGGCGGCGTAATCCCCGCCCAGCCGGTTGCTTCCCCAGCGTTCCGACGCGTAGGCCATGTGGTGATCGTAGTGGGTCATGACGCCATTGTTCAGGATTACCGTGATGATGGGGATCTCCGAACGCACGGCGGTCTCCACGTCCAGGCCGGCCATGCCGAAGGCGGCGTCGCCCATGACGTTGACGACCTGCTTCTCCGGATCGGCGATCTTGGCGCCGATGGCCAGCCCCAGCCCGTAACCCAGTTGCGTGGAGGCGCCCCAGCCGATGTAGCCCCGGGGCGTATCGGTCTCCCAGAAGGGCGCGAGCTGCTCCCGCGGGTAGCCGGAGTCGTGGGTGATGATCGTGCGCGCCCCGTCCACCACCCCTGCGATCTCGCGGAATACGCGATACGGGCTCAGGGGCACCTCGTCGGAGCGGAACCGGGGTTCCCATTCGGCCAGCCATGCCGCCTTGAGCCGGGCAATCTCCCCGATGTCGCCACGCTCGTCGTCCCGGGGCCGCCCGTCGAGCTGACGTTTCGCCTCCTCGACCATCTGCCGCAGCACCACCCCCGCGTCGCCCACCGCGCCGTAGTCGACGCGATGCTCCTTGTTCAGGTCCCCGTGGCTGACGACGCACTGGGCAAGCGCCGCGCCGGCCGGCACATCCGACTTGAACCCCGAAGTCATGCTCGTGCCGATTCCGAAGAAGAAATCGGTCTTCTTCAGGTATTCCGCCACCATGAGGGAATGGGAAGCCGCTCCCGTGCCCAGCGAGAGGGGATGGGTTTCGGGGAAGGCACTCTTGCCGGCCAGCGTGGTCATGACCGGGGTCTTCGTCCATTCGGCGAACTCGATCAGCGCATCGGTGGCCTCGGCGTACAGCACGCCCTGGCCGGCGCTGATGATGGGACATTCAGACTTCAGCAGGGCCGCAACCAGGTCCCGGACGTCCTCCGTCGATGCACCGCTTTTGAACGGTTTAACGGGGGTATAATCAAAGGCGTCGTCGGGGATCTCCTCTTCGCCCACGTCCCCGGGGATCTCCAGCATGACCGGCCCCGGCTTGCCTTGCTTCAGCAGGCTGTACGCCCGCCCCATCATCTCCGGTATCCGGGCCGCCGAGTTGATGTTCGAGACCCACTTGGTGATGCCCCGGTAATTTTCCACCGATTCGAAGGCCAGATCGGCGCCCGCGCGGGACCGCGTAGGTCCGCCGGGCAGTAGCAGAACGGGCACCGAATCCGCGTAGGCCTGGGCCACTCCGCCGAAGGCGTTCTCGGCGCCCGGTCCCATCTGCATCATGAAGACGCCGATGGTATGCCCGTTGCGTATCCGGCTGAATCCATCGGCGATGTTGACGCCGGCCCTTTCCTGCCGGCAGAGAATGGGACGCAGGCCCTCGATCGCGCAGGCGTCGATGAGCGGATGGTGGGGAAAACAGCTGAACCAGTCCAGTCCTTCCGCCTTCAGGATCTTCGCAATCGCTTCGTTTCCGGTCATGGTTTCCCTTTACTCTCCTTCGCGCCGAGGGGTCGACAGCGTCCGTCCGTCGTCGTCGATCAAGGGACGGTGATAGACATGGGGCGGTTCGAGCACGGCCCGCTGGGCATCCGTTAGCTCTTTCGTCCACTCCGGCAGGCCGGTTTCGTACACGCCGCCGGTATAATGCATGTACTTCGGGGTATACCGGTAGAACAGAGAGCGGCGCTCTCCCTTCCCCTTCCACGGCAGCGTGCCGTGGGTCGTGGCCTCGTTGAAGATGACCAGGTCGCCGGCCTTCATGGGCACGTGGTACACGATATCCTGATCGGCCTCGTAGCGGGAGATTTCATCCGGAAGCGTGAAGTTCGCCTTGTGGCTGCCCGGGATGACACACAGGCCGCCGTCGCCCGGGTTCACATCGCTCAGCTGGTACTGGCAGTTGATCAGCCCGCAACGCATGGCGCCGTTCTGGTAGTGGTAGCTCCGGGATCCGTTGTACTCGGCCTGTCCGTATCCGTGGAGGCGCAGTCCCTCGGTACCCGCCGCGGACGTGAAGATGAAAGGACTGTGGTCCATCTTCCACCCCCGGCCCAGCAGGGTGTTCAGATAGGGGATGATCCTCGGATTGGCCAGCACCTCGCGGAATGGCCGGCACCAGGGTTGCTCCCACGTCAGCATGCCCTCGTAGAGGCCGCGAAGCTGCTTGCCCTTCAGCGTCTCGCTCGTGCTGCTCGCCGTATCGTCCTTCCGCTTGTCGCGATTGGCGTCCAGGGCCTCGTTCAGTGCCGCAACCTGCTGGGGCGCAAGGGCGTTTCGCACCACGATGAACCCCTGCAGGTCGAAGAGGTACTGTTCATGGGGCGCCATGGTGGCGAAAGGCGTGGACGGGTTCATGTGGACTGGTTCGATTCAGATCCCCTCCCTGCGGGGACGCACGATCGATTCGCCGTCGTCCTCGATCAGGGGGCGGTTGTAGATGTACGGGGGTTCCAGGACCGCGCGCTGGGCTTCGGTGAGCTCATTCGTCCATTCGGGCAGGCGCGTTTCGTAGACGCCGCCCTCGTAGTGCATGTATTTCGGGATGTAACGGTGGAGCACGCAGCGACGCTCGCCTGCGCCTGTCCATGGCAGAGCGCCATGGGTAGTGGCCTCGTTGAAGATCACCAGGTCGCCGGCTTTCACGGTGATATGATGGTAGATTTCCTGGTGGTCCTCGTAGTGCCGGACGTATCCAGGCATGGGGAAATGGGCCTTGTGGCTGCCCGGGATCACAGTCAGCCCGCCGTCGTCCGGATTCACGTCGGTCAGGTAGAACTGGCAGACGATCAGTCCGCTCCGCATACGTCCGTCGTCGTACATGTAGTAGGTAGACCCGGCGAACATCCCCGTGCTGTTGCCGTGGAAGGGCGTGCCCTGGGCGCCCGGCTTCGAGGTGAGCACGTCGATGTTGTGGTCCAGTTTCCACCCCCGGCCCATCATGGTATTCAGATAGGGAATCAGCTTCGGATGGGCGAGCAGGTCGCGGAAGGGCTGGCACCAGGGCGGGTCCCAGGTCAGCATCCCTTCGTAGTGGACGTACTGCGTATCGGGGCCCGCCAGCGGGGTGCCGTCCAGTGCGCCGCCCGGTCCGTGTTCGCTGGTCCGATCGGGATTGGCGTCCAGGGCGTCGTTCAGCGCTTGTACCTCATCGGCGGACAGCAGGTTCCGCACCACGAGAAACCCCTGTAGGTCGTAGAGGTACTTCTCGCGCTCACTCATCACGATGTAGTCTTCCGGGTCGCCGAACATGGCCATGGCGGCCTCCTGGCGGCTTGCGGCGTATAAACGGGTGTCCAGTCGACACGAACGGAAACAGCCCGTTCCGGCGTCGCTGAAAACCATAATCGTGTGTTCTGGAATATAGAAAACGAGGGAGCGTAGTCAAAGGTAACAATAAAAATACCGTTGTTGCCATACGTGCGGCAACAACGGTAACTCTGCTTGTTCGGCTTCTTCTTAACGATGGCGTGGGCGCGACCCACCGTAATGCTCTGTAATCTGGACGAAGCCTATGAATTGTTTAGTTGTAACTGCTGCCTGATTAACTCACACAAACTCTACTCAGTTCTGTTGACTCGAATTTCCCTACAGGAGTCGGCACGTTCTCCTGCATCACCAGATCGTAAGCATCCTGGATGTTTGTTTTCAGTTCCTCAAGATTCTTGCCTTGACTGAAAACTCCCGGAACTTCACGGAGTTTACCAACGTACCAGTCTTATTCTTTCCAGAAGTCCAGAGTGAAGTTACAATTCATGATGGCTCCGCAGATTCCGTCACGACGATCATGAGATTCCAGATATAGACAATACCGGGGGAGTGCCAATAACCCGCAAGGCGGCGTGACCTCCCCCGGACTTTGGTCCCTCTAGTACTTCACCGTACAGCCGTAGGCCCGGGTCATCTCGACGGGCACTTCATTGCCGGCAAATGCCGCGTCCAGGGCCATGACGACATAGTTGTCGGCCTTGGGAATGTCGGCGGTGCTGGCCGAGTTGATGCTGTCGATGGCGCCCATGTAGATCAGCGTGCCTTCCGGGTTGATGATGTACATGTGGGGCGTGTGGGTGGCGCCGTACGCCCTGCCGACGTCGCCGTTGCCATCGAGCAGGTAGGCGTCCACGGTCGACGCGTGCTTCTTCAGGCGCTTGTGGATTTCCTCATTGGAGAACTGGCCCTGCTTGCCTTCGGCCGACGAGTTGACGGCCAGCCAGACCACGCCCTGCTCGCGGTACTTGTCCTGCAGGCCCTGCATGTTCTTGGCGTCGTAGTGCTTGGCCACGAAGGGACAGTCGTAGTTGATCCACTCCAGGACCACGTACTTGCCGCTGTAGTCCGAAAGCGTTACGCTGTTGCCATTCGTATCCGTCAGCGTGAAATCCGGTGCCGCTTTCCCCACCTTGGCTTCACCGGCGGCCATCGGCGTGGAAAAGTTAACCAGCACGAACGCGGCGGCAACGGCCACCACGGCTGCCGGAATCAAAATCCTCTTCATGAAAACCCTCCTTGTGATTAAAAACACCAACTGCTTCATACAAGATCATACGTACAAGATCAAATGTGATGCGCTGCCAATCCTTCAGGCGCCAGCGCTACCTGATGGCAGCGCGCCCGCTTTCCACCTTCTGCAAAGCATCCAGTACCAGGCCGGGTGTGAGCAGTTCCGGCAGGATCTCCGGTTCGGAATCCGGACCGCCCGTATACAGCACATACAGCGGGACGCTGTTGCGACCGAATTCGGCGAGCGCCTGTGTGATCTCGGGGTCCCTTGACGTCCAGTCGGCCTGTACCGGGACCACGCCCAGGGTCTCGAACTGCTCCACCACGCGGCGGTCGCTCAGCGCCACGCGCTTGTTGACCTGGCAGCTCAGGCACCAGGCCGCGGTGAAGTCCACGAAAACCGACTTCCCGGAGGTGCGCAGGTCCTGCACCAGTTGCCGGGAGAATGGCTCCCACTCCATTCCCGCGCTGTACGTCTGGGCCGCGGCGGTCCGTTCCGCCTTGGCCGGTGCCGGCACCTGGCTCAGTACGGTTACCATGCTTGCGATGATGATCACCGCGGCGGAAACACGCGCAGCCATCCTGGAACGGCTTCCGGAAGCGATGCCTCCCCAGCGGCCGAGAATCCAGCTTCCCAGGGCCACCAGCACCAGCAGGACCATCACCAGGGCGACCAGGTTGGGGTCCGTCTGGAGGTTCAGCACCCAGAGCAGCCAGACCACGGTGGCCATCATGAGAAAACCCATGAACTGCTTGAAGGATTCCATCCACACGCCGGGTTTCGGAACGTATCTGAGCAGGGCGGGCACGGATGACAGGGTCAGGTAGGGCAGGGCCATGCCCAGGCCGAGGAACCCGAAGATCGCCAGGGACTGGGCCGCCGACTGCGTCAGGGCGTATCCCAGGGCGACGCCCATGAACGGCGCGGTGCACGGCGTGGCCACGACCGTGGCCAGAACACCGCTCAGGAAAGACCCGCCGAGTCCGCTGCCCGAGTCCATACGTCCGCCGAGACCGACCAGCGACGTGCCGATCTCGAAGACGCCGAAGAGACTCAGGCCGAACATGAAGATGATGACCGACAGGACGACGATGAAGGTCGGCGACTGGAGCTGGAATCCCCAGCCCAGTTGCTCTCCCCCGGCCCGCAGGGCGATCAGGACGGCTGCCAGCGCGAGAAAGGAGGCCAGGACGCCCGCGGTGAAGACCAGTCCGTGCCGGCGGACCTTTGCCGGGTCGTCTCCCGCCTGGTGGATGAATCCAAGGACCTTGATGGATAACACGGGGAGGACGCAGGGCATCAGGTTGAGGATCATGCCGCCTACGAGTGCGAAGAGCAGGGCCTGCCATAGACCGGACACGAGATCGCCGGAAATCGCCGTGGCCGCCAGGCCGGAAACCGCCGTAACGTCGCCGGAACCCGCCGGCCCTATCACGGCGACTGCTGCCGGTAGTTCGTCCGCGTAGACGGCGCTCACGGCCAAGGCGCGCTCCGATCCGGCGCCGCGCCATCCGTCGGGGGATACCAGCACGCCCGTGATCTGCTGCGGCCTGTCCTTGTAGAATCCCGACCGGCGCATCGTCAACAGGTACCCGGTCTCGGTCTTCTCCAGTTTCTGGGGAGACACGTAGTCGATCAGGTCTTCATTGTAGGGGTAGAACTCGGCGCTGGCGAGATTGCCCGGGAACCACTCGGGCGGCGCGGCGTGCAGCGCCACGGTGGAATCGGAGATGGCGGCCTGGACGTGCCATCCGGGGACTTCGACCGGAAGGTTTTCCCGGGTGCGGGCAAAAAGATCGGTCCATCGCTCATCGGCCTGGGGCGCTTCCGTGGAAACGGGCAGCGTTACCTGGTATCCGGATTCTCCCGGGAGACAGATGTCCGCGCAGACCAGCCAGGAGGCGAAGGCCCCGACATCGACCGTCCCGCCGGTCGCCATGTCGGCCGGAGGCGTAATTTCCACGAGCAGGAGCGTCTCGCCCTCGTACCCGTAGCTGGCCAGGATGTCGAGCACGATCTTCTGGGGATAGGGCCAGTTGATCTCACCGGCCTTGAACCCATCGGGCAGTGTCCAGTGTATCTTCGTGGGAAGGCCCGAATCGGCGGGATTGCGCCAGTAGGTGTGCCAGTGCTCGTCCATCTTCATCCTCAGGCCGGCCCAGAAAGGCTGCCCGGGCTTGATGGACGTCGTCTCAACGACCAGTTCGGTTTCCATGTAATCGGTGCGGATCGCCTGTCCATGGACGGACCAGGCGCCGGTGCCGAAAGCGAACAGGATCGCGAGCGACAGTAATATGGCGCGCATTGGTTTCATAGTGCGCATTGATCTCATGGCGTGATGAGTTGATTTCATGGTGTGTTTCGGTCTGCGTGGGTGGATGCCGGCGCCATGCCGGCTCAGCGATGCCGACCAATTCACAATGTCGACCAGTCTATAATGCCGACCTCACTGTCCACCTTGGCCACTTTGGCCACTCGAACCGCCGTGCAGAGGAACAGGACCACAAGCACAATATGACCCTGAAAACGTCCCGGTGTCAAGCCGCATCGGGGCGGGGGTCCGGCTGTCTTACCACCTTCACACGCCGAACCAGTAATTGAACTTGACGATGAATATGTTCTCCGATTCACCGCCGAAGAGGTTTCCGAAGTCTCTGCCGATGTCCAGCGTCCCGTTTTCGTCCCGTTCGCTGCGGGTCTGCTGCCAGACGAGGAACACCCTGGAACCGGCGCGGTATTCCCAGCGCAGCACCACGTTCATGCGCAGGGACTGGATGTTGAAGTCCCGGTCCGAGAAATTGATATCGGGCATTCCATCCCCGTCGAAGTCCAGGTAACGATAACCGTCCGCCGGATCGATGAAGGAACGCGTTCCCTCGTCCAATACGTCGAAATCGAAGCTGCTCGCCCTTAGCAACTGTTTGTAGTTGAGATAATCGCCTGAGGACAGCAGGGGTTGTGCGTACAGCTGCAAAGTCAGGTCGGGTGAAAAGGCCACGTTCAACCGGGTTTCCAGGGAAAAGGAACGCCGCTCCAGGTCCGAGAACACGTAACGGCTGCCGTAAGTAGGCGCGAAGGGCAGGGCGTCGGTCCGGGCAACATACTGGGCCGCGTTCCGCTCCCAGCTGAAATTAGGCGTAACTTCCAGTTCCCAGTTCGGGGTTGGACGAATCGTGGCTTCGACTTCCGCTTCCCACTCATGGCCGCCCCGCTGGTAGTTCTCGTAGTCGAGTTCCGTCTCCAGGGAGATCCGCTTCCTGCGGTCCGTGCCGACTCCGATGTCGAAAGAATAGGACCCGGGGTCCTCCATCACCGGACCGCCCCGGGTTCTGGTATCGCTGAACTGGGTGGGGCTGAAACTGGATCCCAGGAAAACGTCCCAGTTGTTGTTCAGTTCGAAATCCGCCCCGGCCCAGAACCGGCCGTTCTTGTAGTTGTTCCGCCAGGACGACCAGGACCAGGGGTCATCGAGCGCTTCGTGCCGGAAGTTGTAGAAGGTAAAGAAATTGAACCGGTAGTTGCGGAGGTAGCGCCCCGGCGTGATGTGCTGGTATTCGATCCGCGCGCCGCCGTCTAGACGTTCGCCTGAGCGCGAGAAACCCAGGTCGTTGATCTCGAACCCGGGCGTTATCTGGGCGAACCAGAGCGCTCCGGTCCAGTGTTCGGCGTCCCGGCGGGCGAACTGCAACCGCCAGTTGTACCCGTTCATGGAGGTGGCGGTCGAATCCACGGCCAGCCGCGTGGCGTCCGGACGCTGGAAGTAATGATTACTGGACCGCTGAATCCTGATCAGCGCTTCCGGGCTTCCCTGGACGCGGCTGCCCGCCAGGTAGCCGTAGACGGCCCAATTCCGCGAACGCGCTCCCCCCCAGTTGTGCTCGAAGTCCACCCCGCCTGAGAAGGCCTCCGACGTGAGGTAGTCGAAGGCGCCGTCGTCCGGAAGGGCCCGGTGAACCAACGAACCGACGGCTCCGACCTGGCTGGCGCCGCTTCGGTAGTCCTTGCGGATACGGAAAACGCCGAATTCGGCCCGAGGTTCGACCGTGAACTCCCGGATCCTGCCGTCCGAAATCGAGTGGGCCTTGCCCGATTCCCTGCCCGTGACCGCGGCCAGGGCGCCGATGGACACGCCGCCCGGTGAACGCCCGGTGATCTTGGCCGCGCCAAGAATGCTGGTCTCCGTGGGTATGTCGGCGAAATCCGCATCATCCGGCGTGCCCCCGCGGGGCTGCCGTCCGATCCGGCGGCTGTAGTACAGTTCATCCCGGCCAGACAGGCCGAATTCAAACTCCTGGGCGTCTAGTACGAAAAACGGCCGCTGTTCCCGGAAAAACGTCTCGAAGGCCGAGAGGTTAATGACGGCGGGATCCACTTCCACCTGCCCGAAGTCCGGGTTGACGGTAAGGACCAGGTGGTAGGATGGGCTGAGTCCGTAACGCAGCCCGAACCCTCCTCGCCCACTGAAGTCGGATCCGTCGAAGAAAGGGTTCCCCTGATCAGCCTCGGCGGTCCGGGCGCTGCCGAGGACGTAGGGCCGGATTTCCAGGCGGCTGGCCCCCGAAGGAAGGACCAGGCCGTTCAGGCGGCCGAGGACGCTGACTCTTCCGTGCCGCAGCCGGGACTGGAGGGCGAAGTCGATCGACTCGTTCGCGGCCAGGCGCCTTCGCATGAAGTTGATGCCCCAGGACTGGGGCCCGTCCCTCGGCTCGTACCGTATCTGGGACAGGGGAATCCGCATTTCGGCGACCCAGCCCTCGTCGTCGATCGTCACACCGGACTCCCATACGGCATCCCACGCGTCGTCCTGGCGCACGTCGTCGTAGAGGTAGGCGTCCCGTTGCGCCCCGGCGGCGCTCACGCGGAACTGGTATCCGGTAAGCCGGTCGTTGTTGGAATCGATGGAAACGGAGAAGAGGTCGAAGGCGCCCCGTTCGTCCCGCCGGACGAGTTGCCGGCCGATCTGATCCGGTTGATCGTCGTACATCCGGGCGCCGATGTAAATGGCGCCGTCGTCGTAGAGTACACGGACCTCGGTGTCCTCACCGGGCTCAGCCCCCTCGACCGGCTCCCGCTGGACGAACCGGGTCGCAGGCATGGCCGCCGCCCACGCCGGTTCATCCAGCCTGCCGTCGATCGAAACCTGGCCGGTCCGTTGCGCCGCTTCCATGGCGGGGACGACAGCACTCCCTGCGTCCGTTTGCGCGGTAACGGTACCGGTCGACAGGGTGCAAAAGGCCGCAAGAGCGACGAACGGCGGGACGAGGGATTTTAAATGCATATTTTAAGCGGTTCCTTCCTGCGCGTGGTTCCGTACCGTATCAGGATTCTTCGACGTATGTGCCTTCCATCGGGCTTGTATCTTGCGGCGGTTATGCGCCACGACGGCGCAAAAAGGCTACACTGCCCGCCAGGGCCACGACGGGAATCACCATATATTACAAATTCACATGGCAAAACTTTAAAATATCGGCCGGCGCGCCTCCTGGCGCTAGCGGGTCCAGGTCAGGACCAAAGCCGGGGGCAGGTTCCTCACGACAATCGTTTCGCAACGGTAGTCGGAGAAAAGCGGGGTCATGCGGCGGCGAAACCGTACTGCCGAAGGCAGGCAGTAGGCGTGGACGTACTGGAACATGCGGAAAACGGAACCGGGCCCCAGGAGCCTGTCCAGGTTGCCGATGATCTCGTCGATTACCGGGACCGGCATGGTGGATATGGACAGCCCGGAGATGACGGCCTTGACCGGTGGAACGCCCGAATCCGCGTGCACCTGGAACGCCCGTGTGACGGTATCGTGTTCGAAGCGAAGGCTGGGAAACCGGTCCTTCAGCAGGTGAACGAATCGTTGTTCCAGTTCTATGCCGATATAACCGTCGTCATTGGGGAGGATATGCCGGATCTGGTCCGTGAGCGCGCCGGTTCCCGGACCCAGTTCCATGACGGATTCGTTGGGCCTGATTTCCAGTCCCCTGGCCATGGCCCGGGCGAGTATTCTCGAACTGGGCGTCAGGGCGCACACGCTCAGCGGGTTCTTCATCATGACCCGGAGAAAAAGTAAAAACGGATGATGTGTGAATCGAGACATGTACGGGAAGGATGGCAGCCGGAGTCCAAGTCTGGGCATGAACACGGATATCGCGAAAGACCGGACCCAATATACGGTCGCGGGCTACGGGAGGCAATGCCTATCGCTATGGCTGGATACGCTGGTCCACCGGATCTCCGCGTACCCCTTTTCTGATGGGCAGCAGGCCCGGATAGGGCGTACGGTACCGGTACAGCAGATAGAGCGCGAAGACAAAGACGGGCACGTTCAGCAGGAGCAGCTCCGGGGGCCAGGTCTCGATCTCGACCCCATAGCGGTACAGGAGGAAGGCGAAGGCGTTGTTGCCCGCATGGAGCAGCATGCACGGGAAGATCGAGCCGGTGAGGACTGCTACGGTGGTAATTACCACGCCCAGGTAGGTCGTCGGAATGATGCGGAACAAGGCCTGGTGGAACAGTCCGAATATAATGCCGACCACCAGGATGAGCACGACCGGTCTCAGCCGGCGGTGCAGCCCGTGCAGCAACAGGCCCCGGAAAGCCATTTCTTCCACGATGCCGGGCGTAACGGCCATCATGAGCATGATCTGCCACAACGGGAAGTCGTCTGGAAGGAGCTCGCTGGCGAACTGCTCCAGCAATTCTTCCGGGAAGGGCAGGAAAACGCTGGACAGACCCACGACAAAGATCCCGGTCAACAGGGTCGACGGCACCAGGAGCAACACCGCCAGCCATACCTGCGGCCGCACCGGGCGGATCGCCAGGGCTTGGCGCCAGTCGAGCCGGTGTACCCGGATCATGAGCAGCGAGCCCAGGAAGAAGACGCCGAACATGTTGAAGGCCCACTGCCCCTCGAGCCGGGTCAGCGCGTCTATGTTCGAAGGGGCGATGATGACGATGGCCCACATGCCGAGAAACCACAGGAGCACCCGCCTGGGAAACAGCGCGGCGCCGCCTGCCAGGTCCGCCTCGTCCAGGTCCTGCGCGGTGACGAGTCTCTCCTTGTCCAGCATGCGGGACGACCACCTGAGCAGCAGGAAGGCGGCAAGCAGCATGGATGCGCAGGCTACAAGGAGCATGGGGATGTCGTAATGGCCAACCATGATTTCCCGCACGGCTACGCTGACGTTCGCGACAGGCACGACGGCGATCAGCGAGCGCAGGGATACAGCCGGGAGCAATCCCGCAGCCGTCAGGACCATGAGTCCGAGAAAAACCGGCAGGAGGTAGAGCTGCGTCTCTTTGTAGGTCTTCGCATAGGCCGAGATCAGCAGCAGGAGGGACGAAACCACGATGGCTACGGGGATGTAGAGGGCGAATAACACCAGCACGGCGACGGGGGACACATCGATGTCCATTTCCGCGGGGAGATCGATCAACCCGAGGCCGAGGTACACGAAGAGGTTTCCCGCCTGCGCCAGGGTGATGAAGAGCGCGACGGACAGGATCGTCAACTGCTTGGCGGCGATGATCTCGATCCGGCGGACCGACGTGGTCAGGAGGGTTTCCAGCGATCCCCGCTCCTTCTCGCCCGCGACGCTGTCCATTGCCGCCACCGAAGCACCGGTGAGCGTGAGGAAAACGAGCAGCAGCGGCAGCAATCGTCCGAAATAGAACCCCGCTGCCTGTTCCGGCGTGGCAACGTCCACCCTTGAAAGCAGGATGGCCTCATCGGGGTCCGACTCGAGACCGCTACTGCGCAGTGCCTGGGCACGGTCCTGCTTCCTCACGTCCACCATCCGGTCCACGAGCAGGGCGCTGCCCCTTCTGGAATCATCCCGGTTGGCGCGGTAGTAGACCCTGACTACGGGGACGCCCGGATACCGCTCGTCCGCCACGGTCAACTCAACGCCGTCTTCATCCCCGGGTTCCGTGGTGTTGTCTTCATCCCCCGGTTCCGTGGTGTCAGCCGTGGCGCGGGCCAGGTCGAGCGAGTCGGCTTCGGATCCGGTCAGGGCTTCCAGGTAGAAATCCAGGTCGCCGGATGCCAGGCTCGAATCGGGCATAGCGACCTCCACCTCCAGAAAAGAGGCCGGGTGCCGGTCTTCATCCCCGTTTTCGGCCGGACCCCTGTTCTCGGCCGTATCCCCGTTCGCGCCCGGACCGCCCGGACTGCCCGGACCGCCCGGACCGTCCGCCGCGCGCAATTCGCCTCTTGCGATGAGCGTCCGGACGGAGTCGGCGTAAGCGCCCACCACGGCGTAGCGATACGTCGTCGTATCCTGCTGTTCCTGGCGCCATTCGTTCATGAACTTGAAACCGAAGAGGATCGCAGGCAGAACGAGGAGCGGCAGGAGAATGCTCAAAACCACCGTCCGGCGGTCCCGCAGCAGCATGCGCATTTCGTGCTTGTACAGCAGTCCGATCGTTGCGCGGTTCATGCGGCCTCTTGGATGAAGGAGACGAAGATGTCTTCGAGGTAGTGCGCCCCGGTCCGCTCGCGAAGCGCTTCAAGGGTGCCGGAGGCCAGGATCCGTCCCTCGTGGATGATGGCGATCCGGTCGCACAGTTTTTCCGCTTCGCTCATGATGTGGGTGGAGAACAGGATGGTCTTGCCCTGAGCTTTCAATTCGGTCAATATGGCCTGCATTTCCAGGGCGTTCAGCACGTCGAGGCCGACGGTGGGCTCATCGAAGACCAGGATCGGCGGATCGTGGGCCAGGGTCCGCGCGATCGCCACCTTCTGCTTCATCCCGCTGGAGAGCTTGTCAATGCGGGCGCGGGCATATTCCTCGATCCCGAAGCGCTCGACCAGTTCGTCGACCCTGGTGGGCGTCCGGGACGGGTCGTATCCGTTGATCCGGGCGAAAAACTCGATGGTTTCTCTCGCGGTAAGGCGGGGATACAGCGCAGTGGTGGCCGAATAGAATCCGATGTTTTTGCGCACTTCCACGGATTCTTCCGCCACGTCGTAGCCCATGATCTTCGCGGTGCCGCCCGAGGGCTTGAGAATCGTCGTCAGCATGCGCAGCGTCGTCGTCTTGCCGGCGCCGTTCGCGCCCAGCAACCCGAAGATCTCGCCCGGACTGCAGGTGAAGTCGATCTGCCGCACGGCGTGCACGGGACCGCGGGATTCATCGTAATAGGTCTTGCTCAGTTCCTTCACGAATACGGGATCGTTCACGGTTGCTATCCTCTTGAGGGGTTGCGGCGCAGAAGCCGGTGTTTCAGGAAACCGCCCAGCCCGCCTTCATAGCTGCCGGTCATGATGTCTTCGTAGCGCGTGATCGCCGCGGCGATACGCAGAATGATCCAGATGTACAGGACTTCCATCAGCAGGGTGAGGCCGATCAGGGGCCAGTGGTAAATTCCGCCGAGTGCTTCCCGGAACACCAGGCAGACGTTTATGATGGGCACGCATGCCAGCCAGGTCGTGAGTTCCAGGCCGGGAAACTGCATGAAGACCGCGGGTACCAGGATCATGACGGTTACGAAGGGACCCGCCAGGGACTGGGCGTCCTTGAACGTCCGGGCGAAGCTGGCCACGACCATGAGAAAGGCCGAAACGAACAGGGCGAGGAGCACAGTTACCACGAAGATCAGCGGAACGGCGGACCATGGGATCGTGAAACTCAGGTCCTGGATCCGGTCGCCAAGGAGCGGCGCCATGAGGGTGCGCATGGAGAGGCTCATGGCCAGGAAGTTCAGCATGCCGGCCGTGGTCGAAAGCGTGGCCACGTACAGATACTTTCCCGCGAGGACGTTCACACGGTCCGTCGCCGCCGTCAACGTGGTCTCCCAGGTGGAACGCTCGCGTTCTCCGGCGGTCGCGTCCAGGGCGGGATACATGCCGCCCACGATCAGCATGATGATGACGAGGATGGGCACCGCCATCCCCAGGATGAAACGTCCCATGTCCCGGCTGGTGGATACGTTCTCCCGTTCTATCCAGATCATCTGGTATGCCGAACCGTTCAGCCCGCGTTCCCTGCCCGCTCTTTCCAGGTAAGCCGTCCGGTGGCGGTTGACGACGTCTTCGACCCGGTTCATGGCGATCCGGCTCCGGTCCTTCGACGAGTCGCCGGTTATGCGGACCTCGATATCGTCCGCGTTTCCGCCGTCCCGGGAAGCGAGTTCTACCAGCAGATCCAGCCGGCCGTCACGAATCGCATCCTCGGCGGCATGCAAATCTGCGGCCGAAACGCCGATCGCGCGTTCTGCGCGGTCCACGAAATCGGCGCGTTCTGCGCGGTCCATGCCGTCCGCGGGTTCTGCGCCGGCTACGCGGTCCACGCGTTCCAGGCGGTCCGCACCCTCGATTTCGCGGACGAGGGCGGCGCCTTTCTCCACGTCGCCCGCGATCATCACGCGGGCCGTGAAGTTCTCCGTCTGGCCGATGACGAAGGACAGTCCCGTGTAGGCCAGCCAGAGGAAGACCGGGTACATGAACAGGGGAACCAGGACGACGTTGATGACGATGGAGCGTTCACGCAGGGCGCCTCGGAGTTCCCGGAGGAAAACGAGCCCTGTATCGGTGAGGTTGAGCAATACGCCATCCTGTTCGCGGGACGTGGACTAAGCTACTGAAAGGACCGGCGGACCCAGTCCCCGGCGTCGCGTACGACCTTTTCGGGATGCAGTCGGCTGCGGGCGAGATGCCCCGTCGTGCTGCGCAGCGTCGGTTGCCGCGCATCCTGGTAGCGCCAGTCCATGCTCCACCTGACCTGGTCGGTGCGGTTGGGCAGTCCCTGGTGGTAGAGCATGTTGTGGAAGAGAACGATGTCTCCCGGGTCCAGCTCGATGGACACCGCCTGGTCCACGTAGGGGGCCAGGTCCTCCTGGGTGATTTCGAGATAGAATTCGCGGTTTTCGTGCCGGGCCATGCCGATCCGGTGCGTGCCGGGAATAAACTGCATGCACCCGTTGTCCTCGCGGGCGGGGACCAGGGGGGACCATACGTTGATCATGCGCAGTGCATCCACCGTTTCCGCGCTGTGATCGCCGTCGCGGTGGACCTTGTAGGTATATCCGCCGTCCTGGTGCCAGAGGACGAGTGTCGGGGCGTGGTCGGGCAGCTTGGGGCGGATGGAGTAGTTGGGATAGAGCCGAAGTTCCTCGCCCAGTAGGGTTTCCACGATGTCCAGCAGCGGCGGGTGGAAGAAAACCTCGTACATGCCCGCCAGGTGGAGCTCTTTGCGGAAGATGCTGGGCGCCTCGTCCGGTGCGTCCGCGCAGATCCGGGCCAGGCGCGTCTCGAATGGCGCATCGGCGTGGCCGCTCGTGATCTTGCCCGCCTCCATCAGCCGGTTCGCGAACCGGTCCACGAGTTCGCCGGCGTCGCGACGGGCCGCCTCCACCACCCCGTCGGGGTAGAATCCCTTCAGGATCACGAAACCCGTTGTTTCGAACCGGCCGAGGTCTGTATTCGTCACTACCGCCAAACCAATGGTCTCCGGGCCAACCGCGCTGCTCCTGATTGATCACCCATGCCGGGGCTGCCATGCCGGCCCAGCCGGGCTAGCCTTGCCTGACCACGCCACGCGCTTCCAATGTTTACCTGTACACGTTTTGGTTTCTTCAATCTTCCTCGCGACGCCGCCGATTCCTCCGTTTGTGCACTTCGGCCCGTAGAATATACTCTATCTGCGCGTTCACGCTACGCAATTCATCCTTCGCCCAGGTGTTGAGGTCATTCCAGAGCTCGGTGTTGATTCGCAGCAGCAGGGATTTCTTCTTGTCCGGCACGATAGCGAGTTTCCCTAGATCCCATCAGTACAACGAACCGGTATTGACGATAGGCTGCGTGGACGATTCGCTGCAGAGCACGGTGAGGAGATTGCTCACCATGGCGGCCTTGCGTTCTTCGTCCAGGTCGACCACATGCTGGTCCTTCAGCCTTTCAAGGGCCATTTCCACCATGCCCACCGCGCCGTCCACGATCTTCTGACGTGCGGCGATGATGGCATCGGCCTGCTGCCGTTGCAGCATCACCTGCGCGATTTCGGGGGCGTAGGCCAGGTGGTTGATCCGTGCTTCCGCTACCGAAACCCCGGCCGCGCCGACCCGTTCCCGTATTTCGTTGCCGAGGGCTTCAGACACTTCCTCTATGGACGACCTCAGGCTGGCGGTCTCCCCTTCGGTCAGGTCATAGGGGTAGCTGGTGGCTAAATGGCGAATGGCCGATTCGGACTGTACCTGTATGTATTCGACGAAATCGTCCACATCGAAACTCGCCTGGGCCGTATCTTCCACGCGCCAGACCACGACGGCCGAGATCTCGATCGGGTTGCCGTTCTTGTCGTTCACCTTCAGTCGCTCGCTGTCGAAATTTCTGGCGCGAAGGGAAATCTTCGCTTTGCTGTTGAGGGGATTCACCCACCAGAATCCCTGCTCCCGCACGGTCCCGGTGTACTTGCCGAACAGCGTAAGCACACTGGCTTCGTTCGGTTCCAGCGTGAAGAATCCCTTGAAGCAGAATCCCAGCACGGCGAGGGCCGGTATGAAGATAAACACCAGCATGAGCACGTCCCGGACGCTCATTTCCTGCTCCAGTACGGGTGGGTTGAACGTGATGACCCAGTCCATAACCACCATGGTCAATGGAATCAGGACGATCAGCCAGACCAACGCCCTCCAGCCGCTGAATTTCAACGGGCTTCTTTCCGTTATCATTGCTTTCCTCCTCCAAACATCGGTCGATAGTATAACATAATAATATCAATATGATATCATATAACAGGATAACGGAACGCCTGTCAAGCATACTTTTCAAATAAAGCCAAAATAAAAAAGGCGCCCCAATCGAGGCGCCTTTCACCTTTCAGTTTAACCTGTTGTAGCGACCGTTCGAGTTGTTACGGCCGTCTGCTGCCGCAGTCAGCCCTGGGGCTGCTTCACGTAGCGCAGGTAGGGCTTCACGCGGCGGATGTCGGAGTAGGTCTGGTCCGCTTCCTCGTCCGTGACCGCCGGTACGATGATGCAGTCTTCGCCGCTGGTCCAGTTGACCGGCGTGGCGAGCTTGTGATGAGCCGTCAGTTGGAGGGAATCCACGACGCGCAGGATCTCGTCGAAATTCCGGCCCGTGGACGCGGGGTAGGTCAGCATCAGCTTGATCTTCTTGTCCGGACCGATGACGAACACTGACCGCACGGTCATCTTGTCGTCGGCGTTCGGATGGATCATGTCGTAGAGCTGGGCGACTTCCTGGTCGGGATCCGCGATCAGCGGGTAGCTCACGTTCGCGTTCTGCGTCTCGTTGATGTCGCTGATCCAGCCGCGGTGCGAATCGAGGGGATCCACGCTGATGGCCAGGATCTTGACATTCCGCCGGGCGAACTCGTGGGCGATGTTGGCCATGTAACCCAGTTCCGTGGTGCAGACCGGTGTGTAATCCGCGGGATGGGAAAAGAGTATGCCCCAGCCGTCACCGAGCCATTCGTGAAAACGAATCGTTCCCTCGGTGGTTTCAGCCGTGAAATCCGGGGCTTCGTCCATTAAACGTAACGCCATGACAATCCTCCTGCAAAGAGCCTGCTACAGATGATTAGGTGGTGTGATCAGTGGCCTGATCCGTCTATTGGCCTCGATAATATACCTATTTAGGTCAACAAAGTAAAGAATAAAATCAGCGCGTGCACCAGATCAGGCCGCGACGGACGATTTCACGCGCCTCGGGCACGTCGAAATCGCTGGCGACGTGTCCCAGCGAACAATGGAATACCTTCCCCTTTCCCCACGGCCTCTTCCACGCCACGGGCATCACCGTGCCGTCGATCCAGGCGTCGTGATCCCCGCTGAAGGTCGTGGTCGCGAGCACGTGGTTGGCCGGATCGACGTGCATGTAGTACTGTTCCGAGTGCATGGCGAAGTCGTTGAGGCCCGCCGTGACGGGATCTTCGTGATCGATGATGTTGACTTCGTAGTCGATGATCCCGCCAGGATGAGAAACCCACTGTCCGCCCACCATGTACTGGTAGTTCGTGTTGTTGCGGAAGGCGTCCGCCTGCCCGCCGTGCCAGCCGCCGAACCCGGCCCCGGCCGAGACCGTTTCCAAGAGCGCTTTTTCCTGCGCGCCGGTGATCGTGCTCATGGTCACGGTCTGCACGATGAGATCGTACGTGGGCATGGCTTCCGCGTCCAGGTAGGCGTCAAGCGTGTCGTGCTGCGTGATATCGTATCCTTCCGATTCAAGCATCGGGATGAAGATGTCCTGGGACTGCCTGGGTTCGTGTCCTTCCCATCCTCCCCAGACGAAAAGGGCCTTAGGCATGAGGTTGCTCCTATGGTTGCATTCCGTTTACTGCCCGTTGAAGACCGGGGCACCGTGGTTTCGTGGCCGACGGGTCTGCGGAACCGGCCTGGTACGATCAGGCCCGCACGGCCTGGCCAGGCATGCTGCGCCCGGTTCTTCCTGCTCTGCTCGCTTCCTGGCCGTCCCGCCCGCTACGCCTGGCGTTCCCAGCGGCTCGGGTTCATGCCGGGCGCACTGGTCGACATGCCCTCCGGCTTGTTGCCGACGCCGTACTCGTAGGTCCGCATGCTGGGATCGCCCAGGAAGGGCCGGACGGAATCGGGCATCCGTTCCAGGTCCGCCGGATCCCGCGGCGCCACGTCGACGATCGGTCCGGCCCAGGCCGGCCGGTAGGCCACCGCGAGCATGGCCCGCGACCGGTTGCCCCGGTTGGGCAGCGTGCCGTGAAACGTCCGGTGGTTCAGGAACAACGCCGATCCCGCCGTGCAGGGCACGACCACCTCCTCGGGGTGGCGCTCGTACCGCTTGTACGGGTGGGCGTCCGCGTGCATGCAGAGGTGAGACCTGGGCACGACCCGGAAGGGCGAAACGTCCAGTGTCAGGTCGTCGAGGTAGTAGAGTACCCGGACCGTGATGGGGCAGCTCCCCTCGTACCCGAATATCTTCGAGCCGTAGGGCTGGCCGTCCGTATGGAGACTGATCCCCGGCGTGCCGGGTTCGGACCGGTCGTAGGTATAGTGAATGAACACCAGGCCGTCGCCGAACAACTCCTCGAGAAACTGCACCGTGGGTTCGTAGGCGATGAGTTCGGCCAGCTTCGGGCTGGCAAGATGCGGATCCCTGCAGCCGCGCTGCCTTTCGCTGTAGTCCCGTCCCACCGTTTCGAGTTTTTTGCACTCCGCTTTCAGTTCGGCCAGGTAGTCCGGAGAGATCCAGTCCGGGATGATCAGGTAGCCCTCCTCCTCGATCATCCGGATACGCTCGCCCCGGGTGAGGGCGCGCCAGTCCCGGTCGTCCACGTTGACCCGTTGTTCCGCTTGACTGTGCATCATCCCTCCTTTCTGCCTTGTTGCGGGTGTCGTCGGCAGTGGTCTACTCGCCGGCGGCGGTCTGCTCGCCGACTTATGGTCCGTCGTCGCACCATAATCGACGTGCTACAATCGACGCACTACAGTTCGACGCGAACCGCTTCCATGGCGCGGACCGCTTTCGCACGGGCCGCGTCGATGTCCGCCCCCCGGGCAACGGCTACGCCAAGGCGCCGGTGACCGGTGACCTCGGGCTTGCCGAAGAGATACAGGCCAGTATCCGGCTCGGCAAGGGCGGCACCCAGGTTGCCGAATTTCATCCGGTCGGACTCGCCTTCCACCACGAGGGCCGCCGAGGCGGAAGGACCCTGCTGGCGGATCTCCGGGATCGGAAGACCCAGCACGGCCCGCGCGTGCAGGGCGAACTCGGACAGGTCCTGCGAGATGAGCGTGACCATGCCCGTATCGTGGGGGCGGGGCGAGACCTCGCTGAAGACCACTTCGTCGCCCCTGACGAACAGCTCGACGCCGAAAACGCCGCGGCCGCCGAGTGCGGTTGTGACCTTTTCCGCCGTCCGCCTGGCTTCCGCCCACGCCTTTTCGCTCATCGGCTGGGGTTGCCAGGAGTACCGGTAGTCTCCGTCGACCTGCTCGTGGCCGATGGGCAGGCAGAAACCTGTGCCGTCCGCGTGGCGCACTGTCAGGAGCGTGATTTCGTAGTCGAATTCGACGAATCCCTCTACGATCACCATGCCCGCGCCGCCGCGGGTCTCGTCGTGCGCGCGCTGCCAGGCACCGGCCGCCTCCGATGCATGGCGCACCGTGCTCTGTCCCTTGCCGGATGAGCTCATGACGGGCTTTATGACGCAGGGCAGGCCGATCTCGCGTACCGCGCGTTCGTAGGCTTCGCGGGTCTCGGCGAAGCGATAGGGCGACGTGGGAAGGCCGAGCTCCTCCGCGGCCAGCCGGCGTATCCCCTCCCGGTTCATGGTCAGGTGGACGGCCCGCGCCGTGGGAACGACGTGGTATCCTTCCGATTCCAGGTCCACCAGGGTGCCGGTGGCAATGGCTTCTATTTCGGGTACGACGAAATCGGGGTTTTCCTGCTCAATCACCGCGCGCAGGGCGGATGGGTCCAGCATGTCAACCACGTGGGAGCGGTGGGCCACCTGCATGGCCGGCGCGTTGGCGTAACGGTCGACAGCGACCACTTCCACGCCCAGGCGCTGGAACTCGATGACCACTTCCTTGCCCAGTTCGCCCGAACCGCACATCAGCACCCGGGTCGCCGAAGGGGACAGCGGCGTGCCTAGCACGGCCATCGGGTCGTCCTTCCGGTATGTGTTGCTGAATCCATCATTCCTGGTGCACCGCGGTCAGATTTCGTTCACCGCCGCCGTCAGTTCCTGCACCGCATCCTTGCCGTCGGCGAAGAGCATCAGGCAGTTGTCCGCGGCGAAGAGCGGATTGGGTATGCCCGCGAAGCCGGGGCTCAGGCTGCGCTTGATGACCACGACGGTCCGCGACTTGTCCACGTTCAGGATCGGCATGCCGGTCAGCGGCGTGTCCGCCGCGTCGCGGGCCAGGGGATTGACCACGTCGTTGGCGCCGATGACGATGGTTACGTCGGTCTGTTCGAAACCCGTATTGGCCTCGTCCATCTCCTTCAGGCGGTCGTAGGGGACGTCCGCTTCGGCCAGCAGCACGTTCATGTGGCCGGGCATGCGGCCCGCAACGGGATGGATGGCGAACTCCACCTCGATGCCGTCGGCCTCCAGTTGATTGGCCAGGTCGCGCACGGCGTGCTGCGCCTGGGCCACCGCCATGCCGTAGCCGGGGACGAACACCACGCGCCGCGCGCTGTCGAGCACCATGGCGACCTCCTCGGCGGTGGTGGATTTCACTTTGCCTTCGTAGAGGTCGTCGGCAGGACCAGCGTCGTCGCCGCCCGAATCGCCGCCGACGCCCGCGAACATCACGTTGGCGAGCGACCGGTTCATGGCCTTGCACATGATGCTCGTCAGGATAAACCCCGATGCGCCGACCAGCGAACCCGAAATGATCAGTACGTTGTTGGACAGCACGAAGCCCGTCGCCGCGGCAGCCATGCCCGAGTAGGAGTTGAGCAGGGCGATGACCACCGGCATGTCCGCGCCTCCGATGGGCACCACGAGCAGTATGCCCAGCACGGACGCGATCGCCACCATGATCCAGAAGTACTGGGTGTTCTCCGGCTGCAGGATGCAGAGGACGCCCGCCGCAAGTCCGGCCAGCAGGAAGAGCCCCTTGAGCACGTGATCTCCGGTGAAGCGAACCGCTTTCTCGGAGACGATGCCCTGCAGCTTGCCGAAGGCGATCAGACTGCCCCAGAAGGTCACCCCGCCGATCAGTCCGGACGCCATGGTCGCGATGCCGAACTGCATCGAGATCGTATCCGCGGACCGCAGCGCGGCCTCGACGTAGGCCGCGCCGGCCACGAGCACCGACGCCCCGCCGCCGAAACCGTTGCACAGGCCCACGAACTGCGGCATGGCGGTCATGGGCACCTTGAGCGCCCAGATGGCGCCGATCGCTCCGCCGAGGACGATACCCGCGACGATGAACTCGAACCGGACGATCTGCTGGTCGATCAGCGTCACCACGATGGCGATGAACATGCCCAGGGCGCTCAGGCGGTTCCCCCGCACCGCGGTGCGGGGATGGGAGAGACCCTTCAGCCCGAATACGAAAAGGGAAGCGGCGACGAGATAGGCGAAGCGGACGAGATCGGGGGGCATCCGCCTACTCCTTTCTCTTGAACATGTCCAGCATGCGGTTGGTCACGAGGTAGCCGCCGACCACGTTGATGGTGGCGAAAACCACGGCGGCGGTTCCCAGGACCGTGGTCAGCGTCGAGTACTGGGTCCCGGCCGAAAGGATGGCGCCGATGATCGTGATCCCCGATATGGCGTTCGAGCCGGACATCAGCGGGGTGTGCAGGATGGGCGGGACCTTGGTGATGACTTCGAATCCGACGAACACCGCCAGGACGAAAATGGTCAATATGGCAATGGTTTCACCCATGTGGCACTCCTCGATTCGCTCGCCGGTACAAGGCCGTTCGCCGGTACAAGCCCGCTCAGCCGGTACCGTCAAGTACGGAACGGACCAGTTCGTTGACGATCTCGCCGTCGCGGGTAACGGTCGCGCCCTGCACGATATCGTCGTCCACGGTCGCGTCCAGCGTGCCGTCGTTGATCATCAGCTTCAGGAAATTCACGATGTTGTTGGAATACATCTGGCTGGCGTGAAAGGGCACGGTCGAAGGCAGGTTCAATTCGCCCACGAGGGTCACGCCGTGTTTGACGACGGTCTTGCCCGGTTCCGTGATCTCGCAGTTTCCCCCCCGTTCCGCCGCCAGGTCGATCACGACCGAGCCGGGATTCATGCTCTTGACCATGTCTTCCGTCACCAGTACGGGCGCCGGTTTTCCGGGCACGGCGGCCGTCGTGATCACCACGTCGTTCTCGGATACGACGCGGGCCATCATCTCCCGCTGTTTCGCGTAGAACTGCTCGTCCATGGCCTGTGCGTAACCCCCCGATCCTTCGGACTCCGCGGTGTCGAGCTCCAGCTCCACGAATCGAGCCCCGACGCTCTGGACCTGCTCCTTGACGGCCGGCCGCACGTCATAGGCCTGGATCACGGCGCCCAGCCGCTTGCAGGTCGCAATGGCCTGCAGGCCCGCCACGCCCACACCGACTACGAAGACATGGGCGGGCGTGATGGTCCCGGCCGCCGTCATCATCATGGGGAACAGCTTCGGGAGGAATTCGGCCGCCATCAGCGCGGCCTTGTAGCCGCCGATGTTGGCCTGGGAGGAAAGGGCGTCCATGCTCTGCGCGCGGGAGGTCCTCGGGATCAGCTCCATGGCGCAGGAGATTATGCGACGGTCTGCAAGCGCCCGGATCTCGGCGGCAGCGGACAGCGGTTCCAGGAACCCGATCAGTACCTGTCCCTCGCGCAGCAGTTCCACGTCCGCCATGCCCGATTCGGAATTCGCCCCGCCCCCTCGTACCTGCACGATCACGTCTGATTCGGTAAATACCGATCCGCGATCCGGTACCATCCTGGCGCCGGCCGCTTCGTAGTCAGCGTCCGGGATGCCCGCCTCGCGGCCCGCTCCCGCGGAGACCTGGACGGCGCATCCTGCCCGTACCAGGGCGCCAACCCCGGCCGGGACGATGGATACGCGCCGTTCTCCCGGACAGGTTTCGTTAGGGACGCCGATGGTCATGTACTGCTCCGGCTCCATGGACTGATATGAATATCCTGACTGATAAAATCATGCTGGCTGTCTGGACGATGCGGACTGTTTCGAATATGCCGGCTGTCCCGCCGATGCGGAATTTGCGGACCATGCGGACCACATGCTTGCGCTGCGTCGCGGAACGGGTTGCAGGCCGTTTCGTGGACCAGGCTGCGGACCGCGTCGCGGAACGGGTTGCAGGCCGTTTCGTGGACCAGGCTGCGGACCGCGTCGTGGACCGAGTTCTATATATAAGGATTCCTGCCGGACGCGTCAACTCCCAGATTGGCGCCTTCTTCACCTGGGGAAAATAACCCATGCGCACCACGCACATATTGTCAGGGTCCGGGCCGCGTGTTATTTTGTATAGCGCATGTCTCGGTGATGAGATCCTGGACGACGAAGGCCAGGCCGTCGTGGATCGAGCGGACTAAGTGCCGTAATGGGAGACCGGTTAGGAGTCATATGAACGAAACCGAACGCTATGAATTCGACCGCCAGGGCTACATCGTAATCGAGGACCTGCTGGATCCGGGTACCGTCTCTTCGCTGTCGGCCGCGGTGGACGAACTGGAAGCACACGCGCTGGCGAACCTGGAAAAACCGCCGCGCAAGGCCAGTCCCTGGGGACCGGACTATCACAGGAATCCGGAACGGGGATACCACGTGGACGGATCGAACGCGGAGGGCAGAACCGTCATCATCGAGGACTTCTGGAACGCCGACGAGCGCTTCGACGCGCTGGTGAACGACGCGCGTACCATGGCTTATATCGCCGGGATCGTCCAGGGCAGGTCCACGATCAACAACTCCGAGATCCGGATCCGATACCGCGGGAACCTGTCGGGGCTGCACGGCGGCATGCGGCCCGAGAATCAGAAGTACCGGTACGGGTTCAACGCGAACGGAATCGACTGCATGATGGTGCGCATGGTCTACTTCATCCATGACGTGTCCCGGCAACACGGCGCGTTCTGCGTCATACCCGGAACCCACAAGACGAACGTGGCCTGTCCCTATGACGGCAACCCGGATGAGGAACCCGGCGTGGTCGCGCTGGAAGTCAAGGCCGGAGACGCCATACTGTTCACGGAAAACCTCCGCCACGGTGGCGTTACCAACCATTCCGACCGGGTCCGCAAGACCATCCACGTGGGCTACGGGCCCTATTGGATGTTGTCGCAGAACCAGGCTACCATGGACGAATTGCCGTACGTGACGGAAGCCACTTTCGCCCGCTGGGACGACGACCAGCGCGCGCTCTTCAAGCCCTGGCACAGGCCGAGGGGCTGGACCCGAAGCAGCAAGGCATAACTTCCAGGAAAGGATGGCCAAAATGTCCGACACCCGTTCCGTAGCGCAGTCCATGCGCATGTACCGGAGGGCCGAGGAACTGATCCCCGGGTGGACACAACTCATCAGCCGGCGGGCAAGCCAGTTTGCCAACGGCGTCAGCCCCGTCTACGCCGAGCGGGCCAAGGGCGCCCGGTTTACGGACGTGGACGGAAACGAGTACCTGGACATGATGAATGCGGTCAGCGCCATCATCCTGGGCCACGCCGACGACGTGGTGGACGGGGCGGTGAAGGAACAGATCGACCGGGGCAGTATCTATACGTTGAACAGTACGCTGGAAATCGAACTGGCCGAGGAACTCGTCGATACCATCCCCAGCGCCGAGATGGTACGGTACGCCAAGGCCGGGGGAGAGACCTGCGCCCTGGCCGTGCGGATCGTGCGGGGGACCACCGGGAAGGACATCATCCTCTTCTGCGGCTACCATGGATGGCACGACTGGTACCAGTCCGCCAACTACCTCGTCGATCCGGAGAGCGGCGAGTACCCCTTCGCCGGCATTGAGCCGATCGGCGTGCCGCGGGTGCTGGCCGGGACGGCCATCCCCTTCACGTACGGCGACCTGGACATGCTCTCGGATCTGCTGAAAAAGTACGAGGGACAGGTCGCGGCGGTCATGATGGAGCCCGCGCGGTCCGATCTCCCGCCACCCGGCTACCTGGAAGCCGTCAAGTCGCTGACCCACGAAAACGGTGCGCTGCTAGTATTCGACGAGGTGTCCTGCGGCTGGCGCTTCCGCATCGGGGGGTTCCAGGAGTATACCGGTGTAACGCCCGATGTGACCACCCTGGCCAAGGCCATGTCGAACGGATACGCCATGGGCGCCGTCGTGGGATCACGCGAGGCCATGGCGCCCGCCGCATCCATGTTCGTGTCCAGTTCCTACTGGAGCGACAACGTGGGCCTGGCCGCCGCGCTGACCACCATTCGCGAGCTGAAGCGACGTAATTCGGAAGCCTTTTTCGAGGCCATGGGCCAACTGGTCAAGAAGACGATAAACGACGCCTTCGCGAGCGCGGGACTGCCCGGCGCCTGCGTGGGCCTTTCCCCCAATCCCGGACTCGCCTTCGACCTGCCCGATCCGGACCTCACACCCATCGTCTCCACGCTGTTCGTCCAGGAGATGTCGCGAAGGGGCATTTTTACTCCTACCTCGTTTCGGGTCACCATGGCTCACACGGAGGAAGACGTCAGGCAACTGGGCGAGGCGGCCGCCGAAGTCTTCGGGCTCATCAAATCGGGCCTGGACCGCGGCAACCTGGCGGAACTGCTGGTATGCGACCTCAAGAAGGAACCCTTCAGGAGGCTGGTCCGGTGAGTTGGGCGGCCTCCGCTTCGCCCAGCATCCGCTCCGCCGCCTGTTCTCCCGATCGTACGCAGTCCGGCAGGCCCACGCCACCGTAGGCGTTGCCCGCCAGTGCGAGCCCGGGATGCCGTCCGAGCAGCGATTCGATCCGCTCGACGCGCCGGCCGTGGCCGACCAGGTACTGGGGCATGGCGTCCGGATAGCGCGCCAGTTCCGTGTGCAGTGGCTCGTTTTCGATGCCCATCAAGTCCCGTAACTCCCCGCGTACGATCCGCAGCAGGATTTCGTCGCCGGACTTGAGCAGTTCCTGTTGAAGCATGCCACCTAAAAACACGCGCAACAGGACGAGGCCATCCGGCGCCCGGTTCGGAAACTTCACGCTGCTGAAGGTGCAGGCGATGATTTTGCGATCCTCTACCGCGGGCACCACGAAACCGAAGCAGTCCAGCGGATGGGGCACGTCCGAACGCCGGTACGCGAGGTTCATGACGGCCGACGACGCGTGGGGGATGGCCGTCAGCTCGTCGTAAAGACCCGTGTCGGTACCGCGCAGCAGTTCCGCGGCATGTCGGGAGGGCAAGGCGAGAATGATGCCGTCCGCCTGGAAATGCCGCTCGTCGCCGCAGGACAGGTCCCAGCTGCTGCCGTCACGGGTCAACCGCGTCACCTCGGCCTGGGTATGCATGGTGTCCGAGGGCAGTCGCCGCAGCAGCGCCTTCACGATAGTTTCCATGCCCCGGTCGAAGGAAGCCAGTTCGCCGTAACGGGCGCCGCTGCCTGCGCGGTCACCTCTGCCGGCGGGGTCACCGCTACTGGCGGGTTCACCGCTACTGGCGGGGTCACCGCTACTGGCGGACGCCCCGCGCTGTTGCCTCGCGGCCACGCGCCGCTGCGAGACCATGGCCTTGATGATGCTGCGGTGACGCTGTTCCATCTCGAGGAACCGCGGGATGGTGGCCTTCAGGCTGAGGGTGTCCGGGTCTCCCGCGTAGATGCCGCCGATGAGCGGCTGGACGACCCGCTCGAGCACTTCGCCGCCGAACCGCCTGCGTACGAAGGCGCCAAGGCTTTCGTCGCCGGTTCCGGATCCCCTGGGCAATACCAGGTCCAATGCGCACCGGGCCTTGCCCTTCCACGAGAAGAGGGAAGTGGTCGCCATGGGCCAGAGCCGGGTAGGCGCCATCATCAGAAAACCGTCGGGCAACGGATGCAGTTTTCCGCGATGGACCACGTGGGACCTGCGATGGGTCCGCGCGGTGGGGATAATCCGGTCCGCCACACCCAGGCGGCCTGCGAGGTCCGACATCCAGGGCTTGGAAGTGAGAAAGGAATCAGGCCCCAGTTCGACCAGGCAACCGTCACGCTCGACCGTACGGATCGTCCCGCCGAAACGGTCCGACCGCTCGAGTAGCGTTACTTCCAGTCCCGGATGCCCGGATTCCGTCAGCCGGTGGACCGCACTCAGTCCCGCGATACCCCCGCCGACTACGACGACCTTCATCGGCCGCTTCCCATCTCGTGTACAGCGTCCACCAGGGCGATCACGTGGTCTTCCGGCGTCCCGGGCAGGATGCCGTGGCCGAGATTGAATATGTGGCCGGGACGTCCGGCGGCCTTGTGCAGGATGGCCGCGGCCTGTTTCCGGATTTCTTCGGGGGAAGCGAACAGGATCACGGGATCGAGGTTCCCCTGTACGGCCGTATCGTATTCGAGCCTGCGCCAGGCCTCGGCCAGGTCCACCCGCCAGTCCAGTCCGATGACGTCACCTCCGGCCTCCCGCATCAGTTCGAGCAGGGACCCTGTCCCCACGCCGAAGTGAAGTCTGGGCACGCCCTGGCGAAGGTTGGAAAAGACGTACCCCGTGTGGGGAAGGACGAACGCCCGGTAATCGTCGGGTGACAGGCAGCCGGCCCAACTGTCGAACAGCTGCACGGCGTGGACGCCTGCCTCGATCTGTTCGTTGAGGTACGCCGTGACGGCCCGGGCCAGCTTGGACATGAAGGCGTGCCACGCACCCGGATCGGTGTACATGAAGGTCTTGAGGTGCCTGAAGTCTTTAGTACTCTGGCCTTCGATGGCATAGGCCGCCAGGGTGAAGGGGGCGCCGGAAAAACCGATGAGCGGGATATGAGGCGGCAGCGCGGGCAGCACCATGCGGATGGCCTCGTAGACGAAGTGCTGGGTCGCCGGTTCTGCCTCTTCGAGTTGGTCCACGGCTTCAGCCGACCGTAACGGGTTGTGAATGACCGGTCCCTGGCCCGAAACGTATTCCAGGCGGAACCCCATGGGCTGCAGCAGGGGCAGGATGTCCGCGAAGAGGATGGCGGCGTCCACTCCGAGGCGTTCCGCGGCCATCAACGTGATTTCCGCCGTGAGCTCCGGGGTCTTGCACATGTCCAGGAAGTCCAGGTCGGATTTGAGTTCCCGGTAGGCCCGCTGGTAGCGGCCGGCCTGCCGCAGCAGCCAGATGGGCGTATACTCCGTCGATTCGCGCCGGCACGCCCTGAGGAAGGCCGATTCACCCCGGGTTCCGTACGGATCGCTCTCGAAATGCCACCGCATGTCGGTGCGATGCCAGTAGGAGGTGTCCACGCCTCCGTCCACGGCGGTGCGCTTCTTGTTGACCAGGTAGCCCGCCAAGCGCGACATGCTTGATACGAGGGCTTCGCCTCCCGTTCCGTCGGGTTCGAAGTCGACCGAAAGACGATGGCTTCGCCAGATGTCCGTGCAGACTGGTCCGGCCGAGCCCACGGCAATCTGCCTGACGGCATCCAGCAAGACATCGATCCGGCCCGTGGCGGCCGCCCGGCCCAGTAACGCGCGGATATGCTCGGGTTCAGACAGCAACAGTATGGCGATGTCGTCCCTGGCCAGGCCATCGATAAAGGCGTCCACGCGCTCCGGATCGTCGGCGCTGGCTACCACGGGTAAGCCGCCGCGGGCGTCGATTGCGTCCCGCAGAGACTCGTCCAATGTCGCGACCTGCAGGCCGTTGTAGTCCATTTCGTCCCCTCCCGAAGTTGAACTGTTCTAACCTACAACCGACGATAGAGGGGAGCAATATATTAGTAAGGTGCGATGGCTGATCCGTCGGCCGTGCCCCGGCGTGCGAGTCCCTGTCCGGGGGTGCCGGGTCCTGTCCGGGCACGTTGGGTCCTGTCCGGGTTTGCCAGTCCCTGTCCGGAGGTGCCGGGTCCTGTCCGGACGTGTCGTAGTTTGCCGGCCCTTTCCGGGTCTCCCGTCTTTGCTGGGCGTGCCGAACCCCGCCAAACAGTGGTTGCGGGTTCACCTGGCAAATAGTACATTGCGCGGGACGACAGGCCCGCGGGAAGCGGGAAAGCACACGCAATCAAGGAGTTTACATGTCCGGGTCATATCGGGTCGGCATCATAGGCTGTGGAGGCATGGGCGGTTCCCACGCGCGGCACTGGACGCAGAAGCCGCAGACTGACGTGGTGGCGGTTGCCGACGTCAGTGAGCGAAGCGCCCGCAAGCTGGCCGACGAATTCGACGCGAAACCCTACACGGATTACGAGGAAATGCTGGTGCAGGAAGCCTGTGACATCGTCAGCATCACCACCTGGCAGAACGTCCGCGCCGAAATCACCGTGAAAGCCGCGGAATCAGGCGCGAAGGGCATTCTGGGTGAGAAGCCGATGGCGTCCAGTCTACGCGAAGCCGACCTCATGCTGGCATCCTGTGCGCAGCACGGTGTCAAGCTCGCCATCGGCCACCAGCGCAGGTTCACCCCGCAGAACGTGGAGGCGCGCCGCCTGGTGATGGACGGCGCGATCGGGACGCCCACGGCCATGCTGCGCCGGGACGCCCACGGCCTGCTCAACCGTGGGACCCACGAGCTGGACGAGATGTTGTACGTGCTGGGCGAACCCGCTCCGGTCTGGGTGATCGGCCAGGTGACCCGCAAGACGGACCGGTGGGAGCGCCGGGTACGGTGCGAGGACCGGTGCGCGGCGATCATCGCCTTCAAAGGCGGGATCAGGGGCACCTACGAAAGCGACCTGCCCGATCCGGGACTGCAGGGCGACGTGATTTACGGTACGGAGGGTATCCTGAAACGCGGCCCGGATAGCGGCCTGCTCCTGCTGAACCGCCATAGCGGCGACTGGCAGTCCATCACGCCGCCGCCGGTGGAGGTCGACCAGTACGACGAGTTCATTTCCTGGCTGGACGGTGGTGTCGAAGGACACCGCAACGACGGCGAAACAGCCCGCCTGACCATGGAACTCATGATGGCGATCTACGAATCGGCCCGCATCCGCGACGTGGTCGAACTGCCGCTGCAGACGGGAGACAATCCGCTGGACCTTATGGTAGAGGAGGGAACGCTTCCCGTGGAGATACACGGCCGTTACGACATACGCGCGCCGTTCCCCGAGCAGACGAACTAGTCCATGCTTTACCTGGTAGCCACGCCGATCGGCCATCTGGACGACATCACGCTCCGGGCGCTGGAGATCCTGCGCGGCGTGGATACCGTGCTCAGCGAAGACACGCGCAGGACCGGAAGGCTGCTCAAGCATTACGGGATCAGCGCGCGGCAGATGGCCTACCACGAACACAACGAGCAGCGGGCCGTACCCAGGGCCCTGGCCGCCCTGGAACAGGGCCGGGACCTCGCCCTGGTCACGGATGCGGGCACGCCCGGAATCGCCGATCCCGGCTACCGCCTCGTCCAGGCCGCGATCCAGGCCGAAGTCCCCGTGAGCATGACCCCCGGTCCGAGTGCGCTGATCATGGCGCTCGTCCTCTCGGGACTGCCGGTCCACCGGTTCTCGTTCTGCGGATTCCCGCCCCGCAAGCCAGCGGCCCGGCGCCGGTATCTCGAAGCGGACGCAGACCGTGCCGACACGCTTATCTATTTCGAAAGCCCCCACCGGGTGCACGCGCTCATCGCCGACGCCCTTGAGTCGTTCGGGGACCGCAGGGCGGCCCTGGCGAACGACCTGACCAAACTCCACGAGAGAATCGACCGGAGTCCGCTGTCCGTACTGTGCGAAGAGACCCGGGACCGTCGCCTGCGCGGGGAGTTCATCCTGCTGGTGGAAGGGCGGTCCGGCTAGCACGTCTTTTCAGCTAGCACGCCTGTTCAGCCAGCGCGCCTGTTCAGCTAGCATGTCTGTTCCGACTTGCGCTTCAACGCTACTGGTCCGGCTCGCGTGTCTGGTCCGTCATGCGCTTCAGCGCCTCATCGTAGTCCGCCCTGTCGTTGATGTTGAAGAACAGGTCGGCATCGTGGAACCCACCCTCCTCCGGCACAATGCGCAGGACGCGGACCGCGTCGAAGAACCCGGCGATCTTGTATCTGCGCGCCTTTATCCGGTCCTCGATCGCCGGGACGCAGGTCTCCCGGTAGACTGCGCACAACGGTTCCTCCCGTCCGTCGTTCACGGGGACGACCACGTCGAAACCGGACGACCGCTCCACCATGTACTCCAGGAACTCCGGCCTGACAAAGGGCATGTCGCAGGCAACACACAGGGACAGTGGTGTAGGCGCCGTTTTGAGCGCGGTATAGATGCCGCCGATGGGCCCGCAGCGGGGGACCAGGTCCTTCCTGCTCTCCAGCTCCAGGAAGGCGTAGTCCGCCGGGGTGTTGGTGATCAGCATCATCCGTCCTGTTACCGATCCGACCGCCCGGCAGAGCCGTTCGATCAACCGGTCACCATCGATCCGGGTGAGCGCCTTGTTCGAGCCGAAGCGGCTGCTCTTTCCCCCCGCGAGGATGACGCCCGTAACTTCTTCCCTGACTGCCATTTTATCGTGTTCTCCCCATCATCTTCCTACCCCGAGATCCGCCACTTGCGACCGCGCGAAATACCCCGTTACCACGCCGGTCGAGCCTGGGCAGGTCCGCTTGACACCCCTTGCGAGCCGCCGTATATTCAGGGTATCGGGATGTTGGCGCCGCGTGTCCCGTTCCTCCGGAATCGATCCCCGTTTACGGTGCCGGCCGTTCGTGAAAGAGTATTCAATATGTGGTTCTGGTCTCATAAGCTCAAGCTCCTCCTGGTGAAGAAGGACTACGAGACCATCGTGCGTATCTGCTTCGAGCGCGCGGAGCGGGGCCAAGCCGACTACTGGACGCTGCGGGGCCTGGGTCTCGGACTCATGTATACCGGCCGCACGAGCGAAGCCTTCGAATGGCTCAGCAAGTGCGCGCGGGCGTATCCTAAAAAGGTCGCGGTACAGTACGATATCGGCCTGATCTACATGAAGCAGGAGTGCTACAGCGAAGCCCGCGGCTACATGCTGAACGCCCTCGAAGGCGGATACCGAACGGATGCCCTCTTCCAGGACCTGGGACGAATCTACTGTTATCTCGGCGAATTCGAGAAGGCGACCAACTGCTTCCGAGAGGTCATCCGCCGTTCACCCCGGAACGGCGAGGCCTACAAGCTCCTGGGCATGGTGTACAAGCGGCGGACCATGTACGACGAGGCCGTCGCCGCGTATCGGGAAGCCTTGCGATGGGACGGAGACGACTCGGACATCCACATGAGTCTCGCGGAGATCTACGTCCGGCAGGAGAAATGGGAACTGGCGGTAGGGGAGTATCAGAAGGCGCTGGAGCTCGACCCCACCAATTTCGCGGCCCACTACGCGCTGGGGTCCATCTTCGAGATCATGGGCGAGAACGCCCGCGCGATCGACGAATTGCTCAAGGCCCATCGTATCGACGGGGACGACGAACGAATCCATAAGAAACTGGAACGGTTGCTGATCAGCTGACCCGCACCGCACTTTAAGACTACGGTCACGTAAACGAGATCGGCACCGGCATGCAGGTCAGGATGAAGACCAGGACCGCGAGCCAGCCCAGCCACCTGCTGTGCCGGGGCAGCGGCGCCGCGTCGTCGACCGGCGCGGGATGACGGAAACCGCTGAACCGGCCCATCAACAGCAGCAGTACCCCGAACACCCACCATCCCGGCGAATACCACCCCAGTACGGCCAGCGCAGCAAAACTGGCGAGCGCGAGGTTTCTCTGCAGTCGCCTGCCTCCGGCCGCGCCCCCCGTGAAGGCATACAGGATATGGCCGCCGTCCAGCTGGCCAACCGGCAGCAGGTTGAGCATGGTGACCAGGCAGCCGAACCATGCCGCCAGGCCCACGGAATCCAGGTAAATGGTGTAATCCTCGGGCAGCGGGCCGTGTATCAGGTAGGCGAGCGCCTGAAACACCAGGGGTTCGCCCAGGTAGAGGCCCTCCCCTTCTCCGGGCATGAGATCAACCCGGGCGCCGACCAGGCTATATGCCATGATCGGGACCGCCACGATGAAACCGGCAATGGGACCGGCGGCGCCGATGTCCATCAGGGCCTGCCGGTTCGGGTAGGGCGCTTTCGTCACGATGACGGCGCCGAAGGTACCCGGATTCGGCGTGATGAAGAAGAAGGGCGAGGGGATGAAATGAGGCAGGGAGGTGTGGACGCCGTACCACCTGGCGTAGAGATAGTGGCCCATCTCGTGGGCCATGAGTATGCCGAGTACCGACAGAGAGAAAGGCAGACCGTCCAGGAGGAGCGATGGGACGGTCGCCAGGGTGAACAGCACCACCAGCGGCGGAACCGTGGGGTGCTCCATGATTGTGCCGGAGATCAGGGTGGTCAGGAAGGTACAGGCGAACAGGACGGCGGGGCGGCGCCAATGCGTACGCTGCCGCCCGGCTGCGTCCGGCTGCATGACATGGGGGAGCGTATTCTCAGGGGAATGCGGCGCCGGATCCGAATCGGGTGGGTGTAGACTGTTATCCATGGATCGTGATTCCGCCTTCCGGGGATCGCGGCAGCTCCCTCACTGGCCGGCGGTGTCCTCCGCTGGGCTCTCCTGCCCGGTCTTGAAGAGAAAACGCTTGATCTTGCGCGTGGAAGTCTTGGAGAACTCGTCCCGGCGCAGCTCCACTTCTCTGACGCGCTTGTAGTCCGCGAGGTTCCTGCAACGCTCCCGCACCTCGTGGTTCATGAGCGCGGTCAGCGTCTCGTCGTCGTCCTGCACGCCCTCCTCTTCGAGGACTTCGAAGTCGGGGACCACGACCGCGCGGACGTATTCTTCTCCCGTATCCGCGTTTTCGGCGCCGAAGACGAGCGCTTCCGCGATGTAGGGACTGAGGACGAGTTCACCCTCGATTTCCTCCGGATAGATGTTCTTGCCGGCCCGGGTGACGATCACGTTCTTGAGCCGGCCCGCGATGTGGACATGCCCCTCGTCGTCGATCCATCCCGAATCGCCCGTGTACAGCGCGCCGTCTTTCAGCACCTCCGCCGTGGCCTCGGGATTGTTGTAATAACCCATCATCACGTTCTCGCCCCGCACGACGAGTTCACCCACGCCCGTGTCGTCCGGGTCCACGACTTCCACTTCCACGCCGTTTATGGGCGGTCCGACGGAATCGGGTTTCGGCGGCTGCTCCACGCGGTGCACGGAAACGACCGGAGAAGTTTCCGTGAGCCCGTAACCCTGCAGGATGCGCAGGCCAAGGCGATCGAATCCCTCGGCCACTTCGGGCGGCAGGGCGGCGGCGCCGGACACGAAGAACCGGATGGTCCCCAGCCCGCCCTTGTCGCGCAGGCTCCGGAAAAGGGCCGTGCCCATGCGCTTGTTGAACTTCTCGCCCAGTTTCACCACGCCCATCAGGAGGTTGAACACGGTCCGCGTGACCGCGGGCTGGGAGCCGACCTTGCGCATGATCCCCTGGTACATTTTCTCGTACAGCAGCGGGACGGCCAGCATGATCGTCGCCCTGGAGTCCTTCATGGTCTCGACGATGTCTCTTGAATTGAGGCTGCCCACGTAGGACACCATGGCGCCGTTGAAGACCGGTGCGAGGAACCCGGCCGTGCACTCGAAGGTATGGTGCAGGGGGAGCACGGAGACGAAACTGTCGTCGGAGCTAATGGATATGACCTGGCTGGCGGCCACCACGTTGGACATGATGTTGCGGTGGGACAGCATCACGCCCTTGGGCCGGCCGGTCGTGCCCGAAGTGTAGATCAGGACGGCGAGGTCATCCGGGTTGACCTCGCTGTCGGGCGCGGCGGCGTCCGTCTCGCTGGCCATCACCTCTTCCAGGCTCAGCACGTGCTTGAGTTCGGGCAGGGAACCGGCGATGGAATGGAAATCGTCCCGGAAGGCGTCCGACACGACGATGGCCCGCGCCCCGGAATCCTCGAGGATCCGCTGGTATTCACCGGGTTTCAACAGCCGATCGATGGGCACGGCCGTCATCCCGTGCCCGACGATGGCCAGGTAGGCGATGCCCCATTCTGGCTGGTTGGCCGCCAGCAGCGCGACCCGGTCGCCGTGCTGCAGGCCGAGGGAGGCGAGCAGTCCTGCGAGCGCGTCGGCCCGGCGGGCCGCTTCCGACCCCGTGAATTCCACGTACTCTCCGTCGCGTTTGATGCGCAGGACGACGTTCTCCGCGAACGCATCACCCAGCTGTTCCTTCAGTGACTTTATGGTAAGTGCAGTATCGGACATGATTCGTTCTCCCGCGTTATTTGCACCTGATTTTGTTATTACCTGTTCTGACGGACGCTTGAATGAACCCGTTTTTCCGGCACCTTCAGCACCGGTTCGCCTGGCACCGGTTCGCCTAGCACCGGTTCGACGCGATTTCACTCACGGCGCCAGCGACTCGCTCCATTTCTTCATAGCTGTTGTGCATGGCACAGGAAATGCGTGCGCCGTGATAGCCCCCTTCGTAGAGACCGCGGCTGTGGACACGGTACCTTTCCCGGAGCGGCGTGCCCACGTCGGAGGAGGTCATGCCGGCGATGGAAAAGGATACCATGGACGCGGACAGTGCGCGGCTCATCGGCGTCCAGACCCGAACGCCGGGTATGTCTGAAAGCCGGGTCTTGAGCCATTTCGCCATGGCCGCGCCGCGGTCCTCGACCAGGCTTGTGCCGATGGCGTTGTGGAAATCCACGGCCACGGCGAATCCCACCAGCGGCGCGTGACTCTGGGACGCGTTGTTCTCGAACCGCCGCGCCGTCGGCCGGCCGCCGCCCGTGTAGTATCCCAGTCCGATCTTGTCCTGTGCGGCGTCATCTACGTACAGCAGACCCGTGCCCTTGGGCGTAAACAGCCACTTGTGCGTGCTGCTCACATAGAAGTCGCCGCCGAGATCCTTCACGTCGACCCCGATCATGCCCACCGACTGCGCCCCGTCGACGACGGTGATGAGCCCGCGCTCTCGGGCCATGGCGCAGATCCTCCGGACGGGCAGGCGCCAGGCCGTCGTGCAGGTGACGTGGCAGAAGCTGAGCACGCGGGTTTCCGGCCGGATGGCTTCCTCGAACAGCCGGACGATCTCGTCCTCGTCTTCCGGCGGGTCGTACAGGTCGAGCTTCCGGATAGGGTTACCGTAGAGGGCGTGCCGGTGCTGCCAGCAGGACCAGCCGCCGTAGTGCTCATGGGTCGTCGTCAGGATCTCGTCTTCCGGTTTCAGGTCGAGGCCGAGGGCGATGATGTTCATGCTCTCGGTCGAATTCCTCGTGATGGCGACCTCGGAGGGGTCCGCGTTAATCAGCGCGGCCAGCTTTTCGTGAGCCTCGTGCGGCGCCGGATAGGCGACGCCCCCGGTGTCCCCGTCCTGGATCTCCGTTTCCTTCAGGACCGCGATCTGGGCCTGCAGGACCATGTGGGGCAGGATGCCGATCGTCCCGTTGTTGGTGTAGTGTATGGAGCCGTTATAGGGAAACTGGGCCCGCACGGCCTGCCAGTACGTCTCGTTGCCCACATCGGCCGGTCCTGAGCCGGCCAGTATCCCGTCCAACTCTTCGATGGTGTCCGCCATCCTCGCGGACTGCTTGGTCCGTCCGGTACGGCTGTCTTTCGCCGCGTTTTTCCGTCCGGAAGCCTGACGCTGTTTTGCCATCCCCGAATCTCCGTCGTCCGAATCTCGGTCGTCCGAATCTCCGTCGCCTGCGTGGATCTTCGGAGCTGAAATCGTGGCACCGAAGGACCGGCACGAACGTACCCGCATCGTGTGATCCCGGTACATGCAGTCCCGGTGCTGAACCTTGAAGGGAAACGCGTCAAATATAGCGGGATGACTGATCGGTCGCAAGCGGTTTCTGGCCGGTTCTCCCTGATGGATATCGCTTGACCGGAAGGGACTGCGAAACCTATATTCACGCGTTCATTCAAGCATGAATCTGTCCCTTGCGGAAGCATGGTTCCGTCCCTGGCGGGAGCGTTACATGGCCCGGATGCGTATAACCGGTGACCAGGCCATCGCGTACGGCGCGCTGCAGTCGGGCGTCGCGGTGGCAACGAGCTATCCTGGTTCACCGAGCAGCAGTACCATCGAGTTTCTGCGCGGTTTCTCGGAGAGCCACGGGCTGTACGTGGAATGGTCCACCAACGAGAAGGTCGCCTTCGAAACGGCGGTGGGCGCATCCATCGGCGGGGTCCCGGCCCTTATGGGCTGCAAGGGCGTCGGATTCAACGTCGCCCTGGATACCGTCATGGTGGCCAATCTGACGGACGCGGGCGCCGGGCTCGTTATCCTGCTCGGGGACGATCCGGGCGCCTGGGCCACCCAGAACGACCAGGACACCCGTCCGATCGCCTGGGGAAGCGAGCTGCCCATGCTGGAACCGGCGACGCCCTCCGAAGGGATCACCATGACCCGGGAGGCCTTCCGGCTGTCCCGCGAGACGCAGATGCCCGTCATCGTGCGCATCACGAAGACGTACGGCGCGCTGGAAGAGGAAGTGGAACCTCCTGAGATCCCCCGAGCGGTCCGCGTTCGCCCCCATGCCTTTGAACGGCATCCCATGCGGTGGGTATCGGTGCCCGGAAACGCCGTGCAGCTGCACCGGCGGCTGCACGAACGCCTGGAAACGGTCGCCCTGCAATTCGAGTCCGCGGACTTCAACCAGGTCACCGGCACGGGAAAGACCGGCATCATCGCCGCGGGCGTGATCCACACCAAGTTGATGGACGTGCTTCAAGGAGTGGATACCTCCGGTCTGTCCATCTTCAAGCTGTCCACCCTGTGGCCGCTGCCCACCGGTCAGATCACCCGCTTTCTTCGGTCCACCGATAAGGTCCTGATCCTGGAGGAGAACGAACCCTTTCTCGAAACATTGATCAAATCGGTCTCCTATGAAGCGAAGCTCTCGACGCCGATCAGCGGCAAGCACGACGGGGCCGTGTCGCGGGAAGGGGAGTTGTTCCGCGGGCAGATCGCGGAGGCCATGGCCGGTTTCGTCCCCGGATTCAAGCCGGACCGCGACTTCCCGCCGCAAGCGGAACACAAGGACCTGCCCAGCGAGTCGGGCCTTCCGGGAAACTGTCCTTATACGCCCGTGTTTGAGATCCTGCGCGAATTGAGCGGCAGGTTCGGCATGTCGCCGGTGTACGTAGTGGACCCCGGTTGCGCGATAAAGATCGCCACGCCGCCCTTCGAGATGCTCGACGTGAAGTACTCCATGGGATCGAGCATCGGCATCGCTTCGGGCCTGGTCCTGGCCGGTGTGACCGACCCCGTGATCGCCGTCGTAGGGGATTCCGACTTCTTTCACCTGAGCGCCAACGCGCTCTTCAACGTGGCCCACCAGGGGTCTGATCTGCTCATCCTCATCCTGGACAACGCCACGACGGCCCTGTCCGGGTTCCAGGGTACGCCCAATCTGGGCGGTTCCGAACCGGGCCGCGAGACGATTCCGCTCAGCATCGACGGCATCGTGAAAGCGTGCCCGGTATCGCTGAACGAGACCATCGATCCCTGGGACGAGACCCGGGCGCGCGACGTGATCGGGCGGGGCCTGCGCCAGTCGGGCGTCCGCGTGATCATCGCCCGGAGTCCCTGTCCCTACATCGAGGACGGGCACTGCCCGGGCTATAGCGCCAAAGGCGCCGAGACCGCCGTTTTCACTTCGAGCCCCTGACCTTCCGGCCAACACTTCGGCCAACGCTGCAGCCAAAGGCGAAACCGGCCGTTTGATCGGCCGTTTGCTCCGTATTTCGCACCGTGCGCACCGCCTTCGGCTCCGCCGGAACCCGCGTAATTTATCCTTGCGGAAACCGGGTACGTGGTGTTTAATGTTACACCATCCAATGGCTGGTTTTTGCTTAAGCAGCGTATAGACGGAGGCACGCAATGAACGAAAGCAGGATTAACGGTGTACCGGTTATCGAACTCGTCGGCAGCTTCCTGGGCGATCCCGAAGTGTCCGCATTCCATGACCGTGTGAGAGCGTTGAAGGCCGAAGGTACGACCGGTGCCGTTGTCGACCTCGGCAGATTGAATCTCATCAGCAGTTCCGGCGTCGGCGCGCTCGTGGGCAGTGCCAAGACCCTGCGTGAAGCCGGAGGCGACCTGAAGCTGGCCAACCTGAGCGAACGCACGCACAACGTGCTGGTCGTCGTCACTCGCCTGGACGCCGTTTTCAACATCTTCGACTCGGCGGAGGACGCCGCGGCAAGCTTTTGATCGGACCGTCGACGATCAGGCTGCAGTGCTATTCGTTCCGGCACCCGTCACTGACTCGCCGCGTCCAGTCCCGCCGTTCCGGACCGGCCTGAATTGAACCTCGACCGCATCCGCCAGGAATTCCCTGTCGTCCATCACTGCACCTATCTGAACCACGCGGCGGTCGGCACGTTGCCCACGCGCGCCAGTGATGCGGTGCGCGCCTACGTGCAGGACTTCAACGAACACGCCGCCTCCAACTATCGCGACTGGGAAGCCGCCATCGAGACGACCCGGTCGCGGGCCGCCTGCCTGATTAACGCCACCCCTGAACAGATCGCCTTCGTCAAGAATACGACCGAAGGCCTGTGTTTCGCCGCCAACGGCATCGACTGGCGTTCAGGCGACAACGTGGTCCTGAACGACCTGGAATTCCCCTCGAACGTATATCCCTGGTTCAATCTTGCCCAATACGGCGTGGAAACACGGATGGTCGAATCCGTGGATGGCCGGCTCACGTTGGATGCGATTGCGGACCGGATCGATGCGCGGACGCGCGCCGTCTCCATCAGCCACGTCGAGTTCGGGAACGGATTCCGCAACGACCTCGCGGCGATCGGTGCACTGTGCCGTGAGAAGGACATCTGCTTCGTCGTCGACGCCATTCAGTCGCTCGGACAAACGCCGGTGGACGTTGAGGAAATGTCCATCGACCTCCTCACGGCCGATGGGCACAAATGGCTCCTGAGTCCGGAAGGGATCGGCATCTTCTATTGCGCGCCGCACCTGACCGAACGGCTGAGTCTCTACGAAGTGGGCTGGAACTCGGTAGCCGACGCCGGCAACTACGATGCCTACGATCCCACGCCTGCGCCGACGGCGCGGCGATTCGAATGCGGTTCCCACAATACGCTGGGCATACACGCACTGGGTGCTTCCCTGGACCTGCTGCTGGAGGTGGGAATCGAGGCGGTGCAGGATAGGCTGCGCCTGCTGACCGACCGACTGGTCGACGGGCTGCGCACTGCGGGCTACCGCGTCCTGAGTCCCCGGGGCGCATCCGAGTGGTCGGGCATCGTAACGTTCGACAGCCCGGTACACGGGACCGAAGCCCTGCATCGCACGCTGCGGAGCCACCAGATCATTGGCGCGCGCCGCGGAGGCGGCATACGCATATCCCCGCATTTTTACAACACGGAAGAGGAAGTACTTCGCGTCGTGGACGCGCTTCCGGGGCACTGACCGCGATTCCGGGGCACCGACCGCGGTCAGCCACCGACCGCTGCCGTTTCCCACGCCCCTTCGATGGCCCACTGCCGCTGCAGGTCTATGGATTCATGGCCCTTGAAGGACAGGGCGAGCTCATCCAGCCGGCCGCCGGCGACGCGGATGCGTTCCAGGTCGCCCACCCCCAGCCCGATGGCATCCCCGTAGAAGACCGTGCCCACTTCCAGGGGCTCGAATCCCATGGCCTTCGAAATGACGGCGTCCACCGCGATGGTGTCTTCCCCGGCCGCCGCCAGCCCGAGCGGTACCGTGTCGGTACCACCGGGACCGTTGCCCTGAATGCCCACCGTACCGTCCACCACGCTGTAGTGGGGGTAGAGGTGGCGGGCAAGGCGGATCAGGTTCCTGCTGAGAGCCCGCGCCTCCTGGGGGTGGCGCCGGTCGTGATGGGTCGTGTAACCGTGCACCTTGATGCGGTCCTTTTTCAGGATCGTGCCCATGATGAGGTTCTTCAGCGCCAGGGTTACCATGGCGCCGTCGTGGGTCTTGGCCACGGCGACCGAGATGACGCAGGGGCAGTCCAGCACGGTGCGGGGCATTCTGACCGTGGTCCAGGTGCCGTCGACCATGTACACCCGGGTGTTGCGCCACCGTGTCTCCTGGTTCAGGTCCACCAGCTTGATGGGTAGGTCGTATTCGTCCGGGATGTCGGCATACCCCATGTGACGGAAGCACTCCCCGGGTACGGTCTCGTTCCCGCCCTCGGCGATCAGGACCCGCCGGGGCCTGTCGGGCAGCGTCATGATCACATCCAGCACGCCGCGGACCGCGTCCGGGTGGGTACACACCACCGGATTCGTGCCGGAGAGGAAATTGGGCTTGAGCATGACCTCTTCACGCATGAGGGAGGCCAGTTGCGGGGCGGAGCGTTCCACGGCCGTCCGCACGTTCTCCCGGCGGTTGCTTCCCGCGCCGATGCCGACCGTCGTTGTCGATGCCATGGTCATCCCCTTCCTTGACGCGGATAGAAACGCAGTTCCGGCACGTCCGGGATCAGGCCGCGGGCATGGGCCAGAACGTAAAACTCCTTGAGCCCGCTTCGCTCGCGGTCACCCAGGTCGTAGGCCAGGTTGTCCTTCAGGTACGACGCGTAAAAAGACGTAGGCCGGGAACGATTCCCGGCGTGCAGCTCGGCGATCTCGTCCAGGGCGGACACGCCCTGTTCCTTCGACGCGATCAGCCCTTCGACCTCGCCGGGGGTGAGGCCTCCGTCCTTCCCCGCCCAGAAAGCATACACGAAGGGCAGGCCGGTCAGTTCCCGCCAGGCTTTCCCCAGGTCGAGCCGCGGTTCCGGCCGGTCCGTATTTTCCAGGGCCGGGTCGCCGATGACCAGGGCCGCATCCGCTCTTTCCAGCATCGCGGAGACGTCCGGTGGATGATCGAAGGATTCGAAGTCCAGTCCGTATTTGTCCTCCAGGACGATCCGCGCCAGGGCGACCGAGGTCCTGGAACTGGCGTCCATGGCCACCTTGCGGATCCGGTTTACCGGCACCCGGTGGAACAGGAGGATGCTGCCGACGGGGCCGTCGGATGCAATGGCGATCTCCGGCACGATGGCGTAATCGCCCCCGGCGCGCGCATACTCGATGCTCGGAATGACGCCCGCTGCGGCCCCTCCCGTCCTCACCTGCCTGGCGCACACGGAGGGGATATCGTAGAGAATCTCGAATCCGCGTTCCCGGTCGCCGTGTTCCAGGCCATAGGTCAGGGCCCGGGAATTCAGGTAACTGACGGCGTAGATACGGGTTCTGTTGGCCATACGGAAGTCGCTGCCGTCGGAAATCGTCGCCGTCGGAAATCGCTGCTGTCGGAAGAAGCTGCCCGTTGTATCCGTCACCGCTTCCCGTGCGCTTACGCGGTGGCTTCCTGCTTTTCCGGCGTGCCGTTTTCCACGTACTCGTATCGTGTGTTCCGCCGGCGTGGCGTGAATCCCGCGTCGCTGATGAGACGTTCGATCTCATCCGTAGGCATCACGAAACTCGTGCCTCCGGCGCTGATGACGTTCTCTTCCATCATCGTGCTGCCGAAATCGTTTACCCCGTATCCCAGGGCGATCTGCGCGATCTTGGGTCCCTGGGTCACATAGGACGCCTGGACGTTTTCGATATTGTCGAGCATGAGCCGGGCGATTGCCACGGTGCGCAGATAGTCGTACCCGGTCGCCTTTCTCGTGTCCGGCAGTTCCGTGCCCTCCGGCTGGAAGCTCCATGCGATGAAGGCCGTGAAGTAACCGTCATGACGGGCCAGGGACTCGTCCTGCACTTCGCGGACCCGCAGCAGGTGCTTCAACCGGTGTTCGACGGTTTCCACCGAACCGAACATCATGGTGGCCGTAGACTTCATGCCCAGGCGGTGGGCCAGACTGTGGACTTCCAGCCATTCCTGCACCGTTTCCTTGCGGAAGGCGATGGCATCGCGCACTTCGGTATCCAGGATCTCGGCGCCGGCGCCCGGGAGGGATTTCAGTCCGGCCGTGCGCAGGCGGATCAGCGCTTCCTCGACCGAGATTCTCGAGATGTGCGCAAGATAGACGATTTCCGCCACGGACAGCGAATGGAGATAGGCCGCGGGATAGCGCCGGGTGATTTCCGAGAAGAGCCGTTCGTAGTAGTCGATCTTCAGCTTCGGGTTCAAACCGCCCTGCATGAGGATTTCGCAGGAATCCGGCGTGTTTCCGCCGACGCTGATCAGTTCCTCGACCTTGGCGAAGATCTCCTCGTCCGGCAGCGTATATCCTTCCTGATCGCCCGGGGGACGGTAGAAGGCACAGAATTTGCACCGCACCCAGCACACGTTGGTGTAGTTGATGTTCCGGCCGATGTTGTAGGTCACCACCGGTTCGGGATGTCTGGTCCGGCGCACGTGATCGGCCAGCATGCCCAACTCGGTGACGTTCGGGTGCTGGAACAGACGCCTTCCGTCCTCGGCAGTCAGCCGCGTTCCGGACAGGACTTTTTCCGCGATATCGGTGATCATTGGGATTATCCCTGGCTCGGTGCCCCGGAGGACTTCGCCACGGCGGCCGCTTCCCCGTTGGTGGCCGCGCCGCCCTCTGCCCTGTTGGCCTTCGCCCCGTTTGCCTCTGCCCCGTTCGTAGTCTCCATATAGGCTGGACGGATCGATTCGGGCCGGTCGACGATATGGTAGAGCGCGTCGCGTTCGACGGGCTGCCGCCCCGACTCGCTGATCATATCGAGCATCTGCGTGTGGGTCAGGGCCTGCATGCGGTCGGTGACCGGATTTCGGGTGATTTCGTACTCCAGGACACTGCCGTCCATGTCGTCTGCGCCGTACCAGAGCGACACCTGCGTCACCGCCGGGGTGTTCATGATCCAGAACGACTTGATGTGGGGCACGTTGTCCAGCATGAGCCGGGCTACCGCGATCTCCCGGAGGTCCATCTGGCCGGTCGGTCCAGGGAGGTGCTCGATCGCCGTACGTTCAGGGTGCCACGACAGGGGGATGAAGGCCAGCAGGCCGTTCGTCACGTCCTGCAGTTCACGCAGTTTCATGAGGTGGTAGACCTTCTCCTCCGTCTGCTCCACGTGGCCGTACAGCATGGTGGCGTTCGACGGCAGGCCCACCTCGTGGGCGACACGCGCAGTCTCGAGCCACTTGTCCGAATCCGACTTGGCCTGGAACAGTTCCTCGTGCACCCGTTCGCTGAAGACCTCGGCCCCGCCGCCGGGCAGCGCGTCCACTCCGGCTTCTTTCAGATCCACCAAGGTCTCGGCCATGGACTTCTTGCCGATTCTCCGGATCTGCTCGAGTTCGATCATGGTGTAGGCTTTCAGGGACACCCCGGGCCGGACTTCCTTGATCACACGCACGATGTCCAGGTAGTAGTCGTAGGGCAGTTTCGGGTTCACGCCCCCGACCATGTGGATCTCGGAGATGGGTATCTCGGCGTAGGTCTCCATGCGCTCCCGTATGTCGTCGGGAGAAAGCACGTATCCCTCGGGGTCTTTGGGCAGGGCGTAGAACGAACAGAACAGGCAGCTTTTGTTGCAGATATTGGTGTAGTTCAGGTGCTGGTTGCGCACGAAGTAAACCCGGTCGCCGTGCATGCGCTCGCGCACCAGGTTGGCCAGGTAGCCGATGGCGGGAAGGTTCCCGTTCCGGTACAGCCTTCTCCCGTCGTCGGCCGAAAGCCGTTCGCCCGCTGCGACCTTCTCGTGTATGTCTTCCAGTCCCGCCGCGGCGATCAATGCTTCGAACAAAACCGTCTCCTCAAAACGTGTCGTTCAGATTCAATGGACGGGCACCTTGTACAGACGCCGACCCGCCATACACTTCCCTCATATAATGCACTTCCGCGACCTTTTCCACAATAAGAATCACCTCGTCCATCACCCTGTCAATCCTCGACTAAACCCTGCGCAGTCCAACCGGGATCCGGGTCGCCGGCCATCGCCTTCCGAACTTCTGGGCCGGGCGCCCCGGCTGTACCCCAGTAATCCAGTGTGTCCGGCACCCGTCGCCACACCGCGGGTTCGTGCGTTACCTCGTCATCAATGTACGCCAGGTCGCTGGAGCATTCGATCACGTAACCGGCCGGATCCGTGTAGTAGCAGAAGATGTTGTTGCCCGGGCCGTGACGTCCGGGCCCCCAGTCGGGTTCCCGCCCCTGGGCGCGAAGGTTGGAGACCCTTCTCATCACGGCGTCCACGCCGGACATCCCGTACGCGACATGGTTGACCGATGCGTGATCCGTGCGGGTGAACACGATGGCGTGATGTCTCCGGCCGCATCGCAGAAAGGCCAACTGGTCCTCGATCCAGTCCGAGACCCGAAACCCGAGCACGTCGGTGTAAAACGCCACGATCTGATCGAACCGCGCCGTGTTGAGACCTACGTGGCACAGCCGGCGGAGCCCATCGTGCTCGTCGGACCCATCACTCTCGCCGGCCCCATCGCGCTCGTCGGACCCATCACTCTCGCCGGCCCCATCGCGCTCGTCGGACCCTCCGTTCGCGCGTCGGGCCACGGCGGCCGACAGTTCGATGCAGCGGTTTTCCGGGTCCAGGAACCGCAACCCGTACCCGCCGCCCGGTTCGTCCAGGTCGCCCGGATGCGCCACGAGGGTGATTCTCCGGCCTTCGAGTTCGACTGCCGCCGCGTCGACGGCATCGCATCCGTCCACGCTGAAGGCCAGGTGGTGCAGCCCACGCCGTTCCGCCGCATGCAAACTGAGTATGTGGTGCTCGGCCTTCGCTCCGCGGAAATACTGCGCGTGCCGGTCATTGCCGTCCGCTCGGTCTTCTCCGTCCGCTCGGTCTTCTCCAGCCGACTGACCTTCGCGGGCCGGCCGAAGGCCCCAGTCCTCGAGGTAGAACCTTGCATGGGACGCGATCGCGGGTGACAGCAACCCCACTTGGCGGATGTCCTGGATATTCATCCGGGAGGCTCCCTCCGGTTCAGCCCGATCTTCAGGTCCCGACGGATGTAGATTTCGATGAACTCGCGCAGCCACACGTCCTTCGCCGGCGTGAACCGCTCGATCAGTTGCCGCCGCCGTCTGTCGGTGAGGAAAACGATACGCCACAGGTTCAGCGGTCGCAACTCACTGCCATCGACGGAATGCTCAACGTGAAAGAGCGGCTGACCATCGCCTGCCCGAAGCGGATTTCCATCCCCGCCGGGAAGTTCCGCCGTCCCGATGAACGTGACGCGCTGCCGCCCGGGGTTGAGGAAGACGCGTTCGATGACCAGACCGTGCTCCAACGGCTCAAGCCAGAGGCGCTGCCTGGAGCATCGCACGAAGGATTCGGCTCCGCCGGCCGATGCCTGCCGGTTCCAATAGCGGGAACTGCCTTTCGTTACCACAGAAGGAATATAGAGGTCGGGCCGGAACGCCTTCTTCACCTCCATGTCCCACAGCATGGTCCGGGTAAACCTGAGCGGTTTGTTAGTATGGTAGAATCGGGCCAGCGTCCTGTTGATGTCGACGGGATCCAGCTCGATTCGGGTGTTTACCGGGTCGGTCCAGGCCCGTTCGAATTCTGCTTCATGTGTCGGTCGGCTGAAGGGCGCCGCGGCTTCTCCCGGTACGCCGGCTTCTCCCGGTACGCGGGCTTCTCCCGGTACGCGGGCACCTTCCGGTACGATGGCGCCTTCCGATTCGTGCGTTTTCTCGCGTTTCATCCTTCGCGTCTCATGATTTGCTTCGTCAGTATGGTCAGGGACTTCCCGACCTGGCTTCAGCACTTCAACGCACTACTGCGCGGTCCCGGTCCTAACTGTCTTCCCGGCCCGTTTCGGGAACTTTCACGTGGACGGTAACGATATCCGTGTCGTGGAACTGCTGGTGGCGGACGGAGGAAGCGATATGCCGCAACAGCCGAAGCGAGACTTCCCGCTCCACCAGCACGTCGTCGGGCCGGTCCGCCAGCAATCCGATCCGGTCCTGAACGTTCTCCTCGCCCGCCGCTGCAATGAACTCGAGGACGGCGCCGCCGCTTTCCCTTCGCGCCTTCAGAAGCAGCCGCCGCCGTTCGCTGCGCTCCCGGCCTTCGTCCTGCTCGATCAGCGTCAGCAAGGTCTCCTCGCTGGCGGCGTCGAGACGGCCGACCATCTTCGGTCCCCAGCCGTTGCGGGACGCGAACGCCTCCAAAAAAGCCCTGATCTTCGGCAGCACGGACAGATCGAGCTCCACTTCGATCCGTCTGCTGCGTGGGGCCGTCGCTTCCAGAAACAGGGTCATGAGGATCGCCATAATACCACCGGCCGTTATGCCGTTCGCAAGCAGCCCGCCTCCCAACTCCGCGAGCACCTCGGGGAAAAGGAGGTCGTTCTGGCAGCCGACGCCGACCCAGAAGGCGACGCCGGCGATCAGCGCCTTGCGATGGTCGATCCCGCCCTGTACCACCTCGGTCATCCCACGGACGAAGGTCAACGCCAGCACCACGGTCAGATAGGCGACGACGACCGCGCTGGGAATAGCCAGGATCATGGCGAGGAACTTGGGCAGGAACGCCAGCACGATCAGCACGCCGGCGGCAATGATGCCCACGCGGCGGGCCGCGACCCCCGTCAGCTCAACGGTCGGGACGCTGACGCCGATGGTCTGAGTCGGCACGATCCCGGCGATGCCAGAAAGCAGTTTACCGATACCGTCCGCCGTCACCGCACCCTCCACCGCCCGGTAGTCCACGGCCCTCGGCCGGCGCCACGACACGCGCTGGATGGCGACGGCACCGGTAATCGTCTGGATAGCGCCGATGAGGGCCACGAAAGCAAAGGCGGGCAGCAGTCCCACGAAGCCAGGCCCGAGGTCGTAACCGATACCCGGCCAACCGCCCTGCGGCAGCCCGATCCACGGAGCCCGGGCGATCAGGTCGAAGTCATAGAGACCCATCGATCCGCCGATGGCCGAACCCACGATCACCCCTATGAGCGGAGCCCACAGACGCAGCGTCGCCCCTGCCGTGAGGGAAATGCCGCCGATGACCAGGCCCGTCGCTACCGCGGTGAGTGGTGCACTGAGCGCCGCGTCCTGCGGCGCGTCGGCCAGGCGGCTGAATACGACCGGCAGCACGGTCGCAGGTATCAGCATGTTCACGGTGCCGACGATGGTCGGTGTGAGAAGCCGCCTGAACAGGGCCAGGCGCATGGATATCACGATCGGGACGAGTGACGATGCGACGACCAGGGTGGCGAGCAGCGCCGGACCGCCTTCGACGAGGGCGCTGACGCAGACCCCGATAAAGGCTCCGGCGGGACCCATGAAGAGGAGGTATCCCGCACCGATCCGGCTGAACCTGACGGCTTGCAGCGCCGTGCAGATCCCACTGACGGCGACGGCGCCGAACACGGCCCAGGACAGGTACGCCTCGGTTCCGCCGCTGGCTCGGATGATGATGGTGGGGATGAAGATGATGCTTGTTATGCCGAGAACGACCAGCTGCAGGCCGCTTCCCATAGACACAAGCGCCGGAGGATGCTCGTCGGGTTCGTATTGAACGTTGGAAGCGCTTTGCGCGTCACGGCTGCTCACGGGACTCCCCTGGCCGGTATGCGTACACCGGGTGACCTAACGCCTGGAGATATACGGAATCCACTGTGGACCCGACCTTGAATGATCGGCACCTCGGCGCTGTGCCTCGCTCAGCCAGGCCGTCCGGTCAACCAGTTCCAAGGGCGGACGTGAGACTCGGCGAAGGTGCCCACCTGGGCATAGGGGCTGCCGTCAACGAATGCCCGTGCCACCTCGATGGAGGGCGCCTCGAGCACGAGGACAAAACCGGTGACGGACCGGTCACCTTCACTGAGCGTTTGCCCGCCGTGATGTACGGTCACATCGGGATGGTGGGTGGGATCGTGAATGTAGGCGGCAAAAGACTCCTGCAGACGTTGTCTCTCCTGTGCCATTTCCGCCTTATGTGTCGCTGAAACTACGAAAAACATGAGTCCTCCCTTCCTGCCGGAATACCGGCGGGGCGGCCTGGATGCACCCGGGACGGAACGAACCCACAGGTACGTCCGGGCATCCGGCAAAGCCTGACGATGAATTGTAGTGCAAGATGTGAAATGTTGAGTAATTAAACTAAGCCGGACGGGTTCCGCAAGACTAAGTTGCGCCAGGGGATTCAGGGTACATCGGGACCGAGACCGGTGGACCGAATCCGGGCGGTCCATCTTCAGCCTCCACCGGGTTACAGATCCAGTTCCGGCCAAAGCTTGTCGATGCGCCGGTCGACCTCTTCGGGCATGCGCAGGATTTCCGGCCACCCCCGGTCGAATCCCTCGTCCGGCCATTTCTCGGTGGCGTCGATACCCAGCTTGCCGCTCACATCGGCGGTCTGCGCGGCGAAATCCAGGACGTCGCAGGGACCCTCGCTGATCAGCAGGTCCCGCTTCGGATCGATGGCAACGCCGACCCGCCACACGACTTCCCGCATATTGTGCACGTCCACGTCCTTGTCCACGACAATAATCACCTTGGTGAACATCATCTGGCCCAGGCCCCAGAGGGCGTGCATCACCTTCCGGGCATGGCCCGGATAGCGCTTGTCGATGGACACGATGGCCAGGTTGTGGAAGATGCCTTCGACGGGCAGATCGATGTCCACGATCTCCGGCAGGGTGGTCTTGAGCAGCGGGAGAAAGATACGTTCCGTGGCCTTCCCGAGCCACCCGTCTTCCTGCGGCGGCGGTCCGACGATGGTCGTCGGGTAGATGGCGTCCTTTCTCCGCGTGATGGCGGTGAGGTGGAACACGGGGTACTCGTCGGGCAGCGAGTAGTAGCCCTGGTGATCTCCGAAGGGGCCTTCCACACGCCGTTCATGGGGCTCGGCATAGCCCTCCAGGACGATCTGGGCGTTGGCCGGCACCTCCAGGTCCACCGTGCGGCACTTCACCAGCTGGACCGGCTGCCTGCGAAGGAATCCGGCCAGCATGTACTCATCGATCTCGTCGGGCAGGGGCGCCGTCGCGGCGTACATGGTTTCCGGGTCGGGGCCGAGTACAATGGCGACCTCGAGCCGCTCGCCCATCTCTTCCGCGACGCGGTAGTGATGCGCACCGCCCTTGTGCCGCTGCCAGTGGAGCCCCAGGGTCTTCCTGTCAAAGATCTGGAGTCGGTACATGCCCACGTTCCGCGTGTCCTTTACGGGATGTTTCGTGATGACCTGGGGAAAGGTGATGTACCTTCCGCCGTCGCCGGGCCAGCACTTGATGACCGGAATATCCTCGAGAGACGCCGAGTCGGTCTCGACTATTTCCTGGCAGGGGCCGCTGCGCACGGTCCTGCTCTGGGTATCTTTCAACCGGGCGAGCCGGGGCAGGAGCTGCAGTTTCCCCGCGAGAGAGGCGGGTACCTGGGGATTGATCAATTCGGCGATTTCGGCCGCGATGTCGTCCAGATCGTCTGTGCCCAGCGCCAGTTCCATGCGGCGTTTGGATCCGAAGGTATTGATGAGCACGGGAATACCGGCATAGCCCTTGACATTGGTGAAGAGCAATGCCGGCCCGTTCTGCTTGACCACGCGGTCCGCGATGGCGCTGATCTCCAGCTCGGGATCGATCTCCACGGTGATTTCCTTTAACTCACCTTCTTCCCGAAGCAGTTCTACGAACGAATTTAAGTCTTTGTGGGCCATTGGGTTACAGTCTGGAAAGGTTTCGGATCGACACGGGGTTCGCTATGGAATTCGACGTGGGGTTCGGCGCCACGCCGCAATGGTATTTCTGCCCGGTTAAATTACCTCTGTCGATATCCCAAGTCAATTCATTACTGGCAGATCGGTGCGCCCCGACCGCCACCCCGAAAAAACAGGTTGCAAACCACGATACGATGTAATAGCATTAGTGCTGCTTTCGAAACACCATCCTTCGATTCATGCCAGGGTTCTGCATGCCCAACATCTACGAACGCATCGGCGTCCGGCCGATCATCAACGCTTCGGGTCCGTCCACCCGGCTCAGCGGCGGCATCATGGATCCCGAAGTCGCCGATGCCATGCGCGAGGCGTCGCAGTTCTGCGTCGACATCGCTGAACTGCAGGCCCGCGCGAGCGAGGTGATCGCGGAGATCACCGGGGCTGAAGCGGGATACGTCACCTCCGGCGCGGCGGCGGGGCTCCTCCTGGGCACCGCGGCCTGTGTCACCGGTCCGGACCCTGGCAAGATGAACCGGCTGCCGGACACGGAGAGCATGAAGAACGAAGTCATCATGTCCCGCAGCCAGCGGAATTTCTACGACCACGCGATCCGGTCGGTCGGCGTAAAGCTCGTCGAGGTGGGGATCGCGGACCGCTACAGCGGGGCCGGCGTGCGGGACACCGAAGCATGGGAGATCGCCGACGCCATCACGGAGCGCACGGCGGCCGTGTGCTACGTCGCCCATCCCCGCTCCCTGCCGCCCCTGGAAGATGTCGTTGAAGTCGCCCACGCCAGTGGAGTACCGGTGATTGTCGATGCCGCGGGGCAGTTGCCGCCTCGGTCGAACCTTCAGGCTTACATATCGCAGGGGGCCGACCTTGTGGCCTTCAGCGGCGGCAAGGCCATCGGCGGACCCCAGGGTTCCGGCATCCTCTGCGGCCGCCGGGACCTCATCATGTGCGTGGCGCTCCAACACCTGGACATGGACGTACTGAAACCGCAGTGGAATCCACCTGAATCCCTCATCGACAAGTCGATCCTGCCTGGCGCGCCTCATCACGGCATCGGGCGGCCCTGCAAGGTCGGCAAGGAACAGATTGTGGGCCTGCTGACCGCGCTGGAGCGCTTTGCCGGTGAACACCTGGAAGCGCGCGCCGCGGCGTGGCGGGACCGCATGGACGAACTCGTCGCCGCCACGGGGGCTATTCCCGGAGGCCGGTTCACGATCGATACCGACAGCAGGCCCAGCGAAGTACCGATGGCCGTGCTGAAACTGGATGAGTCCCTGGCGGGCAAGACCGCCCTGGACGTGGTCCTCGAATTGCAGGCGGGCGAGCCTCCAATCCAGGTCAATACCGGGAGGGTATCGGAAGGGATCGTGCTCTTCGGACCGGTCTGCCTGAAGGCGGGCGAGCCGGAACGAGTGGCCCTGCGGCTGAGGGAGATTCTGGACGCGTGAGCCGGCAGGCGTGGACGGGCGGGCCCCGGCCAGGCGAGTACAGGCCAGACGATGACTAACCAGGCGAGGAATAACCAGATGAGGACGAACGAGACCGTTAACACCCATGAGTGACGACACGCACATCACGAAGATATCCGGTGAACTGGGGATCCGGCCCGAGCAGGTGGTAGCCGTCGCGGCCCTGCTGGACGAAGAGGCCACGGTGCCCTTCATCGCACGTTACCGCAAGGAACGGACCGGTTCGCTCGACGAAGTGGCCGTTACCGCGATCCGCGATCGGATCGGCCAGCTCCGGGAACTGGAGAAGCGCCGGACCTCGATCCTGGCGTCCCTGAAGGACCGCGCCCTGCTCACGGACGAGCTGGAATCGAAGGTACGCGCCGCGGAAACCCTGACCGTACTGGAAGATACCTACCTCCCCTATCGGCCGAAACGGCGCACGCGGGCTACGGCGGCCCGGGAGCGGGGCCTCGAACCTCTCGCAGAGCGCATCTTCGGACAGGAGGAAATGGACCTGGAAGCGGAGGCCGCGGCCTTCGTCGATCCGGAGAAGAAAGTCGAAACCGCCGAAGACGCCCTGGCCGGCGCGCGCGACATCATCGCCGAACGGATCAATGAGGACACGACGGCACGGTCGGCCCTGCGCCGGCTGTTCCACGAAAAGGCGGTCATCCGGTCCACGGTGGTCGCGGAAAAGGAATCGTCGGGGATCAAGTTCCGGGACTATTTCGACTGGTCCGAACCGGCGGTGAAAGCGCCTTCCCACCGCGTGCTCGCCATGCGGCGCGGCGAGAAAGAAGACGTGCTGCGCATGACCATTGCCCCGCCGGAAGGCGAGGCGATTGCGCGACTCGAGGAGCTCTTCGTCAAGGGAGAAGGTCTCGCGTCCGAACAGGTCCGCCTGGCCGTTACCGACGGCTACCGCCGCCTGCTCTCGCTCTCCCTCGAAACGGAGTTGAGGTCCCTTGTCCGGCAGAAAGCCGAGCAGGAGGCGACCCTCGTATTCGCGCGGAACCTGCGGGAGCTTTTGATGGCGCCTCCCCTGGGCCGTCGCCGTATCATGGCCGTCGACCCCGGTTTTCGCACAGGCTGCAAGGTCGTTTGCCTCGACGAGCAGGGCAAACTGCTGGACCGCGCCAGCATCTTTCCCCATTCCGGGGACAAGAAAAAGGAAAGGGCGGCCCGGACCGTGCGGTCCCTGCACGAACAGTACGATTTCGATGCCATCGCCGTGGGCAACGGGACGGCCGGCCGGGAGACCACCCAGTTCCTCCGTACGATCGAGCTTGAAGGGGATCCGTCCATCGTGCTCGTGAACGAAAGCGGCGCGTCGGTCTATTCGGCGTCGGCCGAGGCCCGTCAGGAATTCCCGCGGCTGGACGTCACGGTGCGCGGGGCGATCTCCATCGGACGCCGGCTCATGGATCCCCTGGCCGAGCTGGTCAAGATCGATCCCAAGTCCATCGGTGTCGGACAGTACCAGCACGACGTCGAACAGGCCTCGCTGAAGAAGAGCCTGGACGACGTGGTGACGAGCTGTGTGAACAATGTGGGTGTCGAGGTGAACACGGCGAGCGCACAACTCCTTTCCTACGTCTCCGGAATCGGGCCCGCGCTGGCGAAGCACATCGTGGCCCACCGGGAGAAAGCGGGTCCCTTCGCGTCGAGGACGGATCTGCAGCAGGTTCCGAACCTCGGTCCTCGGGCCTACGAGCAGGCCGCGGGGTTCCTGAGAATCGGGAACGCCGAGAACCCCCTGGACGCCAGTGCCGTGCACCCTGAAAGCTATGAAATCGTGGACCGGATGGCTTCCGATCAAAGTTGCAGCGTCAAGGAGCTCATGGACGATTCAGCGGTCCGCGAACGTATCGAGCTCGATACCTACGTGAACGATACCGTGGGGCTGCCTACGCTCGAAGATATCCTGGAAGAACTGGCGCGCCCCGGGCGCGACCCCCGCGAGGAGTTCAAGCCCGTCCAGTACACCGAAGGGGTCCACAGCATCGATGAAGTCAAGGAGGGGATGCGGCTCAACGGCGTCGTGACCAACGTCACGAACTTCGGCGCCTTCGTGGACGTCGGGGTCCACCTCGATGGGCTCGTGCACATCAGCCAGCTCGTGGACAGGTATGTCAAGCATGCCGGCGAAGCCGTCAAGGTGGGGCAACTGGTCGAGGTGCGGGTACTCGGCGTAGACCACGAACGAAACCGGATCTCGCTGTCAATGCGTGAGGGCAAGGAACGAGCCAACGGGAAGCCCGAGCGCCGGCGAAGACGCCGGCCATCGAAGCGCCGGCAGGATGGGCAGACCGACGGCGGGAATGTGAAGGCGGCGGAGCGCACGAGTGCGGAAAGGAAGGCGGAAACATCCGTGAATGCGGACGCGACCCCGAAGTCGGAAGGTGCCGGTAAGACCGAAGCGTCCGGTAAGACCGAAGCGTCCGGGAAGGTAGTCTCACGCAAGAACCGGAAAAAGAAACCGGCGAATCGGAAGTCGGCCGGCCAACGAGGTTCCTCGGCCAACAAGGTCCTGACCGTCGATCACCTGCTCAAGCTGAATCGTAAGTTGTAGATTTCCCTCAACTCTCTTTTAACTCCCCCCGCTGATCGCCGGCAGGAAGTGGATCTCGCTTTTCTCGTTCACCTTGTCGATCAGGATCCGGCGGGCGTTTCGGCCGTCGATCATGACCGCGATGTTGGGTTTGATCCGCTGCGTCCCTTCCTCCAGCAACCTTTGATTAAAACCCGGGTAGGCCGTTTCCAGGTTGGCGATAATCTGGCGCATGTCGGCCCCTTTGACGTGGATGATCTCCTTGCCGCCGGTCAGGTCGCGCATGAGGGACGGGATGTAGATGGTGGCCATGGATTTAATCGGTTTAGTGAATTGGTCATCCGGATTTCTTAGTAACGGCTTGAAGCTCTTCCTGGGTAAACAGTCGCTTGCAGACTTTATCCATGTGCGCTTTGAGGGGGGCGTGCTTTGTCAGTTCGTAACTTTTAACATCCACACTGACTGGTAAACTGCTTTCATGAAACAATGTCCATAGACGATTTATGTTTTTATCCGTTAAACTTCCGTGCACGACCAGATCAATATCGGACTCGTTGCGAAACCTTCCTGTAGCGCGCGAACCAAACAGGTCCACCCGAGTAATGTGGTTCGCATACACCGCCAGGATGCGTTTAAGAATATCAAGTTGACGCTTTGAAATGCCGTGTTTCATGACTTACTCGGGGCTGATTTCGTTGAATTTCCGATACAGTTTGCTAAACTCATCAAGGTAGTTGATATGCAAATCCTCAATCAACTGCTCGAACTCTTCTAGTTCATACTTGTGTGACATCGAGTTACGTGCATCCAGCATTTCCATCCACAGCTCGCAGTTTACTACCAGTTTTGCCTCGAATGCCTTACGTATCACCGCTCTCGGTGTAACTTGATCTAAAACAACGTTTTCGCTTTCAAGGTAATCTTTCATGACGTTCCATGAAAGTTCCATGGTATACTCGAATCGTTGGATAACCCCTTCCTTCTCGAGTTGACTGAGTTCTCTCTTTTCCATAATCTCAACCGCTTCTTTAAGTAAACGAAAAGCTCGGCTGTAGTTATGGAATCGGTATTGCCAGCGGGGAGTTGAGTCTAACAATTAAGAGTACCTTGAGATTGGACAATTGCTACCGGTACATTTTGAAAAAGGGCGGGAAACTCCTTCTCCCGCCCTTTGCGTCTTCCCTTCAGCGTCTTCGCTTTACTAACGCTGCCCTATCCGCGCCTACCCGCCGTTCTCCGCCAGGGCCTTCTGGACCCGGGGCGGTGACATGGGTAGGTCGCGCAGCCTCACGCCCGTGGCGTCGTAGATGGCGTTGGCGAGGGCGGCCGGCGGCGGTACGATCGGCACTTCGCCGACGCCCCGGACGCCGTAGGGATGGGACTCGTTGGGCACTTCCACGATGATAGTCTCGATCATGGGCAGGTCGAGGGTCGTGGGCATGCGGTAATCCAGAAAACTGGCATTGGTCATGGAACCGTCGTCGTTGTAGATGTACTCCTCGTTCAGTCCCCAGCCGATGCCCTGCACCACGCCGCCCTGCATCTGGCCTTCCACGTAGCTCGGGTGAATGGCCGTCCCGGCGTCCTGGACCGCGGTGTACCGGAGTATGTCCACCTTGCCCGTTTCCCGGTCGACCTCCACGTCCACGACGTGGGTGGCGAAGGCGCCGCCCCCGCTGCCGTCGGGATTCGTACTGACCTGGGCGACCACGGGACCGCCGGCATCGCCGGCCTGGCTGGCCAATTCCTTGAAGCTGCCCCGCTTCTCCGCGTCATCCCGGTAGGAAAAGACCCCGTCCTCGAAGTCGATGGCGTCGGCGGGCACGTCCCAGAGCTTGGAAGCCCGTTCCTTCATTTCCCGGATGAGGGCCTGGCCCGTGGCGTGTGCGGCATAACCCGTTCCGAAGGTCGTGCGACTGCCGCCGGTCACGTCGGTATAGCCGATCGAGTCCGTGTCCACCACGTAGGGCTTGATGTCGGTGGCCTCGAGGCCGATGGTCTCGGCCAACTGCATGGCGATGGACGCCCGCGATCCGCCGATATCCGTGGAACCCTCGAGCATGTTGATGGTACCGTCGGGATTGATGCTGACGGAAATGGCCGACCGGCCGCCGTTGAAGTTGAACCAGTAGCCGGAGGCGACGCCCCGTCCGCGGACCTTGCCATTCCCCGACTTCGCGAGGGAAGACCGGTAGTGTTCGCTGTTGAGGGCGGCTTCCGTGGTCTCGATGCAGCCGATGCGCGGGTGCACGGGACCGTCGGCCCGGCGGGTGCCTTCCTTCGCGCCGTTCTTCACGCGGAAATCGAGCGGGTCCACACCGAGTTTTTCGCTGATTTCGTCCACGACCGTCTCGGTGGCGTAGGCCGCGTTGGTGGCGCCTGGCGCCCTGTAGGCGTTCGTCTTGGGCTTGTTCACGCACACGTCGTATCCGTCGATCTGGACGTTGGGTATGTCGTAGGGCGTGAAGATACAACCTGCGCCCGCGCCGACCGGCGAACCGGGGTAAGCACCGGCCTCGTAGGCCATGTAGGCCGTGGCGGCCGTCAGCCGGCCGTCATTGGTGGCGCCCATCTTGACCTTCAGGTAGGAGCCCGGCGTTGGCCCCGTTCCCTCGAAGACCTCGTCGCGGGTCATCGTCATCTTGACCGGGTGACCTGTCTTCTTCGACAGCAGCGCCGCGACCGGGTCCAGGTAGACGGAGATCTTGCCGCCGAAGCCGCCGCCGATCTCGAGGGGCACGATCTTGACCTTCGAAACGGGCATCTGGAGGATTTCGGCCATCTGGTCCCGCACCGAGAAGGCGCCCTGCGTGCTCGTCCAGATCGTGAGCTGGCCTTCTTCGTTCCAGTGGGCCGTGGCGTTATGGGTCTCGATGTAGCCCTGGTGGACGGTCTGCGTCGTGAACTCCCGCTCGATCACCACGTCGGCTTCCGCGAAACCGTCGTCCGGTTCGCCCATCTTGTGCTGGAAGTGGTTGGCGACGTTGCTGACCTTGTCCGTCTCTTCGCCCATGGACGTGGTTTTCATGTCCTCGTGCAGGATCGGCGCGCCGTCCTCCATGGCCTCCAACACGCCCGTCACGTGGGGCAGCACTTCGTATTCCACGTCGATCAGTTCCACGGCCTCTTGCGCCACGTGCAGGTTGATCGCGGCCACGCCGGCGACGGCATGCCCCTTGTACAGGACCTTGCCGTAGGCCAGCACGTTGTTGCTGGCGTCGCGCAGGTTGACGATCGCCTCGCCCAGGTCGGCGAGTTTATCCGCGATCTGCGGGAGGTCGTGGGCGGTGACGACGGCCCGCACGCCCGGATGGGCCTCCGCGCGGCTGGTGTCGATGTTTTTAATCCGTGCGTGGGGATGGGGGCTGCGCTTGATGGCGCCGTACAACAGCCCCGTCAACTGGATATCGGCGCCGTAGATCGCCCGGCCGGTGACCTTGTCCACCCCGTCGTGGCGAATCGGACGGGTGCCGATGACCTTATGTCCGTTTTGTGACACGTCTGTTCCCTCCGTTAAGTCTTATCTTTCAGTACATTCAGTTGATCAATGTACCGACCGGTCAGGCGCCGTTCCTGGCGTCAAGTACTGCGCGGACGATCTTGTCGTACCCCGTGCATCGGCACAGATTGCCGGCCAGCCAGTAGCGCACCTCGTCTTCCGAGGGGTTCGGGTTCTCGTCCAGCAGCGCTTTGGCGGAAACGATGAATCCGGGCGTGCAGATTCCGCATTGCAGCGCCGCGTGTTCGAGGAACTTCTGCTGCAGCGGATGGAGGTTGGCGGCGGAACCGATGCCTTCGATGGTCGTGATCTCGCATCCGTCGGCTTCGACCCCCAGTACGCAGCAGGAGTTGACCAGCCTGCCGTCCATGATCACGTTGCATGCCCCGCAGTTGCCGTTGTTGCATCCTTCCTTGGCGCCCGTGAGATCCAGGTCGTCGCGTAGCACTTCGAGCAGGCTGTTGCGCGGTTCGCAGAGGAAATCGACGCCTTCCCCGTTTATGGTGGTCTGTACGTGTACTTTTTTCGACATCGACGGCTACTCCTTGGCTCGTTGAACCGCGCCTTCCACAACCCGGCGCGTCAATACGCTGGTCAGATGCTTGCGGTATTCGGCGGTGCCCCGCATGTCGCTGATGGGACGGGCCGCGTCGCAGGCGAGGTCGGCCGCCCGTTGGATCGATTCGTCGGAAACGGGCTGTCCGGCCAGGGCGTCCCCGGCCTCCCGCACGAAGAGGGGCGTCGGTGCCACGGCGCCGACGGCGATGCGCGCCGACACGAACGAGGACCGGTCTTCGCTGAGGACGACGGACGCGCCGACGCCGACCACGGCGATGTCCATCTCGTTGCGGGGGATAAAGCGGCGGTAGAAGGCGCCGGAGTTCGGTGCCGGCGCCGGGAAATGGAGCGACACCAGGAACTCGCCGTCCTCCAGCACGGTACGGCCGGGCGCCGTGCAGAAGTCTTCCACGGCCACTTTCCGCGTTCCGTTCGGACCGGCGATTTCCGCCACGCCGGAAAGGACGATCATGGGGGGAATCGTATCGCCCGCCGGGGAGGCGTTGCACAGGTTCCCACCCAGGCTGGCCCTGCCCTGGATCCCCGTGCCGCCCACCAGTCTGGCCGCGTCCATGAGTCCCGGATAGGCCGCGGCGATTTCCGCGTCCCCGTAGATCCGGTAGCAGGGCACGGCCGCCCCGATCGTGACGCCCGTCGCGGCGTCGTAGGACAACGCGTTCAGTTCGGCGATGCGCTTGACGTCCACCACGAGATCGGTCCGCCTGCGGTTCTCACGGAGCTGAACGATCAGGTCCGTACCGCCCGCGAGCACACAGGCGTTTTTCCCTTGATCGCTGAGCATCACGACCGCATCGGCCACGCTTTCGGGCGTGGCGTAATCGAATGCGTGCAAGACACACTCCTTTGCTGTTTACCTTGAACTGTGGACTGCGAAATCGAAATAGCCGCAAAACCGTGCACCCGGTTACACACGGGTTCAATAAGCGGTTATCGAGAAAATCCAATCTACATAATTAGGCGGTGCAAAATAACGTGTCAAGCGGGAAAGAAACGCGGTTCCCAAATAAAGCGGCGGGCTGTATACAAGGTAAATCCGCCGGTTGGAATCGACCCCGAATCTACGGAATCTCGCCCAGTTTGAGCCGGCCCTCGAGGTCGTCCACGAACTGCCGAGCCACCCGGCCCGAACGTCCGCTGGCGCGCTGAAGCCACCGGAGGGATTCCCGTCTCAGCGTACCCGCGTCCATGTCGAGACCGCGCTGTTCGACGAGATGGCGGACGATCCGGAAATAGGTGTCCTGGGTGATCCGGTAGAATCCGATGGACAGGCCGAACCGGTCACTCAGCGAGACCTTCTCCTCCACGGTTTCCTGGGGATGTATTTCATCGTCGTCCGGACTGAACCGAAACGTGTTGTCGGCAAGCTTTTCCGGCATCAGGTGTCTGCGGTTCGACGTGGCATAGACGAGCACGTTGTCGGGTCGGGCGGAAAGGCTGCCTTCAAGCAGCGCCTTGAGCTCGAGATAATCGGATTCGTCTTCCATGAAGGAAAGGTCATCGCAGAACAGGACGAAACGCTCGGGGCGGTCCCACAGGAGATCAACGATCTCGGGCAGATCCATCAGGTCCTGCCGGCGGACTTCGATCATGCGCAGGCCCTCGCCGGCGAACCGGGCCAGGAGGCCCTTCACCACCGAAGACTTGCCCGTGCCCCGTTCCCCCCAGATCAGCACGTTGTTCGCGGGCATCCCCCGGACGAACTGGCGGGTATTCCGGTCCAGGATACCGATCTCGCGGTCCAGGCCGAAGAGATCGACCAGGTCCACCAGGTCTGGGTGCACGATCGGTTCCAGGCAGCCCTTTCCTCCACGCTTCCCCCACCGGAACGCGATGGAGCCCGCGAACACGTCTTCGGACTCGCCCGTCCTCCTGGTCTGCCCGGTCCGCCCGTCACGCCCTTCCGTATAGGCAGAGACCAGCGTCTCGATGCGGCCCATCAGCCGTTCGAGGCGCGGCAGCAGATCGGACAAGGTTCTTACGGGGTGCTCGGGCATGAATTAAGGATCCAGGGTATAGGGCGCCAGCCCGAGCGGCAGCGGGGCCGGGCGGGTACAGGTGCTTTCAAGTGAGATGTGCCGTCCCGATTCCGACGATTCCTCTATGGACAGCATGACGTCCAGCACGTGGCAGGTGAGTTCGCCACTGGCCCGGTGCGGGCGGCCCGAGCGCAAGGCGTAGACCATGTCCGCCACACCCAGGCCGCGGCTCTGCTCCTCGTACCCGTGGCTCAGGGGCATCTCGGTCCAGTGCTCCGCGCCGCCGCGGCGCAGTTTCACGGGTCCGCCGAAGGAATTGGGATCGGGCACGCTCAGGGAGCCCTCCGATCCGTAGATCTCGATGCGGGGCAGTTCGTGGTGCCACACGTCGAAACTGGTCACGATCGTCCCGACGGGGCCGCTTTCGAACTCGAGCAGGCCCGCCAGGTGCGTGGGCACTTCGACCTCGATTCGCCCGCCGCGAAGGGGCTCGCTCGTTATGGTGCGTACAGGATGGGTGATACGCGCGGTGCCCGTGAGCCGGGTGACCGGCCCCAGCAGATTGACCAGGGCCGTGACGTAGTACGGCCCCATGTCCAGCATGGGCCCCGCGCCGGGCTTGTAGAAGAAGGCGGGATCGGGATGCCATTTTTCGTGCCCCGCACTCAGCATGAAGGCCGTGGCTGCCACCGGTTCGCCGATCCAGCCGTCGTCAATGAGCTTGCGGCAGGTCTGAATGCCGGCGCCCATGAAGGTGTCCGGCGCCCCGCCCACCAGCTTGCCGACGCGCTCCGCGAGATCGAGCAAGGCACGTCCGTCTTCCTTCCGGACCGCCATGGGTTTTTCCGAATACACCGATTTGCCGTGTTCCAGCGCGGCCCGGGCGATTTCGGCATGGGCGGCGGGAATGGTCAGGTTGATGACGATCTCGATGGCGGGATCGTCCAGCAGGGCTTCCACCGAAAGGGCCTCAACGCCCTCGTATTCGGCGGCTTTGGACCGCGCCCGTTCCGGGACCATGTCGGCGCAGGCGGTCACTTCGAAAGCCTCGAACTTGCGACCCGCTTCGAAGTACACGCTGCTGATGTTGCCGCATCCGATGATGCCGGCCTTGAGCGCTGCCATGGGATTTCGCCTCTAAGGTGCGATCACTTTACCGTATCATGAAAGTAAGGCCCGCCATGTCGATACCGCATCGAAACACGCTTCCATGACTCGTGATCCTTCTCCGTGCGGCCACGGGAGTTCCACCTGCCAAATGCCCATCACTTCTAATCCGTGGGCCGTTAAACGTCAAGCGAAATATGCCGCCCGGGGGAACCTGTAATCGCTTGACGTTCACAAGGGGCTTGCCTATAATCACAATCGTCCCGGACCGGTGATCCGGCCGTGCAAAACCGGTCCGCATCGTCGCCGGAATACATCGAAAACAGCACCGTGCTGTAAGCCATCCCAAGGCGCCATTCCGTGGCGCCATCCTATGGTCCACCCGCCGGAGAAAACCTTGATCAAGCAGATTCTGAGTTGCGGTGTGCTCTTCAGCACGTTGATTGCGGGGTGCAGCGAGGATGCAGTCGGTCCCGGCAACGTGGCCAGGCCCCTCGTGGGAAACTACGATCTCGAAAGCCGAACGGTCAACACCACCATACAGACGGATTCCGGCAGCACGGAGGAACGGATCGTGCTGGTACCCCCGCTGGTACGCGGACGCCTCCGCCTCAGCACCGACGGCCGGTACGGCCAGGTCGATACGACCATCGTATCGGATTCCACGACGGTCAATATCCAGAACGGACGCTGGAGCGTGCTGGACAACGTGTTCTACTTCGTGACCGATGACAACCAGCGGTACGAGGACCGTTTTACTTTCGACGGCCTGAGGCTTGTCCGCAACTCCGAGAACATCCGCCACGTTTCGGGCAGGTATTTCAACGTCACGGACGTCTGGCTCAAACTGTCCGACTCCGAACCCTCCGCGGATCCATAACGCCAACGAAAGCGCCAGGGCATGACCCTCGTCAAAGACGACCTGTCAGCCTCCGCCTTTTCCGACCATCCCCAGGTCTACGAGGAGGGGTTCAATGTAAAGACGGTCATCGGGATCGTCTTTCTGGGGCTGTTCATGATCCCGGGCTCGATCTATCTGAACCTGATTGCCGGGCAGAGCCTCGGGCCCGCGGCGGAATGGACCACGATCATCCTGTTCATCGAAGTCGCGCGCCGGTCCTTCACCACGCTAAGCCGCCAGGAAATCTACATGCTTTACTACGTGGCGGCCAGCCTCACCGCCGGCGTGGGACTGGCGCTGTCCGGCGGCCCCTTCGCCCAGCTCATCTGGTACCAGTACTTCGTCCAGTCCCCCGGTGCCCGCGCCTTCGGCATCGACGACCAGATCCCTTCCTGGATCTCGCCCGGCGCGGATTCCGACGCCATCGTGCTGCGCACGCTGCTGCACGGGGAATGGCTGGTGCCGATCCTGCTTATCGCCGTGCTCCACATCTTCAACCGGGCGAGTGCCTTCACGCTGGGTTACGGACTCTTCCGCGTAACGGCCGACGTGGAACGGCTGCCATTTCCCCTGGCCCCGATCCAGGCGGAGGGCGCCACAGCCCTGGCGGAGAGCTCAGCGGGACAGGAATCGTGGCGCTGGCGCGCCTTCAGCATCGGGGCCATGCTGGGACTCGTTTTTGGCGCGTTCTACATCGGCATTCCGGCCGTCACGGGCGCGCTGCTGGCAGAGCCGATCACGCTGATTCCCATTCCTTTCGCCGACCTGACGCGCAATACGGAGAACATCCTGCCGGCCGCGGCCATGGCGGTTGAGCTGGGACTGGGACCGGTGTTGACGGGATTCGTGCTGCCCTTCTGGATCGTGGTCGGTTCCGCCGTCGGCGCGCTGCTTACCGTGGTCGTCAACCCGCTGCTCTACGATTTCGGGATCCTGCGCACCTGGTCGCCGGGCATGGACGCCATCCAGACCACGCTCGTCAACGATATTGATTTCTGGATGAGCGTACGCATCGGCACGGGAGTTGCGGTCGCCGTGATCGGTGGTTGGAGCATCCTGTCCGGACTCAGGAAACGATCGGGCGAGTCGAGGCGCGAAGGATCGAACGACGGTATCGCTTCGTCCAGGCCTTCCACGCCGCCCGGACGGGGATACGGCACGCCGCCCGGCCGGGGAGATTTCCCCATGTCCGTGATCTTCGGTGCCTTCCTGGTACTCACGGTGGGCTACGTCGTCCTGAGCTGGCGCCTGGTGCCCGGGTTCCCCATCCTCTTCTTCGTGTTCTACGGTTTCATCTATACGCCGCTCAGCTCCTACGCGAGCGCCCGCCTGCGCGCCATCACGGGCGCCGATCTGCAGTTCCCGCTCATCAAGGAGGCCACGTTCATTCTCAGCGGCTACAAGGGAGTGGACATCTGGTTCGCGCCGATCCCCATTTTCAACTACGGCGGCCAGGCCCAGGCCTTTCGCGAGGTCGAACTGACCGGCACCCGGTTCACGAGCGTGTTGAAGGCGGAACTGGTCATGATCCCGGTCCTGCTCGTCTGCAGCCTGCTGTTCTGGCATTTCGTATGGGGACTCGCGCCGATACCGTCGCAGGCCTATCCCTACGCGCAGAAGTTCTGGCAGCAGCAGGCCACGATGCAGGCGCTGTGGTACTCCAGCACGGCGGGATCGGGCTTCGAGTCGAGCTACCTGATCGAGGCGTTGAAAATCCCCTACATGGCCGGCGGCGCCGTTTTCGGCGTCCTGGCCTACGCCGTGCTGGCGGCTTTCAACCTTCCCGTCATGCTGATCTTCGGCGTGATCGCCAGCGTGGGCACGGTGCCCCACGCCTTCATCCCGCAGTTTCTGGGCGCGTTGCTGGGCAGGTATTACATGGAGCGGAAATTCGGCAGGCGGAGATGGATGAGGTACACGCCGGTCCTGGCGGCCGGCTACGCCTGCGGCACGGGGCTGGTAGGCATGGCCACGGTAGCTGTCGCGCTGATTTCCAAGACCGTGGCGCCCCTGGTCTACTGATCGCCGTCGTTACCTTTGCGGGTATACCTCTTCAATTCCTCGATGACGTCCGGCATGATGTCCAGCAACTTGCCCATGGGGCTGCTGGGCGAGTCCATGTGCAGCAGTTGCGCGCGGTCCTGCTGGATGACCAGGAAGGCGACCGGCTCGACCGATACGCCGCCGCCGGCTCCCTTCTTCTGGTTGTCCTCGCCGCCGAATCCCCCGGCGCCGAACCCCAGGGACAGCCTGGATACCGGAACCACCCAGGCATCGCCGATTTGCATCGGTTTGCCCACGTGCACCTCGGTATCGGCGATCTGACGCAGTTCCTCCAGCATGGTCTGGATCATTTCATTTACAGGCATGGCGGTCTCCGGTTCATCAGGCCGTGATCGGTCGGTCTAATATATATGCCGGCCAGCGGCCTGTGCACGGGGTTTTTTGCACCGTACTTTGTACCGTCCTTTGCAACGTCCCGGGTATACGGCGATTCGAGGAATCACGACATGCCCACGAAGTAAATACGTTTTTTTATTTGACGACTAACCGTATGTTGTGTATATTTTGCTGACATTGACCCTCAAGAAGCACAAGAAGTACAGAACCCCGCGTATAAAGCACCAGGGAGTTCAACCTCATGAAAGCGCTAACGACCAAGCAACAGAACGTATACGATTTTATACGCAAAAAGGTCGGCCGGATAGGGTATCCACCCAGTGTCAGGGAGATCGCGCAACAGTTTGGAATCAGTACCCGCGCGGCTTACGACCACCTTCGGGCGATCGAGAAAAAGGGCTATATCCGCCGCGATCCCATGAAGCCCCGCGCGATAGAAATCGTGGGGTCCAGGGATGCCTCCGCGCCGGGCGCCGGCGGCGTCGTCCGGGTCCCTGTCCTCGGCCGTGTAGCCGCCGGGCTGCCGATACTCGCCGAGGAGAACGTCGAGGAATACATGACTTTTCCGACAGGCATGGTGAAGCAGGACGGGAATGTCTTCGCCCTCGAGGTACACGGGGACAGCATGATCGAAGACGGCATCATGGACGGGGACTACGTCCTGGTCCGCGAGCAGCCCGTGGCCGAGACGGGCGAAACAGTCGTCGCGCTGCTGGACGACGAGGCCACGGTCAAGCGATTCTACCGGCGCAACGACCGCTTCGAACTCGTGCCCGCCCATCCGACCATGGAGCCCATCATCGCCGATGAGGTGTCCATCGTGGGCAAGGTGGTCGGGGTGTATCGCAGAATGGATTGAGCCGCGGACTTCGCGGACAACCTGGTCACACCACTTGCCCTGCGGCAATCAGGGAATGCCCCAGTTTCCTGGATTCAGCAGGTAGGGATCGTCCAGCGCCATATCTTCCAACGCCAGTAGTATTCCCTCGCTCAGGCCTCGTCCGTCCGACGCGGAAACGGCTTCATCCAGGTACGCGATCCTGTCAGCGCCGACGATAACGGTGGAGATGTCCGGGATCGACAGGACGAAGCGCAGGGCCAGTTCAGGCAGGCTGTAATGGGTCTCGGACTGGATTTCGGCCAGCCGGTCGATGTGTGTGACGAGGGGCTTCAGCCTTTCGGGCATGAACCTGCTCTTCTCCGTCAGGGCGCCTTTCAGCAGCGCGGACCGCACGATGACGCCCACACCGCGCCGGCGCGCCTCGGGTATGACGCTTTCCAAATAACGGCGGTCCAGGATGTTGCACGGGATCTGCAGGGTGTCCCAACGCCCATCGTCGATGGCCGCACGCGCCGCCTCCTCGCTGTAGGACGAATAACCCGCAAACCGGACCTTGCCGGCCTCCCGGGCCCGGTCGAGTTCTTCCATCACCTCGCCGTCCCGGATCATTCGAAGTTCCAGCTCGAGAAGGTCCCGGCCGTGTACCTGCAGCAGGTCGATGTGGTCGGTCTGGAGCCTTAACAGACTCCGGTCGATGGACGCGGCGATGCCCCGTCTCGATTCGGCGTAATCCAGTCCTTCCTCCAGCCGGTGCACGCACTTGGTGGCGAGCACGTACTCGGACCGCCGGCCCTTGAGCGCCCGGCCGATGATCTCCTCGCTGTTTCCGTACAGTGCCGCGGTGTCGATGAAGTTCACGCCCGAATCGAGCGCCCGGTTGAGCAGATCCCGGGCGTCGGTCTCCGCGGGCACGCCGGGTTCGCCACCCGCCTTCAGGCCGTATTCCATGCCCAGTTCGACCGTGCCGAGGGAGACTTCGGAAACGCGCAAACGGGTCCGCCCCAGGCTTCTGTATTTCACCGTTCGACTCCCGCTGTCAGGGGGAAACGCCCCCGCTATGCCCCATGCCGGCCCACCGGCATTCAGGCGTTCATCATGCCTACGTGGTCCGCGGCGCACCGGCCGAGGGCTTCAAGGTCATATCCGCCCTCCAGGAGGGAAACCAGCCGGCCCCCGCACGAATCTTCCGTGAAGTCCAGCACCAGGCGGGACATGGCCCGGAAACCCGCGTCCGTAACCAGGGTACCGGAAAGCGGATCGTCCATGTGGGCGTCGAACCCCGCCGAAAGGATGAGGAGATCCGGTCTGTATGCCTTCATGGCCGGCAGGATCGTGCCGCGCAATACATCGACGAAAACCTCGTCGCCGGACCCAGCGGAGACCGGGACGTTCATCGTGTAGCCTGTCCCTTCTCCCGTTCCCTTTTCCTGTGCCGCGCCGGTGAAGGGATAGAGGGGAGACTGGTGAACGCTGAAATAGTACACGGACGGGTCTTCCTCGAAAATCTCCTGGGTCCCGTTGCCATGATGGACGTCCCAGTCCAACACGGCCACCCGTTCCACCCCGAACCGCGACTGGGCGTAACGGGCCGCGACGGCGGCGTTGTTGTAGATGCAGAAACCCATTCCCCGGTCGGATTCGGCGTGATGGCCGGGAGGCCGGGCGACGCAGAATACACGGTCCGCTTCCCCGGTCAACACCGTGTCGACCGCCCGCATGGCCGCGCCGGCGGCCAGCCGGGCCACGGTCTCGGACGCGGAGGAAACGGTGGTGTCTCCGGTGGGCAGGTTCCGGTAACCCTTCCCGCACCAGTCGACTACGGCGTCGACATAGGCCCCGTCGTGGACGGCCTTGATCCGGGCCTCGTCGGCCGGTTCGGGCGAGAGGCCCAGCAGGCCGGCCTGCTGGGCGCCGGCCATCTGCGTGCCGGCGGGCATGTCGTCGGACAGTCCGAGGTGAGCCAGCACGGAGGTCATGCGGCCGGGCCGTTCAGGATGGAAGGGACCGGTATCGTGCAGGAGGAAGTCGGGGTGGCTGATCAACGCGGTGGGCATGTTGTCGCGACAGGGACGAAGGTCTCCGGGAACGGGGACCAACGGCCGGATCTTCAGTTGCGGTTCCCGTTCCTGGAGAGGTTCTCGAAGTAGTCGTTTACCATGTCCCGGTACCCCGGCGGGACATCTTCTTCCCGGGCGAGGTAGAGCCGTTCGCTCCGGCGCATGTCCCGGACTTCCGCCCGCAGACCATCGTAGTAGTCCACGAGACTGCGGGCCATGTTCAGGTGGAGCTCGTTCCATGCTCCCCGGTCGATCTTCCATGGTTCGTCGCCCAGGGCGAGCGCCCGGTCCAGGTCGTCCTGCAGCTGGCGTGACTCCCGGGACATCTGCGGGACCTGTCCCGAAAGATCCCGGAGGCGTTGCAGCTGACGCTGGTAATCCCGCGAGATCTGGTCGAGCGTCTCTGGATTTGGAATGCCCCGGTTCAACCGGTAGAGCCGGCGCTGCAGTTCCTGCCAGTCGGACATGGCCTCCCGCGCGCTATCCTGCGTCCGGGCGAGATGGTCCATGTCCCGGGTAATCAACTTGTCCCGCGCGGTGCGGACCATTTCCGCGAGCCGGTCCAGCGCTGCGGAGATCTCCGTCTCCGTGCGGGCGGACTGGTCCAGGGAATTCCGGTTCAAAAGGCGTTTCGACCGCTCGACCTGTTCGCTTAACCGTTCCTCATCGATCATCTCGACGGCCCGGTCCGCCGCCGCCGCCGTCTCGGGCTGCACCCGGGACGAACTCCTGGCGAGGAATTCCAGGTCTTTCTCGAGGCGTTCGAGATCCGAACGGATTTCCTCCTTCACCCCCTCCAGACTCCTCATCCGATCGCGCAGGAACCGGTCCAGGCGCCGTTCCTTCGATGACTCGTCCACCCCGCCGCGCCTTGAATCAATCGCGTCCAGGCGATTGAGAATGCCCTCGAATCCACCCTCTTTCTCGTCCTTCAGTGCGTTGACGTTCCGCTCGAGCTGTTCCTGCCGGACGGCCAGCTGGTCCGCCTGCTTTACGGCTTCCCGCGCCAGCCGCTCCAGAGACGCACCCTGTGCCCGCTGCAGTTGGCTCGACGCGTCGGCCAGATGCCGCGCGGCCTGGGCGCCGCCCTCCGCCGCCGTCTGGAGGCGGTCCCTGCGCATTTGTTCGATCGATTCGCCCATCGACTCGGAGCTCTCGCGCAGGTCGCGGTCCGCCTGGTCCAGCATGGGACGTTGCGATCCTGATTGCGTACCGCGGGCGTCCGAGGGATTCCTGGACCCGGAAAGCGACCGGGCAATCTCCTCCGTCTCCGCCCTGAGATCCCGCTGGGTCCTGGTCAGCCGGTCCAGTTCCCTCCGGCGCTCGGCTTCCGGGCGTTCTTCATCGTCCACCAGCTTCTGAATCCGCTCATTCACGCGCTGTTGGCGCCGGGCCAGGTCCTGGACCCGTTGCTGGTGCTCGTCGATGTTCTGTTCCCGCTCCCGTTCCAGGGCCGGTTGATCCGGGACCTCGTACCTGTTCCGCTCGTCGTCCAGCTCGAGTTCGGAGGTGTCCGACATGTCGAGCGGCGCCCGGCCCGACATACTGCGTTGCTGGCTCACCGTGAACTCCCGCATCTGGGCGTCGAGCCTCGTGAGGTACATGAGCGCCTCGCGTTCGTGGGCCAGGGCCTCGTCGGTTTCGCCGGAGCGGAGCGCATCGGAAGCCGACGCCATCGGCGTCTGCGCCAGTTCCAGCGATTCGACCATCTTCATCGCTTCCTGCGAGATTCCGACCATGAAACGCATGAACATGAGCGCTTCTTCCACCTGCCCCCGCAGTTCGTCCTGTACCGCAGCGATGGCCTCGAGGTCCTCTTCCACCCGGGTACCGGGTTCCGCCGCGAGCATCCGTTTGACCCGCCACGTCGCCGAGATGATCTCCTTCTGCTTGCGGGAGAGCTGTCTCGTCTGCATCACGTCGTCCCCCGCCCCTCCCCCGCCGCCTCCGCCTCCACCTTCAGCCTGGCGGTAGGTTGCATCGAATGGCTTGATCTCGATAAAGTAGATATCCGTCGCGGATGTGCCGGCTTCGGTCCTGCGGTCGCCCGCCTCCGCGTAGTAGGCGACGAAATCGCCCGGCTGGACCCCGAGGTTCTCGAGGTAAACCACGTGTTCTCCCTCCCAGACCGTGCCGCTCGATTCGCGCTGCATTGCGCCCAGGTCCACGACGACTTCGTCGCCGCCGTTCACCGCGTAGTTGATGGAAAAGGACGCCAGGCCGAAATCATCCTCGGCCTCGGCGCGTATCATGACTTCATCGACGGGGGAAACCCGCGTGTCTCGCTCCGGTTCGAGGATGACCACCCGGGGTGCGCGGTCCTGCAACGCCCGGACGTAATACTCCACCGGGTCGTCGTTTGCGATGCCGTCCGAATCCACTACGTGTATCGAATAGGAAAGGTCCTCGCGTACGACGAAGGCACCCTCGAGGTCCTGCCCGGCCACTTCCAGTTCAATGGACCGGCCGTCGCTGAAGCGCATCGCACCGGATACCACCGGTTTGCTCGCCGTGATGCGCAGGGCGACCCCCGTGCCCACCGGCGCCGTGATGTCTCCGCGGTCTTCCTCGGTCTTCGAGACGAGTTCCATGTAATCCGGGAAGTCGTACCTGGCGTCGATCCGTTCGACGTAGGGCGGATCGATGGCGGTAATCCGGAATTCACTCGACCGGGTTCCGGCCACGGCGACGTAGTACCGAGCGTTCTCGCCGATCCCATGGATGTCGCCGGCGAAGGTCCGCTCGGCGTCCGTCGCATAGAGGTCCAGTGTCGACCAGTCTTCGTCCTGTCCGAACCGGACGAACAAGCCCGGGGCCGTGGCAAGACCGCTGCCCAGGATGGCGGTGACGGTCAGGCTGTCGCCCCGTCTCACCCGCGTGTCGCCGGGTTCCACGCGTATGCCGCCGGACAAGGCTGGTTCCAATTGGGTCCACGACACCAGCCGGAGTGCGGACCGCCCGAAATAACCGGGTTCAATCAGGATCATGACGGCGAGGAACAGGACGGCGCCGGCCGCGGCAGCCTGAATGCGGGCGTGGCGCCTGCGGTCCACGACCTTCTTGTATTCGATCTGCTCGGCGTAACCGGCGACGTACTCCAGCACCTGGTCCATCAGGTCCTTTTGGGGTCGCCGGAGTTGCGCGTCACCGTATTCCACGGCGCTGACCAGGGCGTCGTTCAGCGCGGGGTGCCGTTCTTCAATGTAACGGGCGATCTGCAGGTCCGTGGGTGTTTGACGGAGCGGCGCGAGCAGAAACCTGAAAGCGAGCCAGCCGAGGATCCCCGCGGCGGCGGCCAGAAAGAGGACCCTGACCAGCCCACCGGGGACGAATAACTGAACGACCGTCACGCCGATGAGGAAGAGCATGACCCCGGCGATCGCGATCACAGAGGCGCCGCGGATGACCAGCATAGCGCGCCAGCGGCGGAGTACGCTACGCAGGGCATCTTGAAGGATGGATCGTTCCGTCGACATGGGTCACCTGTGCGTTCGATTCGCCAGCAGGGTCTCTCCGAGGACCAGGGCGATGAGCGTGAATCCCAGGATCCACCAGAGCCCCTGGCGGCGTTCAACTTCGGCGTCCCGGGCCAGCCGGTCCTGCGACTCGGTTTCCCGTGCTTCCGGACTCACGGCCACGGGATTGATCAGCGCCGCGGCGAAGGCTTCCGCGTCCATCCTGGTGAAGTCGGATTCACGGGTGTCGAGATTGACCGCGAAGGTCTGCCGCCCTCCCGCCGACTGCACCCGGTACAACCCCGGTTGCCACGTCTGCGTGAACAGCTTCCTGCCCGACCGGGACGTTTCCACCGGGACCAGTTCACCGGAAGGAAGTTCCACGTGTTGCGCGTCGTCCGGCAGCCTGACGGCCTCCCCCGCCAGGCGGTACAACCCGGCGCCGCGCTCGTGCACTGTTCCCCGGGAGGCCAGGTAGTCGATACTCTCGTAAAGAAACGGAACGAATACCTCCCGTATCGGAAAATCGGTCCACGCAAGGTCGAACGTGGACAGGACCAGGAACGTGCGGCCGTTTCCCAGGGGCTTCTCCGCGACGGCGGCGGCGCCGTCATCGAAACGAGCGGGGACCGACGCCGAGGAGTCGGGTTCGAACCGTGTCGTGCGGTAGAACCGTACCGTACCGAAATCACCGTGACGGGGACCGGCAAAGGGCTGGAAGACGGGGTGCTGGTAATTCACGTCCGTCAGCAACCGGTACCGGTCTCGCGGGTTGTCCGGCGACGAAAGCGACTCGATGCGTCCTGGCAGCAGTTCGCCGAAGGATGAATTGAATATACCCGAAGATACGGCGGGATTCAAGGCGATTATCAGACTGCCGCCCGATCGCAAGTACCCGGTCAGACTGTCCTTCGCGGCCCTCGGCAGGATGGACAGATTGGCCGAGATGACCACGTCGTATTCCGACGGATCGATCGCGGCCAGCGCGTCCGGGGACCGCACGTCCACGACGACCGGCGGGTCCCGGCGCAGCGACAGCGCCTGGGACAGGTAGTACGCGGCCTCCGACGGGCGGTCCGGCCGCGATCTTTCCTCCAGGCAGAGGACCCGCACGGGCATCGGCGCGTTCACGGTGAAGTAGAACCGGTTGTCCACTGGAAGTCCATCTTCCCCCAGTATCACCTCGCCCGTATTCGTGGCCGATCCGAAAGTCTGCCGGAAGATCTCCACCCGGCCGGAACGTGGGGGTATGTCGACCCGACGCTTCCCGGTCTCTACCCCGTTGACCCGCAGCGCGACCTCGTCCCGGAAGGGCGCCAGTCCGTAGTTTCGTATCCGAACGGCCACGTCCAGGCTACGGTCATTCAAGGATTGCGCGCCTGCCTGCCCCGACAGCGCACGTGCCCGCCCGGCCGGCGTGCGACCCTCCCCGGCTGGCGTGCGACCCTCCCCGGCCGGCGTACGACCCTCCCCGTCCAGTGCGGCCGACGATTCTCCACTGGCGAAGGCCGGCGGTTCCCCGCTGGCAACGGTCGGGATCTCCACACCGGTGACGGCGGAATTGTCGTCCTGGGCGTCCCCCACGTCGATCATCCGGAGCTGGATGCCCGGACTGAGCCTCCATCCCCCGGACCGTGGATTCCAGCCGGACTGGAGGAAATCGGAAACGAGGTAGACCGTCCGGCGGTCGAAGTCCGACCCGCTCAGCTGGTCGTCGGCGGCGCGCAACGCCTCCACGTAGTCCGTCGCCTGATAAGTCGCGCTGACTTCGGTGTCCAGCAGCACGGGCAGTTCGGATTGGTTCGGCCCGAGCTCCCGTACGACACGCGCCTGGACGGCGAAGGTCAGCAGCGCCGCCTGGTCGCCGGTCTGCAGATCGTTCAGGATCTCGGCCGCCCGTCTCTTCGCCAGGGCGATGCGGTTCCCGTATCCCATGCTGTAGGAGGTGTCGACCAGGATGGCTACCGCTTCAGGCTGGGTGCCCGCGAAGACGGTTTCCTCCTGGTCCCGGAGGAAGGGCCGCGCAAAAATCACGGCCAGCAGCGCGCAGGCCGCCATGCGCAGCAGCAGCAGGAGGAGGCGCCGAAATCGCTGCTGCCGGACGATGGCCCGTTGAGACGAGATGAGGAAACGGACCATGCTGAACACGTGGATCCCGGCCCGTTGTCTTCGCACCAGGTGCAGGACCAGCGGAACCGCGGCGCCCAACGCGCCGAAGAGGAACGTGAGATTCAGGAAGGCCAGGTCCATGACGCGTACCTGCGGGAGCGATGCGCGGGTGAAGCTTTATCTTTTCACCATGCGTCTGCTCAGATAGGAAAAAAGCGCGAAATCCAGCGGCCGGTCGGTCTCCATGCGCTCATAGTCGACCTGGATCTTCGCGCATCCGGTCCGGATCGATTCCATGAATTCCTCCACCGCGGCCAGGTAGTCCGCCCGGATGGCCGACGGTGCCACCGTGATCCGCTCGCCGGTCTCCGGGTCGTCAAACCTTGCGGTCTCGCTGAAAGGGAAGGTGAGTTCTTCCCGGTCGACGATGTGAAAGACCAGCACTTCATGTCCCTTAAAGCGAAAGTGCATCAGGGCGTTCATCATCTGCTCGACGTCGTCGATCAGATCGGAAATGAGGATGACCAGTCCCCGCCTCGGCATCGATTCGGCGAGTTCGTGAAGGGGTTTCCCCATATCGGTCCCTTCGTCCGCACGCAGTCCGTCCAGGTTGGAGTGGATGGCGTGCCACTGGGTGTTCTTCGAACTGGGCGGCAGATAGTCGTGTACGGCCCGATCGAAGGTGACGAGTCCCACCCCGTCCCCCTGTCGCAGTATGAGATACGCCAATGAAGCCGCCAGATAGGAACCGTATTCGAGCTTGTCCAGTGCAGGCGTCGGCATGGTCTGTCCGTCCTGCCCGTCCTGTCGTGTCTGACCGGACCTTCCGGACCTGCCGGCCCGACTGAACCGTCCTGTCCGTACCGCCCGGCCGGTCCGCCGGGACCGCTGCCCGCCGTAACCCATGGACGCGCTGCGGTCGAGGAGTATCACGCACTGCAGGTTCGTCTCGTCCTCGTATTCCTTGACGTAGTACCGGTCCGACCGCGCAACGACTTTCCAGTCCACGTGCCGGATGTCGTCACCCGGCGTATACTGCCGGTATTCCACGAACTCCACGCCGAAGCCCCGGTACGGGCTCTTGTGGAGGCCGGATACAAACCCTTCGACCACGATGCGGGCGCGCATTTCCATGGAGGAGAGACTGGAGAGGGTCCTCGGATCCAGGAAGCGGGGGATTTCGGTCATGTCGGTGCCGTTAGCTGAAATGAAGGGCTACATGCCGGGTTCCATGCAGGACTGCGGCGTCCGTTACATGCAGGACTGCGGCGTCCGTTACATGCCGGACTGCGGCGTCCGTTACATGCCGGACTGCGGCGCCGGTACGGTCTCGAGCAGGCGGTCGACGATGCCCTCGGAGGTGATCTTTTCCGCCTCGGCGTAGAAATTGGTCAGGATCCGGTGTCGCAGGACCGGGTGGGCGAGGGCGCGTATGTCGTCGCAGGAAACGTGTCCCCGGCCGTCGAGCAGAGCCCGCGCCTTGGCGCCCAGGATCAGGTACTGGGAGGCGCGCAGGCCGGCCCCCCAGGAAACCCAGTTCTTCACGAAATCGGGCGCTTCCTCGCCGGATGGCCTGCTCGCGGATGCCAGGCGAACGGCGTACCGGGCAACCTGTTCGGAGACCAGGACTTCACGGACCAGGCGCTGATAGTCCCGTACCACCTCGCCGGACAGGACGGTGTCGACCGAGACCGTCTCGGCGGAGGTGGTCGCACGGGCCACGGCCACTTCGTCGTCTTCCTCGAGATACTCGATGTGGATGTTGAACATGAACCGGTCGAGCTGCGCCTCGGGCAGGGGATAGGTGCCCTCCAGCTCGATGGGGTTCTGGGTGGCGAGGACGAAGAAGGGTTCGTCCAGCTGAAACGTCGTGCGGCCGGTGGTCACGCGGTGCTCCTGCATGGCTTCGAGCAGGGCGGCCTGGGTCTTGGGCGGCGTCCGGTTGATCTCGTCCGCCAGTACGATATTGCCGAATATCGGGCCCTTGATGAAGGTCAGCGATCGCTGTCCCGTGGCCTTGTCCTCTTCAAGGATCTCCGTCCCGGTGATGTCGGCCGGCATGAGGTCCGGGGTGAACTGGATGCGCCGGAACTCCAGGTCCAGCACCTCGGCGAAGGTCTTGATGAGCAAGGTCTTCGCCAGGCCGGGCACGCCGGTCACGAGGCAGTGCCCTCCCGCGAACAGGGCGATCAGCACCTGTTCCAGGACCTCTTCCTGGCCGGTAATCACCTTGCGTACTTCCGCCAGGATCTTTTCCCGCCCTTCCTGGAATGCCTCTATGCGTACCTGCCGGGGTCCTTCTTCGGTTGCGTGCTGCGCGGTGCCGCTCGTCATCGGCCGGGTCCTTTCCGACGGGCGCGTGATCAGGCGTTCCCGTCCGGGGATCTGAAATACGCGATGGTCTTCTCCATACCCTCCTCGAGGGAGACCGCGGCTTCCCAGCCCAGGATCTCCCGCGCCCTTGTCGTGTCGGGGCGCCGCAACTGGGGATCGTCCTGGGGAAGGGGCCGGAAGACGATCTCGCTGCCGGAGCCGCAAAGGCGGATGATGGTGCGGGCGAGCTCAAGGATGGTGATCTCGTTCTCGTTCCCGATGTTCACCGGATCGTGCTCACCGGATCGCATGAGCCGCACGATGCCTTCCATGAGGTCTTCGTAGTAGCAGAAACTGCGGGTCTGTTGTCCTTCTCCGAAGACCGTCAGCGGTTCGCCCTTGAGCGCTTTGGTAATGAAGGACGGCGCGACGCGGCCGTCCGCGGGTCTCATCCGGGGACCGTAGGTGTTGAAGATCCGGACGATCCGCGTGTCGATTCCGTGTTTCCGGTGGTAGGCCATGGTCAGGGCCTCCGCGAAGCGCTTGGCCTCGTCGTAGACCCCCCTGACGCCGATGGGATTGACGTTGCCCCAGTAACTTTCCGGCTGGGGGTTGACCTGCGGGTCGCCGTAGACCTCCGAGGTGGACGCGAGAAAGAAGCCTGCGCCCTTGGATTTGGCCAGGCCGAGGGCGTTGTGGGTGCCAAGGGCGCCGACCTTCAGTATCTGGATAGGAACGCGCTCGAAGTCGATCGGACTCGCCGGACTGGCGAAGTGCATGACGAAGTCCACTTCGCCATCGATGTCCAGGTATTTGGAAACGTCCCGCTGGAGATAGGTGAATCCTTCATTTTCCAGGTTATGGGAGATGTTCACGGTCCGGCCCGTGATCAGGTTGTCCACGGCGACGACACGGTGACCGTCCGCCAGCAGACGGTCGCACAGATGGGATCCCAGAAAACCCGCACCACCGGTTACGACAATGCGCAAGGACGTTTCCTTTTCGTGGCATGGAAGGTCACTGAATCCTGCAGGATAAAGGTGAAAAATACGGGAATTTAACTTCGAATGTCAAGCGCTCTTTTGAAGCCTGATCTCCCTGTTGACAGGCGCTTTTTTCACTCCTATAATCTTGATAGAACACCACGATTCTGATCTCACACGGCCGGATCTCAATCCCTATAGCCGATTCGAGGTTGCCCGGACAAAAGGGCACGAAGATGCCGGGCACGAGGATGCTGGGAAGACTTCTATAAGACCATGTCGAGAAGCTACAAGGCGCTGACCGAATCGGACGTAGACCATTTCATACGACGAGGACATGTCGTCCTGCGGGACTGTTTCTCGAGAGAACTGGCCGCCGAATGGCGCGCGTTCGCCTTCAGTCGTCTCGGCTATGATCCTGATGATGCCGCGACCTGGGAGGAACCGCGTGTGCATCTTCCATCGATGAACCAGGTTCCGATCCGCGAAACCGCGCCGAGGGCCTGGGACACCATCTGCGACCTGCTGGGCGGTGAGGACAGACTGGCGAATACCCAACCGTCCTGGGGAGATGGTTTCATCATCAACTTCTCATATGGCGCAGGCGAGGTATGGGAACCACCGGAGACCCTTCGCCAAGGCTGGCACAAGGACGGTGATTTCTTCAGGCACTTCCTGGACAGTCCGGAGCAGGGATTATTGACAATCGTCGTATGGTCCGACATACTACCCGGAAGCGGCGGCACGTTTGTCGCCTGTGATTCGGTGAAGCACGTCGCGCGGCATCTTTACGCAAATCCACAGGGCCTGCTGCCCAGCGGCAGTTTCGGCCATTTGGTTACAGACTGCAGGGACTTCGCGGAAATCACGGGAAACGCGGGAGACGTCGTGCTGTTGCATCCGTTCATTCTGCACTCCGCGTCCCGGAACCCGTCAGGCCGTGCCCGCTTCATCACCAATCCCCCGGTCGCGCTCAAGGAACCGATGGATTTCAACCGCGACGATCCAGAGGACTTCTCTCCGGTGGAACGGGCGATCCTCTTGGGACTGGACAGAGAACGCCTGGACTTCAAACCGGCCGCGCCGCGGGAACGATTGGTGCCCGAACGTGTCAGACGTCAACAAGAGATGCTGGAAGATCAGAAAAAACGACTCGCCATGGGCTAACGCATTCTACAGGAGATGGTTATGTTCGCAGACCTTCGGGACCAGGCAACGGTGCGCAGTGGCGACGAACTCGTGCGCCACCTTAAGGAGTTTTCGCTCGAACTGAAGATCTCGGCCGGCGTCTGGTTCTTCTCGCCGTCCCAGATCCGGTTTCACGAAGCCTACATGGAGCCCTATTCCATCGAGGAGCGCCTGGAAATCGCCGGCGAAATGGCGGAATACGGCCTGTGCGGCATCGAGGCCCACTATCCCAACGAGATCAACGAAGACAACGCCCATCTCTACCAGCAACTGGAAAAGGACACGGGCGTGCGGCTGATTACGGTGATCCCCAACCTCTTCTGGGACGCACAATTCGAATTCGGTTCCCTTTCTTCACCGGTGCCCGAGGCGAGGCGCGCCGCCATCGCCCGGGTGATTGAAACGCTGCGGATGAACCGGGAACTGGACACTGACTTCATGGTCGTTTGGCCCGGCGGCGACGGCTATGAACTCAATTTCGGGACCGATTTCTACGCCATGTGGGACCTCTTCGAGTCGGGCCTGGCCGAGGCGCTGGACGCCGTGCCCGGGATCCGGACGGCCATCGAACCCAAACCCTACGAGCCCCGCGGAAACAACATCTACCGGAACACCACGGACGGCATCCTGATGGCCCAGAACGTGGACGAGCGTCTCCGGGCCCCCGAGAACCGGGCACTGATCGACGAGGGGCACGCCATCGTGGGCCTGAATCCCGAACTCGGTCACGTCCTGATGGGCTTCGAAGATTTTCCCTACGCCCTGAGCCGCATACTCCGGCAGGGCCGGCTGGCCCACACCCACTGGAACAGCCAGCCCCTGGGAAACTACGACCAGGACCTGCAGGTCGGCATCGTATCGCCGGAGCAGATCTTCGCCGGCATGTACGCACTGAAGATGTATGGCTACCGGGGCTACATGGGCATCGACATCTTCCCGGAGCGCATCCCCATCCGGCAGGCCCTCATCAATTCCATCGATCGCATGAAGGCCATCGCCGAAATGACCGAACGGGTGGACCACGAACTGGTCGTGGCCTGCATGGAGCGCCCCGATCTCAACCGGGGCGTCATCGAAGCCCACCTCACCCGGCTCTTCCATCCTTCTTCGACCGGATTGAGCGCCATGCCGGCGTACCGGAAGGGCCAGGGATAGAGTAACCCTTCCCTTCCGGCAACTTCCGGCAACTTCCGGCAACTTCCGGCCCGTGAAGGCGTATAATCCCGAAACACATCGCTACAGGCAGAACGGGGGAAGAAATGCCAGACACCATAAGGGTCGCCGGCGTGCAGATGGACTTGAAACTCGCCGAGACCGAGCAGAATCTCAACAGGGTGTTCGACGCCATGCAGTCGGCCTCCCGCGAGGGGGCGGACCTGGCCGTGTTCCCCGAGTGCGCGCTGACCGGGTATTGTTTTTACGACCTGGACGAAGCCCGGGCGTATGCCCAGCCCGTGCCCGGGCCTTTCACGGAGCGTCTCGAGCGCCGGTGCCGTGAACTCGACATCCATGTGATCATCGGCTTGCTGGAGGCCGACGGTTCGGTTTTATACAACACGGCGGCCTTCATCGCCCCCAACGGGCTGATCGGGCACTACCGCAAGATCCACCTCCCCTATCTCGGGATCGACCGCTTTCTGTCCCCCGGCGACCGCCCTTTTCGCGTGTATGATTCGGATGTGGGCCAGATCGGCCTGAATATCTGTTACGACGCGGCGTTTCCGGAGAGCGCCCGGGTGATGATGCTCCATGACGCGGAACTGATTGCCCTGCCCACCAACTGGCCGGTCGGCGCGGACTGCAACACCGAGTTCGTGATCAATACGCGCGCCTTCGAGAACCGTGTCAATTACATCGCTGTCAACCGGGTCGGGAGAGAGCGTGGGACCAATTTCATCGGGCAGAGCAAGATCGTCGATTTCACCGGGCGTACGCTGGCGGAAGGAGACCGGTCCCGCGAGGAAATCATCTTCGCCGACCTGGACCTTGCCGGCGCCCGGGAAAAGCACATCGTAAACGTGGCCAAGGCCTACGAACTCGACCGCCTGGAAGACCGGCGGGTGGAGTTCTACGGACCCATCGTCGAGGGAGAAAAACCTTGACAGAACGGACCTTCAGAACATAGGTTGTCCGGGGTACAGGGCCTGGAATATACGAGGTCGCCGTGCATGAGGAGGGCAGGTGCTGCCTTGCTGGGTTGTTCGGGCCAAGCGGACCGGCACGATGGAATACGGCGTGGCGCTGTCTCTTCAGCGGAGTCTGCTCGCGGCGCGTCGTTCCGGCTTGATAGACAACGTGCTCCTGTTGCTCGAACACCCTCCCACGTACACGATCGGTCGTCGGCTGAGAGCCAGCGAACACCTGCTCTACGGGGAAGAAACGCTCCGGGCCCGCGGCATTCGGGTCTACGAAACGGACCGGGGCGGAGATATCACCTGCCACGGTCCCGGCCAGCTGGTGGGGTACACGATCTTCGATATCGCGGCATGGTACCAGGACGTCTACCGGTACCTGCGCGACCTCGAGGCCGCAATCATCGGGTGTCTGGGGGATTTCGGCATCGAGGGGCGCCGCCTGGAGGGGATCACCGGGGTCTGGGTGGAGGAAAGTAAGGTCGCCGCCCTGGGCATCAGGGTCAGCTGGTGGATCGCCATGCACGGGTTTTCCGTGAATGTGCATCCCGATCTCTCCCTGTACGAGGGCATCGTCCCGTGCGGCATCGCCGACCGCGAGGTCACCTCGATGGAGCGGCTGCTCGGCCGGACGGTATCGATGGAGGAGGTTGAAAGTAGCCTTCTCCGAAACCTGGGCGACGTCTTCGGCATGGCTTTCGAGGAGACGAGCCTGCCCGAACTGCGGCAAAGACTATGATCAGAACAAGCCACACCGCTCCCAGGAGGCGCCATGAACGTTGAGACCGCCCCCGCCCTGTCCGACCCCGACCTTGCTGCGTCCGACCTCGACGATCTCGGCCTCGGCCGGGACGACTACCGCACCCTATACCATACCATGCGCCTTCAGCGGGAATTCGAAGAGCGCGTCTACCGCCTCTTCCGGCAGGGCCGGCTCGTGGGCGCGGCCTACGCGGGCGCGGGCCACGAGGCCATCGCCGCGGGAAGCGCCTACGCCCTGGGCGACGCGGACATCCTGGTCCCCATGCACCGGGTGATCGGCGCTCATTTCCTCCGCGGGCATACCGCGCGGGACATGATGTGCCAGTACCTGGGTAGGGCCAACGGACCCACCGCCGGCAAAGACGGCAACATGCACTGCGGAAACTGGGACCACCACATCGTCGGGATGATCAGCCACCTCGGCGCGAACATTCCCGTGGCCGCGGGCGTGGCCCTGGCCAGCAAGGTCCGCGGCGACGGGGCGGTCTCCCTGACCTACATCGGCGAAGGCGGCTCGAGTATCGGCGATTTCCACGAAGGGCTCAACTTCGCGGCCGTGCACAGTCTGCCCATGGTGCTGATCGTGGAGAACAACAAGTTCGCCTATTCGACGCCGACCCGGTACGAGTACGCCTGCGAGAACATCGTCGACCGGGCAAGGGGTTACGGCGTCGCGGGCGCGCTGTTGGACGGCACGGACGTCCGTGCCGTGTACAAGGCTACGCGGGACGCCGTGGATCTCGCCCGGGAAGGCGGCGGTCCGACCCTGATCGAAGCCCGCTGCACGCGGCTGCTCGGCCACGCCCAGCACGACGACGCCTTTTACGTCCCCAAGGACATCATGGAAGACGGGTGGAACAACGATCCGGTCACGAAGGCCGAGAACCTCCTGCTGGAACGGAAGTACTTCACCCGCGAGGAGATCGACGGGATCCAGGAAGAAGTCAAGGGCATCGTCGACGACGCGGTGGATTACGCGGAACAGAGTCCCCTGCCCGAACCCGAAGAAGCGCTCCAGGGCGTCTACGCGGACTGATGTCACCGATATCCCCAACCGGAACCGACCCATGCCGCCCGTAACCTACCTTGAAGCCATTTCGTCCGGACTCCGCGAAGAAATGGAACGGGATGAAAGCGTCTTCTGCCTCGGCGAGGATATCGGCGTCTATGGCGGGGCCTTCAAGATCACGAAGGGATTCCTGGACGATTTCGGCGAGGACCGCGTGATCGACGCGCCCGTCGCCGAATCCGTGATCATCGGCGCGGCCATGGGCGCGGCGCTCATGGGCATGCGGCCCGTGGCCGAAATGCAATTCGCCGACTTCATCACCTGCGGATTCAACCAGCTGGTCAACAACGTGGCCAAGACCCACTACCGCTGGGGCGCCGCGGTGCCCCTCGTGGTACGGTGCCCCTCGGGGGCCATTGGCAACGCCGGACCCTTCCATTCCCAGAACCCCGAGGCCTGGTTCTGCAAGGTGCCCGGTCTCAAAGTCGTGGCGCCGGCCACGACCTACGATGCGAAAGGCCTGCTCAAGTCCTCGATCCGCGACAACAACCCGGTCCTGTACTTCGAACACAAGGGCCTGTACCGTTTTCCCCGGATCCGGGAAGAGATCCCCGAAGAAGACTACACCGTGCCCATCGGCAAGGCGGCGGTCCGCCGGGAGGGCGGCGACGCGACGATCGTAACCTACGGCAAGATGGTCTTTCACAGCCTGGACGCCGCGGAAACCCTGGCCGGCGAGGGGGTCGAGACGGAAGTGCTCGACCTGAGGTCCCTCCTGCCCTATGACAAGCAGGCCATCCTCGAGTCCGTCCGGAAGACGAACCGGCTCCTGGTGGTCCATGAAGATACGCTGACCGGCGGCTTCGGCGGTGAAATCGCCGCGGTGGCGGCCGAGGAAGCCTTCGAACATCTCGACGCGCCGGTCCGCAGGCTGGCGGCCATCGACACGCCCGTCCCCTTCAGTCCGCCGCTGGAGCAGTACTTCCTGCCGAACACGGAGAAGGTGACCGCGGCATTGAGAGATCTCCTGGCCTATTGACCGGCAGGCGCTGATCGTCTTGCACAGGCCGGTCGGCACGCATCGCCGGCACTGATCTTCCGGCATTGATCGCCAGGCACTCATCGTCAGCCACTGAGAGGAAACGCACTTGAACATCGTGATGCCCAGACTCGGCGAGAGCGTGGAAGAAGGAACCGTCATCCGCTGGCTGAAGAAAGTCGGCGATACGATCGAACGCGACGAGTCCGTGGTGGAGATCACCACCGACAAGATCGACACGGACATCCCCGCCATCGCGGGCGGCGTGCTGAGCGAGATCCGGGTGGCCGAGGGCACGACGGTGGCCATCGGGGAGGTCATCGGTGTCATCGATACGGGGGATGACGAGGACGACGGACCGGGCGGATCGGGCGGATCAGGCGGAACTGGTAACGCTGGGGCAACTGAGCAGGCCGGTGATACCGGTGGAGAAGTAGAGACGATTGAAGCCGATGAACGGACTCCGGCCGCGGAGACTGGCGACGGGGGTCCGTTGAGGCGCAGGCGTTCCGAGCGCTTCTACTCCCCCCTCGTGCTGCGCATCGCCCGGGAGGAGCGTATAGATATGGCCACGCTCGAAGCCCTGGAAGGAACCGGCAAGGGCGGCCGGTTGACCCGGGACGACCTGCTGGCCTACCTGGAACGGCGCGCGTCGCGCATTCCCGAACCGGCCGCGGAACAGGACGACGAATCAGAGTATGTGTCGGTTTCCCGCCCGGCCGGGACCGAAGATGCCCGCGTCGTGAACCTGGACACCCTGCGCAAGACCATCGCCAAGCACATGGTCCTCAGTAAGCAGGTGTCCCCCCACGTGACCTCCGTGTCGGAAGTCGACATGACCCACGTCGTCCGCTACCGGGACGAGGCCAGGGAGCGGTTCCAGCAGAAGACCGGCATCCGGTTGACGCTGACCCCCTTCTTCATCACCGCCATCGTCGACGCCCTGCGAGCGAACCCCATGCTGAACGCCACCATGGACGGCGACCGGATTCTGCAGTGGAAGCATGTGAACATGGGGCTGGCGGTCGGACTGGAAAAGGGCGTCGTCGTACCGGTGATCCGCCACGCGGACGAAATGGACTTCGCGGAGATCGCCGCGGCGGCCCACGACCTGGCCAAGCGGGCCCATGACCGCAAGCTGACCCCGGACGACCTGCAGGGCAGTACGTTCACCCTGACGAACCCGGGCATGTGGGCCACCCTTTTCGGCACGCCGATTATCAATCAGCCCGAGGCGGGCATCATCGCCACCGGAAGCGTCAAGAAGCAGGTCGTCGTGCAGGCTGACGATTCACTGGCCATCCGGTCCATGATGTTCCTGAGCCTGTCCTTCGACCACCGGTTCATCGACGGCCTCAACGCGGCCCGGTTCATCCGGGACATCACCCAGCACCTGGAGTCCTTCGATACCGACCGGGTCGGGGTCTGACCCGGCGTCCCGGACTGACCGCATGGAGCGGAAATGACACCGGTGCCCGGCTCCCTGCATATTGGCACGATGGGATGGACCTACAGGGACTGGTTCGGATCCTTCTACCCCAGCGACGCCGACCGGAAAGTCCTCCTGCAGCACTACGCCCGGGTCTTCGACGCCCTCGAAATCGACAGTACCTTCCACTTCATCCCAAAGCCGGAAGTGGTGACGTCCTGGCACGACCGCACCCCGGGGACGTTCCGCTTCACGGCCAAACTCCCCGGCGAGATCACCCATGAACGGGGCCTGGTGGACACGGAGGACCTGTTGACCCCGTTCCTGGCCAGCATGGCCCTTCTGGGCGAGCGCCTCGGTTGCCTGCTCGTTCAGCTTCCTCCCGGATTCCAGTGCAACGAAGAGACGTTCAGCCGGGTGGGATCATTCCTGAAACTGTTGCCTGCCAGCGACTTCCGCTTCGCCTTCGAGTTCAGGCACCGGTCCTGGATCAAGCCGGAATTGTTCGATCTCCTCCGAAAGCACGGCGTGGCCTGGACCATGCAGGACCATCCCAAAATCATGCCGATCGTCCCCGAGATCACCGCGGATTTTACCTACATACGATGGATGGGCAATACGGAGGACCCGCGCATCGGCTACTTCCGGGAATCCGTCGTGGACCGCACTCAGGAGCTCATCAAGTGGGCGGAACGGCTGAAGCGCGACATCCTCCCACGGGTCGACACGCTGTTTGGGTTCTTCAACAACTACTATTCCGGCCATTCACCCACCGACTGCAACCGGATGAAACGGCTGCTCGGACTGGATACGGCCGCACCCGATTTCGACCGCCAGTTGAGCCTGTTCTGAAACCTGTAGCGTTGGTCTGAAACCAGTTGAGCCTGTTCTGAAACGGGTTGCGCGATGGGAAAATCACTCGCAATTGGATCGATCCTGGTGGTATTGTGCGCCTGCGCGGCGGACGCTCCGCCGGACGAAGACGAGATCAGGCTTACGCTCTGGACTCAGGACTACTGGGTGGGCATTACCGGCCACGAACTGGACGGCGTCCCGCTGGATGACCCGCGGCGGGCGCAGTACACCGTCAAGGACTGGTACAACAAGGTCGCCCGCGACTTCAAGGCGCTGTATCCGGACCGCGGTATCCACATCGACATCGAAACCCTCGACTGGGCCAGCGGTTTTCAGAAGATCGATATCGCCGTGGCTTCCGGACGGCCGCCCGACGTCCTGATCAGCACGTCGGGCATCGCGTTGAAATACGCCCGGTTCGGGCTCCTGGAAGCCTTCGACGACGATCTCTCCGAGGAAGACATCCGGGATTTCGGAACTTTCTACGGATTCAGCGAGTATGAGGGCAGGCACTACTTCCTGCCTTTCATCGGCGGTAACCGGTACATGGTGGCGAATCTGGAGATCTTCCGGGAACGGGACGCGGTGCATCTGCTCCCTAGCGAGGGAGACCGGCTCTGGACCTACGATCAGTTCCTCGCCGCCGCCCGCGCGACGACCTTCGACCGCGACGGCGACGGTGAGGTCGACGTATACGGCTTCGCCATGCCCTTCCAGCGGAATTCTCCGCAGCAGGACCAGATGCCGTTTTTCTGGGGGCACGGCGCGCGGCAGTTCAACGACAGCGGCGACAGCCTGGTGATCAACAGCGAGATGGGGGTGAAGGCCCTTCAGTTCATGGTGGATCTGGAACACGTGCACGCCGTAGTCCCGAGGGGCTCCGCGGGGCTGCGCAACAACGACGTGACCGACCTGTGGAACGCGGGCCGGCTCGCCATGCGCCAGGCCCATCACGGTACCCGGCGTTCCCACGAGCGCGCGCTGGAGACCGGCGTGATCGAGGAAGGGGTCATCGAACTCTATCCCATGATGTACCCGTCCCTGCCCGGTATCGACCCCGGCGCCTTCGTCGTGGCCGACTCTCCGTGTGTATTCAGGCAGAAGGACGAGGAAAAACGGGAACTCGCCATTGCCCTGGCGAAGTTCCTGACCAATACCCGCCACGAACGGGAAGCGGCCTACGCCCTGTCCACCTTGCCCACAAGGTATTCCGCACTGGACGTCTGGGCCGACGATCCCTTCCAGCGGTACGTCCTGCGCGTGGCGCGATACGGTACCAAAGACGCCATACAGGGATACGGCATCCCACTGGTGAACATGACCCTGAGCGCCTTCCAGGCCGCCATGTCTCTTCAGGCCACGCCCAGGAAAGCGCTCGACGACCTGGCCAGGCGGGGTAACCGGTTCATTCACAGAGACATCGAACGCCGTCTGCGCGCGGGGGCGGAGTAAGCGCCGGAGCGGAGTAACCGCGGGGTCGGAGTAAGCGCCGGAGCGGAGTAACCTCGGGGTCGGAGTAAGCGCCGGAGCGGAATAATCGCCGGAGGGTCCCATCGTCTTGAGTCTCACGCGAACGATCTTCAGGGAACGCTGGGCCTACCTGTTCCTCCTCCTGCCCCTACTGCTTTTCGCGGTCTTCAACATGCTGCCCATGGCCGCGACGATCCTCCTCGGTTTCGCCGATTACTTTCCCGGGGGTCAACCCGTCTGGACCGGCCTGGAGAACTACGCCTACGCGTTGTCGGACGACCTCTTCTGGAAGGCGCTGGGGATCACGGTCCTGTACACCGGCGGGGTGGTGCCCGCCAGCCTGCTGATCTCACTGTTCCTGGCCTATGTTATCTTCGGACTGAAATACGCCTGGGCCCAGGTCATCTTCAAATCGGCGTTCTACCTGCCGGTGGTGACGTCCGGGGCCATCCTCTCCCTGGTCTGGCTGTGGCTGTTCAACCCGGCCCGCGGACTGCTCAACTACGTGCTGTCCTTCGCAGGGTTGGGACCCTACCTGTGGACCAGCGATCCCCAGATGGCCCTGCCTTCGCTGATGTTCATGGCGATCATGGGCGGGCACGGCGCCGCCATCGTGCTGCTGACCGCCGCCATGGGCGGCATCCCGGCCAGCTACTACGAGGCGGCGCGGCTGGACGGCGCCGGCCCGTGGCGGCAGTACTGGAAGATCACCCTGCCCCTGCTCCGCCCGACGGTGCTCTACCTGCTCGTTACCAGCACGATCGCCTCCTTCCAGGTGTTTACCCAGGTGCTCATGATGACGGGAGGCGGCCCGGACTACGCAACGACCACGCTGGTCTATCTGATCTATACCGACGCTTTCGAGTACTTCGATTTCGGGAAGGCCGCCGCCGAAGCGACCCTGCTTTCCCTCAGCCTGGCCGGTATCGCCGTGCTGCAGTACAAGTGGCTGGCCAGCGACGTGGAATATTGACTCGAGTCACCAGGCCCGCACGTCTTCAAATCCAGGACTTCCATGTTGCCATACGTTTTCAGGATCCTGCTCGCGCTCTTTGCCATACTGACGCTGATGCCGCTGTACTGGATCGTCGTTACCGCGTTCCAGACCCCGTCGGTGGTTCTCGCCTTTCCGCCGAGCCTGGTGCCGTCGCCGGCGTCGTGGATCAACTTCGCCCGCCTGTTCAATGGTTCCGAGATCGGCACCTGGATGGCCAATTCCCTCCTCGTGACGGGCACGGTGACGGCATCCAACGTACTGCTCGGAACGCTCGCCGGCTACACGCTGGCCAAGAAGGTCTTTCCGGGACGCCAGGCGATCTTCTGGACGGTGATCAGCCTCATGTTCGTCCCGAGCCAGCTGACCATCATCCCGCTCTACGCGCTGATCGTCCAACTGGACTGGATCAATACCTACCAGGCGCTCATCGTCCCGGCGCTGATCATGCCCTTTTCCATTTTTCTGATGAAACAGTTCCTGCAGACGCTGCCCACGGAACTCATCGAGGCCGCGCGCATGGATGGATGCGGGGAGTGGGGGGTGTTTCAGCGGGTGATCCTGCCGCTGGCGAAACCAGGGATGGGCGTCCTGGCCATCTTCACCTTCATGGGGGTGTGGAACGACTTCCTGTGGCCGTTGATCGTGATCAACCAAAGCTCGATGCTGACCCTGCAGGTCGGGCTCAACTCCCTCCAGAACCAGTATTACACCGACTACGGCCTGCTCATGGCGGGGGCCGCGGTGTCGGCCCTGCCCATGATCGCCTTCTTTCTCGTCTTCCAGCCCTATTTCGTGCGGAGTATCACGATCGGCGCGGTGAAAGGGTAGGATCGATTCTAGTCCAGCGCCGGGAAGTCTTCCTGGTCGCGCAGGGTGTAGGAAAGCAGGGCGAGGTCGTGCACGGTTCCCTCGATGTCGCGGACCTGGCCGGGCAGGATGGCGCGCTGTACGAATCCCACGAGCTGCAGCAGGAGGATCGCGCCGCGCTGGACGTCCACCATGCACTCGGCGTTGAGCTGCTCGATGGACCCGGTGTGCAGGGCGACGGCGATCAGTTCGTTGATCATATCGACGGCCAGCCCCTGGCGGCGGAAATCGGGGTGTACGACGAGGCGGAGCTTGCCGATATGGCTTTTCCAGCCGCGGCGCTCGCGGTGCAGCGAGACCTCGGCGACGATATCGCCGTCCACGATCGCCACGATGGGTATGACGACGTCCCAGTCGATATTGCTGCACCATCCCTGGATGATGCTCTTGTCGCGGATATCGTCCTTCAGGAAGATCCGGTCCTTGCGCGGGATCGACTGGAAAAAGGCGTATAGCGCTTCCACGTCGTCGGCTTCGAGCGGGCGGATCGTAACCTTGGTGCCGTCCTTCAACGTCTCCTGCTTCGGGTATTCCTGGGCCAGGATTTCATCCAGCATAGCGGACTCCCTTTTAGCTTTCTTTCCCTCGCGTTGCTGAAAACAGCCAGCCGGCGGCGCTCGATTTCGATTGGGTGCCTGAACTCCTGTACTTTTCACTGAAAGTTAGATCGAATGCTATCGGATGTCAAGCGGGGTCTGGCAGTGCGGGCGGGACCTGTGCAGGTCCGAGTCGCCGCGGCAAAAGAAACAACGGTGGGCCCCATTTTGTGTAAAATTGAAAATACTACTTGCAATATGTCACATGCATAGTATATTGTAACCATGATGATTCGGCGTGAAATAACTCCCTTCCTGGTCCGAATGTTCGACCAGTATCCCGTCGTCACCGTAACCGGACCTCGTCAGTCCGGCAAGACGACGCTCTGCCGTTCAACTTTCCCGAGTCTCAAGTACGTCAATCTGGAAGCGCCGGACCAGCGTCATTTCGCGGAGACTGACCCCCGGAGGTTTCTCTCGAAACTCGGCGACGGGGCGATACTCGACGAGATCCAGCGCGTTCCCGAACTCCTTTCCTATCTGCAGGTCGTGGTCGACGAGGCCGGCCGAAACGGACAATTCGTGCTCACCGGAAGCGAACAGTTCGAACTGTCCAAATCAATCAGCCAGTCGCTCGCAGGACGAACGGCGCTGTTGCGGCTGCTGCCGTTTAGCCTGGCTGAACGGCGTCGGACGGGAGCGGACGATAAGGTCGATGATATATTGTTTTCGGGCTGTTATCCCCGTATACACGATCAGGGACTTGATCCGAGTCAAGCGCTCGGTGATTACTTTGAAACCTATATCGAGCGTGACGTCAGAAGGATCGGAGACATTCGCAACCTGGCGAGTTTCCAGCGGTTCGTACGCCTTTGTGCCGGTCGTGTTGGGCAACTGGTCAATCTTTCCTCGCTCGGAGCGGATGCCGGCGTGTCCCATACTACCGTACGGAAATGGCTCACGATACTAGAAGCCAGTTACATCGTCTTTCAGCTATCGCCTTATCACGCCAACATCCGAAAGCGGCTGGTCAAGTCGGCCAAACTGTATTTCTACGACGTGGGGCTTGCGAGCTTTCTCCTCGGCATCGAGCATGCCGGCCAACTGAGTACGCATCCTCTTCGCGGTGCACTGTTCGAGAACACGGTTGTCGCGGAGATACTCAAGCACCGTCTCAACCGCGGCAGACGACCCAACCTGTCATTCTTTCGCGACGTTCGCGGCCTGGAGTGCGACGTGCTGCACCGGGTCGGCGACAGGGTCTGCGCCATCGAAGTCAAGGCCGGTGCAACGGTTAATTCCGACTATTTCGACGCACTGAATCGGGTCGGGGACATGTTGCCCGAAGTGACTGGAAAAGTGGTTGTATACGGCGGCATGGAACGACAATCTCGAAGCGCTGGCGAGGTCGTTCCGCTGATCCAGCTTGGCAATGCACTCGATGATTTTGACGATGAACATTGACGGGAATGAGGCCGGCGACCCCGACCATCAAGCCGGTTTTCTCGTGATGCGGATTGCCCGACTCGAAGACCCGAACGACCGCCGGTGAAACCGTGCGCAAACCGGCCAAAAACCGCTTGACAGGAACGCTCCTTCCGCTTAGCCTAAAATGCAGACCAACGCCACGTTAAGACCCAGCTTTAGTTTCAGGTCGCAACACGTTCAGCAGGCCTGCCTGCGCTGCGTCCCTCATTCTTGTGCTGTCATACCGATTTGCAGGTATACGGCCCGTGGCCGGAGAGGAGCCTTTCCATGAAGCTTACATTCACCGATCTCAACGATATGATTCGCGAGTTGAAGGAGAAAAGCGTCCAGTCGATCAGGGTGAATGAAGTGATTCGTGATGTACAGGTGATGATTCCGGATGAGTATCCCATGCCCATCAAAACCTTTTCGGTCTACGTAACCGCCAGTATCGATGGAGAATGGAACGAGGAACTCGTGGCAGAATACGTGGAGCACGTCGGTTGCGTCGACGAGCTTGCGGGCGAGGAGGTCTTCGGCGATCTGCATCGGCGTACGGGCAACAAGGTGGAGATCCTGCGCGAATTGCTTGCGGGCGAATTCCTGACCGTGGGTTCGGGCCGGTTCGAAGAATGAACGGCATTGCATCGCATGTCGGTCCGGCAGGAGGAAGTCCCGCCCGGACCGGCGATGATTTATCCAGTCACATGAAAAGGAGTCCGACTTGAGCACCGATCCCGTCGGTTTCGGCGTGATAGGGCTTGGCATGGGGGCGGTACGCGCCCGTTTCATCAGCGAGACGGAAGGCGCGCGGCTCGTGGCCGTGGCCGAGCTCGACGAGGAACGGGGCCGAAAGGCCGAGGCGGAGTACGGCATCGACTGGTACCGGGACTACCGCCGGCTGCTCGACCGCGACGATATCGACGTCATCACCGTGATGACGCCCAGCGGCACCCACGCGGACTTCGCCATTGAGGCCGCGGTGGCGGGCAAGCACGTCATCACCACCAAGCCCGTGGAGGTCAGCCTGGAACGGGCGGACCGGATGATCGCAGCCTGCCGCGAGGCCGGCGTGATCCTGGCCGTGGACTTCGAAGCGCGGTACATGGCCGACAACGTGCGCGTCAAGCAGGCCGTGGACGATGGGCGACTCGGGCGGATGATCCTGGGTGAGGTGCGGCTGAAGTGGTTCAGGAACGACGCTTACTACGAAGGTTGGCACGGTACCTGGGCGCTGGACGGCGGCGGGTCGCTGATCAACCAGTCCGTGCACCAGATCGACCTGCTTGGCTGGTACATGGGGGAGGTCGAAAGCGTCCAGGGCCAGATCGGGGTGTTCAACCACGACATCGAATCCGAGGACCTCGGCATGGCCATGCTCCGGTTCAAGAGCGGCGCCGTCGGTACCATCCTTGGGACGACGACCTGTCCCGTCACCATCCCCGCGGGGGTGGAGCTGCACGGCACGCAGGGGCTGGTCATAACGGCCGGAAACAAGGTGGCTACCTGGCATGTTCCGGATGAATCGGCCGATGATCCGTTTCCCTACGAGGGCCCGTGCAACGTGATCGAGGACATGGCGGCCCTGGTCCGGCACGGCGGCACGCCCCGCATCACGGGCGAGGAAGCCAAGAAGTCCCTCGCGCTCATCCTCGCCATCTACGAATCATCCCGGACGGGACAGGCCGTGTCCCTGTAAATCGGCGTCCCTGTAGATCGGTGTCCCTGTAAATCAGCGTCCCTGTAAATCGGCGTCCCTTTAAATCGGAATCTCCCAGCATGTCCAGCGCATTCGACGTATTGAAAGAACGGGGGTTCGTCTCCCAGGTCACGAACGAAGAGGCCGTGGCCAAGGCCTTCGAAGACGAGACCGTCACCTGCTATATCGGGTTCGATCCGACGGGGCAAAGCCTGCACGTCGGCAATCTCGTCCAGATCATGATGCTGGCCCACGTGCAGCGCGGCGGCCACCGGCCCATCGCCCTGGTGGGCGGCGGCACGGCCATGATCCCCGATCCGAGCGGCAAGGACGCCCTGCGTCCCCAGCTTTCGACGGAGGACATCGATCAGAACATCCTCCGGATCAAGAAGCAGCTGAGCAGTTACCTCGATTTCGACGGCGGCCACGAGGGCCGGGCGGGCCGGGCGGGCCGGGCGGGCCGAGCTGGCCGGGCGTCGATGGTGAACAACGCGGACTGGCTGCGCACGCTGAACTACATCTCCTTCCTGCGGGAGATCGGAGAACATTTCAGCGTGAACCGGATGCTGACGGCCGAGGCCTACAAGCTGCGCATGGAGACGGGCCTCACCTTCCTGGAATTCAACTACCAGATCCTCCAGGCCTACGACTTCCTCATGCTCTTCCGGGAGTACGGCTGCACGATGCAGTTCGGGGGCGACGACCAGTGGGGGAACATCGTGGCCGGCGTGGACCTGATCCGGCGCAAGGAACGGGCGGCCGCCCAGGCGGTCACCACGCCCTTGCTGACCCTTTCGGACGGCAAGAAGATGGGCAAGACGGCCGAAGGCGCCGTCTGGCTCGATCCGGAGATGACCTCGCCCTACGACTTCTACCAGTTCTGGATCAACGTGGACGACCGGGACGTGGAAGGACTGCTCGGCCATTTTACCTTCCTGCCCATGGAGCAGGTGCGGGAACTCGGCGCCCTCGAGGGTGAGAAGATCCGCCACGCCAAGTCGGTCCTGGCCTTCGAGGCGACGAAGATCACCCACGGCGAGGAAGCCGCGGTCCAGGCGGAGCGCGGCGCCCGCAGCGTATTCGGCGGCGCGCAGGCGGGGGCGGAGGACGTGCCCACCGTGGAGATCGGCCGGGAACGCCTGGAGGCCGGCATCAACGTGGTCGACCTGTTCGTAGAAGCCGAACTGGGCAAGAGCAAGAGCGAAGTGCGCAGGCTGATCGAGCAGGGCGGCGCGTCCGTCAACGGCGAGCGCGTGGCCGCCATCGACCGGATGCTCGGTACGGGGGATCTCGACGATGAAGGCGTCCTGCTCCTGAGGGCCGGCAAGAAGCGGTTCCAGCGCGTCAAGACCGGATAAGGCCGGGCGCGGCCGGCCGGCGGAACTTCGCGATCATCTAACTGTAGGTTCGTTAGGTTTATCCCCGCCAGGTGCGGGTTTTTTGTTTTGGAAACACTGTCCATGAACCTAATTCTCCCCTAGGCACGGTCAATGGTATAGCAAAAACAAACTAGTAAGGCATGGACAGACCAATCCAACCTTTTACCGGCTATCACCTACATCGTTGGCCTAAAGGGTACTGTATTGAGTAGTTGTACAAATACCTCGAATTTGGGTCTAAGAAACGTACACGGTGAATTAGTCCGTACATGGTGGATTTTTCTTTTTCAATCGTTGTACAACATTTCCTGTCCTGATCTTTTCCGGTACCTACACCAAGGCACAGAATGTAGGTAGAGTTGTAAGGCACATAAATTGATATCGGAATTGAACGAGTTTTTTGGTAATCTTATATCTAAAATCGTTGATCTGTTGGCTGATTACGGTGTAGATCCAATTTACACGATCACCGTTATTTCAATCCTAATTACATTAAGCTTTCGGCGTGACATTAGGGAGTGGAAAACTACAGAGATTTTTGGAAAGGTGTTGGTGCTAGGCTCAGTGTTTATGACTATAATGTGCAGTCTGATGTCTTTACTTAAAATACTAGAATTCATTGATCTATAGCAATTCGTCGAGATTACATTCGCGGGTTTTAGGTAGTGCATTGTTATGTTCAAGAACCTCAATCCTGGCATGATCGGCATTCACGCTTCCCTCGTCGAAGCGCTGGATATGGCCGCGCAGTACGGGTTCGACGGTGTCGATATCAACCTGCCAGATATGGCCGAAATGGCCCGGGAGACTTCAGTCGACGAAGTCCGCGGTCTTTTTGCGAGGTCCGGTAGTCGTCCCGGAAACTGGGGCCTGGCGATCGAATGGCACGGTTCGGAACGGAAGTGGACAGATGAACTGACCCGGCTTCGCCGGTATGCCGCCCTGGCACGGGAAATCGGCGCACAGCGGACGACTGCCGTGGTCATGCCCTGGTCGGATGAACGGACCTTCGACGAGAACTACGCTTTCCACGTGGAGCGGTTGAAGCCCGTGGCGGAACTCCTCGGGGAACACGACTGCCGCTTCGGCCTGGAGTTCATCGGCCCGGAGACGCTTCGTCGGGGCAGGAAGCACGCGTTCGTTTATACCATGGACGGCATGCTGGCGCTTTGCCGCGACCTGGGTCCCAACGTGGGCTTGCTGCTGGACCTGTGGCACTGGTACACATCCCACGGCACCTGGGATGACCTCGTGCGGCTGGGCAACGGCGACGTGGTCAACGTACACGTCAACGACGCGCCGGCCGGGGTCCCGGTGGACGAGCAGATCGACAACAAGCGGTGCCTGCCCGGCGAGACCGGCGTCCTCGACATAGCCCGGTTCCTCAGGGCGCTGGACGCCATGGGCTACGACGGACCGGTCACGGCCGAGCCATTCAGCGCGCGGGTGAACGCCCTGGCCCCGCAGGACGCCCTGCGGGAGACGTCCGAGGCCATGCATCGGGTCTGGGCATCTGCCGGTATCGCGTAGTTGCGTAGTCCGGCGGCAAGGTCCGGCAGCCCTTCTGGTCGCCACCTTCCTATTACAATTACCTTCTAACAGGTTCGAAAATGGCCTCATCCCCCGAACGCGTTTCCGTCCACGGCGGCCACAGCGGAGAATTCTGCGGGCACGCCGAGGATACGCTGGAAGACATTATCCAGGCCTACATCGCCCATGGATACACCTGGGTGGGTATCACCGAGCACATGCCGCCCGAGCGGGATGCATTGAGCTACCCCGATGAACTGGCCGCCGGGTTGAACGCCGTCGATCAACAGGCGAGATTTGCCGAGTACATGGCGACCTGTAGGCGGCTTCGGGACAAGTACGCATCCGAAATCCGCATACTGGTAGCCTTCGAAACGGAAGGGTACAGCGGGTATGAAAGCTGGGTACCCGCGATGAGGGAGGCGCACGAACCCGACTATATCGTGGGTTCCGTGCACCAGATCAACGATGAGTTGTTCGATGGATCGCCGGAATGGTACCGGGCCGCGGCGGATACGGTCGGGGGCGTGGACGAGCTGTACTGCGCGTACTTCGACCGCCAGTTCGAAATGATCACGAAACTGCGTCCCGAGGTGATCGGCCACTTCGACTTGGTCAGGATCTTCGATCGCGATTACAAGGCGCGCCTCATCAAGCCCTTCGTGTGGGACAGGGTCGTGCGCAACCTGGAGGCGATCCTCGATCTCGGTTCGATCCTGGACTTCAACCTGGCCGCGCTCAAAAAAGGGCAGGCCGAGCCCTACGTTTCCAGGCCGGTACTCGAGCAAGCGCTGAAAATGGGAATCGCCGTGGTACCCGGGGACGATTCCCACGGCGTAGGCAACGTCGACTGCCACTGGGACGAGGGAATCCGTTTTCTGCGGGACGCGGGGTGCGACCTGAACTGGAAATGTCCTGCTTGAGGAGGGCTTCCATCTCAAGTGCGCACCTGGCAAGTTGTCTTGCCTGGTGGTGGTTCTTAAAAAAACCTACATTTTACTCGATAGACTTTCAAACGGCACCGACTAATCCATTTAGACCAGTACCAGGAAGAACAGGCTAAGGTTGATGGATAAATTGAAATGGATGTCTGAGACTGGATGAGAGAGGTGCCGAAATGAGCGAATCAGAAAACCCATCGCCGTCTTTGCCGGGTACACCAATCGTCTTTCAGAATGAATGGCTGATGGTTCAGCTCATTGACATTCGGAAGGAAATAGGCGCAATACGGGCAGAAATCCAAAAATCCAGGACCGAGGCGGTGGACAGGGAAAACAGAATACTCAGGTGGGCAATCGCCCTGGTTCCGATTACCGCCCTTGCGTTGTTGAAAATCTGGGATTTGCTGCCCATAAACTGAACGAAAACGAAGACCGCCGGATTCGCCTAGTACCTTCGCTCCCAGGGCCCAATCGGCACCTCGATCAGCGTCGGGGTGTCCGCCACAACGGCCTCGCCGATGGCCGCTTCCAGCTGTAACGCGTCCGCGGCCAAAACCCCCCTTGCCCCATAAGCTTCCGCCAGTTTCACGAAATCCGGATTGTGGAGTTCGGTGCCGATGACGCGGCCGCCAAATTCCTCCATCTGGGCCCGCCACACGTTTCCGTAGGCATTGTCGTTGAACACGATGGTCACGACGTTGATTCCGTACTGCACGGCCGTGGCGAGTTCCTGGAGGTTGTAGAGGATGCCGCCGTCGCCGGAGACCACGACGACCGCGCGGTCGGGACGTCCGATCTTGAGGCCGATGCCGACGGGGAACACGCTGCCGAGCGTGCCGTGGTGCGAGGAAGTCTGGTATCCCCTCGGGGACTGGGATTGGTAGTAGTTCCGTCCGTAGTATCCCATCTGGTTCATCCCGCCCACGAAGATGCCGTCATCGGGTAGAGCCGCGCGCATGGCGTCCATGAACGCGCCCTGGGGCTGGAGTTGTTCCGCGGGACCGAAACGGTGGGCGTTGATCGCCTGGATGTCCTCGGTGACGTTGGGCCTTGGTGCGGACAGGCCGGCCAGGTTGTCATACAGGACCTCCAGGCTCAGTGCGGCGTCGCCCTGGATGCCGTGGGTTTGGCTTCCCGCCTGGTTGATTTCGTCGGGATCGTCGTCGATCCGGATCACCGTCTGTCCGTCCAGGCGCGCGCTCATGTCGGTTGCCGTGCCCACGGCCAGGATCACGTCGCATTCGTCCACGCGGTCCTTCAGCGGCTTGAACCGCGCTTCGAACATCCCCAGCGAAAGCGGATGCCGTGCCGGCAGGATGCCCTTCCCGCTGCGGCTGCTGACGACCGGGCTGCCCAGGTGCTCGGCGATCTTCCGGACCAGCGGCGCGCCATCCGACGCCCCGGCGCCGACCCAGATCAGGGGCCGTTTCGATTCCGCAAGCAGCCGGGCCGCGTGCGCCAGTTGGCCGGTGTCGCCTGCCGCGGGCGAATATGACGCCGCTTCCACCAGCAGGACCTCCTCCTCGGCCCTGAAAACGTGGGGTCCGATCTCCAGGACCACGGGTCTTTTACGCGGGGTACTGAGCTGTCGGAACGCCTCCCTGACCAGGCCGGGGATGTCCCCGGGCGTTTCCGCGCGGCCCGCCCACTTCGAATAAGCGCCGTATTCCCCCAGGCTGTCGTGCCGGGACCGGCCGGGTAGGGACACGCCGTGGTGATCTCCGGTGACCAGCAGGACGGGCGAGGACTGGGCGAAAGCGGTGGCCAGCCCGGCCGTGGTGTTGAAGAACCCGGGGCCTTCGACCGCGATGCCCACGCCCGGTTTGCCGCTCACACGGGCGTAGCCGTCGGCCATGTAGCTGATCGCCTGTTCGTTCCGCGTGGTGACGTACCGCATGCCTTCCTGCCGGTAGATCCCGTCGATGGCTTCGTATTGGCCGGCGCCGGGCAGCCCGAAGACGACCTCGACGCCGTTGGCGTGCAGGGACCGGACGAGGGCCTCGCCGCCGTTCATGCTGGGCATTTGTAATTCCCCTATTCCTTGATCTGTGTTTGAATCACTAACCTGAAGCCCACAATCTGAAGTCTATGCACTGGCCGCCTGCCTGCGGAACCACAGCAGGTACACCGGCACGCCGAGGAGCAGGACGATAATGCCCGGCAGGGCGTCGCCGAAGCTGAAAACGACGGTCGATACGATGTATCCGAGGGATACCACGATAAAGAAGAGCGGTGTGACAGGGTAGCCCCACACCTTGAACGGCCGAGGTTCGTCAGGATACTTCCGGCGGAGGATGAACACGGCGATCACGGTCAACACGTAGAACACGAAGAGCACGTACATCACGGCCAGGATGATTTCCATGAAGTTGCCGACGAGGCTCCACGCCATGCCCAGGATGGTCAGAGTGGTGATCGTTCGCGACGGGGTCCGGAACCTGGGATGCACCCGGGTGAACCAGCTGAAGAAGAGGCGCTCGCGGGCCATGCCGTAGGCGATGCGCGGCATGTAGATGATGTTGGCGTTCAAGGTTCCGAAGGTGGCGATGATCACCGCCAGGGAGGTGAGTGATCCGCCGATCGGACCGATCAGCCTTTCCGCCACCTCGGCGGCGATCTGGTTCGACCCGGCGATTTCGTCGATGTCCATGACGTAAAGGTATGCCCAGTTGACGGCCAGGTAGACCAGCATGCAAAGGCTCAGCCCGATGATGATGGCCAGGGGCAGCACGCGGCGCGGGTCCTTCACCTCTCCCGCGACATTATTTGTGTTGTACCAGCCGTTGTACGAGAACAGGATGCCGACCATGGCCGTTCCCAACGCGCCGAAGAGGCTCATCTCCCTGCCCGTGGCCGACGGCGAGGAGAAATGCTCCGCGGACCCGCCGACGATCAGGGCGATGAACACCAGGCCCAGCAGGGCCGCGACCTTGGCGAAGGTGGACACGTTGGATATGATCCCCCCGAATCGCACGCCCGCGTAATTGACGGCTCCGAGCAGGGCCAGGACGGCGAAGATCGCCAGGTGCTGGGTCGAGACCATCACCGGTCCAGCTTGCAGCAGCACGTTTTCCAGGGAGATTGCCGGTACGAAGTAACCGAGGTAGGAGGTGCAGATCATGGCGACGGCGGCGAGTGCACCGGGACAGATCACGGCGGTTTCCGTCCACCCGTAGAGAAAGGACACGCAGGGGGGATAGGATTCCCGCAGGTACACAATGATGCCGCCCGTGCGGGGCATCATGGCGCCCAGTTCGGCGAAACACAGCGCGCCCGAGAAGCAGAGCAGGCCGCCGATGACCCAGACCAGCAGGAACAGTTCGGGGGAGCCCAGAACGGCCGCGATGCCCGCGGGCGCGCCGAATATGCCGGATCCGATGATGCCGCCGACGATGATCGTCGTGGCCGCGACCAGACCAAGGTCCCGGGCCAGCTCGGTCTCGAGTTGAAATCGACTTCCGACGCGATCGGGTGATGTTTCAGCCATGGCCTTCCTCCGTAGCCGTCACGCACGGGAATGGGACTGTTTTTGAATCGTCGAAGAAACTTAAAACAAAATGGACGCGGGATGATCGTCAAGGACAATATACCCCGCGTACATCCGCTTTGACAGGGTCCCTCGAAAATGGTATATTCTGCCCGGTTTTCGTGTTCCTCCTCTGAAACCAGGCGGACCTGAAATGCACCTAATCGTCGCCATCGTAGGCATGACCGGGTCGGGGAAATCGACGGCTGCCGAATGTCTTGTCGCCCGGGGCTGGCGCCACATCCGATTCGGCCAGGTGACCATCGACCGGCTCAGGGCGGAAGGCAGGGAAGTGAATCCGGAGAACGAGAAGGAGATGCGCGAAGGGCTGCGGCGCGACCATGGTATGGGCGCATTCGCGCTGCTTTCGCTGCCCGCCATCGAGGACGGGCTGAAACACGGCCACGTGGTGATAGACGGGCTGTATTCGTGGTCGGAACACAAGATCCTCAAAGAGACCTTCGGCGACCGCATCCACGTGGTGGCCGTGGTCTCTTCGCCGAAGACCCGTTACCGCCGGCTGGAGAGCCGGACCCACGACGCGCGGACGGACCCCCACTTCCGGATGCGCCCCCTCACGGCGGAAGAGGCGCGAAAACGGGACCACGCCGAGATCGAGAACATCGAGAAGGGCGGTCCCATCGCCATGGCGGACTTCACCGTCGTTAACGAATCAGCCCCTCAGGACCTGGTCGACGCCGTCCTGGCCTACGCGGACCGCGTCACTTCTACGTAACCACCCAGCCTAACCCGGCCTCATGGCCCGTTGACCCACGCCGCCCACACTGCCCGCGGACTATTACACTTCGTGGTAACTGGCCGGCCAACGCTTACTTACAACGGCAGGGCGATGGCCTTTCCTTCCGACATGCTCCGGGTCACGGCTTCGGTGAATTCCATGTACTTGACCCCGACGTCGAAGGGCGTGTGGGACACCTTTTCCACCCCGAGAATGGCGTTGATGAATTCTTCTTCGACCCGCCATTCCCCGTGGTCTTCGGGCCGGATTTCGATTTCGGAAAGGGCGTCGTCTCCCCGGCGGGCTCCGTAGAGCTTGCTGTCGCCCATGCGGATCGTGCCCTCGCTGCCGTAGATCGTGGCTTCGCTCTCGTTGGCCAGGCCCTGTACGACTGAAATCTTGACATAGGCCGACGCGCCGCAGATCATGTCCATCACGATGTCGACGTGCTCGGGCACCCTCACGGCGCGCATCACGCCCGTTTCGGCGTCACGGCGCATCTTCGTGAAGGTCTTGCCCTGGGCAAAAACCGATAGCGGGTCCCCGACCCAGCGCCGCATGGCCTCGTACCAGATGCCCATGGTCATGACGTTCATCCCGCTGTAGTCGACGTTCTGCCGCCAGTGCATGGGACCGTCGCGGTCGATGAAGTCGCTGCCGGAGGAGCGGAGTTCCACGCTGAGGATCTCGCCCACGTAGCCTTCCGCGATCAGGCGCTGAATGGTCTTGTCCGCCCACAGCGTCATGGGGGAAGGCACGATCTGGGCGACGAGGTCCGGGTTATTCTGCGCGGCGTCGTGCATAAGCTGGGCCTCTTCGTAGTTCATGGCCATGCGCGCCTCGCACAGGATGTGCTTGCCGTTCGCCAGGGCCGCCATGCTCGTAGCGCAGTGCAGATAGGGCCAGGTCCCGACGACGATGGCGTCCGTATCCTCGGCCTCGATCAGTTCGGTCCACGTTTCGTAGACCGTCGGGATGTCGAACTGCTTCGCCACCCGCTCTGACGACGCGCGGCTGCGGTTGCACACGCTGACGATCTTCACGCCTTTAATGGCCTGCAGCTTCGGTATATGCATGGTCACGGTATTGGTGCCGGCGCCGACCACGCCTACCCGGATGGTTTCCATTTGTTTCCCCTTTTGGCCTGCTGGATGAAGTTTAAAGACTACGTTCTGCGCGCACGGATGATGTCCGCCAGGTTCCGCGCCATCTCCTCGAAACCGGCGGGCGCCGGATGCACGAGGTCCACCGTGAGGCCGGTGTTGGACCGGAGCATGGCGTCTCCCGGAATGTGAACGAGCTTCGGGCGGTTCAATTCCATCACCCGTTCCGCCACGATGGACCGGAAGGTCTCGCATTTTTCGACGCCCGTAAAATCATACCGGCACGGGAAGATGTCAATGCAGAAGATCCAGTCGTCGGGATGGGCGTCGGCGATCGTGGTCACGAAGTACGCGACCCGGTTGTAAAACTCGTCCACGGTGAAGGACTGCACGACGTTGATACCCATCTCCAGCGTGGCGAAGTGCCAGTCCGTGCGTCCGGCGATGTAATCCGCCATGCCCCCTTCCAGGTGGGCGCCTCCGCCGAATCCCAGGTTGAAGTGGTCGGTGCCCAGCAGCTCGGCGGTCCGGGCGGGATACGTGCCCGTGGGCCGGACGGCCGTGCTGCCGTGGGTGATCGACGAACCGTAGGCCAGGTACCGGGTCAGCGGCGCCTGGTCCGGTCTCGGCAGGGACGTCTCGCCCTCGATGGAAACCAGGCGGACCGCGGGCCGCCACGGCAGGACCACCCGGGTGAGGCCGGTATCGAATCGCGCATCGGGCGGCGTAACCTGGCGCATGTCCGGTTCGGACTCGGGGCGCGCCACGACGATACGCGTCGGGTTCGCGTCGATGATGTGCAGGGCGCTGAAGAAATCGCCCTGGTACACTTCCGCGAGCGTCGGACCGTCGGGACTCTGGAGCGTGATAGCCGCCTCCGGTCCCTCCAGGTTGAACCGGATCTCGCACCCGGTGGCCTGCAGGGCGTTGTTCTTCGCCGATTCGTTCAGCGTCACGCGCAGGTCGTTCGGCACGCGGCAGCAGATACTGCCCGCGCCGCCGGGGTCGTCCAACAGTTCGTGTACGTTGTGCAGTTCAGCCTGGTCGAGAATCACGTAATCCTCCTGTCCTTAGATGTTCAGCAACCGGGCCGCGTTCTCGCCCAGTGCCATGCGTTTCGCCTCGTCGGAGATCCGGGCCGTGATGATCTTGCCGATCTGCGGCCGCGGGTCCATCAGGGGCATATCCGAACCGTAGAGCACGCGGTCGGCTCCGCCCTTTTCCACCAGTTCCTCGATCACGCCGGGTGTCCGGTACGTCGAGCAGGTCTCCAGGTAGACGTTCGGGTACTTCTGTGCGGCGGCGATGGCCTCCGCGCGGGCCTCGGGCACGTTGCCGCAGTGGGCGGAGACGAAGTTCACCCGGGGGTAGGCCGGCGCGAGGTCTTCGAAGTAACGGGGCCGGCTGTTGATGAAGTGGTCCGTGTGAAAGATGATGGCCAGCCCCCGGTCCTGGGCGAATTCATAGATCGGATGCCAGGGTTCCTCGTTGAAGGGCCAGGGTGTATAGGGCGGGTAGAGCTTGATGGCCGGGAAACCCAGTTTGTCGATCGCCCTTTCCAGTTCGGGAACCATGCGTTCGGGCATGGTCGGAGAGACATAGGCGAAACCGACGAAGCGGTCCGGGTTCCTGGCGACAAATTCCGCCGTCAGGTCGTTGCCCGTGGTCCCGTCCGGATGAAATATGTGGAACAGGCACGCGATATCGATGCCGACGGCGTCCATGGCCCCCAGCAGGAGTTTCGGATCGTCCACCATGCCGTACCGTTCCCACCGGCCTGTGTGACCGTGGTAGTCGATCACCCTCGTGCCGTCTATCATGACCCCTCCCCGAGTCCGAGCAGCCGCTCGACGTTTCCCGCGCAGACCCGCGCGAGTTCATCCTCGCCTATGCGCGTGTGGTGCAGGTAGAACAGGATCGGCCCCATGGCGTACCGGGGATACCACGAACCGTAGACGAACCGGTCCGCGCCGAACCGTTTGACGAGGGACTCTATTTCGCCGATGGGTTCGTAACGGCTGAGTTCCAGTACGGCACGGGAACTCGCTTCGAGCAGCCCGCGAACGACCAGCGCATGCGTATAATGCGCGCCGACGAGCACGGCGTGCAGGTCCGGATAGGCCTTGAGCGTCGTGACCAGGTGGTCCACTTCCACGTCCATCAGCGGGATCCAAAGTGGGATCCCCGCATCTGAAAGAAAGGTCAGGAGATCGTCGTAACCCCATGGGAGAAAGGGAAGTCCAGCGGACTGGCAGTCGTGCAGCCGGACGGAACGAACCCGGCCCCGGCCGTGGAGTTCCGCGATCTGCTTCATGGAGGTTTCCACCGGCGCGACCGACCACTGGGGGATCAGGCGTCCGTCCTCGTCTAGCCAGTCCTCCAGGTACCGGTTGCCGTCCGTCGGACTGATCTGTTCGCCCTGGGCATGGTAGATCACGGCGCCACCGACCCCGTGGAAATCCATTTCGTCGAGCAGTTGAGCGGGACTCTGGCAGGGCGATGGTCCGGTATGGTGATTGCCCACGCACACATTCGCGTCGATGACGGGCACGCGGGGCGAGAAGCTCAGTGAGGTCACGTGGACGGTTCCCGTTGCTATGGCAGTCCGGCGTCCATGACCGGACGGATGTGGAAAGTCCGGTCGAACGCTTCCCAGATTTCGGCCGGTATCGTATCGGTGGCGGCCTCGTAGGCGTCGTGAACGTGCCGGATGCTCGCCGGTCCGAACATGACGATGCTGTCCACCGGCGCCGCCAGGCAGAACTGTATGGCCAGGTGGCGGATGTTGACGCCGTGCTCACGGCACCAGGTCCAGATTCGATGGGCGCGCGGTTCGGACCCAGGATGCATGCCCCGTTCGCGGTCCGGATCGGGCTCCTGTCCGGTCAGCAGGCCCATGCCCTGTACGCTGGCCAGGATGATGCCCGTTGACTGCTTCCTCGCCGCCGGAAAGATGGTGGCGGCGGCCGACTGGTTGACCAGGGTGTAGTCCAGGAAGGTCAGTGAAACGTCGCTGATGCCTTCGTCGATCAGCCGTACGTGCCAGTCATGGGAACGGGCGCCGAGTCCTATATTCCTGACCACGCCCTGCGATTTCATTTCGCGCAGCACGTCGAAAACCGCGCCTTCGCGCAACAATTCGTCCACATCGGCCGGATCGTGCACGAGCACGCAGTCGAGGTAGTCTGTCTTCAGGGATCGCAGGCTCTGGTCCAGGCTCCACCTGGCGCCGTCCCCGGAGAAGTCTTTCCTGCGTTCGGGATGGGTGCCGATCTTGGCCTGGAGATAGTAGGAGGACCGGGGCACGCCGGAGAGCGCCTCGCCCCATTTCTCCTCGTGGTGGCCCGGATAGGTATCGAAATAGTTGACGCCCAGTTCCAGGGCGGTCTGGATGGCCTCGACCGCCTCGGGGCTTTCGTGCAGGAAGGCGGCTCCCATGGCCAGTGCCGCCGGACGCATGCCGGTTCGCCCGAACGAACGGGCGGGTAGGTTGTTCACGTACGCTTTCGATTAACGTCTGTCCGCATCAGGAGATTCGTCGTCCTCCCCTGTTTCGTCCTCCACGACGGTTTCATCTTCGTCTTCGATATCGAAGTCCGCGTCGTCGTCTTCCAGGTCGAAATCGTCGTCGTCCGCTTCGGTTTTCGCAGATGCCTGGTTCGCGTCGTCCGCTTCGTCCGCTTCGTCCTGGTTCGCTTCATCCGCGTCATCTACTTCGTCTTCCGCTTCACCATCTTCGCCATCATCGATCGCCTCGGCATCATCCGCTTCGACCACTACCGATTCCACATCGTCCTCGTCCGAGTCGTCCTCTCCATCCGTGGCCTCATCCTCGGCCTCCGCCGACTCCACGTCATCGCCGGCCACCGCGGATTCCGCATCGTTGCCAGCACCATCGTCAGCCATCGCCTCATCCTCGGCCTCTGCCGACTCTACGTCATCGTCGGCCCCATCGTCGGCCCCGTCCTCCTCGATTTCTTCTTCGGTCTCTACCGCTTCGGCGTCATCCCAATCGACCTCCGCCACCACAGCGGCCTCGGCGACTTCCTCCACGCCGTACTGTATAGTCGACTCCTCGGGCTCCTCGGACTCCTCGGATTCGTCGAATTCGTCCGGCGCTTCGACATCACCCACCTCGACCGCGAACGTGACGTACTCGAGCCAGCCCTCGCCCTCGTTGGTGAATCGATGGGCAACCCCGGGCAACACGTGGGCTGCAGAGCCTTCCGTGACCAGCTGGCGGTCTCCGTCCAGATCCTCGATGATGCCTAAACCGCTGAGCACATAGTGGACCAGCTCGATGCCATCCAACTGCTGCCAGGCGGTTCCCTGGCGCCCCTGGACCGCATACCGGGTCACGCTTTGGACGCGCTGGAGCACGCCGCCTTCGCCGGCGGGGGCTTCCTCCTCGCGCCGCAGCAGCGGCCAGGAAACGGTGCCGCCTTCCAGCACGACCGGATGGACGTCTCGCCAGTCCCGTACCGCGGGCGTCCCCTCCCGGATTTCGTCGAGCGGGCAACTGACGATCAGGTGCTCCATCCAGCCTTCGCCGTCGTTGAACGCCTGGTGGGGCACGTTGACGGGCATGTAGACGGCCGTGCCGTCCCGGACGTCCACCTTGTCGTCCCCGATCAGCAACTGGCCGCGCCCGCGGAGGATGAAATACAACTGCTCTATGGCGTCGTGCTGGTGGTGGTCCGAGTGCTGGTGGCCCTGGAGGCCGTGCTTGACGAAGCTGTTGATGCCGTGCAACCGGTTGATTTCCGGCGGAGAGGTCTCGTCTTTGTCATGGGACTGGTACAGCGTCCAGACCAGCGCGCTGATATGTCCGACATAAGGCGCCTGATCACGCCAGTTTCGCACGCGGATGCTCATGGTTTCTCCTTTAGGATTCGGCTACTTCTCCCCGATTCGGGATGCGTGTACTGCGCCAAGTTGTATCAAGCGGTCGATCTCGTCATCATCGTATCCGGACTCTGTAAGCACCGATCGCGTATGTTCGCCTTTGACGGGAGGCGGAAGCGGGGCTTCGGACTCCGGCGAATCCGTACGGTACGGCGCCTTGACCTGCCGGCTCTCCGACCGGTCGGAAGCGACGAGATGGTAGAACGGGTTTCGATACTGTATATAAGGGTCGTCAGGCAGATCGTCAAGGTTGTATATGGGGGCGCAGGGTACATCGGCTTCGCGCAGTCTCCGGTCCCATTCCGGGCAGGATGCCATGGCAAAAACGGAACGGAGTTTCTCCCTGATTTCGGTTGCCCGTTCCAGTCGTTTCTCCGAAGGCCAGTTCCGCCATTCGTCCAGTCCCATGACGTCGCAGAGACGGGCCCAGAAATGGTCCTCGTGGACGATCCCGAGGCTGATGCGCCGGCCGTCCGAGGTCTCGAAGATCCCGTAATGGGGGATGTTCCCGAGGAACTGACCCCGGTCCGCGTCCGGATCCTGCGCCGCCGCGGCGAGGTCGAGCGCCATCCAGGACAGGACGCAGTCGGTCATGGACAGATCGATGAAGCTGCCCTCCCCCGTGGCCGCTCGCCGCATGAGCGCGGCGGAAACGGCCAACGCGGCGTACAGGCCGGAGGACAAGTCTGAAATCAGTACGGGAGGGACCGCGGGCGGATCGCCGCGGCCGAGCAGGCCGCCGATTGCGAGGTAGTTGATGTCGTGGCCGGCACGGTCCCGGTAGGGCCCTTCCTGTCCGAATCCCGATATGGCGCAGTACACGACGGCGGGGTTCAGGCTTTTCGCCGCGGGATAGTCCACACCGAGCCGTTCGGCCACCCCGGGTCGGAATCCTTCCAGCACGACGTCCGCCCGGCCGATCAGGCGGCTCATGACCGCCTTGCCCGCGTCCTTCTTGAGGTCGATCACGATATTCCGCTTGCCGCGGTTGACGCTGGCGAACGCCGGGGGGAAACCGCGCAGGGGATCCCCGCCGGGCGGTTCCACCTTGATCACCCGGGCGCCGAGATCGGCCAGCAGCATGGCGCAGTAGGGACCCGGCAGCTGCGTGGTCAGCTCAATCACCAGGCAGTCGGTCAGTGCGCGAATCATGATTGCTCGGACACTTCGTGCAACGCGATGGCCAGCCCGTCGCGCCACGCGTCGAGCTGCTCCAGGTCGTATCCTTCATCGCCGTGACGGTGCGTGGTTTCGGTGGTCGACGACCCCTGGTCGTACACGACGATGCACGGATCGGTCCCTTGCGTTTTCACCGCCGTGAATCCGGCCGGAGCGAGGGAGACCCGGCGGTCGAAATCCACCCACCCCTCACGCTCCCAGCCTACGGAAAGCCAGTGGGTGATCCGGCTGCAGTCGTCCATGATCCCGCCGATCACGTCAGCAATGGCGTCGGACGCGATCACCAGCGACGACCGGGAACGGTTGATCTGGTCCTTCAGCACCTGTGACGTGGACGCGTCCTGGCCCAGAACGGCCACAGCGCCCGCGCGCATGCAGCCGAGTACGGACTCCCACCAGGCCGTGGATGGCGGCAGCAGGATGAAAACCCGATGTCCCGGACGCACGCCGTGTTGGTGCAGCACGTAGGCGACCTTCTCGGAGCGTATCTTCATGTCCAGGAAGGTCACGTCCGTCGTGACGCCGCCAGCGTATTGCCATCGCAGGGCGACCCGGCCCGGTTCCCGCGCATGCCGGTCCACGACATCCACGGCGAAATTGGAAACGGATGTGGTCATGATATGCGGTTTCCGTGTATGCCCCGCCGGGCAGTCAGTCCATCAACAGGCCGCCGTTGACGTCCAGGATCTCGCCGGTGATGTGCCGCGACCGGTCCGACGCCAGGAACAGCGCCGCCTCGGCCACGTCCCGCGGTTCCCCCTTGCTGCCGCCCAGGGGGATCGCGTCGACGAACGCAGGATCGTGATGGGCGGTCAGGGCGGTGTCTATGATCCCGGGTGCGATGGCGTTGACCCGAACCCCGTGCGGCGCCAGTTCGCGGGCCAGCGACTTGGTCAGGCACTCGATTCCGGCCTTGGAGACCGAATAGGGTGCGCCGGACACCACGCCGCCGGTCTTCCCCGCGACCGAGGCCATGTTGATCACCGCGCCGGACTGCTGGGCGATCATGGTGGGCAGCAGGGCCTTTGACAGCAGGAACGGTCCCTTGAGGTTGACCGCCATCACCCGGTCCCACTCTTCCTCCGTGCACGCTTCCACCGATCTGAACAGGGCCAGTCCCGCGTTATTAACGAGGATGTCCACGCGGCCGAATTCTTCGACGACGCCGTCAGCCAGTGCGCTGATTTCGGTCGCGACCGAGATGTCCGCCCGGACGGCCCGTGCGGACCGTCCGGACCGTCCGGCATAGCCTGCCCGGTTCAACTGCCGGGCGGTCTCCTCGGCGGCGGATTCATTGATATCCACGACCACGACGGCGGCGCCTTCTTCGGCGAAGATACCGCATATCGCCCGGCCGATGCCCTGTCCGCCGCCGGTTACGATGGCCGTACGGTCCTTCAGGATCATGCGAGCACCCTTTCTTCGAATAGCCTGGTGAATGCCTGGACGTCCACCGCGGTGCAGACCCGCGCGTTCGGTTCGCCCCACCGGTCGGAACGGAGGTCGGACACGGTCATGCCCGTGGTGAGATCGCCGGCGGTTTCCACGTCCACCCTGGCCGGCACCGTCGTGACCAGGTCTTCCCGGACGGCGACGGCCACGGCGAGGGGATCGTGGAGATAGCAGCCGTTGACGCCCCTGTTCCGCCGGTGAAAGGCCACGTAACGGGACGTGCAGTCGCGTACGAAGGCCGCCCTGGCGCTCCCCGTCCCGGTGGTCGTCCCGGCGGTCGCCTCAGCAGCGTAGCGGTCGATCGTTCCCGCATCCAGGAACGCCTGCCGGGTCGCGTCGAGCGGAACGAAGACCAGGGGGATCCCGGCATCGCAGACGATCTGCGCGGCATGGGGATCGGCATGAATGTTGAATTCCGCCACCGGAGAAACGTTTCCGCCGGCCTCGAAGGCGCCGCCCATGATGATGATCTTCCTGAGCCCGCGCATGCGGTCCGGATCCTTCATGACGGCCCGTGCGACGTTGGTGAGCGGCCCCACGGCGACCAGGATGAATTCACCCGGGTTCCGGCCGGCGAGATCCAGGATCAGCTCGACGGCGTGTACGCTACTCGTCTGCTGATCGGGGTCCGGATATACGCGGCGCCCGTCCGCGTCCACCTGGCGGGTCACTCCGCCCAGTCCGTCGTCGCCGTGGATATCCCCGGCGAAGGCCAGTTCGCGGACCAGCGGCCGTTCCTCTCCGCGGGCGACAACCGGCGTTTCACGGGCATCGAGTACGTTCAGTGTGAGGTGTATGTTGCGTATGCAGTTCTCAAGCGACGTATTTCCGCAGACCCCCGTGATGGCCTCGACGCGAAGCTCGGGCGACCGCATGGCCAGCAGGATGGCCAGGGCATCGTCGACCCCCGTATCGGTGTCCAGGATGATGCGTGAAGGCATTCGGGCTCCGTCGGGAGTGGATTCAGGGCCGTCGCGGGCCCTTCCGAGCAGCTAAGGGTCGGCCGCCTATGGGTCGGATGTCTATGGGTCGGCCGGTTATGGGTCGGCCGGTTCGCGCAGTATGGGATAGTGTTCCGCGCCTTCGAACACATCGTCCATCAGCGCCCACGCGACCAGGCCGTCGTCGGACCGGGGTTCCAGCAGGTAGTATACCAGCCTGCCCAGCTTCTGATCCACCGGTACGACCAGCGTGCCAGGTTCCAGCGTGTGGACCACGGGTTCGTAGACGCCTGACAGGGTCCGTTCGTGTCTACCCTGGAAGGGCTTATCGGCGGCCTGCGAAGCGTCAATCCTGAACCGCTCCAGCGCCAGTTCGCGCGGACCGGAGAGTTCCTCGTACCAGATGCCGTGGGCACCGAGCCGTTCGATCACGGTGGACAGGGAGGGGGGTACGAAATACGTCCGGGGCGCGCGCTCCGTCTCCGTCGCGGAGAATGTCCCGTACTCGTACATCGAAGTCGGCTTCAGGACTTCTTTCCGGAGATACATGACCTCGCCCGTGTAGGGGTTGCGCATCTCGTCGACTTCACCCAGCAGGATTTCAACCGGTTCACCGGACCGGGCGAATGTGGAACGGACGGCCAGTTCCCGCCCCACGACCGATTCCAGGTCGACGGTCTCCAGGGTCTCGCGTATCGACGACGCGTTCCGGTGGGCGAAGTGGACGTTTTCCTTCACGAAGGCCAGGGTGGCCATGATGCGGTCTTCGAAGGACGCATAGGCATAGGCTTCGCTCAGTATGGCGATACGGTTCCGGAGTCCCACGTAGTTGTTGTTGAACCGGGGCCGGTGATCGAAGGTGTACCAACCCGGTTCACGGGCCGACCCGGCCCGGGGCACGTTGCCGTAGTAGTAGAACTCCCACCCGTAAGCCTCCCGGACGGTGGCTCGCACTTCGGGCAGCCACCGATCCCGCATCAGTTCGATGATCCGGCGGTCGGTATTGGGGTTGAGCGGCGGCGAGTAGGTAAGGTGGTAGCCGTGGACGGTGCCGTTCGTGGTGTGGAGATCGATCAGCACGTGGGGATCGTACTCGTTCATGAGCCAGACCAGGGACCGCGCCTCGGGGGAGTCCAGCTTCATGTGATCGCGGTTCAGATCGAAACCCTGGACGTTCGGCCGCTGCCCCATGCCCCCCACGGGTCCATGCTGGCGCGGACGGTTGTACAGGCTGATCCGCTCGTTGCCGTCGGCATTGTAGATCGGCGCCATCATCAGCACCAGGGAATCGGCCCAGTCCGCGTACGCTCCGGAGGCCAGTTCCCGGATCAGCATGAGCAGGGCTTCCTTGCCGCACACCTCTCCGGCGTGGATGTTCGCCTGGACGAACACCCTCGTTTTGCCGGTCCGAGCGACTTCCGCCGCGGATGCGTCCCAGACGTCGCCGAAGACGAGCAGGGGCAGCGCCCGGCCTTCCGTCGTGTAGCCGAATTCGGTCAGGTGGAGCCGGTCGGACGCGAGCACGGCGGCCCGGAGGTAGGACATGACCTCCGCGTACCGGGTCGTCTCGTCGTAATCGGAGAACTCGGCACGCGTCTGGAGTTCGGATACGTCATACTCCTGGGCGGCGGCGGGGTGAGCGGCTGCCGCGACCAGGGCGAGGATGACGAAGATGCGATACATCGGGTCCCCACGTTGCTTGATCAATGTTCCTGGAAGAACTCGATCACCTCGCCGCTCGGGCCTTTGAAGAAGGCGACGGTAACTTCCAGTCCCCCCAGATTTACGTCCTTCGGCTCGATCGTCACCTCGTATCCGTTGGACCGGACGTGTTCGATCGCGGTACGCGCATCCGTCGTGGCCAGCGCGAAATGGGTGACCGGGTCATTGGGAGAGGAACCGCCCGGCGACGGGGTATCGTTCGTGGGCTGGAACAATTCGATATGACTGCCGTCCCCGGCGTCGAGGAGCAGGATCCGCCGCTCGGCGGGGCCGAACTCCGCCACGGGCTGCATGCCCAGGATCTCCTGGTACAGCCGAAGCGATGCGTTCCAGTCCCGCGTCTGGACGGCCACGTGATGGGTTCCGCATCCTGGAATCAGTTGGTTTCTATTGCCTACCGGCATAAACGTAGTCTCCAGGTTTTCATCGTGCGCGGTCTACAGCGTGCGCGGTCTACAAGGTGCGCGGTCTTCAACGTGCGCGGTCTAGAAGTTGCGCAGTCTTCAACGTGCGCGGCATGAGCCTACCGCGTCTGGCTGGTCTGACCGGATGATTTGAGCGCTCGTGCGCTGACACCCAGTACGCCCAGGAATCCCTCGGAATCCTTGTGGTCAAAGTCGCCCACGCCTTCCATGGAAGCCGTCGTCTCGGAATAGAGCGAGTTGGGGACGTCCTCGGCCGACACGAAGGACACGCCGCCCTTGTACAGATCGACGTGGATGGTCCCCGTTGCGAGCCGGTTGAACACGTCGACGGATGCCCGCAGGGCCTGGGTGGCGGGATCGTACCAGTAGCCCTGGTAGATCTGCTCAGCGATCACTACCGAGGCCTGGTCGAATGAACGCCGGGCGCGGCGGTCGAGAATGAGCTGCAGCAGAAATTCGTAGCATTGACCAAGGAGCGTCATGGCCGGCGACTCGTAGACACCCCGGCTCTTGATGCCCACGAAGCGGTTTTCCACCGTGTGGATCCCGATCCCGATGCCGTTTCTGCCGCCGATCCGATTGGCCGTCTCGATGGCCGACAGGGGCGTCACCGGATCTACGTTTATCCGGACCGGCACGCCCTGTTCGAAGCGGACGGCAAACCGTTCGGGCGCATCGGGCGCTTCCCGGGGATGGACGCCCATGCCGGGCGTGATGAATCCGGCCGGGGTTTCGAGCGACTCGAGGCGGCCGGCCTCGTGGGTGAGCCCGAGGATGTTCGCGTCCGTGGAATAGGGTTTCTCGTGGGAAGCCTGTATCGGTAACTCCCGGTCTTCACAGAAGTCGATCATCTCTTTTCGTCCGGGAAAATCGTCCAGGAAAGCCTGGTCCCTCCAGGGGGCGTATACCTCTACAGAAGGGTCGATCATATTTGCCACGAGCTGGAACCTGACCTGGTCGTTCCCGCGGCCGGTCGCGCCGTGGGAGAGGATATCGATGCCGCGCTTCCCGAGCTCGGGCAGGAGGGTCCGCACCGTTATGTGACGGGCTATGCCGGTCGTGTTCCAGTAATTGCCCTCGTAGGCGGCCTGACACTGGATGACCTCGATGCCGGCCTGCGCCAGTTCATCCTTCGCATCCACGATTACGGCGTCCTTCGCGCCGCACCGCATCATGCGTTCGGCGACGTAGTCGATGCGTTCTTCATCCGGCTGGCCCAGGTCGGCGGTCACGCAGACCACGTCCACGTCGTGATCCGCCAGCCACCGGGTGACGGTACAACTGTCAAGGCCGCCCGATACCGCGGCGCCGACGGTCCTGCCCTTCAGCCTGCTCAGGTCCATGAAGTCGAAACTCCCGTAAACAACTGGTTGACATGGAATAAGATCGAAATCTGGAAGAAATGCATACCCAGGTCAAAAGTCAAGGCACTAATCGGGGAAAAGGACCACCATCAGGTGCTTCAATACCCACCCGGAACCCCTACAATTTATTTGCCTTTCCCCGGTGGTGCGTCTATCTTCGTAAGCGGGTTGAAACGGCGATGAACCGGCGTCGCAGATGACATAATCAGACGTCGCGGATGCTGCCAACCGGCGTCGATTTCCCGTCTGCCGGCCACATCGAATTCAGTCGTCCGCGGGAGGATTCGAGTTGGATCTAATGCGCGAGTTCCATGGCCCAAACGCCGGTTACGTGATCGCGTTGTACGAGCAATACCTCGAAGATCCCGAATCTGTCGACGCGGAAACCCGCGCGCTGTTCTCCCGCCATGCAGTTGACCTGGACGGAGATCCCGCGGCCAGCATCGCCAGCCCGTCCGGGCCGACCAGGCCGGCCGGCGATGCCGCGCCCGGCCCGTCTGGCACCGCCAATGCCGACGGCACCACCGGCGCCGATAGCATCTCCAGCGCCGACGGAACCGCCAGCCCGGCCAATATCGATCAGATCGTTTTCATCGCCAATCTCGCCCAGAATGTCCGCGAGTATGGACATCTCGGCGCCCATCTGGACCCCCTGGCCGATCCCAGGTACTTCCCCTATTCCGTCTTCGCGACCGAGGACGACGCCGCACTGGGCGACCCCCTGACCGAACTGGAACTGGAGGCGCAGGGCGTGACGGAAGAGACCATGCGCAGGCTGCCCTCCTCCCTGATTGGCGGTCCGGTGGGCCAGCAGTGCGGCAACGCGTCCGAGGCCCTCAAGAAACTAAAGCGCGTCTATTCCTCCACCACTGGTTACGACTATATGCACATCGAGGTCCCCGGAGAGCGGGAATGGCTTCAGGAGGCCGCGGAAACGGGGCGGTTCAGGCCCTCGGAAGATGACGTCAGCGCACTGGCCATCCTGGACCGTCTCACCGAGGTAGAGGTCTTCGAGCAGTTCCTGCACCGGACATTTCCCGGCAAGACCCGGTTCTCCATCGAAGGCCTGGACACCATGATCCTCGTCCTGGACGGGGTGATCGGCGAAGCCGCGGAGAACAACACCTGCAACATCCTCATCGGCATGGCCCACCGGGGCCGGCTCAACGTGCTGGCACACATCCTGCACAAACCCTATGAACACATCCTGGCCGAATTCCGGGACCCGGTGCAGCGGGTCAACAAGACCGGCAACGACACGGGCTGGACCGGCGACGTGAAGTACCACAGCGGCGCCCAGCGCAGATACCAGGACCAGCAGGGCATGGAAGTGGACCTGCATATCCACCTCGCACCGAACCCCAGCCACCTGGAAGCGGTCAATCCGGTCCTCGAGGGCATGGCCCGCGCCGCGGGGACGATCGTCAACCTGCCGGGGGACGTCCGGCCCCTGCCCGAGCGGAACCTGCCCATCCTGATCCATGGCGACGCGGCCTTTTCGGGACAGGGCGTCGTCGCGGAGACCTTTACGCTCTACCGCGTCCCGGGTTTCAGGACGGGCGGCACGATCCACCTCATCACCAACAACCAGCTCGGATACACCACCCCGTCGGAACAGTCCCGCAGCACGCTCTACGCCAGCGACATCGCGCGAGGATTCGAAATCCCGATCATCCATGTGAATGCAGACGACCCGGCGGCCTGCCTGGAGGCCGCCCGTATCGCCTACGCCTACCGCGTCAAGTTCCGCAAGGACTTCCTGATCGACCTGATCGGATACCGCCGTCACGGCCACAACGAGGGAGACGACCCTTCGCTCACCCATCCCAGTCTCTACCGGCGGATCGACGCCCATCCGACCGTAAGGAAGCTGTGGGCCGACCGGCTCGTGGCGGAGGGCCGGATCGAAGCGGGTAAGCCGGAGGAATGGGTCGCCGGCCGCATGGGGGCCATGCAGACGATGCTGGATGAACTGAAACCCGAGGAAGTGCTCGAGGAGCCTTATTACAAACCGCCTAGATCCGGCACCGCGAAGCGGACACGCTCTTCCGTTTCCATGCGGCGTCTGAAGAACCTGAACAAGGCGCTTTGGACGTTCCCGGATGGTTTCAAACTGCATCCCAGGCTCAAGCGGGTGATCGAACGCCGACGACGGGCACTGAACGACGTGGACGACCGGAAAATCGACTGGGCCCATGCCGAGACCCTGGCCTTCGCTTCCATCATCGAGGACGGCGTGCCGGTCCGCCTCACGGGCCAGGACGTGGAGCGGGGAACCTTCAGCCAGCGGCACAACGTGCTGCACGACTACGAGACCGACCGGGCCTGGACACCGCTGCGGCGGCTGCCCCAGGCGAACGCCTCCTTCGAGACACGGAACACGCCGCTGACCGAATACGCCGCGCTGGGATTCGAATACGGGTACAGCATCCAGGCGCCGGAGCGATTCGTACTCTGGGAGGCCCAGTACGGCGACTTCGTGGACGGCGCCCAGATCATCATCGACGAATTCCTCGTTTCCGGCCGCGCCAAGTGGGGGCAGACCTCGTCCCTGACCATCCTGCTTCCGCACGGATTTGAAGGGCAGGGGCCGGATCACTCCAGCGGGCTGATGGAGCGATTCCTGTCCTTCGGCGCCGATTTCAACATACGCATCGCCAACTGCACCACGGCGGCCCAGTACTTCCATCTGCTGAGGCGGCAGTCGAGGCTCCTCGAATCCGATCCGCTGCCCCTCATCATCATGACGCCCAAGAGCCTGTTGCGTCATCCCGACGTGGCCTCTTCCGCCCGCGAGCTGGCCGAAGGGAAATGGATGCCGATTATCGAAGACGAGCGTGCGGAGGAACATCCGGAGAAGATCCGGAGACTGGTGTTCTGCAGCGGCAAGGTGTACGTCGACCTGATGAACGACGAGCTGTGGGAAAGCGCAACCCATGCCGCGGTCGTTCGCATTGAGCAACTCTACCCGGTGGCGGAGGACCAGGTGGCCGGGATTATCGGGCAGTTCCCCGGGCTGGAGGAAGTCGTCTGGCTCCAGGAAGAACCTGAGAACATGGGCGCCTGGGACTACATCCGCAAGGTCCTGGAGACGGTCCTGGACGGCCGGTGCCCGACCTACCGCGTATCCCGCCCGCCGAGCGCGGTGCCTTCGGAGGGTTCGACGGCCATTCATAACCAAAACCAGAAAAACCTCGTTAAAATGGCCTTTGACATGGGCGCGTCGGGAAATATCGAGATGCATTGACAGATCGCTGCGTCAGGCGCATTTTGTACGATTCCAGCGAATGCAGCGCAAGTCCGTACCTGGAGACCGGCCGCTGCATCCCAGACGGCCTGCCCGCCGCCAGGCAGCCGCGATGTACACCGTGAAGACCCGGGGAGTGTGAATGGCCATCGATATCACCGTGCCGCAACTGGGTGAATCCATCGTAGAGGCAACCGTCGTCCAGTGGTTCAAGCAGGAAGGCGATACGGTCACGACCGGCGAAGCCCTCCTGGAACTCGAGACGGAGAAAGTCACCCTCGAGGTGAACGCCAACGACAGCGGCGTGCTGACCCGTATCGAACGCGCCGCGGGCGAGGACGTCCGCATCGGCGACCTGCTCGGCGTGCTGGATGAAAGCGGCGAAGCGGCAACACCTGACAGCACGGACGCGTCAGCGGACGCATCCGTTGCCGCGGATGAACCGGTTGCCGCTGATCAACCGATTGCCGCTGATCAACCCCCCGAATCCGCCCGGGAAGCTTCAGGACCGCTCGAAACGGTTACCGACGACCGGGTAACGCCCGTGGCGCGGCGCATGGCGGAGGAAGCGGGGATTTCCCTGTCGGACGTGGAAGGGACCGGGATGGGTGGCCGGATCCGCAGGGAGGACGTGGAACGGGCGGTAGCGGTGCGAAGAGAACAGGACAGTGCCGCGCAGACCGGGCAGGCCGGCGAAGAACCGGCCGAGCCGACGGTACGTGCGGCCGAGCCGACGACATCCGCAGCCGAACCGACGACTCACGCAGCCGAACCGGCCGGTGACGACTGGGAAGAAATCGTGCCCATGTCCCGGCGCCGGCGCACCATCGCCAGCCGGCTCGTGGAGGCGCAGCAGACCGCGGCGATGCTGACGACCTTCAACGAAGTCGACATGAGCACGGTGATGACGATACGCCGCAGGAACCGGGAGGCCTTCGAGGAACGGCACGGCGTGCGGCTGGGATTCATGTCCTTCTTCGTTAAGGCCGTGATCGGCGCGCTCAGGGATTTTCCCGAACTCAATGGCGAGATCCGAGGGGACGCGATCGTCAGGAAGCACTATTACGACATCGGGATCGCTGTAGGCGCCGAGGATGGGCTCGTGGTGCCGGTCCTGCGGGACGCGGACAGCATGTCATTCGCCGAGATCGAAAGTAATATCAGACAGTACGCCGCAAAAGCGGGCGAGGGCAAACTGTCGCTGGAGGACCTGCGCGGCGGCACCTTTACGATCACGAACGGCGGGGTATTCGGCTCGATGCTGAGTACACCCATCCTGAACCCGCCGCAGGTCGGCATTCTGGGGCTGCACCGAATCGACGACCGGCCCGTAGCTGTCGACGGAGAGGTGGTGATCCGTCCCATGATGTACGTGGCGCTGAGTTACGACCACCGGATCATCGACGGCCGGGAAGCCGTGCAGTTCCTGGCCAGGGTCAAGTCCCTGATCGAGGTGCCCGCGGCTTTGCTGCTCGAAGTGTGACGTATTGCATGACGTTCTATCGGCGATTCACCTGATTCCGGGAGGAACTGATGGCGTGGTGGGTCTGGATTGTTGGCGGCGTGTTGCTCTGCCTGGCCGAGATGGCCACGCCCGGTGCCTTCTACCTGCTTTTCTTCGGCGTCGCCGCGCTCGTGGTCGGCGTGCTGGCCTGGGTGGGCCTGGTGGAAACGACCTGGGTCCAGTTTCTCCTGTTTTCCGTGGTCTCCATTGCGTCGCTTGTCCTGTTCCGCCGGATGTTGACCGAAAGACTGAATCCCGATGAACCCGCCACGAAGATCAACACCCTGGAGGGCGAGTCAGGAACGGCCCTCGAGGATATCCCTTCCAATGGCACCGGCAAGGTGGAAGTGCGGGGATCGAGCTGGAACGCCGTGAACAAGGGAGACTCGCCTATCGAAAAGGGACAGGCCTGCCTGGTCGAACGTGTTGAAGGCGTCTCGCTCTGGGTAAGGAGCGCGTAAACTCAACCCGGATGGCGACGAGGGATTCGTAAAGGCCTCGTCCGTCACTAATCACGCTGGAAGGAACTTGTAATGGAAACCTTGATCGTAACCATCGTCGTCGCGATCGCCGCGATTATATTCCTGAGAAACCTGATCATTGTCGTGCCGCAGCAGGAAGCCCGCGTCATCGAAAGGCTGGGGAAGTACAGCAAGACGCTGAATGCCGGGTTCTACATCCTGCTGCCCTTCGTGGACCGGGTGGCCTACCGGCACACGCTGAAAGAACAGTCCATCGATATCCCGGAACAGCTCTGCATCACGCGGGACAACGTCCAGGTCGGCGTGGACGGGGTGCTCTACATGCAGGTGCTAGACGCGGAGCGGGCTTCCTACGGTATCGCCGATTACGACCTGGCCATCACACAACTCGCCCAGACGACCCTGAGAAGCGAGGTCGGCAAGATCGATCTGGACAAGACCTTCGAAGAGCGGGGCGCCATCAACTTTGCCGTCGTCAGCGAACTGGACAAGGCGTCCGATCCCTGGGGCGTCAAGGTCCTGCGGTACGAAATCAGCAACATCAGTCCGCCCCGGGACGTCCTGGAAGCCATGGAGAAGCAGATGCGTGCGGAACGGGAGAAGCGGGCGGCCATCCTGAATTCGGAGGGGCTGCGCGACTCCAACATCAACCAGGCCGAGGGCGAGAAGCAGAAGGTCATCAAGGAGTCCGAGGCCACGAAGCAGCAGCAGATCAACGAGGCCGAGGGCGAAGCCCAGGCCATCCTCACCGTCGCCAACGCCACGGCCGAGGGTGTTCGCGCTATAGCCGGCGCCATCAAGTCGGACGGAGGCGACGAGGCCGTGCAGCTGCGGGTGGCCGAGCAGTACATCGAAACCTTCGGCAACCTGGCCAAGTCGGGCAACAGCCTGATCATTCCGTCCAATCTCAGTGACGTCAGCTCCATCATCGCGTCGGCCATGTCCGTGATCAAGCACGACCGGACCGCGGACAACGGCGATCAGGGGCGCGTCTAGCTTACGACCATGCCCAACCGACCGAAGATCGCCGCGATCACGACCATCTACCACCCCTACGCCCACACCCAGCACATCGTGGACCGCTTCCTGGAGGGGTACGGCTGGGCCGGACGGCACCACCACCCGCCCATGGACCTGGTCTCCCTGTACGTGGACCAGGTGCGGGAGAACGATCTAAGCCGGGACCGGGCTGCCCGGTTTCCCGACATGAAGATATACCCCACGGTTGCCGACGCCCTCACTTTGGGCAGGGATTCGCTGCAGGTGGACGGCGTCCTCCTGGTGGGCGAGCACGGCGAGTATCCGGCCAACGAGAAGGGGCAGCGGCTCTATCCGCGCTACGAACTGTTCCGCGAAATCGTGGAGGTTTACGAGGCCAGCGGCCGTTCTGCGCCGATCTTCAACGACAAGCACCTGTCGTGGAACTGGGACTGGGCCCGGGAGATGTACGATACCTCGCAGCGGCTGGGGTTCGCCTTCATGGCGGGGTCCAGCCTGCCGGTCACCTGGCGGACGCCCTCGATCGACATGCCGCTGCACGCCGAGGTGGAGGAGGCCGTGTGCGTGTGCTACGGCGGGGTCGACAGCTACGACTTCCACGGCTTGGAGACCCTGCAGTGCATGGTCGAACGGCGAAGTGGCGGCGAGACGGGCGTATCCTGGCTCCACGCCCGGCGCGGCGAGGCCTTCTGGGAAGCCTACCACGACGAAGTGTGGTCCCGCGATCTCTTCGAAGCGGCGCTCTGCCGCAGCCATACGCTGAAACCCTCACGCGACGGCTTCAACCATATCTTCCCCACCATCAACGAGATGAAGCGGATGGTGGAAGATCCGGTGGCCTACACCTACGAGCACCGTGACGGGCTCCGGTGCACCATGATCCTCTTCAACGGACTGGTGGAGGACTTCAACTTCGCGGCGCGCCTCGCGGGGCGTAGCGAACCACTGTCGACGCAGATGTACCTGCCCATGCCGCCCGCGCGCACCTCGCTGGCCAATTTCTTCTCGCCGCAGGTCAACAACGTGGAGCAGATGTTCCTCACCGGCGAGGCCGCCTATCCTGTGGAACGGACCCTGCTGACGACGGGCCTCACCGCGGCGGGGGTGGACAGCCTGCACGAGGGTCAGGTACGCCTCGAAACGCCTCATCTCGACGTGGCCTACCCGGCGCCCGAGAAATCCACGTTCTGGAGATATTGATCTTCTGGAGATACTGACGTTCTGGAGGAATTGACACCATGCCCAGGCGGCTCGCTGTCATCAGTTCCATCTACACCTATCTTTCTCACTCCCAGCATTTCGCGGACCGCTTCCTCGTGGGCTATCCGCGGTCCGGCCGCTGGCACCGGCCGGACGTGGAGGTGTTGTCGCTCTACGTCGACCAGCGTCCCGAAGGTGACCAGAGTACCGGCCGCGCCCGCGAGTACGGGTTCGAGGTCTATCCCACCATCGCCGAAGCGCTGCGGTGTGGCGGGGACTCCCTGGCGGTGGACGGGGTCCTTATCATCTGCGAACACGGCGACTATCCGGACAACGAAAAAGGACAGAAGCTCTACCCACGCTACGAGATGTTCAAGGCCTGCGTCGAGGTGTTCGAACAGGACGGCCGCTCGGTGCCGGTCTATAACGACAAGAACCTGTCCTACAGCTTCGACAGGGGCCTGGAGATGGTGGCCGATTCGAAGCGGCTCGGCTTTCCGGTGCTCGCGGGCTCGAGCCTGCCGGTCACCTGGCGGCTTCCCGACCTGGAACTCCCGCTGGAATGCGACATCGAGGAAGCGTTGATGGTGGGCGTCGGCGGTTCGGACGCCATGGATTACCACGCCCTCGAAGCCATGCAGTGCATGATCGAGCGGCGCCGGGGTGGAGAAACGGGAGTCAAAGCGGTGCAGATGATCGTGGGCGACGCCGTGTGGGAGGCGGGCGAGCAGGGACGCTATTCGAAGGAACTGCTCGAATCGGCGCTGTCCCGCTGCGACAGTCCGAAGGGGCTTACGGACGAGGACGGCCGTACCCAGGACCTGCTGGGCACGGGCGAGTTGCAACGGCTCGCTTCTGAGCCGGCCGCCTACTTCATCGAACACGTGGATGGACTGAAGACCACGCTGCTCATGCTCAACGGCGCCATCGGGGACTACTGTTTCGCTGCACGCCTGAAGGACGAACCCACGCCTCAGTCGACCCAGTTCTTTCTGCCGCCCACGCCTCCGGTCACCTATTCCGCATGCCTGGTGTCGAAGATCGACGAGATGTTCGAGACCGGCGCGTCCCCGATTCCGGTGGAACGGACGCTCACTGTCTGCGGCATCCTCGACCATTGTCTCACGTCGAAGCAGCGGGGCGGCATCCGTCTGGAGACGCCCGATCACCGCGTGCAGTACCGGGCTCCGGGCCGGTCGCAACACTGCGGTCCCGCCCAGGACGGATATACTTCCTGAATCCGATTTACGAAGATCAGATTAAACGAAGATCAGATGAACGAGCCTTTCCGGCTCGCCGTGGGCTCCGCTCAGCAGAACCAGGCCTCGGTCAGCCTGGGGACGCGCCGCCGTTTGAGCGGAATGTCGTGAAATGGCTGCTCCGAAGGCGCCTCGACGCCCGCCATTTCTGCCGCCAGGCACCTGATCCGGTGGAACACGCGCCGGTTGTCCCTTTCCTCTCCCGATGCGTCGGCCTCCTCCACGAGACGGGAAACCTGCTGATGCAGGCGGTCCATGCGCGCATCGGCATGGTGCCACATGTAGGTGAACGCGGCTTCATCCAGCTCGCCGATCCATGACCGGGTATCCGCTTCGGCCAGCAGGGCCGACCCCGGCGGTACGAGCAGGCGGATGGTATACTGCACCGGGTCGATGTGGTCGACCAGGTCGTGGACTTCGACGAAATCGAGCAGATCCAGGTAGTCGTCCAGGGTCGCCCAGGGCGTAAAGGCCACCAGCGAGGGCCGCATGGGCAGGTCCGCGTCGCGCAGGATGGCGAGGGCACGGACGACATCGTCGCGGGTGTGACCTTTCCTTAGACGCTCAAGCACCAGGTCGCTGACCGATTCCACGGCCGAAACGACAAAGAGGCCGCCCAGGTCCCGGGCTTCCGGGAAAAAGGACGGGTGCCGGAGGATGTGTTCTATCTTGGTGGTGAAATCAAAGGTGAGGCCGGGGTGGGCGTCGCTCATCCTCCGGAGGATACGCAGGACGTGGGTGGGGCCGTTCAGGAAGTCCGGATCCCCGAAGGTGATGTGCCGGGCTCCCATGCGCACCTGCTGGTCCACGTCGGCGAGCACCACGTCGGCGGGCACGGCGAAGAACCGGCCGTTGTATACCGGCGTGATCGGGCAGTGCAGGCAGGTATGCAGGCAGCCGCGCGTGGTCTCGGTGTAACCGGCCGGAAGTGATTCTGTGCCGTTATCCAGTTGGGCGTACCGCTTTAGTCCGGGCAGCGTATCGCGATCCGGGACCAGCCAGGTCTGGCGGGAGAGATACGGCACGGCAGCCGGACCACCGGTCGAAGCCGGACCACCGGTCGAAGCCGGACCACCGGCCGAAGCCGGACCACCGGCCGAAGCCGGACCACCGGCCAAAGTCGCACCGCCATCCGAAGCGGTCACCCCGGCAGGCGCCGACGGTTCGCCGTCGCACAGCCTGCCGACCAGGTCGCAAAGCGGCTGTTCGAACTCGCCGCCGATCACCGAGTCGGCCCCGTGGGACAGGAGATACTCGGCGTTCAGGGCGGCGTAGAGTCCGTAGAAGCAAAGATGCGCGACGGGGTTGAGGTTCTGGATCCGGCGCGCCAGGTCCATTCCGACCCGCATGGCCGTGTGCATGGGCACCGAGATGCCGATGAAGCCGGCCCGGCGGACGATATCCTCCGGGACCGGTTCGATCGAGGCATCGACGACAGATACTCTATATCCTTCGGATTTCAGGCGGGCGGCGGGGGAGGCCAGGCTGAAGGGCTGATGGCCCAGTTCATAGCAGGAGATGAGCAGGATATCATCGTCACGCTTCATGATGGAACCACGGGACGGCGAAGGCTGCCGGGTTATTTCGTCTGGGGAGGGCGGTATCCCGGCGGCATTTCGGCGCCTTCGCCAAAGAAGAACTCTTCCAGATGCCGGTCGTAGACTTCCTGGCCCTCGGTCGTGGCGAGATTCAGGCGGTACTCGTTGATGACCATGACCGAATAGTTGATCCACATCTGCCAGGCCTGTTTGGATATGTTGTCATAGATGCGCTGGCCAAGTTCGTTGGGGAATGGGACGAATTCGAGTCCTTCGAGTTCCTCCTTGAGCTTGGCGCAGTGGACCATGCGGGCCATGCCGGGCCTCCTCGTAACGTGCGTAGTCTTCGGTGATCAGATGCCGGTTGGTATCACTTGCGTTACAACACAGGCTATATACCCGCCCGTCCGTGGTTTGTCAAGTTGGCCGTGGTCGTTATCGGGTGTCGTAGCGAGGCACCGGGACGGGGAACGCGCCCGCCCGGACGGGTCCTCAGGCGATCCCGTGCAGACCGGCTCAGTCCTCGATATACCGCGTCAGCACCGCGTCCATGGCGGTGTTGCCGCTGGGATAGCGTCCTTCCGGAACGCCGAGGCCGTGGTCGAGCAACAGACCGAGCGCGGCAGGATACCCGCCGTTATCCCGATACCACTGGCAGTGGATCACGGCGTGGATCGGATCCTGGAAATACCCACCGATGGGTTCGGTGGAGACGCCCCGCTGGAGGAGAAATTCGACCATTTCGGAATTTCCCTTGCACAGGGCCCAGTAGAGGGGCGTGGCCTCCATCCAGCCCCGGGCGTCAACCGGCCATCCCAGGTCCGCCATAAGACGGACCGCGGCCCAGTTGTCCACCTGGGCCACGTGGCTTATCAGGGTGCGGTCATCGTCCGTCAGGCCGGGCAGATGCCGTTCTTTCAACTGTTCCACGACATCGAAATCCGTATTGGCGCAGGCGACTACGAAGCGATCGTATTCGGACATGGGGGACGGCACGGCGCCATGCTTCCTGAGGAGTTCCGAGATCTCCCCGCGCCCGAGCCGCACGGCGAAATCCAGCGGCGTCCAGCCGACGATCCCGAGTGCCGTGCTCTTCCCGGTCGAGGTGCGGGCATTGGGATCCGCGCCGGCCTCCAGGAGCGCACCGATCACTGAGGCCGAGTTATTTCGCTTTACGGCCCAGTGCAGGGACGTTTCCCCGTCGGCGGGATGGATGGCATTGGGATCGGCGCCCTGGTCGAGAAACCACCGGATGCCCTCGGTCCAGTTCATGTCCATGACGTGCTTGATGCAATAGGAAACGGCTTCCGCGTCCAGCCCGTTCGCCGCCACCGTATCCAGCAGTTCCAGGTTGAACTTCTCACAGGCATGGTACAGGGATTCGTTGTCGTTTGGGTCGGCGCCCGCGTCCACCAGCACCCGGGCCGGCGGCACGCAGTTGTTTTCCACGCATCCGTATAGGGCCGACTCCTTCCAGTCGTCATCGTTCACCCAGTAGCTGTCCGGATCGGCGCCATGCCGCAGCAGCAGCTCCAGGATGCCGACCATGGCGTCGACACGCTTGGAAAGGAAACAGGACCATGTCGCGTGGAGGATCGGAGTCCAATCCTTCGGGCCGCCCTTCGTCGTGGCCGCCGCGGGATCGGTCGACAGGATGTCTGAAACGGCATCCACGTCCCCGGCGGCGCAGGCGGCATGGATATCTCCCCGGACGAGTTCCGGCGCCGATTCGAGCACGGCTTCGGCGCGTTTCAGGTCGCCCCATAACCAGGCCGAGGACAGAAATATTTCCCGCTTCTCGTCCAGGTTCCTTGCGGCGATTTCGAGGTGGATCTTCAGGTGGGGCCAGGACCTGAACCCGTGTTCCAGGGCGATGGCGTGATAGGCGTCCGACAGCACGATGCGTTCACGCCGCGCGCCGGAGGCCGACCGGATCCTGTCGACGGCGTGTACTTCGCCGTTGCGCGCGGACTTCAGCAGCGTTTTTGCCTGCAGCCTGAGATGGCGAATATCGGAATGAGAAGGCAGGGACGTCATGGAACCTCCTTCGCACGGTCATGAGACCGCCGGAACACCCGTGTGTCCGCCGTACGGGCAGGAAGAAGGTTGCCACGGCAGAAGGGAACTGATACAGGTGAACTTGTGTTCTTTCCGCGGACGGGCGGCGTCCTGCACACGCCGATGATGGTATGGTACAGACGCTGCGCGGGTGCGTCAAGTGAAAGCGTCCGGCTTGACGCAGACACCATTTACCGTTACCTATCGCACCGCATGATGTATCTTCTGTCATGAAAGTGATCTGACATCGACGAATCCGCCATCCGCGCGGCGGCCTGGCGAACTTGCCACCCGCCCGGTGGCATACCGTAAGGAGACCTACTGTGAAACTGGTACCCTATCTGGCATTCAACGGTCAATGCGAGGAGGCCCTTGAGTTCTACCGGGGTTGTCTGGGCGGTTCAATCGTGAACCTGAGCCGCTACACCAAAGACCAGGACATCGGCATGGACATTCCGGACCACATGGTGGGTCAGGCCATGCACATGTCCATCCAATTCGGCGAGAACATGCTCATGGGTTCCGATCATATTGAAACGGTTGCTTCGGATACCAATATCTCGCTCTCGATCGACTTCGCGAGCGTGGATGAACAGGAGCAGGCGTTCAACGCCATGTCCGCTGGCGGCGAGGTGACCATGCCGCTGCAAGATACCTTCTGGGGCTCCCGTTTTGGAATGATCACCGACAAATTCGGCATTAACTGGATGTTCAACTGTCACCTGAACACACCGGAGCAATCGTCATGAAGCGCGTACCATTGGGTTTGATCGCCGGCGGCGTACTCGGCTTGCTGGACGGGCTGTCCGCTTTCCTGATTCCCGAAGCACAGGGCATGATGACCGAGATCATCGTGTGGGGAACGGCGAAGGGCCTGGTTACGGGTCTTCTGGTCGGCATGATCGCATGCAGGATCGATGGGGTCGGCAAGAACGTGCTGGCCGGAGGCGCCGTGGGTGCCGTCCTTTCTCTGCTCGCGGCAGTCTCCACCGGATCCTACGTCGAGATCGTGCCCCCGGGGATCGTCGTCGGGTTGCTGACGGGCCTGGTCGTTTCGAAATGGGGTAAGTAATCCCGGGGAATATTGAGGCTCTTTTGGACGGGGCGTCATTCGATTCGACACAGTGCGAACCGGATCAGGACACCGGTCGGTCCTTCGGCGTGTCGGCGGCGTCTGATTCCACTCCCCCGTATCCGCGAAGCAATTCGGCCAGGTCGTCTCTTCGACTCTGACCGTCAAGACGCTCCAGCCTGTCGAGCGGTGTCAGGCCCTCATGGTTCCGGGCATTGACATCGGCTCCGTGCGCTACGAGCAGCCGGAGTATCTCCTCTGTATCTACCATCCGGTTGTCCACGTCGAGACCATGCAGCGGCGTGTTCCCCGCGTCGTCCCTATCGCGGGCGCAAGCAGGGTCGTTTTCCAGCAGATCCTGCACGCGGACCAGCAGATCCGATTTTACGGCCCGGTGTATCCTGGCGAACTGTGCCAGATAGTCGACCACGTGGTCCTGCTGGTAGTGGCTGGCATGACCGATCGCGTCGATTCCTTGTCCGCCGTCTCGTTGCGACGGATCCGCCTCCAGTTCGACCAGCAGCTTGATCATGTCCAGGTGGCCGTAACGGGCCGCTTCGTGCATACCGCAGGCGTCCAAGTCGAAACCCAGGTCGGCCATCAACCGGACCGCGTCCCGGTTGTCCGATCCGATGGCGTTCTCCAAGAGCGTGTTACCGCGTTCACCAAGTTTTTCAATCAGTAATGGGTCGCGGGTGAGCAACGAGCAAGCACGGTCGCGGTCTCCAAGGATGCATGCACCCGCGAACCGGTCCAGGTATTCCAGCGGGAACGTACTCGCTCCGCAGGCCGCCAGGTATTCGGCGATGGCCTCATTTCCGTGATAGATGGCCTCGCCGTATGGGGAGCGCGCATCTGGCCGGTTGGATGGCCGATTTATATCTGCCCCGTTCTCGACCAGCAGGCGAACCCGGTCCGGATAGTTCCACCGGGCGGCCCACTGCAGTTGATAGGCCAGCATGTCGGCCGGACTGCTCACCCAACCCATCGATTGCTCGCCAAGCAACCGGTGCCAGGGCCGGTTCCCTTCCTTTCCCAGTCCACGGGTGAACAGGAACCGAAGGTGTTCGTCGTCCCGGCTGAACATCCGGTTGTAGAGTGTCTGCGCGTCGTTCGGATCGGCGCCGGCCTCAATCAGGATCTCCGCCAGTTCGTAGCAATTCCGGTGCGGCGGGCACCTCGCCGGGCCGTTTTCCCCCTCGCCGAATACGCCGGTAAGGACGGTGTAGGGACAGGGGAAGCCGGCCCAGAGATAGCCCGCGTTCGGGTCGGCGCCATGGGCAAGCAGCAACCGGGCCGCGTCGACGGCCGCGTGTTCCGATGGCCCGGCGTCCAGACGGGAAAACGCCACGTAAAGCAGCGGTTCCCAGTCGTGAGGCCCGCCAGGGGTCTTCGCAAGTTCAGGGCTTGCTTCCAGGATAGCGGCCGCGGCGGCCACGTCACCGGCTGCAGATGCGGTGTATATACTCATCCGGGAAAGATCCGGATGGGCATCCAGCATGCTCCAGGCTCTTGCCCATCTCGACGGATGGTCCTGGGCGCCCTGCGTCAGACAGGCGAGACGAAGGAAATCGTCGGCGTATTCGGCGACGTCAGATGGCTTCGACGGTGTGGGTTCCACGTTGGGATTGCGTGTGTAGTTATCGACCGTATGGAAGTACCGTTCGACGCGATTCCAGTCCGGGAATCCGTAGCTTAGGGCCACGGCGTCGCGGGCGTCCTGAGGCGTGAAGGAGGACGGATCCGGTGCGGATTGGTCTCGGGCCGCCCTGCCCGGCGTTGCTCCCGCATCGGACCGTTGCGCCACGAACAGCTCTAAGGCTTCGCCGGCAATATCGTTCACGGCGACCGGGTACGGCCATGGTCTGGGAGGGAGTGGATCAAAATGCGGCATCCTGCCTGTTCTCGTGTTCGGTTCAACCGTACGCGGCCCACTCGTACGGCTCAGCCGCCCGCTGGCCGGGTGTACGGTTCAGCCGCCCGCCTCCGTGACGCGTCGAAGCGCGTCCTGGTTGACGAGATCGGGATAGACGAACCTCCGTGCGTACGCGGCCGCCGTCACATCCCTCCACGTGTACTCCCCGCCCTCCGGCGTCGGTTTGCGAAGGGACCCGCGCAACGCCGGGTCTGCGTCGTGTGCCAGGAGCAGGTCCGCCATGTCCGTAAAGTTGCGAGGTACGTGCAGCGAGGCCATGGCATGGAATAGCGGCGTCCAGCCTCCGTACCCCTCGGGATCGACGTCGGCAGGCGCATTGACATCGGCGCCGTGTTCAAGCAGCCACCCGGCCATTTCCACGTCGCAGAACTCGACCGCCATGTGAAGTAGCGTTACACCGCCGGTCAGAGGGGTCGCACAGGCATAAGGCGCGGGTTGCTTGATCCCGTAGTTCGGCGGAAAGATCTCCTCCGCGCTGAACGACCTCGCGAGCATGTGTGGATCGTCTGCCAGCTGCTGCACGAGACTGGCCTTGTCCCTGAGATGCAGCGCCATGGGAGGCGTGTGCGGCAGCGTTATTCCCGCCTGCTGCAGGATGCGCAGGCACTCGGCCTTGTCCCCGGGCCGCCGTTCATTCGTCGCCAGGATCATCCCGGCGTTGTCCGCCAGGAGCGTACCACCCGCCGAAGCCAGGCAGCCCATCATCGCCGGTGCCAACGTCATGCAGGGATAGTCGATCACCCGGTATGGCACACCGGACGGCGAGGTCGTCGACGCGTCGGGGTCCGCGCCGCGTTCGAGCAACAATTCGACGGCTGGGAGGTTTCGATCAAAGCACGCCGCCGCCCGCAACGCCTTTTCCTCCCCTTCGTGTACATCCGCCCCGGCATCGATCAGGGTCTTCATGACCCCGGTTTTGCCGAAAAAGGCGGCATAGGCCAGGGGCCGGTAACCGTTGTGCCGGCGCCGTTCAATCCAGTGCCCTTCCCGGTGTATCAGCCCGGGATCGTCCCGCAGCAACAATCTCACCCGATCGGTATCGTCCGCCTGGATTGCCCGTTCGAGTTCGCCCATGACGCCTATGGACCTGACATAGTCGACCAGTCTCGGCCAATCCGGAAACCCGTACCGTGCGGCGACCCGCTTCCGCGCTTCGCGCAGCGATGCGCAGGATCCTTCCTCGATCAGGTCTTCAGCCTCCGCTTCCAGATGATCCATGTCGGGTTGGTCGGGAAGTTGTATTGCGGGGGCGTCAGCCATGCATTCTCTCCAGCGATACGATCGTGCTTCCATTCCGACTTCATTAGGACTACTATCGTGACGAGTAGTATATTCAGTTTTTTGATTTTAGCACGGGATTATTCCGTACGTATGAGATACGAAACCTCCGCCGAAGACCGGGAACATCATGGGTTTGGATTTCACGTTTCTACCTGATTTGCCCCAGGTGGAGACGCTGAAGAAAGTCACGCATGTAATTTGGCGCAACGAAGAAGTGCGGGCGCTCTGGATCGAAGGCAGCTTCGGACAGGGGACCGCGGACCGGTACAGCGACGTGGACCTTCGGCTGGCGGTACCCGCCTCACGGTTCCGGCAATGGGAAACCCCCGATTTGACGGCGCTGTTCAAGGGCCGGTGTGTCGCGCACCAGCGGCTGTTTCCGGAAGAGGAAGCGATCTTGCATCACGTGCTGCTGGAAACCGGCGAAATGTACGATCTCGGCATCCAGCAGATCGATCGGGTTGTCATTCATGAATCCTGTCGCGTGCTCGGTTGCCGGGACCCAGCGCTGGCCGGGAACTTTAAGGCACCGGCCGCTGTATCGTCCGGATCGCTGCGCACGGATCCGGATCCCGATTCCATACGGCAGGTGATCGTCGATTTCTGGCTTAACTCCAACAAACATCGGAAGGTGCTGTACCGCGGTCTCGATCCCATGGTCGTCGTGGGACTGCAGACGGAGCGCGCCATCCTGATCCGGCTCTGGGCGATACACGCTTCCGGACTGGATTGGGGCACGGTGAAGCCGACTATTCATACGCTGACGCCCCAGGTTCGGTCGATCGGGAATACCGCGAGAAACGCGCTGGAAGTCCTCGGAGCGCCGGTGCGAACCCGTGGCGAACTGAGGGCGCTGATCGAACGGCATCGGGATGAGGTCGCCCGCGTCGGGCGTGCGCTGGCGACGCAGTATGCCTTCAGCTATCCGGAGGTCGTGGAAGAGACGGTCCGAGCTGGCTGGGACGAGTTTCTTTCCACGGAACGATGACCCGACCGCTATGCATCCTCGTCCCCGTATTGCCGGATTATTTCGGTGATTTCATCTTCTCCCTTCTCCGCGGCAATCACCAGTGATCGGGTCCATGGCCAGTCTGCCAGGCCGGGGTCGGCGCCATGTTCCAGCAACAGGCGGACCATGCCGGTCCGGCCGTACTCGACCGCGACGGCCAGGGGCGTGCGGCCTTCCTTCTCATCCAGCACGTTCACCGATGCGCCCCGTTCGATCAGCGACCGCGCTGTGGACTCCCAGCCATGCCTGGCGCAGACGTGAAGGTAGGTCTGGCCCTCGAAGGTGCGGCGGTTCGGATCCAGGCCCGCCACGGCCAGTTTGTGTGTGATCGCGGCGTTGTCGCCCCAGCCCGGCAGAAATTGAAGGTCTTCCAGGCGTCCGGGTGATTCGGGATCGTCGGCCAGAAGGGAATCAATCAGCGTCTCATCCTCTGTTCCCAACATCTCCGCGACCAGGTAGGGGTCTCGTATTCTGCTGTCTTTAGCGTCCACCAGATCGCGAAGTCCTCCTTTATCCAGTTGCCAGTACGGTGGATACACCGCGCCGTGATGTACAAGCAGATCCCGTAACGCCATATCGTTCGTGCCCGCGGCGCATCCGCAGGAGTCCAGTTCCACGTTGGGATTGGCGCCGCGATCGAGTAGTAGGCGGACCATGTCTTCGAGCTTGTACCACACGGCCACGAACAGCGCTTCGTCGACGACGTGTCCATCGGGGTTCGCGTCGAGCAGCAGCCGAACGATGTCCAGATGGCCAGCCCGGACCGCGTAGGACAAGGGGGGCCTCAATGCGGCGTCGCGGTGTTTACTGGCAGGATGTGCCTCGAGGATCGACTTTACCCGGTCCTGGTCGCCCAGGTGGCAGGCCGCGGTGATGGCGTATTGCGCCCTGTTTGCTAGAAGGAACTCCGTGAGACCGAGTTTCGAATCGGGCGGATCGAGTCCGAATCCGACATCGAACGACAGGGTCAGCGGGGTCTTGCCGTCCGCCCGTCTGGAATCGACGGGCACGCCGTAATCCAGAAACCGTTCGATCTGGTCCTTCCTGCCGTTCAGTACGCCCAGGTGAAGTCCGCTGTTTCCGTCTTCATCTGCCCGGCTGGTCAATTCGGGCTTGTCGCTCATTAATGATGCTACGCGCTCGAAGTTACCAGTTTTCATGTGGCCGGCGATCTCCTTGAACGCGGGATCGTAGCCGAATCGAACACTCATCGCGTTTTCGAGCACCTCCGCGACGTGGTCGAAACCCCGATCCCGGGTTTCTTCGAGGAGACTCGCCCAAGTAGATCCAAATATGTTGAGTCCGGGATCGGCGCCGCGGTCGAGTAGGAGCTGTACCACGTCGGCATGTCCGTGGCGCGCGGCCAAATGGACCGGCTGGGCGTACCAGTGCAGGGCATTCACGAGTCGCGGATCATCGTCGAGGAGCGCCTCAATGGCCACCAGATCGCCTGCCGCACTGGCCCTGAACAATGTCCAGGCGGCCACGCCGTCGATCCAATCGGAGTCGTCTCCCCAACGGTCGTCGTAGTAGGGCCGCCCGTATTCGGGACCCAGGCCCGGGCTGATCATGAACCCGGTCCGGCAGGCATCCAGGTGCACGCGCCCCCGGAACTTTCCGGGAAACGCCATGCGCGCGGCGCGGTCGGGGTACTTTCCGCTGATTTCCAGTGCGTGGCTCCGATCAGTTGGCTGCTCGACACCGATCCTTTGGCGATCATTCCGGACGGCCGATCCTCGTATTCAACCGGTACGCGCTCCGGCGTGCGCACCAAGTTCAACGAGCGTTTGGTACGCTGTCCGGCCCCTCGCGGACACGGCACGGTCCAGCGGCGTACGGTCACCGTGGTCCCGTGCGTCCAGGTTGGTGCCGGCTTCGACCAGCGCGCGGATCGTCTCTGCTCCAGTCCCTCTCGCACAGACCAGGTGCAGCGCCGTCCGGCCTTCGGCATCCTGGAGGTTGGGATCGGCCCCGAGATCAAGGAGCAGCCGGACCCGCTTGCCATGACCGTGATTTGCATCGTGGTGCAGGAGGGTGCGGCCACCCACCTGTTCGTTGACGTCCCATCCGTGAGCGACCAGCAGCTTGAGCCCCTCGGCCATCGATGCGCTCGGCGTATGCTTGAGTCCGCCCCGGTTCGGTTCCGCGCCATTTTCCAGCAGGAATCGCGCGCCTTCCACGGTGCCGAATCGCAGTTGCATCATGAGCGGGGTTTCCCCGGCGCACCCCACGGTAGTCAGGGCGTTCACGTCAGACCCGCTGTCCAGCAGCAGCCTGCCGACGGGGACGGACCGCCAGTGATGAATCGCCCGGGCGATCCCCCGGCCTCCGGTGAATTCGGCATGTACGAGATCGGGATCTTTCGCCAGTTCGGCCCGGACCGCTTCAATTCGGTCCGCCATCACGGCATCCCTGAAGACTAGCACACGGTCGGAAATCAGCAGGTCCGCGATAGCACGGTGAGCCGGCTTATAACAGTGGCCGCAGTTCCGCCGGACACACTCCCGCAGGAGAGGGTGGGCCGCGATCCCGTCGTAGCCGGTGAGCCATTCGTAGCCGGCCAGCAGGAGTCGACTCTTGATAAAGGCGCGCGCGGCTTCCAGGTCTCCTCGCGCGAACATCGCAAGGAAGGCTTCGTCAGATCCCGATTCCATACCGGTTTGGACCCTCCGGTTACGAACCGTCTCAATCCCTGGCCGCCAGCCGCCCACCGATCCATGCCATGGGCAGATACGCACCGATCAAGTCCGCAGCGATGAACCAGCCCGGCGCGGGCAGCATCATGGCATTGGCGATGCCGCCGAGGAGGAACAGCGATCCGGTGAGCATGGATAGTTTCAGCCTGTGTCCCCGCGCAATCGTCACGGCCAGGTACGCGGCTGCCAGGGCGCCGGCCGCGTGGGCCAGGAAGGGAAAGACAAAATGCTTGAATTGGAACAGGTGCATGGATGACGCCAGGGATTCCATATCCGTTACGTCGACGCCGGGCGGCGGCGGGATCACCATGGGGCTCAACAAAACCAGGCCCATGTTGACCGCGCTGCCGGCTGCCATGCCCAGAACCACCGCCAGGACGATTCTGATCGTGATACTCATGGGGTTACCTCGTTGACTGGTGGGGCGTGTGGCCGGTTCCCGTGGAATCTACCTTTCCCTCGGCCCGCTGGCAAAGCAAATCAACGCCGGTTATTGGACTTGTCCGGCTTTCGAGCCGCAAGTACGTTGGTATGCGTCGACCGAATCCAGCCGGACCGCAGCGTATCATCAAATTTACGCAGAAGTAGCTTACTAGGGAGCAGACATGGGAGTCTACGAGGAACTGGGCGTCCGTCCGTTCATCAACGCCGCGGACCACTACACGCGGTACGGCGGGTCGATCATGTGGCCCTGCGCGGTGGAAGCCATGGTCGAAGCGTCCCGCCAGTACGTCAACCTGTTCGAGATGCAGGCCCGGGTCGGCGAGGCCATCGCCGAAATGACGGGGAACGAAGCCGCCTGCGTAAGCTGTGGCGCCGCGGGCGGGATCGCGCTGGCGGTCGCGGCCTGCATGGCCGGCACGGACCCTGACAGGATCGAGCAACTGCCCGATACGACGGGCATGAAGAACGAGGTCATCGTGCACCGCTGCGCCCGGTTTTTCGAGGACATCGCCATCCAGGTCCCCGGTGCGACGGTCGTGGAAATGGGCGACGAGCACGGCGCCACGGAAGCGCAACTCGCCGCCTGCATCAACGACCGGACCGCCGCGGTGCTGACCCTGTCGCCCTGGGGCCGCATGCTGCCCATCGACCGGATCGTAGCCATCGCCCACGCGCGCGGCGTACCCGTCCTCGTGGATGTCGCCTTCAACATACCGCCCAAGGCAAATTTCCGGTATTTCACCCGCGAGCTGGGTGTCGATGCCATTATCGCCAGCGGCGGCAAGGCGATCCGCGGCCCCCAGACCACAGGACTCGTCGTCGGCAGTAAGTCCATCGTGGAAGCATGCGCCGCCCACGGCAATCCCAACCGGGCCATCGGCCGCACGATGAAGGTCGGTAAGGAAGAACTGGCCGGCATCTACGCGGCGGTAAAGTACATCATGGAAAGGGACGAGGACGCGGTTCGCAGGGAAGTCAACCGGATGGGACTGGATATCCGAAAGGGGTTGACCCCGTCCTCTCTTGTGAAGTCGGTCAAGCGGAGCGGCGACGTGGTCTCGGTTGACATCGACCTCGCCCGGGCCGGGTGTTCGGACCAGGAATTTGAGCGACTGTTGCTCGACGGTGAGCCTTCGATCGTGACCTGGTGCAGAAACGGCATCTTCCGGGTGAAACTGGGTACACTGCAGCCGGGCGAGGTGGATCGAGTGATCCAGCGGCTTCGGGAACTGCTATGCGACTGAGCGTGCAGGATCGGCATGTCATCTGAACCATCGTACTATCCGCCGGTTACTTCCCTCTCCCTCGTAGAAGGGACCTATCTACACCGGCCCAATCGATTCGGCGTTTCGTGCCTGATCAGTGGCATGGAAGAGTACGTCTTCATGCCGAACCCCGGCAGGATGCGAGAACTGCTCCTGCCGGGCGTACAGCTGATCCTGGCCGACCACGGCCGGCAGGCGGACCGAAGGACACGGTATACGGTGATGGCCGTGCGTTACCGGGAGCATATCGTGTTCCTCCACACTCATCTGAACAACCTCGTTGCTCGCAACCTGGTCGATGCCGGAGCGATCCCCGGACTGAAGAACTATGAGGTCGAGGGAACGGAAGTGACCGTTGGCGCCCATCGGTTCGACCTCCTGTTACGGGACAACGCGACAGACCTGTACCTTGAAGTCAAGTCCTGTACCCTGTCCGCGAACGGTATCGCCATGTTTCCCGACGCGGTCACGGAACGGGGACGCAGGCATCTGCTGGCCCTGGCGCAGATGCACGCGGAGAGTAGGCGCGGCGCCCTGCTGTTCCTGGTGCACCACGGAAACGCCAGGGCTTTTCTGCCGGACTATCACACGGATTTCGCATTCGCCCGGGCATTCTGCGAAGTAGAGGACCGGCTGCCCGTTCTGGCGGTCGCGCTGGAGTGGGCGTCGGACCTGAGCTACCGTGTCTCGAATACGCACGTAATCATCCCCTGGGACACCATCAACACCGAATGCGTGGACCGGGGCCACCTGGTCCGTGTCGATCGCGATGAGAAGGGATACCGGGTCTCGCTGACGCGCTATTCGTGCGAATTGTCGCGGAAGACGGGGACGCGTGCAGCCCACGCAACTCGCGCAGGTCACGCGGGCCGCCCAGGCCGTGCAGGTACGGTATACCCCGTCCGGTCCTCCATCGACGCTTCAGAGGGTATGACGGGCGTGCTGTCAGGGCTTTATGGAAACCCGTCAGAAGACTTTGACGGCTGGACGTTCAGGTGCGCAACCGACCCGGGACCTACGCCCGAGTTTCAAGAGGCGCTCCTGGACTTCCGCATGCCGCGCCGGCTGCTGCCGGATCCGCACTGAAACACCTGTCATCGAAGTCGCCGCGTACCAGAGGCTTTCCTGAGCAGTTGCAGCTTACTTGAGCAGTTGCAGCTCAACTGAGCAACTGCTGCACGTCCGGCGACCGGCCATTGCGGACCGCATAGTCCAGCGGCGTTTGTCCCCGGGAGGATTTCGCCGACCGGTCCGCGCCGTGGGCAAGGAGCGTTTCGACGATTACCCGGTCGGCCCCCGCGGCGGCGAAATGCAGGGCCGTTTCGCCGTATACGTGTCCGGGGTCGGTCGTCGGCGCGTCATCGTGGCAGGCCTGGTCGAAGTTGGCGCCGTTCTCGAGGAAGAAACGCACGACGTCCGGGAGGTTGTGCTGGACCGCCACGTGTAATCCCGTGACACCGTTCATGGGCTGGGCGAGATTGATGTCGGCGCCTACTTCCAGGTAGAGTCGCAGGTACCGCAGCTGGCCGCGGTACGCGGAAAACGTCATGAGGATGCCCTCGTCGAATCCCGCGAAGTTCACGTCTGTACCCACGGCAAAAAGGTACTTCATGATCTCGTAATGTTCATCGGTTTCCTGCTGAGGCGGGATATGTGCGGGCGTAATGCAGGCCGGGTCGGCGCCCAGTTCGACCGCCCTGTACACCTTCGCCGGGTCGCCGTTCTCCACGGCGTCGATCAAGGTAGCGTTCAGGTCTTTCTTGTCGGACACGATTACCTCACTTCCATCGGCAGCCCGGTTATAAGACGCCCTGAGCCTGCCGGTCAACAAAGCCCTTGTACACCAGCCGTGCGTTTAGTTTAATAGGATGTATAGTACTCGGTCAACACATCCACTTCCACAGTGTTTTGCATCTGCCGTGAATCGTCCACGCACCATCCTGCACGCGGATATGGATGCCTTCTTCGCGGCCGTCGAGCAGCGGGACCGTCCCGAGTTGCGCGGCAAACCGGTCATCGTCGGAGGCGACGGGCCGCGGTCCGTTGTGTCCACCTGTTCCTACGAGGCACGCAAATTCGGCGTACATTCCGCCATGCCGGGTACGACGGCGCGGAAGCTGTGTCCACAGGGGATCTTCCTGCCCGTCAGGTCGGAGGCCTACGGAGCGGTTTCACGACAGGTCCAGGAGGTCTTCCACCGGTACACGCCCCTCGTCGAACCGCTGTCGCTCGACGAGGCATTCCTGGACGTCACCGGTTCGTCGCAGCTGTTCGGCGATGGCGAAACGATCGCCCGTTCGATCAAGGCGGACGTGCTGAAGGAAACGCGTCTTACCATATCCGTCGGCGTGTCGCCGTGCAAATTCGTGGCCAAAGTGGCCTCCGACCTGGACAAGCCCGATGGCCTGGTGATCGTCCCTCCGGACCGCGTACTGGATTTCCTGGCGCCGCTGCCCGTTTCCTGCCTCTGGGGCGCGGGAAGGGACATGCAGGAACGCATGGTCCGTCACGGACTCCGGACGATCGGGGATGTGCAGCAGCGGTCATCGGAGGAGCTGAAAAGGCTGCTCGGCAGCGCCGCCGGCGCTCATTTCGCACAGATCTCCCGGGGTCAGGACGACCGGTCCGTGGTGACCGGGCATCCGGCGAAGTCGGTCGGCCACGAAAACACGTTCGGTACGGACCTGGCGGACCGGGAGGAATGTCACGGCGTGCTGGTGGACCAGAGCGACAAGGTGGGACGCCGGCTGCGGAAAGCGGGGCGGCTGGGCAGGACGGTCCGGGTCAAGGTCCGGTTCGGGGATTTCAAGACCCTCACCCGGCAGGCGGCCGTAGCGCCGACAGACAACGATTTCGTCATCGGCAAGGCGGCCGTGGAACTGTTCGATGGGGTATGGGACGGCAAGACGGGCATTCGGCTGCTCGGTGTGGCCGTCGGCAACCTGGTAAGACCGGAGGAGCCCGTGCAGACCGATCTCTTCACGGAAGGCGACGGGCAGTCGGATCGTCTCGTGCGTGCGCTCGACACGATCAGGGACCGTTACGGCCGCAGCGCCATACGGCACGGCGCATCCGCGATGAAAGCCTGATCGGCGATATTAGTCTGATCCGCGATGAAAGCCTTATACGTGATGAATGTCTTATCTGCGATGAAAGCCTGATCCGCGTTCGGACGCGCGAATAACGGAGATGGGAGGACTATGATAAAAAAACTGTTGCTGGTCTTTGTCGTCGCGGTCGTGGCTGGTGTGTCCGTGATGGGTTATTACCTGTGGAAGGGCCCCGACCTTTCCTCCTATGGCCATCTCGTCGAACCCGCGATTTCAATCCTGCCGCCCCAGCGGATGATCGTGGTCGAGGTCAGGGGCGACCCGGACCATGTGGCATCCGAAGCTTACGAAATGTTGTACGATCTGTACTACAGTGTCGGTGGCGTGGATTACTGGCCCCTTCCGGCGCCCAGGGCCCGCTGGCCGATCTCACCCGATCTCCCCAGGGCAGAATGGGTCGGTATCTATGGCATCCCCGTTCCCGATTCGGTGGCGGAACTGCCGGAGTACGTCCACATACCGGGCATGACGGTTTCTCTCACGACCTGGGATTACGGAGAAGTCGCGGAACTGCTCTATATCGGTCCCTATGAAGAAGAAACCCCCTCCATTGAAAGACTGCGAAACTTCGCGGCTGAAAAAGGATATGCGTTCGCCGGCCCCCACGAGGAAGAGTACCTGAAGGGACCCGGCATGATTTTCAGGGGGAACCCCGAGGAATACGTCACCATCCTGCGATACGTGATCAAACCGATGACGGAACCTCCGGATGGCGGAACCACCTCGGACCCTGCCGGAAGTACCGAAAGCGAACCATCGGAAGGTACGGTCGTACCGGATTGAATCCTTCCGCACTTGTGAACCCTTGCTGAACCAAGGAGGCGTCATGCTTGAGTTAACCGGACTGAACTGGCTGGCCATTCTCGTGGCAACGGTCGCTGGATTCGCACTGGGCGCGATCTGGTACGGCCCGATTTTCGGCGAAGCGTGGTTGTCCGCGCTGGGCAAGACGGCGGACCAGATTCAACCGTCCGCCGCCCCGTTCGTCATTAGTTTTTTCACCGCCCTGATTACGGCGGTCGTACTCGCGATGTTAATCAGCGCCTTGAACATATCGACACTGGGTGGAGGCGTGTCGATCGGACTCCTCGTGGGCATCGGCTTCATCGCCACGGCGATGGCTTCGGACGCCGCCTTCGGCGACACGGGGCTGAAACTGTGGTTGATCCAGTCCGGATACCGCGTGCTCTACAGCGTGGTGATGGGCGCGATTCTCGCCATGTGGCGGTAGGCGGGCCGCACGGAAAGCACGGACAGCACGGACCACACGGACAGCACGGACCACACGGACAGCACGGAAAGCACCCTCATGGACCCGGACGCACTCCGCAGGGAATACGTATTCGGCAGTCTGGATGAACAGGATCTGAACGCGGATCCGTTCAAGCAGTTCGACACCTGGTTCGGGAATGCGGTCGACGCGGGGATCGAGTTGGCGGACGTGATGACGGTCGCCACGGCTTCTCAGGCCGGCGTGCCGTCGGCCAGGATCGTCGTGCTGCGGGGGGTCGACGAGCAGGGGTTCGTATTCTACACGGACTACCGAAGCGCGAAAAGCCGGGACCTGGACGAGAATCCCAGGGCCGCGCTGGTGTTCTACTGGCGGGAGCTTGGACGCCAGGTCCGGATTGCGGGCGCGGTTCACCGGGTATCCGCGCAAGAATCCGCCCGTTACTTCCAATCCAGACCCCTGGAAAGCCGTCTGGCGGCCCTGACTTCGAGCCAGAGCGAGGTCATAGCCGATCGGAAGGTGCTGGAAGACCGCTTCGAGGCACTGAGGGCGGAATATCCCTCGGGTGACGTACCCTGTCCCGACAACTGGGGCGGATACCGCGTTTCGCCCGATGAGTTCGAATTCTGGCAGGGACGGGAACTCCGTCTGCACGATCGTATACGTTACCGGCGAGGGGAAGACGGCCTATGGGTGATCGAACGGCTTTCACCCTAGATATCGTCGTCGCCCTGGATCCCGCCGTCACTGACACGGGAACAAACGATGACTAAGAACCAAGCGATGGCACCGAAGGAAAAAGCGATAAGGTTCGGCGTAGTGGGCTGCGGAGGGGCCGGCCATGCCGCCATACGCTCGGCCTGCGCCAGCACGCTGCTCGACGTCGTTGCGATTAGCGACTTGCTCGAAGAGCGCCGGATACGGGTGGGCCGTGCGGAGGGCATCCCCCGTCTGTACGGACCCTACCAGGACCTGCTGGCCGACCAGGAGGTGGAAGCCGTTCTCCTGGCGGTGAATCCGCCCGCCCGCTATCCGATGGTCCTCGATGCGATCGCCGCGGGCAAGCACGTGCTGGTTCAGAAACCGCATGCCACCCGCGCCGACCACATCCTAAAGTTCAAGGAAGCGGCCGAGCGCGCCGGTGTAACGATGCAGTTCTGCTTCTTCATGCGTCACGATCCAGTGAACCGCAGGACGCGCGTCGCGTTAAGCCGGGGGCGCATCGGCGAGCCATACCATGCCCGCATCTTTCTGAAATACAACCACAGGGCGCCATTGGACAGTCCCGAAGGCTGGACCCACGTGTTCGGCCAGAAGGGTGGCGCTTTGGGCCAGCACGCGTCCCACGAGCTGGACCTGGCCTGGTGGTGGATGGGCTGTCCGGATCCCCAATGGGCCTTTGCGGCCAAGCATGTCGTCGAGGCATTGTACGACGGTCCGGAAGGGCCGGCCGAAGACTATTTATCGGGGATTGCAGGTTTCGAAGGAGGCAAGACGATCCAGATCGACTGCTCCCGCTGGGTGCACTGCGATACACCCACCGTGGTGGAGGTACACGGGAGCGAAGGTGCCTATTCCCACGGTCAGCTGTGGCACATGGAAGACGGCGTTTTCACCGCCCGGGAGATCGACGACGAATCCGACGTGCCCCATTCCGATCCGCCTGAAGACGGCCTGCCCTTCTTCCACGAAGTCGAACACTTCGCCCGGGCGGTCGCCGGCCGCGTGGAGCCCGATGTGAATGCGAATGACGCCTACCGGTACATGAAACTGCTTGACGCGATGTACGACAGCGCGAAGACCGGCGAAAAGGTACACATCGACTGAACACGCGGGACGTACGCCGCCTTTCAGAGGGGGATCAGCGCGCCGACCAGCCTCCGTCGACGGCCAGTGCGTGTCCCGTCGTGAAGGATGACCGGTCCGAACACAGCCAGAGTATGGCTTCAGCCACTTCCTCGCCCTTGCACCAACGCCCCATGGGGTGCCGTCCGTCATCCTCCTTGACCTCGGTGAAGACGCGGGGAAAGCGAAGGGACGGTCGGGCCAGGCTGCCGGGGCATACCGCGTTGATTCGGATGCCTTCCCAGGCGTATTCCAGCGCCGCGGATTTCGTCAGGCCGATCACGCCGTGCTTGCTCGCGGCGTAGCCGGACATGCCGCCTATGCCCACAAGGCCGGCGACGGACGAGACGTTCACAATGGCCCCGCGGCCCTGATCGAGCATAGCGGGAATCTCGTATTTCATGGAGAGCCAGACGCCCTTGAGGTTGACGTCGATCATGTCATCCCACCGGTCTTCTCTCCACTTGTGCGTCAGTGCCTCGTACCTGTAGACGCCCGCGTTGTTTACCGCGAAATCCAGCCGTCCGAAGCGTTTTCGGGTCTGCCGTACCGCTGCCCGGACCTGTGCGGCGTCGGTTACATCGGTGCGAATGAAGTGCACCTTCTCGCTGCGTGTGCGGAAAAGCTCCACGCTGCGTGGGCAGGGAGTCAGGTCTGCCGCGATCACCGACGCGCCGGCCTCCAGCATCGCGATCGTCGTGAATCGCCCGATTCCCTTGCACGCACCGGTCACCAGGGCGGCTTTGCCGGAAAAGTCGTAAGCCATGACCTGTTCCACTGTTCTCCGTAACCCGGTCTGGAGCGCTGGACGTCGGGTGCGTTCCCCTACCGGGTACATCCCCGCGCCGGACTATAGCAGACGGACGATGTCCTCGCCGCGCCCGATTCTGAGTGCTGTTTCGCGGGGCGTTTCATGGGCGACGTTGGTCTGGGACCGGCTGCAGCCGGCGGCGATCAGTGCCTCGATCACTTCGGGCCTGTTCAACTGGGCGGCCATGTGCAGCGGCGCATCGCCCTGGTAGACGGGACCCCAGTCCGACTGGACACCGACGCCCGCACGGTGGTTCGGATCCAGGCCGGCTTCCTTGAGCAGGAGAATGTTCTCGAGGTGATCGGCAACCTGTTCGTCGCCGGGTCTGACCTCCGCGGCGGAATGAAGGGCAGATGATCCGTTATGGGGATTGATCTGTCCGGGATCTGCGCCCAGCCGGATCAGCATCGTCAACCGATTGGGATCGATCTGCCAGACCGCGAAATACACCGGCGCGCCCCCGTTGTCGTGCCATCGGTTGATGTCGCCGCCATGATCGATCAGGTACCGCGCCATGCGTTCTTCACGGCAAAGGCAGAGGGGCCGGCCGTGCACGTTTTCGATATTGGGGTCGGCGCCTGCTTCGACGAGCAGCTTCACCATGTCAAAGTTTGTCTTGCGTTCTACCTGTCGCCAGTCGATCTGCTGTTGCGGAGGACCGCTGACGGCAAAGGAAAGTGTATATACCGGGAAGCGGTCCTCCCGGTAAGGATCGTCGAAGGCTTCGTGGCTGAAATTGGCCAGAGACGGATCTTCAGCCAGCATTTCGGCCATGAGGACGAGGTCTTCGGCGTACACGGCGCCGATCCACTGTTTTTCCTTGTCATAGCGCATCGTCTACTCCCATAATATCGACAAAACATGGTTAGTTCCGCAGGGTTGCACTGTCAATACAAACCTCGATACGCCCCAGCAGTGAAGAGCGTCGGCTGAATCGCATCGGATCAAAGTTTCCGGCAAATTGGGTTCGAATTCTTGACCGAAACTCAAGTATTTGTAACGTTGACCGTTCTAACTGACACTAATACCATAGCGCAGTGATCACTATGGCAGAACCTCTGGCCAGGATAACACCGGAATACTGTATCGACATCGTACGGGAGTACCCCTTCCCGGTCAACTGTGTCTGGGCAGCCGTTACGACGGCAGAGGGGATCACGGCCTGGATGAAGTACGAAGCCACGTTGGACCGCCGCCTGGGCGGCAGGATCTTCGTGGACTTCAAGTCGGAAGGTAACCTGGAAGGCACGGTCTGCGAATGGGTTCCGGAACGGGTGTTTGCCTACACCTGGGGACTATCCGTGGTCCGGTGGGTGCTCGAGCCCTGTGAGGGCGGCACGCGACTGCATTTCACGAATTCCCACGTCACCCCCGACATCCTGATGGGATTTGCCGCCGGCTGGCACGCCTTCATCGACCACCTGGGACCTTACCTGGCCGGGACCACCGTGGAAGACCGGTATGACGATCTCATGGAGGTCTATGCAGATCGATATGGCCACCTGATCGCGGACAACGACGCGGACAATGACGACTCCGAGGAGAAAAAGACATGACGAACGAGACGACCTCCGGCGCGTTCACCGTGGCCGAACTGTGTGAAGCGTCGGCCGATGGTGATTTGAATCGCATCCAGTCCATTCTGGCCGTTGCACCCCACCTGGTGGGTGTGGACACGGCGTCCTACGACGAGCACCGCGCCCTGCACCACGCGGTGATGAACCGCCGGATCGACGCGGTCTCCGCGCTCATGGCCGCGGGGGCAGACCCGAACCAGGGCGTCTATCCCCACCGGGATGCCTCCACGCCCCTGGTCATGGCCCGCGACCGCGGTTTTGAAGACGTCGTTGAAACGATCAACGAGGAAATGGAGCGGCGGCGGGAAGCGAACCTCTGCCCGAACCTGACCGTTGCGCCGGAAGTGGTGCGCCTCGCTAAAAAAGTCGCCGATGGCGACGTAGCCGGCGCGATGCGGGAAATCCACGCCGCGCCCGAACTCGCGGAGGCCTGCGACGAAGACGGGAATACGGTCCTGCACCATGCGGCCAGCCACGGCCATCCCGGACTCGTTCAGGCGCTGCTATCGCTCAAGGCCGACACGGGCAAGACCAATCTCGAAGGCTTGACGCCGCTCGAGCTGGCCGTAGATCAAACGTCCGCAACGGACCGGCGGCGGTCGGAAGGATGTTTCATGGCCGCCGGCATCCTCATGAGCGCGGGCGCCCCAAGAAGCCTGCGTACGAACGTGATGCTGGGGGACGAGGAAGCCGTGCGACAGGTCGCGGCGAGCCACCCCGGTCTGTTCGAACCGGATGTTGATACCGAAACCCACTTGCTGGGGGACGCCGTCCGCCACAATCGGTACGAGATGGTGAAGCTGCTGCTCGATCTCGGCATGGATCCCAACCAGCGTTACCGCATCCAGTCATTGGAGGAAGAGACCTACAACTGGGGCGAACCGCTGTGGATCGCGGCCGGCGACGGCCAGCACGACATCGCGCAGTTGCTGCTCGAACGGGGCGCCGACGCCAACGCCGCCGTGTATGCCTCCGGCAATCCCATGAGCCGCGCCTACAATAACCGGGACGAGCGGATGAAACGGCTGCTTTACCGGTACGGAGGATCGATGACGCCGGATGGCGCGGCCCTGGAATGCGATACCTCAGCGGCCGTCATGGCACTGAACCTGAAGCCCGACCTGGTCGAGCAGATCCTGTGGGGCGCCGCCTGCGGAGGCGATCCCAGCGTGGTCGGCGTGTGCCTGCGTAAGCTGGACTGGGCGCTGGACGATCATCGGTGGTACAGACTCCTCATCCAGCCCATCGGCATCTGGCCCTGCGGTCCACATCGCAAGTACCGGGACTTCGATCGTTCCGTATTTCCGGAGATCCTGCGCATGTTCCTGGATCACGGGGTGGACCCGAATGTGAAGGGCCGGCGCGACACATCACTTCCGCACTATATCGCGGCTACCGGGAAGGTCTGGGGTCAGCCGAATCTGAAAGAGGACGAACGGATCGAGTTCGCGCGCCTGCTCCTCGAATACGGCGCCTCGCTCGACGGCAGGGATACGCTGCTCCATTCCACGCCCCTGGCCTGGGCAGCCCGCTGGGGCCGCGATGCGCTAGTCGAGCTCTATCTCGAGCACGGCGCCGATCCGCAGCCCGACGGGGAATCCTGGACCACGCCGCTCGCCTGGGCCGAACGGTACGGGCATGCCGCCATAACGGACCGGCTGCGGGAAGCCGGCGCCGTTTCCTGAGCGACTTATGCGGCAAACCCGCGCCGTTTCCTGAACGACTGTTGCTTACCCGCCTCGAAAGCCAGTTGGCCTGTCCCGATCAGGATGCCAGTGGGTGGCGGCGACATGGGTGGTTTCATCTTCCGTCGTGATGTAATAGACGGTCAGGATGGTACCGTCACTCAATTCCGCCGAGATCGGATAGCCCACGTCCGCACCGCCCATCCGGGGACGCTTCTCCGGCGGCCACGCACTCGAAACACCACCGCCGTCATCCCTGAGCACGTATTCGTGGTCCGTGTCCCACGTCCGTCCGCCGTCCTCGCTGATCAAAGCCCGTATACCCATCGGGGCGCGGCGATAGCCGTAGGTACACAGAATGCGTCCGTCACGCAGTTTGAGCAGGTGGTTCGGATAGCCCTCGAATGACGTCTCGACCGGGCGGGTCCAGGTCTTGCCGCCGTCTTCGGACCAGACTTCCAGGGTGTAGAACCGGTCCTTGTGGTAGGTACGCTCAACGGCAGCCGGGTCCCAGTAACACGTCGAGCGGATATGGCCCAGGACACGGTTCGGCTCCGTCTCCAACAGGGCCCATTCGCTGCCGATACGCGGTACCGCCTCATGAAGATGCCAGGTCTCTCCGTCATCGCTGGACCGGAACAGTAGGCAATCGCTATCGCCCCCGGCGCGCAGGGTGTATATGGGAAACAGCCACGTACCGTCTTCGAGTACGGTCCCGCGAGGGAAACCGACCGCGCATTCATAGCCCGGCACGGTCCAGGTGCGCCGATCCCAGGTCTGTCCCCCATCCAGGGAACGAATCGCCGCCAGTCGATACCCCGTGATGATCAACTTTCCCGGGAATCGGGACGTGTACGTCTCATCCTCCACGAAACGCAGGCCGCGTGCCTCGGCTTCGTCCCGCCGATCCAGCGCCCAGAATTCGTGCCCCACCGAGCCCACCGCCATCAAGGAGCCGTCGGGTAAAACGCCGGAGAGCCTGTCGTAGCGTTCCCTCGGCGATGCACCCGGCCAGTTGGGCGGCAGCAAAGGATCTTCCGACGGCATCCAGGTTCGACCGTTGTCGCGGGACTCAAGTGTCAGCCAGTCGGCCAGACCGTAGTGATCCCCGAAAGGCGAAGAGATACAGCCGACCGAAAGCCGCCCGTCCGGAAGTTGATTCAATACGGGAAACGCGTTGTAGCGTCCGTTTTCTTTCACAACGATTCGGTGTTGCATGGTTAACCTCGATGGTGCGTGAAGCCTGCGGGAATGCGTACCAAACGAGGATGATTTTCTGGCGTAAGGCCTTTATTGTCAATATAATATTGTCCATGGGCAGCATTCCCCATCCAAACAGTCTCTCCATAACGCTGGACCGTATCAACGAACGGCACTTCCTCGACGATACGTTCGGCAGGACCGAAGCGGAACGCACCCTGGACTGGCTGGCCGGTCGTTTCGGCGCGGATTCCGCCTATGCCGGGACGTTCGGCCTTACGGAACAGGACAGCCGGTCCAGAAATTACACTTTCACGGGAGAACGGCTTCAATCGGCGTCGCTGCGGCACATCCAGGCCGAAGAAACCTGCCGGGCGATCATCCTGCTGAACCGCCGTGTCGGGCGCGACCGGCTGCCCGAACTCGAAGCGGCAACGTCCAAATTGCTCGAGTGTTTCGAGGTGGCGCACGCAAAGGGTAGACTGCGGGGAACGTTCTGCTGCGGCCCTTGCACCGTCTCGCTCTGGCGTCACATGGCCATCGGCGGCCTCGGCGACTACGCCCGGCACCTGGATGAAGGCATCGGCGTACTCACGAGCCACGAAGACGGGGCGGGGATGTGGCGCCGGTTCCCGTTCTACTACACCCTGCTTGCCCTGTCCGAGGTAGACACGCCGAATGCCCGACGGGCTGTGTCGTACGCGCTTGCCGAGTGTGAACGCCGTCTTCACTCACTAAGAAGGAATGCTCGATTCGGTGAGCGGAGACATGCGCTGCTTTCGCGTATCATCGAAAAGTACGCATAGAATACACGATCATGGAATCACGGTGTTTGTCGAATGGATAAACAACTGCATACAGAGTTCTGGCATGAATACAGGTTCAGAAGATAGCGCGTCATCGGAGCAGTCGGTCTCGCGAAGCGAAGCGGCGATGCAGGAACTGCGATCCGCCATCTGGGAAGTCGATTCCCCCGCCGTCGAGGAAGTCCTGGGCCGGGAGCCAGGCATAGTCAATGAACCGGTGAACCACCCGCGCTGGGGAGGCCGACCCACCCCCATCCAGCTGGCGGCCGAACGCGGGGACACGAAGGTCATCGAATTACTGTTGCGCAACGGGGCGGACCCGGACCACGGCACCGATGCCTACGGAGGCTGGACCGCCCTCCATCTCGCTGCCCATTGGGGTCACAAGGACGCGGCCGAATTGTTGCGGTCTCACGGCGCGAACGTGGATCTGCACGCCGCGTGCCTGCTGGATGATGTCACCGCCGTCCGGGCAATACTGGCGGAAGATCCCGGCGCGGCATCCCGTCCGGCACTGGGAGGAGAGCCGCCCCTCCACGTGGCGGTGTCCGAGGAAACGGCCGAGATCCTGCTTGACCACGGAGCGCGGCTGGATACGGCCGATAATGAAGGCAACACGCCGCTGGGTGCGGCACTGGCCCGCGGAGAACGTTGTCGCAGGTTGGCGGAGTTCCTGATCGAACGGGGTGCGCCGGCGGATCCCTGCCAGCTCGCCGCCCTCGGAAGGACAGACCAACTCGGCCGGCTTTTCGAGACCGATGCAGGCATGATTGCATTCGAAGGAAAGATCGGGGCGCACGCGGTGGTGGGGACGCCCTTGCACGCTGCGGTGCAGCATGGGCAGGCAGAAACGGTCAGGATGTTGCTTGACTGCGGCGCGGATGCGAACGCCCGGGCGGATTCCGGGCAGACGCCTCTTCATCTGTGCGCAGATACCGGGATCGCAAATATACTGGTCGATGCCGGCGCGGAACCGGGTGCGACAGACGATGAACACGGCACGACACCGCTGGTATGGGCGGAAGTGGGGATTGAAATCCACGGCTCGACGCCGGAGCGCGAGGCCCTGGTTTCGTACCTGAAGGGGATTACGCCGGAACGGAAGAACTAGCGGCTTCGAGCATCGAGACGATACGTTCTTTTTCGGGACGCTTCATCCGGCGGGCGATCCGCAAGGGCGACTTGCCCGGTCTGTCTTCAAGGTTCGGGTCCGCTCCGCGGGCCAACAACAGTGCCACCGATCTCACCATGTCCGCCCGTGGACCCGCCTTCAGGGCGTAAAACAGGGGGGTCTCGCCCTTTTCGCTCCGCCCGTCGACCGGGGCACCGTTGTCCAGCAGCACCTCCATCACTCCGGTGAATCCGGCCTTGGCGGCAAAGTGCAGTGCCTGGGCGCCGCGCAATACCGTGTCGATCCGGGCCCCTTTGTCCAGCAGGGCCTGCACGTACCGGGGATCGTCCCGCTGGCTGTTGTTCCCCGTACAGGCCGTCCAGATCCAGTCTCCTTCCGGGTAGTTGACGTCGGCGCCGCGGGCGATAAGCAGGGCCGACTCTTCTTCGTCGAGTACCCATCTGCCGCAGCCGATCCGGGTGGCATCCGCGCCCTGCTCCAGCACCATCCGAAGCAGATCGGTTTGCCGTCGACCGGCGGCGTAACGGACCAGGGCCGTGCTGTTTACGCCGACTTTGGCGCCCTGGTCGAACAGCATCCTCGCGACCTCTTCGTGTCCGCCGTACACCGCATGATGCAACGGGGTAACGGGCAGCAGGTCGCAGGCGGGATCCTGCGCGTCGACCAGTCCGGGTGCTGCATCCAGCAGTTCGGATACCCGGTCCAGGTCACCCAGAAAACAGGCGCTGAAGATATCATACACGGCACCCCGCTCCAGCAGAAACGCGGCCGTTTCCTCTTTCTTCTTGCTTCGCGCGGCACAGTGGGCGGTCATCATGATGTCGCTCGAATGGACCGACGGTATGTTTACGTCCACCCCCCGGTCGAGCAGCAGGGCCGCGACCTGCGTGTGTCCCCGCAACGCCGCTTCTCCAAGCAGGATTGCGCTGTGACGGGGGTCCTCCAGCACTGAATCGTCCTCATCCAGGAATCGCTCAAGGCTCTCCAACTGGCCCCTGGCCGCCATGTTCGCGGGTGCTCGCCATCGCTTCTCCCGGTGACATCTCATCTCCCACCCGTGCCCGGCGGGTTTCCGCTCGTTGACGAGGCCGTGGGCAAGAGGCCGAAGCACGTACAGCACTTCGGCAACGAGCGGTTCGTCACCGATGTGGTCCCGCAGCGACGCGGTCATGTGCGTCAGCCACCGGTCGGCGGATGCCCGGGTGATGTGTATGTGACCGTGCCGGTTTTTTATTCCGCCGTAGGCGTGGTGCCGCGTGTAGTCCGGTTCGCCGCCCATCCACTCCTCCATGAACGCCTTCTGCTTCATGCGTTCTGGAGCCAGCGTACGGGTGAACATGGGCCGTAGCTCGGCGTCCTTTTCGATCCGATCATACAGGCCGTCTATGATGCCCGCGACCACGGATCGGCCGCCGATCCGTTCGAACAGGGTGGGATCCGGCCGTAACACGGTGGCGAGCCCGCCACGGTGGGCCAGCAGGGCTTGAATCCGGGACGAATCGCCGGATGCTGGTGATGCCGGCATTGCACCATCCTCGGGCCATGGAATCCGGCCGTACGTGACTGGAGATTCTCGCAACGTCGGAATGTGGGACCTGGAGATTCCTTAGCGATTGGGATTCTGGATCTGGTGCAAAGTAGCCGCCGGCAGGCTTTCCGATCAAGGGGTTTCATCGCCTGTCCACCCGTAATTCTGCGTTGACGCCGCCACATGCGCGCGTTATATAGAAACGGGCGCATCCACTGACCGGTCGCGGTTTTGCGGAATGCGCTTTATCCTTTTGGATGCCTTTTCCGGGGATCCCCCGATGGAAACCACGCCCTCGACCATTGAGCGTAAATTCGAGTCGGCCCTCGCGTCTTTCGTAAGCAAAGCGCGTGAAGACCGGCACGTGCTGGCGGCGATTCTCTTCGGCAGCCTCTCCGCCGACCGGGTATGGGAGAAATCCGATATCGACCTGATCGTCGTCACCCGGGACGACAAGGACCTGTTTCGCCGGGAAAACAGGGATGACGACGAGGTTTCCGAAGGCGCCGCGCTCCTGGAAAACGACGTATACATCCACGTGTTCATGCAGCCACGCTCCGCATTCAGGAAGATGATCGAAGGCGGACTGCAAAGCTCGTTCATGCACTCCGCCCTGGCCCGCAGCCGCCTGCTCTTCACCCACGACGAGACGATCCGCGAACTGTACGACGGCATTCAGGCGTTGCATGCGAGAGACCGACAGGTCCAGCTCATGCACGCGGCATCGCACGTGATACCCACCCTGTACAAGGCGGAGAAATGGTTTCACGTCCGGCACGATCTGCACTATGCGTTTCTCTATATCATGTTGTGCGTGAGCAGTCTCGCGAAGATCGAGGTTTTCATGCACGGCCAACTGGCCGGTCGCGAAGTCATCCAGCAGGCAATGGAACTCAATCCGGGGTTTTTCAAGACGGTGTATTCGGACCTGATCGACCAGCCGAAGACCGAGGCGGTGGTGGGTGAAGCGCTCGGGCTGATCGACACCTATCTAGAGGAACGCCAATCGGACCTGTTCCAACCCATTCTCGACTACCTCGCAGAAGAAGGATCGGCCAGGTCGGTTACGGAAATCGAAACCTGGTTCGACAACCAGATGAATCTCAGGGGCGTTACCACCGTGTGTGAATGGCTCGCGGACAAGGACGTCATTTCCCGGGTATCCAGTCCGCTGCGGCTTACTTTGAAGAGCAACGTGGAGTACGAGGAACTCGGGTTCTACTACTACCGTGGGTGATTAATGCGCAGACCTGGGTGAACAGTCGCATGGTAATTCTGGAGCATGGGCATGTCTGAAATCCCGGTCCGGCGGCGTACATCCGCCGGTCCTCGCACAACAGGTTCCGCTTCTTCCGGTCCGCACGCCATCGAAAGCGGCGAAGGGACTGGACCCCGCACGACGATCCTGGTTCAGGGCGCACGGGAGCACAACCTCCGGGACATCACCGTAGAACTGCCGCGCAACCGGTTGATCGTGGTAACGGGGCTTTCCGGATCCGGGAAATCGTCCCTGGCCTTCGATACCATCTACGCGGAAGGCCAGCGGCGATACATGGAGTCGCTTTCCTCCTATGCCCGCCGGTTCATCCAGCAGGTGGGCAAGCCGGACGTGGATTATCTCTTCGGCCTTTCTCCCGTCATTTCCATCGAGCAGAAGACCGTCGCGCGCAACCCACGCTCCACCGTGGGCACCATGACCGATGTCAGCAGTTACCTGAACCTGCTGTTCGCCACGATCAGCAACGCCCGCTGTCCCTATTGCGGCCACGACCTTCCAATCAAGACCGGCGTGCAGATTCTCGATGAACTGCTGTCGCTGCCCACAGGCACCGAAGTGGAACTGCGCGCGCCGGTATCCCGTATCTATGGCGAGGACCTAGACTTTCTCTTCGCGGAAATCCGGAAGAAGGGGTACCGCCGCATGGTGATCAACGATACGCCCGTGGATATCAGCGGCGAGGTCGATGTCGATGAATCTGGTGACCTGCGCATGGAGGTGATCGTCGACCGGTTCGTCCTGAAGCCCGGCGTAGAGAAACAGCTGGTCAAGGGGATACAGGACGCCCTGATCGCCGGGGACCAGTTCCTCAGGATCCACGTGGCGTCATGCGGCAGGAAATCCGCCGCCGAACGGTTCTACGCGTCCTTCGGCTGCCCGGAACATCATCTCGTGGTGGGCGACCTGGCTCCCGACTATTTCCAGTTCAACAATCCATCCAGCGCGTGCCGGACCTGTCTTGGACTCGGTACCTACATGGTCGTGCACCGGGACTTGCTGGTACCGGACAAGTCGCTGAGCATCCGGGACGGCTGTTTCGTCAAGGACGCCTTCAACTACAAGCCGGATACGTGGTCCGGGCGGGTCATGTACAGCCTTTCGGTGCACATGGGATTCAGCCTCGATACACCCTTTCGTGCACTACCTGCATCCATCCAGGACGTGCTGTTCGACGGCACGCCGGACAAATTCCCCCTGCTGGCGCCGCCCGATGCGAAGGAACCCGATCACAAGCTGCTCGGAAAGCCATGGGGCTTCGGTGGAATCGGCAAGGGCATCGAGCGGAACTACAAGCGGTACCGGCAGAAGCAGGTGGCCAGTTCGGGTATGGAAGCCTGGCTCGAAAAGGTCATGGTGGAGCGGGTGTGTCCCGATTGCAAGGGTTCCCGGCTCAAGGAATCGCGCCACCTGTTCCGGATCAACGGCCGCACGGTCCACGAATTCGGTGAGATCAATTTCGATGAGCTTCGCGCCGAGTTGGATGCCATCGAACCCGCGGGACGCCAGGAACTGGCCGGCCGGCAGGTGATCCGGGAGATAACCGGCCGGCTCGACCTGTTGCTGGGCATCGGCCTGGACTACCTCAACTTCAACCGCCGCGCCGGCACCCTTTCGGGCGGCGAAGCGCAGCGCATCCGGCTTTCCACGCAGATTGGGTCGGGCCTGATGGGCATGCTGTACGTGCTGGACGAACCGAGCATCGGGCTGCATCCCCGCGACAACGTGAAGATGATCCGCACGCTCCGGCAACTGCGCGATCTCGGCAACACGGTCATCGTGGTGGAGCACGACGAGGAGACCATCCGGGCGGCTGACCACATCGTGGAAATGGGTCCGGGACCGGGCGTGCACGGCGGAGAGGTGGTGGTGCAGGGCGATCTCGACGAAATCCTGCACTGTGCCGCGTCGCCTACCGGCCAGTATCTCTCGGGCGCGCGGACCATCGAGACCCCTCCGATTCGGCGCGGGCCGACCGGAAAGTCGCTGCGCATCCAGGGCGCGCGGGAGAACAACCTCAACGACATCGACGTCGAAATACCCCTGGGACAGTTCGTCTGCGTGACCGGTGCATCCGGATCCGGGAAAAGTACACTGATCAACGAAGTGCTCTACAAAAAGCTATACAACCAGCTATACGACAGCCGGGTGCTCGCGGGGGACCACGACCGGCTGGAAGGCGTCGAGCACATCAAGCATGTCATCAATATAGACCAGTCGCCCATCGGCCGGAACGCCCGTTCGAACCCGGCCACCTACATCGGGTTCTACGACCAGATCAGGACGCTCTTTTCGAAGACGGACGAGGCGGTATCGCGCGGTTACCGGCCGGGCCGGTTCAGCTTCAACGTGGCCGAGGGACGCTGCGCCGAATGCAACGGGGAGGGCACGATCACCACCCAGCTCTACTTCATGCCGGACGTGGAGGTGCCGTGCGAAGCCTGCAAGGGGGCCAGGTACAATCCGGAGACGCTGGAAGTGACCTATCGGGGCAAGACCATCGCCGACGTGCTGAACATGTCCGTCGAAGAGGGGGTCACCTTCTTCGAGGAAAGGCCCTCCATCGCGAAGAAGATCGGGACGCTGGATCAGCTGGGCCTGGGTTACCTCACGCTGGGACAGTCCGCCACCACCCTCTCCGGGGGCGAAGCCCAGCGCATCAAGCTGGCGAGTGAACTGGGGAAACTGCGCCGGGGCAGCCATATCCTGTACATCCTGGACGAACCCACCACCGGGTTGCACCTGGCCGACATCGTCCACCTGCTGGCCAGCCTGAACCGTCTGATTGAAGCCGGTCACAGCGTGGTGGTGATCGAGCACCATCTCGACGTGATCAAAACGGCCGACCACATCATCGACCTGGGGCCCGAAGGCGGCCACAGCGGCGGTGAAGTCATCGCCACAGGCACACCCGAGGAAGTGGCGGGTATCGACGCATCCTACACCGGCCGGTTTCTCCGGGACCACTTGAGCTATGTCCAACGCGCAACCGCATAACAACACCGGCGGGGCGGCAGCCGACCCCGGCAAGGCAGCCGCCACTCCCGGCGGGGCAGCATCTGCTCTCGGCGGGGAGACCGCGGCGGGTGACGTGGGATACCTGCTCCACGTGTTCCATCGTGCGGAGAACGGCCGGGACGTGATCTGCGGGGTCGGGAAACTCAAGGACGGCCAGACCTTCCAGTTCGTGGACGACCGGGTTTCGCCCACGCTCTACGTCCGGATCTCGGAACAATCGGAAGCCGATTCACTGATCCGTTCCGAAGGGGTTTCCGCCCGGATGGTGGCAACGGAATACACCACGATGGACGGCGAACCCGTGGCAGGCATTGAGTTCGAGCGCGTACGTGACCAGCGCAACCTGGTCAAAAGCCTGGAGGTCCAACAGACGCGGACTTACGAGGGTGATATCCCCTTCGGCAGGCAATACCTGATCGGACGAGGACTTCGGGGCGGGGTGAGGATCAGTGGCGCCTGGACCTCCGGCGACCGGGTCGACCGGGTCTATGCCAACCCCGAACTTGAGCCGGAGTACTGGGAACCCGCTTTCAGCGTGCTGGCCCTGGATATCGAAACGGATCCCGAAGCGACCACCATCTATGCCGTGGGCCTGGTGCTGTCGGGTTCGGGTGGCGGGATGGATTCGGAAGAAATACACATGGTTGGCGAACCGGCCGCGGGGGACCCCCCGCACCTGGTCTGCTGGCCCGACGAGGCGTCAATGCTGCGCGCCCTGTCGTCCCGCGTACTCGAAATGGATCCCGACCTGATCACGGGATGGAACCTGGTCGACTTCGACCTGCAGGTCCTGCAGAGACGCTTCAGGGACCTGAACGTACCGTTTCAACTCGGGCGGACTGATGACACGTCCTGGTACCGGTCCGGGGAGGTCTGGGGCGGTAGCACCATGGTGATCCACGGCCGGCAGATCCTGGACGCCCTGCACCTGCTTCGCGGCACGCTGCAGCGGTTCGAGGACTACCGCCTCGACACCGTGGCCAACGCCATCCTGGGCAGGGGAAAGCTGCTGGAGGAGGATGAGGGTAGTTCGCGGGCGGAAAAGATCACGGAGGTCTATCGCGAGGACCGGGCGACCTTCTGCGCCTACTGTCTCGAGGACGCGAGGCTGGTACTCGACATACTGGAAGCGGAAGGACTGATCAACCTGACCCTGCGCAGAGGCCTGTTGACGGGCCTGCCGCTGGAACGGGCGTGGGTCAGCGTGGCCGCCTTCGACAACATCTACATCAACGCCCTGCACCAACGGGGCATGGTGGCGCCGACGACCGGCGTGGATCGCACTCCGGGGGCCGGCGCGCCGGGCGGATTGATCATACCCGCGAAAGCCGGCCTCTACCGGAACGTCTTCGTCTTCGACTTCAAGAGCCTATACCCGTCTATTATCCGCACCTTCAATATCGATCCCCTGGCGCATATCGAGGGCCAGGAAGGGGGATTCCTCGAGGCCCCCAACGGCGCGCGGTTTTCCCGTACGCCGGGCATTCTGCCTTCCATGCTGGAACAGTTCTTCAATCGCCGGGAGGAGGCCAGGACCACCGGGGACGAACTCGCCTCTTTTACCTACAAGATCGTCATGAATTCCTTCTACGGCGTACTGGCATCCGCTTCCTGCCGCTTCGCCGCGCCTCAACTGGCCGGTGCGATCACTGAATTCGGACATTACATCCTGAAGTGGTGCCGGGATGAGTTGGAGAAAGACGGATACAAAGTGCTTTACGGGGATACGGATTCGGTGTTCGTTGATCTCGACCCGGTGGAAAGATCGGAATCGGGCCAGGCCATGGAAATGGGCCGGAAGGTATGCGACCGGATAAATGCCCGGTTGGCCGCGCACGTGAGAGAACGGTACGGCGTGGCGTCATTCCTCGAACTGGAACTCGAAAAGTGCTACCACCGGTTCCTGCTGCCTTCCATGCGGGGTGACGTCGAGCGCGGCAGGGCCAAGGGTTACGCGGGCCTGCGGCGCTCGACCGATGGCGACCGCGTGGAAATCGTGGGCATGGAAGCCGTGCGGCGGGACTGGACCGACCTGGCCCACCGGCTGCAGGGCGTGCTGCTCGACCGGGTGTTTCACGACGTGCCCGGCGCCGAGATTGAAGAAGAGATCTATAACTGGGTCCAGGAGGTCCGCTCGGGCCGCCGGGACGAATTGCTCGTCTACCGGAAGAACCTGCGCAAGCCCGTCGAATCCTATACCCGTTCGGTGCCTCCCCACGTCAAGGCGGCGCGGCTCATGGACAATCCGACGGGTGTCATCCGGTACGTGATCACCCTTGACGGTCCGCAACCGGAGGGCCGGATCACCGCCCCCATAGACTACGGGCACTATATTGAGAAACAGATCCGGCCCATCGTCACGACGGTCGCCCACGCGTACGAACTGGACGTGGAGGCCGCCCTGTCCGGTCGGCTCAGTCTCTTCGGAAATGCCCTGAATGCCCCACAGTACGAATCGGGATTGTCTTGAGTTTCGCCCTGGGACGAATTCATGGAAAGGATGGATCGTGCAACGGTACAAATCGGTCGAAGATTACCTGGATGGTCACGCGGAATGGCGCTCTCTGCTGGAAAGTCTGCGCGCCATCATGAACGCATGCGAGGTCGAAGAGACCGTCAAGTGGGGTCAGCCCTGCTATACCCATGCAGGCAAGAACGTGGTGGGAATCGGGGCGTTCAAGGAGTTCGTGAGCGTCTGGTTCTTCCAGGGTGCGTTGCTGCGCGACGAACAAGGCGTCCTGGTCAATGCGCAGGAAGGCCGGACCAGGGCCATGCGGCAGTGGCGGTTTCAGGCGGCCGAAGAGATCGACGAACCAATGTTGCGCGCCTACGTGGACGAGTCCATCGAGAACCAGCGGCAGGGAAAAGCGATCAAGGCGGAGAAGAAAAAACCGGTGGAGGTTCCGGATGAACTGGCCGGCGCGCTGGCGGAAGACCTTGACGCCGGCGAGCAATTTAACGCGCTTACACCTGGGAAGCAGCGCGAGTACGCCGAGTACATCGCCGAGGCCAAACGGGCGGAGACCAGGGCCAGGCGCCTCGAGAAAATCCTGCCCATGATCCGGGCCGGCCACGGACTCAATGACAAGTACAAGAAGTAGCATGCACCACCAAGTAGCATGCACCACCAAGTAGCATGCACCACCAAGTAGCATGAACCGCAGCAACACGCACCACAACCAGAGAGGAGCGCGCCATGGCGAACCCCGTCATGCATTTCGAGATAGGATGCAAGAACAGAGAAGAAACCCAGGCCTTCTACGCCGGCCTGTTCGGGTGGAACATGGAGTCCCATGAACATGCCTCCATGATCGACACCGGAGGAGAGGAAGGGATCAACGGACACATTTCCGCTCTCGGTCACGAGCCGCACAACTACACGCTGGTCTATGTGCAGGTTGACGATCTGGACGCGTACGTCGCGAAGGCCGAGGATCTGGGTGGTGCGTCCATCGTACCTCCAACCGAAGTGCCGGGCATGGGCCACTTCGCGTGGATTGCGGACAACGAGGGTACGTTCGTCGGGTTGTGGAAGCCCCTGGAATCGTAACCGTGGCCTATACCGTGGCGGACAGCGGTACGATCATCGACTTCGAGGCTACGCTAGATCGTTACCGGCGGTATGGCACCGATCTTGCCAACCGGTTCGAAGCGGGCGTGTTCAGCAAGGTGGTCCGTACAGCCGGGGGGCCGTGCCTACTGTCCCTGTATCGCGTCGAAGACCGGATCGAATTGCGCCTGACGCCCGAAGACGGGGCTTCCCGGCCGGATTCCCCGGCGATCGACGCGGCAGCAGACGCGGCGACCGGCGAGGCGACCGGCACGGCGTCATTCGCTGCGGCCTGTGTGGTGTCCGATACGGCGCTCGACGAGGTAATCGCGGCGGCGGGGAAGATCCTGGGCTTGTCCTTCCCGCTGCAGGCCTTCTACGCGTTCGCGTCCGGGGACCCGGTCCTCGCCGCCGCGGTGGAAAACAATCATGGCCTGCGTCCCAATCTGCAGGTCGACCCCTTCGAGATGATCGTGTCCTCGATCACGGCCCAGCAGATCAACCTGGGTTTCGCCTATACCGTGCGAAGCAGGCTTGTAGCTGATTACGGCGAACCTCACGTCTTCGGCGGCGAAACCCACTATGCCTTTCCGACGCCCGACCAGATGGCGGAAGCGGAGCCCGGCGATCTGTTGCCGCTTCAGTTCTCGAGACAGAAAGAACGGTACATCCTGAACCTGGCGCGGGCCGTTCGGGAGGGTGAGATCGACCTGTCCGGGCTCGCGGAGAAGGACGACGCGTCGGTTGAACGGGAGTTGACGGCCCTGGTGGGGATCGGGCGGTGGACAGCGGACTGGTTTCGCGCCCGTTACCTGGGCCGGGGCAATGTCATAGCCGCGGGCGATCTCGCGGTCAAACGGTCCATCGAGCGGCACTACTTTAACGGAGAACGCCTTTCCGAGCAGCAGATCCGGGACTTCGCGGACCGGTGGGGCGATTACACGAACCTGGCCGTGCAGTACCTCCTGGCCGATTACGGATCCGGCGGCACTTGATCCTACGCATACAAAACGGTCTGTCCGGTCAGTCCGGGTCCTGGGCGATGTGCCAGAGCACGCCCGCCGGATCGATCAGATTGATCTCGCGAAGCCCCCAGGGGTAGACTTTGGGCGCCGCGGCGCGGACGCCCTCGTACCGCCCTGCGAGGTCTTTTTCCACGATGTGCTCCCACCAGGCGTCCAGGTCCGCCACTTTCAGATGCATCATGAAGTTGTCCGCCCACTCCTTCTGATAGTAGTTCTGAAGGTAGAAGCTGTATCCCTCGATGCGCATCTCACTTACTCCGTGTCCCGACCAGACGGTCTCAAAACCCATGTCCTCGTAGAACCGGGTCGAAACGTCGTGGTCTTTTGACGGGACGAAGACCCGGAGCGCGCTTACTTTCAGGTTATGCACGGCAGGTCCCTCCACTTGCGCGACTATCCAGACGAAATTGTAACACCTGGCCCCTTTGATGACACTATGGTAATGGGGAATGGACGGAAGGCGCAAGGCGCCGGTTACCGGGACGACGGTTCGATATGACCAACGACCTCAAACAACACATTCGGGTTTCAGCCGACCGGTCTTTACCTCATGCGGAACGCAGTACCGCTTTCGGCGAGGTGGTGGCCAACTACCAGGACATGGCCTTCGGCTACGCGCTGGGACTTCTGGGCGAACGGCACCTGGCGGAAGATGCCGCGCAGGAAGGATTCATCGCCGCATGGCAGCACATCGAATCGCTTCGCGAGCCGGATTCGTTCCCGGCCTGGCTGAGGCGGATCATAAAGTGGCAGTGTTTCCGGTTCAAGAGACGAAACAATCACCGTTTCGTACCCATGGAAGGTGACATCGAGGCGACGGATGAAAGTCCCCTGGACCGGGCAGCACGCAGGGACATGAGCGAAAAAGTCCGCAGCGCGGTGGAAACATTGCCGGAAACACTAAGGGAAGTAACTGTACTGCGGTATATTGGAGACTATTCGGCATCTGAAATCGCACACTTCATGGGACTGAAAGCGGGAACGGTACGCAAAAGGCTGTTTGAAGCACGGAACAAGCTGAAGCCGAGTCTGCTTCGCACTTTATCAAGCGAACTGAACGGTCACGCGCCGTCTGTAAACAAAACCTTCGGAGACCGAGTCATGCATTGGATACGACCCGATTTCACGAGCGAGCAAGGCCATTTCATGGATGGCAACCCGAACAAGGTCTGGGACATGCTGTTGGCCGCGGCGGAAGGGGATCTTGCCGGTATCAGGTCGTTGCTGCGGGAAGACCCCGGCCTGGCCAACGGCAACTGGGCCTATTACCAGCCCCTGCACTTCGCCGTCCGGGAAGGGCACACGGAGGCGGTCCGCCTGTTGCTCGACCACGGCGCGGACCCCTCCTCGGCGTCGGGACTCGACTATCACGTGCCGCCGCTCGAACGGGCCAGGGACCGCGGATACGACGAGATCGCCGGTCTCCTGAGGGATGCCATCGCGTCCAGGTACAGCGCGCAACCCGTGGGCGAGCGTGCCTGCGAAGTAGTCCGGCGAGGCGACCTTGCATCGGCCCGGGCGTTGTTCGAGGCTTCTCCCGATTTGATCAACGCTTCGGACGAACGCGGCAACCGTCCCCTCCACGAGGCCGTGGAAGAGCACAACTTGGAAATGACAGCCCTGCTGCTGGACAAGGGGGCCGATCCGGATCCGGTCAGGTGGGATGGATGCAAACCGCTGCACGTGGCTGTGTTTCGCGCACGCAAGTCCAGGGGAGGCCTGGATCCACTGTTGACCGGATACCTGATCGCAAGAGGAGCGAACTACAGCATGACGGTCGCGTGCGCCCTGGGGGACGAACGGCGCGTTGGAGCACTCCTGGCACAAGACCGAAACCTGGCCAACGACCAGGATACCTGCGGACATTCCCCGCTGTTCAGCGCGGCGTCACAGGGATACACCGACATCGTGCAGCTTCTGCTGGACCACGGCGCCGATCCCAACGCACCGGAACACAACGCGCCCAGGGGACACGCGCTGTACGAAGCCGTGGCCGGCAATCACCTGGAAACGGCGAAACTGCTGCTCGCTCACGGCGCCGACCCCAACGCCCCGGTGGAATCCAGCGGTGTGCCCCTTTCACAGGCCCTCGGCCAGGGAAAAAACGAGGAGATGGTAAACCTTCTCTATCAGCACGGGGCGACGGCCGACATCAGCATGTACGTGCTGCTGGACAACATACCCGTGGTCGGCGAGCTCCTCGGCGCGGACCCCGACCTGGCTAACTTTGGCGGCGACTACGGGGTGCTTTGCATGGCGGCCGGCTTCGCCCGCAGGGAGATCATCGAAATGCTGCTCCGGGCGGGGGCGGAACTGAACCGGCCCTGGTATGCCAACAACTACATGGGTTACGCGTTCCGCAGGCGCAAGGGCTGGCACCTGGACGGTCGCGCCCTGACCCCCAATAACGACATCCTCGACATGCTGAACCTGTTCTTCGACCACGGCGCCGATCCAAATAACGCGAACTGGCACGGCGTCACTTACCTGCACAAACTGGCCGTGATCGGCGATGTAGAGAAATCCGCCCTGCTGCTCGACCGCGGCGCGTCCATCGAGGCCGTCGACGACGAGTGGCGCTCCACGCCGCTGGGATGGGCTGCGCGATGGGGACACCGGGACCTTGTGGCATACCTGTTGGAGCGGGGCGCGGATCCCCGGGGCGGCGACGCGGAGTGGGCGACCCCGCTGGCGCGTGCGGAGAAAGCCGGGCACCAGGATATCGTCGAGCTATTGAAATAGAACAGCATACCAACGAAGTGAAATAGATCATGCCGCAAACTGAGTGCCTGGCTGGCGATCACGCACTGGGCGAGGCCATTGTGCGCAACGACTCGGCTGCCTTCGAAACGGCGATGACCACCAGGCCGGAACTGGTGGAGACGCCCTGCAGGTGGATCGATCGGCGAGGCAGGGAGCGGCCGGTCAAGCCCCTGGTGCTGGCCGACATGCTGGCGCGGGTCGACCTGACGAAGCGGCTGCTGCAGGCCGGTGCCGACATCCATGACCTGGATGCATCGCTCTTCGGTTGTTGCGAGGGCCACGACCTGGCACACCTGCGGCGGTTACTGGCCGTCGGCGTCAACCCGAGCGACGCGCGGAACGACGGTTGGGACTGCGACGTACTGTACGGCTTCCTGCAGACCTACACCCGGTCGCGCCCGGACCATCTCCACACCTGTATCAACCTGTTGATCGACCATGGCGCCGCCTTTGAAGACGGTCCGGTCATGGATATCCACCGGGGAGACCTGGATGGCCTGGCGGCACGTCTCGAAGTGAACGCCGGGCTCGTTTCGGAGCGTTTCGCGCTCGATTACGGCAATCATCTTACCCTACGGGGTAGCACGCTGCTCCACGTGGCCGTGGAGTTTCACGAACTGGACGCGATGGCCCTGCTGCTGGATCACGGGGCCGATCTAGATGCGCGAGTCGCGGTGGGCAGGAACGGCGTGGGCGGCCAGACGCCCCTGTTTCACGCCATCGGCACGAACCAGGGGACGGGCTTTCACGTGTTCGAACACTTGGTGGAACTAAAGCCCGACCTGGCTGTGGAGGCCATGATCCAGTCGAACCCGGGCGACAACGACCTGGTCATGGACTGCATCCACAAGGGGAAAGAACACTTTTTCGAGGAAGTGCTGGAACTGACGCCCCTGGGATACGCGAAGCGGTGCTCTGAAGGTCCGGTCTGGAGAGAAGCTAGCAGGGAACTGGCGGTACTCAAGACGCTCGGCGCGCCCTGACGCCGCTACCCGCCGGCCACCGAGCCGACGATCCGATAGGGTTCCTCGCCTTGCGCGATGGCTTCCGGTACGGGCGCGTCGGGCGATTCGAGGGAAAGGTCCCGCCCACAGCCGAAGAATCTTACGAGGGGACGCCGGCAGCCCGATCCGTAGTCCCGGACCGTTCCGCCAAGCTGCGGAAAGCGCGCTTCCAGCGCATCCAGGATCTTGCGCTGGGTCACGACCCCGCCGGCGACCTGCAGGATGATTTCCTTGTCCCGGCAACCCGCCAGGTTCCGCAGGTGATAGGGCAGCACGACGCGTATCATGGGAGGGTCTGGACTTCGACGGACATCACCGGCGGGAGATTCTCCACGATGGAGCGCCAGTGGTCTCCGCCGTCGGGGGATACGTAGACCGCGCCACCCGAAGTCCCAAAGTAGATCCCGCAGTCATCGAGCGTATCCACGTCCATGGCGTCCCGCAGGACGTTGACGTAGCAGTCTTTCTGCGGTAGCCCCGAGGACAGCGGTTCCCAATCGTTCCCGCCGGTCCGGCTCCGGTAGACGCGCAGGTGGCCTTCGTCCGGGTAGTGCTCGGAGTCTCCCTTCATCGGGACGACGTAGATCGTTTCGGGTTCGTGGGCGTGCACGCTGATGGGGAAGCCGAAGTCGCTGGGCAGGTTGCCGCTTACGTTGATCCAGGAATCGCCCCCGTTGTCGCTGCGCATGATGTTCCGGTGGCTCTGCATGAACAGCGCGTCCGGATGGGATGGATGCATGGCGAGACGATGGACGCAGTGGCCCACCTCCGCCTCGGGTTCGGGCATGTAGTCGGAATGCAGGCCCTTGTTGATCGCCTGCCAGGATGCTCCTCCGTCCAGGGACCGGAACGCGCCTGCCACGGAAATGGCGACGATGATCCGGTTCGGGTCGCTCTCATCCAGCAGAATGGTGTGCAGGCAGAGCCCGCCCGCGCCGGGATGCCAGCCCGAGCTCGAAGGGTGGTTCCTCAGACCGGCCAGTTCATGCCAGGACCGGCCCCCGTCCGTCGAGCGAAAGAGTGCCGCGTCCTCAACGCCCGCATACACCGTTTCCGGATCAGAGAGCGATGGCTCGAGGTGCCAGACCCTGTTGAACGCCCATGGACGCGGGTTGTCGTCGAAATCCAGGTGGGTGCCCACTTCGCCTTCGAAAGTGAACTCGTTGCTTACCGGGTCCCAACTTTGTCCACCGTCGTCCGATTTCTGCACCAGTTGCCCGAACCAGCCCGTGCCCTGGGCTGCATACAGGCGATCGGGATCGACGCTGGAGCCCTTGAGGTGATAAACCTCCCAACCCCCGAAATGCGGGCCGTCGATGTCCCAGTCTTTTCGGACGCCGTCCGATGACAGAATAAACGCGCCTTTCCGCGTGCCCACCAGTACCCTGACCGTACCCATAATCGCTCCTGTTCCTTGTCTGCATTCCACCTGGATACCTGGCTTCTCATTCCTGCAATCCGTCTGAATACCAGGCCCTGGTATATGGTATGTTAATCTAGGTGTGGGGCCGGAATGTGTCAACATCCCACCTGCCGATCCGGCATGTCGAGTAGAGCCGAAATCGGTGGCGTTGTACCCGTGCCATTCGTACATTAACCAGGTTTATGGACATGTATCCTATCCAACACGCGGGGTTGGGTATACGGCCTGAAGATCATCGTCGAAACGGACACGTGGACGTGGCGGGTTTTCTTCGAAGCCATTCGAACCGGCAACCTGGACGTAGCAGTCCGGAACCTGGATGCCCGTTCCTGGCTGGTTGACGTGGTCAATCCGGAGCGCGGCATCAACGAACGCCAGCCGCTTCACTGCGCCGCGGGCCACGGGCGGCTGGACATCGTGAAGGAGCTCGTGGCGCGGGATGCCGAATAATGATGCGGATCCAAGGAGGAAGAAAATGCGAATCGAAATGACGGGCGTCTTTGTGAACGACCCCATCGAGGCACACGAGTTCTACACGAAGATCCTGGGCTTCAAGGAGATCATGTTCGTGCCCGAGGCCAGTCTCGCCATTGTAGCTTCTCCCGAGGAGCCCGAAGGCACGACCCTCCTGCTGGAACCTAAGGGTACCGAGTGGTCCCAGGTCTACCACAGGGAACTCTATGATTCGGGGATGCCGTCCATCGTGTTCTCGGTGGACGATATCGCTTCCGAGTACGAACGGCTGAAGAAGCTGGGTGTCCGGTTCAGCGTGGATCCGACGAAACAGGACTTCGGCATACAGGCCGTTTTCGACGATACCTGCGGCAACTACATCGCGCTCGTGGAACTGAATGAAAATGCCTGGCAGGCCACACCCTGAAAGGAGAAGACATGAACTGGACCGAAATACTGACTCGTGAACTGCATTACTCCTACCAGGCGGCAGACGGATTGATGGACTTCGTCGAGGATAAGGATCTCGACTGGAAACCGTCGTCGGGCGACAACTGGATGACGACGGGCCAGCTGCTTTTTCATGTAGGCGAAGCTTGCGGCATGGCGATCAAGGGATTCGTAACCGGCGACTTCGGTTTGCCCGAAGGCGTCAGTGCGGACGACATGGGATCCGGGGATATGTTGCCCCCGGCCGAAGCGATGGCCACGGTCGCATCGGTGGCGGAAGCAAAGGAAAAACTCGCGGCGGACCGGGACCTGGCCTTCGAAATGCTCAAGCTTGCCGGCGAGGAAAGGATGCAGAGCGAACCTGCCCCCGCGCCGTGGGACCCTTCCACACCCGTGCTTGGCCATCGCATGCTTGAAATGGTGCAGCACCTGGTTCAGCACAAGGGGCAGCTGTTCTACTACCTGAAACTACAGGGCAAGCCGGTCAACACCATGCACCTGTGGGGCGGGGAGCTCGCCGAAGACCGCGATGCGGAACGCAACGAATAGCTGGGAATAGCGGTCCGGCCGGAGCGGTTCGGCCGAAGCGGCCCGGATGTTTTAGCGAGGTCGCCCATTAGATTTTGCCTTCCTTTTCCCACCGGGCGAAGAGTTCCTGGCGGTAGCGTTCGGCCTTTTCTTCGTCTTTCCTGGCGCGGGCCGCGAAGTAAACCAGGCCCAGGGCGGCGCGCCGGCGGTCGGACCGGTTCGCGTCCGCCCGGTGAATGATCATGCTGTGATGGGCGAAAACATCGCCCGGGCTGGCGCGCATGGCCACTTCCCGTTCCCGGTCATCGTCGGAGAAATCGGGTATCCCCTGTGAGAACCCGAGTACGTTGGACGTCCGGTGGGGGCGCATGCCCCGCCGGTGCGACCCCCGCACGTAACGCATGCATCCGTTCTCCTCGTCGATTTCATCCAGGGCGATCCACAGGGTCAAGGCCTCGTTGGGCTCCAGCATGAAATAGAAGCCGTCCTGGTGGGGCGGGGTGACGTCGCCCACCCTGGCCGGCTTATTGAACCACTGCGGATTCTTGGGCAGCACGCCGTCCGCGAGCAGAAATCCGGCCAGTTCGGCAAAACCGTAGGACCCGAACAGCTCGTCGAAGTACGGGTCCAGTTCCGCCATGTTCTGCAGCCGCTTGATGGACGACGGGTCCTCCTTGTCTTCGTAGAAGGCCGTCGTATCGGGCGCCTTCGGTAGCACTTCCTCGATGAACCGGTCGATGTTGCTGTTGATCACGGCCGCTTCCGCCGAAGACAGATACCCCTTGAGCAGCACGAAGCCGTCGCGGTCGAAATCCTGCTTTACCCGGTCGTTAAACTCCATTTATTCTTCTCCTCTTCTTGGGCCGCACGTCCTGGTTTAAACATAATGACTCACTTTCGCTATCTGTCATATTAAAAAGTCACCGCCAAACCGTTCTCCAGCACCGTATCCAGCTTGCTGACGCCTTCCGGCGGCCGGCTGTCGTAGCGCGTGACGAAATTCAGAGCCAGCACGAGCGGCCCGGCCAGGTCGATCTCCAGGTTGAGTTCGCCGAGGACGCGGGTGTCGCCGATTTCGTTCCACAGCGGTTGAAAATAGATCGTGCACGTGGACACGACACGGTCATTGACGACGATTCGGGATGAAAGGTAGTGACTCCAGCGGACGACGGTCGCGTTGTAGGGATGTACATCCGCGGGCATCAATTCACTCAGTCTCTCGTGTTCCACGAAGGCGGAGGCGCCTTCCCACAGCTGGAAACCCTCGGACTCGACCAGGTGGAATCGAAGCCCTCCACCGGCCAGCATGCGGGCGTCGAGCCGATAGGTCGTATCATAGTTGTACTGGGTGAACGCTTCAATGCCGATCCGCCCATGCAGAGGGTAGTGCTGGCGAAGGTGGATCAGTCCTTCATCGGCGAATCGCTCGCCCTGTTCCCATCCGAAGTCGTTACGGACCAGGATGAACGTGTTCACCCTGGGGTGGTCGAAGCCCAGCCGTCCTTCCAGACCGATTTCCTTCAGGTCCGTATTCCCGGTATGCATCTCCAGTTTGAGCGCCAGGGCGCCGGAGAATCCCGTTGCACTTGCGTCGCCGCGCAGCGCCTCGATGTTCACCTGGGCCGGTGTTTGGTCCGTCGCCAGCGCAAGTGGCAGAAGGACAAGCACGAGGACGGGCAGGTAGATGTATCTCAAGCTGGAGTCTCCGGAATACTTAGTGCTTGCCATACCGATCCGCGGCGGTTTTCATTATCGGAATATACTTAGGTACCGGCCTGCAGTGAAACGATAAGAAATCCTGCGAAAGACTTATTATGTCCAGCATACGCGTCGGGCTGATCGGATACGGCGGGTGGACCCGGATAGCCTTTGTGCCTGCCCTGCGGCAGCACGACCGGGTGAAGATCGTTTCCGCCGCGGCGTTCAGCGAAGCGTCCCGGGATCGCATACGCGAGGAGTTGGGTCCGGATGTGCAGGTCCATGGCGGCTTCGAGGAATTACTGTGCGGTCCCGAAATCGACGCCGTCATGATGGCCATCCCCGACGCCATCCACGAGACGGCCATGGACGCCGTCCTCGATAAGGGGATCGCCGTCTACTACGAACCGCCGCTCGCCGACCGTCCGGACGGCATACGAAGGATGCTGCAGCGGCTGGTCACGGCCGACCAGGTCACCCACGGCGATCTCGAAATCGGCTACGCTTCGGTCGTCCTCCGCGCCGCGGAACTCTTGCGGCAGGGCGCGGTCGGCGCGCCGCAGACCGTCCATCTGAATCTGCGGTGTAATTGGGCGGGGTACGATGGCCCCGACTTGAGCCTTGCCCACCACCTGGGGCCATGGTACGTGGACGGGCTGAACAGCACCATCGGCCGGTCGCCCGGCAGGGTGCACGTCATGGACGGCCACGGGCAGGTGGGCCGGCGTCAGTTTCACAGTCTGGTCAATTTCGACTACGACGGCCTCTGGGGCACGATCCACCTGAACATCGACTCGGTCGATACGCTGGAGACCACGATCGAGGTGACCGGTGACGAAGGCGACTTGTTCGTAGACTATTTTCGCAACTCGATAAGATTGCGCACGAAGACAGATCCCGAAGGCAAGGAAATCCACGTGGAGCCTGCGATGCCGGTAGTCGGCGGGTGGCCCGGCGAGGCGGAGAGCGTCGCCGACTTCCTGGACGCCGTGGAAAAGGGCACGCCGAACCGCACCGATGCCAGGATGGCTGCGGGGCTCTACCTCACGGGACTGGCCACTGAGCGGTCTAAGGAGACCGGTGGCTGGGTCGAGATAGAAGAAGTGGCCGGGTTGGCCTGATATCCGGTCTGGTATTGAAATCCCGTCCGGCATGGTGTACAGACCGGCCCGAAAACCGGACCGACCAGGTATGAAAAGAGGCGGGCGCGAGGCATGAAAGGCGGGCGCGAGGTATAAAAAGAGGCGGGTGCGAGGCATGAAAGGCGGGAGTGCGTCATGAAAGGTGTTCGAGTAGATCCGGAACGGCGGGAAACGCGGATGCTCAGGAGGCACGTGCCCTTCACCGGGGCGCGCGTCCTCGACATCGGATGCGGCGACGGTCGGCTGTCGAACCGGATCAAGGGGTGGGTAGAATCGATCGCCGGGGTCGACCTGACCGGGGATAACATCGGGCGCGCCCATGCCCGGAAGCGGCTGGACGGCATCGCGCGCTTCGCCGTGGCCGATGCGTCCCGCTTGCCTTTCGGGGACCGGAGTTTCGACCTGGCCCTGTTCTCGTGGTCGTTGTGATGAGTGCGCCAAGAGGGCATGGGGCATGCCCTTCACGAATCAATTCGCGTACTGAAGCCCGGTGGCCGGGTCGTCGACATCCGTCCGAACTTCCCCGCACACCTGGGCAAACGCCGGCACGCAAGACAACAGGTGTACTGCCAGGTCGCCCATGAAGCGATTCGGGTGGCCACGCTGGCCCGCGAATACGTCGACTTTCACTTCGCGGACCGAGTGGTGTCCGAGGCGGTCGCCGGCCGCAAGCTAACGTCGGGTGCGCGCACCAGTTTCGTTTTCCGGCACTATTTCGACAGCCTGGAGCTGTTCGACCGGTGCAGGGCCCTGTGGTGGGACAAAGCGCACATTCCCGTCTCGGACCGGCGCCTCCTCGAACGGGTCTTGAGGCGTCATCACTCGACCGAAATTCGTGTAGATACACCGGTTCAACTTCAGGTACTGACAAAGATATAGATGTAGATATAAAGGAAAGGAGAGCACGTTCCGCCATGGTCCAGCCCATCTCGTTGAAACACCGCATCTGCAGCGGCGAAATAGTGACCGGCCTGGGCGTATCCATGGATTGCGGCCGGGAGGACCTGGAACAGTATCTGCAACAGGGCACGATCGATTTCTTCAACGTGGACTGCCAGCACGGCCCCCAGAGCGAGGACCGGATCGTGTCCTTTTGCGCCGCCGCCGAGGCGCTGGGCGTGCCGGTGATCCTGCGCATCAAGCATACCCGGCACACTTACCTCATCGGGAACTACCTGGACCTGGGTCCAGCGGGCATCCTCGTTCCCGAAGTCAGGGAGGAGGCCACGGTGCGCGAGGCGGTCCATTTCTTCTACTATCCGCAGTTCGGCAGTAGAAGCTGGGGCGGAAACGCGCGCCACGGCATTGCCGGTCGTGCCGACCGCCTGGAGTATGCGGCCTGGTGGAACGACACAGGTGTTCTGTGGCTGCAACTCGAATCGGTCGACGCCGTCATCAACTGCCGGCAGCTCGCCCTTGACGGCGTGGATGTACTCACTTTCGGTCCCAACGATTTGATGTTTGACATCGAACGGTACCAAAACCCGCCATTCCGGACGGTGGACGACTGCGTCCGCCACGTCGCCCGGGAAATGGAGGGCACACCGGTCGCCGTCAGCCTGGCGCTCCTGGATCCCTCTGATCGGCAGAAGTATATCGACATGGGCCTCACCGTACTCCAGACGCCCATGGTGGTCTGATCTTGACTTCTACGACCGAGGTGATCTGATCCGGCCCCGTTTGCCCATCTATCTCGGCTAACCACATATAGTCGGGTTCCACCCCAATGTTTATACACTGCAGCAAATCCAACCGCGGTAAATCAAAAGGAACCATTGATGAATCGTCCGCCGGAAGCATACATCCATGTCGATGAAACATCCCTGCTGGCCTTCACGTCGGCCTGTTTCGAGAAGGTGGGCCTGTCCGGCCACCATGCCTCGATCATCAGCCGGCTGCTGGTAAACTCCGACCTCAGAGGCGTCCGCAGTCACGGGGTCCGCGCGGCATCCGGCTATACGCGGTCATTCGCCGAGGGGCATCACAATCCACGGCCCAATGTACGGATCATCGCCGAATCACCCACTTCCGTCATCGTGGACGGCGACGGCACGCTCGGGTACTGGCCCATGGTGGATGCGACGGAAGGCGCCATCGCAAAGGCCCGTGAAACCGGGCTGGGCATGGGATTGGCCCGGCATATCGGGCATTATGGATCGGCGGGCCACTACACCCGCATGTGCATGGAGTCGGGCTGCATCGGATTCTCGGTCCAGGGTTACCGCAACATGGGGGATGCCCGCGGTCAGGATCCGAAACCGCAGATCGGTTACTTCGGCAATCCGCCGCTCTGCTTCGGCATGCCGGCCGGCGACGAGCCTCCGATCGTGCAGGACGTGGCCACACGCATCCTGGCCGACTATCAGCATTCGCCCGAATTCGACGATCTCCTGTCCCGCATACCGGCCGCCTTCTTCAAGAGCATCGGTTACGGCGCGGTCGCCACGGTCCTGGGATGCGCGCTGGCCGGCGCCGCGCTGCCGGAAGCCGATGAGGTACAGGCCCGTTGGCCGGGCGCAAATCACGGCGGCATGGTACTGGCCATTCACATCGAAACGGTGATTCCAACTGGGGATTTCAAGAAGGAAGTCGATCGATTCGTACGGGACGTGAGAGAAACCTACGAGCCCATGCCGGGATACGACGAGGCTTTGCTCCCCGGTGCGATCGAAGAGGAGCGCGTGGCGCTCCACCGGGAGCAGGGGATCCGGTTCGGCGAGATCGAACAACGCACCGTACGTGAAATGAGCGAGCGACTGGACGTACCGCTGCCCTGGAGCGATCGAAATTAGCCGGTAGGTAACCGGCGGGTCGGAAATACCGCTCACCGCGCGCAGTCTTCATTTCACCGCGCGTAGTCTTCATTCAGGCGAGAGGAGAAACAACTTGTCAAAGTACCGGGCAGGACTCATCGGACTCGGCTGGATGGGCATGCTTTACGATCTTGCACAGAGGACGGGCGTGTGGGATGTGGACGACATCGATCGCCCGACGCCCGAATTGAACATCCACCGGCGATTCCATTACCACGAAAACCCGGGCACGGAGGGGCTGCCTTCTTCCTACGCCGAAGCGTTGTGGGACCGTCCGGACGTCGAACTGGTCGCAGCAGCGGAGCGGGATGTGAAACGGCTGCGCGCCTTCCGGGAACGGTACGGCGTCGTGTCCCTCTATGACGACGCCGGGGATATGCTGGCCATTGAGAGGCCGGACATCGTAGCCATAGCGACAAACACCAAGCATCGTGCCGATTTCACCTGTCTCGCCGTTCACCATGGTGCGAAAGGGATCTTCACCGAAAAGCCCATGGCCCACACGCTGGAGGAAGCGGACCGCATGGTGCGGACCTGCGCGGAAGCAGGCGTGCCGCTGAGCTGTGGCGCGATCGCCACAACCCATCCATCCTTTGCCCGTGCCAGCGCCCTGGTGCGCGCCGGCGATATCGGGGAATTGCTGTCGATCGAAGCGCCGGGACCCTTCGCCCAACACCAGAACTGGTCCTATTTCGTGGACAGCGAACCGGCCTGGGTAATCGGAACCGGCGATGAACCGCGGCGGGAATCGGGAAGCGACGAATTCACGGGTCAGGGCATGATGGTGACCGAAAGCGGCCTCGTGGTCCACTTTCGCAAGGGCGCGCCAGGTGTGCGCCTGCACGGCAGCAAAGGCGACCTGGCCTACGATTTCCCCACGGGCTGGCAGCGATGGGAGGCCATGGAAGTGGAAGGCCGGCCCTACCGGGTGGAAGTGCCCTGGCCGGGTCCCCAGTTCGTGCCTCCCTACGGCGGGGTGTATTCGCTGAACGACGTGATGGACTGCCTGGCGGGCAAGCTGGACGAACCCAAGAACTCGGGGCGCAGGGTCGCCATGGCGCTGGAAGTGGAAATCGCCCTGAAAGTCTCGTCCGCGCGCGGCGGCGTGCGCGTCGATCTGCCCTTGGAAGACCGTTCGCTGGGGCTCAACTACGATTGGTTTCGGTAGAAGGAGAGTCCTGTCAATTCTGAGCAATCAATGACGCTATATCACAGCAGTTTTGTGTAAAGTACAGCTGGGGAGAACAGACCATGGTGCTTTTGAATCCATTCATTCGTCGAGTCTTTCGATCAGCGGTATTACTTTGGATCGCCTCGCTGGTTCTCTGTATTCATCCATGTACTGTCCTCGCTCAAAATGATGGAACCTCCGAGACCGCGACAGACAAAGCGGATCACACTGACACAGATGACCTGAGATTGATTATCGAGAACTTGAAGACCTTTGATGATATTGACGACATTCTAGATTTGGAGGATGCTGGCGACGGTCTGTGGATCGCAACATATAAAGATGCCGTAAACTTTGAAAGATTCACCATTGAAATAGGGCTCATCACGGACGAATTCGATAATAGAATTGTCTGGATCCGCGGTCTGCTATCGGGATTCGACACCGAGCTGACCACCGTACAACTTCGGAACATGCTGAAACTGAGCTATGATCTGAATCTTGCTAAAGTTGTTATCGATGACGGAGATATCCTGACCATGGCCGAGGTTGAACTCCGAACGCTCGATTCCATCGGTTTGCTAAGGATCGTTTATGCGGTAGCCAACGCTGCGGACCGCGTAGCGGGCGCCCTGGATCCTGCATTAAACCGAGCAGAAGCGCTCAGTAGATCCAAGCACGAAGAAGAGTCTTCATTTGAACTTCTGAATGGGAGTTTCGTCGTTCATTACAATCAATCAGATTGGATTGAACGGCCGGAAATCGCCGAAAACAACGTAGAAATCGATTTGGTATTCCAACATAGCTCAAGTGAGGCTTTTGTAGCAGTTTCAGCAAATCGTATGCAAATATCGGTAGAGAACCTCCCTGACCTTGCAATAGACGACATTCGGTCTGTTTTCCCAGACGCTGAAATGACCAAACGTGGATTCCGGACTGTGAATGGATTAGAAACCGTTTACTGGGAACATACTTTAACAACTAGCGGTGTCCAGTTCAGTTATTTCAGTCATGCCTATAGCGACTCAAGCGGAAATTTACGGATTATAGGATGGACCACGCTTAATCTTATTGAGGTACATCGAAGCACAATTGAAAGTTTTGTTGCAGGTCTCGAGGTTAACATACCATAGTACCATATCCAAAGAAGTACCATATCTAAAGACGGTGATTTCATACTGTTTGGATCGGCCCGATCGCAGTTCGATTGACCTCTTTTTAAGTGCGCATCTAACGGGGAATTAGACAATGTGATGTAACTTGAGCTGGATCTATAAACGTTTGCCTGCAAGCACCATACAACACAATAGCTTACGAGTCCAACCCCTCCCGCTGCACCCTCCGGATCCCCGTCGTCAGCCGCTCCAGGTCCTCGTCCGAATTGAACACGTGGGTCGAAACCCGGGTGCTTTCCGCCGCGAATTCGAGCGGGGAGACCAGCACTTTCTCATGCTGCTCAAGGCTTTCCGACAGGGGACCAGCTTCCAGGCCCGGCACGTGGAATGTAACGATGCCCGATGAATCGCCGTAGGACGCCGGCGTTTCCAGCACCAGTCCCGGGACCTGGAGCAGGGCGGCCTTCATCCGGTCCGTATACGACTCGATGCCGGCGAAAATCGCCTCCCACCCCAGCCCTTCCCATATATCCAGGGCCTTGCCGAAACCGGCCTGGTCCGGCACGCTCCGCGTGGCGAACTCGAACCGCCGGGCTTCGTCGTGCAGGTCCATGTTTCCTTCCTGGTCGAAGGTTTTCTGAGAGTGGGACCCGATCCAGCTGGGCTTGAGCCAATCGATGCGGTCCTTGCGGATGAACAGGCCCCCGGTGCCCTGCGGCGCCATGGTGTACTTGTGCCCGCAGAAGCTGTAGAAGTCGCAGTCCAGCGCGCGCACGTCGATCGGAATGGCCCCGAAGGATTGCGCGCCGTCGAAGAGGACCGGCGTGTCTTTCCCGTGGGCCAGGTCGCAGACCGCCCGGCCCGGAAGGCGCAGGCCGGTGCGTCTCGAGACATGACTGACGCTGACGAGCCGCGTGCGGCCGTCGATCAGGCGGTCCATCTCTTCGAGCGTTCTGCCGAGGTCGTTGTACATCGGTGCGAACCGGAGTTCCACGTCGTACCGCCCGGTCAGGTTGTACCAGGTCAGCCGGTTGCCCGGATGCTCGTGGGTGGTGAGCAGTACGTTGTCGCCCGGTTTCCAGTCGATGCCGTTAGCCACGATGTTGATGCCGATCGTGGTGTTTTCCGTCATGACGATCTCTTCCGGCGTGGCATTGACTGTTGCGGCGACTTTGCCCCGGATATCTTGCTTCAGTTCCTCGATCCGCCGGCTGACGAAGGGCAGGGCGGGGCCGCGGCTCTGAAACTTCAGCCAGTGGACGACTTCATCGACGACGGGGTTCAGTTTGGGAGAAAACCCGCTGGTCTGGAAATACGCGTAGCCGTCCAGGTCGGGCAGCATGGCCCGCACGTCTGCAGTCAGTGACATGGACCGTGTTCCTTGTGGCTTCGGGTGGGCATTCGATGGTCCGGCCTCTTCCTGGCCGGTATTACGCTGACCGGTCTGAACTTGGCCGGCCTTTTCTTGGCCTGCATGGTGGCTGCACGCAGCAGCGTCAAGTTCCAATCGACGTGAAATGGTAGGGTTGTCCGGGAGAACTGTCAACCGAATTGGGCTTGACGCCGGCGTTCGTTGGGTTAATTTGCCCGCACCTCCTCGCTCCATCGCGATCCACAGCTGAATAACCCATGCCACGGAGTACCTGAAGTGTTCAGACTCGAGGGCCACCGCATCGGAGATGCATGGTATTTTACCGATGGTGCGACCGTCCATGCATGGTTTCTCGCCATGCCGCTGGATCGAAAAACCGGCTGGAGAATAGACCACTGTGTTTCCGGTGACCTGAAGCACTGGGAATACCGGGGAACGGCGCTCGAACCCGGACCCGCCGATGCCTGGGACGGCAAGTCCCTGGCGACCGGCAGTGTCATCGGGCGTGACGGGCGGTACTGGATGGCCTACACGGGCCACAAGAACGAAACCGTATTCGTCCAGCGCGCGGGCATGGCGGTTTCAGACGACCTGGCAACCTGGAGCAAACTACCCGAAAACCCCACGTCGGTGGCCGATCCCGCGTTCTACGAGATCGAGTCGACCGGCCAGCGGCAACTTACCCACTGGCGGGATCCTTTTCTTCTGGATACGGGCGATCGGGTCCTCCAGTACATCTGCGCCCGGCGCACCGAGGGGGATGTGGCCACCCGGGGCAGCATCGGCATCGCCCGGTCGGCCGACATGATCCACTGGGAATGCCTGCCGCCGCCGGAACACGACCGGATGACCGAGGAGATGGAGGTGCCCCAGGTTTACTTTATCGAAGGCCGCTGGTATCTCGTCTTCTGTACCCACGACTTCTGGCTGTCACCTTCCTTCAGGGACCGGTTCCCCGGCCATGCCTTCAGAAGCACCGACTATGCCATGGTGGGCGATTCGCCGCTGGGTCCGTTCCGGATCCATGGCACGGGGGAGATCATGCCGGAAGCGCCGCCTGGCCGCTTTTACGCCAGCCAACTGGTTGAACTGAACGGCCGATGGTTCCTGCTGGGTACCGAGGGTCTGGACGCGGAGAGCGGTATATCGGATCCGCTGCCAGCCTTCGCGGAAGAAACGGGCATCCACGTGACGAGAGATTAAACGAAGAGCGGGTGTTTGGAAAGCGGTTGTTACGAGGAATCCAAAGATGGCCCATGACGTAGCCGGCCTGGGATGCGCATGCCTGGATTTCCTGGGTATCGTGCCCCACCTGCCGGACCGGGACGACCAGGTATGGATGAGCGACTCGACCCAGCAGGGGGGCGGGATGGTCTCCACCGGCCTGGTTACGCTCTCCAGGCTGGGGGTGTCCACCACCTTTGCGGGCAAAGTAGGAAACGATACGGCGGGCCGGGTCGTGAAAGAGGAATTCGACCTGTACGGGGTCGATTCGGCGAATCTGATCATGACGCCCGGCGCTTCGACCCCCGTCAGCATGATTCTCGTCGATGAGTCGACCGGCCAGCGGACCATCATGGCCGGCGGGTCGTCCGTAGAAATGTTCCCCTCGGAAGTGCCCGCCGGCGTGGTCGCCTCCGCGAAGTACCTCCTGCTCGACACCACGACCCGGCAGGCCGCACTGGCCGCCGCGAGGATCGCGCGCGCCGCCGGCGTGCCTGTGGTCCTGGACGCCGACAGCCTGTCCCGCCCGCAGGATATTGTGGATCTGTTGCGGGCGACGGACTATCTGATCGCTTCCCGGGTATTCGCCGAAGCACTGACCGGCCTGGCTGATCCGGCAGAGGCGGCCGAATCACTGGCCGGTTACGGATCGCCCGTCACAGTCGTAACCCTTGGAGAAGAAGGCAGTTACACCCTGGCAGGCGACCGGACGTTCCACACGCCGGCTTTCACCGTGGAAGTCGTCGATACCACGGGCGCGGGCGACGTATACCATGGGGCCTTCATCTTCGGCCTGCTGCAAAAGTGGGGGTTGGAAAAGACCGCCGAATTCGCCTCGGCCGTCGCAGCCATGAGCTGCACGCGGCTCGGAGGACGGCAGGGCATCCCCACCCTCGATGAGGCGATGTCTTTCCTGCGGCATCGTGATGCGGAGCACTTCTAAGGAGCAGGCGCGCAAGCCTTTCCACGTAGCCCCGCTTTAAACCCGCTTACGGCTTTCTCAATGTATACAGGATGAAATTCGGTACCCGGTATTCGTCGTCAAACGTCGGATGCGCAGCGAGTTGCGCCGCGGAGGGTGTGGGTTCCTGCAGCCCTTCCAGGACGAAACCGGATTCGAGGAAAGCAGTGACGTAGCTGGACAGGGTCCGGTGCATGCTCGTGAAAGCCTTCCCTGTCCAGCTGATCTCTTCGAGGCGGGGTCCTTCGTCCGTATAGTCGTCCACCGCGTAGAAGAGTTTCCGGTTGCCCTGCCGGACCCAGCCGTTGGTTTTCGCCATGCGCATCGGGTGTATGTTGCAGACGATGAACCGGCCGCCGGGTCGCAGCACGCGGAAAGTGGACCGTATGGCGTCCCGGTAATTGAACAAATCGACCATGACAATATAAGAAACGGCAAGGTCGAAACGCTCGTCTTCAACATCCGCGAGGTCGTGGGCGTTGCCGACCAGATAGATTCCCGCCCCCTCAGACATTGTCCGCGCACGCTCAACCAATCCTTCGGTCAGGTCAATGCCGGTAACCTCAGCGCCGAGACCGGCCAGCAGGCGGCAGAATCGTCCCTCGCCGCATCCGATGTCCAGTACGCGCCGCCCTTCGACGTCGCCCAGGGCCCGGAGCATCCAGGCGTCCAGGAACCCCGTGCGGACCGACTGCTCCTTCTGAATCCACGTCTCCGTGTTTTCGATCCACTGATCGCGAAGCTGCTTTTCGAATTCGAGATCGCTTGAGGACTCGGATGCGGAGAAGCCTGCCGCCTGGTGATCGGATGGCATCATCGGGTCACCTTTCATCAGGTCATCTTTCGGGGATGCAAGATCGGGTATATCGGTATGTCTGGATTTCAGTATGTTTGGAGCGGACGACGCGTTACTTCAGCATGTCCTTCAACACCTCAATCAAACGGTCGATCTCCGCCGGGGTGTTGTAGAAGTGCGTGGATACTCGGATGAGGTTGTGGTATCTTCGTTGATCCCGGCTCACGATAATGCCGGCCTTTCCTTTCAGGATCCCCTGCAGCAGACCGGTGTCCCATCCCTCTACGCCGAAGGAGGTAATTCCGGGGCTCGACAGCGAATGGTCTTTGGAAGTTCCAAGGCTGATCCCGGGCATTTCCAAGAGCTGTTCCTTCAGGTAGTCGGACAACATGCGGTCTCGTGCGTAGATTGCATCCATCCCGATCGATTCGAGAAAGTTCAACGCCGTCTTGATTGCGGCCCGGATGGGCCTTTCGTAGGTGCCGTGTGGACCCACGTGCCACAGACCCTGTTCGCGATCATTCCAGGGACCGTTCCCGCCTGAACCGGGCCAGAAGTTGTCCTGAAATCCCTCCCGTACATAGAGACATCCGGACCCGGAAGGCGTCAGCGCCCACTTGTGCAGGCTCGTGGCGAAGAGATCGCATCCCATTTCGTGCAGGTTCACAGGGGTCATGCCGGGCGTCTGGGCGCCGTCAACCGCCGACACCAAACCCTTCTCGCGGGCCATGGCGCACAGTTCTTTGACAGGGTAGAGCAGGCCGGGACCGCGGGTGACGTGGCAGAAAAACACCACTTTCGTCCTCGGGGTCAGCGCCTTTTCGAACAGGTCCAACACTTCCTGCCTGTTCTTCGGCGGACTGGGAATGTGAACCTGGTTGTATCGAATACCGTATCGCCGGGCGCGCTGCGACCATGGCGCGAAGCCCGCGATGTGTTCGTCCGAGGTCATGAGTACTTCATCACCGGGTTCCATGCGGATCCCGTTCACGATGAACCGAAGCCCTTCTGTCGCATTCCGGGTCAGGGCGATTTCTTTCTCTCCCGCCCCCAGAAATCGAGCAACCGATTTTCGGCTTTCTTCCACTTCGTCCCAGAGCTGATACCTCCCCTCGCTGCCAGTTTCGGCAAGATATACATACCCGTCGTAGACCGACTGCGTGACCGGTTTCGGACACAGCCCGAGGGTCCCGTTGTTCAGATAAATGGTGTCGGGATTCAGATGAAACTGCGCGCGGACCTTCTCCCAGTAGGCTTCGTCGTCGATCCTGTCGGGCGGACCTGAGGGAGGCGCTCCGCTTTCCTGCGCGAACGCCGTCGCATCCCACATCGAAGTCGCCGCGACACCGGCCGCCGCCGCGAGACTCCCCTTGAGAAACCGGCGCCGGCTACCGGATTCGTCCAATGATGTGCCGTCTGATTCTATGCGATCCAAAGGCACTTCGTTTGCAGGGCCTGTATCGTGATTCATGCAGTTACTCCTGTACTTCTTCGTAAAGGGATTCGATTTCCAGGTGGCTCAGTGGGCGGTTATACAATCTGACGTCGTCCAGGTCCAGGCGCGTCAGGCCATACCCACTCCCAAAGGAAGCGAAGGTCAGCCACATGAGTTCCAGCTCGATGTATCGGTAGGGGGCCGGCGTCACCTGTTCCACGGCAAGCGTACCGTCGACGTAGATTCGTTGATCCATGAGTCCGTCAGGCCGGGTATTAAGAGTCGCGGCCACAAACGTCCACGCGTCGGGTTCGGTCTTCGATTCAGTCATCACTTCCCATTGCGTCGCCACGTCGTCCACGCGAAATCCGATCTTCCCCTCCTGTATCGAGACGGAGTAGGGGTCCTGCCCCCAGGCGCCATCGCCGAACCAGAGCACCTGGCGGTAGTCTCTTTCCGCATCGAACCCTCTTATCCAGCACGTGATGGTCAGATAGTGGAGCAGGCCGAGCGTCGGGTTTTTGACCACCGCCCAGTCATCGCTGCCATCAAATCGAAGCGCCCCGCCCCTTCGACCTTCAATTGGCTCGGGCTGCCCCATCACGATGGCCTTCAATCCGCTGCCTGAAACGTCGCGCATTTCGGCGGTCTCCATAGGCCAGTGGGCGACGAGGGCGTCCTCGAGCGATGACTCCGGTGGATCCGGCACTTCGAGTCCCAACAGGGGCGGAGGTTGCCATCCGTTCTCCCGGGTCAGGGCCATGATGGCCTCCGGAGAGAGCGTTTCCGTATAGATGCGCACGTCGTCGATCACGCCCTTGAAATAAAAACTAGCCTCGCCCGATCCCTTGCGTCCGACACTGACAGGTTCTTCCGCGTGCGGCGGAAAGGGTGCTTCGGATTGATCGTGCAGTACCCCATCCATGTACAGCTTGTGTACCTTGCCGTCGTGCGTAGCGACCAGGTGCCGCCAGACGGAGGTCCCGGCGGGACGGGTTATCAGGGGATCGCGGCCGCGGCCCATGATGTGCCACGTGGGCAAAGGGCCGAATGCGCTGAGTTGAAAGACGCGTCTTTCGCTGGCGCCGCCGTCGTCCTGCGTAACGACTCCGTTGGTCCAGAATCGGGAGAAAGCGTCGTCGTCATACTTTACCCAGACAGAGAGCGTAAACGCTTCGGCGGAAAGCTGCGGCGGAGGTGCAACACGGATATAGTCGTTCTCGCCGTCGAAGGCATAGGCCGCGTCAGCCTGCCCGAACCGGTCTTCCGCGAGTACCGGACCGAAAAGCTCGCCGTGATGCCCACCGCCGCTCGTATCCCGGGCGTCGCCGTCGAACAACAACTCGAGCACCAGGTTGGAGCGGTCGATCTCCGGCGATTGTCCGGCGGCCCCGTCCGGGTTTGCCAGCAAAAGGGACAACGCGGTCAGCAGGAACACGACGCGACTGTTCATACGGCCATTCCTTTCAAGCAGACTGGACTTGAAGATTCCGGGTGACGACATCCCTACCGGTACACGGACGGGGATGCACGGCGCCGGAAAGCGTGATCCGAATGGTCTGTCACAGCGCCTCCGGCTCGGCCACGATCCGCTTGACGATGGGTGCTTGAAGCCCTATCTTCCTGTCGATCATCCAAACGGATGGAGAACGTAAATGCAGTACGTTCAATAAAATAGCCTGCCGTCCGGAACGACAGGCCCGGCTCCGGATCCCTATCCGGAAGCGTACCGCGAACCCTGATTATCGTTACTACTTCTACAATAGTCAATACCATAACATTCATTCTTGATTGAACGTCAGGATCCTTCATGCCTTCACGCATCAAGATGGACATCGACACCCCCATGGCCCCGCCGCAGTGGGCCCTGCTGGAGCGTGCGTTCATCCGCTCCATGTCCCAGGCGCTCGAACTGTTCTACGATAAGTACTTCGACGAGAAGGGCTACCTGGAATGCGTGCCCCGCTGGGGCGCCCTCGACGGCCCGGACGATGCCATCGAAAACCTGGCGAACTGGCCCGTCGCCTACCTGCTCGGCGGGGGAGACCGCATTCTGGAAATGTGCAAGACAGCGCAGGACGGTCATATCCTCCAGTACACCGAGGCGAAAACCGTCGACGTGCCCTTTGCCCGGGACGGCATGTATTACAAGGAATTCCCCGTGCACAGCGACTGGGCCCATCACGCCGAGGGCCTGGTGGTGTTCAACCTGCTGGGTAGCTGCGATCCGGGCGACGAAAACCATATCCGCCGGGCGAGAAGGTTCGCCGGTTTCTACATGGACGAGGATCCCCAGGCGAAGAACTACGACCCGGAACGCCGGTTGATCCGGAGCATGTTCAACGGCAGCCGGGGACCGATGCTGCGCAAGACCACGGCCCTGGACTGGGTCGGCGACCCGCTGGAGGACGGCCGGTACGACCTGCTCCACGGCCAGCGCGACTACGCGGAGATGTGCGAACGGTTCGAGACCTACAACGACGTGGCCGGCGACCACCCGCTGAACCTGACGAGCACGGGCCTGGCCTTCAACGCCTATGCGCTCACCGGCGAAGCGAAGTATCGGGACTGGATCCTTGAATACGCGGACGCTTGGGTGGAACGCACCTATGCCAACGGGGGCGTGATCCCCTCGAACGTGGGGCTGGACGGCGTCATCGGCAGCGCCTGCGACGGCCGGTGGTGGGGCGGCGTCTACGGCTGGGACCACAAGGTGTTCGCCCATCGTCACGGCCGCCTGGACAATTTCACCCTGAACGCCGTCGCCCACGCGGTGGACGGGTTCGGCAACGCCCTGCTGCTCACCGGCGACCGGAAATACGTGGACGTCTGGCGCACCGTCCTCGAATCGGTCAACGCCAACAAGAAGACCGTGGACGGTATCACCATGTATCCCCACATGCACGGGGACGACGGCTGGTACGATTACGCGCCCGAACCCTATGACCGGGGTGCGGTCGAGGTGTACGACTGGTCCATGAATCCGGACGACCGCGCGCTCACTGGGGATCATCCCTGGCTGAACTACTTGGACGGCACGAACCCCGGCTACCCCGTGGACGCGCTGAAGCAGGACTTCGAGGATCTGCGGGGCCAGGTGGATAAGATCCGCAACGATACGTCGACGCCGGACACGCGCCTGTCGGACAATCCCAATCCCTTCAACCCGGCGCGGATCGAGACCCTCGTGAACATCATGACCGGGGGCCCGAAGCCGGCCTACGCCCGCCCGCTGCACTGCCGGCTCTGGTACTTCGATCCCGATAGGGGCCGGCCCGGCGTCCCGGAGGATGTGGCCGTCCTGGTCGACCGGATCGATGCCGATGGGCTCGACGTGCACCTGGTGAACGTCAATCCGGTCGATGCCCGTACAGTGACCGTCCAGGGCGGCGCATACGGGGAGCACCGGGTGGACACGGTCGAGTGTGATGGCCGAAAGGTTGCCGTTGACGATACCGATTTCACCGTACGCCTGGCGCCCGGGTGCGGCGCGCGCCTGACGCTGGGCCTGCAACGCTACGTCAACCAGCCGACGGCCCGGTTTCCGTGGGACCGGTAGCCAGGACAGGGGACAAGGAGAATCCGGCATGACCGTCGACCAGGCGAGTCCGGTGTTCCGGGCCCGGCACATTTCCAAGGTCTACCGCATGGGCGAGGTGGACGTATCCGCCCTCCGGGGGGTCGACCTGGACCTGTTCGCCGGCGAATTGGCCGTTTTCCTGGGGGCGTCGGGAAGCGGGAAATCGACGCTGCTCAACATCCTGGGCGGACTCGATGTGCCCACGGACGGCCAGGTCTTCTATCGCGAACGGGAACTGACCGCGGCGGACGAGCGCGAGCGGACGGATTTCCGCCGGAAGTCCGTGGGTTTCGTCTTCCAGTTCTACAATCTGATCCCCAGTCTCACGGCGCTGGAGAACGTGGAACTGGTCACCGAAATCGCCGATGATCCCATGCCGGCGGAAGACGCCCTCCGCCTGGTGGAACTCGAACAGCGCATGCACCACTTCCCGGCCCAGATGTCGGGCGGAGAGCAGCAGCGCGTGGCCATCGCCCGGGCCATCGCGAAGCGCCCGGAAGTACTCCTGTGCGACGAGCCGACGGGCGCCCTGGACTACGCGACCGGCAAACGGGTGCTGGAAGTGATCGAGAAGGTCAACAGCACGCTGGGTACCACGACCGCGGTCATCACCCACAATGCGGCGATCGCGGACATGGCCGACCGGGTCATCCGCCTGCGCAGCGGCGAGATCGTCGAGGTTTACGCCAATCCTACGAAGAAACGACCGGACGAATTGAGCTGGTAGGCTGCCGGATCGAGAAAACCATGACCATTCTGAACCGCAAGGTGTTCCGCGAACTGGCGCGCATGCGCGGCCAGGTCATCGCCATCACGCTGGTGATGGCCTGCGGGATCATGGTCTACGTCTCCTCGCGCCACACCTACATCGCCCTGCTGGAGTCGCAGGAATCCTACTATACCAAGTACCGTTTCGCCGACGTGTTCGCCGGCATCAAGCGGGCGCCGGCGCATGTCGCGGAGCGCATCGGCCGGATACCGGGTGTCTCCGGCGTTCGCACCCGGATCGTGATGGACGTGAACCTGGACGTGCCCGGCCTGAATGAGCCCGCGACCGGCCGGCTGGTTTCCATGCCCGAAGTACGCAGGCCCGTACTCAACGACCTCGCGATCCAGGAGGGCCGCTACCCGGCGGTCGGAAGGCCCGAAGAGGTGATCATCAGCGAGGCCTTCGCCCTGGCCAACGGTCTGGCGCCGGACGACTGGATAGGGGCGGTCATAAACGGCCGGCGGAAGGCGCTGCGCGTCGTGGGCATCGGCCTGTCGCCCGAGTACGTATACGAAGTGCAGGGATCCGGATCCATTTTCCCAGACAACCTGCGCTTCGGGGTGATCTGGATGAGCCGGGACGCCCTCGGCGCCGCCTTCGACCTGGAGGGCGGGTTCAACGATCTGTCGGTCGCCCTGTCGCCGGATGCGCGCGAGCGCGACGTGATCGACCGCATGGACCTCATCCTCGAACCCTACGGGAGTGCGGGCGCCTACGGCAGGGGCAGCCAGATCTCCCATAAATTCCTTTCGGATGAAATCCTCGGCCTGAGCGTATCCAGCAACGTTACGCCGGCCATCTTCCTCGGGATCGCGGCGATTCTGCTGCACATCGTGTTCTCCCGCATGGTGCGGGCCCAGCGGGACCAGATCGCCATCATGAAGGCCTTCGGCTACCGCAACCTGTCTATCGGATGGCACTATCTGAAATTCGCCTTCCTGGCCGTATCCGGCGGGACCCTCCTCGGCATCGTGGGCGGCTTCTGGATCGGCCGGCCGCTCACCGGCATGTACCAGGCCTATTACCGTTTCCCCGACTTGGTCTACGAGTTGCACGTCGACGTCATCACCCTGTCCGCCGTAATCAGCGTTTCCGCCGCGTTGCTGGGTACCCTGCACGCCCTCCGCGCGGCCATGGCCCTGCCACCCGCGGAAGCGATGCGGCCGGAGTCTCCGCCCCACTTCAGACCACTCGCGATGGAACGCATGGGCGTGCACCGGATGCTTACGCCGGTCTGGCGGATGATTTTCCGCAACATGGAACGGAGGCCGGCCCGGACAATGCTTTCCGCCTTCGGCATCGCCATGTCGGTGGCGATCCTCGTCATGGGACGATTCACCTTCGACTCCATCGAATACATGATCGACTACCAGTTTCGCACGGTACAGCGCGATGACGCGGCCGTCGTCTTCGCGGGTCCCCGTCCCGCGAGCGCCCGGTTCGAACTGGCCCATCTGCCCGGCGTCGTCCGCTCCGAGCCGTACCGCGCTGTGCCCGTTCGGCTTCGCGCTGGTCATCTGGTGAAGCAGACCGCCATAACGGGACTCGATCCGGCCGGAGAGCTGCGGCAGCTGATCGACCGGGAAGGCCGGGTGCAGTCCCTGCCGACGGAGGGGATTGTGATGAACAAGACGCTCGCGGACCTCCTTGCGGTCCGGGAAGGCGATATGCTCGCCGTCGAAGTCCAGGAAGGATCGCGCATGCAGGGCAACCTGCCGGTAACCCTGATCGTCGACGAGTTGATCGGCACCACCGCGTACATGGATAGCCGCGCACTGAACCGGTTCCTGGGCGAAGGCCGGACGATCTCCGGCGCGTATCTCTCCGTGGACCCGCTTCGGGCGGCCGAGTTGTACAGCACGTTGAAAGAGACGCCGGCCGTGGCGGGCGTTGCCGTCCGCGAGGCCGTGATCAAGGGCTTTGAAGATACCATCGCCGAAAGCACGAACGCCACTACGTTCACGCTGACCATCTTCGCGTGCGTCATCGCCTGTGGTATGGTTTACAACGGCGCCCGCATCGCCCTGGCGGAGAGAAACCGCGAAATGGCCAGCCTGCGGGTGCTCGGGTTCACCGAGCGGGAGATCTCGGTCGTCCTCCTTGGCGAGCAGGCCATCATCACCCTTTTTGCGATACCGATTGGATTTCTGATCGGATGGGCATTATGTTATCTTGCCGTAGACGCCACCGCCCAGGAATTGTTCCGGATGCCGTTGGTCATCACCGGAAAGACCTACGCGTTCGCCTTTCTGGTCGTCACCGCGGCGGCCGTGGCGTCCGCGTACATCGTCCACCGTAAACTGCGCTACCTGGATCTGGTCGGCGTGCTCAAGACCCAGGAGTAATCGTGAGACTGTCATGAAAATACGTCGCAAGCACATCATCTCCTTCGTGGTCCTCGCCGCCATCCTGGTCCTCCTCGTCCGCGCGTTCATGCCGGCGCCGGTCCTGGTCGACGCGGCCACGGCGGAGGTAGGTTCTCTGCGGGTGACGATCAGCGAGGAAGGCAGGACCCGCGTAAGGCAGCGCTACCTGATCACGGCCCCGGCGTCCGGCCGGCTGGCGCGACCGGCGTTGAATGAAGGGGACCGGGTCGGCCAGGGCGATGAACTGGCGCGCATCACGCCTTCGCCCCTCGGTTCCCGCGAGTCCGCGGAGGCCCGCGCCCGGATCGAGACGGCCGAAGCACTGGTCCGCGAGGCCGAAGCTAATGTCGCCCGCGCGCGGGTAGAACAGGAAGAAGCGGCCCGCGGCCGGGAAAGGGCGGAGAAACTCGCCGCGAGCGGCAGCATATCGAGGGAGCGCCTGGAGCGCGCCGTGCACGATGCAACCGTCGCCGAACGGTCCCTGGAGTCCTCCCTCTTCCGCCACCGGGCTGCCGTCTCCGAACACGAGGTCGCCCAGGCAGCGCTCCTGGCCCTCCGGGAGGAGCGCGGAGATGCCCGAGCCGTGCTCTCCGTCACGGCGCCGGTGGGCGGCCGGGTGTTGCGTCTGTTCGAAGAGAGCGAGCGGGTCGTCGCCGCGGGCACGCCCCTGATGGAAGTGGGTGATCCGGGCGACATGGAGGTAACGATAGACGTGCTGTCCACCGACGCGGTGAGAGTCGGCGTCGGTCAGACGGTGTGGATCGAAGAGTGGGGCGGACCCGATCCGCTGTCCGGCACGGTAAGCCGCGTCGAGCCGGCCGCGTTCACGCGCGTGTCCGCACTGGGTGTGGATGAACAGCGGGTCAACGTCATCGTGGACCTGGACGAAACGCCGGCGGAACTGGGCGATGGTTACCGCGTCACGGGACGGATCGTCGTCTGGGAGCAGGAGGACGTGCTCAAGATCCCTTCCAGCGCCCTGTTCAGAATAGGCGAAAGCTGGGGCGTCTTCGTCGTCGAAGAGAGCGTGGCCAGGTCACGGGAAGTATCGGTGGGACAGCGTAACGGGATCGAGGCCGAAATCCTCGAAGGCCTGGCGGCCGGCGACCCCGTCATCCTGCATCCCAACCCCCGCATCGCGGACGGGGTCGGTGTCGAAACCCGCACGGACTGACGCCGTAGAGAGGAAAAAACGGGAATCGGAGATGGAGAAACGCACCGGTTTCGTCGAGGCCAACGACGGCGTCCGTCTCTACTATGAAGACACAGGATCCGGTAAACCCGTCTTCCTCATCCACGGCGGCGGGTTGAGCCTGGGCTGGTGGCGCAAGCAGATCCCGGTCCTCAGCCAGCGATTCAGGGTCATTGCCGCCGATACCCGGGGGAACGGCCGGTCGGACAAGACCACGTGGGGACATCGCACGGCCCGGTACGCCATGGACGTGCGCCAGATCATCGAAACGCTCGATCTCCACGACGTCACGCTGGTCGGCTGGTCCATCGGCGCCCGGACGGTCCTTTCCTACGTCGAACTTTTCCGCAACTACCGGCTCAAAGGCGTCGTGCTGGTGGACGAAGTGCCCAGCATCGAGGTCCACGATCCGCCTGATCGGCCCGATCCGGACGCCGAGACCGTATCTGATCCACCCGAACCCGCCGCCGAACCCGAATCCAGGCCTGAACCCGAGATCGAATCCCCGTCCGAGGACGAGACGGAGCGCAAGCGCCGACAACTTCGGAGTATGTTCGTCTCCCCGGACGTCCCGGACGCCGAACTGGACGTGCTTCTGGAGGAGAGCAGGGAGAATACGCCGGCCCAGGGGGTCACCCTCGGTCCCGACTACCAGGCACAGGACTGGCGTCCCATGCTGCCTTCCATCGACCTTCCGGTCCTGATTGCCACGGGCGGCAAAAGCGGCGCTTTTCCCGGCTGCCGGTACATGTTCGAACACATTCCTGGCGCGCGCATGGAAGTCTTCGAGGACAGCGGCCACGCGCTGTTCTACGAGGAGCCCGACCGGTTCAACGCCGTCGTCGCCGAGTTCATCGACGGGCTGCATGCCGAGTCTCGGGGATGAACCGCCATATGATGAACCCCATGGCGAGCATGCCTGTTCCTCCGATCACAGAACTGAATACGTACCCGACCTCGGTATAGACGACGCCCGCGGCCGCGCTGCACAGTCCCATGGCCAGCTGGCCGGTGGCGATGCTCAGGCTCATCAGCGAACCGCGCCGCTGCGCCGGCACGATCTCGGACAGGAGCGCCTGGAAGGGGCCCATGCGGGCCGACACGAGGACCATGATGGCGAAAAAGAGCGGGTAGGCGATCCAGAAATCCGTCATGATGGCCGTCGTCAGGGTCATGAGGACGAAGAGCCCCAGGCAGCCGCCCACGACCAGCACCTTCCGGCCGATCCGGTCCGAAAGGCGTCCGGCCCAGGGTCCCACGATGACGCTGGCGATGCCCGCGACCACGAACAGTGAAGCCACCTCGTCGTTCGTCACTCCGAAGGTCTCCTTGATCCACACGACCAGGTAGATCACGTAGAAGGCGATCCCCGAGAACATTACGCTGTAGGCGCCGACGGCCGCCGCAGTCGATGTCGTCGTGAACATGGACGCGTAGCGCTTGACTACTGATCCGATTGAGGACAGATGCGCCCGGGCCACGGCCGGCTGCCGGGCCAGGGTGCAGACCAGGACGAAGGAAATCACCATGGGCGCCGCGAAACAAACGAAAGGCGCGGCGAAGCCGAATCGGTCCGCCAGGATCGTTCCACCTGGAATGCCCACGATCTGTCCCACGGCGACGGCGGTCATAACGACGCCGTTGGCCCAACCCCGTCGTTCCGGCGGGAAATGATCCCCGATATAGGCTGGCGCGACACCGCTGAGGACGCCGGCGGCCATGCCGGACAATGACCGGATCAGCAACAGGGAGGTAAAGTCCGAAACGAAGCTGTGCATGAAAAGGGTCACGCACATGGCCCCGGTGCCGATCATGAGGATCCGTCTCCTGCCCATCGCGTCCGACAGCGGACCGGTGACCAGTGCGCACAACCCGAGCATGACCGCGTAGGCCGAGACCAGGGCGCCCAAATACTCCCGGGGCACGTCGAACTGCGCCTCCACGATGGGCAGTATGGGCGTCATGATGATCGTCTGGCTGCTCGCGGCGAACATCATGAACCAGAGCGCCAGGAGGATGCTTATGTCGGCGAGGGTACTTGGGCGCATCAGTTTGGTTCAGGCCCGCACTTACAAGTTCACAGCGCTGAGGAGAGGAGCGAATTATGGGTTTGAAGGCAGGAATGTCCAGTCCGACAGATGCGTCGCGAGGCCGTCCCACACCAGAGAAGATTAGTCGTTCCAGTTATGGATGTCAAGATTGATAAAGCCTCGTTGTAGTACTTGGACAAACCTGACATTAACGTATATTAAATAATATTCAAAAGACCACCTTTAGCTGATCTGGATATTAGGATCCATGTAACCTGAAGACTAGACGTTCCAATCGATAGGCGTGATTTTATGAACGGACATCTTTCTTTGTTTTCCTGCTGAGAATAGGAGAGATTCCTTTGATAACGAGGCGCATCATGCCCGGTAGACCACTTGCTTCTGGTCTTGCAACAATCATCGTCGCATTCCTGGCTGTGTTCGTGCTGTCCACCTGTGGTAACGAAAGCCCAAGTCCAACGAAGCCGGAGCCGCCTATACAGAAAGTACCGACAAACCTCACAATCACACCCAGGTCCGCAACCTTGACCTCGATCTCTCAAGAAATACAGTTTAAGGCGGTCGTTCGTGATCAGAACGGTCAGCTACTGTCAGGCGCATCTATTTCTTGGTCGAGCAGCGACGCGGGAGTGGTCACCGTGAATGGTCAAGGCATGGTCATGGCCGTAGGCAACGGGACCGCACAGATCACAGCCCGTTCGGGTAGTGCAAGTGACGCTATCCCTGTGACGGTCTCCCAGTCGGCAGTTCGGCTGACGATCGAGCCTTTTGATATTATGCTGAAGTCTGTTGGTGAGACGGTCCAGCTTAGCGCGACTGTGCTTGATGCGAACGGCCATCCGGTATCGGACGCTTCCATCTCTTGGTCGAGCAGCGATGCGGGCGTGGCCACCGTCAACGGTCAGGGTATGGTTACGGCCGTAGGTAACGGGACAGCACAGATCACAGCCCGATCGGGCAGCGTATCTGATAGTATAGCTGTCATTATTGCTGTGATAGATGCGGCCGGAGATAGGGATGTTTTAGTATCCCTATACGAGTCCACGGACGGTCGCAACTGGGCGCGCAACAGAAACTGGCTGAGCGACGCGCAATTGGGAGAATGGTATGGGGTTGAAGTTGACGATCAGGGCAGGGTTGCAGTTTTGCATCTCGGATCGAACCTTTTAACCGGCACGATCCCCGATGAGATTGGCAGTCTAAGCAACCTTCGTTCGTTGTCTCTCGCATCAAACGCGTTAACGGGCGCGATTCCTGATGAGTTGGGCAATTTGTCCAACCTTGAATCGTTGCTTCTTTTTTCGAATGCGTTAACGGGTTCGATTCCATCTGAATTGGGAAACCTGAGTAATCTGAAATGGGTGTATCTCGGGTATAACATGTTAACAGACTCGATCCCGGTTGAGCTAGGCAGTCTGAGCAACCTACAAGAGCTAAGTCTCGGAGGCAACAGGTTGTACGGTACGATTCCTGCTGAATTGGGCAGTCTGAGCAATTTGAAATTGCTGGATCTCGCTGACAACGCGTTAAAGGGCGAGATCCCGGTTGAGTTGGGCAATCTGAGCAACTTGAAATCGCTGACACTCAGTGGCAACGAGTTGACAGGCTGCATTCCTGAGGGAATTGACGAAGTAGAGAACAACGATTTCAGACGACTCGGCCTGCCCTTCTGCAATGATCCCGGCGGTTCGGTAGCCATGGATCGGGAGGTTCTGATTGCCCTGTACAACGTTACTGATGGGCCCAACTGGAATAGAAACTATGACTGGCTGAGCAACGAGCCGCTAAATCGATGGGAAGGGGTCACTACCAATAACGAGGGCAGAGTGATCTGGTTGGGACTGAGATCCAACGCGTTAACGGGTCCGGTCCCCGCAGCATTAGGTAAACTTACCAAACTGCGCTCGCTGGAGCTCCTTGGTAATTCGTTGGAAGGCGCGATTCCCGCTGAATTGGGTAACTTGGTAAAACTGGAATCGTTAGTACTTTCAAGTAACTTGCTTACGGGCCCGATCCCTGTCGAGTTGGGCAACCTGGGCAACCTGGAACACCTGGATCTCTCGAACAACAGAATATCAGGTACGATTCCTTCTGAGCTGGCCAGATCGAGCAACCTGAATTTGCTGAATCTGTCAAGCAACGAGTTAACGGGAACGATCCCTATTGAATTGGCCGAACTGACCAACCTGACAAAGCTCGATTTCGCTGCCAACGAATTAACTGGCAGGATTCCAGTTGAGTTGAGAAGGCTTGACAAACTCCAAACGCTGGAACTCGCTGCCAATGCGTTTACGGGCCCGATACCGGTTGAGTTGGGCAGCTTGCGAAACTTGAGGCATCTTTCTCTCGGTCATAACGCGTTAACGGGTCCGATTCCTGCCGGGCTGGGCAGCCTGCATAACCTGAAATACCTGTATCTCCTCAACAACGAAATTACCGGCCCAATCCCCGCTGAGTTAGGCAATCTGATTGACCTGGTCAGGCTTGATCTCAGATCCAACGCTTTGTCAGGTCCGGTCCCAACCTGGTTGGGCAGTCTGAACAATCTGGAGTTGCTTGTTCTGAACTCCAACTTGTTAACCGGTCCGATCCCGGCCGAGTTGGGCATGCTGAGCATACTCGAATCCCTTGGACTCGCCGACAACTTGTTGACCGGACCAATCCCCGCTGAGTTAGGCAGGCTAAACACCTTGAATTGGTTGAGGATCAGTGGTAATGAGTTGACCGGGTGCATTCCGGTTGGATTAAAGAACGTTCTGAGAAACGACCTGACACAACTCAGCCTGCCTTTCTGTGAAGAGCCTTAGCGCAATTCACTACCAACCTGTAGGTCTGGCTGAGGCAGAACTGGATGCCTACCTGTTGGGCGTGGACAGACCGGTTAATTGTTTCAGAGGCCGATGCATCGCGGTGATCCGGAGATCGAATGATGCAGACGACAAGCTCGTGGTGGTTCCCGATGGCGAACACTACACCAATGAGCAGATCCGGGGTCTTACGGAGTTCCAGGAGCGATACTTCGAGTCCTCCATATCGCGAGGAGGGCACCCCTAGTGCATTTCAATGGAAAGCACGTAACTCAGGATCGTCACCAGGAGCCACGCGGAGACCAGCACGACGCCCAGGGGACGTTTCAGAGAACCGACTGACAGGTGAATTCCGAATCGGAAAACGATGAGCACAAACAGCATCGCGGGGAACAGGAACTGGAAGAACTGCCCATCCGCCTGCAGACCGCCTGGCGTTACGGATGCGGATACACCGGCAACGAAAAGCACGTTCAGGATATCTGCGCCGATGATGTTTCCGATGACCAGCTCACCGTGATTGCGTCGCACCGCCGCGATGGCCGTCACCAGCTCCGGTAGCGACGTGCCGAAGGCGACAAGGGTCGCCGAGATGATGTGTTTCGGTACGCCGATGCGTTCTGCCATGATACTCACGGCAGGAATCAGGATCTGGGCGGAGATAACGATGATTGCTATCGCACCGATGAGTTTGAGAAGCGTTCCGAATGTGCCGGCTTCCCCGCTGTCCGTAGCTTCTGAGTTTTCGGCATCTGACGGTGTCGAACTGGCCCATCGGATGGACTGCCAGATATACAGCGCGAGAAGAATAACAAAGACGACACCGGCCAGTTGAGGCAGGACGCCGCCATCGCTGAACGCACTCGCCGGCGAGGACCACGGCAGGCAAACGGCTACCATGAGGATGCCGGCGCCCACCTGCACGTTGGATAACCGCGAGGCCAGCGCTCGGTCAAATGGGAGCGGGGCAATCAGGGCGGCCAATCCAAGGATCAGCCCGGTATCGCAGATAATCGATCCGACCGCGTTTCCGAGTGCAAGACCCGGCTCCCCCTGTTGCGCCGAGAGTACGGAGACCGCGGCCTCGGGAGTCGTCGTACCGATGCTGACGACGGTTGCGCCGATAACCGCTTTGCTCAAGCCCCATCGGCTCGACAGGATGACCGCTTCATCAACAAGCCAGTCCGCGCCCTTGCCGAGTGTACAGAGCATTACGGCAATGACCAGCAAAAGCCCTAAACTCGGCAATCCGACCAGAAGATGTTCGATCCACTGTTCCATGAAGACTCAGGAAACCAGGTAGTGTACCTAAAGTTGAATCCCAACAAAAAACCCACATGAAACATGCGGGTCCACCGACCAGAATGCCGAAGGAGAGATTCGAACTCTCACGGGCGAAAGCCCACTGCGCCCTGAACACAGCGTGTCTACCAGTTCCACCACTTCGGCATCACATACCATTTGTCATAAAACCGCAGACGTAATATATTCCGGTAGCCGCCGAATGTCAAGCAGGGCGGGCAGCGAGAACCGGATAATCTATGCCGATTCGAGGCAGATATGGCCAGCGCAACAGATCGTCACATTGCCGAGTCCAACGGGGCCGATGACATCAAGGTCATCGTAACCAACCGGAAGGCGCGCCACGAATACCATTTCCTGGAGACCTGGGAGGCGGGGATCGTCCTGACCGGCACGGAAGTGAAGTCGCTGCGGGCGGGAAAGATCAACCTGACCGACAGCTACGCCGCGGTCGATAACGGCGAGATCTACCTGTACAACGTACACGTCTCGCGTTATGAGCAGGGAAGCACCTACAACCACGAACCGAACCGCCGACGCAAGCTGCTCCTGCATCGTTCGGAAATCCGCAAGTTGATCGGCCGGGTCGTGGAGAAAGGACTCACCCTGATCCCCACGAGAGTCTATTTCAAAAGGGGACGCGCCAAGGTGGAAATCGCTCTGGCCAAGGGGAAGAGGGACTACGATCGCAGACGGACCATCATGGAACGGGACGCCCAGCGGGACATGGAACGTACGTTGAAGGGGCGTCCATGACGGAGCGTACGCGGGAGACACAAAACAGACTGCTCTCCATCATCGGTCTGGCCTGGGGCCTTTCCTTTATCTGTGCGGTCCTGCTTTACGCCATCGTCAGGCTGTTCTCCGTCACCATCGACGCATTCAGCAATTTCCCGTTCTTCTGGTACCACTGGGTGGCGCTGGCCGCCATAGTGGTGTTCATGGCACATTCGGAGGGGTACCAGGGATTTCAGCGAAACTTTTCTCCTCGAGTCGTCGCCCGTGCCTGGTTCCTCTACCATCACCCGCGCCCCGTGCTGATCGCGCTGGCGCCGCTGTTCCTCGCCGGCTACATACACATTAACGCTGCCCGCCGGAAAAACATCCTGGCGCTGACCATCGGGATCGTGATCCTTATCTTCCTGATCCGGTACCTGCCCCAGCCCTGGCGCGGCATCGTCGACGCGGGCGTGGTCGTCGGGCTCACCTGGGGACTGGTCTCCATGGCGGTTTACGGCATTCGGATGCTGGGATCGCGCCCCTTCGCCTACTCTCCCGAGATTCCTGGGGAAAGCGAGGTGATACAATGAAACGGAAACTGTTGAGACTGCTGGTAGGTGTGATGGCCGCGCTGTGCGTGTATATCGGGCTGACCGGTGGATGCGGACTGGTCGGGGAAGGCACCGACGCCGACCGGGACGCGCCGGTCACGTTCGGCGACTACTGGTACCAGGGCAAGGCGGAGATCACGAGCTATACGCTCAAGCAGGCCCGGTACGGCGAGCTCCACGCCGGAGACGCGGTGCTCATATTCGTAACGGAGGATTTTTCGGCCCGGAAACAGGTCAAATTGGACCGGCCCGAGGAGGCCGGGGACGACGCCGTCAAGGTCCTCAAACTGAACGCCCTGCGCGAGTTCAATACGGGGGTGTATCCCTACACGGTCATGACTTCGGCTTTCACCCCGGTGTACCGAGACCTCCATCCGAAGACGCTGAAGATCACGACGTCCGTGCAGGAATGGTGCGGCCACGCCTTCGTCCAGCTGAACCTGCTGGACGACCGGTACCGCGTGCACCAGTACTCCTATTTCGAAAGCGAAGGCGATCAGGTCGCGGAACTCGCGAATGCCATTCCCGAGGACGAGATCTGGACGACCATCCGCCTGAACCCGGACGCCCTGCCGACCGGCGAGGTGTCCATGATTCCGGGTACCCTGTACCAGCGGTTCGACCACACGGCCTGGCGGACCGTCAACGCCACCGCCATCCTGATGCCCGATGCCCGGGAACCCGATATCATGGTCTACAACCTGGTCTACTACCCGGACCTCAACCGGACCCTGACCATACGGTTCAAGCGGGACTTCCCCCACGAGATCGAATCCTGGGAGGAGGTCGAGGTCGCGGCGGACGGAACGACGAAAGAACTCGTCACCACTGCGGTGCGCAACAAGCGGATCATGCTGGACTACTGGACGAAGAACAGCGTGGTGGACGTGGGACTGCGTGCGGAGCTGGGCCTGGATGAATGACGACCCGAAATGGCGCGATGACGGCGTGAAGGTCATCCCCGGAGACCGCCTCGATTCAAACACGCCGCAGACGCCGGGCATGTCGCGGGCCGCCGCGATAAACCACGCCCGGACCGGGGCGAGCAAGATCTGGGCCGGCACGGTGACCATCCATCCGAACGCGAAGACCGGCGCACACCATCACGGCGAACTGGAAAGCGTGATCTACGTGGTGAAGGGACGGGCGAGGATGCGCTGGGGCGAGCGCCTGGAATATGTGGCGGAAGCGGGGCCGGGCGACTTCATCTACGTGCCGCCTTTCGTGCCCCACCAGGAGATCAACGCCCGCACCGACGAACCCCTGGAATGCGTGCTGTGCCGAAGCGGCATGGATCCGGTCGTGGTCAACCTGGACATCGAACCGGTGGAGAAGCCGGAGAACGTATACTGGGTCGATTCGATCCATCCGGATCCTGACGGCTGACGGGCGCTACTCTCCCTCCCGGTAGACCGCCTCTCTCAACCCCCTGATATAACCGACCGCGTACAGCCGGCACAGGGCCGAGTACCCCGGATGGTCGTTATCTTCGCCGGCGAGGGTCGGCACGTGGTCCGGCCGCAGCACGCCCTCGTACCCGATATCGCGGTACGCGCGCAGGCATTCCATCATGTCGGTCGGCCCGTCGTCGTGGAAAGTCTCCACGTAGTTCTCCACGTCCCCGCGCACATCCCGGAAATGGACGAAGAAGATCTTGCGCTGCGCGCCGAAGTGGCGGATGGCCGCGGGCTGGTCGCCGGTCATGAGGGCGAAGTTCCCCTGGCAGAAGGTGACCCCGTTCATGGGACTCGGCACCAGGTCCAAAAGCTTTTGGAAGTTGTCCACCGACCGCATGATCCGTCCGATGCCCCGCAGCGGCGAAAGCGGCGGATCGTCGGGATGCATGGCCATTTCCACGCCGTACTGTTCCGCGACGGGCGTGACCCGCTCAAGGAACGCGTGCAGCGTCTCCCACAACTGGTCTTCGGATACTTCGCCCGCTTCGGTCAAAGGCGCGTTCTTCATCATGGCGTGGTCGTAGCCGGTGACAACGGCGCCGCCCCGGGACGGGACCGTGGAAGACGTGCGGGTCCAGTTCAGGATGGCCATCCAGTTGTAGCACCAGGTCTTGATGCCGACGCGGCCCATGCTCTCGATGAAGGTGCAGACTTCGTCCAGCTCCTCCTCCCGGCCTTCCACCCCCAGCTTGATGCGGTGCATGGGCGGTGCGCTTTCGATGACGGCCACGTCGAAGCCGGCGTCGTTGAAATTGTTCTTCATCCGCAGCATGGGCATGTATTCCCAGCCCTTTTCATTGCCCAGCGCGGGCGGCATGCTGGTGACCACGTGATCAACGCCGATCTGTTTTACCTGGTCCCATAGCGTGTTGCGGCCCGTGCTGAGAATCTCCGCGATCTTGATCATGGAATTCCGTCTCCTGTTTTCTTCCGCGACTTCAGTTCGATTTCTCGCTTTGCCCCGGCTGCACACCCGTTATCACGCCTCGCCCCGGCTGCGCACCGGATATCAGCCCATTGGACGCATACACGGCGTCACGCCTCGCCCCGGCTGCGCACCGGATGTTCGAGGGCCCGTTCGTAGAGATCCTGCCATTCCTTCGATCCGTCGTCGCGCTGGATTTCGAGGCAGACCCCGTCCGCGTGGGCCGGTCCGTTGCCCTGGATGTAATAGGCGTATGCCCGGTTCATGGGCGCGATATGAATGCGGGTGCCGTCGGGGTAGACCACCGTATTGATGATCCGCGGTTTGGGCTTGTCGAACAGTTCGCCCTTTACCCTCAGTTCCTGTATATTCGCGTCCGGCACCCTCCACTTTTCCACCGCTACCTCGTCCACGGTCACGCCCAGGCCCGGTTCCTCGGGAACCCGGTGAAAGCCGCCCACGACCTCAATGGGTTGAGTCAGCAGGTGGTGGCTGTACAGGTTGATGCACGTGATGGCCGGCCAGGTTGCGTGGGTCAGCACCGCACCGAGATGGGCGGCCCAGGTCGTGGTGAGCCCGTTGCCCACGAGCTGCAGCCAGAAGGGCATGTTGGCCTCGGCGCTCAGCTGGCCCTGCCGCATCACCTCGGACTTCCCGGCGCAGATGACGAATCCGTCGCAGACCTCTTCTCGGACGGCCGTCATGTAAGGCGGTGAACCGAAGTGCATGGCGATGGGCCGGGGAATGACCTGCCGGAGCTGGCGGTTGCCCAGGATGTCGGTCTGTGGGATGGGGGATTCGAACATGGCCACGTTCGCGTGCTGCGCAAGTTTCTGCATGACGGGCATGGCCGCGGCCGCGTTCTGCATGGTGGCATTGGCGTCGAGGTCCAGCTTGAAGGAACCGGGGATGCCCGTGGCGACGGCGTCCACCTGGGCGAAGATGTCCCACCAGGGCCTCTGCTTGATCTTGAAGCTGGTATACCCCAGGGCCACCGCGTCGCGGGCCTCGGCCAGCCAGTCCGCGGGCGATGCGTCGATGGACCACCAGGAGATGGGCGACCAGTCCCGCACCTTGTTCCCGAGCAGCTTGTAGCAGGGCACCCCCAGCGCTTTTCCCACCACGTCGAAGAGGGCCATCTGCAGTCCGGCACCGAGGGTATCGTCGTTCATCACGTCGGCCGGGCTCTTCCCGATGACCCGGTTCACGGCGTCGTCGGTGACCCGCGCCCAGGTGTAGTGAATGACCGTTTCCCCCCAGCCGGCCAGTCCGTTATCCGTCGTCACCCGGCAAAGCTCAAGGATCGACCAGTTGTAGACCTCGCGCTCGGTAATGCGGGCCTGGCGTTCGGTGAACGGCACGTCCACCACGATGCGTTCTACGTCGACTACCTTCATGCGTAGCTGTCCTCCCGTCGCGGCAGGTTTAATTCGTTTCGCGGCGCCCGGTGCCGACGGCTCCGGCCCCGGCAGCGCCCGGTCAGCAATCAGATCAGCAAGCAGGCGATCACGAGCAGGACCATAAGAGGCAGCAGGCCCATGCCCACACTGGCGCCCGCCGGCATGAGCAGGCTTTCCGGTGCGGTGATTTCAAGGCCGAACAGCAGGGGGATCGTCCGGGCTGCTTCCTCGTTCAGGCCCAGCGAGATGGACACCCCGGCGTACAGGCTGCCGAAGAGGGCCAGGACCATGACCACGTGGGCTATATGGGGCAACCGGCCCCTGGAGAGATCGGCGGGGTCCATGACGTCGTGATAGAGCAGGCCCCACTGTTTCACCCGTTTATAGAGTACGGGCAACAGCAGCGGACCCAGGATGGCCGCGGTGACGAAGTTGTTGATGGATATGAGGGGCCCCAGCACGTGGAAGGGCACGAGCCCCAGGATGTCCAGCCCCCAGCCGACCGTCACGCCGCAGGCGATGCTGGCCAGCAGCGTTACGTAGAGATAGCGGACCAGCATGGCCGGGGACCACGCACCGGGCTCTTTGCTGGTAAGCATGCGCCATAACCGGTAGGGAATGTAGCCGAGCAGGAAGTTGCCGATCATTCCGAAGTAGCTGCCCAGCCCGTAGGTGCCGCCCATCAGGTCGCCGATCAGGTTGCCGAAGGCGGCGCCCCACGCGCCGGCGGGGCCGAACATGAGGGAACAGATGACCGGGAATACGTTGGCCGGCCTGAGTTCGGTAATACCGGGGATGATGGGGAGGAGCTTGAAGGGAATGAGAACGGCGGCATACATCGCTGCCGTCAGGGCTACCAGGACGACCATCCTGGTATACTTCCACATCGTGATGGCTTCTCGCACGCTACCCCTTCAGGCGCTCTGTTCCAGGCGGTTGATCTCGTCGCGCAGACGGGCGGCATCCTCGTACCGTTCCTCATCGATGGCTGCCTGTAGTTTCTGCCGCGCCGTTTCCAGGGGGGTGCGTGGCTGACGCTTGAACTCCACGGATTCCATCAACTCCTCGGCGGCCACCTGCGCCGCGGGAACCTTGCCTTCTTCACCCGCTTCGGCTTCCAGCTCCTCGATGGACGCGGCGAGCGCGTCCTCGCCGTTCTCGTCCTTGCTCTTGGGCATGCGCTTGCCGGCCGCCTGCATGACTTCCTCTTCCACGTAGATCGGGGCGTCGGCACGAAGGGCGAGGGCGATGGCGTCCGTGGGTCTCGAGTCGATGGTCATGGACTGTCCGTTGGCCTTCACGTGTATTTCCGCGATGTAAAACTGCTGCTCGCGCAGTTCGGAGATGAGCACGAACTCGATCTCGGCATCGAAATGCTCAAAGACTGAATTCAGCAGATCGTGGGTCATGGGCCGCGGCGGCGCTTCTTCGCCGGAGTCGATCTGGCTCTTGATGGCGAAGGCTTCCGCGATGCCGATCAGCAGAATCAGCACCTGCTCTTCCTGCTCGTCGGCCAGCCAGAGTACGGGCGTGGCGTGCAGGGGATAGGGAGGCCCCACATCATATACCTTGAGACGAATCATGTATGCAGTCTTTCTACCGGACCGGGATCAGCCTGGTTTAGTCGCGGGCGACCACATGCGAGATGACGGAATTATGCCGACTGAAAGGGGACAGTCCGCCTGTAGATACGACCGCCATCGTAGTGGAAGTTTGGTATACGGGTATAATAAACCGGGCGCTCAAAACAGGTCAAGACAAAATGAACCGGCGATCGTGATTTTCGGTTGCCGGGTGATTCCGGTCAGCCGGATGGACGCGTCCGGTCATCCGTTGCTCGAACTTCCCCGCTGGCCGAGAAAAGCGCCGCGTACGCGGGTGAAGAAATCGAGTGCCGCTTCCGTACGGTAGTCCCGGTACGTCCAGGGCAGCGGGGTAAATTCGCCCCGGGTGAACAGCAGCGTCACCTCGCCAAATATCCCCTTCCCGATGTATATACGATGGCTGTAGTTCTTGGTGGTCGCCAGGACGAGCTGGCCGCCGTTGACATAGCCCGGATCGATGTTCAAGCCCCGCCCGGGCAGGCCGTCGGACCGGGGCATGCCGGCTTCGAGGTCGTTGCTCGCGCGCTTGATTTCCGCGAGGTCCTCCGGGTTCACGAGCGGCCCGAATCCGAGGAACTGCTTGACCAGCCCGGCCCCCATTTCCCGCTCGTAATAGGTGGAGAAGGAGAAGTCGAATACCGGACCGGCCAGTTCCAATGCGCCGAACCGACCGGCCAGGAGATCCCGGCCCGCTGCCAGCTTCGATTCGTCCTGTCCCATGATCGCGCATACCAGTTTCACGGGTTCGGGTTTTGTGGGATTGCCCAAGGTCGAGTCGCTCTCCGTATTACGCGTTTGTCTCATTGCCACGAAGGGTGCCGGCCTGTATATTTGCTTGCCCATCGCCCGACAGGAAACAGATACCGGTTCCGGGTGGATATTGTCAACGGTAAACGGGTAGTACGCCAGGACCGGCAGGACCGGCAGGACCGGCAGCCATACAGGAGCATAAATGAATCTCGAACGGTTTTCACTCAAGGACAGGGTCGCCATCGTAACCGGCGCGGGAACGGGCATTGGCCAGGGGATCGCGAAGGCCATGGCCGAATCGGGTGCTCGGGTCGTCCTGGCGGGCCGGACCCGCTCCAGGCTCGAGGAGACCGGGGAGACCATCAGGGCGTTCGGCGGCGAAGCGCTGGTCGTGGATACGGACGTCTCGGACCGGGACGGCCGGGCTTACCTGGTGGCAACGGTCCTGGAAACCTGGAACCAGATCGATATCCTGGTCAACAACGCGGGGGTGAACGTGCGCACGCCGCCGGAGGACTACCGCGAGGAGGACTGGGACCGAGTCGTGGACACCAACCTGAAGGGCACCTTTTTCCTCACCCAACTCGCGGCCCGTCACATGATTATGCGGAATTACGGCAAGATCATCCAGATCGCGTCATTGGCCGCCATCACGGGCATTCCCCACATTCCCGCCTACACCGCCGCCAAGGGCGGTATCGCGTCCATGACCTATCAGCTGGCCATTGACTGGGCCCCGTACAACATCAACATCAATTCCATCTGTCCGGGATACATCCGGACGCCGCTGACCCGGCCTGTCGAGGAAAGCGAGCGGGGCGCCTACATCCTGAACCGCGTGCCGGCCGGGCGCTGGGGCGAACCGGAGGACATCGCCGGCACCGCCGTGTTTCTGGCTTCCCCCGCCTCGGACTTTCTCACGGGACAACTGATCGTGGTGGACGGCGGCTGGATGGCCGGCGGATAGCCGGCGTGTGATCGTCCACGCGCTTGCCTTCACGCTGCCGCTCGTCATACTCTCCGTCACCTTCGGCTTCACGGTCAAGGTGAACGTCGATTGGGCAACCGCCTCGATCCGGCGTCGGACCTTCCTTAGACTGCGGCAGTCACCCGGCGGCCTCCGCCTGGCTCACCCGGCCCGTACCCGGGCGGGGCACTGTGATGAAGCCGGTGGCCACCAGGGTCAGGACGGCGACGACCGCCGCGCCGATGAAGACGTGCTGGTAGCCGTAGATGACCCAGACCAGTCCTCCCAGGGTGGGAATGGACATGGACACCGCGTGGTCGATGGTGACGCCCAGGGACAGGGTCGCGGTGAGATCGTCCCTCTTGACCACGATTTTGCTGGCGTAGGTAGTCCGCGCGATACTCACGTTGAACAGGACCAGGTCGAGCACGAAGCTGGCATAGATGAGATCGATCGCCCACGCACCCAAGCCCATTTCCGCGGCGAACCCGTAACCCACGCAGACGCCGATGAGCAGCACCGCGTCGATCATCAGCACCAGGCGCTCCCCAAACCGGTCGATCAGCTTGCCCAGCTGTGGCGCGAAGAACACGCCGATGACGGATGCGATCAGGTGGAGCGAGGCGATGGTGGATACCGGTCTGTCGAATATGCTGATCAGTACCCAGGGACCGAAGGTGATGAAGATCTGCTTCCGCGCGCCGAAGAGGATGTTCAGCAGGTAGAACAGGGTGTATCGCTTCCGCATGATGAAGGTGGGGCGGTTGCCCGTGTGTCCCTCGATGGGACGCATCGCAAGATAGCTGTAGACACCCCCCAAAGCCACCAGCGCGGCAAGGGCGAAGACGGGCAGGTAGCCGTATGAGGTACCGCCCAGTCCCATCCAGAGCAGGATGCTGCCCAGGATGGCGGCGCCGGTCTGGATGCCGCTTAGGCGCCCGAGCATGGTGGCGCCCCGTCCATCGCGGGCCAGCCGGAGGGCGATCGTCCGGGTCACGGGCATCTGCAGGTGCATGCCGATGCTCCAGATGATCATGGAAACGAGCATCAGCCCGTACAGATCGCCGTAGATTCCAAGCCCCAGGAACCCCACGGCCATCAGCGCCATGGAGAAGGCGGCCATCTTCAATTCGGACCAGAAGAAGAGGATGCCGGCGAAGGCGGCGACGAGGAAACCGGGCAGCTCGCGGGGAAACTCGAGTTCGCCGCGGCTCATTGCGTCCATCTGGTAGGTGTCGCTGAGGAAGTTGTTGAAGCTGATTTCACCCAGCCCCATCGAAAGACCCATGCTGACCGCGCCAAGCACGAAGAGGATGAGTTGACGGTCGGCGGATCTGATCCAGGCAAGCAAGTGGGGCTCCGGTCTAGGGCAGATCGAACTTCTTCAGTTCGTCCCGTATTTCGGCGGCCCTCTCGAACTCCTCGTTCTCGACGGCCTCCGTCAATTCCGCCCTCAACTGGTCTTCTTCGGAACGGGGCTGTTGTTTTCGGATCTCCTCGGCCATTTCCTTCAGGACTTTCAGTTCCTGGCTTTCCTTGACCAGGTCGTCCCGGTCGTAGGAACGAAAGAAAGTCTCTATTTCCTCTATGCCTTCTTCGATATATCGCAGGGCTTTGTCTATATCACCTGAATCGGTGGCGATCAGGCTTCTCGCCCTGGTGCGGTGCATGATGACGAAGGGCCGGTACTGCTCGAGGGACAGGCGGTCGTCGTCGTTCTCGGCATGGGTCCGTACGATTTCCATGATCTGCAGGTTGTGCTCGGCGTCCCGGCAGGCTTCGTGGTAGGATTCCAGTTCGAACATGCAGATGCGCCGGTAGTAATACTGCAGCGATTCCGTCTGCAGGCTCACGCAGTCCTCGTGGGAGAGATTGAGTTGCGCGTCCGGCCCCTTGTCCGCCTTCTTCTGCTCCAGTTGATCCAGAAAGTGATCCAGTAGAGAGGCCTTTCCGTGGGGTCTTTGGCCGTCCGGCCGGTTGGACCACTCCATTTGCAGAATGCCGAGGTCCACGCGCATCTGGATCCTCGTCCGGCCGTCTTCTCCCTTGATCTTGCGCACGATGAGCTTGTCGGGCCCCGTGTAGTCCCATTCATCGAGTAATCTGCTGATGTCTGGATTCATGTGCCTGGCTCCCGTGTGTAGAATGTGAGGCGCCGAGGGAGGTGGATTCAGACCGAATCAGAATGCACTGGTAAGGTGGGCCAGCCCGGCCAGTCGGGACAGCCTCGTCAGTCCGACCAGCTTGGACAGCGCGCCGCCCAGGGTCAACCGGACAACCCGTACAACGCGCCGACCAGGGTCAGCAGTCCGATTCCCCAGCAATAGTACGAAAACCTGGACAGATTGCCGGCAACAACGATGCGAAGGAGCAGCTTGAGCGCGATGTAACCGCTCACGGCCGCCGTGATGGTCCCCACCACTACCGCGATCCATTGATCTGAAGGAATGCCGCCCGAATCTCCTGCCTGGACGGCAACCGCTCCCAGTATGGCGGGAACCGCTAATAGAAAAGAGTAACGCGCCGCCAGCCGCCGGTCAAGTCCCAACAGCAAGGCGATGGAAATGGTCGTTCCGGACCGCGAAATCCCGGGAATCAGCGCCAGCGCCTGGCCCAGGCCGATCAGCAGCGCATCGATCCAGGTCGTCTTGCGAAGGTCCCGGACAGCTTGGCTGGTCCGGCCGGTGTGGCCCGCGTGGCCCTGCTGGCCGGAGTACCGGGACAGCCAAAGAATGGTACCGGTGACCAGGAACGCGCATCCGACATAGGCCGGTGCGGAAAACAGGCGCTCCAGTTCGTCCTTCCATCCCAGGCCGAAGATCGCGGCCGGTATCGTGCCCACAACGATCAGGAGCAGGAGGCGAAGCGCCCCCCGGTCTTCATCGGCATGGCCGGTTACCGCGCGCCAGGCACCCGATAACAGCAAGGCGATATCCGTTCGGAACACGATCAGCACGGCGAACAGCGTCCCGAGGTGAACCATGACGTCGAAAAGCAACTGGGGCTCACCCGGTCCGCCCGGTCCACCCGGTCCACCCGGTCCACCCGGCCCGCCCGGTCCGAACAGCCACTGGTACACCACGAGATGGCCGGAACTGCTGATCGGCAGGAATTCCGTGACGCCTTGCAGGAATCCTAGAATCAACGCGTGGTGAATTGGAATGGGTCACGCTCCCGGGGCTGGCCTGCTCGAGAAGACCGACACGGGGCCATCCCTGCTCAGGAAGGCTGGCGCCTGGGTCTTCTCGAATACCGCCTGCGCGGCTTGCGGCCCTGCGTGCGACCGCTTCCCGATTCGGGCTGGACCTTGTCCCTGGTCTCGGCCTTGGCTGGCGGCGGCTTCGGACTGGAGGCAAAACAGGATCTCACGGCCTGCCAGAACAGCATCAGGGGCAGTGACGGCAGCGCCGCGTAGGCCAGGGCCGGGGCGCGCATGAACCACAATCTGAAAACCACGAAGATCGCAAGGCCGGCGATCAGCGCGATCCAGCCCAGGGCTATGGTCGAAGCGACGCCGTGCAGGTACGCGGCGAGGCCGAAGAACAGCACCGCCGTGAACAGCGTCGAGTTAAACGAGGGCATGAAGAGATTGAAACCTCCGATCACCTGTGCCGCACTGCGCCATTTCAGTCCATCCATGATCAGAGGCAGTCCGTCGGTTCGGGCAAGTCTCCACCTGGATCTCAGGCGGTCCAAAGTGGAGCGAACGGGTTTTAGGGACCGGGTACGGTCGTATACCCATGCCTGGTCGCTATACTGGATAACCACGTCGTGGCGCAGCAGCCTGGTTTGAAATCCCAGCACGTTGTCCAGCCGGGGCCTATTCACGCCGTGTTTTTCTACCAGCCGCCGGGAGACGCACAGTCCGGTGCGATGGATACCCCCGGCCAGACGGAGATTCAGCGGCCAGCTTGTAAGCCAGCAGGGCTTCAAAGTACTCAGCAGGGCCCTGCAGGCCGTATTCCAGGTCCATTTTCTTCCCGTTACGCTGTAGCCGGACTGGACAGCCAGGGCGCCCCGGGAAAGCTTGTCGCTCATCACGGCCAGGAAGTTGGCGGAAACCCTGGACCGGACGTCCAGGATGACGAAGGCATCGTAGCGGTCTTTCGTGGTAAGCCGTTCCAGCACGCCTTGGACCGCCTCGTCCGCGTCGGACCAGCGCTGCTTCCCGGGTCCGTAGACGACCGCCCCTTTGCGCCGCGCGATGGTCGGCGTCTGATCCGTACAGTTCACCGGAGCGACGATCACCTCGAACATGCTCCGCGGATACTTGTTCCGGCGCAGATGATCCACGGTCCTGCCGATTGTGCCTTCGTCGTTCCCCACGGGCACCACCAGGGCAAAGACGTGCCGGGGAAAGATCAGCGGTACCTTGCCGCTCCCGCGGATCCGGCCGATGAAGCTCAACAGGAATCCATAGACCACGAGACCGGCTGATGCGGCCAGGACGATCGACTCGAGCAGCGCCAGGTACGTCAAATCTTACACTCCATATGCGTGCTGGACCTTTTCAGGTTTGATATCGTTTTCAGGTTTGATATCGTTTTCAAGTCTGATACCGTTCATCGTACTGCTGTTTGTAATACGACCTGAAACCGCTTTGGTTCCGGATCTCTTGCCACCACTGCGGGTGGTCCACGTACCACTGCACCGTCCGCTCCAGCAGCGTGTCGAAGTCGAGGGACGCGCGCCATCCCAGGGACCGGATGCGGCCGCAGTCCATGGCGTACCGCAGGTCATGCCCGCTTCGGTCCGGTACGAACTCGCGCAGTTCCGCCGGCCGGTCGAGGATTTCCAGGACGCGGGCGGCCAGGTCCCGTCCGTTGACCTCGCGGTTCGTGCCTACGTTGTACGCGTTCCCCGGTTCGCCGGACCTGAGCACCCGGTCGATGGCGGAACAGTGGTCTTCCACGTACAGGTAGTTGCGCACCGCGCTTCCGTCGCCGTACACGGGCAGCGGCTTGTACTCCAGCGCGTTCGTGATGAACAGGGGCAGGACCTTCTCAGGGTACTGGTAGGGGCCGACAGTGTTCCCGCCCCGCGTGACCAGCACGGGCATGTCATAGGTGGTGTAATAGGACCGGGCCAGCAACTCCGCCGCGGCCTTGCTTGCGGCGTAGGGATTGCGGGGCGCCAGGGCATCGCTCTCCAACGAGCAGCCTTCCGGTACGTGGCCGTACACTTCGTCGGTGGACACCTGCAGGAACCGCTCCACTTCCTGGTGCCGCGCCGCTTCGAGGAGGACGTAGACCCCGTTGAAATTGGTTTCAATGAAGGAGGACGGGTCGAGGATGGACCGGTCCACATGGGATTCGGCCGCGAAGTTGACGACCGTGTCGACCCCGCTCATCGCGTCGTCGACCGTGGCCCTGTCCCGGATATCCCCGTGAACGAACCGGAACCGGTCCGAATCCACGCTATCGTCGATATTGGCCAGATTGCCTGCGTAGGTCAGCGCATCGAGCACCACGACCCGCGTTTCGGGATGGTGATTCAGTGCGTATCGAACGAAGTTACTGCCGATGAACCCGGCTCCACCGGTAACCAGCATGGCATCCATAGAAAGCCTGGCTCCTCAGGATTTGATCCGTCCATCGTCCGAATAACCGCGTTGCTCCCAGTATCCCTTGTGGTTCTTGCGGGTGACTTCGATCCGGGTAAGCCACTTGACCTGCTTGTATCCATACATGCCCGGCATGACCAGGCGCACGGGCGATCCATGCTTGGCCCACAGCGGCTCGTCGTTCATCTCGAGGGCCAGCATGCTGCTTTTCTTCATCGCCTCGCCTACGGGTACGCTGCTCTCATACTCGTCCGCCCCGTAGAAAATGACGTCACGGGCTTCCGGGTCCATGCCCGCCTTTTCAAGCAGGTCGCGCAGCTGCACGCCGACCCACCGCGCCCTGCCCTGCGCGCCGCCGACACATCGGAGGATGCTCTCCTGGGTGACCTGCGGCCACTCGTGCAGTTCGTCGTACCTCAGTGCATATGGACTCGAAACAGCGCCTTCAATCTCGAGCCTTTCCTTTTCGACGTCGATTTTCGGTGGAAAGGAGACAATGGCTACGGCGAAGAACCTGCGCAGGGGAGTCAGGCCCTCTTCGTCCTTTTCAACGGGTACAAACAGGGGGCCGGCCAGGGACTGTAACGTGGGAAGCGTGGCCCCGCCGGCAACGAGTCCGGCCGCGAGGGTCTCCAGGAAATGTCGCCGGTCCATGCAAGGATCCTGTCGGGATCGGGATGGGTCTGATCCGGATGGACTTACGTCGTCTGACTGCTGATAGGGACACCAAATTGGCCGCGAGTCCTATCTCCGCGCCTGCCATAAGGTTACACACGTGTAGTACGCCTGTCAAGGCATTTGGGGACATATCCGGGGGGAGTGAAACGGTGTGGAAGGGCCAGGACCCATCGGGGGAATGAAACGGCTTGGGAGACGCCAGGGCGCATCGGGGTTTGATAATTGGAAGGCCAGGGATTAGAATACCAGTGCGCATCGGAATGAAATTGGCATGAATCGGTGAATGCGGGCGAATCTCGCCAAATCATATCCCACATAACCATATTCCACATTGCCATATCCCACATAACCAAACGAGGAAGGACAGCTACATGTCGCTCGAGAACAAGACGGTCGTCATTACCGGCGCGGCGATGGGCATTGGACGGGCCGCGGCCCTGTGCTGTGCGGAGGCCGGGGGGCGGACCGTCCTGGCCGATATCGAGGAAGCCGGGCTGAAGGAAACTTTCGGCGATATCCACGCCGCGGGAGGTGAGGCGTCATACCAGGTGGTGGACGTTTCGGACGCCCGGCAGGTCGAGGCACTGATGGCGGGCGCGGTCGAAGACTTCGGACGGATTGACGCGCTCATCAACAGCGCGGGCATTCTTGAGGGCGCCTTCGTACCCGTGGACGAGCTGGACGAGGCAGTTTGGCAACGCGTGATGGATGTCAACCTGAAGGGGTCCTTTCTTACCTGCAAGTACGCCGCGGCCGTGATGAAGGAACAGCAAAAGGGCGTCATCGTACTGCTGTCCTCCGGCGCGGGCGTCCGGGGGGGCAGTTCATCGGTGGCCTACGGGACCAGCAAGGGAGCCGTGCACGGGCAGGCGGTCGTCCTCGAGAGCCAGCTTTCGCCCTTCGGCATACGCGTGCACGCGGTCTGTCCTGGCGGAATCGCGACGCCAATGAAGCTACGGAACATCGCACAGGGGGCGGAATCCCACGGCGGATCGGTAGAAGAAGCGCTCAAGCAGGCGGAAACATATCTGGGCGACCCCGAAGGCGTGGGCAGGATCCTGGCCTTCCTCGTATCCGATCAGGCCGACCATCTGCGCCAGACGGTCTTTACCCGGTGAGTGCGAGCAGTGGTGGTCCGGTCACCGGTCCGGTTCCGCGGACGAAAAGGCGTAGCACACCTGGTGGCGGTATTCGTCATCCAGGTGCAGGATGACCGAAGGCCATCCCGGCGATCCCTGTCGATTGACCGCGTCCGGAAAAGCCTGCGTCTCCAGGCAGAAGCCGTGGTGCCTGCCGTACACCGCGCCCTGCTTGCCGGTGAGCGCATCGGTCAGGTTGTTTCCCGTGTAGAACTGTACGCCCGGTTGATCGGTCCGGACCTCCATGACCAGGCCCGAACGGCGGGAAGCTACCTGAGCGGCCGGCCTCACCCGCCCGCCCGCGTCGCGCAGCACGAAGTTGTGGTCGTAACCGCCGGGGCCTTCCGATTCGTCGGGCTCCCGCGGACCAGCGGGCTCCCGCGGACCAGCGGGCTCCCCTGGACCAGGTTGGGAAATCGCGTCCATCTCCGCGGCTATGGTTTTCGGTTCTGTGAAGTCGAAGGGCGTCCCGGCGACCGGACTGATTTCGCCCGTGGGAATGAGATGGCCGTCGACGGGTGTGTAGGCGTCAGCGAACAACGTGACTTCGTGGTCCAACACCGGACCGGCCTGGTGCCCGTTCAGGTTCCAGTAGGAATGGTTGGTCAGGTTCACCACCGTGGTCCGGTCGGTTCGCGCCTCCATCGTAATCCGTAGTTCGTCGTCTCCGGTAAGGGTGTAGGTAACCTTCGTTTCCACCGTGCCGGGATATCCCTCCTCCCCGTCCACGCTCCTATAGGTCATGGTGACGAAGGGTCCTTCTTCTCGCTGGCCGAAGTCTACCGGTTCCCAGACCTGCTTGTCGAATCCGCCCGGTCCCCCGTGGATGTGATTGGGTCCGGCCCCGTCATTGATCGCCAGTTGGTAGTCTTGCCCTTCCAGCGTGAACCTGCCGCCGGCGATACGGTTGGCGCAGCGGCCGACTGTGGTCCCGAAGAACGGATGACCTTCCAGGTATTCTTCGAGCGTGTCGAAGCCAAGTACCACGTCCACGAGACGCCCTTCCGCGTCCGGGATCTCCAGGGACTGCAGAATCGCGCCGTAATTCGTCACGTGCGCGGCCGCGCCAGTCGCTCCGTTCAATGTGTAGAGAAAAACAGGCCGGGACCGGAAAGTCCCCCAGATGGTCTCTTCTACGGCACCCATTGCTCCGACCTCCTCAATCCGAAAATAAACGCCAGCATAGGCACGATCAATGTAATGCCGGGACGGATCCGGTTCAATGATTCGAGAGCCGATTCACCGAACCGACTGATATGAGATAGGATCGCGAGTCACCTGCGAAACGGATACTTATGATGCACCATCTGTTGGGGAGAAGCCCGTTCCATGATCGAAACACATTCGGCGGTTTGTCCGGCCCCGTTCTCCTCGGACGAGATATCCCAATGGGAACGCAAGGGCCGTGGACTGGCCGTTTTCCGGTGTCCCGACACGTTTTCACTGCCCGAAGTCGAGTCCCGGCCGGGTACGGCCATCCTGGTCGATCCGGATGAAGGGCAGGAGATTCCGGGCGAACCCGATCGTCTAGTGTTAAAGTTGACGTCGAGGTGCATGCCTCACCTGAACAGTCTGGTAAATCGCATCGTGCTTCCGGCGTACAGGCGGTACATGCCCCTGTACCTCTTCGCCACATGGAACGAAGAAGACCTGGACACCGGGGCGGTCCAAATGCCGGACAAAAATGAGATTGAAGCGGCGATGTTGCCGCTCTTGAAAGAACAGCTGCGATCTCTTTTGGCTTTCACTTGTGCCGTGTTTCCTGATTCCGAGGCACTGTCAATAGCTAAAAGGCCCTGGCTGACCCCCGTGGAAGTCATGATGCGCGACGGACTTACCCGGGCAGGTCTGCCTTACAGGCTTCATGTTCTGCTGGGACGGGCCTGTGTCGACGCGCTGATCGGCGATCTGAACAATGTCGACGCGCTGGTCGGCGACCCGCACGATGTCGACCCGCACGATGTCGACCCGCACGGAGGCGCCGTTGCGGTGGAGATCGACGGGAGAGAGTTCGACCGTGACGACGGGTACCGGACGGACACGGTGCTGATCGAAAAACACGGCATTCGTGAAGTCATCCGGTTCAGCGGGTGTGAAGTTGCGCACAATCTCGATGCGTGTGTCGAGAAGGTACGTTCGACGCTGACGGCACGGGGAAGTAGATCCGGTCAGGAACATGGAACCGGCCAGGAACATGGAACTGGCCGCGAACATGGAACCGGCCGCGAACATGGAACCGGCCAGGAACATGGAACCGGCCAGGAACATGAAATCGGCCATGGAAACGAGCCGCCGATCCGGAAACCTGATCCGAAACCTGGTCTGGCCAGGGAGCAGGCCAGGTGCCTGGACCCCCGAGCCGGCGTGGTGCTCACCCTCGCCCCGGCGGGTTCCGGCAAGACGCGGGTGTTGACGCGCCGGGTGGTGGAAGCCGTTCGGGGCGGCATAAAACCCGGCCGGATTCTATGCGTGGTCTTCAACAAGGCAGCGAGTGAAGTGATGTCCGAGCGTATACACGGCGATGCCGGACTGCCAGGCGTCCACATCCGCACGTTGCACAGCCTGGGATACGAGATCTGCAGGCAGGCACCGGGCAGCCCCTACGCGGGCTACGGCGTCGTGACCGATCAGACGCTGCCGGGCGGGTTGACCGAACTGTTCAGAGAGGTGCTAAAGGCGGATTTCGAGCAGCACGCCTCAGCCGCGCCCTATCCATTCCCCGAACATCTCGTCGTCGCGTACGAGGAAGCGGCATCTCGGTACTGGAGAACGTTGACGCCCATCGGCGGAGATGACTCCGGTGTCGAGATCGAAGGGTTCGATGATCGCCAGGCGCGAAGGATTCGCGAAGAAGTAGACCGCCGGATGAAAGAAAAATCCCTGATGACCTTCGACGAGCAGCTGTTCCGGGCCGTGGAAATCCTCCTGGAGCATCCCGCCGCGCGTTCGGCCTATCAGCACTGCTTCGATTCGGTCCTCGTGGACGAGGTCCAGGACCTCACCCCCGTTCAGTTCCTGATGCTCCGGCTGCTCTCCCTGCCCCTGAACAACCTGTTCGCGGTAGGCGATGACGACCAGATGATCAACACCTTCACCGGGGCGGACCCCGAGAACATCCGCTCGTTTCAGCGGTGGTATCCGGGCGCGGCGATCCACACCCTGGGCGCGAATTACCGGTGCAGGCCTGACATCGTAACCCGTTCCGCCAGCGTCATTTCCCACAACGTCAACCGCTTCGACAAGCCCATCCGCCCCGTACAGGTCGAGGCCGGATCGGGCAGAGAAACCATCCGGGTCATCGCGTGCCCTTCCCTGGAAGCGGAAACGGATGCCGTGGTACGCACGATTCGCCGGTGGAGAAAACGGGGTTACGGATACGGGGACATGGCCGTACTGGTCCGGGTCCAGTCGATCGCGGCGCCCCTGCAGTCCGTGCTCAAGGAGGCGGACCTGCCCTTCGACCCGGTGGACGCCGGCGCACTGTTCCAATCCCATGCGGGAAGGACTCTGGGTGCGTATTTCGACGTCATCGTCCGTGATGAACGGGCGGCCCCCCTGTCCTACGCTCTCAGCCTTTCGTTTCCTTCCAGGCGACTCTCCAATGATCAGCTGCGCGAAGCAGCGGCACTCGGCCACCGGTTCTTAGAGCACACGGGTAGTATGCCAGGTGATGTGATCGCCCATCTGGAAGATTACCGGCGATCCATCGAGATTCTGCGCGGCGTCTATACGTCACCAGGCGGGTCTCCTGTTGGGTTTCTCGATGAGGTGCTGGATCGAACGGGCCTGGGTGCATACTACCAGAGGCAGGAGGAGCACAGCCGGCAGCGCATGGGCGCATCCGAAGTGGAATCCATCGATTCGATTCGTCAGATAGCGGCCCGGCATGCATGCAAAACAGCCTTCGTGGATACGTACATGGGGGCAATGACCTCCGAAGCCACCGCGGACCAGATGGACCGCCTTCACGCCGGTGCGTCCCTGGCGAAATCGGGAAGTGATGCGAAATCGGCGGAAATGCCTGTCGACACATCGTCAGACAGCGATCGCATTACCGTAACCACGATTCACCGGAGCAAAGGGGACGAATACAAGGGTGTCATCCTCTTCCACGTGGTGGAGGACATCCTGCCCCACCGACGGATGACCGGATCAGAAGCGGATATAGAGGAGGAACGGCGCGTATTCTACGTTGCCCTGACGCGGGCCGAGGAAAGGCTGTGCATCACGACGCAGCGGAAGCATCCTTCCCGGTTCCTGACCGAGATGAAGTCTGCAGGCGGAGGCAGTCGACGGATGCGCCGCCGCGGCCGACTGGTGAGCCTTTGCGGCAGTCTGGCGCGCCTCTGCGGCCGGCTGTTGCCGCGGTCCATACCAGACCGATTGCGCAGTCTGCTACCTTGATCCGCCTGCCGCATCCACCGGCCAGGTCTCGAGTCCGTCCGGGGTCAGGACGGCGTACGACCGCGCCAGGTTCGCCACGGGACAGCTGTGTACCGGCACGATGCGGATCTTCGACCCGATGGCCAGGTCGAGCCCGTTGCGCCCGACCATGCCGTGCTCTTCCGAGACTTTTTCAACGGTCATTTCGCGATCGGGTTCGAGGAAACCCGATGCCGGGTAGGCCAGGCCGAAACCCTGGTTGCCCGTCATGCCGTGGACGCCCGTATCCGAAGTCAGCGTCTTTGACCCGGCGTCCGTCACGAAGTAGTGTTCGTTCCTGCTGATCAACGTGGCCAGCACGGTCAACGCGACCTCGGCAATCCCGGCTACGCCCACGCGGACCGGGAGCAGGTCGAGAAAAACATAGTTCCCGGGCCTGATTTCCGTGATTCCGTCGAAGCACTCGGTGGCCAGGACGGCCGGCGTGGCACCCACGGAGACCTCCCGGACCGGTAGGCCGTCCGACTGCAAGGCATCGCGCACGGCGATCATGGTGCGCCGCTCCGCTTCCGCGACCCCGGCGGCCTCTGCCCTGGATTTCGAACCGTACACGTGACCGGCGTGCGACAGGATGCCCCGGAACGCCAGGTTGGCATGATCGTGGATCATCCCTGCCAGATCCACGATGCGAGGGTCGTCAGGCAGCAGGCCGCACCGGTGCAGTCCCACGTCGATTTTAAGAAACAGTCCGACGGTCTGCCCATGGGCCGCCGCTCGCTCGCCCGCTACCTGGATGCCCTCCTTCGAGTCGGTCACCACGCGCAGGTCGGCGCCTTGAGCCCTTGCGGTGGACAGCAGCCGGTCCCACTTCGCCGAAGATACCACCGGCCGGGCGACGGTGATGGATTCGAACCCGCTTTCGATGAAGACATGCGCCTCGTCCACCGTGGCGACGGTGACGCCCGAAGCACCCAGGCCGATCTGCCTCCGACCTATCTCCAGGCACTTGTGGGTCTTGATGTGGGGACGCAGCGCGACGCCATGCCGGTCCGCCAAGTCCTGAACGGCGCGCAGATTGCCCATCATTCGGGTCTCGTCGAGCAATACGGCAGGCGTTTCTACCTCGTCGAGCATGTCGTCTGTACGCATGGTTGGATCCGTCTCCGGGTCTCCGGTGGATAAAGCTCCTCGTTGGATGTTCCTAGATTATACGCAGCGCGTCAACCCCGCGGCGCGTGTGCGCCCGATCATCCTTCAAGGCCATCCTCCGAGGCCATCCTCCATGGCATCCATCCCGGCCGCCTTTCGTGCGGTTTTCCAACTTGACACGGCCTACAAGTGAATGACACATTTTCCCGCGTGACCAACGGAGTACGATTTACGCTTCACCTCGGGGAGCATGGCATGGATCGGCAAAAAGCGGCGGACCTGGCAAGGCAGTATGTCGAGCGATCGAATCGTCACGTGCTGGACGAGGTGTTTCCCCTGTTCGATCCCGAAGCCACCTACCGTTCGTCGCAGTTCGGTTTGTTCGAGGGTCTGGACCAGATCCGGGACATGATGACCGGCTTCTTTGCCACCTTTCCCGACGTGCACTGGACTGTGGACGACTATCGCGCGGAATCTGACGACACGGCCTCCTTCGAATTCACGATGCGGGCCAGCCATGCCGAAACGGGGCGGTCCGTGGAGCGTCGGGGGCTCGAAACGATCACCTTCACGGAGGAAGGACTGATCCGCCACGTCGAGGTCGAAGTCGCGCAGCCGGGTTGACGGGCGGCCGGCGGATTGACGCGCAGCCGGGTTGACGGGTAACTTCTCATCCATGCATCCCCTACTCCCCGAAATACTTAGCGCGGAAGAACGCATCAGGTCCCATGTCCTGCAAACGCCCCTGATCCAATCCATGCCGCTTTCGGTCCAAACCGGGGCGAATGTCTACTTGAAGATGGAAAGCGAGCAGCACACCAATTCCTTCAAGGCGCGCGGGGCCATGAACAAGGTGCTGTCGCTGACCGCGGAGGAGATGTCCCGGGGCGTGGTGACGTCCTCGACGGGCAACCACGCGCAGGGCGTCGCCCGGGCCTGCATGATCACCGGCTGTCCGGGGACGATCTTTCTGCCCAACGGCGTCGATCCTTCCAAGATAGAAGCGATCAAACAGTATCCCGTGGACCTGGTTTTCCACGACGGCAACCCGCTCGAAACGGAGTTGCACGCCCAGCAGCAGGCCGCCGCGCTGGGAAGGACCTGGATCTCGCCCTACAACGATCCGCAGATCATCGGCGGCCAGGGTACCATCGGCATCGAGCTGTCGCGGCAACTGTCCGCCATCGACGATGTGTTCGTTACTGTCGGCGGCGGCGGGCTGATCGGAGGGATCGCCGTTTATCTGAAGGCGCACAGCCCGGGTACGCGGATCATCGGCTGCCAGCCCGATCGGTCGGCGGCCATGTATTACTGCGTTCGCGCGGGCCGCATCGTGAGCATCGAGCACGGCGAAACGCTATCCGACGGCTCGGCGGGCGACGTGGAGCCGGGATCGATCACCTTCCCAGTCTGCCGCGATCTGGTCGACGATTACATCATGGTCTCGGAGGAGGAAATTGGCGAGGCCATCCGGTTCATGGTCCATGCGCATCACAAAATCGTTGAAGGTGCCGCCGGTGTTGCCGTGGCGGCCCTGCTTCAACAGAAAGACGAATTCCGTGGACGTACCGTGGCCATCGTCATCTGCGGCGCAAACATCGCCGCCTCGACGCTCAGGACCTTGCTGGCTTCCTGAGTTTTCAGGTTAAACGCTACATCTACTTAAAAACGGAAAGGTCCCATGTCCCAGTCACTTCCGAACATCCTGTTCATCATGTCCGACGACCACGCGTCGCACGCCATCAGCGCCTATGGCAGCCGGATCAATACGACGCCCCATATCGACCGCATCGCGGCGGAAGGCATGCGGTTCGACAACTGTTTCTGCACCAATTCCATCTGCACGCCCAGCCGGGCGGCCATTCTGACGGGCACGTACAACCACGTGAACGGCGTCACCACGCTGGACACCCACCTGGACGGCCGGCTGCTGAACTATCCCAAGGTGCTGCAGGAACGCGGGTACCAGACGGCGGTGGTGGGCAAGTGGCACCTGGGGCACGGCGGCATCCACGATCCCACGGGCTTCGACTACTGGAATGTCCTGCCAGGCCAGGGCCTGTACCACGATCCCGATATGATCGAGATGGGAGAGCGGTCGACGCGAAGCGGTTACACCACCGACCTGATCACCGATTATTCGCTGGAATGGCTTCGCGGGCGCGATCGGGACCGCCCCTTCTGCCTCATGGTGCATCACAAGGCGCCGCACCGGCCCTGGGAGCCCGATGACAAGCACGCTGCGATGTATGAAGACCAGGACATACCGGAGCCGGAGACCTTCGACGACGACTATTCTAACCGTGCGCAGGCCGCCGCGGCCGCCCGGATGCGCGTCGAACGCGATCTCAACGCCGAGGACCTGAAGGTGCCCGTGCCTGAGGGCCTGTCTCCCGCCGAAGAGAAAAGCTGGAAGTACCAGCGGTACATCAAGGACTACCTGCGGTGCGTGGCCTCGATCGACGACAACGTGGGCAGGCTGCTGGACTTCATCGACGAAGAGGACATCGGTGAGGAGACCATCGTGGTCTATACGTCGGACCAGGGGTTCTTCCTTGGCGACCACGGCTGGTACGACAAGCGCTTCATGTACGAGGAATCCCTGCGCATGCCCTTCCTGATCCGCTACCCGAGGGAGGTGGCGCCGGGAACCGTGAACGGCGACATGATCCTGAACGTCGACTTCCCGGCGACCTTCCTGGACTGTGCCGGCGTGGACGTACCGTCCTCATTCCAGGGACGCACGTTCCGGCCCCTGCTGAGTGGCGAGACCCCGGCCGACTGGCAGACGTCCATGTACTACCGGTACTGGATGCACGGCGCTCACCACAACGTCTGTGCCCACTATGGCGTCCGGTCCCTTCGGTACAAGCTGATCTACTACTACGGCGATCCGCTCGGACAGGAAGGCGCGATCGGTCCGAAGACGCAGCCGGAATGGGAACTCTTCGACCTGGAAAAGGACCCCTGCGAGATGAACAGCGTGTACGCGGATCCCGCGTACGCGGAAGTGGTTGCGGAATTGAAGGCGGAGCTGGCGCGGCTGCAGGAGAAAGTGGGGGACGTGCCGTACGATGTTCAACAAATGGATTGATTCAGTGGGATATGTATTTCAGTATATTGACTTAAAAGGACGGCTGAGATTCCCGGGTGGCTAAGGAGATCAGAATGAACGATCCTATCACACCCGGCGAGATTCTGCTTGAGGAGTATCTCAAGCCTATGGGCATTTCGCAGAACGCCATGGCGCGTGCCATCGGGGTTGCACCGCGTGCGATTAACGAGATAGTGCGTGGCCGCCGGTCGATTACGCCAATAATGTCGATTCGCTTTGGGGCGTTTTTCAATCAGTCCGACCAGTTCTGGCAAGGGATCCAGGCGGAATGCGACTTCAGAAAACTCGCCAGGGACAAACCACGTCTCATTGAAGGGATCCAACCTGCTACGACATTGACTCGGAATCTCTGACTCGTCCGCGAAGGTGGATCAACTCCATAGCAAGCACGTAAGAAGCCGCTAAGGATGCGTGTCGTTGTGTCTATTTCGACATCCAGTTTCAAGAGACTTGCGGATCTGAGCTGCCATTGTTATTTTGAGTACAATGAGATTTAAATAACAATGAAAGGAGACATTTTCCTATGATCAAATCAACATTAACCGAGAAGTGGCAGACCACCATCCCGGCCGAAGTACGAAGAGCACTTCACCTCAAGCCACGGCAACGGCTCATTTATGAACTTATTGATGGCGGGGTCGTGGTGAGAGCCCAGCCCGAAACACTCAAGGATTTATATGGCATACTCGCAGATGGCAAACCATCCGCATCCAAAACCAAGGAACGAGATGTTGCGCGTAAGGCCAGAGTAGCAAGATACAAATGACGAAATACCTGTTGGATACCAATGTACTCCTGCGTTTCCTGCGAGACGACCATCCAAGTCACTCTCGAGCCGCTCGTTCTCTGTTTTCCGACGCTAGCGATGGGAAATGTGTCTTGGTATTGACCGAGGTAGCTGTGGCCGAAGCCGTTTGGGTACTCGAGTCCTTCTTTCAAATCAGGCGCACGAACATAGCAGAGGGGTTGAGCAAAGTCATCACTTGTGCCGGTGTTCGATGCATGAGGCAGATCGAGATGATCGATGCATTGAATCGCTTCGCGTCTACGAATTGCGATTTCCTGGACTGCTACCTGGCAGCATTGGCTGCGGCATCAGGCGACCACGTAGCGACATTCGACAGGGATTTCGACCGTTTCGACGACGTTAAACGTTGGCAGTTCGGCAGTTAAACCTCTCCGTTCGCTGACTCTGTTCACTAAAAAAACGAAAAGGCATCCGGGACCGAATGTCCTGGATGCCTTTTTAATTGCAACTGCGTTGTCTATGATTCAAACACCTGGTCGGTCAAGCGCCACCCGAGCGCCGATCAGGTGCCACCGTTCGCCGATCAGGCGTCGCCGGTCGCCACCTTGCCCTGGGCGGGTTGGAAGTGCACCGCGGCAATGGCCTCGCGCACCTTGTCCACGTTCTCGGTGAAGAGAATGCCAAGCTGGGTCAGGGTCCGGTCCATCCGCGTGTTCTTGTCGTGCACGGGGAAGATGTGCAGGTTCTGGACCCGGGCTCTCACGTCGTCCACCATCTCGCCGGCCATGACGACCAGGTCGGAGTCCTTGAGCGCGGAGATCTTTTCCTCGCTGAACTCTTCTACGCGGATATTCATTTCGGCCAGGAACGTGCGGAGCACCCGGCTCACGTCCACGTTGGACACCGCCAGTACCACGCGCTTGTAGCGGTCGGGCGACAGGGACACGTTCTCGGCGCGGAGATCGGCCAGGTACGCTCTGTGCTCCTTGAACCACCGCTGGAGGATGGAGTAGCCGTTCAGGCGCAGCAGGCCGTTGCGCAGCTGCCGCGCGGCTTCCCGCTTATTGAGCCTGAGTGCGTTGAACGCTGCGCTGGCGAGCTTGTACGCGATGCGGTGCGGCGCGTACATGCCCTTCATGCCTTCCATCACCGTGTTGACCAGTTCGTAGCGGGTCATGTTCGGTACTGGGTGGTTGGCGTGGTGGCCGTCGTAATGACTCCAGTCGCGGCTCAGGTACTCCCCGCCCTGCAGATCGTAGCGGATCGTGTCTTCGGAACCGGGCAGGTAGGTCAGGATCATGCACTGCGAAGTCGCCAGGTCCTTCTTCTTGGCGAACTCGAACTGGGTCTTGATGGTCTCCGGATGATCCGAATCGGCGCCGGCGATGAACATGGCGTGGAGATCGATGCCGTGGTTATGGATCGCGTCGATCGCGACTTCCACGTCGTGCGCGGTCTCTTTCTTGCCGTATAGCTCCAGGGCGGTCTCGTCGATGGACTCGAAACCGACCATCACGCGGTCGCATCCCGCCTCGCGCATCTTCTTCATCAGCTCCGGCTGCTTCGAGATCTCGTGGCGCATCTGCGCCGCCCACGGGATAGTCAGCTTCCGGTCGATCATCCCCTGCATGATGGCCATGGTTCGGTCCACCGGCACGTTGAAAATGTCGTCGGCGAAGAAGAGATAGCTGAAATTCGGCATCTTCGTGTAGGCTTCCAGCATATCGAGCACGCGCTCTACGGAATGGCCGCGCAGCTTGTGCCCGTTCAGCTTGGTCACCGTGCAGAAACTACAGTCCCAGGGACAGCCCCGCTGTGTCTGTATCGACATGATGTCCAGTCTGCCGGACGGCACCAGGCTGAAGTCCGGTATGGGCAGCACGTCGAGATCTTCCGCCTTGGGCCGCTCCGGGTTGTGGACCGGCCGTCCTTCCTCGATCCAGGACAGGTTGGCGATGCCGCGGTAGTCGGCGCCGGACTCCAGGCAACGGACCAGTTCGACCAGGGCATCCTCCCCCTCGCCGCGCACGACGAAGTCGCAGTGCTGCAGGGCTTCGTCGGGTACGAACGTCGGATGCGTTCCACCCATCACGATCGTCTTCTCCGGATAGACGTTCCGGATAAAATCGGCGTACTGGTACGACCCGGGGGCCGTGGACGTCAGGGAGGAGATGCAGATCAGATCGGCTTCCCCGAACTCGTTCGTGTCGATGTCCTCCACCTCTTCCAGCATCACCCGGACGCCGTAGCCGAGGTCCCGCATGATGGTCGCGAGCACGAGGCAGCCGATGCGCGGGATGTAGGCATCCGAATACACGTGAAGGTGGGAGGATTTCGGTTCGAGAAAGAGGATGTGCTTGATACTTTTACGCATTGCTTGCTCCTGTAGAAACCGTCCGGGACAGCACCGTCGGCGGGTCTACTGCATGGATGCGATGAATCGGTCGAACAGGTAATCGGCGTCGTGCGGTCCCGGGGACGCTTCCGGGTGATACTGTACCGAGAATACAGGATACCGCCGGTGCCTGAGTCCTTCCAGCGTCCGGTCATTCAGATTGATGTGCGTCAACTCCACCTCGGATTCGTCGAGGGTGGCGGCGTCGATGGCGAAACCGTGGTTCTGCGCGGTGATTTCCACCCGGCCCGATTCGTTCTGCCGTACGGGCTGATTGGCGCCCCGGTGGCCGAACTTGAGCTTGAACCGTTCCGCGCCCAGCGCCATGCCCAGTAACTGGTGGCCGATGCAGATGCCGAAAATGGGCTTCTGCTCAATCAGCACTTTCAACTCGTCAATGGCGTATTGAACGGCGCCCGGATCGCCGGGCCCGTTGGACAACATGATGCCGTTGGGGTTCAGCCGCAGCACCTGCTCGGCCGTGTAATCCGCCGGCAGGACGAGTACCTGGCAGCCCCGACGGGCCAGGTTCCGCAGTATATTGTGCTTTACGCCGTAATCCATGACGACGACCCGAAAAGTTCCGGGTTCGTCGAAGCCGTCCCAGATCCTCTCCGGATCGTCGTCGGGAGGGTCCACGTAGATACGACGATCTCCCTCCCAACGGTACGGCCGGTCCGTGGTCACTTCGCGGACCAGGTCCTGCCCAACCATTCGGGGCACGGCCTTTGCCTGTTCGACGAGGGCTTCAGGGTCCGCCGCGCCTGAACTGATCACGCCGCGCATAACCCCGTCGACACGGAGCCTGCGGGTCAATGCCCGGGTATCGATTCCGGATATACCTACGACGCCATGGTCGTCCAGGAAGCGGTCGAGACTGCCGGTCGAGCGCCAATTGCTCGGATTCCGCTGGTACTCCCGAACCACGAATCCTTCCACGTGGGGGTGGAGCGATTCCAGGTCGCCGGGATTCACGCCGTAATTCCCGATTAACGGGTAGGTCATTGTGACGATCTGACCTTTGTACGACGGGTCGGTCAATACCTCCTGGTATCCGATCATGCTGGTGTTGAAAACGACTTCTCCCACCTTTTTCCCGGTAGCGCCAAAGGATTCGCCTTCGTAGACTGTGCCGTCTTCCAGGGCCAGCCATGCCTCCATAAACGCTCCTTCAGGGGGTAACCAGCGGGTTGGACCGGATATTGGGATAACGATACCCGTAACCAACTGCCATGTCAAGGAAAATCGACCCTCGCCACCCCGTAATGCCTGCCCGCCCAAGGGGCCGCGACGCCAGGGCGATTCGACCCTCGACAACCCCAGTACCGGGCCCGCGAATCCCCGGCAGGAGAACGCCGATCGCCCGCTGATATCGCTTTACGGGCGCCGTCGCCGAAGGTATATTACCAGACCCCGTGGAGGAAGCAGAATGACCTTTCTGAACGCGTTGATGCTGTTTGGGCTCGTTGCGGTCGCCGTACCGATCATCCTGCACCTGTTCCACCGTCAGCGAGTCTCCACCGTCGATTTCAGCTCCGTCATTTTCATCAGGGATCACCATATGCAACGGTCCCGGGCCCTGAGGCTCCGGGAACTCCTGTTGCTTCTGCTGCGGACGCTCATCATCCTGCTCCTGGTGCTTGCCTTCGCGAGACCGGTCGTCGAAGGCCTGGCCGGCGCCTTGCTGGGCAGCAGCGTCGAACAGCGGTCGGTCTTCGCCATCGTACTGGACAATTCGTACAGCATGGGTGCCGGACGCTACGGGGATACGCCGTTTAATGCCGCCAGGGCCGAGGCCGAACGCATCGTGGACGCGATGCAGCAGGGCGACGAAGGACTGATCATCCTGACGGCCGCGCCACCCGAGGCCGTCCCGCCCGTTCCCACGGACCGGACCGCGGCGCTCGCGGCGCGCCTGGCGGAAGCGGAGGTTTCCGAAAGTGCGGGGGACATCGCCGGCGCCGTGCGCCTCGCACGCCGGAAACTGTCCGGTGTCGTATCGGCGAACAAGAGTATCTACCTCCTGTCGGATTTACAGCGAAGCGACTGGGACAACCTGGCTGAATCGGTTTCCGTATCCGCATCGGAGGCGACATCGGAATCGCGGGTGCCGATCTACCTCTACCCCTTCGAGGCGGGGAGCGTAGACAACGCCAGCATCGACGAGGTCACCGTCAGCGAGGGCCTGCTGATCCGCAATCAACCGGAGCGTTTCGTCGCGACCTTCGCCTACCGGAACGGTATTTCGGAAGGCATAAATCGGACCAGGGAAGTCCGGCTCGTCATGAACGGCCTGAACCGGGACAGCCGCCAGGTGACGACCGAAGCGGGCGCAGCGGGTTCCGTGCAGTTCAACGTCGTCATCGACACGCCGGGCAGGTATACCGGTTACGTGGAACTGGACGAGGATGATGTCGCGGCCGACAACCGGCGGTATTTCACCCTCGAGGTACCGAACGCTTTTGGCGTTACCGCTGTCGGACAGAGTGAATCCAGTTACTTCATCGAGCAGGTATTGAGACCGACGGGCGGATTGGTCACGCCCGTGGACGTGCAGACTGCATCCGCCGACGTGTTGAACAGCGATCTGTACGATACGGGCGTGCTGATCGTGGACGGCGGCGTGGAACTGACGGCGGCGCGGCTTTCAAGCCTGGAGCGTTACGTTTCCTCCGGGGGCGGCGTACTGGTCTTTCTCGGAGAGGGACTGGATCCGTCCGCATACGGGAACGGTTTCTTCACCGGCGTCTTCGGTTGCTCGATCACGGAACGAAGGGGAACGCCCGGCGGCAAGACCTCCTTTCACCGGATGGACCAGGTCGACTTCGAGCATCCCGTGTTTCGATTCGATGGCCGATCCGCCGAATCCCTGTCGACCGGCGAGGCGAGATTCTACGCGTCCTATGCCGTCGATGCGGGCCTCGGCGCACGGGTCATCGCGCGGTTCATGGACGGAACGCCGGCGGTCCTCGAAGGACGGTCCGGCAGCGGCCGCGCGCTGCTGGTCGCTTCCGACCTGAACACCGGCTGGAGCGACCTGGCGTTGCGCAGCGCGTTCGTACCGTTCATGCATCGAAGCGTACGGTATCTTCATCCCTCGGTGACGGTTGCCGAAGGGGGTCACCTGGCGGGAGAACCCATCGTACGGCCCTTGACCGATGCACGGGCAGACGCCGGCCTCTACCTCGAGTACCCCTCGGGACGTACCGAGACGGTCAATGCCCGAGCCGGACGCCACGGGATAACGGTGGAAGTTCCAGACACGAGACAGCCCGGCGTGTATGCGTTGTGGGACGGTGACGCAGTCGTACAGGCCTTCGCGGTGAACCCGGACACGCGGGAATCGGACCTGGCCCGGTTCACGCCGGAAGAGGCGGCCGGGTTGTTCGGCGACGAAGCGGATGTCGTGATCATGGACCCGGCGGACACCCCGGACGTCCCCCGCGACGGGACTTTCGGTGCCGCGGGCGGCTATGAGATCTGGAAGTCATTGATCGTCTTCGCGATGGCACTCATATTGGCAGAATACTGGCTGTCGGGATCGCGATCCGGGCGATCCGGGCGAACCGGGCGATCCGGGCGGACCGGGCGGACCGGGTAGACCAGGCGGACCGGCAGAAGCACGGACCGGAGAAAGCGTAGCCACCTATGCGCGAAATGCACGAAATACCCAGAAACAACCGTGAACGCGCCTTGTTGGTCGGCATGGTGCCTTCAAAAGAACGGGTCGGCGAGATGGAGGAGTCGCTCGACGAACTCGCCCTTCTGGCCGATACCGCGGGCGCGGAGATCGTCGATCGGATGATCCAGGTCCGCAGCGCCATGCATCCGGCGTACTATATCGGAACCGGTAAGGCCCGTTCGATCGCCGAGTTTTGCGAGGCGGAAGAAATCGATCTCGTTATTTTCGACGACGACCTCACCCCCGCGCAGGTCAGGAACCTGGACCGCGTTATCGAACGGCGCATTCTGGACCGCAGCGGACTGATACTCGATATATTCGCTTCGCGGGCGAAGTCGAAGCAGGCCAAGCTGCAAGTTGAACTCGCCCAGTTGCAGTACATGATGCCGCGGCTTACACGGCAATGGGACCACCTCTCGCGGCAGGAAGGCGGCGTGGCGGCCGGATCGGGCGGCGCCATCGGGGTCCGGGGGCCCGGAGAGACGCAGCTGGAGATCGACCGCCGGTTGATACGCGGACGCATTACCCACCTGCGCAGAAACCTCGAGCAGGTGGCCGCTTCCTATCACCGGCAACGACAACGGCGCAGCGACATGTTCTGTATCGCGCTGATCGGGTATACCAATGCCGGCAAGTCCACTATTTTCAATGGCTTCACCGAGGCGGGCACGCTGATCGAGGACAGGCTGTTCGCCACCCTCGACGCGACCACGCGCGTGATCAACGTGACCCCGGGCCAACCCGTTCTGCTTTCGGATACCGTCGGATTCATTCGGAAACTGCCCCACCACCTGATCGCATCCTTCAAAAGCACGCTGACCGAGGTCTACGACGCGGACCTGCTGGTACACGTGGTTGACGGCAGCCATCCCAACCACGCCGAACATATCATGACGGTGAACCAGGTACTGACGGAGCTGGGCGTTTCCGATCTGCCGCTGCTACTGGTTTTCAACAAGACGGACCAGTTGGAGAGCCCGGACGCCCTGGAGTTCCTGAAGCTCTCCTATCCCGACGCCATCACGATTTCCGCACTGGACCCCAATGACGTGGAGCGATTGCGCCAGGCGATTTCAGTAAGGGTCGACCGCCATCGCGTGGAGGTGGAACTGCTGATACCCTACGAGAACGGGCACGCCGTTTCAATGGTATATGAGTCGGGGGAAGTCCTGCACCGGGAGGATGAGCCGGAGGGCGTCCGCCTCACGGTCCGCATGATGCCGTCCGTTGCCGGTCGTCTCGGCAAGACGCTGGATGCCTTTGTCTGCGGATAAGTGGGATGAGCGGCGTGTTCAGGGCCGGTCCGTCGCAATCCGGCCCGCATTGCGGAAACCGAGAACGCTCAGGGTTTGCCCGGGTCGGTCTCGGGAGCGCTGAGGGGTGCGGCCCCCCTCGTCTGTTCGTATTCCAGGAGCATGCTTTCGTCAATCAGTAGAAGGTCTTGCCGCCAGTTCGGGTCGTACATTTCTCCCCGTGCCGAGGAATGCATCAGTTCGTACCTGCCGATGTTCCGCCGATCACCGAAAATGAAGAAATGACGTCCTCCTTCCGATGTTCGCGAAGGATCGCCCTGGACGCCTTCCGTGTAGTACCAGATCTGGTATGATTTCATGACGTTGTCGGTATCGTAACGCACGATTTCCTCCGGCTGTCCGTACCGGATGAAGACCGAGCCCCGGTCGCTTTCCGCCCCACCCAGCTGAAAGTCGGCATAGGAGAACCGTTCGTTGAACACCATCATGGATTCGTTCTCCGGGGTCTCGGGCGTCGGGTCGCGCATGCGCCAGAAAGCGATCAGGAATTCGGTCTTGCCTTCAAGGTCGAGATTGTCGTAGAGGTCACGTTCCCGCTTTGAGGCGATGATGGCCAGTTGTCTGCGTCCCCGTTTTGCCTGTTCCTCGGTCAGGACCGTGGCGGGCGGCGGCGGGGGCGGGGGCTGGACGATCTCGAAGACGGTCGAACTGGACGCTTCCGTCCCGGTCTGCGCGTCCCTGACCTTGATTCCCAGGGTGTAGATGCCTTCCGGGAAGGTCATGTAGTCCAGGACGATCACGTCCAGGCCGTCGGATCCCGATACCATCCGGTTCTTCCTGGGAGGAAGTGGAAACGTCATCTCGTTGGCATGACTGGTTACCGACGGGTAGATGTCGTAGGTCGCCTCGTCGGTCGCCGAATCCGGGGTCAGGTTGTACATCTCGAAATACAGGAACAGGTTTCGCGGCTTGTAGTTGCCGTCTTCAGGCATTTCGATCCATTTTTCAAATATCCGCAAGGGATTGGGCAGCACCAGCAGGCCGTTTTTCGTGAACCGGTTCTGCTCCTGCGCTTGCTGTATGAGCGTGGAGAGCTGCAGGTCGCTTACAGATAGTTCCGGTGCGTCAAGCGGCTGGGCGACAAAAGGTTTCTCGGCCTCGCCAGTACGCCTGGAATTGAGGTCGGTCACGATGGCCTTCGCCCGGTACGTGCCCGGAGCGACGCCCGCGACGATCTGTTCCAGTACCACTCTTTCCTCGCCTCTTCGAGTAATGACGACGGGCCGGTCCGTCTGGTATTCCCTTTTATTAACCGACTGGAAGACGGCGTTGTCCTGCTCGTCGATGATGGAAAGGTCGATCTCAAAGGGGGCGACGTAGACACCGTCATCTTTTTCTTCAAGCGTAAAACTGCTCGGACGGCACAGGAAGTAGAATTCCAGGTAGGTCTGTCCTTCCTGTCCCCTGAAACCGCTCACGTCCACGGAAAAGTCGATTTCACCGGTGCTGTTCGCCGGCACGAGGAGGGGGTCGCCTCCGGCGCCGGTGGAGTCCGCTTCCGCTGCTGCGTCGGAATCTGCCTGCGGCACGGCGGGATCCTGTTCCTGCGCGTGGGCGGACCAGGCGACGAGCAGGCAGATCAGACAGGCTATACGGTAGTAGTATCCAATCACTTCAGGTTCTCCGGTTCGGTGTCGTTCCGGTTTCCCGTTCATCGCGGGAAGCCGGCCGCCGCGTCTCAAGCCGATTTAAGGATATCGATTGACTTGCGGATCCTGGGATAACGATCTATGATATCTCACGGCCATGTGCGGCTGTGTGCTGAAATAGATATCCGCAATGTAAGGTTTTATATGCTGCCGGGCAACCTATTTGTCGGTACAGCGGGATACGCCCGGCCCGTATTGCGCAGGAGGGTTCCATGCTGAGGCTCTGGTCCGATCGAACCGTTCCTCCCGGGATCCGTGCGGAGTTCGACCGGCAGCTGCTCGTCAACGGTTCGGCGGAAGATTCGCCCGATGATCCCCTCCGGGACCTGCCCGGCGCCCGGGCGATCGTCGCCGGCGCCCGACGGAACTACGACGGGGGCTTTCTGGACCGGTATCCGGACGTGAAAGTCATCTGCAGGACGGGTATCGGCATCGACAACATCGTAGTTCAGGATGCCACGGAACGGGGCGTCGCCGTCTGCAATACACCGGAAGGCCCCACCGTATCCACCGCGGAAACGGCGATTGCCCTGATCCTGTCCGCGGTCAAGCAAATCAAGCGGGTTTCCGGCGAATTCGCGGAACGTCCCGGGAAGGACTACCTGTCGGGCTACCAGGGCATGGAGGTCTTCGGTCGGACGCTGGGTCTGATCGGGTTGGGACGCATCGGCGGCCGGGTCGCGGAACTGGCCGCCGCCCTGGGCATGCGGGTGATGGCCTACGATCCCTATATCGAGGCGGAGCGGGCATCGGCGATGGGCATCGAACGGGCGGAACGGATCGAGGACGTGCTGGCCCGGTCTGATGTCGTCTCCTTGCACGCGCCGCTCACGGAGGAAACCCGCCGGCTGATGGACGGAAATCGCTTCGCGCAGATGAAGCCGGGCGCGTTCTTCGTCAACGTTTCGCGGGGCGGGCTGGTGGACGAAGAAGCCCTTTGTGCCGCCCTCGACCGGGGTCATCTCGCCGGAGCCGCCCTGGATGTATTCGATCCCGAACCCCCGTCCCCAGGGAATCCGCTGCTCCATCGCGCCGACGTCGTCGTCACCCCGCATATCGCCGGCGTAACGGTCGCGAGCCGGGAGCGCATGTGGCGCATGGCCCTGACCATGGCCCTCCAGGTATGGAACGGCCAGCGACCGGACCACATCGTCAATCCGGAAGTCCTGCCCGGCTGAGACCGCGCGGATGCCGGCTACCTGAAGACCTGGACGTCGGCCGCCCGGGGCGCGTCCACGCCGTGCTTCATGCGCAGGATCTCCTTCTGGCGGTCCGAGAGCAAGCGGTACCAATCAGCGGGAAACCCTTCGTGGGGATCGTACTGGAACATGAGCATGCGTTTCCGGTAATGGGCGAAGAGGGCGTGCCGGTTCGCGCTGCCGCGATTGGCGCCGCCCGCGTGCCAGCACTGGCCGTTGAAGACCAGCACGCTGCCCGCCGGAGCGGTAGGCTGCACGTAGTACTTCACGTCGGCATCGCCGGCGGGATGGGGAAGGCCGCTGCGGTGGGTGCCGGGTACGACCCGGGTCCCTCCGTTCTCCGGCGAGAAGCCGTCCAGCATCCACACCGTGTTCATCATGACCGGAGAGGCCATGTTGAGCATTTCGGCCGGAATGTCGCTGTGAAAGCCCTGGTCGCCGTCCCCCGGACGCACGATACGGCTGTTCAGGCTTCCCAGGATCAGCGACGGCTCGAGGTAGTGCTCGAGGATGGGCAGGATGCGGGGATGGTCGATGACCGGGAAGAAGATCGGGTCCAGGGTAGGCAGGTTGGCAACGTGCCGGCAGGACCCCGCGCCTTCCCGTTCTTCGCCGACCTCTTCGGCCAGGCGTATCAGCACCCGGCGCATCGATTCGACCTCGTCGCCGGTCAGGACGCCTTCCACCACCGTGAATCCGTACACGTCCAGCTCGTAAACGGCGTTTTCGAACTCGGTCATGGCACTACACCAGGTACTTTCCGGGGATGCGCGTGACTTCGTACTGGGCGTCCGGCGGACGGCTCGCAATGGGTTCGGGGACCTCGCCGGTCCAGTAATCCGGTACGGTCACCGGCCGGTTGTGCCAGCCCAGGAGCAGCGTCCGCCTGCGGTCGCTGTGGTTGCCCCGTGCCGAATGCAGGACACGCGCTTCCCCGATGACCAGGTCGCCGGCTTTCACGGGCAGGTCCACGGCATCCGGGTGGTCGCCGAACATATGCGGATCCTGCATGTCGGCGAAATACGCGGTCTGCTGATGGGGGACCTCCACCTGGCCGTGCAGCGGGATGCGCCGGCGATGCGTGCCGGGGATGACGCGGAAACACCCGTTCTCGAAGTCCGTGTCCACGAGATAGTAGGAAAGGAAAATAGTCTGCGGCCAGGGCGCCATGCTGATGGGATCGTTCCACGCCATCCAGTCCTGGTGCCAGTAGAGGGGTGGACCGCCGGCCGGTTTGCTGAGGATGATGACGATTCCGGACGGGGTGAAATCCGTCAGGCCCATGGCTTCCAGGATCTCGCGGGAGCCGGGCCAGTCGAGCAGGTTCCCCATCACCTCGTTGTCCTTGCCGGTCACGTGCAGGTCGGAACCCTGATACTGCCACTCGGGCGGATGATCCGCGGCATCGAGCAGCCGATCCGATTCCTCCCGGAGGACAGCCAGGAAGTCCTCGGGCAGCACGCCTTCGATATGGCAGTAGCCGTCCCGGACCAGTTGCCCGCGTTTCCGCGCGCCTTCTTCCCTGGTCATGCTCCTTCTCCTTCTCCTGCTCGTCGTGTGCGGCCCGCTCCCTCACGCGGCACGCCCGGCTCACGCTCTAACGCGGCACGCCCGGCTCACGCTCTAACGCGGCACGCCCGTATCTGCTACGTGTTCCCCCGGGAAAGACCGTTGTCCACCAGGTACTTGTAGCTCTTCTTCACCGCTTCGACCATGTCCGTCGCGCAACTGTCCAGTTCAACGATATGCCATTCGGTGTGGTCGCCTCCGGCTGCGATCACGCCGGGGAGGTCCACCTTCCCTTCGCCCAGGGCGGTCATGTCCGTATTTCGAAGGCAGGGCCCGTCCTTGAGGTGGAGCAGCGGCGCACGGTCGCCGAGCTGTTTGAGCACGCCGGCCGGGTCCGGCCCGCCGACCTGCACCCAGTAAACGTCCACCTGGAAGAAAACCTCGGGCGCGAGATGTTCGAGGAGGATATCCGTCGCGATCCGTCCCTCCACCTCCAGGTATTCCCACCAGTGATTGTGGATCCCGAAGGTCATGCCATGGGGCGCCACGGCCTCCGCGGCCTCGTTGAAGCGGTCCGCCGACCACCTGATGTTGTCCACGGTACTGTGGTCGTCGCGGCCCAGTCCGGATACGACGCGTTTCGTCCCGATCGCGCCAGCCGTTTCGACGACGTAGGATCTGTTCTCTCCGACGGGCAGGGGGAGATGGGCACTGGGAACCTTGAGATTCAGCGACTCGAAGAGCTTGCCGGCCGCTTCCGGTGTCGTGCCGGGAAACCCGGCGGGTTCGACGCCAGCGTACCCGATCTCCGCGGTCAGGTTCACCACGTGTTCGTAGTTTTTGTCGGCCATTTCTCTGAGGCTATAAAGCTGCAGGGCTACAGGTGGGGGCATGGTGCGGCACCTCTTTCGGTTCTGAAGCCGTTCCGAGCGTCTCGGGACGATCATATCGTGACGATCATATCAGGACGGGGCGTACTGTCCGGGAAAGGTCGTTTGCGAACGCGGGGAGAATATACGCCCACCCCGTAAGGCTTGCAAGCGAATCGTCAGGAGAGTCCGTAAACGAATTCCCCGCCGCCTCGCTTGAGGACGGCATCGCCTTTGTGGAGCATGCGAAGCACGCTTTCTTCGCGGACGGTATCGAGCAGTTCATCCTTTTCAAACCACCTGAGATCGTGGGATTCGTCGCTGATTTCTAGCGGTTGCTCGGCACCGGCGGCCAGCAGGTAGCGCAGGTCGTAGTGTGCATGGGCAGGCATGTCGGGCCGGGCGGCGATGGCATGTATGTCCACGTCCAAGGGAATGAAGGTTTCGGTATCCCGGAACAGTCCGAATCCCGCGAGCCCCGATTCCTCTTCGGCTTCCCGGAGGGCGACGAGATGGGGCCGGGGACAACCGTCCGCATGGCCGCCCAGTTGGAGCCAGCGATCGAAGATCCGGTGCCGGGTGAGCAGGTATCTCGAACGGTCGGGCGAAAGGACCCAGGCCGAACCTGTGATGTGGCCCGGCATGCACGTCCGTTCGAAGCAGTCGGGGCGTCCAGCGACCAGATCCCGAATCCGGGCGACCTTGTCCTCTTCCGCGGGATAATGCGCCTGGTAAAGATTCAGCGCGTGCAGGAGGACACCCCGGTCCGGCTGGTTTGTCCGGTCTGGCTGGTTCGCCTGGTCTGGCTGGTTCGCCCGATCGGGCTGTCCGGCCTCTTTACTGCCCTGTGCGCTCAAGGGTCGGTTTCCCGGAGGCCTCATCCGTCCGTTTCCCAGTAGCATGGCACGCCCAGGTCATCGCCCAGTTCCCGCAGCGATTGGATGTGCGTGTCGTCCAGGGGAATGCCGTGCACGCCGAAATCAGCTTCCCGTTCGGCTTCGATTTCCCCCGGAAGCAATGCGCGGTCCAGCCCCGGCAGTGGTTCCATGGCGTGCACTTTTTTCCGCAGATCCGCGACCGTCCGCGTGTAATCGGTCGGGTCTCCGACGAAGGCGGGGTCCAGGACGATGGCGGTCAGGCTGCTGGTGGCGCCCGGAAAGCGTACCTCAACAGGAGACTGCGCGTCCACGGGCCAGGTCATCATGACGGAGACAACCTGGTAGGCCAGCCCCTTGATCAGGGGAAGCACGCTGATCTCCGCGATTTTCCGCTGAACGTCAGGCAGCTCCAGGTGTACGCCCATGTCGATCAGCACAGGAGGTTCACCCTCCGCCGGAGGGAATCCGAAGCTCACGGGCGGGTTGTTCAACGCCTGGACGACGGGCTCCGGCCGGTCGAAGGGAAGGCGACTCATGGGCGTGCTGTAGTACAGGCAGATCATGCCCGCTCCGGTCGCGATACGCGTCCAGTTGCCGACCGAACCCGTGTGGCCGCAGTGGGTCGCCGTGACCAGGCAGATCCCCGTTGTCCGTGCCCTGGACACCGCCGAACGAATCGCCCGGGCGGACACCAGGTGACCGATGCCGCCATCACCGTCCCACTGCACCACGGCGCCGGCTTCCCGGTAGATCCTGATATTCGGCTTCGGGTTGTATCTCCCCGACTGGAAGGACCTCACGTAGCCTGAAAGCTGGCGAGTGCCGTGGCTGAGGACGCCGCGCAGGTCCGTCGCCGTCAGGTAATCGGCCAGTTCCGATGCGTGGGCTTCCGATTGGCCCGCCTTGCGAAGCGCTTCTTCGGCAAAGCGGCGCAGGGTCTTCGCGTCGTAGCGTGGATTGGTGTAGTCGACTGGAGTGATGGCCATACATGCCTCCGGGGTCATAGTCGTCCTGCGTATACCTTGCGTTGAAACCATACCATAATGGGACCCGGACGGCAAAACAACCGCTATCCGATCACCCCGCCGATCACTTTGACATGCGTTGCCGCGGCATGTACCTTTTGATCTGCTTCAACACTTACGCTTCAACGCTTTCTCCTCTTCGTTACTTTGAACGTCATGTGCCGTTTTACGGCCAATCCAATCGCCGGGAATTAAGATGACAACGAAACCATTACAGGATCGCGTGGCGGTCGTTGCGGGCGCGACGCGCGGAACCGGACGGGGGATCGCCCGCATGCTAGGTGTGACGGGCGCCACGGTCTACTGCTCGGGGCGAAGCGTGAAAGGCCATCCCGCCACGCCGGGCCGTCCCGAGACGATCGAAGAAACCGCCGAAATGGTCACAGCCGAAGGAGGCCGCGGCATTGCGGCGAGAACCGACCACACCGTTGAAGCCGAAGTGGAGCGATTGTTCGCGCGCGTCAGGGACGAGCAGGGCCGGCTCGACATCCTCGTCAACGATATCTGGGGCGGCGATGAAATGATCCAGTGGGGTTCGCCTTTCTGGGAACTCGATACGGCCAAGGGCTTGAAAATGCTCGAAGGGGCGGTGCACACCCATATCATCACGAGCCGGTACGGAGTACCCATGATGATTGAGCGGAACGCCGGACTGATCGTGGAAGTCACCGACGGCGATACGATGGGCTACCGGGGCAACCTATTCTACGATTTCGCCAAAAACGCCACGATCCGGCTCGGCTACGCCATGTCGCGCGACCTCCACGCGCACAACATCACCGCGCTGACCGTTACGCCCGGTTTCCTGCGGTCCGAAGCGATGCTCGACGGCATGGGGATCACGGAAGAAAACTGGCGGGATGGGATCAAGCAGGACTCGTTTTTCGAGGAATCGGAAACGCCGTGTTACATGGGCAGAGGCGTAGCGGCCCTGGCCGCCGATCCGGACGTCGCGTCGAAGCACGGCGGGTTGTACGGAAGCTGGACGCTCGCGAAGGAGTATGGTTTTACCGATCTGGACGGACGCCAGCCGGACTGGGGCAGCTACTTCAGTGCCAGGATACGGGACATTACAGATCACCAGGAATCGCCGGACGAGATGGACCTGTACTATGTTCGCGCCCGCATGAACCAGATCGAGTTGGATCCTGCGGCAGACGAGGAATACAGGCGCACGAGGGCGTATTTGGATCGGTTTGAATAATGAAACGGGAGGCGGTTGTTGCACGTGCGGACCACTCTCTGAATGCATACGCGCCGGTCTGACGGCTACGGACCCGTTCATCCCGTAATCTCTTGTATACACCTCTTTACCCGTATATACTTAATACCATTCCAAATCAATTGAGTTGTAAATCGGGATGACTTCGATCCCTGACGGAGGTTTTCCATGTCTGACAACGAAGGCACGATCAAAATCGATTCCCGTATCCAGGATACCGAGAAGATCCGCAGCCTGTCGCGCCGAGGATTCATGAGCAGCGTGATGGCCGGCGCGGCCGGAGTGGCCGGTGCGTCGACCCTGCTGTCCTCAGTCACTGAGGCCGAAGCGGAGCCGCTGCCCGATCTTCCCGCAACACCCCCCGGCGGAGCGGCGCCCGATGACGAGTCCTACTGGAAAGGCGTGGCGGATCAGTTCCTGCTACGCGACGGCGTCATCTACATGAACTCAGGTACGCGGGGAATATCTCCCATGAGCGTGCACAAGGCGCAGATCGATGCCGTGGAAGCGGTCAATTCCGATCCCGCCATGTGCTGGTCGACCTACTTTTTCTCCGGCATGGACAAGATTCGTCAGGACATGGCTGATTTCGTGGGCGCCGATGTGGAGGAGATCGCCATTACGAACAGCACGACCGACGGCATGGGCCTCGGCTTCATGGGGCTGGATCTGAAACAGGGCGACGAGATCCTGACGACAAACTACGATTACGGCTGGGTGAAGAACATGATGGCCTTCCGCGCGAAGCGGGACGGCCTGGTCTTCAAGATGGTGGACATATCGGATCCCGAATTCCGCGTGCTCGAAGACCCGCAGAAGGTTATCGATACCGTGGAGGCCGGCATCACGCCCAGAACCCGGTTCCTCACCATCTGTCATATCAACTATACGGACGGCTTCATCATGCCGGTAAAGGAGATCTGCGAGATGGCCAGGTCCAGGGGCATCATTACGCTGATCGACGGCGCCCAGCCGCCGGGCATGATGAAACTGGACATGAAGGACCTGGCATGTGATATGTACGCGGGACCGGGCCACAAGTACATGCTGGCGGCCCAGCATACCGGGTTTCTCTTCGTAAGGAACGACATTGTGGACAGAGTGCATCCGCTGGTCTATACGGGTTCTTCGAATCCTGAGTTTGCAGTCACGGGGGCGAGGAAACTGGAACAGCGGGGTTCCACGAGCTATTCGGACCGGGTCTCCATCGGCGCCGCGCTGGATTTCCACAACAAGCTCACCCGCGAGGCTGTTGAAGCCCGGCTTTATTACCTGTCTTTACGCTTGAGGCACGGACTGAAGGCGATCGACGGGGTCACCGTCTATGGCTCGGATGACCCGAAACTGTCGATGGCGCTGATCTCGTTTTCGATCAAGGATCTCAATCCGTCGGATATCGTCGGACGTCTCTGGTACCGCAGCCCGAACATCTATATCCGTACTGTCGGCGCCGCCGGCGGTTTCAGCGGAGTACGCGCCACGCTGCACGTCATGGATACTGCCGACCAGGTGGATACGCTCATCGACCGGGTCGCAGGTCTCGCGGAGAGTTAAGATCTCAAGACAGGCTGAGGGTTGTGTATCATACGAATTCCCGGAGCCGATATGAGCATTGTACGTTTTGCGATAGCCGTAATCGTCGGCACGCTGATCCTGCTCGTCCTGGGATTCATCCTCTACGCGATGGTATTCACCGGATACTTTGCTGCGAATGCCGACCCGGGCGCGGCGGCCGTGACCAAAGACCCGCCCGAAATGCTGTTTATTTACCTGAGCGAGTTGATTCTGGCCGTCCTTATGTGCCTCGTAATCGGCTGCTGGGCGGGCGCATCCGGTGCGGTTGCGGGATTCAGGACCGGTGCGGTTTTCGGTTTCCTGTTGAGTCTCGCGATCAGCATGATGTTCTATGGCACAGTGAACTACATGAACCTGCAGGCGACGTTGTTCGACGTCGTCCTGACGACGGTGCGTGTTGCCGTGGCAGGCGCCGTGATCGGGATGGTGCTGCGCAGGAAGCAGCCCACCGGATCTTCGGCCGGATCCCCCGCTGCGGTCACCCGTTGAGCCGGACTGAGGCAAGCACTTGAACACTGATTGAGCCTGCCCGGGAAGAGGAGTCTATGTCCGCACGACGATTCGCCATGGCGACCGTAGCCGGCGCCGCCGCGGTACTGATACTAGGCTTGGTCACCGGGGCCTTGTTCGGCGGCCTGTTCGAGGGATTCTCAGTGACAGCCCCCGAACTGGTCATGAAGTCCAGCCCGAACATCTGGACGATCGTACTGGGCGCGCTGGCCATGGGGGCGCTGCTGACCGTCCTCCTCGGTTGCTGGACAGGTCACATCGGGGCAAAGAAGGCCCTTGGGACCAGTGCGGTCTTCGGGTTGCTCCTCCACCTGTTCCTCGGTTTGAGCCTGTTCGGCATGACCACGATGCTGAGTCTCACCGGAACCCTGGTCAAGATCGTCATCGATACGGTTCAGGTGGCGCTGTCCGGGATGGTTGTCGGCTACGTGTTGGGCCGTACCAGGCAGAACTAGTCCTGGCCATACGCAAGTCCGCACCCTGGCATGTACGGTCCTCCCTAGCCACATGTACACACCGATCGCAGACAAGACTCTCCACACGGGCGAATCGCTCGAAATCGGCGTCGTCCTTGCACCGGCCGATGACCGCGCACAGGACGGCTACGTGCCAAACGACCACGCACCGGACAACCACGCGCCGCTTGTCCGGCCGATCCTCGCGCACAAGTCACGCAACGACCAGTGGCACCTCGACGAGGTCTTCGCCGGCCGGGTCAGCCCGCTGGAAACCCGGTTCTACCTCGGTTGTCTGGACGACCGGGCAGTCTGCAACATCATGGTCAGCGAACACGACGGGATCGGCATTGTGAGCCACGTGTACACCGCGCCTGAACGCCGTCGCAAGGGCATCGCCCGGCTCGTTATGTCCGAGCAGATGGCGGATTTCCGGGCCCGGGACGGGTGCTACCTTACGCTGTCCACGGGCTACGACACCCATCCATACTGGCTCTACCACGACTTCGGCTTCCGAAGCGTCGTGCCGGAATCGGGTCACATGAAGTACATGGTGAACGCCGCATTCGAGGCGGAGCATTTTCGCACGGGTGTGGCGCGAGTGAGCCCGGGGGACTGGGGGCACTGGCCTTCGCTGAACGTGCTCTGCGCCCAGGCCGGTCCGCCATCCCTGCGTAATGTGGGGATGGGACATATCGGTCCACGCATGTTCGAGGGGGCCTACAAGGGGTTGATAGAGCAAACGCGGGAAGAGGAGGATGTCCAGGTTCGGCTGGTGGTCACGGAGCACGGAGCGGTCACAGGTTATGCGACCCTGGTGCCGGACACCCGGTGGCGCGGTGAGACTTTGCTCCTGGACATGACCGTCCATTCAGCATACAAGGAGCAACTGAGGCCACTGGTCGAGTCGTTCGCCCTGCCGGCCGGACGAAAAGTGCTCTGCCACGTCGAACCGGGCGACGGCCCGAAGACCGCCGCATTGGAAGGCGCGGGATTCATCCACGAGGCTACGTTACGGCAGCAGTTCAAGGCCGCCGGCAACGTGCTGGACGTCGAAATATATGCGAGATATGCCTGACCGCCGCCGCCTGACAGCGCTTCCGCCAGACCCCGGCCACCTCCTGATCCAGGTCGCCGCTTGACCCAGCGACCGCTTGATCCAGCCCCGGCGACCGCCCGCCCATCACGACTCCGCCGCGCCCCCGCGCTCCAGCCGGTTCAGCCTGTTCATCGTTTTCTCGTGGATGCCGCCGAAACCCCCGTTGCTCATAAACACGATCCGGTCGCCTGGTTCAGCCTGACCGGCCAGTCGCGAAACGATCTGTTCCACGTTGCCCGGGGCTTCGGCGTCCACGCCGCGTTCACGCAGTCCCGCCACGAGTTCTTCCACTGAAAACCGGTTACCGGGAGGCGCCTTCTCGGGCAGGTAGACCGGCGCGATCAGCACGCGGTCCGCCTGGTCGAACGCGGTGCCATAGTCGTCCTGGAAGGTCCGGCGGATGGTCGTCGCCGAACGGGGTTCGAACACCGCCCAGGTCCGCCGGCCGGGGGCGGCTTTCCTGAGGGCATCCAGCGTGGCCCGGACAGCCGTGGGGTGGTGGGCGAAGTCGTCGTATACGGTAATGCCGTTCACTTCGCCCCGCACCTCGAGACGACGTTTCACCCCTGGGAAGGACGCGAGACCCCGTGCCAGGTCCGGCCAGGAGACCCCGTACTGGCGTGCCGCGGCGACCACGGCCAGGGCGTTCCTGACATTGTGGTCGCCGAGCTGACTCGTCGAAAGCCGGGTGCGGTGCTCGTCCCTTTCATACAGGTCGAAGGACGTGCCCCCGGGATCGAAGGACACGTCGCGCGCCGACCACCGGGCGCTCGACGACGCGCGCCCGCCCAGTGAAATGCCCAGGGTTTGAACGGCACAGTACGCGTGGGAAGTGAGTGCCTGGACATGCTCGTCGTCCTCCGGGCCGATCAGCAGCCCATTTTCGGGAATGATGTTGACCAGCCTTCGGAAGGAAAGCGCGATCTCGTCGATTGTATCGTAGATGTCCGCGTGATCGAACTCGACGTTATTGATTATCACCGTGTCGGGCAGGTAGTGAAGGAACTTCGCCCGCTTGTCGAAGAAGGCGCTGTCGTATTCGTCGCCTTCAAGGATGAAAAGGTCGCCCGATCCCAGCCGTGCCCCGGTCTGCCAGCCGATGGGCACGCCCCCGACGATGTAGCTGGGATCCAGGCCGGCCTCGGTGAGCACCCAGGCGAGCATCGCCGTCGTAGTCGTCTTGCCGTGTGTACCGGTGACCACGACCGGTTTTCGGTCCCACAGGAAGAAGGACTTGAGCGTCTCCGGCATGGATGCGTACCGGATCTTCCGGTCCAGGACGGATTCGGCCTCGGGGTTACCCCGGGAAACAGCGTTTCCGATGACCACGAGGTCCGGTCGAGGTTCCAGGTTGGCGACGGAGAAACCCTCGAACACGGGTATCTGCTGCTCCGAAAGTACCGTGCTCATCGGAGGATATACGTTCTCGTCGCTTCCGGTGACCCGGTGTCCCAGGGACTTGAGCATTACCGCGAGCGCGCCCATGCCCGTGCCGCAGACGGCCACCAGGTGAATGTGAAGCGGTCGGGACATGGTCACGGCATGGGAGGATGGTCTTCGGTCAGTTCCCGGATCTTGCGGCGGGCGGCGTCGTTCCTGAAGTGGTCGGGGTGGGCGAGGAGCAAGGTCTCGTACTCGGTGAGTGCCCGGGGAATGTCGCCGATCTTCGTCTCGTAGATTTCCGCGATCCGCCAGCGGGCGGTGGCGACGCGTCGGCTCTCCGGATATCGCTCGATCAGGTCCTGCAGGGCCGCGACGGCCTGGAACGGCTTGTCCATTCGGTCGAGCAACATCCCGATGTCCAGGATGACGGTGTCGGCGATCGGGCTCTCCGCGTTTTCCAAGGCAAACGACTTGAAGGCTTCCAGGGCTTCCAGGTCCCGGTACTGGCGCCGCAGCAGCACCGACCGGATGTAGCCGGAAAGCAGGTCGTCTCCGCCCTGGCGGCCTTCCGCAATCAGAATGGTCCATTCCAGCGCGTCATTGGCAAAGGGACTGCCTGTAAAGCGGTCCGCCGTATCCTGGAAATGGTCCAGGGCATCGTCCAGCCGGTCCTGGAACAGCGCCAGTTCACCCAGGTGGTATTGCGTCCGCGCCCGGGTCTCGGCATTGATGGGTTCGCCGCCCGGCTCGAGGATTGTGTTGTACTGGACGAGCGCGTCCTCCAGGCTGCCCATGACGACGTAACATTCCGCCATGCCGAACCGGGCTTTCTCCCGGTACTCCGGCGCGGAAGCGTCCGACAGCAGTGAACGGTACATGGCGAGCGCCCACGGCGCGTCCCGATAATGGACCAGGAGCAGGTCCGCCAGATTGGACATGGCCTCGTCGCGGTACCTTGTATTCGGATACTGGGCGATGATCTGCCGGTAGGTCTCGGCGGCATCGTCCATACCGCCGCGCTTCCGGAACGACAGGGCAAGGCCGGTATACGCCTCGGCGCGCAGGGCCTCCGATCCATTCGCTCCGATCAACTCCCGGTACGTATCGATGGCGTCCTGGTGATGCCCCTCCCGCAACGCCCAATCGGCATACCGGACCAGGTATTTCCCGCTGTCTCCGTCCAGCCGGTCCGCTACACGGTACGCCGCGAGAGCCTCTTCCGGCTTGCCGGACCGGAGATAGAAACTGCCGAGCAGGTCCTGGGCGTCCTTGCTGTCCCGGTGTTCGGTCACCGCTGACCGAAGCGCCTGTTCCACGAGTTCCTGGCTCCCGATCGACGCGAGCAGGTCGATCCGGTCGTTGACGATACGTGACTGGCCGGGCTGCTGTGTCAACCAGCGCGTGAATTCCCTTACGGCGCCCGTGACTTCGTACGCACTGGTATAGACACTTGCGAGCGCCAGGGCAAATTCCTCCGGTTTGCCCAGTCTCTTGCGGCCATCCAGATAAGTCTGAATGGCCCGGTCGTACGCTTCTCTTCTGAGGTGCAGATTCGCGATCTGGCTTACGGCCGATTCGCTCTGTGGGAAGCGTTCCAGCATGTCTCGAAGCTGTTCTTCCGCTTCGTCGTCCCGGCCAGCGCCGAAAAGCGCTTCAGCGAGCCTGCCGCGCAGTCTTGAATCGTCGGGAGACTTCGCGATGTGCGTTTCGAGCAGAGGTATCAGCTTGTCGTACGCTTCCAGCCGGAAGTACAGCCTGAGGGCGCCGTTCAGGGCGGACCGGTTATCCGGATAGTCCCTCAGCACCCGTTCGAACAGGACGGCGGCCCGGTCGTATTGTCGAAGGCGTTCCAGGCTCCTGGCCTGTTCGATCCGGCGGTTCAGGTCGGCGGACCTGGTGAGTTGTCCCTCGGCGCTCGAGGGCAGGAAAACCTGAACCGCCAGCAATACGGCGAGCAGACCGCCTGCGAGATGCGTTCGTCGCGGAAAGACTAGCAGACCGCCTGCGAAATGCGTTCGTCGCGGAAAGGCGAGCAGACCGCCTGCGAGATGCGTTCGTCGCGGTACGTTTGGACCGCGAAACACTTTGGGAGTGCGAATCACGATCACCGCCTAGTTCACGACCGGAACGTGGGAAAGTGCGCGGAAATAGGCACGGATGAGCGCTTCGTATTCCTGGGGATAAGCGCCCTCGTCGATACGGCCCAGGACATCGTCACGCAAAGTACGTTCGAACCGGGTCAGGTCTTCGGACAAACCGCCGGGTGACGGGCGGTTCGCCAGGTCCTCGCCCGGGGCGGCCCGCCGCCTTTCCTCGCGCCGTTGGCCGCGTATGGACCTCGAAGCGTCCAACAGCCTGGACAGGATCCGCTGCTGACGCTCCACCAGGGCGGGGTCGATCTGGTACTGTTGCAATTCCCGTACCGTGTCTTCCATCTCCTTTTCGATTTCTTCCAACCGACCGAGGACCTGGCCCTGATTGACCTGCTGTTCCCGCCGCAGTTGTTCAAGGCTTTTCCGCAACGCTTCCTGACGCGCCGCCAGCCTGGAAACCTGCGCCTGGGTCTGTAGATCCATCTGCCCTTCCGACTCGTCCATCATCTGGTTCATCTGATCGTTGATCCCGGTCTGTTGCCTCGCCATGCCCTGCAGCCGTTCGATGAGATCCATCATGCCGGAGGACGAACCGGAATTTGCCATGTTGCGCATAGCCCGCTGCAGGGCGAGCACGGTCTCGTTCAGCGCCTCCATGGCAGCCAGTTGCTCCTCGGAGGCGGAATCGCGCTCCTGTTCGGCCAAATGGCCCTCTGCGCGATCCATGCTGTTCAGTGTTTCTCCCAGCGCCCGTCCGATGGCCGGCGAGATGAACATCGTCTTCCTGGCGATGGATACAAGGTCGTTGGTTACGAGCGATGCGCCATCCGATAGACCCTGCTGGTCCTCTGATAGGATATCGATCCGGGTGACGGACCCGCCTGGCTGACGCGTGCGTTCGTTGAGGTCCTCCTGGCCGACGGAGAGATCGACCAGTTGGTGCATCGCGCGGCGCATGCCCTCGGCGATTTCCCGCATCCGGTCTTCCAGTAGCTGGTCCTGGATCTCCTGCAGTTGCTGACCCAGGCTGGTGAGCGCCTGGGACATTTCAGTCTGGCCTTCCATCGCCTGCTGCATCCTGCCCAGTCTGAGCTGCGAAGCGATCTGTTGCATGGAACCCGTCATTTCCTGGCGTTCCATTTCCCTGGATGCGTCCCGAACGCTTTCGGCGGGCATGTCCCGGAACGCTTCCATTTCATCGGCCAGGCGCTCGAGACCGCGTTGCAGCGATTCCGTATCCTTGCCCAGCTGCTCCTGCTTTTCCGCCAGGTCCATCCCTTCCCTGCCGTCCGACGTATTCTCCGTGGCGTAGCGCAGTTCGTCCTGCCGGGCGGCGAGGTCCTGTGTCTGACGCACGGCGGCCATCAACTGCTGCTCCGTCCGGATTCGCTTCAGTATGGCAAGGCTCCGCTCAAGGCGTTTCAGGAACTCCTCCTGCTCGAATTCGAACGCTTCCATCGACGCTTTCAGCTGTTCGTCGTCGATGGCCTGAAGGGCTTGTTTCAGGTCCCGCATGGCCTCCAGCAGCTCGGGCGTGGCGATCTCCTGGAACAGCTTTCTCAACTGGTCCATCTTGTCGATGAGTTCCTGGCTCATCGAATCGTGGTCTTCCAGGGCTTCCATGGTCGCCTTCACCGCTTCGGCCGCCTTGAGGAGTTCGTCGGTAGCCTTTTCCTGGCCGGCCAGGACGGCTTCGATTTCCTTCTTCTGCTCCCAGGACAATTCCTGCGTCTGAATCCCTTCCGCTTCCTGTCGCGCCTTCTGTTCGAGCGTCCGGTTCAGCGCTTCGATCTTCTTCTTCGATTCCTCCTGCTCTTGAAGCAGGTCTTCCATGTCGGTGACCTGCTGCTCCTGCGTATCGTCGATCTGTTCGTAGATCTCTTCTATCGATGGAAACCGGACCGTGTAGGTTCGGCTCACCGCCCGTTTGGGACCCGAAACCGTGTCGTTGTCATATAGTTCGATCCGATAGGAGACCACGTCCCCGGGGAACAGGTTTTCATTGGAGAGATCCCAGACGAAGGGCTGCGTCATCATCGTGGACTCCGTGTCCACGGGAATGGGTTTGACCCGGTCTTCGCCTTCGGGTTCCTTGCGATGGATCAGGTTCATGGCGGAGAAACCGAAGTCGTCCGTGGCCGATACCAGGAAAGGAATGACCATGTTCTCGGTGAGGTCGGTGTCCCGGCCCGGAGACAGGATCCGCAAGGACGGCATGCGGTCCGGCAATGCGATAATCCGGTACCAGGCGGGATTCACGTTTTCGTGCCCGTCCGCGTTGCGCAGCGAGATGCGGTACCGCCCATCGGACCGCACGGTCAGAAGCGCCGCGGCCGTGTCGTTCACCACCGCCATTGTTACCGGCCTGTCCGCATGCTCGAGGTAAAGCGCCGCTTCCGACAGGTCACGGCCCGCGTTCACGGCGGCCAGTTCCACCTTGGTTCCTTTAAGCGCGACGATATCTCCGCCTTCCGTAGTGGTTCTGGGCGCCAGCCTGGTATAGGCCGGATAGTGATAGGCCAGGTGCAGCGCGCCGAGGAACGGGCGGTCTATGGCGCTGATTCGGAAAGGAGGGGTGACGGCGTCGCCCGCTTCGATGACATAGGTCAGGCTTTTACGGATCTCACGCACAGTGTGGGCGTAGGTTGCCGGCGCCGTGACCTTCATCTCCACGGCATTCCGCAGTCCGTCGTCGGAGACCAGTTGCAGCACGGCCCGGTCGGGTTGCTCCCCGGTCGCTTCCGCCACTATGGTGACCTGTCCGCCCGAAGTTACTTCCACATCGCCCGGCGCAACGCTCAGATACGTGCGTTGCGGAGGCTGGAAATGGGTCAGGGGGCTTGCCAGGCGGTTCAGCGCACCCGATAGCGGTGCGCCATAGGCGGCCATCGCGATCAGCGCCAGCAGTGCGGCAATGCCGAATCCCTTGGCGGACCGTGCGATACGGTGCCGCTGATCCGCTTCGTTGAAATCTACCGATTCGGTGTGCCGTGCGGTATCCGATACCGCCGCGTCCAATAGTGCAGGAGAGGTCCCGTAAGCTCTGGAACCCGCCTGCCGCTGTTCGGCGAGTTGCAGGGCCACGGTGACCCGGTCGTTCAGGTCGGGATACTGGCGATCGACCCGCCGCCCGAGGTCATCGTCGGACAAACCGTTACGCAGGCGGTCCAGGCAGCGCCGGACCGGCCACGCCGCGAGGAGGAGGATCCCCGCCGCGATCAGGCCCAGGCGAACCGCCCGTTCTAGATACAGGTAGGATTCGAGCGCGGCCAGGGAAAGGGCGAGGATGCAGATCAGCGCGCCGGCGGTGAACAGCCCTTCGACGATGACGATCCACCGGCTTCGGGTACGTAGCGCGTGAAGCCGGTTTCGCAGCGCGTGCCAGGTGGAAAGGGTGGTTTTGCTCGGCACGGTCAGTCCTTGAGCTTCTGACGACTTACGCTATTGCTGTACCAGCATTTCGTGAGAGTAAAACAGCTGGAGGGCCTTCTGGAGTTGCTCGTCACCGGCCGCGGCCACGCGGCTGGCTTCCTCGTCGCCCCAGAGGTTCCGGGCGAGCGCCCGCTTCAGCTGGAGTTCGATGACGTCCCGGTCGTCGTTGAACTCCTCCTCGGAGAATGATATCCCCGAGTCCCGGACCTGGACCTTGAACGCTTCCAGCATCGCTTCGTCGACCCGGAACTCTTGCAGGAAGACGTCGAAGTCGTCCCGAAGGTCCTGCCGGTCCGCCTGGGATACGCTGTAGGCGTTGGCGAATTCGAAACAGGCCCGGTCGAAAGGCACCCATCCCCTGTACTTGCCGATTACGAAGGGGTACGTGCGTTTCGGGGCCGGTATCACGACGTCGGGAGTAATGCCGCCGTCTCCATAGACCGTACGCCCGGCGGCGGTGGTGAATTCCGTGCGCTCCGAGTTGTCCGTACGGTTCGCCTCGTCCACGTGTACTGCCTGGTCCGTGCGGTCCCCCTGGTCCGTGCGGTCCCCCTGGTTTGCCTGGTCTGCCTGGTCCGCCTCGTCCGCGCGATCCTCATCCGTACCGGATTCTGCGCCGGATCCCGTTTCGTGCCCGGTCTCGCCGGCCTCACCAGCTTCGCTGAACGAGCCTTCGACGTATTCCTGGAAGGACTTGTTCTTATAGTCTCGCTGGATCATCCGGCCGCTTGGAGTGTAGTACCTGGCCGTCGTCAGCTTGAGCGCGGAACCGTCCGTCAGATGGGGCTCCGCGAAGAGGGTCTGAACGAGGCCCTTGCCGAAACTGCGGGTTCCGGCGATTACGCCCCGGTCCCAGTCCTGGACGGCGCCCGCCACGATCTCGGAAGCGGAGGCGGAGCGGTGGTCCAGCAGAATCACCAGGGGCATTTCCCGGTGGTTTACGCCGCTTATCGATTTGAAGGTCTGGTTGGAACCCCGGTTCCTCCCCATGGTCTTGACGATTACGCGGCCTTCGGGTATGAACTTGCTGGACACTTCGACCGCCTGGTCGAGGTATCCTCCCGAATTGCCTCTCAGGTCGAGGACCAGCCGTTCCATGCCGGCCTGATGCAGCCGGTCCAGGGCGGTCTCCAGTTCACGCGAAGTGGTCTTGGCGAACCGGATCAACTGGATGTATCCCGTCTGGTCTTCCAGCATGAAGGACGTCCTGACGCTGCGAATGGGGATACTGTCCCGGGTGATCGTCACGTCGAACCGTTCATCGACGCCGGGCCGTTCGATGGTTACGTCAACCCTGGTCCCTTTCTCTCCACGCAGTCTCTGCCTCACTTCGTCGTGCTTGATGCCGATCGCCGATTCACCGTCGATCCGGACGATACGATCTCCGGATTGCAGCCCGACGGCTTCCGACGGCGATTCGTCGATCACGGAAATCACGTACAGGAATCCATCCAGTACGTCGAACTCGATCCCGATACCGTAGAACTTCCCGCTGAAGCGCTCGCCCATTTCGGCGAAGCTCTCCTTGCTCAGGAAGCTGGAGTGGGGGTCGAGCACCTCGAGCATGCCGTCGATCGCGGCATAGATCAACTCCCCGGGCTGCACCTCCTCCACATAGTTGTCGTTGACCAGGTTGAGCACGCCCATCAGCAGCCGGGTGCTCGAAAAGATGTTGTCCGCCGCATGGATCGTCCTGTCGGCCGCGCTGCCGAGCAGGAATGACCCGACCGCGACAAAGACCAGCAGGATGGCGTATTTCGGTTTCTTCAGGGTCGACATGTGGCCAGGCTCCTTCGTCCCGGTCTTCCGCCCGGGATTCGACCAGGTTCGCTCAAGAAACGACCTTCAGGTTGCATGCAGGGGAGGTCGCCGGTTGATAATTAAGTAACTAAGTAATACTAAAGCAGGGATGTACCCTGTCAATGGATTTCGGGGCGTGCGGCGATGGTGTTTTTCGAGTTCACGCCTTGACATTCCCCATGTATTTCTGTAACTTTTCCGATCTCGCTGATCATCACTTTATCGAGGGTCCGGGTGGATTCCACGCGGTCCCGCGGTCATCCCCGATTGCGACGAAACAGGCACAGCGTAATCATTATACAATATGAACGCCGACGCCATTTCATTGGTTTCACCGTCTATCCCTTCGGAACGCAGACGGACGCGAGCGGATATTGCCGAATCGCGAGCGAATCACATGCAATCGCGCGTGACGAGGGGTATGGATTCGATGTTAACGAGCCCGCCGCCCCGTAAACCGGAGACACCATGAACGTACTAGTCGTCGGCAAGGGAGGAAGAGAACACACGCTGGCCTGGGCGCTTCGCCGGTCGGCCCTCGTGGAAGACCTGTACGCCGCTCCGGGCAATCCGGGCATTGCCGCGCTTGGAAAGTGCGTCGCTATCGCACCGGAAGACGCGCGCGGGATCGCCGGTTTTGCCCGCGAGAACGGTATAGACCTGGTGGTGGTCGGACCCGACGGCGCACTGGAAGCCGGCGTGGTCGATGCGGTGGAAAGTCTGGGTATCCGGGCCTTCGGTCCCACACGGGCGGCCGCCGTAATCGAATGGAGCAAGGTGTTCTCCAAGCAGATGATGCAGGAGGAGGGCATTCCCACGGCGGCTTTCGCCGTGTTTTCAGACGTGGACGCGGCGCGGGCGTACGTGAACGAACAAGGTGCGCCAATCGTGATCAAAGCCGATGGCCTGGCCGCCGGCAAGGGCGCACTGGTGTGCCGGACGGTCGAGGATGCCATGAAGGCCCTTGACGTTGTGATGACCGACAGGATGTTTGGCGATGCGGGCCGGAACGTGGTGGTGGAAGCTTACATGGAAGGCGAGGAGGCGTCCGTATTCGCGTTGACCGATGGCGAGCGGGTCCTTCCGCTGGTCCCTTCGCAGGACCACAAGCCCATCCTCGATGGCGATACGGGACCGAATACCGGTGGTATGGGCGCTTACGCACCGGCGCCGGTCATCGACGAAGGCGCAATGGAAGACATCCTGGAACGGATCATCGAACCCGCGGTACTCGGCATGAGGAAGCGCGGACGGCCGTTCAGAGGGGTGTTGTACTGCGGCATCATGATGACCGGCCAGGGCCCGATGGTGGTGGAATTCAACAGCCGGTTCGGCGATCCCGAGGCCCAGGTCATCCTGCCGCTCCTCGAAGACGATTTCGCGGAACTGGCGATCGGGATCAGCGAGGGCAGGATGCCCGACCGGCCCCTGACCTGGAAGCAAAAGGCCGCGACCTGCGTGGTGATGGCCTCCGGTGGATATCCCGGCGATTACGAGAAAGGGATGGAAGTAAGCGGGCTGGACCGGTTGGACGGAATAGACGATGTTTTTGCCTTTCATGCCGATACGGCCATGCAGGATGGAAAGCTGGTAACCAACGGCGGTCGGATCCTGGGTGTGACGGCCCTGGCCGACGATCTCGCGGGGTCCATCGACCGGGCCTACGAGGCGGTGGACCGGGTACGGTTCGAAAACCATTATTTCCGCAAGGACATCGGTCAAAAGGGCCTGCGCAGGATGGCCTAGATCGGCGCGGGTTTACCGCGGACCCGGCGTTTCCGTCGCGATGCGCGTTTGGTCGATCGAGCAATTGCGAAACCATGAGAGTACTGACTGTCGATCCGGTGCGGCCGGACCTTACCGTACTGCAGGAGGCCGCGGGCATCGTCCGCGACGGGGGCCTCGTGGCTTTTCCGACCGAAACGGTTTACGGATTGGGCGCGGACGGAACCAATCCCTCCGCGATCCGGCGGGTCTATGAAGCCAAGGGACGGGACGCATCGAAGCCGATCCTGGTACTCGTCTCCCACAGGAAGGACCTGGCCCGCCTGGTCCGGTGCATCCCCGCAGGTGTCCATGCGGTGATGGACGCCTGCTGGCCCGGACCGTTGACGCTGGTCTTTCCCGCGCTGGACAGTGTGCCGCGGGAACTGCTGGGCGGGGGTGCCACGATCGGGGTCAGGCACAGCGGCGCGGCAATCGCCGGGGCCCTGTGCCATGCGGCAGGCGGCCCCGTGACCGCGCCAAGCGCCAATCGCTCCGGAGAGCCGGAACCCCTGACGGCGGAGGATGTGGCCGCCCAGTTGGGTGACCGGGTCGACCTGATTCTCGATGGCGGACGATCGCCTTCGGACCAGCCTTCGACGGTGGTGGACGTATCCACCGGTACGCCGCGCCTGGTCCGCGCGGGATGTACACCATTTGACCGTGTCGAGGACGCCTGGCGTCCTTGAGCGGTGCTTAAGTGGCACCTGGCGCCACAGAGCGGCGCCATTGAACGGCACCTGGCGCCACAGAGCGGCACTTAATCGGCACCTGGCGCCACAGAGCGGCGCCGGTCGCATCGAATGGGATGCGGTCGTACAGGACGGAACCCCCGGGAGCATTCCTTGCCTGACCTGAAGAATCCATTGATCGTACAGAGCGACCGCACCATCCTCGTCGAAGTCGACCATCCGCGCTACGAGGATGCCAGGGACGCGCTGGCCCGGTTCGCGGAACTGGAAAAGTCCCCGGAGCACATCCACGTATACCGGCTGAGTCCGCTGTCCCTGTGGAACGCCGCCTCGGCCGGCTTGAACGCCGACGGCGTGCTCGAATCGCTCGAAAGCCTGAGCAAGTACGAGATCCCGCAGAACATCCGCCGCGAGATTTACGATTTCATCGACCGGTACGGGCAGCTCCGGTTGCTGAAGGAAGACGGCAGGTTGATCCTCGAGTCCGACGACCCCACGCTGATCGCGGAGGTTTCCGGACTGCCATCGGTCAAGCAGTTCCTCTCGCAGCCCCTGGACGATCGCAGGGTGCAGGTGGGAGACCGGTTCCGGGGCCACATCAAGCAAGCACTGATCAAGGTCGGATTTCCCGTAGAGGACCTGGCGGGATACGTCGAAGGCGCCCCGCTGGAAATCAACCTGCGCACCGCTGCCGGAGACCGGAAGTCGTTCAGCATGCGGGACTACCAGCAGGAAGCGGTCGGCGCGTTTCACATGAACGGCGAACCGCAGGGAGGCAACGGGGTCATCGTGCTGCCCTGCGGCGCCGGGAAGACCATCGTGGCCCTCGGGGCGATGGCCGTGCTGAAGTGCCACACCCTCGTGCTGACGGCCAACACGGTGGCCTTGCGCCAGTGGCGGGAGGAGTTGATCGAGAAGACCTCGCTGTCGGAAGAGCATATCGGAGAGTATTCGGGTGAAACGAAACAGATCCGGCCCGTAACCCTGGCCACCTACCAGATTCTGACCTACCGGAAGAGCAAAGGGGACGAATTCGAGCATTTCGGCCTCTTCGACCAGAAAGGCTGGGGCCTGATCATCTACGACGAGGTCCATTTGCTCCCCGCCCCCGTTTTCAGGTACACGGCCGAGATCCAGGCCCGGCGGCGCCTCGGGCTCACCGCGACGCTGGTCCGCGAAGACGGCCGGGAGGACGACGTCTTCAGCCTGATCGGCCCCCGCAGGTACGACATGCCCTGGAAGCTGCTCGAGCGCCAGGGCTGGATCGCCGAGGCATACTGCCGCGAAATCCGAATCGATCTGCCCGAAGCGCGGCGCATGTCCTACGCCGTGGCCAATCGCCGCGACAAGTTCAGGATCGCCTCGGAGAACAGCCGCAAGACCGAGATCATCCGCGCCTTGCTGGAACAGCATCCCTCGGACCAGGTCCTGATCATCGGACTGTACGTGCGACAGCTCAAGCAGATCGCCGCATTGTTCGATTTTCCCCTGATCACCGGCAGCACCCCGCTTCAGGCCCGTCTCGACCTGTATACCCGCTTCAGGAACGGCGAACTCAAGCGCCTCGTGGTGTCCAAGGTCGCGAATTTCGCCATCGACCTGCCGGACGCCAACGTGGCGATACAGATATCGGGCACCTTCGGGTCCCGCCAGGAAGAAGCCCAGCGACTGGGTCGGATCCTCCGTCCCAAGGCGGACGGTTCCGCCGCCATTTTCTATTCGCTCATCACGCGGAACACCCTGGACCAGGACTATGCCGTGAACCGTCAGCTCTTTCTGACGGAACAGGGCTACCAGTATACCATCCACGACGTGAGCGAAGTGCGGGCATGACGGTCCGGTTGACACGGACGCGGCGGATTTCTATATTTCGGTATTGCGTTCCGTCGATTTTCTGTCGACACGGCCAGCACGGCTTGACCTGAATGGCCGGTGCGGCCCGATCGGATATGCCGGTACGACCGGCCCGGACGGCCGAACTGTTCGGAATCAGGATGCTGGCGTGTTTTTTGAAACCGAATCCCCCGCGCGGCGTATAACGCGGTATGGGTGGACATAAAATGGCCGACAATACCTCCTCAAACGCGGTGCAGGTCACCGATATCGAGTCCGGCGTACTGGACGAACTGACGCTGACGGACGAAGTGCTGTTCGTCCGTGTCCAGCGGGACGATATACGTGCGTTCGAGGTGATCGTCGGTAGATACCGTACCCGGCTGTACAACTGCATCTACCGCATGGTCCACAACACGGAATGCGCGGAAGACCTGGTGCAGGAGACGTTTCTGCGGGTCTACCGGAACCGCCACAACTACAAGGCGATCTCCAATCTTTCCACCTGGATCTATACCATCGCGCTCAATCTCGCCCGAAGCGAGTTGCGCAAGCGTAAACGCCGCCAGTTCTTCTCCCTGAACGCTTCGCCCCACGAGAACAGCACGCGGGAAAGCATCGATCTGCCGGACACGAGCGCGGGTCCCGGCGATCACCTGGAGCAGAACGAACTGGGCCGGGCAATACAGTACGCGATCGATCAGTTGCCGGAAAAATACAAGTCCGTGATCGTGCTGCGCGACATCGAGGAGCTTTCTTACGAGGAGATCGGCGAGATCCTCCGCTGTCCGACGGGAACCGTCAAGTCGCGGGTCAACCGGGGACGGCTGAGACTGCAGGAAATGTTGAGACAGTGGCAGGTAGAGATACTTTGAGGAGGAAGGACATTTTGAATTGCAGTGGATACGAGCGGCAGATGTCGGACTACCTGGATGGTCAGTTGTCGAAGGCCGCTGAAGACGAGCTTCGATTTCACCTGAACGGATGTCCCCGGTGCCGGCTCAGGATGCAGGACATGGAAAGCGCCATGCGGGCCGTGAAGAGTCTTCCCGCCCTATCCCCCCGGCCGATGTTCGAACAACAGCTCGGCAACCTGCTGAACCGGGAAGTCGCCCGCGAGCTGTACGCCTCCTCCTGGTTGAAACGCGTATCGGCGGCCTTTACCGAACTGGGCGAACTCAGCCGGCAGCGACCCGTTCAACTGGTATTCGCGACCAGCCTGATCCTGACCATAACCGTAATCGGCGGTTTCGCCTTCGTGGCCGGTCCGACGGCAAGGTCCGATTCGCCTGCAGCTCCTGCGACGGCCTTTGCCCTGCCGACGCCCATCGAACCCGAACTCGCGCCGCCCGATCCCATTTCGCCCTTTCCCCTTGATCGGGAACTCGCGCCGCACATGGCGACAGGACCGGCAACGCACACTGAACAGGCTACAAATCCCCCCCCACCCGCAGCAACCAGTCTCCCATATACTACAAATCGCATAACCGGCGACAGGCCGGGCATCCTCACCGTCAGGACCATGGAGCCTACGACCCATGGGATCCGGTTCGTTACGGCGGGTACGGGCATGCGCCTCGATCCAACCCTGTTCGACGAGGCCTTCGGCCGGAACATGGTGGCCGGCGGCGATCCGGATCGACCGGCGCCGGAAGACCTGCTGCAAACCGTTGGCACCGGCGAACTTCGCGATTCGCAGCGTGCGATCGACACAACCGGTGCACCTGGCGCGCCCGACGCGCCGGCGTCGTCGGGCCCGACCGCTCCTCTCAAGCGTGTCCGCATTTCGTTCTGATCGACCATGCGCGGTTCTCATTCCAATCACCATCCACGGACCATTCGCCTCCGGCCCCTGATCTGGGCCGCACTGATGGCCTGCCTCGCACACCCGGACGTCGATCGCCGTGTCCACGCGCAGACCACACCGTACCTGCATAACCTCGAACGGGAGATCGTCAGTCTTGTCGAACGCGTGGAACCGACGGTCGCCAGCGTGATCGTGCAGCGCAAGTTCATCAATACGGTGAACGGACAGACTTTCACGGACTGGGAACGCTCCATCGGGACCGGCGTGGTCCTTCACCGGGACGGGTTCATCATTACGACGGCCGGTGTCGTGGACCATGCCCACGACATCCTGGTGAACTTTCGGGACGGCAGCTACAGCCGGGGCCATCTCGTCGGGGTGGACCGGCTTTCCGATATCGCCGTGATCCGCGTCGACAGCCTGGAGACCCATACCGCGCGACTGGGTAATTCCGATGAAGTCCTTCCCGGGTCCTGGGTACTGGTGCTGAACAACGCCCAGGGCTTTCCGTCCTCAATGACGACGGGGATCGTGAACGGGCTGCGGGAAGAGGACGTAATGATCCAGGTCAGCGCAGTGGTAGGTTCCGCATACTCGGGCGGCGCGGTGTTCTCCACGAACGGGCGCCTGCTCGGTCTCGTAGCCGATCCCCGCCGGGTTCAGGCGTCCGGCTCGGGCAATACCGGTTCTGATGAAGGCAGGGGCCTGATCGCGGTCATACCCATCAACCGCGTGAAGACCTTTGCCCGGCAGCTCATCGAATACGGCGAGATCCGTCGAAGCTGGCTGGGCGTTCACGTGGAGAAAATCTGGGAAAGCGTCACCATCGGCGGCGACCGCAATATCATGCTGGGCGCCGTGGAAGGCATGGTCGTTTCAGATGTATATCCCGACAGTCCCGCCATGGAGGTCGGTTTGCGCAAGGGCGACGTGCTTCAGGCCGTGAACGGCGTCTCCATGAACCATCCCATCGTCCTGGCCGAGTTCGTGACCACGCTGCCCGTGGGCACCCGGATCGAAATCAAGTACCTTCGAGGGGATGTGGAACATACGGCGCACACGGTGCTCGCGGCGCAGCCGAAACCGCTCGCCGCCCCTGCTGCTCCCCTGCTCTCCGAAGATGGTCCGGAAGATACCCGGTCCGGTGAAGATCCCCGTCTCATTCAGCAGATGATCCTGGAGCACGAAAGGGAACTCGCCGCCCACCGGATCAAGTTGAACCAGCTCAAGCGGCTGCTGGATGAACGCATGCGGCTGATCGGCCAGCGTTCACCGGTCCGGTCCGGAGACGATGGATTCTGAGCGATCGACTCAGCGATCGATTCAGCGATCGATCCATCGGGCCGCCTCGTCCTCCTTGCCAAACATCCCTTGCCTGCCCGATCCACACCGGTATACATTCACACCACACCTTGTCCACCCGCGTTTTGCGATGTGCGTCAGACATCCGCGGTATGTGTCAGTCAACCGCGGCCTGCTTCAGTCAACCGCCGCCCGCATCAGCGAACCGTGGTATGTGTCTAACATCCGCGGCTTCCGCAGGATACCACCAGGGGAGTTTGCATGGAACACCGAAAACTCGGCCGCACCGATACTTCGCTCAGCTTCATTGGCCTCGGCTGCGTAACGTTCGGTCGCGAGATCGACGAGGACGCTTCTGCAGCCATACTGGATGATGCGATCGAAAGAGGGATCAACTGGCTCGATACGGCGGAGGCGTACGGAGGCGGCAATGCCCGGACCTACCGGCGGGACGTGCTGAAGGTCGATGATGTGCGCGAGACCTCGGATATCATGGGTTCTTCCGAGATCATCATCGGAAAATGGATGAAAGCGCGGGGCTGCAGGGACGACGTGGTGATCTGCTCCAAGGTGAGCAGCGGCAACCGGCCGGAGAATATCGCCCGGGCGCTTCGGGTCAGTCTCGAGCGCCTGCAGGTGGACTGCGTGGACATCTACGAACTGCATTCTCCCGATGAAACGGTTCCCATTGCCGAAAGCCTGGCCGCGCTGGACGAGGAGGTCAGGGCGGGAAGAATCGGGACCGTGGGCTGCAGCAACTTCAACGCCGCGCAGCTCCGGGAGGCCCTGGACGCCAGTGCCACGGGGGGCTATGCCCGCTTCGAAGTGGTCCAGCCGCCTTACAACCTGGCCGATCCGGGAGCGCAGGACGAACTGTTTCCATTGTGCCGGCGGGAGGAAGTGGGCATCACGTCCTACAGTCCGCTCGCGGCGGGTTTCCTGGCGGGGAAATACACGCCGGACCTTAACACCTTTCCCAAGGGCTCGCGCTTCGACGTCATTCCCGGACACGCGGACATCTACTTCAACGACCGGAACTTCCGCAACGTGGAGCGGCTGCGGGCCCTGGCCGATAACAGGGGACTTCCCATGGTGCGCATGGCCATGGCCTGGGCCATGGGGCATCCCGATATCACGTCGGTCCTTGTCGGCGCCCGTCATGCCGGCCACCTGGACAACGCCTTCGATGCCCTCGCCTTGAGGGCGGACACGGAACTGCGTGATGAAATGTCGAGTTGGCTGACGGACTGAGCACAACGCGCAACGGTGCGATAACGACGATCTCGAGAGGGGGATTTCGTGGGGCTGGATCCAGTTGAAATGACGAAGGAATTCGTGGATGTGAAGTCTGTCAGCCGGTGGAGCAACGCCGCCATATCCGACCTGGTCGAAGACCGGATGAAGGCATGCGGACTCGAAGTGGAGCGGCTGACCTACGAGGATGAAAACGGCGAACTGAAGGTCAGCCTCGTCGGACGCAAGGGCGAAGGCGAAGGCGGCCTGGCCTTCCTGTCCCACACGGATACGGTGCCGGGGCAGGAGCAGGACTGGGACGCGTATCACGGCGTGGTCGAAGGCGACCGGTTGCTGGGCCGGGGCAGTTGCGACATGAAAGGCCCCCTTGCCTGCACCATGATCGCCGCCGCGCAGGTGGACGCGGACCGCCTGAAGAAGCCGCTGGTCGTGGTGGCGACGGCCGACGAGGAAGTGGGCGGAGGCGGCGCGCACCAGGTCGCCACGGAATCCCGCATCATGAACGCCCTACGACCCACCTACGGCGTAGTAGCTGAGCCGACCAGCCTGACGCCGGTATACGCCCACAAGGGCGCGGCCCACATCGTGGTAACGGCCCATGGCCGGGCGGCGCACACCAGCACGGGCCTGGGGGAATCCGCCAATTTCAAGATCGCTCCGTTCCTGGCCGAAATGGCCGAACAGGCGGAGCGGATCATAAACGATGAACGGTATCAGAACGCGGAGTTCAATCCGCCTTCCAACGGGTTCAACATGGTGATCACCGACTATGATACGAAGCAGAACGTCTCCGCGGCGCGGTCGACCTGTCACATCTGCTTCCGCACGATGCCGGACGATCACAGCGAAGAACTCGTGGATGAACTGGTCGCGCGGGCCGAAGGCTACGGCTTCGAGGTTACGAGCAGCATATCCCGCCCCTTCTACGCCAATCCTTCGAACCCCATCGTGCAACTGGCCTCCGACGTCACCGGCGGGAAGCGGCCGGAGACCGTGCCCTATGGGACCGACGCCCCCCATTTCAGGGAGCAGCTGGAGATGGTGGTCCTGGGCCCCGGCAGTATCGAACAGGCCCACACGGTAGGCGAATACGTGGAAATACCGCAGCTCTACGAAGCGGTGGACATCTACGCACGCATGATTCACGAAGTTTGCTTATAGGAGTCGATCCATGGCGGATTCCGTAGGATACAGCGATACCTCGGTAATACCCGGCAGTAAATGGCGCGTCCACGACGGCGACCGGCCCCAACCCCGCGTGGTCACGCCGGGCGGCGCCAGCGGGAGCCCTCCTTCAGACGCAGTCGTGCTCTTCGACGGTTCGGACCTCGCCCAGTGGATCGGCCGGGACGGGGGCGACGCCGCCTGGAAGGTGGAAAACGGGTACATGGAAGTCAATGGCACGGGAGACATCTCGACCCGCGCGCACTTCGGCGACTGCCAACTTCATCTCGAATGGGCCACGCCGGAAGAGGTGGCAGGAGACAGCCAGGGCCGGGGCAACAGCGGTGTGTTCCTGCTGGGGCTCTATGAGATCCAGGTGCTGGACAGCTTCGACAACCGGACCTATGCCGACGGTTCCGCCTCGTCCATTTACGGCCAGTACCCACCCCTGGTCAATGCCAGCCGGGGACCGGGCGAATGGCAGACCTACGATATCTTCTTCGAATCGCCCACGTGGGACGGCGACAGGCTGGTCAAAGGCGCGCACCTGACGGTCATCCACAACGGGATCGTGGTGCACCACCGCCAGCGGGCCGTCGGTCCCACCGGGCACAGGGACCTGGCGAACTACGACACGCCCCACGCCGACACGGGCCCCCTGCAACTGCAGGATCACGGCGATCCGGTCCGGTTCCGCAACATCTGGATGAGACGCCTTACCGCCTACGACGAATCCTGAGCCGTCAGGTCTGCCCGGGTTCGCCCGGTTCGCCCGCTGGGTGCGGCTTCTTCGGCCGGTCCACCCGTTTAGGCTGGTTCGCCCGGTTCGCCCGGTTCGCGCACCCAGATCAGGATGACGAAGGATGCGGCCGCGGCCATGACGCCGCAGGCCGCTCCGACGGAAGGATATCCATAGGCGACGTAGAGCACGCCGCAAAGGGCCGTACCCCCGGCGATACCGAATTCCGCCACCGTGTTCTTGAGCGCGATGAGGGTGCCACGTTCCTCGTCGGATGCCATGGCCGTAACGAGCGCCTGAAGTGGCGCGTGGCGGAAGGCCCCGGCGATGCCGGTGAGGATGAATCCGGCAAAGACCACCGGCAGCAGGCCGGTTATCCAGGGTATGGCAGCCAGCAGGCTGGCCATCACCAGTCCGCTCACAACCACGACACCCCTTTTACCCGCACGATCCGAGAGATACCCCGCCAGTGGGCTGCCCAGCAGCGCGCCCAGTCCGCTGAAGAGGAATACCATGCCGATCCAGTCGGTCGAGAGCTCATAAGCGTCTCGCAGCCACGTTCCCACGAAGGTGATGAAACCGACCGTGGAAGCCGATACGAGAAAGGACGCCGTGATCACCGCCAGGGGGCCGGTGCGCGCCAGGAATCGACCGTAGCTTTTTGCCAGGTTGGGGATGGAGACCGCGCTGTCCGCACTGTCCGCGCTGGCTGCGCCGTCCGTGCCATCCGTGCCGTCCGCGCCGTCTGTACCGGCCGCTGCAACGCGATGGGGCAGGATGGCCAGCGCCGGCGCCCAGAGCAGCAACCCGGCCCCGGCAAAAGCGCCGAAAGCCCACCGCCAGGACCAGGCTTCCGCGACAAAAGCCCCGGCCGGCACGCCCAGGATCATGGCCGCGAAGTAACCGGACATGACCAGCCCCATGGCGGCGCCCCGCCGCTTGTAGGGAAAGTGGTCCCCTATGCAGGCGGTGATATTGAGGGAAAGAACCCCCGCGGCCGCGCCGGTGACGGCCCGGAAGGCCACCAGCGAAGCATAGTCCCACGACAGGCCGCACAACAGGGTCGCGGCGGTGAATACGATCAGCGCGCCGATGAGCATTTTCCGGCGTCCGGTCCGGTCCGACAAGGGTCCGATCGCGAAGGAGACCACGGCCGCGGCGATGGCGTAGACCGAGACCAGCAACCCGGCCCTGCCCGCGCCCATTCCGAAGGCGGCCATCAGGTCGGGCAGGAGCGGGGAGATCATCTGGTTGTCGGCGACGGCCACGAACATGAGGCCGAACAACACCACGATCAGACGGTTGTTTCCTTCCCGGCTCGCATCGGTCATAAGGGGTTCCCGCAGAGTTCCTTCAACGGTATGCGCCACTGTGCATCCACGGCGTTTCGTGATGCCAGGCAAGCACCCGGTCCCGGAGAACGTCCGCCAGCCCCCTGTCTCGGTCGGCGTCCCTCAGGTTGGACAACTGGTAGGGGTCGGTCCGCAGGTCGAAGAAGCACGCCCGGTCATCCAGGACGCTTCCGTTTTTCGGATCGACGCGGATCCCGTAGGTGTGGGTCGACGTGCGCAGCCCGATCTCTCCCCTTGAAGTCTCCACGAATACGCCCTCACCTCCCTTGAGTCCGGTCCCGTCCGAAACCGCCGGTGCGAGGTCGCGCCCCTGGACGTGGGCTGGTACGGAACCGCCGCAGAGGGAGAGCAAGGTGGGCATGACGTCGATGAGCTGGGCCGTCGTGGTGCCGTCGACCCGCGGTTTCAGGCGGCCTGGTCCGTGAAAGACCAGCGGGATGCGGATGGACTCTTCAATCAGGCGGCCCTTGTTAAACAGGTGGTGACTGCCGAGGTTGTCGCCGTGATCGGAGAGGAAAACGACGATGGTGTTTTCCGCGAGGTGGTATGCCTCCAGGAAGTGCATAAGGCGTCCGACCATGTCGTCTACCCAGGTCGTCATGCCGTAATACAGGGCGATCAGGTGTCGCAGATCGAAACCGGGGGGTAGCTTGCGCGTGTACGGCAGGTCTTTTTCGTAGAAGAGAAAGTCCCACAGGTAGACCTTGAACCAGTGATCGTCCCAGGGCAGCCGGCCGTCCCGGTAGACATTGGGCCGCAAGGGGATATCCGCGGGGTCGTACATTTCCAGGTACGTTTCGGGCGCGTCCATGAGGGGCATGTGGGGTGGTGAAATGCCGTAGTAGAGAAAAAAGGGATTCGCCCGGTTCTCCCGGTCTCTCAGGTAGCCGCCGACCTGGTCCGATTCGAAACGGACGCTGAATCCCTCCACCTGGAACTCCTCACCGTCGTTCTCCACGAAAGTCTGCCCGCTGTGCCGGTGGTGAACGCGCGGGTACAGGCTGTAGTCGAATCCCAGCGGTCCGGGCGCGGAATGGATGTGCCATTTCCCGATCAGCGCCGTATCGTATCCCAGGGTCTTGAACATCTCGGGAAGCGTCGGCGCGGGCAAGTGGGGCCGCCCGTCTGTCGGATACTCGGGCATCGTCGTGGATCCATCCGCGAGTTGCTCCGCGAAGTTGCCCACCGCGCCCATGCAGGTCCGGCTGTACTGGCCCGACAGTAGACTGGATCTGGCGGGCATGCAGACGGGGTTGTTGCTCACCGCCGTTTCGAATCGCACGCCTTCCGACGCTAGCCGGTCCAGGTGGGGCGTCCGGACGACTTCGTTTCCGTAGCATCCCACTTCGAAGGCGCGCAGCTGGTCGCAGATGCAGAGGATGACGTTAGGACGGGAAGGGCTTGCGGAGCCGGTCACGATGAACTCCGTTGCGACAGGGTCAGAGCAGGAGCTGGATCGCCATCAGAGCAGGAGCCGGATCGCCATGACGACCAGTACCACGTTCAGGATTACACGGATCAGTCCCTCGCCCCGCTTGACGGTGTAATGGGCGCCGATCCATCCGCCGGCCGTCGTGCCCACGGCCAGGGCGGCCCCGAGCAGCCAGAGCACCTGTCCCTTGTCCGCGAAGATGGCCAGCGCCACCAGGGTATAGATGCCGATGATGAATACCTTGAAGGCGTTCACGCGGACGAGGTCCAGGCCGACGACCCGGTAGAGCACCGCCATGAGAAAGAACCCGACCCCGGCCTGAATGAACCCGCCGTAGAACCCCACCGCGACCATCAGGATGTGCCCCAGGACGAGTCGTTTCGGCTGCTCGGTGATCTCCGCGTCTGGCTGTTTCCTGCTCATGAGGATCAGCAGCACGATCATCAGGCCGCCGAGGATCCTGTTGAAGAGCTCGCCGCTGACCTGGGTCCCCAGGTACGCTCCCAGCGCCGCCCCCGGCACGGCGCAGAGCGCGAGGGTCAGCATGGTGCGCAGCTCCGAATACCCCTGCTTGAAGAAGCTGGTGACGGCCGATGCGTTCTGGGCGACGATGGCCACGCGGTTGGTGCCGTTGGCCACGTTTCCGGGCAGGCCCAGGAAGATGAGCACGGGGAGGGCCAGCAGCGAGCCCCCGCCCGCCATGACGTTCAGGAAGCCCGAAAGGACGCCCACGCCGGCGAGCAGGAACAGCTGCCAGAGTTCAAATTCCATGGGCGCCTAACCCGGGACCGGCGCGTCGTCGCGTATCAGCCCGTCCGACTTGAGCTCTGCCCAGAGGTCGGCAGGTATGGGAAGCTGGTAGTTGGCAAGGTTCGATTCGACGTACTCTGGCCTGACCGCGCCGGGGATGACGGACGCGACCGCCGGGTGAAACAGCGGGAACTGGAGGGCGGCCGCGGCCAGGGGCACGCCGTGCCGGTCGCACACGGCCTGTATGCGACGGGTTTTCTCCATGATTTCGGGCGTCGCCGGAAAGTAACCGTAGGTCGAATGCTCCGTGGGGCCCGTGACCAGGATGCCTGAGGCGAAGACGGCGCCGATCACGATGCCGATGCCGTCCTCCATGCACCGAGGCAGTTCCGCGTCCAGCGCGTCCTGGTCCAGGAGCGTGTAAGGCATGGCGACGATAAAGAAATCCAGGGGCATCAGGTCCAGGAAGCGCAGCATCATCCCGGTCTTGTTCAGGCCTGCGCCCACGCCCTTGATGTCGCCCGAGGCCTTGAGTTCCGCCAGCGCGCGCCAGCCGCTGGTGAACAGTTGGTGCAGGTAAGCCTGGATCTGCGGTTCGTTGTGGTAAAAGGGGTCGAGATCGTGGATCAGCAGCAGGTCGATGCGGTGAACGCCGAAGCGGATCAGGCTGTCTTCGTAGGACCGCATGATCCCGTCGTAGCTGTAATCGTAGACATGGTCAAAGGGCAGCCCGCCGCACCAGAAGCCCTTGTCGAAGTGCTTCAGGTCCCGGGTCGCCTTGAAAACGCGGCCGACCTTGGTGGACACCACGTAAGAGCCGTGGCTTTTCTGGCGGAGCAGTTCACCCAGCCTCAATTCGCTCTTGCCGTACCCGTACCAGGGAGACGTGTCGTAGTAGCGGATTCCGGCCCTCCAGGCCGCCCGCAGCGTGGCGCGCGACCGGGCGTCCGTTACGGGCTGGAACAGGTCACCCAGCGGCGCGGAGCCGAAACCCAGTTCGGTCACGAAAGCGTCCGTGGTTCCCAGTTGTCTCGTGGCGATTGCCATGCTGTAGTCCTTTCTATGGAAGCCGCGCCGCGGGCGTTGCTTCCTCCTGGCGCAGGAGGCGGTTTCATCGTTTCAGGACCTGTATAGAGTAATCGCTCACCGTCCCCGTGTCACCTGTTTTATGGGGTGCGGCACCGGGATGAAACCGTTGACAGGTCTGCCGGATTTCCGTAAGATCCACCAGCGTCTGCATCACAACTCACAACCTGCCAGAACAAGGGGCACTCCCGTTGTTCCGACTAATCCAGGCGGCGTCCATCCCGCGTGGGACAGGGCGCAAGTGTCCGGCGGCCGTGCTGGCCCTGCTCGGGGTCGCCCTCTTGCTGACCAGCCTCTCCGTGCTCGCGTTACAGGATGGCGATGTATCGGAGGCCAGAGAGACGGAGCAGTACGTAAACTCCTTCGGCGTGACACTTCCGCCCGATGCGGCGGCGCCGGAACACCAGGTCCTCACCCAGTTTGCACCCGACAACCGGTACCTCGACCGGGGCACGTCCACTTACAAACAGGCATGGGGCGTGGGCCTGGTCGCCGAGCCGCTCGCCCGCGTGGACCGCAACTTCAACCTGCACCCGGCCGGCGCCACCTCCTGGGAACTGTCGGAAGACGGACTGACCTGGACGTACCATATCCGCAAGGGGATGATCTTCGCCGACGGCCATCCGCTCACGGCCCGCGACTACGAGGCCACCTTCCGCCGCTGGGCGAATCCCGATACGGGGTTCGAATTCGAATGGTACTTCCGGGCTATAAGGAACTGGACCGACATCGTGGGACGACGCCTTCCGCTCGACTCCCTCGGGGTAAAGGCCCACGACGACTACACCGTGTCGTTCACCACGGATCGCCCCGCGCCCTACCTGCCGCTCCTGCTGGCCAAGAGCTGGGTGTCCCCGACCCACCTGTTCGACAAGTACGGACCCGAATGGGCGACTCGTCCCGAAACCCATTTCGGAAGCGGACCCTACCGCCTGGTCGAGTGGATCAAGGGCGACCGCATCGTGCTGGGCATCAACCACAACTACCGTGGACCGATAGAACCCATGCTGGAGCGCGTCGTAGCCCGGCTGTTCAACCTTGCCGTACCGCCCCAGTTCCTCTCGGCCTACGAAGCGGGCGAGGTGGACTATGTCCCCCTGACCAACCAGGCCGAGATCAACCGGATCAAGGCGGATCCTGTCTTGAGCGAACAACTCAATGCCTACACGGATTTCGCCACGTATTACCTGATGCTGGACACCTATAATCCGCCCTTCGACGACATCCGCGTGCGCAAGGCCTTCGCCCATGCCATCGATGTCGACGCCATCATGAAGTCGGCCATGCGGGACGTGGGTATACCGGCTTCCTCCATGCTGCCGCCCGGGTTCCCGGGTTCCAGCTCGGAGGAACTGGCCCCGCTGCAGCGGTTCGAACCCGAACTGGCACGGCGTTACCTTGCCGAGGCCGGCTACCCCGGTGGACGCGGTTTTCCGGAGGTGAACATCTGGCTGCGCGCGGAAGCCGCCAACATCCGGATCGCCGCGGAGGCGGTGCAGGCCATGCTGAATCAGCATCTGGGGCTGGATGTGGGTGTGCGCAACGTGGAGCGCAAAGTCTACGCGGATGCCATGAGCGCCCGGGAACTGACCCTTGGCATGGTACCGTACCAGTACGACTTTATCGACGCGGGCAACCTGCTGACCATCTGGATGTCCAATGGCCGGCACGCGTGGCACAACGATCGATTCGAGCAACTCGTGCTACAGGCCAATGAACTGATCGGGGATCCTGAACGGCGTATGGCCATGTACCGGGACGCCGAGCGGATCCTGGTCGATGAAGCCGGGGGTATCTTCCTCTGGTACATCCGGATCAACCAGATGTGGAAGCCCTTCATCCGGGGAGATGCCCTGGAACCCAACAAGTGGGGCTACCGGGCCTGGCGGGGCGAGCTCATGTCCAATCTCCAGACCGAGCTTTACATCACGAAGGACGTATTGAAGGATCCCACGAAGAACCAGCCGGAGCCCTTCCGGTTCTGGCAGTGGCTGACCGGCGCCGACTGATGCGTGCCGCGCGTGAGTCGGCCGCGGCTCGGCCCGGTCCGGCCCGGGCACGACCGGCTTCCGGCCGCCCCGGCGTGATCAACCTATGCCCAGTATCTCCCCCGCGTCCCGATGAATCATCCCTTCCATTTCCGCTTCGTCCAGCCGAGGCAGTCTCGTGCCTTCTAACATGGCGTTCAAGCCGCGCAGGTCGCGTAGTGTGTCGTCCACCGTCGTGACCGGGTAGTCGGTGCCGAAGAGCAGCTTGTTCCAGATCCCGTATTCCTGGACGAGCATGAGACTGTGATAGAACTGAAAGGGTCGGTAGTGCAGTCCCGAGATGTCGGTGTATACGTTGGGATGCTTGCGGACGACCGCTACGGTTTCGCCTTCGTAGGGATGGCCGAGGTGGGCCATGATGATCCTGCAGTCGGGATACTTGATGGCGACGGCGTCCAGGTGCCGGGGCAGGGTGCAGTCCAGCGGCGCCTGGTCCACGAACGTGGTGCCGGTGTGCAGCAGGACGGGCAGTCCGTTCCGGGCGGCGTAGCGCCACAGGTCGTCGAGCTCGGGGGCCTGGGGATAGAACCCGGCGTACATGGGAAGCAGCTTGATGCCCCGCATGCCCAGGTGCTCACGGCCTTCGATCATTTCCTCTCTCCAGCCGTCCTGGGTGGGGTCAAGCGACATGAAGGGGATTGTCTGTTCGGGGTACGCCGCGCAGTACTCCGCCACGTAGCGGTCGGGCGTCCACAGCCCCGACAACCTCGCCTTTCCGCCGAAGACCACGGTCTTCAAGGGTGCGCCTGCGTTCCGGGCCGAGGCCAGATAGCTTTCGTACGACGGCGTCAGGTCCAGTTCGTAGCCCCGCATGCGGACGGCCTGCGCCCGGAAGGTATCGTTGAAGTGATCGGGATACCTCCAGGCATGGGAATGCACATCGTAGATCATGAAACCTCCTCCAGGTTCCGGGCTATCGCTGGCCGTCGTATCGTCTCAGCGCGGGCGATCGCCAGGCGATGACGGCGACGGCGGCAAGACAGCCGATCCCGCCCGTGACGACGGAGAACGGCGCGCCGGCGAGTCCCGCCACCAGTCCGGCTTCGGCCTCGCCGAGCCGGGGTCCTCCCATGACGAACATCATGTTTACCGAGGTCATGCGGCCGCGCAGTTCGTCCGGGGTCGACAGCTGCATGATGGTATGGCGCAGCACCATGCTGATCGTGTCGAAGGCGCCGGTCAGCAGCAGCGCCGCGAAGGTGAGCCAGAAGCTGGATGAAATGCCGAAGACCACCGTGGCCAGTGCGTAGCAGCCCACCGCCTTGAACAGCAGCCGGCCTTGGCCGGAAATCACGGGGAAGGTGGACATGAGCGCGCCGGTCAGCACGGCGCCGATCGCCGGGGCCGCCGAGAGAAGGCCGTATCCCCGTTCACCCACGCCCAGCACTTCCGTGGCGAAGATGGGCAGCAGCGACGTGGCGGAAGCAAAGAAGGTGGCGGTGAAATCCAGCACCATCGCCGAACGGATGATGGGCGAACGCTTTATGAACCGGAGTCCGTCGAGGGCCGCGGCGAAGCTGACCCGCGTCACGCTCCCGATGCTCCGGTGGACGGTGCGCATCATCAGGATCGGCACGATCATGAAGGCGAAGGAAACGGTGTTGATCCAGTAGACGGTCGCGATGGAGCCCGTGGCCAGGATCAGACCAGCCACGCCCGGCCCGGTCACCGAGGCCACGTGGGACGCGGTGATATTGATGCTCATGGCGTTGGCGAGATGCCGCCGGGCCACGAGGTTGGGCACCATGGCGTTCTTGGCCGGACTGCTGAAGCAACCGATCCCTGCGCTGATGGCGGTGATCACGTAGAGTGCCGTGGCGGAATCCTGCCTCGACCACGTAATCCATGCCAGCGTGGTACTGATCAGGGCGAGACCGCATTGGGCGATGAGCAGCACGCGCCGGCGGTCGTGGGTATCCGCGATGACCCCGGCCAGCGGGGAAAGGACCAGGATGGGTATGAGTCTTATAACCGCCATCGCGCCAAGGGCATACGCGGATTCGGTCAACTGATACATGTGCCACAGCACGGCGGTCTGCTGCATGCGTGATCCGGTGAGTGAAATGACCTGGCCGGACCACAGGAGCCGAAAATCGCGGTATTGGAGTGCGGGAAACCGGGCTCGGACGGTTTGGAGAGTCAGCGGCATGACGAAACTGAAGATACCAAGCGTACGGTGGCTGTCAAGGTGCACGGTACATTGGTCTTGACACCGCCGCGACGTTCCGGATATCATGGCGTCCGGACATCGGCTTCCGGGCACGCGGCGTCCGGGCACCGGCTCGCACTCATCCGAACGGAGCACATGACATGCTGTTCATCAACGAAGATCAGGTAGAGCGATTACTGTCCATGGACGACGCGCTGCGCGCGGTCGAACAAGCCTTCGCCACACTCGGATCGGGGAAGGCGGTGAACATCCCCCGTTCCAGGGTCCGGCTGCCGGGCCATACGCTCCACGTCATGTCCGGGGGGATACCGGCGCTTAATCTCACTGGGTTGAAGGCCTATACGACCACGGGGCACGGCGCGAAATTCGTCGTGTTGCTCTTCCAGGCGGACACGGGAGAACCATTGGCCGCTATCGAGGCCGACCGCCTCGGGCAGATGCGAACGGGCGCGGCGAGCGGCGTGGCGACGAAGTACATGGCCAGGGAGGACGCGTGCAGTGTGGGGGTTATCGGTACGGGATGGCAGGCCCGAAGCCAGCTCGCGGCGGTCTGCGGTGTACGCGAGGTGACTGCCGTTAAGGCCTTCGGGCGGGACCCGTCGCGACGAAAGGTCTATTGCCGCGAGATGAGCGAGGTTCTCGGGATGTGGGTCCAGCCGGTCGAATCGGCCCGTGCCTGCGTGGAGGAAGCGGATGTGGTCATCACGATCACCAGTTCGGCGCGGCCGGTGCTGGAAGGCGCGTGGCTGGCGCCCGGTGCCCACGTGAACGCCGCCGGTTCCAACGCGCTCGTTCGCAGCGAGATCGACGCAGAGACGGTGAAGCGGTCCAGGGTGGTGGCCGTCGATTCCAGGGAGCAGGCGAAGGTGGAGTGCGGAGACCTGCTCGAACCGGTGGAGAAGGGGATCCTCCACTGGGACCGCATACACGAACTGGCCGACGTGGTCGCCGGCCATGCGCCCGGGCGCATCGAGCCCGCCGACATTACACTCTTCGAATCCCAGGGCCTGGCCGTGGAGGATGTGGCCGTGGCCGCGGTCGTTTATGAGCGGGCGAAAGCCGAAGGCGTGGGACAGCACGTCGGGTGACGGTGGATCGGGTAACCACCGGGCGGGTGATCGCCGGGCGGGTGACCGCGGATCGTGTAACGGTGCGGCCCGGTTGTCGGCGCGGCCCGCGGTTACTTCATTCGCTCCGCGGTTACTTCAACGCCGCGACCCGGTCCCAGTAGGCTTTGGCGCCGGCCCGGAGCCAGTGGTCGTACACGGTGAAGAAGAACCCGACGCCGATTTCGGCGTGCGCTTCGAACGTCTCGTCGCCTACGAGCGACCCGGCGTTCCGGCCGGCCGCGACGATCCGCGCCAGGGTATCGGATACCACCTTCTTTACCTCCGGGCGGTACATCTCTCCAGGATAGCCCATGGTCTGGGCCAGGTCGCCCGGGGCGACGAAGAACACGTCGATGTGGTCCACGGCGAGTATCTCGTCCAGGTTCTCTACGGCTTCGATTTCCTCGATAAGCACGATGACGAGAATCTCATCGTTCACCTTCGCGATGAACTCGCTGTTCTCGGTGCCGTAACCCCGGCGGTTGAAGTACATGCCCCGCATGCCGGCCGGGGCGAACCGGCTGGCACGTACCACGCGTTCCGCCGCCTCGGCGCTGCTCACGTGGGGGACGACCAGCCCGCTGACCCCGCAGTCCAGCGTGCGGCCGATCAACCCGGTCTCGTTGGCGTGCACCCGCATCACCGACGCCATGTTCCACAGGTCGCAGGCCCGGGATACGTCTCCGATCCGGTCGAAAGTAATGTCCCCGTGTTCTCCCTCGATCCAGTAGCCGTCGAAACCGAACTGGCCCATGAAATCGATGGAATTCGCCGTATGGCTGTGGCCGCCGACCACGTGGGCGACTTCACCGGCCCGCAGTTTTTCCAGCACCCTGTTTCCTCGCATCGACTGCATTCTCCTATTCAAAAACCGGACAGAAACGGACTTCCGTCAACAACCCGGCATGCTGATATGTTCGGTGGAATACCAACCAGGACAAGTTAGGAAGTAACCCGCCGATGACAAGGCTTTTCTGCCACGGAGATGACGGTTGGCATTGAGCGCCGGCGAGACGGTCGGCATCGCTCGCCGCCGGGGGTGTTTTTCCATTTTCCATGGAAGGTGAAACGGATCGTATCGTCTTGACACCACAGGGGGATGTCTGTTAGAATAGACGGGTTGTCTTGCATCGGTCGGCAACCCGTCCATTCACGCTATCCAGGACTACCCATGACCACATCCACGCATCCCATCTCTGCCGAAGAAGCGGCCTACTGGTCGGAGATCCGGAAACAGTTCTACCTGATGGACGAAGTGACCTACCTGCAGGGCGGAACGGTAGGCCCCTCCGCCAGGCCGGTCATCGAACGCATCATCGACCTGATGCGGGAATTCGAGGCGGACCCGCTCAACCGCCGCCACGGAGACCTGCTCAGGCCCCTGGTGGAATCATCCAGGGAGAAGCTGGCCCGATTCGTGGGGACGACCCCGGACCGGATCGCCCTCGTGCTGAACACGACGATGGGCATGAACATACCCGGACAGGGCCTGATCTGGGAACGGGGCAGCGACGTGCTGCTCAGCGACCAGGAATACCCTGCCGTCCGCGCCCTGTGGACGTGGCTGGCCGAGCGGGACGGACTGAACCTGAACTATGTTTCCCTGCCCATTCCGCCGTCCTCGCCACAGGACATCGTGGACGCCTACGAGGCGGGCATGACGGAGAACACCAGTGTGGTGATCTTCAGCCACGTTTACTTCACGACCGGTCTGGTCGCGCCCATTACGGAACTGACCCGCCTGACCCACGCCCACGGGGCCGTGGCCATGGTGGACGGCGCCCACGCCGTGGGGATGGTCCCCCTGGACCTGTCCGAAGTCGGATGCGACTTCTACGCCAGCAGTTGCCACAAGTGGCTGCTGGCGCCGAAGGGTGTGGGGTTCCTCTACATGGATCAAAAGTATCAGAACCAAATCCGTCCCGTGATTATCGGCCATAACATGCGCGAAACCGATTCGGCCAGCCGCTACGACGTGAACGGGACCCGGGACCAGACCCATCATGCCGGCCTGGGTGACGCCATCGACTACCAGGAGGAAATCGGCTGGGAAAGCAAGATCCGGCCTTATTGCCTCGGCCTGGCGCGGTACCTGAAGGCGCAGGCGGTGGAGCGGATACGGGGAGCTCGCCTCACGATCCCGATGGATGAATCCATGTCCGGGTTCATTTCGAGTTTCTCGATCGAAGGCATCGACCTGTCGAAGGTATGCCAGTATCTCTGGAGCGACTACAAGATCGAGGTCACCGCCCTGGGGGCGGATGGCCAATCGTTCTTCAGGGTGTCCACCCATTTCTACGATTCCTACGACGACATCGACCGGTTCATCAGCGCGATCAACGAAATCATCGCGAAATATCCCGACGTGAAACTGGATTGAGCCTTCCCATGCCACGACCCAAACTGTTGCTGCCCGGTCCCATCGATATCTGGGAGGAAACCCTGGAGGCGCTCAGCCAGCAGGTGCTGCCCCACTACGGTGAAGACTTCGGTCCCATCTACGAAGAAACCGTATCGATGCTCCGGACGGTTTTCCAGACCCGCAACGACGTAATTATCATGACGGCCCCCGGTTCGGGCGCGCTCGACGCCGGGCTCAGCAGTCTCTTCCAGCTCGGGGAACAGGTGGCGGTGGTGACCAACGGACCCTTCGCCAATCGCCTCGTCGAAATACTGAAGGCCTTCCGGTGCGAGGTCATCGCCGTGGACGACCCCTGGGGCGAGCCCGGCGACCCGGGCAAAACGCGCGCCGCCCTCGAAAAGCACCCCGCGGCGGCCGGTTTGGTCGTGGTGGCCAACGACACCGGCACGGGCGTGCGGAATCCGCTGGAGGATTACGCCGGCCTGGCCCGCGAATTCGACCTGCCCTTTTTCGTGGACGGCGTGTCGGCCCTGGGCGGCTATGACATACCCGTGGACGAACTGGGCATCGACGTGGCCGTGACCTCCTCCAACAAGGCCCTGGAGACCGCGCCCGGTCTGGGTATTCTGGCGGTCAGCGACCGGGCGTGGGAGATCATTCGCGCCAAGGACAGCGGGCACCGGGGCTGGTACTACGACCTCGCCGTGTGGAAACGGGCCTCCGAATCCTCGGGCGAGCATCCCTACCCGACAACCCAGGCCAGCAGCCTGATCGTCTCCCTGCACGCCAGCCTGAAAAGAATTCTGCACCGGGAGACGCTGGAAGGCCACTGGGCCCGGTACGCGTGGGCCCGGTCCGTGGTCCGCGCCGGGCTGCGTGCTGTGGGGTGCACGCCCATCGTGGCCGATGCCGCCGCGTCCTGTACCGTGACGACGTTCCGGGTCCATCCGGACGTGTCCGAAGCCGCGGAACTGCGCACCTACCTGCTCCGAAACCACGGATTCCTGGCTGCCCAGGCCATGGGCGAGTTCGCCCGGGATGCACTGCGCGTGGGACACATGGGAAAGGCCGGCTCGCGGGAATACATCGAACCCTTCCTGCTCGGGATGGAGGATTTCTTCCGGACGGTCAAGGGACACGACCTGCCGCACGGCTGCAGCCTGGAAGGATTACGCCGTTCCGGGAAGTCCTACTGAAGATGCCGATACCCGGGTAGATCCGGTTACCTGGGAAGATCCGATACCTCATAAGGTCAAGATACCTGGGGCCCGTCCTCGGCGTGCTCACCGGTTGACTTGCGCGGTGGCGTGAGCGAGAGCACCGTGTCCGTCAGGGACTGGTCGAGGGGATAATGGTAGGACGTCCGGTAGTACTGCAGCAGGTCCCGGGCCAGGGCGTTCAGCGGATCCACGCTCTGGAAGCGGTCGGGGAGCGGTCCCGGATGGTAGAGTACGTTCAGGAGCGAACGCAGGGGTAGGTCCTCCGGCGACGCGGCGGGCGTGTAGGTGATGTGATACCCCGATTTGCGCGTAAGCAGTCCTGAATCCACGTAGGCCGAGAGCATTCCGTCCAGTACGTTCTCCGGTGCCCCGGTCTGTCCGGAAAGCCTGTCCAGCCTGGTCGGCCTGTTGTCTTCCACGAAATTGCGGATGATATAGAGGAATGCGAGGACGTTGATATAGCTTCGCAGCGCCGTCCCGTGAACGCGCTCCGACTGCCTCCACTCCATGATGCCCACGTTCTGGATGGAATGGGCCAGGATCGCTCCGAGCAGCAGGATCACCCAGCCCAGGTACAGCCAGATCAGAAACAGCGGCAGGGCGGCGAAACCGGCGAACAGGATCTCCCGCGCTCCCGCCTGCGTCGTGTCCGTAATCAACTGGGCGAATAACCGGTTAAGCAGGATCCATCCGCATCCTGAAATCACACCGCCAACCAGGGCGGCCCGTATGGAAACCCGGGTATTGGGTACCGACCAGATGACCAGGGAAAAGAAGAGTCCGATCAACAGGACGGACAGGGGCGAGAAGCCCGCAATCCTTTCGAAGTTGGCCAGTAAGGCAATGCTGTTGGACGATCCCATGAAAGTCACGACGCCCGTAATGATCAGTGGTCCGATGAGCAGTAGCGCCAGGTAGCTCGCCAGACGCTGTCTCCAGCTTCGCATGCGCCGCACGTGCCATATATCGTTGTAGGATTCCTCGATATTCGCCAGGATGCCCAGCACGGCGAAGAGGAGCACCACCAATCCGATGTATCCCAGCGTGCCGGTCTGGGCGTTTGCCAGGAAATCCATGATCTGCGTAGCCACGACGTCGCCGTCACTGCCCAGGGGACTCAACCATTCTCTCAGGATAGGTTCGAAGTCCAAGTAGAGTCCGAGGCTCTGGTACACGGTGAATACGATGGCGAGCAGCGGCACCAGGGCCAGCAGGCTCGAGAAGGTCAGGGCCGAGGCCCGGGTCAGCAATCGGTCCTCCCAGAACTGGTGATACAGGAAAATCATCGTTTTAGCGACGCGCACGAGGAGGGCGTGCAGCCTGGACAGCCCCCGGGTGTTGATATGCCAGATCTCGCTGCCGATGAACCGGCCCGCCTTGCGCAGGATGCCTATGACGCGGGTAATACCTGGATGCACGTTCAAATTCCCTTTTTCAAATCAGTTTCGGTAACACGAACTGCGCCAGGCTCAGCAGTAGAAAGAAGCCGCACATGTCCGTTACCGTCGTGAGCATGGGGCCGGACGCCAGCGCGGGATCGGCCTTCATCGCCCGAAGCGCCAGGGGGATGCACCCTCCCAGACACGCCGCGAGCAGCGTGTTGGCCGCCAGGGCGGTTCCGACGACGAGGCCCAGGTAGGGATTCCCCTGCCACAACAGCGAGGCGCAGGCGAGCAACGCGCCGAGGACCACGCCGTTCATGAGGCCGACGGAGGCCTCCTTGGCGAGGACGCGCAGGATCTCGCCGGGCCGTACGAGCCCCAGGGCAAGTTCCCGGATGCTCACCGCGACCGCCTGGTTGCCCGAGCACCCGCTCATGTCCGATATAATGGGAAGGAAGACCGCCAGGATGATCGCCGCTTCCAGGGTATCCTGGTACAAGACGATGACGCTCGCTGCCAGGATGTTCAGGACGACGTTGACGCTGAGCCAGGACAACCGTCGCGAGGACCTCGTCAGGACGGGCATGCTCCGCAGTTCCTCGCCGCCTACGATGCCGCTTGTCTTGAGGAACTCGCTTTCGGTCTGTTCCGTCAGTTTCTCCTGCACGTCCGCGGCGCGTACCACGCCGACCAGTTTGCCTTCTTCGTTCGTGACCGGCAGTCCGAGATAGGTGTAGGTTTCGAAGAGGTCGCGCATCTGCTCGAGCGGAGTAAGCACGTTGACGCGCACGGGATCTTCCACCATGACTTCGGTGAGTTGCTGGCCGGGCAGAGCCATCAACACGTCACGCAGCCGCAGCACGCCCGACAGCTTCGCCCCGTCCGATACGTAAAGGTACTGCACGTCGTACCCTACGTATTCATCGTGCCGGTTCCGCAGGTCTTCTATCACGTCCTGCACGGAGAAACGATCAGGATAGGACACGAACTCGGTCAGCATGATCCCGCCGGCCGTTTCGTCCGGATATTGCAGCAGCTGCCGGACTTCCGCGGCCCTTTCGTCCGGCATCGCCTCGAGAATGGCTTCCGCTTCCTCGTCCTTGAGACCTCCGAGCAAATCGGCCTGGGCGTCGCTGTACATCTCGTCCACGATCGCCGCGGCATCGGTGGGCGAAAGATCCTCGATCAGGTCGACTGCCTGCACGTCCTCAACGCGGTCGATCAACTCCGCCGCGTCCTGGGGCGACAGGAGGCCGAGCAACCGGGTGTGTTCTTCCTGGCTCAGGCGCGAGACGGCCCGTGCCAGTTCGGCGGCCGTAAGCGACCCGATGTAGGAGGGCAGCACGTGCCGCGATTCGGCCTGGATGAGCCTCTGGAGATGCTGCCAGGGTTCCTGGCGGGTCGGGTCTTGGACGTCGGAATTCATGGCAAGCTCCGACTGTGGGTTATTCCGGGATGGCGAGTTCGGTCGTGGTGTCGTGCTGAACCGGGCGGACCGGCCTAAGCGGACCGTCGAGTGCGAGCGGTTCCGGGCGGACCGGTCTTTCGAGTGCGAGCGGTTCCGGGCGGGTTGATACGACGGTTCGAACCGGCTCGGCCGAGGCGAGTACTTCCAGGTAGGCGTCATAGTACTGCTGGATATTCTCGACGTAATGTACCGGCTGACCACCCCGGCAGAAACCGTACCGCGCCCGGCTGTAGTACTCGGGCCTGGAAAGGAGCAGCATGGCTTCTTCGACATGGCCGAACCACCGGTTGGCGTCCCATCCCTTCTGCCTGGCCAGGCGGCGGGCGTCGAGGAGGTGGCCGTATCCGACATTGTAGGACGCGAGCGCGAAGTGCACCCGTGTCTCCATCGGCAACTTCGGATCGAACCGGTCCAGGAGATGGTCCATGTACTTGACGCCCGCATGGATGCCTACTTCCGGATCATGCAGCTCGGTGAATCCCATCTGCTCCCCCGTGGCCGGCATCACCTGCATGAGTCCCTGGGCGCCTACCCAGCTCACGGCGTCCGGATCGAACCTGGATTCCTGGTACATCTGCGCGGTGACAAGGCGCCAGTCCTGGCCGTAATAGCCGGCGTACTTCTTTACGTGGTCGTCGAACGGCGACAGCTGACCGCTCAGGTCGACCCGCAGCGAGTCCTTGGCCTTGGCGATGGTACGGATGTTCTCGAAATACTTCTTGCGCATCAGGTTGAAGAACAGTCCCCGCTTCTCCTGGCTGATGTACTCGTCGAGGGCTGCGAGAAGCGCCGGATTATCCTTGCGCACGGCCCATCCCAAAGACGCGGGCCCGATGCTGAACGCGGCCTTCAGGTCGTGTCCGTACGCCTGTTCCACTTCCAGCAGATTCGAATCCGCCAGGGTCACGTCGTAGGTGCCGTCCTCGACACCGAACATGATTTCCTCCGTCTCGACGTCGCCGGGCAGCTCGTCGATCACCAGGCCTTCCACGGAATCGGCGGCGGCGCGGAGCGGTGCGAGAAATGATGAACTGCCGCGGACGTGCACCGTTCGTCCGGCGAGATCCCCGAAACCGGAAATGCCCTCTTCGTCGGAGCGGACGACCACTACTTCTTCCACATCGTTGTAGGGTGTCGTGAATGCGGCTGCGGCCGCCCTTTCTTCGTTGATCGTCATGGCTGCGGCGATGACGTCTCCCTTACCCTCGTTCAGGTAGTCGAGCAGCTTGGCGTGGTCGTCCGGTATGACGATTTCCAGCCGCAGGTCGTTCCGCCTGGCGAATTCTTTCAGGAGTTCGTATTCGTAGCCGACCTGCATGCCGCGGTGGATGAAGTAGGTCAGCGCGTTGTTTCGCGTGATCATGCGCAGCCGGCCGCGTTTCTTCAATCCTTCCAGGTCGTCGGTGTAAACACGCTCGCGGGTGGGCGATATCTGACGGGCGAGCAGGATCTCGTCGACTCTGTTCTTCAGTTCCTCGTCGTCGGGCCGCATCAGCAGGACGACCTCGCGGTTTTCCGACAACGCAAGCGGCGCGGCCAGTTCGTCATACGCGCTTGCCACGGCGTACCACAGGTTGTTGTCGCAGACCGTCGCCTCGTATTCGCCGCGGGCGACCCCGTCGATGATACTTTCCGTCAGCAGGGTTTCCGGCACGGTGTTTATACGCAGCCCGGGCACCTGTTTCTGCAACTCCTGCAACGTCTGGTAGTACGAGCTGGACGCTCGGACGCTGATCTCCATGCCGTTCAGATCACCGAGGCTGTCCGGGACGCTTTCGCCGGCGGGGACGATCAGGAATTCATCGACAAAGTGATAGGGCACTGAAAAGGCTGTTCTCGCCATCCGTTCCGGGGTATCCGTGAGATTCGCGGCGATGATGTCTCCTTCGCCCAGCAGGAGCTTGTCGACCATGGCTTGGTGGTCTTCGACGGTGACGAGCCGCAGATCCAGCTTCAGCGATTCGGCGATACCCCGTGCGATGTCATGGTCGAGCTCGACCGGTTCCGCGTTGCGGGGCAAGTGGTCGACCGCATCCGGACGGACGATGACGCGGACGACGCCGCGCGATTGAAGCTCCGGAAGATCCCCGGTGTATTTGGGCGGCACCGGGATTCCGGAGCCGTCGCAAAGCACGGCGGTCAAACCGATGAATACGGCCGTTATAAACAGCACTATGGCGCGTGTCGACACACCCTTCCTCCTTCTCGACATTCCCCGCACCGGGCATTCCTGCCAGGGGACCTCAACTTGACAGTACACGGGTCTTACGTTAAGATACAGCCCTTGAAATATATGCATCGGCGCCGGCGATGCGACAAAAAAATGCCGGAAGTACCGGCCCTGGCGGGAAGGAACGGACTATGGATACCCTTATAAACCTCCTTGAACAGTCGTGGCAATGGACGGGCCAGGAAATCGGCATTGCCTTCGCGATTCTCCTGGGGACCTTTGTCGTAAAATGGGTGTTCAAGCACCTGATGACCCGCGTCGCCAAACGGCTGGCGCGCGTTACCTCGACCCAACTCGACGACATGCTGATCATGGCGGTCGAGAAACCCCTCGAATGGGTGATCGTCGTGCTGGGTCTCTACCTCGCCATCTATACGCTGCGTCCGCCCGACATGGTCATGGGGGTGTTACAGGCCGGGTTCTGGGTGCCCTTTTCCCTCCTGACGGCGTGGATGATCTTCCGATGCGTCAACGTCTTCACGTCGATGCTCAAGGAGTGGGCGCTCAAGACGGACACGGCCCTGGACGACCACCTCGTGCCCCTCGTCGAGCGGGCGCTGCAGATCATGGTATGGATCCTCGCCGCCCTCATGATCCTGCAGAACCTGGGCTACTCGGTGTCCGGACTGCTGGCCGGCCTGGGGATCGGAGGACTGGCCGTGGCTCTTGCCGCCCAGAAGACCCTGGCCGACGTGTTCGGGTCCATCATGCTGCTGGTCGACCGGCCCTTTGTGGCGGGAGACTGGATCGTGTCTCCGGACCGGGAGATCGAAGGCGTGGTGGAGAGCATTGGATTCCGCAGCACCCGGATCCGTACCTTCGAACAGACCGTCGTCGCCATCCCGAACAACCGGCTGGCGGAATTCGTGATCGACAATATCTCGTCCCGTCCGTACCGCCGGGTGTGGATCACGGTGGGACTCACCTACGATACGCCGTCCGACGGGATGAGAGAGGCGGTTTCAAGGATTGAGAAACTGCTTCGCACCCATCCCGAGGTCAGCCAGGAATCGACCATGCTCGTGCGGTTCAACGAGATATCCGAGAACTCGCTCGACATCATGGTCTACTACTTTACCGCGACGACGGTGTGGGCCGATTACCTGCGGATCAGGGAGGACGTCAATCTGAAGATCATGGAGATCGTCGAATCGCTCGGACTCGAGATGGCCTTCCCCACCCGTACGATTCATCTCTCGCCGGAATCCGAAGACCTTAAGACGGGGGATTAAGGCTCAGTCGGCCACGTGAATTGGGAATAGGTTCAGAGGGCCACGCGTTCCAGCCAGGCCCGGTCCGCTTCGATCCCGAATCCCGGGGCGTCGCTGGGTATGAGGCAGCCATCTTCGATCACGGCCGTTCCCGGCAGCTCAACCATGTCGGACAGGGGCACTCCGGGCGGAGAGACCCCACTGGAACGTTCTCCCCAACGGGCCGCGGGCATGGCGAAGACCAGGTGCTGGCCGTAGGGATCGTTCATGGCGCCGTGCGGGGCTACCGTCAGGCCCGCGGCCTCGGCGATGTGGCAGATGCGGACCGCGGCGGAAAGCCCGCCGCACCACTTGACGTCCGGTTGGAAGATATCCACCAGCCAGTGCTCCGCGGCATACAGGAACGGTTCGGCCAGGTACCAGTGTTCTCCGGTCGCGAGGCCCTGCCCGGGCAAGCGCCGGCGGACCGCGGCGAACCCGTCCAGGTCGTGGGGCATCAGGTAGTCCTCCAGCCACTTCAACCGGAAGGGCTGCAGCGATTCGCCGAGCCGCACGGCGTATTCCACGTCCAGCGCCATCCAGCAGTCCAGCATCAACTCGACATCGTTTCCGATCGCGGCCCTGGTTTCCTCCACCATCTCCACCGCCCTGTTCAATCCGTCGATTCCATCGTCCGGACCAAACGGCATGGGGAGTTTTACCGCTTTGAATCCCAGTTCGAGATACCATTCAATGTCGAATCCCGTGGCGTAGCAACTGATCCGGTCCTTCTGTGGACCGCCGAGCAGTTCGTACACGGGCCGGCCGAGCAGTTTACCCTTCAGGTCCCAAAGCGCCAGGTCCACGGCGCTGATGGCGTAGCTCGTCGCACCCTGGCTTCCGTAGGCAGCGCTCGCGCGAACCATGAGATCGTAGCACTTTTCCGTGGACATGACGGACTGCCCCGTCAACAGTGGCCTGAAATGTTCGTTGACGATGGGGAGGACGGGACCGCTATGCTGGGTCAAGCCCAGGCCGAAAGTTCCGTCGTCCGCTTCCACGATACACGCCGCGGACGGCCAGGCGGGTCCCGCGTCCCCGCGTCTGCCCCGGTATTCCGGGTAGCGGTCCATGGGGCCCGACGGTTGGCGCCCTTCTCGTTGCAGCGTAGTCTTTACCGCCTTCCTGGCCCGGGACAGGTCCACGGTGAAGGCGCGAACGTTCCGGATGTTCATGGGGACGCTCCCTGCCTGCCGCCCTCCGAGCCGTCCTTCTGGTCGTCCTCCCGACCGCCCTCCTGGCCGCCCTCCGGGCTGCCTTCCGGGTCGCCCTCCAGGTCGTCCTTGACGATGTCCTTGACGTGGTTGTAGTGCGCGGTCTCGATCAGTTCCAGCGTTTCGGGGGACAGCACGGCCTTGATTTCATCGGGAAACGGCATGGCCAGCCCGGCGTGCTGGGGCTTGTACCGCAGCACCAGGATGCGCCGGATCCGGTCGCCGGGCCGCCATTCGAGGATGCCGTGGGTCATGAGCTCGGAAGTCACGATGATGTCGCCCGCCCGGGGCGTGATGTTGACCACGCCCGGCGCGAGTTCCTCCACGCCGTGCATGAGTCCGTTGTTGAACAGGCTGTCCGGCCGGGGGAAATTCGCCTTGTGGGATCCGGGCAGCACGATGAGGCCGCCGTCGCCGGGAAAAACGTCGTCCAGGTAGGGAAACACGATAATGTCATCGCAGTAGACCCGTCCATGATGGGTCTCGTAGCGGGTGCTCTCCCAGCCGAAACCTTCCCGGGCGCAGTGCAGGCCCCCCACGGCAGATTCCCCGGGGCGGTCCACCTGGAGCGTGCCGCTGATCAGCCGGGGCTTGTTATTGGTGAGTTCCCGCACGATGGGCCAGATCGACGGATGGCGGGTCAGGGCCTCGAGCGACTTGTCGAAGGCGAAGCCGTGAAGGTGGCGCTTGCCGTCGAAACCGAACCCCGGCGGCAGTTTGTCCTCCGGCGTGTTCATGTACCGGGCCGACGCGCGCTGGCAATCCTCGAGCTCCTGCTTTGAAAGCGCGTTCTCGATGTGCAGGTAGCCGAAAACGTCGAACAGGTACCGTTGTTCCGGGGTCATCATGCCTGGCTCCTCGCGTATGTCCGCTTGGTTTACTGATTCAGCCGCGGGACCGGTGTTCGTCGGACCGGTGTTCGTCGGACCGATGTTTGCCGGACCGGTGTTTGTCGGACCGATGATGGCCGGACCTTCGTCTACACCTCGAATTCACGTAACAGGTCATCCAGTCGCCGGACGAAACGTACCCGCCGGTTTTCCGGTATGCCGTGCATCCTGGCGACCACGCGGCTCATGTCCGCCTCCGGCCGGTCCGGGTGGGCTGGGTGGCCCGGGCGGTCCATGCGGTCCGGGTAGTCCGGGTGGCCCGGGCGGTCCGGACGATGGGGCGGTTCGAATATGGTTACGTCGCCTGCCGCGTACCCCGGGTATCCAGTGACGCTCGGCGCCGCGTAGAGTTCCTGCAGCAGGCCCGATATGGCCCCGTCTTCGCCATAGATCGCACAGGCGTCCCTCAGGCACCGCGGCAGATGGGTCGGGCTCGAGACCAGGATGACCCGCTCTACGCCCCGGTCGGCGAAAACCTGGCCGGCATGGACGATTTCGTCACGGGTGTTCTTCGACGCCCGGTCCAGGTGCAGTATGGATTCGATCCGCTGCCTGAACCGGCCGGTCGCGGGAGTACGGATCAATTCGGCCTCCCTGCCTTTGAAAACCGCGAATCCGGCGAGTTCGTCGAACCGTTCCCACAACAACCGGGCCGTCGCCTCGGATTCAAGCAACCCGTCCTTTTCCGAGGCGCCCGAACCGAAGACCATCACGTCCGCCTGCTCGCTCAGGGCGACAAACACGCCCATGGGCACGCGTCCGATCCGTTCCGGCGGCGTGCCCCAGGCCACGTCCTCCCACTGGCCGGCATGGAGATTGTAGCCGTGGACGAGGATGCCGGTCTTCCGCCAATGCGCCCCGCGGGATTTACTGGCGCTCTTGTGCTCGCTCATGCCAGGCTCCATCATCCCCGAAGGGAATGCACCGGGAGGCGAAATGCTTCAGGGCTCCGCTCTTGACCACGATCACTTCCGGTCGCAGTACGGCGGCGTAGCTGTTCAGCAGGGCGATCAGGTCCAGTAGCGACCTGTATCCTGATATACCCGACATGTCGATGTAGATCTTGGTGAAGTCCTCGTTCAGTTCGAGTGCGGCCCGCACGTCGAAGGCGTCCAGCGTTTCAAACCGGATGTGGGGGTGGCGTTCCCGTGCCCGTTCGATGACCACCGGGCTCACGTCCGTTCCGATTACGGTCGCGGCGTGCTCGGCGATGATCGTGGTGGTCGTGCCCCATTCGCAGCCGATTTCGAGCACGGTATCGGAACCGTTCACCCAGCGGGGTATGCTGGCCCGGTACTCCTTGACCCCGCGGGTACCCACGAACAGCGTATTGGATCGGTACTGCCTGTTGTTCGCCATACCGGACCAATAAACAGGCGACCCGGAACATCGTCAAGAAGGACGGCGCGCCGATCGGCCCGTCGAACCGGACCGGCTGGTGAACTGGTCAGCGGACCGCCGCGCTAGCTGCCCGTCGAACGATAGTGCCGGAGTCCGAGTCGCCAGATAAACAGCGACAGGATGAAATAGAGCAGGCCGAACAAGGGAGCCGCGTACTGAAACGCGAGAGACGTACCCAGCGGATCGGGCTTGCCGAGAATCGCCAGGACCGGGAAATAGGTCACACAGCCCATGGGGATTACCATGGTGAAGAACCGGCGGAACCAGGCTCGATATATGGCCAGCGGGTATTTCGAAGCCTCGATGCCGCCATAGGTCAACACGTTCATGAGCTCGAGGGTCTCTGTGGTCCAGAAGGACACCGTGCCGATATTGATGAACAGTCCCAGAAAGAAGCAGGCGCCGCAAATCACCGTTACAGTCGTCAACGCCACTGTTGCAGCCGACCATTCGATGTCCAGGAAGAGTGTTGCCCAGAGCAGGACGCCGCCGCCCTGGATGAACCGGCCGAGCCGCTTCAATGTGAATTCCTGGCCGATCAGCTGGAGCACGGTGCTCCGGGGCCGGAGCAGCATGCGGTCGAACTCGCCGGTACGGACCAGTTGGCCCACGTGGTCGAAGCCGCGGGAGAGCATGTCGGTCACGGCGAAGGCCACGTTGACGATTCCGTAGAAGAAGGCGACCTCGGCGAGCGTCCATTGACTCAGACTGCCGAAGCGGTCGAACAGGGCGAGGATGCCGATGAATTCCACCCCCGTGCTGAACAGTTGGCCCAGGGTACCGAGCAGGAACGAGACCCGGTACTGCATCTGACTTCGCAGGGAGATGCTCACGTAATGGGTATACAGTGCAAGCGGGTTCGCCATCCCTCAACCTCCCTGTACGACCAGCCGGCGGGTCGCTCTCGAGAGCAGCCACGCGCCGAATGCGACCAGGATGATGATCCAGATCAGCTGGTGAAATAACACGGCCCAGGCTTCCGTGGCCGGGATATGGCCCATGTACAGTCTGAACGGCGCGTCGCAGATGCCGCGGAACGGCAGGATTTCGAGTACGCGTTGCGCCCAGTCGGGGAAAAGCGGCAGGGGGATGACCATCCCCGCCAGCAGATAGATGACCGGTGAGACCAGAAAGGACACGCCTTCCCCCGATATCGTCCACATCAACGTGATGGACAGGATCACGGTGAGGGCCGTACTGAGCAGCACCGCGCCGAGGGTCGCCGCCAGCCAGAAGACCAGGGCTTCGGGCGAGGCGGGCGCCTGCATCCCGAAAAACACCAACGCAAGTATCGCAAGTGGGATGGAACGCATGAAGGTCGGCGCGAGCCGGAATGCCATCGACCGGGAAAACCAGTAGGTGTAGAGGTTCACGGGCCGGACGAGTTCATAGGCTACCGTACCCGACCGCACCATGGCGCGGATCTCCGTATCGGGATTCCACGGCAGCAGACCGAGCAGCGCCTGGCCCAGCCAGATATAGGTCACCACGTCCTCGAGGTGCATGGGCTGGGGGGCGCTCGTGGACCGGTAGAACGCCTCCATGGCCATGACGCGGATCGCGCCCCACCCGATCTGCGTGACGAACCCGGCAATGGCCGCGGCCCGGTACTGGAGGATCATCCGGAACCGGGCGGACAGCACGGCAGTGTAGGGTAGAACGAACGATTGCATCATGCCTGTCAGGGATTAGCGGAGTTCGTGTTCGTCATAAAGCCGTGAAATGATCTCTTCGATGGGCGGGTTCTCGACGAACAGGTCCTTGATGGCGTACTTCGCCGTGATCCGGCTGATCAGGGCGGCCGTCGGGACACGGTCCGGATCGAACTGCAGGTGGACGCGGTTGCCATTGCGCGAGATGAAGGTGACGTCAGGATCCTCGATCGCCTGGCCTTCGTCGAGCAGGTCTATGATGAGGCGGCGCTCCCGGGTGACGCGGGTGCGCAGGTCGTCCAGCGTGCTGTCGGACAGGATCCTCCCGTGTCCGATTACCATTACGCGGTCGCACAGGGCCTCGATGTCGTCCATGTCGTGGGTGGTCAGCACGACGGTGACGCCCCGATCCCGGTTCAGCCGCTTGATGAAATCCCGAACGGCAAGCTTGGAAACGGCGTCCAGGCCAATAGTAGGCTCGTCCAGAAAGAGCACCGAAGGCGCGTGCAGCAGGGCCGCGGCAAGGTCGCACCGCATGCGCTGGCCGAGACTGAGCTGGCGCACCGGGACGTCGTAAAGCGGTTCCAGGTCCATGAGCGCCGCGAGCTCGTCTCTGGCAAGAAGGTAATCACCGTTTTCGATCCGGTAGATATCCCGCAGCAGGTCGAAGGACTCGATAACGGGCAGATCCCACCACAACTGGGTCCGCTGGCCGAACACCACGCCGATGTTGGCCGCGTTTGAGATCCGGTTGCGCCACGGTATGCGGCCGTCGATCTCGCACCGTCCCGAATCGGGCACGAGGATGCCGGAGAGGACTTTTACGGTCGTGGACTTGCCCGCGCCGTTGGGGCCGATATAGCCCACCAGTTCTCCCGGATCCAGTTCGAAGGAGACGCGGTCCAGGGCCTTGATCGTCCGGTATTCACGGCGCACTACCCCGTGTAGTGCGCCCCAGAGACCGGGGCGCCGCTGGGCGATCCGGAAGGTCTTGACGATGTTGTCGACGAGGATGTGGGGCAAGGGCATCACCCGGAAACATAGCGTTGTGCGCTGTACGGTCCGGGCGTACGGCGTACCGCGCAATCAGTTCGACGTTTAGAGGTATATCCGGCTAGCCGGCTTCGGAGAACGTGGAAAGATGTTCCGTACTCAAGCCGCCGCGTACGAGCGCTTCCCAGCACCGGATGGGGCACTCGCCAAGTAAGTCAAGAAGGTCTGCCCGCAGTTGTTCGACAGCGGCGGGCGCAGGCTCACGGGATTCCAGGTTGGCCAGGCGATTGAGGGCGTCCATGGCGAACCCCACGCAGATGACGTTGCGGTCGCTGCGCACTACCGTTTTCAAGGCATCGATGGCGGAGTCCAGCGCATCGCCGGCCAGTCGGGGCCCGTGGGAACAGAGGATGACCAAGGACCAGAGGGCGTTCTCCCGTACGGCGGAGCGCACCGGTTCGAATCGCTCGAGGCCCATGTCGACGCCGTTGCCCTCGCAGATATCGCACTCGTCGGTAGGTCGTACGAACTTGATGCTCCGCTGCTGGGCCAGGTCCATGCTCAGTCGGTTTTCTTCGCGTTCCAGACTGCGGACCAGCGCCTCGAGACACCGAGGAACCAGGGACCATCCCATACCGGTCCCGGCAGCGCGACGACCCAGGCAGCCCAGCGTTCCCGCGGCGACGGCGCGGACGTAAACGGAGTGATCATCGTGTAGCAGCGAAACGGCGGCTTCCAGTACTTCGCCGGTAAGCGGTGCACAGTCGCCCAATCCGTACACACCGGCCTTCCTGACCCATTTGACCGGTGACTTCGTTGCTTCGACAAAGGTTTCCGTGGACTGCGCTCCTACGGCGATCAGGCCGTAGGTTGCCGCGCGGCGGACGCTTTCCCGGTGACTGTAGAGCGCTGCGCCGAGATGTTGGACGGCCAGTGCGTCGTCTCCGATCGAGGCCAGCTTATAGGCCGCACCGATACGCAGAGGTTCCGCCTCGTCGCCCATGACGTGCAACTGTGCTGCCAATTCGCCGGCCTCGGTTTCCCGCCCCTTCGCGGACAGGGTCCGGGCCTCGGACCGTAGCGGCGGCGTCCGCCCCGTCCGCATCCAGTGATTGTGATATCTCCAGACCACGGTCGTGTCGTCGCCCGCATCCTTCAGATCGACCCCGGTCACGGGATCCACCCCCAGTTCGTGCCAGGCAATCTCGCCGGGCCCATCGCCTTGGCTTCCGTCCGGTTCCGTGGTACGATAGATCCAGAACCGCCACATGAACCGGGGATGGCGGTCCCACAGGCGCCAGTCGTCGCGGCGGTGGTTCCCCCGGTGGAATGTGTTATGGGAGTAGAGCAGCACGCTGCCGGCCCGGAGCGGTGCCGCCTCGAGGGTTTTCACGAGGGGCCATCCCGTGTTCGACACTGCTTCTCTCATCCGGACGTCGTGGTCCGTACGCCGGTGGACGACGTCCTCCCAGTCGTATTCGGAATCGGGGCCGCTGACCGGAACGCCTTCCATTCCGCTGATCTGGTATTCGAAATCGAGGTGGTCAGCCCCCGCGAAATTGTCGTGGTTTTCTTCATGGTTGAACGTCCAGTAGTGCGAATAGGGTATAGTGGCCGTGGGCCCCATTACTTCGGTCACGTCCTGGGGGTAGTACAGCATTTCGATCTGCACGGCCTGGTGATGGCGCTGCTTGCGGCCGTTGTACGGGCCGTTGTCGTCCTTGTGCCAGTGCTGGTCCCGGGCGCCGCTCGCGAAGGAGGCATTGTGGGTAAAGGGAACGATAGCCCAGTTTCGGCCCACGATCCGGTTGCAGGCTTCGACCACGCCCGGGGCGTTGATGACCTTAAGGACGTCCGGAATGCCCCCCGGCGTCACTGGCTTCCGCGCCAGGTAGGCCTGCTTTTCCAGCGTGTATATGTGGTGGTGGATCTCTTCGGGGATGCCGAGACTTTCGGGCGGCAGGGCGACGATTCCGCGGCTGGCGAAATCCCGGACGAGGTTGTCCGGTTCGGTGTAAGGCAGCGATGCATAGGTTTTTGTAGCCACGATCAGCGCTGTCTTTCCCGTGCGGCTTTGGATTCTCGCCCGTTGCGCCGCGATGCGCGACGCTATCATCGCACGGAACTTCGACGATACTCGCCCGAGGCGTTCATTCGAGTCGATGGAATCTACAACTGAACGGGAAGGTCGTCAAACCTGAAATTGACGCGGGGGTGCGTCCATGGCTCACTCGTGCTGCAGGGCGTCCACGGTTCAGGGGCTGCAGTGCGCAAAAGGCTTCGGGAGGCGTCCAGGGTTCACTCGTGCTGCAGGGCGTCCACGGGATCGGTGTGGGCGACGCTGACGGCTTTGTAGCTCACGGTCAGCATGGTAACGGCGATGGCCAGTGCCGCGGCGAGCACGAATATCCAGGGAGAAAGGTCCGTTCGGTACGCGAACCCGTCGAGCCAGTCGTTCATCACGACGTAGGCGACGGGCCAGGCGATGAGGTTGGCGTACACGACCAGGCGGACGTATTCTTTCGAAAGCAGCGCGACGATGCCGGAAGCGGACGCCCCCAGCACCTTCCGCACGCCGATTTCCCGGGTGCGCTGTTCCGCCGTGAAGGAAGCGAGGCCCAGCAGACCCAGGCACGCGATGAAGACGGCCAGCATGGAGAAGCTGCGGAAGATGCTTCCCTGCCGCGCTTCGTTCTGATACAGCCGGCCCCAGTCCTCGTCGAGAAACGAATACGTGAACGAATCGTCCGGATAGATCTCGCGCCAGCTGCTTTCCAGGAATCCCATCGTTTCGGCCACGTCATCCGGGGCGATCCTGATCGCGAGATAGTGGAGCGGGTCCGGTCCGGGCGCCAGCTGCAGCATCATCGGTTCGATGCCGCTGTGCAGCGACCGCACGTGGAAGTCCCGCACGACACCGATGACCCGGCCGTCCTTGAAGTTCCCCAGGCGAATTTTCCTGTCGAGCGGAGCGCCTTCCCAGCCCAACCATTTCACGGCGGCCTCGTTGATCACGAACGCCTGCAGCGTATCCGTGGGGAAGGACCTGGAAAAATCGCGTCCCGCCGTGAGTTCGATCTTCATCGTGCGGATGAAATCGTGATCGATCCACATGTTGTTGATTCGGACCAGTTCCTCTTCCGGAGCGCCGTCCGGCGTAAAGAGGATGTCGTTCACCAGTCCGCCCGGCATTTCGTTCGCCACCGTAACGCCCAATACGTTGGGATAGTCGGTAATTTGATCCTTGTAGGCATTATAAATCAAGCGCTGCCTGGGATCTCCGAGCGGCATGACCACCAGCTGTTCTTTCTCGAATCCCAGGTGCTTGTCCTGTACGAACCGCATCTGATCCGCCACCGCGCCCGTGCCGATGATGAACACGACGGAGATCACGAATTGCAGCACGACCAGGATCTTCCGCAGGTTCGTGTTCACCGCACCCGCCCTGGAAGAGCCCTTCAGCACGGAAACGGGCTGGAACGACGACAGGAACAGCGCCGGGTAGCTTCCGGCCAGCGCACCGGCCAGTACCACGATGCCGATCAGGCCGAATGCCATGCTCATATCGTCGAAGGCAAAGACCAGGTCCTTGCCGGCCAGGGCGTTGAACGCGGGAAGAAACGCATAGACCAGACCCACGGCCACGATCAGCGAGAGTACCGCCATGATCGTGGATTCGCCCATGAACTGGCCGATCAGCTGAACGCGGAACGCCCCCAGCACCTTGCGGATGCCGACCTCCCGGGCACGGCCGGCGGATCGGGCCGTCGCGAGGTTCATGAAGTTGATGCAGGCGATCAGCAGGAGAAAGAACGCGACGGCCGAGAAGATGTAGATGTAGGCGATATCGCTGTTCGCGCCGAGTTCCCCGTCGAGATTCGAATGCAAATGTATGCTGGTCAGCGGCTGGAGCACGGCTTCGATCTGCGCGTTGAACTGGTCCAGGGCCGGGCCGTAGCGCGATTCGATGAACTCCGCCAGTTTCGGATCGAGGGATTCGGGCGAGAAACCTTCGGCGAGTAGAAGGTACGTATAAAGGTCCGGGCCGAAGTTCTGCGTATTCCTGCCGTAATCCGTTCCCCCGTAGATGGGGTTGACGTTAAGGGTTTCGAAGGACCCGAGGAAGCCAAAGGTCATATGGGAGTTGCGCGGCACGTCTTCCATGACGCCGGTTACGGTAAGGTCGTAGGTGTTGTCGATCCGGATCACCTTGCCCAGGGCATCCTCATCGCCGAAGTACCTGGCCGCCGTGGATTCGGTCATGACCACGGTATTGGGGGCGTTCAGGACCGTGTTCACGTCGCCGCGTACCAGGTTGAAGTCGAACAGGTCCAGGATGCCGGGATCCGCGAAGTAGAAACCCGGCTCATTGAACCGTCTGTTGCCTTCCACGTACGTGACCTGCCAGGAGACCAGCGGTGCCTTGATGCGGGTGAACCCTTCGACTTCCGGGAAGGCATCGGTCAGCATCCACCCCCACGCCGTCGGGCTTCGCGCGGTACGGGTCTCCGCCCTGTCCGGCGTCTCGATCGCCATGGTGAGCCGGTAGATACGGTCGTGCCGGGACGCGTACCGGTCATAGCCGAGTTCGTCCTGTACGTAGAGCAGGATCAGGATGCAACAGGTCATCCCGACTGCGAGGCCCATGACGTTGATTATTGCGTATCCTCTGTGGCGTAGGGCGTTACGATAGGCAATCGTGAGGTAGTTCCGGAACATGATCGCGTGGTATCCTGTCTCGAGCGGTAACTCGGGTGATTCGGCGCGTCAGTGCGGCTTCGGTCCGCTTTCGACGTGCTCGATCGGCCGTTCATGCGGACTGCTGTCGATCGTTTCGACTCGACCGGCCGTTCGTGCAGGCTGCTGTCGATCGTTTCGACTCGCTCGGCTCAAGAAAGGTTGCAGTGGAAGTAGGATTAGGGGTTTGCGGGGACGCACCACGCCAATGCGGGTCACGACAGCCAGAAAACTCGTTCCGAAGGAGATATTCGTTGTATTGTGGAAAATGCCGAGGGACAGAGTCGAACTGTCGACACATGGATTTTCAGTCCACTGCTCTACCGCCTGAGCTACCTCGGCAATCGTCTCGGGCAAAGCCAGTCAAAATTAGCGGCGACCACGTGGAAAGTCAACAGAAATAACCCTGGAAAAGGAAAAACCGTCGCGGTGGTATGGGAGGGAGAGCGGGGGGCGGTGCGCGGTCTTCGGATTACTTGCCTTCGACCGTACTGTCATCGAAATGCAACATGAATTCGATGTAGTCGAGTTCCCGGTCGATGGCCTGCCGTTTGGTGATAATGGTGTTGGTGGCCAGGTAGTGCGCCAGGCCGCGGAACTCCTTGCGGACGCGGACGAGACGGTTGCGGAGATAAGGCGCATTCGGGTTGTCTCCAGGCATGGCCAGGATCTCGCCGTAGAGCCGTTCGATTCTCCCGTCCGTGTCGATCAGGGGATTGCGGACCTCATCGATGTAGTCCTGGTCGTGGCATTCGCCGCAGGGCGCGGTGATGGACACCATGTCGATGTGCACTTCCGTCACGTCGTGGCTGTTGTGGCAGGTGACGCACTCGGGTTCGAAGTCGTTGGCTTCGAACAGGTCCCCGTGGGCGCTTTCCCAGAAGCTTTCCAGGGCCTCCGGATGGCAGCGTCCACAGTCGTCCGGAACGGCTTCGGGAAGCGGTGCGTCCATGAATCCGTTCTGCTCTCCCATGGCCACAGTGAGTATGGTGCTCGTGGGATCGCCCCCGTGGCACGTGTCGCAGAAGACGCCGTTCCACGCGTGGATACTGCCCTGCCACTCGGCGACCTGCCTGGCGAGGGGTTCACCCAGGCGCTGGTGGCAAAGGGCGCAGTTGTCGGTCATCCGCGTTTCGAGCTTCTGCCAACTCGTAACGGGAGAATCGGGGGTGCGTTGAGAATCGGGGGTGCGTTGCCCGCGGGCCGTGGGCAAGATCACGCCAAGCACGAAAGTCAGCATGATCAGAACGGCAGCGGTCCGGAGTAAAAAGGACACTCGGCGTGCTTTCCGGGTTGTAGATTTTGAACAACTGTAGATACGACGCTGCAAACGCAATAGTATACACCGTCCAGCGCTTCTCACTTCAACTAAAAAGCTCCTCCAATGGTAACGATCGCCCTATCTGTGATCAAGCACTAACCGCAGTCGACACCCCGGGACGCGGGACAGAAATCCCTTTACACGAGGCGCTGAATTCCTATCTTTACCTGTGTTTTTTACGTGCATGAATCCAGTAAAACCCTCCATAAATACGGGGAATCTCGAATGAAACTGGTTCAATTCTACGAACCCGGCCAGGAGTCCGGCGTGGGCATCTTCCAGGACGACCAGGTCATTGACCTTTCGGAGGTCATGCCGGAGGTGGAGACCGTCAACGACCTCCTGTACGTTTCCGGAGTGGCCCGTCTTTCGCTGTCCGAGCTTGTCGAACGCGCCATGAACGACTACGACGGCCAGTTGACCGGGTTTTCCTACGAGTCGCTCGACGTTACGCCGGACGTGGGCGTCCCGCACCTCATGGTTCCTATATTCTCGCCCGAGGTTTGGGGCTTCGGCGTGACCTACAAGCGAAGCGCCGAATTCAGGGACGACGATGCCCAACAGACCATTTATGACCAGGTATACCAGTCCGACCGGCCCGAATCCTTCTTCAAGGCCACCGCTTCCCGTTGTTCCGGACCCAACGCGCCCATTTGCGTGCGCGGCGACTCCAGCTTCACCGCCACCGAGCCTGAACTGGCCTACGTGTTGGGCGATGAGGGCGAAATCGTCGGTTATACCCTGTGCAACGACGTGTCAGCCTGGGATATCGAGAAGGCGAATCCGCTCTACCTGAACCAGTCCAAGATCTACCAGGGCTGTTGCGCGATCGGACCCTCCCTGGTCACCGCGGATGAGATCGACGATCCCTACGATATCGACATTCAATGCCGTATTCTGCGGGACGATGCCGTCGTGTTCGAGGGAGAGGCCAACACTTCGCAGCTGGCGCGCAGTTTCGACGAGTTGAACGAGTACCTCTACCGGGACAACCTGATTCCCGCGGGTACCGTCGTTTCCACGGGCACGGGAATCATCGTGCCGAACGACCTGGGACTGCGTGAGGACGACATCGTGATGATCGCCTCCCCCCAGATCGGCGTACTCTCCAATCCTGTGCAGCAGCTCTGACCAGGACACCGCGATGGGTAGACGGAACATCGGATTCAACCGCTACCAGAAGGCCTGGCGGAAGCCGGGCGAGGAACGCGTGAGCAGGGAAGATATCGCGGAACTACTGCGCCTGTCCGAAAGCGGGGATCCCGACGACCGTATCGTGGCCGCGACCTACATGTGCCCGTGCCATGTCCGTCACCGCAACGAAGAAGTCTGGAAAGCGCTTTACCGAATGATGGAGGATGAAGACGCCCGGGTCCGCCGGCGGGCCTGGCATACGCTGGAAGACGGGGGTTGTCCCACCGATCCGGCCTTCGAACCCATCGTCCGCCGCGCGCTGGACAACGAAACGGACCGCCAGGTGCTCGGATTCGCGTGGCAGTTCGCCGAACCGTTCCTGCATGAAGACACGTTGGCCCGGATCCGCGAGGAAATGCCGGCCGGCAGGCATCCGAAGCAGACCGGAAAATGCGACTTCTGCGGCAGGACCCGGGTGCCGGTTGCGCAAGATTATGAGACGGAGATCCCCACAGGCGGGATGACCCGCGCCGCGTGGATATGCGACGAATGTTCCGCTGGAGGCGCCGACGCCTGAACGGTCCGCATGCCCTGCCGCCCTCGAATTGAGTGCTAACCCCTGATCCACGCTTCCTGCACGACTTAACCATGGAAAGGCACACCGGTACATTCAAATATGTCAAATTTTGAAATCGCCGTGATCGGCGGAGACGGCGTAGGTCCCGAAGTCATTGAGGAAGGCATCAGGGCGCTCAAAGCGCTGGGGGCCCCGGCCTTTCGTTTCACCCGTTTCGACTGGAGTTCCGAACGATACAAGCGGACGGGAAGGTTCATTCCCGAGGACGGGCTGGAACGACTCGCGGACTTCGACGCCATATTCTTCGGCGCGGTCGGCGACGAGGAGGTGCAGGACCACATTACCCTGAACAACCTGATTCTCCCGATTCGGCGCAGATTCGACCAGTATGCCTGCGTCCGGCCCGCCTACCTGTACGCGGGCGTGCAGTCCCCCCTGGCAGGAAAGGGAGCCGGAGACATCGACCTGGTGGTCATCCGGGAGAATACCGAAGGGGAATACGCCGATATCGGGGGCCGGGTGTATCAACGGACCGACCAGGAGGTCGCGGTCCAGACCTCCGTCTTCACGCGGCACGGCACCGAGCGCATCATCCGCTACGCCTTCGAAGAAGCGCGGCGCCGCGACGGCCGGCGCCTGGTCACGTCCATCACGAAGTCGAACGCCCAGGGCCATGGCATGGTTTTCTGGGACGAAGTATTTGATGGCGTGAAAGCGGAGTACGGGGACGTCGAGACCGAGTCTCTACTCATCGACGCGGCGGCCATGGATTTCGTGCGCCGGCCCCAGGATTTCGACGTGGTGGTGGCCTCGAACCTCTTCGGTGACATCCTGACCGATATATCGGCGATCACCGTGGGCAGCATGGGCCTGGCGCCCAGCGCGAACCTGAACCCCGAACGGGTACATCCCTCTATGTTCGAGCCTGTCCACGGCTCCGCCTTCGAACTCATCGGCAAAAGCCAGGTCAATCCCATCGCCACGATCCTCGCGGCGGCCATGATGGTCGAGTTTCTGGGTGAAGAAAAGGCCGGAGCGGCCATTCGCGAAGCGGTATCGGAGAACCTCGCCGAAGGGCGGATCCGCACGCCCGACATCGGGGGCGGGTCCAGCACCGTGGAAGTGGGCGACGACATCGTCAGGCGACTTTCGAAATGACGATCCGTTACACGAGACCGAGTTCGGCCATCGTTCCGCGCAGTACGTCCCGCTGTTCCATTGACAAGGGCCTACCCGGCGGCCGAGCCGCCCCGCAATCGATCCCCAGCCGCTCGCTGAGCGCCGCCTTGGCCACCGAATGGAACTCGCCGCCGCAGGCGCCCAGGGATCCCCAAACCTCGCTGGCGCGGTCCTGCGCGGTTTCTGCCCGTCCGAGATCTCCCGCGCGATAGGCCTTCCAGATTTCCACCCAGTATTCCGGCGCAATAACCGGCGGTCCGTCCACACAACCCGTAGCGCCGATCGTCAGGGCCGGGAGCATCAACTGGTGGTTGCCTACCAGGCATTTCAGTCCCATGGCTGAGAAGTTGCGCACGTTGGCAAAAATCTGCGACGAGTGCTTGAGTCCGGTCAGTTGCGGCACCTTGTCCTGGATCCTCCGCATCAGTGCAGGCGTGATCTCAACGCCCGTGGACTGGGGCAGGTTGTAGACGAACAGGGGAAGGTCCGCCGCGGCCGCAACGACTCGGTAGTGTTCGGCGATCGCTTCGTCCGTCCGGCCGTAGAAGAAAGGCGGCACGCAACAGATGGCCTCCACCCCGGCGCCCGCGGCATGTTCGGCCAGTCGTGCCGCCCTTTCCGTGGTCGCGGCGCCGACATGCATGATGTTGTTCACCCGGCCCTGGGACTGGTCCGCCGCCGCTGTGGCGATCCGCATGTTCTCCTCGTCGCTGAGCAGTATGCTTTCCCCCGTCCCGCCCGCGATCCAGAATCCGTGGACACCGGCCTCGATATTGAATTCCATGACCCGCCGGAACGCCTCTTCATTGAAACCGCCGTCGCTGTGCATCGGGGTGATGATGGCGGGCAGGATACCTTCAAACGCGGGCATGTAATCGGCTCCTTCCTGTCTGGTCAACTTTTTGCGGACTGGCGGACTGTGCGGACCGGATGTTCCCTGTCGCGCGGCGCGGGTGCGTACATCAACACAAGTGCGTGCATCAACGCGCATCGACGCGCATCGATGCGTATCAACGCCACTGTGCGCATATCATGGGAAGGTATATCGAATGGAGGATTTTGGAAGGGTTATTTCACCTTTCGAAACTGCCATAAACAGCTTGACAATATACGGTTAAACTATAGTTATACTACGATCCTCAGCCGGCCGTGTAATCCGGCCGATGCAACCAGCTGTAGATGCCGGACGATGCATCCTGCCGAACGGACCGGGCGATGCAGCCGCCCGCGCACAATCGGAATCCGCATAGCATGAGCATCCATAGCATGAGCACGCAGAACAGACTGGTAGACGAATACGACAAGTTTCTGGATTGCGTGCACTGCGGTCTGTGTCTTCCCGCCTGTCCGACCTATACCGAACTCGGCGTGGAAATGGACTCCCCCCGTGGCCGCATCCACCTCATGCGGGCTTACGCGGACGGGCGTATCGAACTGACGGATCACTTCGAAACGCATATAAGCGGGTGCCTGGACTGCCGTGCCTGCGAAACGGCCTGTCCCGCGGGAGTCCACTATGGCAGCCTCGTGGAAGCCGCCCGGTCGGAGATCGTCGAGAAACGGCCCCGACCCTTGCTCGCCCGGCTTTTCCGTAACCTGGTGTTCGGACGATTGCTGCCTTCACGATTCCTGCTTTCCGTGGTTTTCCTGCCTTTACGCTGGTACCAGGGGCTTGGAATACAGGAACTCGCTCGCAGGCTGGGTCTGACGAAACTACTCCCTTCCCGCCTGCGCGGCATGGAGGCCATGATGCCCGACATGCCCAGCGCTTCGATGAAGGCGGAGCTTCGGCCGTTCTCTCCGGCGCGGGGGACGGCGGCCTTTCGCGTGGGCCTGGTTACGGGATGCGTGATGAACGAAATGTTTACCCACGTGAACACCGCGACAGTCCGTGTGTTGAACGAAAACGGGTGCGACGTGGTCCTTCCCGAAGCCCAGACCTGCTGCGGCGCGCTGCAGGTACACAGCGGGGAGCGCGGGGCGGCCGAATCACTGGCCCGCAGAAACATTGATGCTTTTGAGCAGGCGGAAGTGGATGCCGTCATCATCAACGCCGCGGGATGCGGCGCGCAGTTGAAGGAGTACGGCGACCTGCTGGCCGGGGATCCCGACTACCACGACCGTGCCCGCGTCTTTGCGGACAAGGTCAAAGACGTGCACGAGTTCCTCGCCGGGATACCCGTCAAAGAGGACATGGGACCGGTCCGGGCACGGGTCGCCTATCACGACGCCTGCCACCTGGCCCACGGTCAGCGCGTCCGCGAAGAGCCCCGGGACCTGCTGAGCCTGATTCCCGGCCTCGAGCTCGTCGAACTGGAGGAATCGGACTGGTGCTGCGGCAGCGCCGGCATTTACAATATCACCCATCCCGCCATGGCGGACCGGCTGCTCGCGCGCAAGATGAACCACGTCAGGCAGGCTGCGCCCGACATGGTGGCCACCGGCAATCCCGGCTGCATCCTGCAGATCCGGCACGGCATAAACCGGGACGGCGGGGAGATCGAGGTCCTTCACCCGGTGGAACTGCTTGACCGGGCCTACCGCCTGAAGCGCGAGGAAGAAGCGAACGTTCAGCTGTCCGTATCCGACGGAGCGTAGCCGGCTCACCGGCGAACGGGTTCAAACCCGGCCCCGCAGACCCCACAGGAGGTTATTCACTATGCCTGTTTTTGAATACCACTGCTCCAATTGTGACGTGGATTTCGAAATGCTCGTCTTGAACGCGGCCGCATCGGAAAGCGTTTCCTGTCCCACGTGCTCAGAAGACGACGTGGTCAAGAAGTTCTCCACTTTCGCAACGGCTGTATCGGCAAAAGACTCCGCGGCTACCGCGGCAACTCCGGCACCTGTTTCCTCCTCGTCTTGCGGACCAGGCTGCGGATGCCATCATTAGTCTCATGCAATCCATTTGCAGGATGACCGTGTATTCGGGCCGGTTTCCCTACCCGCGGCACGGAACCGCCGACCGCTCCGATACGGATAGAAGCGCATGCAAATAGACGTTAAAATCGGACGGATCGGATCGGAAGCCGACACCTCCGTGATCATCGGGCTGTTCAAGGAGGAACAGCTCGAGGAGAGCGACGGCGCGTCCATGGAACCCGCGTTGCACCGGTATCTGCGGGATGTGCTGGCCCTGGGAGATTTCAAGGGCGAAGACCAGGAAGTCGCGGTGCTGTACCCGCTCGGTCAGGCGCCGCCGGACCGTGTTGTTCTCGTGGGACTCGGGTCGAGCGGCGAGTTTACCCTTGAAACGGCACGGCGCGCATCCGGTGTCGCCGTCAGACGGGCGCTGAAGCTCGGCGTATCCAAATTGTCCATAGCCGTGCACGGGCCGGGCGCTCGAGACGGGCAGGACGGCCCCGATGAACCGGGTGTGCCGGGCGGGCCGGACAACTCCGAAGGGTCGGACGTGTCGGGCGCTCCAGACGACCCAGGCGCACCGGGATCCGCGCTTCGGGACTGCGCGCAGGCTACGGTGGAAGGCCTGTTGCTGGGCGCATACCGGTACGACGACTTCAAAACCGGCGATACGGATCGGCCGGGACTCGAGTCGGTGGCCGTGGTGACACCGCAACGGGCGCAGGCCTATGAAATCAGGGACGGGGTAGAAGCGGGCCTGATCAGCGCCGAGAGCACAGACCTGGCACGGGACCTCTCCAATGCGCCCGGCAATGCGATGACCCCTCGCAAGCTGGCCGCCGCCGCCCGGAAGATGGCCGGGGAAACCGGATTGAAATGCCGTGTCCTGACGCGGAAGGACATCGAAAAGGAGCGCATGGGCGCCCTGCTCGCCGTCAATGCCGGCAGTGAGGAGCCGCCTCGCTTCATCGTGCTGGAACACGGCGAAGCGTCCGACGGGACGGACACGCTCGTATTCATCGGCAAGGGCATCACCTTCGACAGCGGCGGCATATCCATCAAATCGAGCGGCGGCATGGAGGAAATGAAGCACGACATGTCCGGCGCGGCCGCCGTGATCGGCGCGATGCGGTCCATCGCCCTGTCGAAACCTTCCCTTCACGTGGTGGGACTCGTTCCGGCCACCGAAAACCTCCCGGACGGCAGGGCGCTGAAACCCGGCGACATCATCTCGACCCGCTCGGGCAAGACGATCGAAGTGATCAACACCGATGCCGAAGGGCGCCTCGTACTCGCCGACGCCCTGGAGTACGCGGAGCGGTACAATCCGGCCGCGGTGATCGATCTGGCCACGTTGACGGGGGCGTGCGTGGTCGCCCTCGGCCACGCCGCAACGGGGATGATGGGCAATGACGGCGGGTTGCAGGACCGGGTCCGTACGGCCGGAGAGACCGCGGGAGAGCGGGTCTGGCCGCTTCCGCTGTGGCAGGACTACCACGACCAGATCAAGAGCCATATCGCCGATGTGAAGAACACCGGAGGACGGTGGGCCGGTGCGCTGACCGCGGGCGCGTTCCTTGCGAAGTTCGTCGAACGTCCCTGGGTGCATTTGGACATCGCGGGGACCGCGTATACGGATTCGAGCAAGCCATATTGCCCGAAAGGAGCCACAGGAGTGGGGGTGAGACTGCTGCTGCAACTGGTAAAGGAATGGAAAAGCTGATCCATGCGCATCGTACAACTCTCCGACCCCCATATCGTTCCGGCGGCGCAACAGCCCGTACACGGCCAGGACACGCTGGGACGACTTCAGGCCGCCATAGATGCGGTAAACCGGTTGAGCCCCGCCCCCGATCTCGTCGTCATGACGGGTGATCAGAGCAATGATGGGTCCGAAACATCCTACCTGACGCTGAAAAACCTCCTTGCCAACCTTCGCTTTCCCTGTCACATGGCCGTGGGCAATCACGATTACAGGCCGGTTTTTCGCCGGGTTATGCTGGACGAAGCCGTCGCGATTCCGGCCCCGTATTACTACACGCTGGATCGGTGCGGCCAACGGATCATCGTGCTCGATACCTACGACGAGGGGGAGGTGGAGGGAAGACTGGACGACGTTCAACTGGACTGGTTGGAACAGGAGCTTTCGCACGATTTGCCTGCCACGGTATGCATGCACCACCCGCCGGTACCGGTGGGCGTACCGTGGATGGATAAGCTGATTCTGAAGGATGGTGGCCGGTTTCTTCGGATATGCAATTCCCATGCTTCGTTACGGCTGATTCTGTGCGGTCACCTCCACTACGACTTTCGCATCGAACTGGATCATGCGACAGTCCTAATCGCTCCGAGCGTGGGCCTGCAGTTTAGGAAGGACCCCGTGATCAATCCGGACGGCACCCGCGTCATCGCGACGGACGAACCCGCGGCCTTCCGCATCGTCGATATCGACGGCCCGAGCTGGAAGACCTCGATCCACCAGCTCAGCCTGTGACCGTTTCTTATCCGGACCCGGTTCATGTTGATCGATGATCTGAGAGCAATACAGGCGCGTCACGGGTTTCTGCCCGAAGAGGAATTGAAATCCCTGTCCGAACGCAAGGGCATTCCGCTCTACGAAGTCCATGGCGTGGCCAGTTTCTATCCACACTTCAGGCTGAAACCGCCTCCCGCGGCTTCCCTGCGCGTTTGTACCGATCTCTCGTGCCATCTCCACGGGGCCTGCGACGTGCTGGAGACCCTGCGGGAGTCCGTGCGCTATGCCGGCCTGGACCAGTGGGAAGTCTCCGGGGTTTCCTGTCTCGGCCAATGCGACGGCGCGCCGGCGGTCTCTATAAACGGTCGCAGCTACCGGTCCATGACCGGGGAGCGGCTCGGCCGGTACGTTTCCCGCCTGGCCGCCAACGGAAAGATCGCCCGACAGCCCGTCCGGCGAACGATCAGTCCTGGTTGCATCGATCCCTATGAACATCCGCTGGCCGCGGAGTCCTTGAAACAGTGGGTCTCACGCGGCGACGCGGAAGGGCTGGTGCAGGCCGTCAAGGACAGCGGGCTGCGCGGAATGGGCGGGGCCGGGTTCCCGACCGGCGTCAAGTGGGACCTCGTACGTAAAACGGAGTCCGACGTCAAGTACGCGATCTGCAACGCGGATGAGAGCGAACCGGGCACGTTCAAGGACCGCGAGATCCTCTACCACTACCCCCATCTCGTCGTCGAAGGCCTGATCCTGGGCGGTTTCGCCGTCGGGGCCGACAAGGGATTCCTGTTCCTGCGCCACGAATACGACCGTGAGCGCGAAGTGCTTGAAAGGACGATCAAGGCGTTCTATTCGGCCGGATACCTGGGCGACGGCGTGCTGGATTCGAAGCATTCGTTTCATCTCGAGATATTCGACAGTCCGGGAGGATACATCTGCGGCGAGGAGACGGCCCTGCTCGAAGCGATGGAAGGGAAAAGGGCCGAGCCCCGCAACAAGCCGCCGTTTCCCGGCACGCACGGGCTGCACGGACAACCCACGCTGATCAACAACGTCGAGACCTTCGCGTGGGTGCCCGCCATACTGCGGCGCGGCGCCGACTGGTTCCGGTCCCAGGGGGTTCACGGAGCGATTGGACGCAAGTACATCGCCTTGAGCGGTGATGTCAACCGGCCCGGTGTGTACGAGATTCCACTCGGAACCAGGGTCTGCGACCTCATCCGGGACTACGGCGGCGGTGTTGCCGGGGGTCGCGAACTCATGGCATTCTCTCCCGGTGGCACGTCATCGGGTTTCCTTCCGGCTTCCATGACGGATATCCCCCTGGATTTCAAACCGCTGGCCGATGCCGGTTCCATGCTGGGTTCCGGGGCGGTCATCGTGCTGGCCGAAGGAACGGACATGGTGGACCTCGCCCGGAACGCGGTGACGTTCTTCCGCAACGAGTCCTGCGGAAAGTGCGTGCCCTGCCGGACGGGCACGGCGCATCTGGTCAAGTTGCTGGACACGATCCTGGAGGGAGACGCCCGTCCCGATGCGCTGGAACCCGTGGCGGACGTCGCCGAGGCGATGGAACTCACCTCGATCTGCGGCCTGGGCCAGGCCGCCGCGCTGCCCCTTACCTCGGTGCTAAAGCATTTCCCCTCCGCCTTCGTGTCACGCGGCTGTCAACCGGCAGGCCACGGGGAAAAAATCGGGGGCGTTCCGGATGAATAGTCGTACCGTCACGCTGACGATCGACGGCAGAAGCCTCGTTGCACCGGCCGGCGCCACGATCTGGGAAGCGGCACGCTCCGCCGGTATCGACATCCCCACCCTGTGCCACGACCCCAAACTGGAACCGGTCGCCGTGTGCCGCGTCTGCGTGGTCGACGTGGAAAACGCCCGAACATTGCCGGCGGCCTGCATCCGGCAGGTCGAAGAAGGCATGAACGTGCGCACGGACACGGACCGGGTGCGCAGGGCGCGCCGCACCCTCGTGGAACTGCTGGAGGCCGGACAGCCGCCCGCGGATGACCGCAGAAAGCCCGCCGAACAGGACGAACTCGCGCGCCTGGGCGTTCAGGTAAAGGTTGATCCGTCGCGGTTCGCCGCTACATACTCGAACACGCCTGTGCCGCCTGACTTGTCGTCGCCCGTCATCGCGGTGGACCTGAAGGCGTGCATCCTGTGTGACCGGTGCATCCGTGCCTGCGACGACGTGCAGGTGAACGACGTCATCGGCCGCACCGGCAAGGGCTGCGAAACGCATATCGCCTTCGACAACGGCCTGCCCCTGGGCGGGTCTTCCTGCGTGTCCTGCGGTGAATGCGTGGCCACCTGTCCCACCGGCGCCCTCACCGACAAGCGACTGGTCGATTCCGCGGCGAACGGGTCCGGCTCCGTGGCGAATGAATCCGATGCCGCCGCGAACGTCCCCGAAGCAGCCGACCCCAACGCCGCGCCGGAAGGCCCCGACGCCGTGGTGTCCGGCCCCTACACCGCGCCCAGCGGCCCCGGTTCCCGGCGCGTCGATTCCATCTGCCCCTATTGCGGCGTGGGCTGCGGGATCTCGTACCACGTGCGCAATGGACGTATCGAGGGCGTCACCGGCCGGGACGATACGCACACCGAGGGCCGGCTGTGCGTCAAGGGGCGGTACGGCTACGACTACACGCACCATCCCCAGCGGCTCACAAAGCCCCTCGTCCGCCGGGAGGACGCCTATCCGAAACGGCCGCTGTCGGCGGACTTCAAGGACTACCGGGACTTCCGCCGTTCGCTCCGGTCGCCGGAATGGAACGACCGCATACGGGAGGTGTTCCGCGAGGCCGAATGGGACGAGGCGCTGGACCTGGCGGCGCGCCGGCTGCTGGAGATCAAAAAAACGCTCGGTCCAGGCGCGCTGGCGGGCTTCGGCTCGGCCAAGGTGACCAATGAAGAAGCCTACCTGTTTCAGAAACTGATCCGGGTGGTCTTCGGCACCAATAACGTGGACCACTGTACGCGCCTCTGCCACGCCTCGTCCGTGGCGGCCCTTACCGAGGCAATCGGCAGCGGGGCGGTCTCCAACGCCTTCCAGGAAGTCCTTGAGACCGATGTCATCTTCGTGATCGGCTCCAACACGGAAGACAACCACCCCGTCGCCGCATCCTTTATGAAACAGGCCGTGGCCCGGGGCGCCCGGATGATCGTGCTCGACCCCCGGCGTCCGACCATCGCCGACCACGCGACCCGCTACGTGCGGTTCAAGCCCGGCACGGACATCGCGCTGCTGAACGGGCTGATGCACGTGATTCTGCGGGAGGGCCTGCAGGACCGGGATTTCATCGCGCAACGGACCGAACGCTTCGAGGCCCTTGAACCTTTCCTGGCACGCTACACGCCCGAGATGGCATCCCGTATAACGGGCGTTCCGCCGTCGGTGATCGAGGATGTGGCCCTGGAGTACGGCCGCGCGGAGCGCGCGATGATCTTCTGGGGTATGGGCATCAGCCAGCACGTCAACGGTACGGACAATGCGAGGGCGCTGATCTCCCTCTGCCTCATGACGGGCAACATCGGTCGCCGGGGTACAGGCCTGCACCCGCTGCGGGGTCAGAACAACGTGCAGGGCGCGTCCGACGTGGGCCTGATTCCAAGGTTCTATCCGGGCTACCAGTCCGCGGATGACCCGGAGGTGCGAAAGCGTTTCGAGGAGGCATGGGATACCACGCTCGATCCAGACTCCGGACTGACGGTCGTGGAAATCATGCACGGCGCCCTTGACGGTAGCATCGCGGGCATGCTCATGATGGGCGAGAATCCCTTCCTTTCGGACCCGAACATGAACAAGGTCAGGAAGGCCCTGCAGCAGCTCTCTTTCCTCGTCGTGCAGGACGTCTTCCTGACGGAGACCGCGGAGTTCGCCGACGTGATCCTGCCCGCCTCTACCGCGGCGGAGAAGCGGGGGACCTACGTCAACACGAACCGCATGGTGCACATCGGCAGGCAGGCGATCGAGCCGCCCGGCGAAGCCCGCCTGGACGGGGACATCCTGATCGACCTGGCCAACCGGATGATGCGCATGGAACAGGGGGAAAGCGGCCCGCGCTGGGCATATGACGGACCGGAATCGGTCTGGGAGGAAATCGTCGCGCTGACCCCCATTTTCCATGGCATCACCTACGAGGCGATGGAACAGGAAACCGTGGTCTGGCCCCTGGAAGAACCCGTGCTGTTCACCGGCGCCTTTCCCCGGGGCCGGGGCCTTTTCACGCCCGTATCCTTCGCCCCGCCGGACGAAATGCCGGACGACGCATACCCCTTCGTGCTGAACACCGGCCGCGTCCTGGAGCACTGGCACACGGGCACCATGACGCGCCGCGCCCGTGCCCTCGACGCCATTTCACCGGAGCCCTTCGTCGAGATGACGCCCGGGGATCTCGAACGCCTGGGCGTCGAAGAGGGCAATCCGGTGTCCGTATTTTCTCGCCGGGGCGCCATAACGCTTAAAACGAAGGCTTCCGGCCGCGTCGCCGACGGCAACGTCTTCATCCCCTTCCACTTCAAGGAAGCCGCGGCCAACATCCTGACCAACGATGCCCTGGACCCCGACGGCAAAATCCCCGAGTTCAAGTTCTGCGCGGTGGCCGTGAAACCTGTGCCATCGAGTGATTAGCAAGCACCTCACACAGTCCTCCGACAAGCCGCATCCCGGTTCCTTTTCGCTGCTTCACAGATCATGACGCGCCTGGCGCCTCGCTCTGGGAACAGGAAATGAAACTATCTCGTTCCGCCATTCGTAGTAGGATTGTGAACACGACCGCGAGCGGCGAAAGCGCAACGGGTTTCGAGTTCGACGAGACGTACCGGACGCATTACCGGCGGATACTCGCACTTTGCAGGTATCTGTTGAAGTCCGTGTACGAAGCCGAGGACGCGGCCCAGGAAGTCTTTCTCAGAGCGTACCGGAACCGGTCCACCATGGATGAATCGAAGTCACCCTTGAACTGGCTGCTCAAGACCGCGACCAACCACTGTCTCGACCGGTTGCGGCGCCGGAACCGCGAAGTCAATTTCTATGAATCCGCCGATCCCGACCAGGTCGGCCCATCGAAGGTTTCCGAAGATACGCTGGAGATCATGGTGCGTGCGGAAAAGGGGGACCAGGTGCGATCGGCGATACAGGCGCTCCCGGACCGGTACCGCGTACCGCTTGTACTGGCCTACTACAACGAGTTCACCTACGACGAAATCGGCCACGCCCTCAATCTGAACCGGAACACCGTGGCGACGCTGATTTTCCGAGCCAGAAGACGATTGCGAGAGGAGTTGACCGGATTATGCCGACCATGACCGACGAAACGAAGCACCAGGACGCGTGTCCACCCGAAATCGTCTGCTCGACCTATGCCGATGGGGAGTTGGCCGGTCCCGAAGCACGGGCGTTCACTGCTCACCTGGAAAACTGCCCCCGGTGCCAGGGCCTCGTACAGGCGTTCCGCAGGGAAAGAGAAGCCCTTTTCGAAATCGTGGGAAACGCGGAGGCCTTTCTGGCTGAAACGCAACCGGCACCGGTCTCTGCGCCTTCGCCCATCCACACCATGAAGCTGCTGGGACTGGTCATCGGTCTCGCGGCACTGATGCGGGTGGGTATCGGCTGGGTGATGGGACTGGAATTACCATGGAGTATCGAGTGGCTGAATCCACTGAACGTTTCCGGTCAGTTGTCCATGCTCTTCAGCACTGGCGCTTATTTCATCGAATACTATCAGAACGGAGGTACGACCATGGTTACGCTGATAAGCGAATTAGGCCTGGCAGTCGGGTTCATCATGCTGCTGGCTTCACTGTACCTGCTGTTGCGAAGGCCGGTCGGCACCCTCGTCGTGCTCGGAGGGCTGCTGCTGATTCTGGGTTACGTCCGCCCCGCGGAAGCCATCGAGATTCGGTCAAGAGGGGATATTTCGGTGGATGCCGGCGAGATCGTCGACGACACCTTCGTCGCCTTCGGCCGCACGGTCAGGATCGACGGCGAGGTGACGGGAGACCTGATTGCCTTTGCCCAGTCGATCGAGATAAATGGAGCGGTCCTGGGAGACATCTATTCATTCGGCAGGACCATCGAGGTAGATGGACGGGCAGGCGGCGGATTCGCCGGGTTCGGACAGGTCATCCGCATAGGAGACTCGATTGGTCAGAGCGTCTACGGATTCGCCCAGTCGCTTCGTTCCAGCCGTGACGCAACGATTGCGGGAGACCTCTTCGCGTTCGGAGAGGATATCAACGTAGGCGGTTCGATCGGCCGGAACGCCACGGTGTTCAGCAGTACGATGACGATATCGGGCGAGGTGAAACGGGACGTTACCTTCCACGGCCAGGTGGCAACGGTACAGTCTTCCGCGATCATTGGCGGGAATCTCGACGTGGGACTGCCCGACGTGGAGGACCTGGAGGTGGATTCCGCCGCGACCATATCCGGCGAAACCATCGTGGACGTTCCCGAACCGGGCCGGGAGGAGGAGGAAGAGGACGGGATCCTGTCCGTCTGGAACATCGCCTGGACGGCCCTTTGGCTGGTCACGGCGTTCCTGTCGGGCCTGCTGCTGCTCTGGGTGCTTCCCGTGCTCCGGCGCGTGCCGCTGGACAACCTGACCGGCATACTTACGTCCGCGGGACTCGGGTTCGTGCTGGCCACGGCCACGCCGGTCCTGGCGGTCGTGCTCGCCGTGACGTTCATCGGGCTGCCCGCCGGACTGGTCATTGGCGCTGTATGGGCATTGAGCCTGTATGTGTCCAAGATCGTCGTGGCCCACTTCCTGGGCAACGCGCTGTTGCGGCCGAAACAGGAGGGCGTCCGTGCACTGCTGCTGCCCCTGCTCGCCGGCCTGGTGCTGGTCCTGATCGCCGTCAGCCTGCCCTATGTGGGCTGGGTCATCAATCTGCTGCTGGTCATCATCGGCCTGGGTGCCATGGGGCAAGCGCTGTATCAGAATGCCGGAAACCGGGCGGCCGCGGCCTGACGACCTTAGTGGTGGAACCAGATCGGGCGGCCGCGTTCAGACTGTCGGACGTCGCCGCCCGATTCTCATCAAGTGGCAGGCCCTCACGACACGTACCTTCACCCATCGTACCCGGTCCAGAAGGCCCGGCCCCATTCACTGTCCGCGTCACCCCATTCATCCCGCCAGTCGATAAGCCTGGATCGAAGGCCTGCAAGCCGGTCGGCATGAACTGCTTCGCCGGCCAGATTGCGGCATTCCAGCGGGTCGCGTTCCAGGTCGAACAGCTGGGTCGTCCGGCGTCCGTCGACCACGTACTCGATCAGTTTGTACCGATCGTCCTTCACCATGCGCTGCCACTGGCGGTAGGCGGCGAAGAGCGTGTCCCTCGGGCGTGCACCGGGATCATCGAACGTCGGCGCCAGACTCACCCCTTCCACGGTACCGGGCGTGTCCAGTCCCGTCAGATCGCACAGGGTGGGAAAGATATCGAGCAGGTACGCGTAAGCGCTGCGCCGGACACCGCGCGGGATGCCTGGTCCGGAGAAGACCAGGGGAACGCGAATGCTGTGCTCGTACATGTTCTGCTTGCCGAACAGCCCGTGCTGGCCGATCGCCAGACCGTTGTCCCCGGCGAAGACGACGATGGTGTCGTCCGCCATGCCGCGGTCTTCCAACACCCGCATGACCCGTCCCATCTGCGCGTCGAGGTGGGAAATCATCGCGTAGTATTCGGCAATGTGGCGTCGCACGCTCGCAGGATCCCTAGGAAACGTCTCCAGGACTTCGTCCCGTACCTTCAGGTCGCCGTTATCGAAGGGATGGCCGCCCATGAAGTTCCGCGGCAGCGGTATGTCCTCGGGATCGTACAGGTCCAGGAACTCCCGGGGCATCGTCCGGGGATCGTGAGGCGCCATGAACGAGATGTACATGAAAAAGGGATCATCGGAATCATATCCCCTCAGCCATTCGGCGGCGCTGTCGGCGAAGATCTCGCTGGAGTGCCGCCCGGCGTGGACGTGGTCGCCTTTGCGGATATTCACTTCGTTCGAGCGGAAGGCATCCGGACACTGGGGGAGCGTGCCTTCGTATTTCCCCTCCGGGTCGTAGTTGAAGACCGGTACGTTCCAGTGGTCGTCCATACCCCCGAAGAAGATCTCCGCGCCGTCCGAGAAACTGCGGTCGAAGGACGGGACGCCGTTGTGCCACTTGCCCGTGCCCCAGGTGCGGTAGCCCTGGGACCGCAGATGTTCCCCCATCAGCGTGTGCTCCGGCGGAATGTCCGCGCCGGCGCCGTCGAGACGGAAGAGGGTGCGGCCAGTGTGCAGCATGGCCCGGCTGGGCATGCATATGGCGGCCGATGTCCCCCCGGGGATATGGGCGTGCGTAAACGACACCCCCCGGGCGACCAGCCGGTCCATGACGGGTGTGTGAACAAGGGGATTCCCCAGCGCGCGTATCGTATCGAAGCGCTGGTCGTCGGTAAAGAAGAACAGGATATTGGGCTTGTCGCGGCTCAAATCGCGTCCCTTCCCAGGCTGAGGATTCGTTCGGGTGCAGGCTCCGGAGGTTACTTCGTGAATCTGGAAAGTAACGGGTTGGCATGATCAAAGTCAAACTGGTTAGTCGGCCTGAGAGAACGCCTCGTTCTCCTTTTGCCTGTCTGCCTTGCGTCCTATATTGCGGAATTGTCAGGAGAATGTGGGCATGCACGGCGGGTCCGGTTCGACAGGACCCGTCAGTGGGAGCCGGACATCATTTGAAAGCGAGCAACCTATCGCTGCGGCAAAGACATCAAAGGTCTATCATCTGCGTGTGGATGATATCGAGGTGGAAGTCCACCGGAAGCGAATCAGGCACCTGTACCTCAGGGTGATGCCGCCCGACGGACGCCTGAGAGTCTCCGCGCCGCTTCGCATCGGCGATGATTCAATCCGCCAGGCCGTGGAAAGACGCATGCCCTGGGTCCGGCGGCAGCAGGACAGACAACGCCAACGGGAGCGGGAATCCGCCCGGTCCTGGGTATCGGGCGAGCGCCATTACGTGGAGGGGATTGCCCGCGAATTGAATGTCTCCACCCATGAGGGGAAGCCGCACATCGGTCTCCTGGGCGAATCGACGCTGGAAATGCGCGTTCGTCCGGGAACCGGCCGGGACGAACGGGCGGACCTGCTCGACGGGTGGTACCGTGAACGGCTGAAGGCGAGTATCCCGCGCCTGATCGCGGTATGGGAACCGTTCATGGGCGTGACGGTGAAGGAATGGCGGATCCGCAAGATGAGAACCCGCTGGGGTAGTTGCAGCGTCCGAAACGGCCGGATCTGGCTGAGCCTGGAGCTGGCCAAGAAGCCGATGCGATGCCTCGAGTACGTGATCGTCCACGAAATGGCCCACCTGATCGAGCCCTCGCACAACCGCCGCTTCTGGGGCATCCTCGACCGGCACCTGCCCGACTGGCGTGCGCGCAGGGACGAACTGAACCGGTTTCCGATTATGGACGGCAAGGACTGAGATTCCAGGCTGGGGATCGTCGCCACCGGTCCGGTGATCGTGGTTGTCCGCCCATTGGCCAACCCGGTCGCCAGCGCTGCCGCAAGCCCGGCCGTCCACCGTTCCGCCAGCCAGAATTACCTTGTGCAACACCCCCTTACGGCCTATTTTCAGACCGGCATTCCGGATCGTCAGATCTGCCCTTTGAGGCAGCGATCCCCGAATGCCTGGCGTCTGTAAAAACTGCAGAAGCTTCGTAGACCATTAAACCTGTGGAGCGTCGAAATAGCCGTGTCTGGCCAGATGTTCAAACCCTTTGACGGAAAGATGGAATACCCCGCCATGGAGGAGCGCATCCTCGCGTGGTGGGCGGAGCATCGGATATTCGACAAGTTGCGTGCGCAATTGGCGGACCGTCCCACGTGGTCCTTCATCGACGGCCCGATTACTGCCAACAACGCCATGGGCGTCCACCATGCCTGGGGCCGGACGTACAAGGACATGTACTGCCGCTACAAGGCCATGAAGGGGTTCAACCAGCGGTGGCAGAACGGGTTCGACTGCCAGGGGCTCTGGGTGGAAGTCGAGGTCGAACGGGCGCTGGGATTCGATTCGAAGCGGGATATCGAGACCTACGGCCTGGCGGAATTTTCCCGGTCGTGCCGCGCGAGGGTGGACGAGTATGCGGAGCGGATCACACGGCAGTCCATCCGCATGGGCCACTGGATGCAGTGGTACCATGAAGACGGCCATCCGGCGTCCTACTTCACGCTGGATGACAACAACATCGAACATATCTGGCACTTTCTCAAGGCCTGCGACGACCGGAAATGGCTGCACAGGGGCCACCGGTCCATGCCCTGGTGCTGGCGATGCGGCACCAGTCTGAGCCAGCACGAACTGGTGGATTCCTACCAGGAGCAGACCGACCCCTCCTGTTTCTTCCGCTGCCGCGTCGGCGGCCGTGAAGACGAGTACTTCCTGGTCTGGACCACCACGCCGTGGACCCTGACCGCCAACACGGCCCTGGCGCTGCATCCGGAAGCCGAATACGCGAAGGCGGTCCTGGACGGCGCACACTACTACTTGATGAAAACACTCGTCGAAACGGTATTGCCGCCGGAAGCCGAAGTCGTCGAGACGGTGAAGGGGGAGGACCTGATCGGCCTACCGTTCCACGGTCCGCTGGAGGATCTTCCGGCACAGCGGGAAGTCAACCGCGCTACCGTCCCGTGGGACATGGTCTCGGACGAAGAGGGCACGGGGATCGTCCATATCGCGCCGGGTTGCGGTGCCGAGGACTATCAGCTCGGACAGGAACTGGACCTGGACATCATCGTGCCGATCGATGAAAACGGCTATTTCACGGACGATATCGGTCCGCTCGCCGCTACCCATGTACGGGATTCGGCCGAGAGCGTCCGGCGCGAGCTGGAGTCCAGGGGCGTGCTGTTCCGATGGGAAGATTATACGCACCGGTATCCCTTCTGCTGGCGTTGCAAGACCCCCCTGGTGTTCCGTCTGGCCGACGAGTGGTTCATTTCCGCGGACGAGATCAGGGCGCCGATGAAGCGGGCCGCCGCCACGGTCCAATGGGTACCCGAGTACAGCGGCCTCCTGATGCAGGACTGGCTGGATAACATGGGCGACTGGTGCATATCCCGCCGCCGTTTCTGGGGACTGCCCCTGCCTTTTTATTGCTGCGGGCACTGCGGCCACATCAATGTCATAGGGAGCACGGCCGAGTTGCGCGAAAGGGCCGTGGATCCCGCGCTCGTAGACGACCTGCCCGAACTCCACCGCCCGTGGATCGACGAAATCGAAATCACCTGCGAACGGTGCGGCCAGTCCGCCAGCAGGGTGACCGAGGTGGGCGACTGCTGGCTCGATGCCGGGATCGTGCCCTTTTCGACCCTGAATTACCTGCCGGAACACCGCGGGATCGAAGGCACGATCCGATCTGAGCGCGGACCGGAAGCCGAAAGAGACAAGGCGGGAGTTGCCTCGACCGGACCCGATTCAACCTGGGAATCGTGGTCTCCCGCGGACTGGATCACGGAAATGCGGGAACAGATCAGGCTGTGGTTCTACTCCCAGTTGTTCATGTCGGTGACCCTCTACGACCGGTCGCCGTTCAAGGCCGTGCTCACCTACGAAGAGATGAGAGACGAGAACGGCGAGCCCTTCAGCAAGAGCGGCGACAACGCGATCGCCGTGGAGGACGCCACGGCCCGCATGGGCGCCGACGTGATGCGGTGGCAATACGCCGGCGCGCCCCTGAACATGGTCTTCCGTTTCGGCTATGGGCCCGCCGAGGAGGTGACCCGGAAGATGCTGCGGCTGTGGAACGTCTACGCGTTCTTCGTGACCTATGCCAACCTGCCGGATTGCCCGCCGATTTCCGCTTCCGCCCCCGCAACGGACCGCAGCGAGCTCGACCGTTGGGTCCTCTCGCGGCTTCATCAGCTGATCCGCCACTGCAACGACCGGATGGACCATTTCGATTCGGCGGCCGTGGTCCGGGAGACGGAACGGTTCATCGACGTGCTCTCCACCTGGTACGTCCGCCGGAGCCGGCGTCGCTTCTGGAAGAGCGGCGATGACGCGGACAAGCAGTCGGCCATCCAGACGCTCTACGAGGTGCTGGTGACGATGAGCAGGTTGATCGCGCCCATACTGCCTTTCTCCGCCGAGGAACTCTACCGGAGCCTGGTCCCTCCCGTCGACGCATCGGCGCCGGAAAGCGTCCATCTCTGCCCATACCCGGAGGCGTCCGGCGAGTTGATCGACCAGGATCTCATGGACGACATGGATGACCTGATGCAGGTGATCGAACTGGGTCGCTCCGCGCGCAACGATGCCCGGATGAAGGTCCGCCAGCCGGCGTTCCGGCTGCTGGTGAAACCCGCGACCGCCCGGCAGGGCATAACCATCGAGCGGCTGCGCGCGCAGGTGCTGGAAGAACTGAACGTGAAGGAACTGGACCTGGTCGACAGCGACGATGCGTTTCGCGGATTCGCGGTCAAGCCGGTCTTTTCCAAGTGGGGTCCCCGGTTCGGCAAGCGGCTCAACGCCGTACGTGAAGCGCTTGAGGCATTGGACGGCGACGAGACGGGCGCCCTCGTCGCGGGTGGCGAGGTCCTCACGCTCGAGGTGGACGGTGAACGGGTCAATCTGTCGCCCGATGAGCTCGAAGTCGAACGGGTGGACGCGGAAGGACTGTCCGTGACATCGGACTTCGGATGGACGGTCGCCATCGACACCACGGTGACCCGAGATCTTCTGCTCGAGGGACTGATGCGTGATTTCGTCCGCCACGTGCAGAATCTCCGCAAGGAAGCCGATTTCAACGTGGACGACCGGATCACGCTCTATTACGAGGCGGAAGGCGACCTGGCCGAGGCCATCGATACCCACGCCGACTACATCAGGACGGAAACGCTGTCGACGGTGCTTCGCGACGAGCCCGTACCCGGAGATGTCCACTCCGGCGAACTCAAGCTCGGCGAACACGTCGCCCGCATCGGAGTGTTGAAGTAAGCCCCGGTTGCCTGGCCCGGTCTGGCCCGGTGCAGTCCGGCCCAACCTCCGCTGCTACGCCCGTCCCGCGAAAGGACGGACCGATGCGACGTACCAAAATCGTTTGCACCGTGGGTCCCGCCATCCGTTCGCCCGAGATGATCCGCCAGGTACTCGAGGCCGGGGTAGACGTCTTCCGTCTCAATTTCTCCCATGGCGCCCCGGACGACCACAGGCGCTCCGTCCAACGCATCCGGTCCGCCGCGGACGACCTCGACAAGCCCGTCGCGATCCTCCAGGACCTGCCCGGTCCAAAAATCCGCATCGGCACGTTTCAGCACGGTCCCGTTCACCTCGGTGCGGGCGATGAATTCACCCTGACTACGGAATCAGTACCCGGCAGCCGGGCCAGGGTGTCTATGAACTACGCAGGCCTTCCGGAGGAGGTTCAGCCGGGACAGCGCCTGCTGCTGGCCGACGGCCTGGTCGAACTGCGTATCGAGGCCGTGGAACCGCCCGAAATCCGGTGCAAGGTACTCCTCGGCGGTTCGCTCTCCGATCACAAGGGCATCACGGTACCCCGTGGTGCAACGGGTATCAACGCCTTCACGGAAAAGGACCGGGAACTGCTGCTGAAAGGTCTGGACATGGGCGTGGAAATGGCTGCGCTGTCTTTTGTCCGAAACCGGGATGACGTGCTGCGTGCGCGTAAGTTGCTGGACGATCAGGGGTCGAGCCTGCCTTTGATGGCGAAGATCGAAAAACCGGAGGCCGTGGACGCGCTCGACGAAATCCTCCCAGCCGTGGATGCGCTCATGGTCGCGCGGGGAGACCTGGGTGTGGAAATCCCGTACGAGGATGTCCCACTGGTGCAGAAGGACATCATCGCCAAGGCCCTGCAGGCCGCACGGCCGGTCGTCACGGCCACGCAGATGCTGCGGTCCATGGTCGAAAACCCCCGGCCCACGCGGGCGGAGGCCGCGGACGTGGCCAACGCGGTCCTCGACGGATCGGACGCGGTAATGTTATCGGAAGAAAGCGCCACCGGCGCCTACCCTGTAGAATCCGTGCGCGCGCTGGCGTCCATCGCGGAACAGGCCGAAGCAAGATTGTTCCAGCGAACGGCGCATGGATATCCGGAGCGTCGCGGGACTCCCGGAGTTTCGGGGGCGATCAGCCATGCGTCCTGCGTGCTCGCGCTGGAATCAGGTGCAAAGGCCATCGTCTGCTGTACACGTTCGGGTCACACCGCCCGGGTGGCCGCACGACACCGGATCAGCGTGCCGATCATCGCCGTCAGCCCGGAGGTGGCGACCGTTCGCCGCCTCGCACTGGTCTGGGGCGTCAAACCGGTGCTATGCGCCGAGTTCGATACAACGGACGGGATGATCCGCACGTCGCTCGACGCGGCCCGGGAGGCCGGAAGCCTCGGCCGGGGAGACCACATCGTCATCGTCGGCGGATCGCCGTCGGCGGGACCCGGTCACACGGATTTCGTCCGGGTCGCCGCCGTACCCTAGCCGCACGAGCTGACTGTCGCCCCGTGGTGTCGTTTTGTAGATTCGTAGTCATGTAGGCACGTCGCCAAGTAGATACTTCGTTTTGTAGATTCGTCGACCTGTAGATTCGTCGATCTGTAGATACAATGTATACACTACGTATTGGAAGCGAGGATCCATGACTCCCGGCGGACTGACGCCCGTCGACTGGACGATCATCATCGGATACGCCCTGGCGACGATATCGCTGGGCTATTACTACAGCCGCAGACAAAGCACCATCAGCGAGTATTTCACCGGCGGGGGCCGCATGCCGCCGACGCTGATCGGCTTCTCGCTGTTCGCCACGCTGCTCAGTACGATCTCCTACCTGTCCATTCCGGGCGAGGCCATCGGCAAGGGCCCCGTCTGGATGCTCAACTACCTGACGATTCCGATCATCTTCGTGGTGGTGGGCTACGGGCTGATTCCCGTCTACATGCGAACGCGCGTGACGAGCGCCTATGAGCTGCTTGAAGACCGGCTCGGCGTGGGCATCCGCCTGCTGGGCGCGGTGATGTTCATCCTGCTCCGGCTGGTCTGGATGGCCCTGCTGATCTACCTGTCCGCCAAGGCCATGACCGTCATGCTGGGCGTGGGCGACGACTGGATCCCCGCTATCACCCTGGTAACCGGACTCGTCGCGGTCATCTACACCTCGCTGGGCGGGCTGCGGGCCGTCGTGATCACAGACACGCTCCAGACCCTGCTCATGCTTGGCGGCGCCATACTGGTGATCGTCACGGTAACCCTGCATTTCGACGGATTCGGCTGGATTCCGGGTTCCTGGCAGCCCCATTGGGACGCACAGCCCGTCTTCAGCCTGGATCCGTCCGTGCGCCTGACTGTGATCGGATCCATGTTGGCATCCATGACGTGGGCGATCGCCACGGCCGGGGGCGACCAGACCGTGGTGCAGCGCTTCATGGCGACCACCGACGCCCGCGCGGCCAGGCGGTCCTACCTGACCCAGCAACTGGTGGGGCTCTGCATCGGAGTCACCCTGTGGGTCGCGGGTTTCGCCCTCCTCGGCTTCTTCCAGGACCAGCCCGGCCTGCTGCCCGCCGGCGCCGACCTGGACGGACAGGCTGACCATGTGTTCCCCCACTACATCGCCTACTACCTCCCGCCAGGGGTGTCCGGGTTCGTAGTCGCCGCCATGTTCGCGGCCGCCATGTCGAGTCTGGACTCGGGCGTCAATGCAATTACGGCCGTGGTTTCGACGGATTTCATCGACCGGTTCAGGAAGTCGCCGGCAACCGAGATACAGCTGACGCGCACGGCAAAAACGCTCGCCTTCGTCATCGGCGCCATCGCCGTGGGCGCGAGTTCGCTGATGGAACTGGTCCCCGGCAACATCACGGCGGTGACCAACAAGACTTCGAATCTGCTGACGACGCCCATATTCGCCCTGTTCTTCTTCGCGCTGTTCGTGCCCTTCGCCCGTCCGGCAGGCGTTGTCGCGGGGGCCGTGTGCGGCGTCCTCACCGCCTCGCTGATCGCCTTTTCCGGTCCGCTGTTCGGCATGTTGCCCGACGGGAACGACCCGGTCAGCTTTATGTGGATCAGTCCCGTGGCCCTGGCCGTCAACCTGGGGGTCGGCACGGCGGTCAGCTGGATACTGGCGCGGAATGGGAAACCGAATCATGCAACAGGATAAGAAACTGACCCGGCTGCAGACGGCGCGCGGGATGCGCATGTGGAACGTGAACGGCATGCTCGAGTCGGTGCATTCGGCGATTACCACGGGAGTCTACACCACGGGTTACGCGCTGCATCTCGGCGCATCCAGCGCCATGATCGGTTTTATCTCCGCGTCCATTTCCGTCGGCCAGTTGCTTCAAGCCTTTTCGCCGCTGCTGATCGAGCGCCTTCAACGGCGCAAGCCCCTGTGCCTGTCCGCCAATGCCGTCAGTTCGTCCCTCTGGCTGCCCATCGCCTTCATCCCCTTTCTATTCTTCGAGGTATACCAGGTGCTGGCGCTCATGGGCTGCATCGCCCTTGCGAAAGCCGCCATGTCCCTGGTCTCCCCGGCGCGCCAGTCCTGGCTGACGGACCTGGTTCCCGACGAGATGCGCGGCCGCTTCGTCGCCCGGCAGCGCAGTCTGACGGCGTCCGCGGGACTGGTCACGTCGGTCTGTGCGGGTTTCTTCCTGAGTACGTACGCCGCGGGAGATGAGCAGGAAGGCTTCACCACCCTGTTTATCGTGGCCGTGGTCTTCTCCGGCTTCGGGGTCTGGGCCTGGTCCCGCATTCCCGAACCGCAGAAAAGCCGGGGAGAACATGTTCCTTCGAACCAGTTGCTTCGCCTGCCCTTCCGGCACGGTCCCTTTCGCAGGCTGATGTTCCTGGTATCGGGTCGGCTCCTCATCGCCCAGATCGCCGCGCCCTTTTTCACGGTCTACATGCTGCGGACGCTGGAGGTCTCCTACGCCCAGATCGCGATCTACTCGGCCATACAGACCATCGCCACGATCATCATGAACCCCTTCTGGGGCTACCTGGCAGACAAATACGGGTACAAGCCGGTCATGTCGCTTACCGCCGCGGGACTGGCCGTGTTTCCGCTGGGATGGGGATTCGTGACCCTTGAAAACTACTGGATCATGGTGCCGCTGGTACAGGTCTGGGGGGGCAGCATGAGCGCGGGTTGGGGTACCGCCCGGTTCAATCTCATCGTCAAGACGGCCCCGGCGGTCAACCGCTCCGCGTTTCTGGGTTGCTACTCCGCGGTATCGAGAGGGTGCGCGGCCTGCGGCGCCGTACTGGGCGGCATTGCCGCCGATCTGTGCACCTCCATTCCCGCCGTCTCCTTCTTCGGCTACACCTTTGCGGGACTGCAGTACCTCTTCCTTTCCAACGGGGCACTGCGCATCGCCTACATGGGCCTGCTGGCCCGCGTGACCTCCGATTCGCAGGTATCTTCCCGGGACGTGATCAACCGCGTGCGCAAGGGGAACCCCATCGCGACCCTGTGGCACCTCGTGCGCATGGGAAAATCGAGCAACCCCTCTGTCCGGGCCCGGGCTGCCCGTGAACTGGGTGAAACGGGCAGTCACCTGGCCGTGGACGAACTGATCGCGTTGCTGGAGGACAGCGACCGCAACGTGCGACGGGAGGCCGTACAGTCCCTGAGCAGGATCGGCGCGGCGGAGGCCGTGAATCCGCTGCTCGAGTGCGTGGGCAACCCGTCGTCGGACATCGCCGAGGAGGCCGTGGAAGCCCTGGGCGCGGTGCCTTCGTCGCTCAGCCTCAACATCCTGGTGACCCTGCTGCACGACGATCGCCCGGGCATCCGAAGAAGCGCCGTGCTCGCCCTGGATCGAATCGGAGACCGGCGCGCGGAAACCGCGCTGGAAGCCCTGCTCGATCATGAGCAGGACCCCGCGATCGTCCAGTCCACCCTGGAAACGCTGGCCAGAATGGGCAATACCGGCATCCTGGGACGGCTTCAGGACCTCATACGTACCAGCGAAACCAGCCTCGAGCGGGGTGTGCTGGTCATGTCGGCGGGGCATCTTCTCGGCGCACCGGACCTGCTGTACCGGCTGCTCCAGTCCGGGGAAATGGACCGGGACCGGGCGACGGTGCGGATTTTCCGATCCGTCCGCCGGCAACTGGGCGGCTGGTCGCGTGTCGAAAGAGCGGCAAGGAACCGGTTCACGGCCGCCGTGGACCGCGCCATGAGCGCGTTCGAGCGTCAACAGACCGGTGAGATGCTGCAGCGGCTCGTGGAGGTTGCCCGGGACGTCACCGGGGACGCGCGTCCTGATCGGGCGGATGGCTCGACTCGGTCGGACCGCCCGGACCGCCCGGCGGGCCAGGACCGGGCAACCGATGATGCGGCGCCCGCAGGAGGATCCGCGGACAGCCCGCACGCGATCGAACTGGCGTACCGGGTCCTGGCGGACCTGGAATCGGAAGGCCGGAGCAGAACCCTGCACGCCGAGGAGAGACTGCTGGCGGTGGTGGCCTTTCAGCGCATTTCGGATCTGGCCACCGAATGAAGGGTCAGCCCTTTTTCGCCTTCCAGGCCTCGTATTCGGCCAGGGTCTTTTCATCGGGCGGGTAAACGCCGATAATGCTCGCTCCCTGCTGGATCTTCTGCAGGATGAAGACTTCGCGCTCCTCCTGCGCCACGGCCTTTGCCGCCACTTCTTCGGCAAGGTGGCGCGGGATGACCACGACACCCTCCGCATCGCCCACGATGATGTCTCCGGGGAACACGGCTACGCCGCCGCACGCAATGGGACGCTGTATATCGCTCGGGTAGTGCACGCTCTTGCTGTTGTGGGCGTTCATGGCCTTCGCATACGCGGCGAGCCCGGATTCGACGATGGCCGGGGTATCCCGGAACGCGCCGTCGCTCACCACCCCTGCGGCGCCGCGCTGCAGAATCCGAGTGGCGAGGATGTCGCCCATGACGCCGGCCCGGGTGTCGCCCCGCGCGTCGATTACGAGCACCTCGCCTTGCCCGATGCTTTCGATACCGATCCGCTGCATGTCCGTCAGGTTGTCCACGGGCACGTGCGTGATGTCTTCCCGGCCGGGTATGTACCGGAGGGTAAAGGCAGCCCCGGCTATGCGCATGTCCGGGGCCAGGGGCGCGACGTCCTGCATGAACGTGTTGTACAGGCCGTATTCCGTGAGTACGGAGGTCAGTGTGGCCGTACTCGGAATGAGCAGGGATTCGAGGGTTTCCCGCGATGGTGCTTGCTGTTCAGACATGGTATCTGTTTCCCTTTCACTTATTGGTAATGCCGGTTGGGCCGGCGAAGGCCGCCACGGCCTCCACATACCCTTCCGGCGAACCCGTGTCGAAGTGATCGCCGTTGATTTCGAGGGCGAAGTACGCCCGTTGAGCCGACAGCATGGCCTGTGCACCGGTCAGCTGCAGTTCGCCGCCATCTGTGGCGCCGTCTCGTTCAATCCGCGCAAGGCACTCAAAGATATCGGACGTCATGGCGTGCAGGCCGAACCAGCAGAGGTAGGTGTCCGCCGGCATGCCCTCCACGCGCAGCCGTTCCCGCGCCAGGCCCGGATCGGGCTTTTCCACCACGGTGTCCAGTTCGTAGAGACCGTTCCACCGGGGCACGGGACGGCCCGAAACCGTCCCGAAGTGGTGGATGCCGTCGACGGATTTGCGGGTCACGCCCGAAACCGGCGCCTGCAGTTTCGCAAAGGCGTCCAGCAACTGACGCGCGCAGCACCGGTCCTCCCCGCTGAGGTACAGGTGGTCGCCGAGCATGACCAGGACCGCGTCGCCGCCGACCCAGGACTTCGCGCGGAGGACCGCGTCGCCGAACCCCAGTGGACGATCCTGCAAGATCAATGTCACCTGTTCCGAAAGTTCACCGGGGAAATCGGCTGCGGCAAGCAGGTCCGCACGATGCCCGACCGCAGATTTTAACGGATCGGGCAGCCGCGAGAAGTAGGCGCGGACCATGGCCTCGTCCTCCGGCGCGATCACCAGGCCGATTTCTTCGATGCCCGCGTTGACCGCTTCCTCCGCGATCAGATGAAGAACGGGGCATACCCGTCCCCGGGCGTCCACGATGGGGAAGAGCGCCTTGCGCACGGCGCGGGTCGCCGGCAACATGCGCAACCCGTGTCCCGCCAGGGGGATGACCGCCTTTCGTATTCGTTTCAACCCGGTATGCCTCCTTAAAATCCGCCGCGAAAGCTCAGGTTTTGCGATAGATGCGGTGCCCGAACTCGAGTGCGCCAGGCGAAGTACCGATAAAAACATCGGCCTCGATCCCCGTCGCTTCGCCGTAACGTTCCAGCAGAGGACCGAGGTGGTCGAACATGCGATCGTTTCCCGCGACGGCGACCGTCCCGCCTGCTCCACCACCCGTAATCCTGGCGCCGTAGAATCCGGCTTCCACCCCCAGTTTCCTTACTTCCCGGACGATCCAGGCCGTTTCGGTGGACCCGAGCCCGCACCGGTGCGTGTAACTCCAGTCCGACGCGTACATCAGCCTGCCCGCCCGTTCGAGTAGTGCCGTTTTTTCGGAAGACCCCGCCAGCCGGATGCACTCGGTGAAGTCGGTCACCCTGCGGTTTTCGTAGACCGGGTGTTCCACGCGGCTGCGCACCTTGTACACGACCTCCGGATCGACGGTCGTCACGGGATCGGGCGTGGTTCCGTAACGCCGCATGAACGCCCGACCCGAGATGCTGGATGGCAGCAGGGACCGGCAGGAATGCACATATTCGGACGTGGACAGGTTGCACAGGTATCCCAGGCGGAGATGCGCGCCGGCGCCGTTGCCGGACCGCACCTGATCCCGCAGGATCGCCAGGCCCATGAAGGCGCCGATTCTGCTGTTCGTATACCGCGCACCCTTGATTTCACGGCGGATGCCGGAGTTGATGCCTATAAAGCGTATCCCGTCCGGGATCGGAATCTGTTCCTGCATGGTGTGGGGCTGGCAGAGCAGGGAAAGCAGGCGGCCGCGGGTTCCCATCGCGCAGGTAACCTGGTCCATGATGCCGCAGGCCGCACCGACCACGTGGTTTTCCACTTTCTGGGAAAGGACGGCCAGCGTCATCCCGTCCAGGTTGGTCCCGTACAGCAGGTTCAGTCCATGCATGGCCGCGATTTCCAGTGCGGCCGACGAGGATGCGCCTACCCGGAGCGGTATGTTGCTCCCCAGCACGATCGTGGCGCCGTGGGGAAATTGTTTCATATGCCCTTCGCCCTGCAGCACGCTGAAAGCCCCGGCAACGTAGGCTGCCCAGGAGGATTCCGGCACGCTGGCGAATCGCCGTTTTATAGTATCATAATCCACGGTGCCCGGACCCGGCGCCAGGTCGTCGAGCGCCAGCGTAACGTCCGGAGAAAGGACCAGTTCGTCCACGCCGGCGCTGTGCACGACCACCTTCCGGTCGTCCCGGGCTTGAAGACCCATCAGCACGGCGCGGTCGAGGGTCATCTCGCAGACCAGCGAACCGCTGTAGTCCGCGATGCCGCCCATGCAGTCGAGCCGCGCGGGCGCCCGGACGACGTAGATCGGTTTCCCTGCTGCGAAGCGCGTCCCCAGCGGACCGAACGGACTCTCCGGCGTGCAGGCCAGGGCGTGCTCGAAGGCCTCAGCGTCGGCGGGCAGGTTTCCACGATCCGTCAGGCAATCCAGCATCAGCAGTGATCCCGCGTTACATGCTCCGGACAGACGAGTTGTAAACGATCCGCCATAATATATCCGGCTGCCCCGGATATTCAACGAAACTTTGGCTCGGACGCCCTTCGACGGTCGTCGACCGGCCCATGATTATATTGACAGGACCGATTTTGGCGGTGTATTATGGTATCGCCCTGCTCACCGAAATTTCCAGATGGATGAAGCTGGCTGAATTCCGGGTGGACTGTCCTTCTCTCTTGGCCGTTTGGGAACGGTGAATGAACCTCGCTGGCGAACTGAATCCCGCTCAAGTCAAGGCCGCGTCCTATGTAGATGGGCCGTTGCTTGTGCTTGCCGGCGCCGGAAGCGGCAAGACCCGGGTGTTGACCTACCGGATCGCCTACCTCGTCGAACATCTCGGCATCGATCCCTATCACATCCTGGCCGTCACCTTTACCAATAAGGCGGCCGCCGAGATGAAGGACCGGATCGACCGGATGCTCGGGCAGGGCGACGTCCCCCAGTGGGTGGGCACCTTTCATTCCCTCTCGGCCCGGATACTGCGCCGCGAGGCGGAGACCCTGGGCTTCCGCCGCGATTTCGTAATCTACGACGGCGAAGACCAACTGGCCCTCATCCGCCGGATGATGAAGGACCTGGAGATCAACGACAAGCGCTATTCCCCCGAGGCGGTCCGCAGCTATATCAGCGGGGCCAAGGACCAGCTCGTATCGCCCGCAGAGTACAAGTCGCAGCACACGGATTACTTCGAACAACAGGTGGTGTCACGGGTCTATGAGGCGTATCAGCACGCCCTGGAAGACTGCAACGCCCTGGATTTCGACGATCTCATCATGCGGCTGGCGGTAGGATACGCGACGCATCCGGACCTGCTGAACCGGTACCAGGAACGATTCCAGTACATCCTGGTGGACGAATACCAGGACACGAACCGCGCCCAGTACGAGTGGATCAACCGGTTGGCGCGCAAATACCGGAACCTGTGCGTGGTGGGGGACGACGACCAGTCCATCTACGCCTGGCGCGGCGCGGACATCCGCAACATCCTCGAGTTCGAAAAGGATTATCCCGAGGCGCGGGTTATCCGCCTTGAACAGAACTATCGCTCCACCCGGCTGATCCTGAAGGCGGGAAACGAGGTCATCCGCAACAATAAGGGCCGCAAGGGGAAAGAGCTGTGGACGGACAACCCCGGCGGGGAGAAGATCGGCCTGGTCGAGACGATGGACGACCGGGATGAAGCCCGGTGGATCTCCCGGAAGATCCAGGAGATGCGAAACGGCTCCGGCCGGGTGCTGCGGGATTTCACCCTCCTCTATCGAACCAACGCGCAGTCGCGTACGCTGGAGGACGAGTTGCGCCGCGCCGGCCTGCCTTACGTGATTGTCGGCGGCGTCCGCTTCTTCGAACGGAAGGAAGTCAAGGACGTCCTGGCCTATCTGAAAGTGCTGGTCAACGGCCGGGATGCCATCAGCTTCCGCCGCATGGTCAACACCCCTGTCCGGGGGATTGGCGCCGTCAGCGTGTCCCGCGTCGAGCAACTGGCCGTCGAACGCGGTATGGACTACCTGGAAGCATTGTACCATGCCGGTGAGGCGGGCATCTCGGGTAAAGCGCACCGCGCCGCCGCGGAACTCGGAGAGTTTCTGTTGCGTCTCAGGTCGCGCCTGGCGGAGATATCGGGTGCGGAGGCAGCCAGGCGTGTGCTCGAGAAGACCGGCTACCTGAGAGCGCTGGAGCTGGAGGCCGCGAAAAACGTGGAGGCCGAGACCCGGGTGCAGAACGTGAACGAGTTGATGGCCGCCCTTGAAGAGGCGACCGAGCGGCCGGAGGAGGGTCAGCCAGTCTCGGGATTGGACGATTTCCTGGAGGAAGTGGCCCTGGTAACCGATATCGACCGGTGGGACGAATCCGTGGACTGCGTCACGCTCATGACCCTGCATAACGCCAAGGGCCTGGAGTTCCCCATCGTCTTCATCACGGGCATGGAAGACGGCCTTTTCCCCATTTCGCGCGCGATGGAAAGCCCCACCGACCTGGAGGAAGAGCGAAGGCTCTGTTACGTGGGCATCACGCGGGCCCGGGAACAACTGTTCCTCACCCACGCCAATCTGCGGCGCAGGTACGGGGGAACGCAGACCTCCCTGCGGTCCCGTTTCATCGACGAAATTCCCGACGACCTGGTTTCCCGGGAGAGCACCAGCCGGTTCTATTCGCGGTCGTCGTGGCCGCAGGAGGAAAAGTCCTCCGCTCCTCCGTTCGAAGACGACATCACCTCTCCCCGGGTCGTGCAGACGCCCATGGGAAGGGTGCGAATTTCCCGGGGACAGGATGTCAAACATCCCGTCTGGGGCAAGGGTCGCATAATCCAGGTCGCGGGAAGCGGGGATGATTTGCGGGCGACGATACGCTTCTCGGATACGACCAAGAAAGTGATTGTAAAATACGCCGCCCTTGAAATGATATAATGACAAGCCGATATGATGGTAAGTCGATATGTGGAAATTACGGAATGAGCGCCGGTTGATCCGGCGCATGTGAAGGGGTAAACCATGACGGTAACCGTCAAGGACGTCGACCATGTCGCGGCATTGGCCCACCTGAAGTTCTCGGAAGAAGAACGGGAACAACTGGTGGATCAGTTGAATGCCATACTCGCGTACATGGAGAAGCTCAATACGCTCGACACGACGGCCGTTGGTCCGACTTCCCACGTGCTGCGGCTGAAGAACGTCTTCCGCGACGACGAAGCCGGAGCGTCGCTGAGTCGGGAAGAAGCGTTGCGGAACGCGCCAGCGTCCGATCGCGGCCATTTCACGGTGCCCAAGGTAATCTGAAGACGATATGGGATCCGATAAACCGAGAATCACGGGTCTCATACCGGCCCGCTACGCTTCTACGCGTTTCCCCGGCAAGGCGCTGGCGGCCTTGCGGGGCAAACCTATGATTCAGCACACCTACGAGCGGTCCAGCCGGGCACGGTGCCTCACCGATCTGTACGTCGTGACCGACGACCGGCGCATAGCGGACGCGGTCCGCGGGTTCGGCGGTGAGCCGATCATGACGGCGCCGGATCACCCGAGCGGTACGGACCGGCTGGCCGCGGCCGTCCGGGAGATGGATACGGACGTGGTCGTCAACATCCAGGGAGACGAGCCGCTGATCACGCCCGAAGCCATCGAAACGGTGGTGCAGCCCCTGGTCGACGATCCGGACCTGCCCATGACGACCCTCGCCCACCGGATCACCAGGACGGAGGACCTGCTCAATCCCCACATGGGCAAGGTGGTCTTCGACGAACAGGGTCTGGCGCTGTACTTTTCCCGCTCGCCGCTGCCCTGGCCGGGGGAACGGCCGGACGGGGAATACCTGCGCGAACACAGGTTCTACAATACGGTGGGTCTCTACGGGTACCGGCGGGCGTTCCTGCTCACCTTCGCCGGGCTTGAACCGACACCCCTGGAGAAGATCGAGAGGCTGGAACAGTTGCGGGCCCTGGAAAACGGGTACCGCATCACCGTGCGGCAAACCGACTACGCCCCCCTCGGCGTCGACGTGCCCGAGGACCTGGTAAAGGCGGAACGCAGGCTGGCCGCGGAGGAAAATGCGTCGTGAAGGAAGCTGCCGTGAAAGAAATCGCCGTGAAAGAAGTCGCCGTGGGAGACGTGCCCATAGGCGGCGGACGGCCGCTGGCGCTGATCGCGGGGCCTTGTGTGATCGAGAGCGAGGCCGTGGTCATGGAGACCGCGGAACGTCTGATTGCGATAACCGGTCGCCTGGGCATCCCGCTTGTATTCAAGTCATCCTACGCGAAGGCGAACCGCTCTTCTGCAGCCTACTTCGCGGGGCCCGGGTTGCACGAGGGGTTGCGCGTACTCCGGAAAGTTCGAGACCTCGGCGTGCCCGTACTCTCGGATGTTCATGCGTTGCAGGAGGTCGACGAGGCCGCGGAAGTCCTTGACGTTCTGCAGCTTCCCGCGCACCTGTCCATGCAGACGGAGCTCACCCTTGCCCTGGCCCGGTCCGGGAAGCCTGTCAACGTGAAGAAGGGACAGTTCCTGGCGCCGGAAGACGTGGCGTCGGTCGTCTCCAAGATCGAAAGCACGGGCAACCGGAACATCCTCCTGACCGAACGCGGCGTTTCCTTTGGTTACCACGACCTGGTCGCCGACATGCGGTCGCTGGCCATCATGCGCCGGACGGGATACCCCGTGGTGTTCGATGCCACCCACGTGGTGAGGCTGTACGGCCGTCCGAGCAGCGACGCGAGCGGCGGCACGCCTGAATTTATCGAACCCCTTGCCCGCGCCGCGGTGGCCGCGGGATGCGAGGCGGTATTCATCGAAACCCATCCCCGGGTTTCCGAGGCGCTGTGCGACGCCGCGAGCATGTTGCCGCTCGACCGCCTGGAACCTTTGCTGGAAAGCCTCAAGGCGATCGACGAAGTCCTGCGGCCTAAGCCCTAGCGCGGCGGATTGACCTCCAAGCGAGTACACGCGTGGCCTCACTGATCAAGCGCATGCGAAATGCCGCGATATATCGGGCGGTCCGCGCGCTCATCGGCCTGATGAACGCGTTGCCGAGGCAGCGGGCGTTGTCCGTCGGCGGATGGATCGGCAGACTGGCGTACCTGGCCGCTCGCGGTCCCAGGCGCCTTGCCCTTTCCAATCTGACGCTGGCCTACGGCGAAGCGCAGTCGCGCAGGCAGATCAGGCGTCTGGGCCGGACCGTTTTCCGGGAGCTGGGACGGAACGTCGTGGATGTCGCCCGGCTTCCCCGGTTAACGGCGGAAAACGTGGACGGCCTGGTCAGGGCCGATGGCCTGTCCCACCTGGAATCGGCCTATGGCGAGGGGAAGGGCGTGGTAGCCGTGAGCGCCCACCTGGGCAACTTCGAACTGATGGGCGCGTTCCTGGCGCTCAAGGGATTCGCGGTTACCGTGGTGGCGGCCCCGCTGTACGACGCCAGGCTGGACGCGCTACTGCGGGAGAACCGGGTGCGGAGCGGACTGGAAGTGGTTCCCCGCGACCGGGCCACCACCGCCATCCTTCGCGCGCTGCGAAAAGGCCATGTCGTGGGTCTCCTGGTGGACCAGGATACCCGGGGCGCCGGCATCACGGTTCCCTTCTTCGGCCACCCGGCGCGGACTCCGACCGGACCCGCGGTACTGGCGGACCGGACGGGCGCCCCCATCGTTCCCATGGCCATTCACCGTCTGCCGGACGACACGCATCTCGTGACGGTCCGGCCGCCGATCCGGCCAGCCGGACGGACGCCGGAAGACGTGGAAACCACGACGAGGGCGTATACCGGGGAACTGGAACGGTTCATCAGGAAAGCGCCGGCGCAGTGGGTATGGATGCACGACCGCTGGAAGGCGTCCAAGGAGGCTTGACACTGCCCGCGTGGCGAACTGACACGGCGTCCAAGGAGGCTTGACACGGCGCGCGTGGCGAACTGACACGGCGTCCAAGGAGGCTTGACACGGCGACAACGCCACAACTTGATCTTGCCGGAACCGATGAAATCAGGTATATTCAGTCATGCCGACTACCCGCCATCCACATGTTTCACCCCGCCTGAATCACCATGCATCCAATAGGCACACCCTTTGCCGGCCGTGGCCCCTTGCCATGGCCGTCGCCCTGTGCGCGGCTGTCCTGTTCTCGGCGGCATGCCAACCCGTCGATCAGCCGGTTCCTGAAGAAGGCGCGCAGGATGCGCTGCCGGACCAGGAAGCGTGGAACACGACCATATATCTGAGCCGGGATGGCCGGCAGGAAGCCACGATCCGGGCCGGGCACCGCCTCTATTTCTCGGAAACCAACGTCACGGTCATCGACGAGGGCATCTACGTCGAGTTCTTTGAAGCGGACGGCAGTCTGGCCTCGACGCTCGAAGCAGAATGGGGCGAAATCGACGGTCAGACCCACGACCTGCGCGTCCGGGGCGGCGTAACGGTCCACAGCACGGAGCGGGGCACCCTGAAAACCGATTCCCTGACCTGGTTCAACGCGGAGAATCTCATCGTAACGGATGCCGCCGTACGATTGACCGGGGACACGGATGTCATTGCGGGCGATGGGTTTGAAGCCGATCCGGCCCTGCGCGGTTACATCATCCGGCGCAACATCAAAGGCCGTTTTCTGCCCGATGCGCAACCGCAATGACCCCTTCGCCGAGCAGGGCTTCGATCGCCGTCACAGGGGGCACGCATCCTTGACGTCCAACGGTAATTCCGGTATATTATATGGTGGAACAGGGTCCGTCAGGTGGCTGATTCGGGTCTGCTGTTTCACCGTGCTTTTCGCTGCACAGGTGAAGGCTCAGGAGCGCCGCGAACCGGTGCAAATCGAGGAAGCGGGCAGCTTCCGGGCTTCCGGTGGCGACGAGGTTTTCGACCTGTCCGATTCTGTGCGGCTCAAGCACGGAAACACCGTCCTGACGAGTGACCGGGTGATCTATGATCGCTTGAAGGGCTTCGTACGTCTTTTCGGTAACGTACGCATGATCCGCGGGACCACCACGCTCACCGCCGACTACGCGGAGTACTACGAGGAGGACCAGCGGGCCATCGGGGCGGGACGGGTGAGGCTCGACGACGCGCTGGACGGCGTGGCGCTGACGGGCGATCGCATGGTATTCACGCAGGATCCCCATCTCGCCGTGGCGACGGGCAAGCCGAACATGACCTGGGGCCAAAATGAAAGCAAGGTCAACATCGAGGGCTTTCGTCTTGAGTACTACTTCACGGAAACCAGCTCCCTGCTGAAAGCGCTGGCCAAGGAATCCGTCATCGTGGTGGACGAGGGCGAAGGTGTGACCATCTATTGCGAACACGCGGAGTATTTCAAGGCGACGGACAGCGCTCGATTCAGCGGAGAGCCCCAGCTGGTCAAGCGACTGGAAGGCGATGAAGGCGAGATCGTGGCGACCGGGAAAGGCATGACCTACGCCTTTGAAGACCGGACCGCCGACGTGTTCGATTCGGTCAGCGTCGTGAAGGGAACACTGGAGGGAATTTGCGATACGCTGCGCTACGACAGCGAAGGCGAGCAGATCGATCTCCTCGGCAATCCGGTGATACGCAGCGTTCATAGCGAGATCACCGGGGATGAGATAATCCTCGAAATGGAGGGCGGCGAAGTTGCTCGCGCCCTGGTTACAGGCAACGCAAAGGGCTCATATACCGCGGAAGAGATGGAAGGGGCGGACCGGGCGGACGATTTGGCGAACCGGACGGAAGACGTAGCGGATCAAGCAGAAGACCAGGCCGACCAGGCCGACCAGGCGGACCAGGCAGAAGACCAGGCCGACCAGGCGGACCAGGCGGACCAGGATGGCCGCAGCACCATTGAAGGCCGCAGCATGATCGTGGAATTCGAGGGCGAAACGGTGAGGATGATCACGGCGCAAGGGAACGCGGTAAGTACCTACAATCCGTCCGCGCTAGACAGCGGTCCGTCCGGCCACAACGTGGTCCGGGCAAAGGAAATCGTGATCGAACTGGACGAAGGCGAACCGGTCAAGGTGAACGCGGACGGCGGCGTGGACGGGTCCTATCTCAACCCTGAAGACGAAGACGAAATTCGATGAAGCGGAGGATCCGTGCAGTGCCTGCGAGCTGAGAACCTGGTGAAATCCTACCAGAATCACCGCGTCGTCGACGATGTGAGCCTGCGTGTAGACCAGGGCGAGGTGGTCGGACTGCTCGGGCCCAATGGGGCGGGGAAGACCACCTCGTTCTATATGATCGTCGGCATGATCAAACCCGGGGCCGGAAGGGTGCTCATCGATGACCGCGAAACCGGGGTGAGCCGGAACATCACGCGGTGGCCGATGTACCGTAGGGCCCGGGTGGGGATTGGCTATCTCGCCCAGGAGCCGTCGATTTTCCGCAGGATGACGGTGGAACAGAACCTGATGTCCATTCTCCAGACCTTGCCCATGTCCCGCCAAGACAGGCGCCAGCGGATGGAAGACCTGCTGGAGGATTTCGGTATCGCCCATCTGGCCAAGCACAAAGCCTATACCCTTTCGGGCGGCGAGCGGCGAAGAACGGAGATCAGCCGCGCCCTGGTGACCGAACCGAAGTTCATTCTGCTCGATGAGCCCTTCGCCGGTATCGATCCTATTGCCGTCGAGGATATTCAAAGACTCATCGGACGCCTCAAGGAACGAAAACTGGGCATCCTGGTCACGGATCACATGGTACGGGAAACGTTGCAGATCACGGACCGGTCCTATATCATGGCCGACGGCCGGATCTATATATCAGGTACGGCCAAAGACCTGGCCGAGGACCCCGAAGCGCGCCGAATCTACCTCGGCGAGCGGTTCCGCCTGGAGTAACCTGAAGGCACGCCCATGGAATTTCAACTTCAGCCCCAGACCAGACAGCAGTTTTCTCCGCAGCTGATGTACTCGCTCAAGCTGCTGCAGTTCACCACCCTGGAACTCGAGCAGGAGATCAAGGAGAAAATCGAGGAGAATCCGCTGCTGGAACTCGAGGAAGAGACGGGTGAGGCGGCGGAGGACCCCCAGGCGGAGGACCCCCAGGCGGAGGACCCCCAGGCGGAGAACCCCGCGTCCGATCGGGACCGTATCGATTGGGATGCCTACATACAGGACGGTATGCACAACCAGATGGATGCCCGTGAGGAGACCGAAAAGAGAGAAGATCAACACATCCTGGAACGCGAGGGTAAGTCGGATACGACGCTCACCGAGTACCTGGTCGAGCAGCTGCGGCTTCTCGATCTGTCCAGCCGGGACCGTGAAATCGGCGAATATCTGATCGGAAACCTGAACGACAGCGGTCTCCTCGACGTGCCACTGCTGGACCTGGCGCTGGAGTCGAGCGTGCCGTTCGACCAGGCGGAACGGGTGCTTAAGGTCGTACAGACCCTCGAGCCTACCGGCGTCGGCGCGAGGGACCTGCGCGAGTGTCTCATGCTTCAACTGGAAGCGTTGAACTTGAGAGACTCGCTCGCATACCGGTTGATATCGGAACACTGGCGCGACGTCAAGTTGCGGCGCATCGCTTCGATTCGAAAGAAGATCAGGGCGTCCGAGCACGAGATCGGAGAAGCACTGAATATGATCGCCGGCCTCAATCCCCACCCGGGGCTGGCCGTCAGCGATTCATCCGTTATCGCCATACATCCCGACCTGATCGTCGAGAAAGTGGACGGCGAATACCTCGTATACCTCAACGATCGCAACCTGCCCAGGGTGCGTGTCAGCCATGCCTACCAGGCCATCCTGAACCGGAATGCGCAGTCCTCGGAAGAAGACCGGCGTTACGTGAGGCGCAAGCTGACCGAAGCGAACCACTTCGTCAACTCCATCGAACAGCGGCGGTCCACCCTGTTGAAGGTGACGAACTGCATCGTCAGGGCCCAACGCGAATTCCTGGATACGGGCCTGTCCGGTCTCAAGCCGATGATTCTGCAGGAAGTTGCCGACGAGGTGGGCCTGCATGTAACGACCGTCAGCCGGGCCACGCAGGGTAAGTATGTACAGACGCCCAGGGGGATTTTCGCATTGAGGTTCTTCTTCGACGGGCGGTTGAAGAAAAAGACGGACGAGGAGGCCGGGGAAGCCGCGGCTGGCCAGTTGGCGACCAAGACGGTCAAAGACCGCATTGCGCGGATCATCGAGGAAGAAGACGCGCGCGCGCCGTTGAGCGACCAGGCGATAGAGGAGATTCTCCGCACGAAGGAAGGCGTGCAGATCAAGCGGCGGACGGTGGCGAAGTACCGCGAGAACCTGGGAATACCCATTGCGCGGATGCGCAGAAGGATCTGACCCGATCGGCCATACGGCGAAGGGAGGCGAACGTGCAGAAATCCATGACGGCCCGACACTGCGAACTGGCGGAAGCATACAAGGAGCATGCGGACAGAGAGATCGACCGTTTGAACAGATACAGCGACAACATCCTGAGTGCGGACCTTATCGTCTCACAGGAAAAATACCGTTTCATGGTTGAACTGAACGTACACGTCGAAGGACACGTCCTGACCAGCAAAGAGGAAAACGCCGAAGCCTACACGGCTCTTGATCAAGCGGTCAACAAGATGGAAAGCCAGTTGAAAAAGCACAATGGCAAGCTGCACGATCACAGAAACAGGCGTCATTGAATCGAACGATGGCTACGATAACGCCCCTGAAACCACGCGTCCTGCTGATCAAGAACCTGGTGGAGCAGGTCGACCTGAAACTGTCCCCGCTGACGGGTGAAACGGGACTGTCCAGGAAGATAACGAACGCGGAGACGAACCGGCCCGGACTCGCACTGGCGGGTTTTGTCGAGCGATTTAACAGCAACCGGATTCAGATCCTGGGAGAGACCGAGTTAACCTACCTTCAGCGTCTGTCCACGGACCAGCGGCGTGCGTCGCTGGACCGGCTGTTCAAGCTGGGCTTTCCCTGCATGGTGATTACGAAGGGAATGGACACGCCGCGGGAACTGAACGAAACCGCCGAGCGGTTCGATACCGCCGTCCTGGGTACTTCACTTACGACGGATGCCTTCGCGCAGTCCCTGATCGAATACCTGGAACCCTACTTCGCGCCGATGACGACCGTGCACGGCGCCCTGGTCGACGTGTACGGCGTGGGTCTCCTGTTCACGGGACGCAGCGGAATCGGCAAAAGCGAAACGGCCCTGGACCTGGTGGAACGGGGACACCGGCTGGTGGCGGACGACGTGGTTACGGCTTACCGGATGCGGCGCGGCGTCATCATGGGGACGAGCAACACGATCACGCAGCATTACATGGAAATCCGCGGCGTGGGCATTATCGACGTCACCAGCATGTTCGGCATACGCAGCATCCGCGTGCGCAAGCGGATCGAAGTCGTCGTAAACCTGGAGGACTGGAACAGCGACGGGGAATACGAACGGACGGCGCTCGATGAGAAGACCACGACGTTGCTCGACGCGGAACTGCCCTATGTCCGGATACCCATCAACCCGGGCAAGAACCTGACGGTCATTTCCGAGGTCGTCGCACTCAGGCATCTCCTGAAAGTCGTCGGGATCAACCCGGCTTCGATACTGAATCAGCGGGTGCTGGAGGTCATGAAGGAAGGCGAGAAGGTCCGGTATCGCAGGGAAGACTACGAGTAGAAGCATGTCACGCAGGTCTGAATGGATCGGGCAGCGACTTGGTAAGGAAAACCGTTTCCGTAAAGAACAGGAAGGGGTTGCACATGCGACCCGCCGAACAACTGGTTCGCACGGCGTCCAGATTCAAGTCGGAAGTCACGCTGGTCAAGGACGATATGCCGGTGAATGGCAAGAGCATCCTGGGGGTCATGATGCTGGCCGCGGAGCACGGCAGTTCCATTACGGTGGAGATCGATGGGCCGGACGAAACAGATGCCCTGAAGGCCATCACAGACATGTTCGACAGGGATCAGGAGCCGTAACATGAGCGAAGAGCGCCGCGTACTGAAAGGCATTCCGGCATCGCCGGGCATTGCCATAGGACGCGCCTTTGTCTATAACCGACGCTTCGCCGCCGTACACCAGCGTTCGATCCCCGCCGACGGCGTGGAGGCGGAAATCCAACGGTTCCGGTCCGCCGTCGACGAGGCGTTGGACGATCTGACCCGGTTGCAGCGCCGCATCGCGGTGGATTTCGACCAGGACGTCGGGAAGATCTTCCGCGCACACCAGGCCGTACTCGAAGATCCGGAAGTGGTGGATGTTACCATCGTGCGCATCCGGCGTGAGCTGACCAACGCGGAGTATATCTTCGACGACGTGATGAGGGGATGGATCGCCAATTACTCCTCGATCGAGAATCCATTCTTCCGGGAACGGACCGCCGATTTCGAAGACGTGCATTACCGGGTGCTGGCGAAGCTCACCGGCAGCGCACAAACCGGGATTGAGGCCGTGGACGGGGAAATCGTGCTCGTAGCGCACAGCCTGTCCCCCTCGGATACCGCGGAAATAGACCGGGAATCAGTCTGCGGCTTCATCACCGACGCCGGTGGCCAGACGTCGCATACGGCGATCGTCGCCCGCGGTCTGGCCGTGCCGGCGGTGGTGGGGACCCACATCGCCACCCAGGCCATATCGGACGGCATGATGATCATCATCGACGGAAACAGCGGGATGGTCCATCTCGATCCGGATGCCGAGACGATCGGGCGGTACAGGGAAACGAAGTCCCAGCTGTCGGTGCTGGAGCATGAGCTGCAGGAACTCCACGACCTGCCCGCGGAGACTCGGGACGGAAGGCGCATCGAGCTGTCGGCCAATATCGAACTGCCGGCTGAACTGGAAGACGTCCTGAACCACGGCGCGGACGGCATTGGCCTGTACCGTACCGAGTTTCTCTACCTGGTAGGCAACGAATTGCCTTCCGAAGAGGATCAGACCCGGACGTATCAGCGCATCGCGCGGCGCATGGCGCCGAACCACGTGATCATACGGACGGTGGACCTCGGGGCGGACAAAATGCCGAAGCAGATGCCGGACGAAGCCAATCCCGCCCTGGGCCAGCGGGGCATCCGGCTCTGTCTAGACCGGCCGGAGATGTTCAAGGTACAGTTGCGGGCCATTCTGAGGGCCGGTGTTGAGGGCAACGTGAGTATCATGTTCCCCATGATATCGGGCGTGCAGGAACTCCGGAGAGCGAAGGCGCTTTTTGAAGAGGCGCGGAATGAACTGCTGGAGGACGGGGTGCCTGTCGACCAATCGATGTCGATCGGCATCATGATCGAAATCCCTTCGGCCGCACTGACGGCCCACGACCTGGCGAAGGAAGTGGACTTCTTCAGCATCGGCACGAACGACCTGATCCAGTACACCGTGGCGGCCGACCGGGGCAATCCGAGCCTCGCCTCCCTGTACAATCCGTGCCACCCGGCTGTGCTCCGCCTGGTCGCGACGGTGATCGACGCCGCGCACGACAACGATATCTGGGTAGGCGTGTGCGGTGCCATGGCCGCCCATCCCCTGGCGGCCTGCATACTGCTCGGTCTCGGCGTTGACGAGCTCAGCATGAGTCCCATCGACATCCCCGAAATCAAAAGCCTGATCCGGTCGGCGGATTACCAGGAGCTCAAGACCATTACCCGGGAAGCATTGGACCTGTCCACGTCGGAAGAGATTATGCGTTTCCTGAAACCCTACCAGCCGAAGACCGAGCTGGACGTATCGGACATGCTGCGCATCTGACGGCCGGCCTGGTCAGCCTGGCCAGCTTGGACAGCCTGGTCAGCCTGGCCGGCTTGGACAGCCTGGTCAGCCTGGCCGGCTCGGCCGGCCTGGTCAGCCTGGCCAGCTGCCGCCAAGGGACATCCCGGAGCCCGGCTTGCCGACACCGGCCATCGCGGTGCATCGGGCGCGGACCAGTGGAAGAAAAGAGGCGTTAAATGGGGTTTACAAAGGCAGAAACCGCGCAGTTCAACCATCGGGGATACGTGGTCAAAACCGGGGTGCTTTCCGAAGCTGCGCTGCAACCGTTGATACTCGCCCTGAGCGACATCGTGGACGCCGGCGCGCGCCGTCTGCACGGTGAAGGTAAACTGGTCAGTTCCTACGAGGAAGAGGGGTTCGAGACCCGGTTGGCGCATATTTACAGGGAGTCCGAAGAAGCCGGCGAGGCCGTCCTGGGGATGATCATGGGCAGGGGCGGTGGTCAGTTCAATGGCGAGGCCATGCTGGAGTTGCTGCGGAATCCGGACCTGGTAGACTGTGTTTCAGACCTTATCGGACCGGACATCGTGGGCGCTTCCGCCTATCGTATCCGTCCGAAGCTTCCGGGACACACGCGGACGGAAGTGCCCTGGCACCAGGACTCCGGGTATTTTCTACCCCACTGCGACCGCCACCTGATCGTGACCTGCTGGATCCCGCTGGTCGACACGACGGTGGAAAACGGCTGCCTGTACGTGATTCCCGGGGTCCACAAGGATGGCGTGTTCCGGCATTACACCGGCGGGCACGGCGGCTACCTGGAGATCCCCGGGGACGAATTGCCGGAGAACCAACCCATTCCCCTGGAGATGAAACGGGGCGATGTCCTGTTCATGACCAATCTGACCCCCCACGCTTCCTTCGTGAACCATTCCGGGATCGTGCGCTGGAGTATCGACCTGAGGTACCAGTCCATGGACGCGCCGAACAACTCGGAGGAGGCCCCGGAGACCTACACACCGGAACGGGACCCGGTCACCATGGCCTGCTATCCGAGCGAGGCCGACTTCGTGATCCGGGATTCGAATCATCCAGAACGGGAGGTCACGACACCGGAAGCCTTCAGGGAACTTCGTGATCGATACCACGAGGCGAAGCCCTACAATCCCGGCAGGGGCTGGACCCGTCTCAAGGATAGGAAAGAGGCATGAACCCTGCAATCACCCGGTACATGCGCGCGCCCTACAGTGCGCCCAATGGTCTGCAGGTCACCGATGAAGGCCTGTGGGTTGTCGATCAATTCACCGATCGCATCGCGCTCCTCGCCCTGGAAGCTCCCCACGAATACGGAGCCAGCAGGATACTGCGCGAACTGCCGACGGAATCCTCCAACACGAGCGGCATGTCTTATGGCGAAGGCGGGCTGTGGCTGGCCGCGAACGGACCGGGCGAACGGTGGCGATTTGCGAGGGAGACCGACGCGCCGTCCGGGACGGGCGAAATTCTCAAGGTCGACCCGAGGACCGGCGCTACCCTGCTCCGCAGGCCGCTTCCCGCACCTGGCGGCACCCACGGCCTGGACTACGATTTCGTGGAAACCGGCACGATCTGGCTGAGCACGCTAAAGGAGAAGACGCTCACGCAGGTCCGCATCCCGGACTGGTCGGTTAAGCGCGTCATTCCGCTGCCCTATGACGCCGGCCACGGCGTCGTGAGGACCGGTGACAACGCCCTGTGGATGGTGTTCAAGGTGGACCGCGTCATCGCGAAGATGGACGTCGAGACCGGTGACGTGCGCGACGAGATCCACATCGGCCCGGAACATCCTGAGCCGCACGGCCTGGCGCGCTGCGGAGCCGACCTGCTTTACTGCGACGCGATGACGGGCTGGATCGCCCGGATCGAAGGCGTTTTCGACGGATAACGTCAGCGTCCTGCCGCTTTATCGCTAGCGCCCAGCCGATTTACCGCCCTACCCCATGGCGCCCGAGTAGTAGATCTTCTCTCCCAGGTCCGTCCATCCGGTGACCGTGTTCCGGAAAGCAGTGAAGGACTCGTACACCCGCCTGCTGTCTTCGTCCGTTTCGACGAGCTGGGCGATGACTTCTTCCGAGTATCCCTTGAGGGTCGTGAGTACGGAATCCGGAAAGCGCCTGAGCTGCACCCCTTCTTCATTGACCAGCTTCTGCAGGTACTCGTTGTTCCGGGCGTCGAATTCGGACAGCACCCAGTGGGTCGAACGGGCCGCCGCGGTCCGGATCACCGTCTGCAGATAGGCCGGCAGTTCCTCGAAAGCGCTCTTGTTGACCATGAGTTCGGTCACGGTGCCCGGCTCATGCCAACCCGGATAGTAGTAATACTGCGCCGCACGGTAGAAGCCCATGAGGTAATCGTGGTACGGTCCGATCCATTCGGTCGCGTCAATGACGCCGCGTTCGAGGTTGGTGTAGATCTCGCCGACAGGAGACAGGATGGCCGAACCGCCCGCCCGCTTGATCACGTCGCCCCCCAGGCCCGGTATCCGCATCTTCAGTCCCTGGAGATCGTCGGCGGTGTTGATTTCCTTCCTGAACCATCCCCCCATCTGGAAGCCGGTATTGCCCGCGGGCATGGGGATCAGGTTGAACGGGGCGTAGATTTCTTCCCATAGTTCCAGCCCGCCGCCGCTGTATAGCCAGGCGGTGACCTGTTGGGCGTTCATCCCGAAGGGCACAGAAGAGAAGAACTGCGTGGCGGGCGCTTTCCCAGCCCAGTAGTACGCGGCGCCGTGTCCCATCTCCGCCACACCCTGGCTGACCGCTTCGAATCCCTCGAGGGCCGGAATCAGCTCGCCGCCCGCATATACCGTGATCTTCATCCTCCCCTCGGACATTTCCTCCACCCATTGGGAAAGGAGTCGCGCGCTCTCCTGCAGTATAGGCAGGTTCGGCGTCCAGGTGGTGACCATCTTCCACTCATAGGTCCGGTCCGTGCGGATGGCGGGACCGCTGCTTTCCTGCCCGGATCCGCAACCCGCCACCAGTGCGGCCCCGCCGGCCAGTCCGGCCGTGGATGCCGTCTTCAGAAACTCGCGCCGCTTTAACTTGTCCATCCTCTTCCTCCATGAATCGGGTTAGTCCCGCGTTTGGTTTAAAATGTCGTCCCGCGTCGTGCGGCCGGCCGGGAGCAACCCTCCCGGCCGTACCCTACATCGTATCGGCAAACAGGCTGCTCACCGATTCTCCGTTGTGGATCCTGCGTATCGTCTCCGCCAGGAGCGAAGCGACGGAGAGGATGACCATGTGGGGAAGCCGTTTGTCTTCCCCGATGGGTACTGTGTTCGTCGTGACGATCTCATCGATCCGGTCACATTGCCTGAACCGTTCGATGGATCCGCCGCTGAATACCCCGTGCGTACATACGACGGAGACCCGCTGTACGTTGCGTTCTTCCAGCCGTTGGATCAGTTCGAAGATACTGCCGCCGGTTGCGATCTCATCGTCCATGATAATCGCGTTCTTGCCGGTGACGTCCCCCACGATCATGTCGATTTCGACCTTGTCGTCCGAAATGCGGCGCTTGTTGCCCGCCGCCACCGGCAGCATCAACTGCCGCGCGAAATGGGCCGCGTACTTTGCATTGCCCAGGTCCGGAGAAACCACCACCGTATTGCTCAGATCCCGCTGCTGAAAGTGCTGGGCCAGTACTTTGATCGCGTTCAGATGATCTACAGGGATACTGAAAAAACCGTGCACCTGCGGTTGGTGCATTTGCAGAGTGAGTATGCGATTGGCGCCGGCCGTCCCCAGCAGATCGGCGACCAGGCGACCGGCGATGGATATGCGGGGAGCATCCTTCTTGTCGGATCTCGAGTAGGAGTAATAGGGCAGCACGGCGGTGGTGCGCGCCGCCGACGCCCCACGGGCGGCGTCCAGCATCAACAGCAACTCAACCAGGTTCTCCTGCACCGGGGGACCCAGCGGTTGAATGATGTAGACGTCGCCTTCCCGGCAGTTGGCATTCAACTGGACCTGGAGGCAGTCGTTGCTGAATCGCGTCAGGCTACTGGCTCTCAGCGGTACGTTCAGATAGTGGCATACTTCTTCCGACAGCGCGGGATGGGAAGAGCCGCTGAATACCACGATACTGTTCATGTATCCGTCTCTGTACGCGCGACCCGGTTCATGCTTCGGGCGGCCTGGAGCGATGGTGCTTGAAGCCACCGTAAATCAAGGAAGACCAGGGCTTCGTGTCAAGTACAATATCCGATCTTGCTCGGCGGAATCCGGCCGTTCTTGGCGCAGCGGTGTTCAAGGCGAAGCGGCGATCACGACCAGATGCCTGGAAGCCGTCAACCTGTCGAGTGTGGGCAGCATCTGCTCTACGTATAGAATGTACGGGCCGGCCGGCAGCCCGCGTCCGTGCTGATCCGTTCCGTCCCAGGTAAAGACATGCCGGCTGGCTACCGTCGTCTGATCGATGAGCGTTTTGAGAAACCGTCCCTGGATATCGAAAACCATGGCGTGAAGAACACCGTGTGGCGCGGGCAGGTCGATCGTCACCAGGCAGACGTCTTCGAAATTGTCGCCATCCGGGGAGAACGGATTGTTGCTGAAATGGACAGAGACACCGTCCGGTATACGGGATACATAGAGTGCGTTCCTTCGACCCGGAGTACCGCCGTTCGCGTCGGCGGAGGGTCCCCAGACCGGTGGATCGAAGTCCGGGTTCACCAGTTCCGTGGAACGACCCGGATCGGGATTCGTGGCCTCGTCGTATTCCGCATCGTGGACAGGTTTGCCCATCGCGTCCATCAGCCATATCCTCGCACCGCTGTTCCTGAGCCTTTCCCAGCCGCCCTCAGCCTCCACCACGGTTCCGCCGAAGTCAGGATACGTTTCCCCGAACAGGACGGCGTCCTGGGCAATGACGAGATAGCCCTGGCCTTCGATCGACAGGCTGCCCGTGGAAATGAGGCGCGCACGTTCCAGGTGTTCCAGCCTCAGGGCACTGCCGGCAAGGTTAACTGTGCCGCTCCCTCTGTTGTGCAGCTCAATCCATTCGGTCCCGTTGGGGCCGGGGTTGAACATGATTTCATTGATGATCACGTTATCCAGCAAGCTGCCGGTGTCTTGAGGCGCCATGGGTTCCGAAGGTTCCTCCGGCTGAGCAGGTTCATCCGGCTCTTCGGGCGTCACCGGCTCTTTGGGTGCTTCCGGTTCAGTGGGTTCCTCAGGCGTAGTGGGTTCCTCCGGCTCCTCGGGCGTCACCGGTTCTACTGGCTGCGCAGGTTCTTCGGGCTGCTCCGGCTCCTCTGGCTCCTCTGGTTGCGTAGGTTCCTCGGGCCGATCGGGCGTCGCTGGTTCCTCCGGGTCTCCGGGCGCCGTTGGCTCTTCCGGTTCAGTGGGTTCCTCCGGCCCGGGCGTGGGAAGCGGGTCGACTGCCGTACTGTTTCTGAACCCTGGAGTGGAACCGTCGGGATGGGTGGATGGCATTCGGTTGGACTCGTCCACGGGCAGCTCGTATCGTGGCCGCTCCCACGAGATGCCGTTGCCGCCCGCCGATTCGGTCCATGCGAACTGGTCGACCGTAACGTCGTCTCTTTTCAGGAAGACCAGGTCTGTGCTGTTTCCGAGTCCATTACCCAGTGTCCGGTCTTCCTTGATCGTCAGGATCAGAAGACGCGCGGGATCGCCCTCAGCCGTTATCCGGTCGTTATATACGCCCTCATAATCCGGGTCGACGACTAGCGCGTATGCACCCGGCGCCAGCACCGTACCTGCGAGACCGGCGTCATGAGGACCGGTGAAATCCGTAATCGTGTCGTTCACATCCCTCGAATCCCCGAGTGACCAACCTTCGAGATCCACCGGTTCGTTCCCCGCGTTGTAGAGTTCGACGAACTCTCCTTTAGATTCCGAATGGGGATCGGCCAGTACCTCTGAAATGACGATGCCCGCGCCCGCCGCCTTCCCCGTGAAACCGAGGCATAGCACGGTGATGGCGAGATGGTGTTTTCGTATCATGATAAGGAACTCCTTTTGATGATGGTGATTCGGGTGATTTGACCCTCGATACCCGCTTATTCGAATCAGTCGCAGCCCTACCATGAATCTCGTTTTTGTGTTGACACCGCAGGAAGCCCCTGCGTTTAATGCGAGGGGTGTAAACGGGGACTTTGCGAGGGGGAGCGTTGCATGGCGGAACTTCTAAAAACCGCGCTTTATGACCGCCACCATGCGCTGGGAGCGAAATTGGTGCCTTTCAGCGGTTGGGAGATGCCGGTCCAGTACGAGGGGATTCTGTCTGAACACCACGCGGTCCGCACGGCGGCCGGTCTCTTCGATGTATCCCACATGGGCCGCGTCGAGATATCCGGACCGGACGCCGTCGCCTTTGCTAACCACATCACGGTCAATGACGTCGAGAAGCTAAAGCCTTATCGGTCCCAGTATACGCTTGCCTGTCGGACCGACGGCGGCGTCATCGATGACTTCCTGGTATATCGCATGCCGGATCGGTTGCTGGTCGTTCCCAACGCGGGCAACCGGGAAAAGGACCTGGACTGGTTCCGCCGCCATGCCGTCAAGTTCGACGTCGAAATCCGGGACCTGAGCCAGGAGAGCATGCTCATCGCGCTCCAGGGTCCCATGAGCGAGCAGATACTCGATCCGGTGGCGGAGGCGGGGCTGGATTCGCTCAGGTTTCAGGGTTTTGTCGAAACCCGCGTCGGGGGCATCGATGCCCGGGTATTCCGGACCGGATACACGGGCGAGGACGGCTTCGAGATCTGGTATCCGGTGGAGCATGCGGCCGCGTTATGGGACCTCCTGCTGGAATCCGGCGCTTCAAAGGGCATGAAACCGTGCGGACTCGGGGCAAGAGATACCCTGCGCCTGGAAGCCGGACTCGCGCTTTACGGACACGAGATCGACGAATCGATCAATCCGATCGAGGCCGGCCTGGGATGGACGGTCAAGCTGAAGAAACCGGAATTCATCGGCCGGAACGCCCTGCTGGGGGTCCGGCGTGAGGGCGTGGCTCGGAAGCTGGTCGGATTGAAGTTGCAGGAACGGGGGATACCCCGGCAGGGTTATGAGATCCTGCACGACCGGGTCCCGGTCGGCCGGGTCGTCAGCGGCGCGATTTCACCCACGCTGGGTCTGGGAATCGGAACGGGTTTCGTGCCCGTCGAACTGGCGGAACCCGGAACGGGCCTGGCAATTGGCATCCGAGGCAGGAACATCGCCGCCGAAGTGGTGAAACTGCCTTTTTATACCGGTAGCCGAAAGTAGGCCGACCGGTTCAGGCTATTGTCCGGATCGGGCTAAGCGTTCTCCCGAATAAACGCCCTTACCTCATCCGCCCCGGGCATGCCTTCCGACGCGCCGGGCGTACCGATCTTGATAGCCGCTGCGGCATTGGCGAAAGCCGCCATTTCTTCCAGACTCTCCCTCAATAGACAACTGTAAAGCAGTCCGCTGGCGAAAGCGTCGCCGGCGCCGACCATGGACCCGGTTCCGGTGTGATAAGCAGGCTGCTCTATCGTGCGGCCTTCAGCGGCCAACAAGCTGCCGCCGCTACCCATCGTAACGGCCACAATCCGGATCCCCGCGTCAAGCAGCCTGCCAACGGAGTCCCGGAGTGATTTCCGGCCGGTAATCTGTTCCGCTTCCAAATCGTTTGATATTAGGATGTCCGTGTGCTTCAAGGCCTCGTGCACCCGGGATTCCAACGCGGGATTCAGCCAGTACTTGCCTGGGCCAAAGGCGACCGTACAGTTGCACTGACGTGCGACGGCCATCGCGTCAAGCATGTTCCGGCAGGTCGATTCGTCCTCGGTCAGGACATGACCGGTAAGGTAGAGGATGCGTGCCGTCCGGACGAAATCGCGGGTTAGGCAGTGGGCCGGTATGGTCCTTGGGCCCGGGCAGACATAGAATACGTATTCGCCGTCGGGCGTCTCGAACATGCAGGCCAGGGAAGTCGGCTGTCCTGTCATGACGTGGAGATGGGAAACATCCACACCGCCGGCCCGCATGCGATCCGCGAACTGAACGCCCGGCGCGTCGTCGCCGACTGCGCCGACGAAGCCCGCGCGACCGCCCAATCGGGCTACGCCGATTGCCACGTTGGCCGCCGCGCCACCCGGACCGACATGGCTAGCATCGCCGATGACGCCGGTTCCCCGAACGTCGCCCGATCGCCGATCGGGATGGCGCGGCACCCGCATCCAGACGTCGAGGTTGGCGTCCCCCACGGACAGCACATCGAGTGTACGTTTCATGGCTTCACCTGGAAACCGGGCCGTTCGACCGGACCCGAATCTGGATGAGTCCGCATGTAAAGGTTTATATCCATGCCGATCTGGCGCCTGGCCCAATCCTTGAGTTCACGAAAGGAGATCCGAACTGTGCACGGTGGGACACCAGTGTTTCTCGATGAAAGAGACCACCAGGCGGGTACCTTCATCATGACTTACGTAGGGTGGCATCGCGGGGTTGTACATCGTGTCGGTGAGATCGCGGACCAGCGCCACGGGAACGCCCCATCGGACCATCTGCTTGATGCCGAAGGTCCGGTGCAGGATGCACATGTTGGTGTGCACGCCCATCATCAGCATGGTGCGGATGCCGTAGTGCCGGAAACAGGCGTAAATCTGTGCGCCGCTGTCGGACATCAGATCGCTTTCCTGGTCGATGACGATGTCCGGATGTTGTCGTGACCAGGCGCTGAAAGTCTCTGTTTCGCCGGTATCCGCACCATCGTCGGATGCATCCACGGGGAGCGGCGGATCCGGGATATCCTGGTCCGGAGGCGTATCCACGGGCGGTACGGACTCGGCTCTTTTTAACGCGGGCGTATCCCGGTAGAAATCCAGGGTATCGGACGGAGCGTGTACGATCAGGACGCCGCGGGACCGGCAGGCGGCCGCAACCTCGTTCATCCGGGGCGTCATCGCGTTCAGTCGCTCGACCGCGCCGCGGCACCAGTGGGAATCCCATATGTCGCATAGCACAAGGGCGGTTCGCTCCGGTTCCCAGCGGGTATCGGTCGTGATCGTGTTCCAAACCGCAAAGCCATTATCACGCACCAGTTTCTGGCGGCGCAGCTTCAGGACAAGCGAGTGGTCTGTCATGACAGCATTCCTTTCTCAAAGAAAATCCAGGTCGGCCCCCAGGTGGGCGGGCAGGACGTGTTCGGCGTACAGCCGGCGCCAACCCCGTTCGGGCGTTGGGGGAGGGACATGACCGGCCTTCCGCCGGGCCAACTCCTCCTCCGGCACGCACAGGTCAAGCCGCCGGCCTTCCACGTCGAGTTCAATCGGATCTCCGTCCCGTACGAGCGCCAGCGGTCCGCCGACCGCGGCCTCGGGGCAGCAGTGCAGCACGACCGTACCGTAGGCCGTGCCGCTCATCCGTGCATCGGAGACGCGCACCATGTCCGTGACTCCCTTTTGGGCCAGGTAGGCCGGAATAGGCAGCGACCCGGCTTCGGGCATGCCCATGGCTACCGGACCGGCGTTTCGCAGGACGAGTACGTGATCGGGAGTCAGTCCCAGTTTCGGGTCGTCAATCCGCGCGGCCACGTCGTCGGGGGATTCGAACACGGCGGCCGGACCGCGGTGGCGCTGGCGGTCCAACGCGACGGCGGCCCGTTTGATCAAGGCCCCGTCGGGCGCCAGGCTGCCGTGCAGGACGACCAATGCGCCGGGCGGACCGACGGGTGCTTCCAGGGTGCCTAAGGTGTCCTGCCAGTCGGCCGGTGGGGGCGTGTCTTTCAGAATCTCCCCCAAGGACATGCCGCTCACGTTCAAGCCATCGAGATCCAGCCTGGTTTCGAGGGCTTTCCACAATACGGGAAGGCCGCCGGCCTTGTGGAAATCTTCCATGTAACCCGTACCCACCGGCTTGCAGTTCACCAGCACGGGCGTATCCCGTGCTGCCTCGTGGAGGTCTTCCAGCGTGAGGGGAACGCCAGCGCGACGGGCAATCGCGATGAGGTGGATCACGGCGTTGGTGGACCCGCCCAGGGCCGCGAGCACGACCGACGCGTTGTGGAATGCCGCACGGGTGAGAAACTTGCGCGGGTCCGCGCCGCACCGGGCCAGATCCACGATGCGCCGGCCCGTCATCACCGCCTGCCGAAGCCGGTCGCCCGAGCCGGAGAGCGGCGTGGCGCCGCCGGGCAGCATCAGGCCCAGCGTCGCCGTGAGGCAGGCCATGGTAGAGGCCGTTCCCATGACCATGCACGTTCCGCCCGTGGGGCACAGGGACTGTTCGATCTCCCCGATTTCCTCCCGGTCGATCTCGCCCGCCCGGTGCCGGAGCCAGTACCGCCGGCAGTCCGTGCAGGCGCCAAGCCGTTCTCCCTGCCAGCTCCCCGTGCGCATGGCGCCGGTCACCAACGAGATCGCCGGCAGTCCGGCCGAAACGGCGGCCATCAACTGGGCCGGCACGGTCTTGTCGCAACCCCCCAGCAGCACGACGCCATCCATCGGCTGCGACCGGATCATTTCCTCCGTGCCCATGGCCATCAGGTTTCGAAAGAGCATGGACGTGGGCGATAGGAGCGTTTCGGCCAGCGAGATGGTGGGGAATACCAGGGCGAGACCGCCGGCCTGGGTGATCCCGCGCCGGACGCCTTCCACCAGGGCCGACATATCGCGGTGACAGGTGTTGTAGTCCGATGATGTGTCCGCGACGCCGATGATCGGGCGGTCGAGGTCTTCGCCGTCATAACCCGCGGAACTCAGGAACGCCCGCCGCAGATAGCGGCTGAACTCCGTGTCGCCGTACCGGGTCAGGTTCCGGTCGATGCCCTTTATGCCAGTATTTGCCATGGTTGATCCAGGTGACGCATCCGGTCCGGCGTCGCCGTTTTGCGCATCAGGTCCCATTCGAGTTCGCTCCGGTCGGCCGGAAGCCTGCGCCGGAGAAAGGCGAGTTCGGTTTCCGAGCGGCAGGACGAACAGGCCAGGATGTTCAGCATGCGGCGGCGGTTTCCTCCGCCCAGGGCATTGTGCAGGGTCATCTGGTTGAACACGATGACGTCGCCGGGCCGGTTATGGGGAGCGACGCAGGGTACCTCTTCCATGCCCATGCCCCAGAGCGACCGGGTATCGAGATTGCCCTGCCACCCCTGCCGGTGGGAACCGGGCACGAATCTGAGGGCGCCGGTCTCAGGGGTCAGGGGATCGAGGTACATCGCCCATTTAACCTGGCGCACCGGGTCCCCGTGGCAGTCCGGATGCCACATGCCGTCCCCGACGTACAACTCGCCGCCGCTGCCCAGGTAGTTGTAGTCCTCCCCCAACAGGCCCGACAGCAAGCCGTCGACACCGGGGTGATCGAGCAACGTACAGAGTCGTGCGCTGCGTTCGATGAAGCGTCCCAGACTCGACCGGGCGGTTCCGTCGTGCACGATCCCGGCCTCACGGAACACCCGTTCGAATTCCTCGATGATCCAGGGAACCTCCTCGCGCAGGAGGCCCGGCAGTACGAGGTATCCGAAATCGTCGAAAAACCGCTTCTGTCCGTCGCTCAGCGTCATATCAAGGGTCTCCCGGGCGGCTTGGTCCCTCTGGCCGGCACGTCTGGTCGGGGCGGCGCGGGCCCTCCTGGTCAGCCCGTTCCGTCGGGGCGGCGCGGCCCTCCTTATCAGCCCGTCCGCCCGTCCAGCTCGATGGAGAGCCGTCTGCCGAAGCATTCCTCAAAGAGCTGCACGCGGTTTCTTGCTTCCGACAACTCGACGGTGACGTCCCGGCCATCCTGCGGAACGACCTTCATGCGCACCTTCCTGCCTCCGGTCTCCAGCCTGACGCCCTCGACGATCTGCGACCGACTGCGGTCCAGGTATTCGGACAGCCTGAGCAGCGAAGACAGCCGGTAAACCATGGACCGTTCTTCCTTCTTCAACAGGGTCTGGTACCGGGAGAAGCTCGGCTTGCCCCGCCGGTGATTGAGGCAGAGCCAGGCGATGATCACGGTTTCCCGGTGGTCGAATCCGGGCAGGCCGGCGTTCAGGATGATATAGGCCGAGTGTTTGTGATGGTCGTAGTAATCGATCACCGTGCCGATGTCGTGCAGCATGGCCGCGGCCCACAGATACTCCCGTTCGTTTTCTCCGTAACCGTGTAATTCCCGGAGCTGATCGTACATGGAGAGCGACAAACGGGCGACGTGGCCGGTGTGGGCGCCCTCGTAACCGTACAGCCGCGCCAGGTTCAGGATCGTGAACCGGCGCAACCGGCCGATACTGTCCGGTCTTGACGAGGGTTTGAACGCTTCTTCGAAGAACAGACCCTCGCGCAGACCCTGGCCGCTCACGGTCAGCCTCCGGGCGCCGGTCTTCCGCATCACGCCGGCTACGATCATGGCACCCGCCAGGATGATGTCCTCTCTTTCCTTCTGCAACCCGGGGATCCGCCGCGACCGCTCGGAGACAGGTATGGACGCGATGCGCTCGATCAGCTTTTCCAGTCGCCGCCGCTTCAGTTCGTAACCGTGCACGAGCCCGAGGGGGTACTTGCGTTCCATCCGGTCGATTCGGACCAGGGCGCGGACGACGCCCCCTACGCCGGCGACCGGTAACGTTCCGCTGGACTTCAGCCAGCCGATGTCTTCCAGCGCCTGGTCGATGTCCGCCTCGAGTTGCCTCGTCTGCCCGGTGGTAACCTCCGGTCCGGGAAAGTAAGTCTCCGTGGTCCTGACGGTACCGAAGGGCGTGGACGCCCCTTTTGCGAATGCACCATCCCGGATCAACCCGATTTCCGCGCTGCCGCCGCCGACATCCAGGATGATTCCGTCGAAGAGGCCCAGGCTGTTGATCACGCCCACGGTGCTGTAAAACGCCTCTTCTTCGCCGCTGATCAGCCGGAAGTTCAGACCGGTGCCGCGGGCGATCTCCTCGAGGAAACTGGCGCCGTTCCCGGCGTCCCGCACCGCCGCGGTGGCCACGGGCAGTATGTGGTCTATCCCCTGCGCGTCACAGAACGCCTTGAACATGCGGACGGCGTCCAGCGCCCGGGACCGCGCCGCGGCGCGAAGCCGCCTGCCTCCGGCGATGCCTTCGCCAAGGCGGACCCGCCTGCTGACTTCGTCGGTGATCTTGAAGACCCGGTCCCGCGTGAACTGGGCGATCATGAGCCGGGCCGTGTTGGAACCCAGGTCGATAATGGCGACCCGTCGATCGAGCGGCGCGAAGGAATACAAGAAGGCCTCAGGCGACGAAGCTCGTAAGAGGCTGCCCGGCGAGTCCCGCCTTGAGATTCTCGACCGTCCTCCGAGCCATGGCGTCGCGTGTGCGCGTGGTCGCGCTGCCCAGATGCGGCGCGATCACCAGGTTGTCCAGTTCGAGCAGGGGGTGGTCCCGCGGCAGGGGCTCCGGTTCGGTGACGTCCAACGCCGCCGCGGCGATCCAGCCGCTGCTCAGGGCATGGTGGAGGGCGTCATGATCCACGACGGCGCCCCGGGCCAGATTGATCAGGATGGCGGTCTTTTTCATACGCCGCAGCGCGGCTTCGTTGATCAGTTCCCGCGTCTCCTCTGTGAGCGGGCAGTTCAACGTCACGAAATCCGAGACCTCGAGTAGCGACTCCAGCGAGACATACCGGGCACGGTAGAGGTGGTCATCCGGGTCCGGCTTCCGGTTGTGATAGACGATCTCCATGTCGAACCCGCTCGCCCGCCGGGCGACCTGCTTCCCGATACTGCCCATGCCGATGATGCCGATGGTGCTCCCATGCACTTCCTGTCCGTGAAGAATGCTGGGGTCGTAATGGGTGAACCCGGGGCTTCGGGCGAACCGGTCGCCCACGACGACGCGCCGTGCCGCCGCCATCAGAAGGGTAAAGGTCATGTCCGCCGTGGCGCCGTCGAGCATGTGGGGCGTGTTTCCCACGGGAATCCCGCGCTTTCGGGCCGCTTCCGTATCGATGTGATCGACGCCTACTCCAAAATTGCTGATGACCTTCAGGTTCGGCATGCGGTCCATCACCTCCCCGTCCGTGGGGGGATGGCCATAGGTGAGATAGGCGTCGACGAGGCGCCACCTTGGGTCTCCATCGGCCAGGTCGTCGAGCATATGGAATTCGTCACCGGCGTCGAAGAGTGCCATGACCGAGTCCGGCAGGGCTACGTCAAGCAGGATGTGAATGCCCATGAAGGTTCCTGTTCATGCGAAACAGGTACTCGCCCGGCGTCCGGACCGGTCGGCGGCGCTACTGGACGCCCGGACCGGACGGCGGGGCTACTGGACGCCCGGCTCGTCGATCGTGAGGGTGCGGGCATCCCCGTCGAGGGTGGCCCGCACGCCCAGGGGCAGCGTCGCCTTGTACGTGCCGTGGCCAATACCCAGACCGTAGATTACCGGAATGCCGAGGGGTTGCAGCCGGTCGATGAACACTTCCTCTATACTGAAACTGCCGTAGGGGAACGCCGGGTTGTGCGGCGCGCTGCCGCAACCGGCGCATTCGCCGATCACGATGCCGCTGACGCGGCTCAGCCGGTCCGCCTGCAGCAGCTGCGTAAGCATCCGGTCGATCCGGTGGGGTTCTTCGCCCACGTCCTCGAAGAACAGGACGGCGCCGTCGTAATCGAATTCGTAGGGCGTTCCCACCGCCGCCGCAAGCAACGAAAGCGTGCCCCCGATCAGCGGTCCGCTGGCCCGGCCGCCGCGTATGGCCTGCACCGGCGGCATGTCGTCGGGGTGCTTTATCTCACAGATGGGATCGGTTCCCGCAACCGCCTTCACAAAGGCATCCCGGTTATAGGGTTGAAAAACGGGGCTCATGTCGGAAGAGACCATGGGACCCCAGAAGGTGACCAGTCCGGTTTGCCGTTGAATCGCCCCGTGGAGGGCCGTGATGTCGCTGTAGCCGACAAAGACCTTCGGATGGGTGCGGATAACGTCGAAATCCAGGTGGGGCAGCATGCGGACGGAACCGTACCCCCCACGCAGACATATGATTCCCTGGATTTTCGGGTCGGCGAACATGGCCTGGAGGTCGTCCAGGCGGTCAGCGTCCCGGCCGGCCAGGAATCCGTGACGGTCCGCCAGGTGCGGTGCGGTCACCGTACGGTATCCAAGGGCTTCGATCGACCGGCGGCCGTTCTTCAGGGCACTCGGCAGGGCGGAGCGGCTGGCCGGTGCGACGATCCCGATGGTGTCGCCCGGCTTCAATGCCGGCGGTTTGATAATATCCATGCTACATGAATATAGATTCGCGGGTATCGCCGTCAACTTCTTTGCCCGCCTGCTCATGCCGCGTCGAATTCTATTGTCAACCCGGTGCCCAGCCGTATTTTTGGAGCGGATAGTTTGAATAAACAGACCCTAAATGTGTATACTTTCCCGGTATGCGTCAGAACCTGTGAAATGCCCGATTCCGGAGCCTTGTTACCATGACGAAGTCGCGTTTTTCCCGCCGGTCGTTTATCGCCAGCACCGCACAGGCGACCGGGGGCGTGATCACCCTCGGCGTGCTGTCCCGTACCGGCGCGCTGGACGCCCAGGAAGCACCACCCTTCGAACACGAATGGCGGCACCTCGACGCGCACCAGGGACGTACCGTCGACGCGCTGACCCGGATGATCATGCCGTCCGACGACAACGGTCCGGGCGCGGCGGAAGCCCGGGTAGTCGTCTATATCGACCGGGCGCTGGGCGCACACCGGGCCGAATACAGGGAGACGTATGAATCGGGCCTGGCCGCCTTCGATCAGTACTGCCTGAATGCCCACGAAGCGCTATTCCCGGACCTGGACGCCAGGACACAGCGTCGGGCACTGATGGGCATGGACCGTCCGAGGTCTCCCGGGACCTGGCCGGAGGACGCTCCCATGGGCGCACGGGACTTCCTGCGCATGGTGGTTACCCATACCATGGAGGGCATGTTCAGCGATCCGTCGTACGGCGGCAACTACCGCGAGACCGGCTGGAAGCTGATCCGGTTTCCGGGGCGGGCGCCCTTTGGCTACGATCCTCCCTTCAGCGAATTCGACATGACCATTCCGGAAACCGAATATCCCGAGTGGAAACCCTACGACGGTCCCATGAAGAGCCGGATCATCGGCGAGGAGTAGCTCCGAAGCCTCCATGTCCCTACCCAATCCCAACATACGACGGCCGGACGTGATCATCATAGGAACCGGCGCCGCGGGTGCGGTCCTGGCGAAGGAATTGAGCACGAAGGGACTGCGCGTGGTCGCCATGGAAATGGGGTCCTTTCAGAAGACCCGCCATTTCGACCAGGACGAGCTTCAGGCGATGCATCCCGCCAGCAACAACCCTGACCATCCCAACATCTACCGCCACGACCAGCCCAATACGTACCGGCAGTCGGCGGACGAGCAGGCCGCCGAAGACCACGGGATCCACATGCAGAGCACGGTGGGGGGAAGCACGCTCCACTACACGGGCATTTCCTGGCGGCTGCACGAGAACGATTTCAAGGAGCGAAGCCTCTACGGCGACCTGGACGGCGCCGACGTGCAGGACTGGCCCATCGACTACTGGGACCTCGAGCACTACTACGAAAAAGCCGAGTACGAGGTCGGCATTTCGGGCCTGGCCGGCGCCAATCCCTTCGATCCGCCGCGCCGCCGGCCCTATCCGATGCCGCCCGTAGCGCGGACCAGCTCGGGCGCTCTGGCCGACCTGGCCGCGCGGAAGCTAGGCTGGCATTCCTACCCGGCGCCCCTGGCCATCAACTCGCGGGAATACGGCGGTCGGCCGCCGGTCATGAACTGTGGGTTCTGCGAAAGCTACGTCTGTACCATCCAGGCGCGGTCCAGCATGCTGGTGACCATGATTCCACAAGCGCTCCGGACGGGCAACTGCCAGATCCGGGCCGACGCCTGCGTACGGGAAATCGTAGTCGACGAGGACGGCCGGGCGGAAGGGGTCATCTACCTCGACAAAGACTTGCGTGAGCACCGGCTGGAAGCCCGCGCGGTGATCGTGTGCTGCAACGGCGTTCATACTCCGCGCCTGCTGCTCATGTCGAAATCCAATCTCTTCCCCGACGGCCTGGCCAACAGCAGCGGCAAGGTGGGCAAGCACCTGATGTTCAACTACTACCAGTCCGCCCGGGGGTTCTTCGAGAAGGACCTGAACGAGTACAAGGGCGTCATGGACTCCCGGATCATACAGGACTTCTACGACCCGGACCCGGACAAGTACGGTTTCTTCGGCGGGGGCGTGGTCGAACCGCGGGGGGACGGCGAAACGATTTCCTTCGCCAACCTGAACATGCCGCGTCTGCGCAGGTGGGGCGCCCGGCGCAAGAAGTGGATCATGGACAACTACACCCGGTACATGGTCGCCCTCACCAGCATGCAGTCCATGTCCCAGGAGTCCAATACGATCGATCTCGATCCCGACGTCAGGGACAAGTGGGGCCTGCCCGTCCCGCGCGTGACCTACAACGTGCATCCCAATGAACATAAACTCGGGGACTTCTTCCGCGAACGGGCTCGGGAACTGCTCGATGCAGCCGGCGCCCACGGGGTCGTGGCCTCGCCGAACTTCGTACCCCGCGGCGACGCCCATCTCATGGGCACCTGCCGCATGGGCAACGATCCGGCGACGTCGGTGGTCAACAAGTTCAACCAGGCCCACGACGTGGACAACCTGTTCATCGTGGACGGATCGTCCTTCGTCACCAGCGGCAAGAGCAACCCGACGCTGACGATTCAGGCGCTGGCCTTCCGCTGTGCGGATTACATCGTCACCCAGATGGCAAGGCTCAATATCAGGTAGCGGGATCGGGTTTTTAGAACGTGTTTAAATCACTTTAACTGTGGAGGCAAGATCATGGGTTTCGCGAGTGTACTGAAGAACGGCTTTACGCGGCGGCGGTTCATGAAGGGTGCCCTTTTGGGTGCCGGCGCCGTGGCCACCGGTTCAGCCTGGGACATCGCGCAGGCGATGGCGACCGGAAAGAAGGCCGACGACGTCCGCGGATACGGCGTCGAGCCGGGCCGGGTCAATATCGGTTCCAACGAGAATCCCCTCGGCGCGTCCCCTCGCGCTGTGGCGGCCATCGCCGAGAACCTGCACAAGATCAACCGGTACGATTTCGGTGTGGACCTGCCCGTCCGCCTCAACAAGATGCACGACGTCCCAGGCGTAGAGGGTTTTGAACTGAGTTTTGAAGACATGCGGTCGTTCATGCGTTTCCGTGAACTGAACCGGGTCATGGTTACCCCCGGATCGGGTCCAATCCTTCAGGCGCTCGCCGTCATCGCCGCGAACAACGGCGGAGAGTGCATCGAGGCGGTTCCGGGATATGGATCGGTCGCCCGGGGTTTTCAGAGTTTTCAGATGATGGGGAAGGACGTCAGTGTCGTCCGCGTGCCGACGACGGGTGATTTCGTACACGATCTCGGCGCCATGAAAGCGGCCATTACCCCGACCACCTCCCTGATTGTCGTCACCAATCCCAACAACCCAACCGGAACGATCGTGCCCTACGACGATCTGGTGTCCCTGGTGGATGCGGCGCCCGAGCAGGCCATCGTGCTCATCGACGAAGCCTATATCCATTTCATTCGCGACCCGAACTACCAGGATGCGGTGAAACTCGCCCTCGAGCGCGATAACGTGGTGGTCGCCCGTACCTTCTCCAAGATCTACGGCCTGGCCGGCATGCGAATCGGTTACGCCGTCGGCGGCCAGCGCATGATGGACATGCTGATGGCGCACATGGGATTCTTCGGGGGCGGTCTGAGCACGCTGGGCATGCACGCGGCGCTCGCGGCCCTGGACGATGATGAATTCGTCGACCGCACGCTGAAGGTCGTGAACGACGGCAAGGACTACCTGTCCGCCGAGTTCGATCGTCTGGGACTGCCGTACACGCCGAGCCACGGCAATTACATGATCGTGGACGTCGGTAGGGACAGCCGACGGATGTCCGGCGCACTGTTCAGGCGCGGCGTCATGGTTCGAAGCGGTTCCGGATACCGCACCCGGGAGATCGATCTCCTTGGCAACCACCTGCGGGTGACCATCGGCAAGCCCGATGAACTCGAGGTCTTCGTGAACGAGTTGGAAGGAATCCTGGGAGGTTCGAGCCAGGGTTAGGCAGGCAATCGGTATCGAAGCAGGAAGGACCAGGCCCCTGGTGGCGCGTACCGCCGGGGGCTTTGCCTGTTTATAGGGTCTTTGCAGGGTCGCCCGTAAGTATACCGCTACGTATGCGGCCGCTCGCGGGCGGTTTGAGGTCGTAGACCGAAGGAGTTCATCGACATGGCGTCAGACGAACGGACAGGCCGCCGAATCCACCGGAACAGTGGTTCGGTGCCACGCACCGCCGAGATCGTTCGGCAGACCCTGTACCAACGCAAGTACACCGTAGTCGCGGTGATCCTCATGATGCTTGCGGGATCGGCCGTCATGCTGGTCCAGCCCCTGTTCTACAAGATGCTGTTCGACCGGGTGATTCCCGAATCGGACACCGGCCTCCTGTGGTGGCTGCTGGCGGGGATGGTGGCGACCCCCCTGGTGTCGATCGGCATTTCTTACTTCGAGGGACACCTCAGGGTCCGGATAGGCTACACGGTAACGCAGGCCCTGCACAAGGCGGTATTGAACCATCTGTTGCACGCAAGGCTCGATGCCGTCGAGAAGATACCCACGGGCAGCATGGTCTATCGGGTAACGCGGGATGCCGGCAAGATTGGCGACATGTACATCAAGCAGGAACTGCTGCCGGTGGTTTCAAGCGCGATCGTGCTGGCCGGCGTGCTGGTCATGATGTTCCTGTTGAACGCCGAACTGGCGGCCGTTTTCTGCGCCGCTTTGCCGGCGACCTATCTCGTGACCCGGTATCTGACCCGGTATTCGAAGGAAATGGACCGCGAAGTGAACGACCAGGGCAAGACGTCGGAAAGCTTTCTGTACGAAGTGTTCAACGCCTTTCGTACGATACGCATGTTCAACGGAGAGGGACATGCCAGGATGCGTTGGACCGGACACATGGACAGATTCACCCGGATCAAGATTCGTGGCGCGGCCCTCCACGATATCATGCTCACTTTTCCGAACGAGGTCATCAACGGACTGGTACTCGGTGTGCTGCTGGGTTACGGCGCTTTCCAGGTCATGGACGGCACAGTCACCATTGGCAGCCTGGTGGCGATCATGGCCTATGCGCCGCGGGCGTACGCCGCGCTGCGGACGGTGCTCACCACCTATACCGGCACGCGGCTGATCAAGGTCTCGGTCGAGAGTCTGAACGAACTGTTCGATCTTCCCCTGGAACCGGGTCTGCGAGGTTCCTACAGCCCTCAACCGGCCGGAGTCGAACCGCCGGCCGGAGTCGATCCGCCGACCATCGAGTTTGTCAACGTTAGTTTCAGTTACGAGCGGGGCTATGAGCTGAAGGACCTGTCGTTCAGGGTGAACGGCGGTGAATTCGTCGGTATCGTGGGGCCCAGCGGTGGAGGAAAGACCACGATCATCGATCTGCTGACCCGATTGCAGGAACCGGAAAGCGGCCGGATCGCCGTCGCCGGACGGGACATTCGCGAGATGTCCCTCGAATCGCTTCGGAACCAGATCGCCGTGGTCTCCCAGGACGTATTCATCTGGAACGCAACGCTCGCCGAAAACATCGCCTATCCGGATACCGGCTATCGTCCAGAGGCGGTTGAACAGGCCGTGCGTGCTTCGGCATTGGAAGCGTTCATCGATGGCCAGCCGAAGGGTCTCGAAACGATCGCGGGAGAGGGCGGTGTCGCGCTTTCGGGCGGCGAGAAACAGCGGATCGCACTGGCACGGGCCTTCATGCGTGAACGTTCGCGGATACTGATTCTCGACGAGGCCACTTCCGCCCTGGATGCCCTGGCCGAGGAGAAGATCAGGACGGCCGTTGAAGAGGCAGGAATCGGACGAACCACGATCGCCATAGCCCATCGCCTGTCCACGATTCGCCATGCCGACCGTATCCTGGTCATCGACGGAGGAAAACTGGTCGAATCGGGCACGCCGCGAGAACTCCTTGATCGCGGCGGAATCTTCGCCCGAATGTACGACGCCCAGTCGCTGGATTTCGAGTAGAGATGCGGTCGCCAGGGTCTTAGCGTCTGAAGACCGTCTCTACAGTGCCGGTGTCTTCCCTACAGGACCGGGCTTTCCAGGAACACCGTAACGCCCATGTCCGCGTACTTGCGCCGATCTTCACGCGCGTGGTTTCTGAAACACACCATCGTTTCCGAATCCTCGAGCTGGTCGACGACGTGCCGGACGCAGTCGTCCACGTCACGGAAGGGGTGGTGCGGGTGTGCTTCAATACTGTACATGAGGTCGTTCGGGCCGAAGGACAGGCAGTCCACGCCCGCTTTGGCCAGCGTCCGTGCACCGGTCACCGCAGGTATTGATTCGAGCTGTATCATCAGCACGCCGTAGTTGTTCCACCATGCGGCGTACTGCAGCCGGTCGTCCCCGACTTCGCTTACTTTGCGCCGCGCCCCGCCTCCCCAGCTTCGCATGCCCTGCTGAGGATAGTAGAAGAAGTCGACCGCTTCCTTGACGGTCCCTTCCGTTTCAACCTGGGGCACTTCGATCCCCGCCGGGCCAAGATCGAGCAGGTTGCCGACCAGGTAACTGTGATAGGTGTGCTTGATGCGGAACACGACGTCGGCGTCCACCGTATCGGCTTTATCACAGAAGGCCACCAGCCGTTCCTCGCTGAAGGCGCTGTGCTGACCATCCACCCAGAGAAAATCGAACTGTCCGGATTCGACGACCTTTTTCAACTGATCAAGCGTATGGGTCATGCCCACATTGGCGCCTATGATCTGCTCGCCCGCGCCGATGCGCTGTTTCAGGTTGCGCCCCGCCATTTGCTGCTCCTGTCGTGATGGCCTGCATGCACTGGTGTAAAGTGATTCTGTGGACCTGCCTGTCCCGTCTGAACCGTCCTTGCACGGTCCGGGCAACCCCGATTATAATGAGCGATGCCCCTTTTCGATAGCCCAATTTGGGGATAAGTACAAACATTTGCACATTTCGCGGTTGCCGAGACTTCCGGCCGGTCTATCTTGACATCAGACCGTCATCCCCGAGTTCAGGCTGACAGGGCCCGTCGTTCAGGCTGACAGGGCCCGTCGTTCAGGCTGACAGGGCCCGTCGTTCAGACTGACAGGGCCCGAAGCCCGGTCCACCGTGACCGCATTGGAGGAGCCCGATGTATCTGCACGACGTCGTAAACTGGACCGATTTCGATGATGAAACGCTCAGTTTCTATCGCGCGATCAGCGTGGATATGATCCAGCTCGACCTCAGGACGGGGGGAGCATCCGAGGCTGAACGGCACGTGAGGGCCGGCAAGGACAGCACGGAACTGTTCGAACGGGCCCGGGAGAAGACGGAATCTCACGGATTGAAGCTGCAGACCGTTTTCATGCCGGTCCTGGAGGGGATCACCCTGGCCACGGAGGACCGGGACGTGGAACTCGGCGCCTTCCTGCGGCTCATCGAAAGTCTGGGGAAGGCGGGGATACCGACCCTGGCCTGGAATTTCAAGCCGATGGGCAACTTCAGGACCCCCTCCGACATCGGGCGCGGCGGCGCGGTGTACAGCACATTCGACTATGCCGAATTCGACCGGAACCGTCCTCCGCCCCATGATCCGCCCGTCTCCGAGGCGGTGATGTGGGACAACATGGTCGCCTTCATGCGCGCCGTGGTCCCGGCCGCCGAGAAGGCCGGCGTCAACCTGGCGCTGCACCCCGACGACCCGCCTATTCCCGAACCGCTGGGCGGCGTCGCCCAGATCTGTTCCACGCTGGAGCATTTCGGCCGCATCTTCGACGCGGTGCCCAGTGACTATCACCGGATGCTCTTCTGCCAGGGATGCATGACCGAACTGGCGGGTCCTCAGAAGGTATATGATGTCATTGCCGAGATGGCCTCCCGGAACAAGATCGCCCTGGTGCATTTCCGGAACGTCCGGGGACAACTTCCCCGCTTCGCCGAGGTCTTCATCGACGAGGGCGAAGTGGATATGCGCCGGGCCATGGAAACCTACCGCGACAACGGGTACAACGGACCCTTCGGCATGGACCACACCCCGGGGTTTCCCCAGGCACGGGCCGGATGGGCCGGCCGTGCCTTTGCCAACGGCTACATCCGCGCCACGATCCAGACAGTCTACGGACGATAGGCGAGCGTCCTGGTACGATCCGCTTCGGCCGTACCGCTTAGGGTTTGACATCCACCACAGGGAGACGAACCGAGCATGCGAATCACCCATTTTGAAATCCTGCGCGTTCCACCGAGCTGGGTGTGGCTGAAAATCCACACGGACACGGAGCTTTTCGGCTGGGGCGAACCCTACCTGGAAAACCACCCCGAAAGCGTCATCGCCGAGGTGCGGCGACTCGAGCCGCTGCTCGTCGGCGAGGACCCCTGCCGCGTCGAATCGCTATGGCATAAGATGTACGAAGGCGGTTCTGGCTACGTGGGCGGACCGGTGAAGATGAGCGCGATCAGCGGCATCGACATGGCGCTCTGGGACCTCGCGGGAAAGGCCGCGGGACTACCGGTCCACGGCATGCTGGGCGGGGCCTGCAGGGACCGGATACGCATGTACCGCGCCGTGGGAGGGCAACTGCCCTGGTGCGTCGAGCCCGGTCAGCCCTACGACGCGGGTTGGGATCCTTCCCGGGAACCGGACTGGAATTTCCCGGAGGGCCACGAGGAAGCGGCCCGGGTAATTATAGAAGAATGGGGATTCCGGTGCATGAAACTGCACGTGGGCATGGGCACCGGACTGGAGCCTACCGCCGAAATCGATCGGATCGCCGAAGCCTTCGCCGCTGTGCGGAAGGGCGCCGGTCCCGACGTCGAGGTGGCCGTGGATATCCACAATCCACACCCCGCGATGGCAAAACAGATGATCTCCGCCCTCACGCCCCATCGTCCGCTGTTCATCGAGGAACCCATGCCCGTGGAGCGTGTCGATGTGCTCGCGGACATCGCGCGCAACAGCGAAGTCCCCATCGCCGCCGGGGAACGGTGGATGGGCAAGTGGATCTTCTACGATGCCCTGCGCAAGAACGCCCTGTCCGTGATGCAGCCTGACCTGTGCCACGCCGGCGGTATCACCGAGTGCCACAAGATCGCGGTGATGGGTGAAAGCGCCTACGCCAAGCTCGCCCTGCACTGCCCGTTGAGCCCCCTGGCCCTGGCCGCGTCCATCCAGATCGACGCCTGTGCGTCGAATTTCCTCGTCCAGGAGCACAACGAAGTGAACTGCTGGCGCGAGGGAGGAAGGACGTACATCGGAAAAGGCTACTTCGCCGAGCCTTTCGTGCTGGACGAGGACGGTTGCGTGGCAGTGCCCCAGGGGCCGGGACTCGGTGTGGACCTCGATCCGGAGGGATTCGAACAGATCATGGCCCGGCCATGGCGGGACGTGCGGGGCTGAAGCCTCTAGACGCGCACCCGCGCCCACCGTGCGGTCTTTACGGCATCATCGCCGGCGTAGTAGACGACGAATACCTCGTTGCCCGGCAACCGGACCATCCGGGGATGCCCGAACCGCCAGCGTTCCATATCGCTCCACAGTTCCGACGACGTCCGCCCGCCGCCGGCGCCGGATTCCGTGCCGGCGGTGCTGTCGTAGACCAGGAGATCCCGCTCGCGATCCCAGTGCACACCGAAATCCTCACTGATGGACAGCACGATGCCCGGAGGATCCCGCCGCCTCGGATAGGCGGCCAGCAGCCGGTCGCCGTCCAGAGACAGCGGCTGGCAGTGCTGGCCGGGCAGGCCGGTGCCGCGTGGGATGGTCCACGACCGGCCGTCCGGGGTGCCGAAGGCGATATGGATATCGATATCTGAACCCGCCCTGAAATCATGAGTCCAGAACGTGGCGACGAGGCGCCCGTCAATAGGGTGGATGGCCAGCCGCTGGTCCCAGTAGGCCAGCGCGTTGTCCGGATGCCGGGCTACGGTGGCGTACTCCGGCCAGGTCCGGCCGCCGTCCCGGGAGAAACGAAGGCGCGCCGCGGGCCGGCCGGGTGCAGGATCCTCGTATTCCTTCCACTGTTCATAAGGTTGCGCCAGGACGCCGCCGGGCAAACGGAAGACGGCATGCGAACAGGGTGAAGCGGCGAGATGGGGAGACGTGTCCATGCGCCGCGGCGGGCTCCAGGTGCAGCCGCCGTCAGCCGACTCGACGTGCAGGATGCGCATGGGCAGAAGGCCCTGCGTGTCCGGGTGGATAAAGGGAAGATCCGGGGCGGAACGGTCGACCCACAGGGCCGTGGCCATGAGTTTCCCGGGCGCCAGTTCCGTGCTCGTAAGCCCCTTGATTTCACCCGGCGTCCCGTCCCAGGATCCTTTCCCGTATCCGTCGTAGCAAAGTTCCCAGGTACGGCCGCAATCCGGCGACGCCCATATGCAGGCGTGCCCGTCCACCGAATCGCGCGCCGACCCCCACCGTCCCGATACGAGTATCGTTCCGTCATGCAGCCGGTTGATGGTGGTGAAGGCACAGTTAACGCGGTGGCCGGGGATTGTATGGCCGTCGGAGACCGTTCCGGAATCAAGGACTCGCACGCAAGCCTCACAATACGTAACCCGTTCCTGAACAAGTTGTTACACGTTTTTATTCCAGTGGTAGATCAAGCTGGATGCATCGTAGGACACGACCTTGCAGGCGACGTCCGCGGCGCGGAACATCTCCCACTGCCTGTCCGGTGTCCCCGCTGTGTAGTAGGCAGTGACCAGCCGTCCGTCATCGAGGCGGGCGGTGGAGGGATAGCCGATGTCGCCGCCGGGCAGGGAATCGTCGAGCACCAGCCGACGCTCATCCCAGGTGGTCCCGCCGTCCCGGCTGATCAGGCCCTCCACGCCGAAGGGCGGATGACGCCGACCGAAAACGAGCAGCAGCCAGCCGTTGGGCAACAGGGTGAGGTCCGGCGGGTGTTCCTTTGCGTCCGTGATCCGGCCGATCCCGCGCCAGGTGTACCCGCTGTCCTCCGATACGCAGGAATACAGTGCTTGCTCGGCGCGGTTCTCCGACCGTGCGACGAACAGCCACCGGCCATCGGGAAGGATGGCCACGTCCGATTCATTCAGCCCCAGCGCCACCAGGGTCGGATCGCCCCAGGAACGGCCGTTGTCTTTCGACCGGAGTATGTACGTCGGCGTCGTCGCGGGGCCGACCCGGACCGTGCCCTCCCCGGGCTCGCAACACGGCGAACCGCCGTAGATCAGCATGTGCATGACGCCGCCGGCGGTGAAGATCTTGCCGAAGGGCGAGGCCCCGTTGATCGGAGTGTAGTCGATGAGCTCGTCGCCGGTCCAGGCACGGCCGCCGTCCGTGGAGAAAACGACCCGGGTATCGGCTCGGCCCATTTCCGGTTTCCAGGCGCCCTCTTCGTCATAGGAGCCCTGCCAGTGATAGGCAAGCACGAGCGCGCCGTCCGGCGCCATGCCGAGTGCGGGGTTGCGGTCGTCCCGCTCGCTGTCGGCCACCGTCACCGGCGCGGACCAGTTCAGCCCTCCGTCAGTGGAGCGTCCCACGTCCAGCCGTCCGCCCAGGCCCATGTGCGCGGCGCCGCCGCGGTAGGCCATGAGCAGTTCACTGCCGCCGAGACGGGTTATGACCGGAAAATAACCCTGTCCCGTCACCGCGTCGACGATCCGGGTGCCGGGGAGCAGGCGCACATCGAGTTTATTGGACATGGGTGGTCTTTGTCCTCGTTCAGGTGTGAGATTCGGATGGGTGGATATGGGACCGACGGTAACGCCGGCGGCCTTCGATGTCAAGGAGATCGCACCGGAGACGGCACCGTCCTGCTTTCGGTACCCCGTCTTGAGGATTCGACGCGGTTCAGCACCGCGGGATCCGCCCACGGCAACCGATTCGATACGCACCGGATTTAATACTTGACATAAAAGTCAGGTTTGCTATATTCACATAGGCAATTTGACGTCAAATCGGACCGTGAAGGAGACGTTTTCATGAAAGTGACCGCCCAGGAAGAATACGGACTCCGGTGTATCCTGCAACTGGCGCGATACCATTCCCGCGACCCGGTTACGGGACGGCAGATTGCCGAGTCGGAGGGTATTTCCCTGGACTACGTATCCAAGCTGCTGATGATCCTCCGGCGGGCGGAACTCGTCCGAAGCGTGCGGGGGATCCGGGGAGGTTACGCGCTGGCCAGGGAACCGCGAAGCATAACGCTGGGCGAGGTCATGCGCGCCCTGAGTTCGGAAGACGGGGTCGTGCTTACAAGCCCGGACGCTCACATGTGCGATCATTTCTCCGGCCACCTGGAGGCGTGCACGCACCTGAACGCCTGCGCCATCCGGCCGGTCTGGACGGTCCTTGCCCGGTACCTTTCCGGCGTGCTAGATCGCATTTCTCTCATTGACCTGCTGCAGACGGAACACCAGGTCCTAGAGGTGGTGGAGCAGGTCTCCCAGGATACCATGCGGGAGCAGGCGATGGGCGGCACGATCCAGATCGGCCGTTAGCACGGCGGGACGGGCACGGCCGACAGCGCGGCGGGTTCGGCACGACAGGTTCGGCACGACAGGTTATACATCGTTTCAAGGAGACGCAATGGAAGCCATCGAAACTTTAGCCCAGCAGGAATACAAAGAGGGCTGGGTGACCGACATCGAGATGGAAACGGCGCCGCCGGGGCTCAACGAGGATATCATCCGGTTCATATCCGCAAAGAAGAAAGAGCCCGAGTTTCTGCTGGAATGGCGCCTGAAGGCCTACCGGCACTGGCTCACGATGAAGGAGCCCAGCTGGCAGTACATGGCCTATCCGCCGGTCGACTACCAGGACATCGTCTACTATGCCGCGCCGAAGAACACGCCGCAGTACAACAGTCTCGACGAGGTGGATCCCGAACTGCTGGCGACCTACGACAAGCTCGGCATCCCGCTGGAAGAGCAGAAGGTGCTGGCGGGCGTGGCCGTGGACGCGGTCTTCGACAGCGTGTCGGTCCACACGACCTTCAAGGACAAGCTGGCCGAGCTGGGCATCATCTTCTGTTCCTTTTCCGAGGCGGCGCAGGAACACCCCGACCTGGTGGAGAAGTACCTGGGCACCGTGGTGCCGTACCGCGACAACTATTTCGCGACGATGAACTCGGCCGTCTTCAGCGACGGCTCCTTCTGCTACATCCCGCCCGGCGTCCGGTGTCCCATGGAACTCTCCACCTACTTCCGCATCAATACGGCCGGGACCGGCCAGTTCGAGCGCACCCTGATCGTCGCCGATGAGGGATCCTACGTGAGCTACCTGGAAGGCTGCACCGCGCCCATGCGGGACGAAAACCAGCTGCACGCGGCAGTCGTCGAACTGGTGGCCCTTAAAGACGCGCAGATCAAGTATTCCACGGTCCAGAACTGGTATCCGGGTGACGAACAGGGCAAAGGCGGCGTCTACAACTTCGTGACCAAGCGCGGGGCCTGCAAGGGGGATAACAGCAAGATCTCCTGGACCCAGGTGGAAACGGGATCGGCCATCACATGGAAGTATCCCAGCGTGATCCTGCAGGGCGACCATTCCATCGGAGAGTTCTATTCCGTGGCGCTGACCCGAAACAAGCAGGTGGCCGACACGGGTACCAAGATGATCCACGTGGGCAAGAACTCGCGCAGCACCGTGGTCTCCAAGGGGATATCCGCGGGCAACGGCCAGAATGTCTACCGGGGACGGATCCAGGTCCTGAAGAAGGCGGACGGGGCGCGGAACTACACGCAGTGCGATTCGATGCTGATCGGCGACCGCTGCGGCGCCCATACCTTTCCCTATATCGACGTGGGTAATAACTCGGCGAGCGTGGAACACGAAGCGTCGACAGCCCGGATCAGCGAGGACCAGCTTTTCTATTGCAAGACCCGGGGCATTTCCACCGAAGACGCGATTTCCATGATCATCAACGGGTTCTGCAAGGAAGTCTTCCAGGAACTGCCGATGGAATTCGCCGTGGAGGCGAAGAAGTTGCTGGGTATCAGCCTGGAAGGCAGCGTGGGTTGACGAGGACGGGCGGCCAGGCCCAAAACCGCAGATAACAACAGGAGAAAGCAAGCGACATGGCATTACTCGAAATCAGGAATCTAACTGGCGGAATCAAGGACCAGGATATCATCAACGGGATCGACCTGACCGTAGACCGGGGCGAGGTCCATGCGATCATGGGACCCAACGGCTCCGGGAAGAGCACGCTGGGCAAGATCCTGGCCGGCCACGAGGAATACGAAGAAACCGGAGGTACAGTACGGTTTCAGGACAAGGATCTATTCGAGCTCACTCCCGAGGAACGGGCCAACGAGGGCATGTTCCTGGCCTTTCAGTACCCGGTGGAGATCCCCGGCGTCAGCAACGCCTACTTCCTCCGGGCGGCGATGAACGAACGCCTGAAGTACCGCGGCGAACCGGAGATAAGCGCCGGCGCGTTCCGGCGTCTGCTGGACAAGAAGATGAAACAGGTCGACATGGACCCCGAACTGGCCCGGCGCCCGGTGAACGAGGACTTCTCCGGCGGCGAGAAGAAACGCAACGAGATCTTCCACATGGCCGTGCTCGAACCGACTCTTTCCATTCTGGACGAGACGGATTCCGGGCTGGACATCGATGCCATGCGTATCGTGGCTCACGGGATCAATCAGCAGCGCACCGCGGACAACGCGATGATCGTCATTACCCACTACCAGCGGTTGCTGGACTACGTCGTGCCGGACTACGTACATGTCATGTACCAGGGCCGGATCGTGAAGTCGGGCAGGAAAGAACTGGCCTTCGAGTTGGAAGAGAAGGGCTACGAGTGGATACGGGAAGAAGTGGAAGCCGCGGGTTGAATTCATCCAGGGAGCATGGAACCACGAAATGACGGAATCACTGAAGCAGGCGACGACCAGTAGATACACCACGTTCTATGACGCTTACGACCGCATCCGGACCCTCGATGCGCCGCTCTGGCTGCACCGGATCCGTTCAGATGCCATGAAGCGCTTCCGGGAACTCGGCATGCCAGTCGCCCGCGAGCTCTCCTTTCCGCTCAAGGAAGACTGGATATACACCGATCTCCGGCAGATCGCGGACTCCTCCTACCAGGCCGGGCCAGGCGGGCCAGGCGAATCAGGCGGACAAGGCGGTTCAGGCGGACCAGCGGAAGCGATGTTGGGCGAGGAAGCGCTCGCGCCTTACGAGTTCGGCCAGGACGGCTGGCACCGGCTCGTTTTCGTAAACGGCGTGCATGCACCCGCGTTGTCGCAGGGGCCGGACCTGCCCCGGGGCGTCGTGGTAAGCAGCCTGGCCGATGCCCTCGTGGAGCATCCGGAGCTCGTTCATCCGCACCTCGCGCGCTATGCCGATTACGAAGATACCGGGCTGACGGCACTGAACACGGCCCTTTTCGAAAACGGCCTGTTCGTCCACGTACCGCGCGGCGGGTCCCTCGAAACCCCGGTGCACGTGCACTACGTAACGACCGGACTCGACGGGCCCCTGGCCACGCAGCCGCGCACGCTCATCGCGGCGGACGACGGGGCCAGCCTCAAGGTGGTCGAGAGTTATTCCGGCTTGACGGATCAGGCCTACCTCACCAACGCCGTAACGGAAATCACCGTGGGGCGGGATGGTAACGTGGAACACTACCGGATCAACCGGGAAGGCGAAGGAGCCGCCCATCTTTCCACCAACCAGCTCCACCTGGAGGGGAACGGCCGGATCTCCACCTTCAACATGAGCATGGGCGGCGCGTTGACCCGGAACGATACGAACGCCCGGCTCGCGGGCGAGCACGCGGTGGTGCGCATGAACGGACTGTTCCTGGTCGCGGGCGGCCAGCATGTGGACAACCACACCGCCATCGATCACGCCGTGCCGAACTGCGACAGCTACGAGGTGTACAAGGGCATCCTCGAGGGCCGGTCCCGCGGCGTGTTCAACGGTAAGGTGTTCGTGCACCAGGACGCCCAGGAAACGGACGCCAAGCAGCTGAACAAGAACCTGATGCTCTCGTCAGACGCGATGATACACACCAAGCCGCAGCTCGAGATCTACGCGGACCAGGTGAAATGCACCCATGGCGCCACCGTGGGCCAGCTCGACGAAGACCAGATCTTCTACCTGCGGACCCGCGGCCTGTCCCATGACAGCGCCTGCCACCTGCTTACCTACGGGTTCGCGGCCGACCTGATCCGGCGTCTCGGGATCGACGCCGTCCGTACCTCGCTGGACACGCTCTTCGAAACCACCATCCGGGATCTTTCGACGGCCCGGAGCCGGACGGAAAGATAGCGGATACACTACACGCGCACAGGGGCTGAACGAATGGATACGGATGCCGTTAAAGAACGGATTGTGGACGTATTGAAGACGTGCTACGACCCCGAGATCCCGGTCAACATCTACGAAATGGGACTCATCTACGAAATCGACGTGCAGCAGGACGGCATGACCAACATCAAGATGACGCTCACTTCGCCGAACTGCCCGGCGGCCCAGTCGCTCCCCGCCGAGGTGGAAACCAAGGTCAAGGACCTGGACGAGGTGTCGGACGCCCTGATCGAGATCGTCTGGGAGCCGCCCTGGCATATCGACATGATGACCGAAGACGCCAAGCTCGAACTCGGAATAGACTACTGATCGCATACGGCCATCAAATACGGCCGTCGCTTATCGTTACTGCATACAGTTAGGGTATCATGGAAGAAGCACTGCTGGAAACGCCACGCAAGCTGGATGACGCGGTCCGCCTGTCCGACGAACACGCCCTGCGATACCGCGGGGATTTCCCCATCCTGGACCGGAAGGTGCACGGCAAGCCGCTGGTCTACCTGGACAACAGCGCCACTTCGCAGAAACCCCGGGCCGTGCTCGACGCCCTGGACGACTACTACACCCGGCTGAACGCCAACGTGCACCGCGGACTCCACACGCTCAGCGAGGAGGCGACCAACGCCTACGAGGCCGCCCGCGAACGGGTGGCGCGCTTCATCAACGCACCGGCCCGCAGCCTGGTCTTCGTGCGGAATACGACCGAGGGCATCAACCTCGTGGCGAGCGCCTGGGGCCGGAAGAACGTCGGGGCGGGCGACGAAATCCTGCTTTCGGTCATGGAGCACCACAGCAACATCGTGCCCTGGCAGATGCTTGCGCGGGAAACCGGCGCCGTGCTCCGGTACTTCGACATCCGCGAAGACGGGTCGCTCGACATGGACCAGGCGGACGACCTGATCACGGAGCGGACGCGCATCGTATCCATCGCGCACATGTCGAACGTGCTGGGCACCGTCAATCCCATCGAAGCCATCGTGGAACGGGCCCACGACGCCGGCGCGCTGGTCTTCGTGGACGCCGCGCAGAGCGTGCCGCACATGCCGGTGGACGTGGCGCGGCTGGGCTGCGATTTCTTCGCGTTTTCCGGCCACAAGATGTGTGGACCGACCGGCATCGGCGGACTATACGGCCGGCAGGAACTGCTCGAAACGATGGATCCCTACATGGGCGGGGGTTCGATGATCGACGAAGTCCGGCTCGATGGGTTCACCAGCGCGGACATCCCGGAGAAATTCGAGGCGGGCACCCCCAACATCGCCCACGCTATCGTCTTCGGTGACGTGGTGGACTACCTCTCTGCCGTCGGGATGGAGCACATACACACCCACGAAAGAGCGCTGACGGACTATACGATCGTGCGGCTCGAGGAAATCGACGGCCTGACGGTCTACGGTCACGCCCCCGGCCGGGGAGGGGCGATCTCCTTCAACCTGGACAACATGCACCCCAGCGACCTGTCGACGGTGCTGGACCGCCAGGGCATCGCCATACGCGCCGGACACCACTGCGCACAACCTCTCATGCGCCGGCTCGGGACGTCCTACGGCGCCACGGCGCGGGCAAGCCTCTATTTCTACAACACCTCCGATGAGATCGATACCATGATCGGAGCCATTCACCGGGCACGGAACCTCTTCGGCACGTAAGCAAACTGCGCTTGAACATTCGGGGCGTAGTCGCTCGGCAGGGTGACGCGCCGGACCCCAGTCCATCCGGACGGTCTCCGGCGCCTGCGGGATCCATCCCCACGGACTGATGTCGGATCGGTCAACGTGATACCATGACGCCCTTCACGGTCGACGCGGGCATATCGCCCATCATGCGCGCGGGCCGCATGCCCCGGGCCGTCTCCCGGGGACTGAGCGCGTCGCATGGCGTGCCGAACTCCGGCAGGGCAAAGGGCAGGTGGGAGTTTCCTCGGGCGAGTATGTGGAGGTGATTCGCGGTCGGCCCCTCGAAATCGGCGCCATGGTTCCACGGCACCCAGGACCTCGCGTTGCAGTAGTGGCCCACGAATGCCCGGCGGAACCGCGTCCCTGTCCGGTTCTCGTGCGACCGGTGCAGGAGGTGGCCGTGTATGAACAGGACATCGCCCGGCGCCATCCGCGCAGCCACTTCTCGGTCGGCGTACTTCCCGGCGACGGGGGCCAGTCCGTTCAGGGATTCATCCGTGCTACTTGCGCCCTCGATGACCTCCAGGTCCCCAATGGCGCCGTCGGTGTGGTTCTGACCGAGCTTGTTTTCGTCCGGATAAATCGGCTCATGATGGGATCCCGGGATGACCATTACGCAGCCGTTGTCTTCATCCGCGGGATCCACGGCCAGCCAGGAACCGATCAGCGTGTCGGGATAGGTGGGTATGTAGTACGAGTCCTGGTGAAAGCCCTGTCCTTCGCGGCCGGGCGGCTTCAGGAACAACATGGTTTGGAGCGCCAGCACGTCCGGCCCGATCAGGGCTTCGAGCACGTCCAGGATACGGGGTTGCAGCAGAAACCGCTCATGCAGCGCGTGCTTCCGGTGAAGCATATGAATGCGCAGCCAGTGCTGCCCCATCTGCTCGGACGTCAATCCGGGGGGCGGTGGATCGACCCCTTCGATGGTAATCCTTCCCTGCATCAGTGCTTCGGTATGGCGGCGTACATCTTCCACTTCCGCGTCTGACACCAGTCCGCGGACGACAAGGTAGCCATCGCGGTGATAGTCGATATAGTCCTGGACGCCGATCCGGTAGCGGTCCGTCGACATGGTGCGCTCCTCCGGGTTGAATGGATGGTGGAAATATCGATTCCGGGCAGGCGCCGTACAGGTCGCGGCCGGTTGCCGTACCGGATCCGTCCAGGCGCCGTAATGTGGAATAAAACCCCTGAGTTGTGAAAAGAGGTTGAAATTTCTTGCCTGCAAGTTAATTTACGTTATTCGTGCGAAATTCTGCACTGAAATGTTTATTGTTGTTGATTTGTATAGGGTTGGACTATATATGAGTTATTCGATCCAGTCCCCGGGTTCTACAGATTTATGAATCCAAATCACATTGGCGCCGAAGAGGTTGAGTTCTTTCAGGGGAATGGATATCTCCGGATACCGGGGTTTTTCTCGAAGCGGGAAATCGCGGAACTGGCCGACGCGCTGGACAGGACGGTCGAGGAAAAGAGAGCGCGCATACTGGGTGGTGGCGGCGAGACGGACGACGATTACAACCGCGTTTTCAACCAGATGGTCAACCTGTGGGTCGACTACGAGGTCATCCGGAAATACTCGTTTGACGCGCGGCTGGCGGAGATCGCCCGGAAGATATCGAAGTGCAAGCGCCTGGTCATCTACCATGACCATGGTTTGATCAAGCCCGGCGGTGAACAGAGCAAGGCAACCAACTGGCACCAGGACGCACCGTACTGGCCCATGGAACAGGTCGGCGCGCTATCGGCATGGATCGCCGTGGACGATGTAACGGTGGATAACGGTTGCATGCAGTTCATACCCGGATCGCACAAGTACGGCCGGCTGGCGCCCGTGCCACTGAGCACGGAAGGCGCAAGCGTACTGAAGGATATCGAGAGTACGGACGTCGAGGTCGACGTCGAACCGGTCGTGATGGACATGGAAGCGGGCGGCGTCACTTTTCACCATGGATGCACGTTTCATTACGCTACGCCGAATCGCACCGATTCGCCCCGGAGAGCGCTGGCGATCATATACATACCGGAGTACGTGAACTACAATGGCCGATGGGACGCGGGCGGCGACCAGACCATGAAACCGGGCGAACCGTTCGGCGGACCGCTGCATCCCATCCTGGCATCGGGTTGAGCAGACGGGTGGCCGGACCAGGATGGACCAGGCCAGGCCGGATGCACAGAACCAGGGAAGACCTATGGAGTACAGATTGCTGATTTTGCCGAACACGGCAGTTTTATAAACCTGTAAAGGGGGTTGGTTTCATGGAGATCAGTGTCGACCGAGCAAACGAAGTACTAATTGCGAAGGTTGAAGGTCGAATCGACGGCGCCAACGCGCGGGAATTCGAAGACGCGCTCAACGGCGCCATCGGTGAAGACGACAGCAAGGTGCTGCTGGATTTCAGTACCTTGTCCTACATAAGCAGCGCGGGCCTGAGGGTCATCCTGTTGATCGCGCGACTGCTTCAGAAGCGGAATGCCGCGTTCGCATTGTGCTCGCTTTCGGATCCGATCCGGGAAGTCTTCGAAATCAGCGGTTTCGACAAGATCATATCCATTCACGATTCCCAGGCCGAAGCGGTGGACAAGATCGGCCGGTAAGCGACTGATCCCGTTTTCACTTCACGTCGAAGCGTTAGTGTCAAAGCGCCGTGGCGTAACGTGAAACAGTAGGGACCGCGGCAGTTGCCGGGGGTGAAATGACGCAGACACCGTACAAAATTCTTGTTGTGGACGATGAGCCGGATCTCGAACACCTGATGCGGCAGCGCATGCGCCGTGACGTGCGTTCCGGCCTGTATACGCTCTATTTCGCCCAGAACGGCGTGGAAGCCCTGGAACGTCTGAATGAAGTGCCCGATATAGACATGGTCCTCTCCGATATCAATATGCCCCGGATGGACGGTCTTACGCTGCTGGCGCAGATACCGAACATTGCCCCCGACATCCGCGCCGTGGTGGTATCCGCATACGGGGACATGAAAAACATACGTACGGCGATGAACCGGGGCGCCTTCGATTTCATAACCAAGCCGATCGATTTTCAGGACCTGCGGGTAACCATCGAGCGCACGCTGAAGAACATGGAGGAATGGCGCGAAGCCCTGGAATCGAGGGACAAGCTTGTACGGCTGCAGAATGAACTGAACGTAGCCAGCAAGATGCAGCAGTCGATTCTGCCCACCGAATTTCCGGAATCCGATCACTGCGAGATTTTCGCGAACATGGAACCGGCCAGGGAAGTCGGCGGCGACTTTTTCGATGTTTTCGGCCTGCCCGACGGCAAAATCGGTCTGGCCATCGCCGATGTATCCGATAAGGGCGTTCCCGCCGCCCTGTTCATGATGTCAAGCAGGACCTTGCTGAAGGGCTCGGCGATCGGCGCCATCGAACCGGGTGCCGTGCTCAAGGAGGTCAACGACCTGCTTACCGAGGAAAACGAAGCGGCCATGTTCGTCACGACGTTCTACGCGGTATACAACCCCCAAACCGGACAAGTGGACTATTCCAACGGGGGACACAACCCTCCGCTGGTGGTGCACTCCGACGGCTCTTCGACGCTTCTCCCCGGTACGGACGGCCTGGCACTCGGGGTTTTTCCGGGAGTCGGTTTCGGCCAGTCCGCCGTTGTGCTCTCGCCGGGCGATCTCCTTTTGCTTTATACCGATGGCGTTACCGAAGCCATGAACGCCGACGGGGAGGAATTCGGCATGGATCGCCTGCAGGCGGTGTTCGCGGATGCCTCTCCCGGCAGTACGGAAGACGCCAACAAAGCGGTGTTCAAGGCGGTCCATGAATTCGCCGGAGAAACGCCGCAATCGGATGACATTACCTGTGTTGCCGTGCTTCAACGCCAGGTCTGATCATGAGCAGAAGACTATCCCTTAGTCTGTCCACGAAGCTCGACCAGCTGGAGCGCATCTACGAGGCCGTGGATGATCTCGGCGAGTCCGAAGAATGGCCTCCGGCTATGGTCTACCAGGTCAAGCTGGTCCTCGAGGAACTGGGCGTGAACATCGTCAAGCACGGCCACGACAGCGATCCCGACCACATTTTCGAAATCGTGCTGGACTCTGATACCGACGCGCTCACGATTGAATTGCGGGACGAAGGACGGGCCTTCAACCCCCTGACCGACTCGCCTGAACCGGATATCGACTCCGGACTGGACGATCGGCCCGTGGGCGGCCTGGGCATCTACCTCGTCCGGACCATGATGGATGAACTGAGCTACCGCCGGGAAGACAATCAGAACATACTCACGATCGTTAAGCGGAAGGAAAACGGATGAGACGAACGCGCGACCATTGGGCGGTCGTACTGCTCGCCCTTTGTGCGACGGCGTTCTCTCCCGCTTTATCCTCTGAAAACAGCGGCGTGAACGCCTTCCAGGTCGAAGAGCCCGGTGCCACGATCGAGCCGGAAGCGACGACCGAGCCCGGTGCGACGACCGAGCCCGGTGCGACGGCCGAGCCCGGTGCGACGACCGAGCCCGGTGTGACGGCCGAGCCCGGTGTGACGGCCGAGCGCATTCTCTTCGGCCAGTCCGCGGCCTTCAGCGGTCCGGCCCGTGAACTCGGTCGGAACATGAACCTCGGGATCGAGGCGGCCTTTCAGGAAGCGAACCGCCGGGGCGGCGTACACGGAAGACGGCTCGAGCTGATCACGCTCGATGACGCCTATGAACCGGAAGCCGCGATCGAGAATACCCGGAAACTGATCGAGGAGGAAGAGGTTTTCGCGCTGATCGGCGCCGTTGGCACACCCACCTCCCGCTCGGCCGTTCCCATTACCTCGGAGGCCGGCGTACCCTATATCGCGCCATTCACCGGCGCGATTTTTTTACGTGACAACACGGATACGGGCGTCATAAACCTGCGCGCCTCCTATTTCCAGGAGACCGAGGAAATAGTCGACCGGCTTTCGCGCGACCTCGGCATCACGCGCATCGGCGTGATGTACCAGAACGATTCCTTTGGCCGGGTCGGATACCGCGGCGTACGACGCGCGCTGGAGCGCCGGCAGCTCGATCCCGTAGCCATCGGCGTGTATCCCAGGAACACTACCGCGATCAAGGCCGGCCTGCTCGATCTGCAACAGGGAAAACCGGACGCAGTCGTGGTGATCGGGGCCTACCAGCCGGTTGCCACGCTCATTTCGTGGGCGCGGCATGTGGGTTTTAATCCCGTATTCGCAACGATTTCATTCGTCGGGAGCAATGCGCTGGCCGGTGAACTGGGTCCCGCCGGACGCGGTGTCCTGGTCTCCCAGGTGGTGCCTTTTCCCGCGGCCGGAAACATCGCCATCGCCGTCCAGTACCGCAGAGCGCTCTTCTCACACGCGCCGGGCACGACCCCCGGATTCGTTTCCTTCGAAGGATACCTCGCCGGCAAGCTGACCATCACCGCCCTCGAGGGCTGCGGTCCCGACGTAAGACGATCCTGCCTCATAGAAAGCCTGAATCGAGCGGGAACGATCGACCTGGGCGGTCTCCGTCTCGAGTTCGGCGAAGGGGACAACCAGGGTTCGGACGCGGTCTTCCTCACGGTGATCGGGCAGGATGGCCGTTACCATCCCATCCGTACCCTCCGGGACGTGATGCCATGATCAAGCAGTGGCTGTTGTGGTTATACGACAAGGGCCCATCCCGCATATCGGGGCAGCTTTACCTGGGCATTGGTGCAGCGGTTGCGCTTACCATGTTAGCCAGTATGGTGGCGTGGTTCGCCTTCAACGAGGTCGGCGAAGCCCAGCGTGAAGTAAACGAGGTCGCCGTACCCGAGATCGCCTCGGCCTTCGGCGTGGCCCAGCGGAGCGGGACGCTGGCGGCGGCCGCGCCGCGCCTGACGGCCGCGGAAACCCCCGAGACCTTTGAAGCCGTAACCGCGAGCATCGCCGAAGAACGGGAGAGTTTCGCGGTGCAGCTGGAAGCCATCGCCGGCTATGGCATGGAAGACGAACGCTTTCAACGCATCCGGGAAGCCGGCAGCACGCTGATGTCGAACATCGAAATGATCGAGGAGTCCGTTGCCAGGCGCTTCGTGCTCCAGGAGCAGAGCCGGCAGCTGCGTCTCGAACTGGAACGGCTGCAGTTCGAACTGACAAGCATTCTGGTCCCGGCGATCGACAACCAGTTGTTCTACACGGTAACAGGATACCGGGATATCGATGAGCCGGTGGCGCCCCGCGAGGAATATCTCTCCGAAGAGGAACTGCAACGTTACCGGCACCTGGCCGATCTGCAGGCGGAGGCGACCGTGAGCACCCGGATCCTTTCCAACGTTTTCAACCTGTCCGATGCCGATCGCCTGGAACCCCTGCTGGAGCGTTTCGAGTCGGCCGACGGCGGCGTGGAGCGAAGCCTCGCGGGCCTGGGTACGGCGCCCCTCCGGCAGCAGCTCGATCCGGTATTCGCCCAGCTCTTCGAACTGGGCAGCGGACAGGGGAAAATCTTCGAGATTCGCGGCGAGGACCTGGACTTGATCGCCCAGCAACGCGCCTTGATCGAAAACAACCGGGATCTGTCCGTCGAACTGGTGGCCGAGGTGGAAAGCCTCGTGAATTCGGCGCAGGAGAGTACCGAACTCGCCACTGTTGCTTCGACGCAGACGATCCAGGTGGGCAGGCAGCTTCTCCTCGCATTGAACGCGGTCAGTCTGGTCGGTGCCCTGCTGATCGCGTGGTTGTTCGTCGGCAAGGTGCTGCTGCGCCGATTGGGGTTTCTTTCGGAACACATGCGGCGCATGGCGGGAGGGGATCTGAAGCAGAAAGTCGAACTGGACGGCCGCGACGAAGTGGCGGACATGGCTGCCGCGCTGGAGGTCTTCAGGCTTCACTCGATCGAAGCGCAGAGACTGAACCTCGTGGAGAAACTGGCCGAGGAACTGCGCGGAAAGAACGACGAACTGGAGAGCACCCTGGCGGAACTGCAGAAGGCGCAGGACCAGATCGTCATGCGGGAGAAACTGGCGGCCCTGGGCGAACTCACCGCGGGCGTGGCACACGAGATCCAGAACCCGTTGAACTTCGTCAAGAACTTCGCGGAGTCCTCGGAGGAGCTCCTCGAGGAAATGAAGGAGGAATTGCCCTCGGCCGGCGGTACGATCGACGAGGAGCAGGACGGACTGATCCAGGAGATCGGCGGTGACCTTACGGAAAACCTGCGCCGCATCCGGGAGCATGGAGAAAGGGCTAACCGCATCGTGCGCGATATGCTCCAGATGGGCCGCGGTTCGGGAGACAAACAGTCGACGGACATCAACGCCCTGCTGGAAGAACACGCCCGGCTCGCCTACCACGCCGCCCGGGCTTCAAACGCGGACTTCCAACTCGAAATCAACGAAGATTTCGAATCCGGTCTGGACGAGATCGAGATCGTTTCCCAGGAAATGGCCCGGGTATTCCTGAACATGGTAAACAACGCCTGTCACGCCACCAACGAAAAGCGGGAAGATCCGGATACGGAATCCGGCTACGTACCCGGCATCTGGTTGTCCACCCGCCGCGAGGAAGATCAGATCGTCGTCCGGATCAAGGACAACGGCAAGGGGATACCGCCCCACGTGATCGACAAGATCTTCAACCCCTTCTTCACCACCAAGCCGACCGATGAAGGCACCGGCCTCGGCCTGGCCCTGTCGAACGATATCGTCCGCGAACACGGTGGTTCGATCGAGGTGGATTCGGAACCGGGCCAGTACACCGAAATGGCCATCAGGTTACCGCTGTCCGCGACCGAGGCCGCACCGGAACCCCCCGCAGCCTCTCCTACCGACCAAACGGCCTGAGCCGGTTCGATGATCCGATAAAACTACCTGATTCCGGGACGCCAGGAACGTAGCGTCAGCGCGTTCAGGACGACGCTTATGCTTGAGCCTGCCATCATGGCCGCGGCGAATGCGGGGACGAGGAATCCCAGCGCCGCGAGGGGCAGTCCGATCACGTTGTAGATAAACGCCCAGAACAGATTCTGCTTGATTTTCCGGATCGTCTTCCGGCTCACGTCGATGGCCCCGGCCACCAGGGTTGGATCGGGTTTCATCAGTGTGATCGCGGCCGTTTCCATGGCCACATCCGTACCGGAACCCATGGCGATCCCCACGGCGGCACGAGCGAGGGCAGGCGCGTCGTTGATCCCGTCGCCGACCATGCAGACCTTCGCGCCGCCCTCTGTGAGCCGGCTTACGATTCGTTCTTTTTCTTCCGGCGTAGCGGCGCCGTAGGTTTCCTCAATACCGGCCTGCCGCCCTATACGCTCCACGACGGCCTCTACGTCACCAGAAACCAGCAGGGGTTTGACTCCCAGCTTCCTGAGTCCATCCACCGCCCTGACCGCTTCGGGCCGCAATGCGTCGATGAGTTCGAAGCGTGCGAGGAATGCGCATCCGGCATCGGACCGGGCGGCCAGCCAGACCCGTGTAGAACCCCCGCCATCCCTTGCATCGGGCGGCTCGATGCAAGGGCAGTACTCATCGAAAAGCCTCCGGTTACCGAGCAGGTAACTTGCGCCTTCGATTTCTCCCTCGATCCCTTTCGCCACCACGCTCCTGAATCCCCCTACGCCGGCAAGGGCGATGTCCCGTTCCGCGGCCATGCGCAGAAACGCGGTGGCCAGGGGATGCTCGCTGCCCTGCTGCAGCGACGCGGCGATGCGAAGCAGATCGCCTTCGTCCTGCTCGGCCAGGGGCGTTACGGAAGCGATGACGGGACGGCCTTCGGTCAGGGTGCCCGTCTTGTCTAAAACGACGTGCGTCAGGCCGTTCGCCTGTTCCAGGGTTTCGATGTCCCTGACCAGGATGCCCGCCCGTGCCGCCACGCCCGCACCGGCCACGATGGCCGTCGGCGTCGCCAGGCCCAGCGCGCAGGGACAGGCGATGACGAGGACGGAGACGGCATTGATCAACGCGGATTCCAGGCCGGCCCCAGAAAGAGCCCACGCGGCGAAGGTTATCACCGCCAGGCCGACGACTGCCGGAACGAAAACGGCGCTGACGCGATCCACCATGCGCTGGATGGCCGGCTTGGCGGCCTGTGCGCTTTCGACCAGGCGAATCACCCGGCCAAGCGTCGAATCACTTCCTACGGCCCGGGCCTCGATTTCCAGGTAGCCGTTGACGTTCATCGATCCGGCGATCACCGTGTCGGCCGGGTGTTTGGGCGCAGGGACGCTCTCACCGGTGATGAGCGCTTCGTCGACCTCGGCTTCGCCCCGGAGCACGACGCCGTCTGCGGCCACCCGGTCGCCTGGACGGCAGATGACGACGTCGCCGGGCTTCAAGGCATGCACCGGCGTTTCCCGTTCCGTACCGTCCGCCGTCCGTACCCGCGCGGTTACCGGCCGGATCGCCAGCAGTTCCCGAATCGCCCGGCTCGCGCTGCGGCGCGCCCGGGTCTCGATGTGCTTGCCTATGAGTACCAGGGTAATGATGATCGCGGAGGCTTCGAAGTAGAGCAGGCCCTCCGCGTCGGCACCCAGGCGGAAGGCGAGGTAGCCGCTGTACGCGTAGGCCGAAGTGGTTCCCAATGCCACCAGGACGTCCATGTTCGCACCGCCGCCGCGCAGCGCGTGGAAAGCGCTCCGGTAGTAACGGGCGCCGATCCAGAACTGCAGTACGGTCGCGAGCATCGCTTCCACGTATACCGGCATGTGCCCGTCGAAACCGGTCCAGCCCCGCAGCAGTCCGGCCAGCATCTGCAGCAGAAAGGGAAGCGTCAGGCAGATCGCGACGACCATAGCGACACGGTCCCGGCGTGACTGACCGGGCTCCGTTTCGGGCTCGTGCCGATCGTCCCGAACGGCGCTCAGCCGGTACCCCGCGGCGGCTACGGGTCCGGACAGCGCGCTTTCTTCCATGCCGGGCACAACCGTCAGCGTCGCTCGTTCCAGGGCGAGGTTCACGTGGGCGGCAGCGACACCGGGGACCTGGGAGAGGACCTTCTCTACCCGCGCCGAGCACGCGCTGCAGGTCATGCCTTCGACGAGGAATACACGGGTTTCGGTATCCACGCTGTATGTTGTTCCCTGGGTGGAGGTCGACATGGGCGCTACTCGCGGTGCGGGGGATTGTTAATGGTTATGGTTATGGGTATCCAGCGTCTCCAGCCCGTGCAGGGTCTCGGATTCGAAGTGAAAAAGGGCGTACGCGAGCCCGACCCCGATGAGAAAAACCAGGGCGAGGATTCCGCGGTCGTGGCTGTGAAACTGGATTTCGGGGAGCAGGTCACTCAAAGCGATGCACAGGAAAACACCGGCGGCGAAGGCCATGACATACCCCACGACGTGCAGTTCGTTGAATTGACTCAACAGGCCGACGCCGAAGAAGGTAAATACGGTGATGAGCGGACAAAGAAGGGCGAAACCGATGTTGGTCAGCGTGCAGGTCCGGTTCCCGTAACCGGATACCCGCATCAATCCTATGATGGAGTACGCGTCCAGTGGTTTATGCAGCATGATCGCCAGAAACACGCCCAGTCCCACGAGGACCGCTCCCTCGTCGTGAATCAGTCCCATTCGCATGCTAGCACCGAGGGCGATCCCCTCGGTGACGGTATGCAGGCCGAGGCCCGTGGCGACGCCGACCACGCTTCGGGTATTGACCACTGTCGCAGCCTGATGGCCGTCCTGGTCGAATTCGTGCTGATGGAACCGAAAGAACCGCAGCAGTACAATCATCATGATGACGCCTAGTACTACGCAACCCACGGCGATTTCACCGGCATGCGGGCCGGGGATGTCTTCGAGGCTGTGCAACAGCAGATGGAACATGGCGACGCCCAGTAGAAAACCCGCCACGAAACTCATGACCAGATGCGTTCGGGTGTGGGTCAGGGTGACGATAGCCGATAGCTTCCCACCGAGCAGGGACACGGCAAAGATCACCGTCGAATACGCGAGAAGGAGCAAAACGATATCGTTCATCTTGATGGACGCATCCTGACATTGGATATCATTTCCTGGTATCCTTTTCGCATGGCACCAGCGCGGCACCGCCAGATGATCAGCGCGATCAATGCAGTCGCGCCGCCCCACTGTATGAACTGGATCGCGTGGGAATCGGAAGGAAGCAGGTTGACGGAAATCGTGAAACCCGTCGCCAGCAGCATGAAATCGATGGTGATGCCGATGACGGCGGTAACCGCGATGACGGAGGTCACGTATACGGCCGCGAAACGCTTGCCGAAACGACTCATGATGATGGCGATGGTACTCGTGTTGGTAGCCGGTCCGGTCATCAGGAAAATAAGCGCGGCGCCGGGACTCACGCCGCGGGCCACCAGCGCGGCCGCTATCGGTGTGCTGGCCGAAGCGCAGATATAGAGGGGCACGCCGACGATAATCATGACGGGGTAGGACAGCCAGCGCGCGTAGTCGTTCGACATCAGATCGGCCGGAATGATGAGAAAGAGCACGCCGCCCAGCGCGATGCCGACGAGCAGGGCGAAGAGAATATCGTCGGCGATCTCTACAAAGCCGTAGTGCATGATGTGGCGGACGATCTTCTTGAAATCGAGACCGGGGTATAGGACTGCAACGCGGTTCCCCTCGACAGTCTTGCCTGGTTTTTTCTTCTGTTCACCGGTGATTTCGCGAAAAAAAACCGTTTTGATCCACGATCCGAACCTCCAGGTGGAAGCCACGGTGGTTAACCCCTTAAACCACCGCGTCATCAGGATCTTCATGGCGGAGGGACTGACGTAGCAGTCGTTCTTGTCCGATATCAACGGAGCATGGACCGCGTGGCAATGATCATGATCGTGGTCAGGGGGGTCGTGGCTTTCCTCGCCCGGCTTGACTGCCCCGCGGTCGTCCCTGATCAGGCCAATGCAGAAAAGGCCCGCTACGACGGCCGTGACGAAGCTGATGACGGGGCGTACCACGGCGGCGACGAACCCGAAAAACGCGTTGGTGACGAGAATGGAGTCCGCACCGGTTTCCGGTGCGGTGATCAGGAAGGCCATGCAGGACGAACGGGAGGCCCCCTTCCGACGCATTTCAGCCACGACGGGGACGACGGAACAACTGCAGAGCGGGACCGGCACGCCGACCGCGGAGCTTACGGAGACCGACCGGAGACTGTCGTCCCGAAGCCATTTGAGGATCGCTTCCCGGGAGATGAACACGTGGATAAGGCCGGCGAGCAGCAGACCCAGGATCAACATCGGCCCCAGCAACAGGAAGGACATCCAGATGAAGTCAAAATACGCGGTAAGTGTATTCGCCAGCGTAGCGCCCATCAATCCATCTCCCGCCGCTTTGACTATCGCGGAAACCTCTGTTTATGTCTCAGGTTGTGTATGAAGGACGATCAGGCTGATGCAACTGGTATCAGCAAGACAGGATTCGCGCGCGGACGGTACATATGACGAGTGACTATACCTAAGCGTGATTATACCTGCAGAACCTGAAAACGCAATAGAAATGTTGGCATCGGATGGCGGGTTCGCATACGATACGGACGGACCTGGAAGTCATGCCGTCCGGGTCCTGATCGCGCGAGGAGACTTCCCTTGATCTACCGCTTTGCCCGATATAACATGTTAGCCGGTGGAAAGCATGAGCTGGTCCGACGATCGGGGACCCTCGTAATGGATTTCGACGCATACGACCTGGACAGCGCTTTCTACGACGAGATGTTCCTGCCTGACGGTACGCCGCGTGCTCATTGCCGCAGTCTGCACGAATCTCTGCTCCGGCTTCCCGTCGAAGAACTCGTTCGCATGCAGGAGCGGGTCACGCATTCCTTTTCCAGCGAAGGCATCACGTTTACGGTATACGGCGGAGATGAAGCCGGCGAGCGCATCATGCCCGTCGACTGCCTGCCCCGGATCCTGCCCGCCGCAGATTGGCGGCAGCTCGAAGCCGGACTTACCCAGCGGCTGCAGGCGTTGAACCGGTTTCTTGCCGATGTATACGGTCCTGCCCGCATTGTCGAAGACGGGGTCGTCCCGGTCGACCTGGTGCGTGGCTGTCCCCAATATCGCGTCGAAATGCGGGGAGTGCCCGTGCCGCACGGAACCTATGTCGCGGTCTGCGGCACCGACCTGGTTCGCACGAACGAAGGGTATCACGTGCTCGAGGACAACCTGCGCGTGCCTTCCGGCGTATCCTACATGGTCGCCAACCGGAAGGCAGTCAAGGCCAACCTGCGCCGGCTCTACCGCAGCTGCCGGGTGCGGGAGGTCGAGCACTACGGGCGCATGCTTCGCGAAACACTAAGGGAACTCGCGCCGCGCGCGGAAAACGATCCTTGCGTAGTGCTGCTGACGCCCGGCGTATACAACGCGGCGTTTTACGAACACATCTACCTGGCGCACGAGATCGGGGCGACCCTGGTCGAGGGCCGGGACCTGCTGGTCGACGGCGGCTATGTGTACATGCGCACCACTTCGGGGCTGCAAAGGGTGGACGTCATCTACCGCCGGGTGGACGACGATTTCCTGGACCCGCTCGTATTCCGGACGGACTCCCTGCTTGGCCTCCCGGGCCTCATGGGCGTCTACCGGGCCGGTAACGTCACCCTGGTGAACGCGCCGGGCACGGGCGTCGCGGACGACAAGAGCGTATACGCCTACGTCCCCGACATGATACGGTACTACCTGGCCGAAGATCCGCTGCTGCGGAACGTGAAGACTTACATCTGCCGACGGCCGGAGGATCTCGAGTTCACCCTGGACAACCTCCGGGGCCTCGTCGTGAAACGGGTGGGCGGTTCGGGGGGATACGGCATGCTGGTCGGGCCAGAATCGACGCCTGAAGAACGGGAAGCCTGCGCTCGCGCATTGCGGGAAGACCCCGCGGACTTCATTTCGCAGCCCGTGCTGGACCTTTCGCGCGCGCCCTGCCTGATCGGGGGCCGTGCCGCGGCGCGGCACGTGGACCTGCGGCCCTTCGTGCTCCATGGCCGCGAGACCCGTATCGTGCCGGGTGCGTTCTGCCGCGTCGCACTGCGGGAGGGCAGCCTGGTCGTAAACTCCAGCCAGGGGGGCGGAGGCAAGGACGTCTGGGTACTGGGGGACTGAATGCTGTCCAGAAGCGCACAGGGCCTGTACTGGATGGGCCGGTATCTCGAGCGCGCCGCCCACCTCAGCCGCTTGATGCAGCTGCAGGTGGAGACGCTGGTGGACCGTCCGCTTCGCGAGATCCATTTCGGGTGGAACCGCGTGTACAGCAGCATGAACCAGCTTCCCCCCGCCGGTACGCTGGAAGCCTTCGGCAGCGACGACTACGCGCTGGCGGACTCCTATACCCTGGCCGATCATCTTACTTTCGAACCCACGAATCCGGATTCCATATGGAACTGCTTCGCCTATGCCCGGGAGAACGCGCGGCAGGCCCGCAACTACATCAGCGCCGAGATGTGGCTTTCGCTGAATCTGACCTTCCTGCGCCTGCAGGGATTGACCATCCAGGAGATATGGAAGACGGCCCCGGAGTCTTTTTACGCGGGGACGGCAAAGGATATCGCCACCTTCACCGGCGTGGCCGAAGCGACCATGTACCGGGATGAAGGCTGGCATTTCATCCAGTTGGGCAGGTACATCGAACGGGTGCAGCTTTCCGCGTCGATCCTGTTGTCGCAGACTGCGGCACAGGACAGGCAGGACGAATCGTTCGACGCGGACTGGGCGAACCTGCTGCACGTGTTCCGCGCCTTCGACGCCTACGTGCATGCCTACAGCGTAGTGGTTCAGCCCGGACAGGTGCTCGACCTGATCGTAACGGACGAACTGCTTCCAGGTTCGATGCGCCGGTCCCTTGACGCGATCGCCTCCGTGCTGGACGCCATTGGACCGGGTCAGTCGCCCGACGCGAGCAGGGAAGCGGTATCGATCAGCGCCTCCCTTTGCGCGGTCGTCCGGGACGGCAGGAACGACGTTTCGGCCTGGAGCGCCACGCTGGAACAGGTGAACGGCGCCAGCCGGAAGCTTCACCGGCAGATTATGGACGCCTATATCGACTATCCACTGGAATCCCTGCCTGTTCGCTGACGCCATGGCCAGAAACGTGCGATACCGGATCGAGCATGTCACGAAGTACCATTATGGCTTACCCGTGCGAAACTGCGCCATGTCCCTGGCACTCAGACCGCTCGAGGACCGCAGGCAGCGCGTCTCCGCGTTTCGGGTCGGGACGGAACCGGAAGGCTCGATCTTTCCGGTCACGGACGCGTTCGGCAATGCGCGTCACCAGCTTCACCTGAACCGCGAACACCAGTCGCTGTCCATCACCGCACTTTCAACGGTTGACGTCAGGGCAAGTGATGCGCCACCCGAAAGGTGCGAAGAAAGCGCCTGGGAGACCATCCGGAGCTGGCGCGATTCGTTCCACCAGTGGGACTATATGGATCACAGCGGCCTGGCCCTGCCTTCGCCCGCCCTGGAGAGTTTCGTGCAACGGATCGGCATAACACCCGCGGGCGACCCTCTGGCAGCGCTGAAACGGCTGTCCGGTGCACTCTTCGAACGCTTTGAGTACGTGCCCGGGAGCACCACGATCTCTTCCACGATCGAACACATCCTGGATACCGGCCGCGGCGTATGCCAGGATTACGCCCACGTCATGATCGCCGTCGCGCGGACCTGGGGCATTCCCGCCCGGTACGTATCCGGCTATCTCCATGACGAATCCACGGCGGGCGGGGCAGGCGGCGGAGGCGGGCGGGGCGGGGGAACGACCTCGCACGCATGGGTGGAGTGCCGGCTGCCCGGACCCGGCTGGACGGGTTTCGATCCCACGAACGCGACGCTGGCTGACGAACGCCACGTACGGGTGGCGGTGGGGCGGGATTACCAGGACGTGTCCCCAACGCGAGGCGTGCTGTTCGGAGGGGGCGAAATCCAGCTTGAAGTGGAAGTAAGTATGGAAACGATACTGGAAACTCCTGCCGATTCATCCTATTCGATGCACGAGGAGCCGTAAAGTTGACCGACCTGGATCGGCAGTCGCAAACGAAGAGAACGCTGAAGGCTTACTTGCTGAGCCGCGTCCCCCGATTCGACCTTCCAGATGCCGCGACCTGGGAAGAAGAAGCCGGCAAGTTGCGAAAGACCGTGCTGGAGGAGGTGATTTTCAAGGGCGTGCCCGACGCGTGGAGAAACGGCGCGACCGAAGTCGAGTGGGGCGACGTGATCGAAACCGGCAAGGGATACCGGATTCGCAAGCTCACCTACCGTGCGCTGCCCGGCCAACCCGGCCAGCCCGGCCAACCGGGTCATACCGATCATCCCGATTATCCTGGCCAGTCGGGTCATCCTGGCCAGTCGGGTCATCCCGGCCTGGTCATCCCGGCCCTGCTCTACGAACCGGATGAACCGGCCGTTCCGGCACCGGGCGTGTTGAACCTGAACGGGCATGTGGGCCCGCCGGGCAAGGCGGTGGACTACAAGCAGATACGTTGCGTCAACCTGGCCCGCCGGGGCGTGTTCGCGCTGAATCCGGAGTGGCTGAACTTCGGGGAACTGCAGGGCCCGGGCTACCAGCACAACAACGCGAGCTACCTGGATCTGTGCGGTGTGGCCGGCATCGCCGTGTTCTACCTGGTCATGTGCCGCGCGCTGGAGGTGCTGCTGGACCTGGAACAGGTCGACCCGGAGCGGATCGCCGTGACGGGACTGTCCGGGGGTGGCTGGCAAACGATCGTGCTCGCCGCCCTGGACACGAGGGTGCGCCTTGCCGCGCCCAACGCCGGTTACATCGGCCTGGACTGCCGGGTCAATCACCGGGCCGACCGGGGTGACATCGAACAGAATGCCTCGGACCTCGCCGCGACGGCCGATTATCCCACGCTCACGGCCCTGCTCGCACCGCGTCCGGCCCTGCTCATGTATAACGAGTTCGACGACTGTTGCTTCCAGACTGCCAGGGCGCGGCCCTCGGTCTATGAACCGGTTCGTCCGCTGTACGATTCGCTCGGAAGGCCGGATGCCTTTGCATTCCACAACAACCTGGATCCGGGCACCCACAACTACGAGCGGGAACACCGGGAACGTTTCTACGGGTTTTTGAACCGGCATTTCCTGGACGGCCGGCCCGGCGCGCCGTCCCGCGACGAAGAGATTCCCTCGGAAGACGAAGTCCGCACCGAAGAAGAGTTGTGGGTCGGTACGCCGGCGGGCAACGCCGATTTCGTCTCCCTGGCCCGGTCCCTGGCCCGCGGCCTGGAACGCCGGAAGCCGCCGGAGGATCCCGCCGCTTTCTCCCGGTGGCAGGCGGCGGGCAGGGAACGGCTGAAGTCCCTGCTGCGGTTCCGGCCCCTGCCTGTAGAGCGCTTGACCGGCCAGGCACCGCACGCGGGGGACGGTCGCCAGCTGGAACGCGCCTGTTACCACTTGCACGATGGGTGGGAGTTACCCGCCTTGACCACCGTTCCCACAGACCAAAGCAACGGAAAGATGCGCCTGATCCTGGCGGATGAAGGGCTGCAGGGAACGGAAGCCCTGGTAGAGGAAGCCCTGCGGGACAAGGTCGCGGTGACGGTAGTAGAAGTGGTCATGCAGGGCGCCTGTGGACTGGGCAAGGCGCCCCATCAGTGGACGATGATGCTGGCATCGAGCGGAGACCGGATGCTGGGTCTCCAGGTCGCTCAGCTTGCGGCGGTCATGCATCATATGGGACCGGACCGGTTGGGTGTCGCGGCCCGGTTGGGCGTGGCGGCACGGGGACCCGTGTCCTCGGTGATCGCCCTGATGGCAGCGTCCCTTTGCGGCCGGCCGGTCGATGAAATCATACTGCATCGCGGCCTTGCAAGCCTGCACCGGTTGATCGATGAACCCGGTCGGTATGAATCCCTCTCGTCCCTCTTCTGCTTCGGACTGCTGGCCGAATTCGACATCGAGGACCTCATCGCGCTGGTCCGCCCCGCCCGGGTCGAACTCAGATCGGCCGCCGAACTGTGACGCGGCAGGAAACTACAACGCGGATCGGATGGCCTCGATGACCAGCCGGGAAGGCAACGTACGAAGGCAGAGGGCGCCCCGGGTGACCGTCGACGTGAGGGGCTCGTGCCGGCAGGTCATAAAACAGCCCCGGCAAGGCAGGTAATCCGGATGTGAGACGGTTTGCAGGTTCTTGAAACCGTAGCTTTCCGGATAGGGAAAGAAGTACCCGATGTGGCTGTCCGGACAGACACATACCGTGGGTGTTCCCATCACCGTCGCGATATGACTCAGTCCCGAGTCCAGTCCGGCGAACAGGCGTGCCTCCCGAATCAACTCCATAGCCTCGGTTAAACCCGTTTCGACCACGCGAACGCCGGGCGGCGCCGTTCGGCTCACTTCGTCGGCCTTGCCGGGCTCGACCAGCGCGACAAACGGCAATTCAGGGAATGCGCGGATCGTCTCCGCCCACCGCGCCGGCGGGTAGTCCTTCCTCCGATTGTCGCTGCGGGGTTGCCACGCCACGTACTCCCCGGGTTCGATCCCGTGCCGGCGGCACGCGCCGGTTCCCGATCCGACGTGATCCAGTTCCGGCAGCCAGGCTTCCCCGCCGTCCGTTTCGACGCCGCATTGCACCAGCACGCGGTGAATGTAATGGGCGTTGTGATGCAGTAAATGGCATGGGACGTCGTCCTTGTCCACGCCTTCCCTTCCCTCGTATCTGGGCACGACCTCGTACCCGGCAGGATAAGGCCGCTCCGGCGCCAGGTCATTACCGAGATGGTATCCTTCGTAGACGAACTTGCGGTCCGCCCGCACGGCGGCAAGCACGGAATCCAGGGCGAAGAGTCCGCCGTAGAACGTATGGATGTCCGTGATGACGCACCGGAACGACCGGTTCGCGATCCCTTCGAGCGATGCGGCCCGGGTACCACCGGATCCTGTCAGGCCTGTGGCCGGAGCGCCTCCGGACCCCGTCAGGTCCGCGACCGGTTCGGGGAACGGCAGGAAGACGTCCACATGCGGTTCGACGAGCGGCCGTACGCGGGATCTTCCCAGGAACCAGACAGGACTTGGGTGAAACCACCGCCGCATCCGCTTGAGATGCCCGGTGGCCAGGACCACGTCTCCGATCCGTCCCCATGCCACGTAGAGCACGGGTCTGGGTTCCGGTTCCGGCCTTCGTGCAGCACGGACCGTCCATCGCCTGTTCTCGCGTCGCGATTTCCGGTTCCGGCACGCGAAGTAAAGCCGGTACGCGATGTTGTTGATCGTTTTCCACATGACATGTCGGCGACGTGTGCGGCGTGGTTCCCCGGCCATGGAATCGACCCCGGTACAGACCGCGGTTTTATTGAATGACGCCCCGTCCCCTTTTGTATAGATGTACTTGACAGGATGTCCTGATATTACGTTATTTCGGCCGTCCCGGCAAGTCGGGGTTGGCCGTCGGGATCGGTACACGGCAGATATGCTTAGATGACGGAAACAATCGCCCCGTGCCCGCTGTCTCATGGTAGGGGCGGTATGTGGGAATTTCATGTGAATATCGAGCTATTGCGAAGGAGCTGGCACCGATGATCAACCGCGCCTGGTACTGGTTGGGTTCGGCCGCGTGCATGGCGGCTGTACTGACGGCCTCGGGCTGCAGTGAGAGCGGCAGCGCCGCCAACGAAGCCTCCGCCGTGGAGGAGACACGGTCCGTAAACGTGGTGACCCGGGTGGTCGAGCCTCAAGCGTTCATCAACCACCTCAGGCTGGTGGGCGAAGTCAAACCGGTACGTCGCGTCGTGGTGAGTATCGAAGCGACCGGATTGGTTGAGGGCATCGAGGTCGAAAAGGGCGAATCCGTGCGTCAGAACGCCGTGCTTGCCCGTCTGGACGACGAACTGCTCAAGGCTGCCGCGGACGAGGCCGAAGCGGCCGTAAACGCCAGCGGCCTGACCCTGCGCAACCAGAAGCGGCTGTTTGAGCAGAAAGCCCTTGCGGAGTCCGTTTACCTCGACACCAAGTACCGCCATGACATTGATCTCGCGCGGCATCAGCAGGCCCGGACCTACCTGAGCAAGACGGTCATCCGGGCGCCGATCTCCGGCGTGGTGGACAGCCGAGATCTCGAGGTGGGCGAACTGGCTACGCCCGGAAGGGAATTGTTGGACCTGGTAGATATCGACCGGGTCAAGATCGTGGCCGGAGTCCCTGAACGGCACTTGAAACACGTCACGGCCGGCACGCGGGCTACCCTGACGTTCCCCGCTTATCCGGACGTCATTCTGGAAGCGGACATTTCCTATATCGGAACGACGCTGGACCCGGACAGCCGAACCGTACCCGTGGAAATCACGCTGGACAATCCGACGCACCGGCTCAAGCCCGAAATGGCCGTCACGATCCGCGTCGTCAAAGACAACATACCGGAAGCCATAGTCATCCCCCAGGACGCGGTAATCGACACTGATCAGGGCCGTATCGTATTCGTTGCAGACCAGAATGTCGCCCGGTCCGTGCCGGTCGCACTGGGATCGACTTCCGGCGGCCAGGTGCTGGTAACAGACGGGCTCGCGACGGGCGACACCCTCATTGTCGTCGGCCACCGCAACCTGGTAAACGGTGAAGCCATTCAGGTCAGAAACGAAGGGATGTAGCACGGTGACAGCGATTGCCGAAAGCATCCACGGGAGTATTTCTACTTGAAAGTATCTGACCTGGCTATCACAAACAAAATCAGTATCTTCGTCCTGACCGGGGCCGTCATTCTCCTCGGTTTCATGTCGTACCTGTCCCTGCCGCGCGAATCAACCCCCTCGATCACCATACCGATCGTTTTCGTCGCCACCCCCTATTTCGGCGTGTCTCCCGCGGACATCGAGAACCTCGTTACCCAGCCCATCGAGAAACATCTCGAAGATCTGTCCAACGTGAAGGTGATCACCTCTACCTCCAGCGAAGGCATCTCGACGGTGGTCATCGAATTCGAAACCGACGTCGACATCAACAATGCGCTCCAGAAGGTTCGTGAAGAGGTCGACCTCGCGCGGACCGAGATCCCGGAAGACGCGGAGGAATCCACCGTCCAGGAGATCAACTTCGACGACATCCCCATCCTGGTGATCAACGTCGCGGGGACCCACAGCCTGGTAACGCTGAAAGATATCGCGGAGGACCTGGAGCAGCGCATCGAACAGATCCCGGGCGTGCTGGACGTAACGGTCGCGGGCGGACTGGAGCGGGAAGTACAGGTCAACGTCGATCCGGATCGGCTGGTATACTACGGCCTGGAACTCGATGATATCATCGAAACGATTCGCCAGGAAAACCTGAATATGCCCGGCGGTTCGATCAAGACCGGAACCCTGCGGTACGCTGTCCGGGTCCCCGGTGAATTCACGACGCCGGAGGAGATCGGGGCGCTGGTGGTCGAGACCCGCAATCGGCAACCCATCGCCATCACGGACGTGGCGGAGGTCCGGTTCGGTTTCAAGGAAGAATCCTCCTTCGCCCGGCTGAACGGCCTGCCCTGCGTGACTTTGAACGTACAGAAACGCAGCGGGGAGAACCTGATTCAGATCGCCGACACCGTGAAGGAGTTGCTGGACGTGGAACGGGGAAGGTTGCCGGCGACGGTAAACCTGGCGGTCCTGGCGGACCAGTCCAAGGACATCCGGTCCATGGTCAGCGACCTGGAGAACAACATCATCTCCGGCCTGATCCTCGTCGTCTGCGTGCTGTTCATGTTCATGGGCGTGCGCAACGCCCTTTTCGTGGCCATAGCGATACCGCTGTCCATGCTGATCTCCTTCATCGTACTCGACATCCTGGGTTACACCCTGAACATGATCGTGCTTTTCAGCCTGATCCTGGCACTCGGCATGCTGGTGGACAACGCCATCGTCATCGTCGAGAACATCTACCGCCACCGCGAGGAAGGCAGGCCCCTGGTCCGCGCCGCCCGCGAAGGCGTGGGCGAAGTGGCCGTGCCGGTCTGCACTTCCACCCTCACCACATTGTGCGCCTTCGCCCCCATGCTGTTTTGGCCGGGCATCATCGGCGACTTCATGAGCTACCTGCCGGCCACACTGATCATCACCCTGTCGGCCTCCCTTTTCGTCGCCCTCATCATCAATCCCACGGTCTGCTCCGTGTTGCTCACCGTGAACACGGCCCAGAAGGACCAGAAGTGGCTGTTGACCCTGCGCCGGCGGTACAGCCGGTTTCTCATGTGGGCACTGGCCCACAGAGCGCCGGTCATGTTCGTCACCTGCGGCGTACTCTTCGGGATGATCGTGCTTTACGGGTTGATCGGCAAGGGCGTGGAGTTCTTCCCGGAGACCGAGCCCAACCAGGCTTACATCGACGTCAATACGGCGATCGGCACCCAGCTGGACGTCTCCGACGGCGTGGTCCGGCAGGCGGAGGATTTCATACAGGACGTGCCCGACATGAACCAGTACGTCGCCAGCGTGGGGGCAGCCTCGGACTCCCAGAATCCCGGCTCCGGTGGCGGCGGCGGGACGCCCCACAGGTCGCGCATCATCGTCGACCTGGTGGAACGGCAGGACCGGGAACAGTCCTCCTTCGACACGGTGGAGATGATCAGACAGCGGATGGAACGGCTCATCGGCGCCGACGTGGAAATCGTAACGCCCGATGTCGGTCCGCCCACCGCGGCGCCGGTGAACATCGAAATCGTGGGGGAGGATTTCGCCGTACTCGGCCGGCTGGCCGACCAGGTGATGCTGCGCATCGAGAACATACCGGGCCTGGTGGATCTCAAGGACGACTACGATTCGGGCAAGCCTGAACTGAAAGTCGAAATCGACCGTGAACAGGCCGCCCTGCTGGAAATGAACACCGCAGAGATCGCACGGGCGGTACGCACCGCCATCAATGGTACGGAAGCCTCCAAGTACCGGGTAGGGGAGGAAGAATACGACATCGTGGTCCGGTTCGCCGAACCCGAGCGGGCCACGTTCGCCGACCTGGAACGTATCCACATCATCCATGAGGACGAGTTGGTATCGCTGAGCACCCTGGCACGGACCCGGGTGGACGGCGGCGTGGGGTCCATCAAGCGGAAAGACCAGGAACGCGTACTGACCATCGAAGGCGACGTGGAGGGCCGTCTCGCGAACGACGTGCTCGCGGACGTGCAAGCCGCCCTGGCGGTACTCGAACTGCCCCAGGGATACGCTCTTCGGTACGCCGGTGAGAACGTCGAACAGGAGGAAGCGACCGACTTTCTGTCCAGGGCTTTTTTCATCGCCCTGATCATGATCACGCTCGTGCTCGTCACGCAGTTCAATTCCGTCACCATGCCCTTTATCATCATGATGTCCGTGGTGCTGTCGCTGATCGGGGTCCTGTTTGGACTGATCGTGACGGCCACGCCCTTCGGCATCATCATGACCGGCATCGGGGTCATCAGTCTGGCCGGTGTCGTCGTAAACAATGCCATCGTACTGATCGATTACATCAGAAAACTCAGAAACCGCGGCCTGCGGCGGAGGGAAGCGATCGTCCAGGGCGGAGTAACCCGGCTGCGGCCGGTCCTTTTGACGGCGGTCACGACCATCCTCGGCCTCATTCCCCTGACCACCGGGTTCAGCTTCAATTTTATGACGCTCTCGCTCGAGATCGGTGGCGAAAGCTCGCAGTGGTGGGGTCCCATGGGAGTGGCCGTGATCTTCGGGCTGGCCATAGCCACCGTGCTGACCCTGATCGTGGTGCCCGTCATGTACGACTTCGTGTCGGGATGGACCGAACGGGGCGACGCGGAGGAGAAGGCGGAGGAAGAAAGCGGGCGGGACAGCGGTACGGCCGTTGAGCAGCCCGTACCCGCGGTATGACCGTAAGCCGGAGCGTTAAGCTGGAGGAAAGTATGATTCGCACCGTAATAAACGCGGTGGTGACGATCGCCATAGCGGCCGGCGTCGCACTTCCGTTGTCCGCCCAGCAGGCCGACGAGATCGTGCTTACGCTCGACCGGGCGGTCGAGCTTGCACTCAGGAATAACGAATCCCTGCTGAGCACCCGGCTGGAGGAAGACCGGGCCCGGGCGCGCGTGCGGGAAGCCTATTCCGAAGCGCTGCCCAAGCTCGACTTCAGCAGTTCCATCACCCGGAACTGGGCTCTTCCGGAGTTCAATTTCGGCGGCCAGACCTTCAAGGTAGGCACCGACAACGTGATCAACTTCGGACTCGATCTTTCCCAGACCATCTATCGGGGCGGACAGGTCGGCGTCGGCCTGAGAATCGCGCGGTACTACCAGCAGATTTCGACGTCCAACACGGATCGTATGCGGGGGGACATCGTGCACCAGGTCCACGACGGGTACTACGATGTCCTTCTGGCCGAAGCCACGCTGGAGGTGACCACGGCAGCCTACGACCGTGCCGTAGCCCAGTACGAGGGCGTTCAGCGGTTTTACGAAGCCGGGACGGTATCGGACTATGACGTGCTCAGGGCTCGGGTGGAAGTGACCAACGCCCTCCCGCCGGTCACCCAGGCCCGGAACCGGCTCGCGATCGCGCAAGCGAATCTCAAGCGCCTGATCGGACTGCCCCGGCAATCGGATGTACGGTGTACCGGCAGCCTCGACGTGGACGCATCCGGCTTGCCGGAGAATATCGAAACGGCCGTGGACCAGGCGTTGGCGAACCGATCGGACCTGAAAGCCGCCCGGTTGCAGACCACGATGAACGATGCGGCAATCCGGCTTGCCCGGGGAGAAAACGGACTCGACGTATCGCTTTCCGCGGGATACCTGATGCAGGCCCAGGTGAACGACCCCGGCTTCAAGTCGATCGGGTTCAACGACTTCTCCCGAAGCTGGAACACGCTCATCAACGTATCGATTCCGGTCTTCGACGGCAGGCAGAACTCGGGCCGCATCATGCAGGCCCAGGCGGACTATGAACTGTCCCGTTACGTCGAACGCCAGCTCGGGAAGCAGATCGAGGTGGACGTCACCGAGGCCGTGCTCAACGTGGTGGAGGCTTCGGAACGCGTAAAGGCGGGTGAAGAGGCCGTCGAACTGGCCAGCCGCGGCCTGTCCATCGCGCAGGTGCAGTACGAGGGCGGCGTCAGCACGCAGCTCGAGCTCATCGACGCCCAGTTCGTGCTGAAACAGGCCGAGACCGATCACGTTACGGCGAAGTACGATTACGCCACGGCCACCGCGAATTTGCGGAACGTCCTGGGCATGATGGACGGCCGATCGGATAAGCAGTAGGGCAGCCGGTCCGTTGCGGTCGGTCTAACGCGCCATGCCGGGCCCCCGGTAGGCGCGTGTGAAGGGCAGACCGAAGGGCTCCTCGAAGGGCCGGAAGGGCACCAGGTCCGCGATCTCCTGCACCCGGTCCATAACTGCCTCAGGGAGCGGGCCCGACGCCACGTAGCGAACGTTCTGCTCGACTTCCTCGACCGATCTCGATCCCGACAGGACCGTGGAGACGACGGGATTGGACAACACCCAGCGGATCGCCAGTTCCGGCAGTTGCATATCCAGTTCCTCCACCAGGGCGTATAGCCGTTTGAACTGCTCGCGCCGGGGCGGTGACAACCAGGGCGCCCCGCGCTCCACCTGTTCCGTGTAACACGCGGAAAGCGCTCCCTGCTGCAGTGGGGATCCCACGACAATCCCCATGTTCCGCTTCACGGCCTCGGGTAGCACCGCGTGGACCGCTTCCTGCCAGAGCAGGCTGTAATTGAATGCCGTAAGCACGACGTCGTATGCACCGGTCGCCATGATGGCGGGCAGCGTATAGGCCGTGGTGCCGCCCAGCCCAGTGTACCGGATCAGGCCTTCAGACTTCAGCGCTTCGAGCAGGTCGCATACAGGACCGTGAAACCGTTCCCAATCTGTAAACCAGTCGTACTGGCCGGGGCGGTCCGGTTCGTGGATCATGAGGATGTCGATCGCGTCTCTGTTCAGTAACTCCAGGCTGGTCTCCACAGATCGGCGCAGCTGGTCCGGGTCCCTGGGATCGAAGGGTTGAGGCCGCCCTCCGAGTTTGGTCGAAAGGATGAAGGGTTGCGTCACCCCATCCAGGGCCAGCCCCATCACTTCCTCGGAATCGCGGTACGAAGGTGCCGTGTCCACGTAGTTTATGCCGAGTTCCAGTCCCCGCCGTACCGCCCGAACGCCCTCGGCCCGGACCGAACCATGGGATGATACGAACAGTCCGCCCATGCCGATCTCGCTGACCCGAATGCCGGTCTTCCCGAGGATCCTGTGCCGCATGACTGCCTCCGTGTGACGAAGTCCACTACTTGACAGGCCTGGAATGGATTGTATATAGTCCGACCATTGCAATGCCAGTACATATTCGATAGACCGGCCTGTGTGCACGCGACCCGGTACGTACCTTGACCGTACGGCAGACCGACGGTTTCAGTGAGGGAACGTTCATGCCCTATAAAATCCAGCCCGGCCGGATGTACATGATGCCGACCCATTTCGGGCCTGCCGCGGGTCCCCGTCAGGGGCCCGATGGTCGCCGGTTCGACGGTCAGCACTCGCCGCGGACCACTTCGTATTCCGTGAGTTTCCTGACCCGGCCGGAACAGCTCGAAGCCCTGCTGCCGGCGGGGTTCCGGCTGGCTGGAGATCCCGTGGTGACCGTGACGGTTTCCTATATGACCGAAATCGAATGGCTGGCCGGAAGGGGTTATAATACCCTTGGCGTGAATTTCCCGGCCGAGTTCAGGGGGAAACGTGACCGGGCCCGCGGCCCCTTCCTCGCGGTGTTGTGGGAGAACCTGGCCGATCCGATCCTCACCGGGCGGGAACAACTTGGTTTCTCGAAGATATACTGCGCGATCCCGCCGCCGTCCGTGCTGAACGGCGAGACGCATTGTACGGCGGACTGGCTCGGATTCCGCTTTATGGAAATGTGCCTGTCGGAATTGGAAACACCGCCTGCGGCGCCGACCGGTGAAGCCGCGGCCGAGACCAATGGCCCCGATGTAGCCCCGGCGGATGACACCGAGCTTAACGGGACCCTGCACTACAAATACATACCACGGACCGGAGTATGGGACGAGGCCGATGCGGAATACGCCGTAATGACCCCGTCCGCCACCCCGAACCGAAGGGTGACGGCGCAGCGTTCAGGACGGGGAAAGGTACGGTTCCACCGGGCGGAGTGGCAGGACCTGCCCACGCAATACCATATCGTGAATGCCATAGCTGACCTGGAGCAAACCGCCTTCGTGGGCGCGGCTATCGTGAAGACCGTCGGGGGAAAGGACCTGAGCGACCAGCGCATCCTGCGGTAGGTGGGCGGCCCGACCACACCGATTCCTGGCGGCCCGACCACATCGATTCCTGGCGGTCCGCGCGATCCCTGGCGGTCCGTGCGATCCCTGGAGCATACATGGACAGTAAAAGCGAACAGACGGAACGAATCTTCCACCGGGCGCGAAAGGATCACTGGCCGCGGATTTCACACGGCAAGGGATGCTACCTGTATGATACCGAAGGCAGGAGCTTTCTGGACGCCTGTGCCGGCGTGCACGTGGTCAGCATAGGCCACGGCGTGGAGGAAATCGCGGAGGCCATGGCCGATCAGGCCCGGCAGATCGCCTTTGCCTACGGCCAGTTCATCAGCCAGCCGCAGATCGACCTGGCCCGGAAGATCACCGACATGGCCCCGGAAGGAATGGACCGGGTGTTTTTCGTGTCCGGTGGATCGGAGGCCACGGAAGCGGCGATGAAGATCGCGCGGAAATACCACCTGGAATCCGGTAACCCGTCCAAGTACCAGGTCATTTCATGCTGGCAGAGCTGGCACGGAAACACGATCGGCGCCCTGTCCATGTCCGGACGGTCGGCCTGGCGGAAAGACTACACGCCGTACCTGCTGGATTTCCCTCACATTTCCCAACACAGCGCCGATGAACTGGAACGCGTGATCCGCCAGGTCGGCGCGGAATACATTTCCGCCTTTATCGTCGAGCCCGTCCTGGGCACCTCATCCGCCGGAATGGCGCCGCCCGACGACTACTTCAGCACGGTCAGGGAACTCTGCGATCACTACGGGATCCTCCTGATCGTCGACGAGGTCGTCACCGGGTACGGCCGGACCGGGGTCGACTTCGGGATCGACCACTGGGGTGTCGTCCCGGACCTCATGGCTACCGGGAAGGGCCTGAGCAGCGGATACACGCCCATCGCCGCGACGATCGCGCGGGACGAGATATATGAGACCATCTATGAAACCGCGCCGGCCTTCGTGCATGGCCATACCTACGGAGGAAACCCCCTTTCCTGCGCTACCGCGCTGGCCGTGCAGGAGTATGTCGAACGTCATGCTCTCGTCGCGCGTTGCGCCGAAATGGGCGAAGCGATGCTGGAACGGCTGCAATCGCTGACCGAATCGCCCATGGTGAGCACGGTGCGCGGAAAGGGACTGCTCTGTGGCGTCGAATTTACGGCGGACAAGGAACGGGACACGCCTTTCGATCCGGCGCTGGGCGTGACGGGACGTGTGGTCCGGGAAGCTTTCGACCGCGGCGTGCTGATCATGCCGGGCGCGCCGGGACCCGTGGACGGCGTCTACGGCGATCACGTCGCGATCAGTCCGCCCTACACTGTCAACGAAGACGAGGTAGCCCGGATCGTCAAGGTGCTCGGTGAAGCAGTGGAAGCGGTCGAACGGACGCTCTGAACCTATTGCATGTAGTTCTTCACGCCCAGGTCCAGATAGGACCGGTAGGCCCCGTCTGCAAAAAGCTGGCTGAATGAGCGCGTGTACTGCAGTACCGTGGTCATCAGGTTACGGTCCACCCGCAACGGATGGGCGCGCTGCCTCAGGTTGACGAAGGCGCGTATCAACACGCTGCGTGCGTCCGTCGGCAGATACCGTACGTTATCCGCGAACTCGTCGAGACGGCCGTCGGGATGGAGGTAGTACTCCACGTTCGAAAGATAGAACGCGGATATGCGGTCCCCCCTTCCCCGAATGAAATCCCCAATGGCCCGGAGGGCATGGCTGCCCGCGAAGTCTCCGGTGACGGGTATGATGGCGTTTCGGGCCTGCATGTCGCGGATGAACCGGTAGTCTTCGTCCGAAGCCAGGAAATTGCCGTAAGCGCCCTCGAGGTCCCGTCCCAGCAGGAACGTTCTGTAGGCAATGAAGGATATGCCCCGGTCACCGTCCGACCGGTATTCCCACCTCAGGTCCAGGTGCTGCTCGAAGAAGGATCGGTACAATTCGGACACGCGCAGGGTCTCCGGGTCACCCGACAGGACCCTGTAAGTGCTAATCTGGGCCTGAACGCGGTCCAGATTGCGATGGAAAAGATCCTCGTCGCCGTCCGTTCGATCGAAATACGTCACCAACGCATCGATCGTGGGCTGGCCGTCAGCGAATCCGGCACGAGGCAGGGGTTTGCTGAAGAGGATGGAAAGGAACTCCGCCGGTGATGACGCCAGGGCGAAAACGGCCTTGTAAAGCAGGTGTTCGACGAGATTGTCCCGCCGGATATCGAGGATGAAGGCGTACCGCGGGCGTACCTGCGCGATGTAGGTGAAATTCTGGTCCGGCCCCACGCCGATGTAGACACCGCCTTCTACACCGAGCCGCTTCAGCGCATGCTTGACGTGGAGATAACCGGCCTCGTTGGAGACGATGTTGTCGCTGTCGAAGAATCCGCCTGGCTCCGAAAGGGTATCCACAAGGGCCGCATAGCGTTCCGGCGAAAAGGACACGACGGGCTCCGCCTGACCGGTACCGCCGCATCCTGCGACCAGAAGGAGCATGACGGCAAGACTGGCCAACCTTGTTCCTGTGCTGGACATGGATTCCTGTTCCGGGTGTTTCGGTGAATCGTCGGTGCGTTGTTCAGGTCTCGCTGATCTTATCTACTATAGCACAGGTCATGGTGGATTCAAAGTTGTTTATAGACGATGTAACCCCCTCAGTGATCCATCCATTTTCCGCGGTCCAGGGACCGGTACTGTATGGCTTCGGCCACATGCTCGGCGCATATCGCTTGCATCCCGGCCAGATCGCTGATGGTTCGGGCGACTTTCAGGACGCGATCGTAGGCCCTGGCGGAAAGACCCAGGCGGGCAATGGCGTTCCGCAACAGGTCGTGGGCCCTGCCGTCCAGTCCACAGTACCGGCGCAGTTCGCGGGGGGTCATGTGCGCGTTTCCAAAAGCGCCGGGCTGGTTGGCGAAACGAGGCAACTGTCGTTCCCTGGCCTGGTTGATCCGGTCCCTGACGCGGCGGGAAGGTTCACCGCCGGAACGGCCGCCGAGGTTTCCATACGGTACCGGCGGCACCTCGACGTGTAAATCGATCCGGTCGAGCAGCGGACCCGAAATCCGGGACATGTACTGGTGTATCCGGGCAGGTGGGCAGGTGCATTCGCGGCCCGGGTCGCCGAGGTAACCGCATGGACACGGATTCATGGCGGCGACCATCGTAAATCGCGCGGGATAGGACAGGGACCTGGAGACGCGGGACAGGTTGACCTTGCCGTCTTCCAGGGGCTGCCGGAGCATTTCTAGCACATGCTTCCGGAATTCGGGCAGCTCGTCCAGAAAAAGCACGCCGTTGTGGGCGAGCGACACCTCTCCGGGTTTCGGAATGCTCCCGCCGCCGATCAGGCCCGCTTCCGTGATGGTGTGGTGAGGCGCCCGGAAGGGACGGGTGGTGACCAGGGGGGTAAAGGGCGGTACTTTTCCCGCTACACTGTGAATCTGCGTCGTTTCCAGTGCTTCCTCCAGGGTGAAATCGGGCAGAATGGACGGCACGCAGCGTGCGAGCAGCGTCTTGCCCGAACCCGGTGGACCGATGAGCAGCAGATTGTGTGATCCGGCGACGGCCACTTCGATGGCGCGCTTGGCGTGATCCTGTCCTTTGACGATGGAGAAATCGAACGGATAATCCGCACCGGAAGAAAGCATGGGGCCGGCATCGTGCCGGGACCGTTCAAATCCCTTACGTCCCTGGAGCAAGTGGACCGCGGATTCCAGGGACGGCACGCCGTAAACATCGATACTGCCGCCCATGGCAGCTTCCTCCGCGTTCTCGCTCGGAACGATCAGCCTGCGCGCGCCGAGGCGGTGTGCGGCGAGCGCAACGGGCAGCGCGCCACGGATCGGCCTGAGCGCGCCGTTCAGCGACAGCTCGCCCAGCAGGATCGTGTCTTCGAGCGACTGGACCGGCAACTGTGCCGACGCGGCGAGAATGCCCACGGCAATGGGCAGGTCGAAGGAAGTACCCGCCTTGCGCACGTCCGCGGGGGCCAGGTTGACGGTGATACGCCGGTATGGATAGGTAAAACCGGACTGCTTGATGGCAGCCACGACGCGGTCCTTGCTCTCCCGCACGGCGCTGTCCGGCAGTCCCACGGTCGAAAAATGAGGGAGGCCGTTGGTGATGTGGGTTTCCACCACTACGGGGATTGCTTCGATCCCCTGCACGGCCCCGCTCGATACACGTGATAACAACCTTTCCCTCCTTCTTGTAATGGTACCGTCACGGGTCGCATGCCGACCGATCCGGGATGGATTCCGTCGGCGTAAACACACTCGTAACAGTCGGTGGGACGGGGCGGAATCTCGTTTCCTTACGCGACACCGAAGTTTACTGATTTCTGTTGCGACGAACCCCCTGTTCGCATATATTAGCAGACTGGTTTTTCGGTGAGGTTGATCTTTTGTCCACGATCAAAGACAATCTGGTCCAGGTATACGACCGTATATCCAGGGCCGCTGCGCGAGCCGGCCGCGAGGCCTCGTCCATTCAGCTCATCGCCGTATCGAAGACCAGGCCCCTTACGATGATCGAAGAGGCCAGGCGGGCCGGTGTCACTGATTTCGGCGAAAACAGGGTCCAGGAAGCGCTCGAGAAGATCGGGCAGGACGACGGCGCAACCTGGCACTTGATCGGTCCGTTGCAGCGCAACAAGGCCAGGTTCGCCGTGCGGGTTTTCGACATGATTCATTCCGTCGACCGCCTTTCCCTTGGACAGGAACTCGACCGGCGGCTGCAGGCCGCGGGAAAGAACATGCCCGTATTGATCCAGGTCAATACGTCGTCGGAGGAGACGAAGTCCGGCGTGGAGCCGGACCGCGCGCTGGAACTCGCGGAGCAGTTGTCCGTCCTGTCCGCACTGTCCGTCAGGGGACTGATGACGATCCCCGCGTTCACACCCGATCCCGAAGATGCCCGGCCCGCTTTCCGGCTGCTTCGGGAAACGAGTGACCGCATCGCTTCCGCCGGGATCGCGGGCGTAGAGATGAACGTACTCTCCATGGGCATGTCCCATGACTTCGAGGTAGCCATAGAGGAAGGCGCGGACATGGTCCGCATCGGCACGGCCGTTTTCGGAGCACGACAGGCATGAAACGCCGTTGATCCGGCATTGAACGGGACCCTGCATGGGACTGATCGAATTCATCATCAACATCTACATGCTGGCCTTCGGGCTCCGCCTGTTCATGCCCGCCGCGAGTCCCTTCAGCGAGAACCCGATCCAGCGGGGATTGTACACGGCGACCGAACCGGTGCTTCGGCCCATTCGCCAGGTGATCATGCGCGGCGAACCGCGCTTCGACTGGTCGCCCGTCTTTGCCATCATCGCCCTCGTAGTCGTGCGTGGATTCCTGGTCACGACCGTCATGGGCGTGCCCTTGTCCAGTTCACTGGCCGCCGGAATGCTGGACGTGTTCGATTTCGTGGTGCGGGTGCTCGCCATCCTGTTCCTCGGCGCTTTCTTCATATCCATCGAGTCTCCGTTCGCGTTCAGCCAGTCCGGGCACATGATGCACAATATCGCCCACTTCTTCCTGGCCCCGATCCGCCGCTTCACCGGCTACCGGATCGGGCGGGCGGACGTATCCGCACTGCTGGGCATCGTACTGCTGGGCGTCTTGCATGGACTCGTACTGTACCAGGCCGGGTCGCTGGTGACACAGGCCGTTGGCACTCCGGCGGACATGATCCTCGAGAGCATCGTATACGTGATCGACTTCATTTTCGATGTGCTCTTCATCGTGATCCTCGTACGCGCGGTGCTTTCGTTCTTCAACCCGGACACGGGCAACGCGCTATTCCAGATACTCATTCTGTTCAGCGATCCCATTCTGGCGCCGATCCGCAGGATCCTGCCGTCTACGTACGGCATCGATTTTTCGCCGCTGATCGCCATTCTGATACTGAGGTTCATCCAGGTGAGTCTCTTGCCCCTGTTGCTGCGGATCTGACGGGAGTGCGACCAAGAAACAGAGGTGAATACATGGACATCAGCCCGGAGGAAATACGGGAACGAAAGTTCAAGACGCGCTGGGTCAGCGGTTACGATATGGATGAAGTGGAAGCGTTTCTGAACAGCACCGCCGTCGCGCTCGAAAGTCTCGCGAAGGAAAACGAATCGCTGCGGACCCGGATGACGGAGATGGACGCCGAGTTGACCGATGTGGGTCGCAGGCGGAAACTTCTCGAGGACGCGCTCGTATCCGCGCAGCGGGTCATTCACGACATGAAGGCCAATGCCATGAAAGAGGCGGAAAACGTTCTGAAAGACGCGGAAAACAAGGCAGACCGTTGGATCTCCGACGCAAACAACCAGGTCGCCGAAATCAAGCGGGAACTGGGCGCGCTCACCACGTTGAGGAAAGACTACGAGGTCAAATTCAGGATTCTGCTCGAATCCCACCAGGAACAACTCGACGCGATGCGGAGCACGGACCGGGAAAGCGGCGAGCATCCGGTACCGGGCCCTCTCGGCAGCCCCGGCCAGGTTGAACGCCGGCCAGGCAGCCCCGGCGAGGCTGAACGCCGGCCAGGTTGATTGACGGAGTACGCCCGATCTCTAAAGGCACACGCGCTAACGAATGACCTACGAGCGAATCTCGCGGCTGGCTGAAAGGATGGGCGAATACCTGCGGGGAAACAGGATCGTCGGCCTGTCGCTTCCCGATGAATCCCAGGAAGCCCTTCCCTGGAGCGCGGTGAGTACACCCGGATCCTGTGCGCCCTTTGAAACCGTGTACCGGGCGGGGCCTGTACTGCTCCCCTGCCTTGGGAGCGCAATGGACGCGGAACGGCGCATCGATGCGGTGCGGGTCCTGCGGTTGCTTCGGGCCGAAAGCCTTTTGTGCGCATTCGGGTGTTCCGCGCTGAAACACGGGTGTGAAACGGGTGCTTACGTGATCGTGGAAGATCATTTAAACTGGACCGGGCAGAATCCGCTGCGGGGACCGAACGACGAACGGCTGGGTTCGAGGTATCCCGATATGAGCGCGCCCTATGACGCGCACTGGTCGACAGCGCTCAAGCGTGGCGCGGCTTCCCTGGGACTAGAGCTGCAGGGCGTCGTGTATGGACGCGTCGAACAGCCCGGAACCGCTGATGAACTCGCCGCATGGATCAAGGCGGGAATCGACGTGGTCGGCGAGGGTCTGGTGGATGAAGTGATCGCGGCCGTTCACGGTGGCCTGCCGGTCGCCGCGGTGGGGGTCGTTGAAAAGGGTTTGACGGTCGACGGAAAAGTCTTATGTTCGTCGATACCCGCGCGAAGTGAGGATTACGGAAGGTTGGCTGCTATCATCAATCAATGTCTACTTTGTCGTGGAGGTCTGGATGACGGGTGAAGATCTGAAACGGTTCGAAAAGCTCCTGCTCGAAAAACGCGAAACGCTGTTGCATGAGCTGGGCTATTTCGGAAACAAGACGATTAACTCGGCGGCGCGAGATGTCGCGGGCAGCTATCCCTTTTCGGAACATCCGGCGGACCAGGGCACCGAATCGATGGAGCAGGAACAGGCCTATGACCTCGCTTCCCGCGAGGGACGGTTCCTGTTTCATATCGACGAAGCCCTGGAGCGCATCAAGAACGGCGCTTACGGACTTTGCTACGTGTGCAATGGAGAAATCGGCAAGGCCCGGCTCGAGGCCGTACCCCACGCCCGGATGTGCATTGAGTGTAAATCCAAGGAAGAACGAGGTCTGATCTAACATCTCCGGACTGAAAGCTTTGGCAAAGCCGGCCGTCGTCTGCGCCGGCATCCTGATCCTGGACCAGATTACCAAGATCGCCGTTCAGCAGGGGATGGCGCTTCACCAGTCCTATCCCCTCCTGGGGGAAGTGGTCCAGTTAACGTACATCCGGAATCCCGGAGCCGCGTTCGGCATCACCCTTGGCGGCCGCTGGCTCTACCTTGTCCTGTCGGTCGTCGCCATCGCGGTCATGGTATATTACCTATTCAGGCTTCCACCCGTCGAACGGTGGGGGCGGTATGCCATGATGAGCATACTGGGCGGCGCGATTGGCAACCTGATCGATCGCGCGGCCTACGGCGAGGTTACGGATTTCATCGATATCGGAGTGGAAGCGTTCCGATGGCCCGTATTCAACGTGGCGGACTCCGCCATCACCATCGGGATCGTCCTCCTGTTCACCCGTCTGCCCGCCATCAACCGGATACTAAACGATGAAGCGCCTTCCGGATGACTGGGAGGGATCCTTCGTCGAGACCGTGGTACCCGCCTCGCAGTCCCAGTGGCGACTGGACCGGTACCTGTCGCAAACGGACCTGCCGGTAACCAGGTCGAGAATACAGCGCTGGATCCGGGCCGGCGCGGTTTCGGTCAACTCGGTCGTCGTGGAAAAGTGCGGCCACGGGGTTTCCGAAGGCGACGTCGTCGCCGTGACCATACCTGAAACCCCTCCCTCTACCGCGGAGCCGGAGCCCATCCCGCTGGACATCGTCTACGAAGACGAAGCGCTCCTGGTGGTGAACAAGGCGGCGGGCATGGTCGTGCATCCGGCTGCAGGACACGCACGTTCGACGCTGGTAAACGCCCTGTTGCACCACTGCGGAAGCCTGGAGCAGTTCGACGACCCGGTCCGGCCGGGCATCGTGCACCGGCTGGACAAGGATACGTCCGGCCTGATGATCGTGGCGAAACGCGAAGACGCCCACGCTTTTCTCTCGCGCCAGCTGGCCGAGCGCCGCATCAAGCGCGGTTACACCGGCCTGGCATGGGGCCGTTTCGCCGAATCATCGGGCACGATCGACGCCCCGGTCGGACGGCATCCGCGGTTCAGGCAGCGGATGGCCGTGGTGGAGGAAAGCCGTGGCCGACGGGCCGTCACTCATTATCGCGTGAGCGAATCCATGGAAGACGGGACGTTACTGGCCCTGGCGCTGGAAACCGGCCGCACCCACCAGATCAGGGTGCACCTGGCCCACCTGGGCCATCCCGTCATAGGCGATCCGGTCTACGGTGGAAGGCTCAAGCGGCTGGCTGGCACGGCGCCCCGGCGTCGCCCGAAGTTAAAAAAGATGCTGGATGTCCTGCGGCGGCAGGCGCTGCATGCATCCGAACTGGAGTTTATCCATCCCTACTCGGGTAGGCCCCATTCCTTCCGGGCAATCCTACCCGAAGATATGAAACAGGCTGTCGCTTTTCTGTCCGACAGTACGTTTACGACCGGATCCTGACCGGAACGACCGGATCCTGACCGGAACGGCCGGATCCTGACCGGAACGACCGGGGGCCCTGAAACCGCCCGTGGAAACGGGCGCACTTTGACCGATACCGCCATGCTCGATTCAACCGTCGTCGAAACCCGTTCGGATATCCTGTGGCACCGTGTGGTCGATGGGCTGACCCGAATGACCGCCGCAACGGGAGAAGCTGACCTGTCCGCCGCCATCGAGGAGATCTCGCTGGAGCTTTCCGGCGCGGAAGCCTGCCGGTTCTTCATGGTGGACTGTGTCTCGAACCGGATCGTCTTCGAAACTACCGGCCGCTATTTAGTCCTGCCTGACAAGGAGCGTGAGGTCGAGGCGCTGCTGTCCTGGATGCGGTCCCAGCCGAGTACCCGGCTGGTCGAGGACGTCCGGCAACTGGACTGGCCCCTGCAGACCGTGTACGGCCGCGACGTACTGACCGGCCAGGCCGTACTGTTTCATCACCAGATCGACGACCGGTTTCACTGCGTGCTGCTTGCGGCCATGGCATCCGCTGAGACCGGCTTCGACCCCGAACGCCTCGAGGTCACCATCTCCCTGGCGCGCCACGCCGGCTACGCGGTCACGCGCCTGCTGCATTTCAAGCAGGCCCAACAGGAAATGATCCACCGGACCGCCCTGTACGAGGTGGGCAAGAGGATCAGCAGTTCGCTGGACCTGGGCGAGGTGTTAAACCTGATCATCGACGCGCTTCAGACGGTGGTGCCCTACGACGCGGCGGTCATCTTCCTGCTCGACGAGGACCAGGACGCAGTCGTCGAACGGACCATCCGGGGATATTCTCCGGACCTGGACGCGATCAACCTGAAGATGGGGGAAGGCATCAGCGGATCCGCGGCCGAAACGGGACAGGCGATCATCGTGCCGGACGTGTCCCGGGACGACCGGTACGTGCAGCACCGTCCGGGCACGAAATCGGAAATGGCCGTTCCCATGCTCTCCGGGAACCAGGTCATCGGGGTCTTCAACATCGAAAACGACCGGGCGAACGCCTACGACGAGGAAGCCCAGTCCCTGCTGGAGGCCTTTGCGTCCCAGGCGAGTATCGCCATACAGAACGCGCGCCTTTTCGAAGACGCGCGGCGGAGCCGGCTGCTTGACCGGGAGCTGGAGGTCGCCGGGGAGATCCAGCGTGCTTTGCTGCCACGCGCCGTGCCGGATGTGCGCGGCCTTTCCCTTGCCGCATTCAGCGAACCCAGCCGGGAGGTCGGGGGCGACTTCTACGATTTCATTCCCTTTTCGGACAAGCAGCTGGGCGTGGCCGTGGGCGACGTGGTCGGCAAGGGCATTCCCGCCGCGCTGACCATGGCTTCGCTCTATACGTCGTTCCACGAATTCGCCAATTACTACGTGTACCTACCGAGTTACGTCATCGGTCACGTCAACGAAGTCCTGTACGAGGTCACTTCCGCCGATCGGTTCGCCACCCTGTTCTACGGTATTGTGAACCTGCAGGAGAACACCTTCGTCTACTGCAACGCCGGCCATCCACCGCCCCTGTTGTGCCGTAAATCCGGTGAAACGGTCAATCTCCACGCCGGGGGCCTGATCGTGGGCTCGTTCGAGGACGCGAGTTTCGAGGACGGCCGCGTATACCTGGACGATGGAGATGTCGTGGTCCTGTATTCGGACGGCCTCATCGAGAAGTCCAACCTGGACGACGAAATCTTCGGCATCGAAAGGCTGGAACAGGCGATCAAGGACTGCCATGACTGCCCGGTCGAGGAGATCCGGGACCACGTGATCGCGGTGTGGCGCGCCTTCGTGGGCGGCGGCGGCCAGGATGACGACACAACGATGATCGTCGTAAAGAAAGAACCATGATTTCAGGGTGAACCGGAGGCAGGCACGACCGGTCAACAAGAGATTCACGTACAGGGAACAGCGGAGGATTACGCATGGGCGTTCGTATAGGTTTTATCGGAACCGGCGGCATTGCGGGCATGCACCTGGGACTCCTGCCAGATATCGAGCGGGCCGAACTCGTGGCATACGCGGATATCCAGGTCGAGCGCGCGCAGGCGGCAGCCGACCGGTGCGGAGGCCGCGCGTACGGCGATTATCGCGAGATGCTGGAACGGGAAGAACTGGATGCCGTGTACGTATGCCTCCCGCCCTACGCCCACGGTGATCCCGAAATGGCGGTACTGGAACGCGACCTCCACCTCTTCGTCGAGAAACCCCAGGCGCTGGACGTGGATACCGCCCGTGACATCGCGGCGAAGGTCCAGGAACGCGGCGTACTCTCGTGCGTGGGATACAACTGGCGGTACCAGGACGCGACGGAGAAAGCACGGAACCTGTTGGCTGGCGTGCGTCCGGCCCTGGCGATCGGGTACTGGATCGGGAACACGCCCGGATCCCCCTGGTGGCGCGTGAAGGCGAAGTCGGGCGGACAGATTGTGGAGCAGACCACGCACGTGTACGACTGCGCGCGGTACCTCATGGGGGACGTGGTCAGCGTCTACGCGGCGGGAACGAAGGGGCGGATGCTGGATCTGCCGAACTACGACGTGGAGGACGCCAGCACGGTGTCGCTCGTGTTTGAAAGCGGCGCCGTGGCCACCATACTCTCTTCCTGTGTCGCCGAACAGGGTTATGGAACCGCCCTGGAGGTCATTGCCCGGGGCCTCACAGTGAAGATCACAGGAGGAGACCTGGAGGTCGTGCGCCAAGAAGAAACGGTGCGGTATCCGGGCCGGAACAACCCGTACAAGCTCGAAAACGAACTGTTCCTGCAGGCCATCGAGGAGAAGAATCCATCCCTCGTCCGATCGGCCTACGGCGACGTCGTCAACAGCCTGGCCGTAACCCTCGCGGCGAATGAATCCATGGAATCGGGCGAGGTCATCCACCTCGCGTAGACCGTGCGGTTCGGCCGATGGTCCGGCGGCGCGGTTACCCGGACTCGCGTCAGCCCGAAAGCACGGTGGACGCGGTTACCCGGACTCGCGTCAGCCCGAAAGCACGGTGGACGCGGCGACACGGACGATTCCCGCGGTCAGCCTGGTCGGCCCGCAGGCCCGGCTACCGTTCATGTTCGACACGGACGGATCCCGCGGTCAGCCTGGCCAGCCTGGTCAGCCTGGTCAGGCCAGGTAGCGCCTGAGGTTGTCGAGTCCGATGCGGACACCGTCGACGGGATGCTCGAGTCCTTCGAATTCGATAGAAAGCACGCCATCGTATCCGTGGCGTGTGAGGACGTGCAGGCAGGAGGCCAGGGGGACTTCCCCGTGGCCGACGATAGCCCCCCGGAGATAGTTGCCGCCCCGCGTGCGGAACCATCCCTCACCGGGGTTGGAAGTCGTGCCCGCCCTGGTGTGGAAGTCCTTGGCGTGGACGTGAAAGGCGTAAGGGATCAGACGTCCCACGGCGGCGTCCGGCGGTTCGTCCACGCACAGGAAGTTGCCGATGTCGATGAGCACGCCGAAATTCTCGTGATTCACGGCGTTGACCAGTCTTTCCACCCGCTCGCTGTCCTGGCAGAACATCCCGTGGTTCTCCACCATGGTCCGGACGCCCAGGTCCGCCGCGAACTCCGTGACCGACCGGATCGCCGGGACGAGGACGGCCAGGGCATCATCGAATGAACGCCCGCCGGGACGGCTGTCGGGAAACCCCCTCGTGGCGTCGTGGCGCATGCCGGGCGCCCCGAGCAGGTGGGCGATGCGTACCTCGTCTTTCACCCGTTCCACCTCGCGTTGACTGTCTCCCCCGCTTCCGTTGATGAAGTCCGCCCCGATCGTGTAGTTGGCGATGGGAAGACCTGCCTCATCGCAGGCCGTGCGCACATCGGGAGCGTACTGTTCGAACGGTTCGTCTCCGGGCGGGTGCAGCGAGGAGAACTCGATCACATCGTATCCGAGTTCCGCCGTCTTGCGGATGGCGTCGAATTCCGTCATCTCGCCACTTCGGATCAGCCGGCTGTAACTGTAAGAACTGACCCCGATCTGCATGGCACTCCCGGGTGGGTTTATGAGGCGGAAACGACGGGTTGGCGGACCGCGTGCTCGTATTCGGCGAGGACTTCCGCTACCGGCGGTGCGTCGGGGAAGAAAGAGAGAATGCGCAGCAATACGTTGTCCAGCATGATATCGGGGCAGGACGCGCCGCAGGTCAGGATGATGTCGACGGGCCGGGTGGCCGGCAGCCAGTCGATGGTCGCGACGATCGACTTGGATTCCAGGTCGAAATGGCGGATCTGCCTGTCCGACAGGATGTCCTTGCTGCTGTTGATGAAGAATGTGCTGATCGTTTCCTCGCAGAGTTCCACCAGGTGGGAGGTGTTGGACGAGTTGTAGCCGCCGACCACGAGGGCGACGTCCGCCCCCTTCTCGATCATGGCGTAGGTGGCGTTCTGGTTCTCGTTGCTCGCGTAGCACAGGGTATCGGAGGTATCGGCGAAGTGATCGGCGATGCGCTCGGTACCGTACCGTTCCTCCAGTGCTTCCCGGATCAGCCGCGCGATCTCGTGGGTCTCACTGGCGAGCATGGTGGTCTGGTTGATCACGCCGACCCGGTCCAGATGAATTTCCGGGTCGAATCCCTCCGAGCAGTTTTCGCCGAATACATCGAAGAACCGTTCCCGGTCGACCTTCCCCGTGATGATATCGGCAAGGATGAGGGTCTCCTCCCGATTCCGCACCACGACGGTCGGGGCCTGCTGGACGCTGTGGGAGAAGGTCGCGCGCGTCTCCTCGTGCCGGGGCTTGCCGTGAATGACGACCGTGAACCCCTGCTGGCCGATCTGACCGCCCCGGGTCCAGACTTTCTCGACGAAGGGGCAGGTCGTATCGTAGGTGCAGAAGTCGATCCCGCGGCGGGTCAGCATTTCCTTGATCTCCACCGTGGTGCCGAAGGCGGGGACGACGACCAGGTCGTCCCGGGTCAGTTCATCCCAGGGAATGAGCTGTTCGCCGAGGGTGGTATGGATGAACTGGATGCCCCGGGACTGCAGGTCGGTATTGACGTTGGGATTGTGGATCATCTCGCTGAGCAGGAAGATCCGCTTGTCCGGGTTTTCCTCCAGCGTCTTGTACACGATCTCGATCGCGTTTTCCACGCCGTAGCAGAAACCGAAATGCCGGGCGAAAATGAACCGTACGCCGCCGAAATCCAGGATGGAAGGCGACAGGTCTTTCTTCTTGGGATCAATCAGCCTCCGGCCCTGCTTGATCCGGGAGGTGATCTCACTCTTGTAGTAACTGGGAATGTCGAACTGGCGCGCCATCGCTAAGCCCTTGTGGATATAGCCTTTACCGGTATACCAAATTTAACATGGAACGCCCGGCGGGGCAACGGTTTTCGGTTTCTGACGGGTCAGATCCTGTGCGCCAGGGTTTCGTCGATGTGTTTTTTCAGATATACGGTAAAAGGCGTGCCGCCCGTGCCAACATGGCCCTTGTTCTCCCGCTGCCCTGGCTTGAGCACGTACATGGCGGCGTACTCGATATGCAGACGCCGGAACTCATACAGTGCTTCTACCGCGGCGTTGTAGGCGTTTTTCAGGCCGGGCTCGCGGTCCCTTCGTTCAAGGACGAAATCGCGGACGGACGGTCCCGCTTCCAACGTTTCGATGAAGTGCCGGTCCTGCGCGGGCATGTAGTCGCGCATTTCCATCAGGTAGGCCCGCATCTCATCGTAACCGTGCTCGATCCCGAGAAAACCGTCCATGACGTATATGACCGCGCTTTGCGCACCGGTTTCGCCGCGGAACTGTCGCGGTTTTCCTCCATAGGCCTCCACGCCTGAATACACCATGCCTTCGGGCAGTTCGGGGTTGTTCTTCCAGCCGAACATGTACGGCCTGACCCGGTGATAGTAAGTATTGGGATCACATCGTTCCGTCATGCGCTCAAGGACCGCTCGCATCTCATGGAGCGTCCCGGTCACAGCGTCCAGGCAGCGGGCGACGGTCCCGGTATCGCCCCGCAACACTGCATCCTGGCCGGGGATCAGCACGGAGAGCGCCCGCCCGGAGACGGCCTCGATATGCACGTGGATCGTGACGAACCACTCCTCGTCCATCCCGCCGAGGAAGTTCAGCATCATGTGGAGATTGCCGACTTCGACGGGTCCCTGTCGGTCGAACCTGCGCCAGTTGTACATGACCTGAGAGGCGTAGGTCAGCATGGGAGGCCGTCCAAGGCGGCAGGCCACACCGTGCCAGGCCGTGGCCAGGTTCCGCGGGATGGCCGTGGCCACCGGGTGATCGGGGGCGAAAACGTACATGTTGGCCAGGAAGGACAGCAGGCTCATGGCCCGTTCATGCTCGGCCAGGGTTTCCAGCGTGTTCACGGGAAAGGAGGGCAGGTCTTCTATCGTCGGGCGGATGTGCCGTGTCAGGGCCAGTTTGGGCAGCACGCCGCCGGCCTGCTCCCATTCCTCAAAGGGCTCGGTCAGGCGGGTAAGCGGGTCATCGGGCGGAAGAAAACCGTGGGTGAAGTCACGTGTTTCGGGTGACATCAAGGCGGCGTACAGGGGATCCGGTTCCACCTGGGTCATGGGAGACCCTCCGGGATGCGTCCCGCCGGGATGTGTCCCGCCGGGATGTGTCCCGGAGGGAAATCCGGCCCTCATCAGGCCGTGATCTGAAAATCCTCGGCGTTCGGATCGTACACGTCGAAAAGGTCTTTTTTGGCGTAGTCCGCGGGGATGTCGCGGTACACTTCAAAGGGCGGATCGGCCCGGTAATGATCCGGATCGGCCAGTCCGGCCGGTCCGGCCACCTCGCCGTCCCGGACCAGGTGGACGTTCACGTCATTGATCGAGGGCGGACACAGCCCCCGTTCGATCCCGACCTGCAGATAGACCAGGTTTTCGGGTTCGAAGCCCATGAGATGTGCCGCCACAAGGTCCACCGCGGCCATGGATGCACCGGCGACGACGAGACCGGCGGGAAAGTTGCGACCCAGATAGAAGGCGTTGCCGTCCCGGCCCACGATGCCCTCCACCACATTGAAATCGGGCTGGCAGGCCAGAAAGACGTCCCAGTGCATGTGGGCGATGGTCCGCTGCCAGGCCTCGTGGTCCTCGACGCGCATCCATTCCCGTCCCTGCTTGCGCCGGTCGTCGCGCCCGAACGTAGCGCGCCAAGCGTCCGAACAGAGGTGCCGCTCCGTGACCGGTATCATGACGCCTTGCTGGTTCTTGCCACACAGAGTGACCACGCCCAGGTTGTGGGTCTTCAGTTTGGGCACGTTGACGTAGAACACGTTCTCCGCGGCCGCCCAGCGGGAAATCCCGATGTTGTGAAGCTGAACCGTGTTTCCCGGGGTGACGCGCACGTTGCCATAGTCCGCCAGCTCGAGCAGCCGCACGCGTTTCTCGCGCGCCATCTCCGTGTAGCCGCTCCGGGCCCAGGCCAGGTCGCGCTGGGCCTGCGAAGTCAGCCTGCTGGTCGCTTCACCCACGTATACTTCATCGACCGGAACGCCCGCGTCTTCGACGAAGTAATCGACGAGTCCGGCCACGAAGGCCGGATGGGTGACGATGCCGCTGTTCCGCGGTGCCCCGGCCGTGACGTTGGGTTTCATCATCACGGCACGGTTCCCGGGATCGACATCCAGTGCGCGCAGCATCTCACGGGCCGGTCCGGCGAAGGCCGCATCGCTTAATGCGTCATCGCCGTCCAGGCGGGTTTTCAGGATGTACACATCGGGTCTGGACATTTACTCATCCCCTGCGGACCGCTAACCTCGTCCCAGCCGGCCGCTAACCTCGTCCCAGCCGGCCGCCGCGATCACGCCCATCGGCTCATTGCTTCAATCATCCCCAGCCGGCCGCCGCGATCACGCCCACCGGCTCATGGTGACTTTCTGCCGCGTATAGAAAGCGAAACCTTCCTTGCCCTGGATGTGCAGGTCGCCGAAGAACGAACCGTTCCAGCCCGAGAACGGGAAGAACGCCATGGGGGCCGGCACGCCCACATTGATGCCCACCATCCCGGCGCTCACCTGGTTCCTGAACGTCCGGGCGGCCCTTCCATCACCCGTGAAAAGGACCGCGGCGTTGCCAAAACCGCTCTGGTTGCAGGCCTCGATACCATTCTCGAGGCTTCCGGTGCGGATTACGGAGAGGACCGGACCGAAGATCTCTTCGCGGACGATCTTCATGTGGGTGGACGCTTCGTCGAAAATCGTGGGACCCAGGTAGAATCCGTCCGGCGTTTCCGGCACCTCGACCCCCCTACCGTCCCGGTAGAGCGAGGCGCCGTCCGACAGGCCTGAGGCGATGTATCCGTGCACCTTGTCGAGGTGCTGCCGGGTAACCACCGGCCCCATGTCCGCCTCGGGATCCCGGTCCGTCGGACCGATCTTCATCCCGTCCAGCGCTTCGCGCAGCGGAGGCAGCACGCGCCGGGCCGCGTCATCCACCGTCACCGCCACGCTGCCGGCCATGCACCGCTCCCCGGCGCAGCCGTACACCGATCCGATCAGGGCGTCCACCGTGAAATCCGGATCCGCGTCGGGCAGGATGACCATATAGTTCTTGGCGCCGCCCGCCGCCTGCACGCGCTTGCCGTGGGCCGTCGCGGTCTGGTAGACGTGCCGGGCCACGGGCGACGATCCGACGAAGGAAACGGCATCAATGCCCGGATGGGTGCAGAGGGCGTTGACCACATCCACGCCACCGTGCACGAGGTTCATCACGCCGGGTGGCAGCCCGGCTTCCTGCAGGAGCTCCACGAGCCGGATAGCGGTCAGTGGCACCTTCTCCGACGGCTTGAGCACGAAGGTGTTTCCGCAAACAATAGCGATGGGATACATCCACATGGGCACCATCGCGGGGAAGTTGAAGGGCGTGATCCCCGCGCAGACGCCCACGGGCTGCCGGATGGTGTCGCAATCGATCCCGCTGGCGATCTCTTCCAGTGAGTCGCCCATGAGCAGCGTCGGCGCCCCGCAGGCAAATTCCACGACCTCGATGCCCCGCCGCACCGAGCCCCTTGCTTCCTCCAGGGTCTTGCCGTGCTCCCGAGTAACCAGCCGCGAAAGTTCCTCGAAGTGCGACTCGAGCAGATGCACGTACCGGAAAAGTATCCTGGCCCGATCCACGACCGGCGTGGCTGACCAGCCAGGCAGGGCTTCCGTGGCAGCTCGAACCGCGTCATCGACTTCGGAGGCGCCGCACATGGGCGTCCTCGCGATTACACTCCCGTCCGATGGATTGTAAACCGGTTCCGTGACCGCGTCTGCCGCGCCGGTCCAATTACCGCCGATGAATAGTGGACATCCGCTCGTTTTCTGATCAGGCATATGAATCCTCTATGTCTGCCATGGTACGATTTGAATGGGCTGGATGATATGGATGATACAGGTGTAACAATAACGTAACTATTACGAATGAATCAACTAAGTCCGGTCGATCAACCCACGGCTTCGGGCCTGCCGCTCTCTGCCGATTTGTAGGCCGCCTCGGTCAACTGCACGACGCGCAGGCCGCAGACCGGCGGGGCCTGCACATCCGCTTCACCCAGGATGGCCTCGATGAAGTTCTCCGCCGGCGGCTTGCCCCGGCCCGGAGTCTGCGGCAGCCGGATATCCTCGCCCTTTCGATGGACGAAGAGGGGCTCGGAAGCGCCGAAACGCATCACGCCTTCGGTGCCGTAGAAGGTGAATTCCTCCCGCCATTCGGGCGACATGGAGGTGTAGGACAGGTTGCCGACGGCGCCGTTCGTGAACTCCACCGAGATGGCCGTATTGACGTCGACGAGGGTACCTTCCGGGTTGATGAACGCGTGGACGGTCTTCGGTTCCAGGCCCGTCGTCCACAGCAGGATATCATTGATGTGGCTGCCCGTGTCCATGAAATGCCCGCCGCCGGACAGTTCGGGATCGGCGCGCCACGAAGCGCCGGGGCTGAAGATCCCCAGGCAGTCCTGGGCGATGATGACGTGGACGAGGCGCACGTCGCCGATGACGCCGTCTCCGATCATCTCCCGGGCCTTGATGAACTTCCCCTCGCCGTGGCGCTGGTAGGCGACGGCAAGCACCCGGTCCGCCCGTTCCGAGTATTCGATGAAGTCCCGCGCGTCGCGCGTCGTCGTCGCCATGGGTTTTTCCACAAGCACGTGCAATTCCGCTTCGAGGCTGGTCCGGACCTGGTCCGCGTGGCGGGTATGGGGGGTCGCGATGACGATCCCGTCCAGTCTCTCTGCGTCGATCATCGACTCGAGCGAAGCATAGTGGTTCAAACCCTGCACGGACGGCCCCAGGGTCTTTTCCAACCGGTTCATCGCGACCGGGTCGGTATCGAACAGAGACACGACCCGGACATCTTCTCGGGCGGACAGCAACCGGGCGTGGTGGCCGCCCATGCCGCCGGCGCCCGCAATGCCGATACGGAGTGTTTCCATGTAGCGTGGTCCTCGAGATATACTGGTTCTTCACTGGTTAGGTTAAATGTAAGCGCCGGACCCGGTCTATGCCGACCGTCACCGGCGATGGTTCACTATAAAAACGGGGCGTTTAAAGATCAAGCAGCAAAATGGAAAGTGCTTGACATGCGTTCCGCCCGCCTCTTAGGTTGGCCATCGTTGTCCACCTCATTACTCATGCTCGGAAGACCTCATGGAAAACCCGCTGCTTGAATACGTCGGCAACGTGCAGGCCCTGGTATGGGGATTGCCCCTGCTGGTGCTGCTGGGCGGCACGGGACTCTACCTTACCATACTGTTGAAGGGCGTGCAGTTCCGCTCCCTGTGGCACGCGCTCTACCTGGCTTTCTTCAGGCGCCGCGAAGCCGGCGCCGAGGGCGATATCAGCCACTTCCAGGCCCTGATGACCGCGCTGGCGGCGACCGTCGGTACGGGAAATATCGCGGGCGTGGCCACCGCCATCGCGGCCGGGGGGCCCGGCGCGCTCTTCTGGATGTGGATGACGGGCCTGGTGGGCATGGCGACGAAATACTCGGAAGCGGTCCTGTCGGTCAAGTACCGCGAGACGGATTCGAAGGGGCTCATGAAGGGCGGCCCCATGTACTACATCTCCAATGCCATGGGCTGGAAGTGGATGGGTGGCGCCTACGCGCTGTTCGCGGCGCTTGCGGCCTTCGGCATCGGCAACATGACCCAGTCGAATTCCATGGCCGACGTGCTCCAGAGCAGCTTCGGCGTGGACCCCTGGATCACCGGTATCGTCCTGATGATCGGCACGGGCCTGGTCCTGATCGGAGGGATCAAGAGCATCGGCCGGGCGGCCAGCCTGATCGTCCCCACGATGATCGTACTGTACATCCTCGGCGGACTGACCGCCATTCTGATGAACGCCTCGGCGATCCCGGGCATCTTCGAACTCGTGGTCACCCACGCCTTCACGCCCGCCGCGGCCGCCGGGGGCTTCGCGGGCGCGATGGTCCGTCAGGCGGTCCAGTTCGGTGTGGCCAGGGGCATCTTCTCCAACGAATCCGGTCTGGGCAGCGCGGGCATCGCCGCCGCGGCCGCCCAGACGAAGGATCCGGTCACCCAGGCCCTGGTATCCATGACCCAGACCTTCATCGACACCCTGGTCGTCTGCACGATCACGGGTTTCACCATTATCGGTACGGGTGTCTGGCTGTCGGGCGACACGGGTGCGCCGCTCACCGCGGCGGCCTTCACCAGCGGCCTGCCTGGCGGTTTCGGGGGATACCTGGTCGCCGTGGGCCTGGTGCTGTTCGCCTACTCGACGATCCTGGGCTGGAGCTACTACGGTGAGAAATCCGTCGTATACCTGCTTGGCGAACGCTCCGCATTGCCTTACCGCATGCTGTTCTGCCTCTTCGTGGGGGTCGGCGCCGTGTCGGAACTGGAACTGGTCTGGGGAGTCTCCGATATCATGAACGGCCTCATGGCATTCCCCAACCTGGTCGCCCTGCTCTTCCTTTCTCCCATCGTCGCCGCGGAAACCCGGCGGTACTTCGGCAGACATGACGCGAAGACAGCATAGACGGATATTCTGGATACTCGTGGTCGTGCTGGCCGCGCTCCACGTCGATTTCTTCAACCACGGCGTCTCCCCGCCACCACTGTTCGGCTGGCTTCCCGTAGACCTGGCCTACCACATCGTCTGGGTAATCGCCGCCGCCGCATTCGTCCTCTACTTCACCCGATACGTCTGGCGGGACTGCGATGAGTCCTGAAGCGACCATTCTCGTCGTGGTGGTGGTTTATTTCACCGTGGTGCTGGGCATCGGCGCCGCTGCGTTCCGCCGGTCCCAGCCGACGGCCGAAGACTACTTTCTCGGAGGCCGCCTCGCCCGGTCGCTCGTCATGTTCATGGCCCTCTTCGGCACGAACATCACGCCCTTCCTGATCATGGGTATTTCGGGCCTGGCCTACCATCACGGATACGGGGTGTTCGGCTACACGGCGGCCATGGCGGCCCTGATCATTCCCGTCGCCTACTACGTCATCGGCTACCCTGCCTGGATCGCTTCCCGGAAACTGAAGGCCGTGACACCGGCCGAACTCCTTGCGCGCCGGCTCGACAGCCCCAACCTCGGCCGCCTGCTCTTCGTGGTGTACTTCGTCTTCATGCTGCCCTACCTGTCCACCGGCGTCGCCGGCGTGGGACTGGCCGTCGACGTGTTCACCCAGCAGGCGATTTCCTTCGAAGTCGCCGCGGCCGGCATCCTGGTCATCACGCTGCTCTACACCACCACGGGCGGCATGCGGGCGACCATGTGGACCAACGTCTTCCAGGGCCTCGTCTTCGGCGTGTTCCTCTATGTATCGATCTTCGTCGTCGCGGCCGATTTCGGCGGCGTCTCGGGCGTCATGCAGGAAGTCGCCCGGCGGTTCCCGGAGCTCACGGTCACGAAAGACACGCCGCCCTTCACGACGGGCAACTGGTTCGTATGGGGCATGTCCATGGGGCTGGTCGTCCTCGCCTTTCCCCATCTGCTGGTGCGCGTATTCGCCGCGAAGGACGTGAAATCGCTGAAGAACTCCATCCGGTACTATCCCATCATCATGATCGGGTTGATGCTGGTGGCCACGCTCTACGGCGTGTGGGGACGCATCGAATTCCCGGATTTCGTGGGCCGGGATTCCGACATGGTCTTCCCCATGGTGATCCGCAGCCACTTCGGCCCCCTGATCCAGGGACTCGCACTGGCCGGGATCCTGGCGGCGGTCATGTCCACCCTGGACGCCCAGATGCTGACCCTTTCGTCCATGCTCACCCGCGACGTGTGGTACGGGCTGTCCCAGCGAAGACAGGTCGTGCTGGGCCGGCTGTTCCTCGTCATACTCGGCGCGATCGCCTACTACATCGTGATCCTCCGGCCGGCCTCCATTTTCGCCCTGGCCCAGCTGTCCTTCTCCGGTTTCGTCACGTTGACCCCTATATGGCTGCTCGGTCTGCACTGGAGACGTTTCACGGCCACGGGCGCCATCACGGCCATCATCGCTGGGAACGCTGTGCTCGTCGCCATGTTCTACGAATGGCTGCCGAACCCGGGCCTCATGCCCGTCGCATGGAGTTTCATGGCCACGTCTATTGTGGGCGTCTTGGTGTCGCTCTTCACGTCCCCGCCGCCCGAATCGGTTACCGATCCCGTGATGACCCCGATCCGGCAAGCCATGGGGGATGGTTGAGCGTATGAGCCACCTCGGCAAGGCACCCCTGATCTTCGGCCTGCTCTTCCTCCTGGCCTTTCCCGTCATCGTGTTCCGCGGCGATGACCGCTCGGACACCCTGGAGTTCTGGATCTTCGCGCAGACGCACTACGATGAGTTCAGCGCCAGGATCCCGGCCTTCGAGGCGGCACATCCCGGCGTCAAGGTCGAACTTCGACTGATCTCGAAACTGCACGACAAGCTCCTGGCCGCCTTCCTGTCCGGCATCGGCGGACCCGATCTGTCCGAAGTCGAGATCTCATCGGTCGGCAGGTTCTTCAAGGGCACGAAGGAGGAAATCGGCTTCGTGGACCTGACCGACCGCATCGAGCGCGAAGGGATCTCGGATGAGTTCGTCCAGGCGCGCCTCGCACCCTGGTCCCTGGGCGGCCGGGTATACGGCCTGCCCCGGGATGTCCATCCCGTCATGCTCCTGTACCGTCACGACGTGTACGAGGAAGCGGGGATCGATCCGGTATCCATCGAAACCTGGGACGATTTCGTCCGCGAGACGAGACCCCTCGCCCGCGACGACGACGGAGACGGTCGGCCCGATCGCTACCCGATCATGCTGAGCGCGCACAAGCCCGGTCATTTCTGGCTATTGCTCCTGCAGAACGGAGGCGGCATGTTCGATGAGAATGGCGGTATCATCATCGACAACGACATTGCCGTTGCCACCCTGGAATTCTACTGCAGCCTGCTCAACGAGGCGCAGCTGGCCATCCCCGAATTCTCCCAGGACCCGGCCAGCTACGCCGCCATGAAGGAAGGCGTTATTCTGGGCGTGCTGGCACCAGACTGGTACATCAGTTTCGTACGGAGGTTCGTCCCGGAACTGGAAGGAAAATGGCGGGCCATGCCCCTGCCGGCCTGGCGGGAAGGCGAGCGCCGCACTTCGACCTGGGGCGGCACCATGATCGCGGTCACCAGACAGGCCGAGAACCCGGACCTCGCCTGGGAATTCGCCAAGTTCGCCTACATGGACGACGAGGCCCTCGCGAACCGTTACCGCAAGACCTTTATCATCCCGCCGATCCGTTCGGCGTGGTCCAACCCGGTGTACGGCGAGTCCGAGACGTACCTGGACGGGCAGGTCCTGGGCAGAAGCCTTACGGAACTGGCGCCCGACATCCCCGGATTCCACCTGAACCCCTATTGGGCCGAGGCCAACGATCTGCTGCGGCTGGCTGTGTACGAAGCCGCCAATGGGATTCGGACGCCCGCCGATGCGCTGTCCCACCTGGCAGAGCAGGTCCGCGCGCTGCGGGATAACACAGCAGAGACCGAATGAAGCCCCGGTACGCCCCCTACTTCTTCCTCGCGCCATTCTTCGCGCTCTTCGGGGTCTTCATGGTCTACCCCCTGTTCGATTCGATCCGTCTTAGCACGTACAGTGTCCGGGGCATGCAGAACCAGACCTTCGTGGGCCTCGAGAACATCGAACGCCTGATCGCCGACCCGCTCTTCTGGACCGCCCTCTGGAACACGGCCTATTTCGCCGCGGGCAGCCTGCTCCTGCAATTGCCCGTGGCCCTGGCCCTCGCCCTGCTCCTCAGCAACGCCCGCCTGAAAGGCCGGAACCTGTTCCGCCTTTCCTTCTTCTCGCCGGTGCTGATCTCCGGCGTGTTCATCGCCGTGATCTTCTACCTCCTGTACGACCGGCGCTACGGCCTGGTGAACCAGGCCCTCGGTTCCGAGATCCCGTGGCTTCAGGACCCCGACCTGGTCATGCCCGCCCTTGTGCTGGCGGGCGTATGGCGATGGGCGGGATTCAACATGGTCTACTTCCTCGCCGGGCTTCAGAGTATCCGCCAGGAGCTCTACGAAGCTGCGGCGGTGGACGGCGCGGGACCCTGGCAGAGCTTCGTGCATGTGACGATCCCCGCGCTGAAGCCCGTTATCGCCTTCGTGGTCATCACCTCCATGATCGGCTCGTTCCAGCTCTTCGACCTGCCCTACGTGCTCACGGAGGGCGGACCGGGCAACGCGAGCATGACCATGGTGATGTACCTGTACAAGCACGGATTCGAGTTCATCAACCTCGGCTACGCGGCGACCATCGGCTGGGCGCTGGCCGTGATCATCGGGATCATTTCCATCATCCAGGTTCGGTTCTTCGGCGTATTCAGAGAAAACTGACACCATGAGAAACCCTGTTCGCACCACGATCACCTATGTGCTCCTGATCCTGCTGACCGTCCTGGTCCTGACGCCGCTGTTCTGGGTGGTATCGGCTTCCTTCAAGCCGTCGGGCGAGATCTTCTCCTACCCGCCCACCTTTCTGCCCCAGGATCCAACGCTCGAGAACTTCACCCGGCTGTTCCAGGAAATGCCGATCATCCAGTACGTCGTCAACAGCACCTTCCTGGCGACCTCGCACACGCTGCTGCTCCTCGCTATCGCCACCATGGGCGGGTTCGCCTTCGCCAAGTACTCGTTCCGGGGCCGCGGCGTCCTCTTCGCCATCGTCCTCGCCTCCATGATGATCCCCTTTCACCTGGTGCTGGTGCCCCTCTTCACCCTGTTGTACCAGTTCGGCTGGCTCGACACCTACCAGGGTGTGATCCTGCCTTACCTGGCATCCAGCGGATTCGGCGTGTTTCTCATGCGGCAGTTCATACTCGGCGTGCCCTCGGATCTGCTCGATGCGGCGCGGATCGACGGCACCTCCGAATTCGGTATCTACTGGCGCGTCATCATCCCGGCCGTGAAGCCGGCCATGGGCGCCCTGAGCATTTTCGGGTTCCTGGGGGCCTGGAACGAGTTTCTCTGGCCCATGATCGTGCTGCGGGACGCGGCCAAGTATACCCTGCCCCTCGGCCTGGCCAGCCTGGTGGGCGTCTACCGTCAGGAATACGGCATGCTCATGGCCGGTACGCTGCTTTCCATCCTGCCCATCATGGCCCTTTTCCTGGCGATGCAGCGGGAGTTCGTGCAGGGGATTACGCTGGGAGCGGTGAAGGAGTAGAGGTGGTGTGGGTGTGTTGGTGTAAAGTCGTAGAGGTGGCCGGAACAGTTTATTCTCCGGATTTGAACGAAATTTGAACGGAATGTGAACGGTACTTGCTACTCAAAAGCGTTGACGAGTGGCGTAATGGTTTACTATTTGAACGATTTGCGAGAGGATGAGTCCAAACCTGTGCTTGTATGTGCAAATAGAAGGATGGAAAGGAGAAGTATCCGAAATGACGGATCAAGACCGCGATCGGCAATACACGATGGGACGCAGCGACGAAGAGACGGAACGCCTGATCGAGCAGTCCCGGCTCTTAAGGCCGATCACGGAGCGGTTTCTGCAATCGGCCGGCCTGACACGGGGCATGCGGGTCCTCGACATCGGCAGCGGCGCGGGCGACGTGGCCCTGGTCGCGGCGGAACTCGTAGGTCCCGAAGGGGAAGTCGTGGGCGTGGACATGAATCCGGAGATCCTGGAGACCGCCCGGGAACGGGTCCGGCAGGCGGGGCACCGTAACGTGGAGTTCAAAGCCGGCGACGTGCATACCCTGGACACGGGCGGCGATTTCGACGCCCTGATCGGAAGACTGGTGCTCATGTACCTGCCCGATCCCGTGGCCACACTCAAACAACTCGTAACCCGATTGCGCCCCCGCGGTCTCGTCGTCTTCCAGGAGATCGATTTCACGATGACCCGGTCGTACAGTAACGAGGATACTCCGCTCATGCGCCAGTTGGTCGATTGGATCGTGGAGGTATTCGAGCGATCCGGGGCGAACCCCAACATGGGACTGGATCTGCACCGGGTGTTCATCGAGGCGGGCCTGCCCGAACCTACCCTGGACGCGGGCATGCTTCTGGGCGGGTCCGCCGACTGGCCGGGATATTCGTACGTCGCGAATTCCTTCCGAAGCGTCGTTCCACTCCTGGAACACTACGGGATCGCAACCGCCGAAGAGGTGGACATTGACACCATTCCCCAGCGGGTCCGGGAGGAAATCGTCGCGGCGAAACGTCCCGTGGTTATTCCGCCGCATATTGGGGCGTGGGCGACGAAAGTGTGAAAATCAAAAGCGCCGCTTTCGATTTTCACATTTGTTACGACATACCGAGGTCGGAGATGGAGATACCTCGGATAGGGAATTGAACAACACTTAGGAATGAGAAGGGAATCTGGTATGAACGTACCTATAGAACGAATTACAACCCACCCGGGCGCGCTCTTGCTCGAGCAGATTCATGAAATGGAATTGACCATCAACGGCCTGGCAAGGGATATAGACCTTCCAGCCACGAGACTTCATGAAATCGTACACGAAAGGCGCGGTGTGTCGGCTGAAACCGCCATCGCCCTGGGCGAATATTTCGATCAGACTCCCGAGTTCTGGATGAACGCTCAGAAAGTCTATGAATTATCCAGAGAACAGGTAATGAATGGTAAGGAAATCCGTTCCCGGGTACGCCGTCATGCCAGAGACCGCATCGAAGAATCGAAAACCGCACGTGTTTGAAGGCTGACCAACCCACGCAACATCTCCATCAACACCTTGCCATTTGCCCCCTGACGCCCTATATTACACGGTCTTGAATTCGCTCTAACGGCAACCTGAACAGGAACTTATGAGTAAAGAAAAGCAGTACAGGGACTTTATACGCGAAGTCATCGACGCGGACATGGAGAGCGGGAAGTTCGGGGGCAAGGTACATACCCGTTTCCCTCCGGAACCGAACGGCTATCTCCATATCGGCCACGCCAAGTCGATCTGCCTGAATTTCGGGGTAGCGGAAGAGTACGGCGGCCTGTGCAACCTCCGGTTCGACGACTCGAATCCGGAAACGGAGAACGTGGATTTCGTCGAGGGGATCAAGCAGGACATAAATTGGCTTGGTTTCGACTGGGAAGACCGGCTGTACTTCGCCTCCGATTACTTCGATCAGCTGTACGCCTACGCGCTGCAGCTCGTGGACCAGGGTGACGCCTACGTAGACAGCCTGACCTGGGAAGAGATGCGGGATTACCGGGGCACGCCCACGGAACCGGGCCGCAACAGTCCGTACCGCGACCGGACGGCCACGGAGAACCGGGACCTGTTCGAGCGCATGCAAGCGGGGGAATTTCCGGACGGTGCGCACGTCCTTCGGGCCCGGATCGACATGTCCCATCCCAACCTGACGATGCGCGACCCCGTGTTGTACCGGATCCGGCACGCCCATCATTACCGCACCGGGGACAAGTGGCACGTGTATCCCATGTACGACTTTACACACTGCCTGTCGGATTCCATCGAAGGCATCACCCATTCGCTCTGCACCCTGGAGTTTGAGAACAACCGGCCGCTCTACGACTGGATCCTGGACCGGCTGGACGTCTACCACCCCCAGCAGATCGAATTCGCGCCACTGGCGCTGGCCCACACCGTGCTTTCGAAGCGCTTCTACCGGCCGCTCATCGAAGAAGGCGTGCTGTCTGGCTGGGACGACCCCCGCATGCCCACGCTGTCCGGCCTGCGGCGCCGGGGATACACCCCCGAGGCCGTCCGGACCCTCTGCGACCGCGTCGGCGTGGCCAAGCACCACAATCTCATCGACATGGCCCTGTCGGATTTCATCATCCGGGAGGACCTGAACAAGCGGGCTCCCCGGGTAATGGGCGTGCTGGACCCGCTGAAGGTCGTGATCACCAATTACCCCACCGACCGGACGGAGCAGATGGAAGCCGTGAACAACCCGGAAGACGAGGCCATGGGGACGCGTCAGGTGCCCTTTACCCGTGAGATATACATCGAGCGAAACGACTTCATGGAAGATCCGCCGCGGAAGTTCTTCCGGCTAGCGCCGGGCCGGGAAGTCCGCCTGCGCTACGGCTACTACATCACCTGCACGGATGTAATCAAGGACGATGCTGGGCAAGTGGTCGAGCTGCGCTGCACCTACGATCCGGAATCACGGGGCGGGACCACACCGGACGGCCGGAAGGTACGCGGCACCATACACTGGGTATCGGCCGCGCACGCCCTGAACGCCACCGTGCGCCTCTACGACCGGCTGTTCAGCGACCCGGATCCCCGTCCGGGCGAGGTCGACGATGAAAAGTCGCTGCTGAACCCCGAATCACTGCGGACCGTCACGGACTGCAAGGTCGAGCCCGGTCTCGCGGAAGCCGAACCCGGCGTGAACTACCAGTTCGAGCGGCTGGGCTACTTCTGTGTCGACGCCGTCGAAACGCAGCCAAATGGACCGGTGTTCAACCGGACGATCACCCTGCGGGATACCTGGGCGAAAATCCAGCAGAAGTAGAACAAAAACAGATACGAGTTCACGCAGCTCACAGAGACGATTCCATCCAGGAAGGTGACTATGGCACGTCTATTCGGAAAAGAGTATACACGCAGGGAATTACTCGATCTCGTGGGTGACATGAGCCAGGTGGCCCACGCCCGGTACGGCGAACTCCGCGAAGGCAGTGACCGGGGTGCCGATCTCATCGAGGTATTCAACGCCTCGGGCCTGTGCTTCTCCCTGCTGCCGGGACGAGCGCTGGACGTGGCCTCGGCCCACTACAAGGGCATGTCGCTCTGCTTCCGCGGCAACACGGGTGACGTGGGGCCGGCGTTCTACGAACCGCAGGGCTACGGCTGGATGCGCGGTTTCTACGGCGGGCTGGTCCTGAGCTGCGGCATGACCTTCACGGGGCATCCGGAGACCGATCCGGAAGAAGAAAACGAAGAACTCGGCCTCCACGGGCGCCTTTCGTTCCTGCCGGCACGGCAGGTCCACACGGATGGCCAGTGGGACGGCGACGACTACATCGTCAAGGTGCGCGGAAGGGTCCGGGAAGCCGTCGTCTTCGGCACCAACCTGGAACTCACCCGGGAAATCTCGACGGTCCTGGGCGAGAAATCGCTGCACATCCACGACCGGATACACAACCAGTCCGTGGATCGCTCACCCCTGATGTTCGTCTATCACTGCAATCCCGGTTTCCCCATCCTCGACGAGGGCACACGCGTCGTCATCGACAGCGAGAAGACGACCGAATGGCTTGAAGACCGGGAGGTCGGACCCGAAACCTTTGCGACGGTCTCTGCACCTAATGACGAGGCCCACGACGACGTCTACATCATGCATCCAAGGGCCGATGCCAGCGGCCTTTGTCGCGTAGGTCTGATCAACGACCACCTCGGCCTTGGCCTGTACTGGTCCTTTCCCAAGGCGGAAATCCCCATCGTCACCCACTGGCAGCATTTCCACCGGGGTACCTACGTAACCGGCATCGAGCCGGGCAACGTCAGCATGCTCGGAAGGGCCTGGAACCGCAAGAACGGTTACCTGCAGCACATCGAGCCAGACGAAGTGCGCGATTTTCACCTGGAGATCGGTGTGTTGGAAGGTGCTGAGGAGATTGCGGCGTTCGAGGCGAAGATGGGGGCGTGAGGAAACCCGTGACCACCGTAGTGTGCTGGAATATCAGGAAAAGCCACAAACCCTGGTTTGAACTACTCGAAATGAACGCGGACGTCGCTCTATTACAGGAGGCTGGCAATCCCCCTTCAGGTCTGCCCTCATGTGTCGTCACCGGATCGCAAACCACCGGCGACCAGTGGAACGATCTGGTTGATTTCAAAAGTTGGCCGTTGGTCGTGAAGCTATCCGACCGAGTCAAAGTTGAGTGGTTCAAGCGTGTTCTCCCTCGATTCCAAGTAACTTCTTCCGACGAGATGGTCGTCAGCGATGCCGGTACTATCGCTGCCGCTCGTGTGATTCCCTGCGATGGCGAACCGTTTCTAGTAGTATCGATGTACTCACGGTGGTTAAGACCGCACTCATCGACTTCTACGAAATGGGTCGCGGGCTATTCGGACGCGTCGACTCATCGGATCATCTCAGATCTCTCTGCGTTCATTGGAGATCTCGATCCGAGCACCCATAGGATTCTGGCAGCAGGGGACCTGAATACAGTTTTGGGGTCTACAGATACCAAATTGGTGTTGCCGGATCGTGACCGGATGGTTTTCGAGCGGATGGATGCATTGGGCCTGGAGTTTATGGGACCCCAATACCCCGATGGGAGACAAACGATCCCTACGCCATCTGGTCTGCCTGAAGACACTCGGAATGTCCCGACATTCTATGCTCCTAAAGCGAAAACACCGGAAAACGCAGTACATCAACTTGACTATGTGTTTGCTTCCCGAGGATTTCACAGCAGCTTACACGTCCGGGCCCTGAACGATCCCGATGCGTGGGGCTCGAGCGATCACTGCCGGATTTTAATCGAAGTCTCGTAGGTTGGCTTGATATCGGGTAACTTCAGGCGAGACTAGGACCACTATGTCTTTCAGATTGTGTGTTGCCCTGGCATCGATCGTGTACGCCACCAATACCAGTCATGTAGTCGCACAGGCGATTCTGTCACCAGGCAGCGGCCCTGCGCGCCTGACCAACGTCGCCACCGAGGCGACTGAATCCGTCACCCACCGAACAAATTTCTACCTCAGGGTCGGTGCGAGCCTCGATCTGTCCTCGAAAACCAGATTCGGGGACATGAATTGTCTGAGTACGTCTCCCGCAGCACTCTACGGGTGTGGAACAGGGGGCGACGGCATCGCTAGAGGAACGCGGGGAGATTTCGGCTTGGCGGGAGGTGTCGAGGTCGGCCTTGGATACGTCGCGACGCCGGATTTGCGCCTGGAAACGTCCATAGCCTACCGCCCGAGTTTCACCTTCGAAGGGACCGCCAACTTCCTTCAGACCGATGCACTACAATCCGTATCGGCGGACCTGCAGTCCGCGTCCGGCACGGTCGCAGCGTACTTGGACCTCACAGCGTACGGTCCCTTTCGTGTGTTCGCGGGAACCGGCGCCGGGCTGCACTATATCGATATCAGCGAATTCCACATGACGTTTCCCAGGACGCAGACCATCGTTCCGGACGGCCGGCGGGTCGATTTCACCGTAATGCTGGCCGCCGGAGTTGCTGCGTCTATTTCGGACAGGATCACGCTTGATCTTGCGTGGCAGTACGTGAATTGGGGCATCGTGGAGACCGGAAGAGCCACCGGCCGAGTCATCCGGAAGGACGGCAGCCGCGAACCGCTGGAGTTAGACCTCGCCGAAACGTGGGCGATGCGCAGAGGGCCGGGATTCAGGGTGTCGATGCGATATGGGTTCTGAGTTCACCGCCGGCTAATTAGGATTGTGCGAAGACGCCATCTGTCCCGGACTCAGAGAACCCGCTCACACCACCCCCCACACCACCTTACCCTTCTCTCGTTCCCGCTCTTCCCGATATCCCTCGGCGATCTCGAAATCCCTGCCCAACCAAAGCGCGTCCCGCTGCTCGGGTGTAAGCGCTTCAATCAGATCATCTGTAAGCACATCCTCGAAACGGAACCGATGGTCGTCACTCGCTCCGTCACGAAACAGCCAGTGACTCATCGACCTGCCGTCCCTGGAGGTATTAAGCCCGGTCGCGTGAAAGATCCTCGAATCACGAACGATAAGCTGATCCGACCTGACCTCGAGCGGGACCTCTCCCGGTAATTTCACGTCCGCAAGACTATCGACCCAGTATTTCTCGGGATAACCCTCGTTGCGCCGCCGCCGCTCCGCTTCCTCCTTGAACGAGTCGGCGGCCCCGATGTGACTGCCGGGAATGACCCGGAGGCAGCCCTGTGCGACTGTAGCGCCGGAGAAGTAGTGCATGAACTCGGTGTAGACCATTTCGCTGTCGCGGTGCCACCAGAAGGAGTGGTCGGGCGCCAGTTCATTGATGCCGCCGTTGCGGAGATAGATATCGTCGTCACCGGCCAGCTGCCTGGCCATTTCGAGGACTTCCGGATGGAGCATGATCTGAAGGAAGGGCAGGGCATGGTCGAGCGCGCACCAGTAGGACCCGGGAATCTGTGGCTCCAGCCGAAAGTGATTCCGCCGCGTATCTTCGGCAACAAGCGCTGGATCAACGGCTACCTTTCCCACGGCTTTCAGGCAGTTCAGGGTGAGGGTCTGCGAAAAGGGGCAGTCCACAATCACGTACCCGTCCCGGTGATACGCTTCGAGTTGCGACGACGACAGTTTCACCGGTTGTCGCCCCCCTGTCTCTGGATAAACATCAAATCTCGATCTCCAGGCCCTGCTTCAGCGTCTCCTTCGTCAATGCGCCAAGGTCCTGATAATTGAACCGGATCCTGTAATTTTCCTCAACCAGGTTGCCGAACTTAACTACGATCTTGCGCGGAGTGGTATATGGTGATGCCAGGTGTTGCAGTGCATTCCTTACAAACAATTCGATGTGCCCGTCGGCCCATCCTTCCGCTTCCGCCGCGACTCCGTCGATGGCTGTCACAATTTGCGCTGCGACATCTACCCATACACTCCCGAAATGCCTTTCGAGGTATGCTGTGGCACTGAGACCGCCGCCGGGTCCCCAGTTGAAGCCCGTCCAGCCACCACCTTCGCCGAAATGCACCCTGGGATCGCCGTGCATGAGGCTTTCGGGGGACAACCCGATTCCCGGCTCCACCTGTACCTGTTCCGCCATGGTGACGCGGTAGTCGTTGATGCCGTTGGCGTGGTTCTCCTTCATGTCCATGGCGGCGAAAGCGGCACGGGACGCGGCCACGGCGCGTTCAAGATATTCGATCTTGCCCGTTGCCAGGTAGTAGTCCGCGTAGGTGGGCACCATGCGGGACTGCCGGCCGTCGTTCCATTCCCCGTCGCAGTTCATCACGCCGAAGCCACCAAAGAGGTACGCTTTTCCGAACCGGTCAGGCGCCCATACCTGCTGGAACAGGGACAGCAAGCCCAGGCAGAACTCGCCCTGCCGCAGCCACTGCCCGTCTTCCGTCAACCGATACAGGGCCAGGAAGTGGTCGGCGGCCCACTGAACGGCCAGTGTATTGACCGGCGGGATCCCGTTGAGCGGATCGACCCAGTACAGGGGTCTCGGCGCGCAGGAATAGAAGAGTTCGAAATCCTGAAACTTCATCCGCGGTACGATTTCCCGGTTCATAAACGCGCCGGCCTTCACGGCAGCCCGTTCCATTTCAGGATCTCCAACGGTACGGGCGGTCTTCGCCAACACCGCGCCGCCGATCGCCGTCGGTGCGTCTTCTTTCAGTTGCGGTGCGGGGTGGAGCTGACGGTCGAAATAGGTTGGGATAGCGCCGGACGGAAGCTGGGCGTCAACCAGGAACCGGCAGAAATCGATGATCCAATGCAGAACTTCTGACCCGCGTTCGAGATCGGGGTATTGCTCATACCAGTAAAGCATCCACCAGGCCGTAACGCCCATGGACTGGAGGTCGTATCCATCCATCGGGTGCGCGGGCCACGAGGTCCAGTACATAGCCCCTTCCCAGGATGCTGTATCTACATTGTATACACATGGGAAAGCGCCGTCTCGCCTGGGCGAAGAAAGCCGCAGATGGATCATGCCCTCCGCGATGGAAGAGAGATGGTCGTCCTCCCATTTCCTTCCGTAATGCATGAGTCCGAAGCCCGCTTGAAAGTCATTCTCCCAGGCGTGGTAATTGACGCCCCTGCGCCAGGTATTATCGATACCGTAACCCTCTCGAATACCGCAAGATACGGGCTTTGCCCATAGTTTTAGTTCATGCTTGTAGGTGTACCGTTTTCCATACTCCTCGAAGGGCATGACCTGGGGCCGAATGTCATTGAAATATCGCTTCCCGTATTTGTCCCACAACAACTCCGTGACCTGAGCCACGATCGATTCAGGCCCCTTGGCGGTGCCGATCAGCAAATCATATCCATAGGTGATTTCGGTCCCGCTGATAGGCACGGCCTCATCTCGGGCCGTCAACACGTGACCGTCCGGTTTCCATCTGCAGATTCCATAGGAAATGCGGGGGAGTCCGTAAGTCTCTCCACTGCCTGGATGATGCCAGGCGCGCAAGTCGAGGGCGTGGGGCAGGTCCGGGTGCTCCTGTATGCGGTCCAGGTCGGGCACGATGGCGGCATAGACGCCGTGGGCGAAAACGATTGCACAGGGCGACCGGAAGAACCAATCGCCGGCCACGTGGTTTTCATGGTCGTGCAACCCGGGAATCCACGCGAAATCCAGGGGCAGGGCGTAACCCATCGCCCGATCGTCGGGCATGAAGTAGTAGTGGTTCATGAGACGTGCGAGGAGCACGCCCGAATGGGTGAGACGATCGTTTACCTCGACGCGGAGCCGGTTGTCTGCTTCAATGGATATCCGTTCTTCGAGCTCGTGTTCGACGATCTCTCCGCGACGGATAAGCAACGTATTCGTGTCTCGGGTGGCGATTTCCGTGAAGACCGCGTCGGATCCGTCATTTGAAGGCACGACTTCCAGGTCTTCTATCGACAACCCTTCGTCTTTCTCCCAGGGCCGGTGCTTGTTTGCGGCCCGGTGGGACAGCACGGTGCGCCAGCCACGCTCCGGGTCACGGACTTCGAATCGAAGGATATGGGCATCCCCGTGCTGCATTGGCGTAATCCGCAGGTGTTCGGTACTGATCATGGGATGTCACTCTCAGGGTATCTGGTCCCGTTCCAGTTCTGCTTCGGGAGGACAGTACGGTAGGGCGATCGGAAAAGCTGACGACGCTCCTTTCCGAGAAAATACAGTACGATCTGCGCCGATTCAAACAGATTGCCGGTCGCTGGTTCACGCACGCCAATTTCGCGCGCCAATTTCGTTGACGCTGGTTCCACGAGTTTCTATACTCGAATCATGCCGCGAGGCTGACAATCAGCAGGTTCATATGCTCGAAAATCACGCTTTAGGAGTTTTCTCATCACGCATCACGCGATCCATCCCGGAGCAAACCATGGCCATCCCCTATGACGAATGCCTGCGCCGGTTGCGGGCGCAGGTATCTGAAGGCAAGCCAATCATCGGCACGGGCGCCGGCACGGGGCTTTCCGCCAAGTGCGCGGAAGCCGGAGGCGCAGACATCATCATCATCTACAACTCCGGGCGCTATCGCATGGGCGGGCGCGGTTCCCTCTCCGGCATGATGCCCTACGGCGATGCCAACCAGGTGGTAGTGGAGATGGGCCAGGAGGTCCTGACCATCGTGGAGGACACGCCCGTGCTGGCGGGGGTCTGCGGCACCGATCCCTTCCGCATCATGAGCGTCTTCGTCCGGCAGCTCAAGGACCAGGGCTTCTCGGGTGTGCAGAATTTCCCTACGGTCGGCCTCATCGACGGGCTGTTCCGCCAGAACCTGGAAGAGACGAACATGGGATACGATCTGGAGGTAGAGATGATCGCGGAGGCGCACCAGGCCGGACTCCTCACCTGTCCCTACGTCTTCGACGAGGAGGAAGCAGTGAAGATGGCCGAAGCCGGCGCGGACGTGCTCGTGCCCCACATGGGCCTGACCACCAGCGGAACGATCGGTGCCCAGACAGCCATGACGCTCGAAGAGGCCGCGGTCAAGGTCCAGGCGATCCGGGACGCGGCCGTCGGCGTAAGGGAAGATATCCTCGTATTGTGTCACGGCGGCCCGATCGCCGAACCCGATGACGCCGAATACGTGCTGAACAACACGACAGGAGTCGTCGGCTTCTTCGGGGCGTCGAGCATCGAGCGCCTCCCCGTGGAACGGGCGCTTACGGAACAGGTCCGTCACTTCAAGGGACTCGCCATTTAAGAAACGACTCAGATGAAATCAGGGTTCGACGTGTGGGCGTAAACACCGCAGTCAAGCACTTACTCAGGGAGGCAGCCATGCCAGAACCGGGCCTTCGATTCGTAGAACCGGACGACGTGGAAACCATGATGTTCGACTGGGGCAACATTAAGTGGTTCAGCGAGCCCCGGGTAACCGAGACCGAACGCTTCAGCATGGGGCTGGTCGTGCTCGAACCGGGAAAAGGCCACGAACGGCACAACCACCCGGGCGTGGAGGAGATCCTCTACTACATTTCCGGGGAAGGCGAGCAGATGGTGGAAGAAGACGGGCAGGAGATACGCCGGAAGGTCGGACCCGGCATGATGTGCCATATTCCCGCCGACATGTACCACGAAACGATCAACACGGGATGGGAACCCATGCGCATCATCGCTATCTACTGTCCGCCCGGTCCCGAGGCCTTTCTCCGCACCCTGCCCGGCTGCCGCATCGCACCGCCGGGCGAACTGCCCGTGCGGGACTAGAATCCGGCTGTAGTCCGATCATCACCCGTTCGATATTGAACAAGCGGGCGAGGCGATTCGAACGATGAATCCCATTCACATCATCGGAGTGCCCCTCGACCTCGGCGCGGGACGCCGCGGTGTCGACATGGGGCCGTCCGCCATGCGCATCGCCGGCGTGGGCGAACGGGTCTCCGCCCTGGGGAGAACGGTGACGGACCGGGGCGATCTGACCGCGCCCATCCGGGAACTGTGCAGTCCGGGCGATCCCACCAGAAAATACATCGAAGACATTGCAGAGGTTTGCCGCGGTCTTTACGATACGGCGCTTGCCGTGCACCGCGACGGCGCGGTACCCATCGTCCTGGGCGGCGATCACAGTCTTGCCGCCGGTTCGGTGTTGGCCACGGCCACGCGCGCCCGCGACGACGGCGAACGCATCGGCCTGCTTTGGGTGGACGCCCACGGGGACATGAATAACCCCGACATCAGCGCGAGCGGCAACGTCCACGGGATGGCGCTTTCCGCGCTACTGGGTGGTGAACCCGCCGAACTATCGGGATTCGGTCCGGCCGGACCGGCCGTCGAGGCGGAGCACACCGTACTCGTCGGCGTACGCAATCTCGACCCTGCCGAGCGCAACCTGGTACTCGAGTCCGGTATCCATGTCTACACGATGAAAGACGTGGACCAGCTTGGGATGGCCCGGGTAGCCCAGAAAGCGCTGGAGCTCGCGGGGGACGGCACGGCGGGCGTGCACGTGTCCTTCGATCTCGACGTATGCGACCCGGGCATCGCACCGGGCGTGGGTACGCCGGTCAAGGGCGGACTCAGCTACCGGGAGGCCCACCTGCTCATGGAGACGGTGGCCGACAGCGGACTGCTGCGCGCCCTGGACCTGGTCGAACTCAATCCCATCCTCGACATGGGGAACGCGACGGCCGAACTGGGCGTGGAACTCCTGCTGTCTGCCCTCGGCCGCGGGATATTGTAGTCCGCCTAGTCCGCCTGGTCCGCTCTTGTTCGAGACGCATTCAGCCGATGGCTACAAACGCGCGACAAACTGGCGGGCGCGTGCAGTAGTCGGTCAGGCCCGCGTTACCGCCCCAGTGGCCGCCGAAGAGACGAGCCGGGCGTACTTGGTCATGACGCCGTCGCCGAAACGGGATGACCGCTCGGTCCAGTCGGAAAGGCGTTCGGCGATGACCTCGTCGGACAACTCGACGTCCAGGCGGCGGGACGCCACGTCGAAGACCACGATGTCTCCGTCGCGCAACGCGGCGATGGGACCGCGCACCGCGGCTTCCGGCGCCACGTGCCCGACCATGAAGCCGTGGGTGGCCCCGGAAAAACGGCCGTCGGTCATCAGGGCCACCGATTCTCCCAGGCCCCGGCCGACGAGGGCGCCGGTGACGGCCAGCATCTCCCGCATGCCCGGGCCGCCCTTCGGGCCCTCGTAGCGTATGACCACCACGTCGTTGGGCTGTATCCCCCCGTTCATCACCTCTGCCATGGCGTCTTCCTCGCAGTCGAAGACCCGTGCGGGGCCGCGATGGTGGGTCTTCTCGTGGCCCGCGACCTTCAGGACGCAGCCTTCGGGGGCCAGGTTGCCCTTGAGGATCACGTAGCCGCCGGTGGGCTTGAGCGGGTTTTCGAGATCCCGGACAACCACCTGGCCCGGTGTCTCGGATGCCTGCGCGGCTTCCTCGGCGATGGTCCGGCCCGACACGGTGATCGCATCCTCGTGGAGCATGCCGCCCTCCAGCATGCGCTTGGCCACGAGCCGGTTGCCGCCCGCCGCGAACAGGTCGTTGGCGACGAAACGTCCGCCTGGTTTCAGGTCGGCGAGCAGCGGCGTCTTCTCGCTGATCCGGTCGAAATCCTCGATCTGCAGGTCTACGCCCGATTCCTGGGCGACGGCCAAAAGGTGCAGCACGCTGTTGGTGGACCCCCCGGTGGTGAGCACGGCGGCGATGGCGTTTTCAAAGGCCTTCCGGGTCATGACGTCCCGCGGGCAGAGGTTCCTGCGCACCAGTTCCATGACCTGGCGTCCGCATTCGCGGCCCACCTCCGGCTTGTCCGGGTGAGTGGCGGGAACGCTCGCGCTGCCGATGGGCGAGATCCCCAACATCTCGAAGGCGATGGCCATGGTATTGGCCGTGAACTGGCCGCCGCAGGCGCCGGCGCCCGGACAGGCGTGATCTTCCATGTCCTTGAGCTCCAGATCGGACATCCTTCCCGAAGCGTGGGCGCCCACCGCCTCGAACACGTCCTGGATGGTCACGTCGTGCTGCTGGAAACTGCCCGGCATGATGGATCCGCCGTAGAGCATGAGAGACGGCACGTTCACCCGTCCGAGGGCCATGACCGTGCCCGGGATCGTCTTGTCGCAGCCGGACAGGGCGATCAGGCCGTCGAACATGTTCCCGATCGTGACCAGCTCGATGGAATCGGCGATCACCTCGCGGCTCACCAGCGAGGCCTTCATGCCCTGGCTGCCCATCGTGATCCCGTCGGAGATGGAAACGGTGTTGAACTCCATGGGCGTGCCGCCGGCTTCCCGGACACCTTCCTTCACGTATTCGGCGAGGTCGCGCAGGTGGTAGGTGCAGGGACCGATCTCGATCCAGGTGTTGGCGATCCCGATGATCGGCCGGGCCAGGTCCGCGTCGGTGAACCCCGAGGCCTTGAGCATGGCCCGGGCCGGTGCCCGTGAGGGTCCGTCGGTGATCGTCTTGCTGTGTCTCTTTCCATCGTCTGCCATGTTTCGGTCTCCGTTCTGCGAGAATGGTTTCTTCGGCCACAGCGGCGCTCGATCGGCCGCTGCGATACTCGACTGGCCGCAGCGGCGCTCGATCTGCGGCTATTTGAGCGTGAGGATGAAGGCCGTCAACCGGTCCACCTGATCTTCCGTCAAATGATCGTAGTCGGGCATCAGTCCCGTGAAATGATCGAACCGGGGATTCCGCAGGTGTTCCGCGAACCAGGCCTTGATCCGCTCTTCGCCCTGCGTGCCGAGCACCTGCTCGTACCGCGCTGCGAAAAAGGTGTGCACATCCGGTCTGGCCACCCGAAGCGAATCCAGATGTTTCTGATAAACCGTGTCGGTCAGGCGTGCGGTAAGCCGGGGGATCAGCCCGGCCAGATCGGGTCCCCGGGATATCCCCCCGCCGATGGCATGGCACGATGCACAGCCCTGCAGCCGGAAGAGTCTTCTGCCGTGCTCCACCGGTGTGCGGGGTTCGCTCGCCCCATCCGATCCGTACATGAACACCACGGCTACTGCCATCAGGACCGCGCCGACGCCGAAGAGGGTCACCAGGACGCTGAAACGCATCGATCTCCTTCAGGGGTCGTTACTAGCCGTGTACTTCCACCCCGGACATGCGTTCCAGGGACTTCACCAGGGCCTGCGTGCCCTCGTCGCCCTCGCCCGCGGCCTCGACGGCATTGAACAGCTGGTGGGCCAGGCTCGCACCGGGCAGTCCCAGTCCGAGTTCCGAGGCCGCGCCCAGCACGAGCCGCAGGTCCTTCTGCTGCAGTTTCACCATGAATCCCGGATCGAAGTCCCGCTTGATGATGCGCGGCGCCAGGTTGGACAGCTGCCAGGAACCCGCGGCGCCCCCACTGATCGCAGCGAGCATCTTCTCCATGTCCAGGCCGGCTCTGGCCGCCAGGATGAGTGCTTCCGCCATGGCGAGGTTCGCTACGCTGACCGCCACCTGGTTGCACAACTTGGTCATCTGTCCGGCGCCGTGGTCGCCGATCAGATTGATGCTCTTGCCCATGGCTTCGAAAACAGGCAGGCACCGTTCGAAGGCCTCCTGCCTACCGCCCACCATGATGGAAAGGGTCCCCGCGATTGCCCCGGTGTCGCCGCCGCTGACCGGCGCGTCCAGCATGTCGGCGCCCTTCTCCTCGAGCGCTGCGGCCATGGTCTGCGTGGCCGAGGGGGAGATGGTGCTCATGTCGATGACTACCGAACCGGGACTTATGCCCTCGATGATCCCGTCTTCACCCAGAATGACCTTCTCGACATCCGGCGTGTCGGTCACGATCGTGATGATCACGTCCGACTTGACGGCCGTATCCTTCGGACTTTCGCTCCATACGGCACCTTCCGACAAGAGCTTTTCGGCCCGTGATTTCGTCCGGGTGTTCACGGTACAGGCATAGCCCGCCTTCATGAGGTTGCGACACATCGGTTCTCCCATGATGCCGAGGCCGATGAAACCGATTCGTTCCGCCATGGTGGAGATTCCTTATGGGTTAACGGATTGTGTGGAATTGTGCATCAGCGAACATGGAAATCCCTTAACCGCACGATCGCCAGGAAGAACTCGTCCGGACTGGGCTTCGTGTGGTAGGGTGGCGACCCGCCCACCTTCAACCGGCGGCCGGCGCGAAGCCGCAGAAGGCTTCGTAGTCGATTAACTCGGTAATCGTGGGATTCTCGCCGCACAGGGGACAGGACGGATCCTTCTGTACGTTGAAGGTCTGGAAGGTCATGTCCAGCGCGTCGTACATCAGGATCCGGCCGATGAGCGGATCGCCCTGGTCGAGTATGAGTTTGAGGGTCTCGGTGGCCTGAATGAGTCCCACCGTACCGGGAAGGACGCCGAGTACGCCGGCTTCGTCGCAGCTGGGTACGGCGCCGGGCGGCGGCGGTTCGGGATAGAGACAGCGGTAACAGGGTCCCCGGTCCGGATGAAACACCGTGGCGTAACCGTCGAACTGGTAGATACTGCCGTGGACGTTCGGCTTGCCGGACAGCACGCAGGCGTCGTTCACCAGGTACCGCGTCGGGAAATTGTCGCAGCCGTCGACGATGATGTCGTAATCCTTGATGATCTCCATGATGTTGTCGGCCATGAGGCGCGTTTCATGAAGGATCACGTTGCAGTCGGGGTTCAGGTCGTTGATCGTCTCCTGGGCGGACACCACCTTGGGTCGTCCGATGTCGGACGTGCCGTGGATGATCTGACGCTGCAGGTTCGTCACGTCCACCACGTCGAAGTCGACGAGCCCGATGGTACCCACTCCGGCGGCCGCGAGGTAGTAGGCCGACGGGGATCCCAGTCCGCCCGATCCCACCAGCAGCACCCTGGCGTCGAGGATCTTCACCTGGCCCTTCTCCCCGATCTCGGGCACGATCAGGTGGCGGGAATACCGAAGGCGTTCTTCCTTGCTCAAGTTCCGCTCCTGGACTGTGGGGAAGCCGGCGGCGCTCCATCCCGTATATCCCTCCCGCATGGAGATGACATTGGTGTATCCCATGGCTTCCAGCGACTGCGCCGCCAGCGCCGAGCGGTTTCCGCCCGCGCAATACAGCACGATTTCCCGGTTCCGATCGCTCTCGGTGTTTTCGATCCTGAGCTCCAGAAATCCCCTCGGAATATGGGTCGCCCCGACGATGACGCCCTGGTCGACTTCGTCCTGCTCGCGCACGTCGATCAGGACCAGGTCGGCGTTCCGGTCCAGCTTTTCCTTGAGTTCTTCCATGGACATCTCATTCACTTCGCCCTTGACCTGGGCGAGGAGTTCCTGAGATGACATCCGCTGACTCATAGTGATCTCCTGCTATCCGCCTATGGAGGACATGGTCCGTTCCGGCTGGACGAAATCGGGTTCGTTGATGTGATGCCCCGGTTCCTTGTTCTGCACGGCCTCGATCACCGTCTCGGCGATCTCCGCATCCGAGGCACCGCCCCGCAGCTGGGCCTTGATATCGGTTTCATTGATGGAGAAAAGGCAGGTCCTGAGCTTGCCGTCCGCCGTAATGCGTATCCGGTTGCAACTGCCGCAGAATGGTTCGCTGACCGAAGCGATGAGTCCGATCTCGCCCTGGCCGTCCCGGAACCTGAACAGGTCGGCCGGCTCCCGCTGGTCCGGCCGCTTCACGGCGTCCAGGGGCCAGCGCGCACCGATCCGTTCGATGATCTCGGCGCCGTCGAGCACCTGGTCCCTCGTCCAGGAACGGTCAGCGTCCAATGGCATGAACTCGATGAAGCGCACCTGGTAGGGGCCGGTGCGCGCCAGTTTCGCGAAATCGAGGAGTTCGTCTTCGGTGTATCCCTTCATGGCGACCACGTTGATCTTGATCGGCAACTGGAAATGACGGGTCGCCTCCTCCAGCCCGTCGAGTACCTTGTGCAGGACGTCGCGACGGGTCATCTCCTTGAACTTCTCCTCGTCCAGCGTATCCAGGCTGACGTTGATCCTGGGGAGTCCCGCCTCGCGCAGGTCGCGGGACATCTTCTTGAGCAGGAAGCCATTGGTTGTCATGGCCATGTCCCGGACGCCGGGTATCTCCGCGAGCATGCGCACCAGTACCGGCAGGTCCTTGCGAACGGTCGGCTCTCCCCCGGTCAATCTCAGCTTGGAGATGCCCAGCCCGGTGACGATCCCGACGAAACGCGTGATTTCCTCGAAGGTCAGGATCTCTTCGCGCGGCTGGAAGATCATCCCCACTTCGGGCATGCAATAGATACAGCGGAAATTACACTGATCCGTCACCGACACCCGAAGGTTGTTGATCGTTCGGCCGAAACTGTCCGTCAGCTGGTAGCTCATGGATTTCTCGTGACCTTGCAGCAGGCCTGGTTGACACTTTGTTTAATGATTGAATACACTTGATTTGAACGGTTTAATATACACGCAGAACGCGTTTCAGTAAAGGGAAAACTGATGGTTCTTACTTGCCGGCTTAGGATGTTGCCCATGGACTTTTTTACGGTTACATTTCACAGGAATGATCAAGGAGGGTCGCATGCTTCGAAACCTGGCAGTTTTGTTCGTGGCCGTATTTGCGTTAATCCCGGTCGCTGATGCCCAGCAGTTGACAGACGTAGTCCATTTGAAAAACGGAAACGTCGTAAACGGGATCATCATCGAACAGATTCCGAACGAGACGATCAAGATACAGTTGCGGGACGGAAGGATGCTGATCATCGAGATGTCCGAGATCGACCGAATCGTAAAGGAACCGGTGAACGCGATCATACAACAGATCGCAGGGCAACGGGTCCGCGTTACGCATGACGGCAGCCGGACGATCGGCAGGATCTCGGGGATCTATTCCGACGGTTTTGACCTGGTGACTACGGGAAACATGTCCGGACGCTACTACGTAAAGGACATCGTTCGCCTCGAACGCAGCCTGGGTATGGAACGTAACGTGGGCAAGGGGCTGCTAATCGGCTGCGGTGTTGGAACGGCTTTGGTTGTCTTGACATTTGCCGATGATGTAGACACCGGCGAGGCATGGGTCGGCCTGGTGACGCTGGGAAACCTCGTCGGCGCGCTGCCCGGCCTTGCGGTCGGTTACATGGTGAAATCGGAATCTTGGGAGGACATACCGGTCGCCGGCATGGGCGGGGTTTCCTTCCGGCCGACCATCGACGTCAAGTATGATCGAGGAGGAAACCACGGCGTATTCGTCGGCGGGCGAATCCGCTTCTGATCCGGATCCGGTCACCGGGCCTGGCCCCTCGACTTGCGCCAGATCAACCAGAACGGCAAGCCGGTGACGATAAAAGCGAGGTCGATCAGCGAGTTGTACCATTCGAAGGTGGCGCGCAGCACGACGAGGACGACGATGCCTGCCAGGAAGAGGGACGGCGTCCAGGGATAGAGCGGCACCCGGTACCCGCCTTCGGCGCCGACGCCCATCCGGCGAAGCCTGAACAGGGCCAGGGTGTTGGCCCCGAAGAAGATGAGCACCGCAAACACCATCCCCGCCATGATCGTCTCGAAGGTCCCCCGGAACAGCAGGATGACCGTACCCCACACGGCGTGGGCTACGATGGCCCGCGATGGCGTGCGGTACACGGGATGGATGTAGTCCAGCCACCTGAAGAAGAGCCCGTCCCGCGCCATGGCGTAGTAAACCCGGGTGGCGGTCATGAAGGTCCCGTTCATGCTGCCGGTCGTGGAGATCATGACGGTGACGGCGATGAATCCCGCGCCAAGAGGGCCCAGCAGAAGGACGGCCGTGTCCGAGGCCACGATGCTGCTCGACCGGACGCCTTCCATGCCGAGGGTCTGGTGATAGAGGAGATTCGCAAGGACATAGATCAGGACGATCGCGGTGATCCCCACGAACATGGTCAGGGGTATGGTGCGCCGGGGGTCTTTCATCTCTCCCGCTGAATAACCCACCCGTTCGAATCCCATGTAGGCGAAGACCACCATGAAAGCGGCGGCGATAATATTGCCGACGGGACCGAGTGTTCCGGTCGGTTCCGCGGCGGTGCCCAGCAGGTTTTCGCCCCCGTAGTCCAGGGTGAAACCGAGTAAGACGAGGAGCATCAGGCCGGAGACCTTGAGCACCGTGGTCAGGCGCTGGTAGAAGCCGGCCCGGTGCACGCCCACGTAGTTCAGGATGGTCAGCAGCAGGATGATGAACAGGGCGACGGCGATTCGTTCGACGTGCGTCATTTCGACGAAATAGCTGAAGTAGTTGACGGTCACGATGGCGAGACCGGCGAGGGGGCTGGTGCGGATGATGAACAGCTGGGACCAGCCGAACATGAACCCGGCAAAGGGTCCGAAAGCGCGGCTGATGTACATGTATTCGCCGCCCGTGTCCGGCATCCGGCTGCCCAGTTCCGCGTAGACGAGCCCACCGATGAAAATGAAAGCCCCGCCCGCGATCCAGAGCCAGAGGATAGGCGTGAAGGACCCGGTGAAGCCCGCGATGATCTGGGGCGCCGAGAAGATCCCGGCTCCGATGGTGATACCGACGAGGATGGTAATGCCGTCGAAGAGCCCGAGGGATTTGCGCAGCGTGGGGCGGGAAGGGTTTGCGTGCGGTTCGGACATGGTCGGGAGTGCCTGGCGTGGTTGAAGAGCCGACTCGGGTGAGCGGGACGTCTCGAGTAAGTGGGACGACTCGGGTGACCGAACCGTCTCGAGTGGAGGGGACGACTCGCCACCAACCTATTTAACCGAATCCACGGTGTCAAGAGACCCTGTCTGATCGCCCGGCGCTTTTCTGCCGCCGTACGCTTTTCTGTTGACCCGGGTAAAGGTGGGTGGTCATTTTACAGGAAACACGCAAAACCGCATATCCGACATACATCGAGCACGCATTCTGCCGTGTGGCCGACCCTTTGGTCGACCATTTACCCTGTCGCGGCACCACCTATCCATCGGACGCGAAGTGTTCGATGGCCGGTTCGAATTCGAACAGAGGTAGTTCGCATGATGTCCTCCCACGCCTTTGCGGTCCGTGCCCTCCTGCTGGTTTTCTTCGGCGCAGCGGCCTGCGGCCGTGACGACAGCGCCCAGGTTCAAGTCGCCGAAGGTCCCGTGGTCAACAGCCTGGGGAAGCAGTTGCCGCCCGACGCCGCCCCGTTGCACGAACAGATCCTGATGTACTTCATCGAAGAGCCCAAGACGCTGGACGTGAGCCTGGACAATTACGGTGTCAAGGGCTCGGATCCATTTTTATTCGAACGCCTTACCATGTTTGACGCGGACGATGTCCTCAGGGCCGGTGCGGCCGACCGGTGGGAGCCGTCCGAGGACGGGCGGACCTGGACGTTCCATCTCAGGGAAGGGGCCCGGTGGAGCGACGGCAGAGCGGTGACCGCCCACGATTTCGAATATACCTTCAAGCGCTTCCTGGACCCGGACGAAGGCAATGTGTTCGCCTTCCTCTTCTACAACATCAAGAACGCGCGGGACTTCAATCATGGCAAAATCACCGACCGGGACTCGGTGGGCGTGCGCGCCATCGACGACCTGACTCTCGAGATCGAAGCCGAAGCGCCCTGTCCCTATCTTCCCCACATCATGGCCTACAACTCCGCGGCACCGGTACCCCCGTGGCAGGTGGAGAAACACGGCCGCCGCTGGACCGAGCCGGGGAACATGGTCACCAATTACAGTTACAAGCTGGATGAATGGATCACGGACCGGTACATTTCCTACGAGCTGAATCCTTACTACAACGGTCCCTACCCGGGCTATCTCGAGCAAATCAAGCTGAAGTTCATTATCGCCGGCACCCACCCCGGCATCACGCCTTACGAAAACAACGAGGTCGATCGCCAGGGCGTCTTTGCCCAGTACCTGGGCGAGATCGACAACAGTCCCGAACTGACTCGGGAATTGACCTCCAATCCCCACTTCCAGACCTGGTACCTCTTCTTCCAGACCGCCGTGCCCCCCTTCGACGACGTGCGGATCCGAAGGGCCGTCAGCCACGCCATCGACCGGGAGACCATCTGCCGGGTCATCCTGCAGGGGCACGGCACCCCCGCCTACACCATGTTGCCGCCCAACTTCCCCGGGTACACGGGCGACGCGCTCAAGGCCATACAGCGGTTCGATCCGCCCGAAGCCCGGCGACTGCTCGCGGAAGCCGGCTATCCGGATGGAAGGGGGCTTCCGCCCATCGAATTCTGGCTGCGCCAGGCGGATGCGACCCAGATGTCCATCGCCCAGGCGATCCAGGGCATGCTGAGTGAGACCCTCGGCGTGCGCGTCGAGATCCGGAACCAGGAAATCGGTCTGTACATGGACAACATGTACCAGTATACCATCCCTTTCGGACTGATCCCCTACCAGTATGATTATCCCGATCCCGACAACATGCTGTCCCAGGTCTGGCATTCCCAGCCGGTTGGCCACGGGCGGCACGACTGGAAAAACGACGCGTTCGACCGGTTGCTGCAGGCAGGCGGCACAACTCTGGACCACGATCTGCGCATGGCGTACTACGCGCAGGCGGAGCGCATCCTGGTGGAGGACGTGGGAGGCGTATTCATCTACCACACCCATGTGCTGGACCTGCGCAAACCCTGGTTCAAGGGACTCGATCCAAATGCCTGGGGTCAGGATCTCTTCTGGGGCAACCGGACCACCATGATGGATATCTATATCGGTAACAACGTCGAAAAACGTGTGTTTTGAGCCGGGATTGCATGACTGCGGAATTTGCCTTAAAATACCTTGACGCCCCGACCGGGCCATTATTATAGTTTTGTAAGTTTCTAAAGAACCGGAAGTATCACGCAGTCGCCGGTTCGCCTTTAACCGACCTGAATCCGCAACAACCGCTGCCACAAACAGTTCGGCGGGACAGCATTCGGCTGTCTTCAACCGGTCTGCACTCGGTACCGGAGAACTTTCATGCCCAAGTCCGGCCAGTCGGAAGTCAACATTTCCCGGGTTGGATCACGGAATTCCGGCGATGACCGGTCGCTCGATACCTACCTGAAAGAAATCAGGACCATACCGGTATTGAACCTGCAAGAGGAAATGGCGCTGGCGCGTGACGCGCGCAACGGGGTGAACGGCGCCATCAACAAGCTGATCCAGGCCAACCTGCGGTTCGTCGTCGTCGTGGCCAGGCAGTATCAGAACCAGGGCCTGCCGCTGTCCGACCTGATCAACGAGGGAAACATCGGCCTGATCAAGGCCGCCCAGCGCTACGACGAGCACAAGGGTTTCAAGTTCATTTCCTACGCGGTCTGGTGGGTGCGGCAGGCGATCATGCAGGCCCTGGCCGAACAGTCCCGGATCTTCCGCCTTCCGTTGAACCGGGCCGAGGAACTGCGACGGATCAACAAGGTCGTGCGGGGTCTCAAACAGGAACTGGGCCGGGAGCCCACGACCCACGAGATCGCGGGGAAGTTGTCGCTGGACCACCGTGACGTGGTCGACATCATGCGGACCTTCAGTCCCCATCTTTCGCTCGACGCGCCTTTTTCTCCGGGCGAGGAGGGTCGACTGCTCGACGTGATCGAAGATACGACCATCGAGTCGCCGGAAACACCGGTCATGGAGAAGTCGCTCAAAGAAGAAGTGGTCTGGGCCCTGAATACGCTCACGGACCGCGAAGCCGCCGTGATCCGTTCCTATTTCGGGATCAACCGGGAAAAGCCGATGACCCTGGACGAAATCGGGAAGCAGTTCGGCCTGACCCGTGAAAGGGTCCGCCAGATCAAGGAACGGGCGATCCGTCGATTGCGTCATACGTCCCGAAGTGTCCGGCTGCACGCTTACATGAGTTGAAACCGGCTTCCAGTTCCAATCCTCTCGTTCCTGCGGTCTTGCGCAGGTTTTTTTGTGCCGGAAAGGCACGGTACAGACATCGGTCCACCCATGAAACACCTGATCGGCATCGATATCGGCACCTCGGGCATCAAGACCATCATCGTCGACGAACGGGGCGGGCTGGCGGCCCGGGCCTTCGAGGAGATCCCCCTGCACACGCCCCGTCCCAACTGGGCCGAACAGGATCCGGCGGACTGGTGGCGCGCGGCGTCGAACACGGTGCGCGAAGCAATGGGCGCCGCCGGCATAGCGGCCGAATCCATCGCAGGGATCGGCCTGTCGGGACAGATGCACAGTTCGGTCATGCTCGACGAGCGGGACGAGGTGCTCCGGCCTTCCATCCTGTGGTGCGATACGCGGACGTCCGAGCAGTGCCGCTGGATCACGGACCAGGCGGGCGAGGAGCACCTGGTGGACTGGGTATCCAACCCCGCCCTCGAAGGCTTCACCGCGCCCAAGCTGATCTGGGTCCGCGACCACGAACCGGAGGTCTATGACCGCATCCGGAGGGTCATGCTGCCGAAGGACTACATCCGGTTCCGCATGACCGGCGAATACGCCATGGAGGTCTCCGACGCCGCGGGCACGCTGCTGTTCGACGTACGAGAGCGGAGATGGTCCGGCGCCATGCTGGACGCCATCGGCCTGCCCGCGGAATTCCTGCCGCCCACCTTCGAATCCATTGACGTCTGTGGCCGCGTAACCGAGGAGGTGGCCGCTGATATGGGACTGAAGCCCGGCACACCCGTCGTCGGGGGAGGGGCCGACAACACCTGCGGCGCCGTGGGCGCCGGCATCGTCCGGTCCGGCCGGATCCTGGCCAGCCTGGGTACATCCGGCGTGGTCTTCGCTCACACCGACGACGTCCGCGTGGACCCGGAACTGCGTGTCCATACCTTCTGCCACAGCGTCCCCGACAAATGGTACCTCATGGGGGTAACGCTCTTCGCGGGCGGCGCCTTCCAGTGGCTGCGCAACACGCTGGGTGAAGTCGAGGTCAGCGCGGCCCGGATGCTGGACACGGACCCTTACGAGCTGCTGACGGCCCAGGCGGCCCGCGCGCCGGCGGGCAGCGAGGGCCTGGTGTTTCTCCCCTATCTCATGGGCGAGCGCACCCCCCACAAGGACGCCAACGCGCGGGGCGCGTTTATCGGCATAACGGGACGGCACGGCCGCCCCCACATGATCCGCTCCGTGATGGAAGGCGTGACCTTCGCCCTGCGGGACTCCATGGAAATCATGCGGGAACTCGGGCTGTCCGTCGGTCAGGTCCGTTCCACGGGCGGCGGCGCGCGGAGCGATCTCTGGCGGCAGATCCAGGCGGATGTTTTCGGGGCGGAAGTCGTCACCGTGAACGCCGAGGAAGGACCCGCCTTCGGTGCCGCCATCCTGGCCGCGGTCGGCACCGGCGTGTACGACACGGTCGAGGAAGCCGCGGACGACCTGGTCGACGTCGTGTCCCGGACGGAACCGGACCCGGAGACTTCGGAACGCTACGAGGAGTGTTACGGGATCTTCAAATCCATGTACCCGTCCCTGAAACCGAGCTTCGACGCCCTCGGCGGCATGGTGAGCAAGCAGACGTGAGGACGGGTGAGACGGCGGCCCTCAAACCGGGCATCGACGCCCTGGGTGGCATGGTGGAAAAGCAAAGGAGCGGAAGTTGAACATACACGAATTCCAGGCGAAGAGCCTCTTCGCCCGGCACGGGATGGCGATCCCGAGGGAAGAGGTGGCCCGGACGCCCGAAGAAGCCCGGCGTATCGCGGAAAAACTCGGCACGCGGGTGGTGGTCAAGGCCCAGGTGCACGTCGGCGGCCGGGGCAAGGCGGGCGGCGTGAAACTGGCCTCGACGCCCGATGAAGCCTTCGAGGTCGCAGGCCGGATCCTGGGCATGGACATCAAAGGGCTGACGGTCCGGCAGGTCCTCGTGGCCGAAGCGGTGGAGATCGACCACGAAGCCTACGTCGGGATCATCCTCGACCGGCAGACCCGGCGGGCGGTTTTCATGGTCAGTGCGGCGGGCGGCGTCGACATCGAGGAAGTCGCCCGGGATACGCCTGAGAAGATCCACAAACTGGCCGTCGACCCGCTGCTCGGGCTGCTTCCGTACCAGGCCCGTTCCCTGGCCTACAAGCTCTACTCCGATCCCGCACAGGTCAAACAGGCCGCCGGCATGCTCGCCCGGCTCTACGACGCCTTTATCGAAAGCGACGCGTCTCTGGCGGAAATCAACCCCCTCGTGACCACGCCGAAAGGCAAGTTGTGGGCACTGGACGGCAAGATGAACATCGATGACAACGCCCTGTTTCGGCAGGAGGAAATCGAGGCGATGCGCGATCCCGAATCCGAAGAGCCCACCGAAGCCAAGGCACGGGACGCGGACCTCAGCTTCGTCAAGCTCGACGGCGACATCGGTTGCATCGTCAACGGCGCCGGGCTGGCCATGGCGACGATGGACATGGTGAAGTTCTATGGCGGCATGCCCGCCAACTTTCTCGACATCGGCGGCAGCTCGAACCCGGACAAGGTCGTCACCGCCATGAACATCATCACGTCCGACGACCGGGTCAAGGCCGTGCTTTTCAACATATTCGGCGGGATCACGCGCTGCGACGACGTGGCCAACGGTATCGTGACCGCCCTGGACCGCATCGCCGCCGGACCCGGCGGGCCGCTCACGCTGCCCATCGTCATCCGGCTCACCGGGACCAATGAAGCGGAGGGCCGGAAAATACTCGAATCCGTGGGACTCGTCGCCGTCGACACCATGGCGGAAGCCGTTCAGAAGGCCGTAGCACTCGGGAAGGGGGCGAAATGAGCATCCTGGTTGACGCAAACACCCGCGTCGTCGTGCAGGGGATCACCGGCAGGGACGGTTCCTTCCACACGCGCCAGATGGCGGTCTACGGCACGAACGTCGTGGCCGGGGTCACACCGGGGAAGGGCGGCCAGGACCTGGACGGCATCCCGGTCTTCGATACCCTCGAGGAAGCAGCCTCCGCGACCGGCGCCAACACTTCCATCATCTACGTCCGCCCCGCCTTCGCGGCCGACGCGATCCACGAGGCCATCGATGCCGAACTGGACCTGGTGATCTGCATTACGGAAGGCATCCCCACGCTGGACATGGCCCGGGTCTACGCCGTCCTGCAGGACTCCGGCGTACGGCTCCTGGGACCGAACTGTCCCGGCGCCATCACGCCCGGAGTCACCAAGGTGGGCATCATGCCGGGCCATATACACCGGCCCGGACACGTGGGCGTGGTCTCCCGCAGCGGAACGCTGACCTACGAGATCGTCCACCAGTTGACGTCCGCGGGCATCGGCCAGTCGACCTGCCTGGGTATCGGCGGTGATCCGATCATCGGCACGGGTTTCATCGACGCCCTCGAGGCCTTTGAAGCGGACCCGGATACCCACGCGGTGGTCATGATCGGCGAGATCGGCGGCTCCGACGAGGAACGGGCGGCCGAGTACGTGCAACAGCGCATGAAAAAACCGGTGGTCGGTTTCATCGCGGGCCGCACGGCGCCCCCCGGAAAGCGCATGGGGCACGCCGGGGCGATCATATCGGGGGGAACGGGCGGCGCCGAGGAGAAAGTGAGCGCGCTGAACGGGGCGGGGATACCGGTGGCCGACCGGTCGGCCGACGTGGTGGATTTGATCCGGTCCGCACTCGCCTGATCCGGGGATTTTCCTCTTGACAAGACTGGGGTAACCTCCCTATTATTAGTGGTTTCCGGCTGATTGAGATGAATCCCGACGCATCCGGAATGTGGTGAGTAAATCGCGTGTGGTGTGTGGTCGTAGTTCAGTGAATAAGCCGTCAATATGCAAATAGCGATCGAGCACCTGGCCGAAGGTCTGCATCCCATCCACCTGGAAAACATGCCCGCCGCAGATTTCATTCCCGACGAGGATTGCCGTTTCGCTTCACCCATCAAGGTGGACGGCACGTTGACGGTCTCCGAGAATTCGCTCGTGCTGCAGGCCGATGTAGCGGTCGCCATGACCTTCTCCTGCGGCAGGTGCCTCGAAGAGGTCGAAGAACATATCAGCGGTGAAATCGCGACCTACTACGAGAAGACCGACCGGGCCATTCCCGAGGGCGAGGAACTGACCGAGTCGGACGACGTGGAAATCCTGGACTACGGCGCGAAGACGATCGACCTCAGTCGACGCATCGCCGAACTCGTCAACCTGAATATCCCCATGAAACCCCTGTGCAGCGAAGCATGCAAGGGCCTCTGTCCCGAATGCGGCACGAACCTCAACGTGGGTGCCTGCGGCTGTGGTACGCGGATGGTGGACTCACGCTTGCACACCTTGAAAACGCTGTTGAAGGAGGAATAAAGCATGGCCCTGCCCAAGCGACGCCAATCTCGGGCACGGAGTCGTAAGCGCCGTACGCACTGGGTGCTGTCGATGCCGATGCTGGTTGAATGCTCCAATTGTGGAGAGATGAAACGCGCGCACCGCGTTTGCCCCCACTGCGGATACTACCAGGGAAAGGAAGTCCTGGAAGTCGAAGCGATTTAGGTTCGGCGCCGATACCCCATGTCCCAAGCCAGGATCGCTTTCCTGTTTCCGGGCCAGGCCTCGCAGTACGTCGGCATGGGCCGGGACCTGCACGACCGGTATCCGCAGGTTCGATCGCTTTACGAGCAGGCCCGCGAGATCACCGGCGCTGATATCGCCGGCGTCTCCTTCGACGGTCCCGCCGAAACCCTGAAGCAGACAAACTACACGCAGCTGGCCATCCTGGTACACAGCGTGGCGGTCGCATCCTTGCTGAAAGCGCACGGTATTGATCCGGATTTCGTCGCCGGCCACAGCCTTGGGGAATATTCGGCGCTGGTGACTGCCGGCGCCCTCGATTTCGAGGAGGCGTTGCGCCTGGTCCGCCTGCGCAGTGCACTGATGCACGAGGCCGGGCGGAGGCGGCTGGGAACTATGGCGGCGGTGATCGGCCTGTCTCCAGGGGAGATCGACGAAGTCTGCCGGGCAGCCTGCGCGGAAGACGAACCTGTACAGCCGGCGAATTACAACGCGCCGGTGCAGACCGTCATCGCGGGGGCCGTGCCGGCCGTGCAACGTGCGATGGACGGCGCCCGGGCGGTGGGCGCGAAGCGGGTCGTTCCGCTCAAGGTCAGCGGCGCCTTCCATTGCGAACTCATGGAATACGCGAGGCACGGCCTCGCCGAGGCGATCGAAAAGGCTCCCATCGCCCGCGCGGAAACGCCGGTGGTGGTGAACGTTACCGCCCAGGCCGTGACGGAGCCTGATGAAATCCGGTACCTGCTGGTCGAACAACTCACCCGCCCCGTTCGCTGGGCGGAATCGATGCAGACGCTGACCGATCACGGGGTGGACACCGTGGTGGAAGCCGGACCGGGCAACGTGCTTTCGGGGTTGATGAAGCGGGTGCACCGTGCCATCGGCGTCCTGAACGCAGACAAACTCGCCGACGTCACTGCCGTAGCGGAAACGATCGGACGACCCGTGGCAGAACATTGAACCATAACGCCTGGTCAGCCGATGAACGAACATTGAGCCGTAACGATCGGCCGACCCGTGGCGGAACGATTGGAACCGCGGTAAACCGCTTACGTTCAAGAATAACGACACGCACGCACGGAGTACTTCAGGTTTGCGGGGCTTAAAAGACAAGGTCACCATCGTAACGGGTGGAGCGCAAGGCATCGGTTCCGCCGTCGCCCAACGTTTCGCCGCGGAAGGCGCTCGGATCGTCCTGACCAGCCGCGACGGGACGAAGGCGCAGGAAGCCGCCGACGCGCTGAACCGCAAGGGCGGAGACGCCCGGGGCGTTTCCTTGAGCATTGATGACCGGGACAGCGTGAAGAATCTGGTCGACAGCGTGGTCGAGGACTACGGGTCCATCGACGTCCTGATCAACAACGCGGGGACGGTCAGGGATACGCTCCTGATGCGCATGAAGCAGGATGACTGGGACGAGGTCATCCACGTGAACCTGGGCAGCGTGTTTGCCTGTACGCAGGCCGTGATCCGGCAGATGATGCGGCAGCGAAGCGGCAGGATCATCAACATGACCTCGATCGTGGGGCTGACGGGCAACCCCGGACAGGCCAACTACGCCGCTTCCAAGGCCGGGATCATCGGTTTCACCAAGTCGGTGGCGAAAGAGGTGGGCAGCAGGGGTATCACGGTCAACGCGATCGCCCCGGGGTATATCGAAACGGCCATGACGGAGGCGCTTCCCGAGGCCGTGCGGTCCGCGTTTCTGGAAGCCACACCGCTATCTCGGGCAGGACAACCCGATGACGTCGCCGGCATCGCGGCCTTTCTGGCGTCTGACGACGCCGCTTTCGTAACCGGCCAGGTGATGCGCGTCGATGGCGGCATGGGCATGTGAAGGAACCTCGCCGTATCCGGTTTCGGCAGGCAATGAGAACCCAATTGTAAATCGAAGGTACCTGAGGCAATCATCTGTACAGGAGGAAAGAAGATGGAAGACCGCGTAAAGGAGATTATCGCCGAACAACTGGGTGTGGACGGTGACCAGGTCACTGACAATGCCTCGTTCACCGACGATCTGGGCGCCGACTCGCTCGATACGGTCGAACTTGTCATGGCCCTCGAAGAAGAGTTCGATCTCGAGATCCCCGATGAGGATGCCGAGAAGATCGTCACGGTCGGCGACGCGATCAAGTATCTCCAGTCCAATCTGGACGGCTGATTCTTAAAGACGGCTTATTCATCTCCAGTCCCGGTCGGATTATCCATGTGGACCGGGACTATCCATGCGGGCCGGGATATCCAAGCAGGCCGGGACATCCAAGCAGGCAGGGTGACTCGACTGGCTGATTTCGGGAGGCGTCGGGGTGGCTGAACGCGTTGTCGTCACCGGTATGGGGGTACTGAGCCCAGTAGGTCTCACGCTCGAAACCTACTGGAAGGCCCTTTGCGCGGGCCAAAGCGGCGTTGGGCCCATTACGAAATTTGATGTGAGCGCTTTTCCGGCGAAAATCGCCGCCGAATTAAAGGACTTCAACGCGGCGGATTACATCGACCGGAAAGAAGTGCGGCGCATGGACGAGAACTGCCAATACGCCGTGATCGCGGCGCAGATGGCGATCGACGACTCCGGGCTGGATCTCGACGCCGAAGACCGGGACCGCATCGGGGTGGTGTTGGGTACTGGCGTCGGCGGGATATGGACTTTCGAAAACCAGCATACCAACCTGGTACACAAGGGCCCCGGGCGCGTGAGTCCCTTTTTCATCCCTATGATGATCGCGGACATGGCGCCCGGTCATATCTCGATGATTCATGGATTGAAAGGACCCAACTACACCACGGTATCGGCCTGTTCCAGCGGTGCGCATGGCATCGGCGACGCGTTCCGGATTTTGCAGCACGGGGACGCGGACGTCATGGTCACCGGCGGCACTGAGGCCAGCATATCCCCCATGGCCGTGGCCGGGTTCAGCAACATGCGGGCCCTGTCCCTGAGAAATGACGAACCGGAGCGGGCAAGCAGGCCTTTCGATGCCCGGCGGGACGGATTCGTGCTCGGTGAAGGCGCCGGCATGGTCGTCCTCGAGACCCTGTCTCACGCGGAACGGCGCGGGGCGACGATCTACGCCGAATTGGCGGGATATGCCGCGACGGCGGATGCCTTTCATATCACCCAACCCCATGAATCGGGGGAAGGTGCGGCCAGGTCCATGCAACTGGCGCTTCGGAACGCCGGGCTGGCCGTGGACGAAATCGATTACATCAACGCCCATGGCACGTCCACGCCATTCAACGACCGCATCGAGACCCTTGCCATCAAAAACGTTTTCGAGGATCATGCGCACCACCTGGCGATCAGCTCTACCAAATCCCTTGTCGGCCACCTCCTCGGAGCATCCGGAGGGGTGGAGTTTATCGCGACCACGCTTTCCGTCGCCCGCGATTACGTCCATCCCACCATCAACTACGAGGAGCCCGATCCCGATTGCGACCTGGACTACATCCCCAACACGGGCCGGGAACGGGAAGTGAGGGCGGCCTTAACCAATTCGTTCGGTTTCGGAGGGCATAACGTGACGCTCGTGGTTAAGAAACACACGGCGTAGCATCTTTCCGAAAAGCCTCGGACGTGCTTCGGGGACTACCGTGCCAAATCGGCATTCCATTCTGCAGAAGCTGCGGCGCGCAGCCCGTGCCCTGATAACGGGCCTGCAAAGCGGCGCATCAGGTCACGCATCGAACCGAACGGCCGTTGAACGGGAAAACGCACACCAGGTCCAGAAGTTCATAAACTACCGTTTCAAGAACCCCGATTACCTGATCACGGCACTCAAGCACCGTTCTTACGTGTACTCCCGGGAGCAGTCCGGCGTCCACTCCAACGAACGGCTGGAGTTCCTGGGCGACGCGGTGCTGGATCTCGTGGTCGGCGAGTTCATATACCAGAAGTACCCCGGGCGCCGCGAGGGCCAACTCACCCAGCTCCGGTCCACGCTGGTCAACCGGAAGGCGCTCGCCCGCCAGGCCCGGGCGATGAAGCTCGGGCGCTATGTGCTGCTGAGTACCAGTGAAGCCCGGTCCGGTGGCCGGTTCCGCCACTCGATCCTGTCCGATGCCTACGAATCCATCATCGGCGCCATTTACCTGGACGGCGGGCTTCAGCCAGTCAGACGCTTCCTGAACCGAACCCTCCTGCAGGAGCTGAGCGAAGAACGTCCCTCCCACATCGATCACACGCGGAATTACAAGAGCGCGCTGCTGGAATTTACGCAGGGCGAAGGCATCGGGCAGCCGGAATACCGCGTCGATTCCGCCGTGGGGCCCGACCACGAGAAGATCTTCACCATCGAAGTCTTCGTCGCAGGAAACCCCGTCAGCAAAGGCACGGGCACCAGCAAGAAGAACGCGGAACAGGATGCCGCGCGACAGGCCGTGGAGCAGCTGCAGTCCGACCGCGACGACGACCGGTCATGATGCGCATACTTTCCACGCCCGGATGTTCCGCCGCGTACAATATGGCCGTGGACGAAACTCTGTTGGACGCGTGCCGCCGAGACGCGGACAGGACGGACGCAGGCCGGGCGGACGCGAGACAGCCGGACGCGCACCGGCGGGACGCGGAGATGATGACGCTGCGCATCTATTCGTGGTGTCCGCCCGCCGTGTCCATCGGTTACGGGCAGGAGGCGGAAAAAGAGATCGATTTCCGTCAATGCGACCGGTACGGCATCGAACTGGTCCGGCGGATCACCGGTGGCCGCGCGGTACTGCACGACCAGGAGTTGACCTACAGCCTGGTTGCACCGGAATCCCATCTCGCGCTGGGAGGCCGGTCCGGCTTGATGCTCCGCGCGTTGAGCGAGGCTTTGGTCGAAACGCTGAAACACTTCGATATTCCAGCCGAGTTGGCCATGGAAAGAAGTTGCGGTTCGGGTGGCCATGACGACGTATGCTTCACGGCCACAGGACGTTACGAGATTATTGCGGGCGGCAGAAAGCTGGCCGGCAGCGCCCAGCGCCGATCCCGCGGGGTTGTGCTGCAGCACGGCTCCCTGCTCCTGGGGCAAGGGCACCGCAGGCTTCCCCTGTTGATGCCCGCCCACGAACCGGAACGCCGGGAAACCATCGCCCGGTTGCTGAACCACCGGACCATCTCCGTTGCGGAATTGATCCCCGATCTGCCCTCCTTCGAGGAATGGACCGACCGTCTGTCCCGTTCGATGCTCGAACGCCTGAACGTGGAAGGGCGAACGGACGTGCTGGACGAGGAGGAGCGACAAGCAGCCGATTCGTTGGTCCGCACCCGGTACGGCAACGCCGACTGGACCTATCGTAGGACCACGAGCCATGTCCGGTGAACCCATTGCCATAACCGGCATCTCCTGCCGGTTCCCCGGGGAGATATCGGGAGGATTGTCGACGCCCCGGTCTTTCTGGGAATTCGTCCTGAATGGCGGGGACGCGATTCGTCCGGTGCCGGATGAGCGGAAATCGCTGTGGAAACCGTGGCCGGACGGCGGGGACTTTCCCGGATGGGGCGGATACGTCGACGGAATAGACCAGTTCGACGCGGGATTCTTCAGCATCTCGCCCCGGGAAGCCCGCCATATCGATCCCCAGCAGCGCATCCTCCTCGAACTCGCCTGGGAAGCGCTGGAAGACGCGCGGATTCCCCCGGCCAGGCTGGAAGGCCGGCCCGTTGGGGTGTACGTGGGCATCTTCCTGGACGAATACTGGGACCTGCAGCGGTACGCCGCGCCTTCGCAAGTCGGCATGCACACCAACACGGGCGGGACGCTGAGCATCGCGGCGAACCGGATCTCCTACTTCCTGGATCTGAAGGGCCCGAGCATCGCGGTGGACACGGCCTGTTCTTCGTCCTTGACCGCCATCCACCTGGCCTGCCGCGACCTCCAGGCCGGGACGTGCTCGGCCGCGCTTGCCGGAGGTGCCAATCTGCTGCTGACGCCCCAGACGACACGCGGATTCGAGCAGGCGCATATGCTGTCGCCGGATGGGCGCTGCAGGGCCTTCGACCAGGGGGCGAACGGTTACGGACGGAGCGACGGCGCGGGCATCGTCGTGCTGAAACGCCTGTCCGACGCGATGGAGGACGGCGATGCGGTCTACGCGGTCATTCACGGGTCAGCGATCAACCAGGACGGCCGCAGCCGCGGCCTGACGGTACCGGGACAAAACGCGCAGGAAGCCGTCATCGAGGCGGCCGCGCGGGCAGGGGGCGTAAGCGCCGCTCAACTTGCCTTCGTGGAAGCCCATGGCACTGGAACGCCCACGGGCGATCCCATTGAGGCAATGGCCATCGGGCGCGCCACGGGCGACGCGGGCTGCCTGATCGGTTCGGTGAAGTCCAATATCGGCCACACCGAAGCCGCGGCCGGGGTCGCAGGGCTCATAAAGGCCGCACTGGCGCTCAAACACGGCATCCTGCCGCCCTCTCTGCATTTCGATCAACCGAACCCCGACATACCCTTCGAAGAGCTCGGCCTGAAGGTGGCCACCGAGCCGGTCAGCATCCCCGATCCCGCCTTCGCCGGCGTGAATTCCTTCGGATTCGGCGGCGCCAACGCCCATGTCGTGCTTGGATCACCGCCGGTCACGGAATCCGTCGAGTATACCGCGGGTGCGCGAACAGGTGGCGATCCGGCCGGACCGCAGGTTCCCAAGATCCTGGTCCTGTCTGCGCGCAGCCCCGCCGCGTTGAAGGAAAAGGCATCGGATACGGCATCCCTGCTCCGAAACCGCCCCGATGCATCGCTCGATGATCTTGCGGCCGCGCTCGCCCTGCACAGGTCCCATCTCGATCACCGCCTGGCACTGGTCGCCGAGGAGTCGAAGGAAACCGCCCGGGCCTTAGAAGCGTTCTGTGGAGGCGGTGTCCCGGATCGATTCGAAACCGGACACACTGGAATCCAAGCGACACCCGTCGTGTTTGTCTTTACCGGCATGGGTCCCCAGTGGTATGGCATGGGCCAGGCACTGTACGATTCAGCGCCAGCGTACCGCGAAGCACTGGACGAGTTCGACCGCCTGTTTGCGGCCGTTTCGGGCTCGTCCTTGCTCGAATTGATGTGGAGCGGGACGTCAGGGGAGCGCATGACCGACGTCGAGATTGCCCAACCCGCCAACATGGCCCTTCAGTGGGCGCTGGCGGCCCTTTGGCGGTCCCTGGGTATCGAGCCGCAGATCGTCATCGGCCACAGTGTCGGGGAAATCGCCGGGGCCTGCGTCACGGGCGCATTGTCCCTGGAAGAGGGCGTTCGCATCATCTATCAGCGCAGCAGACTGCAGAAGGATATGCAGGGAAGGGGTGAGATGCTGGCGGTGGGCGTGTCACGGGACGAGGCCGAGGAGATCGTCGAGCCCTATGACGGCCGCCTGTCCGTCGCCGCGGTCAACGGTCCGGTGTCCGTGACCATATCTGGAGAGGCAGCGGAGATCGACCGGTTGCAGGCCGCGATCGAAGATCGAAAACTCTTCTGCCAGAAGCTGCATTCTGAAATCGCCTATCACAGCGGGCAAATGGAAGGGATCCGCGACGACTTCCTGGCGTCCCTGAACGGATTGACTCCCTCGAAAACTCGCGTACCCCTGTTGTCTACGGTCACGGGCGCGCAGACAGACGGAACGAAACTCGACGCGGACCACTGGTGGCGAAACATCCGCAACCCCGTCCTTTTCGACCAGACCTTCGAACAGATCCCGGGTGAAGGGGAGGCGATATACATCCAGATCGGACCCCATCCGGTGCTTTCCGCGGCCATCTACGAAAATCTGGCACACCGCGGTCGAGCAGGACACGCGCTCGCCTCGCTGCGCCGTGATCGCGGAGCGTGGGAAATCCTGCTCGAATCCGTGGCCAAGTGCTACGTCCATGGACACGATATCCACTGGGAGCACCTGGTGGAGCCGCCGCGTACGCGTGTTCCGTTGCCGCCTTATCCCTGGCAGAAGAAACGGTACTGGCTGGATGGCATGGCAGTACTTCCCGGTGGGCTGGACAACCAAAGTGGCTCGGACAGTCTGGGTCGTCCGGCCGGCTTGTACCCGTACCCGTTGATCGGTCCGGCCGTCGAATCGTCGGTCGACCAAGACTCCCGGGTATGGGAACGGGCGATCAGCCTGGTATCCCACCCGCTCCTCGCGGACCACACTGTGCTGGACCGATCGATCATGCCGTTGGCCGGTCAGATCGAAATGCTCTTTGAGACGCTCGATGAGGCGGAGGTTACAAGGATACCGGAGGTCCCCATCGCCTTCACCGGGTTCGAACTCCTGCACCCCCTGTTACTGCCCGATACCGGTGCCCACCTGGTCCAGATCGCACGCAAGGAGAACCGGTATACCCTGTCCTCCAAATCTGAATCTCAGGAAACGGCTTCGAGCTGGCTGGCGCACATGCGTACTGAAAGAAACCGGGTGGTTGGGTTGGCCGAAACCATCGACCTGGGCGCCATCAGGTCCCGATGCGACCGACGGATCACGAAGCGCCGATTCTACGAACGTGCCGCTGAACTGGGATTTGATTACGGACCTGCCTTTCGTCAGATCGACGAGGTCGTGTACGCCAACCGGGAAGCTCTCGTCTCCCTGGCATCCGGGGATGAAGGCCACGGCTCCTACCGCCTGCACCCCGGTGTTCTGGATGCCGGTCTGCAAGCCCTGCTGTTGCTCATAGCGGATGACGGTCCTTATCTGCCGGTCGGCGTGGAAACCATTGTGCTGCAGAGACTTCCAGATCAGAACGAAGTCCTGGCGGCCTATGCTAGACTGCGAGAAACCTCCGAAGATAGCGACCTGCTGGCCGACGTGTGTCTCGTAGACGAAGAGGGTCTTACTGTGGTGGACCTGAGAGGCGTGACCCTGTTCCGAGCGGAGGGCTGGGGAAGCCGTTGCAACGTCGATAACAACCCCCATGGGCTGTACTGCGAGGAGTGGGTCTCCGACGACCGCTGGATAGAGCAACGGCAACCCGGACCGGCCTCCCGCTGGTTCGTGTTCTCGGACGACACTAGTTTAGGAAGCAAACTGGCCGACGCCCTTTCGCGGCCTGGTGTGACAAGCGAATTCATCGACATTTCAGGCAGCGGGTCGGAAAAAAACTGGGGCACGCTGGCCGAGAAACTGGAATCAGTGGAATGCGAAACCGGAAGCTACGTTGGATTAGGTGGAATCTGGACGGGAGGCGGCAACGGGCAGTCCGGCCGGCAGACCGGCAGGCAGCATGACCAGCATACCGGCCCCGCCCTGGAATCCTTCGAACTGATCCGTTCAGTGCTGGACAAACCTGAACTACCGTGCCGCCTTCGGCTGATCACGGCGGGCGCGCAATACGTGAAGGTAGACGACAACGTATCGCCGTCACACGCGTCTGTCTGGGGCTGTGGGCGGGTCGCCATGCGCGAACATCCCGAGCTCGACTGTACGCTGATCGACCTTCCGGCCGGAACCGGCGAGATCGATGTGGAGCGTCTCGCGACAATCGTGGGCGTGGACTCATCCCCCGGTGAAATCGCATTGCGGGAAACTGGTGTTTTTACCCGCCGTCTCGTTCCCTTCGATCTGGAGCGTAGCGTATTGAAAACAATACCCGTAACTGATAGTTCAGAAACTAGTTACGCACTGTCACAGTCCCCACCCGGCTCAATCGATAACCTCCATTTTAGAACGAAACCGGTACTCAAGCCCGGACCGGACGAGGTGGTCATTCGCGTGCGGGCCGCTGCATTGAATTACAGGGATGTGCTGACCGCCCTCGGCATGCTTAGGAGACCATCACGGCGGGCACCGTCCTTCGGATGGGAATGTGTCGGCGAAGTGGTCGCCCGTGGCGACCGGGCAGACTCAGTGGAAATCGGCGACCTGGTAATGGGGATGGTGCCTGCGGCCATGGCCGGACACGTGACCGCGAAGGCAAACCTGGTTGTCCGCAAGCCTGAGCATCTGGGCATCGAGGAAGCCGCCACGCTGCCCGTGGCTTTTCTGACGGCGTACCTGGGGCTCGCGGTACGCGGCGGGATGTCCGCCGGAGACCGCGTTCTCGTTCACAACGCCACCGGAGGAGTGGGACTGGCCGCTCTTCAAATCGCACAGCAGTTGGAAGCCGAGGTTTTCGCCACGGCCGGCTCTGAAGAAAAACGCGCCTTGTTGAAGGAGATGGGCATTTCCCATGTAATGGACTCCCGATCACTGGAATTCGCCAAAGAGATCATGGAGAAGACGGACGGGAAGGGCATGGATATCGTGCTCAATACCCTCTCCGGCCCCGCCATGCGGGCTTCCCTGTCCTTGCTGGCTCCCCACGGACGTTTCATCGAGATCGGCAAAACCGATTTGCTGAACCACGGATCCATCGATCTCAACTTGTTCGACCAAAACCGGTCCTATCATCCTATCGATCTCGCGCAGTTCATCGAGGAACGACCGGACCGGGCAGGCGGCTTGCTGCAAGAGGTCGTCGACATGGCCGGAGATGGCAGGATACGTCCCCTACCCTATCGGACCTTCCCGATGGAACAGGCGCGTGAAGCCTTCCGGTTCATGTCGCAGGCCCGGCACACGGGCAAACTGGTGCTCGTGGATGAGGGAGCGCCAATTCCGGTGAACCTGGGCGACGACGACCCAGTCGTACGTCCGGGCGGGACCTACCTCGTCGCGGGCGGCACGGGCGGGATCGGACGTTTCCTCACCGGCTGGCTGCTCGACCGGGGAGCCGGCCTGGTGGTCGTTACGGGCCGAAGGGGAATCGAGGAAACGGAGCTGGGAGCCGGTCCTGGCGGCAACGTCAGATATGTGCAGGCCGATGTGACCGACCGGGAAGCGATGGAGTGCCTCATGGCGGACCTGCGTGCGGAACGCGGACCGGTCAGGGGCGTTTTCCACGCGACCGGCGTGCTGGACGACGGCATTCTGCTTACCCAGGACGCGAAAAGGTTCCGCCAGGTACTCGAACCCAAGACGGCCGGTGGGTGGATGCTACACGAATTGACCCGGGACCTCGAATTGGACCTCTTCGTCCTGTTCTCCTCGGCTTCTTCCCTGGCCGGCACCGCGGGCCAGGCGTCCTACGCCGCTGCGAACGCCTATCTCGACGGCCTGGCCGAACTCAGGCGTCAGGAAGGCCTCCCGGTTACATCGATCAACTGGGGACCCTGGGAAGATACGGGCATGACGGCCGACGAACGCGTAGCCGACCGGCTCAGGCGACAGGGACTGCGACCTATCCCTCCCGAAGAGGCCGGCGCGCTGCTCGACCGGTTGTTGCGCCGGGACGTCCATCGCGTCGGCGTGATTCCTACGGCGGAACCCGCGGCAGAATCCCTACTCGCACCGTTCCTGCCTTTGGATGATCGTTCAGAACTCGCACCACAATCGATCACACCGCTATCGAGGGCGGATTTGAACGCGCTGGCCGCGGACAGACTCCGCGACTACATCGAGACATTCGTGAACGATGCGATCGGCCGGATCGTGGAAGTGGACCCGGATAACGTCGATCCGGGGCAGACCTGGCGTAGTCTGGGGGTGGATTCCCTCATGGCCGTGGAATTGCGTAACCGTTTCGAGGGGGGGTTGCACGTGTCGATACCGGTAGAGACGCTGCAGTCTGAGATCTCTATAAAACAGACGATCGACATATTGCAGGAGGGGTTAGAAAGCCACGAGTCGGACTCGAACCGACGACCTATTCATTACGAATGAATTGCTCTACCAACTGAGCTATCGTGGCCTGGTAAAACCGCGCTCAATATAAGGCACGACCCACCCGATCGCAACCCGTTTTTAGGCCTCGATGGATTCCAGGGACCGCACGATATTCCCACGCGTTCCGGCGATATCGAAACACTCGCGCTGGTTGGTCTGCATGAGCCGAAGGGCCACGTCCATCGCCTCTTTTTCGGTGAGGAGGCCGTCGCGCACCTCGCCTTCCAGGGCGCGGCCGAGCCATCTCCGCGCTTGTACCGCGTAGGCATAGGCGCTGGTGGGCCAGCCGGTGTCCCCTCCGAAAGCGAACAGCTTGTTGATCGGCACGGCGTGGATGAAGCGGCGGACGAAATCGCATGAACTGAACGGGTCGATGGACCAGGCCCAGCAGAGGTCCACCCAGACGTTGGGGTAGTGCTTGGCCAGCGCGATCAACTCGTGGCTGTAGGGGTAGGCGATGTGCATCAGCACGAACCGGGCGTCGAGGTAGCGGGCTAGCAGTCCGCACAGATTGCCGCTTTTGATCCGGTCCACCGGCATCCGGCTGTGTCCCGCGTAGTAACCGGTGTGGATCTTGAACGGCAGGTTGTGTTCGATGGACAGTTCCACGCCCCGCGCCCAGCCCCAGTCACCCAGGCACAGCGACGCTTCCTCCGGCGCACCATCGGGATTACTCAGCACGATCTCCAGGGCCTTTGCCGCGTCTTCATCGCTGCGCTCCTCCCACCGGAGCGTCCTGGAATAGGCGTGTTGCGCCTTGACCGCGATGGCGTGGGGACCGTGCTTCGCGAAAATGGCGGCCATGGCCTCGCGCAGGTTGCCGAGACTGTCCACCGTAATCCCCGTTTCCTCCGCGATGTTCTCCACAGGCACCTCGCCATTGCAGAATCCCACCCAGGACAGGTCATAGAGGAAGAAATCCAGCCCGGAGACATCGGGTTCACACGCCCAGACGAAGTTGTCGATTTGCACGTGATCCAGGCCCGCGCGGTCCCGCAGGAGCGCCAGTCGCTGGCCGGGGCCCCGTAACCGGTCGTTCTCGGCCTGCGCCGCTGCCAGGCCGTCGACGGTAATCTCGGCCATCCCGTACACGTCTTCCGCCAGTATGCGTACCGCTTCGCCGTACCCCGTGTGCTTCACGGCTTCCCAGGCCGACCGGACCGGTTCGAAACGTGCCGCCACGTCGCCCTTCGAGGGATCCAGCAGGGCGTTTACATCCTCCTGCGAAGCGCCGGCGACCACGAGGTCGGCTGGGACGTAGTTCTCGAAGAGGTCCTGCAGCACGTCCGGCCCGTTGGCGACCCAATCGTCCTCGAACCGTAGATGCTCGTGGGTGTCGATAAGCGTCGTTTCCTGAATGTACCGGGACAGATCGGACATGAAGATCCTCCTGCGTATGTTGCGCGGGGAAGCGAGGGAAAACACGGGAGACGGGCTTTAGACCGGGAATACCCCCGGGGTGAGTCGAACACCCGACCAACGGTTTAGGAAACCGTTGCTCTATCCACTGAGCTACGGGGGCTGGCGTGTCGTTCCGGTCCGGCTTGGTCCGTGCTCAACTTAAGAACGCGCCTGCCGGGTGTCAACGCCTTAATGCGGACGTTCAGGTAGTGAATGATCTTGTCATCTCCTATACACCGGCATATATTCTGACCGCCTGATCCGGCAGTGCATTGAGCGGCAGGATTCCGGTACGCGGAGCGGGGATTCGAGAATGAAAGGACTGGTAAAATACGACCATGGCCCGGTCAACATGGAAGTCCGGGACATGCCGGTTCCCGAGCCCGATTCCGGGGAGGTCCGGGTGGAGATCCGGGCCGCGGGCATCTGCGGGACGGACATCCACATCTACAAGGACGAGTACCCCTACAACCCGCCGGTGATCATGGGCCACGAATTCTCCGGCATCGTAGACGAGGTGGCCGATTCGGACGAATACCGGCCGGGCGACGCAGTGACCGGCATACCGACCACCGTCGTCTGCGGGGTGTGCAGGTACTGTGTCGCAGGCCAGCACAGTCTGTGCGACCGCCGCCTGTCGATCGGCAGCGGGGTGCACGGCGTATTTACGAAGTACGTGGTCATGCCCACCTGGGCCCTGCGCAGGATTCCGGAACACCTGGACCTCACCATCGGCGCGTTGAGCGAGCCCCTCTGCTGCTGCGTCAAGGCTGTTTCCATTCGCACGTCCGTTACCGCCGGCGACGTGGCGGTGGTGACCGGCCCCGGCCCCATCGGCATGCTGACCACGCAGGTGGCGAAGGCAGAAGGCGCCTACGTCATCTTGACCGGCACTTCCGAGGATTCCGAGCGGCTCGAACTCGGTGCGCGATGGGCCGACGAGACCGTCGACATCGAAGAAGTCGACCTGCTCGATCTCGTCAGGGACCGGACCCAGGGCTACGGCGCCGACGTGGTGTACGAATGTTCCGGGTCGGCTGCGGCCACCCGTTCGGCCATCGAACTCGTGCGGAAACAGGGCACCATCATGCAGATCGGCCTGCATGGCGGCCCCTTCGAGGTGGATTTCTTCCCGGCGGAATTGAAGGAAATCGATATTCGGACCTCCTTCGCCGGATCCCTCGATGCCTGGGATCGCACCATGGTGATGCTGGATCAACGCAGGATCGAGCTGGAACCGATCATCTCCGACGTAGTTCCTTTAACCGAGTGGGAGAACGCGTTCCACCGGTTGTTGAACAAAGAAGGCATGAAGATACTGTTTGAACCGATTGATTAACGAAAGGACTTGAAATGGATCTGGGATTGAAAGACAAAGTCGCACTGGTTACGGGCTCGAGCCGGGGCATCGGGCGATCGATCGCCCTGGGTCTGGCGGAGGAGGGATGTCACGTCAGCCTGAGCGCTCGGGGGGAAGAACGGTTGCTCGAAACCGGGAAGGAAGTCGCACAGAAGGGTGTCGAGACACTGGCGACGGCGGGAGACCTGACCACGGCCGAAGGCATCGACCGGGTCGTTGAGGCGACGCTGGAGCGCTGGGGCCGCATCGACATCCTGGTCAATAACGTGGGCGGAAGCGTCTGGAATCCCTTCGACGATGTGTCCGATGACGAGTGGCTCCACGTGTTCAACCTGAACATGTTCGCCGCCGTGCGGGCGACGCGGGCCGTGCTCCCGGCGATGCGCGCACAGGAAAGCGGTTCTGTCATCACGATTTCCTCGATCTTCGGACGCGAAGCGGGCGGCCCCGCCACCTACAACGCCACGAAGGCCGCGGAGATTTCCATGGGCAAAACGCTCGCCAAGGAAGTGGCCAAGACCGGCATCCGTGTGAACACGGTAGCGCCGGGCTCCATCATATTCCCGGGTGGCAACTGGCAGAAGCGGCTGGACGCGGACCCGGAGGGCATCGGCAAGTTCATAGACCAGGAACTACCGGCCGGTCGCTTCGGCAAGCCCGAAGAGATCGCGGACGTGGTGGTCTTCCTGTCGTCCGACCGGGCGAGCTGGGTGACCGGTGCCTGCATCAACGTGGACGGCTGTCAGTCCCGTTCGCTGATCTAGATTTTAGTGGTAGAAACATTGTAGATACGCAGGAAAAACGGATTTAGATACTCGGTAGATACGTGGTAGACACAAAGAGGATTCGTCGCATGAACTCGCGCCTCGAACAGCTTGATTTGCTCGCCAGTAAGGACCCCGGCGATCCCTTCATTCAGTACGCGATCGCGCTGGAATACGTGAGTTCGCACCAGCTCGAACAGGCCGCAGGTATCCTCGAAAAACTCATGGAGGCATCGCCGGACTACACGGCGGGTTATCACCAGGCCGGACGGGTTTACGAACAGCTGGACCGCGATGATGAAGCCCGCAGATGTTACGAGCAGGGGATCGTCGTGGCGGAACGGCAGGGTGACGCCAAGGATCTGGACGAAATGCGGGAAGCCCTGGCGTTTCTGGACTGAATTTAATGCGATTTGACGTGCCGTCGGCAGACTGAACGTACCAGAAACGGGTCGGACGTACCGTTACCGGAACGGATTTACCCCAAAACGACAGGAATCGAGCAGATAGCGCGCAAACCACTTCTACGCATAGCCCAGGACGTTTTCGGATGGACCTTTATCGTTATCGGGGTCCTGGGCGTCTTCCTGCCGTTGCTGCAGGGCGTGCTTTTCATGGTGATTGGGCTGACGATCCTTTCCACGCGCTACGCTTTCGCCCGACGCATATTGGGCCGACTGGAGCAGAAGTATCCTGAAATCTACGCCAAAGTAGAGCGGCTCAAGGTCCGGTTCGCCGCAAGCAAATCGCTCCTGCTGGCCCTGGGTACGATTCTGCTGGTCCTGCTGGGGGTGGGGATCTACTTCGCCGTACTTGGGTTCAAAACGGCCTACGCGAAAATCGCGCCGATCCTGTTGAACTAGTCAGATCAGGCGCCGAATCAGGCGTCTACTGCGCCGGTCCAGCCGGTCGAGGTCGGGAATCTCGTACCGGTTGCCGTTCTCGTCCGTGATCAGGATACGGCCGGGCGCCAGTTCCACCATGCCTTCCCTCAAGTCCCGCATCGGGATCTTGACGTCGCCACGGTCCGTCTCGACCGAGAATAGCGACGTGCCTCCCCTGCCTTCCATCTCCACGATGCGCGTTATCCTCGGGCGAAAATAGCGCCATTCGATCTCATCGCGGATGATGCGACCAGTTTCCTCGTCGCAGGACGTCGGATCGGCCAGGATGCCCAGGTATTCGTCATCCTGGTCGAAAAAGGTGATGTACCGGCTTTCGTGCGAAAGCGGAAAAGCCTGTCGTATCTTGACGCTGAAGAACAGGTCGCCCGCGATGGACAGCGTGGGCGGCTGGTCGTCCCGCCGCTCGAGGTGAACGGCGGCCGGATCGAGAAAGGACATGTACTACCCCTCCACGCCCACGATACTGGAGACGTTGGTGTGCAGCTGGACCAGGCGGTAATACTCGCCCTGCCGGTCCAGCAGCTCCTCGTGGGTGCCCAGTTCCACCGGCTCGCCGTTCTTGAGGACGAGCAGGCGGTCGGCGTCTCTCAAGGTGGACAGGCGATGGGCGATGGCGAGCGTCGTGCGGCCCTCCATGAGCCTTCCCAGGGCTTCCTGGATCTTCTTCTCCGTTTCCAGGTCGAGGGCCGACGTGGGTTCGTCGAGAATCAGGATCCTCGGGTCGTGCAGGATGGCCCGGGCGATCGCGACCCGCTGGCGCTCCCCGCCGGAAAGTCGGCCGCCCCGTTCCCCGACGGGCGTGTCGTAGCCGTCGGGCAGCTTGACGATGAACTCGTGGGCGTTCGCGTTGATGGCGGCCTCGACGATCTCCTCCCGAGTCGCTTCCTGATTGCCGAAGCGGATATTGTCGGCCACGGAACCGGAGAACAGGAAGGGGTCCTGCTCCACGTAACCGATCTGACTGCGCAGTTGCGTAAGGTCCATCCGGCGCACATCGGTTCCATCGATCAGGATCCGCCCGCCGTCAACGTCGTAGAATCGGCACATCAGCTTGATCAGGGTGGACTTCCCGGCGCCCGAGTGCCCCACGAGCCCAATCATCTCGCCCGGTTCGACGTGCAGGTTGATCCCCTTAAGCACCGGCTGGTGCGCCACGTAACCGAAATTGACATCCTGCAGCTCCAGGCGTCCCTCGAAACGGGGTACGTCGACGATGCCGGCTGGCGTGTATTCTTCGATGGGACTGTCGATGACTTCGAAAGTCCGGGTGATGGCCGTCATCATCTCCGGAATCCAGTCGGCCATGCCGGTCAGTTGCTGCACGGGACTGTAGAACATGGCCAGGTAGAGGAGGAAGGCTACCAGCATGCCGATCGTCATGGCGTTCGACTGCACCAGGAGGCCGCCGTACCACAGAACGAGCAGTCCGCCCACGGACACCAGGAAAGCGAGCAGCGGGCGCACCGTGCGCGATCGGACATGGATATTGCGTTCGGCCGTGAACACCTTCTCGTTCTCGAGCTGCATGTCCCGGCTTTGCCGTTTCTCCTGGGCGAAGATCTTCACGACCCGGATGCCGGCCAGTGCGTCGTTCACCCGCTCGAAAAAGGTCGCCCAGCTGTCCCACGACCTGCCGTAGAACCACATCAGGTACCGCTTGATATGGACCGAGGCGAAGATGATGGCGGGAATGGGGATCAGGACGAGGAGCGCCAGTTCCCAGTTGAGGTAGAACAGTACTGCGGTCATGCCGATCACGAGCAGCCCCTGCTGGACCACCTGTGGCGCGAAATCGATCCAGAAGTAGTGGATCGACTTGGCGTCCCGGGCGATGCGGGCCATGAGACCGCCCGTCTGCTGCATGTCATAGTACTTGAGGGGCAGGAGCTGCAGCACGTTCAGCAGTTCGGACCGTGCGTCGTAGGCCAGGCGGTCTCCCAGCACGGCCAGCATTCTCCCGCTGATGATAGTCACCCCGGTATGGACGATCCGGGAAACGGCCAGGAGCGCGACGATCACCGGAAGCCAGATGTACATGCTCTGGTCCACCAGGACTTGGTCGACGAGGATCATGGTCAGGTACGGGGGCAGCAGGTCGATGGCCGACGCGGCAACCGTGACCACCATGGCGACAACCAGCTTGCGCCAGTGGGGCAGGCAGAAAGTCCACAATCGCCCAAACGTGCGCAGGTGGGCCTCGCGGCTCGACCAGTCCGGGACCGGTTCCTCGGCAACGGGCTCCGTGTGATCCGTGCTGCCGTCGGGGCCGATCAGGTGCAACAGGGACTCGACGGCGTCGGTCATGTCCTGCGCCACGGCGTGGGTGTACCGGATCAGCCGGATGCTCTTCCCGTCCACCTCGGCCTCGAGCGCGCTCGCGCCGACCAAAGGCTCCACGGTCAGGCCGTCGATCTCCGCCAGGGAGAGGGTATGGGTCAGCGTCCAAGCTCCGTCGGACCGGGTTGCCGCCACCAGCTGCCGCCGGGTCACGACCAGCATCGATTCGTCAATGCGGCCGTCCGGCGCGAGGTCGGTCTTGCAGGCGAAAAGGAGATCGCCATGGTCCTCGCCTGCAGGCAGGCCGGACCGGATCAGACGGGTCAGTTCGGTGGGTATCCTGTTGATCAGCGGCATGGAAGTGGTGCGGTTGGGTTCAGTTTCGTTCCGGACATTCTGTCAGGGATCAGCCAGGAAAATCAGAATCGGTTCGGATGCAAGGCGGCCGCCAGGGTTTCGATCGCGTGGAAGAGCCTGGGTGCGGGACGAAGCAGCCAGTTCTCTGGGATCAGGACGATGCGTTCATTGCGCACGGCGTCCAGGCCCTGCCAGCCTTTCAGCGACTTCGCCCTTTCCACGTAGCTCGCCCGGACTTCCTCCGCGTCCTGTCCTTCACCCAGCGTGGATAGGAGGACCTGCGGATCCCTGGACACGATGTTTTCCAGGTTGTACACCGCCCACGAACCCGGTGCCAGGTCGTCGGCCACGTTCCGCCCGCCGGCCCGTTGAATCACCGCCGAGGTGAATGTTTCAGGTCCGGGGGTCCAGTTCTCGTCCCGGAAGGGGCTGCCGACGAAAATCGTGGGACGCTCGCTTTCGGTCAGGCCGTCGATCCGCTCCGCCACCGCGGCCAGCCGCCGGCGGTAACCCTCGGTAAGCTCGCGCGCCACTTCCTCACGACCGACAAGCCTGCCCACCGTGCCGATCGCATCGAGCACGTCCTCGATCGACTGGGGGTCGAGGACGAACACCGGAACATCCAGTGCTTTCAGGCTGTATACCAGTTCTTTGGCGTTTCCCTTTGAGGCCAGAACGAGATCAGGATCAAGCGCCACGATTTTCTCGAGACTCATTGTCGTGACGTCGCCGATCTTCTCGATTTCCCTGGCTTCCGGTGGATAATCGCAGTAGTTCGTGACTCCCACGACCGAACTTCCCGCGCCTACGGCGAAAAGCAGTTCCGTGTTGCTCGGTATGAGCGAAATGATTCGCTCCGGAGTACCCTGAAGGGTCACGGCGGAACCGATGACATCCGTTTCGGTCACCTGACCGGCAGCCACCCTGGAAATCAGCAGGAAACTAAGGAGAAGAACAAACCTCAGGAAGCGCGAAACGTACCTCACATTCGTTCCGGATGTCACTGGATCAGGATACGGTTTACAGCGGTATACAATATAGACGAAGACGGTTAAAACGGTACTTTTTTTTGTAATACGCACTAAATTGATTCGAAGCCTGAACTACGTAACCGGACATAGTAACTGGACATTGCCGTTGCACCGTCCGTGCCCGACCCGAATCGGTTGAGACGGCGGTCTATCGGAGGGAAACATACGATGGGACGCTTTGACTACTGCCTTAATACGAGCACGATCCGATCGCCCGGCGTTTCCGTGCTGGAACACGTGGATATCGCGGCCGACGCCGGATATGACGGAATCGAACCCTGGGTAGAGGAAATCGATGCCTGGGTCGAAGGGGGTGGCTCGCTGCCGAAACTGCGGGACCACGCTGCCGTCCGGGGCATCCGGATCGTGAACCTGATCGCGTTCTTCGAGTGGGCGGTACCCGAAGAAGACCGGCATGCCCGGGGATTGGAAGAGGCGCGGCGGTGCTTCGAAATGGCACAGGTGCTGGATTGCCCTTTCGTAGCCACGGCCCCGAAGGGGATCCACGACCGCGAAGTCGACCTATTTTCCGTCACCCGGAGATTCGCCGAACTGACGGACGCTGTATCGGATTTCTCCCCGAAACCCCTGCTGGAGTTCTGGGGCGTGTCCCGAACGCTGGGAACGGTCGGAGAAGCTCTGCTCGTGGCCGCCGAAAGCGGGGTGCGTGACGCCAGGCTGCTAACGGACATCTTTCACATGTACAAGGGAAGCGGACACCAGCGCGGGATGGACTACCTCGATCCCGGCCACCTGGGCCTGGTCCACGTGAACGACTATCCTGCAGACCCGCCCCGTACGGACATCGAAGACGAGCACCGGGTCTATCCCGGAGACGGCGAAGCGCCCTGGGACGAGATCGTCGCCAGCCTGGAACGGCAGGAATACCGGGGCATGCTGTCACTCGAGCTGTTCAATCCCGCCTACTGGGCCGAAGGGCCGGTGGCCACGGCAGAAAAAGGACTGGCAAAGCTCCGGGCGTGCGTGGAAAGCGCGTAATTACGAGGAAAGGCGCGTAATCACGGTTGAAAGGCGCGTGAATGCGTCGTGAACGCGTGATTCGCAACTGACCGGTTCATGCCGCAACGGACATCACGTTCATCCCCGCGCCTATCCCCCTACGATCATGTCCACAGCCACATTGTCACAATCCGACCGGGAAATGTCCGCAGCGCCTCCCGCTGTACGGCCCGTTTCCGCCGGCCTCACCCTCCGGGCCGTGGTGATCGGATGCGTCTTCACCATCCTGTTGACCATCTGGTCGCTCGCCTCCGAATTCGTAACACGCGGCTCATTCATTACGGTCACCCATCTGCCGGTGGCGGCGCTGCTGCCCTTCCTTCTGATGGTCCTCATGGTGAATCCCTGTCTGAAAATCACCGGCGTCAGCCGTCCATTCAACAGCCAGGAACTTGTCGTGATCTTCTTCCTGGTCTTCACGGCTTCCGTCATACCGGGCTGGGCCTTCAGCAATTACGCGATATCGATCATCAGCGGTCCGTTCTATCACGCCACGCCCGAGAACCGGTGGGCGGAACTGTTCCTCGACTATCTTCCGTCCTGGCTGGTGGTCCCGAACCACCTGGGTGGGTTGAACCAGTTCTACGAGGGCGTGTATTCCACGCGGAACATACGCTGGCAGATCTGGTTCGTGCCCATCTTCTGGTGGGTGACGTTCTACATCGCCCTGTTCATGGTCGGCGCCTCGATCATGGTCATGCTCCGGAAGCAGTGGGTTGAACACGAACGGCTGGCCTTTCCGTTGGCCCAGGTGCCTCTGGCGCTGATAGACGGCGCCGAGGATCGGGCCCTCCTGCCCAGGATTGCCCGTGTACCCATGTTCTGGTGGGGGTTCGGCACCACACTGGTCATCATGATCTGGAACATGTTCAGCTTCTTCGACTTCATGCCCGCAGTCCCCCTCGGCGCGGGACACGCCTTTCCCCTGACCCTGTACGAGGCCTTCCATCCCATCCAGGTGCGCGTAAACTTCCTGCTGATCGGAGTGGCCTACTTCACGCGGGTGGAAGTTTTGCTCAGCGTCTGGCTGTTCTACCTCATCCGCATTGTGCAGCAGGGCGTGATGACCCGCGTCGGCGTGCCGGGTCCGCAGGAAATGATGCATTTCCAGCACTTGTCCGGCTTTCTGGTCTTCGTGCTGTTCGGGCTGTGGATGGCGCGAAGGCATATCCGCGACGTGATCCGGAAAGCCCTGGGAAGGGCCCCTGAAATCGATGATTCACGGGAGTTCTTCTCATACCGCACAGCCGTGCTATCTTTTTCCGGCGGTTCGATTTACATGGTTTTCCTCCTGTGGAGCGCGGGCATGACGCTCTGGGTCGTAGCGCTCATGATGTTCGTCCTGTTGGTCCTGTATATTGGCGTAACCCGCGTAGTGGCCGAGACCGGCCTGGCATCCCTGGACCTGCCGTACAACAGCGCCAACGAAATCACGCTCCGGTTCGTCGGATCGGAGCACATCAACGCCCGGACCATCGCGGGGATGTGGCTGTGCCAGACCTTCACCCGGAACTGGAGGACACTCGGCATGTGTTCCATGGCGCACGCCGCCAAGGTGGGCGACGTAATCGGAGGCGTGGGCAAGGGGGTGTTCGGCGCCATTGCGCTTTCGCTGGCCATTGGATTCATGACAGCCCTGTTGTACACGCTCTACCTGGGGTATGACATGGGCGCGTCCCAGCTCAAGGCAGGCGGATTCGAGTCCGGGGCGAAGGGTTACTGGACGCAATTGGAGACTTTTCTTACGAATCCGCAGGCCATGACGCAATCCCAGTTGACCATGGTAATGAGCGGCGTCCTGATCTCGGCATTCCTGATCTGGGCCCATCACCGGCTTCACTTCTGGCCCCTTCATCCCGTGGGGTTCGGGATCGTCACCACCTACGCGGCGGATATGGCTTTCCTTTCCATCCTGTTCGTCTGGATCATCAAATCCGCTGTCCTCCGGCTCGGCGGCGTATCACTCTATCGCAAGGGCCAGCCCCTGTTTATCGGCATTATCGCCGGATACGCCCTGGGGGTTTTTCTCACCTTCCTGGTGGACGCGACATGGTTCCCGGGCGCGGGACACGTCGTGGACGGATGGTAGTGGAGCGACCAGGTGCGTTGCAGTTCGGTGCGTGGCTACCCGTGGCGGTGTGGTATCGACTTTGTTTCTCTTAGCAAGGAGCGGTTTAATCAATATGAATCTGTCCATTCTCGACCAGTCTCCCATACGTGATGGGGTAACGGCCGTGCAAGCCTTCCAGGAGACCCTGACCATGGCCAGGGAGGCCGAACGGCTGGGTTACCGGCGTTTCTGGGTGTCCGAGCACCACAACGCCCACTGCCTGGCAGGCAGTTCGCCAGAAGTACTGCTCGCCGCCATCGGGGCGGCCACGGAGGACATGCGGATCGGTTCCGGTGGCGTCATGCTGCCCTACTACAGCCCCTTCAAAGTCGCCGAGAGCTTTGCCGTGCTCACGAATCTCTACCCGGACCGGGTGGACCTGGGCGTAGGACGGGCGCCCGGAGGAGACATGAAGACGGCCCGAATGCTGGCCCCCGGCGCGGGACCGCGGTTCGAACAGTTCCCCGAACTCGTCGCCCAACTGGTGGAAATCCTTCAGAACAGGGATTTCGAGCCACGGGTCACGCCACCCATCCAGTCTCCGCCCCCCGTCTGGATGCTCGGGTCCAGCCCGGAAAGCGCCATGCTCGCCGCCCGGTTGGGACTCCCCTACAATTTCGCCCTCTTCATCAACAGCAACATCGACCCGCGTATCCTCGAATTCTACCGGCACTATTTCGAGCCCTCCGCCCAGACGCCGCAGCCCGAAGCCTGCATCGCGATCAACGTCATCTGCGCCGATACCGAGGCCGAGGCCAAACGCCTCGCACTCAGCCGCGACCTGCTCTTCGCCCGGTTCGCCTCGGGCAAGCCCAGCAACGTCGTACCTACCGTAGAAGAGGCCGAGAAGCACCGGTTCAGTGAATCCGAGAAAGCCTTTCTGGATGACAAGTTCCGACTGGCGGCCGTGGGCAGTCCCGATCAGGTCCGGGACACCATCGACAGGCTTGCCGATCAGTTCGGTGCCGAGGAAGTCATGGCCGTCACAATCACCCATGATTTCGAAGCCCGGCTGCGGTCCTACGAACTCCTGGCCGAAGTGTACAGGTAGATCGCTTCGATTCAGGACGATCGCTTCAATTAGGATTGCCTGCTGAAATCAAAACGACTACATTGAGATGGCCTCAACTCCCCGCACGCGACCATCGAACAAGGAGCATCCGACATGACCATGGTCATGGAACAAACCGTGCTGAGCGACGAGCAGATTTCGTTCTATCATGAAAATGGGTTTCTCCACATCCCGGAGGTATTCACGCCGGAAGAGACGGCAGAATTGTCGGATCAGATGGACCGGCTCGTCGAGGACTGGGCGTTCACGAGTCCGGGATGGAACGGTCCCTGGCGCCTGGCCTACATGGATCCGGAGACGGAGGCCAAATCCAAACTGACGGCCATGCACGACCTGCACTTCTATTCCCAGGCCTGGTCGCGGGCCGTCGCCAATCCTCGGCTGGTCGAGGCCCTGTCCCAGCTGCTGGGGCCGAACGTGGAGCTGCACCACACCACGCTGCACATCAAGCCGCCCCAGACCGGGCATCCCTTTCCCCTGCACCAGGACAACCCCTTCTACGGCCATCACGACGGCCGGTACATCGACGTACTCGTCCACCTGGACGACACCCGTCACGAAAACGGCGAAATCCGCTTCCTGGCGGGGTCCCACAAGTCCGGTCATCTTCAGCATATCACGGAATCGGAAGAAGGTCCCTGCGCGCCCCATCTGCCGACCGACGAGTACAGGCTGGAAGACACCGTGGCCGTATCGGCCCGGGCCGGCGACGTGGTCATCTTCTGCATCGACACGGTGCACGGTTCCTACATCAACCAGACGAAAAAGCCCCGCAGGCTCGTGCGCATGGGTTACCGGAATCCGGACAACCGGCAGGAGTACGGTCAGAGTTTCGGACGGCCGGGCCTCATGGTCTGCGGGTACCGCGAACGGCGAGAAGGCGACGAACTGCTCCCGGGTACCTGATGGCCGACATTCCCCTGCTGGGTTATACCGACCGGTTGTCCGGCCGGCCCGGCGACGAGATCGCCTTCAAGGTCAGCAGCGCGGCCGCGGGACCCTACCGGGCCAGTCTCGTTCGCGTGATATGCGCCGACCCCAATCCCGCCGGTCCCGGGTTACAACTGGAGGAAGCCGGCCTGCCCTTCGGGGGAGAATTCCCCTCCAGGTCCCAGCCCTTCTACCCGGGCTCTCACGCCGTCATTCCTCTTGACGGCCGCTTTCACCCGGCCAGCGGCCTTACCCTTACCGCCACGATATGGCCCACGTCCCCGGACAAGGCGGACCAGGGCATCGTCAGTTGCGGCACCAGTGGACGGAAGCCGGCGCTCAGCCTCTGCCTGGACCGCGGCGCCTTGACCGCGGTCGTCTGTTCATCGACGAACCAGGTGACCCGCGTTACCTGTCGAAGCGAGCCGATCAAGTCCCGGCAATGGTACCGGGTGTGGGCAAGCTACGATGCCGGAAGCGGGACGGTGAGTGTGGGATTCCGGGCAGTCCACGCACCTCCCGGACCGTCCAATATCACGGTTGAGGCCGTCGGCCCCGTTCCCCTGGGCGACCTGGACCGGATCATCATCGGTGGACAGGACGGCGATCCCGTTCACGGCCACTTCAATGGAAAGATCGAAGCGCCTTCCCTCGTCGACATCCCGGTGGAAGAAACCGACCACCACGAATACGACGTCAGAAACCATCCAGGCGCATGGGCGCTGTGGGACTTCGCCCGTGACACGAGTTCGACCCGAATCGTGGACATCGGACCGCATGGTATGCACGGCCGCCTGGTCAACATGCCGGCCCGCGCCATGACCGGTTCCCGCTGGACCGGCGAGGAAATGTCCTGGAGGCACGCACCGGAACAGTACGGCGCCATCCACTTCCACGACGACGACATATACGACTTCGGCTGGGAGACCGATTTCACCTTCACGATCCCGGACGGCATGCGATCGGGACTCTACGCGGCCCGCATCCGGTGCGGCAAACACGAGGACATGATGCCGTTCTACGTCTGCGCGCCGCGGGGCAGGCCCACGGCGGACCTCTGCGTCCTTGCGTCCACCTTCACCTATACCGTCTACGGAAATCACGCCCGTCCTAATTTCCATCCTTCCTGGCTTGAGCGGATCAGGGAATGGAACGCCTATCCCTGGAATCCCGCCGTTCACCCGGAATACGGGCTTTCCACCTACAACTTTCACCGGGACGGGAGTGGCATCTGCCACGCCAGCCACAGGCGCCCTCTGTTCTCGCTCCGCCCGGGCTACATCACCTTCGGCGCCACGGAAGGCGATTGCTCGGGGCTGAGGCATCTGCAGGCAGACACCCACCTGTACGCGTGGCTTGAGAAAAAGGGCATCCCCTTCGACATCATCACCGACCAGGAACTGCACGATGACGGCATCGAGGCGATCAAAGGATACCGTGCCGTAACCACGGGTTCCCATCCGGAATACCATACGCCGCGCACGCTCGATGCGCTTCGGAAGTACAGGGAACAGGGCGGCCACTTCATGTACCTGGGCGGAAACGGGTTCTACTGGCGCATCGCCGTTCATCCCGAAGGCAACGGGACCCTGGAAATCCGCCGGAATGAAGGCGGCATACGGGCCTGGGCGGCCGAACCGGGCGAGTACTTCCAGGCCTTTGACGGTGGATACGGCGGCCTCTGGCGCAGGAACAACCGTCCCCCTCAACAGCTCGCCGGCGTGGGGTTTTCGGCCCAGGGCAATTTCCATGGATCGTACTATCGCATCGACCCGGACGCCCGTGCCAACCCGGAGACCGCGTGGATCTTCGAGGGTGTGGAGGGCGAGACCGTGGGCGATTACGGATACAGCGGAAACGGTGCTGCCGGGTTCGAACTAGACCGGGCCGACTACCGGCTGGGCACACCCGAAAACACCCGCGTCATCGCAGGTTCCGAAGACCACCACGAATCCTTCATACCCGTTCCCGAAGAGCTGCTCACCCATATCACGACCTGGTCCGGAGAGCCACCGGATAAACTGGTCCGGGCGGACATGGTGTATCAGCAGTCGGACTCCGGCAGCCAGCTTTTCTCCACGGGATCCATCACCTTCTGCGGCAGCCTGCTGCACAACGATGCCGACAACGACATTTCCAGGATCGTGGCCAACGTGCTGCGCCGGTTCCTGGCCGCCGAACCCACTGGTCGGCCTGGGCCTGGTCGGTCCGGTCGATCCGAACCATCCGGTCGGCCCGGTCGGCCCGGACAGCCCTGATCACCATGAAAATCGCCGTTTTCGCCGACGTGCACAGCAACCTGGATGCGCTGGAAACCGTCCTGGACCATATCGACCGCTGGCGGCCCGACCGGGTCCTGTGCGCGGGCGACATCATCAACCGGGGGCCCAAACCCCGCGAGTGCACCGAACGCGTCGTGACCCGTGCCCTGGCGGAAGACTGGGGCATGATCTACGGCAACCACGAACGGTACGTGCTGAAGTACGGAAGGGGTAACCTGCCCGACCGCGGTCCCGAATTCGAGATCATCCGGCATGCGAAGTGGACGTACGATCAATTGGTCGGACAGGCCGACCCGGACAACCTGGTCGAACGCCTCGAAGCACTGCCCTTTCAGTGGTCCATGACCGATGAGGCGGGGAACGAATTCCGCATGGTGCACGCTTCCATGCTGGGAGATCGCAAAGGGATCTTCCCCGATGACTCGGAGGAGTCGTTGCGCGAGAAAATCGCTCCGGCGCCGAAGGTGCTGGTGGTAGGACACACGCACCGGCCCCTGATCCGGACCGTGGACGACGCCCTGGTCGTCAACGTGGGCGCGGTGGGCGCGCCTTTCGACCGGGACTCCCGAGCGGCCTACGCCCAGATGACATACGAGGCCGGCGCTTGGACGGCGGAGATCATCCGGCTCGACTATGACCGCGAACGGGCGATCGCGCGCTTTCACGAATCCGGCTACCTGGAGGACAGCGGAGATTTCGCAAGGCTCATTCTCGCCGAGTTCCGCGAGGCCCGGTCCCTGATTCCGGGTTGGTACCGCGCCTTCGAAGACCGGGTGTTGGAAGGAGAGATTACGCTGAAGACGTCGGTGGACCTTTATCTGGAAGACTGTGAGATCGACGGCTGAACGCGGAGATCGCCATCCCCATACACGAAAGGATCATGATGCCGAAGAACATCGTCGTACTCATCACGGATACCTTCCGCCACGACAACCTGGGTAACCGCGCGGAGCGGCCCGTGCGAACGCCCGAGCTGGACCGTTTCGGAGCGGAACGGGCGACGGAGATCACAAAGGCCCACATGGGCAGTTTCCCCACGATCCCCCATCGCACCGATTTCGCGACGGGCGTCACCGGTTGGCCCCATTACGGCTGGCAGCCTATCGACCTGAGCGGGCCCAACCATGCGGGCAGGATGCTCGGCGAACTGGGTTACGCCACGCAACTGATCTGCGACTGTCCCCACCTGTTCAAGGCCCGTTTCACCGATGGCTTCGACGCGGCGTACCAGAACCGGGGCCAGGAGGGCGACAGGCCGCTGCTCCACCTCAACGACGCCATAGAACACGTCGTCCAGGACGACAAGACCCGTGTGCACCCGCGCTATCGGGGCCATACGCTCGTCAACCAGCACCGCTGGATCAACCACTACTACCGGTACGAATCCGACGTCTTTTCCGCCCGGACCGCGCAGACCGCCGTTCGCTGGCTCGAAGAAAACGCGGAATCCGCCCCGTTCTTCCTGTGGGTGGACTTCTTCGATCCCCATGAACCATGGGATCCGCCGGAATACATGGTGCGGCGCTACGACCCCGACTACTCGGGACCGCCCATGCTGCATCCGAACTACGGACCTTCGTCGGCCTACACGCCGGAGGAACTGCACAACCTGTGGGCCCATTACGCCGCGGAGACGGAACTCGTGGACCGCCACATCGGGCAGGTCCTTCAGAAGATCGACGACCTGGGCCTCTGGGTCGATACCATCGTGACCGTCATGTCGGACCACGGCATGTCCATCGGAGAGCACGACCGGACCGGAAAGTCCAATATTATGGAAACCGACGGGAGGTTCTGGCCCATCTACCCGGAGATCGGCCACGTCATGCTGATGCTCGCGGGCGGCGACGTGCCTCGCGGGGCGCAGCTCCCCTTGATTACGCAGACGACCGACCTGTTCCCGAGTCTCTGCGACCTGGCAGGCGTCTCAGTGGACCCGCCGAAATCCTTCGACGGTGTGTCCTTTGCCGAGGCCGTGCTGGAAGGCCGGACCAGCCACCGCGAGTATGCGGTCAGCGCCTGCAATATCTCGGATCCGTCGAGCGGCCTGCCCCGGCGCGCCACGACGCCCTTCCTCGTTACGGACCGTTGGGGCTACGCACCCGTCGGAGCAGACGGACGGCCCGAGCTATACGACCTGCAGAAGGACCGTCTGGCCCAGCAGAACATCGCCGACGGCAACGAAGCCACCCTGGATGACCTGCATGCCCTGTTCCTGGCCCACCTGGCGGAAAACCACGCTCCGGAAAACGTGACCGCCGTCTGGAGCCAGTCGGGCGGCAGCGGGAACCTCGAGGGTAAGTGGGCCATAGACTACCCCGGGGAATAGGCACTTCATGGATTCGGTCGACGTTCACACCCGGTTTGAGAAACTCGTCCATCGATTCGATCCGCACGCCAGGCTGAAAGGCCATCGCAGCCTGCCCGGCGGCTATTCGGCCGATGTGACCGTCCTGGAACTCGTAGCCGGAGACGGTACGGCGAGAAAGCTCATCCACCGGCTGCACGGCGAGGTGGACCTCCAGCAGAACCCGAACGTGGCCGCGGACGAGTTCCGCGTGCTGCAACTGACCCACGCCGCGGGGCTGGCCACGCCCGCGCCGGTCTACCTGGACGCGACGGATCCACTTTTTCCCACGCCTTCCCTGGTGCTGGAATTTGCCGAGGGTATTACCGATCTGAAGCCCGGCGATCCGGCGGAGTACGTGATGCAGATGGCCCGGGAACTGGCCAGGATACACCGGATGGATACGGCCAGCCGGGATCTTTCCTTTCTGCTCAGGTTGGAAGATGCCTGCGCTTCGGCGATCGGGAGGCCGCCGGAAACGCCCGGCATTACCGCGGGCGAACGCGAACTCCTCGCCCTGCTCGCGCCGGGTTGGCCGCTTCCCCGCAGTAATGCACCGGTGGTCCTGCACGGCGACTACTGGCCGGGGAACACCCTCTGGCAAGATGGAAAACTCACGGCGGTCATCGACTGGGAGGACACCCGGCATGGAGACCCGCTTTTCGACGTATCGAATGCCCGGTTCGAGATCCTGATGCTCTTCGGTACTGAAATCATGGATACCTTCACCCGCCACTACGAATCTTTGAATCCCGTGGACACCGGATGCCTGCCCTGGTGGGATGTCTACACGGCGTTTCGCATGGTGAACAAACTCGATTTTCTCGCCACGGAAGCACGGGACGAATCCCTGATTCGCGCCGATCATCACTGGTTCGTGGAGCAGGCCCGCGACCGTATGGGATCGTGCAGGGGCACGCATCAACCGCCAAAATAACCCTTGCCCGAAGCCCCTCCCCGGCATACATTATACGCCGAAGTTTTCGGGGCGTAGCGCAGTCAGGTAGCGCACCAGCATGGGGGGCTGGTGGTCGCTGGTTCAAATCCAGTCGCCCCGATTCCGGCAAGGCAGCCCACCGGGCCCTTGTCCCTTGATCGGTCATACATCGGGGCGTAGCGCAGCCCGGTCAGCGCGCCTGCTTCGGGAGCAGGAGGTCGGGAGTTCAAATCTCCCCGCCCCGATCCGACAACTTCTACAACCTGCGTTACTCCAGGATCTTCTTCGGAGTACGGTCAGCGCCTCCACGAATCCGCGCCGGGTATGCCTCGGCTGATCACTACCTCCAGTCCCGATTCGGGTAACGACCGTCGGTTGGCCGTCGAAGGCTGCAGCGGATCCGGCCAGTCACGCAGGATTCCCCTGACGCGGCCACTCGCGGAGTCCAGCAGCAATGCGGTGGTGCGCTGTCCCGTACTTTCCAGTGTGCGTCGACCTTCAGGACCCGAGAACGTGACTCGTTGCAGTTCGGTTGCCCAGTTAGGCTGCACGGGCAAGGCAAAGGCGAACGCGCCACCGCCATTCCCATCTGCGATTTCGGCCATATCGAAATCGAGGACAAACAGCCTTACACCGTCACTACCGAAACCCTCAAGCCGGTACGGACCCGCTGTCTCAGGCAGAAACGGCGGGGCATGGCCGACAAATGCCGGTTCGAGGACGGGTTCCCCCCGGGCATCCACACCACCCCAGAGCAGGAGTGTCGTCAAGGGGAGCGCGTTGGCCGACGCGAGTAACTTGCCTGCTGTATTTGCGCGGTGATTCAGTGCCTTGACGAAGTTGTAGTCGCTGATCCATCGAGGATTGCAATAGCTCATCAGATCGGGAGTTCCCGGTGCAACCAATCCTCCAGTACGTATATCATACCCCCACGCGCCGATGACCCCGCCCTCATAGGGGTATTCCGGATCGATTAAATCGATGAATCCGCACGGTGCGTGACCAAGATTCATATTGTGTCCGAGTTCGTGCGCTATGACGTCATCTTCCAGGACGCTGATGCTTAAGAACCCCGGCTGGTCCGCGAGCCCACCCAGACCCAGACCACCGTCGGGATCTGATCTCAAGATACCCATATAGTGCCCACTCGAGCCATCCATCGTACGGATCGCACTGAGCTCCCGAAACAGGCCGTCAATCCCCGATTCCAGATTATCGACATCCGCGAGGTCGAACGAAGGATCCACCGAAGTAAAGACGGGTTCGCGTACAGAAACGTTCATATCGCCTACGGGTAGCAGATTCCGCGTCATCCAGAACAAATCATCGTCGGCCGTCAGTCCTTCGGTCTGCGTCACCACGGTATAGTCGGGGTTCTCCTGCCAAAGGAATGGAACCATCATGAGCTCGAAGGGCGGAAATCCCCGCACGTCGACGGGCTTGCGACCCGATGGGGGTATGCGCACCTTGATCTCTGATGGCGTCGGGAACAGACTTTCGGGATCGACCTCGACGACCATTTCCAGGCCCGGCGCCACCACCCAATCCGGCACATGCGCGTTCGCCGTGATCTCAAGAGACCCTTCGTAAGTCCGATCGGGTATCTTCGTACCCGACGCGGCAATGTCTACCGAGTACACTAACGTGCCTTTATGGTAGAACATGGCGCGTAGCGGGGGCATGTTTGCTACCGCGGTATCCGTCACAAGAAACACGCGCAGGAGTGCGGGATCTCCCGCGATCAATGGAACGGGTCGCTCCAGGGTCTGAATCGCCTGAGTCAGATAGACGACACCCCCAATGGTAGGGACGCAGTCGGCCAGACTACGGTCCGGGATGCGGGCAAGCCACGCTTTAAGGTCATTGTCGGCGGGGGCGCATATTTGAGTTTGGTTCAGTAGCAGGACTTCGAGACCCAGACTGGTGAACGTTTTGGAAAGCCGGCCGGAGAGGGACGTGTTGCCGCTTAGATTCAGCACCCTGAGTTCCGTTAGATCGCGCAATGACAAAGGGATATCACCGACCAGGTTGTTCTCCTCAAGATCCAGTTGCTCGACGCGGCCTGCCGCGTTGGTGGAAACACCGTGCCATGTGTTGAGGGGCCGGCCACTTAGCCAATTGGTGCTGCTGGTCCAGTTGGGTCCGTCTGTCGCCGTATAGAGGTCCCGCAGGGCATCACGGTCCAGCTGATCGCAGTTGGTAACGCCCAAGGTCGTCCTGATCCCCCGCAACCAGGCCTGAAACCCTGCGTCTGTAGGCGCACACAATCCAGTACCGTAAAGATCCAGGGTTTGCATATTGCGAAGATTGATCAGCTCGCGCGGTAAGGCGCCGGTCAGATCGGCGTTGTCATAGAGCAACAGGGTCGTAAGATTGGCAAGCCGACCCAGTTCCGACGGTACGGGTCCGTGGAGCCGGTTATTGCTCAGCCACAATCCCGTCAGGGCTTTCAGGTTGCCCAGCGCAGGGGGAATCTGGCCACTGAGGAGGTTGTGTTCGAGCCCCAGCAGTGTGAGTCGAGTGAGACCGCCCAATTCGGGAGGGATTTCACCGCTCAGGCCGGTCGATGGCAGTTCCAGTTTTGTAAGCTTGGAAAGATCGCCCAGTTCGGGAGGAATCGATCCGCTAAGTGCATTGGAATGCAGGTTTAGCGCTGTGAGTTCGGAGAGATTGCCCAGTTCAGGAGGAATCGATCCGCTGAGGTTATTGAAAGACAGATCCAACGATGTAACACGATCATCTGCCGTCGCGGTAACCCCATGCCATAGATTGAGCGGTTGTTGGGTAAGCCAGTTATAATTGTTGTTCCAGTATGCACCTCCCATGGCAAGGTACAGCGTGTGGAGCACAGTCCGGTCCGAGCCTTGTTCGTCGACTTGCTCCAGGTCCCGACAAGGAGCGACGCGGACGCGCCGGATACCGTCCAGCCAATGCTGGAATTCGGCATCGGTCGGTGCGCACAACTGCGTGCCTTCCAGGTAAATCGTATCGAGATTCAGGTTGGTGAGTTCGCGCGGCAAGGGACCGGACAACTCCGGGTTTCCCCTCAGGTGAAGGATACGTAACGAGGAGAGATTTCCCAGTTCCGGCGGTACGTTACCGGTCAGGCGATTGTAGCTCAGCAACAGCCAACCCAGGTTGGTGAGCCGCCCCAGTTCCGGTGGGATCGGGCCGGTCAACTCGTTTTCATGCAGCCATATTGCCGTAAGGTTCTTGAGTTGACCCAGTTCAGGAGGGATGGGACCCGTCAGTTGATTACGCTGGACCCAGATCCTCCTGAGATTGGAGATGTCTCCCAGCTCTGCCGGGATGCTGCCGGTTAACAGGTTATCGCCGAGAAACAACTCGGTCATCCCGGTAACCTGTCCTAATTCCGCGGGTATGCTTCCCGTCAACTGATTGTTCTGCAACCAGAATTGCTGGATTTCGGTCAGGCGACCCAGTTCGTTGGGAATACTGCCGGTTAACTGGTTGTCCTGGAAATACAGGTTTATCAGATCGGCGAGATTGCCCAGTTCGGAAGGAAGTGTACCTCGCAGATTGTTGTCGCCGAGATTAAACGCCAGAATCCGGCCGTTGGCGTCGGCAGAAACCCCGTGCCATTCTTCGAAGGGGCGATTGCTCAACCAGCCTGTGTTGTCTTTCCAGTTCGGACCGCCTGTCGCGTTGTACAGCGCGGCCAGGGCAAGCCCGTCGGCATCCGGCATGCTATCGCAGTTACCCGGGCGCCAGTTCGAAATCGTACCGAGCCACGCCCGGAAAGCAGCATCCGGCGGCGTACATAGCTGCGTTCCATCCAACAACAGGTCATCAAGCTTCAGACGGGTAAGTGACCGGGGCAACGTACCCGTCAGTGAGAAGTTGTTGAACAGATGGAGCCACCTGAGATTATCCAGTTGGCCAAGCTCCGCGGGCAGGTTTCCCGTGAGCTGATTCCGGTCCAGGCAGAGATGGACCAGGTTGGATAACCTACCGAGTTCGGGAGGGATGCTGCCTGTCAGCCGGTTGCCGAAGAGATACAGGTGGGAGAGCCGGGTAAGCCGTCCGAGTTCCGGCGGTATTTCGCCCGTCAGACCGTTGCTGTCGAGTGCCAGACCGCTGAGACGAGACAGCTTGGCCAGATCGACGGGTATCGAGCCGTTCAGGTTGTTGTTTCCCAGGTTCAGGGAGGTTACGAACCGCTCGTCATCGAGCTGCACACCATGCCAGTCGTTCAAAGGCGCATCGCTAAGCCAGTTTGTGTTGCGCTTCCAGTTCGGGCCGCCCAGCGCGTTGAACAGCGCGACCATGACCTCCCGGTCCGGGCTGGGAATCGTGACCATGACCGGGACGATTGCGGCCAGATCGCCTGACGTCGCCGTGATCTCCACGCTTCCGTGTCTTACCGCCGTGACCCTTCCATCTTCGTTTACCCTCGCCACCGCCGGGTCGCTGCTCGACCAGGTCACCCGCGCGCCCGGGACCGGATTCGCGTTCTGATCATGGACTGCGGCGGTGAAGGAGACCGACTCCCCGATCGCGGTAAGTGTTGCCGACATCGGCTCGATTACTATGCGGACCGCCGACTGCATGACAGTTATCGGCACGCTGGCTGAAGCGTTTCCTGAAGATGCCGTGATCCGAACCGTACCGTTGCTCGCCGCGGTCACCACGCCCTGGGTGTCGACACTCGCTACCGACGGGTCGTTGCTCGACCAGGTCACCTGTGCACCGGGAATCTGATTCCCGTTCTGGTCCCGCGCCGTCGAGGAGAGCTTTACCGTCTCCCCCACCGCGGTCAGTATCGCCGACTGCGGAGTGATTACAATGCGTGTCGCCGACTGCATGACCGTTACCGGTACGTTGGCCGATGCGTTTCCTGAGAACGCCGTGATCTGCGCAGTTCCATTGCTCACCGCGGTCACCACGCCCTGGATGTCGACACTCGCCACCGCCGGGTTACTGCTCGACCAGGTCACCCGTGCACCGGGGATCGGATTCCCGCTCTGATCCTTCGCCACAAAGGATAGCTTTACCGTCTCCCTGAGCGCGCTCAGCGTCACCGCATGCGGTGTGATCGTGATGCTGGACGCCACTGGATGAGGCTGAGAGGGCGTATCAGGCTTTGTCGGACTTTCCGTTCCGCACGCCACATAGATTGTGGAGCACACTACCGCCAAGATCAACTTTATGGAAAGCGAACAGCAGGCTGGCATTGAAGGAAGTCTGTGACCGTTAACAGTTATTTCTGTTTGATCACTCAAAAGAGATTGCATTTAATGTGCATTGGGATCCTTTCATTTAATATAGATTCCGGGGTGGAAAAAGAATAGTCGGAATTTCGCTATGCAAAACATTTCGCATGTGGTTTCTAAGGAGAATATATAAATGTCGAATCAATTACGCATTCTGCCGGCCGCCGTCCTGATGTTATGTGCCGCGCTCTTGTTGACTACCCCTGGTACAGTCCGGTCCCAGGTATCGGACCAGCCGGACACGCCGTTCAAGCTCGCCACCTTCGAGGCCACGGGAACGATCCGCATCGGTATGGCGGTCCGGGCGGGCCGGGCGGGCCAGGCAGACCAGACGACCCATGCGGGCCAGGAAAGGCTGATGGACCTGCACGAGGCGAACGCTTACGTCACCCGGCAGCTTGGATTGCCCGTGGTATCCATTCCGAAGGAAATGCGGGCGCTGATCGAGCAGTACGACGCCGTTTCCAACCGCATGTACACGATAGCGAATTACATGGGCGCTGAAAACCGCCTGTCAGACCCGGACCTTGCTTTCGTATTCGATCCGAAGGACGTTTCCTTCAAGGCGCCGATCAAGTATCCCTACAACCTGCTGGCGGCCGCGGCGAACTACCGGGCCCATGCGGACGAGATGGAAGAATCGGCCATCGGGGGCGCGGGTTTCACCGCCGTTGAAGTGGACGTGGACGCCGAAGAACCCTATTTCTTCGCCAAGTCGCCGAGATCCACCATCATCGATCCGGGCGAACCCTACTACGTGCCGAAGGACGTGAATATCGACTGGGAAGCCGAACTGGCCATCATCATGGGCCGGCCGGCCCTGGACCTGACCCTGGAGAACGCCCACGACTATGTCTTCGGCTACAGCATCGTGTTCGATGTCAGCCGCCGGGGCGGCTCCGGACTGAAGCCGATCAACCGCATGTTCCCCGGGCCGAACTGGTTCAACGGCAAGAGCAGCGACCGCGCCGCCCCCTTCGGGCCCTACATCGTTCCCAAGGAGTTCATCCAGCATGACGACCTCGACATAAAGACCTGGGTCAACGGCGTGATCAAGCAGGACAGCAACACCAGCTACATGATCTACGATGAAGCGCACATGATCCGGTATCTGACCTCCGTCCAGACCCTCTATCCGGGCGACGTGATCGCCACGGGCACGCCGGACGGCGTAGGCCGCGCCCGGAATCCGCCCGAGTACCTCATGCCGGGCGACGTGGTGGAAATGGAGATCGAGGGCATCGGCAGGCTTGTCACGCCCATGGAAGCCAAGCCATGAAGACACGCGTGACGACTTTCATGAAGACCCTGGTTGCCGCGCTCCTGAGTGGAGCGATCGCTACTGGCTGCGGATCTTCTACTGAAGGCGATTCTGCGGAGGGCGATTCTGCCCCGGAGGTCGAATCCCCGGCCCCGGCAGGCGAATCCCCTGACGACGTATCCCCGCCCCAATCCTCCATAACGGACGAATACGTCCTTCGAGCCGACGCGCTCACGGAGGATCGAACGCCCCCCGAACCCGATCCCGTGAGCTACGGGATGGACCCGGAGACCGGCCGGTTCGTCTACCCAGCGGCCACGCCCCATCAGCATGCGTCCAAACCCTTCGAAGGCCAGTTGGATTACTGGGATACGGGCGAGTATGCGAAGGCGATGACCGTCGAAGCCTATTACCCGATTACCGTCGAACCCTTTCACACCTGGCAGAACATCGTCGATTTCGACGGCCGCCGGTACATGTACCAGTACGTGCGGCGCGCCTTGAAAATCTATGACATCACCGATCCGAAGGACCTGGAGGTCGTCTACGAGAAGGGCAGCACGTGGACCGGAGACGGTCCAGGCGAGGAAGTCAATCCCTATGACGAAGGCGACATGTTCGGCGCCGCGTCCATCCAGTGGCACGAAGACCTGGACAAGTACGTCATGGTGCAGGCCTTCGAGATCCGGCGCTTCGGCGTGCTGAGCGACAAGCGAACCGAACCGGACAAGGTGATGGCCATTCGAAATGCCAATCATCTCAAGGGGTTCAAGGTCTACGAGATGAACGGGCCCCTGCCGGATGACTGGACCCTGCTCGCCGAGCGAACCACCGACTACGAACACCCCGATGCGCCGATCGGCGAGCAACAGGGCTCTGGCGTGCGGGACATCCCGGCCTGGCACGGCGGCCGGTACATGTTCGTCGCCGCGGCGCCCAGCGCGGAATACGCGCTAACCGAATACCCGAGCGACCTGTATTCGGCCGGCTACCAGGCGTGGGACATGACCGACCCGGCCGATCCCGTGTTTCTCAGCCAGTTCAACGTGCCGGGCCAGAAACTGGGCGATCCCGGCGACGAGGCCGCCTACCGGGCCAATCCCCGCGCGGGGAACCGGACCTCCTGGTTCGGCGCGCGCATGTCGATTTTCATGGCCACGCCCGTGGAGGAAGGCGGGAGGTACGGTTATGCCGCCATGGGCGGCCTGGGGTTCTACGTGCTGGACATCTCGGACCCGGCCGGTATCAAAGCGCTGGGACACCTCAACTTCCCGCCCAGCGTCGCGGGCACGGAAGGGGATTACATCAACGTGACGCAGGTGGAAAAGACCGGCGTGGTATACTTCTCCGGTTATCCACTGAACGAAGACGGCTGGGAGCCCTACAAAGACATCTTCATGATCGACGTGAATGATCCCGCCAACCCGGGGCTGCTCGGCACACTGCCCAGGCCGGTGCCGCCCGCTGAGGCGCCGTTCACGGATTTCGTACAGCGACGCGGGAGCTTCGGGCCGAAACGAAGCGGCTACTACACCCAACCCGGATCGCCGAAAGAGGATATCCTCCTCTATGCCTTCTACAACGCCGGCGTGCAGGTATTCGATGTCTCCGATCTTTCCGATCCGAAGATAATCGCCTACTTTGTACCGAAATTCGATCCATCCCGCACCCCGGGATATGCATTGGGTAACCTGACCCACGGCATTTACGTCGAATACGACCGCAACCTGGTCTGGCTGTTCACCAATCACGGTTTCTACTGCCTGTCGTCCCCCGTGCTGGGCGCACCGCATTTTGGTCCGCCCGAGACGCCCTGGCCGAAACGATAGCAAGAGATTCAAGCGCGTGTTGAAATCATGATCAAGGCGGTGCTGACCGACCTGGACGGTGTCGTACGCAGGTGGGATCCCGACATTGTCAAGCAGGCCGAAATCGCTGCGGGTCTTCCGCCTGACGCCCTGCTGAATACGGCATTCGAGCCAGATCTGCTGCTCCGTGCCACAACGGGGCAGATTGACGATGAAAACTGGCGGTCGGAGTTGGCTGATCGGCTGCGGCTTCGATATCCGGCTGTCGACGCGGGTGAAGCAGTTCGGTTGTGGTCCCTTTCGCCGGGAGAGATCGACACCGATGTGTTGGATCTTCTGCTGCGATGTCGCGGATATACAAGCCTTGCGCTCATCACGAATGCCACCACCCGGCTTGACGCCGATCTCAAGCGGCTGGGCATCGACCAGGCATTCGATCACGTCGTGAATTCCTCAACGATCGGACAGGTCAAACCGCATCCCGGCATCTTCATCGCGGCCCTGGATCTGCTCGCTATCGGAGCGGACGAGGCGTTCTTTATCGACGACAGGTCCGAAAACGTAAATGCCGCGATCGAATTGGGCATGGATGGTCATCATTACACGACAATTGAGCGACTGAAACGCGCCCTGGAGCACCACGGTCTGGAGGTTTGAATGTCCATCTCGCACCTTCGACCGTCGGGCACGCCGCCCATGAAGTTGCGTCCATACGGCTTCTGCCATAAAGGGCTTTACATCAACTGAGCGCGACACTAAATTGGCTTGATATTTGCAAAACTTTCAATACCAGATCGCCTGTTTTGTATACAGGGAATACGGGCCTGAAACCCAATCCCGGTCCGTGACACTTCTGTATCCAAACGATTCTGCACATGCGATTCGCAGCACCAATCAACCAGCATCATGGGAGGCAGCGTGTGATGAGTAGATTTTCCCCCTTGTTTCGTTGGACGCCGCCGGTGATCGCGCTGGCCATGGCGATCACGGTATTAGCATCCTGCGAACCCGCGGCACAAAGGGCGCCGGGCAAGATTATTCCCGTGGAACAGCCTGACAGCGAATGGCGCATGCTGGGCCGCGACCTGGCCTATACACGCTATTCCCCGCTGGACCAGATCAATGCGGATAACGTGGGCCGACTCGAGGTCGCCTGGCGATGGAAGCAGGACAATTACGGCCCCCGACCAGAGTATTATGCCCAGCCTGTGCCTATCTATGTGGGCGGCATGCTGTATTCGACGGCGGGTACGCGACGCAGCGCCATGGCCATCGAGCCTGAAACCGGCGAGACGATGTGGACCTACCGCCCGGTGGAGGACGAAGAACGCTGGGCAACGGCTCCGCGACGGAATTCCGGGCGAGGCGTATCTTTCTGGACCGACGGGCAGGGCGACAACCGGGTCATCCTGATCACCCGGGGGTTTTACCTCGTGGCTCTCGACGCCCAGACGGGCATCCCGGTGGCCGAATTCGGCGATAACGGTGTGGTCGACATGATGGACGGCTGGCGCAATTCCGAGAACGTCACGCCCGTAGGCAACCTGGCCAACACGTCTCCCGCGACGGTCGTGGGGGACATCATACTTGTTCCGCCGGCCCTCGCCGCGGGATTCCGGCCAAGGTCGATGACCAACTCGCCGGGAGACGTCGTGGCCTACGACGCCCGCACCGGCGCGGTCCTCTGGAAGTTCAAGGTCATTCCGGACGACGGCGAGGAAGGTTCCGAGACCTGGGAGCAGAATTCCAGGTCCTATACCGGGAACGCCGGCGTATGGACCTCCATTTCCGCCGACGAGGATCTGGGCTATGCCTATCTGCCCATCGAAGCGCCAACGAACGATTACTACGGCGGGCATCGCCTGGGCGACAACCTGTACGCAAACAGCCTGGTGGCCGTCGACTACACGACGGGCGAGAAGATCTGGCACTTCCAGATCGTCCATCACGATATCTGGGACTATGACAATCCCGCCGCGCCGATCCTGGCCGACGTAACGATCGACGGCGAGCCGCGCAAGATCGTGATCCAGAACACCAAGCAGGGCTATTCCTACGTCTTCGACCGAGTGACCGGCGAACCCATCTGGGACATGCCCGAGACCGACGTCCCCGCGACGGACGTACCGGGCGACCGGGCTTCGCCTACGCAGCCAATTCCCGTGAAGCCCGCCCCCTGGGAACACCAGGGTATCAGCCAGGACGACCTGGTGGACTTCACCCCGGAAGTGCGCCAGGAGGCGATCAACCTGATGGCCAACCACCGGTACGGACCGCTTTATCAGCCGCCTTCGCTCGCGGAAGCGCCGGACGGTACCATCGGCACGATCCAGATCCCGGGCGCTAACGGCGGGGTCAACTGGAACATGACCTGCCTCGATCCGGTTTCCGGCGTGAATTTCATCCCCTCCAACACCAGCATTTCGAAGCTGGCGCTGCGAGCGCCGGATCCCGAAGAATCGGACATGGACTACTTCTCGGCCGGCCTGAGAGCGCCGCGGGTCTTCGGCGAAATCCCGCTGGTCAGGCCGCCCTGGGGACGGATCACGGCGGTGGACATGAACACGGGCGATCACGTGTGGATGGCGCCTAACGGCGATACGCCTCAGGCCATCAAAGACCTGCCGCAACTCGCGGGCGTCGATCTGCCCCGGACCGGCAAGGCCACCCGGATCGGTTCCCTGGTGACGAGCACGCTGCTCTTCGCCGGCGAGGGCTTCGGAGGAGATCCCTATCTGCACGCCTACGACAAGGCGACGGGCGAAGTCGTCGCGTCGATCGAACTGCCGGCAGCCCAGAGCGGCATGCCCATGACCTACATGCACAATGACGTGCAATACCTGATCATGACCGTCGGCGCCAGTGGACATGCCGCCGAATTGGTGGCATTGAAACTGGGCGAGGAACCCGCAGCCGAAGAAGGGGAATAAAATGAAACGCTACATCTGGAGCGTGGCCGCCGCAGTCCTGATCGCGGCCTGCATGCAGGGCACGGCCGCCGCACAGGACAATATGTTGACCGAAGCGGAGCAGGAAGCGGGCTGGAAGCTGCTGTTCGACGGCCAGACCCTCCTGGGCTGGACCCACCGCGGCGGTACCGCCATCTGGGCGGTGGAAGACGGCATGCTCACCGGGGAATCGACGGGTGGCCCCGGGTACATCGGGTCCTACGACGAGTTCACCAATTTCGAACTGAGCGTGCAGTTCAACCAGGACGCCGGACATAACAGCGGCGTCTTCGTCCGCGGACCGCGCGATACCGGGGCGAGGGTGAACCAGTATTCCTTCTACGAGATCAATATCGCGGATACCCATGGCTCGGGCTACACCACCGGCAGCATCGTGGCGCTGGCCAAGTACGAACCGCCGCCGAAGACCGAAGGCCAGTGGAACACCATGGTCATCACCGCCGACGGACGCGACATCACAGTTACGCTGAACGGGGAAGAAGCCGTCAAGATCCAGGATTCCTCCCATTACAGCGGCGTCGTCGTGCTGCAGGCCTTCGGCCAGGGCAAAATCCGGTTCAAGAACGTCAAGATTCGTTCATTGGATTAGTGAACACCGCGGGGCGGGCCCCTCGTCCGCCCCGTCACATCGATTCGGTACTCGATGAAAACGATTCTTCCAGCCTGCGGCGTCCTCTTACTGCTTCTGTTTTCGCATCCACTACCCGCCTACGCCTGGCCGCAGTCGACGCCGGACACCACCGACGTTGCAGTAGATCACGTCCTTCAACCCATTGAAGTCACCGCTACCCGCTACATCCGGGAGATCCTCGACATACCTTATGCCGTGGACCGGGTAGACCGGGACGAAATCCAGCGCGCCGAACCGGGGCTTTCCCTGGAGGAGAGCGTCCGCGGACTTCCGGGCATCATCGTAAACAACCGGAACAACGTTTCCCAGGGCGACCGGATCAGCATCCGCGGCCTGGGCAGCCGGGCGTCCTTCGGCGTGCGCGGGGTGAAGCTGGTGCTGGACGGAATTCCGCTGACCATGGCCGACGGCCAGTCCCAGCTCAACAACCTCGATCTCACCTCGGCGGGGCAGATTGAAGTACTGCGCGGTCCCAGCTCGTCGCTTTACGGCAACGCGGCAGGCGGCGTCATCCAGATCCGCACGGAAGAGGCTCCAGACCGGCCGCTCGAAGTCACGCCCCGATTCATTACCGGTTCTCATGGCCTGCGGCGCCTGCAGGGCAAGGCGGCCGGCACCGCGGGCGGCAACCGGTTTCTCGTCAATTTCAATACGCTCAGGTTCGACGGGTTCCGCGACCACGCCTTCGCGCGTTCGACCGGCATCAACTCCGTCGGCAAACGGAGGATCGACGATACCTGGACCGTGACGGCCGTGGCCAATTACTACAATGCCCCCTACCAGTACAACCCAAGCTCTCTCGACAAGGCAACGGCCGAGTCGGACCCCGCCAGCGCGAGGGCCTTCGTCCAGCGGCAGGGCGCGTCCAAGGAGGTCAGACAGTTCCAGGGCGGCCTGTCCCTTCGTTACGAGTCGCCAGGGGCCGAGGGGGAGATCACGGTGTTCGGCATGGGACGCACGCTGTTCAACCCCATACCGGGCCGGATCATCGACCTCGACCGCATGGCCGGGGGAATCCGGGGAGTATACAGCCGCGAGGGCGGGATCGGAAACGGCGGTTACCGGATGACGGCCGGATTAGACCTGGAGATACAGCGTGACGAACGGCACGAATACGGCAATGGCGGCATTCCGGGAGACCTGGTCGGCACGCTGGACGATGCCCGCGTCTTCGATGAGATCTCGCGCGGCGACAAACGGCTGGACCAGAAGGAAGGCGTCGATGGCTTCGGCCCCTTCCTGGAGCTGGAATGGTCACCCGTTTCCGATGTTTCCGTCACCGCCGGCGGGCGGTATGACCGGTTCCGGTACGAAGCGACGGACCGGTTCCTGAGTGACCGGACCGACGATTCGGGAACGCGGAATATGGCGCAGTTCAGTCCCCACCTCGGCGTGGCTTTCCGGCCTGGCCCGCTTACGGCGGTATACGGCAATTTCTCCACCGCCTTCCAGACGCCGACCACCACGGAACTGAGCAACCAGCCCACGCAGGCGGGCGGTTTCAACCCGGATCTCGAGCCCGAACGAATCCGCGGCTTCGAGGCGGGCATCAAGGGATTCCTGCCCGATGCGGGGCTGGCTTATGACGCGGCCCTCTTCACCTTCGGCATACGCAATATGCTCCTGCCCTACCAGATCGACAATCCGGAGACGGATGAGGTCTTCTTCCGCAATGCGGGCAAAACGCGGAACCGGGGCATCGAACTGAAGCTGAACTGGTCACCCCTGCCCCCGGTCAACATGGCGATGGCCTACACCGGCATGCAGTTCAGGTTCGACGACTTCGAGGTCGAGCGGGAGGTCGATGGAAGCACCTCGCGCTTCCAGTTGTCGGACAACGAAGTGCCCGGCGTGCCGCCCCACCACCTGTTCGCCGGATTCACCTACACCCACCCGGGCAATGGCGCGTTCGTGGAATTGAATGCGCAATGGACGTCGGAATTCTATGCCAACGACTTCAACGGACCCGCCCCGGGCAGCGGAAAGCCCGTTTCCGACTTCGTCAACGACGGCTACGGCCTCGTTGATGTGCGCGCGGGGATCACCTATAATGGAGAGATGGTCGGCGGCTTCCTTTTCGCCGGAGTCAACAATCTTTTCGATACGCGTTACAATGGTTCCATTGTCCCCAATGCTTTCGGGGACCGCTTCTTCGAGCCGGCCGCGGGCCGGACGTGGTATGTGGGACTCGGCCTTCCCATCGGTGCGGGTTCGAGGTGACAACCCGCCAATCCGGATGAGCCGTTCCCATTGAAGACACAGGTGTCGCACACAGGAGTCGCACATGAACAGGTTTATGCGCGTTCTTGGCCAAATCGCCTTCGTGATCGTTCTAGATGCCATCGTGATCGGCGTGATCTACTACGAAGCGGAACGAGCGAAAGTCGCATTGGCCAATGCCCAGGCCGAGGCGGCCAAACCCGTGGCCATGTTCGATCCCCGAACCGGACTGGAACTGAATCACCGGACCCGGCTGATCATGGGCGACGGCTACCCCGTCGTGGAAAGGGAATGCGCGCAGTGCCATCCGACCCAGATCATCCGATCGTACCGGGCGAACCGCGCGGAGTGGCTGGACGCCATACGGTGGATGCAGGCGGAGAAGGGCCTGAAGACATTTGACAGCAGGACCGAAGATACCATACTGACTTATCTCGAAAACTATTACGGCAGGTAACGCTGCTGATGGCCCACCTGGTCGAATCAGAAATCGATGCCATCGCGTACGCCTATGATCGGGGTTGGTCGGATGGACTGCCCGTCGTCCCGCCCACCCGCGATCGCATCGACCGGATGCTGGCCGCGTGCGGACTCGAGCCCGGCCGGGTAATCGGGCGGGTGCCCGAACGGAAGCTTACCATCACCGCGGAACGGGTCGCGGCCAACGCGGTGATGGCCGGGTGCACCAACGCGCTTTTTCCCGTGGTCCTGGCCGCGGTGGAAGCCGTCCTGGATCCGGCATACAACATCGTCGGCCCCTCGGCCAGCACGGGGGGCGCCGCGCCCCTGGTCATCGTTCACGGTCCCGTCGTCGCGGAACTGGGTTTCAATGCGGAGACGGCGGTGCTCGGCGCGGGCAACCGTTCCAATCTGACACTGGGCAGGGCCCTGAACCTGGTGATACGAAACGGTATGGGCAGCGTGCCCGGTGACCTGGACCGGGCGACGGTCGCCCATGCCGGGCGCATCGCGTATTGCCTGCCGGAAGCGAGTTGCGCCGGCTGGCTGACCCTGGGCGAAGAACGGGGTGTTCCCGCGGACCGCAGCGCCGTAACGGTATTTGCCGCCGAAGCCCCCCATTCCGTGGCCGACCACGTGAACGATGAACCTGAAGGCCTGATCGACTCGTTCGCGCGCGTCGCCCGCACAACCAATTACGCCGGCGCCGCCACGGTTTTCGTCATCTGCCCGGAACACCGGTCGATCTTCGGCAAGGCCGGATGGACGCGCGAGACGATCCGGAGCGCGCTGTTCGAACGTACAGCGGCCACGGGACGGGAAATCCACGCAACGGGCCGGCACGACGACCTGGGACCGGACGAGCGCGTCACGCTGACGCCGGACCGGGAAGGCCTATGGATTGTCTTCGCGGGAGGCTCGGCGGGTGGACACTCCGCCATCATCCCCTCCTGGCTGGGCGCGGGCAGGGGGGTTGGATCGAGGCCCGTGACGCGCCCGGTCTCCCGATCGTAGTGACTGTATAGCGACTGTATAGCGACTGTATAGCGACTGTATAGCGACCGTAGAGCAAGCCGCCGATCCAGTGGAAACGCGCGGACTCCCGGAGCAGGAAACATGCCCATAACACTCGTGGATCCCACGGTCGCCGCCGCCGAAACGGTCCTTCGGCCGGCCCTTCGTCCGCTCGGTACCGGGCACACTATAGCCGCACTGGTGAGCAACGGAAAACCCAATTCCGATGTCATCCTGCGCGGCGTCTTCGAGCAGTTGCGCAGCCGCCTGGACCATCCTGTAGAAGCGCTCGAATTTAACAAGGAAAGCGCCAGCCGCGTGCTGTCGGACGAGATGACCGGTCTCATCGCGCGGCGCTGCCATTTCGCCCTCGTGGGCGTCGGCGACTGAGGCTCCTGCAGCGCGTGCAGCATGCACGATGCCCTCATCCTGGAGCACCTTGAACTACCATCCGTACTGTTGTGCACGACCAACTTCACCCACACCGCCCGGGTTATGGCGGAGCAGCTCGGACGTGGTGACTATCCGATCATCGAAATCGATCATCCCATTGGCCGGCTCGATGACGACGGACTCTCCGCCCGAATCGAACAGGCGATGGACAAAGTTGTTGAACTGTTGATGTAGGGAAATCATGTAAGTCCCGGTGTGACAATCGGTTTAAACTGCGATAGATTTATGGCTTCAGGAGGTGCACCATGCTGAAGATCGGTCTTAACCTTGTTGCGGCCGCGTTGCTGGCCGGGATCGTCAACCTCGCCGTGGAAGCCCAGCAGACGGCACCGCAGGCTGGATTGCGTGAAAACCCTTCCCGGGTACACGCCCTTGAAAACGCCCGGATATACGTCCGCCCCGATCTCCTCATCGAAAAGGGGGTCGTGGTCATCCGGGACGGGCTGATCGTCGAGGCGGGGGCCTCCGTCGACATCCCGCCGGATGCCCAGCGATGGGACTACTCCGGTCAGACCATTTATCCCGGTTTGATCGAGATGTTCACGCAGGCCGGACTGCCTGAAGAGGAAGGGGGTCCGTCCTCGGGGTCTACCCACTGGAACCCCGCCGTCCGCCCGGAGCGTTCCGCCGCCTTAGCGTACCTCGTCAGCGAGACCGAAATCGAACGGTTGAGGAATACGGGATTCGCGGCAGCCATGGTCGTGGCCGACCGCGGCGTGTTCGCGGGCAGCAGCGCGGTGGTTAACCTGGGATCCGGATCCCCCAATGAGAACATACTGAAGCGCGACGTCTTTCAGCACCTGCGCATGAAACGAAACCGGAACCGCACCTATCCGGCTTCAATGATGGGCGTCGTGGCCCTCATGCGGCAGACGATCCTCGACGCGCAGTGGTACCGGGACGCCCACGCGGCCTACGCCGCGAATCCCCGCCAGGACCGTCCGGAGGACAACGACGCACTGGCGGCGTTGGACAGGGTGGCCGCCCGCGGCCAGGCCGTGCTCATGAGTGTCGATGACGACCACGCCTTCCTCCGCGCCGCCCGGCTGGCCGATGAATTCGGATTGCGGCTCCTCGTACGGGGCAGCGGTCATGAATACCGCATGCTGAACGCGGTCCGACAAGTAGGTGCCCCCGTCATCCTGCCCCTCGATTTTCCACGGTCGGACGATTTCACCGTCTCCACGCCGGAAGACGCCCTGGATGTCACCCTGGCCGAACTGCGGCACTGGGAACTGGCGCCCGGGAATCCCGGAAGGTTGCACCGGGCCGGAATCCCCATCGCGCTGAGCAGTACGAGGTTGGACCAGGGCGCCGAATTCCACGAAAGGGTGCGTGAAGCGATCGAGCACGGGTTGACCTACGAAGCGGCGCTGGCCGCGTTGACCACGACGCCCGCGTCCATGCTCGGACTGGGCAACCGCCTCGGAACCCTGGATCCCGGCAAGCTGGCCAACATGACCATTACCGACGGCCCCCTCTTCGCGGAGAACGTGAAGGTGCAGGACGTCTGGGTCGCGGGCAACCGCCACGTGGTCACCCCCCGGCCGGTCACCGATCCCCGGGGCGCGTGGACGGTCGTCCTCCAGGGCGACAGCCTGTCGCTGTCCATCGAAGGCGCACCGGGAGCGCCGGAAGGGACCCTGGAAAAGGACGGGAACGCCATGAAGGCTGTCCGCATGACGCTGGAAGACGCGCGGATCGCATTCAGCGTGGAGGACGAGAAGCTGGGAGAAACCGGCGTATGGCGTTTCTCGGGTTCGATCCAGGAAGACCGGATCACCGGCCGGGGGATTCAGCCCGGCGGCGATAGCGTAGCCTGGTCTGCCGAACGTACCGCACCGCGGGAAGCGGAAACAAAGGACATGCCCGCACCGGCCGATGTGGCTGAACCTCCAGCACTGTACCCTCCGGGCGCCTTCGGCAGGGAAAGCGTACCGGCACAACCGGAACATCTTGTCGTCCGGAACGCCACGGTGTGGACGCTGGACGAGCGGGGCAAGCTGGAGAACGCGGACGTATTGATCCGCGAAGGTAAGATCGCGGAGGTTGGCACGGGCATCACAGCACCGGAACACGCCGTGGAGATCGACGGGACCGGCAAGCACGTCACGCCCGGCATCATCGACGCTCATTCGCACACGGCTATCCTGGAGGGTATTAACGAAGGAACGCAGGCCGTGACCGCCGAGGTGGGAATCGGCGACGTCATCGACAGCCACGATATCGCCATGTACCGGGAACTGGCCGGAGGACTCACTGTGGCCAATGTGCTGCACGGTTCGGCCAATCCCATCGGAGGGAAGAACCAGATCATCAAGCTGAGGTGGGGCGTCGGACCCGAGGAACTGAAATTCTCCGAGGCAAAGGCGGGGATCAAGTTCGCCCTGGGCGAGAACGTCAAGCGCAGCAACTGGCGCATCCTCAGCACCCGCTATCCGCAAAGCCGCATGGGGGTCGAGCAGATTATACGCGACCGGTTCCGGGCGGCTCGGGAATACCAGCAGGCGTGGGACAGATACGAGGCGCTGGCGGACAAGTCAGAAGTCGTGCCGCCCCGCCGGGATCTCGAACTGGAAACGCTGCAGGAAGTCCTCACCGGTGAACGCCTCGTCCACTGCCACTCCTATCGGCAGGACGAGATTCTGATGCTCCTACGGGTGGCCGAAGACTACGGGTTCACGATCGGTACCTTTCAGCACGTGCTGGAGGGCTACAAGGTCGCGCCGGAGCTGGCCGCCCACGGCGCGGGCGCTTCGGCATTCAGCGACTGGTGGGCCTTCAAGGTGGAAGCCTACGACGCCATTCCCCATAACGGGGCGCTGATGCACGACGCGGGCGTGCTGGTCACCTTCAACTCCGACAGCGACGAACTCGCCCGGCGTTTGAACACGGAAGCCGCCAAGGCGGTGAAGTATGGCGGGGTGGACGAGGTGGAAGCCCTGAAGTTCGTCACATTGAACGCGGCGATCCAACTGGCCGTCGATCCCTGGGTCGGATCGCTCGAGCCGGGCAAGGACGCCGACTTCGTGATCTGGAACGGCCATCCCCTGTCCACCTACACGAAGTGCGAACAGACGTGGATCGACGGCAGGAAGTACTTCGATATCGACGAGGACCGACTGATGCGGGCCGATGTCGAAAAAGAACGGACCCGGCTGGTTCAGAAACTGCTCAGATCACCGGAAGACGACGAATCGCCCGAGACCGAAGATCGAGCGCCGGAGGCGTAGGCCCGTACGAGCCGGTATCCCGGCGAATGGAGGTTTTAAATGTTGTCAATACCCCGCGTATCACAGGGGATGAACCCGCCGGCGAAAACCGCTGCCGGTACACGACGGAAGCGAATCATGGTTCCGTGGATGTTTCTTTTACTTGTGGCGGTATGTTCCTTCGGTCCCCTGGTCCACGAAGCGGCGGCATCCAAGCAGAAGCCCGCCGGCCCGCAGGTACAGCCCATCGCGCTGACCGGCGGAACGGTCCATACGGTAAGCGGCGGCGTCATCGAGGGCGCTACGGTGCTCTTTGAAGCAGGGGTGATTACCGGTATCGGGATCGACCTGGTCCTGCCCGAAAACACCCGAATCATCGACATTACGGGAAAACACGTGTATCCCGGTTTGATCGCCGCTCCGACTACCCTTGGCCTCACCGAGATCGGCTCGGTGTGGGCGACCCATGACAATATCGAAACCGGGAACGTGACCCCCAGCGTCCGCGCGGTGACCGCCGTGAATCCCGATAGCGAATACTTCCCGGTCGCCCGGGCCAACGGGATCCTGACCGCCCTGACCATGCCGAGCGGGGGACTGATCTCCGGTCTTTCCGGGCTGATCGCGATGGATGGCTGGACCACCGAGGAAATGACCCTTGTTGCGACAGTGGGGCTTCACGTTCGATGGCCATCCTACCGCGTTCGCGACATTCCCGGCCTGGCCGGGGACGAGCAGATCAAGGCACGCAAAGCAGCCCTTACCAGGCTGCGCGACGCCTTCCGGGAAGCCAGGGCATACATGATCGCGAAGGAGGCGGAAAGTGTCGGCGGGCCTTTTCATCCCTCCGACCTCGGCTGGGAGTCCATGATCCCGGTGCTCAAGAAAGAACTGCCCGTTTTCATACACGCGGCTGAAGAAAAGCAGATCCACGCCGCGATCGACTGGGCGCTGGCCGAGGACCTGAGGATCGTCCTGGTCGGCGGCGCCGACGTCTGGCGGGTGACGGACCGTTTGAAGGTAAATGATGTCCCCGTGATCATCGGCGCCGTGCATTATCTGCCCGCCCGTCGTTGGGAGGCCTACGACGCGCCATTCACCAACGCCCGGAAACTGCATGAGGCCGGCCTGGATTTCTGCATCGGAGAGCGGAGAGTCTGGCTCGAAGGCGGTGGGGGGTCGAACGTCCGAAACCTGCCGTACCATGCGGCCACCGCGGCGGCCTACGGCCTGCCGAAGGATGAGGCGCTGAAGTCCGTTACCCTTTACCCCGCGCGTATCCTTGGGGTGGAGGACCGGCTCGGCTCCCTGGAGACGGGCAAGGACGCTACGCTGATCGTGACCGACGGAGACCCGCTCGAAATCATGACGCAGGTGGAACATGCCTTCATCCAGGGCCGTCCGGTCGATATCAGCAGCAAACATACCGATTTATACGACAAGTACCGGACCCGGCTGGAGCAGGGGAGCAGGTGAAGTGAGATCCTGTCGCTGAATCCAGTACCACGACATGTCCTATTCCATACTCCTGAGCGGTTGCGGCAGCGCCGGAATGTATGTAGCCCAGGTGGCAGAGCATAGCGGGCGCGCCCGGGTGACCGCCCTGTTCGACCCGGCCGGGGAGAAACTCGCAGCGGCCGGGTCGCTCTACCCTGACGCGGTCACCGGTAACGACCTCGGATCACTGATCTCGGATACACGGCCGGAAATCGTTGCCGTGGCCGGCCCGGACCACCTGCATGCCGACCAGACCATCCTGGCCCTGGACCTCGGCGCCCACGCCCTGGTGGAGAAGCCGCTGGCCACGACCGTGGCCGACGCACGGCGCGTCATGGACGCCGCCGAACGGACAGGCCTGACCGTGATGGCGGATCATACCATCCGGTACATGTATCCCTGGCGGGAGATGTCCCGCGCCGCCCGATCGGGCGACATCGGCGACGTTTTCTTCATCCAGGGTGACTATATCCACGACATGTGGTCCATCTACCAGCCCGGCGAGCGTCGACACACACCCTGGCGGATTGACGACCGGAATCCGCAGAACATCCTTCTGGGCGGCGGCTGCCATCCCATCGACAACATCCTTTCCACGGTCGATTCGCCCGTCGTGGAGGTCTTTGCCTACAGCAGCAAGATGAGCGTGCCCGAGTTTCCTGCGGACGACTGCTACATCGTCATGTTGAAATTCGAGAACGGGGTGCTGGGCAAGGTCTTCGTCTCCAGCGGCTGCTCCGGACACGGCATGGGAGGAGGCATGCTGGCCGTCTACGGCACCGAAGGGACGCTCTGGAACGGAAAGCTGTACCGCAGGGGGGTGGAACCCGTGACGCTGCCCAACGTTTCCGACGAGGCCGCCGTGGGCGGGCACGGCTGGGGCCGTTCCGTCATTGATTTCCTGGACACGCTCGACGGGCGCATCGAGAACCCGATTCCCGCCCGCACGGGCGCACGCGTCGTGGCCGTCTGCGAGGCCGGACTCGAGTCCATTCGAACCGGCCGGCCGCAAAAACCGGAATGGCCGTGAGTCGCCGCAGCGTACCTAGCCCGGCTTCAGCTTCCTGAAGAAGGCCATGCTCTGCTTTGCCGCTTCTCGCGGTCCGACCTTCCTGTAGACCTTTACCGAAGCGAAATGGGGATACCCGACGCCTTCCAGTGCATTGAGGACGGCCGCGAAGTCGATGCGGCCGGTACCCGGCAATCCACCGTGGCTTTCGCAGAGATGAACGTGCCTGAGACGGGCGCCACAGTCCTGGATGGGCTGTACGAGGGAGGTCTCCTCGATATTCATGTGTATGGTGTCGACCATGGGATGCAAGGCGGCCGATCCGGTGTCCCGGATCAGGCGCAGGACTTCTCCGACGCTGTTGTTGAATCCCACCTGGAGGTGGTTTACCGGTTCGATCACAATGTCGACCCCACTGGCTTCGGCTTCCCGTCCCACCCGTTGCAGGCAGGAAACGATCCGCGCATTGGCGGCCACCGGGTCCGGTTCGTCGGTGCGCAGGCCCTGCAACAGGCCGACCACCAGGATAGCGCCGAACCGATTCGCAGTCTCCATGTTCTCCACCAGGCGCTCCACCGTTCGGTCGCGAATGGACGCATCCGGGGCGCTGAGACAGAGTCCCTCCGCGTACGCCGCGCCGGTGAGCAGCGAAACGACCGGCAGATCATGGGCGCGGGCGGCGTCCTCGACATGGTCCAGCAGGCCGGCCTGTTCCGGGTTGAGGTTTAATTCCACGCCTTCATATCCAATGGATCGTATGAAACGGAAGGTGTCGTCTACGCTCCCGCCCCATCGGGACGGCGGATCGATCAGCATGAAACTGAGATGATTCATGCATCACAATATAGGCAGTTGCCTGAAACGCCTGATAGCTGTTTCTTAGTTGAGATCCGATCCAATCTCTAATCCGGAGATCCCCTTGGAAACCGACCTCGGCATCCTCTCCATCGTGCCGCCGGCCCTTGCCATCGTACTGGCCTTCCTCACCCGGAACGCCGTGTATTCCCTGGCAGTGGCCTGCCTGGTGGGCGTCCTGATCGCGGGGCAGGGGCCCCTGGGGTTTTCCCAGTTGATGATCGACGCGATCGGGAATACCAGTTTCTCCTGGGTGTTCCTGCTCGAGATCTGCATCGGGATCATGATCGCCTTCTTCATGCGCACCGGTGCCATCGAGGCTTTCACGCAGTTCGTGGCGCATCGGAAGTTGTCGCGCAAGGGCGTACAGCTCTGGACGTGGATGCTGGGCATGTTCGTGTTCTTCAGCGATTATTTCAGCCCGCTCTTCGTCGGGACCACGATGCGGAGCCTGGCCGACAAGGCGCGGATATCCAGGGAGAAACTGGCCTATATCGCCGACTCCACCTCCGCCCCGGTCATCGTCCTCCTGCCCTTCACGGGCTGGGCGATCTACATCTCGGGACTCACCATCGGCATGGGTCCCATCGCCGATGCCGGCGATGCGCTGAACGCGTTCATTCATTCCATTCCCTACAATATCTACGCCATTACCGCGGTCATCCTGGTCGGGCTGATCGCATCGGGACTGGTCCCGGAGTTCGGCCCCATGAAGAAAGCGGAACGCCGGGCCATGGACGAAGGCAAGGTGCTGAGAGACGGCGCGGTGCCGCTCATCGGACGGGAACTGACCGAGACCCCCATGTTCCAGGAGATAAAACCCCGCCTGTTCCTGAACTTCATCCTGCCCGTCATCCTGATCATCGTCATCGTCCTGGGTTCCTTTGTGCTCACAGGATCCGCGAAGACGCTGGAGGCCTATCTCGCCGTCGTCATCTTCCTCGGCATATCGATCCGAATCCAGGGCATTCGGCTGAACGACATCATGGACACGGCGATGACGGGCATCAAGGGGATCATGCCGGCCATCATGATCCTGGTTTTCGCTTACACAATCAACCAGTTGAGCAGAGACATGGGCACGGCCGACTACATGGTATCGATTTCGAGAGACTTCCTCACCCCATCCATGCTCCCCCTGGCCACCTACCTGCTGGCGGCCGTGATGGCCTTTTCCACCGGCACGTCCTGGGGCACTTTCGCCATCATGCTGCCGATCGCGGTGCCCGTGGCCCTGGTGCATTCAGGGGACGCGCTGACCGACATCGTATACGCGACCATTGCGGCCGTGGCCGGCGGCGGGGTCTTCGGCGACCACTGCTCTCCACTCTCAGACACCTCGATTCTCGCTTCGACGGGCGCGGCATCGGATCATATCGATCACGTCAGAACCCAGATCCCCTACGCAATGATCGCCGCCGTGCTGACGGGTGTCGTGTACCTCGTCATGGGGCTGACCGTGTGGACCTGACGGCTGGCACCTGGCGGCCTTCACCTGACGATCTGAACCTGACCGGTACCGCTTGACCGTGTGAACCGAGCCCTGTCCCAGCCACTTCCAGATGATATCGATCGCATCGGTCCTCCTCCAGCGCTTCCGTACCTTCCGGGCGGTCCTCATCGGGGCCGCGCTTTCATTATTCATCGGCTTCACGGGGGAATACGCCGCTAACCAGATCGGCTACGAACCGGCGGCGACCCACCTTCCCCCGGTGTTCCTCGTTCCCTTTCTCATCTGCGTGCTGCTGCCCAATGCCCTGGTCGCGCGGATCCGTCCCGCGTCTGCGCTCTCGTTCTACGAACTGATCATGGTTTTCGCCATGGGGTGGATCGCTTCCACGGTCCCAGACCAGGCCATGACGAAATACCTGCTCGTCGTGATCACCGCGCCGTTCTACTTCGCCTCGCCGGAAAACAGCTGGGAAACCATCTTCTTTCCCTATCTGCCCGAATGGCTGGTCCTCAGCGACCGGGCGGCGGTGCAGTTGTTCTACGAGGGACTGCAGACCGGCCAGTCGATTCCCTGGGGCGCGTGGCTGTCCCCTCTGTTCTGGTGGGGTTCCTTCATCCTCATCCTGCTCTTCGTCGGCGCTTGCATCGTCGTCATGCTAAGGAAACAGTGGGTCGAACATGAACGGCTTCAGTTTCCGCTGGGCGAAGTGGGCCTGCACCTGATCTCGCTGGGCGGCAGAGGGGAGGCCGGCACTGGGAAAGACGGCGGCGAGGGAGAGGTCGGCAGTGGGTTGGGCGGCGGCAGTGGGAAGGGTGGCGGCAGCAGGACGGGCGGCAATCTATGGATCCGGACCGGCGCCGCGTTCATGTCCCTGGTCATGATCTGGAACATCATTTCTTACTGGGGCGTATGGCCACCGGTCCCGATCATGGCCGAACACTCCCGGGTACTTACGCTCGATCCGGCCTTTCCCGGGCTCATCTTCCGGGTGAACGTGTTTGTTTTATGCCTGCTAATCTTCGTCAACCGGGACGTATTGCTCAGCATGTGGCTGTTTCTCGTCTTCTACATGTTTCAGGAGGGATCGCTCAACCTGCTCGGCGTCGGTTCCACCACCGGCACCATCATCCATGGCGGCCTGGCCGGCATTCAATCCATTGCCGGGCTGGTTACCTTCGTCCTCTTCGGCCTGTGGATGGCCCGCCGTCATCTCGGGGCCGTATGGCGCCACGCCCTGGGCCGGCAAGACGAGCTGGACGACGCGGAAGAGCTGTTTTCCTACCGCACGGCCGTTTTCGGCTTCCTGCTCGGTCTCCTCTTCATCATCTGCTGGCTGTACGCCGCCGGGATGTCCCTTCCGGTCATGGCGCTGTTCATCACCCTGCTCTTCATCTTCTACATCGCCCTGGCCCGCGTCGTGGCGGAAACGGGCGTGGTGACGCTCGATTTGCCCATCAACAGCCACCAGTTCTCCATCGCCATCGTGGGGTCCGCGCAGATCGGCCGCGGCGACCTTACAGCCCTGGGCATGGCCAACGGGTTCGCGCGCAACTGGCGTACCTTCACCATGATCGGCACGTCCCACGTAGCCTGGTTGAAATCCCGGTGGCGCCAGCGCCGGCAATCTTCGGCCGATCGGTTTCCGGATGCACGGGATCCCGGGAGCGGGATCTCATCCAGGCACCTCTTCGCCGGCGTGGCCGTAGCGTTCTGCCTCAGTGCCGTGGCCTCCGTCGGCTACGTGATTTACGCCGGGAACACCTTCGGCGCACAGAACCTGCGGACCGACCTGGGCACGGACCGAGGCATCCGATTCTACGATCTGATCGTGACCTGGGTCAACAACGCGACGCAGATCAGCGACCTCGAAATCCTGTTTTTCGGGAGCGGGGTCGTGATGATGATCGTGCTCCTGGCCGGACGGATTCTCCTTCCGTGGTGGCCGCTCCATCCCATCGGCATGGTGGTCGTCATGTCCGCCCCGGTACGAAACGCGTTCCTGACGATCTTCCTGGCCTGGCTGGTCCAGGCCATCGTGTTCCGCATCGGTGGCCCGACGCTTTACCAGAAGGTGCGAAAGTTGTTTATTGGCATATTACTCGCCTATCTCTTCTGGCAGCTGGTCGCCATGGGAGTAGACCTGGCCTGGTTCCCGGACCGGCCTCATCGCTGGGAGTCCTACTGAGAAAGGGGAATCGACGCATGCAGTTCATCATGTTCACCAAGCACCTCGAGGGCCTGACGCTGGCGGAAATCGCGGATAAACTGAACAGTGTGGGCGTTTCCGGCGCCGACCTGTGCGTGCGCGACGGATACCCGGTAAATCCCGGGAACATCGACCGGGCCCTGCCGGAAGCCGCACGGGTGCTTTCCGACGAAGGCCTTTCCATCCCGCTCGTGACGGCACCGGGGGATTTCACTACGGCCACGCTGGACTATGCGGAGCGTTACTACCAGGCCTGCGGGGAGAACGGGGTGAAGCACATCAAGCTGGGGTACTGGCACTGGTCGCCGGGGTCGGATTACTGGGCGGAACTGGACCGCGTGCGGAAGGAACTGGAGGGGCTTCAGCGCCTGTCGGAGAAGACCGGCGTCAAAACCGTCGTGCACAACCATTCGGGCCACTCCATGGGTCTGAACTCGTCCGCCGTCATGCACGTCGTGCAGGGATTCGACCCCCGCCACGTCGGCGTGTTCGCGGACGTGGGGCACCTGTCCATCTGCGGAGAACCGATCGACATGGCCCTCGACATCGTCCGGGCGTACCTGGCCGTCATGTCCTTCAAGGACCTGGCGAGGGTGCAGCGGGTCCAAGACGGCGAACGTAGGTGGGAAGTCGACGTGGTGCGGCTGGGCACGGGTTTCGGAGACTGGAAGACGGTGCTGGCCACGCTGAAGGCACAGGAGTTCGTCGGGCCCGTCAGCATGCACAGCGAATACGGGGGAGAACCCGTGGACACGGTCGTAGACCTCGCCCGGTCGGACCTGCGGTTCATCCGTAACCTGATGGAGCAGTTGTAGGCGGGCCTACCAGTGCCAGATCTGGTTCCAGGCCTCCATCCAATCCCGGCCGTCGCTGACGACGGTCAGGTCGTCGGGAAAGGAGACCCCCGGCCGGCCCCTGTAATGCGCCGCGTTGTCCACGGTGTCCAGCTCGATGGTGATTTTCGTAGGCGTGTCAGGCACGTAAGGATGGATGTCCGGCCTATCCAGCAGCGCCTGCCGCGTGCCGTCCTCGATCATTTGCCGTGCGCGGACCGGGGGTATCTGCCGCGCGGAATACCTTGACAGGCCTCGTTTCACGGCGACGATAGGCAGGTTTTCTCCGAGTAACTCCCGGGACTCGCGGCATACGGCCTCGTCGCCGGTGACCAGCAGCACGGGGCAGCCGTAGTGTCCGCAGAGGGCGGCGTTGATGCCGACTTCGCCCACTTCGTCGTCGTTGAACCGCAGGCTGCGCCAGCCCGTCGTCGAGATCGTATGGCACATTACGCCGTCCGGCGTGTTCGCCCGGGCGTGCATGCCGACGAACACCGCGGCGTCGCAGCCCGTCTCGAACATCTCCGTGTAACGCGACCAAGGGTGCTTGGCGACCCACTCGCATCCCGGATCGAGCAACTCGGGTACCAGCGAATTAAAGGTCCAGTCGCCGCCCGCACCGTGACAGTCCACCACCACGATTTCCTCCGCGCCCGCGGCCCGGGCGCCCCGGATGGCGGCGTTGATCTCCTCGGTGTACAGCCGCCGACCTTCCTCGTACATGGGCTTGCCGCCGTTTACCTGGTCCCAGGCCACGATGCCGCTGACGCCTTCCATATCCGCCATCATCAATATGCGCATGGTAATTCCTCTCTGTGCTTGAGCTTAAACATTGTTTTCCGTCGGGCCGGCATTCGACAATAACCGTTACTCGAACAGGGTGTGCTTCGATGACGGGAGGATACCCGCCCGTTCGGCCCGTTCGAACAGGTCGCGAATCGCCGCTTCTCCGTCGTCTCCGTACTGAAGTGAATACTGATTTACATAGAGGTCGATGTGCTGCTGCATGACCTTTTCGTCCATCTCCTGTGCATAGCGCCGGATGTAGGGCTTCACTTCATCAGGATGGGCGTATGCGAATTCGATGCTCGATCGTATCGACCGGTTGAGTCGTTCGTGCATATCGCCGCCCAGGTCCCTCCGCGCGAGGATTCCGCCCAGTGGAATCGGATGACCCGCCTCTTCCTCCCACCAGGCGCCGAGGTCGATCACCTGAGTCAGACCGTATTCGGCGTAAGTGAACCTGCTTTCGTGGATGATCACCCCGGCGTCGACGTCGCCTCGACGGCAGGCCGGCATGATCTGGTCGAAGGGCAGGTAAACCAGTTGATGCAGGGAAGGATCGAAAAGTCTCATTAGCAGCGCCGCCGTGGTCAGTCGGCCGGGCAAGGCGACCTTCCGGCCCCTCAGCATTTCCGGCCGCAGCGGTTCCCTCGCAATCACCATGGGACCGCAGCCCCTGCCCAAAGCTCCACCTGCCCGGAGCAGGACGTAGTGGTCGCGCAGGTGACCGAGAGCGTGAAAGGAGATCTTCGTCAGATCCAGTTTCCGCTCGAGGGCCAGGGTATTCAGGGTCTCGATATCCTCCAGCACTTCCCGGCACTTCGGTGCATTGGGAATCCGGCCCTGGACCAGGGCGCAGAAGATAAACGTATCGTTCGGACAGGGCGAGTAGCCGAGAGAAAGGGCGGTCATGGTGATCCCCGTCTGCGTACGGAACCGACGTTCCATAATCTACCAGCAAAAGGAGGCACCGCTACCGCGCACCGCATCAGCAGACCCCGCTTTCCACGATCCGTTCGACCGCTCGTCCACAGCGCCGGATCGCCAGGGGTAGATCCCACTTCGACAGGTCCCGGTCGACCACCCGGTTGCTGATGCCGCGTATCTCCACGAAGGGAATGTCGTTGGCCGCGGAAACATGGGCTGCTGCCGCTCCTTCCATGTTCTCGCATATCCCGTCGTAACGGGCGGCCAGCGTATCGCCGACTGCCTGAACGCCGCTGCACCGCTGCACCGTGACGAAAGGACCGGCCGCGATCCCGCAAGCTGTTTCCCCTTCCATCCCATTTTTGACGTGCAGTAGAATCACATCGGCCCGTGAGGCATCCAGCGGTATCCTGTTGTAGACAGGCTGCCTTTGGGGCCGTCCGTGGTTGCCAGACCGGGCGGGAAGCACGGGAAAACCCATCCCTTCCAGGTCGATCCAACCATCCGGGGCTAAAACGCCGGTATCACCGTAGCACTCTTCCGTTGCAATTGCGAGGTCACCTACTTCGAGACCGGATCGCACGTACGCGCCGCCCACGCCGAATTGCAGGATCACGGCGGGGTCATGTCGCGTCAGTGCGAGGGTCAGGGCCGCGGCCGTGTTGACCTGGCCCACGCCGCCCTCGATCATAAGCACCCGCTTCCCGCACAACGAGCCCAGGTGCCAGGGCCGGGCCAGCGGATGGTCCGTCCCGGAGATCTCCATCCGTGCCTGGACCCATTCCTGTTCCATTTTCGTCGCGGTGATGAGTAGATAGTCCAGTTTCATGACTTACCCCGGTACCCGGCCCTCGACGGCCAGCAGGTAGAGGGTTTGTGAAACGGCGGTGGAATCTATCCATTCCCGGTAGTCGACTTCCGCGGCCGCTCGCTGCGATTCGGTAAGGTACCCGTCCTGAACCATTTGAATACCACGGGTCGCAGCGACCGCCGACCAGATGCCCAACCGGGATTTGCTGTCGCCGTCGAGGCTGTCGGCGTGTTCGTGCTGCGCGGTTACGCGGATATCAACGAGTCCCAGCCGGTCAAATGCAGGCGCGATATAGTCGCCAATCGCGTTGTCCATGCCGGCGTCGGAACGCCATGCCAGGAACACTTCGTAAAACGCCTGCATACTCGCAGGTGGACGCGGATCCCATACGATCTTCTCGTGATTATAGTCCAGCACAAGAAACCGGCCGCCCGGCGTGATGGCGCTGATGCAGCATTCGATCGCCCGCCTAGGAGAGGAGAGCCACTGGATCACCCGGGCTGCGCTGGCGAGGTCAAACGCACGACTGAACGGCATATGGTGTATGTCTGCCGCGACGAAACCGGGGCCGCGAGGGCTTGCGTTGACGGCCTGCTGGATCAGGTCTACATCAATATCGAGCCCTACGGTAATGCCGGAAGGGTTTTTTTCGTAGATCCCTCTTGTGATCGCCCCGGTTCCGCACCCGACGTCCAGCACACGCATCCCGGGTCGGAGCAGCTCGTCAAGCCGCCGGTGCGAGGAAGAAAGCGTTCGTTCATTCAGGATCTCTTCCGTACCGGATGGCATACGCGCGCGTATCCGCGCCTGGTCCGCCGCCTTCCTGGTGTCCGCCCCCTTCGTACTATCCGTGTCCTTCCTGCTGTCCTGCTTCAGCATTCGACATCGACCCACCGGCCCGTATCGTTCGACTCGACCGCCGCATCGATAACGAGCTGGGCCGCCAGGCCGTCCCGGAACGTGGGCGGTTCGTCCTCGTCCTGCCGGATATTGTTAAGGAATGACGTCACGATGGTGCCGTCACCGGGCGGTTCCGGCATCTCGACGGGCTTGTATTCCGCCTCCGTGGACCGTTCCGTGAGGCGCCGGTCGCCCGTCATCTGCCAGCGGTAGGAGGTCCGCTCGCAATCAATCCGTATGGAATGTTCCTGGTGGAGCCTGCTGGCTCGGATCGATCCACGGGCGCCGTTTTCGAACCGCAGCAGCAAATGACAAACGTCATCGTTTTCCACCGGTCCGGTCTCTCGAGGAATCTCCAACTTCTTTTCACTATGCAGCCGGCGCAGTTCCCCGAAGTGTCCACCCGATTTCAGCACCGGACGCCGCGGAACATAGGTGGCCAGCTCCGCGTTTACCTGCCGGATCTCTCCGACCAGCCAGCGGGCTGCATCGATCATGTATACGCCGAGGTCACCCAGGGCCCCGGTCCCAGCCTCGGTCCGCTTGAACCGCCAGGTCAGCGGAAAGCGGGGATCCCTGGCCCAGTCGAAGGACCAGTGGGCATCGAAAGTATGGATCTTTCCGGCCCGGCCTTCCCGCAACAGGCGGACCAGGAGCCGGAGCGCCGGAAAAAGACGGATGCCCGACTGCACGCCCGTTTTGACTTTCCGGTGCCGGGCATCGGACCACATCTCCCGGGCCTGCGACCCGTTGAGTGCAAGGGGCTTCTCGCAGAACACGGATTTCCCGGCCGCCAGGGCTGCAAGGGCAATGGGATGGTGCAGGTGATGGGGCGTGGCGATACCGACGGCGTCGATGTCGTCTCGATTCAGCAGCTCGTTCGCGTCCCGGCAAACGTGGGGAATGTCATACTGTTCCGCCAGGGACCGGGCGCTTTCGATACGGCGGCTGGCAACCGCGGTCAGCGTGGTTTCTTTCCGCCACGCCTCCGCATGGGAATGGGCAATGTGCCCGGCGCCGATCATGCCGATGCGAACGATGTCATTCATGGAGCAGACCGCCCTGCCGGAGTAATGCCTCCGTGGTCGGTTCCCTTCCGCGGAAATCCCGGAAGACGTCCATGGGATGCCGGCTGCCGCCCAGTGCAAGGATGGTATCGCGGAACCGCCTGCCCAGCAGACGCATCTCCTCTTCGTTCTCCAGCCCCGCTTCCTCAAAGGCGGAGAATGCGTCCGCGCTGAGCACTTCCGACCACTTGTAGCTGTAATACCCCGAGGCGTAGCCTCCCGCGAAAATGTGGGAGAATGAGCAGAAGAACCGGTCTTCCTCCAGCGACGGCAGGATCAGCGTCTCCGCGTCGATCCGGCGCTGCACGTCCAGGATCGTCTCCGTTCCCGCGGGATCGAAGTGCTCGTGCAGTTCCATGTCGAGCAGACCAAAGTTGACTTGCCTGAGGGTGTTGCTGCCCTCCCGGAAGGTCCTGGCACCGAGCAGGCGTTCGATGATCTCGTCGGGAAGCGGTTCGTCCGTCTCGTAGTGACGGGCCAGGCCTTTCAGCGTCCCCCGGTCGTAACACCAGTTTTCCATGAACTGGCTGGCGATCTCCACCGCGTCCCATTCCACGTTGGATATGCCGGACGCCATGCCGTAGTCGATGGTGGTCAGCATATGCTGAAGCGCGTGGCCGAATTCGTGGAACAGTGTTTCCACTTCGCGGAACGTCATGAGCGAGGGCTTCCCGCCGACGGGTTTGCCCTGGTTGCAGATCATGTAGGCCACGGGCAGCCGGGCGGCCTGTCCCGCGGAAGCCATGACCGCGCTTCTGCCCACCAGCGTATCCATCCACGCACCGCCCTGCTTCTCCGCCGGACGGCTGTACGGGTCCAGGTAGAAGGCCGCCATGGGTTCGCCCCGGTCGTCGAACACCCGGAAGAACTGGACGTCCTCGTGCCAGACGGGCGCCTCGCCGGTCGCCTCTTCCAGGCGCACGCCGAAGAGGCGCTCCGTGAGTTCGAACAATCCGTTCAGCACGCGGGGCAGCGGGAAATAGGGTCTTAGTTCCTCGTCCTTCAGATCGTAGCGTGCCTCGCGAAGCCGTTCCGCCCAGTACGGGACGTCCCAGTGCCTGAGTTCGTCGTCGCCATCCACACCATCCACGCCGGCCAGCGCCTTCAACGCTTCCATGTCTTGCTCGGCGGCGCCACGGCCCGCGGCGCGCAATTCGTCGAGCAGGCGCCGCACCGAACCCGCATCGGGCGCCATTTTACGGCTGAGGCTCAACGCTGCGAAGGTGTCGAACCCGAGCAGTCTGCACTTGTCGATCCGCAGGGCGATGATCTCCCTGGCCACGTTTCTGTTGTCCCACTGGCCGTCCGACGCCTTGGATATGAAGGCGCGGTACATGCGTTCGCGCAGGTCCCGGCGCTTGCTGTGCTGCATGAACGGCATGAAACTGGGGTAGTCCAGCGTGAGGACCCAGGGTCCGTCTGATGCCGTGGCCTCCTCGTGGCCCTCCTGCCGGGCCGTATCCGCGGCCAGTTCAAGCAGGGTATCAGGAAGGCCTTCGGTCTCTTCGGCCTCCGTGAGCTTGATCTTGAAAGCCTTGGTGGCGTCTAGGACGTTGTTGGAGAACTTCGTGCTCAACTCCGCCAGCCGCTGGCTGATCTCGTTGTAGCGTTCCCGGTCCGCGTCATCCAGGCCCACGCCGTTCAACTCGGCCTCACGTATGGCCGACTCCAGGATCCGCTGCTGGGCGGGCGCGAAACCCCGTGCTTCCTCGCTGTCCCGTAAGGCGCAATAGGCCTGGTACAGGGGCTTGCTCTGCCCGAGCCGATTGCCGAACTTGACCACTTCGGCAAGCAGGGGATCGTATACTTCCCGCAACTCAGGCGAGTTCTTCACCCCGTGCAGGTGGGACACGATACCCCAGATACGGCCGAGGTCGTCTTCGATGCGCTCGAGCGGATCCATCAAATCGCGCCAGGTGCGCGGCGCGGTCTCCTCGAGCCGGGCAACGGCCTGTTCGCAGCCCTCGAGCAGGGCGCGGATTCCGGGTTCGATATGATGGGTCTCGATCCGGTCGAAGGAGGGAAGATCGTCCCAGTTCAGCAGCGGATTGTTTTCCATATTCGATCGCCTTGCCTTTTTGTAGCGTGCGTTTATCTTGGGGTACGATCCACGCCGGAAACAGCGGCGCGGGAACCGTAGCAAATTACGAAGTACCACGGTCTAAATCAACCGATCATTTCCAGTGGAACCGGAACGAAAAGGATGACGGAAAAGCGATTCAGACGGCGGCTGCAACGCTATCCCGCGGTGAGTGACCTGCGGCGGCTGACGCGCAAGAGGCTGCCGCACATCGCCTGGGAGTACCTCGACTGCGGCACAGGCGACGAACGGGTTGTGGCGAGGAACCTGGAACGTATGGCGGAGGTCACGCTCGCGCCGGTTTTCATGAAGGGCGACCTCAAACCCGATCTGACCACGACCCTGTTCGGACGGACCTACAGCGTACCCTTCGGCATGGCGCCCGTGGGGCTCACCGGGCTCATGTGGCCCCGGGCGGAGTTTATCCTGGCGGCCTCGGCCGCGAAATATCGCTTCCCTTACTGCCTGAGCACGGTGGCCACGCAAGCGCCCGAGACGGTCGGACCCATCGTGGACGACATGGGCTGGTTCCAACTCTATCCGCCCCGGCGACGGGAAATCCGCGACGATCTGCTTAAGCGCGCCATGGATGCCGGCTTCCATACGCTCGTGGTGACGGCGGACGTGCCCATGGGCAGCCGCAGGGAACGGACCAGCCGCGCAGGACTTGAGACGCCGCCGCGGATCACGGCCGGATTCGTGTACGAAGCGCTGGTTCATCCCACCTGGACGATCCAGACCCTGCTCGCCGGGCTGCCCAGGCTCAGGGCCATCGAAAAGTACGCCGATTCGAAGCAGATGGGCGAGGTGGCGAGTTACGTCGGCCAGGAACTGGGCGGCACCCTTGACTGGGACTATGTCCGGGAAGTCCGGGATTTTTGGGACGGACCGGTAGTCGTGAAGGGCATCCTTCACCCCGACGATGCGGAGCGGGCGATCGAGGCCGGCGTGGACGGTATCCAGGTCTCGAACCACGGTGCCCGGCAGTTTGACGGCACGCTCGCCGCTATCGACGCGCTTCCGCCTATCGTCCGCCAGGTCAACGGTCGGGTCCGCATCCTCTTCGACAGCGGGGTGCGCACCGGGCTGGACATCATCCGGGCGCTCGCATTAGGAGCTGATTTCGTGCTGCTCGGAAGGGCCTTCATGTACGGCGTGGGCGCCTTCGGCAAGACGGGCGGCGATCACGCCTTCGAGATCCTGAAGGCCGATCTCGAGGTCAACATGGTCAACCTGGGATGCGCTTCGGTGGACGAGATCCCCGCTCCTGTCCGACCGGAGTCCGCGTAGCAGGCGACGGCCGCACTCAGCCGGCCGCCTCCTGCTCAACTCACCACAATCACCCCGCCGCTTCCGCCAGGGTCCCCCGCCCGACTCTCCTTGTATATACCAGGCTGCAGAATCCCAGGCCGACCGAGAAAACCGTTCCGATCGCCGCCAGCAGCAACATGCCGCCCGATTCGAAGAGGAATCCCGTCACCAGGCTGGCCGAACTCGCCGACAGCGCGATGAACATCTCGTTGACGCCCTGCACGCGGCCCCGTTCCAGGGGCGCGAGCGCGTTGGAGAGCAGGGAAGAGCCGGCGATGAAGCAGAAGTTCCACCCCAGGCCGAGAAGGAAGAGAGCGATCGTCAGGGGGATGAACTGGGGCGAAACCGGTGTGATCACGCAGGATACGACGAGGATGAGCACGCCCCACTTCACGATGGCGTGCTGACCCCACCGCATGATCAGCCGCCCGGTGATGCCGGAAACGCCGAACATGCCGATGGCGTGGGCCATAATGACCCACGAGATCAGCCACGTGCCATGGTCGTGGTGGCTCATGTGCAGGGGCGTGATCACCATGAGCAGCGTCATGACGAACTGGCCGATCACCATGGCCGCGATCCCGTACCGGACGTGCACGTTGCGGAGGATCTCCCGCACGGGGCGCGTAGTCGTCTCGTCGATTTCCGACTCGGCGGACGGTTTGATGCGCCGTGCGAGGTCGAGTGGGTCGGGGCGGACCAGGAAGAGGGTAAGCAGGACCGCCGCCAGGCTCAGGCCTACGCCGACGACGAAAGGGCCCGACATGGGCGGATACCCGTATTGCGCGATCCAGATCCCCGCGGGCGCCACCATCATGGCGCCGCCGATGGCGCTGATGGTGCCGGCGGACACGATTCGGCCGATGATGCGTGCCCGTTCGGACTCGGGGTATATTTCCGCGCCGATGAACCGCGCCTGCTCACTGGAACTTCGCGCCATGCCCGCAAAAAAAGACGCGACGCAGAATCCCGCGAAGGAATGGACGGCCACGCTGAGGAAACTGGCCGCAGCGGCGATCAGGGACGACAGGTATCCGGCCGTAAGCCCGGCCCGGCGGCCCAGGCGGTCCATGATCCAGCCGAAGGGGAAAGCACTGATCGAGCGCGCGAGAAAGGCGATGGTCATGGGCACGCCCGTCATGCGCTCGCTGTCGGACAACTGCGCCGCCAGGATGGGCACGACGGTGAAGGCCGCGACCTGGGTGGCGCCGAAGAGGGCCTGGGTGACGAAGAGGGTGTGGGTGATCCGGCTGCGGACCGACTGAAGCTGTTCCGGTTCCATTGTGCTCCCGCGGCCCGGTATTCATGCCGTTCCGCCGCTGGTAACTCCTCTCCCGATCAGATGACTTCCAGCTGATCACGGTCCGGCAGCGCGGGGAAGGGCGCGCTCGGCAGGGTCTGGTACCAGAAGGCCACCGATGCGACATCGTCCTGGAGCGCCTGGTAGGGGCCACCCTCCGCAAAACCGAGCAGTTGCCGCCAGCCCAGCGCCTGGATGGTTACCTTCAGGTCCTCCTCGAACCGCACCGGATCCGACACGTGCCACCGGTACATGCCGAACCGCTGCTGGGACTTGTACATGCCGTCGGGGCGGATGACCTGGGGCATGCCCGCGTACGGGGTGGTATACTCCACGTACCGGCCGTCGATGTCAAAGTTGTACGAACCGCAGAAGTAGTCCTCGACGCCCGTCCCGCAAATCGTCGGAAACTCGTCGTCCCCGTCGATGTAGAACTTGATCTCCCCCTCGCCCCACCATCCGTTGCTGTTGGACCCCCACGCCATGTAGGTGCCGACGTAATGGCCGTGCCCCTGTACGCCGTCCAGTATGGTGAACACCTCTTTGTACGGAACGGGGTTCGTCCGCCGGAAGCTCGCGTGGAAATAGCCGATGTCGTCGGGGACCTCGGTCAGTGTGTAATCGATCTGGTAATACACGCGCATCTTTTCGTCGGCGATGTTCTCCAGCGTGATGCGGCAGCGCTTGCGAAAGGGCATCTCCCAGTAACAGTTGAACGCGCTGGCCGGGTTCACGCACACGGCCAATGAGGACACGTGGGCGTATTCGCTCCACCCGCAGGCGAAGAAATCGCCCATGGGACACTCCACGGAGGGATATTCCTCGTCGTCCCAGTAGATGCGCAGGATGGCGAAGCGCCAATGGCCGGTGGGCGTCAGCCAGATATGCTGAATGGCCCCGGAACCTTCGATATCGGCCATCGTCAGCGTTTCCCCGGCTTCGATGTCGAAGGAAGGGGAGATCTTCCAGCCCTGCCCCAGGTGCCGTGCGTTATGGGCGCCTGTGCCCTCCGTGGCCATGCCGCCCCGGCCCTTTCCTCCGTCGGTGTTTTCTGGCGAGATGGACCGCGTCTTGGCGCGCGACAGGCGCGGCAAGTTTCCCATGTCCATGCCCAGTCCGTTGAACATATGCGCATCTCCTCGTGTGATCTTCACTTGATAAGGTGAACTTGGGTTCACTATAATACGTTCCGCGATGGCGCTCGCACAGGTCTTTTTGGTTGTTCACAACCGACGGAAGCGACGGTAGATTTTGCAACGCGACGTACTCTACTACATCGCCGATCCCATGTGTTCCTGGTGCTGGGGATTCAGTCCGGTGCTGGAGGCGGTCTCCGGCGTGCTCCCGGAAGAAACCCCTATCCGCTACGTCATGGGCGGCCTCGCCCGGGATTCTGCAGCTCCCATGCCGGAGGACACCCGGACCTACGTGCAGTCCCAGTGGCGGCTGGTCGCCGAACGGACGGGCGCGGAATTCAACTGGGATTTCTGGAAGGACTGTGAGCCCAGGAGATCGACCTACCCGGCCTGCCGGGCGGTCATCGCCGCCGGGATGCAGCGGCCGGACGGTACCGGTGCGATGTTTCACGCCATCCAGCGGGCCTACTACCTCGAAGCGCGGAATCCTTCGGACGCGGAAACCCTCGTGCAGCTTGCCGGTGAATTGAACCTGGATACGCAGCGCTTTTCAAAAGACCTCGTCTCGGTCCGTACCGACGAGCTACTCCACGAGGACTTCGCCCTTCGCCGGTCCCTCCACGCCGACAAGTTCCCCACGATGATCCTGGAACATGACGACAACCAGTTCTGGCTGGCCTACGGGTACGAAGAAGAAGACCTGGTGGTGGACTTGCTGACCTCGGCGCTGCTTTCCTGAATGCGGGACGTCGGGCAGCGTTCCGGCTGCGGCTCGTGACGCAAGCCCTCTTCGCGGGTCGCCGCCTGCCGCTGCCGGACCGACGTCTGACCGATGCCGGTCAGCCGGACGCTACATCCCCTCGACCCTGGGATCGATCCACATATACACGAAATCCACCACGATGTTGGCGCAGACCACCATCGCGGCCGAGAAGAGTACGACGCCCATGATCATGGGCACGTCGAGATTGAAGACCGACTGCAGGGCCAGGACGCCCAGGCCGGGCAGGGCGAAAACGTTTTCGGTAAACACCACGCCGCCCATGAGCGCGGCCATGTCGAGGCCGAGGACGGTGATGACGGGGATGACGGCGTTCCGCAGTCCGTGCTTGAACAGGACGATGTACTCGGGGATCCCCTTGGCGCGGGCCACGCGCACGTAATCGGCGTTCAGCACTTCCACCATGTTCGTGTGCACCAGCCGGGCGTAATAACCCGTAATCACCAGGGCGAGGGTCGCCGCCGGCAGGATGATGTGGGTCCAGCCCGCCCATCCGCCCACAGGAAACAGGCCGGTCCGGTAGGCCAGGTAGTACTGCAGCATGCGGGCCAGCCAGAAGACGGGCAGGGAAATGGCTACCAGGGATACGATGAGCACCGTCCGGTCGATGGCCCGGCCGCGATACTTCGCCGTGAGGACGCCCAGCGGTACGCTGATCAACATCCACAGGCATACGGCCGTCAGGGCCAGGGAGAGGGTTACCGGAAACCTCGCCAGGAGGGCGTCGAGCACCCGTTCTCCCGTCACCAGGGACGTACCGAGGTCGCCCCGCAGCAGGTTGCCGATGTAGCGGCCGTACTGCACGATGAGCGGATCATCGAAGCCCATCTCCGCGCGGATTCTTTCGATCGTCTCCGCATCCGCGTTCGCCCCCGCGTATACCCGCACCGGATCGGCCGGAACGGCATGCGCGATCAGAAACGTGATCACCGTGGTTCCCCACAGTATTACGGCCGCCCATCCCAGGCGGCGCAGGATCCTGCTCAACATGGCGAGGTCCTTCTAACCGGCGAGGTCCTTTTAAACGGCGAGGTCCTTCTATGGTTTCGGTCGCGTTTCATGGTTCGATCCACATCAATTCATAGCGGATGGGCCAGACCGGATTGAGCTTCAGCCCCTGGAGCCAGGGTTGCCGGAGCAGGTACATCTGCGGGTAGTACAGGAATACCCAGGGCGCGTCCTCCACCACCAGGCGCTCCGCCTCGCGATAGAGCGCCAGGCGATGATCCTGGTCCGTGCTGGTGGACGCCTCGTTCAGCAACGCGTTCACCGATGCATTGTCATAGAACGCGACGTTGGTGCTGTTCACCTCGGTTATCCGATTACCGTTCAGAAGCACATCGAGGAAATTGCTCGGATCCGGATAGTCCTGGTACCAACCGAAGGTGGAGAAGGGTACCGCGCCGCGCCGGCCCGTCGCTTCGATCCGCGTCGAACCGGTGACCGGCCTGATTTCCACGGTGATGCCGACCTCCGCGAGGTCCTGCTGTACCGCCTGTCCGATCTTGGTATCGATTCCGCTCTGGGCCGTGGTCATGAGTTCGGTGGTGAATCCATCAGGGTATCCGGCCTCCGCAAGCAGCCTGCGGGACTTCTCCGGGTCGTGGTCGTATCCTTCGAGTTCTTCGTTGAATCCCGGCATGCCGGGCGGCAGGACGCCCCGTGCGAGGATGCCCCGGTCGCTGATCAGGCTCACGATCCGCTTTCGGTCGATGGCGTGGTTGACGGCCCTGCGCACGTTCACCCGGTCGAAAGGCGGCATCTCGGTGTTCATGGAGAGGTACTGGATGGCGTTCAGGGGTTGATGGGCGACCCGTTTACTGAGGACGGGGTCTTTCATGACCCGAATGAAGTCTGCGTCCGGTATCCCCGTCGACGTGACGCTGGCGATGTCCAGCTCGCCCCGCTCGAACATCATCATGTGCAGGGTCTCGTCTCCGCCGACCATCAGTTCGATGGCTTCCAGCCGGACGTCGTCCGCCTGGTAGTAGGACGGATTCTTCTCGAGCCGCATGCGCGTTCCGCGCTGCCAGTCCGCCAGCACAAAAGGTCCCGCGCCCACGGGATGCCGCCCGAAGGTCTCGCCGCGCCGCTCCACTTCCTCCCGTGGAACGGCGTACGCGAAGGGCATGGCAACGCAGTACAGGAAGGGCAGGTCGGGATGGACCAGCTCGATCACCAGGGTCTCGGAATCGGGTGTGCGCAGACCCGCGACCCGGTCCGCCGAACCGTCCTGAAACGCACGGGCACCGGCGATGTTCCGATAGAATCCCTGCCCCGGCGACCTGGTCGCGGGATCCAGAATCCGTTCGAGTGACCAGGCGAAGTCTCCCGAGGTGATCGGCCGGCCGTTCGAGAACCGGATGTCCCGGCGTAACTTGAAGGTAATGGTCCGGCCATCCTCGGAGACCGTCCACGAGCGTGCGTGCCAGGGAACCAGGTTCAGGTCGTCGTCATAGTCCACCAGTCCATGGAACAAGGCGCGCACCAGCGGCCAGGTCACTACGTCGTAGGCGATGGCCGGATCGAGCGATCGCGGGTCCGAAGGCACGGCGATCCGCAGGACGTTCTCCTCGGGGTGCAGACGGCTGGGAGGGGCGTCGCCGGAACAGGATACCGTGAGGAACAGCACCGCAAGGCAAACCGATGCCCAGGTCAGCGGACCAGGGGCGGCTACAACCGTGGATTGCTGCACCGTGGATTGCTGCACCGTGGATTGCTGCACCGTGGATTGCTGCGCCCGTGTACCCCTCATCGTCCCTCTCCCTCCTTCACGTAGGGATCCAGTACTTCCTGCAGGCCCTGGCCGAGCAGGTTGAATCCCACCACGGCCGCAACAATGAACAGGCCCGGAGCCACGGTGAGGTGCGGAGAGACGATGAAGTAGGGCTGTCCCTCTGCGATCATGGTTCCCCACGACGGCGCGGGCGGCGGTACGCCGACCCCGAGGTAGCTCAGACCGGCGTCGAGCAGCACCGTGTTCGCTGTGGCCAGGGATCCGAGTACGATGATCAGGGGAAGGACGTTGGGCAACAGGTGCCGGAGCATGATGCGGACATCCGAACAGCCGATGGCGCGGGATGATGTGACGAACTCCCGGGTCTTCAGGATCAGAACCTGGCTTCGTATGGTCCGGGCGATCCAGGTCCAGCTGACGAGCCCGATGACCAGGAACACGCTGACCAGTCCGCGTTTCAGCGTGATATCCAGTACGTGCCAGTCCTGGGACTCGATGTGGATCTGGATCACGCGTCCATCCATCAGTCCGGCGAAGGCGATGGCCAGAAGCAGCCCGGGTATGGCCAGCATGACGTCGGTCCCGCGCATGAGCAGGGTGTTCACCCAGCCGCCGTGGTATCCCGCGAGCATGCCCACGGTTACCCCGACGCAGACGGCGATGAGCATGGCTACGATGCCGACAAGCAGGGAGATGCGGGTGCCGTGCACCAGACGGGCCAGCACGTCCCGACCGAGTTGGTCCGTACCGAGGAAAAACCGGTCGCCGGGTGGGATGGGCAACCCGTCGGCGTCCAGACCGTCGGCCAGCTGCTGCATGGGGTCCTGCAGATAGCCCATTCCGGTCAGGAACGGGGCTGACAGCGCCAGGGCTGCCAGGAACAGGACAATGCCGCCGCCGGCGCAGACCATGCGGTGCTTCAGCATGCGCCGAAGGAAGGGCAGAGACGCCGGACCGGTCTCTTCCGACTCGAAGCCGGCGGCAGATGAGGAAATGACGGTCATGGTATCGCTTTGTCCTTGAAACGCGCCGGTCCGCACAACCACAGGCACGAATCAGTCACAGGCACGAATCAGTCGCAGGCACGAATCAGTCACAGGCACGAATCAGTCAGGCCGCGGGGTATTCCAGGCTGATACCGCTCCGTGACCGCGACGAGTCGCCGATCGCACGGAGCAAGTCCTGGTAGAAACGCCGTTCTTCGGCGGACAGGGCGATGAGGGCCTCATTCCCCCACAGGTAGGCCAGACACCGCCGGGCAGGCCTCGTCATCATGCGGTAATCCGATTTCCCGTACATGCCTGATTGATTGAGCAGGGGATCGTCCGCCAGCGTACCGCCCGTTCCAACAAGCAAAAGGTCGTCCTGCAGCCGGGATCCAACCGGGGCCACCAGCAGGTGAGCCGTGGAATTACGATGTGTCTTCAGCGTGATGCTTACGTGCAGACGAGGCGCGGTCCCCGCCGCGGCTACATACACCCGGTGCAGAGGGGAATCCAGCAGTGCTTCGGCCTTTCGGCACGACTGGAATACGCACCACCACTTTGGCCACTTCCCACCTTCCGGCGAGGAGATCAGTCGAAGATACACCGGTTCCCCGAAATCGGCGTGGCGGCTCGTTTCAAGCATCGCCCGGAACCCGGCATCGGACCGGTGGATATCCGTGATAGGAATATCCGAATTACGCGTCCGAACGGGCAGCGGACCGGCCGTTCGTACGTCGACACCTTTTTCAGCCAGGCGTGTCGCATCCGCGGCCATGCCCCGGTACGGAGAAAGAAAAAGGGCCTGCCGGGGCCGGTACGCGTCGAGGGCGTTCGGCCGGGCGAACACCACGCCGTCCTGCCCTTCGATATACTCCTGAAATTGTGAAAGGTCCTGGCGGCTGCCGATAACCAGTCTCTCTATTCGCTTCACGTCGCCTCCCCGCCACACAGGGGCAGGCGCACCGGCCGGTTTCGCACGATGGATTCGTAACCCGCGAACAGCACTTCCATGTGGTCCCGGGCCTCCCGGACGGTGAAGCGCGGACGCGCGCCGGTGTCCAGTGCGTGTACCAGGTCATCCAGGGCGGCGCGGCTGAATTCGGTCCCCGTGGAGGTCAGCATGGTGGGCGGGCCGCTGTGCCACTGCATGGGATCGTCCTTGTCGACGCTGTAGTCGCCGCCCACGATGCGGTTTCTCAGGTGGGTGTCGATTCCGGGGCGTTTCCCGTCGATCCGCCCCGTTCCCTTCGTGCCGAACAGGTAGGCGAGATTCGGTCCCCCTGCACCATGGGAGGCGATGCCGTTGCGCCCGGCGGACAGGGTGGCCACCCGGCCGGACCGGTCCACGAGGGTCAGCGTTCCGAAATCGTCCGCGTCATGGGCGGCATGTTCGGGGAAGAAGTAGGCGCCACCCTGGCCGTATACCTCTACGATGGGGTCGAAACACTGCTGCACCAGCGCCACGGCATAGGCGCCGACCGTCAGCAATTCGCGTTTGATGTCCGGGAATTTCCACCTGCCCGGCGGCAGGAAACCGGGTCTTCGCTGCGCATTCGAAATGGACCGGGGTATCCCCTTGCCGAAGAGGATGTCGACGTGCATCGCCGTCAATTCGCCCAGAATCCCCTCGTTTATCATCCTTCTGCTCTGATTGACCAAGTCGTTGTAAACGTAACTGGGAAGGATGGTTGTGACTTTTGACCTTTCTACGGCGTCGACCACGTCGCGGCATTCCCCCATGTTGGCGCCGATGTACTTGTCGATCCACAGGTGTTTGCCCGCGCGAGCGGCCAGTTTGGCGATATCCGCCCGTCGCTCGATCTCGTGACCGATGCTTACGACATCCACGTCATCCCGCTGGACGGCCGCATCGATCCCATCGAAAGAGGGTACGCCCAACTGCTCTGCCCAGGTCCGGTTCAACGGCTTGAGATAGGGGTCGATGTCCGGGTCGTCCGCCACCCCGACGATGCGGATCCGGGGATGGTCCACGAAGGCGGGGACGAAACTGCTCTGGTGGCTGTGCTTGCTGAAACTGACCAGCAGCACGCCGTAGACGCGGTCGGCCATGACGACTCCATTTCAACCATGATGTATGCGAGGATTCAAGATAAACCGGGCTATCGCGAGTGACAACCAAAACAGGGATTCGATCAGAGCGACCGGAGTCGAACAGCGCGACCGGACGCGGACAGAACGGCTGATTTCGTAGAGTACGGCCGGTAGTCTTAGGTCTTGTTTATCCCGCGAAGCACAGTAGATTAAACCACATCCCGTTTCAGTGTTTTTGTCGTCACATCCTCACCACGTCATCAGCGAGAGAGGTACGCCATGGACGCCGTCCTGCGCGCGATTTCCGATTTCATGTGGGGACCCTGGACGATCGGTGTGCTCGCCGTCCTGGGTCTCATGCTCACCGTGGCCAGCAGGGGGGTCCAGTTCCGGAAGTTCGGCACGGCCATCGGCCTGGTCATGCGGGGCGCTCTGCGCAGGGACAAGGGCGAGCAGGAATCGGGCGACATCTCGCCCTTCCAGGCGTTGACCACGGCCATGGCGGCCACCATAGGAAACGGAAACATCGCGGGCGTGGCGACGGCCATCGCGGTGGGCGGCCCGGGCGCGGCCTTCTGGATGGCGGCCATGGCACCCCTGGGTATGGCGACGAAGTACGCGGAAACGGTGCTGGCCCTGCGATACCGGGGCAAGACCCGGGACGGCCTTATGCTGGGTGGCCCCATGTCCTATTTGAAGGAGGGGCTGAACCTGCCCACCATAGGCGTGGTTTTCGCCCTCTGCGCCACGCTGGGTGGCCTGGGCGGCGGAAACATCGGCCAGGCAAACTCCATCGCCCTCGTGCTCGACACCCAGTTCCACGTGGCCAAGTGGATCACCGGCGCCCTGCTGGCCGGCATCCTGGCCGTGGTCGTCATCGGAGGGATCAAGCGTATCGGCCTCGTGGCGGAAAGACTCGTACCCACGATGGTGATCGTCTACGCCGCCAGCGTGATCTACGTCGTGATCACCCATTTCAGCGCGCTACCGGCAACCCTCTGGCTGATCGTGGAAAGCGCCTTCACGCCGGTCGCGGTCGTCGGGGGATTCGCCGGGTCCACGGTGTCCCGGACGATTCAGTACGGCATCCGCCGGGGCGTCATCTCCAGCGAGGCCGGCCTCGGAAGCGCGGGGATCGCCCACAGTGCCGCTCAGACGGACAACCCGGTGCGCCAGGGATACATCTCGATGATCGGCGTCTTCATCGACACGATCGTCGTCTGCTCCATGACCGCGGTAACCGTGGTCATCGCCGGCGTGTGGCACAACGGCGAGATCAGCACCGCCCTCGTGGCTTCCGCGCTCAACACCACCATCCCCTTCGGCGGGGCCATCGTCGCACTCTGCTCCCTGATGTTTGGATTCACGACCATGGTCACCTGGTCCTACTATGCCGAGCAGGGCCTGCGGTTCGTGACGGACTCCCGGGGCGTGGTGCTGGGTATCCGGATCACCTGGTGCGCGGCCGCCTTCTTCGGAGCCGTGTACGAAGCCCGGGTGATCTGGGACCTGGGCGATATCATGGTCGCCTGCATGATGTTTCCAAATCTCGTCGGACTGATCGGTCTGACCCGGGAAATACGCGTGGTATCAGCCAACGAACAGGCTGCCACGGCCGCTTGACGATGTAGCGTTTATCGGGTATATTACCGGTGGGTTGGATCGGTGCGAAAAAAACCGAACCATTTTTCGTTCCGGGGCCTCTTAGTATAGTAGACGGTATCGACAGCGGCACCCTCGCTCCACACGTAATCGAGCCCAAAAAGCAGGATGCACGAAATGGCACACACGGCGGACGGACTCCTCATCGAAAACGTGCTGAACGGCTGTTCGGACGATTTCGAGAAGCTGATGAAGCGGTATGACTGTGAGATCAGGCGTATCGTAGGTGCCATGGTCACGAACCGCCAGGACAAGCAGGATATCGTACAGGATATCTGGCTTTCTGTTTACCAGCGGCTGTCGTCCCTGCGCGACCCGGAGCGGTTTCCACAATGGCTGCGTGCCATTGCGCGTAACCGGTGCCTCGCCCACGTGGGGGACCGGAAGCACCGGGAAACGGCCTGGACGGAGGTCCAGCCGGAGGAAGGCGCCGGAAGCGCCTGGCCGGGCGATGAGCACCTGGACCGGGCAAAGCGCCGCAGCGTGCGTAAAGCCGTAGCGACACTGTCGCACGCACTCGGCCGGACCGTCGCCATGTACTATTTCACCGGTTACTCCTGCGACGAGGTCAGCACGCGGATGAACGTCCCCGTGGGCACCGTGAAGCGCAGGCTTTCGGAAGCGCGAAGCAAGCTGCGGAGCATGTTCAGGGACTGGTCGCAATTGCCTGCCGAAGGCGGTCTGGATCTCCGCCACCTGATCGTCGCCGCGCCGATTTGCACCAGTTTCTGAATACGCCGACCAACCCCCGAACGAACCGAGGTCTTCAACAAGATATGTCCCAACCACCGCAGGGTCCTAATCAGCACCCGCCCCCGGAACAACGACAGCCCCACCCCAGAAACGACCGGCAGCCACCGCCCGACAAGACGAGGAAGAACCGCTCGATCCTGATCTGGCTCGTGCTCTTCCTGTTCTTCCTGATGGCCGCGCAGTTCCTTCCCAGGCGGGGCGATAACGCGGTAACGGTGTCGTACACGCAGTTCCAGCAGTTTCTCGAAGCCGATAACATCGAGCAGGTCACCATCACCGAGAAGCTGATCACGGGCACACTGCGCCAGAACTCGTCGACCGTGGTCGAAGGCGCGAACCAGAGCCTGCGTGAGTTCAAGGTATACATCCCCTTCGACGACCCGGAGCTGGTGGCCGATCTCATGGCCAAAAACGTCATGGTCACGGCCGAACCGGAGGCCACCAACTGGGTGGGCTACCTCATCGCCGCCCTGCCCTGGCTGCTGCTCATCGGGTTCTGGATCTTCATCCTGCGCCAGATGCAGTCGGGCCAGCGAGGCATGTTCTCCTTCGGCAAGAGCCGGGCCAAGATGATCGTGGAAGACCGGCCCTCCATTACCTTCGCCGACGTGGCCGGCGTGCTCGAGGCCAAGCGCGACCTGCAGGAGATCGTGGAGTTCCTGAAGAACCCGGACAAGTTCCACGCCCTGGGCGGCCGTATACCGAAAGGCGCCCTGCTGCTGGGCCCGCCGGGCACGGGGAAGACCCTGCTCGCCAAGGCGGTAGCCGGTGAGGCGGGCGTGCCCTTCTTCAGCATGAGCGGATCGGACTTCGTGGAGATGTTCGTCGGCGTGGGCGCCTCCCGTGTGCGGGACCTCTTCGACCAGGCCCGCCAGAACGCGCCGTGTATCATCTTCATCGATGAAATCGACGCCATAGGACGACACCGGGGCGCCGGACTCGGCGGCGGGCACGACGAGCGCGAACAGACCCTGAACCAGTTGCTGGTGGGGCTGGACGGTTTCGAGAAAACCGACTCCATCATCGTGATCGGCGCGACGAACCGCCCGGACGTGCTTGATCCCGCGCTGCTCCGCCCCGGTCGCTTCGACCGGCACATCGTCGTCGACCGGCCCGATGTGATTGGACGTGAGAAAATCCTGGAGATCCACGTAAAGAGCCGCAAAATCCCTCTCGACGACTCGGTCAGGCTGGATGTGCTCGCCAAGGGCGTGCCCGGCATGGTCGGCGCGGACCTGGCCAACATGGTGAACGAGGCGGCACTCATCGCGGCGCGGTACGATCGCGATTCCGTAACCAGCGAAGACTTCGAAGAAGCCAAAGAAAAGATCATGATGGGATCGAAGCGCCAGCTCGTGATCAGCGACAAGGAGCGTGAGATCGTGGCCTACCACGAGGCCGGACACGCCCTCGCCTTCGAACTCATCCCCGAAATCGACCCCCTGCACAAGGTGACGATCCTGCCCCAGGGCCGAGGCCTTGGCGTGACCATTCCTCTGCCGGAGGAACGCTACCTCCAGTCCCGTTCCTACTGCCTGGGCACGATGTCCGCGGCCCTGGGCGGCCGAGCGGCCGAGCAGATCGTCTTCGGCGAAGTGACCTCCGGCGCGCAAAGCGACATTGAACAGGTCACCCGCATCAGCCGCCACATGGTCTGCGACTGGGGGATGAGCGAGGAACTCGGGGCCACGGCGCTGGGCGAGAAAGAGCACGAGGTCTTCCTCGGCCGGGACATTGCCCACCAGCCCAACTATAGCGAGACTACCGCCCATCGCATCGACCAGGAAATCCAGCGTTTCGTGACCGAGGCGGGAGAACGCGTGGAGAAACTGCTCAAGGACCACGAACCCCAGCTGCACATCGTGGCCAAGGCCCTGCTGGAACGGGATTCTCTCTCCCGGGACGAGGTGGCCGCGCTCATCGAAGGCAAGACCCTGCCCCCGAAGGAAGATGACAAAGGTGGATCGGAGGATGGCGACGCCGATTCGAAGGATGATGGCGACGATCAGTCGAAGGAGATCGCGCAGGATGAAGGCGCGGGCGCCGCAGAGGAGACGCATAAGGAAGTCGTGCAAGAGGACGGCGCGGGCGATACGGAGGCGGAAAGCGCTGGCGTCGCGGAAGAGCCACCGGCGGAAGCAGCAACTGCCGAAGAAGCGACTGCTGAAGTTGAGACTGCGAAAGTTGAGACAGCTGAAACGCCGCCCACGGATGGCAACGGCGTCCCAGCGGTAGACAAGTCAGACGGGTCGGATAGGTCGGACGGGTCGGATAGGTCGGACGAGGAGCCGGTGACGACACCCGAACTCGATGAAACCGTGGAAACGTCAAAGGGGCGTTAACCAGACTTACTGCAGGCTGACGGAATACCCAAAGCAAAAGCCCGGCGGAGATCACCACGCCGGGCTTTCTGTTACATGGACGACTCAGACCTGCAGGCGTCAGCTGGACCTGGCCAGCACGTCCTTGAGGGTCTGGAGGAAGACTTCGGTTTCCGCCTCCGTACCGGCGGAGACCCTGATCCAGGTACGGAATTCCCGCTGCCTCCGGGAACTGATCCAGACGTTTCTCGCACGCATTTCCCGGACCACCTGCATGGCCGGGCGCTTCAGATCGGCCATCACGAAGGTACCCTGGGACGGCAGGTACTCGATCCCCATCTCGTCGAAAGTGGCGTAACACCGCTTCTTGAAATCCCAGACCGCCTCGCGGGACTTCTGCAGGTGCTCCAGGTCGCGGACCGCGGCGGCGCCGGCCACGGTGGCCAGGGCATTCGGCGACTCCTGGTAGTATTTCCGCATTTCGTCCTGGACCTTCTGCGAGGCGACGCAGTACCCCAATCTCACGGCCGCCAGCGCATAGGCCTTCGAGAAGGTCCTGACCACGACCACGTTGTCGTACTTGACCGCCAGCGGGACCGCCGAGGGAATCGGATCCTGCTCCACGAAGTGCAGGTAGGCCTCGTCGATGACCACGATGGCGGTAGACGGGAGCTTGTTGACGAAAGCTTCGATTTCGTCGGGTTGCAGCAACGTACCCGTGGGGTTGTTCGGATTGGTGATGACGACCAGCGACGTCCTGTCGGACGCCAGGGCGGCCATTCCATCGAGGTCGTGCTTGTATTCCGGCGTCATCGGCGCCCGGATGATGTTGACGTCAACGCCGAACATGTCGTTGTAATCACTGGCGGAACGGGAAATCGACCCGTATCCATACTCCGCCTCAATGACTTCGCCCCCGTTGCGGCTGAGATAGGCCAGGCAGAGCAGGTCCAGGATGAGACTGGAACCCGGAGTCAACATGAAGGGACCGGGAGGCGGCCTGAAAAACGAGCGCCGCATGGAATTGTCCGGCTCGGGCAGTTCCACCCCGTCGAAGGTCGAAAGGGCCTGCATCAGATCGCTCAGGTCCGTGCCGTAGCGGTTGACGCCGAACATCCGGTTCGCCATGGCCTCGATGGCCCGGGGCGACGGACCCAACGGGTTCTCATTCAGGCTCATGCGTACGAGACCCGGCTGCACACCAACGCCCCTGATGGCTTCGATGGTGGGCCTTCCGCCCGTGATCAGCTGCGTGGCCATGGCCATTCTATCCGACATGGACAGGGCGATGCCGGCCGTCCCGGCCGCCAAAGCGCCCTTCATGAAGCCCCGGCGAGACCACGCTTTCATGGCCGACTCTGACGCATGCATATTCGACTCCTTCGGTTAACCTGGGTAAATACAACTGTAGTAGAGTACGACTATAGTAAATACGATCGCGTTAAATGAGTGTACACAGTTTTATTGCTTACAATCCATCGGCCACGTCTCTTCAATATTCCGGCGGCCACCTCTCTTCGATATTCCGGTTGTGGCAGTAGGCGGTATCACCTTGACAGACCTTCGAAGAGGCCGTTAAAATGACCCTGTATGCAAGACCTTCTCCTTGATGTTTCACACCTGTCAGCCGTGATCCCCACAGACGACGGTCCCGTCCGGGCCGTGCGTGACGTCTCGTTCCGGATCAGGCGGGGCAGAACTCTTGGCGTGGTGGGTGAAAGCGGGTGCGGAAAAAGCATGATGGGCCTCTCCCTCATGCGGCTGGTTCCGAAACCCGGGTACGTGGAAGGAAAGATCACCTATCATGAAAGGGAAAACGGGGCGACCGTCGACATACACGAACTCGAGCCGGGGGGCGACGCCATGCGCCGGATCCGGGGCCGCAGGATCTCCATGATCTTCCAGGAGCCCATGACCGCCCTCAACCCTGTGTACACCGTGGGCAATCAGATCGGCGAAGCGCTGCGCCTTCACCACGGCATGGACCGCCAGGCCGCCAGGGCCCGCGCGGTGGAGGCCCTGGCCGAAGTCGGCATACCCGGCCCCCTGCAGCGGGTGGACGAGTATCCCCACGAGCTGTCCGGCGGCATGCGGCAACGCGCCATGATCGCCATGGCCCTGTCGTGCGGCCCCGAACTCCTGATCGCCGACGAGCCGACCACGGCGCTCGACGTGACCATTCAGGCGCAGATCCTCGAACTGCTCAAGGAGCTGAAAGACAACCTGAACATGGCCATCGTGATGATCACCCACGACCTGGGCGTCATCGCCGACATGGCCGACGAGGTCATGATCATGTACGCGGGGCAGGTCGTCGAATACGGATCGCCGGAGCGGATTTTCTACCAGCCCGCCCATCCCTACACCCGGGGGCTGCTGGAATCGGCGCCCCGGATCAACAGGGAGAAGGCTTCGCAACTGTCCACGATCCCGGGCACGGTTCCGTCTCCGCTCAACCTGCCGAAAGGCTGCGCTTTCGCGCCTCGGTGCCGTTACGCCACGGAGCGGTGCGCCTCTGATCCGCCGGTTGAGGAAGTCGAGATTGGACACCAGGCCCGGTGCTGGCACCTCGACCGTGTCGCCTTGGACCGTTAGCAAAGCGGGATGCCTGATATGGAAACCATACTCGACGTCCGGAACCTGAAGAAGCATTTCCCGATCCGAAAAGGACTCTGGCGGCGCAGGCGAGGTGACGTCCGGGCGGTGGACGGCGTGGATATCCAGTGCGGCGCCGGCGAGACCCTCGGCCTGGCGGGCGAGAGCGGCTGCGGCAAGACCACGCTCGGCCGGTGCGTGCTGAAGACGATCCCGCCGACGGACGGCGATATCTTCTTCGGCGCGGAGCGGGTGAACCTCAGTCCCCTGGACCGGCGCGAAATGCGTCCTTACCTGCACCGCATGCAGATGGTGTTCCAGGATCCGAACTCGTCCCTCAACCCCCGGATGACGGTGAGCGACATCGTGGGCGAACCGCTCCGGGTGAACGGGCTGGCCCGCGGGACCGAACTGGAGGACCGCGTGGCCGGCCTGCTGGCCGACGTGGGGCTGAACGCGGCAGACATGCGCCGCTATCCCCACGCCTTCAGCGGGGGCCAGCGCCAGCGCATCGGCATCGCCCGGGCCCTGTCCCTCCGGCCCGAGCTGATCATCGCGGACGAGCCCGTATCGGCCCTGGACGTATCCGTGCAGTCCCAGATCCTGAACCTGCTGGCCTCGCTCAAGGATCGCATGGGCCTGTCCTATATCTTCATCACCCACGACCTGAGTGTGCTGCAGCACATCAGCGACCGGGTGGCGATCATGTACCTCGGCCGGATCGTGGAAACGGGTCCTACCGAGCAGGTCTACCACCATCCGCTGCACCCCTACACTGAGGCCCTGATCTCCGCCGTCCCGGTGGCCGATCCCGCGGTACAGAAGAAACGGACGCGCATCGCCCTGACCGGCGACGTGCCCGATCCCGCGTCGCCGCCGAAGGGTTGTCATTTTCATCCCCGGTGCCGGCATGCCACGGACCTGTGCCGGGAAGCGGAACCGGAACTCAAGACCTATCCCGGAGGCGTCAAGGCGGCGTGCCACTACAGCGACACGTTGTCTCTCCAGGGTATTTGACCGGGCGAGTGGATAAATTCGGAGTCCTGGATGAAAAAAGTTAAGAAAAACCTGCTGATTTGCCTGCTGCTGACGGCCCTCGCCGGGCTGCCGGCCTGTTCCGGCGGCGGGTCTGCACCGGACCCGAAGGTTGCCGGGTCCACACCGGATTCGCCGATTACCGGATCCACACCGGACCCGAAGGTTGCCGCCCAGGAGGCCCGGACGTCGCTGGAAGCACCCGAACTGGCCGCCCGGGTGGCGGCGGGCACCCTGCCTCCCCTCCACGAGCGGATCCCGGCCAACCCGCTCGTAGCCAATCACGACTATGAGGGGTACGACGGCCCCGGGGTCTACGGCGGGACCTGGCGCAAGTTCCACAACAACACCGATCTCGGCTCCTGGAAGATGATCGCCGGATACGCCCCGCTGATCCGGTGGAACCGGCTGACCACGGGCCTCGAGTCGGGCCTGGCGGAATCGTGGGCGTTCAACGAGGACGGCACGGAACTGACGCTCAAGCTGCGCGAGGGTGTCCGGTGGTCCGACGGCCATCCTTATACCTCGGCGTCCTTCCGCGCGTGGTACGACCTGTGCCTCGACGACCGCCACCGGTACCCGCCGCCCGTGTGGTGCCTCGTGGACGGAAAGCCCATGGTGGTCGATACGCCGGACAACTACACCATCGTCATGAAGTTCGCCGGACCCAACTGGCTGGTGCCCCTGTGGCTGGCGACCGGGTTCTGGTGGAGCGAAGAGTACAACGTGCCGGAACACTACATGAAGCAGTTCCACCCGGACCACAACGACGAGGTGGACGATTTCGTCCTCTACGAGAAGCGCAGGCTGCCCCAGCGCAACCCGGACCAGCCTTCCCTCTGGCCGTGGACCATCTCTCGCATCGAAAAGGGCGGCTTCCGCGTGATCCTGGAGCGGAACCCGTACTACTACGTCGTGGACGACGACGGCCGGCAGCTCCCCTACATCGACCAGGTAGTCACGACCCTGGTCCCCGAGGCCCAGATCCGCGTCCTGCGGGTGCTGGCCGGCGAGGTGGACTGCCAGTTCCGCGATATGGAACTCCGGGACTTTTCCCTTTTCATGGAAGGACGGGATAAAGGGGAGTACCGGGTCAAGCTATGGGAGAGCGCTTCCGGAGCTGATCCGGCGATCAACCTGAACTGGTCGGACAACGACCCGGTCCTCCGCGGCCTGATCCGCGACCAGCGGTTCCGCAAGGCGCTCGCGGCGGCCATCGACCGCGAAAAATGCAACGCCGTCGCCTTCAAGGGCCTCGCGCAACCCCAGGCCGCCACCGTGAGCGAGGAAGGCTGGCATTTCCTGGATCCGGAGGGTGCGCGATTGTTCGATCTGTGGAAGGCCACCGACGCGGACTACGACATTCCGAAGGCGAACCGGCTGCTGGACGAGATGGGACTCACCCGCCGCGACGCCGAGGGATACCGGCTCCGTCCCGACGGCCGGCGATTGAGCCTCGTCCTGGATGCGCCGGCCGCGGCGCACATCGCCCACGAAAACGACGTGGCCCTGATCGTAGCCGAGGGCTGGCGGGCACTGGGGCTGGAGGTCATCGTATACACGCCGCCCGGAGCCGAACTCAAGCTGCGCCGCGACCTCGGCGAGTTCACCGTCCATCTCCACGGCGAGGCCGAAATGGACCTGTTCACCTACCCCGACTGGGTATTCCCGACGATGGGGAAGTACTGGCATCCCCAGGTGGGCAAGTGGTACGAATCAGGCGGGGAACGGGGCGAAGCGCCGACCGGTATCATGGTCGAGCTGCTCGACATCTACGACCGGATCAAGCACGAGCGGGACGAGGAAACCCGGCACCGCCTGGTGCAGGACGCCGTGCGGATCCATATCGAGCACGGGCCCTTTCACCTGGGCACCGTGGCCCGCACACCCAAGCCCGTCATCGTGAAGAACAACTTCCATAACGTACCCGACAGCGGCATTCTCGGTCCCTGGGCGATCGCCGGTCCGGCGACGAGTTTTCCCGAGCAGTTCTATATCGAATGATCAACTACGTTATCAAGCGCTGTCTCCTGGCCATCCCGACCCTCCTGGCCATCTCGATGATCGGCTTCGTCATTATCCAGCTGCCGGAGGGCGACTTCCTGGACCGCAAGATCCAGGAACTGGAGGAGATGTACGGCGACAGCAGCTCGATCGCGCGCATCGACGAGTTGCGCGAGCGCTACGGCCTGGACCGGCCCATGTGGCGGCAGTACGTGGGCTGGATCTCGGGGTTCGTCGTGGGGGATTTCGGCGAATCCTTCGAATACGAGCAGGAAGTCAACCAGCTGATCTGGGACCGCCTCGCCTTCACCGTGCTCATCGCCCTGGGCGCCCTGCTGTTCACCTATGCCGTGGCCATCCCCATCGGCATCTACTCGGCTACCCACCAGTACCGCCTGTCCGACAACGTGCTGTCCTTCATCAGCTTCATCGGCATGTCCATGCCGGGATTCCTGCTGGCCCTCGCCCTCCTGGTCTTCGTCTTCGAGATCTACCGGATACCATTGTTCGGACTCTTCTCGAGCGAGTACGAAGGCGCGCCCTGGACCTGGGACAAGCTCGTGGACTTCCTGAAGCACCTCTGGATCCCGGTCATCGTGGTGGGCATCAACGGCACGGCCGGCCTGATGCGCATCATGCGCGGCAACCTGCTGGACGTCCTCGGCCAGCCTTTCGTCCAGACCGCCCGCGCCAAGGGCCTCAAGGAGTCCGTCGTCGTCATCAAGCACGCGGCGCGCATCGCCATCAACCCGCTGATCACGATCCTGGGAATGAGCCTGCCGAACATCCTCTCCGGGGCCACCATCGTGGCGATCGTCCTGGGCCTGCCGACCGTGGGGCCGCTGCTGCTCCGGGCCCTGGTGGCCGAGGACATCTACCTGGCCGGCACCCTCCTGATGATGTTCAGCCTGCTCCTGATCATCGGCAACATCCTAGCCGACATCGCGCTAGCCTGGGCGGATCCGAGGATACGTTATGACTAACCAGGATTCGGGCTATCTCAGCTATCGCACGCTGATCTGGCGCAGGTTCCGGAAGAACCGGATGGGCATCGCGGCAGGGGCGGTCCTGGCGTTGTTCTACTTCGCGGCCCTGTTCGCTGGCCATTTTTCCCCGTACGACCACAACGAAATCCGGATCCAGGTCCGATACCTGCCGCCCCAGGATCTGCATTTCGACTGGTCCGGCGGATTCTACGTTAACGGCCTGACTTCCACGCAGAACCCGGTGACGCTGGAACTGGAGTACGCGACGGACCCGTCCCTGCGGTACCCGGTCCGGTTCCTGTCACGGGACGGCGGCGGCGACTTCCGCCTGATCCACTCCGAAGGGCCCATGTACCTCCTCGGCACGGACCGCATGGGCCGCGACCTGCTCTCCCGCATGATCCACGGCGCCCGCGTATCGCTCACCGTGGGAATCATCGGCGTATTCCTCAGCCTGATCCTCGGGTCGGTCCTCGGCACGCTCTCCGGCTACTTCGGCGGCTGGATCGACCACGCCCTGCAGCGCGTCGTCGAGATCCTGGCCTCCTTTCCGCCGATCCCCCTCTGGATGGCCCTGGGCGCGGCGCTGCCCGCGGCATGGACGAGCATCGAGACCTACCTGGGCATCACGATCATCCTGTCCATCATCAGCTGGGGCGGCCTGGCCCGCGAAGTCCGGGGCAAGGTCCTCGTGTTCCGGGAACAGGACTACACCACGGCGGCCCGGTCGGCCGGCGCGGGACACTGGTACATCATCTCCCGCCACCTGCTGCCCGGTTGCTACAGCCACATCATCGTCGTGGCCACGCTGGCCATCCCGGGAATGATCCTGGGCGAAACGGCCCTGAGCTTCCTTGGCCTGGGCATCCGGCCGCCCATGACCAGTTGGGGCGTGCTACTCGAAGAAGCGCAGCGCGTGACGGTGCTGCTGAACCACCCGTGGCTGCTCTTCCCCGCCGCGCCGGTGCTGGTCGTCGTCATCGCCTTCAACTTCCTGGGAGACGCGTTGCGCGACGCCGCGGATCCCTATTCGTGAAAAAGGATTGCAGAGACGATCCCGGAATGGTTAGTTGCAGTGTCGTATCGACAGAAGACAAATCTACAGGAGACGGATCGACCACCGGTATGACCTGTGATCGCATGACGTGATCGAATGATGGCAAACAACTTCGGATGACGTGTATACAAAGTATCTACAATCGTGATAAGGAGTGCAGCAATGAGTGAAAGTAACAAAGTCGCCATCGTCACCGGCGCGGGTTCGGGTATCGGCAAGGCCTGTTCTCTGGCGCTTTTGGACGCAGGCTACAGCGTGATCCTCGCAGGCCGGCGGAAAGAGGCCCTGGAGTCGACCGTGGCCGATGCCGGAGATGCCGCGGACCGGTTGCTGGTCGTGCCCACGGACGTGGGGGTCGCATCGCAGGTCGAGCGACTCTTCGCCGAAACGAAGGCAGCCCACGGCCGCCTGGATCTTCTGTTCAACAACGCCGGAACCGGGGCGCCCGCGGTGCTCCTCGAGGACCTGACGGCCGAGCAGTGGCAGACGGTGGTGGACGTCAACCTGACGGGTTCCTTCCTCTGCACGAAGGAGGCCTTCGGGATCATGAAGAACCAGGATCCGCAGGGCGGCCGGATCATCAACAACGGGTCAGTCTCCGCCCACGTGCCCCGGCCGAACTCGGCGCCGTACACGGCCACCAAGCATGCCGTAACCGGCCTGACGCGTTCGACTTCCCTCGATGGGCGGAAGTACAACATCGCCTGCGGGCAGATCGACATCGGCAACGCGGCCACGGAGATGACCCAGCGCATGAAGGAGGGTATCCTCCAGCCCACCGGCGACCTGCTGGCCGAGGCCAGGATGCACGTGAAGAACGTGGCCGACGCCGTCGTCTTCATGGCCGGACTGCCCCTCGACGCCAACGTACAGTTCATCACGGTCATGGCCACCACCATGCCCTACATAGGACGAGGATAAATGTCGGTAACCAGAGCAAAGCCCGTCGAGATCACCGACGCGCAGAAGCAACAGTACCAGGAGGAAGGGTACTTCATTCTCGAGTCCGCCCTGGACGATGAGCAGCTGGAATACATACGCGGCGAGTGCGACCGGTTGAGGGTCGAAATGGAAGCCGAGATGGCCCGGGATTCAGAGAAGTCCCGGGGCATCACCCACAAGGGCAGCCGTTATTTCATCTCGAACCGGCACCGCGACAATCCCAGCCTGCGGCCCTACATATTCAGCGAGATCATGGCCGAGATCTGCAGAAGCACCCTCGGCGATACCGCCTACCTCTTTCACGAACAGTTCGTAGTCAAGGGGCCCGAAGTCGGCATGAAATTCGGCTGGCACCAGGACTCGGGCTACGTGGGGTTCGACCACCGGCCCTACATGAGCTGCTGGGCCGCCCTCGACGACGTCTCCGACGAGAACGGCACGGTCTATATCCTGCCCTTTTCCCGCGCGGGCACGAGGCGCCGTCAGGATCATCGCATCGTGGATGAGACCAACGACAAGATCGGCTATTTCGGGGACGATCCGGGCGTGCCCGTGGTCGCGCCGGCCGGGAGCATCGCCGTTTTCTCCAGCGTCTCCTTCCACCGCAGCAGCCCGAATACCTCCGACGGCTGGCGACGGGTATACCTTACGCAGTACTCTGCCGAACCGATCCTCACCGAGGACGGCACGCGGAACTGGAGTAACGCCGAACCCTTTCTCGTGGACGGCGAACGGGTAACGGCCGAATAGGCGCGGCAACCTGAAGAGATCCCTCAACGGGACCCGACACCGCAGTTAAAGGAGCGGACCTTGACTACCATCACCGGCGTGAAGTGCATCCGGACGCGTTCGAACGGCACCTGGGGCATCGTCAAGATCACCACGAACCAGCCCGGATTGTACGGCATTGGTTCGGCGAGCGACCACTACCACCAGCGCGCCGTCGTCGAGGCCGTCGAGTCCATGCTGGCCCCGAAGCTCATCGGACGGGACGTCAGCCGCATAGAGGACATCTGGCAGACCTTCTACACGAGCGGCTACTGGCGCAACGGCGCCATCACAAACACGGCCCTTTCCGGGATCGACATGGCCCTGTGGGACATCAAGGGCAAGGAAGCCGGCATGCCCGTCTACCAGCTGCTCGGGGGCGCCTGCCGGAGCGCCGTGCCCTGCTATGCCCACGCGGGAGGCGGCACGCCGGAAGCCCTGCTGGAAGCCATTCAGGGCTACCTGGACGAAGGATTTCCCGTGGTCCGGTGCCAGCTGGGCGGCTACGGCGGCGGCGGATTCATTCCTTCGGAAGAGGCGTCTCGGCCCGCCAATGCCTGGCCCGCCGACAAGATCTTCGACGACGAGGCCTATATAGAAGCCATTCCGAACATGTTCGAGTACCTGCGCTCGAAACTCGGATTCGGCCCCAAGCTGACCCACGACGTGCACGAGCATCTCCGGCCGCAGTCGGCGGTGGCCCTGTCCAAGCGCCTCGAACCCTACCGGCTCTTCTTCCTCGAGGATGTCCTTTCGCCCGAACAGGTGCAGTGGTACCGCCTCATCCGGGAGCAGTGCACGACGCCCCAGGCCATGGGCGAGCTCTTCGTGAATCCCCACGAATGGACGCCCCTCATCACCGAGCGCCTCATCGACTACGTCCGCGTGCGGGTATCCAAGGCGGGTGGTATCACGCCGTGCCGCAAGATTGCAAGCCTCTGCGAATCTTTCGGCATCAACACCGCGTGGCAGGAAGGGGGCGACAACGACCCGGTCAACCAGGCCGCGGCGGTTCACCTCGACATGTCGAGCTGGAGCTTCGGGATCCAGGAAGAGAACACCTTCAGCGAGGCAGAATACGCGGCGTTCCCCGGCGCCTGCGAGCTAAGAGAAGGCCACCTCTACACCAACGACAGTCCCGGACTGGGGTTGGATATCGACGAGGATGCGGCTTCGAGGCTGCTGAACGCGGAGGACGCGGCTACGCCCCGGTACGCCGCCGAGGACCGCAGGGCGGATGGCAGTATCGTCCGGCCTTGACGCGGATTGACTCCCAACGAGGCCGGTTTCGCACGCGCTGAAGTCGTGGCTAGGGCTTCGTATCGGCGTTGACAGGCGGCTCGTCATTGCCCAGGAACCGCTCCGCCGTGTTTCTCGTGGCCGGATTCGTCCTGAAATCCGCAATCCACGGCTCACGGAAGTAGACCTGCTTCTCGCGGGGAAGGCCCGCGATGACTTCCGGCGGGGTCTTGAGCCGGTGCCAGTGCGTGGCCAGGTGGGAATAGGCGTTGAGGACGGTGACCCGGGGCTCTTCCCGGTTCCACACGGGACCGGCGTGACAGGTGTTCTCGGTGAAGAACACCGCGCTCCCCGCGGGACAGGCGTAGGTCATGAGGAACTCGCTTCGCTTGCCCTCCTCCAGTGACATGTGATCGGGATGCATGGGGAAGTTCGCCTTGTGGCTCCCCACCACGAAGTGCGTGCTCTGGTCTTCCATGCGTATATCCGTGAACTCGAAGATCACACGGACCATGCCCGCGTAAATCTGTTCGCGCTGCACCCGGTAGCCGAAGATGGGATCGATCTGTCTGGGGCCACCTCCGTGCAGTTCCCCGTGCGCCTCTCCCTTGTTGCGCCACACGCAGCTGCAGTTCTCCAGGCGGAAATCCTTGCTGATGATCTCCTCGATCACGTCGATGACCGCGGGGTGGTCGATGAGCACGCTCGACGGCCCGCCCGGCACGTCACGATGTTCCGGCGGAAGGGATTCCGGATCGTGCTTGATCAGATAGATCTGTTCGCGGATGTCCTTGACCTCATCCGCGGTGAGTATGGCCGGCCGGACCAGAAACCCGGCCAGGTCGAATCGGAAGCGTTCTGCGTCCGTCATGGACATAGGGAGGTCACCTACTTTGATAATTCTGGTAAACCTAGGAAAGGTTAGGTGAATCTGACGCGGGAGATGATTGGAAGAAGCGGTTGTTTCTTCAATTAGGTTTTACAGGGAGTCTATACAGGGAGTCACCAATGAATTGATGTCTTCCTTCTGTAAAATAACCAGACCGTCGGATTCGATTATTGAGGCTTTGAAACTACTACTGCTCGTTCTTTGAGATCACCATTTCCCGACGACCCTATAATGACATCTTTTTCTTTTTCTAAACTATTACTCTTTCTTAGGGATTGAACATCAACATCCCACGCTGTTGCTAGAGATTCGACTACAACGCCTCCAAGTGTCACGCGTAGTCCTCCCCCTCCCCACGAGAAATAAGTCGATATATCTTGTGGCCAATCGACACGACATTGAAGCAAACCCGGTATTCCGGAGTATTGAACTACGAACACATTCTCATTAAGTGTATAGGTACCTACGTGCTGAAAATGATAGTCGACTACGAAGCTATCGAGTAGCACGATTTTGTCAGGAAGATCAATACTTTTACGAATGTCATTTGCAGAATACCAAATACCTTTGTTTTGACATATGGGGAGATCGCCAGTATCTCCGCCACAAAGACGAATGTACTGAGCGCAGGCTGCCTGATGAACAGGGTCATTCCATAAATCTGGAACAAGATGACTTTGTTCTTCTGCCCAACGTCGTAATTCATTGTCATCGACAATAGGTTTTGCTGTATCACGCGAGGCGCGCATAGGTACACCCTTCAACACGCCAGCAATACCAGATAGTGAACAAGCATTCAAACCGCCTATAGTTACCACTCCAAATAGGTCTGACTGCTGATCACGATGATGTGCATTCCCAACAGTAATAAGTGCCCGTCCTACAACCTTGCCATTTTCGTCCTTTAAGTTGCGGACGTTTTGGGCAGCCTTTTGGCGAAATAGATCGATATCTTCTGCAGGTGCATTACCACGTAAATCGCTTACAGGCATTCTTTTTAGAAAGTCATAGGCATCCAGCGTCTTCCAATCACCACCGGTAATCAGTTGTTTTAACTCGGTATTTTCCTCAACACAGAGATTGAATTCAAGAGCTGGACACAACGAACTACACAGTTCACCAAGGTCCCTTGATGCTTCCTTATATGAGTTGTAAAGAAGTCCACCAGTCTTATGTGGATCAGTCTGCAACTTTATGTGGATTTGGGTACCCCCATCAATAAGTTGCTCTGTGGAATTAGCTTCTCGCAATATCGGTCTACCTTTGAGCCCTCTGCTGAACTCAAGGACTATCGTGTCATTAACAGCTGCATCAGCACGTCGTGTGATGACTAGTACATGTTCAGCAATCATGAAAACTGAAAAGAACCCAATGCCGTATTTACCTATTTGATTTAATCCAGATGACAGTAGACCAGGGAATTCTTTTTGCATCTCCGAAGAACCCCAAAATGGTCGACCGAAATCCAATAAGAAATTCGTAAGTACATTTTGAGACATTCCAATTCCATCGTCTCGAACTTCAAGCCAATCCGAACCGTCAGGATTCTTAGTTAGTGATATTGTAATTAACCCAAAATCCTGTGACCTTCGTTCATAGATTCGGCGTGCATTTATGGCGTCCGATGCGTTCTGTATCAGTTCACGCAGTGCAACATCGGGATGTTTACCGTACAGTTCTTCACCTCCGACGCTCTTTATGACACGGGGTAGATCTGTTACATGTACTGTCGCATTGATTGGTAACCAACCATCAGTTTGAATGTAAGATACTAATCGATTTGGCTCTTCGACTCCGGTGACTCTTCTTGCAGCGAATCTCTGATATCCCTTGTCTGCGAAGAGAGCATCGACAGAGCCTAGTTCTCTATCGACCATACGGAGAGTTTCAAAGCAAAGCCACCAAGCTGAAGCTTCTTCTATATTAAACGCATGCCCGGTACTATAAACCAACGCGTCGTCATCTATATATGGTTTGTTCAGTTTTTCTTGAAAAACCCAATGATCAGCAGAAGTATCGGGCAGTTCAGTTAGAGCCTTAAGGAACTTAGGTGCTCGTCGAGCGTCAATTTGGGCTGCATCCGCACACCTTAGAATACAAGCTATTTTCAATGGATTAAGAGTCCATTCCCGTGGGCACCAATGTGGTGCTCCCATAATGTGTTGGAACTGTCTTTCAAGTTCGCTGAGTGGCCACCAATGGCTATGTGCGACACGTCCAATAATCCGACCGAAATTCTGTCTGAGTTCCGGATCGTCGATTAAATAGTTGGGATCTGTGTCATGTCTAGAATCGAAGGAAATGGAAACAAGACGCTCAGCATTCTTTGCGTGAGTCTGCTGCAGAAGGCTAAGAAGCACTCGATCACTGATTTCTTTGTCTGGATCTAGGATTTCGTCAGGCGAAGGCACCTTGTTATATGTGTTTTGATACTCATATGTAACTAAATCAGCCCACCTACGATCTTCTTTAAGGGCAGAAATCCCACCTTCCACTGACGGCAAAGCCATCCCTAGATCATGAAGCAGGAACGCTCCACCAAGTACAAAACCTTCTGTAGGTGTTAAATCGAAATCTTCGCCAACTATAGTCGCCGCTGCTTCCCAAAGTGCGTCAATATGATCGAGATCATGTAAGGTAAGATGTGGTAAGTCTCGTCTTATTTCATTTGCTAGGTAGCCAGCTCTTTGTCTGAATGTCACAAATGAGGCTCGCAGACGTTCTCGTGCTTCAGCGGATTCATCATCCGTCCTTGAGGCCAATGTTCTTTTCCAAGTAAGGGAATTTGTCACGGAGGTGGGTATCTCGGTCACTCTATTCTCCTAAATGAGGCAAATTGATCCTGGTGTTTCGATGTAACTGAGGTTTTATCAGTTAATTGGTGTTATAAGTTGATATGACAGTCAATTAGAACGATTCTCATCTACAGCATTTGCGATCCCATCTAATGCGGCCGTTACCATTGGAAACAACTCATCTCTTTCATGTCTTTTTAAGAACCTATTTCCTGTTCCTTTACTACTATATGGATGTGAATTAGGTATTTCATTTCTACGCTTATGTATGCCCCGTAAAGCACTTGCTACTGTTGTGTATTTCCTATCGAATGGATTTCCTTCCGCAATTAATGAACCATACCGCACAGCATTACCTTTTCTATCATATAGTTTTGAATAACCATCAAGCTCATTCTGCTCCAAAAAAACGAAAAAATGTCGTGTGACCAGATCATTAAAACTGTCCTGCAACCCTAGCCATTCAGAAAAAGCGCCGTTGAATCGTGCCTGTGCTTCAGTTAGTATTTGTAGCGCATACTCATATTCAGATACCAGCAACAGTCGCCAGATAGCGGAGTGATTACAGTTGTATTGCTTTGCAAGGATATCTCGAATGTAGTCTTTGTAAGCAACTCTGGCACGCCTAATTACACCAAGAGAATGTAAAGAAACCTGACAGAATTCCGATAGGCGACTTTGCCTTAATCCAATCGAATTCAGTGTGACTCTCCGTCTTTGCATTTCCCGTGCTCCTGCAAGTTGTTCCATTATCGTACCGGTTAGAAGAGTAGCTGCTAGACTCTGGTCAATGAAATCTCTGTCACTTAGTATAGGCGCGAGAAGACTCCTACTAACTGGTTGTTCTGAGAATAAGCGTCGACCTTTACGTGATATACCTTCCTGTTCACAGCGTATAAGGAAATGCATAACGCCCCACGAAAGCGCTATACATCGTGACCTTCCCTTTGCATCCGCCTTTGCTAAGGGAAGTCCTCGTTCTAACTCTTTACGTTCAGCTAACCGAGCTACAACGTGCCACAGTTCACCTCGGACATACGTATAAGGCACGCCAGATTCTAGGTATTTTAGGGCTTCTCTAGCAATAGAATGGCGTTTTGTGAAATTCCCAAAGTACGCTGTGAAAGCATCTATGTGTTCAGGATGTCTCGGGAGTAGCATACATACAGTTCGAAGTAGTTGTGTGTTAGCTGGTGCTCGATACATCACGTACCGAAAACGTGATTTGTCTGTAATCCTCTTTGGTCTCCCACCAACTGATGTAGCAATAGTACGAATTGCTTCCTTCGCAGACATTGGTGGTTCGGTTAGTCCACGACTATCCATTGGTGGTATACTAGGTAACGAACCCATCGCTTCCGCAGGTGACCTAACTCTACGAATTTCGTATTTCGAACTATGTGGTATCAGGCCTCGATCACGACATTTCTGTTCCAAAATCAACGCAGCATTCCTTACTTCACCTTCAGTGCGACCAAATAGCCGTATATCGTCCACATACCTAAGATAACGGAATCGCTCTTTTTGTAGATTTAGGTCCACTGGTAAGAAAAAAGCCTCGGCAAGAAAGTCCGATGCTAGAGGACCTTGGGGTATCCCGTGATCTTTCATTGTACTTGGATCTTCTGCCGACCAGGTACGCAGACAATCCTTAATCGTGTTATTAATCTCTACTTCGCCACCTTGAGACGACATATTCGACAACAACAAATCGTGTGATATTGTGTCATAGTAGGCAGATAGATCAAAATCAGCTGCCCAAACGTATCCTTCGTTAAATGCTTTCTCACATGAACTTTGAAATGCTTGATACGCAATCTGCCAACGATCCGTAAAAAAAATCGATCCCTTAGGTTTAGATAAAATGTTGCTAAAAACTGATTTCAAACTGACGGACTGTCTTTTGTTATATAGCTTTTTTGCAAATAGGTTGGCTATAGCCTGTAGCAGAATCTGGTCTTCAATGCCAAGCAAAGATAAAGGCCTTTGTAATCCAGAAGGCTTAGGTATATAAAGACGGGTGGCATGAGTAGGGCGCCACGCCTTTGCTTCGAGGTCTTTACGGAGTTGCTTAAGATGTTGATTTATACCACTTTCGTAGACCAGATACGATTCACGAAAAAAACGTTTGTACTGAAGGTTTAGACCGGTGTTTATACGCCTCCACGCCAGTTTAAGATTGTAAGTGGATATTAAAGACTCGTATTTCATGTTCTACTGTCCCAATCGTCATGATACATCCTCATTCATGCTAAACATCACCTCTGATACCACTAATCTAGATACGAATGGCATGTGGCATCCAGTCAGCTGCTTCTAATCCCAAACTTTATCAAGGATTGAACTTATACGATTCTCCATCCGTTCTATCAATTTCCGATTGTTTGTCACAATGTCCTGTTCGTTTCCCAATGCTTCCACTATGGACCGCTGAGTTCTCAGTGGAGGCAAAGGAATCTTTATCGATTTTAGGACCTTTACCGATGCGACATTTCTGATTGCTGCTCCATATGAGTTTTCGTTGATTGCATATTTGAATGTAGGACTATCCATCCAGAATTTAAAAACTGTGATAGTATCTGATTCGATGAACTGAGTTTCAACAAAGCTTGGTTTATGATTCCAGGAGGCGAGCAGGCCGGTAGTATAGCTGTACGTCCCATCGTTCCAGAGCAACTCATAATTATGTCACTTGGAAGTACTTGAAACCTTTTCATTTCATTAAACTTAGGTTCACTAACAAAATACCTGAAAGTAGTAAAATCGCTGGAAATTGCATGACTTTGCTCATATACAACATAGCCTTCTTTTGTAAATGTTTCCTTTTTCAAACTTCCTCCAAATGGCCCACGAGTTAAGTTACACACACTACCAAGTTCTACTAAAGGCCACGTAGAATCATACGGGACTTGGGGCTGCCAACTATCAATCACCATATTTGCGCCATCAATCACTTTTTGGTGATTTGTTATCTCCGCCACTATCTCCTGCTGTATATCCAATGGCGGAACAGGGATCTGGACTTTTCTGATTTCAAGACTGATTCCGCCAATGATCCCTTTTATCAAAGGACGGATTGATTTTTGAAAACCTTCGTGTCTCACAATAGAGTAAAGAAAAAAGGGAAGTACCGCCTCTTTTGCTCGTAGGATAAACACATGTTCGTTGACCGATGCCTTCAGGTCTTGGTGGGCGAAAAATCCTGTCTTACCAGTTGTCGCACCATCTTTGACGACTAACACATCTCCATATTTAAGAATTCCCCTCTTCATACTTTTAAAGTACTCTTGTGACACGTATTTCATCTTGTTAAATCGAATGCTTCCTTTTTCGTCTATCTGTTCGCCACCGATACTCGGTATTCCTGCACCAACTGCACCACCCTTCTGACGAGAACCACTTTCGATATCAGCGATCATACTCAAACAAACCATCGGCCACTTTGTCTGTATACTGACTCTCTGATTGCGATACCGTTCCCCACCCAAATTGTATTCCCCGTCCGCCGCGATCCTCTCCTTCTCCACAGTCAGTCCGAGTGAGAACTTCGAAGACTCTGAAGCAAATGTGACACTCTGTTTGGCCACACTGGTATCCAGTTCGGATTCGGGGAGGTTCGCCGTTTTTCCCATCCGCGACTGCTCTAAATACCTGCAAAGCTCCTCCTCGACCTCAGGCAGATCGTTTTCATCGATCTCCCGCCTCTGCGCCCCCAGATCATAACCGTCGTTCTCTACTTTGAAGAAGGCGATGTAGTCTGTCTGCTTCGCCAGCTTTCTGTCCAGAATCAGAATGGATGTCTTGACGCCGGAATAAGGATTGAACACGCCGGCCGGCAGGGAGATCACAGCGACTAGGTAGTCCTCTACCAGCTTCCTGCGCAGTTGCCTGTGGGCATTCTGGCTTTGGAAGATGATGCCTTCAGGTACGATGATTCCGGCGCGTCCTTCAGGCGTAAGATGTTCGGCCATGTAATCCACGAACAGCACTTCGCTCCGTTTGGATTTTACTGAAAAGCGGTTATGCGGACGGATGCCGCCCTTCGGCGACATAAACGGTGGGTTCGCCAGGATCACGTCGGCAAACTCGTTCCACCTGTCCTCGCTGGTCAACGTGTCGTATTCGTGGATTCGGGGCTGCGCGAAGCCATGCAGGTACGTGTTTACGAGCGATAGACGCACCATGTCAGGTGAGATGTCGTATCCGCTGAAGTTCTGTGCGAGTCTTCCTTTATCGTCGGGCGTGAGCGTGCTGTTGCCGTTTTCGTCCGTTTCGGCCTTTTCAATGTGCTTCCAGGACGATATCAGGAACCCGGCGGTACCGCAGGCCGGATCGAGTACCGTTTCGGCCTTCTTCGGATCAATGATCGCGACGATGAAGTCAATTATATGGCGCGGGGTGCGGAACTGCCCGGCGTCTCCCTGTGAACCGAGCACGGAGAGCAGGTATTCGAATGCGTCCCCGAGGCGCTCGCTGTGGTCGTAGGTAAACTCGTCGATGATCTTGAGAAAAGCACGGAGGGTCTCTGGGTCGCGGTAGGGCAGATAGGCGTTGTTGAAGATATCCCGGAAAAGCGGGGGGATGCCGGGGTTCTCGGGCATCCGGGTTATGGCGTCGGCGTATAGGTTCAATACATCGTGGCCACTCAGGCCCCCGTGCATGAGGTTAGCCCAGCCGTACTGAGCAAAATCGCCGGCGAAAAACTGGCGCTCGCCACCGAACTCCTCGGACTTGGCGTCCATGTCGTCCATGAACTTGTAGATGAGGGCGATGGTAATCTGCTCGACCTGGCTCTTGGGGTCGGGTACTTTGCCCACCAGGATATCGCGGGCCGTGTCTATGCGGCGTCTGGTCTCGGTATCGAGCACGGCGTCCTCTAGCTGGCAAACTGATTGAGCGACACGTAATCCTTGACGTATTCGGGTATAAGTGTTCGGTATCTTTCAGGGACGTTCCCGTAATCGCCCATGGAGAACACCGGATTGGTCGCGAGTTCCGCGAACTGCTTGCGGTCGATGATACCACGAACCCGGTCGTCATTCACGTACGCTTTGAAATAGGTCTTCAGTGCCGGTACCGAACTGCTTTGATCGGGGGTGAGTTCCGCCACGAATTTAGCGAATTCCTCGTCCAGCAGTTCGTTCCTGGACTTGAACCGCGGGATGATGTCGTAGGCCTTCTCCAGTATCTCGCGCAGGGTGATCCGGCGGTCCGCGGCCACGGCCTTGCGCAACTTTTCTAGGGTGTAATACTCCTCGGGCTTGTTCAGGACCTCTCGCCTTACGTGATCGGTAGCCCGTTCCCAGTCACCGCTTTCAATGGCGTCCGCAACGACCTCGTCCTCCTTCAACACATCCACGAACTGGTCGAAGAACATCCGGTCGATTTTCATCCCCTCGACGCCGATTTCCTCTACTTTGATTCCTGCAAGTATGTCCCGGCCGAGGTGTTCGTAAGTGTCATCAAATACTACCGGATCGGCTTCTCCATCGCCAGGTTCCTTCCGGCGGGCCGGAAGTTTCAGGACCTCGTCATAGTTGAACTCTTCCTCGAAGTACTCGCAGTTTCCAAAGAAATCGAAGAGTTTAAAGGCGGTCTTGTCTGGTGCTGAAATCGTGCCTTTGAACTCGTCATCGAACAACAGATCGAGGAAGTTGTGCTTGCGTGTACCACGACCCTTGATCTGGATGAAGTCCGTCGGCGAGAAGATCGGACGAAAAAGGCCCAGGTTCAGGATGTCCGGGCAGTCGTACCCGGTGGTCATCATACCTACGGTCACGCATATCCTGGCCTTGCTGGTTAGATAGTTGGATATCGCATTGCCAGAGCCGTGGAGGTTGTTGTTTGTAAACTGTATCGTGAACTGCTGGGCATCCTTAACGTGGGAAGTTACCTGTACGGCAAAGTCGGACTGGTACTTGCCCGGGTACATTTTGTCAGCGATCTCGTTGAGAATCTGCGTGAGACTGGCGGCGTGTGACTGGCTGACGGTGAAAATGATGGACTTGCCGATCTCACCGCTCACCGGGTCACGCAGGGCATTCTTCAGAAACGTTTCGCAGAACAGGTAATTGGTACTTTGGGAGTAGAACTTCCTCTCGAAATCTCTCTGCTTGTAGACCTCTTCGTGGTCTTCACCCTCGACGTCGGTAAAGGTGGCTACGAATCCATCATCAGAGAGGAGTTGGGTCGTCACTTCCGTGCGCGCGTCCACCACGGTGGGATTGATGAGCACGCCGTCCTTCACCCCATCGAGCAGAGAATACCGGAACGTCGGCTGACCGCTTTCGCACCCGAATGTGCGGTAGGTGTCCATCAGCATCCGGCGCTCGGTTTCACGGGGATCCCGGACATTTGAAGCCCGAGTATTCACCCCTCTCAGGTAGTCGCGGGGCGTAGCCGTCAGGCCAAGTTTGTACCCGACGAAGTACTCGAATACCGCCCGTGCGTTGCCGCCGATGGACCGGTGGGCTTCATCCGAAATCACCAGGTCAAAATCGGTAGGCGAGAAGCGTTCCTGGTACTTGTTGTTGAACAGCAGGGACTGCACGGTGGTGACGACGATCTCGGCGTGTCGCCAGTCGTCCCGGCGTTCCTTGTAGACGACGGTCTGAAAGTCGGAAGACAGCAGTTCGGTGAAAACCTTCCTGGCCTGCTCTTCCAGTTCAAGCCGGTCCACGAGGAAAAGGACACGCCGGGCGTTCAGGGTATGCAGGAACAGCTTGATGATCGCAGCGGCTGTGAGGGTCTTGCCTGTGCCGGTCGCCATCTCGAAGAGAAAACGATCGCTGCCCTCACGGACAGCCTTCTGCAGGGCGTGTACAGCCTTGAGTTGATATGCCCGGAGAAAGCGCAGCTTGTGATGCCGGATGAATCCGCTTCGCTCGTTCTCGTTCTGGTATGCTGCTTCGGACTGGTAGTTCGGTCGCTGGGAGAGTACGATGAAGTCGTCGCCAACCGGTTTGTCGGCCAGACGCTTGGGATCTGGCTCGAATTTACTGTAGTGCCCTACCGAGTCCTGCGTAGGAAATGACGTGATCTGGTTAGGGTTTCCCCGTTGCAGGTCCCAGAAGTAATGAAGATTGCCGTTTGAAAGGATGACGAAGCGGCAATTCAGCGACTTGGCGTATGTTCTGGCCTGTTCCTTGCCGACCAATGGCTCTTTGTCTTCCGACTTGGCTTCGAGGACGACCAGCGGAAATCCTTTCTCATCAAGCAGAAGGAAATCGACAAATCCAGTTGTCGTTTTTTCGAAATCGTCACCCAGGTCGTCAAGTTTGGATTTCTTGATGGTGACACTTGGTTCAAGTTGGATATTGGCGGGCTTGTCACCTTCCGCGAAGAATCGCCATCCAGCCTTCTCGAGGAGTTTATTGATCTTGATGCGCGCGGTAGCTTCGGACATGTAGGCAGGTTAGTGCTAAACAACTGTGTTGAATTACAGAGCTGAAGTTAATGAAGTTGCACAAAGGCAATCATTCATCAGACATAATAAATGCAAGTTAAAAACACCGCCACAAAATCCGCACAAGAGATAGTCCAAATAGCATCCAGACTGAAAACCTAAATCCGTATTGCACGAGAAGAACATGTTCATCAGCCTCACTGGGATAACCTGCAAATACTACTTAAACAAAGGTTTAAAACGAATTTAGCCCACAAAAACGAAAATCCCGGCAGATAAACTCTGTCTACCGGGATTACTTCTTAGTCGTATTATTGATTCAGTTGACGACCGATTTGATTGGGATGGTACTACACAAACAACAAGATTCAGTTTTCTCGTTCTTCTGCATTTTGCAATAAACCGTCTACGACACTAAGGTACTCTCGAATCGCGGATTCTACATTTGAGAAAGCTTCCGCTTCCGTCCTTCCCTGGGACCAGCATCCAGGTAAGTCCGGCGCCGATACACTGTACCCTTCGTCAGACTGATGAAGAACGATTTTTACTTCATATCAGGCTCTTTCTACTAGTCAAACTCCAGCCCTACCCTAATCGCGGAACCTGCGCCCGCATAGGTGAATGCCTCGTTGATCTCAGTGAATGAAAAAGTATCGGAGATAATCTTGTGGAATGGGTACTTGTCCCGTGTTCGACTCAGAAACTCGAGGGCGCGCGGGATCACCCAGGGTTCGTACACGATCACGCCGCGGATCGCCTTGCTGCACCTGACGATATTACCCGGATCGATCTCCGTGGGGAATCCGAGGTTGATGTTGCCGATCCAGAGATAGCGGCCGCCCCACCTGAGCATATCTATGCCTTCGGCGAGCACGCGGGGCGATCCCACGAATTCGGCGACCAGGTCGGCACCGACCTCGCCCGTGTGATCCAGAACGAACTCGATGCGTGCTTTCATGTCCATTTCATCGACGTTGAGCGTCTCGTCGGCGCCGAATTCCCGGGCGAGCGATAGGCGTGCCGGAAACCGGTCGAGCACGATGATCCTGCCGGCCCCCATCTCCCGCGCTACGGCGGTCGCATAGAGTCCGAGGCCTCCCGCCCCCTGAATGACCACCGTGTCGCCCAGGGTGACGCCGATCTGGTTCAGACCATAGATGACTTCCGACAGGGCGCAGTTGATCGGGGACACGATTGCGTCCGGGAGATCTTCGGGCACCTTGAAGACCCAGTGGCCGCGTTTCATGTAGTAGTATTCCCCGTAGCCACCGTGGAAGTGCGGCGGCTGATCACTCGAGACGCCGATCCAGTCTCTATAGCGGTCGGGGCATCCCGGCTTGCCGTTGAGACACGTCCAACATTGCTGGCACGGTTTGAAGTAGGAATAGACGATGCGATCCCCTTCGGACAGCGGCTGTCCGGTACTATCCGAGGCGACGTTGCGCCCCATGGCTTCGATGGTACCGATCATTTCATGCCCGAGGACTTGGGGGATACCGCTCTCTATCCTTGGACCGTGTCCACGCCAGATGTGCAGATCGGAGCCGCAGATATTGGCCATGCGGATCCGGACGAGCATGTCGTCCGCCGTAACCGAGGGTACGGGATATTCTCGAATCTCCATCGGTGCCTGCGGCTGGGTATATACAGCGACTTTTCCGGTTTTCATGGTTCGTCTCCCGTCTCATCCTGCCAGGCCCGGATCCGCTCCGACAGTTCCGCTATCCGTCCGGCCTGCTCACCCCGGTGATACAGATTCTCCAACTCGTGTGGATCGCGGTTCAGATCGTACAGTTCCCCCTGCCCCTTCCCATACAGGTTGAGCTTCCAGCCGTCCGCGGCCACGATCGTCCGGTATTGGTGAACCATGCTCCGGTTCGGTTCCGCTTCGCCGAATCCGGCCGGTGCGTGGCCGTCGGCGCCGCTCCACTCGACGAACACGTCGTCGCCGTCCAGGCTCTCGTGCCCCTGCAACACGGGTACCCGGCTTCGGCCCTGCAAACGGTCCGGCCGCTCGAGGCCAAGCAACTCCATCAGCGTGGGGACCAGGTCGATGTGGCTGAACCGGCCGCTGACCTGGTGCGGAAGCTGATTCACCATAGGCGCGCGCAACACCATCGGAACCTTGATGGACTCCTCGTACATGAGCGTCTTGCCCAGGATGCCGTGATCGCCCATCAACTCGCCGTGGTCGGACGTGAATACGACGATGGTGTCATCGGCCTTGCCGCTCTCCTCCAGGGCCTTGAGGATCCTCCCCACCGAACGGTCCACCAGGGTAATGTTGCCCCAGTACCTCGCCATGAGCGCTCGCCAGCCCGGATCGGTGCGCAGGTCCAGCCTGTAGTTTTCGGACTGCATGTAGTAGGCGGCCATCAGCCGGACGAGCAGCGGCGCGTCGTCGGGCGGCTGCCGCATGAATGCCGGTCCGGTGGGCAGGCTGTTCGGATCGTAGTATTCGTTGAGCGGACCGGTGTGCGGGGGATGGGGCTCGAGGTAGCTGACGCAGAGGGCAAAGGGGTCGTCGCCCTGCTGGCGAATGTAGTCGGCCGCGCGCTCACCCAGGTACCACGCCTTGGTACATTCCTCCGGCAGGGACGCCGCGTAGTGTCGCGAGAAGACCTGTTGACCCAATAGTTCGATATCGGGCGTGTATCCTTTACTCACCAGGAAATGATGATAGTCGCTGACTTCGGTGAGCCGATCCGTTTCCGAGTAACCACGGCGATATTGGTCTTCCGTGCCCACCCAGGTCTTGAAGCCATGCTGCGGGAAGATCTCGTCCCCCAGATGCCATTTCCCCATGAAGGCCGTATCGTATTCCTCCGGCAGCATCTCGGCGATGGTCGGTATGTCAGCGGCCAGGGGCACGTTGCAGGACGGAACGCCCGCCGTGTGCGGCCAAAGCCCCGTGAGCATGGTGGCCCGGGCCGGGCTGCAAACGGGCTGGCTCACGTAGGCGTTTTCGAAGACGAAGCTGTCCGACGCCAGCGCGTTGAGCGCGGGGGTTTCGATCTGGTGGTTTCCGTAGCACCCCAGCGTATCCGCGCGCTGCTGATCGGTGAAGATGTAGAGCAGGTTGGGGCTTTTCATACGTTACCTTCGCGATTGGCCTTCGAGCGCGGCGTCAGGTTGAACCAGGTCTGGTGGCCGGCGAAGAACCGGTCCAGCTCATCGACCATGTAGTGGAAGAAGTGGGGATAATCCTCTCCCGTACGGCCGGAGAAGTGCGGGGTCAGAAAAACGTTCGGCAGTCCGATGATCTCGCTGTCTTCGGGGATGGGCTCCGGATCGAAAACGTCCAGTCCCGCGGCGATGTCCCCGCGCTTGAGGCGCTCGATCAGGGCCGCGGAATCCACGATGGCCCCGCGCGAAACGTTCACGAACACCGCGCCCGATGGTATGAGATCCAGTTCGCGCCGTCCGATCATGCCCCGGGTATGGGGGGTGAGGGGCGCCACGCAGATGATCGCGTCACACTGCGAAAGCACGTTTTCCAGCGACGTCTGCAGGAAGCCCAGCGCTTCGGGGAGTTCCTGCGGCAGGTAGGGATCGTGCACCCAGAGCTCGACCTCGAAGGGGCGCAGCAGCTTCATCAGCCGCCGTCCCATGTGCCCGCCGCCGATGAGTCCCACCCGCTTGCCGGTCAGGATGCCCGCCATGGGCTGAATGAGCCCGCGATCCTGCGTGTTGCCCGCGACGATGCGGCGGAAAAGCGCCCCGGCATTGCGCATGGAGATCAGCGTCAGAGCCAGGGCCCATTCGGCCACGGGATAGGTGGAGCCGTTGGTCGTATCCACGGTGCGGATGTCGCGCGCCCACAACGTTTCAAGGTCCAGGCGCGCGGCAAACCGGTCGCCTTCCAGTTCGCCGACGAATCGCAGCCGGGGCGCGGCATCCAGAATCGTAGCGTCGATCCGCGGCGCGCCGTGGCAGACGACGAGGGCGTCCACGCCGTCCATCTCCTTCTCCAGCCGCGCCGTAGTCTCGGGGTCCGTACTGGTTTCGTAAATCCCACCGCCCTCGCTGTGGAACCACGACCAGTCGGCAAAGGCCTCGAGGCGGGTCAGTTCCTTCGGCGGCAGGTAGCCTTTACGCACCCGCTCGTCGCAGGCGATGAGTACTCGCGGTCGGTTGTTCGACATTCGCGCTCCTTGTTGTGCCGGCATCGGCCGGTTCGACGCCACCGACCGGATCGCCCATCACGGCTTCCGTTCCTTAACCGAAGGCCTCGGCATACTTCAGTGTACGACTGGTCTTCATACCGTAGAAACCCCGTACCTCCGAATCGGGATGGTCCCGCCAGAGACGGGTTGGAATTACGGTACAATCGCTGAGCACAGGACCATCGCGATGGCCGTAGTAGATTTGCACGGTCTTGCGTTCGTACGGGGTGATCCGTACCGTCGCGGCGTGGAGCACGGAAAGGTTGAACAGGATGACGGTGCCCGCCGGACCATGCAGGTGGACCTTGCCGCGCTGCGCGAGTTGTTCCTGAGTCTCGAGTATGGGTCCGTCGCAGGGCTCCGGCGATATGGAGAAGCAGTGCGTTCCCTCGTGGACATCGGAAAGGTAGAGCATCATCTGCAGATAGCCGCACCGGTAGGGCCGGTCCGTCGCATGCGGACGGTCCCGGTGCCAGATCTCCTCCGGATTGCTTTCGCGCGGGACCATGTGCCGCAGGCACACCTCCCCAAGCCAACTGGGTCCTTCGAAGATCGTCTCGACCGGTTCGATCAGGGCGGGGTGACGGATGAGACCGTCGATTTCCGGCGAGGAAATCAGCGGATCGCAGTTCAGGGTCTGGTGGCCGTGATTGGAAATGGGATGCCAGAAGCAGCCTGATTCCGACTTGTCGCGGTCGTACAGGTCGATAAATCGATTCAGTTCCTCGCCCGTGAAGACCTGGCCGAGGCTGACGTAACCATGCTGCTTGAAAAACTCGAGATCTGGCATGCGAGGAGTTGGTTGCGAAATTGGTGTGTTTACTTGCAAAAGAAATGACCATACATTGCCAGCGTCAAGTAGTTCACCGTTTTGATCGCGGCGTCCACTTCACTGCGCTTCACTGCTGACTCTCACAGCCCACCAGGAGCACACGAAATGCCCAGAACAGTCCTCAATGCCGCCCTTATCGGATGCGGCAGCAGGGGTAGGGGCCACATTGAAGTCATGAAATCCTTCGACGACCTGCAATTCGTCGCCGTGTGCGATCCGGTGAAGGAACTGCGCGACCGGGCGGCCGACGAAAACGACGTCCCGCGAAAGTACGAAGACATCGGGGACATGCTGGCGAAAGAAGAACTGGACCTGGCGGTCATCGCGACGCCGGCCCACCTGAACGGCCAGTGCGCACTCCCGGTGATCCAGGCCGGGGTCCACACACTGCTGGAGAAGCCTCCCGGGCTGTCCGGTGCGGAAACCGAAGGGCTTCGCGACGCGGCCAACGGGTCGGGCGCGAAGGTACTGGTGGGCTGGAACCGCCGTTTCCATTCGTTGATCTGCAAGGCGCGCAGCCTGATCGAAGAGCGTGGGCCCATCAACCAGATCGTGGCGGAATTCCACAAGAGCATGACCGGTTTGCACCGGCGGAGCTTCCCCGATCACCTGCTGGACAACTTCATCTACGAGACGCCGATCCATGCCATCGACCTGACCCGGTCCCTGGCCGGCAGTTCCCCCATCGCCGAGCTGCACGCCGTCGCCCGCAGAACCAATTCGCCATACGTCGACGTTTACGCCGCGCTCATCCGCTTCGAGAACGGGTGCGTGGCCCAGCTTACGGCCAATTTCACGACGGATGCCCGGCTGGAGCGCTACGAAATCCACGGCCGGGACTGTTCGGCCTACCTGGAAGGCGTCAGGAGAGCCGTGGTCCAGCGCGACGGGCAGGAAGAGGTTTTCGACGTGGTGGAATCCGGCGGCACCGCCGAACAGGCCCGCTTCCTGGTCGACTGCATCAAGGAAGACCGGCCCGTTGGGCTGCCCGCGGCCGGCCTGGACGAGGCCGTCGAGACGATGAAACTGGCCGACCGCATCCGGGCAGAGTTACGCGACTGAACCGAGCTGCGCGACTGAACTGAGCCGAGCTGCGTGACTGAGCCAGCCTTCGGTTTCTTGACATCCGTGCGGCCGCATGATAGGATGCTAAGGGTAGGTCGGCGGTGGATTCTCGATTCAATATGGTCGCCGGCAACTTTTCAGTTTTTCGTGACCTCGTGATCTCGCAACCTCGTGATATATGCCCAGGGACGCACCGTGCAACTCGGCGTCGGGTAGCAGGAGGAGACATCCATGTCGTTTAATGATTTCAAGCATTTCATTGCCGTGCTCGTTGTATTTCCCGTGTTGGCCATGGGCTGCGGCGAGGAGGTGGACACCATCGATACCGACGAACAGCTCATGTCCCTGGCCCGCGCGTCCATCTCCCAGATCGAAGGAGAGCTGACCCTGGAAGGACTGCAGGAGCCCGTCGAGGTGATCCGGGACCGCCACGGCATTCCTCACATCTACGCGCAGAATACGGATGACCTCTTCTTCGCCCAGGGGTACGTGATGGCCCAGGACCGCCTGTGGCAGATGGAGCTCTGGCGCCGGTGGCGGGAAGGCCGCCTCGCGGAGATCTTCGGTCCCGAGGCCTTCGACTACGACGCCCGCACCCGGCTCATGATGTACCGCGGTCCCTTCGACGACCGGGAGTGGACCAGCTACCACGCCGAGGGCGAGCGCATCTTCACGGCCTATGCCAACGGTGTCAACGCCTACATCGACACGCATGCCGACAACCTGCCGGTGGAGTTCAAGCTGACGGGTATCCAGCCCGGCCGATGGACGAAGGAGACGGTGGTGCGGCGCTGGACCGGACTCTTCTTCCCGAGCGCGGGCAATGACGCCGGAGACGAGATCCGGCTTGCCCGGTCCGTGGCGGAGCTCGGCGTCGAGGAGGCCAATCGCCGCGCGGCGCCCCTGCCCTGGGATGATCTCGTGGTGCCGGAAGGCCTGGACGTGAACATCGTCCACGAGGATATCGTAGCCGCGATGCGGAAAGGGGAAGGCGATCCCCTGGTGCCCGGCCTCCTGCCGCAGCTCGAGCTCGTTGAACCGTATACGGGCCTGGTACCCCCGGACCGCCAGGTCGAGGCGCCCACCGAAGAGCAGCTGCTCGAGATCGGAAGCAACAACTGGGCAGTAAGCGGCGCCCTGTCCATCACGGGCCAGGTCATGGTCGTCAACGACCCCCACCGCCGCCTCGAGAACCCCTCACTGCGGTACTATTCCCATCTGAACGCCCCGGGCTGGAACGTGATCGGGGCCAGCGAGCCGCCCTTCGTGGGCGTGACCGCCGGACACAACGACCGGGTCGCGTGGGGATACACCTTCGCGGGGGTCGACGTGAACGACGTATACGTGGAGGAGCTCCACCCCGACCAGCCGGACATGGTGCGGTGGCGGGGCGGATGGGAACCCCTGCGCGTCATCACCGAGGAGATCCCGGTAAAGGGCGAGGAGCCGCGGGAAGTCGTACTGAAATACAGCCGGCACGGTCCGGTGTTCTACGAAGATCCGGAGAACGGGGTGGTTTACGCGGTGCGTTCCATCACCCACGAACCGGGCACCGCGCCGTACCTGGGCTGCTTCCGCATGGCCCAGGCCGAGAGCGCGGAGGACTTCTTCGAGCGGGCCATGTTCTGGAAGGTGCCGACGCACAACCTGGTATTCGGCGACGTGGAGGGCAACATCGCCTTCCAGGTATCGGCTCTCACGCCGGACCGCGAAGGCTGGAACGGCCGGCTGCCCGTCCCCGGCGACGGGCGGTACGAATGGCAGGGGTTCCGGGAGGATCTGCCCCGGGAGTACAACCCCCAGCGCGGCTGGGTCGGGACGGCCAACAACGATTCCCATCCGCCGGACTACACGGGACGCCCGGTCATGTTCCACTCTTCGAGAGGCGTCGAATACTCCCGGATCGAGCGCATGAAGCAGCTGTTGCAATCGAACCGCAAGTACACCATTGACGACCACAAGCGCATCCAACTGGACGCCCATTCACTGCGGGCCGAGGCCGATATCCCATCGTTTCAGGGCTGGACGTCGGACGACGCGGAAGTCGAGCGGGCCCGTGCGCTCGTAGCCGCCTGGAACGGCGTCCTGAACCGGGACAGCGCCGGCGCGGCGGTCTGGTACCGGTGGCGAGGCGAGGCCGAAGCCGCCGCCTACGCCCCGGAGACCCCGGAAGACGAACGCCGGCCCCTCGTGGAAGCCGGACTGCGCAAGACCGTGGACCGGTTGAAGTCGGAACTGGGCGAGGACTGGGGAGAGTGGCGGTACGGACGCCTGCAGAAGAGCCCCTTTACCCACCTCCTGTCCGATGCTTTCTCCCTGCCCGCCGTGGAGCGGTCGGGCGGCTTTGGCACCATCGCCGCCACGTCGGTGAGCTTCCGGCACATCCTGGACACGGAAGACTGGGACCGTTCGGTCTTCATCATAACGCCGGGCCAGTCGGGCCAGCCCGGAAGCCCCTACTACGGCAGCCTGCTGGAGACCTGGGGGAACGACGAATACCTCCAGCTGGCGTTCAGCCGGGAGGCGGTAGAGGAACTCGCGGGGCACCGGCTCACGCTGTCGCCCCGCTGAGCGGCGCGGGAAGACTGTCGCCTCGCTGATCGGCGAGGACTAAAGGCCGACTGTCGCCTCGCTGATCGGCGAGGATCATCGGCCGAGGTTGAAACTTTGTCGCCGAAGGGACGTTAGCTGAGTGGAGTACCGCGTACTGGGAAAAACCGGGATCGAGGTCTCGTCCGTCGGCCTCGGCTGCTGGCCCATGGCCGGGATGGCCGGCGGGGCGAACTGGTCGGGTATCGACGACGAGGAGTCCATCGCCACCATACAACACGCGGAATCCCTCGGCATCAACCTGCTCGACACGGCCAACGGGTACGGCGCCGGTCATAGCGAAAGGATCATCGGCCGGGCGCTCCGGGGCAGGCGGGACCGCTACGTGGTCGCCACCAAGGTCGCGCCTCGGTCCGACGACCCGGAGGAGCCGTTACAGCGGTACATCGCGAGGAACTGCGAAGGAAGCCTGGAAAGACTGCGGACCGACTATATCGACATCTACCAGTTGCACGGCGAACCGGACGAGGCCGGCATGCCGGCCATCGTGGAGGCGTTGACACGGCTGGTCGAAGCGGGCAAGATACGGTGTTTCGGCATCTCGACCTACGAAACGGAAGTCATGGAGGCCTTGATGGCGCTGGGCGATCTTTCGATGGCCCAGATCGGCTACAGTATCGTAAATCCGGTGGGGCAGGCTGGGCTTCGGTTCGCGGAAGCGCATAACCTGGGGACGCTCATCCGCGTGCCGCTGGCCCAGGGCGCACTGACTGGTAGGTATTTCGATTCGCTGTCTCGGCTCGATCCCAAGGACCGCCGGCACGAGCGTTTCGACAATCCCCGGATACGGACCGCACTGAAGAAACTGTCGGAGCTTTCTTTTCTGGTGGAAGGCGGAAAGCGCACCATGGTGCAGGCAGCGCTCAGGTTCGTGCTGGACACGCCAGGCGTGACCTCGGTGATACCCGGCGCCAAGAACCGGGCGCAGCTGGAAGAGAATGCGGGGGCGGACAGCGTACCCCCGTTGACTGCCGACGAACGGAAACAGGCGCTGGCCATTGGCGGGAAAGCGAACTGGCCGCTGCCGCCCTACTCGAGCTGGACGTGATGGGCTTCAACACACATTTAACGAAATGATATACGGACTCGGGACAATCGGAGGAACTCGATGCGGCGCTTGACGTTATGCCTTCTGCTGGTCTTCACCGCCGGATGTGGACGGGTGTTTCTGGGCGACACCCAGAAAGTAGAGATCAACGTGACCCCCGCGGACGCCCGGATCAAGATCCCGGACCGCGTCGACCGGGACACGAATCCGTTCACGATCGAACTGCCGCGGAACGAGTCCCACCTGGTGGAGATCACCAAGCCCGGCTACGAGACGAAGTGGATCGTCCTGCAGAAGGTCAAGCTGCCCTCGGTGATCATCGCCGACATCCTGCTCACCCTCGGCATCGGTCTCTTCATCGATATCTACTGGGGGACCTGGGAAGGACTCAAACCTTCGAGGCTGGACGTGACGCTGGAACCCGAAACCGCGGAGGGCGGTCCCGTCAACGTCCCGCTGAACCTGGCCGAGTCCACCCTGACCGTGCAGGACGGGTCCGTCCGGATCAAGGTGCACGCCCTCAAGTGATTCGGGCCAGCTGGATACCACGCGGGCTACGGATTCGACCGACCCGCCCGGTATCTCAGGAACAGCTCCTGACCGACCCGCCTGGACTCGATCAACCTGAGCTTGCGTAAATCGTCGCTGGTGAAGCCCTTGCCGTCCGCCGCCGTCGGCGCGGTGCTTCCGCCGATCACGACGGGACAAAGGGTCAGGTACACCTCGTCCACCAGTCCGGCTTCCCAGAAGGCCATGTTGACCTCGCCTCCGCCTTCGACGAGCAACCGGCTAATGCCGCGGCCGGCCAGCATCCGGCAGAATGCGTGGAGATCCACGGTAGTCTGGCCCACTCGGATCACTTCGGCCAAATCCTGAAAGGGGAGGACCTGTTCGTCCGTCGCCTGTTGCGTCGTCGCGATGATCCGTTCGACCACGTCGTCTTCCCAGTATCTACCTGTGCGTGGCAGTTCCATGGACTGGGACAGAATCACCGAGACCGGATGAGGGGATTTGCCCTGGCGCCTGCGTTCATCCCTCCGCCGGGCCGCCCGGATCCTGACCGGCGGATCTTCCGAGCGTAACGTACCGGCGCCGATGAGCACGGCATCGGCGTCCGCCCGGATCTCGTCCATCAACCCGCGGTCGATTCTGCTCGTGAAGCGGACCGGGTCGCGTTGCTCCGTGGATAGCTTGCCATCCAGGCTCAAGGCGTAATTCAGCAGGATGTACGGCCGTTGGTCAGACTTCATTTAAATCGCTTCGGTTGGCGTCCTTTTAAGGCTTCCTGTTAATTGGAAACACCACCAAAATCGTCTTGACAGATCAACAAAGCTAGTATATTATTCAAGTCGAATTTCAGCAAGACAAAGTCCGGGTTCATTCCCAGGGATGGCATCCGGAAGAAGGAAGCGCATCCGCGGTCGGTCGGCTTTCCGGTCCAGATCTGCGGAACGCCCTATCAGCGTCAGTACCCCGCCATACTTAGGTATATCATTCCTGAAGCCGTTTTACTCGCGTGCGATAGCGCCAGCGTATTGTGTAGATGGTTCCGCTTGAGAGAGGCAGGAATTTGTGAAAGTCAGAGAAATCAAACACGGGGACGTCACGGTGCTGGAACTGAGCGGCCGCATGGCCGAGGGAAGGGACACCGACGCCCTGAGCGAACGCATCAACCGACTGGCCGACCATGGATCCAGGAAGATCATCTTCGATCTGAGCAAAGTATACTGGATCGACAGTTCGGGGCTGGGACTGCTCATTCGCGCCTATACCCGCATGCAGAAGGTCGGTGGCGATCTGAAGCTCGCGCGCGTGACACGCAGCGTCAGCAGCCTCCTGCAGATGACCAAGCTGACGACCGTTTTCGCCGTCTACGATACGCTGGAAGGCGCCATCGAGGCCTTCGGAACCTGAACCGGGCGGACTGATACCTCTCATGGCTGATCAGCACCCGGGCCAGGTCCAGACCCACGGAAGCCGGACCGCCGAACTCGTGGCGGTAAGCCGCGCCCGGCACCTCCTCCGGCACAAGCCGCCCTACATCTTCCACGATCCCTTCGCGTTCCAGTTCCTGAGCAAACGGTGGAAACGGATCCTCGGATCCTGGCTGCGCGACGCCTTCGTCTCCAGAATCCTGCTGCGAAGGCTCATGCCGATCACCACCCAGCCACTGACCCGGGCCCGCTTTACCGAGGACTGCCTGCTGGCGGCGATCGATGACGGCGTGGGCCAGTACGTCATACTCGGTTCCGGCTACGATACCTTCGCCCTGCGCCATCCCGGGCTCGACGTGACCGTCTACGAAATTGATCTCGCTTCCACGATCGCCCTGAAACGGGAACGGGCCGGGGCTGCCGGGCTGGAATTGCCGGACAGTCTGCGGCTGATCCCCATCGACTTCGAAAAGGACGACCTCGCGGACCGGCTGACCGCCCATGGTTTCGACCCGGAAAAACGGTCCTTCTTCAACTGGCTGGGCGTGACGTACTACCTGTCCCGGGATGCGATACAGGACACGCTGCATAAAGTGGCCGGAATAACGTGCCCCGGTTCTGAGATCGTCTTCGACTACCTCGCCGAACCGAACAGCATTCCCGAGAACGAGCGTTCACGGGCCTTGAGCATGAGGAACTACGTAGGGAAGCTGGGGGAACCCATGATTACGTCATTCGACCCGGCCGCGGTGGAAACCGACTTCAACGCCGATGGTAAATGGGAGGTCGTCCGCAACGATTCGCCGGCCGACCAGCAGAAACGATACGTGGCGGGGCGCGGCGACGTGTACAACCTGCCACCCCTGTTCTGGTGTTTACACCTGAGAAGGAGAGGTTGACCCGTCCACGGTGCGGTCAGGCAGCCGGAGTGATGACGGACCATTCAAGGATTTAAGTATTTACTCCGTGTATTGTGATATTTCGTAACATATGTATAAGTCCTTAAAATACCTTGACATAATGGGTTTTTTAACATATACTAATCGCCCAATTCCTGAACGCTTGAAATTCCAAAAATCACAAAAGCTCACAGATACAGGCGGCCTCTCATGACCACATCGAACAGGCGTTCAATGGCCTTGATGGTATTCGGCTGGCTCTGCCTGGCCGGGATGCCAAGTTCCGCCGCGCTTGCCGATCAACAGGAAGACGCGGTGGCGGATTCCCTCACACTGCTGCCCGTGCTGGAAGCGGAAGCGATAGTCGTTACCGGAACGGCGGTTCGCGAAACCCCGATCGAACTTCCCTATGCCGTGGCCCGCATCGACCGCGAAGCGCTGGCCGAACAGGGGTCGCCGTCCATGGTCGACCTGTTCAAAAGCCTGAGTGCGAGCAGCGGCGTCATCGGCGAGGCCAACAGCTGGTACAACGCGCAGTCGGGAGACATTCCGGAAACCGTGGCGAACATCAACCTGCGCGGCCTCGGCGCCTCGCGAAGCCTGGTACTGCTCAATGGCCGGCGACAGACCTACGTGCCCGGCCGGCTCGTGGGGGGACGGTTCGTCGACGTGAACGCCTTCCCGTCCATCTCCATCGAACGGATGGATATCCTCAAGGAAGGCGCGGGAGCCGTGTACGGATCGGATGCGATCGCGGGCGTCGCCAACTTCATCACGCGCGGCAGTTTCGAAGGCTTTGAACTGGATGTGTCCTACGACTATTTCGACGCAGGCGGAGACGCCTTGCTGGGCGGGATCTGGGGCGGCAAGGTCGGCGATTCCAACCTGGTCGTATCCCTGGAACACAAGCGCCGCGGCAACCTGCGCGCTGAAGAGCGGGACTGGGCGCTGCGCCCCTTTCCGAACTACGGCTGGGGCTGGTCCTGGTACGGGAATCCCGGTGCGTTCATCATACCGGACGGACTGCAGACGGATGAGAGCATACTGGCCGGGGAGCCTCGATTCGTTGATCCCGGCTGCGAGGGACTGGGCGGGTACCAGGTGGGCGCGAGCACGTGCCGGTTCCGCTACCAGCCCTGGGACAGCATCATCGAAAGACTCCAGCATACCCGGGGATTCGCCGAGCTGAACGGCTCGTTCGGCGAGACGGACTATCACCTGGAAGCGCTCTACCACGACGCACGGGTACCCGAATGGGAAACCACGCCTTCCTTTCCCCCCATCGCCTTCTACGACGGCGTACAGCAGGTGGGCGCGGACCATCCTGGTCGTGTGGCCTTCGTTGAACAGAACCCGACTTATACGAACGCCGACGGGGTTACGCTGGACCTGACCGGCGACCAGCCCTGGTACTTCTTCGGCCGGCTGGTGGGCAACGCCGGTCCCGGGCGCATACAGAGCAGGGAGTCCCGCACCCGCCGCCTGGCAGGATCCCTGACGGGGCCGATCGGTGAGTCCAGTCTGAGCTACGACCTGGGTATCTCCTATTCGGATACGAAGGGTACGGTGCGCCAGCCGGCAGAATACGCCTATCGCAAGTTCCTGGCTTTCCGCGGGTACGGCGGGCCGAACTGCGGTGTCGGGGTCGTTGCGGACCCCAGCGCGCCTTCCGGTCTCGCCCTCGGCGCCATCCCCGGCGGCGTATCTCCCGGTACCGGGAACTGCTCCTACTTCAACCCGTTCAGCAACGGCATCCAGTTTTCCGCGCAACCGGACGCACCGTACACCGACAGCGCCAATCCGAACTACCGCGCCGAGCTGGCCCACAGCGCCGAATTGCTCGACTGGATCAACGAAAAGGTCGCCACGACCAGCGAGGCCAGCCTGCTGTCGATGGAAGCCATCCTTAACGGCGTGATCAAGGAAGGCGTCGCCAGCTACGCCACGGGGTACCAGCTGCGCCGCGTCGATGTCTCCGCCGTGCCCAACGAGCCCGGCGACCTCTCCCGGAACCCCTGCCGCATACCGGGGGACAGAAGCTGCGCGATCCAGACCGGGTCCTTTACCTTTACGTCTGGTATTCATCCCTATGAGGCCAACCAGACGACCCACGCCGTGTTCGCCGAGCTGGCGCTCAAACCCATGGACTGGCTGGACAGCCAGGCCGCGTTGCACTTCGAGGACTACGGTTTCGCGAACAGCCTGGATCCGAAGATCTCGCTGCGGGCGCAAGTCAACGACTACCTGGCCCTGCGAGGCACGCTGCAGACCACTTTCCGGACGCCTTCCGTGGATGATCTCAACACGGACGTCGTCATCTACACGGCGTACGTGGGACCGACGGATGCCTGGAAGGCCATCGAAAACAGGGGGGTCGAGGATCTCGAGCCGGAAGAGGCGCTTACCTATAACCTGGGCGTGATCTTCGAACACGAAACCGGTTTCGAGATGACGGTGGACTACTGGAATTTCGATTTCAACAATCCCATCGGCGTCCTTCCCGATGCCGCGCTGGCCGCGGCCTACGTAAACCCGTCGACCCGTGCCGCCGTGCAGGATCGCATCTATTGTCCCGGAAACCGGAACGACGGGAGCTGCGCCCCGGGCGACATGGAGCGGATCCGGATCAACCACATCAACTGGCCCGGACTCAAGACTTCGGGGATCGACTGGCATATCGGCGGACGGCATGTGCTGGGCAACGGCGCAATCGACGCCCGCCTGGACGGCAGCTACACGCTGGACTATACCATCGAAGCGCTCATGCACAACGGCGTGGAGCTCGTCGCCGAGAACGAGGCCGTGGGTTTCCTCAACGCGACGAATCCCCTGGCGCCGCCCCTGCCTCCGCTGCGCATGAACGCGACCGTCGGGTACCACTGGAGCGACTACAGCGCCATCGCAAGGGGACATTACATCTCGTCATACGAGAACGGGGACTACTGGTTCGACACGGGGCCGGCGGGCGAAGACTGGACCCAGATCGACCCGTTCCTGACGCTAGACATGAACTTCCAGTGGCGGATTCCCGATACCGGCGTGGTCGCCACCCTGTCGTTGTTCAACCTGGCCGGCGCGGCGCCGCCCTACGTGAACCAGGAACTGGCCTTCGATGCACTGACCCATGATCCCAAGGGCCGGAGGATCAAGCTGGGCGTGACTTACAGTTTCAGGTAGGAAAGAAGTTCGTTCGTTCAGGAGCCGTGATCCTGCTTTAGCCACCGGATGAAGGACAGGGTCATCAGGACCAGCACCGCGATGAGCGGAAGCGCCACGATCAGGGAAGCCGACTGGACCGCCCGCAGGCTTTCCGTCCCCCCCACGAACATCAGCGACAGCGCCACGGAACTGAGCACGACCGCCCAGAAGCAGCGGTGCCAGCGTGCGGGTTCACGCACCTCGGCCTGCTCCCGGGTCGCCACCGACGCCAGGATGTAGGAGGCGGAATCCAGCGTGGTGGCTGCGAAGATGATCGCCAGGGTGACGAATACCAGCAGCAGCGGTATGGCGAAAGGAATCACCCGGTCTCCCACGGCGACCACCGTGGCGATGATCGCCTCCGGCGTCATGTTGCGCGCAACCAGGGCGGTGAGGTCCAGTGAGCCCTCCAGCTGCAGGAACAGGCTCGTGTTGCCGAGTACCGCGAAGAACATCCAGCAACCCATCGCGCCGCCGATGGTCTCGGCGGCGATCAGTTCGCGGATCGTACGGCCTCGTGAGATGCGGGCGACGAACAGGCCCATGAACGGCGCGAAGGCGATCCACCACGCCCAGTAGAAAACCGTCCACTGCTCCGGGAACGTAGCCTGTGGAACCGGACTCCCTTCCCCCGTTGCCGATATCAGCGAATCCCACTTGACGATCGGATCCAGGTACAGACTCATCTTGATGAAGTTCTGCATCAGCAAACCGATGCTGTTGGTGATCGTGTCTATGATGAACAGCGTCGGTCCCGCAAGGAAGACGAATGCCAGCAGCGCGATGGTGAGCCAGAGGTTGAACCGGCTCAGCATGCGGATACCGCGCTGCAACCCGGTGTAGACGCTCACGCCGAAGATCACCCCCAGCGTAATCACCACCGAGGCGTCCAGCCAGAAACCCCTGGCGACGCCCAGCATCTCCGACAGTCCCGCCGAGATCATGGGCGTGCTCAGCCCGATGGACGTCCCGACCCCGCCGAGCAGGCCGAACATGAACAGCATGTCGATGAACTTGCCCGGGAGGCTTCGAGCCGCCTGCGCGCCGATCACGCCTTCGCAGGCCGCCGACATGCGCAGGACCGGCCGCCGCCGGTTCCAGAAGAGGTAGGCAAGGGGCAGGGTGGGAATGCAGTAGATCGCCCACGCCGTGAATCCCCAGTGGAACAGTCCGTAGGTCGCTGCCCACTCCGTGGCCTCGGCGGACCGGGGTTCGAGACCGAAGGGCGGACTCATGTAATAATAGGCCCATTCGATGGTGCCCCAGTAGAGGACGCTGGCGCCGATGCCGGCGCAGAAGATCATGGCGATCCAGCTGATCAGGGAAAACTCCGGTTTGGCGTCGGGTCCGCCGAACCGCACGTTTCCGTACTTGCCGAGGGCGTAGTAGACGAGGAGCGCGAAAGCGGCGATGGTGAACCAGAGGTAGGCCCATCCCAGGACCCGGGTCAGCCAGCCGAAGGCCGCGCTGAGCAGGGCTTCTCCCTCGACGGGAAACAACACCAGGGGTACCGAGACGCCCGCGATCAGCGGCAGCGCGACCCAGAATATGACCCGGTCGACGCGGGGTCCTTGCATATCGTGCGCTCCGGTTCTATCGGGTGGGTGCGGCACCACCCACGCGCCCGCGCGGATAGCAGCGTCCGCACGGATGCTCAGTGCGGGATGTTCAGCTCGTGCATGCGCCGGTGAATGGCTTCACGGGCCTGCACATAGGGGGCTTCGAGGAAGGCCTCGTGGTCGTCGCCGCCGTGATGGTGGGTGGTCGTGCCCGGTTTGTGTTGCCAGCTTCGACGCTTGATGTAGGACAGGCCCCCTTCGATCAGGCTCAGCATGTACTGGGCGTTCTCCAGGTCGAACAGCCAGTAAGGGCCGCCGCAGGCCACGTAAACCGGCGACGTATGGGCCATGATGCCCCGGCGCCAGCCGTCGTGGTGCGGAACGCTCGAGTAGTTCGGTCCGGCGCACCGCGCCGCCAGCCAGGTGTGGCCTTCGATTTTCAGCGAGGTCCTGAGCGACAGCCGCCGGGTGCCTTTGCGCTCTTCCGCAGAGGCGACCACCTGGCCCTGCTGCACAATCTCCAGCGTATGGATCGGCAACGTCGAATCCGCCGACGCCTCGATTTCCACCGTCCCGCCGTTGCCTGGCAGATTCACCGTGTCGCCGATATCCTGGCCGTTCACCTTGAAACGGATGATGGGACCGGCGCTCAGGAAGGTGTTCCCGCCGCGCAGCGCCTTGCACCAGTTGTCGTAGGTAAAGGGCTCGTCCGGCGGGATGTAGGCGTAGGTCCGGTAGATCCCCACAGGCACGTCGCTGGACATCTTGTCCGTCCCGCCAGCCAGCGGCAGCCTGTACCCGCAGTTGAGGTACCGGTAGTACTCCAGATGGTTGTATTCGCTATGGACCAGCATCTCCACGGCGTCGGCGCGGTCCGTGGCGATCAGTACCGCCGGTTCGCAGTTGGGATTGGGGATGTGGGGGATCACGACCGTCCCGCCCTGTGCGTGGCAGGCGTCGGCCCAGTACGACAGGGTCGTTTCCAGGTTGCCTCCCAGTTCCGCCTCGCCGGGACCGTCCGAACACCAGGGCATGACCGGTTCTTTGAGGCCCAGGAGCGAAAGGTGGCCCAGGATGTGCTGCCGGTTTTCCTGCGTGGCGTACACGATCGTATCGCCGTCCGGCGCCACGTTCGCCGACCCCGTGAATTCCTCGGTGTTCGTGAACAGACCTCCCCACTGGGAGAGCATGAGGTTGACCACGTTCAGGTCTTCCCCTTTGGCCTCGAGCTGGGCGCCCTGGGTGGATAGGAAATGCACGTGCGTGTCGCCGCTGAAGTATCGTTCCGCGTTCAGATCGGTCCAACGCTTGAGCCGCAGCGTGAGTTCGCGTTGCCCTGGTTCGATGTGAACGCGCTGGCGTATTGGCTCGTACTCGAACCCCCGTGCCACGTCCACGTGCACCTCGCCCCGGGGCAGCCACCCCTGGCACTTGCCGTCGATGTAGGCGTAGGACATCTGGCCCAGGCGCACGTCGCCGCCCACGTCCACGTGCCAGGTATCCAGGTTCGAGTTCACGTGGGCATGGTGGCCGTGCGGGGCGTAGGGCACGCCGCGGGCCGACCGGAAATGCACCCGGCACGGGACGGGCTTGCCCGTCTCGTCGTCCAGCACCGTGGTGTGAACCCAGTTCCGGCCCGTATCGATGATCTCGAATCGGACCGCGGGGGTCTCGACGACCTCTTTGGTTTCCAGTTCGCCCCAGTTCGCCGAACCGACCACCTTCCCATCCTGTTTTACGGTTACGGTAGCCGACGGCGTGCCGGCCACGCCCACGTGGGCGGGACTGGCGCGATGGGTGTCCGCCTGGCCCCAGCCGCGGTGGGAGTCCGTCAGAAAGGCCTGGTCGACTTCTTCGGGCAGCGGATAGGCGTACGTCGCGTAGCCCCGGTCGACATCCACGTCCAGGCTGGAGGGCTTCCCGGCGTCTTGATGCTTGAGCTCGATCTGGACGTCCCGGGCGGCCCACCGGCAGATGGGATCTTCGTTGACATGACCGAGCGTAATGGCGGCCACGACGAAGGGCGGGCCCTGCGGCGTGATTTCAATCGAACGGATGACACGATCGGGATGTGGATTGCGCCAGGCCCAGAGATAGTAACCGCGCGGCCATCCTTGCTCGGCCTCTGTCTGCCGGCGGCCCGCATCGCTCCAGTCGCCGCCCGACCGGTCGTAGGTCGACGGCTTCTCGTCCGGGACGCAGAGAAAGGGATACTGCCCCCAGGGAAGGGGCATGTAGCCGATTTCGAATCGTTCACGGATCGTAACGGACTCGGCGCGTCCGTCGTCCCATTCGAACCGGTACGCGGCTACGGGAAGGGCGATCGGGCCACCCGCCTCGATCTCCGAACGGATCACCGCGTGGGCGAAAACCACGTTGACCGCGGCCTGGCCGACCGGAATCTCGACGGGTTCGGACGAACAGCCTACCTCGGAACCGAAGCCAATGAAGCAGTCGGTATCTCCAGTACCGTCGCCGATCTGAAAGGGAAGACCGTAGAACTCCTGCGATCCCAGGGGAGGGTCGGCGATGGAATCGTACACGTCGCGGTTCGCGTTGTAAATCGGGGTGAGGTCCAGGGGCTGGTAATCCGGCATGACGGCCTCGGGTTCCGGTTGGATCGTCAGGCGAGCATGTTTTCCACGGCGGCGTCCACATCGTCATAGGTCTTGAATACCGTATACAGCCGGGTGATCCGGAACAGATGATCCAGGCGGTCATTGACGCCCGTGAGCACCATCTCCCCGTCCCTGGATCGTATTTTTTTCATGGCCGCGATCAGCGAACCCAGTCCGGAACTGTTCATGATGGGCACGCCGGTCAGATCGGCTACGAACCGCGTGCAGCCCCGGGCAAGGGTGTCGTCGATCATCCGGTCCAGCTCGACGGTGTCTCCCTCTTCCCACAACCTGCCCTCGATACGAAGCACGGCGATCTCGTCTTCCAGCGAAACGTAGATGTTCATACCAACCTCAATCCTTGGACCTGTGATCGGCCTCGGCGTTCGAACCATGCAGCGCGTCCATGCCGGACTTCTCGATCCTTGCGGGCCTCATTGCGTATGAATGCGCGTCAGCCCGCGATCGATGCCTCGATGGCGTCCTTGACCTCCGCGTATTCCGGAAACCGGTCGGCTGCCAGCTTGGAGAAGATCAGCGAGTCGTCCACGGTGACTTCGAACTTGCCTCCTCCGGACGGCACGAGCTGCAGCTGTTCGATATCGTGTTTGTAGTACTCCAGCAGTTTCACCGCCAACCCGGCGGCGTCTTGTTCGTAGCTTCAATCAGCGCAGTAAACGATTCGTACGATCACCGTGTCCTCCTTGAACGCAGGTGCGGTCGGCAGCCGGATCGGCTGCGAAAGTACAGCAACTATATATACATGGGAGAGACGACATGGCAAGGATTCTGAACAGTGACACCGGGGTCCGGCCTGGTCCCGGTCTGTTCATTCACGCTTGACAAGACGGGTCAATAAGGGTATTCTCAATGCGAGGAGGTGATTTACATGCTAGGTAGTTTTGGCACGACCGAACTGATTATCATTCTTGTCATCGTCATGATCCTTTTCGGAGCGAAGAAGCTTCCCGAACTGGCCAAGGGTCTGGGCCAGGGGATCACTGAGTTCAAGAAAGCACAGAACAAAGAGCCCTCCGAAGAGAAACAGGGAACCTCCGGGACGTCCGCCACGAAGGACGGCTGAACGCCTGTAGCGGCGTGCAACGGTTTTTCCGGATGCGTTCCAATGCGCTTCATTCGAGCGGTTCGCCCCGTTGAATCGAACGGGCTGCTGCCGATGTCCTGGGTCGCCTATCGATGTTCCGGGACGCTTGCCGGTGTCCTGGGATACCTGCCGGTGGTCAAGGCATCGGATTCTGGCGCGCCAACCTACGTCGACCGACGCCGCCCAGCCGGCCTTCCTCGCTTTACCCCGTTGTTCCTGCCTTCAGGTAATTCGTAAGTCATTATCCCGCACCGCCTGTCAGGCCTCGCCGTCTATAGGTATCAAGTTATCCTCGACTTTCCTCGTTTCAGTGCGTTGAATTCCTTATAGGTTGTATCCCGTATTGGCTGAACCGTGCGCTGAGTTCGACGCACATTACTGCGCACATTCGACCGCGCATTCGACTGCGCATACTCGCGGATGCCTTATAAAAACACATTCGTACACAACCATTCCGGATTCTAGCTGGTCACATAGACAGAAGGCGCCAGAATTAGACGGCACTCTACGACAGGAAACAACGTGGAATCTGCCCTCAAACTCGACGGCCGAATCGCACCGGATCATCAGGAAGAAAACATGGAGATCGATTCGGCAAGGGATCGCACGGACCTGGAGGATCGCAGGCTGATTCTCAAGGCAAGGGGCGGCGACGTGCGGGCACTGGAGGAACTGGTCTACCGATACGACGAGAAAGTGTTGTCCATGGCCGTATCCTTCGTCGGGGACATGGACGATGCCAAGGACATTTACCAGGAAGTCTTCATACGGGTGTTAAAGGCCCTGCCAAAATTCGAGTTCCGCAGCCGGTTTTCGACCTACTTGTACCGGATCGTCACCAATGTCTGCCTTACGCACCGAACGCGAGATGGAAAAAGGCGCTTCGTCCCGATCGAAGAAGAGCAGGGAGAGAACCCGGACTCGACGAGACAAGGGGTTACACTCCATTCCCCCGACCGGCCGGACGCGGCCGTCATCAACCACGAAATCGCTTCACGGATACGTGCCGCCGTCGGCACCCTTTCGCCCCGGCTGCGAACCGTGTTCGTGCTGCGTCACCACGAGGGATTCAAGCTGAGGGAAATCGCGGGCATCATGGAATGCGCCGAAGGCACCGTGAAGAAATACCTATTCGACGCCACCAGGCGGATGCGCAGTCAACTCGAGGACATACGAACATGAAAGAAGACCAGGACCGGTCACACGCGAAGTGGGAGGAATGGCTGGAACTCTCCCAGTATGGTGAACTGTCGGACGCGGATCAGCGAGCGCTGGATGCTCATCTTAAAACGTGCGACCAGTGCCGGGCGTACCAGGCGGAACTGGATCGATTCAGGATGGTCATGGCGCAGGCCGCCCCAGCAAGGCCTGGAGAAACCGATCTGCTCGATGCCCGCGCCAACCTGTGGTCCAACTTGACACTCGGTCGCGCTGAAAATCGCTTTTCCAATGGATGGATAAGTCGATTTGTCGATGGCCTGCAAGGACTTACGAACAGCGTTTTTCCACAATACCGAACGGTGCTCGCAGGCGCGCTTCTGTTGTTTATCGGCCTGGCAGGCGGTTACTACCTGGCTTTCCAGGGCGACCGGACGCTCGAATTCGCGGCGCCGGGCATGAACCGGACGGACCTGCTGAACAACGATGACGTGGCCATCTCCAACGTCCGGTTCGTGGATTCGGACGTGCCCGACGGCACGCTGGGACTCCGGTTCGAAGCCGTCCGTCCCGTACAGATCATGGGACCGGTCGATGATCCGGAGATACAACGCATACTCACCTTTGCCGTGCTGAATGAACAGAACCCCGGGGTCAGGCTTCGGGCGGTGAACGCCGTAAGTACTTCCGAACGCCTTCATTCGGATTTCGAGATCAGGGACGCCCTCGTCACGGCCTTGAAGACCGACTCGAATGCCGGGGTCCGCGGCGAGGCGTTCAACGCGCTGTCCCGGTATCCCTTCGACGAGGTAATCAGGGACGCCATGATCTACGCCTTGATGTTCGACGACAATGCCGCGCTTCGGATCAGCGCGATTAACCGGCTCCAGGAGCAGGGGCCGGCGTTGTTCGACGAGAACCTGGAAAGGGTACTTCGGACCAGGATGGTACTAGACGAAAACGCTTACATCCGCACGAAGGCAAGGACCGTGCTGAGTAATCTGTCCGCACCCTGACGGGACGCGGCCGATAGGGGAGTAGCCATCATGAAATTATGGATATGCACTTTAGGTGTATTGGTGTTTGCGCAGCAAGCCCTGGCGCAGCAAGCCCTGGCGTTCGCGGAGGATCAGAACCGGGCTACGGGGAACCGGACGGAGACCTTCCAGGTGGAAAAGGACGGACGGCTCGACCTGAACACCCGGGCGGGCGATATCACGATCTCCACGTGGAGCAAGAACGAAGCGGTCGTGAACGTTCAAGGCATCCCGGCAAGCGGCGCGGATGATCTGAGAATACGTTACGAAGGGGGCATCCTGCGCGTCGATTACGACCCAAGGGGATGGTCGATGAATCGAAGAAGGGGCCTGCGTTTCAAAATCGATCTGCCATCGGATTTCGACCTGGACCTGCGCACCGGCGGCGGCGATATCGAGGTCGTGGGCAACCTGGGCGGAGACGTAAGAAGCCATACTTCGGGCGGCGATGTAACGCTCCGGGATATCGGCGGTGACGTGGAACTGACCACCTCCGGCGGTGACATTCGCGTGGGCACGGTCGGCGGCGACGTTCACCTGCAGACGTCGGGGGGCGACATCCGGGTCGAAAAGGCCTCGGCCGACCTGGACGTCCAGACCTCCGGCGGTGACATCCGGATCGGCCACGTCGGCAATGAACTGGAAGCCCAGACTTCCGGTGGGGACATCACCATTGAATACGTAGGCGGAAAATCCCGGATCAGGACATCCGGCGGCGATATCGAGATAGGCGAACTCCTGGCGAACGCCCGAATCACCACGTCCGGCGGCGACATCGAGCTGCGCGACGCAAAGGGTGAATTGCAGGTGAAAACCGCCGGAGGCGAGTTGGAGCTTCTGAACGTAACGGGATCGATCGACGCACGTACCGCGGGCGGCGAGATCCTGGCTGAAATCACTCCAGATGGATCAAAGGGAAGCTCGTTTGTTTCGGCCGGCGGCGACGTCGTACTCTACGTGGACCCGGAAGCGAAGGCGACCATCGAAGCGCGGATTCGCGTGGATAAGAGATCGAGAGCCGGTGTGTTTCAAATGAGTACACCGCCGGGTAGAGATGCGCCCATAATCATCGACATTCCCGAGATACCGATGATCGACACCGACCAGGCCGGCACGGAAATCGACGAGGAAGAGTTGAAGGAGATTATCGAAAAGCTTACTCGGAGCGTGAACGAAGCGGTTCAGTTGTCGGCTGAAGAGGCGCAACGGTTGCTGCAAGAGTTACAACGGGATTTGCGGTCAGCACAGCGGGAATTGCAGGCCGCACAGAGGAAGTCGGTCGACGCGCAGAAGAAGATGGTTCAACACCTTATCAGTGCCAGCAATCTGCCATACAATATACGGTCCGATTTCGAAGCGGAGCGCTACGAGGCAGACGCGGAAGAACGAGAGATCAGTGCTACGTACACGCTCAACGGCGGCGGCGCCAGAATCTGGGTTGAGACCAGCGACAGCAACATAGAGATCCGCGAGCTGAATAAGTAAGGAGGTAGTTCGGCGCGGTCGAGGCTACTAAGACGCTCACGCCGTCTCCGCTATCACCCGCTCCGCCGCGGCGACGCCCGCACCGGACTCGAACGCATACCCGTGCTGGCCGAGCCCGTGCTCGAGGGCCGTAAGGGCGACGATCATGTCCGCAGGGGTCACATTGTAGCCCAGGTGGGCGATGCGAATGTACTTGCCCCGGTAGTGATCCATCCCGTTGGCGATGGTCACGCCGCACTCCTGCTTGATCGTCTTCAGCAAATCGGAACCGTCGATACCGGGCGGCATGACGACCGAGGTCAGCACGTTGGACGGCCTGCGCGCGAAGGAATTCAGGCCGAGGGCCGCGACGCCCGCGCGGGTCACCAGGGCGTTTCGCTCGTGAATCCGGTAGATTTCCTCCAGACCGAGTTCCCTCATCATTCTCAGCGACTCGGCCAGGCCCATGAGCAGCGACACGGCCGGCGTATAGGGCGTGAGCCCCTTCGTGAATGAATCCCGTGCCCGTTTCAGGCTCAGATAGTAGGAAGGCTGGCGGCTTTCTTCAATGCGCTGCCACGCCCGCTCGCTGACGCTGATGAAGGCCAGACCGGGCGGGATCATGAGCGCCTTCTGCGAACCCGTGAGGGCGATGTCGACGTGCCAGTCGTCCGTCCGGAGTTCATTGGCGCCCAGGCCGCTGATGGCATCCACGACCAGGTAGCAGCCATGGCCGCGGGCGACCCTGCCCAGGGCTTCGATGTCGTGGAGCACGCCTGTCGAGGTCTCGCTGTGGGTGGCCAGCACCGCTTCGAAGGGTCCCTGTTCCCCCAGGATACGGTCGACCGCGTCGGGATCCGCGGCCTTACCCCACTCCACATCGAGCGTCAGGGCATCGATGCCGTAGGTCGCGCACAGTTCGACCCACCTGCCGCCGAATTTACCGCCACTGATCGCCAGCACCCGGTCACCCGGCGAAAGCAGGTTGACGACCGCGGCCTCCATGGCGCCGCTGCCGGACGCCGTGAGCACGAGCACGTCGTTCTCCGTCTGGAAAACGTGCTGAAGCCCTGAGGCGACTTGCCTGAGCAGGTCGCTGAATTCGGTGGAACGGTGGGTGAGGATCGGTGCCGACATCTTCCGGACGACCCGGTCGGGAACCGGCGTGGGTCCGGGGGCAAAGTTGGTAACCTTCACGCGATCTCCGTTAGCGCGCGGTCAACGCAAGGTGAGCACAGGAGCCGGGCCGGGTGAGCATGCCGACCAAGAAGGGCTAGAGCGCGGTCAGCGCTATCCGGGCGTCCCGGGCATAGGGCGTCGCTTCGTAGTTTTCAACCACGCGATCGTACAGGGCCCGTGCCTGGTCCTTCTGGTCGGCGGCCCCGAAACATCGCGCGGCATTCAGGAGCATACCGGGAGCGAGGTAGCTATCCGGATCTTCGTCCGCCAGGGCGAGATACTGGTTGGCCGCCTCTTCGTACTTCTCTTCCTCTTCGTCACACGCGGCCAGTCCCGAGCGTGCGGCCAGCCAGAAATGTGCGTCCTGTCTGCCGTATTCGTCCAGGTAGGTCTGATAGTAGGTGCGCGCCTTCTCGAAATCGCCGGTTTGAAAACAGGCGTTGGCCAGTTCGATCGTGGCCTCGAGGGCAACTGACGTGCCGCCGTAATCGGTCACGACCCGTTCGAATATGGGAATGGCGTCTTCATAGCGGCTGTCCTGCATAGCCGTCTGACCCGGCGCGAATACCTGTCCCGCCTCCACCAGGTCGGCAGTCTGCATGTTGGACCAGTAATACCAGCCGGCCACGCAGGCGACCACCAGGACGACGGCCGCGGTGAGCGATTTCCAGTGCCTGTCGATCTCGCTGCTCATCTCGTACAGCCAGAGAATGAAACGGTCTTCTTTCATCTCACGACGGCTGATGCGCCGTCTCGTTCTTGCCATCGACCCGGTCCTCCAGGATATGGGTTGCGCAAAACTTCCGATTGAAATCCGGTGTTACCGCGCTGGTCAATCTACGTAAACCGCACCTGGCCGAACGTCGTCATTCACGCTTGCTGAACGTCGAATAGACGGGGTTTCAGACCCTGGTGCAAAGCCTTAAACATATAAGAGAATTGGGGCTTTTCGTCAAGGGCTTTCTATGGAGTTTTAACTTGACAACAAGCGCCCTTGGCGTATTTTACGAGGCACAACTTGGGTTTTGAACATGACGAAATCCAGCCGGTTTCGTGAACGGTAGATCACGTCCTGCGTGGGATATCCTCGTTTTATAAGGAGACGGTCGATGAAACTGTCGGGTGCTGAAATAGTCATAGAGTGTCTGAAGAAAGAGGGGGTCGATATCGTCTTCGGGTATCCCGGCGGCGTAGTGATCCCGACTTATGACGTCATTCAGCGCACCACCGGCCTGAGGCACATCCTCGTACGCCACGAGCAGGGCGCGACCCACATGGCCGACGGTTATGCGCGGGCGACCGGCAAGCCAGGCGTGGTCCTTGTCTCCTCCGGTCCGGGCGCCACCAACACGGTCACCGGCATCGCCACCGCGTACATGGATTCGATCCCGATGATCGTGATCACGGGCCAGGTACCGGTGCACCTGATAGGAAACGACGCCTTCCAGGAATCGGACACCGTGGGCATCACGCGGCCGATCACGAAACACAACTTCCTGATCAAGGAAACCGAAGACATCGCGCAGGTTTTCGCTGAGGCGTTTCATATCGCGACGACCGGCCGGCCCGGTCCCGTCCTGATCGACGTGCCCAAGGACGTCCAGATCGGGGAAGCGGAGTTCTCTTACCCGGAACGCCCGGACATCCGCGGGTACAAGCCCCGGACCGAGGGACATCCGAAGCAGATACGCAAGGCGGCGGAGATGCTTACCTCGGCCAGGAAACCGGTGATCTACGTGGGCGGCGGCGCGATCATCTCTGAGGCGTCGGAGGAAGTCCGTACGCTGTCCCGCAAGCTCAACGCGCCGGTGACGACGACGCTGATGGGCCTCGGCGCTTACCCTGAAAACGATCCGCTATCGCTCAAGATGCTCGGCATGCACGGCACCTGGTACGCGAATACCGCCGTGATGATGTGCGACCTGCTGGTCTGCATCGGCGCCCGATTCGACGACCGGGTGACCGGCAAGCTGGAGGAGTTTTCGCCCCATTCGAAGAAGATCCACATCGACATCGATCCGTCGTCCCTCAACAAGAACGTGCGGGTGGACCTCCCCATCGTGGGCGACGTGAAGCAGGTGCTGCAGCAGTTGATTCCCCTGGTGGAACGGGCCGATACGGAGGAGTGGCTCCAGCAGATCGAGGATTGGAAGCGGGACCATCCGCTGACCTACGCAAACACGATCGGGCTCCACGAGGAAGGCCTGGAGGGCGTCGACCGGGAGACCGTCGAGAAGGATACGGATCAATTCCCGCTGTGTGCCCAGTACGCCATCGAGCGGATCGGGCAACTCACGAAGGGCGAGGCTTACGTGGTCACCGACGTCGGCCAGCACCAGATGTGGGCAGCCCAGTGGTACGGCTTCTCGAACCCCCGGTCGATGATTACTTCCGGCGGGCTCGGTACCATGGGCTTCGGACTGCCTGCGGCGATCGGCGCCCAGTTCGCCTTTCCCGATCGCGACGTCATCGTGTTTTCGGGCGATGGCAGCATCCAGATGAACATCCAGGAAATGGCCACGGCCGTGGCCTGCGGCCTGCCCATCAAGATCGTGCTGCTGAACAACGGCTACCTCGGCATGGTGCGCCAGTGGCAGGAACTGTTCTATGCGCAGCGTTACTCGGAGGTGGACCTGCGTGACTCCAACCCGGACTTCGTGAAGCTGGCGGAGGCCTACGGTGCCGTGGGTATCCGGGTCTTCAAGGATGAGGACGTGGAAGGCGCCTGGCTCGAGGCCAGCAAGGTCAAGGACCGCCCCGTGATGCTCGACATGGTGATCGCCGAAGAAGGCAACGTGTATCCCATGATCCCCGCGGGTGCGGCATCCCACGAAATGATCGAAGAATAAACACGTGAATTTGGCCGGGCGGGGTCCGGCAGGAGTTGAATAAACCATGGCACGCCATACCATATCCATGGTGGTCGAGAACCGGTTCGGGGTCCTGGCCCGCATTTCCGGGCTGTTCAGCGGCCGGGGTTTCAACATCGACAGCATCGCCGTCGGCGAAGCCGCGGAACCGGGCACGGCGCGCATGACCATCGTCACGCAGGGTGACGAAATGATCATCGAACAGATCATCAAGCAGTTGAACCGCCTGGTGGACGTGATCCGGGTCGTGGATCTCACCGGGGAGAACTTCATCAACCGCGAACTCGCCCTCATCAAGGTGAACGCCAGCCAGGCCACGCGGCAGGAACTCGTGCAGATCGCCGATATCTTCAAGGCGAAGATCGTCGACATCAACCAGAAGACGATCATGCTGGAAGCCACGGGCAACGAGGACAAGATCGACGCCATCATCAGCATGGTACGGCCCTTCGGCGTGCGGGAAATCGCCCGGACCGGCCGGGTGGCGCTGGCCCGTGAATCGACCAGCAAGGACTCCCCGTCACCGGAAACCCCGCAGCCCGTATGGGAGCGGGAACGCAAGCAGATCACCGCCGACCTGGCCTGACCAAGCATGGCTGCAGGTACGGCACGCGACTGGATCACCGCCGGAACGGCCTGACCGCCGGTACGGCATGAAGGAGAACCAATGGCTCGACTGTATTACGATCAGGACGCCGACCTGGGCATACTGGACGGCAAGACCATCGCGGTTGTCGGTTACGGCAGCCAGGGACACGCCCACGCCCTTTCCCTGCGCGATTCCGGACTGGACGTCATCGTGGGATTGCGGAAGGGCGGCTCGTGGGACCAGGCCGTGGAAGACGGATTCGAGCCCCGTACCGTGGAGCAGGCGGCCGCCGAGGCCGACATCATCATGTTGCTGGTCAACGACGAGCTTCAGTCGCGTCTATTCAACGATTTTATTGCGCCGAACCTGGCGGAAGGCAACGCCCTGGCCTTTGCCCACGGTCTGAACATTCATTTCAACCAGATCGTCCCGCCCGATAACGTGGACGTCTTCATGGTCGCCCCCAAGGGTCCGGGCCATCTCGTGCGCCGGGTCTTCGAGGAAGGCGGCGGCGTGCCCTGCCTGCTGGCGGTCCACCAGGACCACACGGGCCGCGCCCGGGACGTCGGCCTGGCCTACGCCAAGGGCATTGGCGGAACACGGGGCGGCGTCATCGAGACGACCTTCAGGGAAGAAACCGAGACTGATCTCTTCGGCGAACAGTCCGTCCTGTGCGGCGGCACTTCCGAACTTGTCCTGGCCGGGTTCGAGACCCTGGTCGAGGCCGGTTACCAGCCCGAGATCGCCTACTTCGAGTGCCTGCACGAACTGAAGCTCATCGTGGATCTCATGTACGAGGGCGGTATCGAAGGCATGCGGTATTCCGTCAGCAACACCGCCGAATACGGCGACCTGACCCGCGGTACGCGGATCGTAAATGAAGAGACCCGCGCCGAAATGAAGCGCATCCTGGCTGAGATCCAGTCCGGTCAGTTCGCCCGTGAGTGGATGCTCGAAAACCAGGCCAACTCGCCGGTCCTGCACGCGCTGCGGCGCAACGCATCGGAGAAGAAGATCGTAGAGGTCGGGCGGCAGTTGCGCAAGATGATGAGCTGGATCGAAGAAGGCCGATAACTCGACCGTCCCGACCGCCCGGTCGGCAGACCGTTAAAGATTGACCGTCCCGACCACCCTGTCGGGAGAACCTGGTCGGCACAACCCGGCAGTCTACAGGAGCATGCGGCGATGCGAAAAGTGGACATCTTCGACACCACGTTGCGTGACGGGGAGCAGGTCCCCGGCGCCTCGCTGAACCGGGACGAGAAGATCCAGGTCGCGCACCAGCTTGCCGAACTCGGCGTCGACGTGATCGAAGCAGGGTTCGCCGCGTCCTCGCCCGGGGACTTCGCCGCCGTCAAGAATATCGCCGAACAGGTCGAAGGTCCCGTGATCACGGCCCTCGCGAGGGCCGTGGAATCGGACATCGTGGCCGTGGCCGAGGCCGTCAAGCCCGCCAGGCGGCCCCGGATCCACATCGTCCTGGGCACGTCCGACACCCACTTGAAGCACAAGTTCCGCAAGTCCCGCCAGCAGATCATGGACATGGGCGTGCAGGCCGTCCTCTTCGCGAAGGAACTCTGCGAGGACATCGAGTATTCGACCGAGGACGCCTCCCGGAGTGATTTCGACTACCTGTGCGAGACCGTCGAGGCAGTCATCGACGCTGGCGCCACCGTGGTGAATATCCCCGATACGGTGGGATACGCCGTGCCGGAACAGTGGGGCAACCTGATCTCCCGGCTCATCGCCACCGTGCCGAACATCGAAAAAGCCAAGGTCAGCGTGCACTGCCACAACGACCTGGGCATGGCGACGGCCAATTCGCTGGCGGCCATCAAGGCGGGCGCAACCCAGGTCGAATGCACGGTAAACGGCGTGGGCGAACGGGCGGGCAACGCCTCCCTGGAAGAGATCGTCATGGCGGTCAAGATGCGCGGGGACTTCTACGACGCGCGCACCGACATAGAAACCACACAGATCTACTCCACGAGCCTGCTGGTGCGGGACCTGATGCACATGCCCGTGCAGCGCAACAAGGCCATCGTGGGCAGCAACGCCTTCGCCCATTCTTCGGGCATCCACCAGGACGGCTTCCTCAAGCACCGGGAGAACTACGAGATCATGAGCCCGTCGGACGTGGGCATCGAGAAGAGCGACATCGTGCTGACGGCACGGTCCGGGCGGCACGCCCTGCGGCACCGGCTCGAGCTGCTGGGCTACACGTACGACGAGACCCAGAAGGAAGAGTTCGAAAAGGTGCACGTGCGCTTTCTGAACGTGGCGGACCGGCAGAAGGAGGTGGCGGACGAAGACCTCCACCGGATCGTATCCGACTCGCCGGTAGAAGTACCCGAACAGTACCTGCTGGAAGATTTCAGGGTGACCTCCTCGCACTCCGGCCAGGCCGATGCGAACGTTCGCCTCCACGTCAGCGGCGAGACCATCGAAGAGGCGGGCGTGGGCGACAACCAGATTCTCGCCGCGCTGAACGCCGTCGACCGGATCACCAAGCTGCCCACCTACGTGAAGGATATCCAGACCTCGTCAAACGGCCGCGAAGGTGCCCACCACGTCCAGGTCAGCGTCGGTTTCCACGACCAGTCCTTCAACAGCCACGCCTCCGATACCGACGTCGTGAAAGCCAGCATCCAGGCCTACCTGCATTCCCTCAATCAACTCGTTGCACGACACGGTGGGTTGATCGTCGAGTAATCCAGCCTGGTAATCCAACCCAACATTCCCAATACGCAGGAGGAGAAATTGTACAATATCGCGGTCATTCCGGGCGACGGGACCGGCCCGGAGGTCGTGCGTGAGGGGCTGAAAGTGCTCAACGCGGCCTCGAAGAAGTTCTCATTCGACTATGAACTCACGGAATACGATTTCGGCGGTGAAAGATACCTGAGGACGGGAGAGATCCTGCCCCGGGAAGGCCTGCAGGAACTGGGCCACTACGACGCCATCTACCTCGGCGCCATCGGACATCCCGACTGCCCGCCGGGCCTGCTGGAAAAGGGCATCCTCCTGACCATCCGGTTCGAACTGGACCTCTATATCAACCTGCGTCCCGTCAAGCTGTACCCGGGCGTCGACTGCCCGCTGAAGGACAAGGGTCCCGAGGACGTGGACTTCGTCGTGGTCCGGGAGAACACGGAGGACCTGTACGTCGGCGCCGGCGGCGTGTACAAGAAGGGCACGCCCGACGAGGTCGCGGTGCAGGAGTCCATAAACACCCGCAAGGGCGTGGAACGGTGCGTCCGCTACGCCTTCGAGACGGCGAAGGCACGAAACAAGCAGAACAAAGTGACGCTCTGCGCCAAGACCAACGTGCTCACTTACGCCCACGACCTCTGGGAGCGGGTGTTCTACGAAGTCGCCGAGGAATATCCCGGCATCACGGCCGATTACGCCCACGTGGACGCGACCTGCATGTGGATGGTCAAGAACCCCGAGTGGTTCGACGTCATCGTCACGACCAACATGTTCGGCGACATCATCACGGACCTGGGCGCCATCATCCAGGGCGGCATGGGCATCGCCGCGGGGGGCAACATCAATCCCGAAGGCACCGCCATGTTCGAGCCCATCGGCGGTTCGGCGCCGAAATACACGGACCAGAACGTCATCAATCCCATCGCGGCCATCGCCTCCTGCCAGATGATGCTGGCGCAGTTGGGCGAAACACAGGCGGCCGACGCCGTGGAACAGGCCATCATTGACGTGGTGAGCACCAAAATGAAGAGCATGGACGCCGGCCGGATGGGGTACGGCACCAGCGAAGTCGGCGATCTCGTGGCCGAGGCGCTGGGCTGAGGGCGTTGGGCTGAGCGGGGTTCTTTGAACGAGCAGTGTTCTTTGAACGAGCAGTATAAGACGGTATGAATAACAAGCCCTCTGGCGGCCGGACGGTCGACCGGAGGGTTTTTTATTTGATAACCCCAGCCTCGCGCCACTGTGCCAGGTCGTCCGAAGACGCATCGAGCAGCGTCTGTAACACCTGGTCGGTGTGCTCGCCCAGGGCGGGGGCGTGCCGGGTGACTTCGGGCGGGGTTTCCGACAGCTTGAGAGGCGAGCCGGCCACGCGAAGGGGGCCGGCGATGGGATGCAGGATCTTAACGATCATGTCGCGGGCCAGGACCTGGGGGTCTTCCACGACCTGCTGTACGTTCTGAATGGGACCACAGGGGATTTCGGCCGCGTCGAGGCGCCGCAGCCAGTCTTCCGATGTGCTTTCCCGGAACACCCCGGTCAATATTTCGTGCAGCTCGCTGTGGTTTTCGGTGCGCAGGTTGTTGTCCCTGAAACGATCGTCGCCAGCCAGGTCCTCTCGCCCCATGACTTCGCACAGCCGGCCCCAGAGGACGTTGTTGCCCGCCGCGATCATGATCCATCCGTCCTGCGTCTCGACGGCCTGGAAGGGCGTGATGGACGGATGACGGGCCCCGAGTGGCTCCGGCACACTGCCCGTCATGTCGTAACGGGCGATGGCGTTCTCGAGCAGGGCGACCTGGCAGTCCATCATGCCGATGTCCACCATCTGTCCCCTGCCGGTCTGCGTACGGGTAAAGAGCGCCGTGAGGATGCCGATGCAGGCGTAGAGGGCGGCAGCAATATCGCCGATGGATACACCCACCCGGACGGGCGGACGGTCCGGTTCGCCGGTAATGCTGACGATGCCGCCCATGCCCTGGATGATCATGTCGTAGGCCCCGCGCCGGGCGTAGGGCCCGGTCTGCCCGAACCCGGAACAGGCCGCGTAGATCAAGCTAGGAAACCGTTCCAGCAGCGTCTCGTAGTCCAGCCCAAGCTTTTTCATCACGCCCGGCCTGAAATTTTCCACCAGGACATCCGACTTTGCGATCAATTCGAGGAGCAGTTCGCGGCCTTCGGGATGCTTCAGATCGATCGCGATGCTTTGCTTGCCCCGGTTGACATTCTCGAAGTAGCCGCTCACGCCCTCTTTGAACGGGCCGAATCCCCGCGCTTCGTCCCCGCCGAATGGCTCGACCTTGATGATATCGGCGCCCAGGTCGCCCAGGGTCATGGTCGTGAAGGGACCGGCGAGCACGCGGGTCAGGTCGATGACGCGAATGTTCTTGAGAGCGCTCATGGCTCAGTCCGACAGCACCTGGCAACCGTCGTTGTCTATGGGGAGGATCCGGTATTGTCCAGATACGCCGTGTCGCCCGAAGGCATCGACCATGGCGTTCCCGATCCCCTCGTGGTTTTCCGTGGCCAGGGCGATGGCCGTGGGCCCGGCGCCGCTGAGAGCCGCTCCGTGGGCGCCGGCGTCCAGGGCATCCCGAGTGACTTCCGCCAGTCCGGGAACCAGGTGTTGCCGGTAGGGCTGGTGCAGGCGGTCGGCCATGCCCTCCCGAAGCAGGGCATAGTTCCCCGACGCCATCCCGCCTACCAGCAGACCTACGCTGCACAGGTTGTAGACCGCGTCCTCCATGGATACCGAATCCGGCAGTACGCCGCGGGCAACCTTCGTATCGAGGGTGAATTCGGGGATGGCCACGACGGCCTTGAGGTCGGAGGGCACGGAGAAGGTCTGGTATACGATCGTTCCCGCCCGCTCGCCGCTTACGGAAAGCCCGCCGAGCAGGGACGGAACGACATTGTCGGGATGCCCTTCCAGGTCGGAACAGATGCGGAGGAGTTCGGATGTTCCCAGCGGCCGCCCCGCGAGGGCATTGGCCGCGAGGGCATTGGCCGCGAGGGCATTGGCCGCCACGGCGCCCGCCACGATGGCGACTCCGCTGCTGCCCAGGCCCCGTGAAACGGGAATGGCGTGGTGCATGCGCGCTTTGAGACCGGCGGGCTCCCAGTCCACGGCGCGAAAAACGGCCCGGGCGGAGACGATGCACAGGTTGCGTTCATCAAGGGGCACCGCTTCGGCCCCTTCACCCTCCACGACCACGTCCAGGCCGGATTCCGTTTCGGTAAACTCGATGGTGTTGTAGAGGCCGAGGGCCATGCCGGCACAGTCGTAACCGGAACCCAGGTTGCCCGTGGTCGCGGGAACGCGCACCCGCACGGAGGACATCAGCCGCGGTCCTGCTGGCCGCCCGGACCACCCAGGCCGCTTGGACGACTCTGGCCGGTCACACCGGTCAGGCCGCCCCGACGATCCGGACCACCCAGGCCGCCCGCAATGGCGGGCACGATGGAAACCCGGTCTCCAGCCTTGACCGCGGAGTCCGTACCGTCCAGAAACCGGATGTCTTCTTCATTGATGTAGATATTGATGAACCGCCGCACTTTCCCGGACTCGTCGCAGAGGCGATCCTTGATGCCGGGATAGGATGCTTCCATGTTTCCAATCAGCGATTCGACGGTTTCGCCGTCGATTTCGATTTCGGACCGGTTCTCGGTCAACTTGCGCAGCGGGGTTGGAATACGAACGGTAACGGGCATCTAGCGGTTCCTCCTCTTAGGCACGCTTTACTGCTTACAATCGCTATGTTGTGGTCGCGCTTAGTCGCTCTGTCCTTCGAAGTACTCCCGGATGCTCAGGTATCTCTCTCCGGTATCGCACAGGATGGTTACGATTCGGCCTTCTCCCATGTCCTCCGCCAGCCTGAGGCCGGCGCAGACGTTAGCGCCTGCCGAGATGCCCACCAGGAGTCCTTCCTCCAGGCCCACGCGGCGGGCCGTCTGGTAGGCGTCCTCGTCGTCGATCAACATGACGTCGTCAATGATCGACCGGTCCAGGATATCGGGAATGAACCCGGCGCCGATGCCCTGGATGGCGTGCACCAGGCTCTCCACGGGTTTGCCCGATATTACGGGGGACAAGGAGGGTTCCACCGCGATCACGCGGATGCGTTCGTCCTTCTCCTTCAGAAATTGCCCCACACCGGTCAGCGTTCCCCCGGTGCCCACCGCGGCCACGAAGGCGTCGATTTTACCACCGGTCGCCTCCCAGATCTCCTCGGCCGTGGTCTTGCGGTGTATTTCGACGTTGGCGGGGTTCTTGAACTGCTGGGGCATGAAGTGGTCGGGATGTTCGGCGAGGATCTCCTCCGCCTTCTGCACGGCGCCGGCCATGCCCAGCATGCCCGGCGTCAGCACGAGCTCCGCGCCGTAGGAGGTCAGCAGCACGCGCCGCTCCGAACTCATGTTGTCCGGCATCACGAGGATGACCTTGTAGCCCCGGACCGCGGCCACCATGCTCAGACCGAGCCCCGTGTTGCCGCTCGTCGGCTCCACGATGGTGCCGCCCGGCTTGAGCAGGCCGCGCTGTTCGGCGTCCAGGATCATGCTCAGGCCGACGCGGTCCTTGACGCTGCCGCCGGGGTTGTCCGATTCGAGCTTGGCGAGCAAGTCGACGCCGGAAACCTGGTTGATCCGGTTCAGGCGAACCAGGGGAGTGTTGCCGATCAGGTCGAGCGCGCTGTCGTATATGCCGTTCCCGGACGCCACGGGCTACCCTTCAGATGTAGTACATGGACAGGTTCTTCTGCGCCTGCCTGGAAATGTCTTCGAACGTGATGCCGTCCATGATATCGCCGAGTTTTTCCTGCACCCCCATCCAAACGTCCTTCAGTACGTGCTGACCGCTCAGCTGGTCCGTTATCTCGGCGTCGCCGGAAAGGCTTTCGACGGAGATCAGGGCGCCGTCCATGGCACGGATCACGTCACCCAGCGAGATTTCACCCGGAGCCCGCGCCAGCGAGTAACCCCCGGTCGCTCCGCGCTTGCTCCGTACCAGTCCGGCGCGCTGCAACTGCAGGAGGATTTGAACGAGGTATTTTTCAGGGATGGATTGGCGGACGGCGATGTCGCTGATATGGATGACTTCCGCCTTGTCGTGGTATCTTGTCAATTCCAGCACGGCCCTGCACGCATACTCCGCTTTGGCTGAAACCCTCATCCGTCCTCCCTGGCCGCCGGGTTTTAGTTTACTAATTTAGTCAACATTATAAGAAGAGCGCGGTACGGAGTCAAGAAAATACGAATCTGACGAGAGGCTGCAACCGGATCGGGGAAAGGGGATCAGGCGAACAGGCGGGTGTGGTATTCCAGGAACCGGGAGGGATCCAGAGGTGCCATGCGCAGGTCCCCGGGCGCCGCTCCACCCAGGGCGTCACGGGGGGCGAGGCCGACCAGTTCGCTCTCCAGGACCTCGACCCCTTCCGCTTCCGCGAGGCGCGCGACGGCGTCGTAAGCCTGGGCTATGTCCGTCTGCCGGTAGTCGGTCAGGTTCATGGAAACCTGCGCGAGGTGCCGTTCCGGCAGCAGCAGTCCGAGCGCCCGGACCCCGGGCAGGCCGCCGTTCTTCTCCCGGACCTCCTGCGCGATTCTCCGGGCGACGCGCACGTCGTCGGTGTCCAGGTTCACGTTGTACGCGACAAGAACATCGCGGACGCCGACCGCTGTGGCGCCCGCGGAAGTGTGGACCGTGCCCGGGCCCGCGTCGGGCGCGAGGTTATCGTCTGTTTCCATCTCCCCGGCCAGGCGTTCGAATCCTCCCCGGCGTAGATCCGGAAGCGCGCTCCGCTGCGCATTCAGGGCAGCCTGCCCGTAGAAATACACGGGAATCCCGAGAGATCGGCCGATCTCCCCGCCACAGTCCCGGGCAAGGGAGACGCAGTCGTCCATGGTACAGTCGGAAATGGGAATGAAGGGGATGACGTCCGTGGCCCCGATCCGGGGATGTACGCCCCGGTGGTGCCTCAGGTCGATGAGATCACGGGCCGTCCGGCAGGCTTCGAAAGCGCCCCTGGCGACGTCTTCGGGGACACCCATGAAGGTAATCACGGAGCGGTTGTGGTCTCCGTCCATTTCCATGCCGGCCAGGTGGACACCGTCGACGGCGGCGATGCTGGCGGCAATGGCCTCCACGATGCCGGCATCGCGCCCTTCGCTGAAATTGGGCACGCACTCGACAAGGGGCTTCATCAGAGAATGCCGTATTTTTCGAAGGCGGCGGTGGCGGACATGCCGTTCTGAAGGGCCTGCTTGACCTCTTTCTCTTCGGCCGCCTTTTCAAAGGCCGCTTTCAGTACCTGTTCTTCCACGGCCCGTGGAACGACCACGACCCCGTCGAAGTCACCGAATACCAGATCGCCCGGACAGACCTTCACGCCGCCGCAGTCGATGGACGTATTGTAGGCGATGACGTCGCTCCGGCCCTTCGAATCATAGGGAGCGATGCCGCGGACGAAGAGCGGGAAACCCATGTCGGCGATGGCCTGCGAATCCCGGGTAAAGCCGTCGATCACCGCGCCGCGCGCTCCCCGGGCCTCCGCGGCGGTCGAGAGCAGCTCGCCCCAGAGGCTGCTGCGTGTCGTGCCGTTGGTCTGCGCCACGAGGACGTCCCCGGGTTTCAGCGCGTCCACGGCTTCAAGTTCCAGTTTGTAGGGCTCATCCGGAATGTCGTACACGTCGACGGAAAGCACGGTCAGTGCCCGGCCCACGACGACCGCGTCCGGAAACAGGGGCCTGATATCGTGCCGAAGGATCTGATCGCGGCATCCGCAGGCGTCCAGTGCGTCCGCGATCACCGCCGAAAACAGCTTCTCCTTCATCTCCTTGTACTGTTCGCTGCCGATTTCATTGCTCAATTTTACGTTCTCCTCAAGACGTGTGTACTTAGACATCCATTGTAGTGTACCCCAAAGTTAACCAGGGAGTAAATCTACAGTCTTAGCACGTGTCCACATGCGCCGGAACTCGGCCGGTGTTTATAGACAAAGGAGGAATACATGCGGTTACGATGGTAGAACTTTGCTCTGAGTATCCGATTCGTAATCTAGCTTCTTCGAACGGTACTTATTCATGAGATAGGATTACTCACCTTCTTTCAAGATCCACAATCACCTATGTAACCATCCGTTATAAACCGCTTGGGGGTTTTTATATAAATCGAAGGAGACCAGTTGTTGTTCCATCCCCGTCCTGGACTATGATAACGCTTAATTCTCAGCTCATACACTGTGTCATGCGCAAGAACCTCGAGATTAAAACACTCCGAAGTCCGCATTTTATCTGTTTCAATCCATTCATCCCATTTACCGTCACTGTTTTTATTTCGGTATGACAACTTGTAATATTGACGTTTAGGCATCATAGCATCCTTCGGCTAAAGGGTCTTTGCACTGGGCGATCATTTTGAGGTTGTATTTACATTTGGGCTTATAGTTGAACCGGTTGACTCATCTAACCTGGGCCGTACCAGATTCATCCCAGCATGTAGAGACGGCCAAATTCCAACTGCGAAATTGCGATCAGGTCGATGTAGGTGGGGCTGTGGTCGCGGTCCATTGACGTGGTATTCTGCCTAGTTACATCCTAGGTGTTGAGCTGCTGTCACTTCGCAGTAATGGGTATAGCAAATTGTGCGTTCTAGACTATCTCATATTTCCCGATCGCATATTACAGATCTCTGGTGAAGGTCAATACCACGTCGATGCGCCGGTTTCTTTCCCGGCCGCTACGCGTATTGTTGCTGTCGATGGGCTGCGCGCTGCCCAGGCCGGAGGACGTCATACGTTCGGCCTCAACACCGGATCGGTCCGCCAGAAACTGCATGACTGCATCGGCGCGGGACTTCGACAGGGTGACGTTCTTGTCCTCCGCGCCGGTGGCGTCCGTATGGCCCTCCACGGCAACGAGGGTCTGAGGATACAACACGAGGAACTCCCCGAGTTTTTCGAGCAGCCCGCGCGCGCCTCCGGGTATTTCCGTTCTTCCCGCCCGGAAAGACAGCCCGATGAGCCGCAGGGTAAGCCGGTCGTCATCTCGCACCACGATCGCTTCGCTGTCCGAAAAACGTTCCTGGGCCTGTGCGGCGGCATCCAGCTGGGTCTTTTCGTACAGGTACTCCCGGAGTTCGCGGCGTTCCCGGTCCAACGCCTCTTTTCTCTGCTGAAGGTCCTGTTGGTAGCTCTCCACCATGGACGACAGACGAATCTGCTGTTCCTCGATGGCCTGGTGGAGGGAATCGACCTCGGACCTGAGGGCCGCGGCGTCCTCCTCTGCCCGCTGGAGCAGGAGGTCAAGGGAATCCTGCCGCGCGGCGAGTGTGTGCAGGCTTGCCGTCATAATCGCCTGCGTGTCATCGGCCAGAAAATCGGCGGCGACCCCCGCCATGTCGGCGGCCTGTCGGACGAGATCCTCCCGTGCCAGCAACATGCGCTCCCAGTTCCCGGGATCGCTGCGGAGGACGTCAACCTGTGACGCAATCTCGATGGCGCGCCGTACCGCGTGATCGGCGGCCTGGGCCTTGTTTCGCAGCGCGGCAGTCAGGGGTTCCCCACGATCCAGCGCGCTGGTCACTTCGTCCACCAACCGCTGGGCCTGCGCGAAGGACGACGGTGCCAACCGGTCCCAGTCCTGGTTCTCGGCTTCGGCCAGACCGATCTGCGCCGAACCGATAAGCGACATCTCGATCACCGATGACCTTGCCTCATCATAGAGTGCGGCCGCTTCCTGTCCTTGGGCGAAGGCGTCGGAGACCCGGTCGTCTTCCAGCCTCGAAATGGCCCGTTCGAGGCGACTTTCGGCCTCCTCGAAGGCATCCGGAACCATCGCGGGGGCGTTCGCCCGCTGGGCCGCCGACCGCTTCACCAGCGGTACCATCAGTATCTCGTTTACACGATCCAGCCGTTCCCGCGCCTCAGACACTGCGGCGTCGAACTCCGCATAGGAACGCTCGATATCCCCGGTCGATTTGCCTTCCCGTATATCCCGGGTATATCGGTCGTAGGCCTCCTGGACCTTGTCGAAGGTATCAGGGATCAGGAAACCGGCGTCCAGATCGGATAGCTGATTCATGGAGGCAGTAGCAGCAGTGATCCGACCGGCCGCACTGGCTGGACTATTGCTCCCGGAGCCTTGTGCCGATACCGGAAGGGGAGTCGTCAGGAATGAAGACAAACACAGGCAAAGGGAAACCAGGAAACCGGCACGCATGAGGTCAACCTCCGCCTCTCAAAAAGGCCATGGTCAGCACGAGTTTGACATCGGGCAGGTGATCGTCGACCGTGACCTCAATCGCGGGGATTTCACCCAGCCTGGCCAGGGGATGGGTCTTCGTGGTGTGGTAGGCCAGGGTGATCTCCCCGGTTTCAGATGCAACATCGACCGCGAATACGACCCGATCATCGACCTCGCGGACGGACACGACGGGGATGTTCTCGTCCCGCAACGCCCGTTTCAGGCCCCGGACAGCGTCTTCCAGTTTGAATCCGAAATAGGTGTGGCAGGACACCGGCCCTAGGCCCCGCCGGCTATCGGCGGGAAGAAGCTGACCACCGCGCCGTCCGTCAACGGGGTGTCTTCAGCCGAGTGTTTTCCGTCGATCAGGATCAGATGTATGTGTCCATCGGGGATGGCCAGTTGCGAGATGATGTCGCCCGCCGTGGCCTGGTCACCGAGCTCAATCGTCGCCGTTTTGTTGACTGCGTCCTCGGGCAGGTATTTTCTCAGGGTGGCAAAGAGCTTTACGGAAACGGTCATGGGGCATCCTCTCCATTTCTAGTTATCGATAAATACCTGTTTTACAGATGGTTATGTGTTTAAGGACATACCCGTGCGTGGGTGAATCCTGACCGCTAACTTAACGGGAAAATCACGGTTCGATCAAGGAGAAAATCGGGATGGCGGGGAATAGGGACGTGGGTCGTCGGGGCAGTAAGTGTAGAACCAAGGCCAATCTTTACGAACAAGCAAGCTGCGAAATCGACTATTACTTAATACGACTGATAATCTTCCTCACTGGACCTCCGATTACAGCCAGATCTACTACGACGGTAACAACCAGAAGGGAGTCTAAAGTGTTTCAGAATGCGTATGGCCGGCTGGAGAACATAGTCATGCCGATTCTGACTGCTTGGCTGCAATCAGACGGAGGTGTGGCATGGAACATGGGAGCAGGTCTGATCGTGAACGAAGACGGTGATTTCATAACAGCAGCACATGTATTAACCTGCATTAGTCGGCCCCCGGAAGCGGGAAATCCACCAAGTTCTTACACTACTAAATTCGGATCGACTGAGGCTGTATTCGATGGCGGGTACATACATGAAGAACTTGATTTTGGATGGGGGAAACTAAAAGGCTACACTCCTTCTCCAAACCACCAATATCCCGTTTTTAGATCCGGGGAAGTATTACCTGGAGAACTCTTGTGCCGAATTGGATATCCCTTCATTGAAGAAGGCTTCCAACCAAGGTGGAATAACCGGACGTTTGAGTTTTACAATATAGACAGACTTCCACAGTTTATAAACGAGGCACTGGTTAGTCGTTTTGTCGACTTCCCTTATATGGCACGCGCTTGGATGGAAACCAGTTCGCCCGGTTTGGGAGGTCAGAGTGGCGGTCCTGTTGTGGATGAGTATGGCCTGGTCTGTGGGATTCAAGTCAATACCCGTAAATATCCCATTGCGACGGCTGAGCCGGATTGGTCATATTATGTAGGTAGAGCCGTTACGGTCATGGCAATCAGGGCTATTCTTGATCAACATAACGTTCCATACCTATCAAGGTAATCGAGGAGAGTAGTATGAGCCTCAAAGATCACGTTAAGCGAATACCGGCACCGAAAATCCAGGCACATATTAAGTTTATTCGGGATCCATCTAAACCCGATTGGAGCGGTCTCCCGGGTAAAATTCCAACCGATAAAACAGAACCTGGGCGGGCCTCAGACCCCAAGAGCCGCACAGGTAATATTCGTTCCTAGGCGTAGTTTAAGCCCGGTCGCTACTCACACCCACCTGAACACCACCCCCAGCACCTCCCTGGGATCATCCGCAAGCATATCGTAGACAGACTGGCAGTCAGAGGGGTCGGCTTCGTGAGTGATCAGGTCCTCGATCGGCAGTTTTCCTTCACCCATGAGCCGCAGGACCAGGTCGCGGTCCCTGCGCTTGCCCCAGGGATAGTACAGGTCGGCCTCGTCGGGCGTTTTAGGTTGGTGAGCGCCTAGAATCGTGACCTCGCGCAGATGGACCTCGTGTAAGAAGCTCACCTCCACCGATCCGCGCGGGGAACCGAGCGCGAGCAGACGTCCGCCGAGGCGCGGCAGGGTCAGCGCCATCGGATATACAGCGGGAATGCCGGTTGCTTCGATGATCAGGTCCGCACCGTCTGCCATGCAATGCCGGCGCACCGTTTCAGCTACATTGGGTACTTTATCTGGATTGATACATACGTCGACCCCGCGTTCACGGGCTTTTATAAGGCGAAAGTCATCCAGATCCACGCCGATTACGGGTACGGCGCCGCTCAGTTTCGCAAAAGTGGCGGCCAGCTGGCCCACGATGCCCATGCCGGTCACCACCACGGCCTCGCCCAGTTCAGGGCGGGCAACGCGGTGGCCATGTAGCGAAGTCGCCCCCATGACCATGAACGCCGCGGCCCTGGATGATACATTCGCCGGCACCTTGGTGATTAAGCCAGACATTATCGAATGACTAGCATGATTCCCCTGTCCGGTAACACGGTCGCCCGGAACAATTTCCTTTACATCCTTTCCAACCTCCAAAACTACGCCCGCATTACAATAACCTGTGTATCGCGGAAACCTCGGCGTTCCACCTGGCTCGCAACCATTTATAAAGTTGTATAACTCCGTGCCCACGCTAACAGCCGTATACTCGGTTTGGACGAGTACGCCATCATTCGGTACCGGAGGAAGATCATACTCCTCCAGTACTATTTTTCTGAATTCTGTGCTGACAAATCGACGTGGACGCAATGAAGTCACTTGGTGTGGTGATACGTGGTTACTGACTTTTACCGGTAGGATTATACCTGGATTCCAAGAGTATCCGAATTCGACAGACGTACAATTTATCTATTCATTGTACAACCGTGCCCATACTATGTACAATCATTCACTGGTTTGTATTAGTCAGCTCTGTACAATTATTTGTTTATTTGTATGTCCTATATCGCCTTTTGTACTAATATCTATTCTTTTGTACGTACTGTCCATGACAATTGTACAACACTCTTTCTGTTTGTACAAGGTGATTTTTGTATCATTCTAGTCCGATTTATAGCCCCAGACCCCAAAATCTCTCGTTTACCCCTCCAAAACTCTACTTCGCATAATAGATATTATGTAAATCTATTTCGTCTCTAATCCGGTTACCGGAGGGTCAGGGGGTGGCTCGAAACTACCCCTAAAAACCCGATTTTCGGCCCGAAACGTGCCTTATCCAGCATCTCAAGCCGGCCGAAATCGATCGGAATCTGGTTTTGGTCTCTGTTCGCGGGCTCATTTTGACGTTTCATGCCTGGTTTTTGTCTTTGTACAAAAGATAATAGATCTGTACAAATTAAAATCGTCGTGTGTACAATAAAGGTATAAATTGTACATCATTCAATCATCTATGTACAAACCAAATCCTAATTGTACAACTGTGTGGACACATTCCCGTGGTTTGAGACTTCCAACAAAATCACCGTCTATTACAGACCGTAGCGGAACATACCCGAACGCAACCAAATATCAATCAATATCCAGGGAAGCATAACGCCAGTCATCCAGCGGGGTGAGTTGCGCACTGAACTGGTCTTCGAATTTGAACCCTACCCCGAACGGACTTGTCGTGACGCTTTCCATGTTGATCCGGCCCTTCCGTATACTCATGCAAGGAAATCCATCCTCATGCAAACCGAACAGGTCCGGATGGCATTTCACTACCTGTTCCTGTACATCGTCGGACCAGACCGTAATCCCTTTGAAATAATGGTGACTGTTTCGCTCGCTGTGGTCAACCCCTAATGTGGCCAGCACCGCGAGATCCTGCATCAGGGCGATCGGTGCGATATTGGAGAGGTCCTCGCTCGTCAACACGTACGCACGTTCCGGATGCCTATTCGTCCGGTACTTCAGATAGGCCGCGTTGGAAAGGCCCTTAAACACGCCTTTGCAGTTCTTGTAGCTCGTCCCGGCGTAACCGATCTCCACGGCCCTTTCCACGTCGCCTATGTCGCCGTCGGATTCGTCGATGATGAAGGGAGGACGGTCCGGCCAGGTTTGGAAGTGCCTCCTGACTGCGTCGTCCAGCGCAATGTTGCGGTGCAGAGGCTGTTCGATGCAGATCAGTCGACCCAGAAACCCGGTCAGGTCGCGGTCTGCCCTCAGTGCTTCCCAGAACGACCGGAACGATTCCATGTCTCCGTAATTCTCATTGCCGTCCAGGGTAAAGGCGTAGCGGTCCAGGCGCCCGTCGATGATCCCGGCCGTCCGCTTCAGACGGTCAAAATCCCGTGCTTCGTCACCGAACAACTTGATCTTGAAATACGATATGCCGTAGGTATCGATGACCTCGTCCAGCGACTGGGGCAGTCCATCGTTGCACAGCTCTTCTGCCGGGATGTCCGGCCGGGTCAGGGGGTCTCCCAGCCCCACGGTATGGCGCACGTTCGTGACGGTGATCGGGACGTCGGGCAGCACATTGGCCGGTTCCAGGCCCTTCAGACGCGGGTTGAATGCGTCCAATCGGAGGCCGAAGGCGTTAGCTCGCACGGCCTGGCCGAAATCCGTACCCAGCAGGCGGCAGAAAGCCTCGATCATGGCCCTTTCCACCATGCTGGTGCCCAGGCCCCACAGGAGGGGCGCAAAGCCGCGCTCGGTGCCCCAGGTCTTCTGTGCCTCGTACAGTTCCTGCCAGAGCGTGAAAGGATCGCGGGCGGGCCCAATGGTCAACGCGGCGTCGCTGGCGTGCCGGATGACGGCGATCATGTCCCCCACTTCTTCCTCGAGGGACGTCTCCGGATTCTTCGTGAACCATTTCGGAGGCAGGTGGTCCGCCGAGCAACCCCTGCCCGTCCGGCCGTCTACCTCGAGAACCATGCCGAGTACCAGGTGAGGTACGGCCGTCATGGTCGATATGCCGAATTTGAAGGGCATGCGCGTGCGCATGTTCTGGACGCGAAGGTCGATTTCTTTGATCTGGATCATTCTGTTTCTCTCTACGTACTTTGATTCTGTCGAGCGCGCACCGCTGAACCGAGCCGCGCGTGCGGCGACCTGCTCATCGGACCAGGCCAGCTTGGAAGCCTATTGATAAAAGCCAATGAATCTGCTGTCAAGGGTTAGGCAGCGTTCCTGTCGGTGTCATATTGTAACCCTGCCGGAATGAGGATATATTGTCACGTAGAGGAATGGGACCTGGAGGTCCGTACCATCACCGGGGTCTGCGGATCGACATGCCGCCTCCCGAATCCATGAGCACATCAGCCGGCGGTCGCGCCAGCCAGAAAGGAAGCTGTTTTGACCGTACCTCCAGCAATCTGGGAGATACCCGAGCCGCTGTCCACTGACAGTGTCAAGGTGGACGACGACGCCGTCATCGTCCTGAGACGCCACGGGAATCCGGCGGGCCCCCGGCTTGTCCTCAGTCACGGAAATGGCCTCGCCATCGACCTCTACTACCCGTTCTGGTCGCTGTTGGCCGCCAATTTCGACCTGGTGGTCCATGATCTCAGGAACCACGGATGGAACGAAGTCGGAGCCCTGGAGAACCACCGTTTCGATGCTTTTTCCCGCGACCATGACAGCATCTTCGATGCGATCGAAAGGCTCTACGGCGTGAAACCCACGGTGGGCGTCTTCCACTCCATTTCCGCCCTGGCCGCCCTGCACCTGCCATCGAGGGGTAGCCACTACTCCGCGATGGTGCTGTTCACGCCGCCTCTGTGCAATAAGGGCCCGAGATACAGGGAGTTCGAGCTGCGGGCGCTGCGAACGGGAAACATGCTCAGCGTGAGGGAGCCGTGGTTCCGGGCCCGGGAAGAACTCGCCGAACTACATGCCAACCTGCATTACTTCCAGCACGCTGTGCCGGGTGTCTTCGATCTCGTTGCCAGGACGACCCTCAGGGAGTCCGGGACGGGACAGGGTTACGAGCTCCGATGCCCGCGCGAGTACGAAGCGCAGATCTGGTATGAAGCCTCGCAACCCGCGGTGTCTGTGGACTTCGCCTCCCTGCGGTGTCCCACCCGGATCGTCGGGTCAGATCCCGCCCTGGATCCGAACCGTCCGAAGTTTGACTACAGCGCCGCCGCAGGCGTCGACTATACGTTCGTGCCCGGAACGACACACTTTCTGCAGCTCGAGAAACCGGAGGAGTGCGCGGCGCTGATGCTGGACTTCCTGAGTCGACAGGGCTTTGCGGAAAGCCCGTGATTGTCAGCTCTTGCTCTTGATCAGCCCGTTCAGCAGGGCCACGACGACCGAGATGATGAAGGACGCGATCAGAGCGTCCCAGTAGCCGCCCACGTCGAACCCGTTGACGAGCCAGGCGGCCAGGTACAGCATGGCCGCGTTGATGACGAGTAGGAAGAGACCCAGCGTGAGCATGCTGATGGGCAGGGTCAGGACGACGACGACGGGCCGTACGATCGTGTTGATGAGGGCCAGGACGACTGCCGCGATGATCGCGGTGGTTACCGAATCGACCTGGATACCGGGGTACACGTTGGTCACGAGAAGTATGGCCAGGATCGTCAGGATCATTTTCAGCAGCATGGTTATCTTCCCGTGTGGCCGTATCCACCGGCGCCGCGCCCGGTTTCATCGAGGCGGTCGACCTCTTCGAATACGACGAAAGGTACGGTGGCGATGACGAGCTGGGCGATTCGCTCCCGGTCGCTTACGCTGTACGGCTGATCGCCGAAATTAAAGAGTATCACCTTGATCTCTCCGCGGTAGTCCGAATCGATCGTGCCCGGGCTGTTCAGCACCCCGATCTTGTGGTTGAGCGCCAGCCCGCTCCGGGGGCGTACCTGTCCTTCATATCCCGGGGGGAGCGCGATGGCGTAACCCGTCCCGATCAGTTCGAGCTGTTTCGGCGCGATCTCCACTGGCTCGTCGACGCAGGCGTAGAGGTCGAGTCCCGCGGAGCCGGGCGTCATCCTGCGAGGTGCCGGATGCACTCTGTCGGGCCGGGTCGAGGCGATGGGTATGACAACGGGCGTGCTCATGGGCCGCTCACAGGGCGATATCGCTTTCCGACAGGGGACCGACGGCCGTCAGGTACGTGTTCTCCGGCGAGAAAACGGTCTCGGCCAGTTCGGCGATATCGGCCGTGGTCACTTCATCCAGCTTCCGGACGATCTCGTCCACGCTGGAATGGGTGTTTTCGTAGATCTCCGCCCTGGCTAGCCGGTTCATCACGCTTCCGGACTCCTCCAGCGATAAATACAGGCTGCCGGTCAGCTGGGACCGCGTATCGCTGAGTTCCTCCTCCGGGACGGGTTGCTCGCATAGCACCCGGCACTCCTGCCGGATCAGGTCGATCGCACGCTGTGCGTCCTTGGGGTCCACGCCCGCACTGATGCAGATCTGGCCGGTATCCCGGTAGAAATCCAGGTCCGAATAGATCGAGTAGGCCAGTCCCGCCTCCTCGCGGATCTTCTGAAACAGCCGCGAGGTCATCCCGCCACCCAATATAGCGTTCAACAAGATCAGGGCGTATTTCGACGGATGGCCGTAGGGCAGGGCGACGCCCCCCAGGCAGAGGTGTGCCTGGGCGATGTCCTTGCTCAGCACCCGCTTCTTCTGCCGCATCCCGCGCCGCGTCGAACCGAGTCGCTTCGAATCGAGCCGGACGACCGCGTCTAAGTCCGCGTCGCCATCCACGACGACCTCCTCGACTGCATTCACGACTACGTCCCCGTCGGCATCCATTTCGACATCCTCGTTGACTTCCACAACGACGTCTTCATCGACATCCGTATCCACACGCTGGCGTTCCCCGGGGAAATCGTATTGTTCCCGTACGAGATCGACCAGGGCCTCGTGGTCCACGCTGCCCGCCGCGATGACGTATGTGCAGTCGTTCCGGTAACGGGCTGAAAGGTACGCGACGAGGTTATTTCGCGTAAAGGACGAGACGGACGGCACATTGCCCAGGATCGGCCGGCTCAGGGGATGGGGCTGCCAGATCAGGTTGGCGTATAGCTCGCTGACCAGGTCTTCCGGGTGGTCTTCGAGGCCGTGTATCTCCTCGATGACCACCGTCTTTTCCTTCTCGATCTCATGGGGGTCGAACTTCGAGGACTGCAGCAGGTCGCCGATCACGTCCACGGCGACCGGCAGATGGGTGTCCATCACCCTGGCGAAGTAGCAGTTGAGTTCCCGGCCGGTAAAGGCGTTGAGGTATCCGCCGAGGCTTTCGATGCTCTGGGCGATCTGGTACGCGCTCCGATTCTCGGTGCCCTTGAACACCGCGTGTTCGAGAAAGTGGGCGATGCCGGGCTTCTCCGCGGGTTCGAACCGCGTGCCGGACCACACCCAGACGCCCATCGTCACGGAACGGACGTGCGGCATGTGCTCCGTTACTACCCGGATGCCGTTGGGAAGCACGGTTTTTCTGGTACGGTCGGTGGATTCAGGCAAGGGAGGATCGTACAGGTAAGACCGCCGCCATGGCGTCCCGATCGGACGTCTGCCATGGCGGCGATGTTCGGATCATACTGGCGGTTAGCTTCGTTCGCTCTGGTCAGTTCGCGGCGAGCACCTGCTTCCGGCTCAGCTTGACTTTGCCCTGGTCATCGATATTGATGATCTTCACGGTCACCTCGTCGCCTTCGTTGGTCACGTCCCGCATGGAATTCGTCCGGTGGTTTTCCCATTCGGAAATGTGCACCAGGCCGTCCTTGCCGGGAAGGATCTCCACAAAGGCGCCGAAATCCACGATCCGCTTGACGGTGCCCTGGTAGACCTTGCCGATCTCGGGCTCTTCCGTCATGCTCTCGATGATCTGCTTGGCCTTCTCTCCGGCGGCCGCGTCGACGGCAGCGATGGTAATCGTCCCGTCGTTCTCGATATTGATCTGGGCGCCCGTCTCCTCCTGGATGCCGCGCACCACCTTGCCGCCCGGACCGATCACGGAACCGATCTGGTCCTGCTTGACCTGCACGGTCAGGATGCGGGGAGCGTAATCGGATAGCTGCTCCCGCGTCTCGGCGATGGTTTCGGCCATCTTGTCCAGGATGAATATCCGCGCCGTCTTCGCCCGGGCGAAGGACTCGCGGAGAATCTCTTCATTGACGGCCATGACCTTGACGTCGAGCTGCACGGATGTGATGCCCTCGCGCGTGCCGGCCACCTTGAAATCCATGCCGCCCAGGTGGTCCTCCACGCCCTGGATGTCGGTCAGGTACTGGGGCTTGGGTTCGTCCGGGATCAGGCCGATATTCACCCCGGCGACGGGGCTCTTGATGGGCACGCCCGCGTCCATCAGGGACAGGGTCGCGCCGCAGACGGTGGCCATGGACGACGAGCTGTTGGATTCCAGGATCTCGGAGACGATGCGGATGGTATAGGGGAATGCGTCCTCCGACGGGATCACGGGCGCGATGGCGTGTTCCGCCAGCGAACCGTGACCGATGTCGCGCGGCCGGGGACCCCGGGCCATGCGCACTTCGCCGACGCTGTACGGCGGGAAATTATAGTGCAGCATGAAGGATTTCAGCGAATCGCCTTCGAGATCGTCCTGCTTCATCTCGTCCATCTTGGATCCCAGAGTAGTCACGGTCAGGCTCTGCGTTTCGCCCCGGGTGAAGAGCGCCGATCCGTGGGTCCTCGGCAGCACGCCGACTTCCGACCAGATGGGCCGGATGTCGTCCATGCCCCGGCCGTCGACGCGCACGCCTTCGTTCTTGATCATGTCGTGCATGTCGGCGCTCTGCACGTCCCGCACCAGGTCGCGAATGATGTTCTCGCTGTCCGGATAGGCTTCCGCCAGCTCTTCGACGGCCAGGTCGGCCGCGCGGCCGAAACAGTCTCCACGCGCCTTCTTTTCCCGGGTCCGGTTGCCCTCCTGCACGAGGGGAAGGGCGATCTCACGCACCTTGTCGGCGAGTTCGGCATCCGTCTTGGGCGAATCGTAGGACCGCCGCTCCGGCGCGCCGACCATCTGGCGGAGTTCCTCGATCTTCTCGATGACCGCTTTGATGTTCTCGTGGCAGAGCAGGATCGCGTCGGTCAGGTCGTCTTCCGAGATCTCGTGGGCGCTTCCTTCCAGCGACATGATGTGGTCCGGCGTGCCGGTCACCACGAAATCCAGGTCGCTGTCCTCCAGGTCGCTGTAGGTCGGGTTGACGACGAATTCGCCTTCGACCCGTCCCATGCGGATGGCGGCCAGCGGTGCCTTGACGGGTATGTCCGAGATATGCAGGGCCGCGGCGGCGCCGATGACGCCCAGGATGTCGTGATCGTTCTCCATGTCCGTCGACAGCACGATGATGGAGACCTGGGTCTCGTAGAAGTAATCCTTGGGGAAAAGGGGACGGATGGCATGATCGACCTGCCGACCGCTCAGGATCTCTTTCTCCGAAGGAGGTCCTTCTCTCCGGAGCCGCGCGCCGGGAATGCGTCCCGCCGCGTACATCCGCTCGCGGTAATCCACCATCAATGGAAGGTAGTCGCGCCCTTCCACGTACTTGCTTTCCGAAACGACATTGGCCAGAATCACACTCTCGCCATACTGCACCCATACGGATGAATCCGCCTGCTTGGCGACCTTACCGGTTTCGAGGGACAGCGTCCTGCCAGCCAGTTCTAGTTCTACACGATGAGCCATAATACTTGGTATTCTCCTTGAATCGTCGACAGATGGCGGCCTGTGCCGCCACCAATGGGTCTTACTTCATCAATGGATCTTACTTCATCAAGTCCTGTCCGTCTATCCGCGGATACCCAGTTCCTTGATCAGTTTCCGGTACCGTTCGAGGTCATTCTTGCGCAGGTAGGAAAGCAACCGGCGCCTGCGACCAACGATCTTGAGCAGGCCACGCAACGAATGGTGGTCTTTCTTGTGGACCTTGAAATGCTCCGTCAGTTCGGTGATCCGGGCGGTCATGAGGGCGATCTGCGCCTCGGGCGATCCCGTATCCTTCTCGTGACGACCGTGATCGGCAAGGATCTGCTCTTTCTGTGCTTTCTCAATGCTCACTAAACGATCTCCTTGAATGAATTGACTGTGACCGGTTCCCCGGAGGCCTGGGGGCGCCAAGGGCGCCGCCCGAACCGATCACGCTTTCAACATGTTGTACGTCGTATACACGTCCTTTGAAATCTGGTCTTTGAGCGCTTCGACGGTCTCGAACCTCTTCTCGTCCCGGATACGCTCGACGAATTCCACCCGGATGGACTGGTTGTAAAGGTCCCCTTCGAAATCCAGGATGTGCACCTCGCAGTGTTCGACCTCCTGGCCGAACGTGGGCCGGATGCCGATGTTCATCACGCCGTTGAGCATCCTTTCTTCCAGGCCGACGCGCACCGCGTATACCCCCCGCTTGGGGATCAGGACGTTCGGATCGTGCGCTTCCAGATTCGCGGTGGGAAACCGCAACGCGCTCCCCCGCCCGTCCCCGCGGACCACAGTGCCGGTAATCCCGTAGGGGTGGCCGAGCAGACGCTCGGCGTCGTGGATTTCTCCCGCGGACAGGACGGCTCGGATCTGGCTGCTGTTTACCGGGCTTCCTTCCACCTGAATCGGTTGCACGACGTGGACCGCAAAACCGTAGTGCGCGCTCAACCGGTCCAGCAGCAACCGGTCTCCCCGTCCGTGTCTTCCGAAATTGTGACTATAGCCTACGACGATCTCCTGTATATCCAGTGTGTCTACATACGTCCCTTTAACGAAGGATTCCGCCTCGATCCGGGCAAACGCGTCCGTGAAGGGGATGACCAGCACGGCATCGATTTCGAATTTCGACAGCAGCTCCAGTTTCCGGACCGTTGGCGTCAGTATGGGCAAGGATGGTTTTCTACCGACGACCAGTTGCGGATGCGGATCGAAGGTAACGACCACGCATGGGGCGCGCAGGGCCTTCGACCGGTCTATCGCCCGCTCGATGATCGCGCCGTGCCCCAGGTGGACCCCGTCGAAGTTGCCGACGGCGATCACGGCCCGTGGATGGCGGGTTGCGGCCTCCTCAACGGAGTGAAGGACCGTCATCAGCCTTCGTCGTCCCCCTGGTCCGCCGGGACCCGGTCCGCCGGCACATGGTCCGCCTTTACCTGGTCCGTCTGGCTACCGGATTCGTTGTCCGTGGTTTCTATGCTCCTCATAACGTCGGATATACGCTGTGCATAATCAAACGATTCGTCGTACCGAAAGAGCAGTTCCGGAATGTGCCTCAGCTTGATTCTCCGGCCGAGCTGCGTCCGGATGTACCCCTTCGCCCTTTCGAGTCCCTCCAGACTCTCCTTCTGATCATCCTCCGTGCCGAGCACGCTGAAATAGACCCGTGCGTGCCTAAGGTCGACCGAAACGTCCACGGAGGTCACCGTCACGAATCCGATACGGGGGTCCTTCATCTCGTGCTGAATGATCTGGCTGACTGCCTGTTTGACCAGGTCAGCAACCCGTGCCGTTCGACGGTGTGCCATTTACCGCTCCTGGGCTCCTAGTACCACTCGAATGCGTGATCCAGTACCAGCAGCCTGGGTTCCGCCTGGACCAGATTCAGCACCTGCCGCAGCGTCCGATCGACGTAACCCTTCTCTTCGGAAACCATCGCGAGTCCGAGGGTGGCCCGCTGCCAGAGCGACTGGTGCTCCACCTCGGCGACCGACACGTTGAATCGATTCCGGATCCGGTCCTTCAGCCCCTTGATCACCTGCCTCTTCGCCTTCAGCGAGCGGCTTTCGGGCAGAAACAGGTCGATTCGGCACAGCCCAACGATCATGATTCAATCAACGCGTCTGCAGTTGCCGGGCGACTTCCCGGGTCTCGTAGACCTCGATGGTATCGTCCTGCTTGATGTCCTGGAACCCGTCGACGGTCAGGCCGCATTCGAACCCGGACTGTACCTCGCGAACGTCTTCCTTGAACCGGCGCAGCGATCCGACCGTGCTCTCGTAGACGACGATGCCGTCGCGTATGAGCCGGATGTTGGCGTTACGGGTCACGTTGCCGGACTGGACGTAGCAGCCCGCGATCGTTCCGACGCGCGGCGCCCTGAAAATCTCCCTCACTTCCACAACGCCCACGACCTGTTCTTCGATATCCGGTTTCAACATGCCTTCCAGGGCGTCCGTGACGTCCTGAATGACGCGATAGATGATGTCGTACAGGCGAACGTCGACTTTCTCCCGCTCGGCCAGCGCCCTCGCCTGGGCGTTGGGCCGCACGTGAAATCCGATTATGATGGCGTTGGACGCCGTAGCGAGCAGGACGTCGGATTCGTTGATGGCCCCGATGCCCGTATGGATGATCCGGATCTTGACCTCGTCGTTCTCGAGGCGCAGCAGCGAATCGCTCAACGCTTCCACGGAACCGCCCACATCACCCTTTACGATGACGGGCAGTTCCTGGATCTCGCCTTCCTTGATCTGGTCGTAAATGTCTTCCAGGGTGATGGGCCTGGCCTGGCGGAACTCGTGCTCCCTGCGCATCTGCCGGCGCCGGTTGCCGATCTCCCTCGCCAGCGATTCCGATTCCACGACGGCAAAGGAGTCGCCGACCTGGGGCATGCCCGAAAATCCCATGATCTGAACGGGTACCGACGGGCCCGCATCCCCGATCCGCGCGCCTCTTTCGTTGAGCAGCGCCCTGACCCGGCCGCTGAACTGGCCCGCCACGAAGGAATCGCCGACCCGCAGCGTGCCCTGCTGGATGAGGACGGTGGCAAGCGTTCCGCGGCCGCGGTCCAGTTCCGCCTCCACGACCACGCCCTGCGCCCGCCGATCGGGGTTCGCTTTCAGATCCAGCATCTCCGACTGCAGCAGCACCATTTCCAGGATGTGGTCCACGCCCGCTCCGGTCAGGGCCGACACTTCGCAGGCGATGACGTCGCCGCCCCAGTCCTCCACGAGCAGGCCGCGTTGGCTCAGTTGTTCCTTGATGCGGTCGGGACGGGCCGTTTCGAGGTCCATCTTGTTCAGCGCGATGATAATGGGGACTTCGGCGGCCTTGGCGTGGTCGATGGCCTCGATGGTCTGCGGCATGACTTCCTCGTCCGCCGCCACCACGAGGATGACGATGTCGGTCACCTGCGTGCCCCGGGCGCGCATGGCGGAAAAAGCCTCGTGACCCGGTGTATCCAGGAAAGTGATCTGTCCGCTTTCCAGGTCGACTTCATAGGCGCCGATATGTTGCGTGATGCCCCCGGCCTCGCCGGCGATTACGTTGCTCTTGCGGATGTAGTCGAGGAGGGAGGTCTTGCCGTGGTCCACGTGGCCCATGATGGTGACGACCGGGGGACGGGAAACGAGAACGCCCTCGTCCTCTTCTTCTTCGTCTTCGATATACTCGAGGCCGTACTCGGACTGCTCCTCGATCTCGAAACCGAACTCGGACGCGACCGTCATCAAGGTGTCCATGTCCAGCCGCTGGTTAATCGTGATCATGAGTCCGAGCTGCAGGCATTTCGAGACGATTTCCGTCGGGGTGACGGAAAGGTGCTCGGCCAGCTCACCGGCCGAAATGAATTCGGGTACCCGTATGACGCTCGCGGCCTCGTCGCCGGCTTCGTCATCCTCCCGGTCGCCCCGGCGCCTTCGGCGGCGCGTGCGGGTGCTGTCCATCTGCGCGATGGTCCGGCGCACGCTGGCTTCCACTTCCTTCTGGTCGACCTTCGCCTTCTTTTTCTTCTTGGATCGGCGACGGCGCCCGCGTACGTCCCCATCACCCTTTACCGCCTGGGTGGTGGAGGCTCCGTCCATCCTGGCCGGCTTTCCCGCTTCCGTCTTCGGCCTGGCCCGGGTCGGGCCCTCCTTCACGGTCTTCGGCTTTGCCTTAGTCTCCGACGCGGCCATCTTCTTCTTGCGGTCCTGTTCCTGCCGGGCCGCCAGTTTCTCCTGCTCGAACCGCATGTTGACGTCGAGGACCATCTTCTCATCCATGATGCTCATATGGCTCTTGACCGTGTGGTCCAGGTCACGAAGCATCTGGACGAGCGCGTTGCTCGATATGTTGTACTGCTTTGCTACTTCGTAGATTCTTTTTGACGCCATAGGTCTAATCGTTTCCTTCCGGAGACGCTTTCTTCAGCATTCCGCTCGCCAGGTGCCGGTCCGAAATGGACAGCACCGCCATGGGCGCCCGGTCCAGGCACGCGCCCAGTTCCAGACGGGTATGACATTCGAGTACGGGTACGCCCCGGGAACCGGCCAGTCTTCTGAAAGAACGCTTCGTCCCCTCGGAGGCATCCCCGGCCAGTATGACGAGCCGGGATTTCCCGCCGTGTATGGACTTCTTGACGGCTTCCGCGCCGCCCCTTACCTGGCCGGCGCGCACACCGAGGCCCAGGAGTCCGGTCACGGAGGGTTGATCGTTTCGCTGCATCACTTGAGTTCCTCTGCCCTTATTGAACCGCCGTCATGATCTTGTCGGCCGTCACCCCGCCGATCCCGGAGATTTCCTGGAGGTCGTCGGCGGTGGCCTGCTGCAGGGACTCCACCGTCGTGTAGCCGGCGTCTTCCAGCTTCTGGCGCAGCTTTTCGGAAATGCCGTCGATATCGGCGAGCGACCCGGCTTCCTCCCCGTCGCTGTCGTCCGCGCCGAAGGTTTCGGAAATGAGCTGCTTTTCGAGATCCGATCGCTTGATCAAGTCGATGTTCCACCCGGTTAGCTTGACGGCAAGCCGGGCGTTCTGGCCCGCCTTTCCGATAGCCAGCGAGAGTTGGTCATCCTCGACGACCACGCGCATGTCCTTCTTCTCGATGTCCAGGATCTGGACCTGGGCCACTTCTGCGGGACGCAGCGCCTGGGTTACGAAGGCGGACGGATCATTGCTCCACGGCACGATGTCGATGCGCTCGTTGTTGAGTTCGCGGACGACCGCCTGTACCCGCGTGCCCTTCATGCCCACGCACGCGCCGACGGCGTCGACCCGGTCGTCGTGTGAAAGGACGGCGATCTTGGACCGGTCGCCCGGTTCCCGCGCGGACGCCTTGATTTCCACAATACCCTCGTGGATCTCCGGCACCTCCATACGGAACAGCAGCTCCAGGAATGCCTCGCAGCTCCGTGAAAGAATGACCTGCGGGCCCTTGATGGCGTTCTGCACGTCAAGGATGAAGGCGCGGATGGTCTCGCCCTGGCGGTACCTTTCCCGCCGTATCTGCTCGCGCCACGGCAGCAACGCCTCGGTGCGCTCGATCTTGACGATGATATTGCCCCGGTCCACCTGCTGCACGCTGCCGATCACGATTTCGTTGACCCGGTCCTTGTACAGCTCGAAGACGTTTTCGCGCTCGGCCTCGCGGACGCGCTGCACGACGACCTGCTTGACCGCCTGGATCGCGTTGCGTCCGAACTCCTCGAATGCCAGCTCCTGTTCGACCCGGCCGCCGACTTCCGCCTCCGGGTTGATGTCCAGCGCGGCATCGAGGGTGATCTGCGTTTCGGGATCCTCCACCTCGTCCACTACGTCCCAGACCGCCGCCATCTCGATCGTGCCCAGTTTTTCGTCGACACGAACTTCGACGTTGTCGTCGCCCGTGCCGAAACGCTTCTTGGCCGCCGTGACCAGGCCGGTCTTCACCGTGTCCCAGACCACTTCACGCTCCACGTTTTTTTCTCGTATGATTTGCGCCAGCGCTTCAATGACCTCGTAATTCATTACCTGTGGCTCCCTCTCCTAACCATTGTCCCATCCGTGTTCCAGTTCCCGGTGGGCTTTCCGGATGCTTGCGACGGGTATGCGATGCTTCTCCCCGCCGCGGACGATCTCAACCGTACCGCTCTCGATGCCTTCGAGCAGCCCCACCCGGGTGACCGATCCGCCGTTCCCGTCCTCGGATACGACCTTGACCCACTTTCCCAGGGCCCTGCGGTAGTCTCTCTCCGTCTTGAACGGACGGTCCAGACCTGGTGAAGAGACTTCAAGCGTATAGCGGGATGGAATGGGGTCTTCCAGATCGAGCAGGCTGGACAATTCGCGGTTCACCTGCGCGCAGTCGTTGATCGTAACGCCGCCCGGCTTGTCGATCAACAGCCTGAGGACGTAACTTCCCTGCCTGCCCGCAAGTTCAAGATCCACCAGTTCGAACCCGGCTTCATCGACGATCGGACCGGCGAGTGAAGAGACGATCCGGACGATCGAATCGCGGTCAGTTTCCATCGCGTATTTTCGAGTTCCAGCACCAAAAACACACAAAAAAAAGCGGGCACTACTTCGCCCACTGTCTGCAGCACCACTCTAATATATGGGGGCACATTAAACCAAGCAAGCAAAAAGTATTACGTCGATTTCCGGCCCGTTCCGAGCGGCCCCGAAAAAGTCCTTGGATCATGAAAAGACACAAAATATGTTTAGTCCTGAAGGGACAAGTCATACGCACGGTCCAGACCGTCCAGGAGGCGCCGGATGAACAAGGCGGTTTGCTATATCAGGGTCGGCTCGATGGAGACCCGGAAGCATCCCTTTCGAAGAGCGGACCAGGAAAAACGGCTACGCGCCTACTGCGCGGAAAACGACCTCGACATCATGCTGGTGATCCGCGATATCCGTGTCGAAGCGTTCATTCCGCTCGAGGAACGGCTGGGCGGCCGGGACCTGGTCGACATGGTCGAATCGAAGGGCATCCAGCATGTCGTCATCTGGCGGCTCGACCGGCTGTTCCGGTCCGCGGCGGAAACATCGGGCTGTCTCTCGGCCTGGTCCGTTGAAGACATCGCCTGCCACGTGCTTGACCTCGACGGCCGGTCCGTCCGGACCGACCAGGAACAGGGCAAAGTGGTCATGAGCACGCTCAACGTGCTCGCCGGGATGGCCCACGACCTGCCCGCCGAGCGGACGAGGAACCGGATACGGATGAAAAAGAACAACCGGTTCGTCTACGGCGCGGTCCCCTACGGATACGACCTGTCCGGCAACCAACTGGTGCCCAACGCCAGGGAGCAGGAGATCATCCGGAAGGTGAAGCACTGGCGGACCGAAGGCAGGAGCCTGCGCAGCATCGCGGAGGAACTCAACGGGATGGGGATCCCCACTAAGCGCGCCGCGGCGGTTTCAAGAGAAACCCGCTGGTACGCGTCCACGGTCCGGTACCTTTTGAAAAACGAACTATACCTTGCGGATGAAGAGGAAGACGGTCCGGCCGGTAAGCAAGGTGGAACCGGAGAGAAGGGCTGATCGGGGTCGTGCTGGACTGAACCGTCGTTTAGCCAGCCTGCCCCCCGGTGAACGGGGCTGAACCGAGGGGATATACGCCAGAGAGGATTCGAACCTCTGACCTACGGCTCCGGAGGCCGTCGCTCTATCCAGCTGAGCTACTGGCGCAGGACTTTCCAGCCCGAAATATAAGGGGCGGTTGCACCACCTGTCAATCCAATTCAAGGGCGGCGTCGGCTACGGGAATCCGGTCGGCGGCGTCCCGATTCGCAGTTAGCGTAGCGTCGGCGGCGTCCCGGGAATCGGGACCTGAAAGCCGGCCGGTCGCACCCCGAATTGCGGATACCGTGTCGGCGGCACCGGCGTCCCGGGAATCGGGACCTGAAAGCCGGCCGGTCGCGCCCCGGACATCGGTCGCGTCTACCTCCACTTCGACGAAGGTATTCACCTGCTCCGCCCGTCCCTCGAACCAGCATCTCAGCCCGTGGTCCGTCCTCCCCGTCATCTTACCCTCATCCGATACTTCTTCGACCAGCACAGGTAGAATTCTGCCCCTGAATCGGCTGTTATACTCCACTGATTTCCGATCGCTCAACGTTCGCAGCAGCCGGCTCCGTTCCCGTGCCGTCGGAGGCGGCACCTGGTCCGGCATGCGGGCGGCACGGGTATGATCCCTTTTGGAATATGAGAACACGTGGAAATACGCGTAGGGCTGGCGGTCCAGCCAGTCGTACATGCGTTGAAAGGAGGCGTCGGTTTCCCCCGGGAATCCGACCATGACGTCGGCGCCGATACAGATATCCGGCACCGCGTCGACCAGCCGTTCGACCACTTCCTCAGCTTGACCGGCCGTGTAGGTCCGGCGCATGGCCCCAAGCAGTTGGTCGTCGCCATGTTGCACGGCCAGGTGCGTGTAACGGCACAGCCTTGGCGCGTGGTGTCCGAACAGGTCGAGCAATTCCCCGTCCACTGCCGTGGGCCAGATGGAACTCAGCCTCAAGCGGGGCAGCGTGGTCCGCTCCAGGATCTGTCGAACGATATCGTTCAGCGTGACGGACGTGGGCAGGTCGGTGCCGTATTCGCCGAGATGCACACCGGTGAGCACTATCTCGCCGTAACCTCGGTCCACCAGGGTCTGAACCTGGCGCATCACGGCGTCCGGCGGCAGGCTGCGATGGCGGCCGCGAGCCCAGGGAATGATGCAGAACGAGCAGAATTGATCGCAGCCGTCCTGGATCTTCAGCATGGCCCGCGTTCGGCTCTCAAAAACCGATACGTCGAGACGCTCGTCGAATTGCGCCATCTCCGCCCTGCGCGTCACCCGGGAGGCGGGAGGATCACCCGCGCGCACCGTCAGCACGTGGTCGACGAGATCGCCCTTCTCCACGTTGCCGAGGACGAGGTCTACGCCCTCGATTTCCAGGAGTTCGGCGGGATTCGTCTGGGCGTAACAGCCCGTGGCGACGACGACCGACGCCGAATCCCGCGCGGCGGACCGCATAGCCCGCACGGTTCGGACGGCCCGGCGAAGCGCCTGCCGGGCAGACGCATCGGCCTGGTTCGTCACCGTGCAGGTATTGACGACGTAGACGTCCGCGGGCCCGCTGAAGGGTACGACCCGAAAGCCCCGGACGACGAACTGCTCGCGAATGGCCTCGGTCTCGTACTGATTCAGACGGCAGCCAAGCGTATGCAAGGCTACCGTCGGAGCATCACTAGCCGGGGCCAGGACAGGTTGAGTCACGAAAGACCTCGGTCCTACCGGTCACGGACAGGCGACTAACTGTCCGTTTCCCCGGTTTTATCGGCGTCCTCGGCCTTGGCGGTTTCCACTGCCTCGGCGGTTTCCTCGACCTCGGCGGGTTCCTCGACCTCGGCGGGTTCCTCGGCCTTGGCGGTATCCACTGCCTCGGCGGTTTCCACTGCTTCGGCGGTTTCCTCGGCCTCGGCGGCGTCTTCTGCCTCGGCGGGTTCCTCGACCTCGGCGGGTTCCTCGACCTCGGCGGTTTCCTCGACCGTGGCCGCGTCCTCAGCCTTGGCGGTTTTCTCGGTCTTGGCGGTTTCCTCGGCCTTGGCGGCCTCTTCTTCAACCTCCACGACATCGCCGATTACGGTACCTGCCACGGGGTGCTTGCTCAGGTAGTCGTCGATTTCAGCCCGTTCCCGGTCGCGGAAGTAGGCCTTCACGCTGAGTACGACCCGGCGGTTCTTCCCGTCGAATTCGATGACCTTCAGCGGGATCTCCTCGCCTTCCTTGAAGGCATCGCCCGGCCGCTTGATTTCCGGATGATTGAGCTGCGAAATGGGGACGAATCCCTCCACTTCGTGTGAAAGCTCGACGACCACGCCCCGTTCGAGGAGCCGGATGATAACGCCCGTCGTCTCGGTGTTCACCGGATAGACCTCGGCAAGCGATATCCACGGATCCTCGGAGACCTGCTTGATGCCGAGGGATACGCGCCGGGCTTCGGGATCGATATTGAGGACCATGACGTCGATCTCTTCACCCTTCCTGACGACTTCGCTGGGGTGCTTGATCCGCCGTGTCCAGGACATGTCCGAGATATGGACCAGTCCGTCTATGCCCTCTTCGATTTCCACGAAAGCGCCGAAAGCGGTGATGTTGCGCACGCGCCCACGAACCATGGCGCCCACGTTGTACCGCTCGTTGAGCGACAGCCACGGGTCCGGCTGGGTCTGCTTCATGCCCAGTGAGATCTTCTCGTTCTGCTGATCCACCTTGAGGACCATGGCATCCACGTTCTCGTTGACCGTCACCATCTTCGACGGGTGGGTCACGTGCTTCGTCCAGGACATTTCGGAAATGTGGATCAACCCCTCCACGCCCCGTTCGAGTTCCACGAAGGCCCCGTAATCGGTGATGCTGACGACCCGGCCCGTAATCCTCGAACCAACCGGATACTTCTCCTCGACGTTCGCCCAGGGATAGGGCTCGAGCTGCTTGAGGCCCAGCGAAATCCGTTCGCGTTCCCGGTCGAATTCCAGGATGGCCACGGTAATCTCGCTGCCGATCGTCACCAGTTCGGACGGATGGCCGATGCGGCCCCACGAGATGTCCGTGATATGTAGCAACCCGTCGATGCCGCCCAGGTCCACGAACGCGCCGAAATCCGTGATGTTCTTGACCACGCCTTTACGTACCTGGCCGCGGTCGAGTTCGGCGATGATGGCCTGCTTCTGCTTCTCCTTCTCGGCCTCGAGCACCACGCGACGGGACACCACGATGTTCCTGCGGCTCTTGTTCAGCTTGATGATCTTGAAGGGAAGCTTTTCTCCGATGAACTGGTCCAGGTTCGGCGTTTGCTTCAACGCCACCTGCGAACCGGGTAGAAAGGCATCCACGCCGAACAGGTCGACCACCAGCCCGCCCTTGATGCGCCTCAGGATCTGGCCTTCCACCACGGCGCCTTCCTCGTGGGCGTCCTTGATCTTGTCCCAGACCTTCATGAAATCGGCTTTTTGCTTGGACAGAACGAGCTGCCCTTCCTGGGCTTCTATGTCCTCCAGGAAGACCTCGATGTCCTGGCCGATCTCGAGCTCGTCGGGGTCCGTGAACTCGGACAGGGAGATGGCGCCTTCCGACTTGAACCCGACGTCGATGATGACTTCGCCGTTCTCGATCGCGATGACCTGACCGGGAACGATCTCGCCTTCTACGATGTCCTTCAGGGTCTCGTCATACATCTGGAACATCTGTTCGTATTCTTCGAGTTCCTGTTGATTCAGGTCCTGCTCGTCCACCCACTTGGGCAGCCGGTACGGACGCTTCGGGGAAACGGGTTCCGTTTCGTCGGTCGGCTTGGCGGTCTCCGTCGACTCGGCGGTTTCCGTCGCTACCGCGGTTTCCGTCTCCACGGCGGTTTCCGTCGCTACCGCGGTCTCCGACTCGGCGGATGGCTCCACCGGCGCGTCCTGCTCCGCATCCGGTGCGGGTGGTTCCGCGGATACCTCTTTAGCCGCCTCCGCGGTCTCGACGGGTGAAGAAGACGCCTCGGTCTCCTCGACCTCGGTAGTCTTCGGTGAGTCCTCTGACATGTCACTCCTCCTTGATGAATGAAAAACACGGACCGCCGACACATCCGGACCGGCCCGCCCGAACGAAAAAAGTCCTTCAGCCGATCATGCTGTCCACCGGCTCAAGTTCCTCGATTTCTCCATGGGTCAGCGTGCGCCATTTCCCGGCGGGTAGGCCGTCGTCGGCCAGTCCGCCCAGCCGCACCCTGATCAATCGCGTCACGGGATGCCCCACCATGTCGCACATTCTGCGGATCTGGCGCTTGCGTCCTTCGTGCAGCACGATCGAAAGCCAGGTCCCGCTTTCCGTGCGCCGGATCGATTCCACGCCGGCCTTCGCCGTGGTCCTGCCGTCCAGCATAACGCCTTCTCTCAGCCTTTGCAGCGTGTCTTCCCGCGGCACGCCCTTAACGAGGACGTGATACTCCTTTTCAAAACGGAAACGCGGATGCATCAGCCTGTGACTCAAAGCGCCGTCGTTCGTCAGGAGCAATAGGCCCTCCGAGTCCCGGTCCAGCCTGCCGACGGGAAAGACGCGCTCCGGGATGTCCCCGATTAACGACGCAACCGTCGGCCGTCCGAAGGGATCGCTCAACGTGGTCAGGTATCCGGCCGGTTTGTTGAGCAGGTAACAAATTCGGGCCGCCGATACTTCCAGCGTCCGATCATCGACCGTCACGACATCCGAATCGGGATGGACCCGCGTAGCCAGGGAGACCACCGTCTCGCCGTTCAGCTTGACCCGGCCGGCCACGATCATCGCTTCGCTGTGCCTCCTGGAGGCGACGCCCGCCTGGGCCATGTATCTATTCAGTCTCATCGGTCGACACTATTTTCTCATCTGTTGTTTGCTCATCCGTTCCGCCCGCCGAGCCTTCCGGCCCGCCTGGACTGCCCGGACCGCCTGGACTGTCCGGACTGTCCGGCCCGCCTGGACTGCCCGGACCGCCTGACAGTTTAGGCCGTGCGAACAGCGACGGGTCCAGCTGCTCTTCTACTTCGTCCAGCTCAATATCCTGGTCCTTCAACAGTTCGTTCAGTTCGTCCAGCTTGGGCAGGTCCGAAAGCTTGTTGAGCCCGAAATACTGGAGGAAATCACCCGTCGTCGCATAGAGTATCGGCCGGCCGACGCCTTCTCCCCGGCCTGCGATGCGTATGAGGTTCCTGTCCAGCAATGTCCGAAGCACGCCGTCTACGTTCACTCCTCGAATGGCCTCCACCTCGGACCGGCTGATCGGCTGTTTGTACGCGACGATCGAAAGGCATTCCAGGGCGGCCTGGGTGAGCCGCGACGGGATCCTGCCCCGGTAGAGCCGGCGAATCCATTTCGCGTAATCCACCTTGCTGCTGAGCTGGTAGCCGTTGGCCACGTGCCGGATTTCGAAGCCGTGGCCGCCCTGCGCGTACTTCTCGTTCAGGGTTTCGATGCATTCGCCGACCAGGTCCTCGCCCACGTCGTCCATGATGCGGCTGAGTTCGGCCAGGCTGAGCGGCGCGTCACTGGCGAAAAGCACGGCTTCCGTGATCGCGCGGTACTCGTCCAGCTGCGCCTGGTCCATGATCAGTTTCTTCTGCATGCCCCTTGCTCCCTCATGACGAGGTACCTACCGAGTCGGAAAGGGTAAGCCAGATTTCGCCCAGCGTATCGGTCTGCTCGAAAACCACCCGGTTCTGCCGGATCAGTTCCAGCAGGGCCAGGAAGGTGATGATCAGGAAGGGCCGGGAGAGATCCTCCTGGAAGAGCGCACTGAAGAACAGGTTCTTCTGTCGCTTCAGGTGATCCAGGATATCGTCCATCCGGTCCTCGATCGACAGGGTCTCCCGTTCCACGGTCCGGTCGAAATCGTCCTTTGCGCGGTCCAGCGTGAACTTGAAGGCCTGCAGCAGGTCCCAGAGATTCAGGTTGCCCGCCAGGCGGGTGTCGAGCGTTTCCACGCCGTTCAGGTCCTCGTCCGGGTGCTCCGCGGGCGGATGGTAGAACACGTCGGCGTTGCGGTCCTGGTGCTCGTTCAGCACGCCGGCCGCTTCCTTGAACTGCCGGTATTCCAGCAGTCGCTGCACGAGTTCTTCCCGCGGGTCCGCGCCTTCCTCTTCCTCCTCTTCGGACCTGCGGGGCAGGAGCATCTTCGACTTGATGCGCAGGAGCGTCGCCGCCATGAGCAGGTACTCGCTGCCGACTTCGAGATCGAGCAATTTGAGCAGCTCGAGATACTGGAGGTACTGCTGCGTGACCAGCGAGATGGGAATATCGTAGATATCCACCTCGTGTTCCCTGATCAGGAACAACAGAAGGTCCAGCGGTCCTTCGAAGTGTTCGAGCCTTACCTGGTAGGCCATAGCAATTCTTCCGGTTGTTCGTTCTTCAGAAACAGGTAGGGCCGCCAGGAATGATGGTGGATGCCTATGAAGTCTCGAATAAAGTGTATCCTGGTGGGCGCCTTCGGTTTGCGGCGCAGGGCCATATTCACCTCTTCCGGCAGCCTGTCCCCTTTCTTGTTATTGCAGCGCTGGCAGGCGCAGACCATGTTCTCCCAGCTGTCCGCGCCGCCCAAATACCTGGGCAGGACGTGATCCACTGTCAGAGGGCCCCTCGTTGTGCTGCAGTACTGGCACTGGTGGCCGTCGCGCTTGAGTATGTTCTTGCGCGACAGCATGATGCCCTTGCTGGGTATGCGAACGTAGTTCACGATCCGGACGATACTGGGCCGGTCGAACAGCGTGTATACGCCCCGCACCGGGTCCGCATATTTGTCAATGATCTCCGCCTTGCGCAGAAAAACGAGAATGACCGCCCGTCTTGCCGTACAAACACTCAAAGGCTCGTAGTTCTGGTTCAGAACGAGGACATGTTCACTTACCATGCCTTGCACGCCTTTCCGAAACCCCTGTTCCTCCCCTTGCGAAACGATCCTGAACCGGTTACGGGAACGATCCCCGTTAAACCTAAACAATGTAGATTTCTCAAGGGCTTACGTCAATAGTTTTCTTGGCGGATCAGGGCGGGTGGAGCGGAGTTTCAAGCACGGTGCCAGTCTGTGGCGTCACGGCAATTTACGGCTTGATTCCTGACCGGTTCTGGTTATTGTAAGATACGGTTTCGGTTTGCGGTTGTTTATCGAGATTTAAAGCCAGGGAAACACCAGTCATGAACGTACGTATTAACATACCCAACAATAAGATCGCTGAATTCTGCCAGCGGCACCATATCAAGCGCCTTGCCCTGTTCGGGTCTGTTCTGCGCGACGATTTCACGCCTGAAAGCGATGTGGACATACTGGTGGATTTCGAGCCAGGCAAGACACCGGGCCTGGGTTTTTTCACCATACAGGACGAACTATCGAAAGTACTTGGTCGGCGGGTAGACCTGTACACTTTCAAAGGAGTCGAAAACAGCCGAAATTGGATTCTTCGGGAAGAGATACTCAATACCGCCGAGGTGCAGTATGAGCAAACGTGATGATCGCGTAAGCCTCGTGGATATGCGTAATTACGCTGTGGAAGCAGTCGAACTGACTGAAGGGATATCTCTGAACAAGCTGTTTGAAGACAGGATAAGGCAACTCGCCCTGTTGAAGTTGGTGGAAACCGTTGGGGAAGCGGCCAACCGCGTGTCCGAAAAGACAAAGAAGAAACACGCTACGATTCCATGGCCTCAGATCATTGGAGCACGCAACCGGCTTGTCCACGGGTACGATGACGTCAACCTCGATATCTTGTGGAAGATCATTCGTAACGATTTGCCTTATTTAATCACAGAACTTGAAGACATAGTCGACGAAGAAAATCCGTAACGCCTACGGTACCTGAATCGTACTTTCCAAGCTCAACCTACGACCTGACGCCACCCCTATGACCCCCTTCGAAGAGCTCGTGGACATCATGGCGAAACTCAGGTCGAAGGAAGGCTGTCCCTGGGACCAGGAACAGACCCATCAGACGCTACGGCCGTACTTGATCGAGGAGGCCTACGAGGTGCTGGACGCGCTGGACAACGGCGGGGACGGCGACTTCCGGGACGAACTGGGCGACCTGCTCCTCCAGGTCGTCTTCCACGCACAGATCGCCGCCGAGGAGCGGCGGTTCGACATCCATGACGTCGCCAGGGCGATCAACGACAAGCTCATCCGGCGCCATCCCCATGTTTTTGGGGACATCCGGGCGGACACGGCCGACGAGGTGCTGACCAATTGGGAGAAGATCAAGCAGGAGGAGAAAGGCGAGGAAGGCCCAACGTCGGTGCTGGACGGCCTCCCGGCGGGCATGCCGGCGCTGCTCCGCGCCTACCGCATTCAGGAGAAGGTCGCCCGGGTCAACTTCGACTGGGACGACGTTACAGCGGTGCTCGAAAAGGTCGGCGAGGAAATCGGCGAGGTGCGCCGGGCCCTGGAGCACGGTGACCGGGCGAAGATCGAGGAGGAGATGGGCGACCTGCTGTTCTCCCTGGTGAACCTTTCCCGCCACCTCAACGTGCCGCCGGAGGATGCCCTGAGAAGGAGCAACGACAAGTTCATCCGCCGATTCCGATTTATCGAGGCCGCTCTCGAACTCAAGGGAGAAAGCCTGGAAAAGGCCACCTTCGAGGAACTGGACGCCCTCTGGGACGAGGCCAAGCGAAGGGAGCCGGATGGCGACGCCGGCTGAATCGGTGCTCCAGTTCGGCAGCGGCCGGTTCCTCCGCGCCTTCGCCGACCTCTTCATCCACGAGGCCAGGCAAGCCGGGCAGGACATCGGCCGGATCGTCGTGGTCCAGTCCACGGGCACCGGGCGGACCCGGTTATTCAACGAACAGCGCGGCCGCTACCGGATATGCGTGCGGGGGATCCGTGACGGCAATCGGATCGACGAGTCCGTCGAGGTGGAAAGCGTCTCGAGGGCCTTGAGCGCCACGGACGACTGGGAAGCCGTACTGGCCGCGGGGCGCGACCCGGCCACGGAGTACATCCTCTCCAACACCTCGGAAACCGGGTACGACGTGCCGGAATCGGAGCGGCTGGACGGCGCGCCGCCGGTTTCCTTCCCCGGAAAGCTGCTCGCCGTGTTTCTCGCGCGGTATGAACATGGCGGCGCGCCGGTGACCGTCATTCCCTGCGAACTGATCGACGACAACGCCGGGGCGTTGCGCGGTCTGGTCCGCGACCTGGGTCGGCAGCAGCGTCTGGGCGACGGCTTCCTGGGCTGGCTGGAAGAAGGCGTGACCTGGCTGCATACGCTCGTGGACCGGATCACCATCGAACCGCCGCCGGGGTTCCCCAATCCTCACGGCGACGGACTGCTGGCGCTGACCGAGCCCTTCGCCTTCTGGGCCCTGGAGGACCGGCCGGGCGCCGGGTCGTTCATCGAGCATCCGGCCATAATACGTACGCCGGACGTCCGTCCCTATGCGCTGCGCAAAGTGAGGGTGCTCAACGGCGCCCACACGGCGCTGGTCAGCCGGGCCATGCCCTTGGGCATCCGGACCGTGCGGGAGGCCGTCGACCATGGAGAAACGGGTCCCTGGCTGCGGGACCTGATGCTGGAGGAAATCGTGCCGGCGCTGCCGGACGAGGTGGAAGACGCACGGTCCTTCGCGGAGGACTGTATCGAACGGTTTCGGAATCCTTTCCTGGAACACCGGCTCGAATCCATCGCGGTGGACCATCAGATCAAGGTGAAGATGCGCCTGGCGCCCTCTTACGAAGCCTACATCGGGAAGTTTCAACGCGAGCCGCCCCTGCTGTCCGCCCTGCTCACCTGAAAGCGAGTCCTGCCCGCATGCCCACTATCGTTCTTGAAGAACCCGGCCGTTTCGTCCTTGAGGATACCCCCGAGCCCACGCCGCCGGGGCCCGGCGAGGTGCTGGTGCGCATCCGCCGGATCGGGATCTGCGGTACGGACCTGCACGCCTTCGAGGGTACGCAGCCCTTCTTCGACTACCCCCGCATCCTCGGGCACGAACTGGGGGTGGAGGTCATCGCGGCCGGCAGGGACGTGACGGACATCCATCCCGGCGACCTGTGTGCCGTCGTGCCCTACATGGACTGCGGGCACTGCGTGCCCTGCCGCATGGGCAAGACGAACTGCTGCTCGAACCTCGACGTCCTGGGCGTACACGTGGACGGCGGCATGCGGGACGTCCTGGTGCTTCCGGCCGAGAAACTGCTGCGTTCCGATGTCATGTCCCTCGAGCAACTGGCCCTGGTGGAGACCCTGGGCATCGGCGCCCACGCCGTAGATCGCGCCGCGATCGAAAAGGGCGAAACGGTCCTGCTCATCGGCGCCGGCCCCATTGGTCTTTCCGTACTGACCTTCGCCCTCCTGGCCGGTGCGCGCGTGATCCTGCTGGAGATCAGCGCGCGGCGCATCGCATTCTGCAAGCGCCGCTACGACCTCTTCGAAATCATCTCCGATACCGCCGAGGTCCCGTCGAAGCTGCAATCGCTGCTAGGTGGCGAACTCCCGACGGCCGTCTTCGACGCCACCGGCCACGCCGGGTCCATGATGCAGGCCCACGACTACGTCTCCAACGGCGGACGACTGGTCTACGTCGGCATCACCGGCTCGCGCATTACCTTCGACGGACCCGCCTTCCACCGGAGGGAGATGACCCTGCTCGGCAGCCGGAACGCCCGCACGGTCGACCTGCAGCGGGTCATCGGGCATATCGAGGCCGGCCGGATCGACACCTCGCCCTGGATTACGCACAGGGCCGATCCGGAAGGCATGCTGGTGGATTTTCCCTCGTGGCTCGATCCAGAAAGCGGCGTGGTCAAAGCCGTACTCGAAATGGCGTGATGGGAGGTGGTCCGACGACGGATCGAACCAGGACGTTTGCCGGGCGCGGAACGCTGATCAACCCGTCACGGCTCACTGATTTGCGGGCCACGACACACTATAGGGAAACATACGCGTTGTCTATTTCGGCGGCGATACGTATCATGAAAACGACCGAAGGATGAGACATTCTTGTTTGTCAAAATGAGACAGTTGGGAAAAGGAGAGGAACCATGGACAAGCAGACCTTGATCGAAAACCTGAACGGAGACCTGGCCGCCGAACTCGGTGCGATCATCCAGTTTACCGTCTACGCGGCCAAGGCCAGCGGTCCTTATCGGCCCGAACTGGCCAAGTTTTTTCAGGACGAGGTTGCCGATGAGCAACTGCACGCCCAATACCTCGCCGACAAGATCGTGGTGCTGGGCGGCGAGCCCACGACCGTTCCCCGTCCGGTCAAGGTGAGCGATTCGAACCGCGAGAACCTGGAGACCATGCTTGAGGACGAACGCACCATCGTCCGGCGGTATGTCCAACGCCGGTCCGAGGCCGAGGAATACGGCGATTACGGCCTCATGGTCCAGCTGGAAGACATGATCCGGGACGAGAGCAGTCACGCCGAAGAAGTGGAACGCATACTTCGGGACTGGCCCCTGTAACTCCAACCGCGGCGGCTGAATGCTTCGATTCATCTGGAAATGGTTCCTTCGGCTGGCCGTTGCAGCCGTGGTCATACTTGTCGCGGTCCTGGCATACACTTCGATTATATCCCGCCCCATGCCCGAGCATACATTCACGGATACGGACCAACTCCTGGCCATCGCCCACCGCGGCGGCGCGGGACTGTGGCCTGAAAACACGCTGTTTGCTTTTCAAAACGCGGCCAGAATCGGTGCGGACGCACTGGAATTCGACGTGCACGCCACCAGCGACGGTGAACTGGTGGTCATCCACGACGCCACGGTCGACCGTACGACCGACGGCACAGGCCGGGTCGACGAGATGTCCTGGGCCGCACTGCGGGAACTGGACGCGGGTTACCGGTGGACCGCGGACGGCGGCGCGAGTTTTCCATTCCGGGGCATGGGATTGCGGGTACCATCCCTGGAGGAGGTACTGAACGCACTCCCCGATACCCGGATGATTATCGAGCTGAAGAACGTCTCAGATGCCGCCCGGGTCCGTTTTTCCGAGGCAATCGCGCAGTGTTCGTACCCGGAACGGAAGGTCATCGCTTCCTTTCAGTCCGAGAGCGTCAAATACATTCGAGACAACAACCCGGGCATCGCGACATCGTCCACGGCCGGTGAGGTACTCGGCTTCTGGGTGCTGAACTCCCTGAGACTCGGGTTCGCCTTCGTGCCCGGGGGTGAGACGATGCAGGTACCGCCCAGTTTTCAAGATCGGACCCTGGTAAGCACCCGGTTCGTATCGGGCGCCCACCGACACAACATGGACGTGTATGTCTGGACGATCAACGAGGAAGCGGAAATGAAACGCCATGTCGATCACGGCGTGGACGGCATCATTACGGACTATCCGGATCGTCTCCTGCAGGTACTGGACCGGTACCCGGAATTGCGGGAACCAGAAAACGGGGAAGGAGAAGCACCGTCACCATGAGCGAACAGCCCATCCTGTCGGTCCGGGACCTGAGCAAGACCTACCCAAGCGGCGGCGGGACGCTTACCGTTTTGCGGGATATCGAATTCGACCTGATGCCGGGCGACTCCCTGGCGATCATCGGGCCCTCCGGCAGCGGGAAGACGACGCTGCTCGGCCTCTGCGCCGGCCTGGACCGGGCGACCTCGGGATCCGTCTCGCTGAACGGCATCGTGCTGGACGATCTCGATGAAGATGAACGGGCCCGCGTCCGCAACCGGCACGTGGGTTTCGTCTTCCAGAATTTCCAGCTGATCCCGACCCTCACCAGTCTCGAGAATGTAATGGTCCCGGCCGAATTGCGCGGTGAAAAGGCGGTCTACCGCCGGGCGGAGGAGCTCCTGGACCGCGTGGGGCTGGCGGACCGGACCACCCACTACCCGGTACAGCTGTCCGGGGGCGAACAGCAGCGGGTCGCCATGGCAAGGGCCTTCATCAACCGTCCGGCACTGCTTTTCGTAGACGAACCCACGGGCAATCTCGACGCCGATACGGCCGCTACCGTGGAAAGCCTGCTGTTCGAACTGAACGAGGAATCCGGGACGACCCTGGTCACCGTGACCCACAACCTCGACCTGGCGCGCAGGACCCGCCGCATCGTCCGATTGAGCGGGGGCCGCATGGTCGAAGACTACCATCCAGAGCAAACCGGTATCCCGGTGGCCCCTTCCCTGTCCCTTACCCCCGATCCTTAAGTCATGAGCGTTCCTCCCGCATCCGACAAGACGCCGATACGGGCAAGCTGGCTGTTCAGCATGGCCTGGCGGGACAGCCGGACCTACAGGCGCCGCCTGCTCCTGTACATGTCCTCCATCATCCTGGGCACCGCCGCCCTGGTCTCAATCCGTACCCTGGGCGACAGCATGGCGGCCGCGATCGACGTGGAGGCCAAGGCCCTGCTCGGCGCCGACCTCGACATCAATACCCGGACGGCCTTCTCGGATTCGGCCGAAGTCTTCCTCGGGAACCTGGGCGGCGAGCAGTCGCGCCAGTCCAGTTTCGTCTCCATGGTCTCCTTCCCCCGGACGGGCTCTTCGCGGCTGTCGAACGTACGGGCACTCGAAGGCGCGTTCCCCTACTACGGCGTGCTGGAAACGGTACCTCCCGCCGCCGCGCAAGCGTTCAGGACGGACGGCACGGCCCTCGTGGACGACAACCTGATGATCCAGCACGGCGTGGAGGTCGGCGACTCGATCCGCGTCGGGGTGCGCACACTCGAGATCTCCGGCCGCCTGGTGAGCATACCGGGCGAAACCGCGGCCATGAGCACCATCGGTCCCCGGGTCTACATCCCCATGTCGGAACTCGAATCCACGGGGTTGATCCAGCCGGGCAGCCGCGTGACCTACCGGGCTCTGTTCCGGTTCGACGACGGTGTGGATGCCGACGAACTCGCGGCAACCTATGGCGCGGACACCGCGGCAAAGTGGGGGTGGGACTGGGACACCGTGAGGGACCGCCAGGCAGGCCTGGAAAGGTCCCTGGGCAATCTCTACCGGTTTCTCAACCTGAGCGGGTTCATCGCCCTGATCCTCGGAAGTGTGGGCGTCGCCAGCGCCATTCACACCTACGTGCGGCGAAAACGGAGCACTATTGCCGTGCTGCGCTGCCTGGGCGCGGAGGGGCGGCATACCTTCGCGGTGTACGTCATCCAGGCCGTGGCCATCGGCGTGATCGGTTCCACCATCGGCGCGGCCTTCGGCTATCTCGTCCTCGGTGTACTGCCCTTGCTGATCCAGGACTTCGTTCCCTTCGAACTGGTGGTGGGGTTTACCTGGCTTCCTCTGCTCCAGGGCATGGGTCTCGGGCTGCTCATGGCGTTGTTGTTCGCCCTCCTGCCGCTCCTTGCGATCCGGGACATTTCTCCCCTGCTCACGCTGCGCTCCTCCGTCGAAACACCGCGGCGCGCCAACAGGGACCCGCGGCGCATCCTGCTGATCGCCGTGCTCGTGGCCGGCGTCGTGCTCTTCGGCATCAGCCAGACCCGGGTATGGCTGCAGGGCGTGGGATTCGCGGGTGGACTGATCTGCGCCTTCCTGCTGCTGACCCTGGTCGCCCGGAGCCTGATCACGCTGGCCCGGCGCATCGTGCCGGCTTCGTGGCCCTATGTCTGGCGGCAGGGCCTGGCCAATCTCTTTCGCCCGGACAACCAGACCGTCACCATGGTCGTCGCCCTCGGGCTGGGCGCCTTCCTGATCACGACGCTGTACCTCCTGCAGTACTCCCTCGTGGGACACATTACCCAGGTCGGCGGAGACCGGCAGTCGAACCTGGTGCTCTTCGACATACAACCCGGCCAGCGGGAGGATATCCTGGAATCAATGCGCCGCAACGAGCTGCCGGTCATGCAGCAGACGCCGGTGGTAAGCATGCGGATTGCGGGCCTGAAGGGGCGGACGATCGCGGAGGTGATGGCGGATACGACGGAAAGGGTATCGCGCTGGCCGTTGCGCCGGGAATACCGTTCGACCTACCGGGCTCACCTGGAAGACGCGGAAACACTCCTGGCAGGGTCGCTGCAGCCCCGCGCCGAGGCCGGGAAGGACTCCGTGCTCGTATCCGTGGAAAAAGGCATCGCCGACCGCCTGGGGCTGGGCATCGGCGACGAGGTCGTGTTCGACGTGCAGGGCGTGCCGGTGCGTACAACCGTAGGGAGCGTGAGGGCGGTAGACTGGCAGCGGATGGAGCCCAACTTCTTCATGGTCTTCCCGGAGGGCGTCCTGGAAGAAGCGCCCCAGTTCCACGTGGTCGTGACCCGGATCGATGATCCGCAGGTCTCGGCAAGCTTTCAGCGGGAAACGGTCAGCCGGTTTCCCAACGTGTCCATGATCGACCTGAGCCTCATCCTGAATACCCTCAACGACATACTCGGCAAGGTATCCCTCATCGTCCGTTTCATGGCGCTGTTCAGCGTTTTTACCGGTGTCATCGTCCTGGTGGGCGTCGTGACCAACAGCCGTTACCAGCGGATGCAGGAAAGCGTGCTGCTGAAGACCCTCGGCGGCTCCCGGAACCAGATTCTGAAAATCATGACGATCGAGTACCTGTTCCTGGGCGCGATTGGCGCGTTGACGGGGGTCGTGCTGGCTTTCGCCGCCACGTGGATCCTGGCCGTCTTCGTCTTCAACATCTCCTATGTGCCGGCCTACATCCCCGTGCTGGCCGTGGTCGGCGGGATCGCGTTGATTACCATCCTGGTGGGCATGGCCGCCAGCGCCGGCATCTACCGCCAGTCCCCGCTGGAAGTGCTTCGGGCGGAAATCTAGACGATCCGTCCGATCAGGGCAGAAGTCCCTTCAAAACCGGCTCGAGCGCCTTCCAGACCAGCTCGGCCATGATCGCGTGCCCTTCCGCGGTCGGATGGATGCCATCCGGCTGATTCAACTCCGGTATACCGCCGACACCCTCGAGAATGAAGGGGATCAGCGAGACACGCTCCGATTGCGCCAGCTCCGGGTAGATCTCCCTGAACTCGGTCACAAAGCGCTGGCCCATATTGGGCGGCGCCTGCATGCCGGCGAGTATGATCTTCGTCGCTGGATACCGCTCCCGGACGCGCCGGATGATGGCCCGCAGGTTCCGGCGGGTGACGCCGGGGTCGACGCCCCGCAGCCCGTCGTTCCCGCCGAGTTCGAGGATGAACACGTCCGGACGGTTCTGCAGCACCCAGTCGATACGGCTCAGGCCGCCCGCCGTGGTCTCTCCGCCCACGCCGCCGTTGATCACCTTGAACGGCCAGCCGAGCCCGTCGATCTTATTCTGCACGAGTTGCGGAAAGGCCTCGTCGGGATCGACCCCGAACCCCGCCGTAAGGCTGTTGCCGTAGAACAGCACGGTCATCGGCGCCCCTTCGCCCGACGCGTCCCGCCCGCTGTCCGGGGCGTCCCGCCCGCTGTCCGGGGCGTCCTGCCGGCTGTCCGACGCGTCCCGCCCGCTGTCCGGGGCGTCCTGCCGGCTGTCCGACGCGTCCCGCCAACTGTCCGTGTTCGCCGCGTCCCGCCCGCTGTCCGCCGCGGCGATGGGGAGCAGCCAGATCACGGGGAGCAGCCAGATCACGGGGAGCAGCCAGGTGGGCACTCGTTTATGCATGATGGAATCACTCCGGCAACAATAGAGAAAACACGAAATTACAAGGTTTACCGCTTGACGATACCGGCCGCGACAGGTAGTATGACAGTATAACCCCAGTCCTTCTTCCCTCAAAGATCCATTTCTCCAGAAATCGCCAATTTCAATGCGAAGCAAACCTGCATTTCGCCATCTGCCGGTATGGACCCGGGTCATTACGGCACTCGCCATGACCGGTCTCTTCGCAGCCCTGCTGAACGACTTCGCCATTACCCGCAACGCATCCGCCCGTCTGTACTACCAGGCCGAGGAAACGCCCGAATGCCAGGTGGGACTCGTACTGGGTACTTCCAAGTACGCCGAGGGGCACGTAAACCAGTACTACCGCGCACGCATCGAGGCCGCCGCCGAGTTGTTTCACGCCGGACGGGTCAGGGCCATTCTCGTCAGCGGGGACGCGTCCACACAGTACTATGACGAGACCACGACGATGCAGCGGGACCTGGTCGAACTGGGCGTACCGGAAGATTTCATCATGCTCGACTACGCCGGCGTGCGGACCCTGGACTCCGTCTTCCGGGCGAAGAAGGTGTTCGGACTCGACCGCGTCATCGTCGTTTCGCAACAGTTCCACTGCGAACGGGCGCTTTACCTCGCGGATGCCGTCGATCTCGCCGCGACGGGATTCTGCGCCGAAGACACTCCGTATACCCAGTCCCTGCTGGTGCGCAGTCGCGAAACGCTGGCCCGGGCGATGGCCTTTGTCGACCTGAACATCTTCGGCACCCAGCCGCGTTCCCTGGAGCAGGACGAACGGGCAAGGCGGGCCAGCCGATGAGCAAGGACCGCGCGACAGGGCGTTGACATTCCACTTGTCCCGGCCTTCCCCTCCGTATACATTCCGGTTTTTCCTTTTACGCCGATTATCCAGCCGCATTCCCGCGACACCACGACCCGTGGAGGCAGGTGTTTGGATTTCGACACGTCGCTCGAGTACGCGCGAAAACTGGACCACCAGGATAAACTGGGCAGGTTCCGGGATCGCTTTCTGATCGACGACCCCGGCCTGATATACCTGGACGGCAATTCCCTCGGGCGGGTACCCAGGGACGCCATCTCCCTGATGGACCGGCTGATCCGGCACCAGTGGGGAAATCGGCTCATTCGGGCCTGGAATGACGAATGGATGGGGCTTTCGAGGCGTATCGGCGGCAAGCTGGCCGGACTGATCGGCGCCCGGCCCGACGAGGTAATCATCGCCGACTCGACGTCGGTCAACCTTTTCAAGCTGATTGCCGGTGCGCTGAAGGAGCGGCCCGGGCGGCGCCGAATCGTAACCGACAGCGTGAACTTCCCGTCCGACATCTATATCCTGAAGGCCGTGGCGGATATGCTCGATCCCGGGTACGAACTGGTCGTACTCCCCGTGGACAACGGCTTTGCCGTGTCCCAAGAGGCCCTCGACCGGGCCATCGACGACGATACGGCCCTGGTGCTCCTCTCCCACGTCATGTACAAGTCCAGTTACATGTACGACATGGCGCGAATCACCGAGATCGCCCACGGCAGGGACGCGATGATCCTGTGGGACCTGAGTCATTCCGCCGGTGTCGTGCCCATGGCTTGCCACGACCTGGGCATCGATCTGGCGGTGGGTTCCACGTACAAGTACCTGAACGGCGGCCCGGGAGCTCCGGCGTTCCTTTACGTCCGCGAAGACCTGCAGGCCAGGCTGGCCAATCCCATTTCCGGCTGGTTCGGCCACCGGAAGCAATTCTATTTCGATACCGAATTCGAACCGGCGACCGGCATCGACCGTTATTTGACGGGCACGCCGTCCGTCCTTTCCCTGGCCATGATCGAACCCGGCGTGGACCTCGCGCTCAAAGCCGGTGTGGAGCCCGCGCGCGCCAAGTCGCTGAGCCAGTCCGAGTACCTGGTCGCCCTCTGGGCGTCTGAACTGGCACCCCTCGGATTCACGCTGAATTCACCCCGGGACGGCGCAAGCCGGGGGTCGCACGTCTCCTTCGGCCATGCCGAGGGGTATCGCATCGACCAGGCGATCCGGGAGGAAAGACAGGTGATTTCCGATTTCCGCATGCCCGACAACATCAGGCTGGGCATCGCGCCGCTTTACACGACCTACGAAGAACTGCACACGGCCGTGCATGCGCTGCGCGAGGTCGTGCAGTCCGGTTCATTCCGGCAGTACAGCGCCGTCATCAAGGGAGTGACCTGACGGTGAACGGTCCGGTGCAGATCAATGTCCCTTCTATCATCGTAAGTGGAGCGGGCGCATTCGATGAAGCGGCCCCCCAGGCCGTCCGCGTTGGACTGAAAAACGTGTTGATCGTCTCCGATCCCTACCTGGTCGAACAGGGTCTGCCCGCCCGCATGGTGGACCGGTGCCGCCAGGCGGGTATAGATGCCTGTGTCTACGGTGACGTGACCCCCGAGCCCACGGACGTGAACGTCGAGGAAGGACTCGCCCTGTTCACCGAAAACGGCTGCGACGGCGTCATTGCGGTCGGCGGCGGCAGCAGCATCGACGCGGGAAAGGGCATCGCGGTCATGGCCGCCAATGACGGGCCCCTGTCCGCATACGCGGGCTATCACCGGATACCCCGGCCCGGCGTACCGCTGTTCGCCGTTCCCACGACGGCCGGAACGGGCAGCGAGATGACCCGGGTGACGGTGATCACGGACACGCGGCGTAACGTGAAGATGATGATCCTGGACGCCCATCTGCTGCCTGCGGCGGCCTTCGTCGACTACACGCTGACCCTGTCCATGCCCCGTCCGCTGACGGCCAACGTCGGCGTGGACACGCTGACCCACGGCATTGAAGCCTATGTATCCCGCAAGCACGGCACGATCACGGACGCGCTCGCCCTTGCGTGCGTCGAACTCGTCGGCAGGCACCTGGTGCGGGCCTGGGAACATCCCGGCGACCACGAGGCCCGCAAAGGCATGATGGAGGCCGCCTCCCTGGGCGGCATGGCCTTCGCCAACAGTTCCGTCTGCCTCGTGCACGGCATGAGCAGGCCCCTCGGCGCGGTCTTCCACCTGCCCCACGGCCTCAGCAATTCCGTACTGCTGCCGGCGGTCACCCGGTTCAGCGTACCGGCAGCGCTTGAACGATACGCGGAACTGGCCCGGAAGCTCGGCTGGGCGGGGGAAGGGGACGATACGTCCACCGCCTGTGATCTGCTGATCGACGGATTGCAGCAACTCAACGACACCGTTGAAATCCCCGGACTGAGGGCCTGTGGAATCTCGAAATCGGCCCTGACCAGCGCGCTGGACAAAATGGCCGACGACGCTCTCGCCTCGGGGAGTCCGCAGAACAATCCGCGCGTGCCCACGGCCGACGAAATCAAAACGCTTTATCTGGAAGCCTACTGAAGGGAAGACTAATGGCGTTTAACACGCTGCTTATCGGGGGCAGGGGGACGATCGGATCCGGACTCAGGACATACCTGCCGGGGATGGACGAGAGATACCGCTTCTGTTCCATCGACCTGCCCGGGGCGCCCGACCGGGCAGAGGGCTGCGCCGGTGGCCGGTTCGTCGAAATGAACATCGTCGAAGAACCGGATCGATTCCGGGCCATACTCCCGGGATACGATCTCGTCGTCTACCTGGCCCGGCAGGGCGATCTCGCCGCCATGAACGCGATGACGGACCTGGTGTTCGAATCGGTGCTGGACCTGTGCCGTCCGGGCCGTCCGGGCAGTCCGGGCCGTCCGGGCAGTCCGGGCGGTCCTGACGGTCCTGACAGTCCCGGCGGTCCGGGCCGTCCGGACCACGGGCCGATGATCGTGGCTTCGAGCTCTGTGCACGCGGTGGACGACGCCTATCGCTTTTTCGAATCGGGCGCGTACGCGTTGATCGCGGAACGGAGGTTCGATTCGATCCAGGAATGGCCTGATCCGATCTCCGCGCGCCTGCCCGCCTGCCCGGTCAACGACTACGGCCACGAAAAGGCCTACGTCGAGGCCTGGGTGGAACGGGCGGCAGAACGGGGCTGCGGCGCGGTGGCCACGCGCTGGGGCGGCGTGAACCCCCGAAACACGCCCATCACGGAGGAGCCCGGGTATTTCGCCGTCTGGTGCCACCAGCAGGACGCGGCGGGCATGGTCCACGCGGCGTACACGGCCCATCTCGCCGGCAAGTTGCCTCCCGCGCGGCACTATTTCGTCATTTCGGACAACACGTACAACATCTTCGACATACAGACGCCGAAGGAAGAGATCGGCTACGCGCCCCGGCACGATGCTGAGACTTTCTTCCGCTGATCACCCTCCGAACGGAGAAATACCCAGACCATGCGATACGATCCCCACACCTACCGCGGTTCGCGGCGCTCAGTCGTCATGGCGCCCCGGGGCATGGTGGCCACGAGCCAGCCGCTGGCCGCCCAGGCCGGCATCGAGATCCTCAAGTCCGGCGGAAACGCCATTGACGCCGCCATCGCCGTCAACGCGGTACTCGGCGTGGTGGAACCCATGTCCTGCGGTATCGGCGGCGACCTGTTCGCCATTGTCTGGGAGGCGGATAGCGGCGAGCTGACCGGTCTCAACGCGAGTGGAAGAGCGCCCTACGCGGCGACGATCGACCATTACTCCGGGCTGGGACACGACTACGTGCCGGGTACCGGCCCGCTGAACTGGTCCGTGCCGGGTTGCGTCGACGGCTGGTCCCGTCTCCTCGATCGTTTCGGCAACCTGTCCCTGGCACAGGTGCTGGAACCTGCCATCTCTTACGCGGAGAACGGCTTCCCCGTTTCGGACATCATCGCGAGAGATTGGGCGGGGTCCACACCACTGCTGGCGCCCTGGCCCGAGTCAGCCCGCGTCTACCTGCCCGAAGGCCGCGCGCCCGAACCCGGCGCGGTGTTTCGGAACCCGGACCTGGCCCGTTCCTACCGCATCCTGGCCGAGGGCGGTCGCGATGCATTCTACGAAGGCGAAATCGCCGAGGCTGTCGTGGCCTGTTCCCGGGACGTCGGCGGGCTGTTCAGCCCCGAGGATTTCAGGGACCACGCGTCGACCTGGGACGATCCCGTCAGCGTCGACTACCGGGGCTATACGGTCTGGGAACTGCCCCCGAGCGGGCAAGGCATCGCCGCCCTGCAGATGCTGAACATCCTGGAAGGCTACGACATCGCCGAAACGGGCTGCCTGTCGGCCGAAACGCTGCACCTGCAGATCGAGGCCAAGAAACTCGCCTACGCCGACCGCGCCGTATACTACGCCGATCCCGCCTTCGCCGACGTGCCTGTTGAGGCGCTGCTGTCAAAGGACTACGCCGATCGGCAGCGCGCTCGCATCGATCCTCGCAGGGCGGCGGTCGACGTCCCGGCCGGCGATCCCATCCTGCAGCACGGGGACACGGCCTACATGACCGTCGTCGACGAGGACCGCAACGTCGTTTCGTTCATCCAGAGCATCTTCCGGGGTTTCGGATCGGGCATCGTGCCGGAGGGTACGGGATTCCCAATCCAGAACCGGGGGCAGCTCTTCTCGCTGGACCCCGCGCACCGCAACGCCCTGGCGCCTCACAAGCGGCCCTTCCACACCATCATCCCCGCCATGGTGACCCGGGACGGGCAGCCCTGGCTAACATTCGGCCTGATGGGCGGCGCCATGCAGCCGCAGGGACACGTTCAGGTCCTCTGCAGCATGATCGATTTCGGCATGGACGTGCAGGAGGCGGGCGACGCGCCGCGGTTCCAGCACTTCGGATCGGCCGAACCCACAGGCGCCCCCATGGAGGCCGGAGGAGGCCGGGTCAACGTGGAAGAAGGCATCGAAGAAGGGTCTTTCCGGCAGCTGGAAGAAATGGGCCACCGGATATCGCGTTCTTCCCACGGGTACGGCGGATACCAGGCGATCCGCATCGACCCGGATTCCGGCATGCTGCACGGCGCGTCGGAGCCCCGGAAAGACGGTTGCGCGATTGGTTATTAATGCTTAACGAAGGCCCGGCAGCCAGGTCGCTAGCATCGGAGCGTAAACCAGGCAGCCCAGGCAGATGAGCTGGATCACGATAAAGGGCAGAATACCCTTGTAGATATGGCGGGTCTGCACTTCGGGCGGAGCTACCCCTTTGAGGTAGAACAGGGAGAACCCGAAGGGGGGCGTGAGGAAGGATGTCTGCAGGTTCACCGCGATCAGGATGCCGAGCCAAAGCAGATCGACGCCGAAGGCGATGAAGATGGGCGTGACGACCGGTACGATGATGTAGGTGATCTGGATGAAATCTATGAAGAAGCCGGCGATGAAGATCATGACCAGGACCAGGGCCAGGAAGGCGTAGGTACTCAGGTTGGCGTCCATGATCAGGCTGGTCATGTATGCGTCGCCCTTCATGCCCCGGAACACCAGACCGAAGGCCTCGGCGCCCACCAGCACGAAGAAGACCATGCACGTTATGTGCGTGCACTCCTTCATGACCTCCTTCAGCGTGTTATAGGAAAACTTGCCCTGAAAAACGGTGAGCAGGGTCGCGCCCAGCGCGCCCACGGCCGCCGCTTCCGTCGGCGAGGTGATGCCCGCGAAGATGGAACCCAGCACGACGGTCATCAGGCCCAGGGGAAGCAGGAAGGCCCGGATAATCTTCCTGAACATGCCGCTTTCGCGGAACGCGGCCAGTTCATCGGCAGGCATGGCCGGTGCCTCGTCCGGTTTGATCAGGGCCACGATGGCAAGCCACACGAGGTACATGCCCACGAGAATCGCGCCCGGGATGACCGCGCCGATGAACATGTCGCCGACCGACACGTTGAGGATGCTCCCGAGCAGCACGAGCACCACGCTGGGCGGTATGATCTGCCCTAGCGTACCTGACGCGGCGATCGTGCCCGTGGCCACCTGGGGACTGTAGCCCCGCCTGAGCATGGTGGGCAGGCTGAGCAGGCCCATGGTCACGACCGTCGCCCCCACGATGCCGGTGGAAGCGCCCAGCAAGGCCCCCACGATCACCACCGCCACGGCGAGTCCGCCCCGCAGCCGACCGAAGAGCAGGGCCATGGTCTCCAGCATGTCCTCGGCCAGGCCCGATTTCTCCAGCATGACGCCCATGTAGACGAACAGGGGCACGGCAAGCAGGACGTAATTCGTCATGACGCCCCAGATGCGCAGGGGCAGCAGGTTGAAGAAATCCGCGCCGAAGGTCATCAGCCCGAGGAGTACGGACACGCCGCCCAGGGTAAAGGCGACCGGGTACCCCATCAGGAGCAGCAGAAAGAGGACCAGGAAGAGGATGAGGGGCATCGCTTCGGTCAAACCGCGTCCTCCTCCCTGGCCGAAAGCCCTCTCGGGGGCGATTCGTCCATTTCACCCATGGGATCTTCACCTCCGTGTATGAACCGGTCCAGGGAGCGTGCCGCCAGGGCCAGTCCCTGGAGGAGTATGAGCGAGAACCCGAGGGGGATCATGGCCTTCAGGATGTAGCGGGCGGGCAGGCCGCCGGGATCCGGCGAAACCTCGCCGATCCGGAAGGAATTCAGGACGAAATTCTGGGAGCTCCAGATCGCGATCACCGCGAAGGGAAGCAGAAACAGCAGGCTGCCGATGAGATTGACCAGGGCCTGGTTTCGGGGCTTGAAGTTCATATACAGCACGTCCACGCGGACATGCTTGTTGTGCTTAAGGGCCCACGCCGAGGCGAGCAGGAAGATCACCGCGAAGAAGTGCCACTCCAGTTCCTGCACCGCCACGCTGCTGCTGCGCAGGAAATACCGGGTGAACACGTCGACACAGACGGTCAGGACGAGCAGGGTCGTGAACCAGGAAACGACCGAGCCGACCCGTTCGTTCAACCCGTCCACGAACCGTACGAATTTCCGAAGCGCGTTCAATTCCGTGTTCACCTTCCTGGTAGTCGCGACGCGTGGTCAGCGTGGCATGGCCGGGCTGAGCCGGGCTGGGCCGGGCCGGGCCATCTTCCGCGGGCGCACCGCGTTCCCAATGGCGATTCGGTTTCCCCGAGGGGGAATCACAGGACAAAGGGGTGTTCAATATGCCCCATCGAAACTTAATATACAACCCAAAATACCCGCGCCTTTCATTTTGAATGCCTTCGTCTTGACAACGCCCACCGGATTGACCGGGCCGTGTCGAGCCGTGTCGGCCCGTCCCGGGTCGCCCCGATCCGTGTCGGGCCGTCCCGGGTCGCCCCGATCCGTGTCGGGCCGTCCCGTGCCGCACCGGGCCCCACCGGCCCTTTACACTTGTCGCCGATTCCGGTGGATGTATATTGCAACTTGACTTGTAAACCCTTGCATTCCGCAACACCTGGAGACCCTTAAATGCCGGAGAAGACATACACCGTCCGCGCGGCGTCCTGCGACCATCGGACGCCCTACGAAGGCGTCTACGAGACTCTCAAGCGCATCACCGAACCGCTTGCGGAGTCCTGGGCGCGCATCGAGAAAGCCCGGAAGATCGTCATCAAGTTCAACATGATGAAACCGATGGACAACGTCGTCCGGTTCAAAGGGCGCCGGCAAGAACTGGTGGACGACGCGGTCTGCAGGGCCGTGCTGCAACTGCTTCGGGAACATACCGATGCGGAGATCTACGCCACGGACACCAATCCCTACGCGCCGGACAAACTTACGCCGGACGAGTTCAATTACGTCCACCACCTTCGGGAATTCGACGTCAAGTACGACGACTCAAACCGGCCGCCCTGGGCGGTCTACGAGGTGCCGGGCGGCGGGAACATGTTCGACCGGTATATCCTGAGCGGTGTTTTCGAGGACGCGGACGAAGTCATTTCCGTGGCGAAGATGAAGAATCACTCTTTCATGGGCATCACGCTGTGCATGAAGAATCTCTTCGGGCTTCCGCCCATCGTACCCCCGGGGGGACGGGTCCGAACGTATTTCCATCATGCGATCAGGCTCTCATACGTGCTTCCGGACCTGGCCATGATCACGAATCCCTGCCTGAACATCATCGACGGGCTCGTGGGGCAGAAGGGGCGGGAATGGGGCGGCGAAGGCCGCGTGGGCGACGTGTTGATCGCCGGTGACCAGATCACGGCCACGGACGCCTGCGGCGCACACCTGATGGGACACGATCCCGCGTCGGACTGGCCACAGCCGCCTTTCCGGAGGGACCGGAATCACCTCCTGGTGGCAGCCCAGCGGGGTTTCGGCACGGTCGACCTGGACGTAATCGATTTCGAATGCGATGTGCAAGCGCCGGTCGCGCACTTCGACTCGGACATTGACGAAGCACCCGAACTGTTACACCGGCTGCGGCGCACGGCCTGTGAACAGGGCCTGTTCTATCGCGATCACCGGAACGACATCGTGGACCGCCACCGCGGAGAATTCATCTACATGCAGGAGGGGGAAATCGCCTGGCACGGCGAGGATCCCTCCGTGATCGGCAGCCACCGGTCCTACAGCTCGGCAAAGCCCGGCAGCGCCCTCTGGCTCAAGCTGGTGGACCCTGAGGAGACGGAAGGCGAGCGGTTCGAGGTTTACGACCGCTGCCTTTCTGCCCTGTCGGCCTGATTGGATTCCAGGGTACGGCGTTCACGCGGAAGCGACGATGCCGGGCGCCGGCAGACGAACGGACCAGGCACTAACGAGAACCGGAGCGTATTCCATGAAAATCGCCATGCTTTACGGCCCCAGAGACTTGCGCATGGAAGACCATGCCCTGGACACGGATAATCTCGGGCCCCACGACCTCTGGGTCGAGACCGTCATATCGGCGCTCAAGATCGGCACGGACCGGGGTAACTACGAAGGCGCGGAGCAGGTGCCCGGAGCACCGGATTTTCCGCGCTGGGTCGGGGACAGCAACCTGGGCGTGATTCGCGGCGTGGGAGACGCCGTCGAGGATTTCGCCGTGGGCGACCGGGTCATCTCCCGGTATCCCCACCAGTCCGAGTTCATCGCGAAGGACGATGAAATGTTCGTCAAAGTACCCGACGGCGTACATGACGAGGACGCGGTATACGGCCACCTGTACACACTCAGCGCCCTGTGCTACTACAAGTCGCAGTTCCAGCCCGGCGAGAACGTGGCGGTCGTGGGACTGGGCGTCCTCGGACTCGGCGCCGTGGGACTCGGTCCCTGCCTCGGGGCGCGTACGATCGGTATCGCGAACAGCCCGGTGCGCATGGAAATGGCCGAGCGCATGGGGGCGGACGCGACCTTCATGCACGACGATCCCGATCTCGCCGATAAACTGGAAGACTTCACCCACGGCGAGGGCGTCGACCTGGTCATACTCACGGCCAATCCCTGGCCCGCGCTGCGGACTTCCTGCCAGATCGTGCGCGACAACGGGCGGGTCGGCATCGTGGCCCTGCCCGGCCGGGGCGAACCACCGCTCGATTTCAATCCCCTGGACATGGAATGGTTCTATGCCAAGGGGATTTCACTGATCGCGGTCAACGGGCGGGCCGGCTACCTGTTCCCCCCGGAACGGGGCGACCGGAGGGAATGGAGCGCCATGTGCCGCTTCACGCTGGACCTGATGCGCGAGGGCAAGCTGGAACCGAAGCGCCTCGTGACCCACCGGATGCATTATTCCCAGATCAACGAAGCCTACGAGATGATCTACCGGCGTGAAAAGAACATGATGGGCGTCGTCTTCAACTGGAAGGACTGAATATGACCACCGATACGCTGATGTCGGCGGCACAGAAAACCGCCTTCGACCGGGACGGCTACTTCATCGCGGAGGCGTTCCTGTCCCCGGACGAAGTCGACGCCATCCGGCGCGAAATCACGGCAATCGTGGACCGGTATCCGGACGTTCCGGAGGAACTGGTGCAGATCGAGCCGGCCGTACGCCGCGGTGCGGTAACGCCCGAATCCACGGAGCTGGGTGTGAGGAAGCTGTTCCGGATGACCCGCCACAGCGAGTTGTTCCACGCCCTGGCCCTTCATCCCGGAATGGTGGGAATCGCCGTCGAGCTGATCGGACCTGACGTTTCCCTGTTTCAGAGCATGCTGCTGATGAAACCGCCCCGGTTCGGCGGCCAGAAGGTCTGGCACCAGGACAACGCCTACTTCCGACTGGAACCCAACGATGTTTTCGGATTCTGGATCGCCCTCGACGACGCCGACGTGGCGAACGGATGCATGCACGTCATTCCGGGGTCGCACCGCGCGGGGATCGGAGAACACGGGGGGGTGGAGGACGATTACGGGCTGTCTTCGGCGCCTACGACGGACGACGCGGTGGCCTGTGTCATGAAGTCCGGGGACGCCCTCGTGTTCCACGGCGAAACCTACCACTACACGCCGCCGAATACGTCCGACCGGCGCCGAAGGGCGCTCCAGTACCACTACGCTTCAACGCACTGCCGCTCTTCGAAAGACAGTCCGTTCAAGTCTACTGAGCCCGAGGTGATCGTGGCGGGGGCGGGCTCACGTCCACCTGAAGAGTGATGATATCGGTATCGTGGTATTGCTGGTGGTGTACCGACGAAGCGTAGTGCCTCAAGAGGCGGAGTGAAACCTCCAGTTCCTCCGGCGTTTCCACGGCTCTTTCGTCTCCCAGCAGTTCGATCCTGTCCTGCAGGTTCCCTTCGCCGGTCGCCGCGACCAGTTCGAGGACCGCACTGTCGCCCTCCCGGTGCGCGACCAGGAGCAGCCGCCGGGGCTGGCTGTTCTCGTCTTCCCGCGGAATCAGCGCTAACAGGGTTTCTTCGCTCGCGGCCATGAGCCGGTCCGCCGCCCCCTTGTCCCAGCCCTGTCGGCTGGCGAATCCTTCAAGAAACGCACGGATCTTCGGCAGTGCCGCAAGATCGAAGTCCGACTCCATCCGGTGACGTCGGGGAGAGGTGATCTCCAGGAAAAGCGTCATGAGTATGGCGGCCAGGCCGCCCGCTGTCATGCCGTTACGCAGGAGGCCGCCCGCGAAATCGGAGACCAGCGCGGGGAAGATCGCGTCATTCTGAAAACCGACGCCGATCCAGAAGCCTACGCCCACGACCAGCCCCTTCCTGTAGTCGATTCCATCCTGCAGAACAAGCTTCATGCCGATGACGAACAGCATGGAAAGCAACACGATCAGAAAGCCGCCGGCAACGGGATCCGGAATGGCGAGGACCACCGCCAGGAACTTGGGGATAAACGCGACCAGGACAAAGGCCGCCCCCACGACCACCCCGACCATGCGGGAAGCCACGCCGGTCAACTCGGTCACCGCGATGCTCGAGGAATAGGTTGTATTGGGCACCGTGCCCATCAGGCCGGAAAGGAGATTGCCCAGGCCATCCGCGGCTACCGCGCCCTGTACGGCCCGGTAATCCACCGCCCGGGGCCTTCGCCACGAAACGCGCTGGATCGCCACCGAGTCGCCGATCGTTTCCACGGCGCCGACCAAAGTTACGAACATGAAAGCGGGAAGCAGCGCCCAGAAGGCGGGACCGAAAGAGATATCGATGCCCGGCCAACTCCCGTCCGGTAGACCCAGCCAGGAAGCGGCGGCCACGCGTCCGGCATCGTACAAACCAAAGTATCCACCCACGATGGACCCCGCGGCGACGCCGATCACGGGCGCCCAGAGGCGCAGGGACGACCTCGCCTTCAATGCGATGCCGAGGGTGACCAGTACGGTGGCCACGGCCGTGACTGCCGCGGACGAGGACGGCATGCCTTCGGGCACCCGGTTCAGCATGTCGAACGCGATGGGCATCACGGTGACCGAAATCAGCATGATCACCGTCCCGGAGACCGCCGGCGTCAGTATCCTGCGGAGCAGGGAAAGGCGGGCGGACAACAGGAACTGGAACAGCGACGAGATGATGATGAGCGTCGCCATCAGCGCGGGACCACCTTGCGCGAGCGCCCCGATGCAGACCGCGATAAAACTGCCCGACGTACCCATCATCAGCACGTAGCCCGCGCCGATGCGGCCGACTCGAATGGCCTGAATGATCGTGGTCGTGCCGCTGATCGCCGCCGCGGCGAATACCCCCCAGGTCAGGAATGACTCGCTCGCGCCCCCGGCCCGGCTCACGATGGCCACGGTCAGGACCACGCCACCAACCGTAAGCAGGGCGATCTGCAGTCCGAGTCCGATGGTCAGGAGAAGCGGCGGACGTTCGTCTGCTTCATAGCGTACGCTTGACTGGCGGGCTGAAACATCCGTGTTCATGCAGGGTCCTGTTCAGATTAGTGCTACAGCCTTGTAGCAGGGAATTGGATCGGTCTGCCGACCGAGGAATGGGATCGCTCACGAGCACAGGAATTACGCACGAAATTAGCAAAATAAAGGTACGCGTCAGCGAGTCAAGGCATTCCATTGTAGATACATCCGGCGTACACCGGTGGCGTATACAAGTGGCGTACACCGGGCGTGCCGATCGGTCCGCTACCGACGTGATGCGTCCGGATCCGGCTGCCGGACATCGACCTCGAGGGTGATGATGTCCGTGTCGTGGTACTGCTGATGGCGGACCGAAGTAGCGAAGTGCCTCAGGAGGCGCAGAGACACATCCATTTCTTCGGGTGTTTCCACGGCTCGAGCGTCGCCAAGCAGCTCGATCCGGTCCTGGAGGTTGCCTTCGCCGGTTGCCGCGACGAGTTCCAGGATCGCTCTTTCGTCCTCGCGACGTACGACCAGGAGCAGCCGGCGGCGCTGGCCGGTCTCGCTATCCCGCGGACTCAGCGTCAACAGCGTTTCCTCGCTGGCGGCCACGAGCCGGTCCGCCGTCTCCTTGTCCCAGCCCTGCCGGGCGGCGAATGCCTCCAGAAAAGCCCGAATCTTCGGCAGCGCCGCGGTATCGAGGGCGGTCTCCATCCGGTACCTACGGGGAGCGGCCAGTTCCAGAAACAGCGTCATCAGGATCGCCGCAAGCCCGCCTGAAGTCATCCCGTTCCGCAGGAAACCGCCCGCGAAGTCGGCCACCAGCGCGGGATATATCGCGTCGTTCTGAAAACCCACGCCGATCCAGAAGCCCACCCCGACCACCAACCCCTTTCGGTAGTCGATCCCGTCCTGCACGACCAGCTTCATGCCGATGAGGAAGAGGATGGCCAGCAACACGAGCAGGAAACTGCCGACGACCGGATTCGGTATGGCGAGGACCACCGCCGGCACTTTCGGTACAAACGCGACGAGAATGTAGATCACCCCCACGACCACCCCGACCATGCGGGAGGCCACACCGGTCAGTTCCGTCACCGCGATGCTCGAGGAGTAGGTGGTGTTGGGTATGGTGCCCAGCAGGCCGGAAAGGAAATTTCCCGTACCGTCCGCGGCCAGGGCGCCCTGCACCGCCCGATAGTCCACGGCCCGGGGCCGGCGCCACGATATGCGCTGAATCGCGACCGAATCGCCGATCGTATCCACGGCGTCAACCAGCGTTACAAACAGGAAAGCGGGCAGCAGCGCCCAGAAGGCCGTACCGAAGGAGAGATCGATACCCGGCCAGTGGCCGTCCGGTAATCCGAGCCAGGGCGCGGCGATCACGCGCTCCGTGTCGTACAGGCCATAGTATCCGCCGACGAGGGACCCCGTGACCATGCCGATCACCGGCGCCCATAGCCTCAGCGACGACTTGGCCTTCAATGCGATGAATATGGTCACCAACAGGGTAGCGAGCACCGTGACGGGTGCGGACGATTCCGGAAATCCTTCGGGAACATCACCCAGCAACCTGAAAACGACGGGCGTGACCGAGACCGGGATCAACATGATGACCGTACCCGTAACGACCGGCGTCAGGACCCGGCGCAGCAAGGAAAGACGGACGGAAAGCAGGAACTGGAAGAGCGACGCGACGATGATGAGGGTCGCCATCAGCGCGGGACCGCCCTCCAGCAGCGCCGAAATGCTGATCGCGATGAAACTGCCGGACGTGCCCATCAGGAGCACATAGCCTGCTCCGACGCGTCCGACGCGCAAAACCTGGATGATGGTGGTCGTTCCGGTGATCACCGCGGCGGCGAAGACCGCCCACGCAAGATAGTCTTCACCGGCGCCTCCGGCACGGCTCACGATGGCCACTTTCAGGAACACGCTTCCGACGGTAAGCAGGGCGAACTGGAGACCAAGTCCGATGCCCAGGAGAAACGGAGGTTTTTCGTCCGCCTCGTATCGAACGCCGGACTGGAGGTCTGTGCTATTGTTGTCCATGGACCCTCATACCCGTTCGAACAACCGCTGCCATGCTTCGTGTCCGGTGGCGACCTTCTCCGGATGGGACCGGCTGCGGGCGATAAAGCCCGGTACCTCGTCCCTTCCCGTGGGCTTTCGCCAGTCGCTGTACCGGATATCAAGGCTCCATCGTATGTGATCCGAGAAATTCGGCGCGGAACGGTGTACCGTGGTGTGCTGCAAAAGGAGCACGCCGCCCCGGGGAATGGGACAGGATACCCGTTCGCCGGCGGGCAAAGCGCCGGGATCGATGTTCTCGGGTGAGTCCTCGAAGGGCAGGCGTTCACTGCGGTGACTGCCGCGGATGACCTCCAGGCAGCCGTTGCGTTCGTTCGTATCCACCAACGGCAGCCAGAAATTGACCATGAAAGTCTGCATCACGTCCGGATCCAGGAACCCGATGTCCTGGTGCCAGTCCACGACCGACGTCCTGTCCGGAAGCTTGGCCCGGGAGTTGAACTGGGGGTGGACGAGGATCTCCGGGCCGATGAGGGATTCGACCACGTCCAGGATCCCGGGCAAGGTCATGACGTGAAACATGCCCGCGGTCTTACGCTTTCCCAGGACGGCCTCGTGCAATTCCCCGCACTGGCCGTCCATGGCCTCATGGATCCGGTATAGTCTCCGTTCGAAGGGTTCGTCCGCAAACCGTTCCGACAGCCTCCCTTCCGCGTGGTACCGCTCCGCCCAGGTATCGACGACCTCGTTCAATTCCGCGATCAAGGGATCGAGCGAAGTGGGGTCGAACAGCCTTTCAATCGGCAGGAAGCCGTCTTCAAGATACTGATTGATCTGGTGGTCTGTCAGACCGCTCGCCATGACATGCATCCTCGAAGTGGCGGGACCAGATTAGGTCCGGTTAAGTCCATTGATGGGACAAAACGATATGATTATACTTTGCAAATGTCAATGACTTGGGCGCTGACCGGTATCAGGACCGACGCGTCCCTTTGAAACCGATTTCGGAGGTTTACCATGGCTTTCGACCTGGTGCTGTCGGGCGCGACGATCATCGATCCCTCCCAACAGAAGAACGGAAAAGGCGACGTCGGGATCAGAAACGGCAAAATAGCGGCGGTTTCCGATCGTATTGAAGCCGGCGCATCGACGACCATCGACGTATCGGGCAAGTACCTAACACCCGGCTGGATCGATCTGCACGCCCACGTATACGCCGGTGCCACGACCTTCGGCATCAAGGCCGACGCCCTCTGCCTGGCGACCGGCGTGACCACCATCGTGGACGCTGGAAGTCCGGGATGGACCAACCTGCGCGGATTTCTCGAATTCATCGTCGAACCCTCCCGGACCGAAGTGCTCACCTTCGTCCATATCAGCAGTATCGGGCTCCTGAATTCCATGCGCGGCGAGATGGAGGACATTAAAAACGCCGATCCCGAGCGGACGGCCCGGGTCATTTCGATGTGGCCGCGTCACTGCGTCGGCGTCAAGGTCCGGCAGGGGGCGTTCCAGGTGGGAAGCCACGGCGTGGAGCCGCTCCGGCGGGCCGTCGAAGCCGCCGAGATGGCAGACACCCGGGTAATGGTACACATCGACAAGGGCGTTGCCCTGCCGGATATTCTGGAGCTGCTTCGTCCGGGCGATGTTGTGACCCACTGCTACCAGGGCAAGGGAGATCATATCCTCGGCGACGACGACCGGGTGATTCCCGAGGTATACGAAGCCAGAGAACGCGGCGTGTTCTTCGACTTGGGCCACGGCGCCGGGAGTTTTCATTACGGCATCGCCAAAAGGGCGGTCGAACTGGGTTTCCTGTCCGACGTGATCAGTACCGACCTGCACGTCTACAGCCTGAGATCGCCGGTGTACAGTCTTCCTGAAACGGCATCCAAACTGCTGAACATGGGGCTGGATTTCGAGGAGATCGTCCGCCAGACGACATCAAATCCCGCGGGGGTACTGAACCGATCGGATGATATCGGTACGCTGAAGGAGGGAAGCGTCGCCGACATCGCCGTTTTCGACCTGGAAGAAGGCCGATTTACGTTTACCGATGCCCACGGACGGCAGGAAAGCGGGCCCAGCATGATCACCCCGCATCTAACCGTACGGGCCGGACAGGTGTATTATCCGGACGACGTTAGAGACGAGGTGGCCGAGACCGAGCGCCGCGCCGAAGAAATGGTGGGGATCACCGGGGTGCCCTACGGTGCCATTCGGGACATAAAGAAGGTGCGGTGAATACGAAGCAAACGCGTATTTCAGGGTTCCTTTTCCGCGCGTTTCGATATTGTGTTTGGGTTTAGTACGATTAGTTCTATTATTATTAATTGTATTTGTTATTATATTGATACGATCTATGTTAAGTCGAACAGGACGAATCGGACGAGAAAAATCCAGATCGGATGGAATGACGGTCAGAAGGACTGAAGGAAGAATCAAAAAGAACGAAGGCGCGGGAAGAAAACCGGGATCGCCAGGCAATTGAACGATAGTACGTTTCGTATTAAAGAAAGATGGGGGACTGGACCTGACCTAAAAAGACTGGATCAAATGAGACTGAATGAAATGAAGGATGAAAGGAAGTCTGAAATCGGAATTCGCTTCCATGAAACCAAACCCGAAACCTTTTTCCGACCCAGTAATGCATCTCGAGGGAGGCAGCCGGCTATGACCCCGGAAATCACTAAAATCGAAACCGTTGTTTTTCAGTACACCGTCGAAAACATGGGCGTGGACTACAATGGATTCAACCTGGTGTACGAGAAAGGCGCTACGCGCAAGCTCGGCGGTGGCCTGTTGCGGATACACACCAATCTAGGCATCGTCGGGGAATACCTGGGCGGTCCCTCGCCGTCGGGACCGGCGGTCCAGTACCTGCTGGGCAGCAATCCTTTCGAACGGGAGAAGACCTACAACGATCTGAAGCGCGGGCTGCGGCACACCGACCGCACCCAGATCGGCGCGGTGGACGTGGCGTTGTGGGATTTCGCGGGCAAGTACTACAACGCGCCCGTCTACCAGTTGCTGGGCGGTTACCGGTCCTCCCTGCCGGCTTACGCAAGTACGTACCACGGCGACGAAAACGGCGGCCTGCACACGCCCGAGGCCTTCGCGGACTTCGCCGAACAGTGCCGGGACCTGGGATACCGCGCCTTCAAGATCCACGGCTGGGGCAACGCTCCCATCGAGCGCGAGGTCGCCAACGTGAAAGTCACGGGAAAGCGAGTGGGAGACGACATGGACCTTATGATCGATCCCGCCTGCGAGTACAACACCTGGGCGGAAGCGCTCAAGGTGGGCCGCGCCTGCGACGAAGCCGGATTCTTCTGGCTGGAGGATCCTTACAAGGACGGCGGCGTGTCCGTATTCGGCCACAAGAAGCTGCGGGAACACATCACCACGCCTATCCTGCAGACCGAGCATATCTTCGGCCTGGAGCAGCACGTCGATTTCGTCGTGAACGGGGGAACGGACTTCGTGCGGTCCGGGGTCTACGAGGACGGCGGCATCACCGGCGTGATGAAAATCGCCCACGCGGCCGAGGGGCTCGGGCTGGACATGGAACTCCACGGCGGAGGCCTCGCCCACCGCCATATCATGGCATCCGTACGGAACAGCAACTACTACGAACTGGGGCTCGTGCATCCCGGGATCAAGTCGAACAAGCCGCCCGTTTACGCGCCGGAATTCACCGATGAACTCGAGAATATCGATGAACACGGCTGCGTTCCCGTCCCCCAGGGCCCAGGTCTGGGCGCCGAAATCGACCGGGATTACATCGAGGCGCACCGGGTAAACACGATCGTGCACGAGGCGTAGCAACACGGAAGGTGCGATCGCGCCCGCACCCGCGTCTACGCGTCGGCCAGCATGTCCCGCACGCGCTTGACGACTTGTTTCTCGTCGCGGGTCATTTTCTCCAGCTCGTACATATCATCCGACAGTTTCTCGCGGTGCTCCTCCAGTGGATACAGGTGGGGCAGGTCGAAGAACCAGCTGAAAACGTACCGCTGGAAGATGTTCAGGCGGGGATAGTCCTGGGTCCACGGACTGGCGTTGTGCAGCAGGCGGGTAGAGAAGATGATGACGTCCCCCGCCTTCATGGGGATCGTGATCGAAGTGGGAGGATCGTGCTCGACGGGTAGACCTTCCGGCTCGGGAATCGTGGACTTGTGACTACCCGGCACCAGGCAGAACCCCGTGCCCGGAGGGACGTCGGCCAGGGCGACCCACGTGGCCAGGTGGCTGCAGTAGATCTCGCCGTCCGCCACCTGGAAATCGTTATTTGGATTGCGGAATCCGTGGGTGACCTTGACCCCGTCGTCATCCCGGTGAAAGCGCAGTTCTTCCGGACCCTTGACCATGTGGGTGAACACGCAGTGCATCAGGCGGGGACAACCCCAGGTCAACCCGGCCACCACGCGGATGATCTCCGGGTTCATGTTGAGCCGCTGGAACACCTCGTGGCCGTAGTGAATATGGCCGATATGGGTCTTGTTCGGCGCCTGGCGCCCCCGCTTCAGTGGAGCGGGAATGTCCTTTTCGTCCGCGGCCAGCCAGCCGTCCAGGACCGGACGCATCTCGGACAGGTCGGCGTCCGGAACGACGCCGGTCAGCAGCAGGTAGCCCTGCAGTTCGAACTGCCACTTTTCTTCCGGTGACAGGAAGGGCAGCGGGGTCTGTGTCGTCATACCCGTTCCAGCTTCCACACGTCCGACGCCATGTGACTGCCCGCGACGACCCAGAGCGCGTCGCGGTACACGAAGACACTGGCCGCGTGCCGGGCCGGCCAGGGCGTATCCGGCACTTCGAACCAGTCTGTGCCGTCGGACGAGTACCAGACGTCGTTCAGGTTAACGCCGTTCCAGCCCGCCAGCACCCACATCAGGCCGTCGAACACGGCGGTTCCATGATACTGCCGGGGCGCCCAGGGCGCGTTACGGTTGTGGCACATCCAGTGGACACCGTCGGACGAACTCCATACGTCATTGTGAAACGTCCGGTCGGGCGTATCCGGAGTATCGTACGTACCGCCGCCGAGTATCCAGAGACGGTCACGGTGCGCGACGCTTCCACCCACCATCCCGCGGGGCGCCCACCTGGGCTTATTCGGTTCGAGCCTCGTCCAATCCGATCCGTCCGCCGAGACCCATACGTCATCGTAGAAACGGTCCTTGCCACCGGCGAAGCCGGGCATGGTCTGGCCGCCCCAAACCCAGAGTCTGCCCATCCAGGCCGCTGCACCGTGCAGCACGCGGGGTGCCCAGAGGGCTTCTTCGAGCACGCAATGCCAGTCCCGGCCGTTGGCCGACGACCAGACATCGCCCTGGTGATACCCCTGGTTGGCGTCGCCGCCGATCAGCCACATGCGGCGGTCGTGAACGGCGTATCCGCCCGTGTGTCTGCCCGCCCAGTCCCGCTTCGGATCGAAGGAATCGTCCAGGTAGGTGTTGGGTTTTACCGGCGACCAGTCCCGGCCGTCGGTGGACCGCCAGACATCACTGCCGCAGACCCTGGGGAAATGGCGCTTGTCGCGCGGATTCCAGCCGCCGATCAGCCACATGGCGTCGTCGAAAACCAACGCACCGGCCCCGTCGCGGGGCGCGAAGGAGGCGCGGTCGGTCACCAGCGTCCAATGATAGTCCAAATCGAGATCGCCTCGAAAGTACCCCGGATCCCCGGATCAAGCGCCGGGGATCGCGTCCAGGTCCTTGCTGCACTGCTCGAGCACCTTCATCAGGTTGAAATCGCCGCCCCAGGGTACGAGACTGGCGCCCAGACTGCGATAATGGGCGACTTGTTCGGGGCTGCCCGCCGTGATGCCCCAGGCCTTGCCGTGCCGTTCGGCCGCGTCCGACACCCGGGAAATGGCATCGTCGAGCGTCCATTTGACGTTGGGGTCGGTCTCCAGGCGGTGCGTCAGGTCGGCGGGGCCGATGAAGACCACATCGATGCCCTCCACGGCCGCGATGGCGTCCACGTTGCGCAGGCCCTCCACGGTCTCGATCTGGCCGACGATGAAGGTCTCCCGGTTGGCGTCTTCGAAGTAAGTCGTACCCTCATTCCAAACCTCGATCCCGAAATCGCCGTCGAGGCCGGCGCCGTCGATGCCCCGGTTGCCCAGGGGCGGGAACTTCGTGCAATCGACGACATGGCGCGCGACGTCCGCAGTCGACATGAACGGGATCATGAAGCCCGTGGCGCCGTCTTCGAGGTACCGGTACAACCGGGTCCGTTCAAGGGTCGGCGGGCGCACCATGCAGTCGATGTCGTGCTGCTTGCACATGGCCAGGATGGACTGGACCTCCCTGGCATCCATGGCGCGGTGTTCCAGGTCGAACCAGAGGCCGTCGTATTTGAAATGGGCGGCATAGCGAATGTAGAACGGCAGATAATGACCGAGACCGGCCATCCGGACGAAGCCGGAGGAGTTAAGCTTGGACAGGACCTTGCTCTTGCGCATGCCGGATCCTTTCGGGAAGAGGTACGATGTCCATCGTACAAATGACGAATGTCAGTCTTTGAATCCAGAGGATTATTCAAACCACGTGCTGTTGTGTCAAGATCTAACGGTTGTGTCAACTTCGTATCTCTAACGGGAGTTAAGAGCAAACTACTTGCCGTTTATCGATATTCGATATATCTTTTAATATGATTAGGACTTATCGGTGCAGGGACACGGAGAAACTTGCTAAGGGGTACCGTGTGCGTCGATTTGTCGCGATTGAACGAGTTGCCCAGCGTAAACTCGCCCAGTTGGATGCTGCCGCGACACTTAGTTTTCTGAAGGTCCCGCCGGGAAATCGTCTTGAAGCCCTGGTGGGAGACCGTGAAGGCCAGTACAGTGTACGGATAAATGATCGGTGGCGTCTGTGTTTCAGATATGATAAAGGTAATGCTTATGATGTGGAGATTGTTGATTACCACTGAAAGGAAATACCTTCCATGACACGACTGAATCCCGTGCATCCCGGTGAAGTATTGAAATACGACTTCATGGAACCCTTTGGACTGTCTTCGAACGCATTGGCAAAGGCCGTCGGAGTGACGCCAGCCAGGATAAACGAAATTGTTCGTGGCCGCAGGGGGATTTCTGCTGAAACCGCTTTGCGACTCGCCAAGTACTTCAATACGGACGCGCAGAGTTGGATGAACTTGCAGGTTCAATACGAACTGGCACTGGCAAAACGAACTGCAGCTTCAGCATTGCAAGCCATAAGGCCACATAAAGTAGCGTGACTGTCACGACCGTCCTCCTCACAGGTGTATACCGCAACCCGGAGAACATAGAGATAAATGACCTCCCTTGCCATCACCACCCCGATGCCACCACCGGCCTGGGCACTCCTGCAGAAGGAGTCCATGAGGGCCCAGGCCCGGGCCTGCGAGTACTTCTACAGCCGTTACTTCGATGAGCAGGGCTACATGCGCTGCGTGCCGCGCTGGGGCGGTGACGACGGGCCCGACGATGCCATCGAGAACCTGACCGGCTGGCCGGTCCTCTATATGATGGGCGGTCCGGAGCAACTGCTCGCCATGAGCAATCTCGCGCAGAACGGACACATCAAGCAGTACACCGAGGCGAAGACGGTCGACGTACCCTTCTGCCGGGACGGGATGTACTACAAGGAGTTCCCGGTGATGTTCGACTGGCTGCACAACGGCGAGAGCATGTCCGTCTTCGGAGATCTCGGCCTCTGCGACCCGGACTCCGCAGAATTCGAACGCCGGGTGCGCCTGTGGTCCGGGTTCTACATGGACGAGGATCCCGGGGCGCGGAACTACGACCCGGAGCACCGGATCATCCGCAGCCTGTTCAACGGCAGCCGCGGGCCCATGCTCCGCAAGGCCACGGCCCTGGACTGGACGGGCGATCCTATCGAGGAGGGCCGTTTCGTCCTGGCCCACGGCGAGCGCAACTACCAGGAGATGCTGGGCCATTTCAAGGACTACACCGACGTGATCGGCGACCATCCCTCCAACATGCTGGCCACGGGACTGGCCTTCAACGCCTATGCGCTGACGGGCGAAGCCAAGTACAGGGACTGGATCCTGGAATACGTGGACGCCTGGGTCGAGCGCACCCGGGCCAACGGCGGCATCATCCCCACCAATATCGGACTGGACGGCACCATCGGCGGCGCCTGTGACGGAAAGTGGTACGGCGGTTGCTACGGTTGGGGGTTCACGACCGTCGCCCCGCAGGACGGCCGGACCGTACACCGCGACACGATCCACCTGGGCCTGTCGGGCTTCAGCCACGCGCTGCTGCTGACCGGAGACCGGTCCTACGCGGCGCCCTGGAGCGAGATGATCGACAGGATCAACGAAAACGGGCTGAAAGAAGACGGCCGGATGGTGTACCCCAACAAATACGGAGACGACGGCTGGTACAACTTTACCCCCAGTCCTTATAACGTCGGTGCGATGGAGACCTGGTACTGGTCGATGACCGAGGAAGCGCGGGCGCGCTGCGCCGATGATGCGTGGGTGCGGTACGTGTCCGGTGAACATCCCACGTATCCGGAAGAGGCACTGCAGGCCGACTTGGCGTCGGTCCGGCAGAAGGTGGAGTCGGTGCGCAACGACCCCTTGACACCGGACACGCGCCTGTCCGACAACACCAACGGCTTCAACCCCGCGACGCCGAACGCGCTCTTTCAGCTGACCATGGGCGGTCCTGCCCCGAAGCGAGCCCAGGCGGTCCACTGCATGTTCCGGTACTTCGATCCGGGAAGGCGCAGACCCGGGCTGCCGGAAGACGTCGCGGCGCTGGTCGACACGGTCGGCGACACGAAATCGGCGGTAACACTGGTCAACTTGAACCCGGTGGACTCCACCGAAGTCGTCATGCAGGGCGGCGCCTACCGGGAGCATGCTTTGAAATCGGTTTCGTTGGCAAGCGAGGCAGCGGCAGAGGGCGAACGGACCGAAGAAGTGGCCGGCGACTATCTCAAACTGCGGCTCGCGCCCGGCTCCGGGGCCCGCCTCGAGATCTCCATGGAACGATTTGCGAACCAGCCGACGCTGGCGTTTCCGTGGGGATGAATGGATGGGCCAACGTTACGTCGAATTCATGTCGAAGCGTGATTCAGTGTCGTCAGAATTTCCGCGAATTCGATCAGATTTGGTATTGACGAATGCTAAGATTAAGTTGATATTTTATAAACAGCAGGTTCTGTACGTTTGTAAAGAAAACCATTGAGGTAGTCACTTCGTGAATCTTAGACGGCACCGTTTCGACATACCAGAAGACAGGAAAATCGAACGCGATCCAAACGGGCGATTCTACCTATATGACAGCACCGGCCAACGGAAAATGTTGGTCCGGGACGAGGCACGCGAATACCTGAAACAAAGTGTGTACATTGACCGTAAGCGGGAAGACTCGTTCACCCATGTTTCTGTCGGCGAACAGTGGATTGGCCATAGGGAGTTTTATGAGTTTGGCAAGGATTTCGTCAGGATAGGACGCAACGAACTGGCGCGCGACTGGAAGGGAGCGTTCGGCCTTCAGTTGCCTGAATCTCATCGATCAACGACCTACAATTTCCTTCATGGCATTGAACTCGGCCTCAAGGCGTACTTGCTCTTCAAGGACGAGAGATTGTTACCGATAGATCTCAAAGATAAAGAGCACTTTGGACATAACCTTCAGACACTACTCATAAACGCCTGGGAGTACGATCTTGAAATCGAACGTTGCGTCGTTATTCCATATGGTGACAAGCCGGAGAACGAGGAAGGTTCATTGGATTCGATGCTGGAAAACAACTGGCTGGAAGGGATATTCGGAGAAGCCTCAAGCGAAGACGAGCGAAGGTTCGATATCGCGATCGGCACAAACTTCAGGCGGTATGCCGTAAAGGGAACTGAATACCCTATTTCCATCATTGAAGGTCAAGAATACTACTATCTCGCGAGCATTGCAGGAATGGCATACACGCTGTTTAACAAGATCAGAAGCGCGGACGGATTCTTCGACAAAAAAAGGCGGGAACGCCACGGTGAATTCGATACCTGGCTTCAGGAGCTCCACACCCAGAGAAAGAACTTTATGCTCTCCGAGGAGGATGCAGTCGAGAAACTGGCCAAACTGGACAGTCTGTTCGAAAGTTGTGGCGATCTCCCCGGTCCCGATAAAGAACCAGACTGGGAAGAACATCTTGATGTAATCAGACAGTCGAAAGGACGCAGGACTGCAAATACATGATTTTTGTCGACACCAACGTATTCATGTACGCGGTTGGAAAGGAGCATGCACTAAAAGCGCAAGCGTCGGAGTTCTTTCGAGCGTCTGTCCACAACCACGATCAACTATGCACTTCCGCGGAAGTGTTGCAGGAACTACTGCATGTCTATCTCGCCGAGAATCGTCTGCCGACGTTTGAAACAGCAGTTAGACTTATATCGGATCTGGAAATAGAAGTCTGGCCACTGGACGATCAAGACGTGTACCTCGCCCACCAAATGCACGAACGTTTTCCTACGCTTCAGGCAAGGGACCTATGCCACTGGGCAAGTTGCCAACGTCGAGGTATCGGCGATGTTAAAACCTTCGACAGTGTGTTTAACTCAATCCTGGATTCGAAGAAGATCTGAAGTTGTAACCGTCCTCCCTCTCACTCCATCACCCTGTACGGGCTGTTCCCCACACCCGGCCAGATCCGCACCACGCCCAGGGCCGCCCTGACGCCGATCCAGACCCCGGTCATCAACCAGATCCAGTCCAGGGCGTGAGGGCCGGCGAGCAGTCCCGCCGCACCCGTACCGGTGGCGAGGACCACGGCGTTCCTGAGGTACCGGTAGTCCCCCGAGCCCCAGTGCAACCCGTCGGTGGCGAAGGCCAGGGCGTTCAGCGGCTGTACGACGACGGCGATGATCCAGGCCGAATGGAAATAGGCTACCGCGGTCGCTGGTACGAGCAGATCGATGACGACCCCGCTCCCCATCCACAGGACGAGTCCCAGAAGGCCACCCGACCACACGCTCCAGTGACACACGATGCGCGCCACCTTCCGGGCGCTCCTGATCCGGTCGCCGCCTAGGAAGTAGGCCACCAGGCTCTGGCCCGTGACGGCCAGGGCGTCCAGCACGAAAGTGCCGAACATCCAGACCTGCCTGATCGCCTGGTGAGCGGCCCCGATGTCGGCACCGCCGTGCGTGGCTTCTCGGGTCGTCAGAAGGAGAAACAGGTTCAAAACGCCGGTGCGTATGAATAGATCGGCGCCGACGCGCATCAGCCGGCGGACCGCTCCGAAATCGACCTGGAAGGACCAGCCCAGTTTCCGCCTGACTATCCAGATCGACCAGACCGCACCGATCCAGTACGCGACGACGCTGGCCACCGCCGCCCCGGCGATACCCAGGGCGGGCACGGGTCCCGCGCCGAAGATCAGGATCGGATCGAGCACGATATTGATGCCGTTGATGCCAAGGGCGATCCAGAGCGCTGAACGCATATCCTGAAGCCCCCGCAAGGCACCGCAGGCCGTGAGCGTAATCAGGATGGCGGGCGCGCCGAACCAGCGCCAGAAGATGTAATCCACGGCACCATCGTGGATGGCACCCGACGCGCCGAGCAGCGTGGCCTGGTACGAGGTGAGCGGAACGCCGAGCGCGATGATCAACAGACCGAAGACCGCGCTCATGATGATGCCCAGGCTGCTCATGGAAATGGATCGGGGCCGGTCGTCGTCGCCCTCGGCCTGGGCTACTTCGGTCTGGGTACTGATTCCGAGGAAGTTGAACACCCAGAAGAGGCCGGATAGCGACACGGCGCCGACCCCGAGGGCGGCCAGCGACTCCGCGCCGAGCCGCTTGATGAAGGCGGTGTCCACGAGCCCGGTAAGCGGTTCCGCGATGAGTGAGAGTAGCACGGGGAAGGAAAGCCGTACCAGTGTGGCATGGGGCCTGGCCGAAAAAGGATGGTCGGACGAGGTGGCTGCGGGCTTTGGATCGCGCATATTCACCTGGGCGGCGTAGTTAATTGGCGTACTTCGTCGGCGTATTTGATCGGTCCGCTCCGGCGGCGCACTCCGGCGACGCGCTCCGGCGGCGCACTCCGGCGGGGCACCTAGTCGACGAACCGGTCCACCGCGAGGGGTTCGAGGTCGATACCGAGACCGTGGTCGCTGTCGGTCCGCTCGCCGTCTAGGATCTGCCGAACCAGCTTTCCGGTCACCGGACCGAGGGATACCCCGATCATGGCGTGGCCGGCCGCCACGACCAGGTTGCGGACGTCCGGGACCCGGCCCAGAAAGGGCAGGCCGTCGGGCGTGCAGGGACGCAACCCGCACCAGGTCTCCAGGATCTCATAAGAACCGATATCGAAATCCGGTAGATACCGGGGAATGGCATTCAGAATGGCGGCAACGCGCCGTTGGTTTATAGAATGATCCATGCCGGCCAGCTCCAGGGTGCCTCCGATACGCAGCGTGTCGCCCATGGGCGTAATGGCCACGCGGGATTCCGACAGCATGAAGGGCATTTCCGGCCAGCCGGCCGGCCGTCGCAGGGTAACGCTGTAACCCTTGGCCGGCTGAATGGGAAGCGGCACACCGGCGAGTTTTCCGAGCGCGGCGGACCAGGAACCCGCCGTGAGCACCACCTCTGTCGCCGCGATATCGCCCCGGGTCGTGTGAGTAGTTGTGATGCGTCCGTTTTCTTTTGTGAAACCCCTTACTTCCGCCTGGGTAAGCACCTTCACGCCGTGCCGTTCAATGTAGTCCGACAATGACCGGACAAACTTGCCTGGCGTCAGATGGGCATCCTGCCTGAAGTGCAAACCGCCCAACGCACTCAGGTCCAGCCCCGGAAGCGCCCCGGCCAGTCCGTCCGGGGCAAGTATTTCGATCTCCAGTCCGTAGGAAGAGAGGAGGTGCCGCTCTTCCTCCCCTTCCTCAAGGCCTTCCCGCGTCCGGTATACGGCCACCACGCCCCGCTGATGATAGTCGAAATCCACCCCGTCCAGACCGTTTAACTCATCGAAGAGTGAAAGGCTGTGCAGGCTCATGTCCCGGATCAGCGGTATGGCCCTGTGCATCCGGCCTTCACTGCTCGCCTTCCAGAAGGCCCATAGCCAGCGGATCAGCGACGGGTCCAGACGCGGCTTGATGTAGAAGGGGCTGTCCGGCTTGAACATCCACTTCAGGCCCTGGGACACGACGCCCGGCGCCGCGAGCGGCACACTGTGGCTGGGCACGACGAGGCCCATGTTGCCGTGGGAAGCGCCGGACCCGATCTCCCCGCGGTCCACGAGGGTGACTTCGTATCCCGCCTCACGCAGGTAGAATGCGGCACAGACACCGACCGCGCCGCCTCCGATGATCAATACGTCGGTCTTGTCCATAAGGAAACCGGATGGTCAAGGTGACGGATGGTCAAGATAGTGGATGGCCAATGCTAATCCGTGGCGGGCGACATGAAATCCGTTGGGGCTGCCCGTGGATCTCGCGGCGAATCAGTGGCGGGCGATGTACATTTCCGTGAAATTCACGGTCTGTATCGATATGATCGGCACCACGCGGCCGTCACGGTCCTGCTTGACGCCTCGGAGATAGGGTTTTCGCAGCTCCGTGATCACCGGGTGGAAGAGAAAGACGGCGCCCGCCTCCTCCGCCATGATGCGTTCCGCCCGGGCGTACAGGTCGTAGCGCACGGCGGGATCCATATGGGTATTGGCCCGGTCGAGCAGGTCGTCGAACTCCGCGTGCAACCAGTCGTGGCGGGCATATCCCCTGGGCTGGGACCGCCAGAGGAGGCCGAGCATGTTGGACGGGTCGGGGTAGTCGTAGACGAAGACCAGCATGCCCATGGGGATCTGCCACTGAAACAGGTTCTCGTTGAAAACGTTGCGCTGCTGGTACCTGATTTCGAGTTCGATGCCGAGTGTCTCCCGGAGCATGGCCTGCACTGCTTCACCGGCGATGCGGTTGATGCCCGTATCGGCCACCCGCAGCCACAATTCCGTGCGGGGGAAGCCCCGGCCCTCCGGATAACCGGCTTCCGCCATCAGGCGCCGCGCCTCGTCGGGATCGTAGGTCTGGAACGCTTTGAACTGCTCCGCCGAATACCCCGGGAAGCCGGGCGGCAGCATGGAGTAGGCCGGGATGGCGAGGTCGTTGAGGACCGTCGTGCTAAGCGTGGATCGGTCGATTGCCCGGGCGATGGCCTGCCTTACCCGGGCGTCGTCGAAGGGTGGCTGCCGGGTCTGGAAGAACAGGTACCACGTGGTGAACTCCGGCATCCGGTGGATTTCCCTCGCAAGTTGTTCGTCCTGAAGCACCCGTTCGTAGTCGATGGGGTCCAGCCGATAGGCGTCGATTTCACCGTTCTCGTAGGGCAAGGTGCCCGGACGCTGCGCGCCGATGAACTTGACGATGATCTCCTCGAGCAGCGCCTTGTGCGTACCATTGTAGTTCGGATCCAGCGTGAAGGTCATGTCGGAACCCGTGTTCCACTCCGCAAGCCGGTAGGTGAAGTTGGACACGATGTGTTCCGGTTCCGTCCATTCCGCGCCGTATCGCTCCACCTGCCACCGCGGCACGGGCGACGACGTGATGAAGGAAACGATATAGGGCAGGTACGGACAGGGTCCCTCCGTCTCGATCTGGAAGATCAGATCGTCCACCGCGCGGATGCCCACCTGCTCCACGTTCGTCAGTTCACCCTGGTTGAAGGCTCGCCCGTTCTTGATCACGTAGTAGAGAAAGGCGTAGATGTTCCCGCTGGCCGGATCCAGCATCCGGCGGAAGGAATACTCGAAGTCTTGAGCCGTAACGTCCCTGCCATCGCTCCACCGTGCGCCTTCCCGGAGATGGAAGGTCCATGTCCGGCCGTCCTCCGAAGACTCCCACCGGTCCGCCGCGGCGGGCACCAGCTCGTTGTTCTCGTCCAGCAGCACCAGCCGCTCGAAGGCGAAGTACGTGCCGTCGGCCTCGTAGGCCGCCACGCTGATGTCCAGCGTAGACGGCTCGCGGAACATGTAACGAAACCGCTGCTGTTCCGGCGGGGCCGCGTCGTCCGGCAACTGCCGGCCTATGGAATTGACCCGGACCTGGCCGTCGGGCCGCGAGCCGTTTTCGTCGCCAGCGCAACCGTTCAGATAAAGGACCGCCAGGGCCAGCAGTATGCAGCCGGGAAGCGCGGGCCGAAGCAGGCCGAGACGTCTCGCAGGCAGGATGGCTCCGCGACGCTGCGCCGGCAGCTTGGATCCCGGACGTCGCGCACGCAACGTGAGTCCATGACGCCGCGCCGGCGGCGTAGGTCCACGAAGCCACTTGTTTCGAATGTACGTGTTCATTGCTGGAACCTCGTCCTTGAAACGTCAGCCGTTCTTCGGCAGATGGTCCGTGTAGAATCGCACCCAGTTCCGGTACATGATCTTCTCGATATCGTCCCGGTCGTAGCCCCGGCCTTCGAGCATGGGGGCCAACAGCTGGTAATCCGCGATGGAATCGACTTCGCAGGGCGCTCCGTCAATGCCGCCCTGCCCGTCGGTATCGCCGCCGATCGCAGCATGATCGGCATTGCCGGCCAACTGGCACACGTGATCGATATGATCGGCCACGTGGTTCAGCGTAATGTCCTCGCGCCGGAAGTGGTCCCGGCGGTTGTATCCCCCGGTGTTCGCCCAGTCGAGGGCGTACCACGGACAGAGCATCCAGGTATCCATGGACGCGCCGATGACGCCGCCCCGTTCGATCACGATCCGGAGTTGCTCATCGGAGAACTGGCGTTGGCCTGGAACGAGGGCGCGGCAGTTCTGGTGGCTGGCCAGCACCGGTCCATCGTACCGATCCACGGCCTCGAAGAAACTGACGTCCGAAATGTGGGTGAGATCGAGCAGCATGCCGCAGGCGGACATCTCCCGCAGCAGGTCTCCCGCGGGTGCGAAGAGGCCGCCCTCCGAACCCGTACCATGGGCGTAGGTACTCGGGCCGTAGTGGGTCAGGCTTACCACGCGGACGCCCGCCTCGAACCATTCGTGTACCTGGTCCGGCCGGAGGATGGGATCGGCGCCTTCCATGCCGATGATGAAACCCACGGGCAGACCTTCGGTATCCTCCGACTTCTCCCAGACTTCCACATGGCCGGCAAGGGCCTCCCCGTGCGTGAGTACGACGCCTTCCCCCTGTTCCGCCAGCATTTGGTAATAGGCCAACTGGCCGCGGGCCGCCCCATAGACCGCCGCACTCCCGCGGAGACCGGACAGTATGCTGTTTTCCCGTTTTCGCCGTACGCAGAACTTCATGAGCGCGGCCGCCACCCGGCCCCTCCGCATCTCGGGCAGGCACGCGAAGGCCACGTTGCCCGAGTTTCCATCGGCCGCACGCACCTCGTCCAGCGGCAGCGTAAGGTCCCGGTTGAGCTCCTCGCCACTGTATGCCATGGGATAGTCACCGTCAAAAATGAGCATGTGAAAACGATACCGGCCGGCCCCGGGGGTGTCAATACAATTCACCCCGGTAATCCGTTCGGATTCGCGCTGACCGCCTGTCCTTGCGTTTGCTTCGTCATGGACGTATAATAGGCGTCCGTGAAACTTGTATCGTAGTCGATACGTCTTACCTGAAAAGGCGTATACGTTCGAGGCGAACGTACCCCCAAAGCTACGGATACCTTCCCTATGCGCGCATGTGTGCTGGTCGAACCGGGACGGATCGAAACCCGCGGCGATGTCGATTTGCCGGTCGCGGGACCGACGGACGTAGTCGTGCGGGTGGAATCCGCCCTGACCTGCGGGACCGATCTCAAGGCATACCGGAGAGGGCATCACCTCATGCCGCCGCCGACCCTGTTCGGACACGAGTTCTCGGGGGTTGTTTACGACGTAGGAAGCAAGGTGGAGCGCTACTCCATCGGGCAGCCCGTCATGTCGGTACATACCGCGCCCTGTGGGAAGTGCGCCTACTGCACGAGATCGCTTCAGAACCTGTGCCCGCACCTGACCAAGACGATGGCCCTGGGCGCATACGCCGAATACCTGAAGGTTCCCGGCACAGTGGTCGACGTGAACATGTACCCCAAGCCCGATGGACTGGGCTATCGCGAGGCCGCCATGCTGGAACCCCTGTCCTGCGTCACCTACTGTATCGGCCAGGCGCTGGCGACACGCACGGATACCGCGGTCGTGATCGGCGCCGGCGCCATCGGACTGCTGCACGTCATGGTGCTGAAGGAAATGGGGGTAGGGCAGGTCATTGTATCGGGACGGCATGATTACCGGCTCGAAAAGGCTAAGGCAGTGGGGGCGGACCTCGTCATCGACAGCGCCAGCGAGCATGCCACGGAAGCCGTGATGGACGCCACCGGAGGTTTCGGGTCGCCCATCGTCTTCGAATGCACGGGATTGCCCGCGGTCTGGGAAGAAGCCGTAACCATGGTCAGCAGGGGCGGATGCGTCATCCTCTTCGGTGGTTGTCCCGGCGGTACGAAGGTCACGTACGATACCGCCAGGCTTCACTACGACCAGATCACGCTCAAGGGCATCTTCCATTTCACGCCCGACGCGGTCCGGAGCGCCTACGATCTGCTCGCGGACGGGCGGCTCGACGTTACGCCCCTGATAACGGGAGACCGCACGCTGGAGGAAGTGCCGGAGACCTTCAGGACCTTCCGCGGTATGGATACGCTGAAGTACGCGATCATTCCCTGATCCGGCGGGGGGAACCTTCCATGAAAGCCGCAAAAGTCTACGATATCGACGATATCCGTATCGAGGAGATGGATACGCCGGCCATCACGGCGCGGGACGCCCTGGTGAAGATGCGTAGCTGCGGGATCTGCAGCGGGGACGTCACGCCCTGGTACATCCGGCGCAAGGCGCCCATCGTCATCGGACACGAGCCCGCCGGTGTCGTGGAGGCCGTGGGCGACGAGGTCGAAGGGCTTTCCGTGGGAGACCGCGTTTTCATACACCACCACGCGCCCTGCTACCGGTGCCGCCACTGCCGCCGCGGAAACTTCACCATGTGCGCCACCTGGAAGAAGACCCGGCTCGATCCGGGGGGCGCGGCCGAATACGTACGGGTCCCCGAGATCAACCTCCGCCACGACACCCTGGTCCTGCCTGATTCGGTTTCCTTCGACGACGGCGCGCTGATCGAACCCGTAGCCTGCTCGGTCAAGGCCGTGGAACGCGCCCGTGTCCGCCCTGGCGACATCGTGCTCGTCATCGGACTGGGGCTGATGGGGATGCTGAACGGAATCGTGGCCCGGCACTACGGCGCGAAGACCGTAATCGGGGCCGACAGGATACCATATCGACTGAACAAGGCGCTCGAACTCGGCATGGACGACGTGGTGGACGTGCGGGAGCAGGATCTCGCGGAGGCGGTGCGTGAACTTACAGGCGGTGTGATGCCCGACGTGGTGATCGTCGGTCCCGGCAGCATCGCGGCGATGGAGACCGGACTGGCCTGCGTGGGCAAGGGGGGGATCGTGCTGATTTTCATGTCTTCGCCGGAGGAGGATGTGCTTGCCTTCAGGCCCTATGACCTGTACTTTAATGACGTATCGATCGTATGCAGTTATTCCTGCGGTCCTCGCGATACCCGCATGGCGCTGGACCTTATCGAGGCCGGTGTGGTAACTTCCGACCAGGTCGTTACGCACCGCTTTCCTTTATCGGAGACACGGAGGGGCATGGAGATTACCGCCGCCGCACAGGATTCATTGAAAGTGTTGATCCAGATCAACGGGTGAGAACCACGTCAACGCGAATTCCGGCCAATCAGGCCAATCCGGCCGGTTGGACCAAAATGGCCAGTCGAACCATTCCGGACCGTCCGGCCAGTCGAGCCAGTCCAGCTAGTCCACTAAGTAGAAGGAGGAGTTGAAATGTCTGACTATGATATCCGGGAGCAACTCCCCGGCAGCAACATACCCTACCTCAAGATCGCTATCGGCATCGTCGTGCTACTGGTGTTGTACAACTCATACGCCGTAATCGGTGCCGGCGAGCGCGGTGTCGTGTTCAGCAAGTTCGGCGGCGTCCAGGAACGCGTCCTGTCCGAAGGCCTGCAGTTCAAATTGCCCTTCATCGAGGACGTGATCCCCGTCGACGTCAAGATCAAGAAGTCGGAAACGGCCGCAACGGCCTCCACCAAGGATCTGCAGACCGTCTCATCCACGATCGCGCTGAACTATCACGTGGACCCCGGTGCGGTGAACACGGTCTACCAGGAAATCGGCATCTTCTTCAAGGAGCGGGTCATCGACCCGGCGGTGCAGGAAGCCGTCAAGGCCGTATCCGCCCAGTACACCGCGGAGGAACTGATTACGCGGCGCGCCGACGTCAAGGATGAGATCAAGGAGTCCCTCACGGAACGTCTGATTACCTTCAACATGATCGTAGACGAGTTCAATATCGTCGACTTCTCCTTTTCGCAGACTTTCAACCTGGCGATCGAGGCCAAGCAGACGGCCGAGCAGCAGGCCCTGAAGGCTCAGCGCGACCTGGAGCGCATTCGAATCGAGGCCGAACAGAAGATCGCCCAGGCCGAGGCGGAAGCCGAGGCGCAACGCCTGCAGCGCGCCACGATTACGCCGACCCTGCTGCAGTTGCGTGCGATCGAGAAGTGGGACGGCCACTTCCCCCAGGTCATCGGCCAGGCCATGCCCTTCATCGATCTGAAGACGCTGGGACCCCAGACCAGGTAGGTTGGCAGGGACGCGTCGACGCAGACTAGCGACTGGCCGCGCAGGCGTGCGACCTTTGAATACCGCTACATCAACGACTCCCGCAGGCGTAAAGGAGACAGGAGTTCTACATGATCGGTTTGAACAGTCCGGAGTTCACGCGAGCCGTCACCTCGCAGTGGGACGGCGAACGGGGTCCGGACGGGCGCCCCGTCGTGCCTGACAGCATCCTGAAACGGATGGAGAAAGTAACTATTGAGGAAGCGTGGGGCGTCATTGGAGGAAAGGGATACAACTACCAGTTCGCGGGGGACTGGCAGATCCTCCATCCCGATCGCACCCTGGTCGGCCGCGCGGTGACCGGCGTCTACGTGCCCACCCGCCCCGACCTGGAAACGGCCATCCAGGCCGACGGCGCTGAACATGGCTGCATAGGCGGCCAGAACTCCTGGGTGATCGATACGCTCGAACCCAACGACGTGATCGTCATCGACCTTTTCGGAAAGGTCAAGTTCGGCACCTTCGCCGGCGATAATCTCGGCAATTCCATCTATGCCAAGACCGGAACGGGCATGGTCATCGACGGAGGCATCCGGGACCTGCAGCGGCTCTACGAAATCCCCATGGTCTCGTACATCCGCGGGGTCGATCCCACGGCCATAGCGGACGTAACTCTCCTCGGCATCAACGTTCCGGTACGTATCGGCCTCGAAGCCACCTGCGTACCCGGAGACGTCGTCCTCGGTACGCGGGAAGGCGTCATCTTCATTCCGCCGCACCTGGCGGAACAGGTCGTCATCGAATCGGAAGAAACCAGGATGCGGGACGCCTGGGGCCACCAGCAGCTGCGCGAGGGCACCTACACGCCCGGCGAGATCGACCGCGAATGGACCGCCGAAATGACGGCCGAGTTCGAGGTCTGGCGGCAGCAGCAGACCGAGGACGACTCGTAGCGAAGCGCTATCGTTACGCCTGCAACGTCGCACAGGAAAGCTGGAATCACGGACATCGAATCCCGGTCGGTCAGCATTCATATCTGTGTGTACACCGGCCGGGTATTTTGTGTTTGGCAACGATGGGTGGCGTTTTTATATTCGTTTAGAACGGTTCGTATTATTTCTTTCCATATTAAGCAAACTGCCCAATGGCCAGACCCTATTCACCCACCCTGCTCGGATACGTACTGCTGGGACTGCTGAACCAGCTTCCCCGGTCGGGCTACGACGTCCGCCTGGAGATGGAGTCGACGCCCATGGCTCATTTCAGCAGCAGTCCCGGATCGATCTACCCGGCGCTCCAGCTGCTGAAGAAAAACGGTTTTATCGACAGCGAGGTCTTCCATCGCTCCCGGTTGAAGCCGAGGGAAGTGTTTCACCTGACAGAGAAAGGCAAAAAGGCCTTGAACGCGTGGCTGCACAAGCGGCTCGCAGTATCCGATCTAAGGGACAATCTCTCGGAGTTGATGCTCAGGTTCCGGTTCATGGAAGGCATCTCAAGTGATCAGGAATCGCTTCGGTTCCTAAAGGATTTCAGGCGCAAGGCCAAGACCTACGCCAGCATTCTAAAGTCACAGACCAGGACGCAGGCCGAAAGTTCGCTTCATTTCGCCTTCTCACTGCAACGGGAGATCTCCATGATCCAGATGCATATCGAATGGGCGGACCAGGCCATGACGGCTTTCGAAGCTTCGGAGCCGGACAATTCATAACCAGGTGGTTCCCAAGAAAGTGGTTTCCGTTCAAGAGGTTTCATTCATACGCCGCGGCGGGCGTCTTGGAACCCGGAAAGGCAAGTGACACAAATGCGACCGAACAAGCTCAGGAACATCCTGAATGAAGGCCGGCCCTCCCTGGCCACCCACATACACACGGTCTGGCCCTCCGTGGTGGAACTCGTGGGGCACACCGACCGGTACGACTACGTCGAATTCGTGGGAGAATACGGCCCCTACGACCTCCATGACCTGGATAACCTGGGCCGCGCCGCCGAACTGCACGACCTCGGCCTGATGATCAAGGTCGACCAGGAGCCGAGGGGGTTCCTCGCGCAGCGGGCCATCGGTTCCGGGTTCCAGAGCGTGCTCTTTGCCGACTGCCGGACCCCGGACGAATTCCGCGCCTGCGTGGACATCGTGCGCCCGGATACGCCCGAATCCCGGGGTACCTACGGCGTTGCGACACGAAGGTTCTCATACATGGGATACGGCGGCGGCCGGGAATACGTGGACGCCCTGGACGAGATCGTCGTGGCGGTCATGATCGAAAAGGGACCCGCGGTGGACCACCTGGACGAGATCCTGGAAATCAACGGGATCGACATGATTCAGTGGGGACCGGCCGACTATTCCGTGAACGTAGGCAAGATCGGCCAGCGCGAAGCGGTAAAATCCGTCGAACGCGTGGTCATCGACAAGTCCCTGGCCGCGGGCAGGAACCCCCGCGCCGAAATCAATACCGCGGACGAAGCCCGGTACTACCTCGATCTCGGCGTGCGCCACTTCTGCATCGGCACGGACGTGCACGTGCTGCACGGCTACTGGCGGCGTGAAGGCGACGATATGCGCAAAGCGCTGGACGGGTCGTGACGGGCGACCATGACCACGTAGCACCGGCCGAGACCATGATGTCCCGCCCCAACATCCTCTTCGTATTCGACGATCAGCACCGGTACTCCGCCATGGGTACCAGCGGCAACCCCGTCGTGCAAACGCCGAACCTGGACCGGTTCGCGTCCGAAGGCGTGGTGCTGGACCAGGTGTTCTCCAGTTGCCCTATCTGCTCGCCCTACCGCGGCCAGCTCATGACTGGTCGGTACTCGCACGTCAACGGTGTCATGGACAACGAGTACCTCCTTCGCCGTGACCAGGACTTCCTGCCGACCGTACTCGGAGATCATGACTACCGCACGGCCTATATCGGCAAGTGGCACCTGGGCTACGGCCCCTATGGCGAGGACGGTCGCTACGGCTTCGATTACATGGCCGCCTACGACTGCAATCACGACTATTACGACGTATCCTACTATGAGAACGAACAGGGTCCCATCGACATGGCGGGGTGGGCGCCGGAAACGGAAACCTCGCTGGCGATCGAGTTCATGGAGGATCACGTCCGGGATCACGCCGACCGGCCCTTCGCCCTCGTACTGAGCTGGGGACCGCCCCACTGGCCCTACGATGCTTATCCGGCCGAGTACGACCTGTACGACCCGGAGAAGGTGGATCTGCCGCCCAACGTCCCCGAGCAGTTCGCCGTCTTCGCCCGGCGGGAGATCGCCCACTATTACGGCAACGTGACCGCTTTGGACCACCAGTTCGGCCGGTTGGACGACGCGCTGGAACGCCTGGGTATCCGGGACGACACCCTGGTGGTTTTCACCTCGGACCACGGTGACCACCTCAGCAGTCACGGCTACGGGAAACCCATGGACCGGTGGATGCACCCTTCCTTCCGCGCCTCGAAGGCGACGCCGTACGAGGAATCGATTCATGTTCCCTTTATCGCCCGGCAGCCGGGCCGGATCGCGCCCGGGACGAGGAGCGACGCCCTGGTAAGCAGCGTGGACATGATGCCTACGCTGCTGGGCATGGCCGGCGTGCCGGTGCCCGCAGGTGTGCAGGGCACGGATCAGTCGCACGTGTTGATGGGAACTCCGGGACCATGCAACGATTCGGTCTATCTGCAGATCCTCGGACCCGGCTGGCCGCACCGGGGCGAGTGGGTCGGTTACTGGCGTGGGATCCGGACGGACCGATGGGTCTACGCGCGCTGGCACAACAATCAACGGGACACGCTGCTCTTCGACCGGCAGGACGATCCATTCGAGATGAATAATCTGGCCGGCGATCCGGATTTTCGGGAGATTCAGGACGAATGTGAAGCGCGGCTACAGCGATGGATGGCGGAAACCGGCGATCCCTTCGATACCGGGCCCCGCGACCCGGAGACGGGCATGCTGCGGCTTGGGCAGCGGTTCAATCACGATAAGTATGCGCATGGGGGGCTGGCAAGATGACGATTTCCTGCTGCACCTGGGCCCTGGCGGGGACGGAAGCGGACGCCTTGACCGCGATCGCACAGGTGGGATTGCGCCACATCGACCACCGTCCCTTTGATTTCAGGTCCGCCGAATCCCGTCGCCTGATATCGGATCTCGAACTCACGCCCGCGTGCATGGCGACGGGTTTCGGCATGCCCGAGGGCGCGGCGCTCGATGCGGCCGATGCCGGCGCCCGCGACGCGGCGATCGAACATACCCGGCGCGCCCTCGAATACGCCCACGAGACCGGCATCAAAAGAGCCTACCTGCTGCCCGGGGAGGAAGAAGGGGACACGGAAGCGCTGAGCCGATACGGAGAGTCCGTGACCGACCTCGCCGGCGTCGCGGCCGGGTACGGCATAAAGCTGTGCATCGAACATTTTCCGGGTAAGGCCCTGGCGACGGTGCGAGACACCCTGGACTACATCGAGAGGCTGGGTCATGACAACCTGTACCTGCTGTTCGACATTGGTCACGCGCAGATATCGAAGGAAGATCCGGCCGAAGCCGTTACGCAGGCGGGCGGCCGTCTCGGCTACTTCCACCTCGACGACAACGACGGCGAGTCCGATCTCCACTGGGCCCTGTGTGACGGGGTACTCACCCGGGACGTACTGAAGCGTACGCTGGCCGCCCTCGACCACATCGGATACGACGGCCCGGTCAGCCTGGAAATGAACCCCGGACTCCCCGACCCACTGGCTGCCATAGAAAGCGGTTTCAGGCTGGTGCGCGCCCTTTAGCACGGCTTCAGGCTGGTGCGCGCCCTCTAGCACGGTTTCTGGCCGGTGCGCACCCGCTGGTCGGCCCGGCCCTACCAGTCCACCACGGCCTACCAGTCCACCACGGATCCGTCGTCGGCCAGGTAGCTCTCGCCGTTCCGCCAGTCGTGGTCGATCTGGTCCTCCATGGCGTCGTCGTCCAGCTCGATCCCAAGTCCCGGCGCCGTGGGCAGTTCCACGAACCCATCCTTGAAGACAAAGGGCTTTTTGAGGTATCCCTCGCCCAGTGTGGTGTGCTCCTGGGCGACGAAATTGGGGATGGAGGCGTCCAGCTGCAGGCAGGCGGCCAGGGAGATGGGTCCAAGAGGATTGTGGGGCGCGATCCCGCCGTAGTAGGCTTCGGCCATGCCCGCGATGAGCCGTACCTCGAAGATACCTCCGGCGTGACACAGGTCCGGCTGCAGGATGGCCGCGGCCTGCTTCTCCAGGATCTCGCGGAACCCCCACTTGGTAAAGACGCGCTCTCCCGTGGCGATGGGCAGGTGGGTGCCGCGGGCTATCTCGGCGAGCACGTCGACGTTTTGGCACTGAACGGGCTCCTCCACGAAGAAGGGCTGGTAGGGCTCGAGTTCCTTGATAAGCACCTTGGCGGTCTGGGGACTGATCGCCCCGTGGAAGTCGATGGCCAGGTCGATGTCCGGACCGGCGACTTCGCGGAGCCGGGCAAAACGGTTGGCGGCCGTGTCGATAAAGGTCTTGTTCTCGATGATCCGGGCCGGTCGCTCGGAGTAGGGTCCGGTTTTGAAGCAGGTGAAACCCTTCGCGATCCAGTCCTTGATGGTGTCCGGGTCGCCGCCGCCCTTGTACAGCCGAATCCGGTCCCGCGTGGGACCGCCCAGCAGCTTGTACACCGGCACGCCGAGGGCCTTGCCCGACAGGTCCCACAATGCCTGTTCCACCCCGCTGAGCGCGCTGGTCAGGATCGGGCCGCCCCGGTAGAAGGCGTGGCGGTACATGGCCTGCCAGTGGTGGACCACCCGGGTCGGGTCCTTGCCGACCAGGTACGGTTCCAGCTCGGCCACGGCCTGGGCGCAGGTCTTCGCCCGGCCCTCCAGGATGGGCTCGCCGAGTCCCACCAGGCCCTCGTCGGTATGCATCTTGAGAAAGAGCCAGCGGGGCTTGACCAGGAAGGTCTCCAGCTTGGTGATTTTCATGGTGTGCCTCTCCGTTTTTGACCCGTTTTTCGGCCCGATCGTCCCACTGCCCTACCGCGCCCCGCACGCCTGCAGGCACGCCTGCATGTGGCCCCGTGTCTCCGCCGCGATTACGCAGCACTGTTCCACCGAATACTCTTTTGCACCGATGACCTCGAGGTTGACGGGACCTTCGTAGCCACCCTCGTGCAGCACGCGGATGTATCCGACCAGATCGATGTCCCCACGCCCGTTGGCCTGGTCCTCCGGCGCCCCGGGACCGGCCTGGCGGCCCTTGCAGTCGCGTATGTGGACGTGCCGAACGCGAGGCAGAACGGCCTTGATGGCATCGACCGGGTTTTCATCGGCGCGGTGAATGTGAGAAGGATCCATGTCGATCCCGAAGGCGGGTGAGGAGATGGCTTCCATGGCCCGCAACGTCGTCGGCGTGTCGTAGATACTCGCGCCCACGTGGGCCTTGACGCAGAGCGTAACCCCGTAGGTCTCCGCCCGGTCCGCCAGCCTCCCCAGGGAATCGATGGTCGCCTGAAGACTCTCTTCGTCGCCGGAGGTGCCGCCGGGTCCGCAATTGATGATGGGAATCCCAGTCTCGGCCGCGGCCTGAAACGCGGACTCCATGACTTCCTCGTCCTGAGACGGCTGCTCCATGGCGAGCAGTTCCAGGCCGTATTCGTCGGACAGGCGCCGAATTTGCGGCGCGATGATCCGCCAGTCCGACAGGACGAGATGCTCGCTCATGCCGCTGATGGCCGATACTTCTATGCCGTCGTATCCGGACATGGCCAGGTACTTGAAGGCTGTCTCCATGTCGTAGCCGCCGAACAGTACCGAGTTGGCGCCAAGTTTCATATTCTCTCCTTGTCAGTATCGTACCTTTAGTACTGTACCGTCACGACGGAATCGGTGTCCCAGGATTCGATGGCCGCCTCGATGATCAACTGGGCACGCAGGGCGTCCTCGGCTTTCGCGTCGATGTCCTCCGGCGCCGCGCCTTCCAGGTTCTGTTCGATCCAGCGATTGATCCGCGTGCCGAAGGTCTCCGGAAACCCCATCATACCGCCGAGGTACTGGTAGGATTCCACCTCCCTGGAATCCCGGGGATAGAATTCCAGTCCCTCGCAGGCTTCGCGTATGACGAACCGGGCGTCCGACCCCACGACCTCGCAGGTCTCCAGTCCGTAACTTCCCCCGGCGTCGTAGCTCCCGGTGAGATGGCCCACGACGCCGTTCTCGAACAGCATGTTGACCTGGACGTTGGACCAGATCTTCCGTCCCCGGCCCTTCTTGAAGAAGGCCTGCACCTTCTCCACATCGCCGCAGAAATACCGCATCACGTCGATGGAGTGGGGATGAAGCGCCCGCATGTGGAAATGGGGCGAGCTTTCGTTGGGGTTGTTGATCCACATCGTCATGTTGATGATGTTCAGTTCGCCCAGCCGGCCGGCCTCGACCCATTCCTTCGCCCGCAGCGCGGCGGGCGTGAAGCGGTGGTTGAGGTTGATCCCGTAGCGAAGACTCCGTTCCCGCGCCAGCGCGACCATCTCCCGGGCCTTCGGGATCTCGTTGGATATGGGCTTCTCGCCCAGTACGGGGATGCCGCCGCCCAGCAATTCCATGGTCGGGGCGTAGTGATCCCCGCCGTTTTCCACGCCGGCCGTACATACGCTGGCCGCATCGACCTTCAACCCGCTGTTCAGCAGGTCTCCGACGCTGTAGAATGCCCGGCAGTCGTAAGTCTGCGCCGCCTCGTCGGCCTTGTCCTTGATGGCGTCGCAAACGGCCACGATCGTGCACGCTTCATGTTCCTGGTAGTTCCTCGCATGGTTGTTTCCAATGCCGCCCATGCCCACCACCGCGATATTCAGCCCCATCTTCAAACGCTCCTTTGCGGAATATCATGCAGATATTACGTTCGTTAACTTACGCACTATTCGTCACTTACGCCGCACACGCGATCAGGCGCTTCCACTGCAGGAAAAGCCTGGCGACCCTGTCGGATCGATGCAATCACCGGCTGCGCGCCTGCAGACTGGCCGCCTGGTCGGGGTCACCGATGTGCATCGTGTCGTAGGCTTGCTGTGACGTCTTGAAAGCGCCCACTCCCTCGTGCCCGTGCCAGTCCCCCTGGGTCAGCATGGGATTGCGCTTGCCGGTCTCCCGAACCCGCTTCCGGATCCAACTGTTCATGCGTCGCTTGAGCAGGCCGACCACCTCCGGCAGCTCATCGGCCAGGTTGTTGTTCTCATCCGGGTCCTCCACGAGGTTGTACAGCTCGACCGGGGGCTTGAAGTGGAAATCCGGCTCCAGGGCGACCATCAGCTTCCACTGCGGCGTGCGCCAGCCGTGCTTGCGCATCCAGGTGCACTCGGTGATGTAGAACTCGCTGTCGAAGGACGACACCGTGCCGTCGACAAGGGACATCAGGCTGTCACCGTCGAAGTCGATGCCGCAGTCGATCCCGGCCAGATCCATGATGGTGGGCACGAGATCCTTGTGCTGGTTGTACCCGCTTATGCGGCCGCCCGCGGGGATCCTGCCCGGATACCGGATGATGAGCGGGACGTGGAGCGTCACGTCGTAGAGGCCGTGGTGGTCGAACCAGCATTCGTGGTCGTAGAGCGTCTCGCCGTGGTCGCCGTTGAGGATCACGATCGTCTCGTCAAGTATGCCGTGCGCCTCGAGGGCGTTGAAGATCGTCTGGATGCAGGCGTCCATGTACGCCACGGCGCCGTCGTACTGGGCGATGACGTAGTCCTTGTCGGTGATGCCGGGTGGCATCCACTGGGCAAAGAAATCACAGAACGGCTTGAACGCCTTGACCGGATCCATGGACCGGTTCCTCGGGTCGCACTCGTCGCCGTGGTAGAACATGCGCTCGTAGGGTTCCGGCGGCAGGTACGGCGCGTGCGGATCCATGTGCCGAAGGAACAGGAAGAAGGGGCCGCGCCGCCTTGCGAGCCGGTCCAGTTCTGGGATGGCCACGTTGTTCAACTCCTGCGCCTTGGGGCTGCGCCCCTCGTTCCAACTTCCCCAGCTCGGATACTCGAGGTACTTGTCGAACCCTCGGGACGACGGGTTCCCGGCAAAACCCACGCTGGTGGTCGCGTATCCATGCTCCCGCAGGATCTCGGGCAGCGTCTGCACGTCCTCCCGCAGGCCGCCCTTGTGCCGCAGGGCCACCACCTGGGTGCCGAAGGCGTCCAGGCCGGTGAGCATGGACGCGTAGGCGCTGGTCGTGGGGATATGAGCGCTGTAGGTCTTCTCGAACAACGCGCCGCCCTCGGCGAACCGGTCGATATGGGGCGTGGTCTGCCGGTGGTAGCCGTAACAGCTCATGTGATCGGCCAGAAGGGAATCCACGCCCAACAGTACGATATTGGGTAGTTTCCTCCTGCGCCGGCGGGTCTTGGCCATGGGTCAGTCCTCGATGATGTGTGTTAAGTTATGGGTATTTACAATTTAAAACGCCACCTACTCCGGCATGAAGAACTCGTACCGCTCAGGATCGCCGTAGCCGTCGACCCACGTTTCCTTCAGGCCCTGGTTCTCCACGGCGGCCTTGACGATGAGCTTGTTGAACTGGCTCACGTTCTCCGAACCCATGTAAGTCTCCACGGGCATCCAGAAACACTCTTCGATCTCCGTGGCCTGCATCTCGATGATCTGGTGCAGCGGCTTCAACCGGCAGACGAAGTAGATATCGGACTTGTCGTAGCGGTAACCGTGCCAGTGCCTGAAACAGACCAGGCCGTCGAAGCGGGTCGGCACGCCCGTTTCTTCGAAAACCTCACGGACAACACCCTCCGCCAGATGCTCCTCCGGCTGCAGTGCGCCGCCGGGCAGCTTGTAGTAGGGTGCGCGTCCTCCGCGAAATCGCTCGCAGACCACGAGCAGTTCGTCCTTCTCATTGATCACCACGCCGCCGGCACCGATGTAATGGGTCGCGTACAACGGCACGAAGGCGTCCTGCACCAGCCGGAGTGTCAGCATCAGGTAATCGGTAGTACTGTGATGGAACACGCTGCCCGCGTCCACCAGCGCGGGAATGAGAAAGGCGCGGTCCAAGGGGACCTTGAACCAGGCGACCTGGAGGTCTTCTGCCTTCCACTCCCGGATCGAAAGGTCCAGGCGCTCCCTGAATCCGTCCGGGTTGTCCGGCAGGGCGCCTGCGTCGACTTCCACGCCGTGGAACCGGTTGCGCTCCCCCTCGATGACGGTCATGAAGCTCTCCCTGGCGGACCGGGCCTGGTCCACTCGACGCCGGCTAGTTCAACACGGCCCGGCTCTCGGCCACGCTGACCTTCAACTGATCCAGAACGCCCTCCAACCCGCGTATGGCATCAGACCAGAACCCGGGCTCGGTAAGCTCCAGACCGATAGTCTGCCGTACCACGTTTTCCGCCGTATCGCTGCCGGTCATTCTAAGATACTGCTCGTATCTCGGGAGGAAATCCGGACCTTCCTTCTCGTACTGCGCGAACAGTCCCCGGCTGAGCAGGTAGCCGAAGGTATAGGGGAAATTGTAGAACGTGGTGTCCGTGATGTAGAAATGGAGCTTGGACGCCCAGAAATAGGGATCGCCGCCCTCGGGATCCAGCACGTCGCCGAGCACGCGGCGCTGGGTATCGACCATCATCTCTTTAAGCCTGCTCACGCCGACTTCGCCGGCCGCCCGTTCTTCATGAAAGGCCTTTTCGAATTCGAAGCGCACCGGGATGTCCATCAGGTAGGTCGCGCCGTCGCTGACTTCCAGGTTCAGCAGGAAGGCCCTGGTTTCGGCGCTTACGCCCGGTTCCTCCAGCAGGCCCCGCATGAGCAGCATCTCGCCGAAGGTGGAAGCGGATTCGGCCAGGGTCATGGGGTAGGCGCGGTTCAGCGTGCGTTCTCCCCGCATCAAGTGGCCGTGAAAGGCGTGTCCCAGCTCGTGAGCCAGGGTCAACACGTCGCCCATACTGTCATTGTAGGTCATGTAGACCCGCGACTCTTTCGTCAGTGGGGAACCCGTGCAGAAGGCGCCGGGACGCTTGCCCGGCCGGGGCGACCAGTCGATCCACTTCTGTGCGTAGGCCTCGTTCGTGTAGTCCGCCAGGGCGGGATATCCGGATGCGAAAGCCCGATGCACCAGTGTCCTGGCCTCTTCCCAGGAAGGTTCGTCCTGATCCTCAACGGTCAGGGGCGCCGAGAGGTCGTACCATCCCAGGGTATCGCCGCCCATGAGGTGCGCCTTGTACGCCAGGATGCCGCGGGCTACTTCGATTTCCGCGAACACCGCTTCGAACATGGCGTCCAGCGTCTCGCGCGAAATGGCCGCCTGGAAGAGGGCCTTATCCAGGTAATGGTCCATGCCGCGATGACGGTACAGGGTCAACCGCGTGCCACCGATGGCGTTCAATGCGGCAGCCGGCATGGTATCGATCGACGCCCAGGCCTCGTTGCCCCCCTCGAAGGCGTCGCGGCGCACGCGGCGGTCCGGGTGTTCCATCAGGGCGCGGCGCTGCGACATGGGCACCTGCTCCCGACGACCGTCGGGATAGGCCATCTCGAAAGTCAGCTTGCCCGAAATCCTGTCGTATAGCCGTCCCCAGGCCTCGATCCCGTCCACGCCCAGATCCGACGCCAGGTGTTCCTCCTCCGTAGACATGGTATGCCGGGACTGTTCCCTGATCCGGGTAATGCGGTACCGGGCGTCCCGGAGTGCGGGGCGGGAAGTGAAAGTTTCGAAAACCTCGCCGGCAGGGGACTTGAACCCCCGCTGAAGTTCCACGAGGATCTTGGACATCCGGGCGTCCAGCAGGCTCAACGCCCCTTCCTCCGCGGCGAAATCTTCATTGTTCGCGTCCGCGGAGGTTATGCAGGAAACGTAGGAGCCCAGGTGCCGCAACCGGGTGACGACGTCTTCGAAGGAGAGGACGATGCGCTCCCATACTTCCAGGTTGCCGGGGTTCAGGTCGACCGTGCCCGAGGCATCGGTCAGCAAAGCGTCCAGATCGTCCCGGAGATCGGCCTTGAAACGGCGCATCTCCGGTCCGTCGAATGCGGGAAAGTAAGCAGCCAGATCCCAGTCCATGTATCTACAACACGTCCTTCCTATCCTCTGCTCAGGACCTGGCCCGGTCGGTGCGCCGTGGGCTCGTGGTTTTCGATGACCGGAAGGCCGTTGACGAAGACGTGGGGAATGCCGTCAGGAGGCTGAATCGGCGCTTCGAAGGTAGCCCGGTCGGCCACGGTCTGCGGATCGAATACGACCACGTCCGCGGGCGCGCCTTCGCGCAGCACGCCCCGGTCTTTCAGCCGGTAACGTTCCGCCGGAAAGCCGCTCATCTTGTAGACGGCCTCTTCCAGGGACAGCAGCTCGCGCTCCCGAACGAATTTCCGGAGCATCTGCGCGAAACACCCCTGTCCCCGGGGATGGGGATGGGTGCAGTCATAAACGCCGTCGCTGGCGACCATCATGAGGGGATGGGGCGCCGTCCGGTTCAGCACGGCGTCGACTTCCGCTTCCGGCGCCGGCCAGAACATGACGAAGGCCTGGATGCCGTCTTCATCGAGCACGAGGTCGTAGGCGAATTCTTCGTTCGTCTTGTTCACGCTCCGCGCGGCCTCCCCCAGGGTCATCCCCGCGAAACGGCCGGAACGCGTATAACCGATGTACTGACGGTCGGCCAGGTTCGTCGACTTCAGATACTCGAGGGCCTTGCGACGGGTATCCGGCTGGCGCATCCGCTCGAGGACTTCTACCGGACTGCCCGTCTGGACCCACATGGGCAGTTGCATGGTGATATGGGTCATGCCCGCCGGATAGAGATAGGATTCGAAGGAGACATCCACCCCGTCTTTCATGGCCTGGTCCAGGAACGGACCCGTCATGTCGTCGACGCGTTCGTGGGATGCGTGCACGGGAATGCCGCTGGCCCGGTGCAGGTCGATGAGTTCCTGCCAGGCCCGGTCCCGTCCCAGGATCTGGTATCTCAGGTGGGCGGCGTAGATCCCGTCGTATTCCAGCGCCACCTTGCAAAGCGCTACCAGTTCCTCGAAGGGCGCGTTGGCGCTGGGCTGGTAGTCCAGTCCCAGGCAGAGGCAGCCGGCGCCGGCTTCCATCCAGGCGCGGGTCTCCGCTTCCATGACCTTCATCTGGTCTGGCGTGGGTGGTGACGGGTCCCAGCCCATGGCCTTGACGCGCACGGCGCAGTGCGGCACCTGGGGATACACGTTAGCAGGTGAGCGGCCCGGAAAGAGGTCCAGGTAGGACTCGATGGTGGGCCAATTGACCGGCTCCAGGGGCTCGCCGTAGGCGAACTGCGTGTAATGCCAGAGCGGCAGGGCCTCTTCGCGCGACAGGCCGGCCCAGCCGAAGCCATCCGGTGCCAGCAGATGAGTCGTCACGCCCTGCCGGAGGCCGCCCATCTGGTCCCGGCCACCCAGCAGGGAATTCTCGGAGTGAACGTGGACGTCGATGAAGCCTGGACAGACGATGTGGCCGCCGGCGTCGATCGTCCGGGCGGCCTCGGCTTCCGACAGGTCGCCGATCCCCGCCACGCGTCCATCCTGTATCCCCACGTCCGCACGGTACCGGTCGGTCCTGCCTGTACCATCGATTACCTCACCACCGTGAATGACGACATCGAAGGCCACGCATTCCTCCAGTCAGGGTTGGCTGTCAGGTTCGTTAGTCAGGTTCTGTTTGTCAGGTTCTGTCTGTCAGGTCTTGTCCGGCCACGGGAAACGGGCCTTGTATTCGGGTTTTCCCTGGATGTCCTGGCGCACGCGGAACAGGCCGCCGCCGCGGTAATGCTCACCATATGCCTGCCAGTCGTAGTCCTTCGGATCGAGGGGTGAGCCGGGTTCCAGCGAGGTCCCGGCGGTCGTTACGTAGATGTCCGTCAGGTCCGTGCCGCCGAACATGACGCTCGAAGTCTGTATCGCCGGCAGCGCGATGCGGCGCTCCTCCACGCCGTCGGGGTCGAACCGGATGATGCATCCGTCGAACCAGACGGCCGTCCAGACGAATCCTTCGGAATCGACGGTCATCCCGTCCGGTACGCCCGCGGTATCGGGCAGCCTGACGAAATCTCGCCGGTTGGAAACGGAACCGGTCGCCCTGTCGTAATCGTAGGCGTAGATCGTCCGCACGGCGGAATCAGTGTAGTACATAGTGGATTCGTCCGGCGAGTACCCCATGCCGTTGCTGCATCCGATCCCCTCTTCGATGACTTCCACGCTGCCATCGGGATCGAAGCGGTACAGTTTTCCCAGTCCGTCGTCGATCAGGGAGCCGGCGAACATCCGTCCGCCGGGGTCGGCCGTAACGTCATTAAAGCGCAGTGGTTCTCCGTCAAGGGTCTCGTCGAAAACGCGCACCCACTCGTCGTCCGACTTCCAAAGCACGATCCCGTCCCAGATGCAGGCGACAAGGCCCCCGAATTCATTGAAGGCGAATCCGCCAACGTTGAATCCGTCGTGCACCTGGCGGTTCTGGTTCGTGGCCGGGTCATAGGTGAAGAACCGGCCGGTCCGGATATCGGTCCAGATCAGCGTGCTGCTGTCCGGATCCCAGACCGGTCCCTCGCCCACCATCGCATCGACTTCCGCGATCTTCTCAATGGTCGCCATCATGGCATTGCTCCGGTTGTACGAAATCGAAGGCAGCAGAAATCGTGCTGCTTCACTGTATCGTGCCGTTTCACTGCGTTGTGCTGCTTTATTCAAATGTACGCGTGCGGTACCGCCGAGGAAGGTCGTATCGGCGGGATTGCAAGTATATATATCAAAAGACGGCAAGGGTCAAGGCGGGACATGGTTTTAAAAACCGGGCGGTTGCAGTGGGATTCCGGTAACGTGTGCGGTGTGGCGGCCAGGCCTTGCATTCCCGGTAAATGAAGGTGTATATTGGGCTGATCCTGAAATGTTTTTCTGATAAACCATCAACCGATGTTTGTGGGATCAAACCCGAAGTCCGGGATCCTGTAACGATGAAAACCTACCTGGAAGGCTGCGGCGTACCCACGGCCAGGATCGGCCAGGCCGAGGTACCCCGCCTGATCATGGGGATCCACCCCTACGACGGCTGTTCCTACCAGAACAAGGCGCGGGACGCGGAGAATTACCGCACCTTCAGCCGGGTCCAGTCGGTAGCCGACGTGCTTCGATATGCCGTTGAGGAAGGCGGCATCACGGCCGTCCAGGTGGATCACATGCTGCCCAGGCTCGACCGGCTGCATCTGCAGGCCATCTGGGAGACCGAGCAACAGACCGCCACACAGCTGGGCATCGTGGCCTACATCCTGATTCCGGTGACGCTCGACGGCGAGATCGTCTCCTACTCCGACCGCGCCCATTCGACCTTCTACGGTCGAAACGAAGCCCTTGCCGGTCAGGCCTTCCGCGATCACTTCCACCGCGACGACATCATCCGTTACAACCTGGGCGACACCTTCGACGGCATCGTCACCCCGGAAACCGTACCGCCGTACACCGAAGAAGACGCCGCACGATTCGAAATCGACTACGGCGTCCTTGAACAGTACCTGGGTTTCTTCGCCGGGTGCGATATACTCGTCGCCGATCCGGGCGCCGAAATAGATCTGCTCGCCATGACCGGGCGCTTCGACCTGATCCGAGAGTACCTGGGATTCCTGCGAGAACGCTTCGACACCGTGATCACCAGCGTCCACCACGCCGGGGTCACGCTGCCGCTGCTCGAGGCCGAGAACATCCCTGTCGACGGCTACCTGACCACTGTCAACGCCCCGGGTACCTTCATGTTCCCCACGCGCGACGTGGCCATAGACGCCATTAGGCAGGCTACTAAGCCCGTCATCGCCATCAAGCCGATGGCCGGCGGCCGTTACCTCGGACACAAGGCATTCGAATATGTCTTCAACGAGATCGGCGTATCGGCCTCGATGTTCGGGATGGGGACAATGGACCAGGTCCGCGAGACCACGCAGGCCGCCCGCGAGGTGCTGGGCGCCGCCTGAGTTGCCTTTGAAAGACTGTTACAGCCGTTCTTCCCCTACTCCCCATCCTCCACCATGGGCACGAACCGCACGCCGCCGTGGTGTACCTTCATCGCCTCATCTCCCGACCGCGTCACGGAATAAAGCTCTTCGCCGATGGGTATGACCATTTTGCCCCTGTCCTTCAACTGGCGAAACAGCGTGTCGGGAAGCTCACCGGGCGCCGCCGTCACCATGATCTTGTCGAAGGGTGCATGCTCGGTCCACCCTTCGTAACCGTCGCCGATCCGGTATTGGATATTATCGTAACCCAGGGATTCCAGGGTCTCCCGGGCCCGCGCGCCGAGGACGGACAACCGTTCAACCGTGTAAACGGACTGTGCGAGCCGAGCCAGGATCGCCGTCTGGTAGCCCGATCCCGTGCCGATTTCGAGGATCCGGTCCGTTTCGCTCACATCGAGCAGGCGGGTCATGAGCCCCACGATGTAGGGCTGGGACACGGTCTGTCCAAGGTCGAGGGACACGGCGCAGTCTTCGTAGGCCTGCGACCGGTACGCTTCGGGAATGAACCGGTGTCTCGGCACAGCACGCATGGCCTCGATCACCTGGGGTTCATCGAGACCGCGTCCACGGATCTGCTCCTCGATCATCCGTTCCTGCGATGAAAAGGGGACGACAACGGACTCGGTTTTCTTGAAAAAACGGGATAGCAGCATGGTCCGTTCAGTCTACAGGGGCCACCCGATTGGAGCAAGGCAAATCAAGGTAGTCCGGCGACCCTGATTCCGGACGAATCGTAACGTATCCCGGAACGCGTACGATACAGCAAGGAACCTCGTGCCCCGCTTGACACGATCACGCCGAATCACTAAGTTCCTCGGTGCCTGTTAGCCCATGAAGAACGGACATTTTGAGCGGCTGTGCTCGGAAAGGACCTCCCGCATGCATCCCTTTGAAGACCTGCAAGTGCCCGCCGGAAGCGTGGGCATCCACTGGTTCGGACAAAGTTCTTTCGGACTGAAGCATCCGGACGGCACGGTGATCCAGGTCGATCCCTATAACCCCCGTGAAAGGCCTGCGGACCGCTTCGTCCATACCCGGCCTCCACTGGACGAAAGGACCCTGAAGACCGACTTCGTGCTGCTGACCCACAACCACGGTGATCACACCTGCCTGGAATCCATGGAGCGCCTTTCCGCCGCCTGGCCGCAGGTCAGCTACGTGGGCCCCATCGAAAGCATAAACGCGCTGAAGGAAGCGGGGCTGAACGCCGGGAACATGACGGTCGTAACGGCTGGCGACACCGCCGAGATGGGGTCCTCGAAGGCGCACACGGTGTGGGCCAAGCCCCCGGCGGGCCTGCCCGAGGACGGTATCGCACCGCCCGACGTGCAGCACCTGGGTTACGTCGTCGAAATGGGACCGGTGCGCGTCTATATATCGGGCGACCCGGTCAACACCTTCGCCGACCACGAATCCCTGCTCGCACCTGTACGGGACCTGCGGCCGCAGATCGGGTTTCTGACCAACCACCCGAACGAGGGCGAATTCCCTTTCTTCGACGGATCGGCCCGCATCGCGGTTTCCCTCGGACTGAAGACCGCCGTGCCCGCCCACTACGCCTGTTTCGTGGAGCGGGACTACGATCCGAGGGAATGGGCTTCCCATCTGCCGGACGGCGGGCCGGAACCCCTCATCATTCCGTACAACCAGTCCACGGTGTACAGTCCCTGAGGCCGGGGTGCACCTCAGCCCCTGATCCCGGTATACATCCGAAGCTCATGGGGACGCGACGGACCGAAGGTGGACCGCGACGGGTCGTGGCACATCGGACCGCGGCGGGCTGCATGGAGCCGCGGTGGGACGCCATGGATGAACCATGCGCATAACCGGCATCGATCTCGACGTGGTGGACGTGAACGGACAGCATCACTGGGTGTTCGTGCACGTCCGGACCGACGATGGCGTGGACGGACTGGGTGAGCTCAATCCCTCGGCGCCGAGGCAAGCGGTCCTGGACGCGCTGCAGAAAATCGAACGGGAGGTCATCGGGAAGGACCCGCGTCGGATCGAACAACTGACCGCGCAGTTAAAACCCCGACCGGAGGACCGGCCCGCGGTGCACGCCCTGTGCGCCTTCGAACAGGGCCTGTGGGACATCCTCGGGAAGTCACTGGACGTGCCGGTCCACGCCCTGCTCGGGGGCCGGTGCCGCGACAGCATCCCCGTTTACGCCAACGTCACGCGGGCCGCACTGGAGGGCACGCCCGACGAATTCGTCCGCCAGGCCGCGGGTGCCATTGCGGACGGACACACCGCGGTGAAGATCGCGCCTTTCGACGGCCGCTTCGGCGACGGCAACAAGCTGATTGACCACGGACTGCAGTGCGTGCACGCCGTGCGGGAGGCCATCGGACCAGACATCGACCTGCTCCTCGACTGCTACGGCCGTTTCTCGCTGGATGAAGCCCGACGGATCGTGGACGGACTGCGCGGGATCGAACTGTACTGGCTTGAGGAGCCAGTGGTGGAACGGGACCTGGAAGGCTACCGGCAGATCAGAAAGGAAACCGGGTGGCGGATCGCCGGCGGGGAACGCACCATGCTCATCGAGGGATTCTGGTCTCTCTTCGATGCCGAAGCCATGGATGTCCTCATGCCCGACGTCACGATCGCGGGTGGCATCGGCGAACTCAAGAAGATCGCCTCGATCGCCGAATGCAGGGGCCAGTTGACCGCGCCGCACGGCCCCTTCGGTCCGGTTACGGTTGCGGCCCACGTACAGATCATGGCCTCTCATCCCGGATTTCTCATTCTCGAGTATGCCTGGGGCCAGGTGCCCTGGCGCGAAGGACTCGTATCTCCCGCGGAAAAGGTGTTAAACGGCCGGATCGAGATCCCTGAGCGCGCGGGACTCGGCCTGTGCCTGGACCCCGCTGTCGTGGAGGAAAACCGGGTCGATCCGGCGGCGGCCTGAACTATCGGTCACGCGTTGGACAGCCACCGGATCCTGGAACGACGGTTCCACGGCCGCTGGCTCCGCGGCCACTGGTTCCACACCGCTGGTTACACGAATCGCCGATTCCGCGACCGCTGGTTACACAGTCACTATCCGAAAGGAAACCTATCCATGCAATCCGAAGCACTTTACGACACGCTCGACTCCGTCACCGCGATACCCATCGTGCCCTTCCGCGGCGGCGTTATCGACTTATGCGGCCACCGCAGGAACATTCGGTACCTGATGGAGAACAACCATCTCGACGGCAACCGGAAGCGCGTGATCGGGATCGCGGGCACGAGCCTGATCCACCACTTCTCCTTCGAGGACCAGATGCGGGTCATCGAGGCCACCGGGGAAGCGATGGGAGAAGACGGGTTCCTCATGTCCGGCATCGTGCCGAATCCCCTTTCCCAGGCCGAGGAGCTCGTTCGGAGGCAGTCGGCCCTTCCCCGCCCGCCGGACGTGTACCTCATCATGCCGCTCACCGGCGTGGCTGACTACGAGGCGACCTACGACGACTACATGGCCTTCGCCGAGCGGCTCGGTACGGACTGCGGCGCTCGCTTCCTGCTGTACATGCGGTCCGCGGATTACGTGAACCCGATCATCCGGCTGGTCAAGGACTCCCGGCACATGGTCGGCGTGAAGGTGGGTACGAGCGAAGAAGAAGTCGCCCCGCTCATCGAAGACATCGGCGACGACGGCATCGTCATGTGGGGGATCGGTGACCGGAGCACCCGGGCCGCCGAACTGGGCGCGCGGGGACACACATCGGGCACGGCCATCGTCGCCACCCGCTCGGCCGACGAGATCAACAACGCCCAGCGCCGGGGCGACTATGCGGAGTCGGCCCGCGTGGAAGCGCTCATTGCGGACCTCGAACACCTGCGGTTCATGAACGGACGGCAGTACAACTACTCGGCAGTGGTGGAAGCGATGATCATCGGGGGCTGGGAGGACGTTGCAGCGGGTGAAGGCGGGCCATTCAATCCGCGGGTGCCACGGGACATCGCCGCCCAAGTGGCCGACGCCGTGGAGCCGCTGCTCGCCTACCACTAGGCAACGCTGACAGACGACATCACCAGGCGACTGCCGGCTCGAACCCCGGATTCCGCAGACACCTACCTCGACCTGGCCCGGACTCCCTCAATATACGATCTGCGAAATCGCCTTGGAGATCAGCGCGATGGCGATGGCGATCATGCCTATGAGTCCGATGCCGGCCCCGTAGCCGGCCAGCACAATGGGCACGTACGACATCCATTTCTCTTCACCGAAGCGCTTTGTGAAGTAGTAGCGCCCCAGGATCGCGCCGAAGAAGGTGGGCAGGGTCTGCCAGAGCGGCATGGCCATGCCGCCGACCAGGCCGTAGAAGAAGAGGGGCGAGCCGCCCACCAGCGTAATCAGGCCGAAGAGTCCTCCCGTGATGCCCAGGCCGGCGATAATGTACTCGATCTTGATGATATCGAAGATGAACGTGATGCCGCCGGGCAGGGTGGACTTCACCCAGATGGTCCGCATGGCCGCGTTGAGGGGCCACATCTTCTGCACGTAGGGATAGGCCGAAGACGGGATGGGGTTGAGCTTCCATACGAGCGAGTAGAAGATGAAGCTGCAGACGAACATCAGGATGGTGGTCACCGCGGTCAGCTTGACCACGCTGCCGAAGGTCGTCTTGGTGAGGTCGAGCTGCTTGAAGGTTTCGGCCACCTTCCCGTGCTCGAAGATTGGTATCGGCGCGAACCACACGTCGACGCCCCGGTATCCGGACAGCAGGAACGAGGCTTCCTTGACGAAGGGAAAGGAGGTGCCGTAGGGCGAACCCGTGATGCCGATCATCCGGGCCCCGATGTAGGAAAACACCGGAGACCAGAGGAACCCGAAGATGACGCTGATCCACCAGGGAAAATCGGGGATCAGGATGTAGAGGATGACCACGAAGCCCGTCGTGCTGACGAACCAGAAGATGAAGACGAGCCAGATCGGCAGGTCGCCCCGGCCCTTCGGCGTCGGTCGCACTTCCGTTTCCCGGTCGGGATCTTCCCGCCGCTCACGGTTGGATTTCAGTATGGCCCGGATCGTCGCGGTGAACCCCACGATGCCGATGACGAGGGAAGCGCCAATGGTGAAGCTGAGCCAGAAATCGATGTTGTTGGAAATCTGTGTCGGAATCAGCGACATCCCGGGCTCCCAGGTGGTCAGGATGCCGTTGTGGTAGAGGAGCGGGTTGGCGACGAGCGCGATCACGGCCGACGACACGAAGGTGCCGATCACGACCCAGTAGGGCAGGACGAACCCGGCCAGGAGCGTGCCGAGATCAGTCCCGATGCCCACCATGGTGGCCGGCAGCACTTCCCTTAAGCTGGTGGTGAAATCGATGAAGGGAATGGGCAATATCGTGATGGGCGTGACCAGGAACGTGCTGGACAGGATGGGGATCATCACGTACAGGAGTCCCCACGATACGCCGATCACGGATCCGATGCTGAAGGCCCGCCATCGCCAGCCCTCCCGGTTCTGCGACGTTTCGGCCAGCGCCGTGGCCCCGCCCGCGTGCACTCGCGCCAGGGGGAAGGTCAGCCGCTCCACGTCGTTGGTGACCCGGAATAGGATGTACCCCATGGAGTAGGAATTGACGGCAAAGAGTAGCGTCACCGCGGTGAGGACGAGTACGGGCACGAACCAGTCCATGTGGAAGAAGGTCCGGCTTGCCATCGCGGTGGAATCGAGCGTCGGAACGACCCAGGTGGGGATCAGCGTGGCGATGCCCGTGGCTTCCGGGGACTGCTTGTAGTACTGCTCCCAGATCAGGTGGGCGAAGGGGCCGCCGGTGATGCCCGTGTTCATGGCGTTCCCCGCGGCGGCCAGCCCGGCCGCGGCCCAGTACAGGATCATGATTTCCTGCCGGGTCATCTTGACGAGGGACCGCTTGGCGATCTCGAGGAACAGGATGACGGTGACCCAGTCCGCCGCGCCGGTCTGCCCGCCCGTTACCAGGCTGAGATAGATCGAACCCGGCAGCATGACGAACCCGACGAACAGGCAGGCCCAGATCGTTTTCAGGTTGAATCCCGGCAGGTAGGGTTCGTCCGCTTCGCCGAACAAAGCGGTATCCGGATTCTTGTACTGCTCCGGACTGTCTTCCCTCAGTTCCTCTTCACGGACGGACAACGCGGGCCTCCTGAAGCGGTACAGCCGTTAAATCACGCAACATATTGTACGCCAAGTAGATACATTGTATACACATTGGCACAAATTTGTGGGGGATTCACCCGTTTCCGCATGTTCGGATAACAAGTCTGACAAGATAGGACGCCACTTACCCCTGTCAAGGTGTATTTCGTGCCCGAACTTCACGGCGAAAGGCCCTGAAGACCCGGTAGGCTTCCCGTCCGGTCGCCGATCAGTTCGCCCAGCGCTTCCCGCAGCCCCGTGTAACGTTCGACGACCCGGTTGTTCTTCACCGCGATGGCGAGGGCCTTGGGCGTGCCGATGAGGACGGCCAGCGCCCGGGCCCGGGTCAGCGCGGTGTACAGCAGGTTCCGCTGCAGCATGATGTAGTGGGTGCTGTAGAGCGGCAGGATGATGGCGGGATACTCGGATCCCTGGCTCTTGTGCACGCTGATGGCGTAGGCCAGGACCAGTTCGTCCAGTTCACCGTAATCGTACCGGATCGAATCCTGAAAGGCGATGTCCACGGCCTGGTCGTCCGGATCGATGTGCGTGATGCGTCCGATGTCGCCGTTGAAGGTCATTTTCCCGTAGTTGTTCCGCGTCTGCAGCACCTTGTCGCCCACGCGCAGTTCCCGGTCGCCCCGCTTCAACGAAGCGCCCGATGGGTTCAGCACCTGCTGGAGCTTCTGGTTGAGCTGATCCACGCCGATATCGCCGCGGTACATGGGGGTGAGCACCTGGATGTCGTTGAAGGGATCGAGGCCGTACTTGCGCGGCAGGCGGTCCGTCAACAGCTCGGTGATCTGTTCCGCGCCGGCCGAAGGATCGGGTTCGTGGATAAAGAAGAAATCGCCCTGGTTCCTGTTCTTCGTGTCCGGCATTTCGCCACGGTTCACCCGGTGGGCGTTCATCACGATGCTGCTCTCCCGGGCCTGACGGAAGATCTCGGTCAGGCAGACCACCGGTAGACGGCCGGCGTCGATCATGTCCCTGAGGACGTTGCCCGCACCCACCGAAGGCAACTGGTCGACGTCGCCCACCATGACGAAGCGGGCGGAGGTCTTCACGGCCCGCAGCACGGCGTTCATCAGGACGGTATCCACCATGGAAGACTCGTCGAGGATGACCAGGTCGGCGTCGAGCCGGTTGTCCTGGTCGCGGCCGAACTCCATGAGCCCCGGGTTGAATTCGAGCAGCCGGTGAATCGTCTTCGCCTCGGCGCCGGTCACCTCGGTAAGCCGCTTGGCGGCCCGGCCCGTCGGCGCGGCCAGCAGCACCTTCGCACCCACGCGGTTGAAAAGGTAGACGATGCCCTGCACGCAGGTGGTCTTGCCGGTTCCCGGCCCGCCGGTGATCGCCAGGACACTTCGGGATGCCGAGGTGTGTATCGCCTCGCGCTGTTCCGCGTTGAAGACGACGCTGCGTTCCTTTTCGATGTGCAGGATGTGTTCGTCGATGCGTTCGGGGGGCGGAGGCGTGCGGGGATGATCGACCAGGCGTGCGATGTGCCTCGCAATGCCCTGCTCGGCGTAGTAGAGAGGCTGGAGATAGACCCGGTCTTCGTCGCGAAGGACGACCTCGGCCCGCACCAGGGCTTCGATGCCGGCGGGAATGGTATCGGCGTCGACCTCTAGTACGGCGGCGCTTTCCTCGGTGAGGGTTTCCAGGGGCACGAAAACATGTCCGTCGTCAGCCTGCGCATCGAGGACGTACCGGATGCCGGCCTCGACCCGGGCGGATGCTCCCGGATCTACCCCCAGGTTCATGGCGATCTTGTCGGCGGTCTTGAAACCGATGCCCCAGATGTCCGTGGACAGGCGGTACGGATTCTCCGTGACCTGCCTGATGGCCTCGTTGCCGTAGGCCTTGTAGATCTTCACCGCGTAGGCCATGCTCACGTCGTGTCCGAGCAGGAACTGCATGACCTCCTGGATGTGCTTCTGTTCCTCCCAGCCGGACCGGATGACGTCGATGGTCTTCTTCGCGATGCCCTTCACCTCGGACAGCCGGCCGGGCGTATTCTCGATGACCTCGAGGGTGTCCTCGCCGAAGTGATCGACGATCATGGCGGCCTTTGCCGGGCCCAGTCCCTTGATGAGTCCCGAGCCCAGGTACTTCCGCATGCCGTCCGTAGTCGTGGGCTGGATCGACTTCGATTCGACGATCCTGAACTGCTTGCCGTACTGCTTGTGGGTTACCCAGAACCCGGAGACTTCGACGCGCTCGCCCGGCGCGATCTTCGCCAGTTCGCCCGTGACGGTCAGCAGGCCGTCCCGCGTGGTCGCGCGCGCCAGGTTCTCGGTGGTCCTGCAGGCGTCCGGTTCGGCGCGCAGCCGCGCGACCGTGTAGCCGGTCTCCTCGCTCTGGTAGGTGATGCGCTCGATGGTACCGGTGAGTATGTCCATGCCTGACCGGAGTAAGGCGCCTAACGTTCGTCGCTGGCGTAGACGACGGCGTCTTCCGCCTTGGCGTAGGTAAACAGTTCATCCCCGGAAAAGAAGCGGGGCACTTCGTCCCTCGCCGTTTCCGGGGAGTCGGAAGCATGCACCAGGTTGCACTGCACGCTCATGCCGAGATCGCCGCGTATCGTGCCCGGGGCGGCCTGCCTGGCGTTCGTCACGCCGCACAGGCCCCGCACGACGTCCACGGCGTCGACGCCTTCCAGGCACAGCGCCACGACCGGCGTTTCCCGCATGAAGGACTTGATTCGGGGGAAGAAGGGCTTGTCGGACAGGTGCGCGTAGTGCTCGTTCAGGATCCCGTCGGTCAGCTGCATCATTTTGAGACCGGCGACCTTGAGCCCCTTGCTTTCGAAACGGCCGGCGATGAGGCCGATCATTCCGCGCTGCACGGCGTCGGGCTTGATGAGAACAAGCGTTCGTTCCACGGATGGTTTCTCCTTTAAATGTGAGCCAAAACAATGGTTTAAGGCCTCGTGCCAAACCTCGTGCAATGTAGGCGGCGGCACCCGGAGTGTCAACGGAAATGCCCCATGGCAAATCGCTTCGATTGCGCAAAATTGCGGTGGACATTTCGAGATCCGGCCCGTATAATGTCGGTGGGCTGCATCCACCATACAATCGGGGCAAGGCCATGTGGGAAGACGATGAAATTCGCGAGGAGTGCGGTGTCTTCGGCGTTTATGGCGACCCCGCAGCCGCCCGGCTGACCTTCCTGGGATTGTATGCCCTCCAGCACCGCGGCCAGGAAAGCTCCGGCATAGCGGTCTCCGACGGCCATCACATCGCATCCCACCGGGCCATGGGCCTGGTCAGCGAAGCCTACGACCATGGCGAACGGGTGAACGATCTCGAAGGCCACATGGCCATCGGACACAACCGGTATTCCACCACCGGCACGTCCAACGTCGACAACGCGCAGCCCTTCATGGTCAACTTCAAGCGGGGACAGTTGGCCACCGCCCACAACGGCAATTTCACCAATACCGGCGAACTGCATCTGTCGATGGAAGAGACCGGTTCCATTTTCCGCACCTCGTCCGACAGCGAGATCGTACTCCATCTCATCGCGCGATCGAACGAATCCGACCTGCCCGGCATGATCGCGGACGCCCTACGACAAGTCGAGGGCGCCTATTCCATCGTGTTCCTGTCCGAATCGCAGCTCATCGGCGTACGGGATCCCCGCGGATTCCGGCCCCTGTGCCTCGGACGCCTGGACGATGCCTACGTGCTCGCTTCGGAAACCTGCGCCTTCGACATCATGAAGGCGGAGTACGTCCGTGAAGTGAAACCCGGCGAGATGGTCGTCATCGACGAAGAGGGCATCCGGTCCTTCTTCCCCTTCGAAGAGGCGGAACCGGCCGCCTGCATCTTCGAGTACATCTATTTCGCCCGGCCCGACAGCAAGGTATTCGGAGAGAACAGCGACAAGTTCCGACGGCGCTTCGGCCGCCAGCTGGCGGAGGAACACCCGGTGGAGGCCGACATCGTCATCGCCGTGCCGGATTCGGCCACGACCGCCGCGCTGGGTTACTCGGAGCAGTCGGGCATCCGGTTCGAGATCGGCCTGATCCGAAATCACTACGTGGGGCGGTCTTTCATCGACCCGGACCAGTCGATGCGCGAGTTTACGGTGAGATTGAAGTACAACCCGGTACAGGGCGTGCTGCGGAACCGGCGCGTGGTCCTCGTGGACGATTCCATCGTGCGGGGAACGACCCTCAATCAGCTGGTCAGGCTGATCCGCGGCGCGGGGGCGTCCGAAGTGCACGTGCGAATCAGCAGTCCTCCCATCCGCCATCCCTGCTACTACGGGATCGACATGCAGAGCCGGGGCGAGCTCATCGCCTCGCAGACCCGCGTGGAGGAGATCCGCCAGTATCTCGGGGCGGACAGTCTGGGCTACCTGTCCATCGAAGGCATGGTGAAGACGGGTAAGGAGTATGGAAAGCCCGGGGTGGGCTACTGCACAGCCTGCTTCAGCGGGGACTACCCTGTCGTACCGGAAGATTCTCTCAGCAAGCTCATGCTGGAGTCGTGACGGCCGCGGCGCCGGCGCATCCGCTCAGGACCGCCAGGGGCATCACGACGCTTCCGATTCCAATTCTTCCTTCTTTTCCCGGTCCGGAAAATAGCTCAGAATAGTGGACAGGGTCTCCCGCAAACCGGTCCTGGGTACGACCTGGTCGACGAAACCCTTGGTCAGGAAGAACTCCGCGGTCTGGAACCCCTCCGGCAGGCTCGATCCGATCGTCTGTTCGATCACCCGACCGCCGGCGAAGCCCATCATGGCGCCCGGCTCGGCCAGGGTGAAGTCTCCCAGCGAAGCATAACTTGCCATCACGCCGGCCATCGTCGGATTCGTGATCACGACGACAAAGGGGATCTTCTTTTCCGATAAACGGTTCAACCAGAGGGAAGTCTTCGCCATCTGCATGAGGGAGAGGATACCTTCCTGCATGCGCGCGCCGCCCGACGTGGCGACCACAAGCAACGGGATCTCCAGGTCGAGGGACCGCCGGATGGATCGAGTCACCTTCTCGCCGACCACGGAACCCATGCTCCCGGCCAGGAAGGAGCCGTCGTGGATGGACAGGGAAACGAGCCTTCCCTCGATACGTCCCGTGCCCGATACCACGGCCTCCATCATGCCGGTCCGCTTCTGGTAGCGCTTCATGTAGTCCGGGTAGTTTTCCTTCTCCTTGAATTCGAGCGGATCGACCGTGCGCAGATCCGTGTCGGTCTCCGTGAAGGAGTCCGGATCCATGATCAGGGAGATGTACCCCTGGTGGCCGATCTTGAAGTGGTATCCGCAATGGGCGCATACGTTGAAGTCCCGTTCGAGCTCCGCCTTGTACAGCATGGCGTCGCACTTGTCGCACTTGACCCACAACCCCTTCGGGATTTCCTTGCGCTTCTGCGGGCTCAGTCCCCGCTGTCTTCTCTCAAACCAGGCCATAATGGACGCATCTGCTCCTATTGAAGCGAATCACCTTCTATGAACGGGAAGCGCCCCGGGTGACACTTCGGTCCGGGCCGGCCAGGCCGTCCGCGTCGTCCGCGTGGTTTGGACGATTCGCGTGGGCCGGGCCGTCCACGTGGTCTGGACCCTCCGGGGCGTCCGGACCGATCAGCTCAATCAGGCCGGCCAGGCCGACCAGAAGATCCTCGAAACGGCCGATCGACGACTCGACCATGGACGCCACGTCATCCGCGTCGACTGTTTCACCGGATTGACCCGTCCACACATTGGATATGCACGAAACGGCCGCGGTCCTCATACCGAGCCGACGGGCCGCCAGTGCCTCCGGGACCGTCGACATGGTCACCGCGTCCGCGCCCAGTGATTTCAGCAGGGCGATTTCGGCGCGGGTCTCGAAGGTAGGTCCGGGCGTCCACGCCAGAATTCCCTGTTGGACGTTCAGGTTTCTTTGTATACTGATCTCAAGCAGCGAATCCCTCAATGACACGTCGTAACAGGGTTCGCGGTCCATGTCCGAAGTCAAGTCTCCCATCAGTTTACTGCCGATGGGATGGACATGTTGCCGTACGGCCATGAGGTCTCCGACTTCGTACCGGGGATTCAGTCCCCCGGCGGCATTGGTCACAAGCAGCACCTCGACGCCGAACCTTCGCATCACCTCGAGGGGATAGGCGATCTGTCGCCCGTCGTAACCTTCGTACAGATGGACCCGCCCCTGCATCACGATGGCGGAGACGTCGTCCACGGAACCAAAGACCAGGTTGCCCTTGTGGCCTGTAACGGTCGTCACCGGAAAATGGGGGATGGAACCGTAAGGTACAACGGATTTCTTGTCGACGGCCCGAATGCTCGTCCCGAACCCGGTACCCAGGATGATGCCGAAACGGGCTGTTTCAAACCCCTGTGTACCCAGGAAGTCCACGGTCTCGTCTGACGTATCATGAAGGGACATGGCGGAGCGCTTCCCAACGGTATCCTCGTCTCCTTCGACGGCTTTCTGCAACAAGGAGTCCATCATGAGCATCATCACGGTTGCCAGGGAATACGGCAGCGGTGGGAGGGATGTCGCGAAGATCGTCGCGGACCGCCTCGATTATGATTGCGTGGACAAGGAGCTCATCGCCGAAACCGCCCATGCCGCGGGCGTTTCGGAAGATGTCGTCGAGCAGTTGGACGAGGTGGGCGAATCGCCCATTCGGCGCTTTCTCGGCGAACTGTTCACCCCTTCGACCGTCTACTCCCTCTCCCCGGAATACCCGCCCCTGATATGGCCCTACGTACCCGGCGACGACGAGGGGACGAAGGATCCCACCTCCCTGAAGAACACCTTCCTGGACCGGGACGAATACCTCCAGATCCTTCAGGACACCATCCGTTCTCTGGCCGACCGGCAGCACGTCATCATCGTAGGGCGCGGGTGCCAGTGCATCCTGGCGGACCGCAAGGACGTCTTCCACACTCTGTTCGTCGCGCCTTTCGAGTACCGCGTCGAAGTCATCATGGACGAGATGAACCTTACCCGGGACCGGGCTGCCGAACTCATCAAGGAGAAGGACCGGCAGCGGTCGCTGTACCTTCAGCACAACTACCATAGCGACTGGAAGGACCCGACGCTGTACCACGCGGTCTTCAATACGTCCCGCACTTCGTGGGAGAACATGGCCGACATCGTGATCGACTTTCGCCGCAGACTCTTCGGCGACGACGAATGAAAGCCCGCTCACCCTGATGAACCGCAAAGAAAGATAACCCCGGTCAGCATATGTGTCAACCGGCGGCTCGCTGCTGCGCGGGCCGCAAACCGGTAAGGAACGGCTATGAATTACGAAGTATCGGACTTCAACAAGGAAGTCGTCGAACAGAGCCACACGGTCCCCGTGCTGGTCGATTTCTGGGCGGAATGGTGCGGACCCTGCAAGATGCTGGGTCCCGTAATCGAATCCCTCGCCGAACGCCACCGGGACCGGTGGAAACTCGTGAAGGTCAACACGGAGGAGCACGCGGACATCGCCCGTCAATACGGGATACAGGGGATCCCAAACGTGAAGATGTTCGTCGACGGCGAAGTGCGGGACGAGTTCACCGGTGCGCTGCCGGAACCCATGATCGAGCAGTGGCTCAGGAAAGCCCTGCCCAGTCTCCATGCGAAGCAGTTGGAAAAGGCGCTCCGGCGGCTTGAAGCCGGCGACCGGGAAGCGTCCCGGGAGTTGCTGGATGGCGTATTGACGGCCGAGCCGGACAACGAGCAGGCGGCGGTCTGCCTGGCGCGGACCTGGCTGGATGAAGACCCCGGCCAGAGCCTGGAGCTATTGAAGCCCATCGAACCGGGCACGGAATACCACGACTCGGCGGTCGTGCTGCGGACCATCGCGGAACTCTTCCTTCACCTGGACACGCCCGAAAACCTCGAGGACACCCCGGTCCGGCCCGTCTATGTCCAGGCAATCGAGCATCTGAGGCGGGAGGAATACGATCTCGCCCTGCAGCGCTTCATCGAGGTGCTGGAGAAGAACCGGGCCTATGACGACGATGGGGCCAGGAGAAGCTGCGTCGCCATTTTCGGCATGCTCGGCGAGGATCACCCCACCACGCGGCAGTACCGCCGTGCTTTCAGCAACGCGTTGTATGCCTGATCACACGTCCAGGGGATTGGCCTTTTCGGGGTCGATTTCCAGCTTGCGCATGGCCCGTTCCGGGACCTCCGGGGAGAGATCGCCTTTCCGGGCGAGGGCATTGAGGGTTCCGAGGGTGATGAAGCGGGCGTCCATCTCGAAGAAGTTCCGCAGCGCCGGCCGGCTGTCGCTCCGACCGAAACCGTCCGTCCCCAGCGAGACCACGGGGCCCGGTACCCAGCGTGCAATGGAATCCGGCAGCGTCCTGACATAGTCGGAGGCCATAACGTACACACCTCCGGTATCCTCGAGACATGCGGTAACATACGGCACCCTGGGCGCTTCCGACGGGTGCAGCAGGTTCCAGCGCTCGGTCTCCATGGCGTCGCGACGCAGTTGCTTGTAGCTCGTCACGCTCCAGACGTCCGCTTCCACGCCGAAGTCTTCGGCCAGCATCTCCTGGGCCTTCAGCGATTCATTGATAATGGAACCGCTTCCGAACAGGTGGGCTTTCGCCGTGCCCCCGTTCAGCGAACTGAGCCGGTACATGCCCTTCAGGATGCCTTCTTCCACCCCTTCCAGCATGGACGGCATGGCGTAGTTCTCGTTCTGCACGGTGATGTAGTAGAACAGGTCTTCCTGGTCGACGTACATGCGCCGGATGCCGTCCTTGATGATGGTCGCCAGCTCGTAGGCGTAAGCCGGATCGTAGGTCAGCAGGTTGGGAACCGGATCCGCCAGCAGGTGGCTTTGGCCGTCCTGGTGCTGGAGCCCCTCGCCGTTCAGCGTCGTCCGTCCCGCCGTACCGCCCAGCAGGAAGCCTCGCGTGCGCATTTCCGCGGCGGCCCAGATCAGGTCGCCGACGCGCTGCAGGCCGAACATGGAATAGAAAATGAAGAAGGGGATCGTATTGACGCCGTGGGTCGAATAGGCCGTCCCGGCGGCCACGAAGGAGGACAGGGAGCCCGCCTCCGTGATGCCTTCCTCGAGGATCTGGCCGTCCTGCGCCTCCTTGTAGTAAAGGAGCGTATCGATGTCCACCGGTTCGTAGAGCTGGCCGGCGTGGGAGTAGATGCCGCACTGGCGGAACAGGGCTTCCATGCCGAAGGTCCGGGCTTCGTCGGGCACGATGGGGACGATCAGCTTGCCGATTTCGGGTTCGCGCAGCAGGCGCGAGAGCATCCGGGTGAACACCATGGTCGTCGAGACCTCGCGGCCGTCCGTCCCCGCCTTGAATTCGTCGAACACCTCATCCGGCGGCGCGGCGGGCAGGCCGGGATTCACGACGTTGCGACGCGGTATGTAACCGCCGAGACTCTCCCTCCGCTCCCGGATGTACTCCATCTCGGCGCTGTCCGCCGACGGCCTGAAATAGGGCGCTTCGCGGACCTCGTCGTCGGAGAGGGGGATGCCCAGCTCGGTGCGCAGGTGCCGCAGTCCTTCCTCGTCGATCATCTTCTGCTGGTGGGCCGTGTTCTTGCCCTCGCCCCACTCGCCCAGGCCGTATCCCTTGATCGTCTTGGCCAGGATGACGGTCGGCGCGCCCGGATGTTCCACCGCCGCCTTGTACGCCGCATAGATCTTCTCCTGGTCGTGGCCGCCCCGGATGATGGTCCGCACGTGCTCGTCGGTGAGCAACCTGGACATCTCCATGAGTTTGGGATGCACGCCGAAGAAATGGTCCCGCTGGTACTTTCCGTCCGAAACGGTGTACTTCTGGTACTGGCCGTCGACGATCTCGCCCATGCGCTTCACGAGCAGCCCTTCGTCATCCTGGGCGAGCAGGGGATCCCAGCCGCTTCCCCAGATCACCTTGATGACGTTCCATCCGGCCCCGTGGAAGGCGGCTTCGAGTTCCTGTATGATCTTCCCGTTGCCCCGCACCGGACCGTCCAGCCGCTGCAGGTTGCAGTTGACCACGAAAATCAGGTTGTCCAGCTTCTCGCGCGCCGCCAGGGTGATGGCGCCGAGGGCCTCGGGTTCGTCCGTTTCCCCGTCGCCGAGAAACGCCCAGACCTTGCAACCGTTGCCCTGCTTGAGACCGCGGTCTTCCAGGTACCGGTTGAACCGGGCCTGATAGATGGACATGATGGCGCTGAGGCCCATGGAGGCCGTGGGGAAGATCCAGAAGTCGGGCATGAGCCAAGGATGGGGGTATGAAGAGAGCCCCCCGCCCGGGCGCAACTCGCGGCGGAAATTGTCAAGGTGCTGTTCGTTGAATCGCCCCTCGATATAGGCCCGGGCGTAGATGCCCGGCGAGGAATGCGGCTGGAAGAATATCTGGTCGCCGTCGTACCCTTCGCCCGGTCCGCGGAAGAAGTGGTTGAATCCCACCTCGTAGAGGTTGCAGACCGAGGCGTAGGTGGCGATGTGGCCGCCTAAGGACTTGTCGGCCGTGTTGGCGCGGACCACCATGGCCATGGCGTTCCACCGGATGATGTTGCGGATCCGGTGCTCGAGTTCGTCGCTGCCGGGATAGGGCGGCTGCTGGTCGGGCGGGATGGTGTTGATGTAAGGCGTGTTCTCTGCGAAGGGGAGCCGGACGCCCTTGCCGCGGGCGTGGGCCTGGAGCTGGGCGATCAACTGGCGCACCCTGCCCGGTCCGGAATGCTGGAGTACGTAATCCAGCGATTCGAGCCATTCCAATGACTCTACGCGATCCAGGTCAATTTCATACTCCGAGCGTGAGGAATCCTGCGTCATATCCAGTCCGTGGACCGCTGTGTACTATGGCTGTGTACGATGGCTGCGCCCGTGGCGTGCCGGAACCGCGCGGCGTTTTTTTTCGGGCCTGCACGTCGTTGTTTATCGCGGTTGCACGCCGTTATTTATCGGGTCTGCGCTTCGTCTCTAACCGATTGAAACGTACATTCAATGTAGCGTTCCCGTACTTCGCTCGCAACAGAAATCACGGTCGCGGACCATCCGGCGAGGCATCAGTTTTGTATTGCCTGCGTGGGTCGAATGCGTCATTATGGGACATTGCCGCATGGAAACGAAACAAGCCCGAGACACCCGTTTCAGGCCTGGTTGACCCGGTACCCCAACGCCAATGAATCCACACCCATGATCGCTTTCCACCGCTCCTCCTTCCACTGGAGATCCCGGCCCTGGAAACCCGATCCGGTCTACAAGTACACCGGAGGGTTCGTTGGGATACCGGGACAGGCCTACCAGGTGCGGTTCCATCTGGAGGCGTCCTGTACCGTGGAAGACCTCGAATCGGGAAACAAGACCGATCTGTACCTTGGTGCGCCTTGCCGCACGGAATATACGATCGCCCGGCGTAACCTCTTCCAGATTCCCAGCGACGAATGGCGCATGGTCTTCAGCCGGAGTCTGAGCATCCCCATATCGAGGAGACCAAGCACCGAACCCGCCGAAACCGGGGGAACCCCGCTGGAGGAGCAGTTCAAGGGCCACGATATCGACATCAGGCATTACGATTCCGAAGACACCTTGACCAGTGCGCGCGCCGTCGTGAACGCGACGATCAGCCGGGATCTCATGAATGGAAAGATCACTTACCTCGAACCGGACCGGAATGTGAAGGTAACCCTTGAGTTTCCCGTGGATCTGATCAATATTAACGAGGAAGACGCCGAGTTCCAGGTCTGCACGGGTCCCGTGGTTTTGCCGGACCTGAAAACCTGGGACGGCAGCGAGGTGCATCGCGTGTTCCTGGCCGACGCGGCGATCTCCGGTTTCGATCACGCGGAGTTCATCCTCCGCAGGGAGATCGAGGCGGCGGAGCGAGAGAAGCACTGGTACGAGGCGCCCCGGGGTCGCGACCGCCTGGAACTGAATGACCCGGAGGATCCCCCTCCAGACTATCCGCCGCGCAGGCCGCGCCCCCTGGTCTACAATGAAACCTGGGAAAAGAAAACCGAGAACGTCATCCTGAGGACCCCGAACGAGCGCTGAGGCCTTCGAACCGGCCGACGGCCAACACAAGGAGCGATTCCATGGCGCAGACGACCCTGCAGGACACCCGTTTCAAGCAAATGCCGACCCCGGAAGATCTGATCCGCATGTCCCGCGACCTGCGGTACCATCCGGTCCGCAACGACCATCCGGCGGTGCTGACGGGCGCACAGATCGATACCTTCAACGAACAGGGCTACTTGAAGCCCTTCAGGATATACACGGACGAAGAAATAAGCGCCATCCGGGACGAATTCGACGGCATGATCGAGCAGGTCATGGCGCGGGGCGACCACAACTATTCCATCATCTCAGCCCACCTGAAATCGGGCATGGTGCACGATATCATGAACGAACCGCGCATCGTCGCCTACATCAGCGACCTGCTTGGCGACGACGTCGTGGGCTGGGGCGCCCATTTCTTCTGCAAGCTGCCCGGGGACGGCAAGATCGTCAACTGGCACCAGGACGCCAGCTTCTGGCCCCTCTCGCCGTCAAAGACGGTCACCGCCTGGCTGGCCATCGACGATGCGGACACGGGCAACGCCTGCATGCGGTTCATGGCCGGGTCGCACCACTACGGGCACCTTACCTATCACATGAGCGAAGAAGCCGAGAATAACGTGCTCAACCAGACGGTGAAAGAGGTCGGGGAGTACGGCACCGAAGTGGATATCGAACTCAAGGCGGGAGAGATCTCGCTGCACAGCGACCTGCTGTTGCATGGATCCGGGCTCAATACATCGGACCGTCGTCGTTGCGGCCTGACGCTCAGGTTCTGCGCCGCCGCCGTCCGCGCCGAACTCAACTGGAACAAGGAAGGCGTGATCGTAAAGGGATCAGATCCCACGGACCACTGGGCGGATCTGCCGCGGCCTGCGGTGGATAACGTGTAGCAGACTCGTCTTTCCCGGCTCTGTAATCCAATTTCAACCGGCGTGATTTCGAATCTCACGAAGCAGGTTCCCAAAGCTCGATCGCGTTTCCTTCGGGGTCGTGGATACGGGCGAAGCGACCGATGCCCTCCATCTCGCTTTCGTGGCTGACCTCGATATCCGCAGACTTCAATTGTGCGATCATCGCGTCCAAATCCGCCACGCGGAAGTTCAACATGAAAGCCTTGTCCGCTGCGAAGTAATCCGTGTCCGCTTGGAACGGTGAGAAAACCGTGACCCCGGACTCGGTCATCCAGGGCGTCATCTCCATGTTCGTTGGGGCAGGATTGATGCCAAGGTGATCCTGATACCATTTAGCAAGTCCTTCCGGATCCTCTGCCCGAAAGAAGAACCCGCCGAATCCCTGAACCTTATGCACGCAACATACCCCCTTTGCAATGTGAGATAAAACACCAACAGGTCGGGTTCACTCCACGTAAATTGCAATACGGTGCATGGCGTTGTTCAAATAGCCGCCGGGATTCCACGCGATGGCGTGGGGCTGGCTGACGCCATGCGAATCCGTCGCCCTGGCCCAGACTTCGTAATACCCTTCCCGCGGGAAAGACACTGCGGCCCGCCAGTTCTGCCAGGCGTAGGCGTTCACCGGATCATCCAGCGTCGCGGGCATCCAGGTCGCCCCGAAGTCGCTCGACAGGTCCACCGAGTCGACGCGCCCCTCGCCCGTCCACGCATGACCGCGCACTTCAACCGAGCCTTCCGTTGTCCGGTGTCCCGTCGCGGGATGGGTGATCAGCGACTTCACCGGCATGCGCTCGATGATGCGGAAGTCCTGTTCATCCACGGTCTCGCCGGGCGCGATCCCCCGGTTCGGCAAGCGGTATGAGGTGCCAGTCATCTTGGGCCCGTCGTGTACCCGGTCCCGGATCTCGATGCGGGTCAGCCACTTTTGGGAACAGGAACCGGGCCAACCGGGGACGATCAGCCGCAGCGGGCCGCCGTTCATCGGGTGGATCGGCTGGCCGTTCTGGGCGAAGGCGATGAGATTGTGCGGGTCCACGGCCTTGTCGATCGGAACCCCGCGGGAGATGGGAAGCCCGGCCGACGCGCCGGACAGGTGGGTATCGGCGCCGTAGTGGGCGGTGTAGACGGCTTCGGGCCGGATTCCAGCGGCTTCCAGCACGTCTGAAAGTCGCACCCCCGTCCATTCCGAACAGGCCACCGCGCCGTAGGTCCACTGTTCGCCCTTTGTCTTAGGGTCGAAGAAAGCCCGTCCGTTTCCCGCGCATTCCAGGGCCAGCGCGCGGGTTACGACTTCGAAGCGCGCTCCAAGATCCTCGAGGCCGAGTGCCATTGGGTGGTCGACCAGGCCGTCGATGGCCAGTTGCCAGCGCGATGCGTCAAGGTCGCCGGGCATCAGCCCGTTGTTGCGGACGAAGTGTCTTTCGGTGGGCGTAATGGCGTCATCGAGGAGGTGCGGCGGGGTCTCCGCGCACATGGGCCGGTCATTGAGGACCGTGAGGCCGTCCTTGCCGGGAATGACGCCCTCGGCGGCGAGGGCCACGGGAATGAAGTGGACGGGGATGTTGCGGTGGAAGGGAATCGCGGCCCCGACCAGCGCGCCCATGGCCGCCAGGCCGGCGTTTTTCAGGAACCCGCGCCGATCGGGATACGTGCGCCGGCCGAACAGCAACCGGTCGGCCTCGTCGGGGTTTTCCCGGTAGAGTGCGTTCAGCCGCTTGATCGATGGATCGGCGCTCATGTCCGTTCTCCTCGGAACCGTTTTGACCCGGGCAGAAACTGCCGACTACGCCTCGTACAGATCCACCGCGGTCTGTCCCTTGGCGAACCGCAGGGCCGTCGCCGCGGCGGACTGGCTGCCCGTGGCGCGACGGCTGTCGGTGGCCCAGCGTGCCAGGCCGACCAGCAGCTGGTTGCGCGAGGGGTGATCCGCGCACAGGGTCCACTCGTCGAAGATCGTCCGCAGCGTGGAGAGGATGTTGCGGCCATTGTCGTCCTTGAGGATTACCAGGCCGAGGCCGCGGAGCAGCGTGTCTCCAGAGTAGCCGGAACGCAGGTAGTCCCGGGTCTGCCGCCCGATTTCCCTGATCTGGATCTTTTCGATGGATGAAAGGACGCTTTCGATCGCTTCGGACTCGTCCGCGCTTCCCGGCGGCAGGCTGCCGCGGGACTCGGACAGGGGCCGGTGGGTGATGTTCAGCCAACGGTCGCCATAGAACTGCCAGGCGACGTGGTACAGGGCCTGGGCGGCGACCCTGGAGCCGGCAAACCGCTGGGCCTTGCGCACCGCGGAGGCCATCATCATCTCCCGGACCAGTCCCCCCCAACCGGGGTTCATGTTCACCGGCGTGCGCGCCATGCGGTCCGCGGCGAGGACCACCATGGTCGTCACGATCCGATCGATGGATACGCCGTCCTTCAACGCCTGCGTGACCGCACCGAAGGTGGGTCCGATCTCGCCGCTGACCAGGCCTTCGGCGAAGGCATCCTCGTCGAACGCCACGGCGGTACCCCCGGCCTGTCTGTCTTCGAGGGCATCCAGTGTTGCCGTGTCGGCGATGAACCGGTCGATGGCCGACTGCCGGATCTCGTCGGGCAGCCCCCGCTCCTGGCCCAGGATCTTGGCCGACAGGTTGCAGACCAGTTCCTCCGCCTCGTCCCATCCGAATTCCTCGAGCACCTCCGCGATGTAGCCGATGTTGAGCAGATTGTTCGAATTGCCGAGGAAATGGGGCGCCATGGCGCATTCGAAGAGCAGTGGAAGGATCTCGTGGTCATGGCCACCCATGCGCCGGGCGGTGATCAGGCACTTCTCGATGCCCTCCCATTTCTTATCTTTCGAAAACACCCGGATCCAGCCTTCGAGTTTCTCCCAGGTGACCGGGTCGGGCAGCCGCTGGATGCTCGGCCGGTCCCCCGCGCGGCCCGACAGTCCATGGGCGGCGAAGGTCAGCGGGATGATCCGGTCGTCGCTCTCGTATTGACGGGCTACCTTGATCCCGTTGACGAAATCCGAAACCTCTCCGCCGCCGTCGTTGGCGCCTCGTTCCGTGGCGATGTGCCGGCCGCCGTGACGGATGATGAGGCCTAACGTGTCCCCTTCGGACACGCCCCGCGCCAGCATGATGGCGACTGCCTTGGATATGGTCCACTGGTCCGTGGAATAGAGCCCTTCCTTCAACAGCAGGAAATGGGCGTCGGACCGTTTCGAGCCGCCGTCGCCGACACTTACGTATACGTCGCCGTTCCGCTCTTCGACCGGGAAGGTCTCCAGGTCGTCGCACCCGCCGGTGAAACAGCCTCCCCCGCCGAGGTCGTAGCTCCATCCGTGCCAGTCGCAGGTCAACACGCCGTTGCGGACGCGCCCCCGGGTCAGCGGATAGCCCATGTGCGGACACTGGTTGTCCGTGGCGTAGATCGACCCGTTGTGCCGGAAGAGGGCGATGCTCCTGCCCTCCACTTTCACGGCCTTGGGTTTGCCGTCCACCACCTCGTCGGCGCCCGCCACACGTACGAATCCATTCTGTTCCGTCGCCATAACCGATTACCTCTCCGATGATCCGTGTATGTTACTGGTCAGATAATCCACGTCTGCAGTCCTTCGATCCCTAGTCGTCAAATACCTCGACCGTCGTCCGCCCTTCAGAAAACCGCATGGCCGTGTTGATGGAGGCCATGCTGTTCTTGTTCAAACGCACGTCCGTTGCGTACCGGGCCAGTCCCACCAGGAGCTGGTACCGGGACGGGTGCGCCGATCCGCCGGCGGCTGCACCGTTTGCATCAGCGCCGCCCGCGTCCGCAACGCCGCCTTCCCATTCATTGAAGGTGACGCGCAACGTGGGCAGCAACTCCATGTTGGTATCGTCCCACAGGATCGCCCGGCCGATATCCCTGAGCAGTTCCGAACCGTCGAAGCCGCTGTTCAGGTAACCCACCACCTGGTCGCCCACGTCGTGGATATCCAGCGACTTGATGGAATGGACGATGCGCTCCGAAGCGGTGGCCGCGTCCGGCGCGTCCGACGGATGGTCCGGAAGCGGTTCGTCGAGGGCGCGGGTGGGAATGTTGATCCACCGGTTGTCGAAGATCTGCCAGGCGGCGTGGAAGAGGCCCTTCGCCGCGGCCGCGGGTCCACCATAGGCATGGACGTGCCGCAGGGACGCCGCCAGGTTGTATTCGGTGGACAGGGAACCCCATCCGGCGTCGACGTTCACGGGCGTGCGGGCCATGCGGTCCGCCGCGAGCAGGACGAAGGTCGTGATGAGGCGCTCGATGGCCACGCCGTCCCGCAGGGCTTTGGCCACGGCTTCGAAAGACCGTTCGACGTCCACGCTCAACAGGGCGTCCACGAATGCGTTCTCGTCGTAGTCGGTGCGGGTGTTCGCGTCGTAATCCCGCGATTCGAGCTCTGGCGCAAGGCCTTCGAGCAGGCGGACCGCGTCCCGGTGAAAACGCTCCGGCTCGTCGCGGCCCCGTCCGACCATCTTGGCGCCAAGGTTGCAGACCAGTTCGGACGCCTCTCCCCATCCGAAGGTATCCACCACCCGGGCGAGGTCCCCCAGGTTGGCCACGTTCCGGGCGAAGCCCAGGAAATAGGGGGCTACGGCGCATTCGAACAGCAGCTTGAAGATATGTGCTTCCTGGCCGTTTTCGCGGGCCGTGTGCAGGCACCGTTCGATCCTGAAATCCTGCATGTTGCGGGAGAACATGCGCACCCAGCCGTCGATCTGATCCCAGCGCACGGGCGGCGGCAGCGTGATAACCTCGAGCCGTTCAGACGCCCGCCCCGACGCCGCGCGGCCGGCCAGCGACAGGGCCATCAGGCGGTCCTCCCCGTCGTACCTTCGGCCGACTTCGAGGCCGGAGACCAGCAGGGAAACGATGTTGCCACCCCCGCCCGCGTCCTGCTCCGACGCCACGTGGCGGCCCAGGTGCCGCAGGACCAGCTGCACGATGTCGTGTTCGGAGACGCCGCCGGACAGCAGCAGGGCAGTGGCCTTGGAGATCGTCCACGAATCCCCGCTCAGGAGGCCCTCCCAGAGCAGTTGCAGGTGCTGGTCGCGGCGCCGGTAGGTCGCGTCCCCGGCCTGCACCCACAGTTCGTCCCCGCGGATGTCGACCGGGAAGGTCTCCAGGTCGTCGCATTCGTAGTTGAAGCAACCGCCGCCTTCGAGATCGAAGCTCCGTCCGTGCCAGTCGCAGGTCAGGACGCCGTCCTTCACCACGCCGCGCGTAAGCGGAAACCCCATGTGGGGACACTGGTTGTCGGTGGCGTGGATGCGGCCATCCACGTTGAACAGGGCGACGCTGCGCCCCTCGCTGATCTTGACGGCGCGGGATTCCCCGGGCGGCACGTCCGCGAGGGAACCTACCCGGATCCAGCCGTTTCCTGCGCTCATGGTGATTTTTCCTTTCTCCCTTGTGCGATCCTGCTTCCGCCGCTGTCGCGCGGGTCCGGTCCGTTAATGGGCTTCCAGCCATCAATGAGCTTCCAGCCAGTTCGCGCCGATGCCGACTTCCACCTCGATGGGCACGGTCATGGGAAGCGCGCTCCGCATGCATTCCTCGATCAGGCCGGGCACGGTATCCTGTTCCGATTTATGCAGGTCGAAGACGAGTTCGTCATGCACCTGCAGCAGCATCCGCGTCCGGCACGCCCGTTTTTTAAGTTCGTTGTGTATCCGCGTCATGGCCAGCTTGATCAGGTCGGCCGCCGTGCCCTGGATGCGGGAATTGATGGCGACGCGCTCCTCGGCACGCTTGGTGGTGTTGTTCCGGGAATTGATGTCCCGCAGGTACCGGCGCCGGCCCGTCATGGTCTCGACGAATCCGTTCTCCTGGGCGAATTGGATCGTTTCGTCCATGTACTTGCGCGTCCCCGGATACTTGGCGAAGTACTGGTCGATCAATTCCTGGCCCTGTCCCCGCGGGATGTTGAGCCGTTCGGCGAGTCCGAAGGCGGAGATGCCGTAGATGATGCCGAAATTGACGGTCTTGGCGCGCCGGCGCATCTCGTCGGTCACGCCGTCGGGGTCCACGTCATAGATCTTCATGGCCGTCGCCGAGTGGATGTCCTCGTGCTGGATGAAGGTCTCCATCATGCCCTCGTCCCGGCTGAGCTCGGCCGCGATGCGCAGTTCGATCTGGGAATAGTCCGCGGCCATCAGGAGGTAGTCGTCGTCCCGCGGCACGAAGGCCTTGCGGATCTGGCGGCCCATCTCCGTGCGGACCGGTATGGTCTGAAGGTTGGGTCCGTGGGACTGGATCCTGCCCGTGGCGATCACGGCCTGTTCGTAGGAGGTATGCACGCGCCCCGTCCCGGAAAATACGGCATGGGGCAGTTGGCTGACGTACACCGAATTGAGCTTGGTGCACATCCGGTAGTGGAGGATCTGCTCCACGATCTCGTGCTTTGGCGCAAGCCGTCGCAGTATGGCTTCCGCCGTCGAATACTGGCCCGTCTTGGCCGTGCGCTTGGCGTTGGGATCGATTTTCAGCTTGTCGAAGAGGATGTGCCCGAGCTGTTTCGCCGAATTGAAATCCACGGGTTCCCCGGCCAGCTCGGTGATCCGGTCCGAGGACCGCTGGATCTCTTCATCGAGCAGGCGGGACAGGTGCTCGAGCTGGCCCACGTCCATCCGCACGCCTTCGTGCTCCATTTCCACGAGAGCGGGCACCAGTGGGCATTCGATATCCGTGAAGACGGTATCCTGGTTCATCTCGCCGATCCGGGGCCGCAGTAGTTCGGCCAGCTGCAGCGTGATATCCGCGTCTTCGGCCGCGTACTCCACGACTTTCTCCAGCGGTGCGTCCTTCAGCGTGCCCTGATCCTCGCCCTTCTCGCCGATGAGGGTGGTGATGGAGATCGGCGTATAGCCCAGGAGGGCCTGCGACAGATAGTCCATGGTCCGGCGCAGGTCCGGCACGGTCACGTAGGCCGCCAGCATGGTGTCGAAGATGCGGCAGGACACGGTGATCCCGTGCCACCGCAGCACGGAGAGGTCGAACTTGATGTTGTGCCCGATGAGCTCCTGGCCGGAGTCGTCGAAAAGGGACTGGAATTCGCCGGCGACCTGCAATACCTCCTCCCGGCCCTCCGGCATGGGTACGTAATAGCCTGTATGCGGTTTGATCGAGAAGGCGAATCCCAGGATTTCGCAGGTCTTGGGATCCAGGCTCGTCGTTTCCATGTCGAAACAGAAGGACGACGCCTTGCGAAGTGAATCGATAAGCGCTGCGCGGGCTTCCGGGGTGTCGACGCAGCGGTAGTCGTGCTCCACGTCTGCGATCGTCTTCAGCTGGTCGCCCCCGAACAGGTCTTCCTGGGTGCCGGCGACGGTCAGCCGGGGGGCCGCCGAGAAATCTTCCCCGAAGAGCCGCTTGCCCAGGGTATTGAACTCCAGTTCGACGAACAGCTTCTTGAGGTCTTCTTCCTTGCGTTCCTTGACGGTCAATGCGTCCGGCGTGACGTCCAGCGGCACCTCCCGCTCGATGGTGACCAGGCTCTTAGACAACACGGCCATGTCCCGGTTCTCCTCGATGCGCTCCTTCTGCTTGCCCTTCAACTGGTGGGTGTTCTCCAGCAGGTTCTCGACGGATCCGAACTGGGCGATGAGTTTCTGCGCGGTCTTTTCGCCGACGCCCGGGACGCCGGGCACGTTGTCGCTGGCATCCCCCATGAGTCCAAGCACGTCGATCACCTGGTCGACATGCTCGATGCCCCATTTCTCCAACACCTCGGCCACGCCCATGGTTTCGAAGTTGTCCCCGGTGTTCCCGGGCTTGCAGATGTATGACTGCTCGGAGACGAGTTGCGCGTAGTCCTTGTCCGGCGTGACCATGAAGGTGGTGAAACCCGCTTCGTCGGCCTGCTTCGCCAGGGTCCCGATCACGTCGTCAGCCTCCCAGCCCGGGACGCGGATCACAGGGATGTTGAACCCTTCGATCAGCCTGAACAGGTAGGGCAGCGCGGTGCTCAGGTCTTCCGGCATGGCGTCCCGCTGCGCCTTGTACTCGGGATACTGCTCGTGGCGGTGAGTCGGTTCGGGCGTATCGAACACCGCGGCGATGTGGGTGGGCCTGTTCTTGTTCAGGATGCCGAGGATGGTGTTGGCGATGGCGAACACCATGGATACGTTCATCCCCGTCGAAGTCATCCTCGGGTTACGAATCAACCCGAAATGACCCCGATAGGCCAGCGCCATCCCGTCCAGCAGGAACAGGGTCTTCTGCGCCTCAGTCATAAGTGATTCGCTCCGGTTTCAATGGATCCAGGCGGAGACGGCCGGGGAGCGGACCGGGACGAGACTGGCCCGGTCGAACCGTGCATATATACCCCGTGTATATCCGTCAACCCGCGGAACCTGCCTGATGTTGTGTGTTATTTTAACTATAGTGCGACAAACCAATTTTACCAGTGAATAGCGCTATTCCTTCAAAAGTACTGTCGCGTTCCGGCCGACGATGCGCTGCCTGGCTGTCTCTTCCAGCCCCAGTTCATCGATGACACGCATCCCCAGGTCGATGTCGGCGATCTGCTGGGGGAAGTCGGAACCGAACATCACCCGGTCGACACCGGCGAATTCGATCGCCAGGCGGAGCGCTCCGCTGTCCGGCATCCCCGCGGTTTCATAGTACATGTCCTTCAGGTACTCCGACGGCGTCCGGTCCAGTTGCTCGCGAGCCTCGGGGTAGGAACGGTAGGCCTGGTCGATCCGGCCCGCGAGAAACGGGATGGTGCCGCCCAGGTTACCCAGCACGACTTTCAGATCCGGGTAAGCCGCCATGGTCCCGCTGAATACCAGGTGCAGGGCGGCCACCGACGTGTCGAAAGGGAACCCGGCCATGGGCGTCAGCCTGTACGCCGCGTAGAGATCATGGGCATGGGGGGTTGTGGGATGTATAAAGAGCGGTACGTCCAGGGCGCAAGCCGCCGCGTAGAGCTCTTGAAACTCCGGAGCGCCCAGTGACCTGCCGTTGATATTAGAAAACAGCATGCCGCCCCGCAGGTTCAGCGACTCAACGGCGCGGCGCAGTTCTGCGGCCGAAGCGGTCGGATCCTGCAGGGGAAGTACCGCCAGCGCGGACAGCCGGCCGGGATGGCGGGCTACAGTCTCGGCCAGGGCCTCGTTCACGATCCGGGCAAGGCGAAGGCCTGCATTCGGTTCCTCGACGTGCAGTCCGGGGATCGAGAAGCTGAGCAGCTGCCGGTCCACGCCGTGCCGGTCCATATGCTGGATCACGTGGTCCGCATCGAAATGACCCAGCGCGATCATGCTGTAATCACCGTCCAGCTTCAGCAGGCGATGGCCGTCGGTGTCCCTGACCAGCTTGGCCTGGTATCCTCCCCCTTCGATCTCGTCGAGGTATGCGGAGGTATAGAAATGGGTGTGGAAATCGTATACCAAAACGGGCCCTCCAGCGGTTGTACCGGGCGTTCTGCCAGCGCACTGCCGACTCCCGGGGTTTTAGACAATATAGGCCGTATTACATCAATTTCAACGCCGGAGGTAACGCACGGTAACGACCTCCCGAATTCCCTGTACAAAAACAGCGTCGGCGGATATCTTGGCAGTCGAGTTCGCGACCGACTGAAACAGTTGTAATTTCAACGGGAGACACCCATGCTGATCGATCCTTCCGAGTTCATTGGAACCCAGGGCATTACCCATCTGTGCACCGGCGGCGAATCGCCCATGCTGAAGACCCATGGCGACGCCGTCAACCGGTTCTTCGAAGACAAGCTCCTGGGAGAGGAAGGACGCAGGCGCCTCGAAGTGGTGTCCACCGGATGCAAAGAAAAAGTCGGGCGGCTGTTCGGCGTCCCGGCCGATGACATTGCCTTCCTGACCTCGACCTCCGAGGCCATCAACCTGCTGGTCTACGGCCTCGAATGGAATCCCGGCGACAACGTGGTGGTCGCCGACGTGGAGTTCCCTTCGGACGTGTTGCCGTGGACTCTGTTGAAGGACCGGGGCGTGGAACTTCGAATCGTAGAAAACGCTAACTGGCGCACGGAGTTGGAAGATCTTGATAAAGCGATAGATGAAAACACCAGGGTGGTCAATGTCAGCCATGTCAGTTATTTCACCGGCCAACGCCTGCCGCTTCCCGAACTCTCCGAAATCGTGCACCGGAAGAACGCCCTGCTCTGTCTCGACGTCACCCATTCCGCGGGCGCCGTACCGGTCGAAGCGCAGTATGCGGACTTCGTCGTGTCGAGCTGCTACAAGTGGCTCATGGCCGTACACGGGGTCGGCATATTCTACTGGAACCGCCAGCGCGTACCCGAACTGAACCCGCCTTTCGTCGGGTGGCATACACCGGCGTATCTCCCCGACTGGAAGGATCCCTCCGCATACATTCCCCGGAAGGATGCCAGCCGGTTCACGCCGGGCAACGAGACCTGGATCGGAGTGTACATCCTGGACAACGCACTGGACTGCCTGCTGGGTATCGGGATCGACCGTATCGAGGAGCACGTGCTGCGACTGAGCACCCGCGTCTGGGACGGTCTGGCGGAGATGGGCTGGGAAGTCATCACGCCCAGGGCCGCGGCGGAAAGGGCCGGCAACGTCTGCTTCACCGCGGCGGACGTCGACGCGGTGACCCACGCCCTGGAGGACCGGAACGTGCTCATCTTCGGCGCCTATGGCGGCGTGGGCCGGGCGCGCGTGTCCACCCACTTCTTCAACAACGACCGCGACGTAGACCGGTTCCTCGAAGTCATGCGGGAGATTCCGGTGACTCGTCCGGAGTCGACGCCCGGCAGAGACTTCAGCAAAGCGGCCGGGGTGGCGGCCGAAGACCAGGGCTGAATATAAAGGGCTGAATATCAAGGGCTGAGTAACCAGGACTGAATATGGATTTTGAGTTAAGCGAAGAACACAGGATGGTCGAGCGGATGGTATACGACTTCGCCCGCAACGAGATCCTGCCTTCCATCCGGGAACACGATCGCAACGGAACTTTCCCCCATGAACTGCTGCCGAAGATGGCGGCGCAGGGGTTCATGGGCATCTGCCTGCCGGTTCGCTACGATGGGGCCGGCATGGACTTCATCTCCCTCGGCCTGCTGTCGGAAGGCCTGGAATGGGCCGACTCTTCCGTCCGGGAGACGATCGCGGTCCACCTGGGCCTGCACGCCCTGCCCATCTTTCAATGGGGCACGGAAGAACAGAAGGAACGGTTCCTGCCGCCCCTGGCCACCGGCGAAAACATCGCCTGTTTCGGACTGACCGAACCCGGCGCGGGTTCGGACGTGGCCGCCATGACCAGCCGGGCCCGGAAGGAAGGCGACACCTACCTGGTCAGCGGCGAGAAGATGTGGATCACGCTGTCCGACGTGGCGGACCGCTTTCTCGTTTTCGCCAAGACGAACCAGGACGAAGGCACGCGGGGCATCACCGCCTTCCTGCTCGAACGCGGGTGGGAGGGTCTGACCACCGGCACCATCAAGGGCAAGATGGGGGTGCGGGCCAGCAACACGGGCTGGATCAACATGGACGAGGTCCCCGTGCCCGAGTCCCACCGGCTGGGTGAAGAGGGCGAAGGATTCAAGATCGCCATGTCCTGTCTAGACAACGCCCGCTATACCGTAGCTGCGGGCGCCGTCGGCCTGATGAAGTACTGCCTGGAAGCGTCCGTATCTTACGCCCGGCAGCGCAGGACCTTCGGCCAGCCGATCGGCGACCATCAACTCGTAAAGCAGCTCATCGCCCAGATGAAGCAGCGCGTCGACCTGGGTGAACTGGCGGTGCGCAAGGTCGGATGGCTCAAGAACCGGGGCATGCGGAACACCCGGGAGACGAGCATGGCCAAGTGGTACTGCACGGAGTCGGCCTTCGCCACGGCCAGTGACGCGGTGCAGGTCCACGGCGCCTACGGATACTCCGACGAATACGACGTGGAGCGTCATCTGCGCAACAGCAAGAGCGCGGTTATCTACGAGGGCACGTCGCAGATCCATCAACTCATGCAGGCGGACTACGAGTTCGGCAACCGGACGGACCGCCCGCTTCGGTGTGAAATGCCCGCCTACGATGCGGAATACTGGCAGAACTGACCACTGACCGCATCCGGCCGCGCCGGCCACTGACCGCGTGAGGCCACGCTGGGCACTGACCGCGTGCGGCCGCGCCGGCCACCGACCGCGTGCGGCCACGCCGGCTCGAAAAGGTACATAGCGAGGAACCGGATTCTTGAACATTATCGCCCTGGTGAAGCAGACGCCCGATACGGCGCAGTTGTCCGCCTCCATGGACGGCCTCAAGCTGTCCGCCGAGGGCGGGCCCCGGATCGTCAACCCCTGGGATGAGTACACGCTGGAAACGGCCCTGCAGGTCCGGGAAGAGCACGGCGGCAAGGTGACCGCACTGTGCCTGGGGTCTCCCGAAGCCGCCGATGCGTTGAAGACCACCCTGGCCATGGGCGTGGACGAAGCCGTCCTGGTTTCGGACCCGGCCATGGCGGACAGCGACAGCCTGACTTCGGCGCGCATTCTCGTCGCGGCCATCCGCAAAATCGGCGCCTTCGACCTGATCGTCGGCGGCCGGGCGGCGATCGACGGCAATACGGCCGCGACGGCTGTGCAGGTCGCGGCCCTGCTCGATGTACCGCTCGTTTCCTATGTGGCGGAACTCCGGAACCTGGACCCGTCGGACCGGACCCTCTCGGCGGTCAGATTGCTCGAGAAAGCGCGGGAGACAGTCACCAGCCGGCTTCCGGCCCTGATCACGGTCGTCAAGGAGATCAACGAACCCCGGTATCCGAGCCTCATCGGCATACGCAAGGCGGCCCGGGCCAGCTTACCGGTGTGGCGTTGCGAGGATCTGGGTCTCGATGCCGCCGGCGTGGGCACCGGGGCCTCGGGGGTGGAATGGCGGACTGAACTACCTCCGGTGCGGGAAGCGAACATCGAGATGATCGATGGCGGCCCCGAAGACGCGGCCAGGACCCTGGTAGACCGGTTGTTGGAAGAAAAGGTCATTTAGGCGGGAAAATCGAACGGATGGCAAGCAACGTATTCGTATGGATTGAACGGGTGGACGGGCAGGCGGACCCGATCGCCTGGCAGGCAATGGCCGCCGCGAGGAAAGTCGCCGGCGATCTCGGTGGGTCCCTTACCGCCGTCGTGTTAGGCGATGGAGTCAGCGAGATCGCCCGGCAGGCCCTCGAGGCCGGCGCGGACCGCGTGTGCACCGCCGAAGACCCTACGCTTGGCCACTACCGCGTGGAGCCCTACGCGAAACTTCTGGCGAGGATCCTGGAGAACGAACCGCCGTCCGTGGTCCTGATGGGGGCGAGTACCGCCGGCCTGGAGCTTTCGGCCTACGTCGCGGCCCTCACCGGTGCGGGCCTGGCGCCGGATTGCACCGAACTGCATGTGGACGGCGACCGGTTGACCGCGATCCGCCCCGCGCTGGTCGGTAACCTGGTATCCACCGTAACGTTCAGAGGCACCGGGCATCGTTGCGTCACGGTGCGGCGCAATATCTTCCAGCCGGCCGATCCCGACCCCGCCCGGGCCGGGGAGATCATTGAGGTGCCTGCCGTGCTGTCCGAGGACGAGATCCCGACCACCGTGGCATCCGTGGAGACCGCGGACGGAACCGCCAGCCTGACCGAAGCGAGTATCATCGTATCGGGCGGACGGGGCGTGGGCGGTCCGGAGGGTTTCAAGCCCGTTCGCGAACTGGCGGACGCCCTGGGCGGCGCGCTCGGCGCCAGCCGGGCCGCGGTGGACGCCGGGTGGATTCCCTATGCCCACCAGGTCGGCCAGACCGGTAAGACGGTACAACCCGACCTGTATATCGCCTGCGGGATTTCCGGTGCGATACAGCACCTGGCGGGCATGAAAAACGCCCGCGTGATCGTAGCCATCAACAAGGACGCCGACGTGCCGCTGTACAGGTACGCCCACTACGGCATCGCCGGCGACCTCTTCAGTTACCTGCCCGCCATCGTGGAAGAAGTGAAGAAACGGCTGGGCCGATAGCCCGGCACACCGTGCATCGCGTCTTCCTTCGGCTTCGGCGGCACATCGGGATTGCGGGACGCCGATGCTTTCTCCTTACGAAAAGATCCTTTTCGCCCTCCTTGCGGCCGTCTCGCTGTATCTGGCAACCGTCACCTTCAGGCGCATGATCGGGACGATATTGCGGGGCCAGGGCCACCTGGCCTGGGATGGTCTTCCAGGCCGGCTGTGGACCGGAGTCAAGACCCTGGCCGGCCAGAACAACATGATTCGCAACCGGCCGCTGGTCTCTCTCGCGCACACCGGGATTGCGTGGGGTTTCATCCTCTACATGGCGGTCAACGTGGTGGACGTGCTTGAAGGCCTGGTAACCGGCTTCGTATTTCTGGAGGAGGGGACCGCCGGACAAGTCTACCGCCTGCTCGTCGATCTCATGACCCTGGCCGCGCTGGTTGGCATGGCTGCCTTGCTCATCCGCCGGTTCATCGTGAAATCCGCGGATCTCGCCGTCACGCCCAACGTCAAGCTGCACCCCCGGGCGGCTGACGGCATCCGGCGGGATTCCCTGATCGTTGGGTTTTTCATCCTCGGCCACGTCGGCTTCCGGCTCGTGGGCGCATCCTTCGACATCGCCATACACGGACCGGACCCCTGGCAGCCGGTCGCGGCGCTGACGGCCGGTCTCTGGTCGGGCCTGGAGCCCACCGGGCTGACATTCGGCCTGCACGCCAGCTGGTGGATCGCCATCGGGCTGGTGCTGGTCTTCCTGCCCTGGTTCCCCTTCTCGAAACACGCCCACCTGTTCATGGGTCCCTTCAACCTTATGACCGCCCCCGAACGGACAAGTCCGGGCGCGCTGGATGCCCTGGATTTCGAAGACGAGACCATCGAGCAGTTCGGCGCGGGCCGGATCACCGACCTGGACCGGACCCACATCACGGACGCCTTCGCCTGCATCATGTGCAACCGGTGCCAGGACGCCTGCCCGGCCTATGCTACCGGTAAGGAACTGTCTCCCGCGGCCCTGGAGGTGAACAAGCGGTACCACCTTCGCGACCACATGAAATCCCTGGCGGCGGGCGGCGAAGACACGGAACCGATGCTGGCCTACGCCATGAGCGAAAGCGCGCTCTGGGCCTGCACGGCCTGCGGCGCCTGCACGGAGGCCTGTCCCGTCGGCAACGAACCCATGTTCGATATCCTCGCCATGCGCCGGAACCAGGTGCTGATGGAGAGTGCGTTTCCGAATGAACTGAAAGGGGCCTTCACCGGGATCGAACGGAACGGCAATCCCTGGCAGATGGCGGGCGACCGGATGGAATGGACCGAATCCCTGGACTTCAAGGTGCCGACCGTCGCGGAGCATCCGGACTACGACGTCCTGTTCTGGGTCGGCTGTGCCGGCGCCTTCGATCCGGGCGCCCGGGACACGGCGCGGGCCATCGCCACGGTCCTGCACCGGGCGGGGGTGGACTTCGCCGTGCTTGGAAAAGACGAATCCTGTACGGGAGATCTGGCGCGAAGGGCCGGAAACGAGTATCTTTTCAGTATAGCCGCCGAAGGGAACATCGAGACCTTGAACGCCGCGGGTGCCGACCGGGGGAAAATCGTCACGGGTTGCCCCCACTGCCTGCATACCCTTGGGAACGAGTACGGCGCGCTGGGCGGCCGTTTCGAGGTCATGCACCACACGCAGCTCATCGGCGAGCTGGCGAAGACCGGCAGGCTCACGGTGCAGGGCGAGGCGGAGACGCGCACCACTTATCATGATCCGTGTTACCTGGGCCGCCACGGCGGAGAATACGAAGCGCCCCGACAGGCGCTGGCGACAGCCCGGCCTTCCCTGGTGGAAATGGCACGGAGCAGGAACCGGTCATTCTGCTGCGGCGCGGGCGGCGCGCAGGTCTGGAAAGAAGAAGAGGAAGGCAGGGAAGCGGTCAGCGACCATCGCTTCCGGGAAGCCCGGGAAACCGGGGCCGACACCCTGGCCGTGGGCTGTCCCTTCTGCGCCAGGATGATGAACGACGCCAACAAGCGGGCCGGCGAGCCCATGCGGGTCCGGGACATCGCCGAAATCGTGGCGGAATCCATTAAAGATGAGCGGGAGCGCACGCCGGGAGCAAACGCACCATGACGACCGTTAACGAACGCATGGTCTTCCTGGACGGGTCCAGGCTGATCATCGAGGCGATGGCCCGGGCCGGCGCAGGCGCCTACATCGGGTATCCCATCACGCCGGTCAATTGGCTCTTCGCGGGCGCCAAGCAGCGCATCCCCATCGCCCTCGAAGCGCCGGACGAAATCACGGCGCTGCAATGGGCCGCCGGATTCTCCTCATCGGGCGTATTCCCAGTCACGGCCTCCGCTTTTCCCGGCTTCGCCCTGATGATCGAATCGATCAACATGTCCTTCATGATGGAACTGCCCATGGTCATCATCCTCGCCCAGCGCCTGGGTCCGAGCACCGGTTCGGCCACAACGGGCGGCCAGGGAGACCTGCTCCTGCTACGGGGATGCATCTCCGGGGGGTATTCACTACCTGTATTCTGCCCTTCGAACCTGAACGACTGCTGGGACATGGCCGCGGCCAGCGTGCATGCGGCAGTAAACCTCCGCACCCCGGTTGTACTGCTGACCTCGAAGGAAATGGTCATGACCAACCAGAACATGGACGTTTCCGGCTTGAAGGAAGTTGAGCGCGCCGAACGCCACATGCACGAAGGGAACGGACAATACAGGACCTACGGAGTAAATGGAAACCTGGCGCCGCCTTTTCTGCCCCTGGGCAACGACCTGCACCAGGTCAGGCTGAACTCATCGACGCACGACATGGAAGGCATCACCCAGAAGAACAGTCCCGAGGCCCTGGGTAATACCGAGCGACTAAAGAACAAGATCGAACAGAGCGTCGATGAATACACCTATTTCGAACACGATCAGGGTGAAGACGCCGATACGGTCATCCTGACTTACGGCATCTCGGCGGAAGCCGCCAGGGAGGCCGTAGGACTGCTGCGTGCGGGCGGCGAATCCATATCGCTCCTGGTCATGAAGACGCTGCTGCCGGTACCGCCTCGCATATACGAACTGCTTTCGGCATACCGCCACGTCGTCGTCGTCGAGGAGAACATCGTCGGACTGCTGCGGGAACTGCTCTACGGAAACCGGCAGCACGACCGGATACACGGCGTCAACAAGATCGGCCACATGATTACCCCGCAGGAAATCGCGGAAGGAGTAAGGCAATGCAGGAAACCATCCTGAACGACCTGAAGATGCCCTACTGCCCAGGCTGTGGTCATACGGTCGCCAACAAGTCCATGAGCAAGGCCCTGGCGGACATGGGCGTTCATCCCCTCGACGTCATCGTCGTGAGCGACATCGGCTGTACGGGGCTCGTGGACCCGCTGCTTACCTGCCATACCATCCATGGGCTCCACGGCCGGGCGGTCGCCCTGGCCATGGGCATCCGCATGGGGCTCGAGCATCCGGACAAGAAGATCATCGCCTTGCAGGGCGACGGCGGCGCCACGATCGGACTGCAGCACCTGCTCGAGGCGGCCCGGCACAACCTGGATCTCACCCTCGTCGTGCAGAACAACATGGTCTACGGCATGACGGGCGGCCAGACCAGCGGGCTGTCCTCCACCGAGTTCAAAGAGCCTGACCGGCCCGAGACTGCCGTGCCGGGGTACGACATCTGCGCACTGGCCCACAACGCCGGCGCGGCCTATACCGCAAGGACGTTTATCGGCAAGGATACGGCCGAACTCTGGAAGGAGGCCCTGTCCACGCCGGGGTTCTCGCTGATCGAGATCGTGGAAATGTGCCCGGCGTACGGGATGCGGAAGGTCCAGGAACTCCACGATACGGCGGACTACGAAAGCGTGGTGACGAGGAACCCGCGCGCGGTCGGTCTGCCGCACAGGGCGGACGGCCGGTCCCTGCTGGACGCGTTGAAACCGATCGAACACACCTGCGAAGCGCCGCTCGACGGCCGCCTGGAAATCATCGTCGCGGGTTCGGCCGGCGAGGCGATCCAGTCCGCGGGGGACCTGCTCTCCACGGCGGGCATTACCGCGGGCCTTTCCGCCACCAAGAAGGGCGACTACCCCATCACCATCGGCACGGGGTTCTCCGTGGCGGAGGTGATCCTCTCCCGGCAGCCCATCCACTACACCGGGATCGACTGTCCCGACATCATGATCGTCATTTCGCAGGACGGACTGGACAAGGTGCGGTCCCGCATCGGCGAACACACCCTGTTGATCGCCGACACGAAACTCGGTCCCGAGCTTGAGGAGCCGGCCGGTCCACCCAACCTGGTGACCAGGGACTTCCGGAAGGCGGGTGGATCGAAAGGCGCCGCCCTGGCCGCCATCGCCCACTGGCTACAGGACAACGGGTTTCTGCCTATCGAAGCCCTCATCGAAGCCGCCAGCCGCCACAAGCACGGCGACAAGATGAAGGTCATCATCGACAAGGCCATCGCGGCCTAGCGGTTCTCACTTACCCAGGATACCGGTAATCCTCCTTGCGCATCGTCTTCTTCGACATCGATAGTCTGAGACCCGACCACCTGGGTTGCTACGGCTATGGCCGGCCGACCTCGCCCGCCATCGACGAGATCGCGGCACAGGGAATGCGTTTCGACCGGTACTACTGCGCGGACTCCCCCTGCATGCCGTCCAGGCACGGATGGATTACCGGCCGTTTCGGGATCAACAACGGCGTGGTGACCCACGGCGGTCCCGCATCGAAGCTGCAAATACTGGAGCAGCGGTACGGCGGGCCCGACGAGCGGAACCAGTTGGTGCAGAGAAGACTGCGCCAGCACGGATATGACACCGTCTGTTTTTCCAACTTCCCCACGCGGCACTGCGCGACCTGGTTCGGGCTGGGCTGGTCGGAGTTCCATTCGCCCAACCTGAAGACGGGATCGGAGACGGCGGACGAAGTCAACGAGGCCGTGCTTCGCTGGATCGCCGCGAACGGCGGCCAGGACGATTTCCTGCTGTACATCAACTACTGGGACCCCCACCGGGTCTACGAAGCGCCTCGCGATGTGTACGACCGCATGGCGGCCCATCCGTCGGCGGTGGACTGGCCCGATGAGGAAGCGATACGCGGCCACCAGGATATTGACGGCTGGTTTACCGCGTCCCACCTCTTTCCCGGTGACCGGCCGAGTCCCACGCCGAACATGCCGGACGCCATCCGGAACACGGACGACCTGAATCACATGGTGACCGGATACGACGCGGAGATCCGCTACACCGACCATCACGTTCAGCAAGTGCTGGACGCCCTGGGCGACCTGGGCGACCTGGACGATACGGCGGTCATCATCTCGGCGGATCACGGCGAGGCCATGGGGGAGCACGGCATCTACGGCGACCACGTTTGCGCCGACGAATGCATACACCGCATCCCCCTGGTCATCAAGTGGCCGGGGGTTACGCCGCCAGGATCCAACTGCGGCGACCTGTTGTATAACGTGGACCTGAGCGCCACGCTCATCGACCTGGTCGGCGGCGAAGTACCGCAATACTATGACGGTCGGTCCTTCGCGGAAGGACTCGCCACCGGACAGTGCCGCCTGCACGACTACCTGGTCTGGGGTCACGGCCTGTACACGCTGCAGCGGGCGGTGCGAACGCCCGATCACCTCATGATCAGGACCTACGACGACTTCGGATACCCGTTCGACCCGGTGGCCCTGTACGATATGGGAAGCGACCCGTACCAGACGCGGAACCTGGCCGGCGATGAGCCGGAGATCCTGCACAGGATGGATCACTATCTGTCGGAGTGGCTTCACGAACAGCGGGTCAAGCCCTACGCTATCCCCGATCCCCTGGAGGTCGTGTGGCAGGAACGCCAAACTCCGTAATCACGTTCCGGTCCCTCGCCACGGGGCTGGTCCTGGCCATCGTCCTCAACATCTGGGTGACCTACGGGACCTATATCCTGCACTCGTCCCGCATGTCGGTGGCCCACCTGCCCATCTCCGCCCTGGCCCTGTTCCTGCTCGTCGTGTTCGTATACAATCCCTTCGTCCGGGGCATCGCCCAACAGGCCGCCTTCACCGGCCGCGAGCTGGCGCTGATCTTCTGCATCCTGCTCATTTCAAGCCTCATACCCGGCAAGGCTTTCATATCGTACTTCCTGACCATCATTTCGACGCCATTTTATTTCGCCCAGCCCGAGAACCAGTGGACGGAGTTGTTCCACCCCTATCTGCCGGGATGGCTCGTGGCGAGCAACCAGAACAACGCCATGGGGTGGTTCTACGAAGGACTGCCACCGGGCGGAACCGTTCCGTGGACGCCCTGGATCATACCCGTCACCTGGTGGATGAGTTTTTTTGTAGCCATCTTCGTGGTCGGAGCCTGCGTGGCGACCATATTCCGGAAACAGTGGGTGGATTACGAGCGGCTCACCTTTCCCCTCGTGCAGGTTCCCCTGGAGCTCATCGCCGAGGACCAATCACCCGGGCGCTGGCCCAAACTGTTCAACGACCGCCTCTTCCAGATCGGGTTCGGCCTGGCGCTGGCCATCGCGATCTGGAACATCTTCTCCTTCGCCCTGATCGTGCCGCAGTTGCCCGTGGGCACCTTCTTCGAGACGCCGCTCCAGCTGAGCCCCATGTTTCCCTCCATCCCCCTGCGCATCAGCCCATACATGCTCTGCTTCGGATACTTCATCAACATTGACATCCTCCTGAGCATCTGGGTCTTCTTCATGCTGGGGCTATTCGAGATCGGCGCGCTGAACTACATTGGCCTTAACACCGAAGGCGGAGGACCGGGCGGCGACGGCGGCGTCAACGCCCAGTTCTTCGGCGGGTTCCTTGTCTACGTGGGCTACGCCCTGTGGTCCGCACGCAGGCACCTGGCGGGGGTTTTCAGGAAAGCGATCGGACGAAACGCCGGACTGGATGATTCGAAGGAACTCGTATCCTACAGGACGGCCGTCATCGGGTTGCTGCTGGGTACCGCCTTTATCTGCGCCTGGCTGTACCAGTCCGGACTGTCCCTGCCGGTAATGGCGGTTTTCCTGGCTTTCCTGTTCGTGCTATACTTCGGTACCACGAAAGTCATCGCCGAAACGGGGGTAGTGTTTCTCGACCTCCCCGTGAACGCGCATCAGATCACGGTATTGTCCCTGGGTTCCGGGAACGTCTCGGGACCGAGCCTGACGTCGCTTGGTTTGGCGAGCGCCTACGCGCGGAATTGGCGCGGCCTGGGGATGGGATCGGCCGTGCTGGCGGACCGCCTGACCGACGGTTTCTGGCCGCGGAAGAAGGGGCTGCTGCTCGTGCTCTCCGCCACCTTCCTGGTGAGCATGGTCACGGCTGTTTCCTATACGATTCAGTCGGGATACACGATCGGAGCGTACAACTTCGGCGGAGGGGCGTTCACCAATCTCAACACGCACTACTACGACGAGATCGTGACCTGGATGAAGAACCCGTTGTCCCTGGGACAGAACGAGCCCTGGTTCATGGCGGCGGGCGCGGTCATCTTCCTGGTCCTGCTGAAACTCAGGCACTGGCTGGTATGGTGGCCCCTCGCCCCGGTGGGATTCGCCATCTGCTTCGCCAGCAATATCCGGGACTCGATCCTGTCCGTCTTCCTCGCCTGGCTCGTCAAGTTCATCCTGCTGAAAGTCGGGACCGGCGCCTACCGCACGGGCCAGCGATTCTTCCTGGGGGTGCTGCTCGGGTACACCCTGGGCATCGTCCTGTCCTTCTTCGCCGATGCCCTGTTCTATCCCGGACAGGGCCACATGATGCATGACTGGTAGCAGGACTGGAACCGGCTGCTAATACGTACTCTTCGCCGTCGTCAGGGGGCACCACCGCGAGGCCTGCAGCCAGTGCAGCAGCGTGCGCAGGGCTTCCGGCGTGCCGATCTGTTCGAGGGCAATGGCGGCCTGGCCCTGCACGTACCGGTTTTCATCGTAGCACGCGTCCGCGAGCTGCGGAATGGCCACCTGGGCATCGTCCCCGAACCGGGCCAGCGCGTAGGCGCTCCTGGAGCGCACCTGCTCATCCTCATCCTTCATCATGCCGACCAGCGCGGGAACGGCCGAATCCGCGGCCAGTTTGATCTGGCCGAGGGCATCGGCCAGGTTCTGGCGGACAAAGGGCGACGGGTCGTCTGAAAGACCCGCCAGTCGCGCCGCTACCGACGGGCTGCCGTGCCGGATGTCTCCAAGGGCATAAACCGAGTAGCCCCTGACCCGCTCGTTCTCGTGGCCGAGCAGGGAGACCAGCGGTTCGACGGCCGCGGCGCCCAGCGCGCCGAGTCCGTAGCACGCTTCCCGCCGGACCTCGTCCCGTTCGTGCTGGAGCGCTTCCAGCAGGTGGGGCAAGGCAGCCTCCCCGCACTCCGCCAGGGTATAGGCCGCGTGAAGGCGTTGCTGTTCGAGTTCGTGGGTCAGGTCGCCGGCGAGCGCCTCGACCCGTTCCCCGTCTGCCTGCCGGGTCCCGGCCGACCCGTTTCCGGCAAGCCAGTGCCACATGTTCCGCCACATGGCGCTTCGGGGATCTTCCGACAGGTCGCCGAGGTCGATATCCTCGCTTTGCCGGTTCCACCCGGGGCGATCAGGCTCCGACATCCGCGTGAACTGGAACTTCATCATGTACCGGACCTTGTCCGTCTGGTTCGGAAACGCCCGATGCCAGAGGTCGAAGTGAATGATGGTTACGGTTCCCGCCTTGCCGCTCGCGGGAAAACCTTCGGGGACGGACCCGTTCCCGCCGACGGTCTCCTCGCGGGACTCGACGTAGTGGCTTCCCGGGATCACCCCCGTCGGACCGATTTCCACCGGGGTGTCCTGGGGATAGTACATGGCCATGATCCAGCGCGGATGATGGTCCCGTACCTTGGTGTAACCCCAGTAGCTGTCCTTGTGCCAGCCGCCTCCCTTGCTGTTCGGCGGGTTCACGTGCGGGTGGCGGTGGGCGTGCATCACGTAATCCGGCCCCAACAGGCTCGTCAGCGCGCCCTGCACCTTGGGATCGTCGTAGACCTGCTGGATCTCCGGCACGCGAGGCAACAGGTTGTTACCCGGATTCCCGTCTTCGTCGATAATCGCCTTCGTTTTCTCGTAGATGTCATCATGCAGCGCGACCGGCTTGTCCACATTGATCACGTGATAGCCGTTCACGATGAAGTCGCGCATGGCGTCATCGTCGAAAAGGTAGGATCTGTCCACCATGGGTCACTGCTCCTTTTTGGCAAGGCTCCGTTTTGGCATGGCTTCTTTCAGTTCATCCATCCGTGAAGCAGACCGACATATCTTCAAGAAACGCTTCAGGTTTCACAGGTTTAAACCGGTTCTCGAACCACGGCCGGGAGGTCGTTTCCCCGTCGTAATGATTCTCCGCGCTTTCACGGGGCAGACGTTCCAGGCTCTCGCGGATGACGTCCGCGGCCGACCCCGATGCCCGGACCTCAAGATTCCCATTCTCGCAGTCGTAATACCAGACGGATTTCAGCCTTCCACGCAGCAGCCTGTACGCGTAGTGCGAAAGCGGTTCATCCACGGTACCCGGCATGAATGAAACCGGCCAGAACAGCCGGTTGACCTGGAGGCGGAAGGCCGCCTCGAGCATGCCGGTCGGCGTCGCCGGACAGAGATGCCAGTTGGTCTCCGGCCAGACGTCGAGCCATCCCCAGGCACTTCCCAACTCCGGGACGGAAAGGTCCCGGTCACCGTTCCGCGTGTGCACGCGCCCATTCCGTCCCCCGATGAACGCGTGATGCTGGGGATAATTGAAGAACTCGCCCCCTTTCGAGCGGAGGCAGTCGTAGAACCCGGTCGCCAGGCCGAGTACGGCGCCGGCCAACCCGAACACGCCGTCTTCCAACCGGGGTGAGACCAGTCCAACGCGGTCCTGAGGATGGTAATCGGGATACGCTTCGGTAAAGGACAGGACCTGCGATTTCGAATCCTGCCGCCGGCGATAGACGAAGTCCGACTGCGTAACGCGTTCGGTGGTATGCAAAACGTCACCCGGTTCGCACGTTCAATGGTCCTTGTTGATTCGCCGCGTAATTTCCGGATTGGCCGGCTGCGCGTCAAGCAGAATATCCCCCGGCACTTGGGGTTGTCAGACCGTATGCACGACGGACTCCGGATGCTCGTCCAGTTTCAGTTCGACCATCTCGATACCGGATTCTCCCACAAGCCACTCGTACACCTCTGCGACTGACTGGGTGTAGGCGTACTCCTCCGCGTAGACCACCCGGCGGATCCCCGCCTGGATGGATTTTTTCAGACAGCCCAGGCAGGGCTTGTTGGTCGTGTAGAGCGTGGCGCCGCTTGTGGATGACCCGTGGCGCGCGGCGAAGACGATGGCGTTTTCTTCGGCGTGTATACAGATGCATTCGTCGAGGTTCGCCCCGGACGGTCCGTCCGAGTTGCATCGCCTGCATCCGCCGTCGAAGCAGTTGGGAATGCCCATGGGGGTTCCGTTGTAGCCCGTGCTGGTGATGATCTTGTCGTTCACGATCACGGCGCCGATATGCCGGCGAATGCAGTTCGATCGCGCCGAAACGGCATAGGCGATGCGCAGGAAATACTCGTCCCAGGAGATCCTGTCCATTTATTACTCCTTCACCGGGTGTGATCCCTTCAGGAACCGCTTGTAGTACGAGTGTGCCAGGAAGGTCACCGGCAGCGCGATCAGCAACCCCAGGATACCCAGCAGTTTTCCCCAGATGGACAGGGAAAGGAGGATCACGGCCGGATTGAACCCGGTCGCCCTGCCCATGATCCTGGGCACCAGGATGGCGTCCTGGATGACCTGAACGACGGCGAACACGGCCAGGACGAGGACGAGCATGACCCAGATGCTCTCGCCGGCGCCTAAGGCCCCGACAATCGCGAACAGCACCGCCGGGATGAGGCCCACGACCTGCAGATATGGCACCATGTTAAGCATCCCGATAAAAAGGCCCAGCAAAATGCCCATGGGCAGGCCGATCAGCCAGAAACCCAGCGCGAAGAGCAGTCCGACGATGAATGCGATGAGGGCCTGGGCGCGGAAATAGACCCGCATGGCCCTCGTAAAGTCCGATACGACGTCGAGAACGACCTGCCGGTACTGGTCGGGGATCAGTTCCTTCCAGCCTTCGGAGATCTCGTCGAAGTCCAGTAGGATGAAGACCAGGTAAAGCAGGATGACGATGACGACCGCAAGACCGATGACGAAGCTGATGGTACCTGAGAATACGCCCCAGATGCCGGGCAGGATCTGTTGAAAGAACAGCCGGATGTTTTCGAAATTCAGCAGTTGGACCAGCTCTTCAAACCGGACCAGGTCCGCGATGTATATCCTGATTTCCTCCGGAACATAGTCCTGCAGCCTTGCCTGCCACTGGTCCGCGTCCACCAGCCCGGAGAGCAGCCGCTGCATCTGCGCGACTTCGGACACGACCATCGGGATCAGGATGGAAAGGAACAGGATCACGACGGCGAGAATGATCGTCAGGCTCAGCAGTACGGAGATGATTCGGTGCTTGAAGGGCAGTTTCCGTTGCAGCCAGGAAGTCAGGGGATTGATCAGGTAGGCGAGCAGCAGTGCGACGGCGAAGGGTATGAGCACATCGCTCAGATAGGCGATCAGGGTGATCAACAGCCAGATCACGGCCACGGCGATTGCGATGCGGACTACGCGGTCGAAGGTAATGGGACTTTCGGACAGCATGAGCATGACCCGGGATGAAACGCCGATTTTGACGGAAACGCCGTGTAATCAAGTAGGCGCAGGGATGGCGGATGTCAAGCAAATACAGGACGACGGACAATCTCTTGACCAGCCTTCGCCGGCGGGTCTATATTCACCACGCACCGACGGTAGATTCGATACAATTCCACCAATCCCCGGAACCTCCATGCACAAGATACTGTCCGTAATGCTGCTGGCCGCGGCCGTCCTGCCACCGGCCGGTATTTCCTATGCCCAGTACACTAATTCTGTCGGCGTTGCACTCCCGGCCGACGCTGCACATCCCGACCAGCAGGTTTTCCGGGTGATGAGCCCGGAACCGCGCAGCCTCGACATCCAGATCAACCTGTACGACGGGGAATCCACGCTTCTGCCCTTCGAGACCCTGCTCATTCGGGACGAGCTCTGGCAGCCCATACCCGGCGCCGCCACCCATTATGACGTCTCCGACGACGCCATGGAATGGACGTTCCACCTCCGGCCCGGCGCCCGGTGGAGCGACGGCAGGCCCGTAACGGCCCACGACTTCGTCTATGCTTTCAGGCGGATGCTCGATCCGGCCAACGCCAATCCCTATGCTTTCTTCTACTACGATATCAGGAACGCGAAGGCCATCAGCCTCGGTGAGATCACCGACCTGACCCGGCTCGGGGTCCGCGCCGTCGACGATCTCACGCTCCGGGTAGACATGGAGCGCGGCGCGCCCCATTTTCCCCACGTGGTTTCTTTCGGGCTGGCCTATCCTACGCCGCGCTGGGCCGTGGAAAAACACGGACGGAAATGGACCGAGGTCCAGAACATCGTGTCGAACTCCGGTTTCCGCATGTCCGAATGGGCGACCGGCAGCCACATGACCTTCGTCCCCGATCCCATGTACAACGGCCCCCACAAGCCCCTGCTTGAAAAGGTCATCCATCCGTTCCGCTACGCGGCAGCGCAGACCGTGCTGGCCTATGAGAACAACGAGGTGGACGTGGAGACGGTCGATATCAACGACATGGACCGGATAGGACGGCATCCCGTGCTCAGCCGGGAACTCGTGAAAACGCCGGGCAGAACGACCTGGTACCTGTTTTACAGGATCGCGGAGCCGCCGTTCAACGACATCCGCGTGAGAGAAGCGTTTGCCCGGGCGCTGGACCGGGACGCGATTTGCAGGGTCGTCCTCAGGGGCGCGGCAGCGCCGGCCTATTCCATGATGCCGCCGGACTTCAAGGAATACAACGGCGATGCGATGAGAACTTATCAGGATTTCGATCCGATCCGAGCGAAGGCGTTGATGCGGGAGGCCGGATATCCGAACGGCCGGGGGTTTCCTGGACAGGAAATGTGGATCCGTGCGCCGACTCCGTCCATGAAGATGGCCGGTGAGGCCATTCAAAGCATGCTGCTGGAACACCTCGGGGTCGACGTCACCGTTCGAACACTCGACCGAACGGCCTACATGAGCAAGCTGTACAACTGGGAAATGGACTTCGGTTTTCTGCGGTTTGTCGCCGACTACATGGATCCCCGAAACATGCTCGACATGACCTGGCACTCACAGCCGAAAGGCGCGGGACGGCATGACTGGGCGCAGCCTGAATTCGACGCGCTGGTGGAAAGAGCCGGGGCCGAACTGGACGCGGATCTGCGAACGAGTCTCTACAGGCAGGCGGAAGAGATCCTGGTGTCCGATTACGCCGCCGCCTTCGTCTTCCATCCCCTGACCCTGCAACTCCGCAAGTCCAATCTCAAGGGATTCGCCAGGGATCCTGACGGTATCGTGGGCGCTCTCATGTATTCCCGGCTTTACAAATCCAGAGAGTAGCGGAGAGGAAACCGAATGCCGTTCAGGCCGCGGGGACCGGACAAGCCGTCGGGACTGCTCAGGCCTGGGGGTCCGGACAGGCGACCCGCAACGCACCGGGTACCGCGATGATCTCCGCCGGTGTCTCGCCCACGGGCTCGCCGTCGGCGAACAGCACTACCGGCCGCTCCGTTTCCATGCTCAGGCTGCCCGTCCTGTAGGAGAAGATGTCGGGGTGGGTCAGGTGCCCGCCCCAGTAGACCCGGGGAAACACGCGCAGGATCCGGCTCACGCTCATCATGCGCACGAGGCAGATGTCGAGAGCCCCGTCCGACGGACTGGCGTTCGGCGCGATCCTGATCCCGCCGCCGTACGTGCTGGTATTCCCGGTGGCCGCGAGCAGGACCGTCTGGTCGATGGTGCCGAAGTCTCCGGTCATGCGCAGCGCCACGCCCCGATAGACGCGCAGCATGCGCGCCAGGCCCCACAGATAGGCCGCCATGCCCTTGAACGGGACCTGGCCTTCGTACACCAGCCTGGCCACTTCCGAATCGAATCCAAGCGTCACCACCGTCGCGAAGTACCGGTCGTTCACCTTGCCCAGGTCGAAGGGACGGACCTGGCCCTGCAGCAGGATGGACGCCGCCTTTTCAGGAGTTGACGGTATCCCCATCGCCCGGGCGAAATCGTTGCCGCGTCCGCAGGGCAGGATGCCGAGGGTAGTGTCCGTCCCGGCCAGTCCGTTCACCACTTCGTGGACGGTTCCGTCGCCCCCGCATGCGGCCACGCAGGCATACCCCTCATGCACCGCTTCCGCCGCGAATGCCTCCGCTTCGCCCCGGGCCGAGGTAGGGCGGATCTCGACGTCCGCAAGTTTCGCGGTCAACAGATCCCGCACCCGTTCCGCGTATCTCAAGCCTCGTCCGCTGCCCGATGTGGGATTTGCGACGATGAGCGTTTTACCGTTCATTTAATACACCTTCCAATATACCTTTGCCCGGTGAAGTCGATTGCGCCGACCCTGCGCACGATGCAACACATTCTGGACCCGGATACGCCCGACGGGTCCCGGATACGCCTGTCCGGGCCCGTTCTGCCCAGAACCCGGATACGTCAGTCCTGGCTCGAATACGCCCGTCCGGTCCGGGGCCGAACACCTTGACATGGGCCAGCCCCCGTCCTAAGATAGTGGGCCGGCCGAACAAAGCCAATGCAACCTCCTGGATCTGACGCGCAAAGACGCATACCGCGCAGGGACGCAGACCGCACAGGGACGTAGACTTCTATATCCCGGACCACGGTATGACTGACTACAGAAGCCTCTTCGATTTGACCGGCCGCAATGCGCTGGTCGTCGGCGGCGGAAGCGGCATCGGCCGGAGTTCGGCCCGGTGCCTGGCCCAGTTCGGCGCGCACGTGGTCTGCGCGGATGTGCGGAGGGAAGCCGCGGAATCCGTCCAGGAAGAGATACGCAGGGACGGCGGCTCGGCCGATGCGGCAGCGCTGGACATGCGCGATACGGGCCATATTCAGCGTGTGCTCGACCGGATTGCACCCCCGGACGTCCTCGTCAGCACGCCCGGCGTCAACATTCGCAAACCGCTCCTCGAGTACACCGACGAGGAGTACGACAGCGTCGTCGACCTCAACCTGAAAGGCACCTTCCGCCTGGTGCGCGAAGTCGCCCGGTCCATGTCCGAGAACGGAGGGGGCAGTATCATCGTCTTTTCTAGTATCCGGTCACAGGTCGTAGAGCCCGGCCAGGGCGTTTACGCCGCGACGAAGTCCGGCGTGGTGCTCATGATCCGCGCGCTGGCGGCCGAACTCGCCGACCAGGGCGTGCGGGCCAACGCCATTGCCCCGGGCGTGGTGGACACGCCGCTGACCGCCCAGATCAAGCAGCATCCGGAATGGTACGGCGCGTATGCCGACAAGACGATGCTCCGGCGATGGGCCAGGCCCGAAGAAATCGCGGGCGCCGTCCTCTACCTGGCTTCGGACGCCAGTTCCTACACCACCGGTTCCGTCATGTTCGTCGACGGCGGGTGGACGGCGGCAGACGGCCGCTTCGATCCATTCGGCGGCTGACCGCCGAACGACGCACGCGCACGAGTCCATCCGAATCCCATCCCCGGCGACCCGATGCCATTCCTGAACATCCTGCTCGACATCATCGCCCCGATTTTCGTCCTCATCTCCCTCGGTTACTTGTTTCAAAAGAAATGGCATTTCGATATGCAGGCCCTGACGCGGGTCCTGCTGTACCTGGTCATGCCCGCGACCCTCGTCGTATCCCTGACCCAGTCCGAACTCTCCGCCGATTTCGTCTGGGATACAAGCGTGTTCTGCCTGCTCATGCTGGTCGCGCTCTATGTCCTGAGCCTGGCCGGATCCCTGATCATGCGGTACCGGAAGGACATGAAGCAGGCCTTCAGCCTGTCGGTCATGTACTACAACAGCGGCAACTATGGCTTTCCGGCCAGCGAACTGGCCTTTCCCACCCTGGGCCTGGCCGTGCAGTCCATCGTCCTGGCCGTCCAGAACTTCCTCGTGTTCACCCTGGGACTGTTCTTCGTCTCGGTCGGCCGCATTTCAGCCCGGAAGGCGTTCCTGCAGTCCTTCAAGATGCCCTTCGTATACGCGCTGATCCTGGCCTTCGCCATCCGGAACTTCGGCCTGCAGCTCCCCGGATTCGTCTGGCTTCCCATCGAGTACCTGGCCGAAGCGCTCGTTCCCATGGCCCTGGTCACCCTGGGCATGCAGCTGGCCCGGACCCGCATCACGGACGCGTGGCAGGCCAGCCTGGCGTCCCTGGTATGCCGCCTGGTGATTTCCCCCCTGATCGGCTACGGGCTCGTGCTCCTGCTGGACATCGATCCCAGGATCGCCCCGATCCTGGTGGTGTCCACGAGTTATCCCACCGCGATCAACACCGTGCTGATCGCCATGGAATTCGGCAGCAGGGAGGATTTCGCGGCCAACGCCGTGTTCCTGTCCACCGTCTGCAGCATCGTCACAGTCGCGGTGGTGATCTTCCTGGTCAGGTAAGTGCCGGCCGGGCCGGTGAGCACGCCCGCAGGTCGTCGGGTGTCTCCGCCTCAGACGTACCCGTCGCGGTCGCCGTACACCCGGGCGCCCTTGCTGACGGCCGTCGCAAATGCACCCAGCGGTTGGTCGGACCCCGGGTACCTATCGCCGTGGGTCGTGCCGTTCTCGAGCTTGAGCACGCCGCGGGGACACACGGCCGAACAGACCCCGCATCCCACGCAGGAAGACCGGACGATGTTCTCGCCGCGCTCGGCGTAGGCCCGTACGTCGATCCCCATTTCGCAATAGGTGGTGCAGTTGCCGCAGGACATGCACTGGCCGCCGTTGGTCGTGATGCGGAACCGGGAGAAAAAGCGCTGGATGATACCCAGCACCGCGGCCATCGGACATCCGAAACGGCACCAGACCCTGTTTCCGAGGACGGGATAGAACCCCACGCCGATGACGCCCGCGAAGACGGCGCCGATGTAGAAACCGTACCATTGCTGCAGTGGAGCGGAAATGTTGCTCAGCGCGCCTTCGGACGTGCTGCTCACCCAGAGCACCGCCGTGGTCAGGATAATCAGCAGCAGCACGGCGTAGATGATCGCCCGTTCGATCTTCCACGACACCGTCGACTTGGGCGTCAGGTGCCGCCACGGATCGCCGAGGGTCTCGGCGAGACCGCCGCAGCCGCATACCCAGGAACAGTACCACCGCTTGCCGTAGAAATAGGTCAGCACGGGCGTGGCGATGAAGGAGCAGACCGCGCCCCAGAATACCATGAAAGAACCCAGAGCGCCCGGACTGTTGACGAGGTAATCCACGGTGCCGGGGAACAGGTAGTCGTACTTCAGCGGCCAGAAATAGCTGAAATAGAACTCCGGCTCGTTCAGGGCGCGGAGGAGATGGGGCAGGACGAAGGCCAGCACCAGTTGAAAGAACATGACCGAAATGGTCCGGATGATGTGGTAGCGGTTGTGGCGGTACCGCATGAACATGCGGAAACCGAAGATCACCACGGCCATGGTGTAGAGAAACCCGTAGAGAAACCACTGGTTCGCCGGTTGTCCCGCCAGGGCCTGGGACAGCGGCTCAACGAGCGCGATGGCGCGCGCCAGGTATTCGGGCCACCAGTACAGTACGACGTAGAACCCGGTGAGCGCGATGCCCAGTGCCCAGGCGATCGCGCCGCGGTGCGTGGTGTTTCCGAACATGATGCCGTCGTGCTTGATGCCGGGCACGGTGTCCTTGTAGGCGAACCAGGCGTAACCGATCGTACCGGCCGACAACAGGCCGAAGGAGAGCAGGAAGGGCGTCCAGGTGCCGGCGAGGGGCATACTGCCGAGCAGGGAGACGGCGAGGGCGAGGAGACCCAGTCCGATCACGCCGGCGGAGACCATCAGGCCCGGGTTCCTGGGCGCCTCGGCCGCGGTGGCGGGCTCGCCGAAACCATCGGCCTCTTCGTCGTAGAAGTACGCAATGGTCTCCGGGTCGATCAACGTCGTTCCAGCGGGCGTTGTGCTCATGCGAGTTGCTCCTTTAACGAGCGAACGATTTCCGTCTCGTGGTGGACGAAAAACTCCGGATCGAAGTTGGCTTCCTCCAGGTGATCCAGGACGTACTCCACGGTACGCCGTTCGGCGATCCAGCGTTCGCACACCTCGTGGCGGGCGCGTATTCCCATGAAATTGAAGGCCTTGATGCAGCCTTCGGCGCCGACGACGCGGACGGCGTGGCGGTGGGAGGGATGTTCCCAGTAAAGGTGCTGCTCGCCGGGTTGGGGCGTGCTCAGGATCATGCCGTAGGTCTGGTACTCCAGGTCGAAGAACTTGGCTGAGTTGAACCAGATCCCCGGATCGTACGCGGTATCCTCTCCGGCCAGCACTTCACCGGCGGCCTTTCCCTGTTTCTTGCCCGTGTACCAGACCTGCTGGATCAGGTTGCGGCCTCCGTTCCGGCTGACGATTTCCGCGCAGTCTCCGGCGGCGTAGATGTCGGGGATATTGGTGCGGAAGGAATGGTCGACCAGGACGCCCCGGCCGGTTTCGATGGGGGTCGACTTGACCAGGTCCGTATTGGGCGAAACGCCCGGCGTCAGGCCGACCAGCTGGCAGTCGATCCTGTCGTCGAACTCGGTGACGACCGCTTCGACCCTGCCCGACCCGTCGTCCACGATCTCCTTCAGGTTGGTCTCCCGGATCAGTCCGATGCCCTGCTCCTCGATCAACCGGTTGATCATGCCCGACTCCTCTATGGGCAGGATGTTGCACCAGTAGGACGCCTCGCGAATGAGGAAGGTGACGTGGATGTGCCTCGAATGGAGCATCTCGGCCAGTTCGATGCCGATCAGCCCTCCACCGACGATGACCGCGTTACGGGTCCGCTCCGCGTTCTTGTACAACTGGCGCAGGTCTTTCAGGTTGTACAGGCCCTGAACGCCCTCGAGATCCTGCCCCGGCCATCCGAACTTGTTCGACTTGGCGCCGGTTGCAATCAGCAGCCGGTCATAGGGCAGCCGACCGTTCCGGTGCAGCACCAGTTGCTTTTCCTCGATATCGATGCCGGTGACCCAGTCCCTGACCAGGTCCAGGCGCTGGTCGCGCCAGAAACGGTCCTCGAAGGGTTTCGTCGCCTCGTAGGTCATGTGCCCCATGAAGATGTACATGAGGGCGGGGCGGGAGTAGTGGAAGGCCGATTCACCCGATACCAGCGTGATCTTCCAGTCCGGCTGCAGCTGCCTGAGCCGCGTGGCGGCCGTAACGCCGGTTACGCCGTTCCCAACGATCACGGTGTGCAATGGTCCACCTCCGTCAGGCTGTTCGTCCGTAGAAAAGCTCCTGTACCTCCCGGCTGTTGCGGACATTGGGCCGGTCCTTGTAGCAGAACACGGCGACGTACCGGGTCACCGGCCCCTCGACGGGGGTCACCCGGTGCATGGACCTGTAGCCGACGAAGAGGATGAGCGTGCCGGGTTTTACCGCGAGCGTGCGTATGTCGGGGTAGCTGCCGCGCAGCACCTGGTCGACGATCTCGTAGCCGCCTCCGTCGGCGGGACGCACGTTCGGGGCGTACTCGAAAACACCTCCAGCGTCGGGCGCCTGAAGCATCAGGGTAGTCGATGCCTCGGATTCGTCGAAATGCCAGCCGTGATTCTGTCCTTCGCGCATGACATTTACGGTCAGCGCGGCCAGCGGGTCCGCCATCCGGTAGTAGTGTTCCTTGTCGAGGACATCGGCGACAAAGGACAGGAGCGGGTCCCAGACGTACAGCCGGTGCAGGCCGTCGGAGGAGCGGAACTGGTCGAAGGCGACCGAATCCAGTTCCGTGGCCTGGGGCCTTCGCCTAGGGTGGTCGGACGGAAAGGCGTCGTCGTGTTCTTCCAGGTAGACGTTGTGAGGTTTCCGGGAAGTAAATGCGTCCGGGGCGGCGCGGTCCACCTCGGCCACCATGCGAAGCCGTGCTTCCTCCGTGACGAAGCCGGGCAACAGGCAGGCGCTCTGCGCCGCCAGGTCGCCACGGCACCTGTCGACCAGCGTGCGGTACGCGGCCGATCCGGGCTGGTGAATGGGATAGGTCGTCGCGTCGATGAGGTCCAGCGCCGAATCGTTCACTGAGGGGTTTCCTTTCCGATTTGCTCGCGTTCCTGCCTGGTCCTGCCTGGTTCAGCCTGGTCCCGGCTGGTTCCGCCTGGTCCTGCCCAGTCCCGCCTTGACTTCAGCGGGCCGCTCCGGTAAAATGGACGTTCGTTCTCGACTACTCTTTGCCCGCGCCCGCTGCCACCGCATCTGTTGGACGAGGCAGTCACCGCACCTGCCGGATGCGGCTGCCCGGCGGAACGGCTTCTACCCTCAATATATGGCAATTCCAAACGATCAAAAAGAAAAGACTGGACTGGTCCGCCAGCTTGGCCTTTTCGACACGACGATGATCATCATCGGCATCGTGATCGGATCGGGAATCTTCCTCACGACCGGCCTGATGGCCCGGGGCATTCCTTCCGCGTCGCTCATTCTCCTGGCCTGGCTGTTCGGCGGCCTGCACGCCCTCGCCGGCGCGCTGGCCTATGGTGAGCTCGGTGCCGCCATGCCCCGGGCAGGCGGCCAGTACGTCTACCTCCGGGAAGCCTACGGTCCGTTCTGCGGGTTCCTGTTCGGCTGGGTATCCTTCACCATGTACCTGACCGGCATCATCGCCGCCCTCGGCGTGGGATTCGCCGAGTACGCGGGGTACTTCATCCCCGCGCTCGGGATGACCAACGTATTCTTCGAAACCGAAATCGCCCTGCCCGGCTGGACCTTCCCGTACGCCCTCTCCGCCGGGCACCTCACCGCGCTCGTCCTCGTCCTCCTGCTCACGGTGGTGAATTACCGTGGCGTGACCTTCAGCAAGTACATCACCAACGTTTCCTCGGTGATCAAAATCGCCGCGCTCGGATTGTTCATCCTGTTCGGGCTCTGGGCCGGGTCCACACAACCCATCGACTTTCGTATCAACGCGCAGGGGATCGACTTCGGACAACTGGTGGTCGCCTTCGGCGTCGCCCTGATCGCCGTGTCCTGGGCCTTTGCCGGCTGGGAGGAGGTCACCTTCGTAGCCGGCGAAGTCAGTGAACCCGGACGGAACCTGCCGCGCGCCCTTTTCATAGGCACCGCGAGCGTCACCGTGGTCTACATGCTGGTGAACTTCATCTACCTGAAAGCGTTGCCGGTGGGGGAAATGGCCGGGGTCGTCCGGGTCGGGGAAGCGGCCGCCAACGTGCTCTTCGGCGAAATCGGCGCTGTACTGCTGTCCGCCGCCGTCGTCGTGTCCATCGTCGGCGCGCTGAACGCCAGCGTCCTGGTGGGCCCCCGCGTCTATTTCGCCATGGCGAGGGACGGGCTATTCTTCAGGCGGGCGGGATCGGTACATCCCAGGTTCCGCACGCCAGGGCAGGCGGTGATATTCCAGGCGGCGTGGGCGTGTGTGCTCACCCTCAGCGGCACCTTCGAAGACTTGATCACCTTTGTCACCTTCGCCAATCTCATGCTGTGGATCGCCGGTGCCGCCGCGGTGTTCACGCTTCGAAGGAAACGGCCCGACCTGCCCAGGCCTTACCGTGCCTGGGGCTACCCGGTCGTCCCCCTGCTGTTCATCGCGGGTTCCGCCGGGATTCTCGCCAACATGCTCTTCGAGACGCCCGTCGAATCCATCGCAGGTCTCGCGCTGACCGCCCTGGGGATCCCCGCCTACCTGTTCCTGCGCCGCCGCACGCCGGCAACATCAGCTACAGACAGATAATCCGCGCCGCCGATCAGGGTACGTAGACCAGTCCGCCCGCGGGGCCGAGGGGGATGCCCATCGCCATCCAGGCCACGAGAAGCAGCGTCCAGATCACCGAGAAAACGACGGTATAGGGAAGCATCGTGGAGATCAGCGTGCCCATGCCCCCTTTGGGCACGAACTGGCGCATGAAGACCAGGATGATCACGAGGTAGGGGTTCAGGGGCGTGATGGTGTTGCTGACGGAGTCGCCGATCCGGTAGGCCGCCTGGGTCAGCTCGGGACTGATGCCCACCATCATGAACATGGGAATGAAGATCGGCGCGAAGAGGGCGTACTTGGCTGACATGGAGCCAATCAGCAGGTTAAACACCAGCGTGACGAGGATGAAGGCAATCATCAGCATCCACGCCGGCATCTGCGCCTGGCCGATGGCCTGGCCGCCGGCCATCGCCAGCATCTGACCGAGTCCCGAATACTGGAAGTAGGCGATGAACTGGGCGGCGAAGAAGGCCAGGACGATAATCGGGGCCATGGTGGCGATTGTTTCGATGAGCAGCCTGGCCGCGTCCTTGTCGCTCTTGATTGCACCCACCGAAATCCCGTAAACGATGCCGGGCAGGATGAAACAGAAAAGCAGCAGGGGCACGATGGCCTCCACCCACCGGTCGAACAGATTGCCGGTGCCGTGCAGCGGAGCGCCGGGCCACAGGATCATGAACACGATGGCCGCGAGTACCGCGCAGAACACCAGGGACGCCCGGGCCATGCCCCGCTTCTCCGTCGCGGTCAGGGCGTGTTCTTCCGGACCGGTGGACGACGCGGGCGCCGGTCCGCCTTCCTCGGGCGGCTTGCCCGCCAGGCGCCGTTCGACGAACCAGGCCGTGACGAGCCATCCCGCCAGGGTCATGATCACCGTCGACGCGATCATGAAATACCAGTTGCACGTGGCGGCGACCTGGTAGGCCGCGTCGATTGTCTGCGCCCCGGCCGTGGAAAGGCCGGCCAGCAGGGGATCCAGGCCCGTCACGAAGAGATTGGCGTTGAATCCCGCGGACACGCCTGCGAACACGGCGGCAAGACCGGCCAGCGGCGACCGGCCGACCGCCTTGTACAGCGCGGCCGCCAGGGGCGGAAGAATGACATATCCGGCATCCAGCGTCATGGACGACATGATGCCGATGAAGACCATGGCCGGGGTCAGCAACCGGCCCGGGACCGCCAGCATGAACGCCTTGAGCAGGGCGCCGATCATGCCGGTCCGCTCCGCCACGCCGATGCCCAGCATCCCGACCAGCACGACGCCGAGGGGCGGAAACCGCATGAAGTTCTCCACCATGTTGGCCACGACCCAGAAGAGGCCGTCCCGGGTAAGCAGGCTGGTGGACGTGAAGGTCGTCCCCGTCTCGCGCCATTCCACGCCGACCGAACCGTCCCGCAGGACCACCTGTTCCGGCAGGCGCTGGACCACGGTCCACTGGCCGCGGGCCGCGATGTCGGAGAGGACGATGATGAACAGTCCGCCGATCAGGAAAAGCGTCGCAGGATCCGGCAGCCGGTTCCCGACCCGTTCGATGGCGTCCAGGAATCCGCCTGAAGCCCCTGCGCCCCCGGGTGCAGCCGCTGCGCCCCCGGGTGCCGGTTGATGCTGGGCGGGTTGTTGCCGGCTATCGGTATTCATGGCCCTTCCGTGGCGTTTTTGGTGGCGAGAGGCACGCCGATGCAGGAGGCACCGCCGAGGCGAGAGGCACCGCCGTCGCGGGAGGCACCGCCGTCGCGGGAGGCGCTGCCATCATGGTGATTCGGTCCGGCCTCTCAGTGCGCGGGGCTCGAAGGCTTCGTCCGCAACAGGTCGTTCAGCGCAGCCTCCAGGTCCGCATGCTCGAACTTGAAACCTACTTCTCGAAGCCGTTCGGGTTCGACGCGCGCGCTCGCGAGCAGCAGGTCGCTTCCCATCTGGCCGAACAACACGCGGACGGCGAAGGCGGGAACCGAAAAGGGGGTCGGACGACGCAGCACCCGGCCCAGCGTCCGGGTAAATTCCGTATTGGTGACGGGTTGTGGAGAAACCGCGTTTACGGGACCGGCCAGCCCATCCGATTCCAGGGCGTAACAAATGACGGAAACCAGGTCGTCCCGGGTTATCCAGCTCATGTACTGGCGACCGCTCCCGACCTTTCCGCCCAAAGCCAGCCTGAAGGGCGTACGCATGGCGGCCAGCGCGCCGCCCTCCGGGGTCAGCACCATGCCAATGCGGAGGTTCACGACGCGGATCCCGGCGTCTCGGGCCGGTTCCGTCGCCGCTTCCCAATCCCTGCTCACCGCCGGCAGAAACCCGTCCCCCGGCGGCGATGCCTCCCCGAGCGGTACATCGCCGCGGTCGCCGTAATAACCGGTGGCCGACGCGCAGACGATAACCGAAGGCGGCGACGCCATCCCAGCGAGAAACGTGCACAGGTTGCGCGTGGGGCCGACGCGGCTGTCCCGGATCCGGGCCTTCTTGGCTCCGGTCCACCGTCCCAGGATCGACTCGCCCGCCAAATGGACGACAGCGTCAATGGAACCGGAATCGTCCCATTCAAAACAGCCTTCCGAGGTGGACCAGTAGACCGCCCTGTCGCCGGCCAGGTCCCTGGACCGGACCAGGCGTAGGACGCGATGGCCCTGCTGCTCGAGGCAGGGGATCAGCCGGCGGCCGATCAACCCCGATCCGCCGGTTACGAGTATGGTCATAGTGTGGCGAAAGTTAAAACCGGCACGGCACGGTGTCAAGGCCGGGGGACCGCCCGGTTAATGTGGTTTGACTCGCTTCAACGATTCCCGTAGTATCCAGATAGCGCGGCCTTAGTTCCGTGCCCGCCGCCCGTCGGCGCCATGGGCCGGCCGCGCCTTGACGGGAAGGGAAACCTGGACTGGAGCGCCGAACTCCCATGCATGTCTACCGGTTGAATCGCACGCAGATCCTGCCCGTATCCCTGGATGCCGCCTGGGATTTCCTGTGCCGGCCCGAGCACCTGCGCGACCTGACCCCGCCGGGTGTCCGGCTGACCGTGACTTCCGATCTCCCGGACCGCATGTACCCCGGTCTCATCATCACGTACCGGCTTGGACTCTACTCGATGTTTTACTTTAACTGGGTAACTGAAATCACTCAGGCAGAACCACTTAGCTACTTCATCGATGAACAGCGATCGGGGCCGTACAGGTTCTGGCACCACGAACACCGGCTGCGTTCCGTGGAGGGCGGAGTGGAAATGAAAGACCTGGTTCATTATGCCTTGCCATTTGGTGTGTTGGGCCGTATGGTACATGCGGCGATCGTGAAGAACCAGCTCAACGCCATTTTCGACTACCGGCGCGAAGCCCTCGCCGATAGATTCGGTCGTCCCGTGCACTAAGGGTTCATTCGCTCCCAACGACCAACACAGACTGACTTCTCTCCGTAAATCCCCGGTACCATGAACGACCTCATTATCGTACTTCTGCTGGTCGCGTTCAACGGCTTCTTCGTAGCCGCGGAATTCGCCCTGGTCAAGATCCGGATGGCCGAAATCGAGGTCATGGTCCAGGATGGAAGCCGAATCGCGCAGACCGTACGGAATATACTGCAGAACCTGGACACCTATCTTTCCTCGTGCCAGCTGGGGGTAACGCTTGGAAGCCTGGGCCTGGGCTGGTTCAGCGAACGGACGGTGGCCGCCCTGCTTGAACCGCTCGTGCTGTCCCTGGGTTTTTCCGCGGCGACCGCCCATCTCATCGCGATCCCGCTCGCCCTCGTGGTGATGACTTTCCTGCTCATCACGGCCGGCGAGCTCGTGCCCAAGTTCGTCGCCCTGCAGAAGTACCGGCAGGTGGCGCTGGTCATCGGCATTCCCCTCGTCCTGTTCTACAGAGTGTTCAGGCCCTTTATCTGGCTGCTGAACGTAAGCGCGAATCTCATGCTCCGGTGCCTGGGCATCCGGGTGATAGACGCGCACGGCGAATCGTTCACCGAATCCGAACTGCGTATCGCCCTGGTCAGCATGGTGGCCGGGGGGCACGTTTCACGGCGGGAACGCCGGATCATGGAAAACGTGCTCGACCTCGAGGAAAAGGTGGCCCGGCGTTACATGCTCCCCCGCAACCAGATCGTGTTCGTTAACCAGAACGACCCCACCGAAGAGAAACTGCGCGTCGTTGCCGAATCCGGACACACGCGCTTCCCGCTTTGTGACGAGGATCTGGACCAGATCATCGGGATCATTCACGTCAAGGACCTCATGCAGGGCCTTTACGACGAAGACCAGTTCGCCTCCCTGGAAAGTATCGCCCGCGAGCCGCTGTTCCTGCCCGAGACCATCCGCCTCGACGCACTGCTCCTGGAGTTCCAGCGGCGCAATACGGTACTGGCCGTCCTGGTGGACGAGTTCGGAACGGTTTCCGGGATGATCACGCTGGAGAACGTACTGGAAGAACTGGTAGGCCCGATTCAGGATGAGTTCGACAGCGAGGCGCCGCTGATCGTGCGGACGGGACCTCACCGGTTCGAGGTCGAAGCCAGTTGCCCGGTCGACCAGGTCGTCCGCGCCTGCGGCCTGGAACTGCCCGATGAACTGACTTCGGATACCACGGGCGGAGTCATGACCGAACTGCTTGGCCACATCCCCAGGCAGGGGGAACAGGTCCGTGCCGGCACGCACCTGATGACGGCGCTGCGCGTGGAACCGACCCGTGTCCAACGACTCAGGATCGATCGCATGGCCGGCATGCCCGATGAGGCAGAAGCGGATGGGGGAAAGGGTAAGGACTAAGGGTTACGCAGTCTGTCCGATCCGGACCGGGGCGGAAGCCTCGTCAAGTCTGCTTCGCATCTCGGGGGGCAGAGGCCAACCCGCCCCGCCGCAAACCTCTTCCACGTGCTCCGGTAGATCCGGTCCCGTCATGGCGGCCGTCACCTCGGAATGGTCCAGGATCCATGCGAAGGCTACCTGCGCGGGGGTTCTTCCGAGTTCCGCGGCCACGTCGATCAACGTGGCGACGAGATGATCGACGGCCGGGGTCATGATCTTCCTGAACCGATCGATATCCTTCGCCCAGACCGAATCCGCGGGCGGATCCCCGCCGCGCCTGCACCGGCCCGTAAGCAGGCCGACGGCGATGGGGCTGTAGGTCATCATCCCCAGTCCATGCCGGCGGCACCGGTCGAGCAGTTCAGTCTCCACGCCGGACCGATGGATCAGGTTGTACTGGTTCTGAAGGCATGCCGGCGTCGCGAATCCGTGCCTGTCGGCCACCCACAACGCTTCGACGACCTGGGCGGCCGTGTAATTGCACATGCCGACATACCGGGCCTTGCCCTGCCTAACCACGTCGTTCATGGCGTCCAGGGTCTCTTCCAGGGGCGTGTCGGGATCGAAATGGTGCAGGAGATAGAGATCGATATGATCCAGTCCAAGGCGCTTCAGCGAACGGTCGATTTCCCGCATGATATGATAGCGGGAGGTGCCCTTGTCGTTCGGCCCCGGCCCGATCTCGCTCCAGACCTTGCTGGTGATCACCAGGTTGTCCCGCTTGTCCTTCATGGCGGCCAGGGCCTTGCCCAGCACTTCCTCGCATCGGCCACCGAAGTAGAAGTTCGCGCAGTCGATGAAGTTGATCCCGAGATCCACCGCCGTTTCGATCGTGCGTATGCAGGTTTTCTCGTCCGTCCGACCGGCCCAGAAGCCCCGGAACGCCGTACCGAGACAGATGGGGGACACGCGCACGCCGTAGCGGCCGAGTTGCCGGTAATCCATGTGTTCCTCTCCGATTTCGGACGCTGCTGGAAGCTAAAGGGCGGAACCGACCCGGTCGCGCCGCTGCCACTTGTGTCGGTGGAATGAAACGGTATGGCAATGTAGCGTCTCGTCGTCAAATACAAAACACAATCTTCTACGCGTCGCATGATCAACTTGACAGGACCCCGTGACGGCGTATTTATGGCAGTAACACATTTCCGGACTTCCGCCGGGTTCGATCTCCTCCGGGTTCCCGACGAGCTGCCGCCAGATCATGACTGAAACCGAATCGAAAGCCGTCAACCCCATCGGTCTCATCGACTGCGACCTGCATCACGGGGTCGTGGAAATCGAAGATCTCTACCCCTACCTCCCCGGTCACTACGTGGAGTACGTGAAGGACTTCGGGTCCATGATGCCCGGCCTTGTCTATACCAATCTCCCCAAGGGCGGCTGTCGGGCCGAACTCTGGGAGCACACCGAAACCCATCCCAGCAGCAACATCGAACTGGCCCGCAGGCACCATCTCGACGAATTCGGCATCGACGTCGCCCTGTTGACGGGGGTAACGGTGTACGGAGCGGCGGTGCACCCGGACGCCGACTTCGGCGCCGCCATGTGCCGGGCCTTCAATGACTGGACTTTGGAGACCTGGATCAAGGCGGACGGCCGTTTCCGCGCTTCGGTGGCCATCGCGCCGTCCGACCCGAAGCTGGCGGCCGCGGAAATCCGGCGCCTCGGCAGTCGTCCCGAGGTGCTGCAGGTCATCATGCCGGCAGGGGGGCGAATGCCCTTCGGCAACCGGTTCTACGACCCGATCTACGAGGCCGCGCAGGAGTGCCGGCTGCCCATGTGCGTGCACTTCGGCGTGGAGGGCGCCGGCTTTGCCAATGCCCCCACGGCGGCCGGATATCCCTCTTACTACCTGGAAATGCGCATGGCTCGGCCCCAGATCGCCATGGCGCACGTCTCTAGCCTGATCTGCGAAGGCACCTTCGAGAAGTTTCCCGGTCTGAAATTTCTCTTCATCGAACACGATACCTTCTGGGTACCGGGCCTCATGTGGCACATGGACGCCGACTGGAAGGCAGTCCGCGACTACACGCCGTGGGTCAAGCGGCTGCCCAGCGAGTACATCCGAGACCATGTCAGATTCGGATGCCAGCCCATGGAGCAACCGCCGACCCGCAAGGATCTCAGGACCTTCCTCGACTGGCTGCACGCGGACGAGATCCTTGTATACGCGAGCGACTATCCCCACTGGGACTGGGAATCGCCGGATGCGGTTCTGCCCGGCGTGGATGCCGGGCTGAAGCGGCGGGTGTTCGTGGAGACGGCGCGGGAGCTGTACGGCCTGGACGAACACGGGAATCCTTGCGAATGAGCCGCCGATACGTGGTATCTGACGTGGAAGACCTTCCGCCGGGCGAGCGGCGTATCGTCCCTATGGGCGGGCGCGGCGGGATCGGCGTGTTCAACGTCGGCGGCCGGTTCTACGCCCTGCGGAACCGTTGTCCGCACAAAGGCGGACCGCTCTGCCTCGGCCGCCTGCGGCCCCATGTAACGGCGGATGAGGTCTACTCGGTCGAACATCGCGAGAAGCAGGTGTTGAAGTGCGCCTGGCACCAGTGGGAATTCGACCTCGCCACCGGCCAGGCACTATACGATCCTGCGCTACGGGTCAAGACCTACCGGGTGGAGATCGAAGCGGATCAAGTGGTCCTGTACCTGGATGGACGAGTATCGCCTGCGAAGGAAGAAGGGGAGATTTCATGAGTGTCCGGTTCGCCTTTGCGCTCCTCCCCGCGATATTGATCGCCGGCACGGCCGCATTGGCCTGGCCGGACGCGGATCCGCCCGCGACCCACACCAATTCCATCGGCATTCCGCTGCCGCCCGACGCGGCCCCGCCCGAGTACCAGGTCTTTACCAGTTTCAAGGCCGAAGACCGCTACCTGGACCTGGCCGTCTCCCACTACCAGGTGATCGGCCATGATTACGCCCTGGTCAACGAACCGCTGGTGCGCATGGACCGGAACTACAACCTGCTGCCGGCCGCCGCGACCCGTTGGGAGGTGTCCGGGGACGGGCTCACCTGGACGTTTCACCTGCAACCCGATCTGATCTTCGCCGACGGTCATCCCCTTACGGCCCACGACTTCGAAGACACCTTCAAACGGTGGGCGGACCCGGCCACGGGATTCGATTTCGAATGGTTCTACCGGTCGATCAGGAACTGGGGCGAAGTCGTTGCCGCCAGAATGCCCCTCGACTCCCTGGGCGTCACGGCGCTGGACGATCACACCATCGCCTTCGCAACCGACGAACCCACGCCCTACCTGCCCCTGATCCTGACCTTCAGCTGGGTAACGCCCACCCACCTGTTCGAGAAACACGGTCCGGGCTGGTCGACGCGGCCGGAAACGCTGCTGGGCAGCGGCCCCTTCAGGCTGGTGGAATGGTCGAAGCTGGACCGGATCGTGCTGGCGCCGAATCCCCACTACCGGGGACCCCACAAGCCGTATCTCGAAAAAGTGGTCTCGAAGCTCTACAACGCCGCGGTACCTCCGCCGATGCTGTCGTCCTACGAGGCGGGCGCGGTGGATCTGGCCTCCCTGACGAACCAGGCGGAAATCAACCGCGTAAAGCAAGATACCCGGCTCAGGGGCCAGCTGGTCACCTATTCGGCCTTCGGGACCACCTACCTGATGATGGACACCTTCAAGCCCCCGTTCGACGATCTCAGGGTGCGGCAGGCGTTCAGCCACGCCATCGATACAGAAGCGCTGGTCGAGTCCGCCCTCCAGGGCGTCGCCGTTCCCGCGGTGTCCATGCTGCCCGAAGGGTTTCCCGCGGCAAACACCCGGGAACTCGCGCCCGTTCAGCGATACGATCCGGGTCTGGCGCGCCGGCTGCTCGCGGAAGCCGGCTATCCCGACGGCAGAGGGTTCCCCCGGACCGTAATGTGGATAAGGGGAACCAGTCTTCAGGGGGGGCAGGCGCCCCAGGCGGTACAGGCCATGCTGAAGCGCAATCTTAACCTGGATATCGGCGTGCAGAACACCGAGGCCAAGCTGTTCATGGAAACCATGTACCAGGGAAACATCGCTTTCGCCATGATCCCCTACGGGTACGACTATCTGGATCCCAGCAACCTGCTCGGCATCTGGCTATCCACGGGCCGCCATGCGTGGTATAACCAGCGCTTCGAATCCCTTATGGCGGAGGCCAATCACCTGATCGGCGACCCGGAAAGACGTATCGCGCTGTACGAGGAGGCCGAACGCATCGTGGTCGAGGACGTGGCTGGCGTGTTCCTGTGGCACAGTCAGCACAACGAGCTGTGGAAACCCTATCTTCGCACCGAGGCCCTTGAGCGGAACGAGCGGGGTGGTTACGCGATTCGTGTCGACAAGCATCTCAACCTGTCGACGACGCTATACGTCACGGAGGAGGTCGTGAGGGACGGGTCATCCGAGGATGGGGACGAGGGATTCTGGGACTGGCTCTTCGGATCCGGCGATCGGGACGATCCGTAGGAAAAGTCGCAAAGGACTACAGGTAGACATCGGAACGGCCTTCAGATGGCCGGACCGTCTCGACAACCGTTCGGAGCGTGGTCACAGGGCCGCGTCCTGGCTTCCGGCCTGACCGGAAAAGACATCGGAGCGCTCGAAAACCTCCCGGGCCGCCGATATGCCCGCACCCTCTTCCACTTCCCATCCCATCTTGTCCAGGGTCTGTTCCAGCGCCGATACCGTCCGCAGCACGTGTTCCGGAACGGCCATGAAGCCCATGGTTCCGATCCGGGCAAGGCTGCTGAGCGCGATGCCGTGCTCTTCGAAGAGGATCCGGTTCAACTCGGTTCCGTCGAGGTGTTCCGGCAGCGCGATGCGGGTCGCCACGGGCGCGGCCGACGCTTCGGTCTCGGCCAAGATTCCGAGACCCATGGCCCGCAGTGCCGCGTGTACCGCCCTGGACGCAACGTACTGGCGGCGGTAAACGCGTTCCGGCCCCTCGTCCATGATGGCCTTCAGCGAGGCGTGCAGCCCCACGACCAGGGTGTAAGACGCATGGGGGCCGTGAACGGGCCAGTCCCGTGGATGGGGTTTACGTGCGCGCGGCACGGCTCCCTTTTCGAGCGTATCGTACCCCATCGCGGCGCCTCCCTCCATGCCGTAGCGGCGCCAGGAGTGGAGGTCAAGACACATGGCGCGCGGCGCGTTTCGCATGTTCTCGATCTTGTCCCAGGCCTTTTCACTGGCCACCACGATGGCCAGGCCCTGGGGCGCGTTCAGGCACTTCTGGGTCGTGGTGACGAGCAGGTCGATGCCCCAGTCGTCGACACGTACCTCGACCCCTCCGAAGGATGACACGCAGTCCACCATGTAGATCACGTCGGGAAACTCGTCCTTCAGCATGCGCCCGATGGCCTCGATCGGATTCAGCGTGCCGGTCGTGGTCTCGCAGTGGACCAGCGCGACCTGCTTGATCTCCGGGTCGCTGAGCAGGTGCCCGCGGATCGTTTCCGGGTCGACCGACTGACCTTCCTCCAGGGCGATTTCGGTCGTATCCCCACCCGCGAACCTGGCCAGTTCCGTCAGCAATCGGCCGAAGACGCCGGTCTCGACGGTCAGCACGCGGTCTCCGGACTCGACGGTACCGAGCATGGCCGCTTCCAGGCCGTACACGGCGGAGCCCGGTATAAGCATGGGGCCGTTCTTGGTATTCATCAGCTCCTTCAGCATGAGGCAGGTTTCTTTTTCGACCTCGGGGTAGTGGGTATAATAGACCGGTTCCACGAGCTGTTCCCCGATGGCCGTCAGGCAAGCGGGCGAAAGGGGCGTTTGCCCGCAACTCATGTTAATACGCTGCTCCTTTTGAATGACAATTTGCTCACCGGTCATTTCGTGTCTCCTGTCTCCCCTCAGTGTTCGCCGATGTACACCTTGCTCCACATCAGGCTTCCGACTGTGCCGTCAGGCTGCCTGGCATACCCCTTCAGCCAGGGCTTGCGCAGTCCCAAACCGATGGGGTGGTAAACGAATGCCCCGCCGTAGTCGGACACCAGGACCCGTTCGGCCTGCCGGTACATCTCCGTGCGCCGGGCGGGGTCGGTTTCGCCGACCGCGCGGTCCACGAGATCGTCGAAGGCGGGATGGGTCCAGTCCTGGCGCTGTGCCCCCCGCGGCCGGGAATGCCAGGTCATATCCAGCATGTTCCTCGGGTCCAGGTAATCCGCGCCCCATGGGATGAATCCGAGGGGAATCTGCCAGTCGAAAAGGGCACTCATATAGGAGCTGATATCGGTGCTGCGAAAGGTGATGTTCACCCCGAGGTGATTCCTCAGCATCCCCTGGATCGCCTCGGCGATTCGGCGGGTGATGGGATTGGGCGATCTCAGCCACGTCTCGACGGTCGGGAATCCACGCCCGCGCGGGTAGCCGGCCTCCGCCATGAGCTGCCGGGCCCGTTCCGGATCATAGCCCTGTATCGACGCGTATTCCGGTCCCGCGTAGGCGTCGAATCCTGGCGGAATCATGGAGTAGGCCGGGATGCCCGCTCCCTGGAGAATCACACGGCAGATCGACTCGCGGTCGATGATCCGGGTAAATGCTTCCCTGACGCGTACGTCATCGAAGGGCGGTTCCCGGGTCCTGAAAATCAGGTACCAGGTCTGGTAACTCGGCGAACGGACGATCTCCTTGCTGAGACGGGGGTCGTTTTGGATGCGGCGAAGCTCGGCCAGGTCGACTCCTTCCATGTCCACTTCGTCATTTTCGTAGGGCAGAATGTTGGCCACTGCAGACTCCCGGAACAGCTGGACGACCTGCTCCAGAAAGGGCTTGTGGGGTCCGTTGTACATGGGATCCGGCACGTACTTGATATGGCTGCCAGAGTCCCACTCGGCCATCTTGAACCCACTGTTGGTGACGATATTGTCCTGTTCGGTCCACTTGCGGCCGTACTTTTCAATCGCCCACCGAGGCGCGGGAAACGTGTCCGGGAACGATATAATGTGCAGTAGATAGGGGGTCGGTTGTTCGGTCTCGATGACCAGGGTCAGGTCGTCCAGCGCGCGGACACCCAGTTGGGTCACGTCCTCGATCTCCCCCTGGTTGATCGCCCGGGCATTCTTGAAGTCGTAGTAGAAATTGGCATAGATGTTCGCCGACTCGGGATCTATGTTCCGCCGGAACGTGTATACGAAGTCGTGCGCGGTGACCGGACGTCCATCGCTCCACCGGGCGCCTGGCCGCAGGTAGAACGTCCAGGTCAGGCCGTCCTCGGAACGCTCGTAACGATCGGCCGCGCCCGGGATCGGCTGCTGGAACTCGTCGCGCCACATCAGCATTTCGAAAGGCCTCATAACCAGCCCATCGTCATCGTACGGATGGATGCCGGAATCGAGGCTCCGTGGCTCCACGTTCATCAAGCGGATGATCTGCCGGGACAGGGGCGCGGCATCCGGGGGCATGACCTTGCCCACTGAGTTCGTGCGCGGTGGCTGTCCAGGCTGACCGGACAGACCGGACTGACCAGACTGGCCTGGCTGGCCTGGCTGGCCGGAAGATACGGAGACGACGGCCAGGGTCGCAAGACCAGCGAACAGGGAGAACAGCATACGTGCCGGACGCATGGGACGCCTCCGGATTCACGACGACAGGGATGTAAGACAGAATGAAGGAAAGGATGCCGAAGCGCGGATTCGAACCGCGACGGGATTTCTCCCACTGCCCCCTCAAGACAGCGTGTCTACCAATTCCACCACTTCGGCGTAATGACGACCCGCCGGCGGCTGGACCGCCTCACTATGGTCGAAGGACTAAGGTGTGGATCCTGGATCCCCGGGCGCGGGGGGCAGGCCCGATCCCGCGTCGGGCAATCCCTGGGCGGGGGACGTCTGCTGGTTTCTCAGGGCTTCTTCCTGGATGATGCTTCGCGTGCCCTGCACGTCGTCGGGGATCAGGTTCAGACCGATGACGATCAGCATGTAAAGCGTCGCCAGCACGGTGGTCACCTTGCCCAGGAAAGTGGCGGCGCCCCGGCCTCCGAACATCTGGCCGGCCATGCCGCCACCGGAAGGTCCGCCCGCGCCGAAAGCGCTGGACAGGCCGCCGCCCTTTCCCGACTGCAACAGGACGGACAGGATCAGAACGAGACAGACCAGCACATGTACTGCAACCACGGTGGTAAACACGGTAGGTATCCTTCGATTGTCGACCGGCGGCCGGTCAGGTTCCGCTAGCCGCCATTGATTCCCAGTCCGGCCCGGACAATGGCCTCGAAAGAAGCGGCGTCCAGGCTGGCACCACCCACGAGCGCTCCGTCGATGTTCGGCCGGCTCATCAACTCGCCCGCGTTTTCAGGTTTGACGCTGCCCCCGTACTGGATACGGATCCGGCCGGCGAAGTCGTCGCCAAACAGATCCGCGATCTCCTTCCTCAGGTGACCGTGCACATGGTCCGCCTGATCGGGGGTAGCTACCCTGCCGGTCCCGATTGCCCAGACCGGTTCGTAAGCCAGGACAAGACCATCGGCCGTCCCGGGATCCGTTCCTGACAGACCCGCTCGAACCTGTTCGGAGACAACCTCCTCGGTGCGGCCGGCTTCCCGATCCTCCAGCGTCTCGCCGACGCAGACGATCGGGGTGAGACCCGCTGAAATCGCCGATCTCACTTTGCCGTTGACGGACGCGTTCGTTTCACCGAAATACGTCCGTCTTTCGGAGTGCCCCAATATAACGTACCCGCACCCCGAAGTCAACACCATTCTGGCCGACACTTCCCCCGTGTACGCGCCTTCCGGGGCGTCGTGCATGTGCTGGGCGCCCAGCGAGATGGAACTGCCGGACAGCTGCGTGGCTGCCACGGTCAGATGGGTGAAAGGCGGGCACAATACCAGGTCCGCGTCCAGGGCGAGCGATTCCGTGCGTTCGATCACCTCGGCGACGAGCGAAGCGCCTTCGACCAGGTCGGTATGCATTTTCCAATTGCCGGCGATGATCAACCGGCGCGCCGCCGTTTTCACAGCCACTCCGTTGGCAGGCTAACCGAAGAATACCTGGGCAATGTCATACAACTCCATGTCGACCGTGCGGATCCGACCGGTCACCTCGGCCAGCGGCACGCTCTCGATCCTCGAGCCCTTCAATGCCACCATCTTGCCGAAATCCCCGTCGTGCACCAGGTCCGCCGCGGTCACGCCGTACCTCGTCGCCAGGACGCGGTCGTAGGGCGTAGGCGATCCTCCGCGCTGAATGTACCCCAGGATGGTCACCCTGGTTTCTATGCCCGCCCGCCGTTCGATCTCGGCGCCGACTATTTCACCGATACCGCCCAATCGAACGTGACCGAATTCATCGACCTGGTCATCCTGGGTCACCTGGCCCGGGGTGTCCTTCATGGTGAAACCTTCGGCGACCACGACGAGACTGAACGTCTTGCCCCGGTCGATGCGCTGTTTGACGAGCGCGCAGACCTCGTCCAGGTCCATGGGCACCTCCGGGATCAGGATGCAGTCCGCCCCGCCGGCGATCCCCGACTTGATGGCGATCCACCCCGTATGCCGGCCCATCACCTCGATGACCATCACCCGGTGGTGTGACTCCGCGGTGGTGTGAAGACGGTCGATGGCGTCGGTGGCGATCGTGACCGCCGTGTCGAAGCCGAAGGTCATGTCCGTCCCGACGATGTCGTTGTCGATCGTCTTCGGCAGCCCCACCATGGGAATGCCGGCTTCGTTCAACGCGGCCGCGGCGCCCAGGGTGTCCTCGCCGCCAATGGCGACGACCGCGTCCAGGCCCAGATCCCGTACGTTGTCCTTGATCCGTTCAATATTGCCTTCGTCCTTCATCGGGTTGGTCCTGGAAGTGCCCAGGATGGTTCCGCCCCGGTGCAGTATGCCGGATACGGAGACCAGGCTGAGTGGACTGGTATCGTTGCTGATCAGTCCGGCCCATCCATTACGAATGCCCAGGACCGTTGAGCCATAGGACTTGATCGAGCGCCTGGTGACCGCCCGGATCGCGGCGTTCAAACCCGGACAATCACCGCCGCCCGTCAGGATACCGATATGCATTAGTAGTCTTCTCTCCCGCGTACAGGTGATACAAAGGGGGCCGGGCTGCCCGCCGTGTCGGGTCACCCAGGGCACGAGGCCGCCCGAGGCGTGTGATTGCCCAGGGCACCAGTCCGCCCGAGGCGCGAGATTGCCCACGGCGGCGTTTGCCCACGGCGGCAGTTTGCCCAAAGCACCAGGTTGCCCACGACGCCAGCGATGAATCGAAAAGGATCAGGTGCGCGCGATGGTCAGGGCAAACACCCTTCCGGCGCCTGCCTGGAGCAGGGCCCGGGCACAGCTGTTTATCGTTGCCCCCGTAGTGAATATGTCGTCGACCAACGATACCGTGGCGCCGCGCACCGCAGCGGGCCGGGCCACTTCGAACACCCCCTCGACGTTGGCCATCCGCGCTTCGGGACTCAGCGAGGTCTGCGTCGGGGTGTTCCGGTTACGCTTAAGCACGTTTTCCAGCACCGGAATGCCCGTAACGTCGGATAGGCCCCGGGCGATGCACGCGCTCTGGTTATAGCCCCTTTCCCGCCTTCTGAGCGGATGCAGGGGCACGGGCAAAACGCCCGTAATATGCGTTATCCCGGGTTCCTGTTCAACCCTTTTTGCCAGCAGAGATCCCAGGAACCGGCCGATCCCGGGGCGGTTCCGGTACTTGAGCAGGTGGATAAGATCCTGAAGCGGCCGATTGAATACGAACGCGGAAAACGCACCGTCGAAATAGAATGTGCGGCCCGTGCAGGCCGGACACGAGGCTATCGGGGTGCCCAGCGGATGGCCGCATCGTTCGCAATACGGCGCATCGATCGAAAACAGTCCCGCTCCGCAATCGACGCATACGTCGCTGCGTTCGTCGAATATCCGGGCCTTGCAAAGGACGCAGCACGGGGGATATACCATGTCGAGGGCCGTACGGCCGGCCGTGCATAACGTCTGGATAAACAGGGCCATAGACATCAATCAGATCGGCTCGAACCATGACACGAACGATCGGCACCCGCGAGAGGGCACGCATTGAAATCACCGGACAGGCCGGACAGACTGAACCGACCGGTCCGGACCATGCTCCGGAGTCCGGCAGTCCCCTTCCTCCTTATCGTCGAAAAAAGGCGGGGTATTGTTCGAATTAAAAGTAAAAAGGGGAGGGAGCGTACGTCAGGCACCGGCACGGCCGCCGCGCTCAATACCATAACGCACGGCCGCCGCGCACGGATCCATTATCTGCGACACGCCGGCCAGTCTGACGGAGACAAGTCTTCGCAATCAACGCACGGCCGCCGCGCACGTATCCATTACCCGCGCCGGGGCCGGCTTCGCGACGGGCGTTGCCGCGCACGGGTCCTGGCCCATCCCAGGAGGAGGAATCCCAGGCCGATCAGTACGAGGCTGATCCCCTGGTTTACGGACAGGGCCACCCCGCCCAGGCTGCCCAGGGTCATGCTCGATTCATAGTACCTGAAGAGATCGACGAAGAACCGGGTTACAGGTTCGGCGATCAGCAGCACGGCGAAGAGGAATCCGTCGTATCTCGGCCTGCGGTCCAGCCACATCAACAGGCCGAAAAGACCGAAACCCAGCGCCGCGTTGTAAAGCTGGGCCGGATGCAGGGGTACGTCCGGGTAGAACGAGCCCGCCGCGCTGAACGCCGGGAAGACCACGCCCAGGGCGGACTCGGTGGGCAGTCCGAAACAGCAGCCGTTCATGAAACAGCCGACGCGGCTCACGCCGATGCCGAGCGCGATACTCGGCGCGAAGGCGTCGCAGGCCTTCCAGATGGACAATCGGTTCACGCGCAGGTAGAGGATGGATACCAGGACCGCCGCGATGAACCCGCCGTACATGGTCAGGCCGGTCAGGCCGATCGAACCGGAGCTTTGAAAGGGACTGATGATGTCGAGGGGGTTCGCGCTGAACTCGTTCCAGTGGGGTATGACGTACATGATCCTGGCGCCGACGATGCCCGCGAGCATGATGAGCAGGCTCATGTTGACCATCTGGTTCTGGTTCAGGCCGCGCGCCCTGGCCCGCCTCAGTGCCAGAAGTATCCCCGCGATGAATGAAACGGCCAGCAGCAGGCCATAGGTACGTACGGTTAACGGACCGATCTCAAAAAGGATGGGATGCATGGACTTTCCTCGTTCGCGGCGGTAGCCGGGATTCAGGCGTGAAACAGCACTCAGTAGTCAAATCGATGGCGCCATACATTCAGCAGCAGGCCGCACAGGATCAGGCTGGTCATCAGAAAGGAGCCGCCGTAGCTGAGAAAGGGCAGGGGTACGCCGGCGATCGGCAGCACACCGACGGCCATACCCACGTTCATAATCACGTGAAAAGTGAAGACGGATACGCAGCCGGCCGCGAGCAGGCTCTGGTACCGGCTTTTGACGTTCATCGCGATGTAGATCCCGATGAGTATGAAGAGGTAGCACAGGATGAGGACGGCCATCGATCCGACGAACCCGAATTCCTCGGCGATGACCGAGAAGATGAAATCCGTGTGCTGCTCGGGCAGGAACGCCAGGCTGGTCTGGGACCCCTGCAGAAACCCCCGTCCGAGCAATCCGCCCGATCCGATGGCGATCTTGGACTGGATGATCTGGTATCCCGCGCCCTTCGGATCGACCTGGGGATTCAGAAAGGTCTCGACGCGTTGTTGCTGGTAGTCGTGCAGCGAATCCCACAGCGGCTCCGCACCCAGGCCCACGGCCAGGTGTGTGACCGTGAGGAATACGGTGACGAACCGTGGCGGCCACTTCAGGTACATGATGCCCGCCACGATCAGTATGAATACGGACCAGATGACCCAGTCGAACCCGCTCACGACGCCGATTACGACGCCGATCAGCGGGGAAACCATGAGCAGCAGCTGGAGGACGCTCAACCCCGCCCAGAGCATCACGCCGCAGAAGATCGCCCCGAAGACGATGGAGGTGCCCAGGTCGGGTTGAGACAGGATAAGGAATACAGGCAACGCCACGATCACGCCGCAGGTGGCCATAACCGAGGGCCGGTGTATGTTGGTACGCAACTGGGAAAGATACTGCGCGAGCGCCATGATGACGGCGATCTTCGCCAGTTCGGAAGGCTGAATGCCGATGAAGCCTAGTCTGATCCACCGGCTGGACCCCTTGACGGTTTCGGAGGCCAGCACAACGACCAGCAGGATCATCACCACGACGAAAACGGGAATGGTCATGGCCTGGAGGAAACGAATGGGCAGCACCGATGTGATGTACATCACCCCGATGCCGGCCACGAACCACATGGACTGCAACATGTAACGGGACGTGCCCAGTCCGGTCTCGTCCCGCGTGGCGCTGTAGATCACGATGATGCCGATCACGGACAACAGAATGGAGATGATGACGAGCGTGCGGCTTAAATGGGTTTCCATTGTATTTCAGACGTGCTCCCGGGGCGTAAAGGCGCTAAGGCGCGGCATCTTCGGAGTATCCGCCGTCGATCCGACCGGCGACTGGTCTTGGTTCGAGTGAGAGCCAGGTGTCGACCACCTGGCGTACGACCGGCACGGCCGCACCCGAAGGCGCGTTCTCCATGATCGCCGCGACGGCGATACGCGGTGATTCGGCCGGAGCGTACGCGACAAACCAGGAATGACTGTCGCCGTGCGGGTTTTCGGCCGTGCCCGTCTTGCCCGCCAGTTGCGCGTAGGGCAGTTGCGCCGACCGCGCGGTCCCCTCGTTGACCACGCTTATCAGGGATTCCCGGATCAGGTGCAGCGTCTCCGGTGAAACGGACAGCGTGTCCCTTATACTCGATTCGCTGGATTCCACCGTTTCTCCGCCGGCCGACTCCACCCGGTCGAGTATGAAAGGCCGGTAAAGCGTGCCTCCGTTTGCCACTGCGGCGGTCAACATCGCCATCTGCAACGGCGTGACGAGCAGTTCACCCTGACCGATCGCCAGGTTCAGTATCTTACCAGGCGTCCACACGCGGTTTTCCGCCGGATCGTAGTAATCGGTGTCCGGAACCAGGCCGCCCTGTTCGTCGCCCACGTCGAAACCGGTCGGTGTTCCCAGGCCAAAGCCCCGGGCGTACCGGCTCCAGCGTTCCAATCCCAGCTGGTGTCCCACCTGGTAGAAATAGACGTCACAGGACTGGGCCATGGCGTCCCTGAAGGGCAGGGAACCGTGACCGGGTGTCCAGCACCCCGCCCAGCGGTTCCCGAACTGGTAACCGTGATTGCAGGGACGAAGAAGCGTGGACGGCGTGACCACGTGCTCGTCCAGCGCTGCGGAGGCCGTAACGATCTTCATGGTGGAAGCCGGTGGATACTGCCCGTCCAGGGTCCGGTCCAACAGGGGCTTCATGGGATGGTTGGCAAGCGAATCCCATGTCTCCTGTGGAATCCGCTCCGTAAACAGGTTCGGATCGAATCCGGGCCTGCTGACGATTGCGATGACCGCGCCGGTCATGGGATCCACCGCCACGAGCGCGCCGGCCAGGCTATCGGGAATCGCCTCCTCGGCGACGGCCTGAACCCGGGTGTCAAGCGTCAGGTAGACGTTGTTTCCCGATTCCGGCAGCAGGGCCGGCATGCCGGGCAACGGACCGAGTTCCCGTCCGCGCGCGTTCACTTCCATGAATTCCAGTCCGTTCTGGCCGCGAAGGTGATGCTCGAAGGCCTTTTCCACTCCCATTTTCCCGATGATATCCCCGGATCGATAGCCTTCTTCGCTCCGACCCTCGAGTTCCTGTTGGTTGATCTCGGAAACGTAACCGAGCACGTGGCTCGCCAGCGTTCCCGTGCCGTACATCCGGCCGGGAGTGATCTGAACCAGTACGCCGGGCAAGTCCGGAAGATGTTCTTCGACCCGGCACGCGATTTCATAGGAAACGTTTCGCTGGACCGGTATGGGATTGAACTGATTCACCGCCGGATCGCGGAGACGCATTCGGATGGCCCGGGCTTCCCGCCCGGTGAGTTCCCCCAGGTAGTCCACGGTCTCGTCGGAAGTCTCGAAAGGGGCGGCGGCGATGGTATAGGATGGCCTGTTCTCCGCCAGGACGACCCCGTTGCGGTCCATGATCAGTCCCCGCAGTGCCTCGATCACGACAGGCCGGATCCGGTTCCGTTCCGAATGTGCCCGGTACTCCTCGCCGGAAATGACCTGGAAATAAAACAGGCGAACGGCCAGCAGCAGAAAGAGCGCGGTCACGATGCCGATGAACAGGTACAACTGGCCCCTGTGGGTGGGGCTGTCATGCTGGGAAAAGCCAACGGACATTGAACTGTCCCTGTCGATAGGTCAATCCGATGATCAGCAAGAGCGCAACGGAGATCGTGTAGAGCATCGTGGGCAGCGAAACCGTTCCCAGCATGTAAACCGATTCGACCGGTTGGAAACGGGTAAACACCAGCCAGTAAATGGCGGAATGGACGAAGCTGGCGGCCAGCAGCGTGAGCAGCAGGGTGGAGAGGCTGTCCCGGTAAAGCGTGTTTCCGGCAATGCCCACACCGTACGCGACCAGCGTATTGCACAAGGCGTTGAGTCCCAGTTGCTCAGGCGAGCCGTTGAAATCCTCCAGCAGCCCGACGCTGAAACCCAGGATGGTCCCCGCGAAGGCCCCCGATCCCATTGCGCCGTAGATCAGCATCATCAGTACGAAATCGGGCCGGATTCCCCGAATGGCGATCTCGTGTCCCCAGGTGCTGTCGACAACAAACGCCAGGAACAGCAGGATAACGTGTTTTAGACGCATGGGAAAACCGGGTCATGTAATCGGCCTGGAATTGCCGAAGTCACTGGGCCAGGAGCGAATCTTCCGCGGCAGGCGTTTCCTCACCCGCGATAACGAACACCTCCTCCAGGCGGTTCAGTTCCACCGCGGGCGTAATCGAAACCTGCTTGAACAGGTTCCGGTCATCCAGCGCGATCTGGCCGATGCTGCCCACAGGCAATCCGGACGGGAAGGTCTCCCCCAGGCCCGACGTCACCACGCGGTCGCCAATGCGGACATCGGCCCGAAGGGGCAACTGCATGTACAGTGCATCATTTACATACCGGATGATTCCCTGTTCCCTGCTTCGCTGGACCAGACCGCTGATCCGAGAGTTCCTGTCGGTCAGCAGCTGGACGTAGGACGAAGTCAGGCCGACTTCGATGATTCGACCGAGGACGCCGTCTTCCATGACGACGGCCATGTACTTCTGGATCTGCCTGGAACGGCCGACGTCGATGACGATGGTATTCAGTCGCTGGTCCGTGTTCCAGCCAATGACTTCGGCGGGAACGTAGGTGAACTTGTTTTTCTCCTTCAGGCTGAGCAACCCGCGCAGCCGCTGGTTCTCGTATCTTCGTTCCTCGAGGTCGGCCGACTGCAACTGCATCTGGACGAGTTTCTGGCGCAGGAGCTGGTTCTCGGATTTGAGGTTGAAATATGAAGGGATGAAGGCGAACGCTTCCTGGAACGGTGTCAGTACCGTCAACCAGACGATACGCGTGATACCGACCTGCCGCTGCGGTGCCGCCGTCAGCAGCAGGATCGAGATGATCATGGCGAGGACGAAAGCGGTGTACTGGCGATGGTGGTAGAGAACGTAAAAGATCCGGAACATGCTAGTCTTTCAGGACGCTCAGCATCGTCTCGAAAGCGGCGAAATTCTCGATGATCTTTCCCGCTCCCCGGACTACCGAGGTCATGGGCTCGTCGTCGAGCCTTACCGGCAGCTTCGTCTCCTTCGTGATTTGCCTGTCCAGGCCAGGCAGCCGGGACCCGCCGCCGCTGATGATGATCCCGCGATCGATGATATCGGCCGCGAGTTCCGCCGGCGTCAATTCCAGGGTTTGCCTCACCGCCATGATCACGCCGTCGAGCGGTTGAGAAAGGACCCTGCGGATCGCCAGGGAATCGACCACGACCGAACGTGGAATCCGGTCGATCAGATCGAGTCCCTTCACCGTCATTTCCAGTTCCCGGTCGAACACGGGATAGGCCGAACCGAGTTTCCACTTGATCTGTTCGGCCATGTTGAAACCGATTTGAAGGTTGCAGTCGTTCTTCATGTGATTGATGATGGCCTCGTCCATTTCATCGCCGCCGATGCGTACCGACTTTGCCGTCACGATGCCGCCGAGTGAGATCACGGCGATCTCCGAGGTCCCGCCGCCGATGTCGATGATCATGCTCCCCACCGGCTCTTCCACGGGCAGGGAACAGCCGATGGCGGCCGCCATGGGCTCGGAGATCAGCATCACTTCCTTGGCGCCGGCCCGCTCCGCCGAATCCCGGACCGCCCTCATCTCGACGTCGGTCACTCCCGAGGGAATACACGCCACGACGCGCGGCCGAATGAAGAACGAATTCTTGAGCACCTTGCGGATGAAGTACCGTATCATGGCTTCGGTGTATTCGAAGTCGGCGATCACGCCGTCGCGCAACGGCCGGTGCGCCTTGAGATCGGGTGGTTCCCTGCCGAGCATGACCTTGGCTTCGGCGCCGACGGCAACGACTTTACCGGTCTTGGTATTGACCGCCACGACGGAGGGTTCGTTGATGACAATGCCTCTGCCGCGCACGTAAACGAGCGTATTTGCCGTACCCAGATCGATGCCGATATCATTGGAAAAGAAGTCCGGCAGGGTAAAACGCATTTTTCGTCTCCTTGATTCCTGCAGAAACACCAGACGTAGGCGCGACAACCGGCTTTACATCAAGCCAATATCCGTTTCAGATCCGTCAGATGATGCAGAGGCACATTCATGCCGCCAAGGCCGCAACGGTCCGCCCGGGGTCCGTGATAGTCTGAACCACCGGTTGCAACCAGTCCGTGCTTCGCAGCCAGCTGCCCGTAGTAGCGGCGGGCCGTCCCGGAGTGGTCCGGATGGATGACCTCCAGGCCGTCCAGGCCGGACTTGACGAAACCGGGGATCAATTCGTCCCGCCTGAGGGACCCCGGATGGGCAAGTACGGCCGCGCCGCCGGCTTCGTGGATCACCTGAATCGCATCCTCGACGGCGAAGAAGACCTTGGGCATGTACGCGGGGGCGTGATTGCCCAGGTACCGCGTAAAGGCGTCCTGGATCGAATCGACCTGGTTGCTTTCCACCAGCGCACGGGCGATATGCGGTCTGCCGACGCTGGTCTTTCCGTCCTGTGCCTGGGCGATGACCGATTCCAGCTCAAGCGGTACGCCCAGGTCGTTCAACTTCCGGACGATGCCCTTCGCCCGGTGCAACCGCTGCGATCTGAAGGTTTCCAGGTAAGAAAGCAACGACCGGTTGCCGGGGTCGAAGCAGTAACCCAGGATATGCACGTCGGAAGCGCCTTCCCGCGCGCTGAGCTCCACGCCGGGTACGATTTCCAGTTCCCGGTCCGACTCGCGCCGGGCTGTTTCGCGCCGCGCCCGTTCCACACCGTCCACCGCGTCGTGGTCCGTAATCGCCAGTGCGCACAGGCCCGCCGCGCGGGCCTTCGACACGAGTTCTTCCGGGGAATCTACGCCGTCGGAACAATCGCTGTGGGCGTGCAAATCAATATAGCACTCGACGCTCATCCTGCACAAATCATTTCGAGATTCCGATTCAGCCGGCCGATCATGTCCTCGTAGTTGTTTTGCTTGTCCTTTTCCTTCTCGACGACATCCGCCGGCGCTTTTTGCACGAACTGGCCGTTCGACAGGCGCTTGCGGACTTTTTCCAGCTCCTGCTCGACCCGGGAACGCTCCCGGGAAAGGCGATCTGTTTCGATTTCCAGGTCGATCAGTCCGCTGAGCGGGATGTAGAATTCCATATCCCGCAATACTCCGGACGCGCTGCCGGCGGGACGGGCCTCGTCGCCGTCTACGAAGGCCAGGGTGCATCGGGCAATCGACTGGATGGTCTGTGCCTGGCCGGAGAGCACTTCGATCATGCGGGGGGCCTCGACCCGGCAGTGCACCGCCATCTCCTGGGTAGGATGGACTCTGAAATCGGCCCGGACGCCCCGGATGGCCCCGACCAGTTCCTGGATGGTAAGTATGTCCCCTTCGGCGTCCGCCTGAACCCGGTCCGGACGGGATTCCGGCCAGGGCGCGACGACGATGCCCGCCGGTTCCGCGTCGCGGTCATCCAGGTAGGGTCTCAGATGCTGCCAGATTTCCTCGGTGATGAAGGGCATGAACGGGTGAAACAGGCGGAGCGTCTGTTCGAGCACGAGCAGGGCCGTGCGCCGTGCGTGATCCGCGGACGCGACGTCCGTCTCGTCGTAGAGCCGTTGCTTGATCGCTTCGAGATACCAGTCGCAGTAGTCGTGCCAGAAGAAGTCGTAAAGCAGCAGCGCCGTCTCGTGGAAGGCGTATTGCTCCAGGGACCGCGTCGCCTGTTCAACGGTGCGGTCCAGCCGGGACAGGATCCAGCGGTCCCAGAGGTTCTCGGATTCCGGGAGGCCGGATTCCGGGAGGCCGGATTCCGGCGGCTTCTGATGCATGAGCACCAGCCGCGCGGCATTCCACATCTTGTTCGCGAAATTGCGCCCCACTTCGACCTGTTCGTTGGAATACAGCAAGTCCTGTCCGTGCGGCGCGATCAGCATCATGGCGTACCTCAACGCATCGGCGCCGTAAGTATCCATGACTTCCAGGGGATCGGGCGAATTACCCAGCGATTTGCTCAGTTTGCGACCCTTGATGTCGCGTACCAGGCTCGTGAGATAGACGTCGTCGAAGGGCCGGTCGTCCATGAATTCATAGCCCATCATCATCATGCGAACGACCCAGAAGAACAGGATATCGTGGCCGGTCACCAGCGTGGAGGTGGGATAGAAGGTCTGGAGCTCAACCGTGCGTTCCGGCCAGCCCATGGTCGAAAAGGGCCACAGGGCCGAAGAAAACCAGGTGTCGAGCACGTCTTCTTCCTGGTACAGCTCGCCGTGGCCGCAGCGGCCGCATTGCACGGGCGCTTCGATACCCGCGTGCGCGCTTCCGCACGACGCGCAGTACCATACCGGAATGCGGTGTCCCCACCACAACTGGCGGGAAATGCACCAGTCCTCGATGTTTTCCAGCCAGTGGCGGTACGTCTTCTCCCAGTGTTCCGGAGTAATACCCGGTATCCGGTCTTCTTCCAAAGCGCGCAGGAGACGGCGGGCGAGCGGCCGGGTCTTCAGGAACCACTGGCGGGAAAGCCTGGGCTCGAGGACCGAATCGCAACGCTGGCAGTGACGTACGGCATGGACGTGACCTTCGATCCCTTCGAGGAGGCCGAGGTCTTCGAGGTCCTTAACGATTTTGCGACGGCAGTCGAAACGGTCCATTCCCCGGTAGGCGGGGCCGGCGGCTTCGTTCATCGCGCCATCCTCGTCCATGATCACGATCTGGGGCAAATCGTGCTTGTTGCCAAGGATGAAATCGTTGAAATCGTGGGCCGGCGTCACCTTGACGGCGCCCGTGCCGAACGTCCGGTCAACCAGTTCCGCGTCCGCGATGATCGGAATGGACCGGTCCGTCAGCGGCAGGCTGACCTGTTTTCCCACCAGGTGCGCGTGCCGCTCGTCCTCCGGGTGGACGGCCACCGCCACGTCGCCGAGCATGGTCTCCGGCCTCGTCGTGGCGATGCTGATCCCGCCCGAGCCGTCTGCCAGCGGATACCGGATCCGCCACAGCGATCCCTGCTCGTCCCGGGGAACGGACTCCTCGTTGGACAGGGCGGTATTGCAGCGGGGACACCAGTTGATGATGCGATTTCCCCGGTAGATCATCTTCTTTTCGAAAAGCGCGATGAATACCGTGAGAACCGCCCTGGAAAGCCCCTCGTCCATGGTGAAACGCTCGCGCTTCCAGTCACAGGAGCAACCCAGTTCCTTCAACTGGCGGACGATCGTGCGGCCATACTGCTCGCGCCATTTCCACACTTCTTCCACGAACCGATCACGTCCGATCTCCTCCCGGTCGATGCCCCGTTCCGCGAGCATCCGTTCCACGACCACGTGCGTGGCGATGCCGGCGTGATCCGTTCCCGGCATCCAGAGGGTTTCGAAACCCTGCATGCGCTTGAACCGGATGAGCACGTCCTGGATCGTGTTGTTCAGCACGTGTCCGAGGTGCAGTATGCCGGTGATGTTGGGTGGGGGGATGACGATGGAATAGGGGGGCTTTCCGGAAGCCGGATCGGCGTGGAAGAACTGGTGCTCTTCCCAGAAAGCGTACCACTTCCGTTCAACGGTTCCGGGGTCGTACTGAGGGGGCAATCCCTCGGCCATATCGGATGTATCTCCCTGTCGTACCGGCAGTTGCAGAATCGAACAGGATATGGAATGGCCGTAATCAGACCGGATACCGGACAGGAAAGACTACGCCCTCCGACGGGATGGTATCTTGAAACCAGCACCGTAAAAACGCCAGCCTCAAAATACCGTCCCGCCGTTGGCCTGTCAATCGAATTTGACCGGTACGGCCGTGCCTGAATCACCCGCTCGGGCGGGGATGATCAGGGATGCTACGAACCGAAAGCCCTGCGGCGGCGCATGTAGGTCGGCACGTCCAGACCGTTGTTGTCGACCGCGTCGTCGGACGGATCGCCCACGGCCACTTCTTCCGTCTCGAACCCGTTACGCTTGACCCGCTGAAAGGCCGGGGTTTCGATCTCTTCAGGACGGTCCGGCTGGAACTTCAGGATGTTCCGGGTCAGCATTTCGTCCGGCGAAGACATGGCCTGGTCCAGTCCCGTGGCGATCAACGTCACCCGGATGCTGCCCTCCAGGCTTTCGTCGAGGACCGTACCCATGATAATGTTGGTGTGTCCCGCGGCCGCCTGGACCGTGGTCATCACTTCTTCCACTTCGAACAGAGTCATGTCCTGGCCGCCCGAGATATTCAGCAGAATGTCCTTGGCCCCGTCGATGTCCATGTCCGCCAGCAGCGGGTGATTCATGGCTCGTTCCGCCGCTTCCAGCGCACGCTTGTCTCCCTCGGACTCGCCGGTGCCCATGAGGGCTTCGCCCTTGTTCTCCATGGTCGTCCGGATATCGGCGTAATCGACATTGATCAGCCCGGGCAGGGTGACCAGGTCCGAAATGCCGCGCGTGGCCTGCAGCAGAACCTCGTCGGCCACCTTGAGGGCGTCTTTGAAAGTCGTGGTGTGGCTCACGGCCTCCTTCAGCTTCTGGTTGGGGATGATGACGACCGTATCCACATGCTCTTTCAACGCGGCGAGCCCGGTTTCGGCGTTCGCCGCCCGCTTGGGTCCCTCGAAGGCGAAGGGCTTGGTCACGACGCCGACGGCCAGGACGCCCAACTCCTTGGCGATCTGCGCGATCACCGGTGCGGCGCCGGTTCCCGTGCCGCCCCCCATACCCGCGGTGATGAAGACCATGTCGATATCGGTCAGGTGTTCCGCGATTACGTCCCGGCTTTCCTCCGCGGCCTTGCGCCCTACGTCCGGATTCGCGCCGGCGCCGAGTCCGCGGGTGATCTCGTGTCCCAGCTGTATCTTGTACTTTACATTGGAACTCGCCAGGTCCTGCGCGTCCGTGTTGGCGACCAGGAAATCGACGCCCGGGACGCCGATTTCAACCATGTGGTTGACGGCGTTCTTTCCGGCGCCGCCCACGCCGATGATCTTCATGCGCGCGAACAGTCCCGGTTCCGCATCGAAGTCGAAAGTAGACATTTACAGCCTCCTTCTGTGGGTTTGTGGCAGCAATCTGCCGGTTTTGCTCGAATTAGTACGATTATGTGTGCTGGGTGCTACATCAGGGCCGCGATCCGGCTTAACACACGGTCCAGCAATCCTCCTTCCGTACCATTGAGCCGCTCCTTTTCCGAAAGGTTGTTCATGGCGTAGCGCAACAAGCCGACACTCGTGGCGTACGTCGGTGCGTGTTCGTCGTTTTCCAGTCCGGGAACCTCCTCCGGCGCGCCGATTTTCGCGGACATGCCAAAGACCTGTTCCGCCTGTTTCGCGATGCCCGGCATCATCGCACCACCGCCGGTGATGACGATGCCGGTGCCGACCTGGTGTTCGTATCCGCTGCTGCGGATCTCCTCCCGTGCGAGAAACAGCAGCTCCTTGATCCGCGGTCCGACCACGAAGGCCAGTTCCTCCCGCGTCACCTGCCGCGGGTCGCGGCCGCCGACCCCGGGCACTTCGATCAGGTTGTCCCTGTCCGGCCGGACATAGACCGCACTCGCGTAGCCGCACTTGATCCGTTCGGCATCCTCATGGGGCGTGCGGAGTCCGATGGCGATGTCGTTCGTGAGGTTGTTGCCCCCGGCCGGTATGACCGCCGAGTGCCGAATGCTCCCGTGGAGGAACAGCGCGACCTTCGTCGTGCCTCCGCCCAGGTCGAGCAGCACGACGCCCAGTTCCTTCTCGTCGGACGTCAGCGCCGCCTCTCCCACGGCGATCGTATCCAGGACGAGTTCCCGGACCTGCATTCCGGACTGCTCGATACAGTTGCATACGTTGCGCAGCGGGGTGACCGCGCCGGTTACGATATGCACGCGCACTTCGAGCCGGACGCCAGACATGCCGCAAGGGTCATGGATCCCGCTCTGGTCGTCCACGATGTGATCCTGGGCGAGCACGTGGATCACCTGGCGGTCCGAGGGTATTTTCAGGGCCGTCGCCGATTCGCGGGCGCGGAGAACATCCTCCCGGGTCACGCCCCGGCCGGCTTCGGTCGCGATGGCCACGGCGCCGCTGCTGTTGACGCTTTCGATGTGCTCGCCGGAAAACCCGACGAATACCTCGTTTACCCGGGCGCCCGCCTCTCGTTCCGCGGTCTGGAGCGCCGCCCCTATCGAACGGGCGGCCTCGTCCATGTTGACCACGACACCTCGCCTGAGGCCCAGGGACCTGCTTGCCCCCTTGCCCAGGATCCGCAGGCCGTCGTCTGCAATCTCGCCGATCAGCACGACCGTTCTGGTGGTACCCAGATCGAGCACGGCGATACGTTCACGAGCCATATGCAACTCCTTTTCTACTACGATCTCCCGCCCCGGGACCGATTGGACACGATCGGCCGGACGATAACCTGGTCCTTGAACCGCAGGTCGATCAGGCGGGTACGGATGGCATTGGCTTCCAGCTCTTCCACCGTCCGTTTCAACATCTCGATCTTCCTCGGATAGTGGCCCGTCCCGAACCTTATGGCCAGACCGCCTTCGACCATGTAGGCGATCGGGTCATCGGGACTGGACACGTGTATCTCGGACAACTCGTCATACATCCCCGGAGACATCGTCCTGAGCACCCGCATCAGGTAGAGTGCGCGGGCCATCTCCGGATTGACCCGCATGGCGTCTCTCAGCGTTTCGAAACTGGGGTCCCGCGACTCCTCCGCACCTGTCGCCCACTGGTAGCTGGAAGCGTCGACGGTGATCACGGGAAGGTCCGGCAGTCCGTTTCCTGGCGTCAAGGGGATCAGCTCGCCCCGTTCCGATACGCCGTAAAGCCGGTCCAGCTGCACGAAAGCGATCGGTTGCAGTTCCTCCACGCGGACAACGATGGTACCGGGCAATCTCCTGGTGACCGAGACCTGTTCGAACCGCCGGGCCAGCATAAGACGCCTTTCGGTTTCCGCGAGGTCGGCCGACCAGATGTTCCGTCCCCGCTCGAGACCGGAAACCGTGATGATATCTTCTTTGCCGACGAGGCGGTTCCCCGCGACGTCGATGGCGTGCAGATTGAACGCCTGCGAGGTCTTCGTCCACTCGGACAGGGCCAGGCCGCCTATGGCGAGTCCGGCCGCCACGCCCGAGACGAGCAGGCCGGTCGCGAGTCCAAGCATCAGCCTGACTGCGGGATGCGTTCGGTTCAGCTTCATATGACCCCCGATTTCATCACGCGCACTTCGAGTTCAAGGGCTACGCCGGTCCGTTCGAAGACCCGCTCGCGAACCATGTCGATCAGTCGCAACGCGTCCGAAGCCGTCGCGCCGCCCTGGTTGATTACGAAATTCCCATGGAGGTCGGACACCCTCGCTCCCCCGACCTGCAGCCCCTTGCAACCGGCCGCGTCGATCAACCTCCCCGCCTTGCCGCCCTCGGGATTCTTGAACATGCATCCGGCGCTCTGGTCCGCGGACGGCTGCGTGCGCTTCCTGTATTCGGTGAATTCCCGGATGCGTTCGTACACGTTTTCCGGTTCGTCCGGCGTCAACCTGAACACGGCCCCGGTCACGATGCCGCCCGGATCGATCCCGCTCTCCCGGTAGGAAAACCCAGCCTCGCCGGCGGGGATCGTCTCTATATCGCCGGAAGGCTGTATCAATTCAATCGACTCCAGCACGCCGCCCAGATCACGCCCGTGGGCACCCGCGTTTCCACGGATGGACCCGCCGACCACGCCGGGGATCCCGGTGCAGAACTCCAGTCCGCCCAACCCCGTGGCCGCCGCCGACCACGCGAGCCGGGGCAGGCTCACGCCGGCGCCGGCCCGGAGGCATTTGCCTTCCTGCTTCAGATCCCACAACGTCCCCTCCGACGGGGTCGATCCGCGAATCTTTATGACCAGCCCCCTGAATCCGTCGTCCGAGAAAAGGATGTTGCTCCCGTTCCCCAGCACGAGCCAGGGAACCTCGTGCACCCTGGCCGCGGTGACGATTTCGAGCAGTTCCGCCCGGGTTTCCGGCAAACACATCACGTCGGCCGGCCCCCCGACCCGGTAGGTGGTATGCCGGTCGAGGCCCTCGTTCCGGCGCAGCCGTTCGGCGGGCACCAGCCCGCTGAAGCGTTCAGCAGTTTCCATGAGACCGGACCCCGTTTTTCCGCAATAGTTCGCAAATCTGGCTTCCCACCTCGCCGATGTCCCCTGCGCCGAGGGTCAGCACCAGGTCTCCAGGCTCGAGATCGTCCACCAGCGTGGCCGCTACCCGGTCCTTGTCCGGGATATACGCCACGTTTGCGTCGAATGCACTCGAGTCGTGCACGATCATCTCGCCCGTCACCCCGTCCCGGGGCGTTTCCCTGGACGGGTATACGTCCGTAACGATCGTCCGGTATGCGGGAAACTGCCCGAGGACGCGTCCGAATTCACGGCGCAGATCCCGCGTCCGGCTGTAAAGGTGCGGCTGGAACACCACGAACATGCGCCGGGCGCCCGTGTTCGACACGGCGCGCAGTGCGGCCTCGATTTCAGCGGGATGGTGGGCGTAGTCGTCCACCACCGTGACGCCGCGGATGCTCCCCAGCACTTCGAACCGCCTTTTCAGCCCCCTGTATTCCGCCAGGGCCGCCATGGTCCGCTCGACGGGCAGCTCGAGACAGTCGGCCACGGCGATGGCAGCCAGGGCGTTGGACAGGTTGCACTCGCCCGGCTGCGGCAACACCAGCCGGCCGGCCGGAACGTCCCGCACGTACACCTCGGCCGAAACGCTCCATCCCTTCGATTCCACCCGGTCCGCCCGGATGCGGGCGCGCGCCGATAGCCCGTAGGTCACCAGGCGGCGGCTCAGGCCGGACTGGATCCTGCGAATGCCCGGGTCGTCCGCGCACACGATTAGAGGCCGGCCCTCAGGCACGAGATGGGCGAAGACGGTGAAGGCTTCATCGATGGCATCCTGCGAACCGTAGTATTCCATGTGGTCGGCATCCACCGAAGTGATCACGGCCATGGCCGGGGTCAGCGCATGGAACGAACGATCGTACTCATCGGCTTCCGCGATCATCCACGGACCGTTTCCACGGCGGACAGTGGATCCGTTTTCCGTCATGATCCCGCCGATGACCGCCTTCGGGTCCAGGTCCGCGGCGGCCAGTACCTTGACGATCATGGCCGACGTGGAGGTCTTTCCGTGGGTGCCCGCCACGGCGATACCCTGCGTCCCGCGCATCATTATGCCGAGCAGTTCGGCGCGGCTGACGGTACGCCGGCCCAGACGGCGGGCCGCCTCGAGTTCGGGATTGTCCCCGGGAATGGCGGAGGAATACACGATCAGGTCGGCGCCCTCCGCGTTGGCTGGATCGTGGCCCTGGAAGACGGACGCGCCGAGACCATGGAGACGCTTGGTCAACCGCGTTCCCCGCAGGTCCGATCCACTGACCTTGTATCCATCTCCGAGCATCAGTTCAGCCAGTGCGCTCATGCCGATTCCGCCTATGCCGATGAAATGCGCGTGGCGGCAAGTCATCTCCGGTGCTTGCCGTCCGGTACCTTCTGTCCGATCAGTCATACTGCAGTCTCTGACGTCGATAGGTCATTCTGGATATGTTCAGCAGGATCCCGATACTCATCATGCAGATGAGCAGCCAGGACCCGCCGTAGCTCAGGAAGGGCAGCGGCAGGCCCGTCGTGGGCAGCAAGCCCGTTACCACCCCGATGTTTACCAGCACGTGCAGCGTGATGAGCATGGTCAGCCCCGACGCCAGGAAAAACCCGAAGGCGTCCGGCGCCATGCGGGCGATGCGGACTCCTCGCCAGGCGAAGACGACAAAGAGGCCCAGGACCGCCACCGACCCCAGGAACCCTAGCTCCTCACCGATCACCGCAAACACGAAATCCGTATGGGGATCGGGAAGGAAAAGGAACTTCTGCCGGCTCTGCCCCAGTCCGTTCCCGAACATGCCTCCCGTGCCCAGGCCGATCAGTGCCTGTTGCAACTGGTAGTCCGCGCCTTGAAGATTCTGAGCCTGATCGGCGGGATTGCCGAAAAACCGTTCGAAGTAGGTCATGAGCCGGCCCCGGCTGTGGGCGGAAGAGTACAGCTTGTAGAAGAGGCCCGGGATCATGATCCCCACGGCGCTTGCCAGGTGCAGCAGCCGGGCGCGTCCGACGTAAAGCACTGCGAAGGCGGTTGCGGCCAGCACGATCGAAGTGCCGTAATCCGGCTGCAGTCCGATCAGCAGGCAGGTGGTTGCGATAACCGCCAACACGGGCAGAAAACCGGTGAAAAACCGGTCCATGACGTCCTGGCGCCGGGCCAGCCAGTAGGCCAGGAAGATCACCAGGGCGATCTTGACGCCTTCCGCGGGCTGAATCGTCATGGATAACAGGTTCACCGTGCGCGTCGCTCCGCGGATGGTCACCCCGATGCCGGGAACGAACACAAGGGCCAGAAACCCCATGCCGATGACGAGCAGGATCGGGGACCACTTCTGCAGCTTCTGGTAATTCAGGCTGGCGAAGAGGACCAGGATGACGATGCCGAGGACCAACCGCACCAGGTAACGTTTCACGAAGAATCCACTGTCCCCGGAGAACATCTCCGCGGCAACGGCCGAACTCGCGCTGTAGACCATGACCGACCCCACGCAGAGCAGGAGCAGGGACGATACCAGCAGTGGAAGATCGATACGTTGATGCAACACGGGTTTACTCCGCTTCGCCCTGGCCGAGTGACTTCTCCAGGTATTCCACGACGGTTTCCATTTGCATGCCGCGCGATCCTTTGACGAGTACCACGTCGCCGTCTTCGACTTCCGCCATTACCGCGGCGGCCGCCTCGTCGTTGCAGCTGCAGGACACGACGCGAGACGCCGGGATGCCACCGTCCAACGCGGCCGCGGCGATTTCGCGGGCCAGTTCTCCCACCGTGATGATTCGCTCCGCCACCTCCGCGGCGCGCTTTCCGATTTCCCGGTGCGCCGCCCTGCCCAGGTCGCCCAGTTCCAGCATGTCTCCGAGGACGACCAGCTTGCGGCCTCCGACCGTTGCCAACGCGTCCAGGGCCGCTTTCATGGACGATGGATTGGCATTGTACGCGTCGTTGATCAGGTGAACGGCGCCCTCCTTCCTGTACTCCATGCGCATGGGCGTGGGCTCGACGCTCCGCAGTCCGCGGGCGATACCCAGGTCGTCGATTCCCGCGAGCCTGCCCACCGCCACGGCGGCCGCAGCGTTCATGACCTGGTGCTCTCCCATCAGGTTGATTCGAAAGGAAGCCCCGTCCGACAACGTGAAGGTCGATCCGGACAGTTCGGTCCTGGCGCGTGCCAGCCGGACTTCGGCCTCCGCGCTGCGGCCGAAGGTAACCACCCGCGCCAGGCTGCGGCCGGCTTGCTTCATGACGAGGGGGTCGTCGGCGTTCAACACCGCGCTCCCGCCTTCCGGCAGGTGGTCGAGGATCTCGCCCTTGGCCCGGGCGATGCCCTCGATGGACTCGAAGAACTCGATATGCGCGGGTCCCACGTTGGTAATCACGCCGATGGATGGACGGGTCATCCGGGACAGCCGGTCCAGTTCGCCCGCGTGGTTCATACCCAGTTCGAGTACCGCGGCGCCGTGGTCTCCCTGCAGGGAAAACAGGGCTTCGGAGACGCCCAGCTGGCTGTTCAGGTTCCCGGGGGTCTTGAAGACCCGATAGCGTTCGGCCAGCACGGAGGCGATCATGTTCTTCGTGGTGGTCTTCCCGCTGGAGCCCGTAACCGCGACGACGGGCAGGTCGAAACGCCTACGGTGCCAGCCCGCGAACGCCTGCAGCGCCGGAAGTACTTCGGGCACGACGATCCGCGCGGCGTCCGGGGCTTCCCGGTCCGGCCGGCGCGCGTGCCAGTCGTCCGTGACCAGGGAGGCGCGGGCACCCGCGCGCACGGCCTCGGGCACGAAGTCGTGACCGTCGAATCGCTCGCCGGCAATCGCGACGAACAGGTTGCCCTCCTCGATGCGCCGGGTATCCGAACAGACGCCCGTGATCCGGCTGCGACCAAGCGCCGGGGACGGAGCGTGCAGACGGCCGCCCATGATTCCGGCGATTTCCATCAATGTGGGCTCATCGGTCCCGTTGTGATTATCCATAGTGCGCCTCGAGACATTCCCGGGCCTTGATCCGGTCGTCGAACTCGATCTGCGTATTGCCTACGACCTGGTAGACCGTGTCTCCCCTTCCGGCGATCAGCACAGTGTCGCCTTCGCCCGCCTCACGGAGGGCCTTTTGAATCGCTTCGCCGCGGTCCTGGACGATATGGGAGCGGACATGAGGCAGTAGACCCGGCTCGATATCCCTGATGATCCGGTCGGGCGGTTCCGTCCTGGGGTTGTCGGTCGTCACGATGACGACGTCGGCGTGCGTCGAAGCCGCCCTGCCCATGAGGGGCCGCTTTCCCGGGTCCCGGTCCCCGCCGCAGCCGAACACGACGGTCAGGTTTCCCCGCGTCCAGTCCCGGCAGGCCGACAGCACGGCACCGAGCGCATCGGGCGTATGGGCGAAATCCACGAGCACGTTGAAAGGCTGTCCGGCGTCGACCCGCTCCAGCCGGCCGGGTACCCTTATCCCGGACACGGCCCGGTTCATCAGCGCGCCGTCGATGCCGAACTGCAGCCCCACGGAAATCGCCGCGAGAGCGTTGTAAGCGTTGAATCGACCCAGGAGCGGCAACGTCACGTTAAACGGCGGATCGGAACGAACCTGCATCGCCAGGGTGGTCCGGTCCGCGTGGTATCCGATCGGCCCCGCCCGGTGGACGTCCGCTCTCTTGTCCAACCCATAGGAGACGACGCGCGCGCGCGAGGCGTTCCTGAAGTGCACGAAGGCCGGATCATCCATGTTGAGGACGGCGGTGCCCTTCTCGTCGAGCATTTCGGAGAAAAGCAGCGTCTTGGCTTCCCTGTATGCGTCAAAGGTCTTGTGGTCGTCCAGGTGCTCCCGGGACAGATTGGTAAAGACGCCCGTATTGAACCGCAGACCGAACAGTCGCTGCCAGGCCAGGCTGTGGGAGGAAACTTCCATGACGACGGACTCGCCGCCCCGGTCCCGGATCTTCTTCAAGGTGCGGTGCAGTTCCATCGGATAGGGCGTGGTGTGACTCAGCTTCCAGTCGAGCATCTCGCCCATGTACCGGCTGCCCAGCGTGCCGATGCCGCCCACGGACCGGCCGCACTCCCTGAGGATGGCCTCGACCAGCGTCGACACCGTCGTCTTGCCGTTGGTCCCTGTGATGCCGACCAGGCAAAGGTCGTCCGCCGGCCGGCCGTAATACGCGGACGCCATCAGACCGTACGCCCTGGAGGTGTCCGGCACGATTACCGTGGTCGCGCCATCGAGGCGTTCCTCGTTTTCCTGGACCACTACCGAGGCGCCCCGCGCTACCGCGTCGCGGACGTACCGGTGGCCGTCGCGGCCCGACGGCTCGCGCAGCGCGATGAAGACGTCGCCGGGCTTGACGGACCTCGAATCGTGAACGATCCCGCCGATCTCCTGATCCGCCTGGTCCGCCTGGCTGGACTGGTGTGCCTGGTGTGCCTGGCCCGCCTGGTCTGCCCCAGCTGGCGGGCGGATCACCACTTTCCGAGGCAGCGCGTCCAGTAATCCGGAAAGCTGTATCACGGCCTTGACCCTCAGTGCCGTCATCCGCTCGAGGCGAGCGGTAGGACGGCTAGTTGTATGGGCCGCATTCGATGATGCATCGATCACCGGAATAGACCCCGTGGCCCGGTGCCGGAATCTGGCGCCGGACATAGCCCGTGCCGACAATGGTTGCTTCGATGCCCATTTCAGCCAGGGTCTTGACGGCTTCTCGTACGCTCATGCCGATCACGGACGGCAGCGCGAACCGGTCCCGTCCCGTCCCGGCAAGGGAGCCGGGACGCTCGATTTCCCAGCGGCCGTCGAGCGGCAGCAGGTCCCGGGGCATCGATCCACTGAAGCCCGGGGCGAGCCAGTCGGATACCTCGGATTCACGGTCCGAAGCGGCGTTCGGCTCGATGGAGGCCAGGTGCAGAGGCAGGCCGTCGTCGGATTCGGGTATCGACTCCACCGGGCCGTCCGGCTGGTGAACGAGCCGGCGGACGATCTTATTGAAAACGGGCGCGGCCACCGATCCACCGTAGAAACCGCGTTTCTTCGGTTCGTCGATCATGACCAGTACGACAATCTCCGGATCCGACGCGGGAAACATGCCGACGAACGAAGACCGGTAGTTCCGGGTGTATCCCCTGCCGTCCTCACGCGCCTTCCAGGCCGTACCGGTCTTCCCGGCGACCTTGAATCCGGATACCGCGGCCTTCGTCCCCGTGCCCCGGTCAACCACCCCGGTAAACACGTCCATCAAAGTTTCGGCTGTCTGCCGTTTCATCACTCTGCGGACGACGGATTTCGGTACGGACACCACCGTACCGTCGTTCCGCGTGATGGACTTGATGATCCGGGGTTGCAGGAGCTGCCCTCCGTTGGCCACCGCGCAATAGGCGGACGCGAGTTGCACTCCGGTAACGGAAACCCCGTAGCCGATGGCCATGGTGGGCAGCGTAGACCTGGACCACCTGGCCGGTTTGTGCAGGATCCCGTTGACCTCGCCCGGCAGCGCCACGCCCGTCTTCATGCCGAATCCGAATGACCGGGTATATTCGTAAAATGACTTCTCGCCGAGTTCCAGGGCGATTTTCACGGTACCCACGTTACTGGAATGCTCGATGACTTCCCGCACGCTCAGTTCGTCGAAGACGTCGTGGTCCGAAATCGTCTGGGTACCTATTTCGATCCGCCCTTCGCTCGTATCGATCCGGTCCTCGAGCGAGAACGCGCCGGTCTCCAGGGCCGCGGTCGCGGCGACGATCTTGAACGTCGAACCGGGCTCGTAGGTGTCTACCACGGGCCTGATTTTCTGGGCTTCAAAGGGAAACCGGCCCGGCGTGTTGGGATCGAAATCCGGCGAACTGGCCATGGCCAGTATGTCGCCGTTCCCCGGATCCATCACGATGACCATACCGCCAAGCGCCTCGTGCCATGCGATCGCCTCTTCGAGCACCTGTTCCGCGGCGACCTGGGCCGCTATATCGATCGTCAGGACGACGTCCGCGCCGTTCTCCGCCGACTTCCGGTAGTCATCCAGCCACGTATAGGCCCGCCGCTGGGCATCGATCTGGACTACGCTGTATCCTTCTATACCGGACAACAGCCGGTTATGTTCCATTTCGAATCCGGCCTGCCCGGCGCCATCGACGCTGAATCCCAGGACCTGGCCGGCGGCGGTCCGGTAGGGATAGACCCGCCTGGCTTCCTTTTCAGTACGGATATAGGGTTCGAAACGGGGGTAGGTGGACAGCCCCCTGATCCGTTCGCTGGTCTCCGGATTCACCCACCGTACCAGGTACCGGAAGTCGGAGGATCCGGAAATCCGGTCCACGATATGCCGGGGATCTTCGCCGGTGATCTGGGAGAGTTGTACGGCCAGGTTGCCGACGTCGGCGGCACTGAAACGTTCCCCGTCCAGATCCTGGATGCCGAAGGAATCGAACTCGACACTCAGCGCCAGCGTGTTCCCGTTACGATCGAAGATTCGGCCCCGTCGGGGATCGATAGTGACGACCCGGTGCTGCTGGTCACGGGCTCGCTGCCTGTAGGTCTCGCCGTCGCGAATCTGTATCAGCGCGATTCGGAATCCGAGTCCTGCACACAGCAACATACCGACCGCGAAGAGGAAGGTCAGTCTGCGCATACAGGATTTCGCGACCATATGGGGTATTCCTCATCGGGAATCCACTCGAGCCGTTCGGAACGAGGCGAGGATCAATGCGTCATCCGCCGGTTCGCCCGCGATCGCCCTCACGTCGGGCTCGGTGCCGGCCAATACAACGGCCGTGTCCACCGCGTCCATGACCACGACCTGTCCGACCGCCGCGTGTTCCAGTTCGAAACGATGCATGGCCGCGGTTTCGTTCCGGAGCTGTTCCGTCAGCCGAACGATCCGCACGTGCAGGTAGGCGCTTTTCTTTTCCAGCGCCTCCTTCTGGTGCTCCAGTTGCAGGATCTCCCGCTTCAGCGTCCTGGTTTTATCCTGGTGCCAGATGTAAAACATGCTCAGCGACGTGACGAGCGCGATCATACCGATCCAGCTGAACAGCTGGCCCATGTACGGATGGTCGCTGCGGAATCTGAAAGCGGATTTCATGTCGGCCTCTCCGGTCGAAATAGGTGGTGCAGATTTCAGCGTGCGCTTCGATCGTCGGGCAAGCGTTCGATCATACGAAACCTGGCGCTTCGGGCCCGCGGGTTTGCCGTGACCTCTTCCCGTGAAGCCACGACGGCTCGCCTGGTGTGCAGCACGGCGACGCGCTCGTGCTCGCACACGCATTGCGGCAGTCCCGGCGGGCAGATGCAATCCGAAGCCCAGGTTTCGAACGTTCGCTTGACCATGCGGTCTTCTAACGAATGATAGGATATGACTCCGAAACGACCCCGGCCGCTCAACAGCGGCAGCAGGTTATCCAACGCCGTTCTCAATCTGTCCAGCTCCTGGTTCACGGCGATCCGCAGTGCCTGGAACACCCGGGCGCAGGACTTGATCGCCCATCTGCGGCGTACCGCCGACCTGATGGTCTCGGCCAGCCCGGTGGTGGAGGTCAGCGGTGACTTCGCGCGGCTTCTGACGATCGCGTTCGCGACGCTGCGGGCCTGCCGTTCCTCGCCGTACTCACCGATGATCCGTTCGATTTCGTCCCGGGAACCCCCGTTGACGATATCGGCTGCCGTCAGCGCCCCGCCCCGGTCCATGCGCATGTCGAGCGGACCTTCGGACTGGAAGGAAAAACCGCGGCCGGGCGTATCGATCTGGTACGAAGACACGCCCAGGTCCAGCAACAGTCCGTCCACCCGCGGGATGCGTTCCGCCTCCAGCACGGACGCCAGTTCCGTAAAGTCACGATGCATGATTTCCACGCGATGGGTTCCGCCGCCCACGAGCCTGGCCCTGGACACCCGGACCGCTTCAAGGTCCTTGTCCAGCCCGATCAGCCGGCCGGATTCATCCAGCCTGTCCATGAGTGCGCGCGCGTGGCCGCCGCCTCCAATGGTTCCGTCCACGTATGTGCCCGAACTGTTCCAGACGATCATATCGGCTATTTCCCCGGCAAGAACGGGAACATGGATGTACGTATCTGCCAGACCCATGTCTATTCCGCTGCTGCGTTTGCCCCTTGGCGGGAACGATCAGACGAACAGGGATTCCGCGATTTCTTCGTAAGTGTGTCCCGATTCGTCCATCACCTTCTTGTATTCCTTCGGACTCCAGATTTCAAAGTGGTCGAGCGTACCGACGATCAGCACTTCGGCTTCGATGCCGGCACGTTCGATCAGTTGCCGGGGAAGCGCGATGCGTCCCTGCTTGTCCATGGATACCGCCACGGCCTCCGACGAGAGCATCCTGATGAACACCCGCGTGTTCTGCCTCGTGATGGGCAGTTCGCGCAATCGGGCGTCGATCTGTTCCCACTCGTCTATCGGATATACGAAAAGGCATCCGTCGAGTCCCCGCGTGATGACCAGCGTGTCGTCCTCGTCGGTCCGGATGTGCTTGCGGAACTTCACAGGAACATTCACCCGTCCTTTGTGATCCACGGTGTGCGTGTATGATCCCAGGAAGTTGACCATCCGTCATCTCCTTGTAATACAAAGGAGTAAACACCCTAACGTGAGGTGATCATTTAATAATACTATACAAGTGTTTGGCAGTTAGGATGTTCGGTGACCCACTTTGTCCCACTTCTTCCCACTATACTACATTGTGGCCCCCATATTGTCAAAATAAAAAATGGACTTACATCGGTTTTCTTTACCTATGGATAAGGAAAACTCCGTAACTCCAAGTGCCCAAAAGACTATATATATGTTGATACACATCATACGTTGACACCATATACTATAGAATGCCTTCAAAATGACACTACATGGCGCCATAAACGCGGAACGGCATTCACGGCGCGGTTTCTTCCGGCCGCTGCGCGGGTTGCGCAATCTTGTGCGTTGAAAAAAGTTGAAAAAAACCGGAGGGGCTTACTGAATCGGTGCGTCGTACGGCAGGTACTACCTGAAGACCAGGGGGCTGGTCTACTTTCCGTCCCGGAGTTCCCTCGATCGCTGGGTGGCGGTTTCGACCGCGCTGATCAGCATGCTGCGCAAGCCGCGGATCTCCAGGTCGTGGACCGCCGCGATGGTGGTGCCGCCCGGCGTCAGGACCTGGTCGCGCAATACCGCGGGATGCTTGCCGGTCTCCTGGATCAGCCGCGCGGCGCCGAGTACGGTCTGGGCCGCGAGGTCCAGGGCGACGTCCCTGGGCAGGCCCATTTTAACGCCGCCGTCGGACAGCGCTTCGATAACCATATATATGTAGGCGGGGCCGCTGCCGCTGAGCCCGGTTACGGCGTCCAGAAGATGTTCGTTCACGAACACGACCCGCCCCACGGCCTGGAAGATCCGGGCGGCCATCTGCTTGTGTTCTTCGCCGGCGTACCTGCCCGGTGAAATGGCGGCGGCCCCCTCGTCCACCAGCGAGGCGATGTTCGGCATCACGCGCACGACGGGATTCTCGGTGCGAATCATTTCGGTGATCCCGGAAGTCGTCACCCCCGCCGCGATCGTGATCAGCAGTTGTTCGGGACGCAGCAGGTCGCGCACCTGGTCCACCACGCGCTCGATGGCCTGGGGCTTGAGACAGATCATGACGATATCCGCTTCGTTTACCGCTTCCCGGTTGTCGGTGGTCCACCGTACTTCCCACTGATCCGCCAGTTCCTTCAGATGGTCGGACCGCAGACCGGTAATCACGATCTGGTCCGGGGGAACGAGATTCGCTCTGCGTATGCCGCCTAGCAGGCAGGATCCCATGTTTCCTGTTCCGAGTATCATGATGCGGTGGTTATTGAGCATTTTGCACCTTCCGGTCGGTGATGCCGGGCTTATCCGACGTATATGGCGGACACGATGCGGTCCAGGCCGTTGTAATCCTTCACGATCTCCACGTTTCCATAGGCGCGGCGATCCGTCATCAAGCGAGTCACCGCGGCGGACTGCCCCGCGCCGATCTCCAGGGCGATCATCCCGCCTTCATTCAGGTACTCCGGCGCTTGCTCGATGAGCGCGCGATGGCACTTCAGGCCGTCTTCGCCGCCGTGGAGCGCCAGCCGGGGTTCGTACCCGCGCACATCCTCCGGCAGGCCGTCCATTTCGCGGGAAGTGACATAGGGCGGGTTGGCCACGATCAGGTCCAGGGCGTGCGGCGCAAGCGCGTCGAGAGGCGCCAGCAGCGAACCTTGCATTAAGGTGATCCGGCTGTGGCGGTCCTCCAGCAGGTTTTCGGCGTTACAGCGCGCGACCTCCAGGGCCCCGGGGGAAACATCCGTAGCGTATCCTCGCGCGAACGGGCATTCCAGTGCGAGTGTGACCGCCAGGACCCCCGAGCCCGTGCCGATGTCCGCGAAACGCACGGCCGGACTTCCGGTTCGCTCACGGTGCAGCCCATCCAGGTACGGGCGCGCGTGGTCGACGAGTCTTTCGGTCTCGGGCCGGGGGATCAACACGGCGGGCGAAACCTCGAACCCGCGACCGTAGAATTCCGTACGGCCCGTGAGATACTGGACCGGCTCCCCGCGCATTCTCCGGCGGACCAGCGCCGAAAACCGCGAAGATTCCAGCGGGTCGAGCCGCCGGTCGTGATCCAGGTACAGTTCGAGGCGGCTCGTCGCGCATACCGCGCCGAGCAGCAATTCCGATTCGACACGGCCAGGCGGTCCGTCGCAATCCGCCGGGCCGCCGTGATCCGACCGGCCGCCCAGTTTCCGGGCCGCCCAGTCAATCGCCTGGAGCACGGTCGTGGCGTTGGGACATTCGAATTCGTTCATAGATCGCATCCGGTGGCCAAGGTGGCCTGGGAGGCCTGCGTCATGCAGACGTCAACTGTGCCATCTTCTCCGTACGGTCCGCCTCCGCCAGGGACTCCACGATCTCGTCGATGTCCCCTTCGAGGATCTGGTCGATCTTGTACAGCGTCAGACCGATGCGATGGTCCGTGACCCTTCCCTGCGGGAAGTTGTAGGTCCGGATCTTCTCGCTTCGGTCTCCCGACCTCACCTGGGACCTGCGGCTGCTCGCCATCTCCGCTTCCTGCTCCTGCCGGGCCATATCCAGCAGTCGGGCGCGCAACACCTTCATGGCCTTGGCCTTGTTCTTGTGCTGCGATTTCTCGTCCTGGCACGAGACGACCAGGCCGGTCGGCACATGGGTAATGCGCACCGCCGAGTCGGTCGTATTCACGCTCTGGCCGCCCGGACCGGAGGAACGGAACACATCGAAGACCAGGTCTTTTTTCTCGTCAATTTCCACTTCGACTTCCTCTGCTTCGGGCAGAATGACCACCGAGGCGGCGGAGGTGTGCACCCGGCCCTGCGTTTCCGTTACGGGCACCCGCTGCACGCGATGGACGCCGCTTTCGTTCTTAAGTCTGCCGTAGACCCCCTTGCCCTCGATCTGGAAGAAGACCTCCTTGACGCCGCCCCTTTCCGCCCCGTTTGAATTCAGGGTTTCCGTCTTCCATCCGCGGCTGTCCGCGTACCGGCTGTACATGCGGAACAACTCTCCGGCGAAGATCGCCGCCTCATCGCCTCCCGTACCCGCGCGGATCTCACAGATGATGTTACGCTCGTCTTCGGGATCCCTGGGTACGATCATCCGCGTGAGCTCCTCCTCCATGGCCGTCCGTTCCCGGTCGAGGCTTTCCACCTCGTCCCGGGCGAGTTCGGCCATGTCCGGATCGGCCGCGGATTCCTGCAGCACCGACCGGGCCGACTCGAGGTCATCCAGGACTTTCCGGTACACGCGGTACCGGTCGACGACCGGGGTCAGTTCCCGGTACGCCCGTCCGATTTCGCGCATTTTCTGCGGATTGGTGGTTACGGATGGGTCCGCCAGTTGACGGTCGAGGGACTCGAAGCGCCTGACGATGTTTTCGAGTTGATGGAGTAACATGGAGGCATGGAATAGGAAAGGGGAGCGGCGCAACCGAAGGTCGTGGCAAGCCTGGCCATCGCGCCTGGAAGGAACGGACGATGTCGACCTTTAGGATTACTCGTTTATTCCGTACTTCCTGTTGAAGCGTTCCACGCGGCCCGCACTGTCGACCATCTTCTGCTTCCCGGTATAGAAGGGATGGCACGCCGAACAGATCTCCACGTGGATCGTGGCGATCGTCGAGCGTGTCTGGAACGTATTGCCACAGGCGCAGGATACCGTGATTTCTTTGTATTCCGGGTGAATACCGCTCTTCATCGGGCTTACTCCTTGAGGTCATCACAATGAAAACATCACGATCGGGCCGCTTGTCGGTCGAAGCGCGCAGGCAATAATAGGCGAAGCGGCAAGGACTGTCAAGCATCTTTTGCCCCCCCTGCCGGTCCTCCTCGGGACAAATCAGTTGCCGGAGAATGGCCTGTTCCTTATATTTGCTTGTCTTTTCAAAATCGCCCTGAATCATGCGGTCGGCCTGGCCGGCTCGGACGCCGCAAGTCCGTAACGCCGCAAGTCCGTAAGGAGCACTGTCAAGATGGCCCTGATGAAATTACTGAGAGAACGGACCCACGTCGTCATGATCATCCTGGTCATAGCCTTCGTGGGACTGATCGGCCTGGAATGGGGCGCCGACATGACCGGCAGGGGCCCGGGCGGGCAGAACGCCGTGGGTTCGATCAACGGCGAATCGGTGTCCTACGAGGAAATGCGGTTTGAAGTGGAACGCCAGCAGGAAATCGACCGCCAGCAGCAGGGGGGCGGCACCGTGGACGAATTCAGGCGCCGCGAAATCATCAACGAAGTATGGGACCGGCGGGTAAACCTCACGTTGCTCGAACAGAGCATCGGTCAGCAGGGCATCAGCGTAACCGACGCGGAAATACTGGAGGCGATCCGCACGAATCCGCCGGAATTCATCCGGCAGCAGGAAATGTTCCAGACGGACGGCGAATTCGACCAGACCAAGTACCTCCAGGCGCTGAACGATCCGGCGGTCGAAGGCTGGACGTTTCTCGAAGACCAGTACCGCATGCTGCTGCCCCGGCAAAAGCTCGTCAACCGCGTGGTATCGGGCGCTCGTGTTACGGACCTTGAAGTCCGGCAAGCCTTCGTGAATCAGAACGAGCGGCTTACGGCCAGATACCTGCTGTTCGATCCGGAAGACCAGGACGTGGAACCGGAATCTATCACCGATGAAGAGATCGCCGCGTACTATTCGGAGCATCCCGAAGCGTTCCTGGAGGACGACCGGGTCTCACTTGCCTACGTCATGATTCCGAAGCAACCGAGCGTGGCCGATTCCCTGCGTGTCGAAAGACAGATCGACGAGCTTTACGACCAGCTTGTCAACGGCGCCGATTTCGGGACCCTGGCCAGGGACTTCTCCGAGGACACATCCAACGCTTCCGAGGGGGGAGACCTGGGTTTCTTCGGCCGAAACGCCATGGTCCCGGAATTCGAAGCGGCCGCCTTTGAAACGCCGCCCGGCTCCGTTTCGAAACCCGTGAAGACGGAGTACGGCTGGCACATCATCAAAGTGGAAGAGGCCGCTGTCAGGGACGGCGAGGAACAGGTCCGCGCGCGCCATATACTTCTGAGGACCATGACCGGACAGCAGACCCTGGGCGCGCTGAACGACCAGGCGAGGCAGCTTCAGGCCCGGGCCGTCGAAACCGGCCTGGAGGATGCGGCCCGCTCGGCCGGCGCCACGCCGGATTCCCTCCACGTGGAATCCACCGGGTTTTTCGCCGACCGCCCTGACGGGTTCATCCCCGGCATCGGGTACCTGGTCGGCGCGTCGTCCTTCGCCTTCGCATCCCAACCCGGTGAAATCGGAGAGGTACTGGAGAACACCAGTGGTTTCTACGTCCTTGAAAACGCCGGTGTAGAACCGGCGGGCGTACTGCCCCTCGAGGAAGTGGAACTGCGCATCCGGTCGATCCTCGTGCGGAACCGGAAAATGGATCAGGCCAGGCTTCGCGGCGAAGAGGTCCGGGCGGGCCTCGCCGGAGGCAACCTGGACGCGTTAAGCGGTGAAATGGCGGACCAGGTCGCCACCACGGATCCCATTACCCGGCAACAGGCATTCATTCCGCGAATCGGCCAGGACCTGGATTTCATCAAGGGGGCTTTCCAGCTGTCGGAGCCCGGTGCGCTCAGCGAAGTGGTCGAAGGGGAACGGGGCTATTACCTCATCCAGCTGGAGACCAGGGAACCGGTCGATGAAACGACCTACGAGATGGTGAAGGAGAACCTGAAACGGCAGTTGCTGATCCAGAAGCAGAATCAACTGTACCAGGAGTGGCTTACCAAGCTGCGTGAAGACGCGGAAATCGAGAACAACCTGAGGGATTTCTTCGCCATATAGCATGCCGTCCCTAATGCCGCTGGCCAGCACGGTCAGCCGGTCACCTCGGCCGGTCCGGCCAGTCCATGTGAAGCACGCTACATGATCAGGTCGCGCATCGCGTGGATGATCCTCCGGGCACGCATCCTGGTCTCGTATTTCTGTCGCGCCAGCCCGCTTCGCGACAGATTCTCCGCTTTCAACTGGATGTGAAACCTGAGGCACTGTGACGTACCCGACGGCCGCACGGTCAGGTAGTCGAGTCTTTCCTCGTCGAAATAAAACCGAATGCCCTCGTCTGGAAAGTCCGGCCACTGGTGCGCATCCGCGTACTTGCCCGCCACGAAGGTCTCTGATGAACGGACCGGGAGACCGTCCAGCGAAAGGGATTCGCCGTCCTGGACGCGTTGTCCCAGCTCCGCGCATCGTCTCAGGATGCCGATCTTCCGCGTCAGCCCTTCCAATCCCTTGAATTCTCCCCAGCGCGGCTCCGGAACGACGTCGGTGGCGAAATATCCGACATCGGGGTCCAGGTAAATGTGTTCGTCGATCAGTTCGTAGACCGTCGTCCCATGGGACGCGGCATAGGCCGCCACTTCTGCGAGCAGGATCGCGGCGAAGACCCCGTCCTTGTCGCGCACGTGCCCGTTGCTTCCCATGGCCGCGACCGTAGCGGGCGGTCCTCCCAGGATACTGAATCCGTTACTCTGCTCCAGGCAGCCCAGGTTGTAGCGCCGGGGCATGCCCTCCATGTCCACGGTTTGACAGATGACATCTTTGAACCGGGGGTCCGACAGGTCGTCGCCCGCCCATACCCGTTCGACCGCGTTGGCGATCAGGCCGAAGCCGACCCAGGTCTTTACGACGCCGACGCCGTGTTTCCGTGCGAGCCGGACCAGCGCGTCCGTCGTGATGTGGGAAAGCACGATGAACGACTCTTCCGGCCGCGGGTGAAAGGCCCGCGCGTTCCCGGCGCCCTGCGTGTTCCCCGCGCCCTGCGTGTTCCCCGCGCCCTGCGTGTTCCCCGTGCCCTGTGTCAGGCGGTACCAGAGCAGCAGTGACCATGCGTCGTCGGCCGACAGCAGCACGTGGGACCGGTTGTCGTGGTATTTCCGGAAGACCCGGGGGACCTTGACCACGAGCCCCACACGGTCGGCGTCCGGGTCGGTCCCGATCATCAGGTCTAGCGCTTCCATGGCATCCGCGCCGTACTGTTCGACATACGCGTCAACGGCGATCTCGGACGCCGTGGGATCACCCGGGTCCGGTTGTTGTTCCGGATGTTCCTGAAAGGCGGGGAAGAGTCCGTTGAGCTCGTTCAACCGGTGATGGGTAACGCGGTCCACCCGGGTGAAACCGAAATCGCTCAACAGCCGGGGCACGGCCTTGCGTCCGGCCCCGTGAAAGGCGCAGTACCCGATCCCGATGGAAGACGCCCACGATTTCATTAACGCGGCATCGGATATGAATCCCCGGATCTGGTCCTGGTACATACGGTGGATATCGACGAGGGGACGGCCGAGATAGTCGAATCCGGGCAACGGCGCAGCGCCGCCCAGGAACACGAGCTTGTTGCCGTCGCGGCGAGGGTCTTCGGGGTGATCCGGATCGACACCGGCGTCATCGAAGTCCTGGAGGGCTACCTGGGCCGGGGTCGTCTTCCGGATGTAGTCGTTGTAGATGACCGATCGTTCCCTGGGAGAAAACTGCGATCCCGTCCCGGCGGAAAGCTTGTAGCCGTTGTATCTGCGGTCATTATGGCTCGCCGAGATCAGGATGCCCATGTCGGCACCCAGCGTCGGTATGGCGAAGGTCATTTCCGGATACGGGCAGGCTTCGTCGAAGAGGTAGACTTTCAGCCCCTCCGCGAGGAATACCCCGGATACCAGCCGGGCGAAATCCTGGCCCGCCACCCGGCTGTCATAGCCGATGACGATGGACCGGAGTCCATGGGCGGTCGCGTACCTGGCGACGCCGGTGGACTTCAGCAGGAGAACGATGTTGTTGAGGGTATTCGGCCCCTTGAGGATGGGGGCGTCCATGCCGTCCCGGTCGAGGATCAGCAGTTCTTCGTCCGACATGGCGGCTTTGCCGCGTATGCCCGCCGTGCCGAACTTGATCTCGTCCACAAAGGCTTCGACCAGTTCGTCCCACCTGGCCGCTTCGACGGCGCTTCTCAGTCCGTCGCCGAGCCGGGGGGACAACCGGCCGATGTGAGGGTCGGTCAACCAGTGGCGCAGATTCGGAAGCACGTTCAGACGGGCCTGTTCGTAGAGCCCTTCGTCGATCAGCCCGCGGCGGAACTGCTCCTCGAGGAAACCGGAGATCCCGGTTTTCGCCTTCCGAACGACGGCGTCGTCGTCGATCGCCATGGGGTCACCCGTCGGCGATATGGACCTGCGTGCGCTTCTTCCCGTACCGGCGGAACTGGACGATGCCGTCCGTCAAGGCGAAGAGGGTGTCGTCGTTGCCGCGCCCCACGTTGTTACCGGGCAGAATCCGCGTTCCCCGCTGCCGGACGATGATGTTGCCGGCCCGGACGCGCATGCCGTCGCCGGTCTTGACGCCGAGAAACTTGGGGTTGCTGTCTCTCCCGTTGCGAGAACTTCCTACACCTTTCTTGTGGGCCATCTGGAGAATCCTTTCCGATCAGTTGGATGCGCTTGGGTCGTAGTTGATGCCGGTGATTTCCAGCGCGGTATACGGCTGCCTGTGCCCCCTCTTCCGGCGGTAGTTCTTACGGCGTTTCATCTTGAACACCACGATCTTGGGATGGCGGCCCTGCTCGGTAACTTTGGCCGTCACGGTGGCCCCGGCTACCGTCGGCGTGCCGACGAGCGTCTCGCCGCCGCCAAGGAGGAGCACCTGGTCGATGGTGATCTCGTCGCCCACTTCGGCGGCGATCTTCTCGACCTGGATCGTATCCCCCTCGTTGACACTGAACTGCTGATCGCCGGATCTGATTACAGCGTACATCTATCTCGCTCCTTGTCCGTTTGTTCCGGTGGTCCGCTTACTTGAACTCGTCGGTCACGTCCAGGTCCCGTTTGCCCGAGAACACGCGGAACTCTTCCACGTGCAGGAACGGGTCTTCCTCGACTTGAAGTTGCATTTTGTATTCATCCTGCAGGTTCACCAGCTTCTCCCGGCCGTTTTCATGCAGACTCAACGCCACGGTGGGATGCACCTTGAGCTTGAGCTTCCGTTCTCTCAGGCCGGGCTTGGCCCGCTTCAGCCACCGGCCGATCTGGGTGACCATGGTGATGCGCGACATGATACGGCCGGTACCGTCGCACACCGGGCACGCCTCGCTGAATGTGAACAGCAGGCTGGGACGGATCCGCTGCCGGGTCATCTCGATCAGCCCGAATTCGCTGATCTCCTTGGACATGCGTGTCCGCGCGCGGTCGTGCGACATGGCCTTCTCCATTTCCTGGTGTACCTGCCGCCGGTTCCCGCGGTCTTCCATGTCTATGAAATCGATGACGATGATGCCCCCGATATCCCTGAGCCGAAGCTGCCGAGCCACCTCCGCGCAGGCTTCCAGGTTGGTCTGGAACACGGTTTCCTCGTGTCCCCTGGACCCCGCGTACCGTCCCGAATTCACGTCGATCGTCACCAGCGCTTCGGTGGGTTCGATGAGGATGTAGCCGCCGTTCTTCAGCCATACCTTACGGTGCAGCGCCTTGCCGATCTCGTTCTCGATCCCGTAGGCGTCGAACACCGGCGCCGTACCGTCATACATGTGGACGCGCTCGCGCAGCTGGGGGGCCACGCCCTTGAGATAGGCCAGGATCTCCTTGTATACCGCCTTCGAGTCGATGATCACGCTGTCGATGTCGGGCGTGAACAGGTCGCGTATCATCCCGGACGTCATTTCGACGTCCTTGTGGATCATGGCGGGCGCCGGCGTCTTCCCGACCTCCTTCTCTATAGTCCGCCATATCCTGGTCAACGCCTTGAGGTCGTTCTTAAGCTCGGAGTCCGATTTACCCAGGGCGGCGGTCCGCACGATGACCCCGAAGTCGTCGTCCTTGAGTTTCCTGGCGAGGTCCCTCAGTCTGCGCTTCTCGCTCCAGTCGTCGATACGCCGGGAAACGCCGACGTAGTTGGCATGGGGCACCAGCACGAGGAACCTGCCCGGCAGGGAAATCTGGGAGGTGACCCGCGGTCCCTTGGTGCCGATGGACTCCTTCGTGATCTGTACGACGATCTCCTGACCTTCCTTGACCATCTCCTGGATCTGGTATTCCCGGTCCCTGCTCCGTCCGGATCCGGAATCCGGCTTCTCGTCGTCGTCGTCGAAATCGATCCAGTCGGCCCCACCGGTCACATCCGATGCCTGCAGGAAGGCCGCCTTGTCCATGCCGATATCCACAAAGGCCGCCTGAATGCTCGGTATGACCGCCGTCACCACGCCCTTGCAGATGTTCCCGACCACGCGCTCGTGTTCCGGGCGTTCGACCAGCAGCTCGACGAGATGATTGTCTTCGAGCATCGCGATGCGCGTTTCGTGCGTGGCCGTCTCAACTATGATGTCTTTCCGCAAATAACAACCTTCTGTCTGGTCCCTTAAGTACCGGTTAACGTGAATGTTCCAAAGTAGTTAAATATAACCTTCCGGTGGCGTGGTGTCAAGTTCAGACTGTGCCGACTGGAATATACGCGCGAATCTTCTCCAGCAGCTCCCCGTGTTCCAGCGTCGTCATGCAGATGTTGCCGATCGGACACCTGGTCCGGTTGCAGCCGAGACAGTCGACGCTTTCCTTCCGCACCACGCCGTGCCCATCGCCCCAGGGCCCCTGCGCACGGGGGTCGGTGGGACCGAAGATGCCGACGGTGGGGACGTTCAGCGCCGCGGCCATGTGCATCGGCGCGCTGTCGTTGCTGACCAGTAGACCGCAGCGTTTGAGGAATGCGCCGAGTTCGGCGAGCGTCGTCTCCGGGAGCACGAGGGGGCGGTTGCGCATGGCGCCGGTCACCCGCGCGACGAGTTCTTCCTCTCCCGGTCCCCACAGAATCAGGACGTCCACGCCGTATTCATCGATCAGGGCGTCGGCCAAGCGGCCGAACGATTCGGGCGGCCAGCGCTTGATGGCCCATCCTCCGCCCGGGTTCAATCCGATCAACGCACGGGCGTCCGGGGTATGTTCACGCAGCCAGCCGTCTGCTTTCTCGCCGGCCGTCCCGGGTATGGTGACACGCGGCCGGTCGGCGGCCACCGGGATGTCCAGCGCTTCCAGGGCTTCCAGGTGGAACAGGACCTCGTGCCCTGGCCGGTCTGGGGGCGTGACCACGTTGGTGTAGGCGTGTCGGCGCGCCCGGAAGGCGTAACCGACCCGGTCCGGCGCCCCGGTCAGCCGGGTCAGCAAGGCGCTGCGGGGATTGCCGAAGAGATCAATCGCAAGATCGAAACGTTTGTGGCGCAGGTTGCGGTAGAATCGTACCTGCTCGCGCCAGGAACCACGGATGCCCAGGCTTCCCCACCGGCGCAGGGGCAGCACGATGAGTTCGTCCAGCAGGGGATTCCACCGCAGGACGTCCGCGGACGCCTCCTCCGTCAGGAAGGAGAGGCGGGCCCGCGGGAAGCGCCGCTTCAGGTTCTCGATGACGGGTGTCGACAGGACCACGTCTCCGGTGGCCCGCAGTTTAATGACCAGTATGCGCCGGGGGTCTTCGGTCATAGGCCTACTCCGCCGGACGGCTGGAGGTCCCGCTCAGAACGGACTCCGCGGCCTCCAGCACGCGGTTCGGGGATATTGATTCGATACAGGGGACCGGCCGGACGCAGAAATCACGGCCGCAACAGTCGTCCGCACCGGCTTCCAGGGCGACGTGCCCATCGGCCTTCGAATAGGGGAACCAGATCTCCGGGCTGCTCGGACCGAAAAGACCGATCGTAGGTGTGCCCCCGGCCGCGGCGATATGCATGGGGCCACAGTCGTTGGACACGAACACATCGCACCGGTGGATCAGCGCGGCCAGCCGGGTCAGCGAACCGGTTTCCACGACGGGACAGGCGTGGCCCGTCTTGGCGGCCAACCCGTCCATGGCCTCCCGCTGCCCCGGTCCCGCGACCAGCAGCACCCGGAGGTCCAGCGCTTCGATCATCCGGCGGGCCAGTTCGGCGAAGCGGCCCGCGCTCCACGTCTTGGCCGGCCAGCTTGCGCCGGGATTCAGCGCGGCGATCCGGCGGTCGCCGTCCACGCCCCGATCCGCGAGCCAGGAATCGGCCCACGCCGCGTCTTCATCGGAGAAATGGACCTCCGTGCAGTCGTCCTCCACGGGAACACCGATCGTACGGACCGCATCCAGGTAGGCATCCACTACCCGGAGCGAATCCGACCGCCTGATTTTGACATTGTACACCACGCCCCTTCCCCGCACGTCATAGCCGACCCGGTACCGGGCGCCCGTGGCCAGGGTCAGCAGCGCGCTGCGTGGATTGCCGAAGAGATCGATCACCAGGTCGAAACGGCGCTCTCGCAGGGCGCGGAGGAAGCGCAACTGTTCCCCACAGCGGGTCAGCACGGAACGGCCGGGCAGGAGTTCGTCCGGCAGCGCGATCACCTCTTCCAGGTGAGGGTTCCGGGCGAGGACTGCCGCGGGTCCCGCCTCCGCGAGGTAGTAGAGCTCCGCATCCCCGTAGTGCCGTTTCAACGCCCGGATCACCGGTGTGGTGAGCACCACGTCGCCGATGAAGCGCAAACGGGAGATGAGGATTCGTCTTGCATCCAGGGCGTCCATAGGACCTCTAGTTTTGTTTCGGCACGGGCGATCCGCAGATCCGAAGTGCCGGTGGTCCGCCGATCCGGCCGCTTCACGGGCTCAACTTTCCCGATCCGCCCACCCGGACGTCGACCCCAGGATCTCGCGGTCGGATACGACGGGTTCGGGATCGGACCGACGCCGCGTTCTCACCGCATCCACGAGGCGCGTCGCGTCCATCAGCGCACGCGGGAAGGTCAGGTCGCCCTTCAGCACCGCGCCCAGGGAGCGGGCCAACATCCAGAAGGCGTGCGACGCCAGGTACCTGCGGTCCCGCACGTTGCGCCACACGAAGAGGATTCGGTTTCTCGTGCTCACGCGGTCGATGAAAGCCGGGTCGTGCCGCGCGCCGATCGTCGCGCCGTGTTCGTGGGTGAGCCGGCTCTCCGGTACGTAAAGCACGGTCCATCCCCGCTGGTACGCGCGGTAGGACAGGTCCAGGTCTTCCGAGTAGAACGGGGCGTACAACGTGTCGAAACCGCCCAGTGCCAGGTACTTCGACCGGGACACCGCCATGGCGGCCCCGTTGGCGTAGAGGGTGAGTGCACGGCCTTCTCGCAGGGACTCGCGTTCCGCCCATCTCAGCCGCAGCAGTCCGCAGTGCATGGCCCCCCGCACGAGACCACCGCCGGGACGTCCGTCCCCGGCCTGGTAGACCCGTGGATTGACGGCGAACACCCGCTCGTCACGGAAACGGGAAAGGAGGGGATCCAGGAAAGGGCCGGTCGCGACGACATCGTTGTTGAGCAGGACCACGACGTCGTTTGTTGCCCGCGACACCCCCGTGTTGCAGGCCGCGGCGAACCCCCTGTTCCCGTCGTGCCGGACCAGGACCGCGTCCTGAAAGGTTGCCCGCATCCTTTCGGCCGTGTCGTCTGTGCCACCGTCGTCCACCACCACGATCTCCGCCCGGTCCGCTTCCCCGTGGTCTTTCAGTGAACGCAGGCACCGCTCGACCAGAAAGCCCGCGTTCCACGTCGGGATCACGATACTGCATCGTTCGCGCTGTGCCATGACTCCATCCGAATCGGCCGTCACGCGGAGGGCTCTGCCGGACCGTCCGTGCGCTCCTCCGCCCCGGTTTCGCCCTGCCAGACCTTAACCAGCCTAAGGAACGAATAGATCCCCATGCACAGGCTGAAGAGGAGACCGGGAAAACCGTCCCGGTAGCCCTTTTTGACGAAGTAGCATTTCCAGGCCATGCCGAGGGGAGAAAACACCAGGCGCAGCCGTCCCACGCGTTGTCCCGCCTGGATCCGCTCCTCCGCGTCCACGGAGGTGTACTGGTCGATCCGGGCGATGAAATCGGAGAGCGTGTTGTGCGAATCGTGGTAGAGATCTTCGTGGATCAGCCCCAGCTCGCCGTGGCCGTTTACCTCGATATGGGCGTGGGCGCCTCCCGTCCAGTATCCCTTTCCGTTTTTGAGGAGTCGGGGTTGGTAGCTCGGGTTGAGCGTTCCGTGCCGGATGGGAAACCTGAGAAAGTGTTCCTGGCGGTGGATCTTGTACCCGTTGAAATCCCCGCCGGACCGCAGCAGTTTGCGGACCCGCGCTTCGAGCCCTTCCGTGACGTATTCATCGGCGTCGAGAAAGAGGATCCAGTCCCCGCGGGCCTGCGCCATGCCGAAGTTCCGCTGGCCGGCAAAACCAGGCCACGGCCGCTGAAACACGCGTCCCCCGAAGGATTCCGCGATTTCCACCGTGCCGTCGGTGCTGCCGCTGTCCACCACGATGATCTCATCGGCCCAGGATACCGGGTCCAGGCAGCGCCGGAGCTTGCGTTCCTCATTGTACGTGATCACGACGACGGACAGCGATTGCATGGGAGACGCCGGTGGATGCGCGGTTTCAGGAGGATGAGCCCCCCGCGCCCGATTCGGCGTCGGCGGAGCCCCGGAGGTGAAGGTGCCAGAGCTTGGCGTACTTGGTGAAAACGTAACAGGCGGAGAGGCCGCACAGGATGAAGCCCGGCAGGCCGTCCAGGAAACCTCTGTGCCACACGTACATTTTGAACAGGGTAAAAATCGGACGGAAAACCAGATCTGTCAAACGGAAACGCCGGCCCGACCGGTAGAGCTGGCGGGCGCCAAGACTGGTGAAGCTGTTGAACTTGGCCAGGTAGTGGTGGAGGGTGGGATCGGTATCGTGGATCATGGGGTACTTCAGATCGCCGACCGGTCCCCGGATACGCAGCGCCTCGTGGACCTCGTCGTCGGTGAACCGGGGGTCGGCCCCGCGTCGGAAGAGGCGAAGCACGAAGTCGGGGTACCATCCGCAGTGCCGGATCCAGTGTCCCAGGAAAAACGTCTTCCGGGCGATCCGGTAACCGGCGCGGTCCCCATTGGCCGCAACGGTCGCGTTGGCCACGGCGGCGAGGATTTCATCCCGCAGGTCGGGCGGAACGCGCTCGTCGGCATCCAGCCACAACACCCAGTCGCCCGTGGCGTGCTCCAGGGCCAGTTGCTTGGTCGGCCCGTAGCCCAGCCACTCCGATTCGACGACACGGTCGGCGTACTCCCGCGCGATGGCGACGGTATCATCGTCGCTCCCCGAATCCACGAGCACGATCTCGTCGGCGAACCGCGCGCTCCGCAGGCAGCCTTCGATCCGAAGGGCTTCGTTCCGGGCGATGATAATGACGGAGAGGGACATGGCGCCGGCTCCCGCGGATCAATGTTCCGGGGCCGTCTCGATCATCACCGCGGGACCCGCGTCTTCCGGTTCCCTGACCGAGTCGACCATAGCCTCGATTTCCTTGCCGGGCCTGGGGAAAAGCGGCGTGAGCCCCAGGGTCACGGCGAAGTTGATCAGCATACCGATCGACCCGATCCCCTGGGGACTGATGCCGTTGGCGAAAAGACCGAAGGTCCAGGTTTCCATGTCGAAGAACACGCACGCGATGATGTAGAAGGCCGTAAAGCCGATACCGGCCAGGATACCGCATACAGCGGGTATCGTGCTCACGCGCTTGCTGAAAATGCCCAGGACGATGGCGGGGAAAAAGCTCGCGGCCGCGAGGCCGAAGGCGAAAGCCACCACCTGGCTGACGAAGCCCGGCGGGTAGATGCCGAATATTCCGGCTACGATCACGGCTATGCCGATCACGCCCCGGCCCACGGAGAGCCGCTGGCTCTCGGTCGCGTTGGGACGCAGTACGCGATAGTACAGGTCGTGGGAAACGCTCGACGAAATGACGAGCAACAGCCCGCTGGCGGTGGACAGGGCCGCCGCGAGGCCGCCGGCCGCGACAAGCGCGATGATCCAGCTGGCCAGTTCGGCCATTTCCGGCGTCGCCAGTACGATGATGTCGCGGTCCGGACCGGAGAGCCCCCGGGCCCTGAGAGCCGTGCGCCCATCCGCACCCTCGGCGCCGTCCGAATCGAGCCAGGCCTGGTGGTCGACCTGCACGTCGGCCAGTTCGGCGGCCGACAGGGAGCCGCCGCGGAAGATCTCGTTGTCGTCACCGGCCGAATACCGCATGACGCCGTCTCCGTCGTCCATCCACAGGATCAGGCCGGTCTTCTCCCAGTTCTCGAACCACGAGGGCAGTTCCTGCGCGGTCTTCCCGTTCAGGCTGTCGATCATGTAGTACCGCGCGAAGGCCGCGGTCGCGGGGGCCGTCAGGTAGAGCAGAGAGATGAACAGCAGCGCCCAGAAAGCGCTCCAGCGCGCCGCGCGGACCGATTTGACGGTATAGAACCGGACGAGCACGTGCGGCAGGCCCGCCGTGCCCACCATGAGCGCGAGGGCCACGCAGAATACGTTGACCTTGTCCCACCCTCCCACGAAGGTGGCCGTGTAGCTGCTGAACCCCAGGTCGGCCTGTATCTGGTTGAGCTTCTCCAGCAGATATACGCCCGTCTCGCCCGCGATCGAAGGCTCCAGCGTGCTGCCGAGCCCCGCCTGCGGCAGGGGGCTTCCCGTGAGCTTGATACTGATGGCGATAGCGGGGATCAGAAAGGCGGTGATGAGCACCCAGTACTGGGCGACCTGGGTCCAGGTGATGCCCTTCATCCCCCCGAGCGTGGCGTAGATGAAGACAATGGCCATCCCGATGATGACGCCGATATGGATGTCCACTTCGAGGAACCGGCTGAAGACGACGCCCACGCCGCGCATCTGCCCCGCCACGTAGGTGAAGCTGATGAAAATGGCGCACGAGACCGCCACCACGCGCGCGAGATCCGACGCGAAGCGGTCGCCCACGAAGTCCGGTACGGTATAGTGGCCGAATTTCCGGAGATACGGCGCCAGCAGCAGCGCCAGCAACACGTAACCGCCCGTCCAGCCCATGAGATAGACGCCGCCGGCGTATCCCATCGTGGAAATCAGCCCGGCCATGGAAATGAAGGACGCCGCGCTCATCCAGTCGGCGGCCGTGGCCATGCCGTTGGCCGCCGCGGGCACGCCCCGTCCGGCGACGTAGAAGCCCCGGGTGTCCCGGACCCGGGTCCGCCACGCGATAAAGAGGTAGAGGCCGAAAGAGAGGGCAACGAAGAAATAGGTCCAGGCCTGTACCGACATCGACCGCGTCTACCCTTCCTGCCTGGTGGTTTCGAGTTCCCGGCGGTGCCGGTTGTCCAGGCGGTTCATGTACAGGCAATAGGCCAGTATGAGCAGCACGAACACGATGATGCTGCCCTGGTGGGCGAACCAGAATCCCAGGGGAAAGCCGGTGCCGGATATGCGGTACGCATTGAGCGCGTCGGCGAACAGGATGCCGGCTCCCAGTCCGGCCAGGGCCCACAGCCCGAGCAGCACGGCCATGATCCGTATGTTGGACCGCCAGTAGCGGCGCAGCGCCGCGGCGGCCCGACTGCCGGCTGAATCCACCGAAGCGCTCCAGCTGCCGGCGGCTTCCGGTGCGTTGCCTTTGCTGCCGGCGGCTTCCGTCGAATCAGACATCCAGGTCCTCCGGTTCATTCCATCCCGTTCAAGACTTGACCACGGTCAGCTTCGCCTCCACGTACATGCCTGGGAAGATAAACGCCAGGTATTTCTCCCATCTGCGGGGAAACCAGTTGGCGAGGAGGCTGATGCCCAGTACCCGGTAGACGTCACTGAAGATCAGCCTGCATTCGTCCATCCGAAACCGCCCGTCCCTGCACATCTGGGTGATCGTCACGTAGCCGAAGTGATGGTAGTGCGTCAGGTCGCCGTAGGATAACTGCGACGAGTAGTGGGGCGTGACGATGCGGATCGACGCCCCGGGCCGCGCGATGCGGTATACTTCGTCCATGGCCCGGGCCGGCTGGAGGATATGCTCCAGGATATGGGACATCTCGACATGATCGAACTGTGCGTCGTCGAAGGGATAGGGGTAGTCGTCCAGGCTGTGCACGACGTCCACGTGCGCCGCATCGTTGATGTCCAGGCCGACGGCCCCTTCCAGCTTCCCGAAGGGTCCGCAGCCCAGATCGAGTTTGGTCGCCATGTTCACCCGTTCCCGTGCCATGGAGGCGTTCGCCTGAGCGGGCAACATGGTATGGGCGGGCTGGGGTCGTGTCAAGTGAATTAGGCCGTCCCGAACCGGGTTCAGAGCCGGATGATCTCGCCCGATTCGCCGCTGCCGGAATCGTCGAGCATGGCGATGATTTCGCGGCACACGCGGTCCGGCGGGATCTCCTCGATCCGTTGACTGGCGGCGTAGAAGGCGCGGTGCCTTCGGCCGGGCGGCTTCCAGTAGGCCGGATCGCTGGTGGCGTGGAAGGACAGGGTGGGCGTCTCCACGGCGGCGGCCAGGTGGAGGACCCCGGTGTCGTTGCATACGAGCAGGTCCGCGGCGTGGATCACGCCGGCGACCTCCCGCAGCGAAAGGGACGGCGCGCTGTGCAACAGAGCGGATGCCGCTTCGCGCAGCGCACGCAGCAGTCCTTCTTCTCCAGGCGCGGGGATGATCAGGATCCGGGCGGAGCGCCGGGCGGCTAATTCATCGCAGACCCGTGCCAGCTGCTCCACGGGGTACCGCTTCCTCGCGTCACCGGTGCCGAAGTGGACGGCGATAACGGGACCTCCGGGCATCCCCGGATCCTCGGCCAGGCCATCGATCACCGCCCGCCCGGCCGCCCGTTCCTCCGCGGTCATGGCGTAACGGTAGGACAGGTCGTCCGTATCGGCGCCCACGTGCCGCACCACGTCCAGGTTCCGCTGGATCTGGTGCATGGGTTCGGGACGCACGGGTACGTTGATCGTGTAGAAGGGATTGTGATCGAGGTGGTCGAAGGTGGGCGTTTCGGGTCCCATGACCATGGGGGCGCCCGAAAGCCAGGCGATGAGGTCGCTGGACAGGGAGTGGGAGACCGTGTTGAACACGACGGCGAAGTCGACGGGGTCGCGCATGAGATCGATGAAGGACCGGATGTCCCGGGGCCGCCAGCGGAAACCGGATTCGTGGAAAAGCAGAACCTCGTCCACGTCCGGGTTGTTCCGGGCCACGGGGTACAGGTAGGCGCGGACCACCAGGGAGAGGCGCGCGGCGGGAAACCGCGCCCGCAGCGCGCGGATCGCGGGGGTGGTCAACAGGAAATCGCCGAACTGGTCGTGCTGCCGGATGATCAGGATCCGGTCGATGCGATCGGGGTCGACCGCGCCGGGCGGCGCGCGACGATCGCCCAGGGGATGGCTGGCCAGCCATTTGAGCACCCGGGTCTTGAGCCGTTTCTCGATGGGATACCACATCATCGGCCGTCCGTTACTTAAGCGACCGGTTCCTGGTCCCGGAACTGCAGGTTGTAAAGCTTCCGGTACAGGCCGTCTTCCTGGATTAGCGAACCGTGGTCGCCGGTCTGGACGATCCGGCCGCGGTCGACCACGACCACCCGGTCCGCCTTCTGCACCGTCGACAGGCGGTGGGCGATGACCAGGGCCGTCCTGCCCTTCATCAGCCGGTCGATGGCCTCCTGGACCAGCAGCTCGGACTCGGTGTCCAGGCTGGACGTGGCCTCGTCGAATATGAGGATCTGGGGATCCTTCAGGATGGCCCGGGCAATGGCGATGCGCTGGCGCTGCCCCCCGGAAAGCCGCACGCCCCGCTCCCCGAGAAACGTTTCGTACCCATTGGGCAACTGCTCGATGAAGGCGTCCGCGTTCGCGGCGGCCGCGGCGGACTCTATTCGTTCCCGGGGTATGTCCGCCACGCCGTAGGCGATGTTGTTGCGTACCGTATCGTTGAAGAGGATCACGTCCTGGGTAACGATGCCCATTTTCTCCCGGAGAGAGGCTACGGTGACCGAACGCAGATCTTGCCCGTCGATTTCGATGCGGCCCCCGGTCGGATCGTAGAACCGCGCGACGAGATCCACCAGGGTGGACTTGCCACCGCCGCTGGGTCCCACGAGTGCCACGGTCTCGCCCGATCGGACCACCAGGTCGATCCCTTCCAGGGCGGGATCGGAAACCGTATCGTAACGGAAAGTTACGCGATCGAGCCGGATCTCACGCCGCAGGTCGGGCAGGGGGACCGCACCCGGAGCGTCCGTGATCTCAGGGGCCGTGTCCAGCACGGAGAACACGCGATCGGCTGCGGCGATCCCTTCCTGGATCCGGTTGTGCACCTGGCCGAGTTCTTTGACCGGTTTCATCATGGAGAAGAGGGCCAGGAAGAAGGTCAGGAAGTCCTCGGGCGCCAGCAGGCCGCCTTCCAGGACCTGCCGCCCGCCGTACCAGAGAATCGCCAGGCCCACGACGCCGCCCAGGATCTCCGTGACGGGGCTGGCCAGGTTGTGCATGTGGGTCAGGCGGAGCAGCGTGCGGAAGTAGTGTTGCGTCTGCCGTTTGAACTTGCCGATTTCGAAGGACTCCATGTTGAAGGCCTTGACCACCCGCACGCCGGCCACGGTCTCCTGGAGCGTCGAGGTCAGGTCGGCCATGGCCTCCTGGGACGCTGTGCTGCTCCGGCGAAGGCGCCGGCCCACCGTCGTTATGACGAGGACGCTCAAGGGAAGCAGGACCAGGGAGACCAGCGTCAACTGCCAGCTGAGGATCAGGAGGATCGCGAGGAAGACCACGACCAGCATGGGCTCCTTGACCAGCGTGCCGAAGGCGGCCGAGATGGTCCCGTTGATTTTCATGACGTCGTAGGATACGCGCGAGATGAGCTCCCCCGTGCGTTCCCGGTGGAAATAGGACAGGGAAAGACGGTGCAGATGGATATACAGGTGGTTCCTGAGGTCTTTGATGACCCCGTTCTCGGCAAAGGCCATCAGGTAGGCCTGCAGGTAACTGCTGATGTTCTTGAGCAGGAGGATAAACAAAATGATCAGGCAGAGACGCTCAAGGGTCGCCTGCTTGGTCGGCCGCCTGATCAGGTCGTTGGTGCGGTCCTTCAACGTCTCGCGCAGGCCCGTCATCCCGGTGCGCTGCTCCAGCCGGTTCGCCGTATCCTGCGCCAGGTCGAGCTGTCCGGCCTGCCCGCCTTGCCCGGCCTGCCCGCCTTGCCCGGCCTGTCCGCCTTGCCCGGCCTGTCCTTGCTCCTCGGTTTGCCCCGGCTGACCCGGCTGACCGCCCTGAACCGTCTGCACGGTCTCCTGGCCGAAGAGGGTCTGCAGAAAGGGCAGGGCCACCCAGACCGTGGCGCTGCTGGTCAGCGCGAAACAGGCCATGCATACCATGGCGCCGGCCATGAAATACCAGTAGGGTTTTACGTATGAAAGTACTCGGAGATACAGATTCATGGGGGGTAGGGATGGGGTTCAGGCGGGAGGTGCCATTGATGCGGCATAGAGCGCTTCCACCCGGTCGGTCATGACGTCGAGATTGAAGCGTTCCCTGGTCTGTAAGCGGCCGCCCTTCGCGATGCCCGCGCGCAGCCCCTCGTCCATCAGCAGCGATTCGACCGACCGCGCGAGCCCCTCCGCGTCGCCTCCCTGGAAGGCCAGACCCGTTACGCCGTCCTCCACGGTGTCCAGCGTGCCGTCCGACCGGGTCGATACACAGGCCACGCCCATGGCCATCGCCTCGATGACCGTCGCGCCGAAACCCTCTGCTCTCGAGGGAAATATAAAAACGTCCATGGCGTTCAGCAAGGCGGGAATATCACGCCTGAAGCCCGTGAACAGCACGGTTTCATCGAGCCCCAGTTCCCGGGCCTGTCGAACGATTCCGTCGTGGTACGCTTCCTCGCCGTAACTCGCCTCGCCCACCACGACGAACCGCAGGGACCTCTCCGGGTGGCGGTCCCGAAGCATCCGGGCGGCCTGAAGGAACTCCTCGAAGCCCTTCCCCGGAGACACGCGGCCCACGGTCCCCACCAACAGGGCTTCGGAGGCGATCCCGAGCGATCTTCTCGTGTCTTCCCGGTCGTAGCGGGCAGGATCGAACCGTTCCAGGTCCAGGGCCGGATGGACCGTCACCACGCGGTCCGGCGGGACGGGACAGGTCTCCTGTACGTTCCTGTTGAGCGTCTCAGAAACCGTGATGACCCGGGAAACGTGCCGGTACAGCCAGCGGTGCAGCGGGTCCTTCTTAGTGACGTAGGAACCGACGTGCTTGGTGAGCAGGAGCGGTCCCCCGAACCCCGCCAGCCGCGAGGCGGGCACGGCCTGCCAGAGGTCGCGGGACAGGTGGAGATGGAGGACAGCGGGCCGAAAGCGGCGGATGCAGCGCCGAAGCGCGCAGGTCGAAAGGGGATTCACGTAACCGCCAATGGGGACGGTTTCCACCGTCAAGCCCCGTTCGCGGGCCTCGCGGGCAATCGATCCCTTTGGATGAACTACCAGGCGCACGTCGTGACCGCGATCCCGGAGCTTTCCCGAAAGGATCGGAACGTGCATTTCCGTTCCGCCCCAGGCCAGGGAGGAACATACCTGCAGGATGCGCGCGGGCGCCATGCCGGCCATGGCAATCCTCTAAACAATGGCGTGCGGGATTGGGATCGGACCGGGATCGGATCGGGATCGGATCGGGGACGATTACGGATATCCAGGCGGGTCCGCCGGCATCACTTCCGCCGGCATCACTTCCACACCTGGTGCCAGGCGCATTCCGTCTGGAAGATGTAGTTGTTGCACTGGCTGCAGATTTCGAGTTCGTCGTAACGGTTCTCGATCATCTTCTGGCGGATCTCCTGGATCGGCGCGCCGTTCCAGACTTCCCTGATCGACTGCTTCGAGACGTCGCCCACTTCCACCTTGAAGTCGAAATCGAGACAGCAGATGGACACCCGGCCGTCGTTCGCGATGACGAACTCCTCCCAGGGATGCTTGCAGGGGAAGGTGAAACCGCCGGCGGCCGATGCTTCGGCCTGCTCGCCCACGTTCTTGTCTTCCACGCTGCCCGTCCAGGTGGTGTAGCTCTGTACCACCACGTGGTCGGCGATGGGCTTCCAGAGGTCCCGGAACGCGTCGATCTCGTGCTGGGTCTCGGCCATGTTGATGATGGTCACCGTGATTTCCGGCGTCTTGCTGCGGACGGACCGCTTCAGTTCCATCAGGTACCGCGCGTTCTCCACCACCTGTTCGTAGTCGAGCCCGACGCGCACCGCCTCGAAGGTCTCCGCCGTCGCCCCGTCGATGTCGATGTTGATCTTGTCCAGCCCGCAATCGATGAGTTCCTGCGCCTTCTGCGGTGTGATCAGGGAACCGTTGGTGCTCACGCTGACCGGCACGCGGGGCAGTTTTTCCTTCGTATACGCGATCATGTCGACGAGCTTCTTGTTGATGAAGGACTCCCCGAACATGAAGGGTTGTATGAGCCGGATGTACCGGGCGTTTTCGGCACATTCGTCGATGATCTTGCGATACAGGTCCATGGACATGTTGCCCTTCTTGCGGCTCAACAGCTCCCGCGGGCACATGATGCAGTCGGCGTTGCAGTAACTCGACCCCTCGATGCTGATCACTTCCGGAAAACGCAGCTTCCGCGCTACGATGGAATCGCGCAGAACCCGCTGAAGCGGCTCGTACCGGGACGCCGTCTTGTAAAGGGAGTCTTTCAGGCCCATGGTATGTCAGTCGTCCTTCCAGTTGAATTCATCGTCGCCACCCCGGATCAGCCGATTGTAGCCCGGCTGCCGGGTCCGTACCTCTTCCGTCCGTATGGGCGGGAACCTCCGGCCGCCCCGCCTCCTGTACATCCCGTATTCCCAGGTCTTCGCGTATCCGGACATGACCGAAACCGATGAGAGCAGGCAAAGCAGAAGTCCTTGCATCCCATCGAGATACCCTCTTTTCATCACGTACAGCTTCCAGAACGCGCCCAGGGGAGCGAGGGCGATGTGCACCCAGGTGATCTTCCGGTCCGGCCGCGCCTTCAGCCGGTTCCTCACCTCGATCGACGTGTACTCGTTCAGCTTCTCGATATACTGATACAGGCTGGTATAGGCATCGTGTACCAGCGGCGCATCGAGACGGTCCGTGGACCCGTCGACGACGAAGGTCTCGTGGACCTGGGTCCGGGTGACCCTCGTCTTGCTCCGGCGGAACAGGCGAAGCGGCCGGTCGTCTCCCCAGCCGGCCGCATGGCGGATATGCCGGGCGAGGAAGTAATTCTCCCTCCGGATATGATAGCCGTCGCAGGGCGCGGAAGTTTCGAGCAGACTTCGTATCTCCGATTGAAGCGGCTCGCTGAGGCGCTCGTCCGCGTCCAGGTTCAACACCCATTCGGAAACCGCCCGGTCCAACGCCTGCTGCTTCTGCTGTCCGCTGCCGTGCCGGCCTTCGTGATACAACCGGACCTTGTCGTGGCCGTTGCAGATCTCGACCGTCCGATCGGTGCTTCCGCAGTCCACCACCACGATTTCGTCCACCCAGGAAACGCTCCGCAGACAGGTATCGATGTGCGGTTCTTCGTTATAGGTAATGACGATTACGGATATCGTGTCCATACCTGCATCATCGATCCCGTTCTATAGCGTAGTCGACCATGTTCAGGAGCGCGTCCTTCGCCCGGGTCTCCGGCTCGTCGCGGAGGATCCTCTTGGCCTCCTCCGCGTAGGCCAGTGCTTTGCCTTTCGCGTAGCGGATGCCGTCGTGTACGTGGACGAACTCGACGATCTCGTCGCAGACCCGGTCGCTCCACTCCTCCTTCATCAACTGCTCCACGCGCCGGTTACCGTCGGCGGAGGCGTTCCGGAGGGCGTGGATCAGCGGCAGGGTGACCGTCCCTTCCCGGAAGTCGTTTCCTCTCGGTTTTCCGATGACGTCTTCGTCTCCCGTGAAATTCAGGATGTCATCGGTGATCTGGAAAGCCATGCCGAGTTTCTCGCCGAAATCGCCGAACCGGCAGGCCGTTTCGGCCGAACGGCTTGACAGGTACGCGCCGGAATCGCACCCGCACGCGATGAGCGAGGACGTCTTGTTGCTGATGATGCGGTAATACTCCGCCTCGGTCGTCCGGATGTTGAACCGGCGGATGGCCTGGTGCAACTCGCCCTCGGTCAGCCGTTCCACGCATGCGGCAATCTTCGCAGTGATCCGCGAACAGTCGAGTTTCGCGATCAGCGTCAACACCCGGGCGATCACGTTGTCGCCCATCAGCACCGAGACGTGGTTGTCCCATTTGGAATTCAGCGTGGGCAGACCGCGGCGCGTGGTCGCGCGGTCCACCACGTCGTCGTGAATCAGCGTCGCGGTGTGGCAGAGCTCGATGATGAACGCCGCCAGCATGGTCTCCCGGCTCGGCGTACCGTATGCCGAGGCCGAAAGGAATACCAGCGCGGGTCTCAGCCGTTTGCCCTTGGTGCGAACCAGGTGGGCCCAGATCTGGTTGATGACCTCCACGTCGGACCGGGAGATCTCGCTGATCTTCTCCTCGAACTGGTCGAGATGGCCCTGGACCGGCGCGCTGATGGTTCGGAAGTCTATGAATGCCCTCCGGTTGGCTGGCGGTGGCGCCCGCTGAAATACCTGAATATATGGCGTGAAACCGTCCGGAAGTCAACCCAATTCGCCGTTACCGGCCCCTGGGCGGAAGCGGCGGAACGACCTGGCTTACGGCAGCGTCATGACCGCCCGCTCGGCCAGTTGAAGCAGTTCGGAGGGGAAAACGCCCACGGCCAGGATGGTCAGGGCGGAGAGACAAAGCGCGGTCATGCCGCTGTAGGACAGGCGGCCTCCCGCTTCGGCCGGCACTTCGGCCGCGGGCCGCATGTACATCCATACCACGACGCGGAGGTAGTAGTACAACGACACGCCGCTGAAGAGCAGGCCGATCACGGCCAATTCCACGTATCCTCCGTACACCAGTGCGCTGAAGAGGTAGAACTTGGCCATGAACCCGGCCGTGGGCGGTATGCCGGCCAGGGAAAACATGACCACGGCCATGACTGCGGCGAGCAGGGGGCGGCGGCTGCCCAGGCCGGCCAGGTCGTCCAGGGTCGCGCAGGGAATCCCGCGGGCGGCAAGCACGGCCAGCACCCCGAAGGCGCCCAGGTTCATCGCCGTGTACACGATCAGGTAGAAGACGATGCTCGCGCTGCCGTCCTGGCTGTCGGGGCTGACCGCCATAAGCGGCAGCAGCATATAGCCGGCATGGGCGATGCTCGAGTAGGCCAGCAGCCTCTTCAGGTTCGTCTGAACCAGTGCCACGACGTTGCCGACGCCGATCGTGAGGACCGCCAGCACCGAGATCAGCGGGATCCATTCCATCTGAAGGCCGGGAAAAACCGAACCGAGCAGCCGGATCAGTACCACGAAGGCGGCCGCCTTGGAACCGGTGGACAGGAAGGCCGCGACGGGCGTGGGCGCGCCCTGGTACACGTCCGGCGTCCAGGCGTGGAACGGGACCATTGAGATCTTGAAACCGATCCCGACCAGGAGCAGGCCCAATCCACCGAGAAGCAGGAGATTCACGGCGTCGCTGCGCTCCCCGCCCAGCGTGCGCGCGATGGCTTCGTACTCCGTGCTTCCGCTCGCGCCGTAGAGCAGGGCCATGCCGTAAAGAATGAAACCGCTGGCGAAGGCACCCAGCAGGAAGTACTTCAGCGCTCCCTCGTTCGAGCCGGCGTCCCGCTGTTCGAAACCGATCAGCACGTAAAGCGAAATGGAGAGGACTTCCAGGCCCAGGAAAAAGGTGAAGAGGTCCGTGCTCGCCGCCATCATGCTCATGCCGGACACGGCGTAGATAAGCAGTGCGTAGTACTCCCCACGAGCGATGGAACGGGCTTCGGCGTAGGAGATGGAGATCAATACGGTCAACACGGCGCCGGCGATGAACACCAGGGTGGCCACCAGGCTGAAGTCGTCCATCACCATCATGGGCGACGTATCCGAGAAGGGGACGGGTCCCCGGCCCAACTGGTTCACGGCAAAGACGCCGGATACCGCCAGGAGCAGCAGGGAAAGATAGGGGATCCCCTTGCGAAACCGCTCGAAAAGGCCAACGATCAGGACCACGGTCGCGGCGGACACAAGCACGATCTGTGGCATCACGGCGTAGAGGTTTATGACGGGCAGGGCCGAATTCATCGCGTATCCTGGCTGATTTCAGGGGATGCGTCAGGACCGGCCGAATCACCCGGGCCGGTCGGATCCGCGGAGTTGACCGTACCACCCGGACCGGTCGGATCCGCCGGCGGTGGCAACGATTCGATGGACGCGGGGACCATCCCGGCCGGTGGCGTCTCGGCGAGACGGTGGGTCTGGACCAGCAGCTTCTGCACCGAAGCCTCCATGGTCCTCAAGAAAGGATTGGGATACACGCCGATCCAGATGATGAAGAGGGTCATGCAGGCGAGTACGGCCGTCTCCCGGAACGACAGGTCCTTGATCCCCCGGTTCTCCTCCCGCGTCAACGGGCCGAAGACCACCTTGCGGTACATCCTGAGCATGTAGACGGCCGCAAGGATGATCCCCGTGGCCGCGACGGCCGCGATCAGGATGTTCTGCTGGAACACGCCGACCAGTATGAGAAACTCCCCGACGAAACTGCTCAGGCCCGGCAGGCCCACGGAGGCCAGGGTAAACACGAGCAGGAAAGCGGAGAACACCGGAATCGTGTGCCACAGCCCGCCGTACGCTTCCATGTCCCAGGTATTCCGGCGCTGGACCAACATCATGGCGGCAAGGAACAGACCGCCCGTGGACAGCGCCAGGCTGACGATGTGGACGACGGCGCCCTGTATGCCGTGCTGGTTCAGGGCGAATACGCCCAGCACGACGAACCCCGCGTGACTGATCGTCGAATAGGCGATCATCCGCCGGATGTCCGATTGCGCCAGGGCGATCAGCGCGCCGTATACGATCCCGGCCGCCGCCACGGCGCACATGAGGGGCGCCAGTTCGGTGAGGGCATCGGGAAACAGCGGAAGGGTCAGGCGAATGAACCCGTAGGCCGCCATCTTGACGAGCACCACGGCGAGGACGATGGCATCGGGAAGCCACGTGTGAAAGGGCACCATGGGCACCTTCACCGCGAAGGCGGCGATGAAGGCGAGGGCGAGCCAGAACTGGACTTCCGGCGGTATGGACAGCTGGTAAAGCGCCGCCATCTCGAAGGTGAGGACGTCGTGGGCCTGGTGATGGAGAAAGGCCAGCGTGATGACCGCGGCCAGCATGAGCAGGCTGCCGAACACGGCGAACAGGAAGAACTTCAGGGCCGCCCGGGCGCTGTTTTCATAACCCCAGATGCCGATCAGGAAGTACATGGGGATCAGCATGCCTTCCCAGAAAAGGAAGAACAGGAACAGGTCGAGGGAGAAGAACACGCCCATCAGGGTGGTTTCCATCAGCAGCATGAAAACCTGGTAGGCCCGGACCCGCTCGCTTACGATCGTCCAGGTGCCCAGCAGGGCCAGGGGCCACATGAGCGCGGTGATCCCGGCAAGGAGGATGCTGATCCCGTCCGCGCCGACGTGATAGGACACGCCCAGGGATTCGATCCAGGGCATGCGCTCCACGAACTGCGGTTCGCCCACGTGCGCCTTGAAAGCGCCGAAGCAGACCGCGAAGAAGACGAGCACCAGGGCCGAAACGCCGAATCCCACCCACCGGGCGGCCGTGTCTCCTTTGACGAAGAGGAGCAGGACGGCGCCCAGGACTGGCAGCCAGATGATGAGAGACAGGTAAGGCAGTTCCGTCATGTATATTACCTTTGGATCCTTCGGGTTTGCAGTACCACGTTACGGTCCACGGTTACGGTCCCAGGAAACCGGTGATGTAGGCGAACACCACGAGCGCGCCGATGACCATGATCAGCGCGTAGTTCTGTACGACCCCCGTCTGCGTATACCGGATCGCGTTCCCTACGCTGCGCACCGTGAGGGCGGCCAGGGTCAGCCCCCCGTCGATGATCGCGGCATCCAGGATGCGCCAGCATCCCCGGGCGATCTTCCTCACCGGTCCCACGATGACGGTGTCGTAGATTTCATCCACATAGAACTTCTCCAGCGACAGCGTATACAGCGCCCGCGGCACCAGGCGGTCGAAAACCCTGTTGCCGCGAATGTACACGGTGTAAGCGCCCCAGATACCGGCCGCGGCCACCAGCAGGGCCAGGACCATCAGGGCCAGTTCGACGCTCGCGGAGGGCACCTGCGCCTCCGGCAATCCGGAGAACACCGGCGCGAGGAATCCGCCGAACCGGTCCATGCCCGCCGCGAACACGTGGGGGATGCCGATGAATCCGCCCACGGTGGAGAGAACGGCCAGCAGCACCAGCGGAATGGTCATGACGCGGGACGACTCCCGTACCTTCTCGGTTTCGTCCCGGCTCAGCCGCGTCTCGCCGCCGAAGGTCATGAACAGCAGCCGGAACATGTAGAAGGCGGTCATCGCCCCGGTGGCCAGGCCGACCAGCCACAGCACGGGGGCGTTGACGAAAGCGCCCAGCAGGATCAGGTCCTTGCTGAAGAAACCCGCGAACGGCGCGATCCCCGCGATGGCCAGGGTCGCCAGCAGCATGGACTTGTAGGTCACCGGCATGAGATCGCGGAGCCCGCCCATGTTGCGGAGGTCCTGGGGATCCCTGCCCTTTTCCAAAGCGTGTTCCAGCGCGTGTATGACGCTGCCCGCGCCCATGAACAGCAGAGCCTTGAAGAACGCGTGGGTGACCAGGTGGAAGATCCCCGCGGTGAAGTAGCCGACGCCGCAGGCCAGGAACATGTACCCCATCTGGCTCACGGTGGAATAGGCCAGGACGCGCTTGATGTCGTACTGGGTCAGGGCGATGTACGCGGCGAAGATGGCCGTGACCGCACCGACGACGGCCACGACGGTCATGGCCGTGGCGGACTGCGCGAAGAGCACGTGGCAACGGGCGACCATGTACACGCCCGCGGTCACCATGGTGGCCGCGTGGATCAGCGCGCTGACCGGCGTGGGGCCTTCCATGGCGTCCGGCAGCCAGACGTGGAGAGGCACCTGGGCGGACTTGCCCATGGCCCCGATGAAGAGCAGCAGGGTGACGGCCGTGATGACCGGAGCGAGCACGGCCGGGTCCGCCGAGAACACGTCGGCGTAGGTGAGCGAGCCGGCGTACAGGAAGATCAGGAGCAGGCCCAGGATGAAGGCGAAATCGCCGATGCGGTTTACCACGAAGGCCTTCATGCCCGCGGTCGCCGCGGACTGCCTTTCGCACCAGAACCCGATCAGCAGGTAGGAACAGAGTCCGACCCCTTCCCAACCGACGAACATCAGCAGGAAGTTGTTGCCCATCACGAGGATGAGCATGGCGAACATGAACAGGTTCAGATAGGAGAAATAACGGACGCAGCAGGCGTCCTTGCCCATGTAGCCGATGGAATAGACGTGGATCAGCAGGCCGACGCCCGTCACCACCAGCATCATGACCGTCGAAAGCGGATCGACCAGGAAGGCCACGTCCACCGCGAAGGTGCCGGTCGTGATCCACGAATAGACGACCACGTCGACGCTGCGCTCCCCTGCCGGCAGCCCGATGAGCTGGATGAAGACGCCCAGTACGAGCAGGAAGGACGCAGCCACCATGGCGCAGGCGATCATCCCGGATACGCGGGGGTTCCGGTTGAAGAGTACGTTGATGAAGGCCCCGAGGAGGGGCAGGAAGGGGATCAGCCAGACGTAACTGAAGGATTCGGTCATGGGGTTCACTAAGGGTCCTGGGCTGGTCCGACCGAGCCGGCTACCAGCGCAGGGACCGGACCTCGTCGATGTTGACCGTTCCGCGGTTGCGGAACAGCAGGATCACCAGGGCCAGGCCGATCGCCACCTCGGCGGCCGCCACGGTAATCACCAGGAACACGTAGATGTGGCCGTCGGCCATGCCGAACTGCCGGGCGAAGGCCACGAAAGAGAGATTGGCCCCGTTGAGCATCAACTCGATGCCCATCAGCACGATGATGGCGTTCCGCCGAACCAGCACGCCGGTGGCGCCGACCAGGAAGAGCACGGCACTCAGGACCAGGTAATAGGTGACAGGGATCATGGCTTCGTCGACTCCGGCACGGTCAGCCCCTCACTCGCCCACGGAAACGGTGCCCTTGCGCGTCAGCACCACGGCGCCCACGATGGCGATCAGCAGGAGCACGGCCGCGATCTCCACGGGCAGCAGGTATTTCGTGAACAACAGCGTTCCGATCTGCTCCACCTCGCCGAATCCGGCGTCGCCACCAGCCGCCGGGGGGGTCGTTCCGCCGCCCGCGTAGGACATGATCATGGCCGCCACCGGCAGGAACAGCAGCGCGGCCAGGAAGACGGCCAGCGGTTTCTGGATCCGGAATACCCCGCCCTCCTCACGGCTCAGGTTCAGCAGCATGATGACGAAGAGGAAGAGGACCATGATGGCGCCGGCATACACGACGATCTGGATGATCGCGACGAACTGGGCGTCCAGCATGAGATACAGGCCGGCGATGGAGATCATGACCATGATGAGCAGCAGCACGCAGTAGATCGGGTTGCGCTGCAGGATCATGGCCACGCTGCTCGCGACGGCTACGATGGCGAAAAAAAGAAAGAAGTAGAGTTCCATGGCATCTCGTCGGGGCGGTCCCCAGCCGCTCAATGACCGCCCGGACCACCCGGGTCGGGAAGCTGATCTCCCCGGGGGCGGGTGAAGGCCTCCCGGCTCTTTCGAAGGACCTGGCCCAGCGTGCCTTCCTGGTCCTTGGTTTCATCGTAGTTCTTCAGCAGGCGCTCCCGGTCCCAGATCATCTCTTCCCGCGACGTGGCCACGAGTTCAATGTCGTCCGTCATGTCGATGGCGTCTTCGGGACAGGCTTCCACGCACATGCCGCAGAAAATGCACCGGAGCATGTCGATCTGGAACGTGCGGGGGATCTTCTCCCGGTCGTTCCATTCCGTCTCCATGCCTTCGATGGTGATGCAGTCGGCGGGACAGGCCACGGCGCACATCTCGCAGGCCACGCACTTGATCCGGTCCTGCTCGTCCTTGTTGAGCCGGTGGGCGCCGCGGTATCCGGGCGGCAGGATCTTCTGCACCTCCGGATACTGCATGGTGATCTTCTTCTTGAAGAGGTGCGTGAGGGTCAGGAGCATGCCCTTGATCACCGCGGGAAGGTACAGCCGCTCCGCCAGGGTCATCTTGCGCGCTTCAACGATGATTGCCATGGATCACACTCCCGTGTCAGACCAGCATCCAGATTCCGGTGACGACGACGTTCAACAGGGCCAGCGGCAGCAGCACCTTCCATCCGATCGCCATCAGTTGGTCGTACCGGAAACGGGGCAGCGACCACCTCACCCAGATGTAGACAAATAGGAAGAAACCCGTCTTGAGCAGGAACCCGGCCACCTGGTACAGGGTTACGAGTCCCGGGCCGACCTGGTCCTCGAAGGGCATGTGCCATCCGCCGAAGAAGAGCGTCGCCATCAGGGCGGAGGCCGCGACCATGCTGGCGTATTCCGAAATCATGAACATGGAGAAACGCATGCTGCTGTATTCCGTGTGGTATCCGCCGACGAGTTCCTGCTCGCACTCCACCAGGTCGAAGGGCAGGCGGTTGTTCTCGGCGAAGGCCGCGATGACGAAGATCACGAAGGCCAGCGGTTGCCGGAAGATGAACCAGTCGAGAAACCCGTCCTGCGCCGCGACGATCTTGCTCATCTGGAGCGACCCCGTGAGCATGAGGATACCGACAATGGACAGGCCCAGCGACAGTTCGTAGCTGATCATCTGCGCCGACGACCGGATCCCGCCCAGCAGGGTGAACTTGTTGTTGGCGCTCCATCCCCCCAGGGCGATCCCGTACACCGCGATGGAGGTCATGCCCAGGATGTACAGGATGCCGACGTTCAGATCGATGATCTGCAGCGTCGTCGTTGTCTCCTGGATCTGCAGTCCGAAGAGGGTGAAGGCGGGGATGGTCACTTCGCCGCCCACGGGGATCACGGCGAAGATCAGCAGGGCCGGCACGAGGATCAGGGCCGGCGCGATGGCGAAGAGCTTCCGGTCGGCGCTTGCCGGGATGAACTCTTCCTTCCACATGAACTTGATGCCGTCGGCCAGCGGCTGCAGCAGGCCCATGGGACCGACGCGGTTGGGACCGAGCCGGTCCTGGATCAGGGCGCTTACCCGGCGTTCCATGAAGGTGAGGTAGGCTACGGTGGTAAACACCACCCCCAGCAGGATGCCGATCTTGACCAGGGCGATGGCGCCTTCCAGGATCATGGGATCCACGACCAATCCACTAACCTCCCGCGGCCTCGGACGGTCCTTCGCCGCCCGTCATGGCGCCCTGATCGCCGATCAGGTCATAGGTGAGTCCCGCGTATCCTTCCACATTTCCGGCGATTTCTTCCAGGACGCCGGCGGGGTCCGTCCCGCCCAGGTCGACGCCCATGCGCTGTCCCACGTACCGGAGAATCGCGCCGTCCTCCCGCGCGCCACCGGGCGGCGGGAAGGCAGGGCTCAGCCGCTGCACGCGGCCCTGCGCGTTGGTCATGGTGCCGTTCTTCTCGAAGGGAATCGCCCCGGGGAAGACCACGTCGGCCAGCTCGGCGAGGTCGGAACGATGCACGTCGTGCACCACCAGGAATTCGAGCTTGCGGAACGCCTCCGCCTCCTCCGATGACAGGGTCCGGCCGATATCGCCGCCCAGCATGTAAAGCCCCCGTATCGAGCCGTCATCGATGCCCTGCAGGATATCTTCCAGCGAACCGGCGCCGAGCATGTCCCGGGCGCCCCGGGTGTTGGGCGTCTTGTCCGCGTCGATGTGGAATCCGCTTTTCGACGTCCACGCTTCTCCTTCGGGCTTGCGGTCGAGGCCGGTCCGCGGCGATCCGAAGGCCTCCGCGCCCAGTTTGCGCAACACGTAGTTCTCCTCGTTGGTCGCCATAGGCGATCCGACCACCCCCATAGCCGAATCCCCGTCACCATTCAGGACGGCCCGGATGCCGCTGACGGCCGCGTCCATGGCATCGGGCCAAGTGGCCTGCGCGAGTCCACCGTCCACCCGCTTCAGCGGCGCATTCAGCCGGTCCGCATCCTGCCAGCCGTGGTAGCAGAACCGCCCTTCGTCGCACATCCAGTACCCGTTGACTTCCTCGTTGTGCCGGGGTTTGGTTCGGTAGACCTTCTGGTGCAGGATTTCCAGCGTGGTGTTGCACCCCGTGGCGCAACCCGGGCAGACGGTATCCACCTTGTCGTAATGCCAGATGCGGGGCTTGTAGAGGAAGTCCTTGGTGACCAGGGCGCCCACGGGACAGATGTCCGCCACGTTCGCCGACATCTTGTTGTCCAGGGGCATGTCTTCGAAGGTCGCGATCTCGGACTTGCTGCCCATCTGGACGACGCCGAGTTCCGACGTCCCCGTGATCTCGTCGCAGAAGCGGGTGCAGCGCTGGCACAGGATGCAGCGCGTCGTGTACAGTGTGATGTGCGGCCCGAGGTCCTTCTTCGGCGGGACGCGCTTGGTCTCGACGAACCGGCTGTGGCCCCTGCCGTGGTCGAAGGAATGGTCCTGCAGCTTGCACTCCCCGGCCTGGTCGCACCAGGGACAGTCCAGGGGGTGGTTGATGAGCAGGAACTCCATGATCCCCTTGCGGTTGTCCAGTACCGCCGGGGAATTGAACCGGAAGTTCATCCCGTCCTTGATCCGGATCGTGCACGAGGTGACGATGCCGAACTGCCCGGGCCGGATCTCCATCTCGGTCAGGCACATCCGGCAGTTGCCGTCCGGCGCCAGGCCGGGGTGGTAACAGAAATGGGGGATGTCGATGCCCAGGTCCGCCGCCGCGTCGATCAGGTTGCGGCCTTCCTCCACGGTGTATTGCTTTTCGTCTATGGTAATAGTTGCCATGTTTCGCTCAACCGGCGGCGTCGGCTTCGTCGGACTTCAGCCGAAAATTGCCGGGTACGGGGGGAATGTGCTCATACTGATCGGGCCGCAGGTAGGATTCCTCCAGGGGCAGGACGACCAGTTCCTTCCGTTCGATGCAGGCCCTGAACTCGGGCCAGTACTTGACGAGAATGGTGCGCACGGGCCAGACGCCCGGCGCCTGGCCGAAGACGCAGACGGTGTGGCCGTGAATCTGCTTGCAGATGTCCAGCAACAGGTCCAGGTCCTCGTCCCTGCCCTGGCCGTTGCGGATACGCCGCAGGATGTCGTTCATCCAGGGCACGCCTTCGCGGCAGGGTGTGCACTGGCCGCAGGACTCGTGGGCGGCGAAGGAGGAGGCGTTGAGCAGGGCGTCCACCATGCTGGTGGTCTCGTCCATCACGATGATCCCGCCGGTACCGCCCATGGATCCCAGCTTGCCCAGGGCGCCGAAGCCCATGGGCGTGTCGATCTCCTCCGGCGTCAGGATCGGTGCCGAGATCCCGCCCGGAATGACGCCTTTCAGCCGGTTGCCGTCCCGGATGCCGCCGGCCGCGTCGTAGATCAGTTCCCGCAGCGTGACCTCGGAGTCGTACTCGTAGATGCCGGGTTTGTTCACGTGGCCGCACAGGCCGAACAGCCGGGGTCCGGTCGTATCCTCCTCCGAACCGATTTGCTTGTAGGCCTCCGCGCCCATGTCCACGATGGTCGTGATCTGGGCCATGGTCTCCACGTTGTTGACGATCGTGGGCTGGCCCCAGAGCCCGATGGCGGCGGGGAAATAGGGCGGCTTCAGCCGGGGGTAGGGCCGGTTGCCCTCAAGGGATTCGATCAGGCCCGTCTCTTCTCCGCAGATGTAGGCCCCCGCGCCCGGATGTACGTACAGCTCGAGGTCGTAACCCGTGTCCAGGATATCGGCGCCCAGAAAGCCGTGTTTCCGGGCGTCCGCGAGGGCGGCTTCCATCTGGTCGATGATCTGGAAGAACTCGCCCCGGATATAGATGTAGCCCAGGTTGATCCCCAGGGCGTAGCTTGTGATGATCATGCCTTCGATGATCTGGTGGGGCTTCGATTCCAGCAGGAGCCGGTCCTTGAAGCTGCCCGGTTCGCTTTCGTCGGCGTTGGCGCACAGGTAACGGGGAAACCGGTCGGCGCAAAGGTTCCACTTCATGCCCGTCGAGAACCCGGCCCCGCCGCGGCCCTTGATCCCCGAGGCGTTGATCTCCTCGATCAGTTCGGCCTGGCTCATGGACTTCAGCGCCTTCCGTACCGCGCCGTAACCGCCACCGGCCAGGTAGGCGTCGATGTCGCCGGGATCGGTTTCCGCCGGGAGGGGCGCCGTCAGGATTTCGATCGGTGCGGCCATTACCCTGTCCTTTATCGAGTTATCCTTTATCGAGGTCCGCGAGGATCTCGTCGACCTTCTCCGGGGAGACGTGGGTGTGCAGGCGCCGATTGACCAGGAGCACGGGGCCCCGGTCGCAGGCCGCGAGGCATTCCGACTTCCGAAGCGTGAACCGGCCGTCCGCCGTGGTCTCGCCCAGTCCTACGCCGAGTTTCTCCGACAGGTGATCGAAAACGCGCCCGCAACCGGTCAGCGCACAGGGCAGCGTGTGGCATACCGCCAGCACGTGCTCGCCCGCGGGTTCTTTGTTGAACATGGGATAGAACGTCGCGATCTCCGCGACCTTGACGGGCGAGCAGCCGATCAGACTGGCCACGCAGGCCATGGCCTCGGGCGATACGTATCCCCATTCTTCCTGCGCGAGATGGAGGAGCGGCACGACAGCCGATTTCCTGTACTCCGCGGGATAGCGGTCCAGGATCTCCGCCGCGCGCTCCCGCGCAGCATCCGTGAATTCGAGTGGTGTCGCCAATCTAGCGGTCCAGTTCTCCGGCGATGACGTTCAGGCTGCCCAGTATCGCCACCACGTCCGAAAGCATATGCCCCCTGATCAACATGGGGAACATGGAAAAGTTCACGAAGGACGGCGGACGCACGCGGATCCGGTAGGGTTCCCTGCTGCCGTCGCTGACAATGAAGAACCCGAGTTCTCCGTTCGGCGCCTCGGTGGCGGCGTACACCTCACCCACCGGCGGTGTCGGCCCGTGTCCTTCCATGGTCATCTTGAAATGATAGATCAGCGACTCCATGGATTCGTACACTTCCGATTTCTCGGGCAGCACCGCGTGCTCCTCGTCGGCGTTCACGGGCCCCGAAGGCAGTTTCTCCACGGCCTGTCGAACGATCTTCGCGCTCTGCCTGATCTCCTCCATCCGCACGAGATAGCGGTCGTACACGTCCCCGTTGCGGCCGATCGGGATGTCGAAATCGTAGGCTTCGTACCCGAGGTACGGCTCGTTCTTGCGAATGTCCCAATCGACGCCGGAAGCCCGAAGCACCGGTCCCGTGGCACCCCAGGCCACGGCATCTCCGGGAGAGAGGACACCCACGCCCTCGGTCCGGTCGCGCCAGATGCGGTTGTGCGTCAGGAGCCGGTCGATTTCCGCGGTAGCCCGCAGGGTTTCCTCCACCGATTCCCGGGCCATTTCCGCGAAGTTGTCCGGGACGTCGCGCAGGAGCCCGCCCACGCGCGTGTAGCTGGTGGTCAGCCGCGTGCCGCACACCGCCTCGAACAGATCGTACAGCACCTCCCTCGCCCGGAACCCGTACAGGAAGGCGGTGAAGGCGCCGATATCGAGGGCGGCCGTGCCGATGCAAAGCAGGTGGTCGGCGAGGCGGGAGAGTTCGGCCAGGGCGACCCGGATATCCCGGCACCGCGGTGTGATCTCGAGGTCCATCAGTTTTTCGACCGCGTGGGTATAGCCGATGTTGTTGCACAGGGGCGACAGGTAGTTCATCCGGTCGGTCAGCGTGACGAACTGGTTGTAGCTCCGGTACTCGCCCAGTTTTTCGAAACCGGTGTGCAGGTAGCCGAGATGGGGCGTTGCGCCCGCGACCTTTTCCCCGTCCAGTTCCAGCACCATGTGCAGCGTCCCGTGGGTCGCCGGGTGCTGGGGACCGAAATTGAGGATCATGTGCTCGGTCGGCATGTCCGGCGTACGCTCGAATGAAACCCGTTCGTTGCGGATTTCCTCGAGGTCCGTCTCCGCGAGCTTGTCGATCGGCGTGGTATTCACGGTGCGTGTTTCCGGTGGTCCGGCGTTCACAATATGCGCTAGAAAACGAAGTTGTCCCGTTCCCCCTTGCCGTGCAGGGGATAGTCCTTCCTCAAGGGGTAGGAACCGAAATCATCGGGCATAAGGATCCTTCGCAGATCGGGATGGCCTTCAAATACGATCCCGTACATGTCGTACACTTCCCGCTCCAGCCAGTTGGCGCCCGGCCAGACGGACACCACCGAACCGATTCGGGAGTCCACTTCCGGAACGGGCACACTGACGCTGAAACGGCGGTTGTGTTTGTAGGAATACAGCTGGTACACCACGGCGAACCGGATTTCCTCGTCCAGCCGCAGGCGGTCCACGGCGGTCACGTCGACGAGATAGTCGAAGGACAGTTCCGGATCGTCTCTAAGGAAGGTCATGAACGGAAGAAGCGCATCCCGCTCCGCGATGACGCTTTCGCAACCCACCGCGTTGCCGGTGCCGACCGACGCATCGCCGAACCTGGCCCGGATGCGCGTCGTGACGACGCCGGGTTCAGTTTCAGGACTGCCAACGCCTTCGGTCTCGCGTTCCTCCTGGTTTTCCATTGCTGACCCCATTTATTCGAACCCCATCTTGCTGCCCCAGCCGCGCGGATCCGACTGCCAGTCCATGGCGATTTCCCGGTCGTCATCCGAAAGCTCGCCCCGCTCGCCCATGACGTCCAGTACGGTCACGAAGTCCGCCATGCTCCATTTCGGCAGCCTGGCTTTCTGGAATCCATCCGTAGCGGCGGGAAGGCCGTACTCGAATATGGTGGCCACCCCGATCACCTCCACATCGAACTTGACCGCGTCCTCGGCGGCCTTCAGGACGCCCCCACCCGTCGTGACCAGGTCTTCGGTGAACAGCACCTTCTGGCCGGGCACCAGCGTTCCTTCGATCCGGTGCTCCTTGCCGTAACCCTTCTGGCCCGACCGCGCATAGACCATCGGCAGGTCCAGCCGGTCGGAAACCCATGCGGCAAAGGGAATGGCGGCCGTCGCCGTGCCCGCGATGACATCCGGGGCAGTGTCGAGGGTGTCGATGATCTCGAGAAACGTATCGATGATCACCTTGCGCTCTTCCAGGCAGGATATGATCAGCCTGTTATCGCAATATATCGGGGAGATGATACCGGAACTGTAATGGTAGGGCGCTTCGACGTTGATGGTTACGGCTTTGATGTCGAGCAGAAGCTCTGCGATGGTTTTTCTGTTCATCAGTTTGCTTTAGCCTGGGCTACTTTCTCCTGGATCTTCATCAACGCCTGGATCACGTTCTCGGGCCTGGGTGGACAACCGGGGATATACACATCCACCGGGATGTACTGATCCACGCCCTGCACCAGGGTGTAGGTATTGAATACGCCGCCGGAGGAGGCGCAGGCCCCCATGGAAATGACCCACTTGGGCTCCGGCATCTGGTCGTAGATCTTCTTCAGTACGGGCATCATCTTGATGGATACCCGCCCCGAAACGATCAGCAGGTCGGACTGCCGTGGTGAAAACCGGATAGCTTCGGCCCCGAACCGGGCAAGGTCGAAGCGGGACGCCAGGGTCGCCATGAGCTCGATGGCGCAGCACGCGGTGCCGAAGGGCATCGGCCAGAGCGAGTTCTTCCGGGCCCAGCCCACCATCTCGTCGACCTTGGTGGTCATGACGTTTTCCTGCAGCTGGTCTTCTAATCCCATTCCAGGGCTCCCCGTTTCCATTCGTACAGGAATCCGATGACGAGCAGGAGGAAGAACACCCCCATGGCCGCAGCGCCGTATAACTGAAGATCGCCGTAAACGACGGCCCATGGGTAGAGGTAAATGATCTCCACGTCGAAAAGGATGAAAAGAATGGCGATCAGGTAGAACTTGACGGAGAAGTTCTTCCGCGCGGAATCCTTCAGCGGAACGCCGCATTCGTACGAGGCGAGCTTGGATGCGGTGGTCTTTTTTCTGCCGATGAAAGAGGAAAGGGTAACGATTACGGCCGCGACGATCAGTACGAGGATTACGAGCAGGATCAGGGGAAGGTATGACATTGAACCGAATTAAAGGATGTACAGACAGATCGGTCGATGAAACGCGGCTTCCGAGTACATCTATCCTTGAACTCGCCGATCAAGATAAACCGCCGGGGGGCGTTGTCAAGGACTAATCGTTTTTATTTCTGAGGCCACTGCGGCTGCTCGAAATTGATGCTTCTCAGAGACTGGTCACTGCGGGCGATGTCGAGCGAAATGGTCGTGGCAAACACCTTCACGAACGGAAGGTTGCGTGGGTGTCACACATCATCCAGACGGCCTTTTCTCAGATTGTGCACGTAACCATCGACGTCGGCTGTCTCGTCCCTGTATTGCCACATCCCGAAGGCTTCATGGTCTTTAACGGAATTGTCCGTTTGATGGCGGCTGGGGGTAAGAACGGCCTTTTCCTTGCCCCGGTAATAAATGGTAACCGATTCGTTCCGGTCAAGCGCGCGCAGAACGTCTCTCATGCGTCGTCGAAGATCAAGTATGGATGCTTTCATGACGCCTCCATGAAGGGTACGATCCACATAATCAATAAGGAAAAGACATCGAGATGTAAATCGGATTCTCGATAAGTCCGCGGCCTGAGCCTGTACTCGCGGAATTTGTATAAGGACCAACCATCCAAAGATGTTCCTTGACGCCCCGCCAGGCGCTTTCTCATCTTATCCTGCCCGGGTGACATGCCAGGTCTGATGATCGAAGGCTGGAATCAATAACTGGCCCTGTTATGGGTCGGCGCCACCCGGCACATCGCGGCGGTGCGCAAAGGATCACCAGGAGGACACGGAAATGTCCGAAGCACAGATCGCGGTCATGGGCGGCACGGGGTTCTACGGGATGGAGGGGCTGACGGATCTCGAGGAGGTCCGGCCCGACACCCCCTTTGGCGACCCCAGCGACGCCATCGTGACCGGCACCCTGGAGGGACGGCGCGTGGCGTTCCTGGCGCGCCACGGCCGGGGCCATCGCCTGGGGCCGTCCGAAATCAACGTGCGGGCGAACATCTTCGCGCTTAAGACGCTGGGCGTTCGGTGGATTATTTCGGTAAGCGCCGTGGGCAGCCTGCAGGAAGACATACGCCCTCGAGACTTGGTCATACCGGACCAGTTGTACGATCATACGCGGCACCGCACGACCAGCTTCTTCGGCGACGGACTCGTGGCGCACGTGGGACTCGCCGAGCCGTTTTGCGGACCGCTTCGCCAGTTGCTCGTCGCCGGCGCCGAATCGACAGGCCTGACCGTGCACGACGGCGGCACCTATCTATGCATGGAGGGACCGCAGTTCTCGACCAAAGCGGAGTCGAACGTCTACCGGGGCTGGGGGTTTTCGGTCATTGGGATGACGGCGGCGCCGGAAGCCAAGCTCGCCCGGGAAGCGGAGATCTGCTACGCCGCCATCGCGTGCTCGACCGATTACGACTGCTGGCACGAGGAACACGATTCCGTCACCGTGGAAATGATCATCGAGAACCTGCACGCGAACGTAGACCATGCGCGCCAGGTTATCCGTCACGTCGTGCCGGCCATTCCGCTGGACAGCACGTGCCGCTGTCACAACGCACTGGCCAATGCCATCCTTTCCGACCGCGACGCGGTGCCCGCCGGCACGCTGGAAAAGCTGAGGCCGATCGTGGGCCGTTATTTCGAGTAACGCATCAGGAGAGGTGTAACGGGCGGACGCCGGGCCAGTCTACCCACATGTCGTCACCGGGAGGCGCGGTTTCGTCCAGGTCGACCCGCTTGTAGTCATAGAGGACGGCCTGGCGGATCCGGCCGGTCCGGTTGTGGCCGACGGAGTGGCCCATGCGGTGGTGCCAGTATACGATGTCGCCGGCCTTGCCGTGACAGTCCTTGGGGGGCATTTGGCTCACCTCGTCCTTGTGGGCCTGGTATTCAGGCGTTTTGTCGAAGACGTAGCGACGGGTGAAATCCTGGTAGAAAACCCGGTGGCTGCCCGGCCAAACGGTGAATCCGCCGCCGCCGGGTTCCACGTCGTCGATGTACCCCACGACGCCGAGATGAAAGGGATGGGCGTCCACGTGACAACCCATGGGACGGGGCGGCGCATCGCCTTCGGGCAGGACGCAGTAAATGCCACGGATCCGGTCCGGTTCGACCAGCTTGCCCTCGCCGAGCAACTGCTCCGCCATGCCCATCACGGAAGGATCGGTGGCGAGGAGGCGGACCATCCAGTCCTCATCGCCTGGCTTGCGGTACTTCCACATGAATTGGTGCCGGTGGGAAGCGCCGTCGTCGACCGGCTCCGGGAAAGGACCGATCCAGGTCTCCGGTTTGTCGCGCTCGAGGGGCGGCGGCAGGTTATTCCACATGCGTTCCCTGCCCCGGGCCATCAGTTCGGGATCGAGGACGCCGCGCTTGATCAGGTAGCCCTCGCGGACGAAAAACCGGATGTCGTCGTCGGTCAGACGGACCATGTCCAGCCATCCAATCGGTTCGGTTGGGATTGTGCGGAGAATATATGAGACGGACCGCGGAACATGTCAAGGAGGAACACAACGTGAAGAAGCGGATCAGCAAGTGGACCGTCGCGGCGGCGGCGCTCGTCTTCGGCCGCACTTCGAAAGCTGCGCTGCTCATCCTGGGCCTGGCACCCGGCGCGGTCCTGGCCAACGACGGCTACCCCCGCATGGATGACGTGGATATCCTCCACTACCGGATCCAGCTGGAGATTGGCGAAACCGGCCGGACCATCCAGGGCGAGACCACGATCCTAGCAGAGATACTGGCCGGCGGCCGGGACGTCCTGCCCCTCGACCTGGGCCCGCTCACCGTGGACCGGGTTACGGTCGGCGGAAGAAACGCGGCATATGCCCATAGCGACAACAGGCTGAACATAACATTCGAGGAAAGCTACGTGGAGGGCGACACGGTCTCTGTGATCGTCTCGTACCGGGGCGAACCCGTGGACGGGCTGTTCATTCAGCCGAACAAGTTCGGCGACCGGTCGGTCTTCGCGGACAACTGGCCGAACCGGGCGCGCCACTGGTTTCCCGGGGTGGACCACCCCTATGACAAGGCCACGGTCGAGTTTATCGTCACCGCGCCCGCGGCCTACGACGTCGTGGCCAACGGCCGGATGCTGGAGACGACGGCCGTCCCGCCGGAACGCAAGCGCACACACTGGAAGACCGACGTGCCCATACCCACCTACTGCATGGTGATCGGTGCGGCCCGTTTTTCCATCATCCGGCCGGGGTCCTGGCGGGGAATCCCCGTTACGTACTATCTGTTTCCCGGCGACCGGGACGCGGGGACCACGGATTTTGCCCGTTCCACGGACATGCTGGCCTTCTACACCGATCTGTTCGGACCCTATCCCTATGCGAAACTCGCGCTGGTGCAGTCTTCCACCCGGTTCGGCGGCATGGAGAATGCCAGCGCCATCTTCTTTTCGGAACATAGCATAACGGGCACCAGGCGGAACGAAGCCGTGGTCGCCCACGAGATCGTCCACCAGTGGTTTGGCGACTCGGTGACCGAGTCCGACTGGCACCACCTGTGGCTCAGCGAAGGGTTCGCCACCTACTTTGGCGCCGTGTTCTACGAAGAGGCCGACGGTGACGAGCGGTTTCAGGAAATGCTGGCCAGGAGCCGGTCACGGGTTATCGACGCGGATCGCCGCACGCCGGCGCCCATATTCAATCCGGGCATCACCAACCTGTTCGACCTGCTGAACGCCTATAACTACAGCAAGGGCGGGCTGGTGCTTCACATGCTCAGGGGCCTGATGGGCGACGAGGCCTTCTTCCAGGGCATACGGGATTTCTATGCCCGTTTCCGTGACCAGACCGTGCTGACCCGTGATTTTCAGTCCGTCATGGAAGCCCGGTTCGGCGAAGACCTAGGGTGGTTCTTCGACCAGTGGATCTACCGTGCAGGCCATCCCGTAGTCGAGGTGACCTGGTCCAGGGACGAACAACGCGGCGAGGTTTCGGTACGCCTGCGTCAGATCCAGCCTCAGGAAACCTACAGACTGTCCGTAACCCTCGCCTTCGAGGCGGGAGACCGGCAGGAACGCCGGCAGGAACGCCGGTTGGTCGAGCTTCGCGAGCGATCGCACGAATTCCGCTTCAAACTGGACGGAGCACCGGGAGAAGTCGTCGTCGACCCCGATGCCTGGCTGCTGATGGAGGCGCGGGTAAGGCGGGGGGATGGCTAAGCGGGCAGACGAGCCGAAAGGTGATCGATCTGTCTTTACAATCTGTGTGACAATAAAAAAATGTTGACTTTTCCAGAAGTAACGGTTTATTGTTTATCAGGATTTGTCTCTGTCTCCTGCATGATCGTATACTATAAAAGACGATGCGGCACGGATCAGAACTAACGGTCCTGCCGTTTTTCTATATGTGGGTGTAAGTCGAACAGGGACTTCGTTGTAGATGTATCTATACATGCCTGAAAGGTGGTGAGCAATATTGGCAGTCGGTAAAGTAAAGTGGTTCAACGACCACAAGGGCTATGGTTTTATCGAGCACGATGGTGGCGATGATGTCTTCGTACACTACTCCGCGATCCAGGGAGAGGGTTTCAAGTCCCTTTCGGAAGGTGATGCGGTAGAGTTCGATATCACGGAAGGGCCCAAGGGATTCCAGGCCGCAAACGTCGTAAAGCAGTAAGGCGGTAACGAACCCAGTCGAAACGACACGGGCGCCGGAGCAGATTGTTCCGGCGCCCGTTTTTTATCTGAATTTAACAATCTACTGTAGCGTTAGTCGGGATAGCGTTCATCAGGATAACGTTCGTCAGGATAGCGTTCGCCTGGCATCGACCCACCTGCCCAGCCCAGCCGGACATTGAGTTCGTTCGCCGCTACCCTCCGATTCGATACCGCAACGCCAGCGATATCCCCCAGAAATGCGAGGGGTTCCCCTTGATCTCGTACTGAACGGGCATATCGTAGCCCGTTCCCGAAGTCGGCCCCACGGTGGATTCGTGTCCCCGCAGCAACCTCCAGGGGTTTTCACCATCCAGGAACTCACCGACGCTGCCGTACCGGAGTTTCAGGCCGGCCGAGAACCGCTCGTCCACCACGTAGTCCACGCCGGCGAGGAACTGGAAACTGAAAATCCTGTCGGAAAGTCTCGCATCGGCGAGCGATGCCAACCCGGCGGCGTGGCTGTTGCGTCCCAGTTGCCGCATCCTGTCCCGGTCGTTGGTCCGGACGGAGACCGCCGAGTAGAACAGCTTCTGTTGCGCCAACCCGGCGCCCACGCCCAGGTAAGGGGTTGCGCTGGGTGAGAGCATGCCGCGGAAGTCGTAGTAAAAATTCGCGAAGAGGTTGTCCGTCCGAAAATCGCTGATCTTCTCGCTGCGTTCCACGAACTCGGCCTGTTTCGCGTCGCCCGGGATGACCAGCGGCAGGAACGCTCCGCTCTGGCCTCTGCGGTAATACTCGACCTCGATTCGCAGGGCCCTCAGGACATAACCGGCCTGGACGCCGGCCAGGATACCCTCTCCCAGTTCGAATCCGTTGGGGCTCCCGGGAAAGAGGCGCGGCGAACACTCGGACAGGGGCAGGGGCACCGGGGTTCCGTCGTTCAGGGTCTCTCCGGGTAGCCACTGATCGCAGTTGGTGGGCACGCTCCTGGTGTTTGTTCTCGTGGATTCGTATTCCCCGGGAAGGGATACGCCGGCCTGCATGCCGAAGTAGAATCCCCGGCGGCTTTTGTCTTTCTGGTCCAGTGCGGCCGATTCAGTCGGGAAGGTCAGGAATGCCATGATGCATACGCATAGAGCCGATATGACGCGGAGTTTCTTCATGTTCATCCGTTCTCCTGGTAAGAGGGTGGTTATGTTGTGCCGGATAATAGCGGTGTCCGCTATCAGCTACAAGCAGTTTCGAAGGGACGTCCCGACCATCAGGACGTGTTGTATAGCCTCTCCCTTTCAGCGACGTTAGGCTTGACAGGACGTATCGATCCGTCCAGATTTCGAGTCCGGTTCGATGCGCGTGCCGTATGATTTCGACTGGTTTCGGCGCATCCATACCTTCCATCCGTACTCACGCACCGATGCACCACCGATGCACCATTGTTTGACTCAGTCCACACGGGGACGAAAACTTATGGATACAGGCAACTTGTACTCCTCCCTTCGCGCTGTCCGGCAGCGGACAACGGACTCGGGCGTTACCACTGCACTGCGGTCGATGCGGTCGATCCTGTGCCTGGTCTTCGTCTTCACCGCCGGCGCGTCAGCAGCGCAGGACAACGGACCGGCGCCCGAAGCACGGCCCGAAGAACAGGGCCAGCCCGAACCTCCCGGTCAATTCGAACAGGCAGGCCCGCAAAGCTCGATCCAGCCCGACGAGCCCGTCTTCGTAATGGAAGAAGTCGTGGTCACGGCGCGCAAACGTGCGCAGCCCGCCTTCGAGGTTCCGCTGTCTTTGTCCACGATACAGGTAGCAAAGTCCACCGCCCTTCGCGCTTCCGGTATGGACCTTCGATTCCTTTCGAACCGGGTGCCCAGCCTGCAGCTGGAGTCTTCCTACGGCCGTGTTTTTCCGCGTATCTACATACGGGGCCTCGGCAACACGGACTTCGACCTGAACGCCTCGCAACCCGTTTCCGTGGTCTATGACGGCATCGTGCTGGAAAACGTCATGCTGAAGGGCTATCCAGCTTTCGACCTGGACCGTATCGAGGTCCTGCGCGGCCCCCAGGGCACCCTGTTCGGCCGGAACACGCCGGCGGGAATCATCAAGTTGGATTCGGCGCGGCCGACTGATGCACTCGAAGGGTTCGGCCGCCTGGGTTACGGACGCTACAACAGCGCGGTTTTTGAGGGAGCGGTATCGGGACCGCTTGGATCTTCCGGGCTCTCGGCGCGGCTCTCGGTACTGGTGCAGCGACGGGACGATTGGGTAAAAAACGAATACGACGGTCCGAATGAAGCCATCGCCGGATACCGGGAGCTGGCCGGCCGGCTCCAGTTGAGCTGGAAGCCATCGCCGGATTTCGAATCGCTGGTCAAGCTCCATGCCCGCGACTTTGACGGATCCGCGCGGGCGTTCCGCGCCAACGCCATAAAGCCCGGGCGCGGCGGCCTGGTGGAAGGATTCTCGCGGGACCGTATCGCAGTCGACGGACGCAACAACCAGGAACTGCGCGCCCACGGCATGACCATCGAACTGCGTTATCAGATGGACCGGCACCAACTCGTGTCCCTGACCGGCATGGAACGGCTGGAAAGTTTCTCCCGCGGTGATATCGACGGCGGCTTCGGCGCGGTATTCAGCCCACCCAGCGGACCTGGGGTTATTCCCTTCCCCTCTGAAACGTCAGGAGGCATACCCTTCCTGCGCCAGATCAGCCAGGAGGTACGCCTGGTGAGCCGGGAACACCGGATCCTGGACTACCAGGTCGGCCTATACTACCTGAATGAATCGGTGGACATCGAGGATTTCAACTACGATACCTTCGCCGGCGGAACTTCCGACGGATTCACACGGCAGCACCAGGAGGCCAGGGCATGGGCCGCGTTCCTCGCATCCACCCTGCACCTGGGAGACGCGCTGGAGATCGCCGGGGGACTCCGGTTTTCTCACGACGCAAAGGACTACACGGCGTGGCGGGACGAAGCGCCCGCGGTCACCGGCGCCGGCACGATCGGACCGATCCAACGCAATCCCTCCGACAACGCGTGGAGCAGCGACCTGAGCATGCGGTATGCCGCGTCGCCCCGGGTCCAGACCTACCTGCGCGTCGCCCGGGGGTTCCGCGCACCGAGCATCCAGGGCCGCCTGCTATTCGGTGACGAGGTTTCCATAGCCGAAACGGAAACGATACACTCCATCGAAGGCGGGGCCAAAATGCGTCTCTGGGACGGGCGGCTCCACCTCGACCTGGCCGCGTTCCACTACCGGCTGCGGAACCAGCAGCTCACCGCCGTGGGCGGCGAGACCAACTTCAACCGGCTGGTCAACGCGGACCGAACCCTGGGAAGGGGGTTCGAGGCGGAGGTGGCCCTCGCGTCGCCGGGCGGGTTACAGATTACGGGCGGGTTGAGTTACAATCATACCCGCATAGACGATAAGCGTCTCGCCGTGCAGCCCTGCGGCGCACCGTGCACCGTGCGGGATCCAGCCGGTCCGGAGCCCGGTACGGTCCTGATCGACGGCAACGGGCTGCCCCAAGCGCCTCGATGGATCGCGGATGCGGCCCTGCGCTATCCGGTGGCCCTGCCGGGCGGGTCCTTTTTTGTGGCCTCCGCCGACCTGGCCTACCGCAGCGCGGTACGCTTCTTCCTCTACGAATCCCTGGAATTCCAGGACGACCGGCTACTGGAATGCGGCGTGCGCCTGTCCTATCTGATGGGGAACAACGGGACAGAGATCTCCCTGGTCGGCCGGAACGTCTTCGATGACGTATCGCTCACCGGCGGCATAGATTTCAACAACTTGACCGGTTTCGTCAACGAACCGCCTTACTGGGGCGTGGAACTCGCGCGCCATTTTTGAATCGAGCCCGTGGGTTTCAGGCGATGCTTTATTCCCTTGACACCGTGCTCGAAATCGGACACGTATTAATGTTCCATACTGTAAACTAAATGACACCGTGGCTGGTTTTTGATTATCGATTCGTACGAATTCCTCCGGATGGCGGGGACACCAGCGGCACACACGAAATCCAAAAAAACGACCGGGGAGAGACGATGTTAAGATTCGCGGAAGAGATCCTGCTGCTCATGCTCGACGACGACGGGAAATTCGTGGGCGTGCCCGACCGTCTGCTGCGATACGGTCTTGCCGGTGGCGTGTTGATGGACCTCGCCCTCGAAAACCGCATCGATACCGATGTCGACAAGCTGGTCCTCGTGGATTCGAAACCCCTGGGAGACAATCTTCTCGACCCCGTGCTGGCGGATATAGCGGCGTCATCCGAAACGCACGGGGCGCGGTACTGGATCGAGCATGGCGTCGACCGCGCCGAAGACATCCGGGAAACGGCCATCGATCGGCTCGTGGAACGGGGTATCCTGAAGAGGGAAGAAGGCCAGTTCCTGTGGGTATTCCGGTCGCGGCGCTATCCGATCATCGATGGAACGGCCGAGCGTGAAGTCAAGCTCCGTATCATGGAAGTGCTGTTCAGCGACAAGATCCCCAGTCCGCGCGACGTCGTGATCATCAACCTCGCCCATGCGTGCAACCTCTTCAAAGAGATCCTGTCTGCGCGGGAACTCGCCCAGGCCGCCGATCGCATCGATCAGGTGCGAAAACTGGACCTCATCGGCCAGGCCATGTCCAGGGCGATCTCGGACATCGAACTGTCCCTCACCCTCGCGGTGGAACGCGGTTACTATATGTGAGGTTCAAGCGCCGGCCGACCTGCCGTGGCACCGTTTGAACTTCAGGCCGCTTCCGCACGGGCAGGGGTCGTTCCTCCCCGCCGTCCGAAACGCTTTCTGCATGCTGAGTTCGGCTTCGCGCCGGCGGATGTACGTCATCACGTTGGCGGGGGCCCGCCGGTGACGCAGTTCGTTGGCCATGAACCGCATGGGGCCGTCGATGTGGTGGAAGAAGGCCTTGTACCCCTCGCACAGGTAATTCAGGCCGGGTTCGCCGTCGGGCGTCGTGATGATGCGGTTCTTCGGACATCCCCCGTTGCAGATGAACCGCACGTCGCATGACAGGCAGTACTGCGGCAGCGTGTCCAGCTTGGCCTGCCCGAAAGCCCGCTGCTGTTCGGACAAGACCATCTCCATCATGGGGATCTCGGTGATATTGCCCAGCAAGTAGTCCGGTTCGACGTAGTGGTCGCAGGCGTAGAGATCCCCGTTGTGCTCCAGGGCCAGGGCGTCGCCGCAGGTCTCCATGAAAATGCACAGTCCCGGACTCTGGCCGGACCAGGCGGCGAGCGACACGTCGAAGATCTGCACGTACATTTTCCCCACGTCCCGGCGCACCCATTCGTCGAAAATCCGGACCAGGAACCGGCCGTACTGCTTCCCCGTCACCGACCGGCCCGTCACCTCGGTGCCTTCCTGGTACCCGGTGTCGTTGTCGAGCTCCACAATGGGGATGAACTGCAGAAACCGCGTCTTCACCACGTCCCGCATAAAACGGTAGACCTCGAGGGGGTGCTCCGCGTTCGCCGCGTGCACCGTGGTCAGGATGTTGAACTCCACCTCGCTTGCCTGCATCATCTCCGACGCGCCCATCACCGTGTCGAAGGTCGGCTTGCCGCCCTTGTCGACCCGGTAGGCGTCGTGCAGCGCACGGGGGCCGTCCAGGCTCAGGCCGATCAGGAAGTCGTTTTCGTGGAAGAATCGGCACCAGTCCGCGTCGAGAAGCGTGCCGTTGGTCTGCAGGGAATTGAAGATACGCGTATCGGGCTTCTGGTACTTCTTCTGGAACTCGACAGCCCTTTGAAAGAACTCGAGTCCCATGAGGGTGGGTTCGCCACCCTGCCAGGCGAAGGTGACTTCCGGCACCTGCTGGGCTTCGATGTACTGCCTGGTGTATTCCTCGAGCAGGTCGTCGGACATGCGGAACCCGCTGCCGGGATACAGATCCTCCTTGGCGAGGAAGTAGCAGTACTTGCAGTCGAGATTGCAGATGGCCCCTCGGGGTTTCATCATCACGTGAAACGCCGGGACCGGGACCGGATCTCCTCCGGCCGAAGGCATGGACGATGCCGGGACCGCGGTGGTTGCGTCGACTGGGTTCATGGTTCGGCTCAGGTTGCGCGCGCATTCGAACGCGGACTGTGCGGACTATGCGGACCGTACGGACTGTGCGCACTATGCGGACGGCAAGGACGTGTTCCCGGATATCCGGGGTTACCGGGCGTGGATCGCCAGGGATGATGGAACTATCGCCGGCCGCGCCGGATCCACGGATCCAGCACATCGCGCGGATGACCGGGAAACCCCCGCACGCCGCGCGACCGGTCGAACTGGTAGATGCGCGCGGCCTTCCACTTCGTGTAGGGAAAGGACCGCAGGCGGTCGCCATCCAGGGCGTCTGAGGCGCCCGGATGCCCGCAAGCCTGCACGGCGCGCCGGTACAGCTCGTCGGCGACATCCCGGTCGGTCGAGACCCGGTTCGCCACTTCGTTCGGGTCTTCGGCCGTGTTGAACAGCTGCTCCCTGCCGCCGTTCGCCAGGTAAATATACTTCCAATCGCCGCTTCGTACCATGATTTTGAACCGGTCCGTTCCTGGTTCGCCATAATATCCGAAGAGGGTTTCCCTGGGTGCGGCAGTTCCTTCCAACACGCCGAGCACATCCACCCCGTCGCGCGCCTGGGTCTGGCCGACGGCGTGGGTGGCGATGGCGAAGAGGTCGGTCAGGCAGACGAGATCGTCTCGCAGGACGTCCCGGGGCAAGCGATCGGGCCAGCTAACCAGGAAGGGCACGCGGGCGGAGACGTCGAAGAAACTCTCCTTCTGCCAGGCGGTATGATCCCCGAGGTGGTCACCGTGGTCCGAGAAGAAGCAGATGAGCGTGTTTCCGGCGTCCTCGCGGGCTTCGACGGCGTCGAGTATCCGGCCCAGGCAATCGTCGATGTAGGTGATTTCTCCGTAATACCGTGCCTTCAGGACACGGGTCTGCGCTTCGTTGATCTCATCCGCCCAGATGATCCGGTTCATGAAGGGAATCTGCTCGTCCAGGTGGTCCACCGTAAGATCGCCGCGGACCGGACCCGGCATGCGGTCGGGGTCGTAGATCCGGTTGAAGGGCACGGGGGGCGCGAAGGGCGGATGGGGACCGATGAAGGAGACGAAACCGAAATAGGGCCGGTCGTTGGACGTGCGTAGCGCTTCGATCGCGCGGTCGGCGGCCCAGGACTCCACGGTCAGATGGGTGGGCAGCGGACTCGCCTGGGGCATGTAGTACATTTCGGTCCGCTCCCCCATGAGCGCTTCGATATAGTCGAAATCCGGATGCTCGCGGGCGATCCAACCCGCGTAGGCGTCTCCGCGCCGCTGCTCCTCACTGCCGTAGAGTTCCTCGCTGTGGAGCTGGGACTCATATCCTATGTCCTCGTTCCACGGGAAGGTGTGAAACTTCCCCACGCCGAAGGTCCGGTAGCCCGCTGCCGATAGGGTGCGGGCGAGATAGTCGCCGCACCGGCCCTCGAGCGTATCGGCCTGGCACGGAACGGGTTCGGACCGGCCGTTGCTGAATACGCGGGTCGTGGGCGGATCGCATCCTGTGCGGATGGTCGTCCGCGCCGCCACGCAGACGGGACAGGTCGTGTAGCCCTGTGTAAATGACACGCCGCGCCGTACGAGTCGGTCCATGTTGGGGGTGTAAATATGCTCGTTGCCCAGCGCGGCGATCGTATCGAAGCGCTGCTGGTCCGTCATGATGAAGAGGATGTTGGGACGGGTCATCGGGTTTCCTCTATCGGGCCTGCCGTCGATGTGCCGCCGGAGCCGGCCGATCACATCCAGGGCGCGTTTTCAAGATGCTCGACGGGCCTGCCGCCAGATACGCCCCACCGCGTCCAGCTTGTCGTCGCTCAGGTACCCGTACCGGTTGATCCATACGCCGTCGGCCGGACTCTCCGCCACCACCCGGAAACGGCGGGCGAAATCATGCAGGGGGCCGTAGCCGTGCATGAGTGGCGTGACGAGCGCGCGCCCGTTCACCTCCGCGCAGACCTGCTCGATCCGCCGTCGCTGGGCGTCGTTGGGAACCGGATGGGGTTCGTCGGGGCCGGGATACCCGTAGTCATCGATCCGGGTGGCCGTGATTTCGTCTCCAAGATCGAAGAGATGGGCGAGCGACCGCACCAGGAGCCGTTCGTCCAGGCCGGGGTTGTGCTCCTGCAGCACCCGACCCCAGAATTCCACCATGACCGACCAGTGCATGGTATACAGCTTGGGGGACACCGCGTCACAGATCTCCGGTGCACTGCGAAAATCGAAGCCGGTCCACAGGGTGAGGGGCGTCATGAAGGCGTTGGCCGAAAGCTCCATTTCCGGACCGCCGTGCGTCGTGATGACCGTTCTCCAGTGCTGCAGCAGGTCATTGGACAGGGCGGATTTCAGGCGCAGCCATTCCACGATGCCGGGAAAGGACCTGAAGACGGAGGCCAGCGTGGCCGCGCCCCGGCCGGGCCCGCTAAAGTCGATAAGGTCCCGGTTTTCGAGCCGTCCGTGCAGGTAGTCGTAGGCCGCCCGTACGTCCCGGTGGATGGCCTCGTAGTCGAAGTGTCTGTCTGCAGCCCAGCGCGCCACCTGGGGATTGAAATCCTGGAAGGCTTCGTCCAGCTTGTAACAGGGATACTCGGGCCAGTCCGGCCGAAAGCCGGATACGCGGGGATACTGTTCAAGCAGGTCCCGCACATAGGCGGCGATGTAGGCCCGGATCGCCTCGCTGGCGAGGCAGCCCGTGTCGGCCATGCGGTCCGGCAGTTGCCCGTCCGGTCGCCTCGGCCGGTCCTCGTCCGACAGTCCCGGCGGCGTCGCGCCGCTCAGTTGCAGATAGACCTTGAGTCCGCGGTCCAGCGCCGCGTCGATGAACCGTTCGATCAGGTCGCCGTGGGCGTCCGTCAGTTCATTGGGTTCACGAGGTTTGTACGGGGTATCATTATAGTAGGACAGACGGGGCTTAAAACTCGGCGCGCTCCGGACCCAGAGCGAACGTCGGCCCCACAGCGGCCGATCGAAGAGGCGGGGACTGCTGCCGGCGTCACTGGGTGGCTGGAAGGAACCGACGCCTTCCTCGGACGGGGCGGTCACCGTCGGATTCACCGCTACGGCCGTGGCGCCCGCCCGTTCCACGAGGTTGTCCAGCACAGCCTCCACCCCTTCGTTCAGGATGAAATCGGCCAGGACGGTGATGCCCAGCAGTCGATTCTCACTCATCTTCCCGTGCTCGTGTTTTCTCGACTAAGCGTCAGTCGGCACTCAGTCGGCGGTCGGCGGTCGGTCGTTTGTCGTCAGTCGGCGGACGCCATGGATTCAAGCTGCGCCTCGATGAACCGGTCTGCGCGGTCGTTTTCCGTATCGGGATCGCAGATTGTACAAAGTTCCCTTTCCAGGTCGGCAACGACCGCCGGATGCGCCTCACACACGTTCTTAAGCTCATCAGGATCCCGTGCCAGGTCGAACAACTGGTGAGGCGCATCGACGTGATGGATGTATTTCCATTTTCCTTTCCGGATCATGAAAGCGCTGTGCCTCGCCCCGTGGCCATGGTATTCCGAGAACACGACGCGCTGGTCATCGGTCGCGGGCACATGCTGCAGGGGACGGCCCGCCCAGTCTTCCGGGCGTTCGGCGTCCGTCGACGCGAAGAGGCTCGCCTGGACGTCGTGGAGGTCCACGGGCGTCGATGCCCTCAGCCCGGAGGGGAAATCGGGTCCCGCCGCGATGCAGGGGATTCGGCTCGCGTCTTCGTAGAGGGAGCATTTCCACCACATGCCGAACTTTCCGAGCATCTCCCCGTGGTCCGACGTGTAGATGACATTGGTATCGTCGTACAGCCCGGCTGCTTGCAGCGCCTCGACCAGGCGCGCCAGTTGCCGGTCCACGAAGGTCACGCAGGCGAGGTATCCCCGGCGCTGGCCCCGCACCTGGTCCTCGGTGAACCGGTCCGTCTGGAAATGTTCGCGCACTTCAAGGGCCCGAGGATGGCCTGCCGTTTCCTCATCGGCACCGTATTCCGGCAGATCGCCGCCCTGGGGATATAGATCCCACAATTCCTGCGAGGTGTAGTGGGGGAAATGGGGATGGATGACATTTACCGTGAGGGTCCACGGTCGCTCCAGCGAAGGCGCGGTATGCGTCAACCAGTCTACCGCGGTGTCGACGCGGTCCAGGTCAAGGCGGAGATGCGGCTCATTTACCCCGAACTGCGAAGCCCTTTCCGCGGCGGCCCGCCGGATCCGGAAAGGCCGGCGTCCTATTTCCGGATCGCCGGCGCCCCGATCCCTGCCGCCGAGGCGCACCTCGCTGAAACCCAGGTCGCCACTCGGCGCGAAGACGTGCGTCTTGCCCACGTGCACGGAGTATACGCCCTGTTCCGACAAGGCGCCTCCGTAGGTGGGGATGTCCGGGTCGACGCCGATGGTGCAGTTTGAATAGGCCTGGATCTCGTGCACCCTGCGCCCCGACATGAAGGCGGACCGGCTGGGTGTGCAGAGGGGCGACGGGCAGTAGGCGCTGTCGTAGACGACCCCGTTCGCCGCGAGTCGGTCCATGGCGGGCGTCTGTACGAACGGATGACCGTAGACCGAGGAATAGAAGGGGTTGTGCTCGTCGGAGATGAGCAGGACGACATTGGCCATGCGCGGACCTCATTTCCCTTCAAGAAAGGTCTTGAGCGGCACGTCCTCTTCTTCCGGCAGATAATAGCTCAGCGCGTCGCCCACCTCGCCGATCAGCTGTTTCTGAAGAGGCGAGCACCGGTCCACGAGGGACTTCGGCATCTGGATGTAGTCCATGGGCTTCACCCACCGGTACGCGTACCCCATGAAAATCGTCCTGCGGTCGTGGCCGCACCAGTTGTGGCCGATACTGTGGAAGGTGCGCTGCTCGAACAGGAAGGCGCTACCGGCGGGCAGGTTCATCTGGATGGCGCCGTAGGGCCAGCCCGTGGCCGGATCCCTGGGCGGCTGCCCCGTGATCCGGTTGCTGCCGGGCACCAGCGAAGTGGCCCCCGAGGAAGGATCCGTCTGGTCGCTGAGCACGTAGGCGATCTTCAGCAGGATCCGGGGATGGGGTTCCTGCATTTCGACGAAGGACCGGCCGCCGTCACGGTGCATGCCGTGTCCGCGCCTGGCCTCCTCGGTGGGTTCCGACCCCGAGGGCAGCACGATGAGGTGGGAGGTGATCATCTGGATGTTCCAGCTGAGCGCGCCCCAGGCCAGGGGTATGGTCGCCGGCCAGTCGAGCAGTTGGAGAAAGGCGTCGTGGGCCACGATGCAGTTCCGCATGTTCAGATCGCCGCCTTTCCCCAGCGTATCCTCCTTTCGGGCCCGGTCGTACAATTCGTCGATGGCCCCGTTCAACTCCCCGACGACCGCCGGCGGCAGCGCGTCTTCGATAATCAGGTAGCCATATTGGTCGAGATGTTCCCGCTGCGCGTCGGTCATCTCGGTGTACTGGTGTCCGTTTTCCATGTCAGTAATCGATCCTTCGGTCAAAGCGTGTCTGTCGCCCCAGCGCCTCAGTAGTCGATACGCCGGTCAAAGCGTGCCTGTCGCCCCGGCGCCTCAATAGTCTATGCGCCGGTCAAAGCGTGCCTATCGCCCCGGCGCCTCAATAGTCTATGCGCCGGTCACTGTCCACGGCCTCCTGGCCGATGTAGAGGTCATAGTATGTATTTGCGTTTCGGTAATTTGGAAAGTTTCCCCACCGGTCTTCCCGGAACCCCTTCAGCCAGGGCTTGCGCAACTGGTAGGCCTTGACATGCCAGAGGAAAACCGCTGCGGCCTCGGAAGCGAGAATCCCTTCGGCCTCGTCGTACATCGCCATGCGCACCTCGTGATTCAGCTCTCCGGCGGCCGCGTCGATCAGCCGGTCGAATTCCGGGTTCAGCCAGTCGTGGCGCGTGTACCCCCTGGGCTGGGACCGCCAGATGATGCCCAGCATGCTGTGGGGATCGGGAAAGTCGTAGTTGAACCCGATGATGCTCATGGGAAACTCCCAGTTGTACATGGCCGACCGGTACGCCGCGCCTTCCGTGTTCCGGATGTCGATCTGTATATTCAGGTTCTCCTTGAGCATCTCCTGGATCGCCTGGGCCACCTGGCTGATGGCGGAAGCGGGCGTGGCGTCGGCGAGCCAGATATCCATCCGCGGGAAACCCCTGCCGTCCGGATAGCCGGCCTCGGCGAGCAGCTGCCGGGCGAGGTCCACGTCGAACCGCTGGTGGTCCCTGTACTTGTCACCCACGTAGCCGGGGAAATGGAGCGGCAGCATGGTGTAGGCGGGGATCATCATGCCCTGGAGAATCGTCTCGTTCAGCGACTCCTGGTCGATGGCGTGGGCGAAGGCCTGGCGGACCCTGAGGTTGTCGAAGGGGGGCTCGCGCGTCCGGAAGAACAGATAAACCGTCGTAAACTGGTCGTAGGACCACGCCGGTTCGTTCCATTCCGGATCGTCGCGCAGGCCGCCGTAGACCATGGGGCTGATGTCGATCACGTCGATCTCGTCGTTTTCGTAGGGCAGCAGTCCCATGTCGTTCGCCGCGCTGGCCGATCCGACCATGGCGTTGAATATGCGGACGATCTGGCGGAGATGACCGGGATTGGACCCGGTGTAGTGGGGATTCAGGCCGAACGTCATGTACTGGCCCGTTTTCCACGTCTCGAGCTGGAAGGGTCCGTTGGTAAGGCAGGTGCCGGCCAGGGCCCACTGGTCCCCGTATTTCTCCACCTGCCAGGGCGGGACGGGCGCGGAAGTGAGGTAGGCGGTGATATGGGGCAGGAAGGCGCAGGACTGCTCCGTCTCGATGACCAGGGTGTAGTCGTCCACCGCCCGTACGCCAACGGTGTCGACGTCGTCTGTCTCCCGCTGGTTGTAGGCCTTTGCGCCTTTGATGTCATAATAGAGAAAGGCGTAGACGTTGCCCGCGTTGGGATGGAGGAACCGCTTGAAGGTGAATTCGAAATCGTGGGCCGTGACGGACCGGCCGTCGCTCCACCGCCCATCCCGGCGCAGGTGAAAGGTCCAGGTCTTGCCGTCCTCGGAGGGTTCCCAAGACTGCGCCGCGCCGGGGATGAGTTCTCCGTTCAGTCCGAACATTACGAGCCGCTCGAAGTGGAACTCGCTTCCGCCCGCCACGTAGATCGAGACGCCCTGGTCCATGCTCTTGGGTTCCGCGGCCATGTACCGGAACACCTGGTACTCGAGGGGCGCGGCGTCGTCCGGCAGGCGCTCCATCAGCGCGGCGTGGGCCGCCTCCTTCATTTCCGCGGTCTGGCCGAAGAACAGCTCGGGAGCGCTTTCTTCAGCATCTTCCGGCGCCGTTTGACCGCCGCAATTCACGAACGACAGCGCGAAGACGATCAGGAGCGTCGCCGGGAATCGTCGCAGGATTAGCGTCTTCTTCATGATCTTTTCATCCTAAGCTTCGGGCGGGCCGGAAAACCTGCATTCGCGCCCGCTCCGGGCGGGTCGATCAGTCGGCCTACGCTCCCGGCGGATCGATACCCAGGCGGGTGAACTGTTCCGGCATGGCCTCACAGGCTTCCAGGTGACGGGCGATCCGTTCCGTGAACCGGGCTTCCAGCGCCGGATCTTCAATGGGGTGCTGCTGTGCCGGGTCCGCTGCGACGTCGAACAGCTGGTTCCGGCCCGCGTAGGATGCCTCGTCGGGGTGGTGTCGCGGGACCTTCCCGTCTGTGGGGATCTTGTACAACGGGAGGTTATAGGTGTGGCCGAAGTAACGGCCCGTTTCGACCCGGTCGTACACCTCCCTCGGATACCAGCGGTTCAAACCGCCCGTGGGCATGGCCGTGTAGGCGTACAGCGGTCCCGCGTCCTCGTTGACCGGGTTGCGCATGTACACGTACCTACCGTCCGTTAAATTCATGGCCATCCCGAAATAGCCGAAGATGCCGTCTGCCCTGACGCTGTCGCCGTCCAGCACCTTGCGTAGTGACCGTCCCTGGACGTGGGGAGGCGGCGGGGTATCGAAGTAGTCGAGAAAGGTCGGCATCAGGTCGATGGTCTGCGTGAGCGTTCCGGTTCGCGTGCCGGCCCGCTCGTTACCGGGCAGGCTCGCGATCAGTGGTATCCGGACGATCTCGTTGTACAGGGGCATGATATTCTTCATCCAGAAGTCATGCTCCGCCAGCATGGTCCCGTGATCCGTGGTGAACACGACCAGCGTGTCATCCCACAGTCCCAGGTCATCGAGCGTGTCGAATATCCGGCCCACCCAGTGGTCCGTCATCGTGAGCAGCCCGGCGTAGCACTTCCGGATGTGTTCGACCGCTTCGGGGGATTCGTGGACTTCGTCGTAGCTGGGCCAGTCGTAGAACGGTCCGTCGTAATCGTCGCCGTACATGGCGCGGTATTTCTCGGTGCAGTAGAAGGGCTCGTGGGGATCGAAGATCTCCACCTGCAGGAACCAGTCGTCGGACGCCTGGTTCGTCTTCAGCCACTCGATGGCCGCCTGCGCGGTCTTCGGACCGGAGAAGTCCTCCTCCTGCTGCTGCAGTTTCCGATTGCCGTAATTCTGCTGGCTGAGCTGTCCCAGGTGGTCGGGCAGGGCCATGCGGTCCACGTGGGACGCCCACCAGTCGTTCTCCTGGCCGCGGAAGAAGTCCCAGGTGTTGAACGCCGTGTGGTAGTTCTCGCCCCCGAGCTCGAAGTAATGGTAATGGTCGGTCAGCAGGTGGGTGAAGACATCGTTCTTCCGCAACTCGCCCGGCAGCGTATCGTCGTAGGGTTCGATGGGACCCCAGCCCCGGTAGATGAAGTTGTACCGCCCGGTCATGAACTCCCGCCGCGCGGGCATGCAGGGCAGCGATCCCACCCAGTGGTTGTCGAAGACGACGCCTCGTTCGGCCAGTCGGTCCAGGGCAGGCGTATGCACCCAGTCGTTGCCGTAGGTCGAAAGGTAATCCCGGCGGACGGTATCAAGGACGATGAATACGCATTTCATTCTTCTTCTTCTTTCTTGCCGTAGCTGTGTCCGCCCAGGATCGCCTTGATGTCGTCGGCAGACCGGGCGCGTTCGAAGGCCTCGATGCGTGCTTCTTCCTCCTCCGCCAGCGCCGTGGCGTTCTCGAGCACCGCGTCCATCCTGTCGGCGGGAAACTTGCACGCGCCGTTCTCGTCCATGTGGATGATCTCGCCCGGCGCCACGTCCATGCCGCCCACGGATACGGGGACGTTCACCGCGTGCACGGCCTGGTCCCCGTGGCCCGGCGTGACGCCGCTGAGCAGGTACTGGACCTCCATCGGCCGGATCTCGTGTATGTCCCGCGACGGTCCGTTGGACACGACGCCCTCGCACCCCACGGCCTTGACGGCAGCCGTCATGTTCCCGCCCGCCAATCCCACCTTGCCGGCGATCTCCTCGGGGAAATTCTGCCGGATCACGAGAATCGTCGGGCCGGGGGATGCGTCCAGAGCGTCGATGACATCGATGAAGGAAAGGTTCTTGAAACCCGGCTCGGGCAGGCCGAAGACGCAGGTGACGGCGTAGCCCACGGTGCGCCCGAGTTCGGGATACATGCACTTTATGGATTGGTCCGTGTACCAGTTCACCGCCCAGGGGTTATAGAGGCCGAGGCAGAGGGGGTGGGTGGGATAGGTGGCCACCACGTTGGTGATCGTAGGGGTGTCGAACCGTTTCAGCGCCTCCAGCGTCTCCTGCGGGGACTGCGTGGGCATGCATCGCTCCTTCCGGGGTGCGTGCGGAGAAGAGGTAGGAAAACAGACCGTTATGCCAGACGGTCAAATCGGTCAGTCAGATCGGTCAGTCAAATCGGTGGAATGAACCCGGTGAATATGGTCCTGATTCGACAGGGTGTCAAGCCGGTAATCGGTTCCGGCGGGCCGGCACCACACGCGTCATCCGGACGATCCGGTCTGGAGCGACCGCTGCCACAGGGCCGTTGAGTAGAACTCGTAAGACGCGGCCTTGTCTGGGACGTCGACGAGATGGACCGTGAAGCGGCACGGCACGCCGTTGTCCGGCAGGTAGTCCCGGAAAAAGCCGCTGTACGCCCGGGCATACGCTTCCTTCAGCCGGTCCTGCTCGGCGGCGTAACCCACCGGGTCCACGAGGGGATTCGGCGACTTGGGCTGGCACCCGAAGGCGTGTACTTCGATGAAGTCGATATCCCGCAGCGACTCGCACAGGCCGGCGTCGATCAGCCACTTCTCCCAGCTCTGGAAGACCAGGGGGATCTCCTGGTCCGGTTCCATCGATACCAGTTCTTCCCGCTCCAGCACGCCCTTGGCGGAATAGCCGCCCGTGAGACCGGCGAAATAGATCTTCAGGTCCCCATCCGGCTGCTCCTCGGTCACAAGCGCCGACAGCACCGGGTTTTCGCCGTGGTAATAGTAAGTCAACTTGCCCCGTTTCCTGATGTTGAAAGCCATTGATGCTCCTTGTGGAAGTTGTTCCTACCCTGGATGTTTCGAACGTAGTTTATCTCGATTGGGAAAGGTCTCGTCATCAGGGTAATCTACTGCGCGTGTCAAGGTCGACCACGTGGCGTAATCGACTCCGTGAAGCGGTCAATTTCAGGTATTTTCGAGATCTTCATGGTCATCGGTCGATACGGTCACGCGAGTCATTATGGACTTTGGCCGCACGGACACGCCAAGTATATTTCAATAATGATCCAGAACGTCCCTTTCAAAAAAGACCTCGTGCTGGTCGGCGGCGGCCATTCCCACGTGCAGGTAATCCGCATGCTGGCCATGAAGAAGGCCCTGCGCGGCATCCGCGTCACGCTCATCTCGGACGAGTCCACCGTCTGCTATTCCGGCATGCTGCCCGGTTGCCTGGCCGGCCTGTACCGTCCCGACGAGATGGAAATGGAACTGAGGCCGCTGTGTACCTGGGCGGGCATCCGGTTCGTCCGGGCCCGGGTGGCCGGCCTCGATCCGGCCCTCCAACAAGTCTATTTCGACGACGGCCGTCCTCCCCTTGCCTACGATGCCGTTTCGATCAACGTCGGTTCGATTCCCAGGGGCATGGACACCCCGGGCGTGCGGGAACACGCCGTGCCCACGAGGCCGCTCGGGCTGCTGCTGAAGCGAGTACACCGGTTCGAGGAAAATCACCGGAGCGACGGCCGGCCGTTACGGATCGTCATCGCGGGAGGCGGCGCGGCGGGCGTGGAACTGGCCTTCGCCATGCACTCGAGATGGGGAGCGCGATTCGCGCCCGTCCAGATCACCCTCGTGGATTCGCAGACGACTTTGCTGACCGGGCACCGTCCCCGGGTCGCTGCGGTCATCGGGCGGTACCTCGAAGATAAGGGGATCGCCTGGCACACCGGCCTGCGGGTCACGGGCGTGGATGAGACGGGCGTCCATTTCGAGGATCATCCGTCCCTGCCCTGCGACTTCCTGCTCTGGGCCACGGGCGGTGCGCCGCCCGGTCTGTTGAAGGAGACAAACCTGGAGACCAGCGGTGCCGGGTTCATCCGCGTCCGGCCCACTCTGCAGGCTGTGGGTCACGACAACGTCTTCGCGGCGGGCGACTGTATCGAATTCCCCTCCCGTTCCCTGCCCAAATCGGGAGTCTACGCGGTCCGTGAGGGACCGGTTCTGGCCCGAAACCTCCATGCCTGGCTCGAAAACCGGTCCATGGTTCCCTACAGGCCCCAGGCCTCGGCGCTTGCGCTGCTCATGACCGGGACGCGCAACGCCGTCGCCAGCCGGCGACACGTCTCCTTTCACGGCCCCTGGGTGTGGCGCCTGAAGGACTGGATCGACCGACGCTGGATGCGGAAATTCGAACCGGCGCTGCTGCCACCCATGGACCCGTCAGGCGATACACCGTCCGCCCTAGATGCGCCGTCCACCCGTAATGCGCACCCCGCCCACGATGCGCACTCCGCCGGTGATGAAGCCGGCAAAGGCCCGGCAGTGCCGGCCATGCGCTGTGCCGGGTGCGGCGCCAAGGTCGGTTCCACCGTACTCACCGGCGTACTCGACGAACTGGAAGTATTCAATAGGGAAGGCGTGCGGATCGGCCTGCACGACGCCGACGACGCGGCGATGCTTGAGATCCCTTCCGGCCGGTCGCTGGTGCAGACCGTGGACGGCTTCCGGGCCTTTACTGGCGACCTGCACCTCTTCGGCCGCATCGCTCTGGTCCACGCCGCGTCCGATCTGTACGCCATGGGGGCCGAGCCTCACTCCGCACTGGTTACGGTCACGCTGCCCTACGCGGAAAAACCCCTGGTGGCGAACGACCTGAGACAGCTCATGGGCGGCATCGCGGAAGAGGCCCGGCGTCTCGGGGTCACGCTCCTCGGCGGGCACACGAGTGAAGGAACGGAGACAGCCGTCAGCATAACACTGAACGGCCTGACCGGCCGCGACGCCGTATTCAGAAAGGGCGGGCTGCGTCCCGGCGACGGGCTCGTCCTGGCCAAGCCCGTCGGTACGGGCGTCATCCTGGCGGCCGACATGCATCTGAAGGCCCGGGGAAGCAGGGTTGACGAAGTCCTCAAGGGCATGTTGCAGTCGAATGCGGAGGCGGCCGGGGTCCTTGCAAAGACCGGCATACCCGCCGTCACGGACGTGACCGGCTTCGGCCTGGCGGGACACCTGGTCGAGATGCTCGAGGCCAGCGGCACGGGCGCTGAGATTGAAATCGACCGGATACCGCTTTATGCCGGCGCGAGGGATTGTGTGGCCGCCGGGGTGGAGAGTACCCTGGCGCCGTCCAACCGGGAGCACTTGCAGAAGAGATGGGAGGTGGAGCCAGGGCCCGGCGCGGCGTACACGGCGGAGCCCGGCGCGGCGGACGGGCGGGACGCCCTCCTCTTCGACCCCCAGACCTCGGGCGGACTGCTGGCCGGCGTACCTGTTTCCCGTATCGATGACGTGGTCGCGAAACTGCGAGACGCCGGTTACGCGCAGGCGGCCTGTATCGGACGGGTGACCGACCGGAAACGGCACCTGAAGATCCGCTGAGCCCTCAGCGGGAGCACTCCGAAATCTCACACACGATCTTGCCGATATGCCGTTGTGATTCCAGGTAGTCGTAGGCCGCCGGCACTTCATCGAAGCGAAACACGCGGTCGATGCAGGGCCTGAGTTCCGACGATTCGCAGGCTTTGGCCAGGTCGCGCAGATCTTCGGCGGAAGAGGTGTAGATCCCTCGTATCTGGATTTGCCGGCCGATGATATCGAAGGGGTTGAGGCGGGTTTCGAAGCCGTCCAGGATGCCGACGAGGGATATACGGGCGTGCAGCGCGCAGGCTTTCAGGGACTTCGCGAAGGTCTGGCCGCCCGCCACGTCCACGACCAGGTCGACCCCGTCGCCGCCGGTGAAGGACCGGACCTGGTCCGGCCATCCTTCGTCCCGGTAATCGAAAGTCTCCAGCACGCCGAATTCTTCCTTCATTCGTCGGGCTTTCTCTTCGGAAGATGTGGTCAATAACGCTTGCGCCCCAGTAAGTTCCGAGAGTTGTGCGGCGAACACGGAGACCCCGCCCGTGCCGTGCAGCAGGACCCACTCTCCGGCCTGCAATCGACCTTGCGATACGACCGAAGCCCAGGCGGTCAGTCCGGCAATGGGCAACGTCGCGCCTTCGTGGTAGGAGAAGTGGGACGGCATGGAAACCAGGGCGTCCGCGGGATATAGCACCTGCTCGCACAGCACGCCGTCCACGCCGCCCGCGCCTACCAGGGTCTTCATCCCATCGGGCGTGAGTCTTCCCGCGGTCCAGCGCAGGAACGGCGCGTTCACGACCCGGTCACCCGGCCGAATCGCCGAGACTCCAGGACCCGTCTTCAACACGTAGCCCGCCATATCGGACCCGGCGACGAACCTGCCCTCGAAGGGTTTTCCGTACCGGCCCCGGGCGACCATGAGGTCCCGGTAATTGAGCGATACGGACCGGACCCTGACCAGTACCTCTCCGGGTCCGGGTTCCCCCGGTTCCGCCAGATCGGCCAGGCGAAGCTGATTGTGGTCAATGACGTATGCGCGCATGGTTGTAGTCCTTCACTTATTCTTTGCAACTGCGGTTGTCGACCGATCATGATTATTGACGGTCTTTACGACGCAACAGACCACTAACAATTTTCCACGCGACCGCGAATTTGGCAATTGATAATTACCATGGGAATTCGTATGCTTAAGGCGGCATTCGCGCCCCTGATCGGCGTGCAAACCAACCGGCCGATGGGGGAGATTCCCCATGAGTCCAGATGAAATGGCGGACCGGTAAAACGGGCCGGACCAGGGACAGGCAGAGAGGACCGACCAGGAACAGGCAGAAAGGATCGAACGGTATTGGCAGATATCCGTATTTACTTCATTGGTGACTCCTACGTGAATGGTACCGGCGACCCGGCCTATCTGGGCTGGCCGGGACGGGCGTGTGCAGCGTCGCGGTCCGAAGAGTACGCCATCACCTGCTACAACCTGGGCATCCGCGGCGATACGAGCGCTGATGTGCTCCGTCGCTGGGAACGGGAAGTGGAGGCCCGGCGTCTGATACCTCACGACGGCCGGGTGGTATTCGGATTCGGTGCGAACGACTGCTGGATCATAGACGGGAAGACGCGCGTGGACCGCGCCGATACCATTCGCAACACCGAGGAGATTCTGAAAAGCGCACGGTCCCTGTTTCCCACGTTGATGATCGGGCCGCCACCCGGGATCGACGCAGACGAACACGGCCGAAGAGTGGAGATTTCCTCGCTCGTCGGCGAAATCGCCGGCAGGGCTGGTGTGCCCTATCTCGAAGTGATCCACGAACTGCATGCCGGCGGGGTCTGGCAGAGCGAAGCGGTCCTCGGCGACCACGTTCATCCGGCCGATGGCGGTTACTCCGCGCTGGCGGAACTGGTGCTCGCCTGGCCGGCGTGGTGGTTCCATGCATCTTAAAGGAGGCAAGTTGTGTCGTTGACCCAGGCACAGATCGACCAGTTCAATGAACAGGGATTTCTCCCATACGAGGACCTGCTGACGCCGCTGGAGGTCAAAGCACTGCACCAGCGGCTCGAAGACATCGGCAATGAACGGGTCGATTTCCCGGAAGAGTACGTTCAAATCGAACCGCGCGTGGAGCGTGGCGACATGCAGGCCGATCCGGTACGATTCAACAACGTGCGCAAGATCTGGAACCTGACGAAACACGATCCGGTCTTCATGGAACTTGCCCGGCATCCGAAGATCCTCGGCGTGGTCCAAAGCCTGATCGGTCCGGATCTCAAGATCTACGTGGACCAGACGCTCTGCAAGCCGCCCCGGGTGGGTTCGGCGAAACCGCCCCACCAGGACTCGGCCTACTGGACGAGCATCGATCCGCCCAATCTCGTGATCTGCTGGATCGCCCTGAACGACGCCACCGAGAACAACGGGTGCATGCGGTTCATTTCCGGTTCCCACAAGGCCGGCGTGATCGAGCACAAGCACCTCGAGGATTTTCGGGTCGAGGACGCCCGTGTCGGCTATGAACGGGAGGTCGCCGTACCCTTGAAGGCCGGCAGTTGCTCGTTCCACCACAGCCTCGCGCTTCACCGCACTGACGCCAATACCAGCGATGACCGGCGCATCGGCCTGACCGTCGCCTACATGGACGCCCGTTCGAAGTACATAGGAAACGGCGCCATGCCGGAGTACGACCTGGTGTCCGGTCGGGCTTATGATGGATGCGTATAGACTAATATTCGTATTAATATAATGATTATCAATACGATTCGAAATACCTTAAATCATAACGTCGCACTGCCAGGAAGCAAGTCGATTACGCTGAGAAACCTGGTGCTCGCGTCGCTAGCCGAGGGAACGACCGAGATCGACGGTCCCTGTGACTGCGACGACACCCGGGAAATGGTGGAATGCCTGGGTGAACTCGGGATTGATATCAAGGCGAGTGACGACTATCGACGGTTGACCGTGGTAGGAAGAGGAGGGCGGTTCGCAGAAGGACCGGTAATCCTTAACCTTGGACTCAGCGGTACTTCCGCCCGTTTCCTGATCGCCCTGTCGGCCCTGAGGACCGACGAAACGCGACTGGCCGGACGGGGTAGCCTGAACGAAAGGCCGAATTCCCCCCTGCTCGACGCTTTGGAGCAAATGGGGGGAGAAACCGAGTCCGCCCATGGCGGTTGCCTACCTGTTACCATTCGAGGACCTGGTACATCCAGCAGTACGGTCCGGATGAAAGGCGATGTATCCAGCCAATTCTTTTCCGCCTTGCTGCAGATCGCACCGGTACTGCCCGGTGGCCTTGAGATTCAGGTCGAAGGCGAACTCGTCAGCAGGCCTTACATCGACATAACGCTGAACGAAATGCGGACGTTCGGTGTGGACGTGGAGAACGACAACTACCGACTGTTCAGGGTCGCCCCTCAGCAGTATCGTTCGGGACACCGGTCGGTGGAAGGCGATGCTTCAGCCGGCTCCTATTTCGCGGCGCTCGCCCTGATTCATGGTGGGAAAGTGGTCATTGCGAACCTCGGATCCGAATCCCGGCAAGGGGATATCCGTTTCCTGTCCATCTGCGAGACCCTGGGCGCAAATGTCTGGATGGACGAGAAAAAGACGGTCATTGAAGGACCGGAGGATGGCCGCGTACAGCCGGCGACTGGCGAAATCAAATGCGGGGATATACCTGACGCCGCGTTGACCCTGATCGCCCTGTCACCGTTGATTCCGGGTACGACCCGGATAACGGAGATCGGCACGTTGAAGCACAAGGAGTGCGACCGAATCGAATGCCCCGCGGCGGAGTTGCGTAAGATCGGCGTGGCAGTGAAAACTGGGCCGGACTTCATCGAAGTAGGGGAGCTGCCGCCAGGCGCCTTGAACGCCACCGAAGATGTCGACATCGAAACCTACCACGACCACCGCATGGCCATGAGTTTCGCCGTATTGGGCACCCGCCTGGGGAACCTGAATGTCCTCGATCCGGAGGTGGTGGGGAAGACCTATCCGCGCTTCTGGGAGGACCTGGTGCGGATTCGCTAGCCCAGCAGTATACTCTCCCTGAATCTCCGCCGTCAGCGCTCGGGTCCCTCCCTTACCGCCGTATATACAGATCCGTAATCGTGGAATTGTCGATGAAGAAGGGTTCCTGGCCCGTGGAGTCCTTTTTCCAGCCCGCCAGCCAGGGTTTGCGGAGCTGCAGGAAGTAGTCGTGGTAGAGGAAGACGCCGCCCACGTCCTCGACCAGGATCCGTTCCGCTTCGTTGTACATCTCGAACCGTCGTTCCTCGTTGGTCTCCCTTGCCGCGTCGTCGACCAGGCGGTCGAACTCCGCGTTCATCCAGTCGTGGCGGCCCGCGCCCACGGGCTGGGAGTGCCAGACCATGCCGAGGAGGTTGTGTGGATCGGGGAAATCGTACTGGAAGGGAATCAGGCTGAGGTCGATCCGGTACTGGACCATGGCCTCGCTGTAGACCCGGGGCTCCATGTTCCGCACGCCGACGCTGAGACCCAGGTTATTGGACAACATCCCCGAGACGGCCTCGGCGGCCATGATGCGGTTCGGATCGTTACGCAGCCAGATATCCACGGACGGGAACCCACGTCCCCCGGGATATCCGGCCTCGGCCAATAGACTGCGCGCCAGTTCGGGATCGTATCGCTGGACGTCTTTGAGTTCGTCGCCCGAGTAACCCGGAAAACCCGGTGGCAGCATAGTGTACGCGGGCAGGGCCGTTCCCCGTAGCACGATGTTGCACAGGGCGTCACGATCTATGGCGTGGCTGATCGCCTTGCGGACCCGGTGGTCGCTGAATATGCCTTCGCGCGTTCGGAAGAACAGGTAGAGCGCGTTGAAATCCATGTACTTGTGCAATTCCGCATTCAGCTCGGGATCTGCTTCGATTCGGCTGAGGTCGCGCACGTCGATCTGCACCAGGTCCAGCTCGTCGTTCTCGTAGGAAAGCAGTCCGGTGTTTACCCGGTTCCTGAACATGGAGTGGATCTCGGACAAGTATCCCTTGATCGGACCGTTGTAGAACTCATCCAGCGTGAGCGTGAGACGCTCGCCAATGCGCCAGTTGTCCACCTTGTAGGACGAATTGCTGACGACGTTCTCGTCCGACGCCCAGCGGGGACCGAACCGCTCGACCTGCCAGCGGGGGACAGGGATCGAGGTGAAGAAGGCGGCAATCATGGGCAGGTACGGGCAGGGGCCGTCGGTTTCGATCACGAGGGTCATGTCGTCTACCGCGTTCACGCCGACCGCGTCCGGGTCGTCGGTCTGCCCGGTATTGAACGCCCGCGCGCCCCTGATGTTGTAGTAGAAGAAGGCGTAGCCGCTGCCCGATGCGGGATCCAGCATGCGCTTGTAGCTGTATTCGAAGTCGTGGGCGGTGACCGGCCGGCCGTCGCTCCACCGGGCGCCGGACCGCATGTGGAAGGTCCACTTCGTCTGGTCCTCGTTGGCCGTCCAACGGGTAGCCGCGCCCGGGATCACGCGATTGTTGTGGTCCAGCATGGTGAGGCGTTCGAAGAGGAAGACGATGCCGCCCACCTCGTAGATGGCCACGCCGATGTCCAGGTTGGTCGGCTCGTCGTTCAGAAAGCGGAAGACCTGCCGGTCGAGCGGCGCCGCGTCCGAGGGCATCGCCTTGCCGACGGCGTTGCGCACCTGGGCGTCCGGGACACTCGTGTATGCCGCAAGTCCGAGCATGGCAAGGCACAGCACGGTGATCAATGTGGCTGCAGGTTTCATTGAGGTAATCCTCGCGTCACGATCTTACACAGCGGGCCATTCCGAGGCGCGGTCGGGACCGCTCCGACCATCTGAAAGCACAATCAGGACCGCTGGGGGCTCAGGACCGCTCCGGCCGTTCCAGGTTCAGCCAGGCCATCTCTTCGGCCGTCAGCTTCGTGTCAAGGGCCTGCAGATTGGCCCGGATCTCATCGCCGTTTCGGGCGCCCACCAGGGCGAAGATGTTGAGCGGCTGGCTGAGTACGTAAGCCAGGGCGACCTGGGGTATGGACAGGCCCTTTTCGTTCGCCAGTTCTTCGACCCGGTCCAGCCGGTCGAAGTTGTCGTCCGTACAATAGGCCCGAACGGAACTTTCGTCGAAGAGGCCCTGCTCGGCCAGCGTTTCGTAATTGTCGCGGCTTACCCGGCCGGAGAAGAACCCGCTGGCGATGCTGGACCAGGTAAACAGCGGCATTTGGTTCTCCTGGTACCACGAACGCGCGTCGGCCCCGTCCTCCCCGCTGATGCTGATACATCCCCGCCAGGGCGGTTCGGCCTGTTCGGCCAGGCTGAAATTCGGACTGCTCACGGTGAAGGGCTGCTGGCCGCTGGTCGCGGCATACAGGTTCGCCCTTTCGATCCGTTCGTGGGTCCAGTTGGAACCGCCGATCACGCCCAGGTTGCCCGCGCTGATGTACCGATTGAGCATATCCATGATCGGGGCGACGGGAACCCTTACGTCGTCTCGATGCAGGAGGTAGAGGTCCACGTAATCCGTTTTCAGCCGGGCCAGGGAGTCGTGCAAGTCCGACGAAATATCATAGGGCGTCACGCGGGCCCGGTCCGCATTCATGTGGCAGCACTTGGTGAGAATGACCACTTCGCTGCGCAGTCCCCGTTCCTTGATCCACCGGCCCAGTACGCGCTCGCATTCGCCGCCGCCGTACAGGTGGGCACTGTCGAAGGTGTTGATCCCGGCGTCGTACACCTGGTCCAGCAGGTCGAAGCTGTATTCCTCTTCGGCGAAACTCAGCATGATGGTGCCCTGCACCAGGCGCGACACGGGCTTGTCGACGTTCGCGATGTTGCCGTACTCCATGGGTGCTCCTTGAAACTCGCTAAATACGGTGTTGTCCGGAACCATCATTCCATCGGGTACTTCAACCCGATCTCGGCGCGCACGTCGTCCAGCGTCCTCATGATGGTCAGGGTCTCGTCCAGCGGGAGCGCGGGCGTCTCGAGCAACCCTTCCCTCAAGCAACGCCCCGCTTCCTCGATCTCGTACTTGAATCCGTTTTCCACGCGCGGCGGCTTCACCGTTACCGGTTCCTCGCCGTCTGCGTTCAGTGTTGCGGTGTAGGTGTCATAGAACGCTGACGGGATGCGGATATTGCCCTTCGTCCCGTGGATGGACACGGCGCCGGGTGTACTGGTCCGGACGGCGCAGGTCAGCGCGGCCATGGCGCCCGATTCATAGCGAAAGGTCATGGTAGTCTGCTCATCGACTCCCGTTGTACCGACATCCGCCAGCGCCGCGACGCGGTCCGGCTGTTGCCCGTAGACCATCGATGCCATTGAGACGATGTATACGCCGATGTCCAAAAGGGCGCCCCCGCCCAGTTCGGGATTCAGCAGTCGGCCCTCCGGGTTGAATTCCGCGCGGAATCCGAAATCGGCCGTCATATTGCGCACTTCGCCGACGGCACCATCGGCGAGCCACCGGCGTACCTGTGCGATCGCCGGCAGGAATCGTGTCCACATGGCCTCCATGAGGAAAAGACCCCGTTGCCGCGCGCACAGGATCATGGCTTCCGCTTCCGATGCGTTGAGGGCGAAGGGTTTCTCGCAAAGCACGGGCTTGTCCGCGTTCAGGCAGAGCAGCGTGTCCCGGCAGTGCATGGGATGGGGGGTAGACACGTAGATCGCGTCGACTTCCGGGTCTTCCGCCAGGGACGCGTAAGAGGGGTGTCTCCGGGGCACCGCGAACTCGTCGCCGAAGGTGTCTGCCGTACTCTGCGCCCGGGACCCGACGGCCGCCACCTCGGCATCCGGAACCACCGCGAGCGCTTCGGCGAACTTGTGAGCGATCTTCCCGGTTCCTAGAATGCCCCATCGTATGGTTTCAGACATGTTCGGTCCACATTCTGACTTGGTTATAGAACCTTCTGTTAAAACTGACTTCGGCGAGGTACTCGTATTTACGTGAAACTCTCGATATATACACCTGGAACCGCATTCGTCGCCTGAGTCAGGTCACTTCTCGCTCGGTTAATCCACTCACGCGGGTCGTCAGCTGGAAAGCGTTCAGGTAGATTCATAGACGATCCTTCCTTCGCGCAGTGCTGGCTTGATGACCAACGCGTGGCTGTCTTTGTAACGCTCGACCGCCTGTGGAGTGACGACGATGGCGTCAACAGCTGCTCCGACCCGGTGCAAGTTCATGTATATCTCGCCCATCAGGTCAAGTGGACGCGCGCATTCCTTAACGATTAGCAGATCGACATCGCTGTGTCGGTTCATCTCGCCGCGAGCGGCAGACCCGAACAGGATGATCTTTTCTGGCTCAGCCACTTCTACAACGCGTCGGATGATTTCGTCCAAGATCTGCGGGTCGAGCTTACCTTCGTTCATGGTCCCTCACAGATTTCAACCAGATGCGATTGTGCCGGACGACTTCCTTCCTTCCCGAATTTCATTCTACAGCTTACGCTTGTCAACTTCAGATCACCGCGACCGCGCTCCGCGCCATTTCGTCCCAGTCCGGCTCGGGTGCGGCGCGGTCGCTCCACGCGATGGACATGGCGCCGTCTTCCACGACAAGCGTGCCCCGGCAGTCGAGTTGCTCGTCGGACGGACGCGGCTGCAGTCCCATGAAGGCTTCGAAGACGGGGTCGTTCCCGATGGCCATGATGACGTGGGGATCCCCGCCGTGCACCTCCACGCCGAAGCTTTCGGCCAACTGGGCCTGCTTGATCTGCCCGGTAATGCCGATACCCCGTTGCCGGACGATATCGGCGGCCTGCATGGCCAGGTACGGCGCCGTGTTGTAAGGCTGTCCGCCGATGGCACCGATCCATTCCAGGGTCAGGACCGGGAGATCGAGGGTGGCGCACAGTTTCTTGAGCCCCATGATGTCGTAGTCCTGGAGGGGCTCTTCGATCCACCGGTACCGGCACTTTTCCATGATGCGCCCGATTTTCACGGCCTCTTCGTAGGTGTACGACTCGACCGGATCGTGAAAAAGCATGATGTCGTCACCCAGCGCGTCTCGCAGTTTCTCGGCCATTTCCCCGTTGGCCTTCACGCCCCGGTAGGAATGATCCTTGCAGCCGATGAATCCCTCTTCTTCCACGCGCTGCACCGCGTGGGCAACCAGGTCGTCGATGGTGCGTCCGCCCACGTTGCAGTAGGCGGGCACGCTCTCCCGGCACGCACCGAGCAGTTTGTAGACGGGGAGACGGGCGCTACGGCTCGCAAGGTCCCACAACATCCGGTCGACCGTATCCAGCAAGCCTCTTCCCGTGTACATGAAGCGCTGGGCCATCCAGAACCGCTGCCACACGTATTCCCGGTCGAAGGCGTCCACGCCGATGAGCATGTGGGCGTACCGGGCCAGGAACTGCCGGCCCTGCCATTCCAGTTCCCGGGCATCGAAACCTGTGCCGTAGTCGGCATAGGCGTCCAGATCGCCGTCCGTCACGAGGCGGACCAGCAGGCGGTACTTCGGTTCCGAGCCGTCTCCGGTGAAGGTGTATCCGTCGGGCGCGCCGGCGCCGAAACCCTGATCATGGGTAAACAGCCCGGAGATGCCCGGCGGCACAGGCGCCATGCTGCCCCGGTCCGCGCTGCTCTCCCGCCGGATTTCGGGTTCATCCTTCAGCACGTAGCACTTGATGTCCTGGATCTGCATGAAGGTTCCTTGCTTGGCCGGCCGCCCTGTTTTGGGGGACCTCGGTGCCGGTTTTGGGGACGGCCGCATCGTTTTCGGGACGACCGCACCGTATCAGGCTTCAATCCGTTCCGAGGTCATGTCCATGACCGCGTCCTGGTCGATTTCCATGCCGAGGCCCGGCAGATCGGGCAAATGGACGAGGCCGTCTTCGATTTGTACCGGATTCAGGACGAACGGCGGTGCGACCTCATGCCCCGACATCTCAATAAAAGGCATATTCCGGAGCGAACCCGCGAGATGGATATGCGCGAAGCCGTCGCTGATCCCGGCACCCTCAAGGTGACAGTACGCTCCGAACGCTTCGGCGCAACGGGCCGTCTTCAACACGTCCGTGATCCCGCCCGCGCTCCGTACGCTGGTTCGGATGTGGTCGGCGGACTGGACCGTCATGACCTGGGACGCCTCGTTGGGGCTGCGCACTTCCGCGGTGGTCGGTGTATCGATTTCGCCGGCTACCTGCTTCCCACCGGAGTGATCGTTTCGGGGACGGGGCCGGTCGAAGTAGAAATAGTCCTCGTCGTCGAGCGTCCGGCCGATCCGTATGGCCTGGTCGACCGCGCACCGGGCCCGGCCGTCGAATATCAGCGGGAAATCCGGTCCCACAGCCACACGCACCTCGCGAACCAGGTGGACGAGGGCGTTTTCATCCGTCATCGCGCCGAATCGATAAGCTTTGAATCCGGCCCGCTGTGCGTCTTTCGCTTCCTTGACGATATCCGGGCCGGGGTCGCCGGAAGCGCCTATGGTGTCGCCGGAAGCGCCTATGGTGTCGCCGGCAGCGCCTGTGGTGTCGCCCGCAACGCTTGCTGAGTCGCCCGCCGCGCCGGAGGAGTCTCCCGTAGCTCTTGAGGTGTCTCCGCCGCTGCCGACCCGGCATACCGGAACCCGGTCCCTGAACCCGCCCAGGTGCCGGTAAAGCGGCCTTCCGGCGATCTTCGCGGAGAGGTCCCACAGGGCGACGTCGATCCCGGCGCGAAAAGTTGACGGCAGTCCTTCGCCGAGGTCTTGCAGGGACCACCAGGTCCGTTCACGGTCCAGTGGGTTCGATCCCACCAGGATGGATGCGACGAGATCAACCTCGGAGCCTATGTCGGCGCCCGAGGCGGTAACCCCGGTACAGTGTCCCTCGGGCCCTTCGTCGGTCACCAGGCGTAGCAGGTCCGCGGGCTGATGCAAGCTGATTTTGGTGATTCTCATAGGATGTTGACCCAGATTCTGATCTTCTCTCCAGCTACCCCGAAGCGCCCCTGGGAAACACAGGCCCGTCCCTCCGCTGCTCCGTGAGCGGACGGGATCCGCTCGCCGTCACGACGACGGACTGTTCCAGGTGCAGGGATCCGACCCCGGCCAGGCTCAGCGGCGCTTCCACGTTGAGCACCATGTCTTCTTCAATGGGCAGATCCGAAGGTACGTCGACACAGTCGTCCGAGATCCGCAGGCCGGTGTCCGGCGACAGGACGGGATAGTCCCGCACTTCCATGCCGACCCCGTGGCCATGGGGATACATGGCAAAGCCCGCTTCGTCGACCACCTCCTGCATGGCCGCCTGTACCGCCGATGATCTGATGCCGGGCCGAATCGCGGCCAGGCCGGCGTCCATGGACGCGCGGAGCGTGTCGAACCGGACCTGCATGTTGGCTGACAGCGGCCGCATGGCGAAGGTGGTCCCGGTGTCTGAGTAGCAGGACCGGTACCGGCATCCCCAGTCAACGTACTCCACGTCGGAATCGCCGAGGATAAAATCCGGCTCCGTCGCGATGCCGAGCCCGTGGACTCCGAAGGCGAAGTGGTCCAGGTCCGCCCCCCGGGCACCAAGTTCCGCCCTGAACCGGTGTACGACCTCCTGCACGTTGTCTCCAGGTTTCGCCTGTTCCATTGCTGTCATGGCCGCCGTTTCGCTGATCTCTGCCGCCTGCGTGAGCCGGTCGATCTCGTCCCCGGTCTTGACCATGCGAAGCAGCCGGATGAGGTTGGAGCAATCCAGCAGCCGCGCATCGGGCAGCGCCTCCTTCAGTTGCCGGTACCGGTCGGCGGTCAGGCCGTCGGCTTCCACGCCCAGCGTGCCCGCGGCAAGTCCCCGGTCGCTCAGGGCCCCGACGAGGGCCTGGGTGGTCGTGGTGTAGTCCGGAGTACCTTGCAGAAGGTGGAAAACACGGTCCATCCGGTCGGACAACGGCCTCGGCGGCAGGGACCAGTCGAGCCCGGAATCGCCGCTGACCCGCAGGTCCTTCACCCACAGGTCGACGCCGTTGACGGCCAGCATCGCGCCGGTCACCGCCAGCGCGGGTTCGCCCTCGAGGGGAAACAGGGCGTACCCCTGCGCCAGATCCGCCGTTGCACCGGGCCGGACCATGTACGCCTTCATGAGCCCGTCGATCCAGATGAAGTAGTCCGTGAAATAGGTGATATTCACGGGCGAGGTCGCGATCAGTCCGTCGAGCCCGTGATCCCGCATGTACGCCCTGGCCCGCTCGGTATTGAAGAGCATCTGGTTCTCGAATCCGCAGGATGGATTTCAATGGGATGGTTCCGCCGTTTTTGCCTTCAATCCGGTGCGGCGGCGACGGCGTGAAGAAGCACCAAGCCAGTATAGAAACGCCACCCGGCGATGTCAACGATCGAATCCTCTTCCAGGGCCGTCCCCCGGCGAGCCGGCGGAGCCATCTTTCCCTTGACAAAACGGGCGCAATCGGATTACTAGGGACATGCGGCCAACATGCGCCAGGATCGTAATCTGTCCCTCCTGACCACCCCGAAGAATGTACGTTCAAATGATCCACATTTAATGATTCACATCGTTGACTACGACGCCGGGAATCAGACCTCGGTTAAAAGAGCGTTGGATCACCTGGGCGTGGCTTCGGTCATCACGTCGGATCCGGAGAAACTGGTCCGTGCGGAGCGTATCGTCTTTCCCGGGGTGGGGCATGCCCATTCCGCCCTCGAGACGCTGCGGAAACGGGGGCTCGACGAAGCGCTCATATCGGCCGCCGGTCGGGGGACGCCTATCCTGGGGATCTGCGTGGGCTGCCAAATCCTGCTTTCGGGTTCCGAGGAAACCGATCTTTCGTGCCTGGACCTGATCGGCGGCCGGTGCCTCAGGTTCCGGCCGGACGACGACGTCCTGAAGGTGCCGCACATGGGGTGGAACGCACTAAGGGTCGACCGCGCGCACCCCGTGCTCCGTCACGTCAGGCCGGGCGACGAAGTCTATTTCGTACATTCGTTCTACCCCGCCCCCGACGATGAGCGGGACGTGGTGGCGAGGAGCCGGTACGGCGTGGAGTTCGCGGCCGTCATCGGCCGGCGCAATATCGTGGCGGCCCAGTTTCACGTGGAGAAAAGCGGTCCCGTGGGCTTGAAGATCCTGGGCGAATTCGCGCGCTGGGACGGGAATCCATGCTGAGCAAGCGGCTCATTTCCTGCCTGGACGTGCGCGACGGCCGGCTGGTCAAGAGCGTTCGGTTCGTCGACACGAAGGACATCGGCGATCCGGTCTCCGCGGCGCGGCGGTATTACGAAGCCGGCCTGGACGAACTCGTCTTCTACGACATCACGGCATCCAGCGACCAGCGCGGCATCATGCTCGACGTGGTGGAGGAAGTTGCCCGGCAGGTGTTCATCCCCTTCTCGGTGGGCGGCGGCCTCCGGTCGGTCGGCGATTGTCGGAAGGTGCTGGAAGCCGGCGCGGAAAAGGTCAATCTGAATACGGCGGCCGTCGGCAATCCCGGTGTCATCTCCGAGGCGGCCGACGCCTTCGGGGTTCAGGCCGTGGTACTTTCCATGGACATCAAGGCGGCCGGTTCCGGATCCCTGCCGTCCGGCTACGAGATCGTGACCCACGGCGGCCGGCGCGACACCGGCATGGACGCCCTCGAATGGGCGAGGCGCGGCGAGGCCCTCGGCGCCGGCGAGATCGTCGTCAACTCCATCGACGCGGACGGCACGCTCGAAGGCTACGAGTTGAAACTCACGCGGATGATCGCCGACAACGTGGGCATCCCGGTCATCGCATCGGGCGGCGGCGGCAGGCCGGAGCACCTCTACGACGCCCTTACGGAAGGCGGGGCCGACGCGGCCCTGGTGGCTTCCATGCTGCACTACGGTCACTATTCGGTGGATTCCATCAAGCAGCATCTTCACGATCGGGCTCTGAAGATCCGGATGACCAACTAACGAAAAGAGCGCAATCATGGACTGGTCCAGACGCAACTTTCTCAGGAGAACAAGCCTGGCGGGCGCCGGCGCGGCAGTTGGCGGCCTGTCCACGATGCTGGACGGCTGTGCGATCGCCCAGCGTTACGACGTGATCATCCGAGGGGGACAGATCATCGACGGGACGGGCGCAGCACCCGTGGTCGCCGACATAGCCATCGAGGGAGACCGGATCGTCCTGATCGGTCCTGTCCAGGGTTCCGGCAGGAATACGATAGACGCCACAGGCAAGATCGTCTGCCCTGGATTCATCGACATCCATTCCCACACCGACCTTTCGCTCCTGGTCGATCCCAGGGCCGAAAGCAAGATCCGGCAGGGCGTGACCACGGAGGTGGCCGGCCAGGACGGTTCTTCGCTGGCCCCGCTGACAGACGCGCGGCTCAGGTCGCTGCAGAACGGCTACGGACGGCGTTACGGCGTGGACATAGGATGGACGGATTTCACGGGGCTTTTCAACACCCTCGAACAGCAGGGCATTGGGCTCAATTTCATCTCGCTCGCGGGCCAGGGCACCATACGCGGATACGTCGTGGGGTACGAGAACGTGCCGGCCAGCGCGCGCCAGGTCGATGCGATGAAGGACCTCGTGGACCAGGCCATGTCGGAAGGGGCCTGGGGCCTTACGTCCGGGCTCGAATACACGCCCGGCAGTTTTGCCGATGAGGATGAGATCGCCGAACTCGGCCGGGTGGCGGCGGGCTACAGCGGGTTCTACGCGACTCACATGCGCAACGAGGACGATTTCCTCGTAGAAGCCGTGACCGAAGCGATCAGCACCGCACGGAAAGCCGAGATCGCGCTCCAGATCGCCCACTTCAAGGCTTCGGGCAGGCGGAACCGGGACAAGGTCGCGGTATGCTTCGACATGATTGAACAGGCGATCGGCGAGGGGATGGACATCACCCTCGACAGGTATCCCTATATCGCCTACGCCACGACGCTGCAGAACCTGTTTCCGACCCGCTTCCGCGCGGGCGGCGCCGGGGCGTTCGTCGGCCGTCTGCAGTCACCGGACGTCCTGCCCGCCATGAGACGGGCGGCCGTCGACAAGGTCGATATGCTGGGGGACTGGAGCGCCGTCATGATTACTTCGGTCGGCAGGGCGGAAAACCAGGACTACGTAGGCCGGCGGGTGTCCGAGATCGTCGCGCGAAGCGGTCAGGACCCGTTCGAGTTCGTGCGGGAACTGCTCATCGCGGAGAACGGGAGCGTGGGCATGGTCGGGTTCGGCATGAGCGAGGAGGAGATCACTTCCGTACTGACCCATCCGCTGGTCATGGTCGCCTCGGACGGCGGGGCCGCAGCCGTCTCCGGCCCGTTGAGCGAAACCACGCCTCATCCCCGGTACTACGGGACCTTTCCCAGAGTGCTCGGCAAGTACTGCCGCGAAGAGGGACTGTTCGACCTGCCCACCGCCGTGCACAAGATGACCGGCCAGCCGGCCCAGCGGCTGGGACTCGCCGACCGCGGCAGGATCGACGTGGGCCTGGTCGCCGATCTCGTAGTGTTCGATCCGGATACGGTCATCGACCAAGCTGATTTCATGAACCCCCATCAGTACGCGCAGGGCATCGAAAGCGTCCTGGTAAACGGCGCGGTCGTCATTGACGGTGGGGAACACACCGGCGCGCTGCCGGGCAAGGTATTGCGGAAGCAGGCGGGTTCGGCCTGAGTGCCTGTGGCGGGGATGCCCGTCCACGTTCGTTCGGTTTAATCGGTGTCCGAAGAGACCGGCATCATCCGCGCTCTACGTTCAGGTCCACGATCCTGCCGCTGCGCAGGTCGAAGACCCAGCCATGCACCTGCAGGCCGGTCTCGCTGATCGACGCCTGCACTTCGGGGAACTCAAGGATGTTCGCGCACTGCGCGCGGACGCTGTGTTCGACCAGGCGGTCGCAGCGGTCCGTCGCATCGGGGAGGGCTTCCAGCTCCGACTGATGGCGCCGGGAAACCGCTCTCAGGTTCCGAAGCCAGGGCTCGAGCGAGCCGAGGTCTTCCGACTGCAACACCGCCTTTACCGCGCCGCAGTCGTAGTGACCGCACACCACGACATGCCCGACTTTCAGATGCTCGACCCCGTAGATGACGGCGGAACCCGTGTTCGGGTCCAGTGGTGAGACCAGGTTGCCCACGTTGCGGTGGACGAAAACCTCACCCGGACCGGCGCCCATGAAGGCTTCGGGCATCACCCGGCTGTCCGAGCATCCGATGTAGAGAATGCCGGGCTGCTGCGGCCGCGACAGCCGATCGAGATAACCGGGATCGGTGCCCAGTCTTCGCTTGATCCACTGCGCGTTCTGTTCGAAAATGCGGGACGGATTCATGGGACTAATGCATTAGGCTTCTATACCGAATGACAAAACTACATACATACCTGGTATCTTTCGTCATATTTTGCGACTCATTTCCGAATGTATCCCCCATTGTGTGACTAGTCAACACGGACCTGATGCAGATACAGTCCACTTAACTAGATTTAGTAAAAAATGCGTGAAGGATTTGATCGATTGCTCTTGGATGTATCTTTGTGGACTGAATCGGTCTTGGATTTGGTTCTCGCGGACTCCAGAGTCAATTTCGTATTGCTGGTCGCAATCTTACTGTTGGTGGTGTTTGTTTGGTGGAAGGCACTTAATGCGGCCGAAAGGTGGGGTAAAGTTCGACCGAGGAGAACTCTGGCCAGGCGACAAGGTAGCAAAACTCCTCACAAGCAGAAGCCATCGGGTAAAGAATTGATTGCACATGCAAACTGGCGGGAGTTCGAGAGATTGACGGCAAGGGCACTTCGAAATTCCGGTTTCAGTGTGCGCGAGAACCATTCAAACCTAGCAGAAGCAGACGGAGGAGTGGACCTTGTAGCACATCGTGGCGGAAAAAGCTATGTAGTACAATGCAAGCACTGGCAACGGACTGAGGTCGACGTAAAGGTCGTTCGTGAGCTTTACGGAGTAATGTCAGCCAGAGGTGATGATGGCTGTATAATAGTCTGTACCGGAGGATTCACTAAACCCGCAAGGTCGTGGTCAAGGGCCAAACCCATGACGTTACTCCACGGAGAGGCGTTAGGACGGATGCTCGACGGATCCAGGCTTGAGAATGTAATACCAACACCTAGTGCGGCCGAGCAACGGGAGATTCAGCGGAGAAATAGATCGGGCCGAGGGTTGAGTTGTCCAGTGTGTGGCGCAGACATGGCCTTGCGAAAGGCGAAACAGGGTCCAAATGCTGGACAGGAGTTCTGGGGATGTACACGTTACCCTCAATGTAGGGGCATCCGACCAGGATGATTAACGGATGAAGGTCTCTACAATCTATTACATCGGCAGCATAGTACTGGTGTCAAGGAATTGAGTGCATTCGTATTATATTGGGGAGTCTTTTGTTTCGACTCAGGTTAGTCGAAACATCCTAACCGGAAACCAAGCGTGACCAACCAGTCCACCAGCACACCATCACCGCCCATCTCCATAGGCATCGACGTCGGCGGGACGTTTACGGATTTTGTCGTGGTGGAAGGCGATACCGCGCCGCGCTACTTCAAGACGGCGTCGACGCCCCAGGCGCCGTCCAATGCAGTGATGAACGGACTCGGTGATATCGCCGAATCCTACGGTCTCTCCGCGGCCGAACTGATGTCCCGGACCCGGCTGTTCATTCACGGCACGACCGTCGCGACCAACACGCTCCTGGAGCGCAAGGGCGCCCCGGTCGGCCTGATCACCACCGAGGGTTTCCGGGACCTGCTGGCGCTCAGGGAAGGGCTGAAAGAAGACCGGTACAATCTGAGGATGACCCCCGTCGAGCCACTGGTTCCGCGGCCCCTGCGGCATACGTTGGCGGAACGAATCCGCTCCGACGGCGCCGTCGAAGCGCCTGTGGATAATGAGGCGCTGGACGGGATACTGGACGAACTCGCGCGGGCCGGCGTGGAATCCGTCGCCGTCTGCCTGGTTTTCTCCTACCTGAACCCGGCGCACGAACGGCTCGTCGGCGAACGCATCCGGCAGCGGCACCCGGAACTGTACCTCTCGCTCTCCTCCGAGATCCTGCCCCAGATCAAGGAATACGACCGCCTGAGTACCACGGCCGTGAACGCCTATGTGGGTCCGGTCTACGCCAGGTATCTCGAACGCATGAAGGAGGAAGCGTCCGACCTGGGCCTCGCGAGTGACATCCTCACGATGACGTCCAACGGAGGGGTAACGCCGCTGGACGTCGCCGCACGGCAGGCCGTGCAGGCCATACTCTCTGGACCGGCCGGAGGGGTCAGCGGGGCCGTTGCCTACGGCCGGCTGATCGGCGAAGGCGATCTCATCGGATTCGACATGGGCGGAACGAGCACGGATATCTCAGTGATCGAAGCCGGCGATCCCCAGGTCTCCGGGGAACACTACGAAGGGGGGTGGAAGATCGCCGTGCCGATGATCGATCTCCACACGCTGGGCGCGGGCGGCGGGAGCATCGCGCGGGTGGACGACGGAGGAACCCTGCACGTCGGACCCCAAAGCGCCGGGGCCGATCCCGGTCCGGCCTGTTACGGCCGGGGCGGCGATAAGCCCACGGTTACGGACGCGAACCTGGTCCTGGGCTACCTCGATCCCGGGAATTTCCTGGGCGGACGGAACCCCCTCTTTCCCGATCTGTCTGAACGGACGGTGCAGCACTCCGTTGCCGAACCACTCGGACTGTCCACGGTGGACGCGGCCCGCGGCATCCTCGACGTGGTGACCACGGCCATGGCCGAAGGCATCCGGCTATTGACCGTGCGCCGGGGTGGAGATCCCCGGTATTATTCCCTGCTGGCCTTCGGTGGAGCGGCGGGATTGCACGTGGGTCAGGTCGCCCGGAAGACGGGTATCGGCAAAGTCTACCTGCCCTCGGCAGCCCCCGTGCTGTCGGCCTACGGCATGCTCGCGTCCGACCTCCGGTACGACTTCGCCCAGTCATTCACGGCCAGCCTGGACGTTGTCGATCTCGACGAAGTAAGACGCCTGACGGACCGGATGGCGGGCCAGGGCATCGCCCGGCTCAGGAACCAGGGACTGGCGGACGAGGACATCGCCACCCGGTTTACGGCGGACATGCGCTACCTTGACCAGATCTACGAGGTGAACGTGACCGTCCCGGACCTTGCGATGGACGACGGTGCGATACGACGTGCGTGGGCTTCGCTCTTTCACGAACGGTACCAGGCCCTGTATTCCTACCATCAGCTCGACCAGGAGATCCGCCTGGTCACGCTGCGCGCCACGGTCACCGGGAAACTGCCGTCTGTCGACCTGCCCGTTAAGGAACGGATCGACGGGACTGGGAACAACCGAAAGGGCACGCGGCAGGTCTACACCGGAACCTGGTCCGAGGCCGACGTCTACGCGGCGGACGACCTCGCGCCCGGCACCGCGATCGAGGGACCGGCCATCGTCGAATCCGATTTCACCACCGTGCTCGTCGAGGAAGGCGACCGACTCGAAGTCGATCCCTACGGTGGCATGGTCCTGGCCGTTTCTCCCGCGGTGTCGGATTCGTCGGATACGCTGGACGCGCCGGAAGCGCCCTACGCGACGGACACGCCCATGGCATCCGAAGCGCCGGACGCGGACCCGTCCAGGTCGGATCCGGTCACCCACTCGGTCGTGGGCCACCGTCTGGAATCGATCGCCCGCGAGATGGCGGACGTCATGATCCGCACCTCCATGTCGCAGATCCTGAACTCCAGCCGGGACTTCTCCACCGCGATCCTCGACGCGACGGGCCAGCTCGTGGCGCAGGGCGAAGGCATTCCCGTGCATATCAGCGCCCTGCCGCCGTCGGTCGAAGCGGTGCGCGAGTACTTCGGCGACGACATCAACGAGGGTGACCTGTTCATCCTGAACGACCCCTATTTCGGCGGCAGCCATCTGCCGGACATCACGGCGATCTATCCCGTGTTCCGCGACGGGGTCCTGCGCTTCTTCGCCGTAAACCGGGCCCATCACAGCGACATCGGCGGGGGAACCCACGGCGGCTACAACCCCTCGGCCAGCGAATTGTACCACGAAGGCCTTCGCATCCCGCCCGTGCGGCTCTATGAAGCGGGCCGGCCCAGGGAGGACCTGCTGCACATGCTGGCGGTCAACGTGCGCCACGCGGAGAACTTCACCGGCGACCTGCACGCCCAGATCGGATCGGTACAGATCGCCGCGCGCCGTCTGCAGGCACTGCTCGACGATTACGGCGCCGATGGCCTGATGGCGTCCGTCGAAGCCATCCTGGACAGCGCGGAGCGGCGGATCCGGCAACTCATCGGCGGTTGGAAGGACGGCATATACTACGGCGAGACGCTGCTGGACGACGACGGGTTCGACGCCGAGTCGATCCCCATACGGGCAAAGGTCACCGTCCAGGACGACCACATGACCATTGATCTGAGCGAATCGAGTCCCCAGGTCACCGGATTCATCAACAGCGCCTATGCCAACACGCGCTCGCTGGCCCACGTCGCCATCATGTACATGGCGCCATCCGACGTGCCGAAGAACGAGGGATCCATGCGGCCGGTGAAGGTCATTGCGCCCAGGGGCCTGATCGTGAACCCGAACCCGCCGGCGCCGGTGTGCATGAGCACCAACCACTGCGGGGAGGAGATCGTGGAGGCCGTCTTCAAGGCGCTGGCCCCGGTAGCGCCGGATGCCGTGAACGCGGGGTTCTCCCGAAGGCTCCGTTTTGCGATCACCGGGCGCAATCCACGTACGGGGAACAGGTTCATCTGGCATTTCTTCTTCGGACGGGGAGGAGGTGGCGCGTCTCAAGGGTACGACGGCTGGTCCTGCGTGGGCGAGGTGAACGTGGCCGGGGCGATCCGGAGCCCCAGCGTGGAGATCACCGAGGAGCGCTTCCCCTTCAAGATCGTACGAAACGACCTGCGGCCGGGCTCGGGCGGCGACGGCACGTGGCGGGGCGGACTGGGCGCCGTGTTCGAGATGGTCTACGAGGGGGACGAGCCGGCCAAGCTGAACATGGCGGGCGACGGCGTCGTCAACCCGCCCTTCGGGCTCTTCGGCGGTGCGCCGGGCCTGCCGCACCGATACAAGGTGGTGTCCAACGGCAAAGAGCGGATGCTTAAATCGAAGGAAACCGAAGTGCCGATTCTCCCCGGGGACCGCATCATCGCCCTGTCCGCCGGAGGAGGCGGCTACGGACCGCCCGGATCCCGGGACCCGGACAACCGTACACGCGACCGGGAATCGGGACTGGTTTGAACGGGCCGTGGCCGCGATCAGGCCGCGTCCATGCACGGGCCGCGCCCGCGATCAGGATTCCGACCCGGCCTGACGGGCGCCCGGCCTAGAACCTTACCCATACCGCATAGATTGCGAAAGCAGCCATGATCAGCGTGGCGGCCGTCAGCGCTGCCAGCATGAGCCGGGACGGGGGAACGCCCGCTTCCCGCGCCGTCGTCCGGCTGAAGTAGAGCGCCGCCCACCCGATGGCCGGCAGGAGGATCGTCTGCATCAGCGCGCCAATGATCACCATGGTGACCGGCGCGGACCACAGTACGTAGAGGACGAGGTAAACCAGGGGCAGCAGGACGCCGATCAACCGCACGACGCGCTGCCGGTCGTTCGGCCGCGCGTAGGTCACCAGGCCTAGGACCGAAAGGGCGTCCGCCAGCATGCGCGACTGGCCCACGATGGTGACGAAATAGGTCGAAAAGAGGACTACGAAAGCGCCTACGCCGAATAGGTAGAACGCCCAGTTGCCCAGCGTTTCGGTGTACATGCCGGAGAGGATCTGCACCGTGCCGAATCCCTCCGGCACCATCCCCTGGGCGTGCAGCACCGCCGCCCCGAGAAAGAAGAAGGCGAGCGTGGCCAGCGTGTAGATGACCATGCACAGCCACACGTCCTTCTTCATTACGCCGATCCAGCCCAGCGCGCGCGCCCGCCAGTCCGGGCTGCCGTCCCTGGGTCCGGCCGACCGGGCATATCCCTTTTCCACGCACCAGTACGGGTAGAGCAGGAGTTCGGAAGCGCCGACGCCGGTAATGCCGAAGACGGCGAAGGCCGTAACGGCTCCGTCCGGCGGCAGGGCGAAACGCAGCCCGTCGAGGATTACGCCGGGCGATACGGCGTAGGGGGTCCAGAACAGGAGCAGCGCGCTGGCCAGCGTGGTGAAGGTAAAGAGGGCCACCAGGATAGTGGTAATCCGCTCCAGCGTCATGTACTGCCCGACGAGACCGAGCCCCATGCCGATCAGGGTGAGAATGATCAGCCAGGACGTGTTTCCGAAGACTGGAAAGATCAGGTCCAGCGACAGGCTCATCGTACCGAAAATACCGCCGACCTGCATCGTGCTCCAGAGCAGGAGAAAAAGGCTTCCCCATACGAGCCACGAAACCCGCAGGCGCGGTCCCGGAACTTTGTTGAAGGCGACGAAAGTGGTCTGGCCCGTGGCGATGGCGTGGCGGCCGAGTTCGCTCTGCACCGGCACCTTGACGGCACAGCTCAGGAGAATGAGCCAGAGCACCACGAAACCGACCTCGGCACCGAGCCGGGTGGTGGCGATGAGTTCGCCGGAACCCACGATGGAACCGGTCAACAGCAGGCCCGGCCCGAGCTGGCGGATCGTCGACCAGCGGTCGGTGGGCGGTTTTCTCACATGTTCGGGGAGTAGCGCATAAGGGTCGTATTCACGGGACATGCGGTTGCCTGTACGGGGTGTTAGATGAGATGGCCGGTTCGGTGCTGCGCGGCGCCGTTCAGGATGCGTCCGCCTCGGTGGAAAGGGGAATCGCTTCTTCGATCAGCATGATGGGGATCTCTTCCCGGATGGGATAGAGGTACTTGCCGTCGGCCCGTACCAGCCCGCCGTCGATGAGCTCCGTCACCTTCTCGCCGCCCCGGTTGACGAGATTGCCCGCCCTGATCTTCTCGTTGAGGGATGCGACTACGGGATCGGATGCGAGACGGACTTCTTCCTTGGTTTCCGGGCAGGCCAGTATGTCCAGCAATTCCTGGTCGATCATGCTTCCCTCCGCGTCCGGTGCCTCGTGCCGCCGCATGACCGTCCTGGGGCGACCCGCGCGCTGAAAGGTCTTGGCAGGGACAGACTATAAGACGCACCGGAAACGTGATCAAGCGATTTTTGAACGGCGACGGGTGCCGGGCAGGCGGCATGGTTCCCGTTGGAAGCCGCAACCGACCTTCGCCGGATAACGTGATTGTTGCATTTATAGAGGCTACCTCGTATAATTAGGTGCGATTTTCGAAGTGATTTAGTGTGACCGCAGATTCGATAACGGAATCAAGGAGTGTATACATGGCGCAGGGACTGCCGACCACCATCGAGTTGCCCGACTATTCCGGCCTTCCTTTCAAGGTGGCCGACCTGTCCGAGGCGGAACTGGGACATCGTGAAATCGCCATCGCAGAACAGGAGATGCCCGGGCTGATGGCCGTCCGCGAGAAATACGCCCGCGAACAGCCGTTGCGGGACACGCGTATCATGGGTTCCCTTCACATGACGATCCAGACCGCCGTGCTCATCCAGACACTCAGGGCCCTCGGCGCCGAGATTCGGTGGGCTTCCTGCAACATCTTTTCGACCCAGGACCACGCGGCAGCCGCCATCGCGGACGACGGTATTCCCGTATTCGCGTGGAAGGGGGAAAGCCTGGAGGAATACTGGGCCTGCACGCTGCAGGCGCTGACTTTCGACGGCGAGACCGGACCCACGCAGATCGTGGACGACGGCGGCGATGCCACGCTCCTCATTCACCGCGGAGTGGAGGCCGAGGACGACCCCTCCATCCTGGACGAACCCACGGACAACCGGGAACTGCAGATCATCAACGAAATACTCCGGCGGCAACTGGACCGGAACCCGCGATTCTGGCACGACATGAGTGCGAACATACGCGGCGTCTCCGAAGAGACGACCACGGGCGTCCACAGGCTGTACCAGATGATGGAGGACGGCAAGCTCCTGTTCCCGGCCATCAACGTCAACGACTCGGTGACCAAGTCCAAGTTCGACAATCTCTACGGCTGCCGTGAATCGCTGGCGGACGGTCTCAAGCGCGCCCTGGACGTCATGGTCGCCGGAAAGACGGTCGTCGTCTGCGGATACGGCGACGTGGGCAAGGGATGCGCCCAGTCTATGCGGGGATTCGGCGCACGCGTGGTGATCACGGAGATCGATCCCATCTGCGCGCTTCAGGCCGCCATGGAAGGTTACGAGGTGACGACCATCGAGGACGTGCTGGGCCAGGGCCAGATCTTCGTTACGACGACGGGCAACCGGGACATCATCCGTGTCGAGCACATGGAGCGCATGCAGGACCAGGCCATCGTCTGCAACATCGGGCACTTCGACAACGAAATCCAGGTGGACGCGCTGAACGAGTTTCCGGGCATCGTTAAACAGCCCATCAAGCCCCAGGTGGACAAGTATGTATTCCCGGACGGCCACGCCGTTTTTCTGCTCGCGGAGGGGAGACTGGTTAACCTGGGATGCGCCACGGGCCATCCTTCCTTCGTCATGTCCAGTTCCTTCACCAACCAGGTGATCGCACAGATCGACCTGCGGCTCCACGAACACGAAACCGGCGTGACGACCTTGCCGAAACACCTGGACGAGGAGGTGGCCAGGCTGCACCTGCAGAAACTGGGCGTGAAGCTGACCCGGCTGTCCCGGAACCAGGCGGATTACATCGGCGTCCCCATCGAAGGCCCCTACAAGCCCGATCATTATCGATACTGACGGGCAATAAGGGGCGTGGACCATCAGCCTTCCACGTGAAGTCGCGGGGGATGTCCACCGTTCTCGATGAAAAACTTCAGTCTGTTTTTTGCCACCCTCAGGAACCGATTCAAGGTCGATGACGTCCCGTTTCAATTTCACGATCCGGGCGTGCTCGTGGATGGAGATCTACGGTTACGGCTCCACGGGACGCTGCAGGGCGACGCGCGACGCGGTATCGTTCCCGAGTACATCTTCGACATGGTACGGGCGGACGAACCGGACGGACCGGACCGTCAGGACCCTCTGGACAACCTCGACCGTAAGAATCGCCCGGACCACCCGGCCACCATGATGGGTAGGCTGTCCTTGCGCATAGGCAACACGGAGCACATCGAAAAGTACGCCGGCCATATCGGATACTCCGTGGACCCGCCCTATCGAGGCCGCCGGTTGGCCGCCCGCAGTTGCCTGCTCATCCTGCCGCTCGCCCGGGCACACGGGATCAACCCGCTCTGGATCACCTGCAATCCGGAGAATGCGGCGTCCAGAAGGACCTGCGAGATCATCGGTTCCACGCTGGTGGAGACCGTCCCGATTCCCCCGACCGATCCGCTCTACCGGTGGGACACGAAGTGGAAGTGCCGGTACCGGGTGGACCTGTAGCCCATGTTAGCCCTCCACGGCGGGTCGCCCTACCGGGATACGGAATCCCGCCCCTTTCCTGCCAGGACGCCATTCGGAGACGAGGAAATACGGCTCGTCACGAAGGCACTGCGTTCCCAGAACCTCTTTCGGTGGGGTGGCGAACTCACCCCGCTGTTCGAAAGCCGTTTTGCCGAAGCCTACGGTGCGAGACACGCCATCGGATCCACTTCGGGGACCGCGGCCCTGCATGTCGCCATCGGCGCGGTAAACCCGGAACCCGGGGACGAGATCATCACGAGCGCGATCACCGACCTGGGCACGATCATCCCCATCCTGTACCAGAACGCCGTGCCGGTCTTCGCGGACACGGATCCGGAGACGCTTACCGTGGACACGGCGGACGTCGAACGGCTCATCACGCCGCGGACACGGGCGATCATCGCCATTCACCTCTTCGGCAACGCCTGCCGGATAGAAGCACTGGCGGAGATTTCAAGCCGCAAGGGGATTCCGCTCATCGAGGACTGCTGCCAGGCGCACCTCACGCGTTACCGGGGACGGCTGCTGGGCACCTTCGGGGACATAGGATGCTTCAGTTTCCAGCAGTCGAAGCACATGACCACCGGAGACGGCGGCATGACCATCACGGACGACGACGGCCTGGGCCGATGCATGCGCAGCTTCGCGGACAAGCACTACGACCGGGATCGAGCGGGATCGCGCATGTACGGACCGCTGGGCATGAACTGCCGGATCACCGAACTCCATTCCGCGGTGGGACTGGCCCAGTTGGAAAAAGTGGGTTCGGTCGTCGCATCGAGGAACCGCCTTGGCGACCGGCTGTCCGAGGGGATCCAGCACCTCGAAGGCATCGTGCCGGCGCCGGTTACGCCCGGTGCAACGCACAGTTACTGGTCGTACCCGATGCGGGTCACCGGGTATTCGAATGAAACTTTCGCCAGGGCGCTGAACGCCGAGGGGATCGGGGCGAGCGCCGGGTACATCGGCGATCCGATTTTCCAGTGTTCGGCAGCGCTCGCGGACCACCGGACCTACGGCGACTCCCGTTTCCCCTTCTTCAGCCCGTACACGGACCGCACCTTCGAGCATGCGGAAAAATTGTGCCCGAGAACCCGCGAACTGCTCGGACAACTCGTGATGCTCTCCTTCAACGAACAGTACACCGACGGGGATATCGACGACGTGGCGGGCGCCGTGGGGAAGGTCGCATCCGAGCTGGAACGGACGGGGTAATCCGGCTACTGAAGGGAGAACGGACGCAGTAATCCGGATCGTGGGGTGATCCCGATCGAGGGGCGACCCAGATCGAACGATGACCTGGACCTCGCGGCGATTTACGGGATGTTGTGCCGCTCCTTGTAGGCGAGCCAGTTTTCCTTGAGATGCAGGAAATCCGCGAAGGTGGGCTGCAGGATAAAGGGATTGTTGTTTCGCTCGTAACCGATGGTCGAAGAAGGCTTTACACCGAAGTCATGGCCGGGGTAGACCCCGATTCCGTCATCCAGTTCCATCAGGCGCCGCAGGCTGTCGTATTCCTTCCGCGCTTCCTCTTCGGTGGCTGTGCCGCCCACCTTGCCCACGAAGAGCGTATCCCCGGTAATCAGCTTGTCTTCCGCCAGGAGACACATGCCGTCCTCGCAGTGGCCGGGTGTGTGGATCACGGCGAGCTCGAGTTCACCCAGCCGGAAGATCTCCCCATCCTTGACTTCGATATCGTAGAAATACTCCGCGTCCCGGTACATTACCACGTCGAGGCCCAGTTCCTCGATCAGGTGGTCGTTGCCGTTTACGTGGTCATGATGGGAATGGGTGCAGATGATGCAGGCCAGTTCCACGTCCAGCTCACCCGCGCGGCGTATGTAATGTTCGGGCCGGTAGGAAGGGTCGACCGCCGCCGCCTTCCGGGTTTTCTCGTCGGCCACCAGGTAACCGAAGTTCCGGTCGCCCCCGTTCTCGATCTGTTCGAATATCATCCTCGTCCCTTTCGAATCAACCTGGTCCTAAATCAAAGTCCGCGTCCATTTATGAACGTCCCGTACCATTCGAATCGCCTGCGCCCCGAGCCGTTGCAACTCGGTCTCCCGCATGATATCCCATCGGCGGGATGAAGTCAACCGGTTACCCGCCCGCCGTGAATTCGCTTGACTTCGACCCGGTCCGGGCACAGGATAAATGCATGAAAACACGCGTGTTCAAACGGCTTGAATCCGATAGAAAAGAGCGCTCCGTGCATATCGGCGACCTGATCATCTTCCGTCATCACGGGGACATACAGATCGGCATGCTGCAGGCGGTTTCCCGGAAGAAACTCAAGGTTGCGATCTCCGCCAACCGGGTCATGGACATCTCCACCGATCCCATCGTGCGCTATACCGATATCCGGGTCCGCGACCTTCCGGAAATGCTGGCCGTCCGGAGGAAAATCGAGGACCAGGCCCTCTCCTTCGACCTTGAAGAGGTCTGGGAGATCCTCAAGGACGATCCCACCGTATTCACCTCTGAAGACATCGGTGAACTGTACTGGGGCGAACCCGGCTCACCCGAACAACGGGCGGCCATGCAGCTGCACCTGAGCCGTCAGTGCCTGTACTTCTTCGCACGGGACAACGGCTTCACGTCCCGCACGTCCGACCAGGTCAGAAGCATTCTGGACAAGGAGGCCCGTCAACGCGCCGTAGACGCCGAGCGGGAGGGTTTCGACCGCTGGCTCGCGGACGAGAACCAAATAGACCTTCAACCCCTGACGAACCGCCAGAAGCGCTGGCTGTCCCATCTCCGGGAGTTCGTCATTCAGGGCGAAGAATGCGCCGCGATCGACCAGGTGCGGATCCTGCTGAAGGAACTGCCCACCCTGGCGGGCGGCGATCCACAGCGGTCCGTTTTCGATGTCATGGTACGCAAGGGGTACTGGGACGAAGACGAGAACCTCGATCTGCTGCGTTACGAGATACCGACCGAGTTTACCGACGAGGTGCTCGGTTATGCCGCGGCCTGCCGGTCCTCCGAATCTGGCCGCGAAGACCTGACCGGATTGCCGATCCTGTCGATAGACGACGCATCCACGCAGGACATAGACGACGCTCTTTCCGCGGAACGGACCGAGGACGGCTACCGGATCGGCGTGCATATCACCGACGTGGCTGACCTCGTGCCCCGGGATTCGGTCCTGGACCTCGCGGCGCGGGAGCGGATGTCGTCCCTCTACCTGCCGGATCGGCACATACCCATGCTGCCCGCCAGTCTCTCCCAGGACCACTGTGCGTTGCTCGAGGGCGAACGGCGCTGTGCCATCAGTTTCTTTTTCACGCTGTCATCCGACTTCGAACTGCTGGATTCCAGGATCATGCCTTCCCTGATCGTCAACCGGGCGAGGTTGTCCTACGACGAAGCCAACCGGTTGCTGGGGACGATCGAGCAACCCTACGCCGAAGTGCTGCAGATCCTGAACCAGGCGGTGGACGTCTTTTACCAGCGTCGCATCGACCAGGGCGCGGTCGACCTCGAACGCAGCGTAGTCTCGATCAAAGTGGACGGCGATAAGCGTATCCGGATCGTGCTTCGGGACACTTCCACCCGGTCCGAACACATCGTGTCGGAACTGATGATCCTCGCCAACCGGACCGCCGCGGCGTACCTGGCCGGACGCGACATACCCGCGATCTACCGTACCCAGGCCGAGACCGACCTGGGCGACCTGGAGCAGGCGGAGCACGACGCGGTCTGGCGCTTCCTGGTACTGAGAAGAATGAAGCCGCTCGAGCTCAGCCTGAAGTCCCGTCCGCACGCCACGCTGGGGGTAGACACCTACTGCCAGATCACGTCGCCGATCCGGCGTTATGCCGACCTGGTCCTTCAGCGGCAGTTGCGGACGGCCCTGACGGAAGGGCCCCCGGCCTACGACGCCGATGAAATGATGGATGAACTGTCCGCCCTCGAGCGCAGCAGGATACTGAACAAGATCCAGGCCAGGCGGGAATGGTACTGGCTGCTCAAGCACCTCGAGCAACAGAAAGACGTCCACATCAGGGCGATCGTCCTCGAGACGCGGGAACGGAACATCCTGGTCGAGTTTCCGGATTACGGAACGAGGATGGCGGTCAAGGTGGAGGGCAGGCCTTCACCGGGTGTAGAACTCGTGTTGACGCCCGTCGCAATCGACCCGTGGTCGGGTACGTTGAGATTGCGGCAGGTTACAGATCACTCCTGAACCGGAAGGAGCATTTCCTTGGTAAAGATACGTTCACTGGAGCATGTAGCCGTGGCCTATAGGGACACGGACGCCGCGGCGAAGTGGTACTGCGACGTGCTGGGCTTCGAAATCGCGCTCAAGTTCAACAACCCGGGAAGCGACGCGAATTTCTACTTCGTCCGCGATCCCGCCGGCACCTGTTTCATCGAGATCATTTCCATGCCCGAAGGAGATGACACGCAACTCGCCGACATCCGGACCGCCCACGTGCATATCGCCTTCAACGTGGATGACATGGACGAAGCGATCGCCGTGCTGGAATCGAAGGGGGTTAAGCTGGAAGGTCCGCCGGTCCGGGCCGGAGCCAACATACTGCTCTTCTTCCGCGATCCGGAAGGCGCGCCGCTGCAACTGGTACAACGGGCGAAACCGCTCTAGGGCGAAACCGCTCTAGGGCGAAACCGCTCTGAGGCAGAGACTTCAGAAACCGATTTCGAAACCGATCCGGATCTCCCGTGGCGGGGCGTATTGCTGCGGATCGAGGCTCAACAGGCGCCGCAGCCGGATGAACTCCTCCGACCGGCCCGTAAACGACTCCAGGGTATATCCGTCGTCTCCCGGACGCCCCGTGTTGGCGTACACGCTGACGACATTCCGGCGATCGAACACGTTCCGGACTTCCGAAAACAACGTGTAGGCGAACCGCCCGGCCCTGAAGCGCTTCCTGAGACGAAGGTCGAGGTTGGCGAAGGCCGGCAGGCGCGCCTGGTTCCGCTCGATTTCCGTCCGTTCGCGCAGGGCGTTGGTCGGCGTGTAGGGCAGGCCGCTTCCGAAGTAACCGACCAGGGACATCCCCCATCCCCGCAGCGGTACGCCCAATATGCGCTGCTGCACGGTTTCGGGCGCGAGCACGTTTACCACGGCTTTCAACGTGTGCCGCTGATCGAAGGCGAGCGGGAAATAGCCTCTTTCCTCAGGATCTGCGGAGCCGGCCGGCTTGGCCTGCTCCGCGTGCTCCTGGGGCGTGGACGCGCTTCCCCGGGCGATGGAGTAGGTGTAGTTGAAGGACCCGGAAACCATACGAGTCACGGCACGTTTCACGATCAGCTCCACGCTGCGCACGGAACCGAAGTCCGCGTTGTTGAAGATGTAGTACATTCCGCCGGGATACTGGACCTGCGCCGTCGACGTCAGGTTAGAAATGGTCTTGTAGGATGCCGTGAACCCGACGCGGACGTCCCCGGACAACATATGCTCGAGGCCGAATTCGTAGGCCACGGTCTTCTGGGGGGCCAGGTCGGGATTCCCCAGGCGCGGGGATTCGCCGCTGAAGTCGCGCCGCAGGTTCGTATAGGCATGCCGGAACTCCGGCGGCTGGTAGAAGTAGCCGTAGTTGAACCGGAGCAGGCTCCGCGGCGTGAAGGAATGGGAAACGCCCAGACGCGGACTAAGCCGCAACTTGGTCGAGTTGTCCCGTTGCGCGGCCTGGCCCGACGGTAGATCGACGAAAAACCGCTGGCTCGTGTCCAGGTAATCCATCCGGAGCCCGGCGTCCACGATCAACCGGCTCAACTCCACCCTGTTCTGAAAGTACAGGGCGCCTTCCACGGGATTGACGATGTATCGCTGCCCCTGCGGTACGGCCTGCAGGAACGACCGCTCGTTCCAGTCCAGCCGGTACCACTGCGCTTCGACGCCCGCCCGGACCTGGTTCCAGTAGGTAGCCTGCCCGCTCAGGTCAGCCCTTACACCGTAATAGGTTGCCCGGGCGTCCCGGTACAGCGGGAAGAAGTCGTTGCCTTCCGTGAACGGCAGTCCCTCGTATCGATCGGACGGCAACTGGGTGGACTCGTAGATCGATCCGTTGTATTGACCATGATCGTCCACCGAATAGCCCGGCCACTCCGACCAATACCTGTCCGCCAGCATGGTGGGAAACAGGATACTGTTGGTGGCATACCTGTAAAACCGAGCGGTATAGAAGAGCCGCGGATTGATGTTCTGGCTGACCGACAGGTTGAGCGCCTGGCTGCCGGCCTGTCTTTCCGGAAGTCCGTCCGGATTGAAATCGTAGGAAAGCCCGTTCTGATTGCGGTGGTCATACTGGAAATGGCGCTGGCGGAAGTAGTGACCGCTGATCTTCAGCTTCATGAGGGGATAGGGCTTGAACACCAGGTTTCCCGCCACCGTGGCCAGCGAACGGCTGTTGTGGGGGATATGGTGCCCGTCGCTCAGGACCTGGCCTGAAAAGAAATAGCCGCCACGGTTCCCGAACCAGGGCAGCGCGCCACTGAGTGTCCCCTCCAGTCGCCCTCCCCGTCCCGCCGTGGTTTCGTCGTAACTTCCCGACTCCAGGTCGTACTGGGACTGCAGCGTCGTCGCGACCCTGAAGGTGCCCGACAGGGGGCCGCTTCCCTCGCGGGTTACGATATTGACGACACCCGACATGGCCTCCCCGTACTGCGCGTTGAATCCGCCCCGGTTGACCACCAGTTCCTCGACAGAATCCAGGGGGATATGCGTGCCCATGCCGCCCAGCAGGGGATCCTCCAGGGTGGCGCCGTCCACATAGTAGGAGATCTCGTTCGCCCGGCCGCCCCGTACGTGCAGGCCGCCCTCGGCATCGCGGACCACCCCGTTCTGGAGAAAGATCAGGTCCGACAGGTCCGTTACGGGCAAGGACTCGATTTCCCGCGGGACGATCAATTCGCTCGAAGCAGTCAGGTCCGACCGGGCGGACGTCCTCCGCGCGGTGATGGTAACGGGATCGGCCAGGTCAAACATCGTCGTTTCCAGCTCGAAATCGATCCGCGTGGTGCGGTCGCTGTTTATGGTCAGCACCTGGGTGCGGACGGGCAGGTAGCCAATCATCTGCACTTCGAGCCGGTATGCGCCTACGGGGACATTGAGGATGAAATACTCCCCGTTCAAGCCGGAAATGGCCCGTGAATCGGTGCCCTCGACGCGAATCGTGACGCCGGCGAGCGGATCACCGGTTGCCGCGTCCCGTACAAACCCCGTGACCTTGCCGGAAGTGACGGCCAGGGCGGAACCCGGGGCGAGTCCGCACAAAAGAATGATCAGCAAAGCAATGCGCTTCATAGGCCTCCGGTTCTTCTCGAGTTCGATACAATCATCCGTCAACAACAGGTTGCAAATAGCGTGCCGACAGGCGTTTACCGCATTCAATTTCTGCCGGAATCGTTCAAAAACGTGGAATTCCGGGAACAAACCGCTCGGAAAGCGGGGATTCTGCGCGGGACGCGGGACCGAACCGGAAATCCCCTTCGGAACGATGTGAAAGGATTTGCATAGGCTCAGCCGCCCGCAGACCCGGCGTAGCTGGCCGCGAATCGCCGTTTCATGTCCCGGTAGCGATCGGCTTCCTCGAACCGGCGCCGCTTCTCCGCGCCGGCGGCGTATACGTCGATTTTCCGGTACAGGGTATCCAGGGCGGCAGTCAGGGCCTCGCCTTCCAGCGCGCCGCTCTGAATCAGCTTCTCCAGCGCGCGGATGCGGAAACGGTCCATGCCCCAGTACGCGCGCGACAACTGGTCCTCGTGGCCGCCGAACTTCAACAGCAGGGGTTCGTCCACGTAAAGCACCGGTTCCCGCGCGCAGATGCGCAGCCACAGATCGTAGTCTTCGCAGACCGGAAGTTCCGGGTCGAACAGGCCGAAGCGTTCGAAAAGGTCACGATGTATCAGCGCGGAAGAAGGAGAAATGACACACAGGGGCAGACATTGCTGGAAGATATGCCCGCCGTGCTTGGCGTGTTTCTTCATAGGATTGACCCGCCTGCCCTTGCGGATCCAGATCTCATCGGTATGGCAGAACCTGGATTGCGGCTCCCGTTCCAGCGCGTCCCACTGTCTTTCCACCTTGCGGGGCAGCCATTCGTCGTCGGAATCGAGCAAGGCGATCCAGTCGTGTTGCGCCGCGTGGATGCCGAGATTCCTGGCCGCGCTCACGCCCTGGTTTTCCTGGCGAAGGTACCGCACTTCCGGCATAGCGCGGACGAGGGCGGGAGTGCCGTCCGTCGATCCGTCGTCGACCACGATGATCTCGGCCGGCGGCGCCGTCTGTTCCATGACGGACCGGATCGCCGACGGCAGCCTGTCTTCCCGGTTGTAGGTGGGAATCACGACGGAGACGGGGCGGTTTTTCGATTCCATACGGTACCATATGACGGCGCGCACCCGGCGACGGGAACAGCACCTCCCCAGAACCCGTCACTGCAGGCCGTATTTCTTGATCTTGTACTGGATGGTCCTGACCGTGACGCCGAGGGCCTCCGCCGCGCGCGTCCGGTTTCCGCCGGATTCCAGCAACGCCTGTTGGATGAGGTGTTTTTCGGCCTGTCCCCTGGAGTCCTTGAGCGACCCCTGGACGGAGACCGCGGCCGGCAGGGTCGCGGACGAATGGGGAAAGCCGGGTAAATGTTCTGGCAGGATGCGTTCCCCGTCGCTCAACACGACGGCGCTCTCGATGGCGTTCTCCACTTCCCGGATGTTCCCGGGCCAGTCGTACTTTATACAGAAATCCAAAGCTTCCTCGGAGATGTACTTCTCGCCGAGCCCGTTCTCCCGCGTGTACTTCCGGATGAAGTAGTCGATGAGCGGCGGAATGTCGTCCCGGTGTTCGCGAAGAGGAGGCACGACGATGGGTATGACGTTCAACCGGTAGTAGAGGTCCTGCCGGTAGCGCCCCTCGGCGACCGCGTCCTCCAGGTTGCGGTTGGTGGCCGCGATCACCCGGACGTCGATATGCAGCGGTTCCGTGCCGCCGAGGCGTTCGAACCGGCGTTCCTGCAGTACGCGCAGCAGCTTGACCTGGACGGCCCCGCTTATCTCGCCGATTTCGTCCAGGAAGATCGTCCCGCCGCCCGCCCGCTCGAAATACCCCTTGCGCGTCGTGCTCAGCGCGCCGGTGTACGCCCCCTTTTCGGTCCCGAAGAGTTCGCTTTCCAGGAGGCTTTCGGGAATGGAAGCGCAACTTACATCCACGAACGGATGTTCCCTCCGGTAACTCCTGGCGTGGATTGCCCGGGCGATCAGGCTCTTGCCCGTACCGCTCTCACCGAGCAGCAGGACCGTCGTATTGGCCCGGGCGACCTTCTCCACCCGGTCGAAGATGTCCTTGATCTGGGCGCTTTCGCCGATGATATCCGGGTCGGGGATGGAAGACGGTTTGGGTGATGCATCCATGCGCCGCCGGTTCTTCTTCTCCTGCAGCGCGCCTTCTATGGTGGCGAGCAGTTCCTCGAACTTCACCGGCTTGGTCAGGTAGGTAAAAGCGCCGTCGCGCATGGCCTTGACGGCCGTCTCCACGGTGGCGAAGGCCGTCATCATGATGATACTCGTTTCCGGCGAAGTGCCGGTCATGCGCTTGATCAGGTTCAGGCCGTTGACCCGGGGCATTTTCATATCCGTGAGCAGGACGTCGAATCGGTCGTTCCGTGCCGTCTCATAGGCCTGCTCCCCGTCCGCCACGCCCGTGACGTCGTACCCCTCGCCCGACAGCAGTTCGACCAGTCCCTCACGGGTGTTCCGGTCGTCTTCCGCGATCAGGATGCGTTCCATGAATGACCTCTGTTTCCACTTGTTCCGACAGCCGGTCCGTGCCTGAACGGGCTGGATTGCGTCGAACTGCTCCGGACTATTCCGACCCCGCGGTACCGGATGCCTGCCCCGCGGAAGTTTTGCCCACGTCCGCTTCCAGCGCCGGCAGGGTCAGCGTGAAGGCCGTCCCCTGGCCGGGATTGCTTTCGACCGAGATCGCGCCCCCGTGTTTCTCCACGATCTGCTGGGCGATGGCCAGGCCCAGGCCCGTGCCGGTCGACTTGGACGTGTAGTACACCTCGAATATACGATCCAGCCGGCCGGGATCAATACCCCTTCCCGTATCTTCGAATTTAACATTGATCCGGGGGCTGTCCCCTGAACCTTCCAGGGTCAGGTCGCTGCGGCTGAGGGGCGTCGCCCGCTCCGTGGAGATCGTCAGCGTGCCTCCGGCCTCCATGGCATCGAAAGCGTTCAGCATGATATTCAAAAACACCTGCTTGATCTGGTTGACATCGACCGATACCGGCATTGCGCCGTCCCGGTACCGGGTGTCGATGCGGACACCCCGTTCCTGTGCCGTGCCCTGGTGGGTCGCGACGACTTCGTCGAGCACCTCGTTGATGTCGTGTGGGTAAGGCACCAGTTCGGGAGGCCTGGCGTAATTCAGGAAGTTCTCGACGAGACTGTCGATACGCCAGATTTCCGAAATTACCTTCTCATAGTGCCCGCCCCGGTTACCCAGGTCGCCGTTCTGCTTCTCCATGTCCCGCTTGAGGATCCTTAAGTTGATGATCATGGAATTGAGCGGATTCCGGATCTCGTGGGAGAGTATGGTGGCGAACTTGCTCAGCGTCGCCAGCCGCTCGGCCTGTTTCAGGCGGCGTTCCTTTTCCAGCAGCTCGCGGGCCATCTGGTTGAACTCCCGGGCCAGGGTCGTCAGTTCGCCATGGCCCGGCGTTTCGATGGTATGGGTCAGCCTGCCCCGGGCGAACAACTGCGCGCCACGCACCAGTTCGTAGATCGGTCGGACGATTTTCCGGACGACGAGGATTCCGATCAGCGAAGCGACCGCCGCGCTGATCACCATGAGTACGCTGATGCCAAGGATCATGTCCCGGGATCTGGCAAAGGCCCGGTCCGCCGGTTGTTCGATGACGACCTTCCACCCGATCGGCGCGACGGTCGCGAAGGCGGCGACCATCTCCCCCGACGCCCCGGTGTAGATCAGTGTGCCGCTTTGCTTCTCACCCAGTGCCGTGCCGACGGGAGAGCCGGTCAGATCGTCCTGGCGGTACACCCTTTCCCGTTCCGGATGGGCAATCAGGCGGCCGGTTCCGGTCGCGACGTAGGCATTCCCGAACCCTTCCCGTTGTCCCTCCCCCAGTTGTATGTTGTCCACCAGGTCCCACATGTCCTTCAGGCTCACCCGCGCAGCGAGGTATCCCGTGTGCTCGTCGAGACGCCGCACGGGTACGGTGATCGTCACCGCGGGCAGGCCGTCGTCCGCGATGAACACCGGGGAGACCGTGGTGCCGTCCTCCGGTGGAAGCGCCAGGTCCGGGCGTGACCGCAACGGCCCCTCGAGCCGCGTGGTCATCCTTTCGCTGCCCGACAGGTCTAGCACGGACAGTTCGCTGAGGAAGTCCTGCCGGATGACCAGGTTGTCGATCAGCTGCTGGTACACCGCGTCCGTCGCGTCGATCATGTCCATGTTGTCCGCGGCGAGATCGATCACGCGCTGCGCCTGTTCGATATACAGTCGGATCTCGTTGCTCGCCCGGTGTGCGACCTCGAGGTTGCCGTCCGCCACCGTGTCCTCGATCGAACGGCGGGCCGTCGCGAGCAGAAGCAGTCCGACGATCAGCACCGGAATGGTAGCCAGCGCGATATGGGACACGAGCAGCCGTGGCCACAGACCTTCTCGTAAGTTTCTGGAAAACATGGATTTGCGCGCCGTCAAGGAGCGGTTTCGGCCCGAATCCAGGCCGCGGGCGACCGGAGCGCTTCACCTGGGCGGCCCAGGTTTTTCAAGGTAGGATCGTACGCGATGTACCGGGTATCCACGAAGTAGAGGAACATGCAGGGCTGGTCCTGGATCAAGAGCATTTCGAGCTGCTGATAGACCGGTCCGGCCCGATACTGGTCGGGCAGTCCGAACAGGAAGTTTATGTTGCGGTCGACCTGGCGGTTCCGGTAACCGAGCATGTTCCCAAGGCCGATGCTTTCCGAGTGGAAGACGGCGTAGAGATCGTCCGCGGTGGGCTCGAAATCCTGCACGAAAAGCGCCGCGTCGTAGCTGCCGATACCAAGCCGTTGGACCAGTTCTTTCTGTGTAACGGGCACGGGAACGACCTGGATGCCGATATGGTTCAGGTTCAACTTGACGACCCGCACGGTCTTCTCGGCCGAGGTCTGCCCCCTGGGAAACAGCAGCTCGAACCGGAGGGGCTGTCCCTCCCGGTCCAGGAACCCGTCGCCGTTGCCGTCCCCCCAGCCCTGGAGGCGCAGCAACTCAAGGGCCTCGCGCGGACGGTAATCGTATCCCATGTCGCCGCCCTTGAACTCGAAATCCGGGTGTAAGGGACCCTGGGCCAGCACCCCGGCGCCGCGCACGAGCACCTCTTCCAGGATGCGCTGGCGGTCGGTGGCGTAGGTCAGCACGCGTCGGATGGCCGAATCTGCAAGCAGCGGATGCCGGTGATTGTAGAATATCGCCGAGAAGGCGCGGCTTCCGGGTACGATCGCCTGGATCTTCGCATCGGAGCGCGCCCGTTTCAGGTCCTTCAGCGTGCCGTCGCGTTCCACTTCGATGAGATCCACTTCCCGCATGATGAAAGCCGCCTGCAGGGATTCCGAGGTGGGGTAGAACCGGTAGACCACCCGGTCCAGGTTCGCGCGGCCCTGGTGCCAGGTTTCATTGGCCTCGAGCGTCACCGTATCGTGGACGGGCCATGACGCGACCCGGTACGGACCCAGTCCAATGGGCCGGGTCGTTTCCAGGTGCGCGCCGGTGTCGGCGAAGAGGCCGGGGCCCATCTGGTGCCTGGGCAGTATGGGCAGGGTCGCGAGCCGGTTGGGAAAAGCCTCGATCGGCGACTTCATGATGATCCGGACGGTCTGCGGATCGAGGGCGGATATCTGTTCGATGTTCTGAAAATAGCGGTGGAAGACGGGATCGTACACACGGGCGGCCTTGTACCGCGTGTACGTGAAGATCACGTCGGCGGCCGTCATCGGCTCCCCGTCGTGAAATGCTATATCCTCTTTCAGCCGGAACACCCAGTCGCGGCCGTTTGACAGCTTGAAGGGCAGATAGGCCAGCCCGTCCGACGGCGTACCCGATTCATCCACGCGAAGCAGGCCTTCGCCATAGATCAGCGAGGCAATCTCACGCTCCACGCCGAGACTGTTGAACAGGGGGTGGAAGGTGAGGTCGCCGACGGCCACCTTGCCGATGGTGACCGCACCGCCTTCCGGAACCGGACGTTCCTGGGGATCCAAACGGTCCTGGCGATCCAGGAGCTCAGGACGCACCGAACGCTGGCCGTGGACCGCGTCGGGCAATGAGAGCAGGGTAAGGCCGGGGATCAACGCGCAGGCAAGCAGGTGTATGACTGTGAAATGCCGTGCTTTCAGCATGAAAACACCGCCCAGTGTTTCCTGATCTGGAGGAGGGATCGTGTGAGTGTCAGCATTTTAATATCGATTGGACCGCCTGTCAAGCAGATTACGGCCCCGGGGCACGGGTCAACTTCCGATTGACACGGAGCGTACGGCCGGGTAGATTGAGCCGGGCCGTGGGTACCGCGGTATTCGGGGCAATGGTTTCGGGTTATTGATATGGATGGATTCAACGGCTCAGGGACAACACGAAAGCGAGCCGGATGCGTTGCGGCCCTGTTCGTCGCGGCATTTGTGCATGCGGCCTGCGGGGGTGACGACACCTTCGTGCTGACCGTTTACAACACGCTGGAGAGTACCGAAGCCATACGTGTCGACCTGGCGGGGGACACGCGGGACCTGCCGGTAGGCGCGTACACAGAGTTCCGGTCCGTCAAGCCCGGGACGCACATCCTGTCGGTGGAATCGCCTACCTGTTCAGGTGTCGACCGCAACTCGGTGGAAGTCGCCGCCGACATCGTTCTCAGGTACCGGGCTGAAAGAAACGCGCAGACGGGGGCATGCGAAATCGCGTCGCGGGTAGAAGTCTTCCGGTCCGCAACGCCGACAGGACCGTGAGTATTCCGGGGTCGTTCAATTGGCAGGACACCAGATTTTGGTTCTGGCTATCCAGGTTCGAGTCCTGGCCCCGGAGTTTGCCGCTTTGAATTTGCCATGGCTGATTTCAATACCTCGTCTTCGGTCTGCCACAACAATTCCAACGAATCCACCACGGACTCCAGACTCACCTCATCCCACTTCTCCGCGACCCGCATCGCACGCTGGCGCGCATGACGCAAGAACACTTCCGTCGCTTCCCTGCCGCGATCGGTCAGTTCACAGATAATCAGCCTGCGGTCATCCGGATTCGAGCCTCGCTTAACATACTCCTTTTGAACCAGGTTCTTCACGATGATCGTCGTGTGGGCGATCGAAGTGCCCAGTTCGCCCGCGATAGCGCTCATCTTCAACGGACCGAAGTATCCCAGCAGGAACAGGGTGTTGATCTGGTGCGCGTTCAGGTCCAGGCGTTTGAGTTCCGCGATACGACCGCTGAACATCAAGCGATTCAGATGCTCAACCGCATGAACGAACCTTTCGATCAGTTTCCCTTCCGGGCCTGTTTTGGGCTTTTTCTGCATCATCATCTTAATGGAAATGTGAGTTCAAACAGCTCATTAAATAATCGACTATTCTCTAAATATAAACATTTCTGTCAAAGTAACAACCAAAGTAATAACCAAATCGAATCCGATCAGCGGTCGCAATCGTACTAAAGATACAGTGAAAAATGGTTCGTATGTTGGACGGAATCTGAGGAATGGTAACGGATAGTCGCAGGTTTCCAATCCCCGCGAACCTGCCACCCATGCTCCGCCTAGATCTGTCCCAGGGCCTGGTCCAGGTCGGCGATCAGATCGTCGGCGTTTTCGATTCCCACGGAAAACCGGACGAGTTCGTCCTTTATGCCGATCTCGAGGCGTTCGGACCGGTCCATTTCATAGAAGGACATGATGGCGGGCTGCTCGATCAGGCTCTCCACGCCACCCAGACTCGGCGCGATGTAGGGAATGCGCACCGCGTCGATGAAGCGGATAGTCGTATCCATGTCTCCGTCGACCTCGAAGCTCACCACGCCGCCGAAACCGCTCATCTGCCTGCGCGCGGTTTCATGGCCCGCATGGCTTTCCAGGCCGGGATAGTAGGTCTTCCGGATGCGCGGGTGGCCTTCCAGGAAACGGGCGACGGCCAGGCCGTTCGCGTTGTGCTGTTCCATGCGCAGGGCGAAGGTCTTCAGGCCGCGGATCAGCAGGTACGCGCCGTGCGGATCGACGATGCCCCCCGTGACGTCGCGGAACTCGCGGACGGCGGCGATGAGCGGCGCGCTGCCCACGACGGCGCCTGACAGCAGGTCGTTGTGACCGCCCAGATACTTCGTGGCGCTGTGGAGGACCAGGTCGATCCCGAAATCCAGCGGCTTCTGGTTGTAGGGCGTGGCAAACGTGCCATCGATCAGCACCTTTACCCGGTGCCGGGTGGCGATCTCCGCGACTTTCTCCAGGTCGATCACGTTCAGGTACGGGTTCGTGGGGGATTCGGATACGATGAGCCGGGTCTTCCCGGTGATCGACGAGGCCAGTTCATCGTAATCGCCCGTCTTGACGAAGGTTACGTCGATGTTGTACCGCGGGAGGATCTGCCGGCAGAACTGGCGGCTGCGCCGGTAGCACTCGTCCATGACGATCACGTGGGAGCCCGAGGAGAGCATGGCGAGCAGCACGGACGTGAAAGCGCTCATCCCCGAGGAGAACAGGGCGGCGTCCTCACCGCCTTCCAGCTCGGCGATCTTGCGCTCGGCCACCGACTTGGTGGGGTTGCCGTAGCGACCGTATTCCTCCCGGTCGACCTCTCCCGTCGTGTAGTCGATCAACTCCCGGGTATTCTGGAAGACGTAGGTGGAGGTCTGGACGATGGGATTGGTCACCGACGAAAAAGGTTTGTCGCGGTGTTCCCCGCCATGTACGGAGCGTGTGGACAGCCCCTTCTTGTTACGCGGCATGTGAACCGGTTTCCTTTGAGATTCGTTAATAAACCACGGGTTCCTCGTACAAACCGTGCACTTCCTGCATCACGCCCACGATCTCCCCCAGCGTGGCGTAGGCCTTCACCGCGGCCAGCACGGGCGGCATGACATTCTCCCCGATCCGCAACGCGGTACCCAGGTCATCGAGGGCGTGCCGGACCGCCGGTCCGTCTCTACGCCGCCGCACCGCATCGAGACGGCTTCGCTGTTCCCTTTCGATGCGGGGGTCGATGCGAAGCGTCTCCAGGTCGCGGTCCTCGGGAGCAACAAAATCGTTCACGCCGGTGATGATCCGTTCCCGGTTTTCGATCTCCGACTGGTACCGGTTGGCCGCGGCCATGATCTCGCGCTGGGGAAAGCCCGCTTCGATCGCACCGACCATGCCGCCGTAGCCGTCGATTTTCTTGAAATACGCCTCGGCCTCCTCTTCGAGCCGGTTCGTCAGGGACTCGACGTAGTACGATCCTCCCAGGGGATCGACCGTGTCGGTCACGCCGGTTTCATGGGCGATGATCTGCTGGGTCCGCACGGCGATGCGGGCCGCCTTTTCCGAGGGCAGCGCGTAGGCTTCGTCCAGTGCGTTGGTATGCAGCGACTGGGTGCCGCCCAGCACCGCGGACAGCGCCTCCACGGCCGTGCGCACGATGTTGTTCTCCGGCTGCTGGGCGGTCAGGCTGCACCCGGCGGTCTGGGTGTGGAATCGCAGCATCCAGGATCGCTCGGACCGGGCGCCGTACCGCCGCCGCATGTGGCGCGCCCAGATCCTTCGGGCGGCGCGGAACTTGGCGATCTCTTCGAAGAAATCGATGTGGGCGTTAAAAAAGAAGGACAGCCGGGACGCGAAGCGGTCGACTTCGAGACCGGAGGCCATGCAGGCGTCGACGTAGGCAAATCCGTCCGCCAGGGTGAAGGCCAGTTCCTGGGCGGCCGTCGCGCCCGCCTCCCGGATGTGGTACCCGCTGATGCTGACAGGGTTCCACTGGGGTACGCGCTCCGTGCAGAAAACCACCGTATCGGATACGAACCCTATCGCGGAAGCCGGCGGGCAGATCCACTCCTTCTGCGCGATGTATTCCTTCAGGATGTCGTTCTGCAGCGTGCCCCGCAACCCGGTCCAGGATATGCCTCTATTCTCTGCCAGGGCCAGGTACATGGCCAGCAGTACGGCGGCCGGGGCGTTGATGGTCATGGACGTGCTGATCCGGTCCAGCGGGATGCCGCTGAACAGAGTCTCCATGTCCTCCAGCGAGTCGACGGCGACCCCGCAGACGCCCACTTCGCCTTCGGAGGAAGGGTGATCCGAATCCAGACCCATCAGCGTGGGTACGTCGAAGGCCACCGACAGGCCGTCCTGGCCCTGTTCCAGGAGAAACTTGAAACGGGCGTTGGAATCGGCCGCGGAACCGAAGCCGGAGAACTGCCGGATGGTCCAGGGTCTGCCGCGGTACAGGGAAGCGTGGATCCCGCGCGTGTAGGGGTACTGCCCAGGGTATCCTTCGTCTTGCAGATAACCGGCATCGGCCGGCCGGCCGGCCGTATACAACCCTTCAACGGGAGATCCGGAGATATTGGTGAAGGAAGGCTTGCGCAGGGGCCGCCCCCCGTTTTTAACTTCCTTCGACTTATTTGCGATTCCGTTCATTGTGTCCGCCCGGCAAGACTTAATTGCGCCAGACTATTTCAGTTACACCCGCGAGCAACACCGTAATATAGCCGCGGCAAGGGGGTCGTCAAGCGGGAAGTGCTCCCTTTTGGCACCCGCGGGGACCGCCGAATTCCGTTGACATTTTCGACACCGACCGGTTAAGATCCGCATGTCCCGATCACACTTATTATCGCGATATACGCGCGATATACGCGCGCGGCGATTTCCGGATTCGCCGCCCACCGTGCCGCGTTCGCCATCCACTTCAACAGTGGGCTACGTCATTTTCTCGAATTCCGAACCTCCAGTAAGGCTATGAACACTCCTGAGATACCGCTCTTCCCGCTCAATACCGTGCTCTTTCCGGGCATGCCCCTGCACCTGCACATTTTTGAACCGCGCTACAAGGAAATGGTGCACAAGTGCATTGAAGAGAAAACGGAATTCGGTATACTCCTTCTTCATGAAACCCAGTTGTGCCAGGTGGGCTGCACGGCCCGGATCACGCAGATACTAAGACAGTTCGAGAACGGTTCCATGGATATCCTCACCGAGGGCCGCAGGCGATTCCGGGTCCTCGACGTGCTGAACCGCGAGTCCTACCTGGAAGCCGTCGTGGAGTACTTCGACGACGAGAACGAGGACATCCCCTCCGACCTCCTGAAGAAGGTCCTGAACGCCTACCAGAAAATGATCCGCCTGCAGACCAGGGGCGTGGGCGCCATCCGCGGCATATTCGACCCGGTGCACTTCTCCTTCATCATCGCGTCGACGATCGACATGGTCCTGAAGGACCGGCAATCCCTGCTGGAACTGACTTCCACCACGGAACGGATCCGGAAACTCGACACGGCGCTCCTCGTGACGATGCAGAAACTGGACGAGCAGGAAAAACTGAAGCGCGTGGCCGAAATGAACGGACATGGCGAGCACGAGCCCGAAGAAAGCGAATCCAAAGACGGAGAATAGCACCGCCGGGACGCGCCGACTGACGGCCATGGCCGTGGCCGTGGCCCTCGCGGTCCTCCTCGGCTTCATCCGTCTGTACCGGCTGCCGTGGGGCGGCTCGCTTTCCCTCAAGATCCTCCCGCTGGTCTACCTGGCGATCACCTACGGACCCCGGGCGGGCATGGCCGGGGGGCTCGCCGCGGGCCTGGTCACGCTGATCCTTGACCCGGTCATCTTCCATCCCATACAGGTCTTTCTGGATTACCTGCTCCCTTACGCGCTCATCGGGATCATCGGCTTCTTCCCTTCCTGGCCCCGGGTGGGCATCCTTGCGGCCGGCGTACTCCGCCTTGCGAGCCACGTGGTATCCGGCGCGGTCTACTTCGCGGCCTTCACGCCCCCTGGACTGAACCGGCAGGTCTACGAACTGATCCGGGATTACACGGGGATCACCCTCTCCCCCTTGCTCCAGGAATGGACGGCGCCGTGGCTCTACGCCCTGCTCTACAATGCCAGCGTCGTCGTTCCCGAGACGGTCCTGATGATCCTCTTCGCCCCGCCGCTGGTCCACCGGCTCAATCGTGGATTCGCGCCGGAACAAACCCGGTGAGCGCAGGCGTGGAAACCGCCGAAACCGGGTGGGATCAACGGCGCCTCGGCGGGGGTATTTTCCTCTTGCCTGGCCGCCGGCCCTCCCGTATTATGTCACAATTCGTCCGAACCGTTTATTCTGTTACGTCCGTACCGAATCTCCAATCTCGCCGCTACGGCCAAGGAGAGCTCGAAACATGTCGGAATCCCTGGAGTTGATCACGACCTCCAGCGACGAAGGAACGCTGCCGCTGCCCGAGCCACTGTGCCGGGAAATCTACGACAAAATGCTGACCATACGGCGTTTCGAGGAGGCGGTGCTGGAGATCTACACCCAGGGCCTGATGCGCGGCCTGGCGCACCTGTATATCGGCCAGGAAGCCTCGGCCGTGGGCATCTGCTCGGCGTTGAACGACGACGACTACCTTACCAGCACCCACCGGGGCCACGGCCACCTGATCGCCAAGGGCGGCAAAGTCGATCGCATGATGGCGGAAATGATGGGCAAGGTCGACGGCTACAACCGCGGCAAGGGCGGCACCATGCACATCGCCGACATGAGCCTGGGCATCCTGGGCGCCAACGGCATCGTCGGAGGCGGCATGGGCATGGCGACCGGCGCGGCCCTGAGCGGCAAGATGCGTGGCAGCGGGCAGGTGGCCGTGTGCTTCTTCGGCGACGGCGCCATCAACCAGGGCGCTTTCCTGGAATCCGCCAACCTGGCTTCCATCTGGTCGCTGCCCGTCCTGTTCGTCTGCGAAAACAACCATTATGGAGAATACACGGCCGCCAGCGACGTTACGGCCGTCAGGGAACACGTGGCCGAACGGGCCGCGGGGTTCAACATGCCGGCCATGGTGGTGGACGGCAACGACGCCGTTGCGGTGCACGAGACCGCGGTGGAGATGGTGAAGCGGGCCCGGGCCGGCGAGGGTCCGTGCCTGATCGAGAACAAGACCTACCGGTACCGCGGGCACCACGTGGGCGACGGCGACCCGGAAAAGACCTACCGGACCCAGGAGGAGACGGACACCTGGCTCGCGAAAGATCCCATTCCCCGCTTCGCCCGGCGCATGCTGAAGGCGGGCATGGTCGACGAGGCGGAACTGGAATCCATCGACGCGGACATTACGAAGCGGGTCGAAGACGCCGTGACCTTCGCCAACGAATCCCCCTATCCGACGGCCGACGAGGTGACCGACCATGTCTACGCCTGAGCGAGTGATTACCTATGGCGAAGCGGTCCGCGAGGCCATCGCCGAGGAAATGCGGCGGGACGAAACCGTCTTCTTCATGGGAGAGGACGTGGCCGCCGCGGGCGGGGTCTTCAAGGTCACCGTGGGGCTGCTCGACGAGTTCGGCGAAGACCGCGTGCGGGACACGCCCATTTCGGAAGCGGGCATCATGGGCGCCGGCGTGGGCGCCGCCCTGACGGGCATGCGGCCCATCGTCGAAATCATGTTCGGCGATTTCATCACTATCGCCATGGACCAGATCGTCAACCAGGCGGCCAAGATGTGTTACATGACCGGTGGACAGGCCATGGTGCCGCTGACGATCCGGACCACGATCGGCGCGGGCCGTTCCTCGGCGGCCCAGCACTCCCAGAGCCTGCAGGCCTGGCTGTCCCACATACCCGGCGTCAAGGTGGCCATCCCCTCCACGCCGGCCGACCTGAAGGGCCTGCTCAAGACCTCCATCCGCGACGACAACCCCACCGTCATCTACGAAGACAAGATGATGTACGCCCTGAAGGGGCCGGTACCCGATGACGACGACTACACCATCCCCTTCGGCGTGGCCGACATCAAGCGGGAAGGGTCGGACGTGACCCTCGTCGCCACCTCGAGCATGGTGCATACCGCGCTCAAGGCCGCGGACATGCTGGACAAGGAGGGCATCAGCGCGGAGGTAGTGGATCCCAGGACGCTTTCACCCCTCGATATGGACACGATCATTCGTTCCGTCGAGAAGACCAGCCGCGCCGTGGTGGTTGACGAGGCCTACCAGAGCTACGGAGTCACGGGTGAACTCGCCTCCCGGATCGCCGACGAGGCCTTCGACTACCTGGACGCCCCCGTGAAGCGCGTGGGGGCCATGGACGTCCCCGTTCCCTTCAGCCCCGGGCTGGAACCGGAGACCATCCCCGACGAGGAAAAGCTGGTCCGGACCGTCCAGGGACTTTTTCACGACGTTACCGTCTAAACCGAGACTGCGGATCAAACCGAGTCTTCAGAGCGATCATACTATATGAACCTGTGGCGCCTTCCCCTGCACTGGAAGATCATTATCGGGTTGATTCTCGGACTGTTCTATGGGATCCTCTCCGCGGCCATGGGCTGGAGCCGGTTCACCGAGGACTGGATCACGCCCTTCGGCGACATCTTCCTCAACCTGCTCAAGGTCATCGCCGTTCCCCTCGTGCTGGGCTCGCTCATCATGGGCGTCGCCTCCCTGTCGGACGTAAGGAAACTGTCGCGCATCGGGGGAAGGACGATCGCCATCTACATCCTCACGACGACCGTCTCCGTGACCATCGGGCTCGTCATGGTCAACCTGCTCGAACCCGGGACGGGGGTGCCCCAGGGGTTGCAGGAACAGCTGCAGGCGGCCTACCAGACCGACGCGGAATCCGACATGGAACGGGCCGAAACGGCCAGGGAGCGGGGGCCGCTGCAGGTATTCGTGGACATGACTCCCGATAACATCTTCGGCGCGCTGAGCAACAACGGGCGCATGCTCCAGGTCGTCTTCTTCTCACTTCTCTTCGGCATCGCCCTGGTACTGATCCCATCCGACAAGAGCAAACCCCTGGTGGATTTCTTCTCCGGTCTCACGTCGGTCATCATCCAGATCGTGAACATGATCATGGTCGTCGCGCCGATCGGCGTCTTCGCCCTGATCGCCAAGACCATCAACCAGGTAGCCCAGGACGACCTGTCCGCCGTCGGTGAACTTCTAGGCGCCCTGGGGTTTTACTGCCTGGTGGTTCTCCTGGGACTGCTGATCCACGGCATCATTACCTACCCGGTCATGCTCACGATCTTCTCCAACATGAAGATCGGGCGGTTTTTCCGGGGTATCGCCCCGGCCCAGCTTCTGGCCTTCTCCTCCAGTTCCAGCGGGGCTACGCTCCCCGTCACCATGGATGTGAGCCAACGGAATCTCGGCGTCTCGAAAGAGGTTTCGTCCTTCGTCCTGCCTCTGGGCGCTACGATCAACATGGACGGCACCGCGCTCTATCAGGCCGTGGCCGCCGTGTTCATCGCCCAGGCCCTCGGCCTCGGGCTCGACATGACCGCCCAGTTGCAGATCGTCCTCACGGCCGTCCTCGCCTCCATCGGCACCGCCGCCGTGCCCGGAGCGGGCATCATCATGCTGATCATCATCCTCGAGACCATCGGCGTTCCGGCCGCAGGCATCGCGCTGATCCTCGGCGTCGACCGAATCCTCGACATGTGCCGCACCGCGGTGAACGTCACGGGCGACGCCGCCGTGGCGACCTCGGTGGATGCCATGGAGAAACGTGCGGCTGCCAGTCGGTCCGCGTAACGGTCGATCAGTCCGCGTAACGACCTGTCAGTCCGCGTAACCTCTACCGCGAAACCAACGATTTCAAATGTGATTCCCTGAGCGCGCCCGCCAGCGTCCCTGTCAATGCGTCCGGCCGTATTCCTCGTAGAACCAGGCCGCACTGTCGATACCCCGGTAGAAATTGGGAAGGTGGAACTTCTCGTTGGGCGCGTGGGCGTCGCAGTCGGGCAGGCCGAAGGCCATCAGGACCGTGGGCAGGCCGAGGATCTCCTCGAACATGGCCACCACCGGGATGCTGCCGCCCTCCCGGATGTAGACGGGCTCCTTGCCGAAACCCCGCGTAATGGCCTCGTGGGCGGCTGTCACCGCGGGATGGTCCCGTGCCGTAAGGACCGGCTTGCCTGTGCCGTGATGGATGACTTCCACCTTGACCGAGGACGGTGCCAGGCTTCTGACGTAGTCTTCGAACGACCGGGCAATCCTGTCGGGGTCCTGGTTCGGCACGAGGCGCATGCTCACCTTGGCCATGGCCTTCGACGGGATCACGGTCTTCGATCCTTCGCCCGTGAATCCCCCCAGCATCCCGTTTACATCGAGGGTGGGCCGCGCCCACAGGCGTTCCACGACCGAGTAGCCTTTCTCGCCCGTGGTCTCCGCCAGGCCCAGTCTCCCGGCGAAGCCTTCCTCGTCAAAGGGCAGCGCGGCAAGGGACGCACGCTCTTCATCGTCCAGGGGCAGGACGTCGTCGTAGAAACCGGGCACGGTGACCCTTCCGTCGCCGTCCACCATCGTGCCCAGCAACTCCGACAGCACGTTCAGGGGGTTGGGAACGGCGCCGCCGTAGACACCCGAATGCAGGTCCTTGTTGGGTCCCTCGAGCCGGACCTCCATGTAGGCCATGCCCCGCAGGGCATACCCGATCGAGGGCTGCTCGTAGTCGAACATGGACGTATCGGAGATGACCACCACGTCCGCCGCCAGTGTTTCCCGGTGGCTTTCCAGGTAGGCTTCCAGGTTCTCGCTCGAGACCTCTTCCTCACCCTCGATCAGCATGCGGACATTCACCGGCAGCCGGCCGTTCTCCCGCAGGTGGGCCTCCAACGCCTTCACGTGCAGCCAGACCTGCCCCTTGTCGTCCGTCGATCCCCGGGCGTAGAGGTTGTCGCCCCGTATCTCGGGATCGAAGGGATCGCTCTCCCACAACTCAAAGGGTTCCGCGGGCTGGACGTCGTAGTGGCCGTATAACAGGACGGTGGGCTTGCCGGGCGCACCGAGCCAGTCCGCCGTCACGATGGGATGGCCGGGTGTGGGGTTCACGGCCACGTTCTGCATGCCGATACGCTCCAGTTCGTCGGCGAGGAACCGGGCGCACCGGCGCAGGTCCTCGCGGTGATGGGGATGGGTACTCACGCTGGGAATGCGGAGGAAGTCCTTCAAGCCCTCCAGGGCCTGGGTCCGCTGTCCTTCCAGGTAGGAAATGACGTTGTCCATGGTCTGTGATTCCGTTCGTTGGATGTGGTGAGAAGGGTACCGGCCTCTGGTCGCCCGGGACGGGACGTGAACGCCCGGGACGGGACGTGAACGCCCGGGACGAGAACTGACCGCCCGCGATCGAAGCATCTGCGACCGAAGCGCCTGCGATCGAAACGCCCGCGACCGAAGCGCCCGCGACCGAAGCGCCCGCGACCGAAGCGCCTGCGATCGAAGCGCCGCGTGCGTCTGGCACGTTACAGGATCGGCGCGCGGAGGAGCAAGGAGAAAAACACGGGGGACGGGGACGGGACCGCGATTCTACCGGACCAGGAGACGGTACCGCGGTTCGACCGGAGCCGGGAGGGATTCGACATTTCGGCCGCGGTCTTTCCGTGTGGGCTTGACAGTATGCCCCCATGGTTTTAGACTGGTAACTTCGCAGCGCAGTGCACGGTGCCAGCGCAGTGCACGGTGCGGGATGGATTCACCGCGTCGTGCCCCGAACCGAAACCGGCCGTCAGACCGAAACCGGCTATCAGACCGCAGCCGGCCGTCAAGCCTTGACCGGCTACCCCGGATTCGCCATGCAGACCTTCCTGAAACAGTACCTGGGCGTGTTGCGCACCACGATCGGATCGGGAAACCTGAAGTTCTTTTACCGGTTCTTCATCCTCCTCTTCCTGTTGATCCTGGCCTACACGGTGCTGTTCCACGAGCTCCAGGAAATGGAGGGACGGGAACATTCGTGGTTCACCGGTTTCTACTGGACGCTGGTCACCATGACCACGCTTGGATACGGCGACATCGTCTTTACCAGCGACCTGGGCCGGGTTTTCTCACTGTGCGTGCTGCTGACGGGCCTGACGACGCTGATCATCGTGCTTCCCGTGGCCTTTGTCGAGTTCATCTACCGGCCCTGGCTCAGCGCCCACTCCATTGCGCGCGCCCCCCGGACGCTGGAACCGAACTTCCAGGAACACGTGGTCATCACCCATCACGACGAGGTGACGAGTTCGCTTGCAGCCCGGCTCAAACAGTACGGGAACGATTACGTATTCATCATACCGGACCTGGACGAAGCACTGCTCCTCCACGACCGGGGCCTTAACGTCGTATACGGCGACCTGGACAACGCGGAGACCTACCGGCACGCCAACGTGGACCAGGCGGCGCTCGTCGTGGCCACCGGAAAGGACACGCTGAATACCAGCATCGCCTTCACGATCCGGAATATCAACCGGGAAATCCCCATCCTGGCGACGGCGAATTCTCCCGACTCCGTAGATATCCTCGAGCTGGCGGGCTGCACCCACGTGATCCAGCTGGGACAGCAGATGGGGCAGCTCCTCGCCCGGCTGGCGTCGAGCGTGGATTCCATGTCCCACGTCCTCGGAAACGTGGAAGACCTGATGGTCGCGGACGCGAGCATCGTGGATACCCCGCTCATCGGCAAGACCCTGCGCGAGACGCGGCTTCGCGAACTGACCGGCGTCACGGTCGTCGGCGTGTGGGAGCGTGGGAGGTTCCACGTGATCGCGCCCGATACGCCGCTGACCGAACGGATGATCCTGGTGCTCCTGGGGACGGAAAGCCAGATCACTTCCTACAACGAGCTCTTCGCCATCTACAACGTTTCCGATCCGCCCATTGTCATCATTGGCGGCGGACGGGTGGGGCGGTCCGCGGGAGGCACGCTCGCGGAGAGAGGGCTGGACTACCGGATCATCGAGCAGCAGCCCGACCGGATCCGGAACGAAAAGCACTATGTACTGGGCGACGCGGCGGATATCGAGACCATGAAGAAAGCCGGCCTCATGGACGCGCCCACCGTCATCATCACGTCCCATGAAGACGACATGAACATCTACCTCACGATCTACTGCCGCAAGTTGCGGCCGGATATCCAGATCATAACGCGGGCGAAACAGGAGAGGAACGTGGAAGCGCTTCACCGGGCCGGGGCGGATTTCGTCATGTCCTACGCTTCCATGGGCGCCAACATCATCCTGAACCTGCTCAAGCGGAACGACATCGTCATGATCACGGAAGGGCTGAACTTCTTCCGGGTCAGGCTACCCCGCGAACTGGCCGGCAATACCATCGCCGAGTCGCAGGTCTACCCGGAGACGGGATGTTACATCGCGGCCGTTTTTACCGGGAAGGAGAGCATCGTGAGTCCTCCGCCGTCGATGAAACTGTCCACCGGGTGCGAGATCCTGCTCATCGGGACGATCGAAGCGGAAAACAGGTACCTGGAGCGGTACGGCAAGAAAACGTAATCCGGCAAGGTCCTGCAGCGCACCGGGTCATGCGCAGAATGCTTTAGCTACCTCGGCGAGGACCTCGGCGCAGGTTTCGATCGATGCCACGTCCACCCATTCGTCATCTCCGTGAAAGCCGCCTCCCGCCGGACCGTAGATCACCGTCGGGATCGAACGCTCGCTCAGCAGCGCGGCGTCCATCCAGCCGGCACTCCCGGCAACACGGGGCCTGCGGCCGGATCTCCGTTCGGCGACCGCCCTGACCAGCTCAACGATCTCATGACCGGCATCGATCGAAAACGGCCGCCGTTCGAAAATCAGATCGATCGTGGCCCTGAAATCCGGATCGGCGTGGCGGCATCGTTCGGCGATATCTTCCAGTTCACTGATCACGCTCCGTGCCGTCTCTCCCGGGACCGTGCGCCGTTCCACGCCCAGGCGGCAGGTCGCGGGATAGCTTGACATCTCACGGCCGCCGGCGATGACCGATGCATGCACCGATCCGGTACCGAGCAGCGGATCGCCCGATTGGTTTTCCAGTTCGGCCTGAAGGTTTCCGAGCCCCTGGAGGAACGCCCCCATCTTCGTGATGGCGTCAATGCCATCGACCGGCCTGGAGCCATGGGCGGCACGACCCTGCGTGATGACATCCGCCCAGACGAAACCCTTGTGCGCGACCAGGACCTCCCCGTCGGTGGGTTCGGTCACGATGGCTGCGTCCGCCGTCACGCCGCTGTCCAGGACGGCCGTGGTGCCGACGCTGTAGGCCTCTTCATCGGCGACGGCCGTCATGACCACGTCTCCCCTCAGATTCATGGATTGTGCGCTGGCCAATGCAGCCATCATCGCGGCAACGGAAGCCTTCATGTCGCCGGCGCCGCGGCCATACATCCTGCCCGCTTCGACCCTCGGACGGAAGGGATCGTCCATGCCGGCCACTCCGACCGTATCGAGATGACCGTTCAGGATGAGCGAGCGACCGCCCCCCGTACCCCGCGCGACGGCAACCACGCTGGGACGCCCGTCCGCATCCACGATCCGCACGTCGAGAGACCGGTCCCGGCACCAGTCCGCGACAAAGCCGGCGATCTCCTGCTCGCCCGCGGCGTCCGGTGATAGCGAGGGATTCGTCGAGTCAATCGAAACGAGTCTGGCGGTGAGATCCTGGAGCATGCTGGTCATTTTTCACTGCCTGCCTTCGGTTTCGCTTCGGAGATGTGTTCCGCAAGGGCCGGCTTCAACCGATCCAGTTCATGGGCGAGTGTCGCCATAACCTCTTCCGCACCGTCCAGGTTGCCTTCCCTGCCCATCTTTTCCAGGCGCTGGGCGGCGTCCACGGCGGCGTCGGCTTTGAAAACCCCTGCGGATCCCTTCAACGTATGGGCATGCCGCCTCAGGTCGGCGGCGTTCCCCGCATCGACCGCCTCGCGTATGCCGGTCTCGAGCCCCGGGCACTCGGCCAGGAAGAGTCCGGCCAGTTCAGCGACGATGGCTTCGTCCCCGCCAACCTGTGCCACAGCCTTTTCCCAATCGACCGGCGCGGAGTCCGGTGATGGAACGGAGTCCGGTGATGGAACGGAATCCGGTGATGGAACGGTCCCCACCCGGCCCGCCGTTGAATCGGACGCCATCGAAGACGCATGCGCGCTTTCCACCGCCGCGTACAGCAACCGGGCCTGGATGGGCTTGGACAGGTAATCGTCCATCCCGGCCTCCAGGCACCGCTCCCGGTCGCCGCTCATGGCATGGGCCGTCATGGCGATGATGGGGATATGATCGCTGCCCTTTTCCAGGCCGCGAATGGTTCGCGTCGCCTCCAGTCCATCCATTTCGGGCATCTGAACGTCCATCAGGATCAGGTCGAAGGCACCGGTCCTGTAGCGCTCGACCGCTTCCCGGCCGTTGTTCGCCACGGTGACTTCGTGGCCCCTGGACTCCAGCATGAGAACCGCGACGCGCTGGTTTACGACGCCGTCCTCGGCCAGGAGGATGCGCCGCGGTACCACCCCTTCGGACAAGCCGGCGGCACCCTTCTCCAACTCGTGAGTGCAAGTGCCGACCACCGCTTCCATGACGGCGTTCAGCAGGTCGGACTGCTTGACCGGCTTGCTGACCGTACAGGCGATCCCGAAGTAATCGCCGATCCCGGTGTCGTCCCGCTGTCCGGCGGAGACCAGCAGGATGACTTCGAGGTTCCGTCCTTCGGTGCACCGGTTGATTTCCCGGATGAGCCCGTATTCTTCCATTTCCGGCATGGTCTCGTCCAGCAGGACCAGCCGGATGGCTTCGCCGTCATCGCCGGTAAGGGCGGCGAGGGCTTCCACCCCCGTACCGGCTTCCGCAGTCTCCATGGACCATTCGGTCAGCATGTCGACCAGAAACCCCCGATTGGTGGGATGGTCGTCGACCACGAGTACCCGCAGGCCGGCCAGCGGTCCGGCGTCCATGACCGGCTTGTCCACCGCGTCGGGCCGTTTTTGCATTTCGACGGTAAAGTGGAAGGTGCTTCCCCGGCCTTCTACGCTTTCGACCCAGATGCGGCCGTTCATCATGGCGGTCAACTGCGCGGAGATGGCCAGTCCCAGGCCCGTACCGCCGTACTTCCGCGACATGGAACTGTCCGCCTGGCTGAAGACGTCGAAGATCAGCTGCTGCTTGTCCGCCGGTATGCCGATGCCGGTGTCGGCCACCGAGCACGCCAGCGTCACGGCTTCCTCCGATTCCGAGGCCAGCGACATGGAAAGGACCACGTCTCCCGCCTCCGTGAACTTTATGGCGTTTCCCACCAGGTTGATTACGATCTGGCTCAACCGGCCCGGGTCGCCCACCAGCTGGTCGGGCACGTCGGGAGCTACCTGGTACGCCAGCTCGAGGCCCTTTTCCGTAGCCGGGATCGACATGGCCTGGACGGTATTTGCGATGCGCTCCCGCAGTTCGAAGGGGATCGACTCGAGTTCCAGGCGGCCCGCCTCGATTTTTGAGAAGTCCAGGATATCGTTCAACAGGCCCTGGAGCGATTCCGTGGACTGATCGATGAGCCGCATGAACTCCCGCTGCCGGGAGGTGAGGTCGGTATGCAGCATGAGCTGGGTCATGCCGGTGATCCCGTTGATCGGCGTGCGGATTTCGTGACTCATGTTGGCGAGGAATTCGCTTTTGGCCCGGCTGGCCTCCTCGGCCGACTCCTTGGCTTCCTGGAGTTCCCCCTGGAAGAGCACCATGTCGTGGGTCGTCTGCTCCAGCAGGGCGTTCTGCCGGTGCAGTTCGTGGGCTATTCGCGTCCGTTCCGCGTCGATCTGTCCAATCGAGCGGGCGTTCCACCAGATCAGGATATTGAAGGCGATCACGTTGCAGACCACGAAGATCGAATGACCGAACTCCACCCCGTAGAATCCCGCCCTTTCTCCCTGGAACTGAAGCCAGCCCAGGATGATGGGAATGAGAAATGCCGCCGGAAGCAGTCGGCGGGCCGTGAGGCCGCCGGCCGTGGCGCTGACCAGGGTGGCCGCCGGTTCGCGGCGGGGCCGCGCGCAGAAGATGCCGACGCACAGGACGCCGAAACCCAGCGCGGTATTCAGGGTGATGGGGATCACGCCGGAAACCCTGTACAGGACCATGGTGCTGTAGATCGCACCGGCCAGGGACAGCAGGGCAATGATTCCGGCGTTCATGACGCAGACGTGGGACAGCCAGTGTCTCGGCCCGCGCAGATCGAGCAACAGGAGCGCCAGACCCACGAGCATGAAGGTAAAGGCGGTGTGCGGGGCCATGCGGCTGCCGCTGAGGGACGCTGCAAAGAGCCACTGGTCGATCCCCCGGCCGCCTACGTCGAAGTCGAGAAGCTTGACGGCTCCCAGCGCCATGAGCAGTGCCGCGCCGGCGAATCCCGTCCACCTGCGGTGTGCCGAAGCGTTCCTCGGCAAAAGGGCGCACAACGTGCCGCCGGCCAGCAGAAAGGCGGCGGCCGTGAGCGGATTCATGGGAACCCGCCCGGGGTTGACCAGACCCCGCAGGACGGCGAGATCGAACTGCCAGCCGGCGAGCACGAGCACCGAACAGGCGATGACGATTACACTGCACAGGTAGGCGGCTTTTTGAAGCAGCCGTACCCACGCAGCGTCGATTTCCGACGAAGCCGCGTTGATTTCCGTCGAAGCCCCGTCGGTTTCCGTTGAAGCCATGGCCTACCTCTCGGTCAACCCGGGCCGGTGGTCGTCAGGGGAAGATCCCCCGGAGCAGTTTCGCCTGGGTCACCCGGCTGATCCCCTCGATCAGTGCCGCGGTACGCATGTCTATATGGTCTTCGGACGCCCGGTGAACGGTCCTTTCGAAGGCGTCGATGAGGATGTTGTGCAGCCTGGTGTTGATCTCCTCGAGCGTCCACGTGTAGTTCTGCGTGTCCTGCACCCATTCGAAGTACGAGACGGTCACGCCACCTGCGTTACCCAGGACGTCCGGCAGGATGAATACGTCCTTTTCCCCGAGGATCTCGTCGGCATCGAGCGTGGTGGGTCCGTTGGCCCCTTCCGCCAGGAGCCTGCACTTCAAGCGGTCCGCGTTGTCGCCGGTGATCTGGCTCTGCAACGCGGCCGGAGCGAGGATGTCGCAGGGCAGTTCCAGCAATTCCTGGTTCGTCACCTCGTCGGCCTCGGGATAGCCCGACAGGAAACGGTTTTTCTCGCAGTACTTGAAGACGTCCTCCAGCGACAGTCCATTGGCGTTGTAGATCCCGGTAGTGACGTCGCTTACCGCGACCACCCTGACTCGGTCCGCATCCAGGAATCGCGCCGTGTTGCTGCCCACGTTGCCAAAGCCCTGGACCACCGCCGTGGCGCCGTCCAGGGACATGCCCATGTGCTGCGCGGCCGCCTCGACCAGGTAGACCAGGCCGCGGCCGGTGGCTTCGCGGCGTCCCAGGGACCCGCCCAGCACGACCGGCTTGCCGGTGACGACACCCGGCACCGTGTAGCCCGCCTGCTGGCTGTAGGTGTCCATGATCCAGGCCATTACCTGCTCGTCGGTACCCATGTCGGGGGCGGGGATGTCCTTGTCCGGCCCGATGATGTCGATGATTTCCGACGTGAAACGACGGGTGAGGCGCTGCAGCTCGCGGCGGGACAGGTCGGTCGGGTCGATCCGGACTCCGCCCTTGGCGCCGCCGAAGGGCAGGTTGATCAGCGCGCATTTCCAGGTCATCCACATGGCCAGGGCGGAAACCTCCCCCAGGTTCACGTCCTCGTGGTAGCGGATGCCGCCCTTGGTCGGCCCCATGGTGAGCAGGTGCTGCACCCGGTATCCGAAGACGTTTTCCACGAGATGGTATTCGTCCCGCCGAAAGGGGAGCGTCACGATGTGGGTCCGCTGGGGAAAGAGCAGCCGTTCCCTTATGTTCTCGTCCAGCCCCATGATCTGCGCCGCCTTGAGAAACTGCTGTTGGGCCAGCTTGAACATGGCCGAATCCCACTCGCCACTGCGCGCGCGCACGCGCTCCATGGCGTAGTGGATGGACCGGGACAGCAGCGTCGTGTTGGCCTCGGTCTTCACGATGTAGTCCTGGGCGCCCGCCTCCACGGCCGTCGCGGCCAATGAAACATCGTCGAGACCGGTGAGTATGATGACCGGCAGGTCCGGCGCGGCCGCCCGGACGCTGTAGAGCGTGTCGAGATCGGCGCTGTCGGGCAGGACAAGGTCCAGCAGCACCACGTCGTAGGACGCCTCCCCGATCAGGTCCAGCCCTTCCCTGAGCGTCCCGGCGACGTGCAGCCGGGTCGTTAGTCGGCTGGATTCCATGTAGTGGCGAATCAGCTGCACGTGCACGGGGTTGTCTTCGATCATCAGGACTTCGACGGTGTTTTCCGGCATGTTTACTCTCCAGGGTCCTGAGCGCCAGGGGCTGACTGGTATTTGCGCACGGCTTCCGACAGATTGATCGTTCCTTCGTACAGGGATTTCCCGATCACCACCCCTTCCAGGCCGTCCGCGACGGCTCCGGATGCCCGTTCGAGGTCGTCCAGCGTGGCCACGCCCCCCGACGCGATCACCCGCAGTCCGCTCTCACGCGCCAGGCGCGCCGTCGAACCGGTATTCAGTCCGTTCATCGTACCGTCCCGGTCGATGTCCGTGTAGACGATCCGGCAGACTCCGGCTTCCTTCATGGCCTCCGCCAGTTCGAGGGATGAACAGGACCCGCCGGATGTCCAGCCGTCAACCGCAACCCGTCCCGCCCTGGCGTCGATACCGACGACGATGCGTTCCGGTCCCCACTCCTCCACCACCTGCCGCACCATGTCGGGACGCTCCACGGCCGCCGTGCCCAGAATGACGCGGCGCACCCCAAGTGCCAGCCAGGCCTTTACAGTCTCGGGCGTACGGATGCCTCCGCCCAGCTGTACCGGCATATCGGCCTGTTCCAGGATGCCGACGACACTCGTCCGGTTACCCGTTTCGCCGGTGAACGCCCCGTCCAGGTCGACGACGTGCAGGTAAGTTGCGCCCTGCGATTTCCATCTCAACGCGACCTCCGCCGGGGAGTCACCGTACACCGTTTCCTGGTCGCGCCTGCCCTTGACGAGGCGGACGCATCGCCCCTGTCTGATGTCGATGGCGGGGTAGAGTTGCATCTGGGATCATCACCCTCCGAAGCCCTGTCCAACGGCGCGCTTTCGAACTACGCGTCCTGTGCTAAAGATGGACCGGAAAGTGCCGGCCTGTCAACCGACAAATCCCTTGACTTGGATGATCCGGGCCCATAGTTTTCGGTGGAATCCGGCTCGATGGCTACCGGGCGTCCCGGCCCATTCTTCGCCGGTTCCCCGTGCAATGGCCGATTTCCCCTCCGACCCACGACCCCACGCCTTTCGAATACCCGATGTCAGCCCTTGTCGATCCTGTTCAGCCCCTGTTGAAGGCCCATAGGCGACTGGCCTCCGATCTGGCCGATCTGTGCCGGGAGGTGAATCACGAAGTCTATCTCGTGGGCGGTTCCGTTCGGGATGCCATCCTGGGCCGGACGGTACGAGACCTGGACCTCACGCTCGCGGCGGACGGACTGGCGCTGGGTCGGAAACTGGCAGACCGCCTGCGGTGTCCCTTCGTGCCGCTCGACGATACGGATCGAACCGGGCGCGTCGTGTTGAGGCGCCGGTTCACGATAGATATCTCGTCCTTCAAAGGCGATTCCCTGGAGGCGGATCTCGGCAAGCGGGATTTCACCATCAACGCCATGGCCTTCCGCCTGACGGACGTACTGAACGGCCGGCCGTCGGTCATCGATCCCCTGAACGGCGCGGCCGACCTCGCGGCAAAGCGGCTCAAGGCGGTATCCGAGGCGTCCTTTCGCGACGACCCGCTGCGCGTACTGAGGGCGTTCCGGCTTGCCGGACAGTTCGGCCTGGACATCACGCCCCGTACCGAGGCATGGATCGCGGCATGCGACGAAGACCTGCGGAAGGTGTCGGGAGAACGCCTGCTTTACGAACTGTCCTTGATCATGGGCCGGCGCTACACGTCGGACCGGGTGTCCGCCATGATTCGATCCGGCGTGTTCGGGTCGCTCTTTCCCGATTGGATGGGATCGCCGTCGGTATCGGCGTCTCAACGGCTGGAACGGACGGACCGGCTCATCGCACGGGACGTTTTCATGGAGGATCACGGACTTTATCCCCATCTGACCGGTTACGAGGCTAAAACAGCGGGCGACCGGACCAGTCTGTGGATCCTCCGGTTCGCCAGCCTCGTGCTGTGCGGCATCCGGACCGATGGCGCGGCGGGCGGCAGAACGGCGGGCGACGCGGACACGGCCCTTGAACGGGTCGAAGGCGCGGCGGGCGGCGCGGACACGGCCCTTGAACGGGTCGAAGGCGCGGCGGGCGGCGCGGACACGGCCCTTGAACGGGTCGAAGGCGCGGTCGACCGGTTGAGGCTGAGCAAACGGGAAAGGCAGGCGCTTCACCATTTGGTGTTGGGGGCGTCGAGGCTGCTCGAAGGTGCCGCTACGCGGGAACCGGACGACGAGGCGCTCTGCCGGATTCTGCGCGGGTCGAAGGACGATATCCCCGGCGTGGCGCTCCTCGCCCTGGCGCACGGAACGAACGAGGGTAACGTGGCGAGCGGAAGAATCGCGAAGGCCGCACGGCGACTTCTGCGGCTTTACACCCGGCACCGGAGCCTTCGGGCAAAGGGCCTGATGTTGAGCGGCGCGGACATTATGGCTGACCTGGGTCTGCACGAGGGTCCGGAGGTCGGTCGCCTTCTCGATAAGCTTGAAACGATCCAGACCATGCATGATATTCGGACCAGGGAACAAGCCCGTAAGCTGCTTTACGACAATTCCGTGCATGCAGTGACCGGCGTGGATGGCGTGACCGGTGCGGACGGCCTGACCGGCAAGGAAAACCGGACCGGCGCGGATGGCGTGACCGGTGAGGAAAGCGCATAGCGCGGTCCGGATTGCGAGTGTTGACCATGAAGCTCTGTACCACCCTCCAGATGCGGTCGATTGACCGACGCACCATCGATGAATACGGCCTGTCCGGCTATGAACTCATGGAAAGGGCGGGCTGCCGGGTGGCGGAAACCGCGAAGCAACTGCTGGACGGCGTGGCCGGCAAGACAGTCGCCGTGGTGTGCGGGAAGGGGAACAACGGCGGGGACGGATTCGTGGCCGCCCGATATCTCCATCTTTGGGGCGCTTCGGTGACCTGCCACGTGCTCGCAGACAGGCCGAACCTGCCGGTCGATGTCGCCAAGCACCTGGAAAGGCTCGAGGAAGCCGGCCTGGTTCCAGACTGCCGGCCCGACGGTCCACTCGAAATGACCGGCCGGCCCCCGGCGCTGATCATCGACGCGCTCCTCGGCACCGGGTTGAAGGGACCACCGCGCGATCCATACGGCGCCGCCATCGCGGTGATCAACCTTTGTCCTTCCCCCGTGCTCTCCGTCGACACCCCGTCGGGCCTGGCGCCTGGTTGCGGATTTCCGCAGTCCCGCCCCCGCGCGGAGTGGACCTGCGTGCGTGCCGACCATACCCTCGCGATCGGCCTGATGAAGGTCGACCTGGCCACCTTCCCCGGCCGTTCCTGGTGCGGCGGCCTGGAAATCGCGGACATCGGCTTTCCCGATCCTGCCGTAGAGGCGGAGGGGTTGTACCTCTTCATGCCCGAGCGAAACGAGATGGCCGGCCTGATCCCGGCTCACCGGCCCGGGGATCACAAGGGAAGTCGTGGGAAGGTCGCCATCGTCGCCGGCTCGGCAGGCATGGCGGGAGCGGCCACGCTGGCTTCCCGGGCGGCTCTTCGCGGCGGCGCGGGCATGGTCATGCTCGGTGCGCCCGCGGGCCTGATGGATGCCCTGACGGCCAGGCACACGGAAGTGATGCTTCGCGGTCTGCCCGAAACTTCCGAAGGATCGCTTTCTCTCGCGGCCGAGACCGACATCGTGGCGCTGCTCTCCTGGGCCGACGTGCTGGCCATCGGTCCGGGTCTCACGCGCCACGAGGAAACATCTGGACTGGTCCGACGCGTTGTATCGAACAGCGAGCGGCCGGTCGTCATCGACGCCGACGGCGTGAACGCCTTCGCAGGCCACCCGGACGGCCTGTCCGGCGCGGCACCGGAAGTGATCATGACGCCCCACGTTTTCGAGCTTTCCAGGCTGACCGGCATGGCCGCCGACGACATCGAGGCGGACCGGGTTGCGGCCGCGAGGCAGGCCGCCGGCTCCCTGCAGGTCACGCTCGTGCTCAAGGGCGCCGCCTCGCTGGTGGCTTCCCCCGGCGGACAGGTCTCGGTGAATCCCACGGGGAACCCGGGGATGGCCACCGCCGGATCGGGCGACGTGCTGACCGGTCTCATCGCGGCCCTGCTCGGACAGGGTCTCGGCGCATGGGACGCGGCCCGCCTGGGGGTATATCTCCACGGCCTTGCAGGCGATCTCGGCGCGGAAGCCATGGGGCCACACAGCCTGATGGCCGGTGATCTCATCGACCATTTACCCGGTGCGTTCCTGCGCACGGGCGAGGGTCGTATTTCAACCTAGAAAGCAGGATTCCGTGGACACGAAGTTCGACCCGGTGTCGCTAGAGGAAATCGTGGCCCGCGCCTTGCGGGAAGACGTGGGAGACGGCGATGTCACCACCTCGTGGACGCTGGCGCCCGACGTTCAGGCCCGCGCCCGGTTCGAGGCCCGGCAGCCCGGTATACTGTCCGGCCTGTTCCCGGCGAGTCTCACGTTCCGGGAGGTGGATCCCGGCCTGGAATTCCGGGTCTTGCTGACCGATGGTGACCGCTTGGAACCCGGCCAGCCCATCGCCGAAGTGCGGGGCGCCGCGCCGTCTGTACTCACCGCCGAACGAACGGCGCTCAACTTCCTGCGTCACCTTTCCGGCATCGCCTCCATGACCCGCCAATACGTCGATGCCGTGCGAAACACCGGCACGCGCATCGTGGATACCCGCAAGACCACGCCCGGTCTCCGCGAACTGGAGAAAAGGGCCGTATTGCACGGCGGCGGAGACAATCACCGCCACGGTCTCTTCGACATGGTGCTGATCAAGGACAATCACATCGCCGCCGCGGGAGGCATCGCCGCCGCGGTCCGCAGGTGCAGGTCGAACATGGCACGTTCGGGCAGGCGGTACGACATCGAGGTGGAGACGGGCAGCCTGGACCAGGTCGAAGAGGCCGCGCGCAGCGGGGCGGACTGGATCATGCTGGACAACATGAGCTCTGAGGAAATGCGGACGGCGGTCGGCCGGATCCGCGCGTTGACCGCGACGGATGGGGCCATCGTGGTCGAAGCGTCGGGAGCGATCACGCTGGAACGGCTCGAGGAGATCGCGGAAACCGGTGTCGACGTGATTTCGGTCGGCGCCCTGACCCATTCCGCGCCGGCGCTCGATATCAGCCTGAACGTAATGGCCTCCACCTGAGACAGATGCGCCGGAAACCCTTACCGGCCCTGGCTCCCGCCGGCGGGTACCGCCCCGCCTACCGGGACGGAACGACGATGAGACCCCCTATCCCGAACGATGAGTTGACAGGATTCCAGGACCGTTACGACGCGGCCCGCATGCGCGCGACCCTGTCATCGCGGATCTTCGGCCGCGTACTGGAATACCGCGAGCGGGTAGGGTCCACCAATGACGTGATCCTGGACCTGGCCGAACAGTCCGCGCCCCATGGGACGGTCTGCCTTGCCGATGAGCAGTCGGCCGGCAGGGGCCGCCGCGGATACGGGTGGTTCTCGCCCCCCGGATGCGGGATCTGGGTTTCCGTGCTGCTCCGGTCCCGGTTGCCCACCGCCTGGACTCCGCCGCTTACGTTGTGTGCGGCCGCGGCCGTGGCCCCCGTCCTGGAAGCAGCCGCCGGCGTGTCCGTGGAAATCAAGTGGCCGAACGACCTGCTCATGGGAGGACGCAAAGTCGCCGGCATCCTGGCGGAATCCCGTGTCGTGTCCGGTGACGCACCGGTCATCGTGATCGGCATGGGGATCAACGTAAACCACACCCGTGAACTGTTTCCCGACGAACTTTCCACTTCCGCCACTTCGCTGCGCATCGAGTCGGGCAGACCCGTGGGGCGCGAGGAACTGTTCCTTGACATCCTGGCCTCCCTGGAGTCCGCCTACGGGCACTACCTGGCATCCGGGCCCGCGTCTCTTCTCACCGAAGTCGACGCCCGCCTCGCCTGGCGGGGGTTGACGATCGAGGCCGACAGCCCCGTCGGAGCCATCGGCCGCGTATCCCGCATCGATGACGAGGGAGGCCTGGTGCTCGACCGACAGGACGGCGACCCCCTTGTCATCCGTTCCGGATCCATAAGACTGCACAGACTCGGCAATCACGTACGGCCATAGTCGTCAACCAAAGGGAGACCAATCGTCATGGGATTACTTGTCGACGTCGGGCTGCCGCTGGCGCTCGCCTTCATCATGTTCGGGCTTGGACTCGGGCTCACCTTCGACGATTTCGCCCGGGTGGTGCGCCAGCCGCGCGACTTCGTGGTGGGTGCCCTCTCCCAGATCGTCCTGCTGCCGGCGGTTGCCTTCGTCCTGGCCAGCGTCTGGCCGATGGCGCCGGAACTCGCATTGGGCCTGATGATCATCGCCGCCGCGCCGGGGGGGCCGACCTCCAACATCCTGACCGCCTTTGCGCGAGGCGATGTCGCGCTGTCGATCTCGCTGACCGCGGTGATCAGTCTGGCCAGCGTGATCACCATTCCGGTCATCGTGGTCTTCGCCTACGGGCAGTTCATCGGCGATTCGGCGGAGCAGGACATATCGGTTGCCGGCGCCGCACTCAGCGTTTTCCTGATCGTAGCCGTTCCGGTGCTGATCGGTCTTGCCATTCGCCGCTTCGTGGAAAGCTTCGCAATTCGGTTCGAGCCAGCGGCCCGCAAGGTCTCCGCGGTGCTGTTGACGCTCGTACTCGCCGGCGCGATCTTCGATCAACGCGCCAACATCGTCTCCTATTTCGCGCAGGCCGGACTGGTCACACTCGTCCTCAACTTGCTGATGATGACACTCGCCTGGTTTCTCGCCCGGATGTTCGCCTCCGGACCGACCCGGCGGACCGCCATTGCGATCGAATGCGGCATCCAGAACGGGACGCTCGCGATCGCGGTCGCGGTTATGCTGTTCGGCGGCGGGCTCGCTACCATGCCGGCGGCGACCTACAGCCTGATCATGTTCGCCACCGCGTTGATCTATATCGCCGTGCTGCGGCGAAGCGCTTGACCCGCAGCATAGGATCGGATGCCGGCCTCGGTCCTGGCGGCCGGATCCAGCGGTTCTATCATTCCCTGTCGGTGTAACCACATTCCGCCATCCCCCGTGCACACCCTCGCGCACCTTCCTGCGAGCGCTACAAACGCGCGAGCGCCGAAACAAAAAACCCTTGCATCATCCAATGACTCTTCATATATTAGCAGACTGGAACTTTGAGTGCTAATTTCAGTATCGCTACTTGTTGAATATACAAGTATTTAGACGACTCGAATGCGCGTACAGCCAAGCCTGTTCGCCTTGCTCGGAAACGCCCGGTACCACCCGGCGAATCATAGGGGGTAGCAGAAGTGCCAGCAAAACAACTTTCATTTGACGCAGATGCCCGGCAGGCCCTCAAACGAGGGGTAGACGCCCTGGCTGACGCGGTCCGCGTCACCATGGGTCCCAAGGGACGATGCGTCGTGCTCGACAAGAAATTCGGTTCGCCCACCTTCACGCTGGACGGCGTCACGGTGGCGAAGGAAATCGAGCTCGAGGACAACTACGAAAACATGGGCGCGCAGATGATCAAGGAAGCCGCGTCGAAGACGAGCGACGTGGCCGGCGACGGGACGACCACGGCCACCGTCCTCGCACAGGCCATCTACGCGGAAGGCCTGCGGAACGTGACGTCCGGCGCCAATCCCATGGATCTGAAGCGGGGCATCGACAAGGCCGTATCCGCGGTGGTCGGTTCGATCGCTGAAATGTCGAAGGCCGTGGAAGGGCGGAAGGAAATCTCGGAGACCGCCACGGTTTCGGCCCATGGCGACGGCACCATAGGCGACCTGATCGCGGACGCGATGGAAAAAGTGGGCAAGGACGGCGTCATCACGGTCGAAGAGGCCAAGAGCATGGAAACCTCCCTCGATGTCGTGGAGGGCATGCAGTTCGACCGCGGTTATCTGTCGCCTTACTTCGTTACCGACTCCGAATCCATGGAAGCGGTACTCGAGGACACGAAGATCCTGATTCATGACAAGAAGATCAGCGCCGTCAAGGATATCTATCCCGTCGTCGAGAAGATCGCCCAGAGCGGGTCCCCGCTGCTGATCATCGCCGAGGACATCGAGGGCGAGGCACTTGCCCTGCTGGTGGTCAACAAGCTTCGAGGCACCCTGAAGGTCGCCGCGGTGAAAGCGCCCGGGTTCGGCGATCGCCGGAAGGCCATGCTTGAAGACATCTCCATCCTGACCGGCGGTACGGTCATATCCGAGGACGCCGGTTTCAAGCTGGAGAACGTGACCGTGGGCGACCTGGGTACGGCCAAGCGCGTCAACCTCGACAAGGACAACACGACGATCGTCGAAGGCGCCGGCGGCACCGACGCGATCCAGGGACGCATCAACCAGATCCGCGCCCAGATCGAGGAAACCACCTCCGATTACGACCGGGAGAAGCTGCAGGAACGCCTGGCCAAGCTGGCGGGCGGCGTGGCGGTCATCAACGTGGGCGCCGCGACGGAAGCCGAGATGAAGGAAAAGAAGGCCCGGGTCGAAGACGCCCTCAACAACGCCAAGGCGGCCATCGAGGAAGGGGTCGTGCCGGGCGGCGGTGTCACGTTCATCCGTGCGCTTTCAGCACTGGACAACGGACTGGACACCGAGGGCGACGAAACCGTCGGCGCCGGCATCGTGCGTAAGGCGCTCGAGGCGCCCGTGAGGCAGTTGGCGGAGAACGCCGGCCTTGAAGGTTCCATCATCCTGCAGAAAATCCGGGAAGGCGATGGCGGATACGGTTACAACTTCGAATCAGATGCCTACGGCGACATGTCCGAAACGGGCGTGATCGAGCCCGCCAAGGTTTCCCGCGTAGCGCTGCAGCACGCCGCGAGCATCGCCGGCCTGCTGTTGACCACCGAAGCACTGGTGGCGGAACTCCCCGAAGACACCCCGCCTCCGGCCATGCCCCACGGCGGCGGCATGTACTAAGCGGGACGCTTCAATAAGGGACCGGTCCCCGACCGGTTGCAGGTAAACCCCCGGTGGCATACATCGGGGGTTTTCTCTTGCTACGACCGGTTGCCGATTCTATATTTCCCCGATACCGGCGGCGGAAGCGAAAGACAGGTCCTGGGCGACGGAGCGACCATGAGAAACCCGGTGGTAATAGAACGTGCGGAACGGCTTCACCAGATCCCGCTGAACCGGCCCCTTGAACATTCCCGGTACTTAAGAAGACTGGCCGCCAGGGGGATCGAGCCCATCGATCTGACCACGGGCATCGCCGATCCTTTCCCGCGTCAGGATGCCATCGAGAAGACCTTCGACGCCGATTCGGCCACCGGAGGTCGAGGCGAACCGTGCGGTCCTGGCGGACCAGGCGGACCAGGCAGCCCTGGCAGCCCAGGTGGACTGGGCGATCTGGCGGAGACATCCCGGCATGCCGGCGACGCGTTCCGCAGGGCATTCAGCAACTGGTTCGCGTACCGGTTCGACGTGGAGATCGATCCGGACACGCACGTCCTGCCCTTCGCGGGCTCGGCGGTTGGCCCGGCCTGCGTGGCCATGGCGCTGGTCAACCCGGGCGAAACCGTGCTGGCGCCCGACCCCTCCCACCCGGCGTACCGGACCAGCGCCGTGCTGGCGAACGGGCAGATCCAGTCCTATCCCCTGCACGGACGAAACGATTTCCTCCCCAACCTGAAACAGATCGAACCCCGGATTGCCGGGCAGGCAAAGCTGATGTACGTCGGATTTCCGAACGACCCGACCGGGGTCGTGGCGGACCATTCGTTCTTCCGGGAACTCATAGATTTCGCGCGCAGGCACAACATCATCGTCTGTCACGACGCGACGCAGCATTTTCTGACGTACGACGGGGTCGAAGCCCCGAGCCTCCTGCAGACGCCCGGCGCGATGAACGTGGGCATCGAGCTGTTTTCCCTTTCCGTGCTGCCCGGCGGCATGTTCCGCGACCTGGGCGTGGCGGTGGGCAATCCTTCCGCGCTGGCCGCCATGTCCCAGTTGACCTCCCATCTGCATGACCCGTTGCTGCCCGGCCTTCTCGCGGCCGCGGCCGCGGAGTTTCCCCGTCTGGACCGGCACGTGGAAGCCGTGGTTTCCCGGTGCCGGTCGCAAAGGGACCTGATGGTGACGGGGCTGCGGGACCTCGGCTGGCACCTGCCCGCTCCAGGCGGCGGACCTTACGTCTGGCTTCCCGTGCCGCCCCGCTATTCTTCCGTTCGATTCAGCATCCTGTTGCGCAAGGCGGGCGTGTTCGTCGTGCCCGGCGCATACCTGGGCGAATACGGCGAAGGATACGTCCGGATGGCCTTCAACGGCGACGCGTCGCAGATCCGGGCCGCGCTCGACCGCATCGACCGGCAGATGTCGCGGTTCCGGTTGCGCAAACGGTCGTTCCCCGCGGTCAGTCTGGCCTGAACGGATACGCCCCATGCCCGGAGACTGGATCAACGTGCGGGGAATCCGCACATTCGGCCATCATGGCGTGACAGCCCGAGAACAGGCTCGGGGACAGGTCTTCGAAGCCCACGTCGCACTGCGCCTGGACCTTTCGCAGGCGTCCCGGACGGACCGCCTGTCCGATACCGTGGACTACGCGGACGTATGCCTGCGTGTAGGACGCATCCTCGGCGGCAAACCATGCCGTCTGCTGGAGGCGGTCGCCGGCCGGGTGGCGGACGAGTTGCTTTCCGCCTATCCCCCTGTGGACCAGGTCATGGTCAGACTGTGGAAGCCCGGGGTGGCCGCGGACCTGCCCCATTCGGGATCCCCCGGAGTCACCGTGCATCGAAGCAGGGAGGCGGGACGAACCGGACCGTGACGTACGGGAACGTGACGTACCGTGACATGCAGGACATGACATACCGGCCCGGACGTACCGGACCGAGCGGACCTGGCGGGCCAAGCGGACCAGGCGGACCAGGCGGACCATGCCGACCGCAAGGAGCGAAATGGCGTCTGTCGCGCTGGGACTGGGCAGCAACATGGGGGATCGCGTCGCAAGGTGTCGGCAGGCGCTACGCGAACTGGCCGGACATGAGGCGATCCGGATAGTCCGGCGCTCGTCATGGTACGAGACACGGCCGGTAGGCCATGCCGGCCAGCCCGATTTCGTCAACGGCGCGGCCCTCCTGGAGACCACGCTGGCGCCCATGGAACTGCTCGAAACGCTCAAGAACGTCGAAGCGCATATGGGACGTTCCGTCACGTGGGAAAAAGGGCCCCGCGAAATCGATCTCGACCTGTTGATCTACGACGACCTGGTACTCGAACGGCCGGGTCTCGACCTGCCCCATCCCGCCATGGCGCAACGGGCCTTCGTACTCGTTCCCCTTGCGGAAATCCACCCGGACCTGGTCCATCCGGTCTACGGGCGGACCGTGGCCGACCTGCTGGATGACCTGCAACCCGTGGACCATCTCGTCCGCTATCTCACCGAGCCGTAACCGGAGCCCCAATGGAAGAAGCCAACAGCGATCTGATCGCGCTGATCCTGGCCGCGGGAAAAGGCACCAGGATGCACTCCGACCTGGCGAAGGTGCTGCACCGGATAAACGGCCGGCCGATGATTCACTACGTACTGGACACGGCGCGTGCGCTCCGGCCGCGGCGGATCATCGTCATCGTCGGCCACCAGGCCGGCGCGGTGCGGCGGGAACTGGCCGAATCGCCCGGACCGCCCGAATCGCCCGGACCGCCCGGACCGCCCGTGGAATTCGCCGTGCAGGAGGAACAGTTGGGCACCGGCCACGCGGTGCGCCAGGCCGGACCGCTGCTGGCTGGAGAAAGCGGTGTCGTCCTCGTACTCGCCGGTGACACGCCCCTGATTCGTCCTTCCACCCTGGCAGCATTGATCGGCGCGCACGGCCGGGAAGGCGCCGCGGCCTCGGTACTCACCGCACACGTCGACGACCCCACGGGACTGGGACGCATCCTGCGCGACGGCGCGGGCAGGATCGACCGGATCGTCGAAGAGAAGGACGCCTCCGGGGAACAGCGGGCGCTTAAGGAGATCAACACCAGTACCTATTGTTTCGAACCGGACCTGCTGCTGCGGTCCCTGGACCGGCTGACCCCGGAGAACCGGCAGGGCGAGTACTACCTGACGGATACCATCGAGATCCTCCGGCGGGAGGGCCTCCGCATCGCCGACGCCCCGGCCGGCACACCGGAAGAAGCCATGGGGATTAACACCCCGGAGCAGCTGTCGGCAGCCGAATCCTGGCTGCTGGAACGGGACGGCGCGCCGCCTCGCGACAGCTAAAAAACAGTTGACACCGCACCCTCCCACTCTGTATATATAGTGGTCTGGAAAGCGAATCGGATTCCGCCTGTCGAACCAGCGTTCGATTTGACGGCGGAACTGTGTCGAGACCGGGGTACAAAGGGGGATCGCATGGTGAAAGGAACTGGTCGATGAAGCACTGTTGGTACCCTACCTATGTTTCCCTTCCTGGTGTATTCCCCTAGTAAGCTCTCCGGTTATCTCTGGCAAGTAGATATCGATGGTCGCACGGTCCCGTTGCAGGCCGTACCTCAGGACGCGTTCCGCGTGGGATCCGCCATGACGAGACAGGTCAACCAGCCCTCCGCGAACCGGCAGGACGCCGCTGCGGAAGGACGCGGGCCAGGCGGCCGGTGGCGTGTTCGGGTGCTTGAAGGCGTGATCTTCCTCCTGATCGGGCTGAATGCCTACCTGGTCTATTCGGTGGCGACCTCGTCCGCATTTTCCACGTCCGCCGAACGGTCCGTCGAGGCGGTCGTCGACCCCTCCGCCTTCCATATCCAGGTGGAGGTCCTGAACGGATGCGGTGAACGGGGAATCGGACAACAGGCCATGCGATTCCTCAGGGAACGAGGATTCGACGTGGTCAATATCGACAACGCCGACCATTTCGAGTACCGGGAAACGGTCGTGCTGGATCGCAGAGGAACGGATGGGCCGTCCGAGGCCGCCCGCGCGGTCGGAAACGCGCTGGGTACGCCATACGTCCTGCTCCAGCGGAACGATGACCGCCTGGTGGACGTATCGGTGGTGATCGGCAAGGATTACGACGAGCTGCTCTTTTCCGTGGAGAACGACTGATCGTGGCGTTGGCATCGCAGGAAATCGCGGAACAGGCGACGCTATCCATGCTGGCCAAGAATGCAGTGGATGTGATGATCATCGACCTCAGGGGGCTCTCGTCCATCACGGACTACTTTGTCATCGGGACGGCGGGTTCCGAACCGCAGATCAAGGCGGTCGTTGAGCAGGTGGCGTCGGATCTCAAGGAGCGGGAAACGACGCCCTGGCATACGGAGGGCAAACAGAGCTGGCGGTGGGTACTGCTCGACTACGTGGACGTGGTCGTACACGTGTTCAGAGCGGAAGTTCGCGCATTCTACGGACTCGAGCGACTCTGGGGAGACGCGCCCCGGGTCGCCGTTTCAACCGACGCGGCAACGGGTGAAATCATCCGCACGTCCGATGCGGGCGTCCCCGGCGCCAGGGTGGACGCACTGGAACACGAGGCATAGATTGGGCATTCTCGTCGTCGGAACGGTGGCTTTTGATTCGGTGAAGACGCCGGAAGGAGAGGCCAACGACGCGATCGGAGGATCGGCGACCTATTTTTCGGCGGCCGCCAGTTTCTACGCGCCGGTTGACGTCATTGCCGTCGTGGGGAAGGATTTTCCCATGGCGTCCCTTGATTTCCTGCGGGAGAGACAGGTCGACGTATCGGGCCTGGAGGTGAAGGAAGGAAAGACTTTTCGCTGGGCGGGTGAATACGCCGCCAACATGAACGACCGCCGCACGATCGACACGCAGTTGAACGTGTTTTCCGGTTTCAAGCCCGTGCTGGCGGAGCGGCATCGCGCGCACGATCACGTGTTCCTGGCGAATCTCGATCCGGACGTGCAGCGCGACGTGCTGACCCAGTCATGCCGTACGGACCATCCAGGACGTCCGGAACGTCCCGGGATCGTCGCCTGCGACACCATGGACTTCTGGATCGAGGGGCAAAAGACGTCCCTGCTGTCGACGCTCAGCGCGGTGGACGTGCTGATCATCAACGACAGCGAGGCCCTGCAACTGGTGGATGACCACAACCTCGTGCGGGCGGCGGAACGCATACTGGATCTCGGCCCGCGGGCGGTGGTAGTCAAGAGAGGCGCACACGGCGCGACGCTCTGCACCCGCGACGCCTGGTTCGGCATCCCCTCGTACCCCGTGGCCACCGTGGTGGATCCGACGGGCGCCGGGGATACCTTCGCGGGCGGATTCATGGGTTACCTCGCCCGGTCGGGCGATACGGGCGTAAGCGCTTTGAAGCGCGCCATGGTGCACGGCAGCGTCATGGCCTCGTTCAACGTGGAGGATTTCAGTGTCAGGCGGCTCGAATCGCTTACCGAAGCCGAGATTTCGGACCGTCACGACCGGTTCATGGAGATGATTACGCCATGAATTTCACGACCATCCGGTGGGACGTCGAAGAAGACGAACTGGTACTGCTGGACCAGACGCGCCTGCCCGGCGAAGTAGTCTACACCCGATGCCGGGACATTGCGTCCGTCGTAGAAGCCATCCGGCGGCTGAGAGTACGCGGTGCGCCGGCCATCGGCGTCGCCGCGGCCTTCGGGGTCGTCGTCGGGGTCCAGCACAGCCGTGCAACCGACTTCGCCTCCTTCAGCCGGGAAGTCGACGAAGCCGCGGAGCTGCTGGCGGCCACCCGTCCCACGGCGGTCAACCTTTTCTGGGCGCTGGAGCGGATGCGCCGGACCGTCCGGGAACACCGGGAATCGCCTTTGGAGGACATCAAGCGTACTTTGCTCGACGAAGCCCGGGCCATACAGTCGGAGGACGAGCACACGTGCCGCCTGATCGGTGAGCACGGCGCCGCTTTGCTCCGCACCGGACAGACGGTACTCACCCACTGCAACGCCGGCGCGCTTGCCACGGCCGGCGCGGGCACGGCCCTCGCGGTGGTGTACCAGGCACACAGCGAAGGCAAGCGGATCCACGTGTACGCGGACGAAACGAGACCCGTCCTCCAGGGCGCCAGGCTGACTTCGTGGGAGCTGACCCGGGCGGGCATTGGGGTGACGCTCATTTGCGACAGCATGGCTGCCCAGGTCATGAAGGAAGGCCGGATCGACTGCGTGATCGTGGGCGCGGACCGGGTGGCCGCCAACGGCGACGTCGCCAACAAGATCGGCACCTACGGCGTGGCCGTGCTGGCCGACGCGCACGACGTGCCCCTGTACGTGGCGGCGCCTTACTCTTCGATCGACCTGTCCATCGAATCGGGCGCCGAGATCCCGATCGAAGAGCGCGAAGCCGCCGAAGTAAGCCAGGGGCCGGGCGGACGCACCGCCCCCGAGGAAGTGGAGGTGTACAATCCCGCATTCGACGTAACCCCGGCCCGTTACGTGTCTGCCATCATCACGGAACGCGGCGTGGCCAGAGCACCCTACGCCGAGAATCTCGCCGCACTGTCACACCATGCATGGGAACCGGCCGTCACCGGATAACCGGCCGTCACCGGATAAAGGAGCGTGTACCATACTATGAAGACACCAACGGTTAAGCAGGAGGACCTGCAGCGGGACTGGCACGTCGTGGACGCCGACGGCAAGGTGCTTGGCAGGCTGGCCAGTGAGGTGGCCAAGATCCTGCGCGGCAAGCACAAGCCGATCTACTCGCCCCACCTGGATACCGGCGACCACGTCATCGTCATCAACGCGGAGAAGGTGGTCCTGACCGGCAAGAAACCCCAGAACAAGATCTATTACCGCCACAGCGGCTATCCCGGCGGCCTGAAAGCCATCAGCTACGAACGCATGGCAGCCCGCCACCCGGAGCGCGTGCTGCGCATGGCCATCAAAGGCATGCTGCCGCACAACGCCCTCGGCCGTAAGATCTTTCGCAAGCTCCGCGTGTACGCCGGCGCGGAACACCCCCACAGCGCCCAGAAACCGGTCGCGCTGGAACTTTAAAAAGGAGCGTAACGGAGCATGAATTCGGATACCCATGGACACCACGCGGTGGGCCGGAGGAAGCGGGCCATCGCCAAGGTATGGCTTCGCGCGAAGAAGGATGGCGCCGGTCACCAGGTCAACGACAAGCCGCTGCTCGACTACTTCGACCGGCCCGGTCTCGTCGCCGCGATCGAGGAACCCCTGGTGCTCACCGAAATGAACGACCAGGTCGTCGTGTTCGCGCGGACCTTCGGCGGGGGCAAGACCGGTCAGGCCGGGGCGTTGAGACTAGGCATCGCACGGGCGCTGAAGGACATGGACGAAAGCCTGCACGCGCCGCTGCGCGAAGCGGGCATGCTGACGCGGGATTCACGCATCAAGGAACGCAAGAAGTACGGACTGGCCGGCGCACGCAAGCGGTTCCAGTTCTCTAAGCGTTAATTTACCGGACGCAGGCCTGACCGCCTGCCAGACAAGGAGATCAGTACCGCCTATGGGGATTCCGACCATTCAGGAACTGCTCGGTGCGGGCGTACACTTCGGCCACCAGACCCGACGCTGGAACCCGAAGATGAAGGAGTTCATATTCGCCGAGCGCAACAACATCTACATCATCGACCTGAAGAAGACGCTCAGCCAGATCGAAATCGCGTATGACGCCGTACGCAAGGCCGTCGAAAACGGGCAGTCCGTCCTCTTCGTGGGCACGAAGAAGCAGGCCAGGCCCATCATCATCGAAATGGCGCAGCGGTGCGGCATGTTCTACGTCGCGGAACGCTGGCTCGGCGGCATGTTGACGAACTTCCAGACCATCCAGACCAGCGTCAAGCGCCTGGAAGAACTCGAGAAAATGAAAGAGCACGGTACCATGGAAGCGCTCACGAAAAAAGAGGCCGCCAGCCTGGAGAAGGAGCGGGAGCGCCTGCAGAAAGTACTGGGCGGCATCCGCGAAATGCGCGACCTGCCCGGCGTCATTTTCGTGGTGGACGCACGCAAGGAACGGATCGCCGTCGCGGAGGCGAACACCCTCGAGATCCCCATCGTAAGCATCCTGGATACGAACTGCGACCCGGACCTGATCGATTATCCCATACCCGGGAACGACGACGCCCTCCGGTCCATCAGCCTCATCACGGAAGTCGTCGCGAGCGCCGCGGAGGAAGGGCTGCGCAATTCCGGACGTCCAGTACCCGGCGACGAGGCACCGGTCGAAGAGGTCGAAGAGGTCGAAGAGGTCGAAGAGCAGCAGGCCTGAAGCGGATACTTGGCCGGTGAAAGGCGGCCGTAGCGGATGATCGGATCCGATCGTGTCCGAGCAGGTCCGAGCATGACCGCTAGATTTCATACGATTTCATGACTATATCAGCCAGTGACGTAAAGACGTTGAGAAGCCAGACCGGCGCCGGAATGATGGACTGCAAGCGGGCCCTCGTAGAGACCGAAGGCAGTATCGAGAAAGCCGTCACGCTCCTGCGGGAGAAAGGCATCATGTCGGCGTCCAAGAAGAGTGCCCGGGAGGCGAAAGAAGGCATCATCCATACCTATATCCATCCCGGCAGCCGCATCGCCACCATGGTCGAAATCAACTGCGAGACCGATTTCGTCGCGCGGAACGAGTCCTTCCAGACCCTGGCCCGCGATATCGCCATGCAGGTGGCGGCCACCCGCCCCCTCGCCGTGGACCGGGACCAGATCGAGGAAGCCGTCCTTGAACAGGAACGGGAGATCTACCGGAACCAGGCGCGGAACGAGGGCAAGCCGGATCATATCGTCGATCGGATCGTCCAGGGTAAAATCGAGAAATTCAACCAGGAAAACTGCCTCCTGGAACAGCCGTTCATACGGGATACCGACAAGACGGTGCGGGACCTGATCACGGAGGCGGTGGCCACGCTGGGCGAGAACATCATGGTAAGACGGTTCGTCCGGTACGAGCTGGGCGGAGAATAACCCGCCGAACAACCTTGCCGGCAGGAACGCGAACCGGTTTTCCGATGACAGAGAGGTGTATCGTGGAAGCGAAAGAGATCATCAAGGAAACCAGCCGTAAGATGGACCAGTCCGTCGAGGTGCTGCGCATGGAACTCGCCGGTGTCCGGGCCGGCCGGGCCAATCCGGCCCTGCTGGACAACATCCAGGTGGAAGCCTACGGGACCATGACCCCCATCAACCAGGTCGCCACCATCAACACGCCGGACGCCCGCACGATCTCGATACAGCCGTGGGACAAGCAGATGGTCCCCGAGATCATCCGTGCCATCCAGACCTCCGACCTGGGACTCATGCCGAATTCCGACGGCAATGTCATCCACCTGCCGGTTCCTGCGCTGACCGAAGAGCGAAGGCTCGAATACGTAAAACTGATCAAGAAACTGGGCGAGGACGGCAAGATCGGCATCCGGAACGTGCGCCGGGAAATGAACGAGCGCATCAAGGCCGAAGAAAAGGCCCACCGGCTGTCGGAAGACGAAAGCAAGCGGAACCAGAAGACCATCCAGGATCTCACCGACCAGCATACCTCCTCCATCGACAGCGCCATATCGGTAAAAGAACAGGAAATCCTGGAGATCTAGGCGGACACCTGCTATCCGGTTCCATGATCGGTCAGCCGGGTCCATGATCGGTCAGCCGGGTCCATGATCGGCCATCCGGGTCCATGATCGGCCATCCGGGTCCTTACCCGGCGGCGGCCTTACGGGGGTGACGTGGGTCGATACGCAGAGCAAGACCGGGCGGTCTCGGAAGAAGGGCTGGATCCGGAGCGCATGCCCCGCCACATCGCGTTCATCATGGACGGCAACGGCAGGTGGGCGAAGAAGCAGGGGCTCGCGCGGGACCAGGGGCACTCCGCGGGAGTGGAGTCCGTCCGCGAGATGATCCGGTGCGCCGGGGAGTTCGGCGTGGGGATCCTCACCTTCTTCGGGTTCTCCACGGAAAACTGGAATCGTCCCAGGCGTGAAGTCGCCGCCATCATGCAGTTGATCGTCGAATCGCTCCGCGGCGCCGTCGAAGAAGCCAGCGCGCACGGGATCCGGGTCTCCTTCCTGGGCCGGTGGGACGAGCTGCCGGAATCCAACCGCCAGGCCATCAAGCAGATCACGGAGCAGACGGCGGGCAACGACCGCCTGCTGTTGAATTTCGCCCTGAACTACGGCGGCAGGCAGGAGATCGTCGAAGCCGCGCAGTGCATTGCCCTGGACGTCCAGGCCGGACGGCTGGACCCGGAAGCCATCGACGAGTCGCTTTTCGCGTCCTACCTGTACACCGAGCACCTGCCGGACCCGGACCTGTTGATCCGGACCAGCGGGGAGATGCGGATCAGCAACTTCCTGCTCTATCAGCTGGCTTATACCGAACTCCTGGTTTCTCCGGTCCTCTGGCCCGATTTCTCGCGGAGCCACTTCATCGGGGCCATCAGGGACTACCAGTCGCGGGAGCGCCGTTTCGGCAGGACCGGCGAACAGGTCTCCTCGCACAGCACGTAACGGAGTGCTCCTCCATGGCGGCCTACACGGAGACGTGGATCCGAATCCTGGTCGGCGCGGTGTTCATCCCGTGCATCGTGCTTATTTGCTGGGTCGGCGGGACGAGCCTCTTCGTGTTCGTCACCCTGGTCGTGCTTTTCGGCCTGCGCGAGTACCACGGCATCGCCGCGGCCAGGGACCTGGCGCCCAACTGGTTCGTCGGCGTACCCGCGGCTATTCTGCTGTGTCTCGACGCCTGGCTCGAAGCGGGCCGCCACGCCCCCTTGATCCTCACGGCCCTCCTGCTCACGACCGCCGCGGCGGAAGTGTTCAGAAAACGCGCGCGATCCCCTTTTTACAACATCGCCGCCACGATGTACGGCGTGGCCTGGATCGGCCTGCTCGGAAGCCACCTGATCCTGCTGGGCAAGTGGCCGATGGACGGCGCGGACGTGGTTGCATGGGGGGAGCGGGCCATGACGCCGGTCCTGCTCGCCATTGCCATTCCGTGGTCCTACGACGCCTTCGCCTATTTCACTGGCCGGTTGATGGGCCGCCGTAAGCTGCTGCGCCGCGTCAGCGTGAGCAAGACCGTCGAAGGCGCCGTCGGGGGGCTGATCGGCGCCGTCGCCTTCATGTTCGTGCTCCAGTACGCCCTGTTTCCCTTTCTCAGTCCGTTGCACTGCGTCGTCCTGGGCGCCGTTGGATCCATCGTCGCCCAGCTGGGAGACCTCGCGGAGTCCCTGGTGAAAAGAGACGCCGGCCTGAAGGATTCCTCCCGCATCATCCCGGGACACGGCGGCATCCTGGACCGGTTCGACAGCGTTTTCTTCGCGGCGCCTTTCGTGTATTACTACCTGGCCTACGTGATCGGATGAAGCACCTGACAGCCCGGTCAGCCAAGTCGGTCCGGTCGGCCAAGTCGGTCCGGTCGGCCAAGTCGGTCCGGTCGGCTCATTCGGTCCGGATGAAGCAGCGAACGGTCCGGACGGCGTGGACAGTCCGGGCGGTCCGAACAGACAGACGGAGCATCGACAAGCCATGAAACGTATCGCCATCCTGGGTTCGACGGGTTCGGTCGGCACGCAGACGCTGGAGGTCATCGCGGCCTTCCCGGACCGGTATTCGGCACACAGCCTGACGGCCAGGAGCCGGATCGACCTGCTGGAGCAGCAGTGCGCGCGTTTCGACCCGCGCGTGGTTGCCGTCCGGGACGCGGAATGCGCCGAGCAGGCCAAGCGGGCCGCCGGGTTCGCGCGAGGAGGCGGCGGACAGCCTGGTCAGCCCGGACCGTCGATCCACACCGGCGAGGAGGGTCTGATCGAAGCGGTCACCCACCCCGACGTGGACCTGGTCATCAGCGCCCTGCCGGGCAGCGCGGGGCTGGTCCCCACGCTGCGTGCGATCGAAGCGGGCAAGACCATCGCCCTGGCCAACAAGGAGATCCTGGTCATGGCCGGCGAGATCGTGATGGAGTCGGCGCGGCGCAACAGGGTGGAGATCCTGCCCGTGGACAGCGAACACTGCGCGGTGCACCAGTGCCTGGCCGGGCAGGACCCGGACCGGATCCAGCGCGTGGTCCTCACGGCATCGGGCGGGCCCTTCCGCGATACCGCCCCCGAGGCCCTGGCGCGGATGACTTCGAAGGACGCGCTGAACCATCCCACCTGGAACATGGGGCAGAAGGTCACGATCGATTCCGCCACACTCATGAACAAGGGATTCGAGGTCATTGAGGCCCACTGGCTCTTCGGCCTCCCCGTCTCGAAAATCGACGTGGTGATCCATCCCCAGTCCATCATCCACTCCATGGTCGAGATGGTCGACGGGTCGCTGCTGGCCCAGTTGGGCCCGACGGACATGCGCATACCGATCCAATACGCCCTCTCGTACCCCGAGCGCCTTGAATCTCCCTGGCCCCGGTTCGACATCACGCGCAACTGGTCCCTGACCCTGGATCCGCCCGACGAGGCCATGTTCCCCTGCCTGGGGCTGGCCTACGAGGCCATTCGGCGCGGGTCCACTTTGCCCGCCGTCCTGAGCACCGCCGACGAGATGGCCGTCGAGGCATTCCTCCGGCAGCGGATCGGGTTCACCGACATACCGCGCATCATCGCCGACGCCATGGACAGGCACCTGGCCGCGACGGATCTCACGGCGCCCGTCACCCTGGAATCCATCATGGCGGCAGACCGGTGGACCCGGTCGTTCTGCGAGGAAAAGTTGATTGCCGGATAGTGCCGAAAACCTGTATATTCCTAAATTAGTTGCCGCGCGCCTGCAGGGGCGGGGGAACACCGGAAACATCGGAAGCAAGCAGATCAGAGACGGCAGAGGAAGAACGGAGACATCGGCATGCTGACCACCGTGTTATCGGCGATTTTCGTCCTGGGATTGCTGGTCTTCTTCCACGAACTCGGCCATTTCCTGGCCGCCAAGCGCATGGGCATCCGGGTGGAAAGGTTCTCCCTCGGCTTTCCGCCCAAGATGATCGGAAAGAAGGTAGGGGACACTGAATACTGCATTTCCTGGATTCCCCTCGGGGGATACGTGTCCATGGCCGGGGAGCGGCCCGACGCCCAGTCCGAAGGGGAGGGCGGAAAGCCGTGGGAGTTCCAGTCAAAATCCGTGGGGGCCCGCGCCTTCGTCATCGCGGCCGGTCCAGGGGCGAACTTCGTCCTCGCCTTCATCATCTTCTGGTTGTTCTACGCGACCATGGGCGTGATGCTCGTCGATACGACCACCGTTGGCCGGGTAGCCCTCGAAAGCCCCTATGCCGCGGCGGGGTTGCAGGTCGGCGATGAAATACTCGAGATCGACCAGGCGGCCGTCGATACCTGGGAGGATGTCCGGGAACGGCTCGCCACCGGCACGGGAACGTCCCTGTCCCTGAAGCTGCGCCGGGACGGGCAGGACCGCACGATCCTGGTGCGGTACGGCGACGGCGGCATGGCGGATCGGCTGGGCGGGCTCGATTATTTCCGCGCGTCAGCCGTGAGCACCGTCATCCCGGACTCACCTGCCGAGCAGGCCGGGCTCAGGTCCGGGGACGTAATCACATCCGTGAACGGCGTGGCCGTTACGCAGTGGTATGAAATGGTCGAGCAGATACGCGTCCGGCCGGGCATGGAGACCACGGTGGCCTGGACCCGTAACGGCCAGTCCCACCAGGTGAGCATCGTACCCAATACAGCCCAGGACCTCGACCGGGAAACCGGAGACGTCATCGACATCGGCCAGATCGGCATCACCCAGCAGGACCACATCAAACGCAGCCCGATCGGGATCGTCTCCTCCGCCGGCCTGGCCGGAACGCAACTGGTGGCCGTCACCTTTACCATCGTCGACTTCGTGGGCAAACTGGTCATGGGGCAGGTGTCCACCGACTCGGTGGGCGGTCCCATCGCGATCGCCCAGATGGCGGGAGACAGCGCCCGACAAGGCGCGAGCAGCCTCTTCAGTTTCATGGCCTTTCTGAGCATCAACCTCGCCATCCTCAACCTCCTGCCCATACCCGCGCTGGACGGCGGCCAATTACTCATCCTGGGCGTCGAGAAGATCATCCGGCGTCCGCTTTCCCTGAAGTACCGGATGGTATGGCAGCAGACGGGAATGGCCCTGCTGCTGGTGCTGATGGTGTTCGTGGTATTCAACGATGTCACACGGATCTTCAGGTAGCTACGCGGCGAAGGGAGGAAACATGCCGGCCGGGAGAAGTCTCGGCGCCGCCGGTCGTACCTGGTACGTCCTCGTCGTCACCGTGATGATGGCCGCCGTCTGTCCCCGGGAACACGCACTCGGACAGGTGGACCGGGCCAGGGCCCTGGAGCACTACGCGGAAGGCGGCCTGCACGACGCCAGGAACGATCCCGCCAACGCGATCAAATCCTATCTCCAGGCGTTGGAATTCGATTCCACCTCGGCGGAAATCCACACCGCCCTCGCCCGGGCCTACTACCGCGTGACGGAGCGAGAAAGGGCGCAGCAACACGCCACGACGGCGGTGGAGCTCGATTCGACGGCCACGGAGTCCTGGTTCATACTGGGCAGATACCAGGCCGAACTGGGCAGGTACGTGCCGGCCCGGACCGCTTTCGAACGGGTCGTCACGCTGGAACCGGACCACATCGAGGCCCATATCGCCCTTTCCCAGTTAGCGAGCCGGTTGAACGATCCGGACGCCGCGCTGAGAGAACTGGAAACGGTGAGCCGCCTGGCGCCGCGCAATCCCGAATTCCTTTTCAAGCTGGCCGATGTCTACAAGCAGAGAGGGATGTACGACAAGGCGGTCATCGCGCTGCAGAAAGTGCTCGACGACTATCCCGACTCGATCCCCGCGCGGGTAGGGCTGACGGAGATCTATGAACAAAGGCGGCAGTGGGATCGGGCTGTTGTCATGTACCGTGAGATCATTGCGCTGGGTCCCGACCGGGAAGCGGCCCTGCGCCACCGGCTCGCGCAACTCCTGAGGTTCCTCGGCCGGGCGGGCGAAGCGGTCGAGGAGTACCGCGTGCTGCTGGAGCACAACCGGACGTCCCCGGCCCTGTGGGCGGAACTGGGGGAGGCCTACCAGGACCTCGGCGAGGCGGAGCAGGCGCTTTCCACCCTGGGGGAGGGTCTCGAACTGCACCCCGGCTCGGCGGAGCTTCATGGTACGCTGGGCGACGTACTGCTCGATCAGGACAAGCCGGCGGAGGCCATTGCACCGCTGCAGAAGGCGATCTCCCTGGAAGAGCGCGAAGCGAGATTCCGGATCGGCCTGGGGATGGCCTATCACGCCACCGGTCAAACTGAACAGGCAGTGAACGCGCTGAACGAGGGCCTGGGCGTCCTGGGAGACCACCCAGACCTCTACCTGAACCTGGGCTTCGTCCACCAGGAAGCCGGCGAGTATGCCCAGGCCGTCGCCGCGTACAGGTCGGCCATCGCCGCGGATCCCGCCCACGGACGGAGCTGGATTTCGCTGGGATACGCCCTCATGGAACAGGGACAGACGCAGGAGGGCATCGCCGCGTTGCATGAAGGCGTGGAGCAGTTGCCGGACGACGTTACCCTGCGCCTGAACCTGGCGAACGTCTACCTGGACAACGGGATGTACAACCAGGCCATTGACCAGTCGCAGAAGAGCATCGGCATCAACCGCCACGATCCGCGCGGGTGGATCAGCCTGAGCCTGGCCTATCTCCGCCAGGACCAGTTCGCACAGGCCGAACGCGTGCTCACCCAGGCCCTGTCGATCCTGCCCGATATGCCCGAGTTCTACCTGTACCTGGGCGTGAGTTTCATGTCCCGGGAAGCGTTCGATCAGGCCGGCGCGCATTTCCGCAAGGTCGTGGAGCTCAACCCGCGGGACGGAAGAGCGTGGGTGAATCTCGGCCTTTCCCATCTGCGCCAGGAGGATTACGAGACCGGCATACAGGTCCTCCGCGACGGGTTGGAAAAAGCGCCCGGGAACCCCGACCTGTGGTTCTACCTGGGATACGCCCATACCGAGCAGGAGGATTACGAAGAAGCCATCGAAATCACGAAAGAAGCGGTCGAGCGGTTCAACGACCACCATCGCCTCCATTTCCTGCTGGCACAGAACTACGACCAGTCGGGCCAGTTCGAGAAAGCCGTGGCCACCTTCGAGATCGCCCTTGAGATCGATCCCGAAGACATCTATACCCTGAACTACCTGGGATACATCCTGGCCGACCGGGGCCTGCGGCTCGAAGAAGCCAAGGTGATGATCGAAAAGGCCCTCGAGCAAGCACCGGAAAACGGCGCTTTCCTCGACAGCCTGGGGTGGGTGTACTACCGGCTGGGCGATTACCGGAAAGCGCGGCAGTACGTGGAAAAGGCCCTGCAATTCGAAGACACGAGCGCCACGGTGCACGACCATCTCGGGGACATCTACAGCCGGCTCGGCATGCACAGGAGTGCCGAACGTTACTGGAAGCGCGCCCTCGAAATGGAAGACATAACCCCCGAGGAAACCGAAGAGATTCGTCAGAAGCTCCAGGATGCCAGGTAAAGTGTCCGGCCGGGCTGGGCGGTCCAGTCTCCACTGGTCCGTACGGCGTGGCCTGCTCGGGTGGTCTGGCCGGTCCGGCTGGACCTGGACACTCGCCTGCCTCGGGCTCCTGCTGCTGTCCTGCCGTCCGCCACCTCCAGCGCCGCCACCCCTGCCGGTCGAACTGCTGCTCCAGGAGATCGATGCGGCCTCCATGCGCCTCCAGGATTTCAGGGGCAGTGCGCGCGTGGAAACTACCTATGCGGACCGCCGGGGCCGCGCGTCCCTCCGTATTCGGTATCTCAGCCCGGCGCAGTTCCGTATCGACGTGCACGGCGCCCTGTTCGAGATCCTCGCCGTCGTCATGATCCACAACCTCCGCGTGCGGTTGTACATACCCCGGGAAAACACGGTGTTCGAAGGTACGCTCGAGGCGCGCGACGCGTCCATACCCGGACTCGACCTGACGCTGGACGACGTGCACGCCGCCGTGACCGGGACCATAGCGCCCGGCAGGTACCCGGGATTGCCCGTCACCGACTACGGCCGCGAAGGAAACCTGGCTGCCGTCACGCTTGAGAGCGATGGCGACCGGAGGACGCTGTGGATCGACACGGGCAGGATGACGGTCACGCGCGAGGCGTCGGAATCTCCCGTGAACCAGGGGTCCGTCACCCGATCAATCACCAGGACCTTTGAACGTTTTCGAAACCGTAACGGGGTCTGGAGGCCGGACCGCGTTCGCATTGCCCGCGACGGCCCCGGGGCGGGGACGTTCGAACTGACCTACCGGACCCAGTCGATCAACCGGGGGCTGCGGCCGTCCGACATCGAAGTGCGGCTCCCTGAAACCGTCGTCCGCCGTCCCCTGGAAGAGGCGGGGACGGTCTTCGAAACCGTGGACGGAGCGCCGTAACCGGGCACGCCTGATACCCGACAAATCCCTTGACAGTCGTTTGGTATCCCGCCTATATTGCCTGCTCCATTCGTGGGTGATGGTGGGCATAGCTCAGTTGGTTAGAGCGCTAGACTGTGGCTCTGGAGGTCGCGGGTTCGAATCCCGTTGCCCACCCTTAAAATGGGGACGTTTTCTACCCGCCCGGACCGGATCCACCGCACGCCAGGGATTCGGTGTTGGCACGCCTGGGTTTCGGCGATGGCACGCCTGGGTTTCGGCGGTGAATCGGTTGCCGCGTAAGGGCCGATGAAGCAGGCAAAGGAGACCACCCGGATCTTATGGTGAACGCTACGGACCTGCGCACCGGTATGACCATAAGGATCGATGGATCCATTTACTCCATCACGGGTTGCGAACACATCAAGCCGGGCAAGGGAACGGCCTTCTCGCGCACCCGCCTGAAGCACATCCACACCGGGGCCGTGATCGAGAAGACCTACAAGGCCTCGGACAAGCTTGAAGACGTGCGGGTGGAACGGCGCAAGGCCCAGTTCCAGTACACCGACGGCGACATGTACTACATGATGGACCTGGAGACCTACGAACAGGTGCCGGTAGGCGCGTCGATCATCGGCGATAACAAGGACTACATCAAGGACAGCATGACGCTCGAACTGCTCACCGCGGACCAGGGCGTCGTGGGCATCGAAATGCCGAATTTCATCGAACTGGAAGTGACGCAGACCGATCCGGGTATACGCGGCGACACCGCGACGGGAGGCACCAAGCCGGCCACGCTCGAGAGCGGCGCCGTGGTGCAGGTCCCGCTGTTCATCAACCCCGGCGACGTGTTGCGCATCGATACGCGGTCCCGCGAATACGTAGAGCGGGTGTAACCGCCCTTCCGAGGAGCCTGACATGGGAATCGATGAGGTGCTCAAGCTGATCGAATCACTGCGGGATACGGACATCCAGGAAGTCGAGGTGGCTGAAGGCGACCGGAAGATCCGTATCGTGCGCATGACGCCCGGCGCGACCGCGTCCGCCGTCCCAGCGCCCTTGGCGGAACCGAACGTGCAGGCCGCCGCACCGCCCGCGGAACACGTGCAGCAGGGCGACGGCCAGGCTGCCTCCGCGGACAGCACCTTCGTCGAGGTGACCTCGCCCATGGTGGGCACCTTCTACCGGTCACCCGAGCCCGACGCCGAACCCTTCGTTCAGGAGCAGGACCGGATCAGCACCGGCCAGCAGCTGTGCATCATCGAAGCCATGAAGCTGATGAACCCCATCCAGTCCGAATTGAACGGGCGCGTGATGTCCATCCTGGTGGAAGACGCCCAGCCCGTCGAATACGGCCAACCGTTGTTTCTGATCGAACCGGCATAGGAAGCGATGTTCCAGAAGATCCTCATCGCCAACCGCGGCGAGATCGCCCTGCGCGTCATCCGCTCGTGCAAAGAGTTGAACATCGCGACGTTGGCCGTCCACTCCGAGACGGACCAGGACTCCCTCCACGTCCGCTTCGCCGACGAGGCGGTCTGCATCGGCAGCAACGCGCCGAACGACAGCTACCTGAACATACCCCGCATCATCAGCGCGGCGGAAATCATGAACGCCGACGCCGTGCATCCCGGATACGGGTTCCTGTCCGAGAACCCCCACTTCGCCGAGGTATGCGAATCCTGCGACATCGCCTTCATCGGACCGCCGTCCAGGGCCATCCGACTCATGGGCGACAAGGCCGAAGCGCGAAAGACGGTGGCGGCGTCCGACGTCCCCACCATACCGGGCACGGAGGATGTCGTCTCCGATGAGGACGCCGCGGTAGAGGCTTCCGGCGAGATCGGGTTTCCCCTGGTGATCAAGGCCTCCGCCGGTGGAGGCGGGCGGGGTATACGCATCGTCCGCGACGCGGACGAGTTGCGCGAAGCCTTCCGCCTGGCATCACGGGAGGCCCAGAACGCCTTCAACAACCCCGCGCTGTACCTGGAAAGGTATATTGAGAAGGCCCGGCATATCGAGGTGCAGGTCCTGGGCGACCGGCACGGCAACGTCGTCCACCTCGGCGAGCGGGACTGTTCGATCCAGCGGCGCAGGCAGAAGCTCATCGAAGAGTCGCCGTCCCCCTATGTCGATGACGAACTTCGTTCCGGACTGGGAGAGGCCGCCCTGCGCGCGGCGCGGGCGATCGACTACGAAAACGCGGGCACCGTCGAGTTCCTCGTGACCGAGGACCGCCAGTTCTACTTCATGGAGATGAACACGCGCATACAGGTGGAACACCCCGTGACGGAAATGGTCGTTTCACAGGACCTCGTAAAGGAACAGATCCGCGTCGCCGCGGGCCATCCCCTTGGATTCGCGCAGGAAGACGTGCAAATGCGGGGACACGCCATCGAATGCCGGATCAACGCCGAGGACCCTGACCGGAACTTCATGCCCTCCACGGGCGAGATCACGAGTTTCCACACGCCGGGCGGATACGGGGTGCGGGTGGACAGCCACGTGTACGCGCAGTACGTCGTCACGCCCTTCTACGACTCCATGCTTGCGAAGCTGATCGTCTGGGGCATGGACCGGGAGGAGGCGATGACGCGGACCGAGCGGGCCCTGGAGGAGTTCATCGTCGAGGGCATCAACACGACGATACCGTTTCACCAGTTTATGTTGAAGCATCCGACCTTCCGTTCCGGGAAGGCGGATACGGACTTTGTTGAATCATTGAGTTCCCTGACTTGACGAATTGACCGGCAGCGGCCGACCGCATCGGACCCGTGCGCCGGTGTTGACAATTGACCGGCAGCGGCGGCCCGCATCGGACCCAGGCGCCGGAGAAAGGAACGCATGAACACGCCCTCGGATCTCCGCTATTCGGCCGAACACGAGTGGGTGCGCCTGGAGGGCGACATCGCCACCGTCGGCATCACGGACTTCGCACAGTCCGAACTCGGCGACATCGTCTTCGTGGAGCTGCCTTCTGAAGGCGACCCCGTGGCCGAGATGGGCGTATTCGGGGCGGTGGAAGCCGTGAAGACCGTGTCGGACCTCTACAGTCCGATGGGCGGGACCGTGACGGAGGTCAACGACGACCTGGAAGACAACCCCGAGGCGGTCAACCAGGACCCCTACGGCGACGGATGGATGATCCGGTTGAAAGTGGACGACGCGGGCGCCTTCACCAGCCTGATGACCGCCGCGGATTACCGGTCCTTCGTCGGCGCCTGAGGCGATCGCGCCTGAGGCGGCCCCTGCGGAGCATCCATGACGTACATCCCCAACACCGACGCCGACCGGAAGGCCATGATGGAAGCCATCGGCATCGGGTCGGTCGAAGAACTGCTGACCGTCGTCCCGGACGACGTCCGGCTGGACGGCCTCCTGGACCTTCCGCCCGCCCTGTCGGAACTCGAACTCCACGATACGATGGGCGAGATGGCCGCCCGCAACGGTTCGGCCGACCGGATGGCATCCTTCGTGGGCGGCGGCATGTACGATCACTTCGTACCCAGCGCCATCGGCCACCTGGCCGGCCGCTCGGAATTCCTGACCTCCTACACGCCTTACCAGCCGGAAGTGAGCCAGGGCACGCTCCAGGGCATCTACGAGTTCCAGACGATGATCTGCGAACTGACGGGCCTGGAGGTGGCAAACGCCTCCATGTACGACGGCGCTTCGGCGACGGCGGAAGCGGCCATGCTGGCCCGGTCGGCCACGGGGCGCGACCGCGTGTTCCTGGCGGGTAGCGTGCACCCCCATTACGTCGAGACGGTATGTACCTATGCCCACGGGCCGGACATCGAGGTGGAGACGCTGCCCTGCCCGATCGGCACGCTGGATCCCGACTTGCTGGCGTCGGCTCTGACGGACGACACGGCCTGCGTGATCGTCCAGCATCCCAATTTCTTCGGCTGCCTGGAATCCATGGGCGACCTGGAACGGGTTGTGCACGGCGCGGGCGCGCTCCTGGTCATGGCCGTGGACCCGATCTCCCTCGGGGTCATCGAATCTCCGGGGGCCTACGGCGCGGACATCGCCGTGGGGGAGGGGCAGTCCATGGGCAACCAGGTGAGTTACGGCGGCCCGGCCCTGGGTTTTTTCGCGGCTCGGGACCGCTTCGTCCGGCGCATGCCCGGGCGCATCGCGGGACAGACCGTCGACCAGGAGAACCGGAGGGGGTTCGTCCTGACGCTGCAGGCCCGTGAACAGCACATCCGGCGGGACAAGGCCACGTCGAACATCTGCACCAGCCAGCAACTCAACGCCCTGATGGCGACCATCTACCTTTCGTTGATCGGGAAAGAGGGGTTGAAGCAGGTGGCGGAACTGTGCCTTCACAAGAGCCACTACGCGGCGGCGCGTATCGCGGACCTACCGGGCTACGAACTCGCCTTCGACCGGCCGTTCTTCAAGGAATTCGTGGTGCGGACGCCTGCCGCCCCCGGTGAGATCGTAACCCGGCTCGCGGACGACGGGATGCTGGCCGGCATCGACCTGGGACGCTTCCCTTCACTGGGTATCGAAGACGGCCTGCTGATCGCGGTGACGGAGCGGCGGACACGCGCCCAGATCGACCGGCTGGTCGAAGCACTGGGGCGATTCAGTTGAGTATGGAGAGGATATACGTTGTCGGAACCGCTTATATTTGAACTGAGTTCTCCCGGACGAAGAGGGGTCTCGCTGCCCGCGCCGGACGTGCCCGTCATGCCGGTTGCGTCCTACCTGCCCGAGGCGGACCTCCGCGACACGCCGCCGGAGTTGCCCGAGGTCAGCGAGGTCGACGTCGTCCGCCACTATACCCGGCTGTCCACCCTGAACTATCATCCGGACCGGGCCATGTACCCCCTGGGTTCGTGTACCATCAAGCACAACCCGAAGGTCAATGAGGACATGGCGGCCCTGCCGGGATTCGCGCGCCTGCATCCCATGCAGCAGGACGAGACCTGCCAGGGCGGCATTCAGTTGATGTACGAACTTTCGAGGGACCTCGCCGAAATCGCCGGACTGGAAGGGGTCACGCTGCAGCCCGCGGCCGGGGCCCACGGCGAACTGACCGGCCTGATGATCATGCGGGCCTATCACGAGGCGCGCGGGCACGCCCGACGCAAGGTCATCATCCCCGATTCGGCCCACGGCACCAACCCGGCCAGCGTCACCCTGGTGGGCTACGAAACGGTGCAGATCCCGACCAATGCCCACGGTCTCGTGGACACCGGCCGGCTGGCGGAGTTGATCGACGGGGAGACGGCCGCCTTCATGCTCACTAACCCGAACACACTGGGGCTCTTCGAATCGGAAATACGCACCATCGCGGACATCGTCCACGACGCCGGGGCCCTGCTCTACATGGACGGGGCGAACCTCAACGCGGTGCTCGGTATTACCCGGCCCGGCGACATGGGCTTCGACGTCGTCCACTTCAACCTGCACAAGACCTTTTCCACGCCCCACGGGGGCGGCGGTCCGGGCGCGGGACCCGTGGGCGTGCGGAGCGACCTCGTCCGGTTCCTGCCGACACCCGTGCCGGTGAAGGACGGCGATACGTACCGGTTCGACTACGACCGGCCGGATTCCATCGGCCGAGTCCGCGGTTTCGGCGGCAGCTTCGGCATGATGGTCCGGGCCTACGCCTATATCCGGGCCAACGGTCCCGACGGCCTGCGGCAGGTGAGCGAAAACTCCATCCTGAACGCCAACTACATCATGCGGCGCCTGGAGAAAAGCTACCCCCGCACCGTCCTCGTCCACGGCACCCAGAAGGAGACGCCCATTCCCGCCGAAGTGCCCTGCCAGCACGAGTTCGTGGCCTCCGGCACCCGTTTCCGCGCGCACGGCGTCCGGATGCTGGACATCGCCAAGCGCCTGCTCGACTACGGTTTCTACGCACCGACGATCTACTTCCCGCTCATCGTGCCCGAGGCGGCCATGGTCGAACCCACCGAAACCGAGAGCAAGGAGTCCATCGACCGGTTCATCGACGCCATGACGGCCATCGCCGAAGAAGCGGAGAACGACCCGGAACTGGTCCGGAACGCCCCACACTCCACGCCGGTCGGCCGCCTCGACGAGGCGCGCGCCGCCCATCCGAAGACCCTGAACCTGCGGTACCGGAAGTCGCTGGCGGAGTAGGGCCGTTCGGGTTCTCGTGGAATCGCGGACGGCCCTGCCGGCGAGCACGAATGGGGTGCGCCAACGCCGATCCCGTTCCCGGCGGAGAGCGCTAACGCCGGTCCCGGCCTCAGAGCGTCATCATCCGGTCGTAGGCCGCTTTCGCCGCGACGGAAATCTCCACCGGATCCTTCTGCCAGTATTCTTCCCGGAAGATCTCGACGGACAGGGCACCCGAATAGCCTTTTTCCCTTAATATGCCCATCATGTCCTTCAGGGGAAGCACGCCTTCACCCATGTAGACGCGATGCTGGTCGGTCAGATCGGCCGGCGGCAGGTCCTCGCAGTCGTCGACGTGGACGATCAGCAGCAGTTCGATGGGGATCGCCCGAATGTCGTCGTGCGGGACGCCCGACTTGTAGTAGTGGAAGAAATCCACCATCAGTCCCAGGCTGTCGTGTCCGGCTCGATCGATCACCTCCAGGGCCTCGCGGGGTCCGGGGATGAAGGGATGTCGCCCAAGGGGCTCGATGGCGATCTTCACGCCTTGGTCGGCGGACCGTTCGGCGTAGTCGCGGGCCGTGGCGGCCATGGTATCGTACGCCTCATCCCGGTCCATGCCGTCGGGCGGCGCGTCGGCGCAGACGAGAAGGACGGGGCAGTCGATGGCCGCGGCCACCTTCGCCGCATGTTCGACGGCCTGAAGCTGTTCCCTGTTGTCGGAGAACCCGACCAGCCCATAGGGACAGAGCGAGGCCACGCGCAGCCCGCGAGCATCCAGCAGCGCCTTCAATTCGCCGGTATCGTGGGTTTCCAGGTAAGCATCGAGTTTCCTGGACCAGATCTCCACGGCGTCGAACCCCGCCTTCGCCGCGGCTTCCAGGTCCTGCTCGAGGGTATAGGGCATAGTCGTCGCGCCGTTGATACAGGAATACATGGCAGTTCTCGCTTCCTATCTTTTTTCAACCGGGGAAAGCGCGTCCTCGCTTTGGGCCACTACTTGAACCTGGTCTTTCGCGTCCTTCGCTCCTGCCCTGCGCGCGTCCCGCGTGTAAACACTAGTTCATGCATTAGTACCACTTACCCCTCGATTGTCAACCGATCTGTGCAGCGCCGTGTTGGCGGCGCGCGGATGAAGCTCTGGCGGTGCGCGGGCGGTGCACGGGCGGTGCACGGGCGTCCCGCCAACGGAGTGCCGGCAGTGTATAATTGTCCGGTTTTATCAGACGTTTTTTCTTGACCTTCCACTTCCATCCTGCATAAAATGAACTGTAAGATCTAACGGTCTCGAGGGCGGGTCTTATGACTCGCCCTTTTGTTGTTTGTGGACCCGGGACCGGCCTCGATTTCTAAGAAGGACCGGCCAGCCGGGTATATACGAGGGAGATGGAAGCAAAGATGGCCGTTCGCATTCTCGTAGGCGCAGCCTGGGGCGACGAAGGCAAGGGCAAGATCGTTGATTTTCTGAGTGAGCAGGCCGACATCGTCGTGCGGTTCCAGGGCGGGGCCAACGCCGGGCACACCGTCCAGATCGCAGACCAGGAATACATCCTCCACCTGATTCCCGTGGGCATTCTCCGGCCGGACAAGGCCTGCGTCATCGGCAACGGCACCGTGATCGATCCCGAAGCGCTGATGGAAGAGATCGAGATGCTCGGTTCGCACGGCATCGACGTGGAGGGCCGCCTGTTCATCAGCCACAACGCCCATCTCATCATGCCGTATCACAAGCTGATCGACCGGGTAGGCGAGGAGCAGAGGCAGGAAGAAGAGCGTATCGGTACCACGGGCCGGGGTATCGGGCCGGCCTACGCCGACAAGGCCGCCCGCAAGGGCATACGCATCGTCGACCTGCACGACCACGGCGTGCTCAAGGAGAAGCTGCAGCGGAACATCGAGGAGGTAAACAGGATACTCGACGCCATCTACCAGGCCGAAGCGCTCGACGCGGACCGGATCATCGAGGAATACCTGGCTTTCGCCCGGCAGATCGGTCCATACGTGATCAACACCTCGGAATACCTCAACGACGCCATCGACGACGGCAAGGAGATCCTCTTCGAGGGCAGCCAGGGCACGCTGCTGGACGTGGACCACGGGACCTACCCCTACGTCACGTCCTCCAACACGACCACGGGCGCCGCCTGCATGGGGGCCGGCGTCGGCCCCACGCGCATCGACGAGGTCATCGGCGTGGCCAAGGCCTACACCACCCGGGTGGGGAACGGGCCTTTCCCCACGGAGTTTCCCTCCCGTTGGGGCGACGAGTTCCGGCGCATGGCGGGAGAGTTCGGCGCCACGACAGGCCGCCCTCGGCGCTGCGGTTGGTTCGACGCCATGGTCGTTCGCTACGCCGTCATGGTGAACGGCATCGACAGCCTGGCGCTCGCCCGGCTCGACACGCTGGACAGTCTCCAGACGCTGCGGCTGTGCGTGGGCTACCGGCTGAACGGCGACGTAATCCCCCACCTGCCCAGCGACGCGAACGTCCTCGCCCGGTGCGAACCGGTCTACGAGGAGATGGAGGGCTGGGACCAGCCCACCGGGCACATCCGGACCTGGAGCGATCTTCCCGATAAAGCCCGCGCCTATATCGAACGGGTTTCGGAACTGGTGAAGACCGACGTTAAAATCGTCTCCGTCGGATCGCACCGAGACGCTACCATATTCATGTAGGGATTTTGCCAGCCAGATTCAGGCTCCGGCAGGTGCCGATCAACCATCCCGTCCAATCTGGAATTTGATTGACCTTCGGGGCGAAACCGCTTATCTTGCTTCGCCTGCGAGGGCGCGTAGCTCAGTTGGCAGAGCAACAGACTTTTAATCTGTGGGTCGAAGGTTCGATTCCTTCCGCGCTCATGGATGCACCGCTAGCTCAATTGGCAGAGCAACTGACTCTTAATCAGTGGGTTCGGGGTTCGATTCCCTGGCGGTGCACTGCCCTCTCCCGGTCGCACTCGCACCTTCGGGTACGGGTAGATTTGACAGGGAAGGGCAAATGCCCTACCTTCTTTGACATGGGGGTGAAAGGATTCGACGGGAGTGGATGCGGTGGGAATCGCGTGCCGAGGTCCCCGATAACCTCGTTAAACCATTGGGAACAAAATTAACTGCAGACGAACCTTCGTATGCAATGGCTGCCTAAGGTAACTTAGCGCAACCCGTTTTTAATCAGCCCCGCCTGCGGGATGGTCAAAAGCGACGATAAAGCAGGCTGGCCGGGCGTCGCGCCTCAGGGCGCCAGGCGAGACTCAACTGAGGCTGGTTCCGGTTAAATCCTGCCTGCTGGAGTTCTCCGGAACGAGATTAAAAAACAGGCTACGCATGTAGACGTTCCCGCTTAGGCACTTCCGGACGGGGGTTCGATTCCCCCCACCTCCATCATTCCATCCTACTCTGTATCCGGCACACGTAGATAACCCTCAACACGTGCGAGCCGGGTGTTTATATCCCGGACCTCAGACCGTATAGCGGCCAGTTCGGTCCTGATCTCGTTTCGAAACTCGCTGTTAGCCTGGTTGACGAATGTCAGGATGGTGATAACGAGTATTCCTACGGCGGTTATGACTTGTGCGCCGAAGGCCCAGTTGTCGCGGGACATTACGGTCATCTTTGACTCATCCCATATTTGGTACGTTAGCTACGAGCTTGTGCAGGTCCCTTAGCGACATCTCTTCGGCGATCAGTTCCTGGGCTCTATCTTCGACTTTCTTCCGTCGGGCCGGGGGCAACTTGTCCATTCTGTCCTTCAGCGTACTCATCTTCTTCTCCTCTCAGCCGTCAATCTATTCGGATGTAGATTGAAACGGTGACCCTTCTAATTGCTATAGTCAGCGTTTCGTTCCGCGATCTCGTGATTTCTTCTTAACCTGACAGCGTGGATCACCGAGTGTTCTGCCTGTTCCTGGATCATGTCTGGACTTTGGATTAACGCCGGGGTACTTTGAGGCCTGATTCATATCAGCTCATCCGACGACATGACGAACTGCCATTTCGAAATGCTAGTTGTCGTAAACACTCGCCGGTACTACAGACCAACGTCCGGCGTAAGCAAACATAACCACTGACATAACCCCCGGCCTGCATGATCAAATCAGCATCCGCCACCCCGAAGGAGCGACAACCCATGCCACCCGAAGCAAAACCACCCGAAGAAAACATCGACCCGCGTGTTTTCGAGCTTTATGACGAATACTGTCACGGCTATATCGACCGGCGCACGTTTCTGAGCCGCGCCGCGGCGATTACGATCGGCGGCGTCTCGGCGCTTGCGATGGCGCAGGCGCTCTTGCCGCGCTATGCCGAGGCTCAGACGATCTCCTTCACCGACCGGCGGATCAAGGGGACTTACGTCGAGTACCCGTCGCCTGGCGGTAACTCGGGAACCATGCGGGGATACCTCGTGCAACCCACGGGCGACGGGCCCTTTCCCGCCGTCATCATCTTCCACGAAAACCGGGGACTGAACCCCTACATCGAGGACGTGGCGCGGCGCGCGGCCGTGGCCGGGTTCCTCGCGCTGGCCCCGGACGGGCTGGCGCCCATCGGTGGCTACCCCGGAAACGATGACGACGGCCGTACCATGCAGCGGAGCCTTGACCGGGAGAAGCTGGACCAGGACATGATCAACAGCGCGCGGTTTCTGAAGGGCCATGCCCTTTCGAACGGCCGGCTCGGCGCCACGGGCTTCTGCTGGGGCGGGGGCATGACCAATCGCCTCGCGGTGGCCCTTGGCAGCGACCTGGACGCCGGCGTGCCGTACTACGGCGCCACGGCCGCGAGCGAGGACGTGCCGCAGATCGAGGCGGCCCTGATGATCATCTACGCGGGGACCGACCGGCGCATTAACGCCATGTGGCCGGAGTACGAGGAAGCACTCAAAGCCAACGGGGTGACGTACGAGATGCGCATGTTCGAGGGTACGCTCCACGGTTTCCACAACAACTCCACGCCCCGGTACAACGAGACGGCGGCGGCGCAGGCGTGGAACCTTACCGTGGGCTTCTTCCGTAGACACCTCGCGGAATGAGTGCGATTTTCATAGCGCCGCTCAACGCCCGTGCCGTCATTGAATCGTAATCCCGGTTGATTGGAAGAAAGGAAAGCCCATGGACATTGCACAGATTCGAGACCAGATGCCGGGGCTGCAGTTCGGCGTCTACTTGAACACCGGAGGAATCGGCCAGTCGCCGGTCTGTGTGATCAGGGCGATGGCCGAGGGCTATCAGCAGATGCTCAGCGGCAGTGTGAGCCCGGCCGACCAGTACACCGCGATGGAGCAGGCGGCTTCCGAAATGCCGGCCAGAATCGCCGGCTTCTTCGGCGCCGATGCCGGGGAAATCGCGTTGACGATGAGCACCGGCGAAGGGTACGGCATGGTACTCGGCGGGTTAAGCTGGAGGCCGGGCGACGAGGTGATCATCACCAACGAAGAACACCCGGTACCCCTGCAGGCCGCCGAGGGCCTGGCGGACCGGGTAGGGGCCGTCGTCAAGGTGGTCGAGATCGACCAGGACAAGGACGTTTTCCTGCATCGGCTGGAAGACATCATCACCCCGCGAACCCGGATGTTCTGCTTCAGCCATGTCACGACGGATACCGGGACCCGGTTGCCCGCCCGGGAAATCTGCGCGCTGGCTCGGTCGCGCGACATTCTCACACTCTGGGATGGCTGCCAGGCCGTCGGGCAGTTCACGGTGGATCTGCATGACATGGGCTGCGATTTCTACGCCACTAACTGCTACAAGTGGATGCTCGCGCCCATGGGCACCGGGTTTCTCTATGTCCGGAAAGACGCGCAGCAGGTACTGAAGCCGCTTCGCCAGCCGCACGCGCCGGACGGCACGGCCCGCCAATACGAGACCGGGACACCTTCTAGCATGCTCTACCAGGGTCTCGAAGCCAGTCTCGATTTCATGGACGGCATCGGAGGACCGCAGGCCATCGCGGAGGAGGCCGGCCGCAAGGCGGAGTCGCTGCGCACGCGCTTCGACGCCATTCCCGGCGTGCGGGTCATCAGTTCGCGCCGCGCCGATACCCAGTCCGGCATCGTCGCCTTCGCCATCGAGGGCATGGAAGGGGCCGAAGTCTCAGAGACCCTTCGGAACCGCTGGAAAATCACCCAGCGGGGCACCTACATCAACGAACCGACCGGCGTGCGGATCTCGGTGGCGTTCTACACCAGCGATGCCGAGCTGGACACGCTGGTTGAAGCGGTGACGATACTGGCGGGCGAGGTGGTCCTTCGGTAGTTTGAAGTTTTTCTTTCCTGAATTATCCCTGTATTATACCCGACACATACCCCGCAATGCTTCGCATCCCTTCCGTATACGCGTACTGCCCCTGAAGCTGTAAGCGACGAAATACCGTCGCGTGTTTAATTCATTCGACCTTGAGTTGTACGGTACCGCATGCACATGGCAAAATACAATGCTTTGGGTATGAGACAAGATGTAACCATTGCCTGATTTGCTTGTGGAGTTTAGAGTGTTAGATGGTATCAAATGTTTGCATTATGATTAATTTTTTTTACTAATCGGAAGGACCCAAGTCGCTGAATTGAACCTGAAAAAACCATTTGCGCACCAAATACTACCTATGACCTACAGCTTTGTTCGCAGCATAAGGCTATACACCGCTTGTATTCTAATCCTGGTATCTTCTGTACTTGCTGGAATCGTGAATTGCGGCAAGGACAGCCCCACCAAACCACAGCCACCAGTACCCGCCCGAATATTAATCACACCATCAACCGCAACACTGGAATCCATCGGTCAGACCGTGCAACTCTCGGCCATGGTGCTCGACCAGCAAGGCGGCAGCGTGTCGGGCGTTAGCGTGATGTGGTCCAGCAGCGATACGAGCATTGCCATTGTTACCCAGTCCGGCCTGGTCACCGCCCTGCGGAACGGTACGGTGACGATCCGAGCCGCGGCCAGCGGTTTGGAGGTCCGTGCGGCTATCACCGTTGCCGTACCTGTTGCCGCAACGATCTCGGTTTCGCCGGATACCGTGGATATCTCAGCCGGCCAGACCCATCAACTGGTCGCCTCCGTGCGTGAACGCAGTGGGCAGCCGATTGCCGACGCCGACGTGTCCTGGTCAAGCAACGATGCCTCGGTAGCCACGGTCAATGACGCCGGGCTGGTTACCGCACTAAAAAGCGGTAAGGCGACGATCACAGCGGCCTCCGAAGAAACCAAGGACAGCACCATCGTACTCGTCGACTTTCCGGCCGATCTATGGATTCCGTCTGGAAACCGTACACTAGCTGTCGGACAATCCCTACAGTTGCCCATCGTTATTCATGATCGTCATGGGCGAGAAATTCCAGGAGCCCCGGTGACATGGTCCAGTGACAATGAAACCATCGCGACAGTCGACGGTTCAGGAAGGGTTACCGGAGTCCGGGCTGGTTTCACGTTGATCAAGGCGAGATCTTTTGATCGGACCGCGCAGATCAGTGTCAATGTGACTCCTGAAGTAGCGGCTGTCTCGTTGTCGGTCGGTCCTACCGTGTGGTTGGAACCGGGCGAAAAGTTGCAGATTACCGCCCGGGCACAGGATGCCGATGGGAATGACCTGGTAACGGCAACTTTCGAATGGATGTCCAGCGACCTCTCCGTGGCAACCATCGGTCCGTCGGGTCTATTGACGGCGGTAAGGGTCGGGACGGCCACGGTCACCGTTTCTTCTGGCGACGTAATGGCCCAGACAACGGTGACAGTCTTCGATGATGTGGACAGGCAGGTCCTTGCAGCACTATATGAAGCGACTGACGGGGATGCATGGACCGTCCGGGACGGATGGCTGGGCGATGCATCGATAGGGGACTGGTACGGGGTAACCACCGACGGATCAGGCCGGGTTACCAAAATCGAACTGGCCGACAATAACCTTTCCGGATCGATCACGCCCACCCTGGTCCAACTGGACCGCATGGTCTTGCTTGATTTGCATTCCAATCTGCTGACTGGCGCGATCCCGCCAGAACTGGGTGACCTGGCCAGGCTCGATCGGCTCTACCTGAACGACAACCAGCTTGAGGGGCCATTGCCGATCGAGTTGATAAGTCTTGACCTGAGCGTTCTGCGAATCGATGCGACGCAATTATGTGTACCGGAGCACTCCGGATTCCTGGCCTGGCTAGAGGGGATCGGAGACACCCGCCATCCCGGTTACTGCAAGAACCCGGATCGTGAGATCCTGACCACTTTTTTTAACGCAACTACCGGCTGGAAAGAAAGGAATCGAAAAGGCTGGCTTACGGATGCGCCGTTGGACCAGTGGCAAGGCGTGCAGACTGATCATAATGGCCGGGTTACCGCTTTATCCATGAAAGTCGGTATCTTGTGCGCCGGAATTAAAGGACCTTTCCCTCCTGAACTGGGCAAGCTAACCTACCTCAAGTACCTCGATCTTGGATGCAATGGTCTGACCGGTACAATTCCACCCGAACTGGGCAACCTGGCGAACCTGGAAACCTTTATTATATACAACAACCCCATTAGTGGTCCTCTTCCATCCGAACTGGGAAACCTCACCAATCTCAAACAGTTGGTAATGTATTACAACCCATTACTGGATGGACCCATTCCTCCGGAGTTTGGAAATCTGACTAAACTCGACACCTTGCATCTTGGCGGAAACGCCTTGACCGGTACTATCCCGCCTGAACTGGGGAGTATGACACAACTCCGTGAACTTTCACTTTGGGAAAACAACCTGAACGGCCCGATCCCCCCTGAACTGGGCAATCTCGAAAACCTGGTGAGACTCGCTCTCAGCGAGAACGTCCTGGAAGGACCGATTCCACCCGAACTCGGCAACTTGTCCAACCTTGTCGAACTATTCCTCAGTCAGAACCGTCTGAGTGGCAACATTCCTGACGAGTTGAGCGGACTGCGTAATCTTGATGACTTGGATATAGCCGACAATGATCTGCTTGGCACGATCCCGTCGTGGGTCGGAGACCTGCCCGAATTAGTGACCCTGTACCTGAACGGCAACAAACTCTCAGGATCGATTCCACCTGAAATCGGTGCGCTGGACAATCTGGTCGTCCTGAACCTGAGCGACAATCAACTGACCGGTACGATCCCGCCCGAATTGGGAAGTCTGGAAAAATTGGCGGGTTTGTATCTTTCGAACAACCAGCTGTCCGGCCTGATTCCGCCGGAACTGGGCAACCTACCGGTGATCCGATGGTCAATCGATCTGTCCTCGAATGCGTTGAGTGGAAACATACCGGGGTCGCTGGGAAGGCTTTCCCGGCTCAGGGTACTCCATCTAAATGACAACGACTTGTCCGGCCTGGTTCCGGTTTCGCTCAGCAAACTCCAGTTGCTGGAAACCCTCAGGCTGGACGGTACGGATCTGTGCGTCCCTTCCGATGCGGCGTTTCAGGCCTGGCTCGAAGGTATTGCGAATCTATCGCTGCCAACCAGTTGCGAGAACGCGGACATGGGTGTGCTTGTTACCCTTTACAACGTGACCGACGGTCCCAATTGGACCCGCGGCGAGGGTTGGTTGAGCGATGCCGATTTGGGCAACTGGTACGGAGTAACCGTAAACGCGCAGGGCCGGGTAACGGGCCTGTCCCTCGCGAACAACGGGCTGAGTGGGCCTCTTCCCGGCGAATTGGGCTTGCTGGACCAACTCACCGAGCTGCATCTCGCCGTCAATGACCTTTCGGGACCGGTACCTGAGAACCTGGGCCGTCTGACGCTACTCAATGAACTGGATCTACGCCACAACCGCAGGTTGCGGGGTGCGCTGCCTGCGGATATGACCGGCCTTTCCCGCCTGGAATCCCTTCGGCTGGACGGTACGGATCTCTGCGTGTATCCCGATCCCGAAATGCTGGCCTGGCTGGAAGGAATCGCGGAAGGTGGAGCGTTTCATCACTGCCAGGTATCGGAACGCGATGCGCTTGCCGCGTTCTATGCAGCGACGAACGGGCCGGGCTGGGTGAACAACGCGGGTTGGAATGAAGCCGTATTGCTGGAAGACTGGCACGGACTGAAAGTCGACTACCTGGGCCGCGTGATCGCCATAGAACTGCCAGGGAACAGGTTGGCGGGACCGTTTCCGAGGGAACTCGGCGCCCTGAGCAATCTGGAGATTCTGAACCTGTCCGAAAACGAATTGACCGGATCGATCCCCCCGGGACTGGGGGATCTGTCCAATCTCGCAAGAGTCTTTCTCCGCGAGAACCGGTTGACGGGACCCATTCCGCCGGAACTGGGCAGATTAACCAATCTCTTGCAGCTGACGCTCCAGGAGAACCGGTTGTCCGGGCCGATCCCGCCGGAACTGGGAGATCTTGATAAACTCGAACTTCTCACACTACATGAGAACCAGTTGAGTGGACCGATTCCTCCCGCACTCGGCGGACTCGATCAACTGGAAGATCTTACGTTGAACGATAACGCGCTCACCGGGCCCATACCCTCTGAACTTGGCCGGTTGACAGGGTTGAAGGAATTGCCCCTCCATGAGAATCAACTTACCGGACCGGTTCCCGCTGAACTGGGCAATCTGTCGCTGCTCAAGGAGTTGACGTTACAGAACAACCCCTCCCTGGCCGGGCCGTTGCCGGCGGAACTGACCCGTCTCGATCTGGACATCCTGCAACTGGGCGGCACGCAGCTATGTGCGCCCGAATCGCCGGCATTCAAGGCATGGCTGCTGGGTATCCCGGATCAGCGCGTAGCGACCTGCGCGGCATCCATGAAGTTGAGGGCCTACCTGGTGCAGGCGGTACAGTCTCTGGACCATCCCGTACCGCTTATCGCCGGCGAGCGTGCTCTCCTGCGCGTATTCATCACCGCGGAAAGCGACATGGAGATCGGCATGCCCGCTATACGGGCTGCCTTTTACCACGGCGGCGTGCAGGTGCATACGGTGGACGTACCGGGGACGGTTGGCGTCGTACCGACCGATATAGACGAAGGTTCCCTCGAATCGTCGATAAACGTCGAGATACCTTCCACAGTGGTCGAACCTGGTCTGGAAATGGTGATCGAGGTCGACCCCGAGGGTTTGCTGGATCCCGCCTACGAGGTCTCGGGACGATACCCCGAATCCGGACGGATAGCACTGGACGTCGCATCGGTCCCACCGCTTGACCTGACGATGGTGCCCTTTCTCTGGCGAGAGGATCCGGATCCCTCCATTCTTGGAAGGACCGAAGGACTGACCTCGCGGGACGAACTCTTCTGGCAGACCCGGGACCTGCTCCCCGTGGGCGACTTCACGGTGAGGGTCCGGGACTTCGCCTGGTCTTCCGTGGATCCGGTATTCGATAATGTAGGGACCATACTGCGCGAAACCCGCGCGATACAGGCTTCCGATGGCGCGGTAACGCACTACATGGGCGTGCTCCGGGACCTCACCGGCGGCCAAACCGCCTTGCGTAGCACGGTGAGCGCAGCCCCGCTACACGGTGAAACACTGGCTCACGAATTGGGCCACAACATGAGCCTGGGGCATGCGCCGTGTACGTTTGGTTTGTTCGTAGGTGAGATTTCCGGAGTCGACCCGTACTACCCATACGAAGCCGGGAACATCGGCACCTGGGGATATGACTTCACGGGGCTGTATGAAGACGCCGATGAAGGGTTGGTCGAGCCTGGGGAACCGGACCTGATGGGGTACTGCGGAGACAGCTGGGTCAGCGACTATCACTTTACGAAGGCGTTCCGCTACCGGGTGACCGAGGAAATGGACCGAATGAACGCTTTGGCCTCTTCGAACCGGTCGCTGTTGCTTTGGGGCGGGGCAGATGCAAATGGAGATCTGCTGCTGGAGCCGGCTTTCGTGGTGGATGCGGCAGCATCAGAACCGGTACCACCTGGCCCGTACCGGCTCGTCGGGGAAGATCATGCGGGGGGCGTTCTGTTCACAATGGATTTCAGCATGAACGAGCATGCCCACGAAGGAGGGGGTTCGTTCGCGTTCGCTATCACAGCTGAGGCGTCGTGGGCAAATCGCCTCGCACGTATCACGCTCGACGGTCCAGGCGGCGAAGTTTCGATCGACGGCCAGGGAGACCGGCCCATGGCCATGCTCCGTGACAGCGTGACCGGACAGGTCCGAGGGTTCCTGCGGGACCTGCCCGAATCGACAGATGGGGTCTCAGCGAGACGAATGGCGCCCGAACCCGGTCTGGAAGTGGTGATCAGCAGGGGGATACCAGACCGCGCGGACTGGTGAACGCGTCGGAGTTGGCGGAGTCGGCGGAGTCGGTACATGGGTATGAACCTCGGACGGCCGTCAACTTCTCATGCGATTCAAGTCGCAGCGAAACCGTTGAACTAAAGTTGACCGGAACCGCTCCGGTCCCGAGTCGCCGCTTCATCGCGGCAGAACAACTCCAGAGACGCGACGACGGATTCCAATTGCTCTTCGTCCCACACCTCGGCCATGCTGGTCGCGCGTTGCGTGACGAGTTCCAGGTATCGGTCTGCAATCAGCTTGCCCATGGCCGTGATTTCGCAGATCACGACTCTTCGATCATCCGGATCCGATTTTCTGTTCAGGTACTTCCGGTCGACCAGTTTTTTGACAACGTTCGTGGCGTGCGACTGCGTGCTGCCCAGGTGATCGGCAATCGTGCTCATGCGCAGCGGCCCGTTCTGATTCAATACCTGGAGCGTGTTGACGTGATGGACGTTCAGATCCAGTATCCGTAGCCTGACCCAGTTCCCGCCCGACATCAGGCGATTCAGCTGGTCCACCACGGACACGAACCGGTCCGTTAAATTCCCTCTCCGGTATTTATCCATAATCACGCTCGCACTTCGACAACCGTATGCGCCTTCTACCTGGTTTCTGTATACTGTATAGAACCCGGCTTTGAATAAGACCCGGCTTCTATGCACACTGCGGTGCAAAACGAACTGCAACGCGTGTGCATGGCTTTCTATTTACTTATGCCGTTGACACTTAGGCTATGTCAAGCAATATCTTTTAAAAACGAATAATACGGGTTAAATTAATTAACAATTCGATTTATTTTATTATATTTGGCGCGTTGTTCTGTCAGAAACTGCTTTCCTCAAATCACGCGCATCGCCACCTTTTTCTGGTCCGAGCCCCGGACGCGGGTCGTAACTGTCCATTTTTCGCCTGGACCGCCTAACGGATACTCCAGGGTACTACCGCTATGACCATTTTGACCGAGACCATCCATCTCGCACACGAACTCCGTCTCGTCCATAATCGGGACCAGGAGGCGGCGGGTCGGACTTCGTGGCCAACCGAACAGATCATGCCGCTGTCCGCATGGCTATCGGATACGTGGAAGAACGGGCTGTTCTCGGATCAACCGGCAACGGTGGACCGCCTGTTTAGTATGGCCGAAGAACGGCTGGTCTGGGAAGACGTCATCCGGTCCATGGCCGGAGACTCGCTGCTGGATATTCCCTCGACGGCGGAGGCCGCAGCCAGATCCTGGGAACGCCTGTGCAGCTGGGCGATACCACTCGACGCCGAGGCGTGGAACGAATCCGAAGACGCCCGGGCTTTCCTGGACTGGGTACGGGCGTTCCAGGCTCGCTTCCGACGCAACGGCTGGATTTCGAACGCCGAATTACCTGCTTCGATCGCGGATCTCCTCGACCGGGGCGCGGCACCGGCGCCCGAGGAGATTGAATTCGCGGGATTCCCCGAGCTATCGCCGGTGCAGAAACGCCTGATCGACGCCCTTGCACGCCGCGGCGTGAAGGTCCGGGAGCGCGCTCGAACCGAGGAAGCCGGCGATGCCGTACGCGTGGGCTTCGCCGATGCCGGCCGGGAGATCCGCGCCGCCGCCGAATGGGCGCGCCACTGCCTGGAAAGCGATCCGGACGCGCGTAATCCGGCGTACCGGATCGGCATCGTCGTTCCCGATCTGGATCAGCAAAGAGACGAAATCGAGCGTGTATTCGGCGAAGTGATGCACCCTCGGAATCGGCTCCGGCCGGACCTCGACCCGGTGCGGTGCTTTAACATATTCCTCGGACGTACGCTCGATGAATATCCCGTCATTCAGACGGCGTTCCTGTTTCTTGGCATCGACCCCGAGCATCTCACCGTCGAACACGCCGGACGCGTGCTGCGATCCCCCTTTCTGACCGGGACTGAGGAAGAGATGGCCGGCCGGGCCTTGCTGGACGCGGATCTGCGCGCCGGCGGGGCGCCGGACGTGTCCCTTTCGGAGATGATCGGGTTGGCGCGGAAGCAAAAGGATACCGGCGGATGTCCCAAACTCGTGACACTCCTCGAGACCTGGTCGGAAACGTACAGGACGCTTCAGACTTCGCGGCTGCCCAGTGACTGGGCGCCGGTCCTATCCGTGTTCCTTCGCGACATCGGATGGCCCGGAGACCGCACGCTCGACAGCATCGAATACCAGACCCTTGAAACCTGGGGCAAATCGCTTACCGATCTGGCCAACCTGGACGACGTGTTCGGGCGCGTTCCGCTTCACGGCGCAGTGGACGCACTGAGGAACCTGGCTTCGGTCCGGCAATTTCAACCGGAATCGGCGCCGGCCCCCGTCCAGATACTGGGCGTTTTGGAAAGCTACGGATTTCGTTTCGACCGGCTCTGGTTAATGGGCCTGCATGACGGCGCCTGGCCGGCCGATCCCGCACCCGACCCGTTCATCCCGGTACGCCTTCAGCGGCGCTACGGCCTGCCCAGGTCGTCGCCGAACCGGGAGCTCGAGTCCACCCGCATGCACACCGACCGCCTTCTCTCGTCCGCGCCTTTCGTCGTCGTCAGCTATCCCGAGCGGGAAGAGGATGCGGACCTGGACGTTAGTCCGCTCGTTCGCATGCTGCCCGAAACCTCGGCCGCAGACCTTGGAATCCCTCCTCCACCACCCGATGACGGGGAGTTTCTCCGCGGCGCCGAGGAAGGGTCTCCCGGCACTTCCGCGCTGGAAGAGTTGGACGACCACTTCGGACCGGCGTGCGGTGACGTGGCGCTCAGGGGCGGGACCTTCCTGTTCAAGCTCCAGGCGGCCTGCCCGTTCAAGGCCTTTGCCGAACTGCGGCTCGGCGCCAGGGCGCTCGAGGAGCCTGAGCCCGGGCTGAACGCCCTCGACCGGGGAAGGCTCCTGCACCGCGTGCTCGAACGGGTCTGGGGACGGCTGAAGTCTCACTGGCACCTGCTCGCGATAACGGAAGAAGGGCTGGCGGACCTCGTACGCGGGCACGTCGAACCCGAGGTCCGGAGGATACTGGGTGGCCGGCTTGCGCGCAATCCCCGTCTTGCGGAAATCGAACAGGCCAGACTGGTGCGCATCATCGGTGAGTGGATGGGGGTGGAACGACAGCGAAAGCCATTTACGGTGGTCGACCAGGAGGAGATCCGGACGGTCGAAGTCGGCGGCATCGAGGTGAAAATCCGGGTGGACCGTGTGGACCGCCTGGAGAACGGGAATCTGGTCATCCTGGACTATAAGTCCGGAGATTGCGGCCCCGCCGACTGGGAGGGTGCAAGACCGGACGAACCCCAGTTGCCCATTTACGCCGTTACCACGGAAACCGAGGTGGCCGCAGTCCTGTTCGCCAGGCTGCGGGCGGGTGACCTGGCGTTCAGGGGGTTGGCCGATTCCCCGGATATCGCGCCGGGGGTCCGTGTACCGGAAAGGCAGCCGCCGATTGCGCAGACCATAAGCGGCTGGAGAGCGGTGCTGGATGAACTCGGCCGCGACTTCCGTGAAGGCCGGGCGCACGTGGATCCCAAGGAACCCGCAAAGACCTGCAGGTACTGCGACCTGCCTTCCTTATGCCGGATCAGCCAGGGCACGGTGGAACTGGAGGAGCCGGATAAACCGGTACGACCACAGGCACCGGATGAACCGGAGGAACCGGAAAATGACCGTGGTTGAACCCGCAGCGGACCAGCAGCAGCGTCTTGATGCAATCGATACCGCCCGGTCGTTCATCGTCCAGGCGCCCGCGGGGTCCGGCAAGACCGAACTGCTGATCCAGCGGTTCCTGGCCTTGTTGGCAAAGGTGGACCGGCCGGAGGCCGTCGTGGCCATTACCTTCACCCGCAAGGCCGCCGCGGAGATGCGCCATCGCATCGTCGCGGCCCTCGGAAGCGCCGCCGGACCGCGGCCCGATACGCCGCACGAAGCCCACACCTGGCAACTTGCACGGGAAGCTGTAGCTCGAAATGATCGGCTGGGCTGGCGGTTGGCCGATCATCCGGCGCGCCTGCGCATACAGACGATCGACTCGCTCTGCGCCATGCTGGTTCGAAGGATGCCCTGGGTCTCCCGCATGGGCGCGGCGCTCCGGCCCGTAGATGACGCGGGACACCTGTACGCACGCGCGGCTCGCCGGACGGTGTCCATGCTGGATGCCGAAGGGACGCCGGCGGACGTGACCGGTGCGGTGGCCGTACTGCTTGCCCACCTGGACAACCACTTCGGGCGAGTCGAGCAGTTGCTGAGCGTCATGCTCGGTACCAGGGACCAGTGGATGCGGCACGTGGCCAACCATGGGCACCGCAGTGTGTTGCGTGAAGCGACGGCGTCTCGCGGGCCCGATGCGGCCGGTGATGACGATGCGGTCGGTGATGACGGTGCGGTCGGTGATGACGATGCCGCCGGTGATGCCGGCGCGGTCGTCAATGCCGGTGTGGCCGGCGATGCCCCGGCGTCCCCCGGACCCGCGGCACTGCGCGACCACCTGGAGGCTTCCCTCCGGGAGGTCGTAGAGCGCGCTCTTGCAGCGGTCCAGGCCGGGTTCCCGGAGCACTTCAGGGACGAAACCGCAGCGCTCACCCGTTACGCGGCATCGAACCTGCGTGGGAGTAACCGGGCGAGTGCGATCGACGCGTGTCACGAGATGACCGGGTTTCCGGGTTCGGATGCCGAGTCGCTCCCCTCCTGGATCGGGATCGTGGAGATGTTCCTGACCGGCCAGGGGACCCGGCGCCGGTCCCTGAACGTCAACCATGGATTCCCGCCGACCGATGCCGGACGGGACGCAAAAGAACGACTCGCCCGCATCGACCTGGACCCCGAAACCACCGAATCGCTGCACGAATTGCGCACACTGCCCCCTCCGCGTTTCGATGAAAGGCAGTGGGACGTCCTGAACGCGCTGATGCTCCTGCTTCCCGTGGCGGTGGAGCAGCTCAGGCTCGTCTTTCGGGAGGAAAATTGCGTCGACTTCACGGAGATCGGCATCGGCGCGCGGACCGCCCTGGGTCCGGACGAGGCGCCCACCGACCTGGCCCGGAGCCTGGACGATCGCATCATGCACCTGCTCATCGACGAGTTCCAGGACACCTCCCAGAGTCAGTACGGCCTGCTCACCCGCCTGATCAGGGACTGGCGCCCGGATGACGGCCGGACGCTGTTCCTGGTGGGCGATCCCATGCAGTCGATCTACGGTTTTCGCGAAGCGGAGGTGGGGCTTTTCCTTCAGGCCCGTAAAAACGGGGTAGGCGCCGTCAACCCGGTCCCTCTCGCGCTATCGGTGAACTTCCGCTCGCATCCACGGGTCGTGGATTGGGTGAACCGCGTGTTGTGCGAAGCATTCCCCCCGAAGGAGGACTTCCTGTCGGGCGCGGTGACCTACGAGCCCTCCGTGGCGTTCAAGGCTGACCATCCCGACAGTTACGTCCGCTTCCATCCCTTCCTCTCCCGCGATCAGGAGGCCGAAGCAGAACGCGTCGTCGAGATTGTATCCGAGGCGCAGGCACGGCGACCGGACGGGACCATCGCCGTGCTGGTCCACGCCCGCAGTCATTTGGCCGGCATCGTTTCCGCCCTGAGAAAGAACGGGATAAGATTCCGTGCCGTGGAGATCGACGCCCTGGGGGACCGTCCGGTGGTGCGGGACCTGCTGGCGCTCACTCGGGCGCTCCTGCATCCCGGCGACCGGCTGGCCTGGCTGGCCATACTCCGCGCGCCGTGGTGCGGCCTCACGTTGACGGATCTCGAAGCCCTGGCCGGAGGCGACGCCCCGTCCGCCGTCTGGGATCTCCTTCAGGACCCGGCGCGGCGGGAGCGGTTGTCGCCGGACGCCCGGTCCAGGATCGACCGCATGATGCCCGTACTCGACGATGCGTTCGCCCTTCGCGCCAGATTGCCTGTCCGCCGGCTGGTGGAAGGGGTCTGGTCGGCGCTGGGAGGACCGGACTGCCTGGAGACCTGGACCGAACGCGAGGACGCGACCGCTTTTCTCGATCTCCTGGAACGGGCTCAGGACGGCCTGGGGATTCCGGACGAGAAGGTCTTCGCCGATGACGTCGCGCGCCTTTTCGCGCCTTCCGACATGGAAGCCGCCGGCGACGTGCAGCTGCTGACCATTCACCGGGCCAAAGGGCTGGAGTTCGATACAGTCATCCTGCCCGGTCTGGGCCGCCTACCGCGATCGGAGGACCCGAGGTTGCTCCTGTGGCATGAATACGCCCGCGGCGGCCGGTCCCGGCTTCTGCTGGCGCCTATTCGTCCCACCGGCGGCGAAAAGGACCCACTCTACGCCTACCTGGCCCGCATCGAATCGCAAAAGCGCGAGAACGAAAGGACCCGGCTGCTCTACGTAGCCGCCACCAGGGCTCGTCAATGCCTGCATCTGCTCGGGCACGCCCTGCCCGATCCGGAGAACGACGCCCTGAAGCCGCCGGGTTCGCGGACGCTGCTGGCAAGAATCTGGCACGCCGTGGAGCCGGAGTTCATGGATGCGCTGAAGGATTACGAGGGGAAAGACCCGGAACGCGAAGCGGCCACGGCGAAGCCCCGGGGGGTGCCGCTGCGCCGCCTGGTTGCGGACTGGACGCCCGCACCGCCGCCCGAAGACATCGACTTTAAACCGTCTTACGATCCTTCGGATGCGGGAAGCGACGAGTCGGGCCATCCCACCTTCGAGTGGGTAACCGAACTTCAGCGCCGGGTAGGCATCGTCGTGCACCAGATGCTGCAGCGCATGTACGCGCCGGATCAACTGGATTTCGACGAGGGCGGGATACGCACGGCGCTCCGGCAGGAAGGACTGGCCGGCGAAAAGCTGGACGAGGCAGTATCCCGGGCGCTGTCCGCCCTGGGGAACACCGTCGCCGACGCAAGGGGACGCTGGATACTGTCCCGTCACCCGCGCGACGAAAGAGAACTTGCCCTGACCACGGTCCTCGACGGCCGCCCCCAAAGATACGTCGTGGACCGGACTTTCGTGTTCGAAGGCACACGCTGGATCATCGATTACAAGACCAGCCCCCATACCGGCGGGGATCTAGAGGGTTTTCTGGATAACGAACAGCAGCGGTACCGAAGCCAGTTGGAGGGTTATGCGAGCGTTCTGCAATCGCTGGAATCCGGGCCGGTAAACCTGGGCCTGTATTACCCGATGCTGCGTGGGTGGCGGACGTGGACGTACCCGGGGAACCCGCATTGAAACGCCCTGCGTGGCCGGCCGACACTCTGCGCGGCAGGCCAACAGGGATCGTATCGCAACCCGAGTAGGACACTATGCCTGATCACACATTCCCGCTGATCGAAGTTGAGGGCAGCAGCTACGAGATGGGTTATCAACACGGCGCGCAGGCCGCCGGTCTCGTCCGCCGGTACCTCAGATGGATCGACCGGTTGACCGGGATGTCCCGGGATACGCTGTGCCGGAACGCCATGGGTTTCTGGCCGCTGTTGGAGCGTATGAGCCCGGCCTTCTCGGAGGAGGTGCGGGGGCTGGCGGCGGGTGCGGACATCAGCCTGGAAGAAGCGGTCCTGTGCCAGGCCCGCGCCGAGGCCGCGCGGCAGTCGGTCGGGGCGTGCACCGCCTTCGCGCTGACACGGTCGGCCACGGCCGATGGAAACACGCTGGCGGGACAGAACCAGGATCTCGAGCCGGAATACGCCGACGTCGCGCTGCTGTTACGCGTAAGACCGGGCGACGGCCGGCCCCGGGCGTTGATGTTCACCTTTGCCGGCCAACTGGGATATTCCGGAATGAACGAGCACGGCGTGGCCCATTTCGCCAATGCCCTCTATGGATGTACCTGGCGGATGGGACTGCCCCATTACCCGATCAAGCGCCTGGCCCTGGAGCAGCGGACGGTCGAAGACTGCGTGGAGCTTCTTTCCAGGCACCGCACCTGTTCGGCCGCCAACCTGGTGTTGTGCGACGGGCAGGGACACATCGATACCGTGGAAATACGGCCCGAGGGGATTGCCCGGTACCGGGACGCCCATCCGGACGCCTGCCTGCACACCAACCACTACCTGACCCCCGCGTTCGCCGATCACGAACGTGGATACCTGCCGGATTCTTGTCCCCGGCTGGACCGCATCCGGCAACTTGTCCAGGCGGGATGGGGGTCGATCACCGTAGATACGATCAAAGGAATCCTGGCCGATCACGAAAACGATCCCGGCGGGATCTGCCGGCACGGCGCGGTCGGGATGCACTCGATTTCAGGGTACATCGCCGAACCCGATAAACGGCTGCTTCACGTGCGGCGCGGCCACGGTTGTCTGGGTACGTGGCGGGCGTATGAGGTATGAGAAACCTGCAATCACACCGCCGTGTCGCCGCGAACGAGGGAAGTCGACCGGTACGCTCCGTCCTTCAACACTGGTACGCACTCGCTCGCGTCCAGCGCCGCGGCAAGCCGTACATCCTCCGCGAAACCCCTGCCGATCAACTCCTTGCCGGACCCCGACGCGCGAAGGACCGACTCCAGGTCGTCTCTGAACGCCTCGAAAACGTAGGAGGCGGTCTCGGCTTCCGGCGAACGGGTGCCTTCCAGTGCGTGAATGACGGCCCCTGCGCCGATCAGGTCTTCAATCGCGGGCCTGAGGGTCTGTTGTTGTTTCCAGCGTTCCCCCGCGGGGATGATACTGATACCGGTTTCGTATTGTCGCAGAACGCCGGCGAGCGCTGTTGCATTCCGAAGACAACCGGCGAAGGTGGGGATATCGCCGGTCGACAAGGATAAGGTAGACCCGTTGGGAGAGGGAAGGACCAGTGCAGTACCAGCGGGGATGTCCAGCAGGGAGGAGGGGGACAGCGAATAACCGCCCCCTTCGAATTCCCGGGTGGCATTGGCCATCAGCGCATTCCGGGACCTGGCATAGGCCGCCGCCGATTGGTCCCTGCTGCGGTAAGGGTATACCAGCGCGCCGTTTGCCGCCGCGACGTCCACACTGGTGGAAAACGACAGGACGTCGACGATGACCACGGCCCGGCTGACTGGCAGCAGTTCCTGGAGCCCCTCCATTCCCCACTCGCATCGGATATCGAACGATCCCTGGTCAAAGTACATCGAAAGCTCGCTGTCTAGCCTGGCCGGCATGGTCAGCCTGGTCCGGCCTGGGCGCTCGACTGTTCTTCGCGTTGCATGTTGCGCAGATACCGGTTCAACTTGTGCGTCTCGTAACGAAAGTCGTCGATGTGCCGGGCGATCGTCGACAACAGGATGACCACCTCGTGCAGCTCGCCACGCAGTTCATTCAGTACCTCGTTGGTCTCTTGCACTTCCGTGTTTCGCATGAAATCACTCCCGATTCGGTGCGGACAAGTCTTTAGGAACGAGTGCGCACTGGGCCGGCACCCGGTGCGAAAGCCCGGATGCCATCATTAAACAAGATGTATAGTTACTATATAGTTTATTATTATTTCAAACGGAAGTTTAATTCACTTTTTTTGTTTCAACATGGGAAGATGCATCCGGTCCGGCCTACGTCTGTCGGCCTACGTCTGCTGGCCTACACCTGCTGGCCCGCGGTCTCCAGCGTGAAGGTCTCCCGGCCATCCAGACCGCACGCCACAGGATAGGTTTTTTCCCTGGGGCCGCCTTTGCCGGGGACGTAGCGGACATGGGGCGGGAAGTAAGCGTAGAGCGCCGTATTGCGTGGGTTGGGGGACCGGTTGGGACCGGATCCGTGTACCATCAGGCTGTGGAAAAAGAGCGCACTGCCGGCCTTCAGCGGCACCTCGATCTGATGGGCATCCTGCAGGTCGCGCTCTTGCGTGGGTTCCGCATCCTGTGCCTGCGCGATGAGACCCCAGTCTTTCAGACCCCAGGTGTGACTGCGCGGGATGACTTTGAAACAGCCGTTCTCGGTCGTGGCGTCGTTCAGGGCGATGCTGACGGTCACGAGCGCGGGCGGTTCGATGGGCCAGTAGGCCGAATCCTGGTGGGGCGCATGGGCGGAACCGTGAAAGGCCGGCTTGAGCATCAGGGTGCTGCGGAACAGCAGCAGGTCGGGACCGAGCAATCCACCCACCACCCGGAGCAGCCTGGGATGGACGGATAGGTCGCGAAAGTACGGCGAGATTGCCCGCGTGTTTTCGATTTTCCTCAGCACGGGCAGGCCGTCCGGCCGGTTCGCGCCCTTCGCGTAGGGTTCGCGTTGGAATTGCGAGGATGCCGGATCGCCGGCGGACTCGAGCTCCGCCGACAGCTCGTGCAGGCGTTCGATTTCCTCGTGACATGCGGACAGTTCATCCGCCGACAGCAGGCCTTCGACGACCAGGTATCCCTCTTCCTCGAAAAAGGCCTTCTGTTGAGCCAGGCTGTTCATCGTTGTGTCCCCTGTGTTCTGTGCCGCCCATAGATCCAGTAAGCCAGCGCGGAAAGACCGACGAGATCGCATATGAAAACAGGCAAGCGGTATACGGCCACTTCGTCGTAACGCATCACGGCGCCGCTGGCTCCCATGGCGGTGACGAGAAACGAGCAGGCCACCAGCCGCCTTGCCCATCGGTTCCCGGCCAGCGGGGCGGCCAGGATACCGAGCAGCGCGGCATGGAATATGACGAACCCCGCATACCCGTTTCTCGTAGCCTGGGCGATCTCCCATTCATACCGGTAGTGCCAGATCATGAGCACATGGGCGAAGACGATCAGCGCGACTGGCATCATGTGCTTCGGCCGGTGCCGGTCTGCGGCCACCAGGGCCATGTTCGCGGTCAACCCGGCGTAGCCCGTGATCGCGGCGAGAAAGGTAATCGTTTCGATATACATGGTTCGCGGATGCGCTCGCGGATGGTCCTGGTCAGCCGGGATCGAAAATGCGTATGGTCCGAACGATTTTGTGCATCTTTTTAGGCGTTTCGGAGTCCAATAAAGTAGTACAGGCGGACATCGAACACGTGATTGCATCACGGCCACGATCGATTGCCCGCCAATGATCAAGGATTCGATATGACTCCGGCGCCCTGCGGGAGCATATCCAATCATCCAAGCGACGGCATTCCTTGCCGCTTCCCATGCGGCCGCCCAAATGCCGTCGCTTTCTTTTTTGCTAAACCCTCCGCATGGCCCACGATTTGGCGCCCGGCAGCGTCAGCCCTTCCTGGTCGGCCCACATGGAAAGCACGTTCCAGCCTTCCTGCGCACGGCCGCTGTGGGCGTCCGTGGGCCGGCTGTTGCTGCGGCCGCGCACCTGGCGGATGTACTTCCTGTTGTTGAGCAGTTCGATGGTCAGCACGTTTCGGGTCGTTCCGGATCCCAGGTATTCGACCTTCATGGACCAGATGGACCGCGTGCCATTCGCGCAGGAGGTCAGGTACGACGCCACGCAGTGCTTCATGTGCTTGCCCTCGTAGGACAGGTCCCGGCTGTTGCGGATCTCCTCGATGCGCCAGGTCCGGATCTCCCCCGCCCTTTCATCCTCGTCCACCCACGTGTAACCGTTCACCCCGCATGATGCCCACTGGCGGGATTTCTTTGGCTGAGATCGGTTCAACCCGCGGTGCCAGGATTCCACCCGCCGAAGCATGGATTCGGGCGTGCGGCCTTTCATGGTGAAATCCGGTTCGGGAGGATCTATGGAGCGAACGCTGCCGTCCGGATCCCGTTGCTCCTGGACGACCGTCCGCCGGTGATGGACGAAGTCGACGATCGGTCCCACGTGCGCCACGTCGAGCATGGGATGGTTCACGAAGAAGTGCAGCACGGTCTCCCAGAACGGCCCGTCCTCGAACCTTTCCCCGAGCATCGAATCGCACACCGCCTCCGCCAGCAGGTCGTCACCGCCCATCCCGATCACCTGGGCCCACCGAAGGGCCATGTCCACCGTGTATCCGGACGGGGCGGACACGATGAACGCATGGGCCATGCGCTTGGTGAAGCGCAGTGGTATGGCGGCCTTGCGAATGTTCTGACCGGTGCCGACATGAACGAACCAATCCTGCCGGGTCTTCGCATCGGAATCCATACCCGCGAAGAATGCCGTGTCCATGCATGCGGGCACGTCGTATTCGGCCAGGAGATGTCTCGCCAGCGCGCCGAACTGCCGCCGGCCGTTGTGGCTTTCCGGTTTCCACGCCTCCACCTTTCGGAGCCAGCGGCCGTGCCAGGCGGCCAGCGACGCCAGTCCGTCCACGAAATTGTTGGCCGGCTGCGGTCCGTATTGGGGCACGACCGGTTTGAGATGAAACAGTCTTCCCTGGCTTTCGACGTGAAGTAGGAGCGTCAGGAAGGCGGATCGGGCTCCCGGATCGAGGGGCGCGTTCTGGAAGAGATGGCGCACCCGGAGCAGCACGGGACTGGTGAGTTCCAGTTCGTCTACTTCTCCCGTGGCAATCCGCTTCAGCAAGTCTTTCCGGCGCCGCCGGTGCTGGCTGGCGGACGACCGGTCGGCCTTCTCCCGGCTGCGTGACTGCCTCCCCAACTGGATCTCGTGCCGGCGTTGCGCCTTGCTCTTCTGAAGGCCGTCCCCGGCGCCGTGCGCCCGGCACCAGGCCTGGTACTCCGCGATCGTACCCAGGCCCAGAGCGTTGATATGCGCCTCGAGTTCCGAGTCGATCCGGTGCTGTTTCGTGGTCTTCTGTGACGAGGCCAGTTCCTGCCGCCGCTGCGGCAGGGTCTTGTTGAGCCGGACGTTGAAACCATTCTTCCGGCACCAGGTCCTGTAGGCTTCCACCGTTGCCAGGTGAAGCGAACGGAGATGGCGGCGCATCGGCGCGCTCAGTCGCGGGTCGGCCTCGAGATAGGTCTCAGGCATGGTGTATCCTGTGAATGTACGGGTTTCCCGTTACTGTACACCATTGCGGATGTATTCGGCAACTGCTTTCACGTCCTACCCATGGCCGGCGGCGGGTACCAGTCCACCGGGTTTCGGGCGTGGGCGCGCAGATAGAGGCTGGTCACACCAGACTGCCTGTTCGCGGGCGGGAGGGCCGGGCCCGGCATCGCAGCCCGGAACCACGATCCCGTAGATGAGGACGAAAGCGGCTGGAAAACAGCGGGCCGTACGGACCACGCGAGGCATGCGGGCGGCCCTAGATGTGGATCGCAGCGCCTTCCAGCCCGGCGGCGGCTTCCATGACCAGTTCCGACAGCGTGGGGTGGGCGTGAATGGTCTTATGGAGTTCGCGGGTGGTCGATTCCAGCGTGCGCGCGGTGCAGATCTCCGCGATCAGTTCCGTGGCGTCCGCACCGATGATGTGCGCGCCGAGGATCTCGCCGTACTTCGCGTCCGCGATCAGCTTGACCATGCCGTCCGTCTGGCCGGCGGCCACGGCCTTGCCGCTGGAGCGATAGGGCATTCTGAAAACCTGGATTTCACGCCCGTCCGCGGCGGCCTGCGCCTCGGTACGTCCGACGCTGGCGACCTGGGGCTGGCAATAGGTGCACGCGGGGATGTTCTCGCGATCGATGGGCGCCGATGGATGGCCCGCGAGTCGCTCCACCAGGTTGATTCCTTCCGCGGAAGCCTTGTGGGCCAGGAGGGGCGGGCCCGTGACGTCGCCGATGGCGTATACGTCGGACACCGTCGTCCGGCACTCCTCATCCACCTTGATGAAGCCCCTTTCGGTCTCGACGCCGAGTGCTTCCAGCCCGATATCCTCGACGTTCGCGTCGCGGCCAATGGCCAGGAGCGTGACGTCGGCTTTCAGCGTCTCTACTTTCCCGTCGACGGAAACGGTTACAGAGGTGCCGTCCGAACCCGATTCGGCCGATTCGACGCGCGCGCCGGTCTTGATCCCGATACCCAGTTTCGCAAAGCTCTTTTCCAGCGTTTCGCTGATCTCCTCGTCTTCCACGGGCAGCAGGTGAGGCAGCATCTCGACGATGGTGACTTCGGTTCCGTAGGCCGCGTAATAGTAGGCGAACTCCACGCCGATCGCACCACCGCCGATGATGGTCATCGACCCGGGCGGCTCTTCGATCAGCATGGCCTCGGTACTGGTGATGATCCGCTTTCCGTCCACCGGAACGGCCGGGATCGCCTTGGATCGCGAACCCGTCGCCAACACGATCGAACGGGCGTTTACGGTCTGTGTTTCACCCTTGCCGTTCGTCACGTCGACGGAAGTGGCCGAAGCCAGGCGGCCATGGCCGCTGACGAGATCCACCTTGTTCTTCTTGAGGAGGAACTTTATGCCGCCGGCCAGTGTGTCGGCGGCCTTGCGGCTGCGCTTCACGGCCTTGCCCATGTCGAATTGCAGGTTGTCGCAGGAAATACCGTAATCTTCGGCGTGACGCAGGGTCAGTACGAGCTCGGCGTTCTTCAGCAGCGCCTTGGTGGGAATGCATCCCCAGTTCAGGCACACGCCGCCGGGTTTGTCCTTCTCGATCACCACCGATTTCAAGCCCAGCTGGGCCGCGCGAATCGCCGAAACGTACCCCCCGGGCCCGCCGCCGACTACTGCCACGTCGTAGATCTCTGATGCCATGTCTGACTCCGGAAAAATGAATGGATCCCAACTGCCCCTGAAGCGCTGGTATAACTAAGGCGCAAGGCCCTGAATGTCAAGATAATTCTCTTGTCTGCCAGGGCTTTACGTTGTATCATGAAAAGGATCGGAAGACCGATGAATACGGGCCTCGGAGCGCACATCGAAACGGCCGGACACATGACCCTGGAAGCCATCGTCAAGTCCATCACACACGGGCGAATCACCGAGCTGATCGAAGGACTGGTCGCCATCCCGTCGGTCACGGGAAACGAACAGGCGCTGGGCGACATGCTCCATGGATATTTCGGCGAGATCGGCCTTGCTCACGTACATCGGATCCCGGTGGAGGATTCGGGCGACACCCTGGCCGTGCGGATTCCCGGCCGCGGGAACGGCAACGGGAACAGCCGAGGGAACGGCGGCGGTCACGGCCGCGCGTTCATGCTCAATTTCCACCAGGACACCTTCGATGCGTGCGATGGCTGGGAAACGGACCCGTGGTCGCCCGTGGTCAAAGACGGTTGCGTTTTCGGACTCGGCGCGCACGACATGAAGGCCGGGGCGGCGGCCGTGCTCGCCGCGTTAGAGGCCATCGTCCGGTCCGGCGTGGAACTGGCCGGCGACCTGATCGTCTCCGCCACGACCGACGAGGAGAACTGGTCCCGGGGCGCCCACGCCCTGATCGACAGCGGGCTGCTCGGGGGGTGCGAAGGCTGCCTCATTCCCGAACCCACGCCGCCGGGACGCCTGCGCATCGGTTCGCGGGGCCGTCACGTGATCAAGATCGACCTCGCGGGCAGGACGGCCCATGCCGCGTACACGGGAGAGGGCATCAACGCCGTTCATGACGCCGCGACGATCATCACGGCACTGGACCGGATCGAACTGGGCTGGAACGAGGAGTTCGAACTCGGCGGCACGATCTGCGTCATCGAAATCAGCGGGGGAAGAAACATCATCCTCGTGCCGGAACACGCGCAGGTCGTCCTCGACCGGCACATACTGCCCGGACAGTCGATCAACGAGGCCGCGGAGGACATCGAGGCGCTGATCCGGTCCCTGTCGATCGCGTCCGAGTGGCGCGTCACGTGGGACGACCGGCCCACGCCCGCGCCGGCGCCGTATATCGTGGATCCCGGCTCGAACTTCGTCCTATCCACCCGGAAGCGGGTCGAGGAGCAACTCGGCCGGCCGGTGCGAAACGCCCTGGCCCGGAGCGTGGCCGACACGAATCACTTTGCCGTGACCGGGGGCATCCCTACGCTGGTGTACGGACCCGAAGGGGGAAACACCTGCCAGGCCAACGAATTCGTCAGTATCGAGTCCACCCTCCGTGTCGCGCGGGCCTATTGCGGCATCGTGATCGACATGCTGGGAATCGCGCGTTAGCCCATCATGTTTCAACGCCTTCTCATCGTCGCCTTATTTATAGTGGTCGCGATCCTGCTCGTCCGAACGATCGCGAACTGGTTCAACCGGGGTGGCTGGATCGGCCGGGGACAGTCCGAAATAAAGGGCAGTTGGGCGGTGGTCGAACCGCTGGGTAGGCTCGGTAAAGCCGCCGAGAACACCCTGAAATCGTCGTTGAAACTCGAAGGCGAGGAAGATCTGCAGAAGGTGGCGGTGCTGTTCGACGTGGCGCACCGGACCGTCCAGAGCCTTCCTCTCGATGCCGCCGAGTTGCGTATCCTGGCCGACGGGGCATCCGAGCCGATCCGCGCAGTACTCTACCAAGACGAGGCCTTATATGCGCCCGGGTGGCTGCTGTTCGCCGCGGATCGCGTACAGGACGTCCACCCCGACATGTACGCGTACGAGGTCAAGCGGCTCACCCTTACGACCTACCGGGAAGTCTTCCCGTCGGACGGGGAAACAGTACTCCCACCGGAACGGACCCTGGCGCCCGTCGCGTACGGGACGCCGCCGCCGGTCGGCGATCAGTACGGCCACCTGGGCAGCCTGGGTGCGGAATATACCCGGGACGCGGTATATGTCTCCCTGCTCGAGTGCCCGGCAGAAGCGCTGCCCGACGAGGCCATGGCGCCCCTGTTGCAGTTGCTTTTCAAGACGGAGGACGAACCCGTACCGGATGGCGAGACCCCGGTGGACGAGCTGCTTGCGCGGTATGGTGACCGGCTTTACGCGGCGGCCGTCCACTCTATGAACCGGTCGGAGTCGTCTGCACCGGCCGGATCGTCTGCGTCGGACGGACAGCCCGAACCGGCCGGACCGGGCGGACCGAACGGGCCACCCAGGCCCGGCGCGTATTCGCCCGCGCTGTTCCGGCTAATCGGCGCGTGGCCGCGGTCATCCGCGGAACCGCTGTTCCGTGCGGCCCTCGAATCGGGTTGGAACGACTGCGCACGCTTCCTGCCCGAATCGGGATGGGCGCGGGACCTGAAGGCCGTGTTTCGAGACAGTCCCTATGGCGCACCGGCATAGGACGGCGTAATGGAGATGGCGCCTTGAGGAACGGGAGGTGACCGCCATGCGAATTTCCGCGAGACCCCTGCCCGGATTCGGCATGGAGTTATCCGGCGTCGATCTGTCGGAACCGCTGGAACCGGAAGTCATGCGGGAAATCCTGCGGGTATTTCACGAACATGGCCTGATCGTGATCCCCGGCCAGGAAATGACCTTCGACCGCTACGACGCCTTCACCAGGGAGTTCGGCGCCCAGAAGCCCCATTTCCTGGATCACCTGCGCCACGAGAACCATTCGGCCATACTCAACCTCTCCAACATTTTCGAAGACGGGCGTCCCATCGGCGTCTACGAAGGCGCGGCCTTCTGGCACACGGACGTGGCCTACCAGGACCCGCCCAACAGTTCCACGGTCGTTTACGGCCGGCAGTGGCCCGATGGGGGCTGCCCTACCTACTTCGCCGACCAGATGACCGCCTACGACGACCTGCCCGTGAAGATGAAAGACACCATCGACAACCTGTCCGTTCTGCATCACTACGGAAACCGGGCGGACATGAACGAGGAGTCTTCGACCTCGGCGGAAAAACTGACGCTGGACCAGAAGGACCGGGTCGAGAACGTCTACCATCCCCTGGTCAAGCGCCACCCGGTCACTGGACGCAAAGCGCTCTACGGCGTCTGCGGCAGTTCCTTCGGCATCGTCGGCATGCCGGATGACGAGGCCTTCGACCTGTTGGATGAACTGGCCGCCCACGCCATCAAGCCGGAATACGTGACCGAGTACGACTTCAGGGTGGGCGACGCGGGTGCGTGGGACACCTTTTCGACCCTGCACAAGGCCACGGTGCTGGAACCGGCCAGCAGCCCCCGGGACAGCCGCTTGCTCTGGCGCATCAGCGTGACCGGGCTGCCTCCGATAATCGAACGGGAACGGGCGGCGATGCACTGAGCGGCTCCCGGCGCCTCGTCAGACTGATTGGATCGACATGCCCAGAAAAAACAGGCCCAACAGCGCCACGACGCCGCGTCGTCAGAAGACGAAGCGCGGACGGCGACCAGGCCGTCGCGCCAAGGGCGCCAATGGCATGGGCGAAGACAGCATGGCGGCCGATGGTCTGGCCGGTAATCCCGCCGATGTCGTCGCTCCCTCGGAAACCGGAACGGGCCAACCCCCGGTGGGACGGGTTCTCGCCGTGGATTACGGTGAAAGACGTGTCGGTCTCGCCTTAAGTGATCCGGCTGGCCTGATCGCCCAGGGGCTGGAAACGATCCAGACGCCGGGCACGGGCGAAACCGTCGCATCCATCGTGGACATCGTCGAGGAACAGGAGGTACGGGAGATCATCCTGGGACTGCCGGTCCACATGGACGGGACCGCGGGCGAAATGGCCGGGAAGGTCGAGGCGTTGGCGGACCAGTTGCGAAAGAGAGTGGCCTGCGAGGTACGCACGTGGGACGAGCGGTTGACCAGCGTTTCGGCCCGTCGGGCCATGCATGAAATGGGCAGCACGGCCCGGGGAGACAAGGGCAGCCTGGACAGGATCGCCGCCACGCTGCTGCTGCAGAACTACCTGGACTTCCGCCGGGGGAAGGCGACAGAACCGGATTCACGACCATGAAAAAGCTACTTGCCGCTGCCATCGTCCTCGTCGTGCTATTCGGAACGGCCGTGCTGGTCGCGGCCTACCAGTTCTCCAACCTCGCGGTCGAGCGCGATACCGTCATCCATTACACTGTCGAACCCGGCATGACCCTGACCGACGTCGCCGGGGACCTGGAAGACCGGGGCGTGGTACGTCACGCGATCCTGTTCGAACTGCTGGCGCGTTACAGGGGAGTGGGGCACGGCATAAACGCTGGACGTTACGAAATCGAGTCCTACATGGACGCCGGCCAGATCCTGAGCATGCTCGTTGAGGGCAGGATCGTGGTCAATCGCGTCAATGTCCCGGAGGGCCTGACCATCCCTGAAACGGCCCGGATCCTGCGGGCGAGGATCGGCATCGATTCCACCGCGTTCGTTCAACGGTCCGTCGATCCGGAGGCCGTGCGATCGCTGGGGATCGAAGCGCCCTCCCTGGAGGGATACCTGTACCCGGCGACCTACAACATGTACCCGGACATGACCGTCGACGACATCCTCAAGCAGATGACGTCGCGACATCTGCAAACCATCACCGAGGAGTACCGCAAGCGGGCGGAGGAACTGGAGTATAGTTTACACGAGATCGTCACCCTGGCTTCCATCATCGAACAGGAAGCGATGGTGGACGACGAAAGGGACGTCATTTCGGGGGTATTTCACAACAGGCTGCAGAGGGGCATGCGACTGGAGGCCGACCCCACGGTCCAGTACGGGATCGGCAGGCCGAACATGAGACTCTACGAGAAGCACCTGTCCCACCCCTCGCCCTATAACACGTATGTGCATGCCGGGCTGCCGCCGGGACCGATCTGCAGCCCCGGCGAGGCGTCCATTCACGCCGCGCTCTACCCGGAGGACGTGCCCTATCTCTTCTTCGTAGCCCGCGGGGACGGCAGGCACATCTTTTCCGAAACCAACCGCGAGCACAACCGGGCCCGGGCCCAGGTCAGACGCCAGCGTAACTGATCTCGACGAGCGGAACCGATCTTGATGGTTGAATCACTGAAAGCCGTCACACGGCCGTGTATCCGCCGTCCACGACCATGGTATGGCCGGTCACCATGGCACTCGCGTCGGACGCGAGGTAGATGATCGAACTGGCGATCTCATCCGGTTCGGCCAGCCGTCCCAGCAGGATCTTCTTGATATTGGCCCGGAACCCCGGGTTCTCCATCGCCTTCTCCACCATGGGGGTTCGCGTCATGGTCGGCGCCACGGCGTTCACGGTGATGCCGTGCTCCGCCCATTCGGCGGCCATGGACTTGGTCAGTGTGCACACGCCGCCCTTGGCCGCCGTGTAGGCCGCCCGCAGCGGACCGCCGACAACGCCCACCTGGGACGATATGTTGATGATGCGCCCGCCGCGGCCCCGTTCGATCATGTGCGCGGCGAGGGCCTGGCTGAGGAAGAAGACGCTTTTCAGGTTCACGTCGATGATCTCGTCGTACACTTCCTCGGTGACTTCGAGCACCGGCATGATTCGGTTGCATCCGGCGTTGTTGACCAGGATATCGATGTCTCCCGCGTCCGCGAGCACCTGGTCCACGAATGCGCGGATCGAATCCAACTTGCCCACGTCCACCGTATGAACGACGCAGTCGCGGCCCATCGACCGGATCTCGGAAGCCACCGGCTCCAGGTCGGCCCGGGTGCGGCTTCCGATCGCCAGGTCGGCGCCCACGCGGGCGGCCCCCAGCGCGATGGCCTTGCCGATGCCCTTGCTCGCACCGGTGACGATCATGGTTTTGCCTTCCAGGGAAAACAGGGATGTATCGGACATTGAATCCTCCGGTCAGATTGGTCTGGCTTGGTCATGCCTGGCTATGCTTGGTCATGCCTGGTCATGCCTGTGCATGCCTGGGACATGCTCGGATATGCATAGGGATACGCGTGGCCCGGGAACCATGGAAGCCACGCGGTCAATTGGCTGATATCGGCGGAGGAGTGTACAATCGAGGTTGGATTTCGTCAAATGAATTCGGCCGTCGTTGCCGCGCCGCGCGGCGCCTTAGCGCTTGCATCCGACGCCTGCGCCGGTTACTTTACGCCGGTGTGCCGCCATGGTTGCAGCATGGGCGTGACATGGTGCGCCGGCATGGTTGCACCGGCCCTGTTTTTATTGTGAAATCCCGTGTGCTTCAGGAGGCCGGTTTCAGCACGTTCCGCCAAGATCCTTCCCACGCGAACCGCGCGATCAACAGGCCGTAAAAGGGGACGTACTGCACACAACGGACCCAGATTTCTTCTTCCCAGGTCCCGGTGAGGACGAAACCGATAACGACATGGTAAGAAAGGGCAGCCAGGCCGGACAGCAGGATCCACGCCGGGTTGGGGTACAGGCAGAGGAAAGGGATGATCCAGACCAGGTACCAGGGCTGCACCGTGGGCGTGAGCACGAGATAGCCTCCGAGCAGTACGAAGGCCGAACGGAACGGATCCGTTATCCTGACCGCGCAGTACGCGACCAGGGCGATGAAGAGCAATGCCGCGATGATCTTGGACGCGTTCAGCGAATCCGTCAGATAGAAGAAGATCGAGAAGAGACTGTCATTGAACCGCCACTTGTCGCCGTAGACCAGGAGTCCGCTGAACAGATCCGGCCCGGCGCCGAGGTAGGGCAGGTAGCCGGCGAGCAGCAGGACCGGTAGCAGCCAGAAAGGCCTGATGCCGCGAATTTTCAGGTAGAAGGACGGGACAAGCATGGCGGTGAACCACTTGGCGAGCATGGAAAGGGCAAGCAAAGCAACCGCCCGGACCGGACGGAGACCGTCCACGGCCAGCAGCGCGGCGAGCATGAGGACGACCGGCAGCGAGTCGTTGTGGCCGCTGCCCGCGATTTCGACCAGGACGAGGGGATTCCAGGCGTAGATGAGCACGCGCTCCCTTGGAAGGTTCCTGCGACGAAGCATCAGGATCGTGAGGATGATTACGCCTACATCGCACAGCGTGAAGAGCAGTTTCATCGAAGCGGGACTGTACCACAGGTACGCCGCAGCCATGAAGGCCGCCTGCATCAGGGGCGGATAGACCGTGGGGACGTCCTTATTGTTGATCCCCCCATGGTATTCATCGCGGAGGTGAGCGATTTCGTCGCTCTCCGGGGCATACACGTAGGGGTTTACGCCGTGGAACTGCATCCTGGCGTCCCAGAGGTACCGGTAGATGTCGTCGGACAGGGTGGGCGGACTGAACTGCAGGATGACCCGACAGAGGATGGCGGCGGCCAGGATGAACCAGAACGTACTCCGGCCCGGCGCCGCACCGGTCCGGACCTGGTGGACGACGGCGACCGTATAGGCGATGAATGCCGCGGCGAAGGGGATCCAGAACAGCAGCAGGGCGTCCGGCAAGGCCACCATCGAGGACAGGAAGTCAGGCAGGAACGCGTCAGGGTCGAACAGTCCGCCTGGTCCGATCAGTCCCGCCCGCAGGTCGCCGATGGCCACGATGACGACACAGGCGGCCACGAGCAGGAGGCCGGGGATGGCGATCGGGGCCAGCCGTCCAGTGAATCCGGCCGGGATGCTGTAAGCAGAAACGGACATGTATGAGCTATCTCTCGCTGATCTTCATACTTCTCTACTTCCTCGTCCTTTTCCTGCTCGCGGTCTACGGGGTCCACCGGTACCTGATGGTCTATCTGTACTACAAATATAAGGACCGGGCCGGGCGTGTAAAGCCGGAAGCCCTGGAGGATCCGCCCCCCGCGGTCACGGTGCAACTACCCCTCTACAACGAGCAGTACGTGGTCGAAAGGCTGATCGACGCCGTCTGCCGTATCGACTATCCCCGCGACCGGCTGGAGATACAGGTTCTGGACGATTCGACCGACGAAACCCGTGGTCTCGCGGCCCGTTGCGTCGAACGTCACCGGGCGGCCGGCATCGATATCCACTATATTCACCGGAAGGAACGCACCGGATACAAGGCGGGCGCGTTGCAGGAGGGGCTCGAGGTGGCGCGCGGCGCGTTCATCGCGATTTTCGACGCCGACTTCATCCCGCCGCCGGACTTCCTCAGGAACACCATGCACCGGTTCCGTGACGATCGGGTGGGCCTGGTACAGACCCGATGGTCCTATCTCAACCGGGGCTACTCGATCCTGACACGGGTCCAGGCGATCATGCTGGACGGCCATTTCGTAATGGAACACGGCGCCCGGAACCGGTCGGGGCGGTTTTTCAACTTCAATGGGACAGCGGGGATCTGGCGCCGGGAGTGCATCGAAGCGGCCGGCGGCTGGCAGCATGACACACTGACCGAGGACCTCGACTTGAGCTACCGCGCGCAACTCCGGGGCCAGCGCTTCGTATTCCTGGAGGAAGTCACCACGCCATCCGAACTCCCCGTGGAAATGAACGCCTTCAAGACCCAGCAGCACCGGTGGTCCAAGGGGTCCATACAGACCGCGAAAAAGATGCTACTCCCTGTATGGCGCAGCGCGCTGCCATTCCGCTTCAAGCTGGAGGCGACCTATCACCTCACGAACAACATGGCGTACCTGCTCATGCTGCTGCTATCGGTCCTGATCTTCCCGTCCATCGTGATCCGGGTACAGGCCGGATGGATCAATTCCTTCTGGATCGACCTGCCCTTTCTGTGCGCGGCCACGGTTTCCGTATCGCTCTTCTACCTGTTCGCGCAGTATGAAATCAACCGCACCAGGTGGATATGGTCCCCCTTTTACCTGCCCGTGCTCATGTCCATCGGCATCGGCATCTGCCTCAATAACACGCGGGCCGTCCTGGAGGCACTGCTGAACCTCAAGTCGGGTTTCCAGCGTACGCCCAAATACGGCATCCTCGGAAAAACGGACCAGGCGGACCAGGCGGACCAGATGAACCAGGCGAACCAGGCGGATCAGATGAACCAGGCGAACCAGGCGGAGCAGTCGAACCAGGCGGGCCGTTCGAACCAGGCGGCCTCATGGCGCGATCTGCGCTACCGGGGGATCCGGAACTGGCTTCCCGCGCTGGAACTGCTGTTCGCTGTACATTTCGGCCTGCTGATCTACTACACGGCCATCAACGGTATTTACGCCTCGATTCCCTTTCTGTGCCTGTTCTTCGCCGGTTACCTGTACGTCGGCCTGGCCTCCCTGTGGCCGGGAACCGCCCGCCAAGGTTAGCCCATGGAACGAGTCTTCGGCATCATCGGGCTGGTCATTCTACTGGCCATCGCCTGGCTCCTGTCGGATAACCGCGGGCGGATGAACTGGCGGCTCATCGGCAGCGGCCTGGCACTTCAGGGACTGCTGGCCCTACTGCTGCTGCACACGGCGCCCGGCCAGGTGGTGTTCGACGTGGCCCGGCTGGCCGTCAACAAGGTGATCGCCTTCTCCAACGAGGGTGCGCGGTTCGTCTTCGGCGACCTGGTGGAAACCGCGCTTTTCGGTTTCTCCGTGCTCCCGATGATCATCTTCGTATCCTCCATTACTTCGATCCTGTTCTATCTGGGCTTCATCCAGTGGATCGTCCGCCAGATGGCCCGTGTCATGGTGCGCGTCATGGGAGCTTCCGGCTCGGAATCCATGGCCGCTGCGGCGAACGTCTATCTCGGGGCTTCCACCGCGCCACTCGTCATACTGCCTTACCTCAAGACCATGACCCGGTCCGAGATCATGGCCGTGATGACCTCCGGTATGGCGACCGTGGCGGGTTCCGTGCTGGCCGCCTATGTCGCCCTGGGCGCAGACGCCGGCCATCTCCTGGCCGCCTCGCTCATGTCGGCGCCGGCGGCGCTGGTCGTTGCCAAGATCATGACCCCCGAGACCGAAACCTCACGCACCATGGGCGTCGTGACCGTAGACGTTCCGAAACCGGGGGTCAACTTCATCGATGCGGCCTGCAGCGGCGCGTCGGACGGATTGAGACTGGCGTTGAACGTGGCGGCCATGCTCATCATAGCCATCGCCTTCGTCAGCCTGTTCAACTGGGCGGTGGGACTCGCCCCCTACGTGGGCGGTGAACCGCTCTCTTTAGAACGGATGCTCGGGTGGCTCTGCGCGCCGTTGGCCCTGTTCATGGGCGTGGCGTGGGAAGACGCCCAGTCCGTGGGCATGTTGATCGGCAAGAAGACCATCCTGAATGAATTCCTCGCCTACCAGGACCTCAGCGCCATGCAGGCGCAACTGTCGGAACGGTCCTTCGCCATCGCCACGTACGCGCTGTGCAGCTTCGCCAACTTCGGGACCATTGCGATCATGATCGGGGGGATCGGAGGACTGGTGCCGGAACGGCGCAAGGACATCGCCCGGTTCGGTATCCGGTCCATGATCGGCGGCGCCCTGGCCGCCAACATGACCGCCACCGTGGCGGGCCTCCTGATGTAGTGGATGCCTCCAAGGACCATAGGCTGGCGGCCGAGATCCGGGACCTGCTCCCCCGCTGCACGCTCAAGGACCGGCGGGACATCCAGCGTGGGCTTAAAACCGCACGCAATAAACGCGGCGGGAGAGGGAGCGGTGCACGCAGCGAGCGCGATAGCCACGGCGGGAGTGGCGGCGGTGCGCGTAGCGGGAGCGGGGACCGCGGCGGGAGTGGCGACGGTGCGCACAGCGGGAGCGATGACCACGGCCGGCTTCGCAGGCTGAAGGAGCGGGCGGACGCCTCGGCAAGCCTCGTGGAGGCGCGCCTTAGGTCGGCCCCCTCCTTCGACATCGACCCCCAGTTGCCCATTTCAACCCGAAAAAATGAGATCCTCGAAACCCTGCGCAGCCACCCGGTAGTCATCGTGACGGGGGAGACCGGTTCGGGCAAGACGACGCAGTTGCCCCGGATCTGTCTCGAAGCCGGCCGGGGTATATACGGTCGCATCGCGTGCACGCAGCCCCGGCGTGTCGCCGCCCTGTCGGTCTCGCGCCGCATCGCCGAGGAGCTCGGCGCGACCTGGGGACGGGAAGTCGGGTGCAAGATCCGGTTCACGGACGAGACCGTGGCCGAGACCCGCATCAAGATGATGACCGACGGCATGCTGCTCGCCGAGATACAGCACGATCCGGACCTGCTTGAATACGACACGATCATCATCGACGAGGCCCACGAACGCAGCCTGAACATCGACTTCCTGCTCGGTTACCTGCGTCTGCTGATCCGGCGCAGGAAAGACCTCAAGATCGTGGTCACCTCGGCGACGATCGACGCCGCCGCTTTCTCGAACGCCTTCGGCCAGGCGCCGGTCGTCGAAGTGTCCGGACGGCTGCACCCGGTGGAGATCCGCTATCTGCCCCTCGAGGACACCCGCGGTGAATCCGAAGTATATACCTATGTCGACGGGGCGGTGGACGCGGTCGACAGGATCATGGAAGAACCCGGCCGGGGCGACGTCCTGGTGTTTCTCCCCACGGAGAAGGACATCCACGAGACACGCAGGAGGCTGGACGGCCGGTCCTACCGACACACCGACGTGCTTCCGCTTTTCGGCCGGCTGACCAGCGCGGATCAGCAGCGGGTCTTCCGGCCGGGGAACAACCGGCGCATCGTCGTGGCCACGAACGTCGCCGAGACCTCGCTGACCATACCGCGCATCAAGTACGTCGTCGATACCGGTCTCGCGCGGATCAGCCGTTACGCCGCGCGGACCCGCACCCAGCGCCTGCCTATCGAACCCATTGCGAAAAGCAGCGCCCTGCAACGGGCCGGACGGTGCGGTCGCGTGTCGGGAGGCGTCTGCCTTCGGCTCTACAGCGAGGCCGACCTCGAAAGCCGACCGGAATTCACCACGCCCGAGTTGCAGCGCGCCAATCTCGCCGAAGTCATCCTGCGCATGCTGGCGCTGAAACTGGGCGACGTCCAAGCCTTCCCCTTTCTCGACCCGCCCACGCCCCAGGCGATCCGGGACGGGTTCGGGCTGCTCGCCGAACTGGGGGCCATCGACCGGAATCGGCGATTGACCGGCCGGGGCAGGGACATGGCTAGATTGCCGGTATCGCCCACGGTGTCGCGCATGTTGCTGCAGGCCCGGCAGGAAGGTGTCCTGCAGGAAGTCCTCGTGATCGCGTCGGCCATCAGCATACAGGATCCCCGCGTGAGGCCGATCGACCAGCAGGTAAAGGCGGACGCCGAACACCGCAAATTCAGGGACGGGACATCGGATTTCCTGACCCTCCTCAATATCTGGGAGGCCTTTCACCGCACCTTCGAGCACCTGCAGACCCAGTCCGCCATGCGCAGGTTCTGCCGGCAACACTACCTGTCCTACAACCGCATGCGCGAGTGGCGCGATATCTACGTGCAACTCCGCCGCGCGCTGCGGGAATCAGGCGGTTTCCGAGGAAGGGCGGGGCGGGCGGGAAACGCGCACTACGACGCGATCCACCGGTCGATCCTCAGCGGACTGCTCAGCCAGGTCGCTGAACACCGGGAAGGCAACCTCTATACCGGCGCCCGGAGCCGCACCGCCATGATCTTCCCTGGTTCCGGTCTCTTTCGACGTAAACCGGTTGACCAGCATCCGAGGAAGAAATCCGCCGAACGGGATGAGGCGGATACCGGGCAGGACGGTTCGGATGGAACACGGAACGGGAAGGGAGCCGCACCCTGGATCGTAGCCGCGGAGATGGTCGAGACCAACCGGCTCTATGCGCGCACGGTAGCCCGGATTCAACCGGGGTGGGCCGCCGAGTTGGGCCGCCACCTGTGTCGTGCTTCCTGCTCCGATGCGAGATGGGACCGGGCCGCCGGTCGAGTGACGGCCACGGAGACGCTGCACCTGTACGGCCTGATGGTCGCCCGCCGGACTGTCGACTACAAGAAGATCGATCCCGATGACGCGACGCGTATCTTCATCCGCGACGCACTGGTCGGCGTGTTCGGCCAGGGCGGTTTGGTCGGCGACGATCTGCGAGCCCGGCACGGCTTCCTGGAGCATAACCGCAAGATACGGCGGGATGCCGAGATCTGGCTGCTGCAACACAGAAACGCCTACCGCGTCGATCTCGACGAGGCTGCCTTCCGTTTCTACGAGGAACGGATTTCCGGGGTATCTTCGGTGCACGATCTCAATCGGTTGATGAAGACAGCCGACGCGGACAAGGCTTCCTTCCTGCATATGGAAATCGGGGATCTTACGGGTACCAAGGAGGAAGAGGACGGGGCGAGCAGTCAAGATGGACCGGGTGGACCAGGCAGACCGGGCGGACCAGGCGGTCCGGGCCGGCCAGGTCGGCCTGGGGGTTTTCCGGAACATTTCAACCTGGAAGGCGATCTGCTTCCCCTGCAGTATGCCTGCCGGCCGGGCCGGGAGGAGGATGGGGTCACCCTTTCTTTGCCCGTCGACCGGGTCCATCTGCTGGATCCCAATACGCTGGAATGGCTCGTGCCCGGCCTGCTGTGCGAGAAAATCGAAGCCCTCCTCCGAGGGCTTCCCGGAAGGAAACGCAAGCAGCTCGTGCCCATACCGGAAACGGCCCGGACGATCGCGGAGGACCTGGATCCTTCCGCTTCCTCCCTGACCGATGCGCTCGCGGCATACATCGCCAGGCGGCACGGGATCGAAATCGACCCGACGGACTGGTCATCCGAGTCCGTTCCAGATCACTTGAGCATGCGCGTCCTGGTGACTGCGGAGGACGGGAGCACCGTCCTTTCCACCCGCGATCCGGACCGACTGCACGCCGAAGTCACGGGCCGCGTCGCCGCCGTCGAATCGGAAGGATGGCGGAAAGCGGCGGAAACCTGGGAGCAGTTTGACCTGCGGGACTGGTCGGTCGGGGACCTGCCGGAAAGGGTCGAAATCGGGCTGTCGGGAACCGTGCCCCAGTACGCATATCCCGGAATACAGGCCGATGACGACATGGTGGACCTCCGCCTGTTCCGGGACCGCCATGAAGCGCTACGGGAAAGCCGCAGGGGGCTGGTTCGGCTGCTCGAACGCCGGATGGGCGAGGAAATGGCCTGGCTGCGCCGAGACCTGGCGTTTCTGCAAGACCTCCACACCCTGGCGGACCATGCCGGCGGGTCCGAAGCGCTGCAGGATTCCGCTTACGACCACCTCCTGGCCGCCCTGTTCACCCGGGAACCCCTGTATCCGCTGACGGCCCAGCGCTTCGAAGAAGACGTGGAGACCGCGCGAGCGCTGTTGAAGCAGCTCCCCCGCTGGTTTCGGCAACAGATGGAGGCACTGGAAAGGGTTGTCGGGAAAGACTTCAAAACGGCCGGCGCTTATCCTGGCATGGAAGACGATCTCGACCGATTGTTTCCACCCGATTTCCTGCGGAAAACACCCGCCGTCGAATTGCCCAACCTGGCCCGGTACCTCAAGGCGGTGGGAATACGTTCCCGCCGGGCCCGGGAAGACCGAACGAAGGACCTGAAGAAGGCGGAGCGGGTCAAACCCTTCGACGAGGCGCTCAAGTCACTGATAACCCGGGACGATGTGGATACCGCCAGACTGGATGAATTCAGGTGGTTGCTTGAAGAATACCGCGTGTCGGTGTACGCCCAGGAACTGGGAACCGCACGAACCGTCTCGCCGAAGAGACTGGAGGAACTGTTGGTCCGGATCGAAGCGGGCGCTAGCGAGCCGGGATCTTCATGAGGCATCACGAGGCGTATCGCGTCGGATCCTCGATTCCGGCTTCTTCGAACCCGTTCCGCCGCAGGATGCAGGCGTCGCATCGGCCGCAGGCCGCCCCGTCGTCCGCCGGGTCGTAACAGCTGGTCGTGAGGGCGTAGTCCACGCCGAGCCGGACGCCGGTACGCAGGATATCTGACTTGGACATTTCGATGAGCGGCGCGTGGATGTTGAACCTGCCTTCGCCGGTCACCCCCGCACGCGTGGCCAGGTTGGCCAGGTGCTCGTAGGCCGCGATATATTCGGGCCGGCAATCAGGATAGCCGCTGTAATCGATGGCGTTGGCGCCTATGTACAGGTCGAATGCACCGAGCACTTCCGCCCAGCCCAGCGCGAAGGAAAGGAAGATGGTGTTGCGGGCCGGGACGTAGGTGGACGGTATCTGCCCTGCCATGGTCTCGGGATCCTGGTCCCTGGGCACCGGGATGTCGTCCGTCAGCGCCGACCCGCCGATGGCCCGCAGGTCGATGGGTATGGTCACGTGGCGCCCGACTCCCATGGACTCGGCGACGCGCCTGGCCGCTTCGAGCTCGAACCGGTGGCGCTGGCCGTAGTCGAAGGTGATGGCGTGGCACGCGAATCCTTCGTGCCTGGCCAAGGCGAGCGTGGTCGCCGAATCGACCCCGCCGCTGAGCAGTACGACGGCAGCCTTCATGGCAGTCCCATTCCTCAGGAAGTGTACAGCAGACTGGCGATGATGGATCCGGCGATGACGACCAGTGCCAGCATGAGCTTGTTGGCAGCGGCAGAAATCCTCTTGTCGATTCTGTCGTCCATTGCGGAAAACCGTGCGTCCATCGTGTCGAACCGGGCGTACATGAGTTCCTTCAGTGAGGAAACCAAGGCTTCCAGGTCGGCCTTCGTTGCAAATTCGTGCTGGGGGGTGGTTGGCGGCATCGTAATCCTCCCGGTGGTACAGTGTGTAAACTTGCGAACGAACCAGATGCCCGACCTGGTGATCGAAACGTACCCTAGTCCCTCGTATAAAACGTAGCGCAGATTATGCCACCATTGCGAAGGCGCGATCGGGCGCAATATATTGAGTTAGTCGCAAAACCGCAATGCTTCTAGCCTGTAATCCGGAGGTAAAACATGTTCAGAGACGTGCGTGTCGCGGCGCTCTCGTTCAAGCCGGTCAAGCTGGACCTGCAGGGGAACGCGGCCCGGCTCGAAGAGATGTTTCGCGAGGCCGCGGCCGACGGGGCCGAACTCGCCGTCGCGCCGGAAGGCGTGCTGGAAGGTTACGTGGTCAACGAGATCATCGACGGCGAAATCCCGCCGGAGGAAATGAACCGCGTCTCGCTGACCATGCGCAGCCCGGTCATCGGGCGGTTCCGCGTACTCGCGAGATCGTTGAACATGTGCCTCGCCTTCGGTCTCGCCGAGCGGATCGGGGACGAGGTATACAACTGCGCGGTATTCCTTGACCAGCGGGGACGGCTGCGGGGCAAGTACCACAAGATGCAGCTGGCCGAGGGGCATCACCGGTCGTGGTGGTTCAACCGCCTGGGCAAACGTAGCCGCGCCTTCGACACCCCCTACGGGCGGGCCGGCATGGTCATCTGCAACGACCGGTGGAACCCGGATATTGCCCGCATTCCAGTGCTCGACGGCGCCCGGTACCTGCTCATTCCCTCCTTCGGATCGACAGCCCGCGCCCAGGACCGGGCCGTGCTCGCCCGGGCGCGCGAGAACGGCGTGCCCATCGTCGAAGCCAACGTCGGCGTCACGATGATCGTGAGCAAAGGGGAAATCGTCGCCCTGTCCCGCAAGCAGACCGCCATCACCCATGGGACCATCGCCATTCCGGCGCCGTCGTCGCTTCGGAACCGGGACCGCCATGAACGGGGATTTCTCGCCTGGCGCCGCCGCGAAATGCCCCTGCGGTACCGGGACCGGATGCGCAGAAAGAGGCAGGGCCGTGATACCGTAGAGGTCGGCCATGACGCGAAGGGCCGGCTGATCGAGAAGGACTGACGGCCTCAGAACCCGTTGGTGCGCCGTAAATTGCGTCTTGCCTGTCCAATCGCTATTCCCTTATCTTTTTCGTGATTGTCAACCTGCCGGCGTGCGGCTTGGACCCTGCCGGTGTACGGCTTGGACCACCGGCCGGGATGCCGGATCGAGCCGGTTCGTGCGGAATCGCGGCGAGATATGGTTACCATGGACCCGAAGTTCTCACCCGACCAGTTCCTCGACATTCGCAGCCACGGCTTCGTCCGCCTGGCCATCGCCGTACCGCGCATACGCGTGGGCGATCCCGCGGAGAACGTAGCCCATCACCTCGAGCAGATTGAAGCGGCCGGAGAGATGGGGGCTTCCTACGTCCTCTTCCCCGAATTGAGTCTCACCGGCTATACCTGCGCCGACCTCTTCCACTCCCAGGCGCTGCTGGAAAGCGCCCTGGAGGGCCTGGAAGCCTTGCTCGCCGGCACGGAGGGGCATGACCTGGCCTTCAGCTTCGGCATGCCGCTGAGGCTGGACCACGCGGTCTTCAACGTCGCGGTGACCTGCAGCCGCGGGGAAATCCTGGCCGTAACGCCCAAGACCTATCTTCCCCAGTACCGCGAATTCTACGAGACACGGTACTTCGCCCGGGCGGCTGAAGCGCAGACCGAGAATGTATCCCTCTGCGGACGGGACGTGCCTTTCGGACCCGACGTGCTCCTGCGCACGGATGATTCCAGGGTGGTGATCTACCCGACGATCTGCGAAGACGACTGGGTGCCGGTCCCGCCAGCCAGCCGGGCGGCGCTGGCGGGGGCGACCATACTCGCCAATCTTTCTGCTTCGAACATCGTCATCGGCAAAGCGCAGTACCGCGAGGACCTCATCCTGGCCTCCTCGGGACGCAACGAGGCTGTACACATGTACGCCGCGGCGGGCTTCGGGGAATCGACCATGGACGTGGTCTGGGACGGCCACGGGTTCATCACCGAGCGCGGTTACATGCTGGCGAAAACGGAGCGTTTTCAACTGGACGGGACCTGCATCACGGCGGACGTGGACGTGGAGGCGCTCACGCTGGAACGTGGCGTCCAGGGTTCGTTCCGGCAGAACGCCATGGATTACAAGGCATCCTGGCGGTCCGTCTCATTGCCGGGCTTCCGGCCCGGACAGGCCGGGGATGCGGATAACGGTGCCGCCGGAAAAGGCCGTGAACAGGCGCATCAGACCTTCCATCGCGACATACCCGCCCATCCCTTCGTACCCCAGAATCCGGCCGAACGCAGCCAGCGATGCCGCGAGGTCTTCATGATCCAGTCCACGGGACTGGCGACCAAGCTCAGATCGCTGCCCGAAGACGCCCGACGCGTCGTCGTGGCGGTTTCCGGCGGCCAGGATTCGACCCACGCCCTGAACGTGGCGGTGCACACCATGGACCTCCTCGGCCTGCCCCGGTCCCGCATCGTGGCCCTGACCATGCCTGGTCTGGGCACCACGGATCGGACCTACACCAACGCCTGCGCCCTGATTCGAGCCGTCGGCGCCACTTTCCGGGAGATCGACATCAAACCCGCGGTGCGAAAGTTTTTCGCGGACATCGAGCATTCTGAAGACAAGAAAGATCTCGTCTACGAGAACACCCAGGCATGGACGCGGAAATTGGAGGAACTCGCCACGGCCGCCCAGGTCAGGGGCATCGTGCTCGGTACCGGTGACCTCTCGGAACTGGCGCTGGGCTGGTGCACCATGTTCGGCGACCACGCCAGCCACTACGGGGTCAACGCCGGGATTCCCAAGACCCTCATTTCCTACCTGATACACTGGACGGCCGACGAGGTCTTCGAGGAAGAACCGGAGGTCCGCGCCGTACTGCTGGACATTCTCGATACGCCCATCTCCCCGGAACTGCTGCCCCCGAGCGATCGCGAGATCGCACAGAAAACCGAAGAGGAGATCGGTCCTTACGAGCTGCACGACTTCTTCATCTACTACTTCCTGCGATTCGGCTTTTCGCCTTCCCGGATCGCCCGGATGGCGCTCCACGCCTTCGAGGGAAAGTACGGACTCCCTGAAATCAAGGCCTGGCTCCGCGTCTTTATCGTGCGGTTCTTCCAGAACCAGTTCAAACGGAACTGCCTGCCCGAAGGCCCAAAGGTCGGCATGACCTGCATCTCCCCCCGCGGCGACTGGCGGATGCCATCCGATGCTTCCCCGGCGGCCTGGCTTGCGGACCTGGAACGCATCCCCGATGCGCTATAAACCACCCGGCGAAGTACCTCCCCACTTCCGGCCCGATTCCGTCGAGACCTACTGGCGCGTCCCCTACGGAGAAAGGGCGGTCGATGCCCGCGCGTGGGCGGCGGAACACGGCATTCGGCCCTCGGCCGATGACGAATGGCGCATCGCGCTGCTCCTGGTGGACTGCCAGAACACCTTCTGTCTACCCGAGTTCGAACTCTTCGTGGGAGGCCGGAGCGGCCGGGGCGCCGTGGAGGACAACAAGCGGCTCTGCGCCTTCATCTACCGCAACCTCCATTCCATCACGGAAATCATCCCCACGTTGGACACCCACACGGCCCAGCAGGTCTTCCATCCGATGTTCTGGGTAGACCGGGACGGCGAACATCCCACCGGGGGCGAGACCATCATCACTCCGGACGACGTGGAAGCGGGAACCTGGAGCGTCAATCCGGCCGTGGAGGCCTGGTACAGCGGCCGGATCGATCTTTCCGCCTACGCCTTGCATTACGTACGGCGCCTTACGCGGGACGGCAAGTATCCCCTCATGATCTGGCCCTATCACGCCATGCTCGGGGGGATCGGCCACGCCCTGGTGTCCGCCGTGGAGGAGGCCGTCTTCTTTCACAGCATCGCCCGGGTCCGGCAGACGCGCTTCGAGATCAAGGGAAACCATGCCCTCACGGAGAACTACTCCGCGTTGCGCCCCGAAGTGACGGAAGATGCCGATGGCCGCCCGCTGGGTGTGGAGAACACGCCGCTGGTCGACCACCTGCTGACCTTCGACGCCGTCATCGTGGCCGGGCAGGCCAAGAGCCACTGCGTGGCGTGGACGGTGGAGGATCTCCGGTCGGAGTTCGCAGCGCGCAAGCCGGCCATGACCCCGCGCGTCTGCCTGCTGGAGGACTGCACCTCGCCGGTCGTCGTGCCCGACGTGATCGACTTTACCGAAGAGGCGGAGGAGGCCTTCGGCCGGTTCGCCGACGCGGGCATGCACCGGGTGCGTTCCACCGTACCCATGGATAAGTGGGGAATTTCGGAGTGAGGACGACCGGCGCGTAGCAGCTGCCCTACCTGCCTGGAGGACAGCAGTCCAGCGGACATCGATCGGGCCAGGGACCCAGGACGCCCTCGGCCGGCCTGGCCGCCGCCGCGGACCCGTCTGCCGCAGCCGGGGACAACCGTTCTTCGACGAGGTCCTCGATCATGTCCACGAAGCGGGGATGGGTCCCCGCCGTTTCCGCCCGGACCATGCGCACCCCGATTTCATCGCATAAAGCCCGCGCTTCCACGTCCAGGTCGTAGGCCACCTCCATGTGATCCGAAATGAATCCCACGGGAATCACTACGATATCTCGGTCCGACTGGTCCGTCTGGTCCGCCGTGTCCACCTTGTCTGCCCGGGCCGTTCGGGACGTGCCTGCTTCGTGGAACGACCGGATGTAGTCGCGGACGTCGGGTTCCAGCCAGGGCTGCGCGGGCGGTCCGCTGCGGCTCTGGAAGGTCAGCGCCCAGGAGGACATGCCCACGCGCTCACTGATGAGCCGGGAAGCTTCGCGGAGCTGCGCTTCGTACGCGCAGCCGCCGGCCATGGCCAGCGGTATGCTGTGGGCGGTATACACGAGGTGCGCCCGCGGACGGCGTTCCTCCGGCAGGCGATCCAGCGCGGAGCGAACGCGCGCCGCCATGGTTCCGATAAATCCCGGGTGATTGAAAAAGGGCCTGATCTTCTCGATCACCGGTGCGCCGGACCCTGCTTCGCGCCGGGCATCCTCGATGTTCTCCAGGTACTGCCTGCAGTTAGACCAGGAACTGTACGGCGACGTGACAAAGGCCAGCGCCCGTTGGATCCCGTCCGCAGCCATGCGCCGGACCGTATCCGGAAGCAGGGGATGCCAGTTCCGGTTTCCCCAGTAGACCGGCAGCGAAAGGTTTCGAGTTTCCAACGCCGCTTCCAGGGCGGAGATCAACGCACGGTTCTGGCCGTTAATCGGGCTGACCCCGCCGAAATGACGATAATGTTCCGCGACCTCCATCATCCGTTCCCGGGGGACGCGACGGCCCTTGAGCACGCGCTCCAGGAAGGGGATCACATCGTCCGGGCCCTCGGGGCCTCCGAAAGATACCAGGAGTAGTGCGTCGTAGTTCAACGGGTTTCCTCCCCGCATGGTGTGCCGACTCTGTATTTCCTTGCCATGCTACCGGTTCGACCCTAATTTACGCACGGCTGGACCCATCGGAATTTCGCGTGATTTCTCGAAATAGGCAACAGGGAAGCGCAGTGAGCCAAGAAACCGGGAAAACCCCCGACATCCTTGAACACGGAGCGCCCGTCGACGGGCAACCCCAGACGGCTGAAACGCGGCTGTACATGCAGCTCAACGTGTTCACCCTGTCCGGCGCCGGATCCGCCGGTCAGCCTGGTCAGCCCGGCCAGACGCGGCAGACCCGGTCCATGGCAGACGACATCGCGGCCAGGCTCGGGAATTCCGGCCTGGACGCCGCGGTGTACCTCGATGTCAACGATCCCGTGGGCATCGGCGTGCTGTTTCTCGCCGAAAACCCCGACACCTTCGTAACCGATATCCGGAACCTGCTGACGGAACGGCCTTTCGATGTCCTGGAACGTCGCGGGTCCATGTCGATGCTCGGCAGGACCTACTCCATGGGATTCGAGCCGGACCTGATGGAATCGCTCATCCACCGGCCGCGCAACACCGTGCTCAACCCCGACTGGCCCTGGGCTATCTGGTACCCGTTGCGGCGCAACGGCGCCTTCGCGCGACTGGAACACAAGGAACAGCGCCAGATCCTGATGGAGCACGCCCACATCGGGCGGGCCTACGGCCGGGCCGACTTCGCCCACGATATCCGCCTGGCCTGTTACGGGCTGGACGAGGCGGACAACGACTTCGTCATCGGGTTGATCGGCAAGGAACTTTACCCGCTGTCCCGGGTCGTGCAGGACATGCGCAAGACCCAGCAGACCGCGTTGTACATCGATTCGCTCGGACCGTTTTTCGTCGGCAAGAAGACCTGGTCGAGCGACCCCTGACCATCCGGCGTCATCCTTTCGATCCGCCTCGATCCCCTTCCATCGTCTCAAGCGCCTTGAATCCCAGGACGGCGCATGCGGACCCCACGTTCAGCGAATTCTTGTAGCCCCGCGTGGGGATTTCGACCAGGCCGTCGCAACGTTCCAGCACGCCCCGGCTCACCCCGAGGGCTTCATTCCCGAGCACAATGGCCAATTCGTCCGGAAACACCGCGGCGGCGTAAGACACCGACTCCGACGTGGTTTCGGCGGCCCACACCGCAATACCGCGATCCTTCAGGCATTCGACCGCGTCGACGGCCGTTTCGAAGTAACGCCAGGGAACGTAATCGATGGTGCCCAGGGCGGTCTTCTCCAGTTTCGCGTGGGGCGGGCAAGCTGTATATCCGCACAGGAAAAGGCCCTTCACACGCAGGATATCGCAGGTCCGGAAGATGGAGCCCACGTTGAATGCGCTGCGCAGGTTGTCCAGGACAAAGTAGAGGGGCAGCTTGGGCAGCCGGTCGTACGCTTCCTTCGTGATCTCCGCGTCGAAGCTGCGGACTTCGAAGTTCGTCTCCATGTCTCCGGTTTTCCTGGACTGCACGGGGCGTTCCTTCACACAGGGCGCCATTCGTGCGCTGCGTTCCTTCGCACGAGGCGTCATACCCACGGAGGTTCCTTCGAGCGGGACGTTCAGGACAGCAGGTCGTTGATCTCTTTTCTCAGTTGTAGGGTGGCCGCCCGGGCGGACTCGGCGAAATCACGGCCGCTGGAGGAATAGAGGATGGCCCGGGAGGAATTGATGAGCAGGCCGCCGCCGCGATCGTCGGCGCCTTCCCGGATGACCGTTTCCAGGTCGCCGCCCTGGGTGCCGATCCCGGGGATCAGCAGAGGCATGTCCGGGACGACGGCACGGATACCCGCCAGGGATTCCGCCTGCGTAGCCCCCACGACCAGTCCCGCGTTCCGGGCGGTGTTCCACGACCTGGCTGCGTTGGCGACCTCCAGGTACAGCGGGTGTCCGTTGACGGACAGGTACTGGAATTCACGGGCGCTTTCATTGGACGTCAGGCAGAGGATGAAAACCCCCCGGTCGGTGTAGTCCAGGAAGGGCTGCACGGAATCCCGTCCCTGGTAGGGATTTACGGTCACCGCGTCGAAACCGAAATGCTCGAACAGCGCCTTTGCGTACATGCGGGCGCTGTTCCCCATGTCTCCCCGCTTGCAGTCGCAGATGACCACGACCCCATCCGGTATCACCGTGAGCGTGCGCTCCAGCGCTTCGTAGCCCCTCGAGCCCATGACCTCGAAAAACGCGATGTTCAGCTTGTAGGCCGAAACGAGGTCCGAGGTGTGCTCGATGATCGCCCGGTTGAACTCGAACAGCGCGTCCGGTGCCGACCTGAGGTGCTCCGGGAATCGATCCAGGTCCGGATCGAGCCCCACGCAGACCAGGCTGTTCGCCGCGGCCCGGGCGCGGTTCAATCTATCTACGAAGGGTGACATGGGGCGTCCTCTTGTGAAGGGATTTGAATGCTTCCGATCAGCGAGCGGACCGAATGCACGTCCGACGCGGCGCACCATTCGGCCAGCGTACGCGCGACAGACGGTCCGGCGCGGGGTTCGACGAAGGTGGCCGTGCCCACCTGGACGGCCGTGGAGCCCGCAACGAGGAACTCCACGGCGTCTGCTCCGCTCATGATGCCGCCGATGCCGATGACCGGGACGTCCACCTGGCTTGCGATCCGGTAGACGGCCGCAACGGCCACGGGCTTGATGGCCGGACCGGACAGGCCCCCCGTGACCGCGCCGAGCATGGGGCGGCGCGTACTAATGTCCACCGCCATGCCTCGCAGGGTGTTGATGGCCGATATGGAGTCGGCGCCGGCTTCTTCGACGCTGCGGGCGATCTCCCCGATGTCCGTAACGTTCGGCGTGAGCTTGGCGATGAGCGGCAGTTCCGTGATGCTCCGCAGCCTGGAAACCAGTTCCGCCGCGCGCCGGGGATCGGTGCTGAAGTCCATGCCCCCGGACACGTTCGGGCAGGACATGTTGATCTCCAGAGCATCAATGCCTTCGCAGTCCGACAGGCGTTCGGTCACGTAGACGAATTCCTCCACCGGACCTCCACCCACGTTGACGATCAACGCGGTGTCCACGTTTCTCAAGTAGGGCATCTTGTCCCGGATGAAGGCCTCCACGCCCACGTTCTGCAGTCCGATAGAATTGAGCATGCCGGCGGCCGTCTCCGCGGCCCGGGGCGGGGGATTGCCCGGCCAGGGTTTTGGCGTGAGCGTTTTCGTGACGATGCCGCCGAAATCGGAGAGATCCACGAACCGCCCGTATTCCGAACCGTATCCGAAGGTGCCCGATGCGGCGAGCACGGGATTCCTCAGCTCCAGCGCACCAATGTTTACCGTCAAATCAGGTTGTGCCGTCACAGCACGACCTCCTGCATGTCGAACACCGGGCCGGCGTCGCAAACCCGTTCGTAGCGTCGGGATGCCGACCGTGCATCGGGGACCTTGCCGGGGGCGGCGCCGGGGTCGTTACCGGGGGCGGTATTGGGGGCGTCGCAGGCCACGACACAGGCCATGCACACGCCTACGCCGCAGGGCATGATCCCCTCCAGGGAGACCTGTCCGTCGATACCGGCTTCCCGGGCGATTTCCTGGCAACGCCGCATCATGGGCGTCGGACCGCAGGCATAGAGATAGGTGCATCGCCGGGGCGAGGAGGCCAGTTCCCGTTCCAGCAGGTACGTCACCAGGCCGTGGTAGCCCGTCGTACCATCGTCGGTCGCCAGCCGGACGTCGACCCCGTATTCGCGGAATTTCTCTTCCCCGCTCAAGAGGCCCGCCGTGGCCGCGCCGAAGAGCACCGTTATTTCGGCCGACCGCGCCCGTCCATCCCTTGCCGTCTCCTGGGCCAGGGAGAGAAAGGGCGCCACGCCGACGCCCCCGGCGACCATGATCACTGGCCGTCCCGCCCGGACTGGTTCGAACGTCCTTCCCAGGGGTCCGAGCACGTCGACCCGTTCTCCACGGCGCCGCGTTGCCAGGATCTCAGTTCCGCCTCCGACGATCCGGTATATGAGCCCGAAAACGCCGCGTTCCGGATCCCGTTCCGCTATGCTGAAGGGGCGCCTGAGCAAGGGGGTGTGCCGGAGCCAGGTCTGCCTGCTGCTGTCCTCCGAGACGTCGGAAGCGATCAGGTGTACGAAGTGACCGGGCAAGGCGTGTCGTGTGATTTCGGGTGCCAGCAGGTCGATCCAGTACAGGCCGGGACCGATTTCACGGTTGGCGAGGATCTCGGCGTCATACTGGCAGATGGGGATGGTGGACATGCTCCACTACAATACAAGCGGACGGACCGGATGTCAACGCATCATTTGTCCGGGGCCGGAGCCGAGTCGGGGACCAGGGCCGGGGCCGGGGACGCAGTCGGTGCCGGGGCCGCAGCCGGGTCAGGGGAGGTGGCAGGGAGCAGTTCCTCCATGAGGCGAATCTTGTCGCGTACGGACCCGGCCTGTTCCGACCGGGGGTGGCGGTCCATGATTTCGCGGTACCGGTCGAGGGCGGTTTCGGGATCGTCGAAATGCGTCTCGGCGAGCCAGCCTAGCGCGTAGAGCGCACGCGGCGCGTATTCACCTTCCGGGTCCCGTTGGAGGACCAGCTCGTAAACCCCGCGCGCGGAGTCCGGCCGGCCGGCTTCGAAAAGCAGCCGTTCCGCCTCGGCGAAGAGCCGATCCGGGGGTAGTTCGCCTTCGATGGGTTTCGACTGCAGGAGGGCTGCTTCCACGGCGTGCACGGTCCCGGGATACCGCGTTGTGATGGAATCGAAGACCGAACGCGCGCTTTCCCTGTCCTTCAGTATCTCGTCGAGTATCCAGCCCCTTGCATAGGCAGCCTTGGCTGCAATAGCGGAATCGTTCGACCCTTCTTCAACGGCGCGGTACTGACTCAGTGCCGAGTCGGCCATCTCCAGCTGAAACAGATAGAGTTCCGCCAGCTGGAATCGCAGTCCGACCGCGTCATCTGTCAACTTCGCATAGTTCGACGGGGTATTCGATTCGGGACCGTCGGGGGATTTCAGCGCATTCATCGCGGCCAGCAGGTTTCCGAGGTTTCCGTCCAGGCGCCGCAGTTCGCGTATGGCGCGATGCTTCCGGTCGGCCTCATCGCCGACCCAGAACGAACGCGGACTCTTGCGTCGCGCCTCGTCATACCACTGTTCCGTCAGATCGAGATCGCCCGCAGTCCGGTATAGTTCCCCCAGTTCGAACATGGCCCGGGAGACTTCCTCCGCGTGACTCCGGTCGGACTCGAAGTGGGTGATGAGCGATTCGTACTTGGAGACGGCCGATTCATGCAAGTCCATTTCGGCCAGGCACGCGGCTATCGCCAGTATGACCTCGGGGTGATAGTCGCTGTAGGCGCGCTGGTCCAGCAACGACTCGTATATCTCCAGCGCGGCCGGCAGATCCCCTTCGCGCCGCAGGCTTTCGCCCAGCATGAAACTCGCCTGAAACTTAAGCTTCCGGGTCCGTGCCTGCTCGATGGCCTGGGCGAGTTGATCACGGGCCTCGGGGAACCGATGCGCTTCCAGCCTGGCGCGTGCGATGTGGTACCTGGCCTCCGCCTCCCGTTCATCGCCGGGGCGCTTTTCCAGCACTTCCTGGAACCGCGCGACGGCTTCCTCGTAGCGGGTGCCGCCCAGGGCGATCTTTCCCCGAAGCATCAGGGCGTCCGGAATCCGGTCGCTGCCGGGAAACTCCCTGACGAAACGGTCCAGCTGTTCATCAGCGCGGGTGGAATCCCCCGCGTTGAGGAGGCTGTTGCCCAGCGAGAAAACGCAGTGGCCGGTAAATTCGCCGTCCGGGAACAGCCTCAGCACCTGCTCATACCGCTTGATGGCCTGCAGATGCTGTCCCTGGATCGCCCGGACGTCACCGATCAGTACCAGCGCGTCGTCCACATAGGAACTTCCGGAGTGATCCCTCAGGACGAGTCCCGCGTTTTCGACGGCGAGTTCGTAGGAGGCCAGGGCCAGGGGCGGTATGCCGCCATCGGGAGTTTGCTGGGTGAGACGTATCCGCTCCCCTTCCTTGAACGCTTTCCTGGCGTTGTAGAACGTATTGTAGTACGCGCATCCAAAAACCACGCAAACCAGGGTGAGTGGGATCAGGGAAGTCCTGCGCATCTCAATCTCCGAACTTGTATCCGACGCCCCGGACGGTCGTGATGATATGCACGCCGTGGCGCTCGATCTTCATGCGCAGCCGTCTCACGTGCACGTCCACCGTCCTCGTACCGCTGAAATAATCGTATCCCCAGACGGCGGTCAGCAGCTCGTCCCGCGTGAACACCCGTCCCCTGTGCCGGGCCAGGTGCTTGAGCAACTCGTACTCTTTGAGGGTCAGATCAATCGCCTTGCCCCGGATCGTGACTTCGTAGTTGCCCAGGTTGATCAGCAGGTCGCCCCAGGCGATCATATCCTGGATCTGCACGCTGTGGCGCCGCCAGAGGACGTTCTTGATGCGAAGATCGAACTCGCGGACGTTGTATGGCGCGCAGATGAAATCGTCGATTCCCCGGGTGACGTCGAGGTCGCCGATAGCGTCCGCGCCGGTCAGGACCATGACCGCGGGGGCGTGCCGGAACCCGCGCGACCGCAGTTCGTCCATCACGAAGGGAAGGACCGACCGGGGCCGGTCCGTCTGGATGAGCAGGAGGTCCGAATCGGGTATGCGAGCGTGGAGGTCTTCAACAACGGTGTAATGCAGTTCCGTTAAGGCGTAACCTGCACCGCTCAACCACCTGATCAGCGGTTCGACGGGTTCCTGGCGGGCAAAAAGGATCGAAATTCGGGGAAGCCCGTTGCCGCTAAGTCTAACGGTCATGGGTTCTCATTACAAGCCCACGTTGGAAGGAGCAACCGGTTGCGGCGAACGGACTTTCCCTCGAACGGCGTCAGAACGGAAGATCGTCGTCGGAATCGGCCTCGGGCGTAGAAGGCGGCGCTTCCGTCGCCGTGCTCCCGACTCCTCCGGGTGCGTCCGATGCGAGCTCATTCTGCTGGCGGGCACTCAGCATCTGCATCTCGTTCGCCACGATCTCGGTCATGTACCGTTTCATCCCGTTCTGATCCTCCCAGGAACGGGTCTGCAGACGTCCTTCGACATACACCGGTGCGCCTTTCTTGAGGTACTGGCCGCAGATCTCCGCCAGTTTCGAAAAGGCCACGATCCGGTGCCATTCCGTTTCTTCCCGCCGTTCTCCGTCCTGCGTGTTCCACTGGCGCGTCGTGGCCATGCGGAAATTGACCACGGCCCGGCCGGCAGGCGTGTACCTCATCTCGGGATCCGCGCCGAGATTGCCGATCAGAATGACTTTATTCAAGCTGGCCATTTGGGATGCTCCTTATATGAAAAAGAATGAAGTGAGTATAGCGAGATACACGGGGCAAGTCAAGCGAATTTCCCGCTGTCCCGGGACCGTCGCACGGGAGAAAACAGCTTGCTTATCCCCGGTATCGCGCCCTATATTCGAATAGTCGAGGGACCTTTTCAAAACATCGTAACTATTGTTGACGGAACCCGACACCGGACGCGTCGGAATGCCCTCCCCCGGCCCGTTATCCGCCCGATTGGCCCATGACCCTCCCGGTTCACCTCTACCGATACGTGTTCAAGGCGCACGTCGGTCCCTTTCTTTTCTCCTTCGTGGTCATCACGTTCATCCTCGTGATGGACATCATATTCCAGATCGCCGACCTCATCATCGGCAAGAACCTCGACCTGTTCATCGTGCTCGAGGTGTTTTTCCTCAACCTGGCCTGGATTGTCGCCGTATCGATCCCCATGTCCGTGCTGGTCGCCAGCCTCATGGCATTCGGCCGGCTTTCGGCCGACAACGAGGTCACCGCGCTCAAGGCAGGCGGCGTCAGTTTCTTCCAGATGGTCTCGCCGGTCCTGGCAGCGGGAATCCTCCTGGGGAGCGGCCACCTGTTCTTCTTGGACGTCATTCTGCCCGAAGCCAACTACCGGGCGCGCTCGCTCATGAACGACATCCACCGGGCGCGTCCCACGTTGCTCTTCACCGGGGGCATATTCATGAAGGACATACCGGGATACAGCATCCTGATCGACCGGGTCAATCCAAGAAACAACGAAATCTCCGGTATCACCATCTACGAGACGGAGAACCTTCGCTACCCCCGCCTCATGACGGCGAAATCCGGTGAATTTCACGTCAACGAGACGGGCAGCCGGCTCGATCTCATGCTGTACGACGGAGAACTGCTGCAGCAGGACGAATCTTCGGGGCGCTATTTCAAAGAGATCTTCGAGCGGCAGCGGTTTACGATCCGCACCGAACCGGCCGGCGTCCAGCGATCGGAGGCGGGCATCCGGGGCGACCGCGAACTGAACATCGAGATGATGCAAGCCAGAATCGATGAGTGGCAGCTGGACATCGACGAAGCATCGGCGATCATGGAATCCGCACCGGATGCTCAGGAGACGAAGGCGGATTCTCTCGAGGCGGCGAGGGACCGGGCGGAACGGACGGTCTCGCTGAGGCAGCGGCAGAAGAACAGTTACATCGTGGAGATCCACAAGAAGTACGCCATTTCAGCGGCCTGCTTCGTCTTCGTGCTGATCGGCGCGCCGCTGGGGGTTCGCATACGCCGCGGCAGCATCGGCGTCAGCGTCGGCGTCAGCCTGTGCTTCTTCCTGCTGTACTGGGCCTGCCTGCTCGGCGGTGAGGAACTGGCGGACCGCGACATGATCGATCCCGTCTGGGCGATGTGGGCGGCGAATATCGTCATCGGCGTTCCCGGAGCCTTCCTGGTCTGGGTTACCGGCCGAGACCGCATTTGACGGTCAGCCTGGTCAGCCTGGACAGCCTGGTCGCGTCTGGTCGCGCCTGGACACGCTTCAATTCGCTTCGATACCACCGGAGGAACGACGTTTCATGTCCCTGATCACCCGGTACGTGCTCCGCCTGTTCATCACCGCCATCGCCGTCAGCCTGATCGCCTTCGTCAGCATCTTCTTCGTGGTCGATCTCATCGAGCAGCTGGACAGTTTCCTCGACCGCGAGGTGGCCCCGGTATACATCGCGCTCTACTACGCCTACTACACGCCCTATATCTTCGTACTCACGATTCCCGTCAGCCTGCTGCTCGCCAGCCTGTATACCTTCGGCCAACTGACCAGGCTGGGCGAGTTGACCGCCATGAAGGCATCCGGGCTAAGCGTGTACCGGTTGCTGCGGCCCCTGCTCCTGGTCAGCGCGGTGGTAAGCGGCTGCCTGTTCTGGGCCGGTGAATGGCTCGTACCCCATACGAGCATGAAACGGGCCGAAATCCAGTCGGAGCACGTGGACCTGCGGGGCGGAGCAGGCCAGCACATACGAAACGACGTGTACTTCAGAGGAGAAGGAGGGCGCCAGTTCTATATCCGCGTATTCGACGGTCTCGACGCGGAGGGCACAGGGGTTTTCGTCACCGAATTCCAAGACAGCCTCGTCTCCAGCGTGCTCGAGGCGGAAAGTGCCCTCTGGAAGGACGGTCGCTGGCTGGTTTCCAACGGGGTGGAACGGCGGTTCCAGGCAGGAGGCGGACTATCCGAATACACTACTTTCGCCGAACGGGAACCGGACGGATGGTCCGTAACGCCGGAGGATTTCATGCGGGGGCAGAAACGTCCCGAAGAGATGAGCTACGGCGAACTCGACCAGTTGATCCAGAACGTCGAGCGCGGTGGCGGAGACGTGCAGGGCTACCTGGTAGACCTCAACCTGAAGATCGCCTTCCCCAGCGCGGGTCTGATCATCGTGCTCCTGGGCGGCGCGCTGGCCTCACATCTGAGACGGGGCGGCGTGGCAGTGGGATTTGCCCTGAGTATCGGTATTTGTTTCGTCTACTGGGGACTGCTCCGCTTTGCCCAGGCCTTCGGGCACGCCGGATTGCTTCACCCCATGGCCGCGGCCTGGGGTGCCAACGCCCTCTTCTGCCTGCTGGCCCTGATTCTGCTGGTCAGAGCGCCGAAATAGGACACGCTGGGCGTGGCAACACCCCTGGTCAGAGCGCCGAAATGAGACTCGCTTCGCCCGGAAACACCTTAGTCAGAGCGCCGAAATGAGACTCGCTTCGCGCGGAAACACCGCCTGGTCCACCTGACCGGGCGTCCCGTTCCCTGACGGCTCATGCGTGGTTCTTGAGTTCCTCCGCCTTGTCGCAGTTCTCCCAGGTGAAGCCCGCCTCGTTGCGGCCGAAGTGTCCGTAGGACGCCGTGGGGCGGTAGATCGGCCGGCGCAGGTCGAGGCTTTCGATGATGCCCTGGGGCGTCAGGTCGAAGTGCTTGCGGATCAGCCGCGTGATCTCCAGGTCATCGGCCGCGCCGGTGCCGTAGGAATTGACGTTGACGGAAACCGGTTCCGCCACGCCGATGACGTAGGCAAGCTGGATCTCGCATTTATCGGCCAGTCCGGCCGCGACGACGTTCTTGGCCACGTAGCGGGCCGCGTAGGAAGCCGAGCGGTCCACCTTGGTCGGGTCTTTGCCCGAATAGGCCCCGCCCCCGTGGCGGCAGTAACCGCCGTAGGTGTCCACGATGATCTTCCGGCCCGTCAGGCCGGCGTCTCCCTGGGGTCCGCCGGTGACGAAACGGCCGGTCGCGTTGACATGGTACTTGATCCGGCCCGGGTCGATCAACGCTTCCGGCAACGCGGGGGCAATCACCTCGTTGACGATGTCCTCCCTGATCTGCTCGTTGGAGACGTCCGGGTCGTGCTGGGCGGCGATGACCACCGTGTCGATCCGGCGGGGCTCGCCATCGACGTATTCCACCGTGACCTGCGATTTGCCGTCGGGACGCAGGTACGGGGCCGCGCCGTCCTTCCGGATCGCCGCGAGGTTTCGGGTCAGCCGGTGGGCCAGGGTGATAGGCAGGGGCATCATCTCGGGCGTCTCGTTGGTCGCGTAGCCGAACATCATGCCCTGGTCGCCCGCGCCTTCCCGGTCCACCCCCATAGCAATGTCGGCCGACTGCTGGTCGAGGGATACGATCACGCCGCAGGATTCCCAGTCCAGCCCGAACCCGGAATCCGTATACCCGATGGATTTGACGGTCTCGCGGGCTACGTTCTGCGCGTCCACGTGGCCGTCCGTCGTGATCTCCCCGCCCACGACCACCAGGCCCGTGGTGACGAAGGTCTCACAGGCCACGCGGGCGTAAGGGTCCTGTTCGATGACGGCGTCCAGCACCGCGTCGGAGATCTGGTCGGCGACCTTGTCAGGATGGCCTTCGGTAACGGATTCGGAAGTGAAGAGGTAACCTGGTGTCATGCGTCATGCTCCTAACGAACTGTTGTCGGGTCGTGAATGATCGGTCTCGTGGTTTCGATAAATGGTCAAACGAAAACTTCGCAGCGTGCGCCACCCGTACCACCCGGGCCGCCGGGGCCGTCCGGGCTAGCCTTGCCACCCGGGCCAGCCAGTCCGTTCAGGTTGCCCGGGCCGACCGGAACACGCCTCACCGTATCGGCCAGGACGGCATGGGGAGTAACGATGGAACCCCGAAGGTCGCAGTTCTCGATATGGGCGTGGGTTCCGATGGTGGCGTCGCGGACGACGGTGCGTGCGACGCAGGCCCTGGACGAGATGGCGACGTGGGGGCCGATGACGGACCGATGGACCCGGGCGTCGTCCGCGATGTCCACCGGCGGAATGATCACGCTGCCGGGAATGTCGCAACGCCCCCCGTTCAGGTCGAGCAGCCGCCTGTTGGCCTCCAACAGACGCTCCGGCGTGCCGCAATCGTACAAATCGTCGACTTCGAAGGGGGCCAGGCGTTCGCCCTGTTCAACCATCCACTGCAGGGCGTCCGTCAGTTGATACTCGTTCCGGGTCCTTCTGCCGGATCTTACGAGGATGTCCAGTCCTTCCATGAGCGGTCGGGGACTGGAGAAACCGTAGATCCCGGCGATCGCGAGATTCGACACGGGGTGGTCGGGTTTCTCCACCAACCGGGTAATCCGCCCGTCCACGACCTCGACCAGTCCGTACCGGCTAAGGTCACCTGCGACCCGCTTGACGCCGATGGCGTTACAGGGCGGTTCGTCGGCCAGGAAAGAGAAATCAGAAAGATATATGACGTCGCCCAGCAGGACCAGGAGCGGCTCGTCATCCACGAGGTCCCCGCACAGGTGCACGGCGTGTCCGATCCCGAGCGGCTCATGTTGCACGACGTACCGGGCTTCGAGGTCATCCCGCCCGTCGACGTACTGGCGGATAACGTCTCCCGAAGGCGAGACCACCAACACGACGTCGCGGATGCCCATGCCGGTTACCTGGTCGAGCAGGTATTCCAGCACCGGCTTACCGGCGACGGGGACCATGGCCTTGGGGGTTTTCAACGTGAGGGGGCGCAATCGGCTACCGCTGCCAGCGACGGGAATGATGGCTTTCATGGGACTTCCTTGCGCGTGTGCACCCTCTCCCGGCGGAACGCGCCGGGACCGAAAAGAACGGTTCAGTAAGTAACAGCGGACCAGGACCGCGCGCAACAGAAATCATGGTTTCCAGCACCGGTGCCGACCCCGGTCTCCGTGGCTGCTGGCTCCGGTCTTGGCGGCTGTGGTCCCGGTATTCGCGGCGGCAGGCCAATGTTCTCGTTACGCCGGACCCAGGTTCTCACTACGACGGACCGTATTTATACTCAGAAGATCGAACCGAGCCAGGCGCCGAGAGCTTCCATCCGGCCGGTCAGCAGGGATATGCGCGCCATGACCGTGTACCCGAAGGCCGCGCCGAAGGTCACCATCAAAACCCAGATACCCGCGCGGGACACGTGTCCCAGCACACCCTTGTGCTCCACGGAAAAGAAGAAGTATACCAGGCCGCAGATCACGCCCAGGACGAGTACAACGTGGGAGAAGCTGGCCCCCCAGAGCAGGTTGCCCGAAGCGTCAAGCACCACGAGGGGGATCATGGTACTCTGGACCTGGATGATGAAGTCCGAATCGAGGAATCGGGGCAGGTTGAACCCCGCCGCGCCGCCGACGATGAAAGCCAGGGCCCAGCGGCTGAGCCAGGCCCAGCGGTCGATCAGGCGGGTGAGCAGCAGCAGGCCGAAGACGGCGGGGATGAGGTAGTAGTAGTCCGGCGATCGGCCCACGGCGCCGGGCACGACCCCCGACATGAGCGAAGGGAACAGCTTGCCGAGCAGATTCGGCACCAGGTGGTCCCAGAACCCGACGGCCATCAGGTATGCGGCCGAAACGCCGACGAACAGGTGTTCGGCGAACTTGTAGAAGGGATTGTCCCGGTAGAGGAAACTGAGGATCATCAGCGTGAGGGCCGCGTCGATCCATAGCATCAGCGTTACGTCCATAAAAAGACCTCTATGGCCGGCGTCAGACCCGGCCCCCTGGCTTGTCCGGTCTGTCCGGCCTCCCTAGCCTGCCCGATTACCCTGGCCTGTTCGACCCGTTCGGCCCGCCCGGTCCGCCCGGCCGAGGAAATAGGCCAGGTTGCCCAGCAGGACCAGCAGGACGATCAGCACGTGAGTCACGACCTGGGGCCCCATGCGCATGGTGGCCTCCATGGTGGCGTTCCGGTAGGCCGGATACCGGGCCACCAGGGCGGACTCGTACTCGGAAGCTCCTTTGAGGCCGCCCATCAGGCCGACCAGCTGCTGGGGATAGTAGGGATAGAGTTCCGGCGCCACCACGGCCGTGCCGCCTCCCATGACGGGAATCCCCGCGATGTCGCCCGCGAACTGGATCCACTCCTTCAGTCCCGGGTCCCCCGCGGTCAGGCTCAGGATGATGACGTAATCCACCATCTCGTCCACGTCCGCGGTTATGGGAAGATCGTCGAGCGGCGTGCCCTCCGCGTCGGCGTTGACCAGGGTCCTGAAGTTGACCACCATGGTGTTGATCGCGCCGCCCAGACCGGCCTTGTACCCCAGGTTCACGAAGTCCCGCCCGTACGCCTTGTCCGGGAACTCCACGGGCAGCAGGTTGTCCGTGATCTTCTTGATCTGTCCCACCCCCTCGGGGAACAGGGTGAAGAAAGAAACCTCGAGATCACGGGTCATCGTATGCCGCACGAGGGCCTTGGCCATGGGATCCAGCTCGGGTGCGGTGTCCGGACCGTAGTCGAAGGAAAGGAACACCCGCGACCCGGACGGAAGCCGTTCCACCGTGTCGAAGATCGACTGGACGATAGGCGTGGGGCTGTCCTGGAAGCGGGGTTTCAGGAGCAGGGGGATGCAGACCGCCGCCCCGATGAGCAGGAAGATGATCCGGCGGTCGATCTGCAGGATGGAATCGGGAATCCGCATGCTCACTCTCCCCGGCCCAGGTAGTTGCGTTCGATTCCCAGGATGATGCGCAGAGAAGTCGCGATGACCCCCAGGGCGATGCCGATCATGATGGCCCGCTGACCGGCGGTATTGGGCCAGGCCATGATCCAGTTGGCCAGGTTCGGCAGTTCGAGGAAGGCCAGGCTTTCCGGCATCCACGCCGTCAGCCACGCCCCTACGGGGGTCCTGCCCAGCAGGATGACCATGGCGGCCGACAGGAGGATGGTGGCCTCCTTCGTGCGCGCCCTGAAGGCGCGGTAGGACGCCGAGGCGACGAAGAAGGCCAGCAGGGAGAACATGGTGGCCGACAGCGGGTTGTAGACCCCGTCGAACATGAACCGCAGCCAGGAACCCGAGGCCAGGATCTCCCCGCCCATCCCGTCCGGGTTGCCCACCTTGAACAGGCCGATTACCAGGGTGACGAGGAAGGCCACGAGGGTGACCACGCTGTAGGGCCAGTCCGTGGCGCGGCTGGAAACGCGTTTCAGGTGTATCTTGAGCAGGCTTCCGCCGCCGAGGATGAACGCGAAGACGGTAATGATGGCGAAGTAATCCGAGAAACTCTCGTAGAGCGTATTGAAGGGCCCACGCGTCACGAAGTATCCCGTGATCAGGACCACGCCGATGATGAAGGTGATGATGAGGGGTATTCTACGGCGCATGGGACCTACCTGAAGAGCCAGAGTACGATTTCGGATACTTCGCGGACGGTTTCACTTCCGGTAATGGACTCCAGGGTGGCCAGCGCGCTGCCGGCCAGGATGAATACGATGGCGATGCCCTTGCCGGCGTCCTGTCCCTTCAGGCTGCCCAGCATGCGCGGCTCCTTGGACAGGTACGCGCTGGCGGCGAACAGTTCCTCTCCGATCAGCGTATAGTCGCAGGCCGCCACGAAGAAGGGCAGCTGGGGAGGTCTGGCCGTCCCCGCGATCTGTATGGCCCCGATGGAGTTGCCCGTTTCCGCCAGGATAAGGGATTCGGCGTAGAACCCGCCCAGGTAGAAGCAGGCGGCCGGCTTCTCGCGTACGATTATGCCGTCGACGGCCGCCGCGTAGGCGAACTGCGCATCGGAGACGTAGTGTATGTCGTCTTCCTGGTAGGCGTCGGGGCGGCCCGCGGTCAGGTAGGACTGCTGCACGGTTTCCCGGGCCACGCTCATGACGAGGGACTTGCGCACGGGCACGTGCAACCTGGAATCGTACCCCGCGATGATGGTGGCGAGATGGCCAAGCAGGTTCATGGACGCGATGGTCTGCACCTCGTCCATGTCGTTCAGGCCGGGGACGTAGAGGATGGGCTTGCCCATCTCAGTCGCCCGACCCACGGCTTCCTCCACCGTCTCCAGGCCGGCGATCTTGCGTATGAACAGCGGACGGCCCGCGGAGGCCAGCACCACGTAAAGCAGAATCGCGCCCGTCAGGATGATCCCCAGGACCAGGGCCTGGGTCCGGTCCGTGTTGAACCAGCCGGATTCGGCGCCCGCCTGGGCCAGCACGGGATCCGCCTGCAGCAAGGAGAAGAGTGCCGCAAAGGCGAGGACCGCACGCGGCAAGGTGGAGACCGCCGAGCTAGCGAGGACCGCACGCGGCAAGGAGAATAGTGCCGCGAGGGCGAGGACCGCGCGCTGCGAGGAGACCGCCGCGAACACGCAGACCGCACACAGCAGCCTGCCCAAATGGGGTACGCCACACAGTATGCAGGTGGTTGGTAAGTGGTGCATCAGGTCTCCACGATCTCCACGTTCGCCCGGGGCACCGTCACGAGCGTTCCATCGGTCCTGCGCGCTTCCAGCACCCGGGCGAAGGCGCCCGTGGGAAGCCGCACAGGCTGTTCGGGCAGCGACGCCACCGTGGCGAGTTCCCCGAACCAGGGTTCTCGGATCAGCCGTACCAGCGAACCGGCCTCCAGGCCGCGGCCGGCCGGGGCCGCCCGATCCGAGGAGGCTTGATCAGCAGACGCCTCGTCGCCGTCGGATCTGATGATGATCTCGGGACGGATCACACCGGCCCGGATCTGCGTGGCCCCGCTCAGGGAAGCTTCGCGGTCCTGCATGGAACGGAGCAGTTCGAAGGTGCGTTCGGCCATGGGCAGCCTTCCGAAACCTTCGGTGACGATCATGGTCAGTCCGATGTCTTCCCCGCCGGTCACCGCGACACCGATCTGGTATCCCAGGAGGTCGCCGATATCGTGGTAGCGCATGCCGCCCACGACCACGCCGGACGCACCGACCTCTATCAACTTACGCAACGCGTCAAGGGTGATCATGGATCCGCAGCAGACGATCCGGCCCCGCAGGCGGTCATTGATCATCTCACCGGTAACCTCGTCTTCGGGCGATTGGACGATCTGGCGTATGGGCGCGTGCGTTTCGCCCCCCACGCCGAAGATCCCCTGAATGCAGGCACCGGCCGTTCCCACGACGACGCCCTCCCCCGGCAGTGTTTCGGTGACTGTGCCATCGAGGTATGCGTTGATCCGCACCGGCGTCGACGGTTCCCGAATGAGCACCTGTCCGGTCACTTCCGAGACCATTTCGATGGTGCCGCTCTCGGGACAACGAACACTGGACTTGAACAGACCGAATATTCCCTTCGATTCGGCGATCAACTCACCTTTCGCCACCGATTCGTCCCGTTGCTTGAGCATGCAGCCCGGCACTTCCTCCGGTGCGATGGCCAGGGCATTGGCGACATTGACGTTGTGCACCGGGCCGGGCAGATGGGTTTCGGCGACCACCGTGTCGGGCCGTACCCGGTCGCCGACATCCACCAGCACCTGGCCGCTCAGGGGCAGGCGGCGCGTCCTGGCGACGACGGTCTTCGGCGATACGCGCAGGCCGGATGTATAGGCGTGGGCCATCAGCCGGACTCCGGAAAAAGATCGAGTGCGTGGTAATCTCTCTGCAGCGTTTCTATCCGTTCTGTCGCGTCCTCCGGGTGTTGAAGCGGCCTGCCGCGGGTGTCGATGATCACGCCCAGGGGGCCGCTCCGAACGGTACGGGCGATGGTCACGCCCCGTCCGGCGCCGACGTCGAACCCGCGGGACGGCGAGACCTCCAGGGCGACATCCTCCGCCTCACCGGCCGGAATCGCGACCAGTTCGCCCACGGCCGCCTCGTGCGTCCATTCCGCGTCGTCCGTCCTCGCCTTTACGGTCGCGCACGGGGCGCCGGGCGATCCGGTACCCACGGGTGCGACGCACGGACCGAGATGGACGAGGCAGTCCCGGTCGAAGACCTCCAGCGCCGCGGTTTCATGTACGGTCGACAGCACGCCCAGGTGGGGCATCATGAAGATGCTGTCCACCGCCAAGTTCGTGATGCCCTCGGGCTGGAAGGCGTCCACCATCATCAGCGCGGCCTGCGCCCGGCTCGGTGCGTGGGAGAGCACGCCCCCACTGCCGATAATCAGGTCCAGGTTCAGCAGGTCGACCAGGGTCCGGCCGCCGGTCTGCTGGTCGAAGGTGTCCGATATCGTTCGAAGCTGTTGCACGCCCTTCAACTCGACGGCGAAGTTCCTGTGCTGTTCGAAGGCCAGCCGCAGGGCCTCGCGGGCTACGGCCTGCTCGATGATCAGCTCCTCCATAGTCTGGGGGATGCTGGTGGGCCGGATCATCTTGTTGCCCATGCGGTCCTTCAGGTCGGCGTCGGACATCTCAAAGGGCAGCCAGCGGGCGATGTTCTCCAGCCCCGCCTCCGTCAACACGTTGGAAATGCTGTAGCTCATGCCGAGATTGGCGCTGACGGTCCGGTTAAACGCGCCGCCGAAGACCGAAAACACGTCGGTAGTCGCGCCGCCGATATCGACGCCCAGCACGTCGATGCCACTACGTTCCGCCACGACCCGCACCATCCGCCCCACGGCGCCGGGCGTGGGCATGATCGGCACGTGGGTCCACGCCATAAGGTCGCCGTACCCGGGCGCCTGGGCCATCACGTGTTCCATGAACAGGGTGTGGATCTGTTCCCGGGCGGGGCCCAGGTGCTCTGCTTCGAGCACGGGCCGCAGGTTGTCCACCTGGCTTAGTTCCGTCCGTTCGGTCAGGATCCGGGCAATGTCTTCACGGGCGTCGGCGTTCCCGGCGTAGATCACCGGCAGATCGTAGCCGCTGCCCAACCGGGGTCTCGGGTCCGCCGCGGCGATCAGTTCGGCCATCTCGACCACGTGGGACTTCGTGCCGCCGTCCACGCCGCCGGACAACAGGATCATGTCAGGACGGAGCTGGCGTATGCGTTCGATGCGCTCGTGAGGCAGACGCCCATCGTTGGACGCCAGGGTTTCCATGACGATGGCGCCCGCGCCGAGGGCCGCCCGTTCGGCACTCTCGGCGGTCATGCTCTTGACCACGCCGGCCACCATCATCTGAAGCCCGCCGCCGGCGCTGCTCGTCGAGACGTAGATGTCCACCCCTCGGCCGCCCTCGGCGGGCGACACGATCCGTTCTCCGTCGAGGATCTCGCGGCCGGACTGCTCCTCCACTTCGCGCACCGCGTTGAGGACGCCCCGCGTAACGTCCTCGAAGGGCGCTTCCACGGTCGTCGGCGCTTCGCCGCGGACGACGAGACGGTAGGCGCCGTCGCGTCGCTCGATCAGGATGGCCTTGGTGGTGGTGCTGCCGCAGTCCGTGGCCAGGATGACGCTGATTTCTGTTGGAAGGGCCATGGAGTCAGTTTGCCGTGTCAGTTTGCCGTGTCTTCCGCCCCGGAGGCGTGATGCTCTATGCGCTGGATCAGGAACTCCACGTTCTCCCGGCGCTCGATGGCCTCGGCGATCCGGTCGTAGTCCGACGCGTCCACCACCATGTGAATGAAGGGGCTCAGGAAAGCCATGAACTGTCCACCCAGAAACGAGAGGGGCTTCATGGATTCAAGGAAGAGGATCGCGGGCGCGGTGAGCTCGCGTGCGGCTATGGCTTCGGCGATCCGGTCGAGCAGGGCCTGCTGCTCCGCCAGGGTTTCTGATGAATCAGGCAATGTACCGATAACCTTGCTCAGTTTACCACGAACTCCCGGCCCGCATGTTCAGCGATCCATTCGCGCAGCGGGATATCTTCCGGAAGAGGCGAGGTATAGCCATGGCCGCCCGAGGGTCCGGCGCCCAGGAGTTGCCGGCGGATGGGGTCGCTTCGGTCCATGTAGTGGTCCACCGTCATGTTGTCCCGGGGACGCAGCCAGCGGTAACTGTAGCCGTAGAACAACACTTTGCGGGTGATATCGGAGTAGTTGATCCCGGATGCGTGCCAGAGCCTGCGATCGAAAAACACGGCGTCGCCGGCCGCGGCCCGGATCGGAACGGCGCCATCCGGATCCTGTTCGGCGTTTTCGGGAAAGTCGATCGCCTCGTTTTGATGACTGCCCGGAATGGCGTGGAAATTGCCCCGGTCGGTCGCCGTACAGTCGCTCAGGAAGAAGGCCACTTTCAGCGACACCCGCGGACGGGGCGTGGTCTCCAGGTCGATATTGAGCCTGCCGCTGTCCTGGTGCCAGCCCAGGCGCCGTTTTTTAGGCTTCTGATCCGCCGGCGACGGTGGCGAAACGATTAAATGGGAATGGTACAACTGGATGTGCCAGCCGAGAATACCCCAGACCTTGGGGAAGGTCTTCGGCCAGTCAAGCAGTTCCAGCAGCAGGTCGTCCTGGCCGATGATGTCGAAGTGGTTCTTGATACTGTAGGGGCTGCCCCCCATGTTCGGACGGCGTTCGGCATCGATGCGGTCCGCGATCCGGCCCAGCGCTTCGACCATGTCGCCCGGCAGCACGTTCTCCACGATGAAATAACCCTGTTTATCGAAGCGTCGCCGCTCTTCGTCCGTCAAACAGTAGGCAAGGCAGGAAGGGTCCATGGTGGGGCTCCATGTTCGTAACGCCAAAACGTCACGTATCGTAAACGTCACAATTCATACTTGTATTTTCTTAATGATTCACAACCCGACGGTCAACCCCTTTGAAGACGGGCCTTAGCGCAACCAGGCATCGGTCCGTCTTACGCTGTCGCGCCGGTCACGCTTCCCGAACCACGAACCTTGCCCGGATCTCGGGACTTTCTTTGTACCCGATCCGAATCGCTCGCGCCCTTACCAGGTACTCTCCTGCATCAAGACGCAGCGGTTCGGTATACAACAGCCAGTGGGGGTCGTCCTCCGTCCGGAGCGTGTAAGCGATGGATGCGCCCTGCGTTGCACAATGCAGTTGCAGCAGCATGGGTCCATCATAGGTGCCGCCCTCCGGAGCCGGTTCGATCCCGGGACTTTCGGCGCATATGGGCACGCAGACCACGGGGGCGGTCTCGGGCTGGCGGCCTCCCGGATACCAGTTCCGGACCATCTCGCTTTCGGGGATGCGGCCCATGTCCCCCACTTCTTCGATCCATGCATCGAGTGCTTCGCGCATCCGCTCCAGGTCGTCGCGGATCCGGGGATTGCCTGCCAGGTTGTGAATTTCAAGGGGATCGGCCACCGTGTCGTAAAACTCCTCGACGGGCCGGGGGTACCGGAACAGGGCCGACTGCGCCTCGTCGAGGCCGCCCTCCACGCGAAGCCGCCAGATCTCCTGCATGATCGGATGGCGGTTTCGATAGGGGATCCAGGAAAGATAGGGCAGATCCGGCCGGTAGTTGCGGATGTACTTGTACCGCCCGTCCCGAACGGCCCGGACCATGTCGTAGGACACGTCGTGGCGGTCCCGGCTGGCGAAGACGTATTCGCGCGGCGGGCGTGCCTGCTCTCCGAGAAAGGCGCGGCCCTGGATATGGTGCGGGATTTCGACGCCGGCCAGGGACAGCATCGTGGGTCCCAGGTCGATCGTGCTGACCAGGTCTTCGCTTACCCGCCCGCCTTCCATGTCCGGTCCCCGCGCGATGAGCGGCACGTGAATGCCCGCGTCATACGGCCAGCGCTTGCCCCGGGGCAAGGGTCCGTGGTCGCTCCAGTTGAAGACATAGGTGCTCCCGGCGAGGCCGTCTTCTTCCAGTTGCTCCAGTAGCGTGCCGAATTCCCGGTCATTGTGGGCGATATGGGTGTACATGCGGGCCAGGGCCTCCCTGACCTTCGGCGTGTCGGGCAGGTGGGGCGGCGGCTCGATGGCTGCGGGATCGAACTCGGGCGAAGGGCACTTTTCCGGCCACATCCCGCTCTCATGGCTGCGCATGAGGTTGAAGACCGCGAAGAAGGGCTGGTCTGGATCAGGCCGGTTTCGCCAGTGGGCCGCGTCGCCCTGGTCGTCCCAGGCCGTCAGCGGCGGCTCGAACTGGTAGTCGGTCTTGAAGTTGTTCGTGCAGTAGTAGCCCGCAGCCCGCAGGTATTCTGTGAAGCACTTGACGTAGTGGGGCGGAACCGCGGAGTAGGGCGTGGGCAACTCGGGTACAGCGGGGTCGGCGTGGGTGGTCCTCATGTGGTGCGTGCCGATGGAGGTGGCGTACATCCCGGTAATGATCGCAGAGCGGGCCGGTGCGCATACGCCGGACGTGGAGAAACAGTTCGTCCACCGGCATCCCTGGGCCGCGAAGCGGTCCACGTTCGGCGTGTGGGCCACCGGGTCGCCGTAGCAGCCGTAGTAAGGGCCTGTGTCCTCGAAGGAAATCCACAGGATGTTGGGTCTGGAATGGGAAGGCACGGGGTCCTCGCGTCTAGCCCGTGTAGCAAACTAACGAAATGAGATAGCAAGCCATGGAAATCACCACTGTCCTACGTCCCGATCACAATCCCGTCACCGTCTCCTCGGCCAGTTGGTCCACGACCGCCTTCAGATCACCTGTGCTGGCATGTGTCCTGAGCTGCCGGTCCGCGCTGCTGCCCTGCTCGAGCATGACCCGGATGTACTCGATCTCCTCCCGGACCCCGAGTGGATCCACGACGTCGTCCACGATTTCCAGCAGTTCCTCGATGAGGTATCGCAGGGGGACCTCCTCTTCCTTGCCGAAGTCGACCAGGTTCCCGTCCAGCCCGTCCTTGATGGCGCGCCACTTGTTCTCGGCCACCAGGTCGCGCCGGTAGTACCGCCATGACTGGTTCTCTCGCCGCAGCCGGATCAACTTGGCTGCCACCGCCCTGACCAGGGCCACGATGGCCACCACTTCGTCGATTTTGGTGATGCAGTCGCAGATCCGCAGTTCCAGCGTGGGAAAGCGGGGATGGGGACGCACGTCCCACCAGATCTTCGTGGGCTCGTCCATGCAGCCGGTTTTGATCATCGTCTGGATAAAATGGTCGTACTCGGCGGCCGAGTCGAACCGATCGGGTATGCCGGTCCGGGGCAGCTCGGAGAACACGATGCTCCGGTAGGATTTGAGCCCCGTGTTGTCTCCCATCCAGAAGGGGGACGAAGACGACAGGGCCAGGATGTGGGGTAGGAAATAGCCGATCTGGTTCATGGTGTCGATGCGCAGTTCCCGATCGGGAATGCCGACGTGGATGTGCATGCCGAAGATGAGCAGGCGGCGGGCGACGTATTGCAGGTCGGCGACCAGGCTGCGATACCGGTCTTTCTCGGTGATTTCCTGCTCCTGCCAGCGGGAAAAGGGATGGGTGCCGGCCGCCACGATCCGGTGGCCGCTCTTTTCCGCGATTTCGGACACCATGCTACGTAGCCGGGCGATCTCCTTGCGGACTTCCTTGATGTCCCGGCAGACCTCCGTGCCCATCTCCACCTGGGACTGCAGGAATTCCGGCTTGACCTGGTCGCGAAAGACCCGCTTCCCCTTTTCGAGAAACTCGGAGATGTAGGAGGTGAGTTCCCGCGACTCGGGGTCGATGATCTGGTACTCTTCCTCGACACCGAGGGTCATGTCTTCGAACGTCATGGTCATGGCACGAGCCGCTCCAGAGATCCGGATCGGGACGGCAGACCGCCGGTTATCCTGCCGCCGGTTGTCCTGCCGCCGGTGATCCTGTTGACTGCTACGGGTAGACTGCTACACGATGTTTGCTACGCGCGCGATTACTTTCGAACTGATTGTTGCGCGTTGTTAAGCGCGCGACTTCCGTGATCCGAACCAGACACCCACCGCTCCGATCAGCGGGTTGAGCCAGTTGAACCATGCCGGATGTACAGCATTCGCGGTCGCTTCCATCATCGACACATCGTCGGGACGCGGTCCTGCCGGCATCTCCACCGGCGTCAAGGCCCGCACCACACCGAACACGATCACGAGGCCGATCAGTATCGTGGCGGCTCGGGCATTGTGCCCCACCCGGACGCAGACCAGCCCGGCGATGTACGCCCCTACAAACCCTAGCACGAGCGATCCGAGCGCCCAGCCTACGGGCACTTCCCACGAACCCGGCTGGAAGGCGTGCGCAGGTCCTACCGCCACCCACAGCAGCGAGAAGAGTACAAAGAGTACGGCGGCCATGGCAACATAGCCGACGATGGCCGCGAGGATGTTCCTGAGCATCATGTTCCTCCCTTATATCGAACCTCGTGCCCTTGGACCAGGATGGTCGACGGGGCTATGCGATCGTCACGCCTGATCCTTCTGCGCCATAATCTGGATCAAATTGCCACAGGTGTCGTCGAAGGCGGCAATAACAACGTCCCCGGCATCCGTAGGCGGCTGTACGAATCGCACACCCTTTGCCACGAGACGCTCGTGTTCGGCTTCGACGTTGTCGACCGTGAAGGCGGTCCAGGGGATACTGTCCTCCACGAGGGCCTTCTTGAACGGTCGCATCGGGGGATAGGCGTCAGGTTCGAGCACCAGCTCCGTTCCATCCGGATCATCCGCGGATACCAGGGTGATCCAGGAATGTTCTCCCAGGGGTATGTTGTGCTTCAACTGGAAGCCGAGTGTTTCCGTGTAGAAGCGAAGCGCCTTCTGCTGGTCATCTACCGTGACGCTGGTGTGTGTGATTCTCATTACTCGAAACCCTCCTCTGCACGGTGTGAAGTCTGCGTCAGGGAAACTAGCAGGGATTCAAATCCACGGGCCGTCCCTCGTCCATGGACGCGTGCACGGCGTCGATGACCCGCATGTTGCCCAGGCTGTTTTCCGGTGGAATCCGGTGCGGCCCGCCGGATTCGAGACAGTCGCCAAGGTGCCGCAGTTGATTGGTGAATTGAAAGACCGGGGCAAACCGGATGGTTCTTTCTTCCCCGTCGTTTTTTCTGATTACCAGCGCCACCGGATGGTCTTCGTTGTTCCAGGCCATGTCCATTCGCATGTAGCCGTCCGTACCGAACACCTCGAACTCCTGGGAACCGTAGAACCGGAAGGAAAAGGCGCACTGCGCGCTGATCTCATCTGGGAACTCGAGTTGGGCCAGGACGGACTCCGGCACCCCGGACCGCTGGCCGTAGTGGCCGCGCGCAAGGACCCGTTCCGGTTCGCCGCCCGCGATGAACCGGGCGTGGTGTATGCAGTAGCAGCCCAGGTCGTAAACGGCCCCGCCGCGCTTCTTCCGGTTGAACCGCCAGTTGTAGTCCGGCCTCAGGTTACCGGGATCGACCGCGGCCGTAAAGGTGCTGCGGATCAGTTTGACCTTGCCGATCTCGCCGGCGTCTATGAGTTCCTTCGACCTGATATGGCACGGGTGATGGCGGAACTTGAAGGCTTCGGCGAGCAGGACGCCGTGGTCCCGCGCGGTTTCGATCATGGCTTCGCACTCGGCCGCCGTCGAACTGATGGGCTTTTCGCAGAGAATCGCCCTGACCCGGCCGGTCCGCGCGGCCCGGATAGTGAGATCCGCGTGTGAATCGCCCCAGGTACAGACGGACAGGATGTCGATTTCCTCTTCCTGCAACATGCGCTCCAGGTCCGTGTATCGGCGGGAGACCCCGAAGGTCTCGCCGAACCGGTCCACCGCCTCCTCCGAGACGTCGCAGATCGCGGCGAGTTCCGCTTCGGGCGCTTCACGGGCCGCCCTGCCGTGGCAGTGCGCGATGCCGCCCACGCCGACGATGCCCACCCTGAGGGCCATGGTGATTTCCCTTTCGTTCAGGCCGAACGTCTCAAATCCAATATCTTCGCCGCCGGTCCCACCAGGAACAGCGCGTACAGCGGCGCGTTCACGATTTCGAAGAGCCGCAGGATCATCTCTGCCAGCGCCACCAGAAAAGCCACCCCGATGCGGCCGTTGCGCGAGGACACGGACGTGGCGGGGTCCGTGACCATGAAGAAGGCCATGAGCTGGTACATGGGGCCGGTGATGGGCGCGACTTCGGACAGGAACGGGGTCCCGGTCATCAAGGACCGCACGTAAGCGAGCGCTACGAAGGACGCGGCGTAGGTGAAGGTAACGTGAAATCGCTTCGCCCGCCAGAGGATGACCGAACCCAGTACCCAGATCACGGCCATGGCCCAGAGGTCGTTGCCCCACTGCTCGCTCAGGGCGGCCACGGTCCCGGGCGCGGCGAAGAGCACCACGCAGATGCCCAGGTTGGATGGATTCCACAGGTGCCGGCCCCTGAAGCGGAGGACGTACTTCGACAGGATGGAAAGCAGGCTGGCGATGGCGTAGGGCCACAGGGCAAGCGACCTCAGCAGAATGCCGCAGCTGATCCCGGTGATGTACGCGCTGGCGGGGTTGAGCCACCTGCCCGTCAGCAGGCGGCCCAGGGCCAGCTCCGCCGCCAGGGCCGCGGCGATCGCCGTGAAGAGCTGCGACAGGTCGTGGAGGAATCCCACGTAAACCTGGCCGAAGACCAGGATCAGGGTGATCAGGCCGGAGGACAGGTACCGCGGGTCGATCTGCCATCCCGCCCCCTTCGGCGGCCCCGGCGTTGGTCCCTTAGGCGGTCCCTTCGGTGATCCCGCGTCGGATCCGGACTCAGCGGCCTTCGTTTCGTTCATCATCCCTCCGGTTCGGTCACGATGTGCAGCCGGTTGATTTCGGGACGCTCCAGCGTCTGCACCGTCCCGCCCGGCCAGCGTATCTCGACCCGTTCGATCTCCGTGGCGTCCCCCAGTCCGAAATGCCGTCTCCGCTGGCTCTGGGCGGCGAAACCCGCGCCCGCCGTCACGACCTGGAGTTGTTGCCGGCCGTCCCAGAATACCCGGATCTCCGCGCCGATGGCGCTCGCGTTGCCGCGGGTGCCCTTCAATTCGAAGGCAATCCACGCGTTCTCATCGGTGACCTCGTTCCGGTACAGGATCAGGGGACCATCCTGGTTGGCCACCACCACGTCGAGCACGCCCCTGTTGTAGAGGTCCGCGAGGGCGACCCCCCTGCCGTCATACCGGTCGTTTACGCCGACGGATTCCGCCACGTCGTAGAAGCGCCCGGTACCGTCGTTCAGGTACAACCTGGACCGCTCGAATCCCGACAGGCTCTGATCGCCCATGGGCGCCCAGTTCCGCACGTCCTGGAAGATGTTGTTGTTGCCCATGGCGACGCGCGACATCTCGTACCAGTAGTCCTCTTCCGGATCGGCTGATACGAAGCCGTTGGTGACGAAGAGGTCCACGGAACCGTCGTTGTTCAGGTCCCCGAACTGCGCGCCCCAGGCCCAGCCCGCGTCTGCGATTTCACCTTCCGCGATGTTGATCATCCGACCGTTTTCCGCGATCAGGTTGCGGCGGAGATTGTTCCCCTGGAACAGGTAGCCACGCTTCGAGATATTCGTCACGTAGACGTCCGCGCGGCCGTCATTGTACAGGTCGCCGAAGGCCACGTTCATGCCGCTTTTGGAGGTCTCTTCCAACGAGGTCCCGGTGGCCTGCTCGAAACGCTTCCCTTCGATATTGAGGAGGAGCACCTCGGGACCGTAATCGTTGGCCAGGTACAGATCGGGCCAGCCGTCGCCGTTCAGATCCGCCGCGCCGACGGACATGGTCCACCGCGTGCAGTCCGCCCCGTAGGCTTCCGTCACGTCCTCGAAGCGGCCGTTTCCCCGGTTCAGGAAGAGGTAATTGTGCCCGCCGTTGTTCGCGTATTCGAAACTCTCCTGCATGATGCGCGTCGTCGTAACCTGCCACAGGTCATGAACTTCCGAGAAATACCCGCCCACGTAGAGATCGATCAGGCCGTCCCGGTCTACGTCCGTCCACACGGCGCTGTTGGCGTTCATCCACCGGTCGAGCCCGGCCGCGCCGGTCGCGTCCTCGAAGCGGCCGTCGCCCAGGTTCCGGTACAGGCGCTGACGGCCCCACATGTAGATGAAGACGTCCTCGTACCCGTCGTTGTCGTAGTCCCCCCACGCCGAGCCCATGGACACGCCGCCGTCTCCGTTCACATCGGCCAGGCCGGCCGCTCCGGCCACCTCCGCGAAGCTTCCGTCGCCCAGGTTCCGGTACAGGGCGTTCGGCGTCCCTTTACGGCTGCTGGTCGCGTAAAGGTCCTGCCACCCGTCGTTGTCGTAATCCACGACCGATACGGATGCCCCGAGGGCCGAGATATGGGGCATGATCGGGTCGAGTTTCGGATCGAGTTGCGGCTTCGCATGGACGAAATCTATGCCGGCCGCCGCCGTCGCGTCGGTCAGCAGGAACCCGTATCGACCTGGGTTTGCCTCGTCTGTCTCGTGTCCTTCTGTCTCGCGTACGCCTGGCTCTCGTACGCCTGGCGCACGCACGTCATTCTCGCGCGACAGCCACCGGTCGAGGTAGAAGGGAGTAATGATCAGAATGATGAACAGAGCGGTTGCCGATGTCCGTATCGTACTGGAGGAGGCTGGTGACATGGACTGAAGGGCAAGATTTCCAGCGGGTGGAAAGTCGGGAATGTCACGTGTATTCCGACGTGGTCCAAGTGCCATTTCAAGGTAGAAACCCGGCACTGGCCTGTCAAGATGCATTGACACGCCGGGACGGAAGCACTATAAACTCACCGACAGCCTGATCGGCAGATCGATCGTAGTTCCCCGCGACTCATATCCTACTGGAGTGATCAATGAGGACTTTCCTTTTGCGCGCCATCCCATCCTTTCTTCTGCTTGCCTTCCTGAGTGGCGTTTCAGCACACGTCCACGCCCAGGCCTCCCTGCTGGACCGGATCCAGGAACGGGGCGAGATCCGAATTGGGACGACCGGCGACTACAAGCCTTTCACCTATCTGAATCCGGAGACCGGTACCTACGAGGGCATGGACATCGACGCGGCACAGTTGCTCGGTGAAGCCCTCGGCGTCAGCGTCCGGTTCGTGCCGACGACCTGGAGCACGCTATCGGACGACACCATGGGTGACCGGTTCGACCTGGCCATGAGCGGCATTACGCGGACGCTCGATCGGCAGAAGATCCTCGCGCTTACCAACCCGTACGTCACTATCGGAAAGTCGGCGCTCATCAGAAAGTCCGACCGCAACCGTTTCAGGGGACTGCAGGACATGGACCGGCCCTGGGTGCGGATCGGGGTAAACCGCGGCGGCACCAACGAAGCCTTCGTGCGGGCCAACATCCGGCAGGCGACGATCGTCATGTTTGAGAACAACCTGGACGTCCAGCCGGCCGTGGCGGAGGGAGACGTGGACGTGATGTTCACGGACAACGTGGAGGCGGTGATCTACGCGAGACAGAATCCGGTGCTGTACGCCCTGAGTCCGGGTGAACCGCTGACCCGGGAAGATATAGGATACATGACCGTCCGCGGCGACCAGCCCTTCGTCAACTTCCTGAACCTGTGGCTGTTTCAAATGGAACAGAAGGGAACGCTCGATGCGCTGAGGAGCAAGTGGATCGGGGAGTACTGATATAGGATTACTGACATAATTGTATTGCGAAGTCGCCTTTCCCTCCCTATCTTAGATGCGGCCTCATTCAAATCCCAAATCCTGAAAAGGAGCGAGTCTTTGGCCGGTGCCCCGGACTATAGCGACGATGTGTTTTTTAATGAAGTCGACCTGGACGCCCACAGCGCCAAGACCGTAGAATCCGAGGCCATCGAGTTCTTCCCCACCGATTACCGCATCGGCCGGACCAAGTACATCTTCGTCACCGGCGGCGTCATGTCCGGCGTCGGCAAAGGCGTCTTCAGCGCCTCTCTCGGACACCTGCTCAAGCATTACGGATTCACGGTCTCCCAGATCAAGATCGACGGCTACCTGAACCAGGACGCCGGCACCATCAACCCCTACCGCCACGGGGAAGTGTTCGTGCTCGAGGACGGCACCGAATGCGACATGGACCTGGGTACCTACGAGCGCTTCCTCGACGATAACCTGAACCGGAACAACTACATCACGTCGGGCCGGGTATATCGCATCATTCTCGACAAGGAACGGCGGGGCGAATACCTGGGCCGTGACGTGCAGGTCGTCCCCCACGTGACCGGCGAGATCAAGAACCTGATCCGGACAAAGGCCCACGAGGGCCCCTACGACATCCTGGTCGTCGAGATCGGCGGCACGGTCGGGGACATCGAAAACATCCATTTCATCGAAGCCGCCCGCGAGATGCTCTACGACGAGGGACGGGACAACGTCATGTCGGTCCACGTCACGCAGGTGCCCTACAATGCGTCCGCCGGGGAATTGAAGACCAAGCCTACGCAGCACAGCGTCAAAGCGCTGCTGCAACTGGGCATCCAGCCCGATATCGTGGTGTGCCGCTCGGCCATACCCCTGAACAAGAGCGTCCGCCAGAAGATCAGCCTCTTCTGCAACATCGCCGAGGACCGCGTGGTCAGCAGTCCGGACACGGATTCCATCTATCGGGTGCCGGCCCTGCTCGACCGCCAGGAGACGGTGCAGATCGTCGCCGACAAGCTCAACGTCAACCTCCCGCAGCGTACCGACCAGCGTCCAGAGATGTTCGACATCTACCTGAAGTACCTGTCGGGAAGCCACCCCGAAGTACGCATCGCCATCACCGGCAAGTACACGGCGCTCCACGATTCCTACGTGAGCATCCTGAACGCCCTGGACCACAGCAAGGTCGCCGTGGGCGCTGAGATCACCACCGAGTGGATAGACACGACCGATTTCTCGAGTGATCAGGCGCTGGACGAGGGCATGCTGGACGGGATTTCAGGGATCATCGTGCCCGGCGGCTTCGGCGAGCGGGGCGCCGAGGGCAAGATCCGTTTCATTCAGTACGCCAGGGAGAACGGATTGCCGTTCCTGGGCCTGTGCTACGGCTTCCAGCTGGCCGTGGTGGAGTTCGCGCGAAACGCGTGCGGCATGCTGGAAGCGGCCCACGCGGAATTCGACGCGGAGACTGAAACGCCGGTCATCTACCTGTTGCCCGACCAGCGAAAGCTGACCGGCATGGGGGCCACGATGCGGCTCGGAGGACATGAAGTGAAAGTGAAGGCCGGTACGGAAGCCCACCGCTGCTACGGATCTGAAGCGGCCGTCGAACGGTTCCGCCACCGGTACGAGTTCAACAACCAGTACAGGGAACTCATCGAGCACAAGGGCATGGTATTCTCCGGCATGACGCCCGACGAGGAGATCATGCAGATCCTGGAAATCCCCACACACCCCTTCTTCGTAGGCACCCAGTTCCACCCCGAGTTGACCAGCCGTCCTTACAGACCCCACCCCTTGTTCAGAGGCCTGGTCCAGGCCGCATTGACATACGCTGAATCAGCAGAAAACCGGCAGGTGGCCATGGAGGCCGGGCAAGCGGAATAGCGGGAAGATGGACGTGCGTCCGGTCGGCTCGGGCAGGTACCCGGGAAGTTGGACGTGCGTCCGGTCGGCCCGGGCAGGCACCCGGGAAGTTGGACGTGCGTTCGGTCGGTCCGGGCAGGCACCCGGGAACAGGCTACAGGCTCAGTTGGGCTAGTTGGCCTGTTTCGTCAGCCTGGACTTAATGCGGGCGGCGGTCCGCCGGTGCATCACACCGCGCTTGACGGCTTTATCCAGCTTGGAATAGGCCTGTCCGAGAAGCCCGGGCGCCGCTTTGGCGTCCGTGTTCGCGCGCAGGCGCTTGATGGCGGTTCGGAGAGCGGACTTGACCGTGGCGTTGCGTCGCTGACGGACGCTTTCCTGGCGCAAACGCTTTTTGGATGAAACGAGGGTTGGCAAATTTTACTCCCTTAATACGCTGAATACGCTGAATCGTCAAAAATACCGCACGGTGTCTCGGCCGATGCGGCCTGTCGTGATGCGGCCTGTCGTCCGGCTCGCAGGGTCCGGTTTGAACCAGCACCAAATTAGGTGGCGAGTCGCCGGAAGTCAAGGTTAAATTGATTTGATGGCGTGGGAGTTACCAGACCTCTCGAATCCACGTAACGGACGATCCTTCCCATGGCTCTCGAACCGACCGATATCGAAAAGAAACTCAAGTCGCTCCCCGGCAAACCGGGCGTGTACCTGATGAAAGACGCCCGGTCGCGTATCATCTACGTGGGCAAGACCCGTGCGCTGCGGCAGCGGATTCGCTCATATTTCCAGAAGACCCGTCTCACGGCGCCCAAGGCCGTCGCCCTGGCCAGCCGGATCCGTGACTTCGACTACGTGGCCACCGAATCGGAGGTCGATGCGCTGCTCCTGGAAGACCATCTCATCAAGGAGCATAAGCCGAAGTACAACGTGATGCTGCGCGACGACAAGTCCTTTCCCTTCATCATGGTGACCAACGAGGCCTTTCCGCGGGTCGTCGTAACGCGCAACGTCCGGCAGGACGGCGCCCGGTACTTCGGCCCCTACACCAACGTGAAGGCCATGCGAAGGACGATCGACCTGGTCCGGAAGGTCTTCCCGCTTCGCACCTGTCCCAGCGCGAAGGCGTGGCCGTCCATGGACCGGCCCTGCCTAGACTACTACATCGACCGCTGTCCCGGACCGTGCAAGGGACACATCGCCGAGGAGGGCTACGGCGAGATCATCGAGCAGGTGTGCCAGTTTCTCACCGGCAGGACGAAGGACCTGCTGAAACAGCTGAAGGAACGCATGGTGAGGGCGTCGGAGCACCTGCAGTTCGAACTGGCGGGACGCATTCGCGACCAGATCGTCGCCATCGAGAAGACGACAATCCGTCAGCGGGCTTTTTCTAACCGGGAAGTGGACCGGGACATCATCGGTCTAGCCAGGAACGGGACCGACGTGTGCGGGGCGGTCCTGCAGGTCCGGGAGGGCAAGCTGCTGGGAAAAGAGCACTTCTTCCTGACGGCGCCGGAAGAGTCGTCGGAACCGGAGACGCTGGGCGCTTTCCTGACCCAGTACTACCTCACCGCGCAGCTTTGGCCCGACGAGATCCTGCTGGCCGGCGAACCGGACGGCATGGAGACCTTCCGGGAATGGATGACCCGGCAGCGTGGATCCAAAGTCGAAATCGCCGTGCCCCTCAGGGGCGACAAGGCCGCCATGGTCCGGCTGGCCGTGCAGAACGCCGAACTGCAGCTGAACACCCACGCGCTGAAGCGGGCCGAAGCCAGGGTCCGCCGCAGCATGCCCGCCTCGGTGGGATCCCTGCAGGAAATCCTCGGACTCGAAGTGCCGCCTAGACGCGTCGAGACCTTCGACATCTCCAACATTCAGGGTTCGGACCCGGTGGCCTCCATGGTCTGTTTCGTGGACGGCCGCCCGCGCAAGTCGGACTACCGGAAGTTCAAGGTCAGGGACGTGATCGGCCCCAACGACTTCGCCATGATGCAGGAAGTGGTCGGCCGGCGGTACCGGCGGCTGATCGACGAGAACAAGCCTCTTCCGGACCTCATACTCATCGACGGAGGAAAGGGCCAACTTTCCAGCGTTCGGCAGGTCCTGAACGAACTCGGCCTGGTCGACCTGCCCGTCATCGGCCTGGCGAAGCGCCTGGAGGAAGTCTTCCGGCCGGGCCAGTCCGAACCGATCCTCGTCCCCCGGTCCTCCCCGGCCCTGAAGATGCTCATGCAGGCCCGGGACGAAGCCCACCGGTTCGCCGTGACCTTTCACCGGCAGCAGCGGGGAAGGCGCATGATCCGTTCGGAACTGGACAACATACCGGGCGTGGGGCCGAAGCGGAAACAGCAGTTGATCCTGGCGCTCGGCTCCGTGGAGAACATACGCAAATGCTCCGAGGAGGAACTGAGGACGGTCCAGGGCGTGGGCAAAGACGCGGCGCGGAAAGTGTACCGGTATTTCCATCCGGAAGTATCCTGAATGGTCCGCAACGGGCAGGTGGACGCGGCTCGATACGGCGTGGAATCAGATTGCGTGGGAGGAAGAAACGGCTTACTATGTCTTGTCGGCGTCCGGGTTTAAGTTTGAATAATCCAGGCGCGGTTTTTGAATACTTCAATGGGTTCGGATGGGCCGGATGGCCGCCGGATCGCTTTTGACACTTTGACAGCAAAATGAAGTCTTCGCATCGGCGTCGGATTCCGGAGGATACATACGTGGGCAAGGTTCTAAGGTCATACGAGTTGTTGGAAGAACGGATGAAGGAAATCTACTTCGATTTCTACCGGGAAACCTACCGGGAGGGCACGGCACTCGACAACAAGACCAAGGAACTGATCGCCATCGCCGCGTCGCTGAGCGCAGGATGCCAGAACTGCCTGGAAGGCCATCTCAAAAAGGCCATGAAGTACGGCGCCGACGGCGCGGAGATCCGGGAAGCCGTAGCCATCGCCGTGGGGGTGGCGGCCGCCACGATCGTGGACCGCAGCGACCTGGCGAATTTCGAGATGAATTTCAACGAACTGCTCAAGAAAGCGGCCGGGGCCGAGAAGGCAGGCAGCAAGACCTGAGTTAACAGTGGCTGGATCGGGCGCCGGGTCGGATCTGGACGGGTTCGCGTCCCGGGTGCCCGCCCTATGAAATCCGGAGATTCATGGTTATCAGGCACGGTCGGATTAGAAAACGATCGGATGAACGGGAGGAAAGCGTGAGAAGCATATTCAGAACCTTTATTTTCGTAATGTTCGCCTCGGCCTTCGTCTTTTCCAACGTACAGGCGCAGACTGCGGACCAGGGCCAGAAGCCCCTGACCGACGACGAGCAGAAGATCGTCGCCTATATCATGAAGCAGGTCTCCGAATCCAAGGCCGGCAAGCCGAACTTCGGTCCGGAAACGGCCATGGCTGTATACAATGAGCTCGGGATCCAGGTGACCCCGAACATGGTTCCCCGCGTACGGGCGGCCGTCGTCGCCGAATTGAAGGCCATCGAGACCCGGCTCATGCTGAAGGAAGGCAGCGCCGCGCCCGATTTCAACCTGCCGGTCCTGGGCGGCGGCGAGGCCAGTCTTTCCGCCTTGAAAGGGAAGGTGGTCGTGGTGAACTTCTGGGCCACCTGGTGTCCGCCCTGTCTCGTGGAAATGCCGGTGCTGAGCGACCTCTACGAGACTTACCGGGACCAGGGGCTCGAGGTGCTCGGACTTTCCCTCGACGAAGAGGGGCTTCCCATCACGAAGCCTTTTGTGGAAAAGCTGAACGTATCCTATCCCATCGTGGAAGCGAACCGGAAGACCTACCAGGCCTACGGTAACGTACTTACCATACCCCACACCTTCGTGATCGATCGCGAAGGCAACGTATCGAAGCGGTTCGTCAACAACCAGACGAAAGACGCATTCGAGGCCGCGATCAAGGCCGCGCTCGCGAAGAAGTAGGCTGGCTGGCGACTCCTCTCCAACCAGGGGCGGACTGCGGACCGCCTGCCGGTCCCGGACTGAACAGGAACCACTTTTCGGTCCGACGTTCTGTTCGCCTATCGGTCCGACCTGTAGGTTTCAATCGCATCCATGTTCAGAGAGAAACCCAATCCAGGCCGGTCGGATACACGGATCCTTCCGCCCTCGATCCTCTCCGGCGGTTCGATGAGTTCGTGTCTCCACGGCACCTCTCCCCAGGCGTATTCCAGGATCTGAAACCCGGGATGGGCGGCCATGGCCTGCACACCCGCCGCGATGGTCAGCGGGCCGAAGGGTCCGTGCGGCGCGGTGGGGATCCCCCGGCCCTCCGCCATGGCGGCGACCTTCTTCAGTTCCCATAGCCCACCTACGATCGTTACGTCCGGCATGATCACGTCCATCATTTCCTGGTCCAGGATGGGCCAGAACCCTTCCCTGTACATCAGGCTCTCGCCTCCTGCCAGCGGGACGTCGATGTGGTCCCTAATGGTCTGGTAGCCTTCGTGGTCTTCATCGGGCACGGGTTCCTCGTACCAGTACAGGTCCAGGTCCTTGAGCGCGTCGAAGACCTCGCACCCGCCCCGGGCGGTGAAGTGGCTGTGGCAGTCGATGAGCAGGGACACGTCCGGACCGATGGCGGCGCGCACCGCTTCCATGCAGGCGATGCCCTCCCGGGCGTCCGAAGCCCGGTCGATACCGGCAGGCATCCCGTCGAAAGGCGCGAGTTTCACGGCGTCAAATCCGTCCGCGACCGCGGCGGCCGCGTTCCGGGCGAATCCTGCGGGCGTCCGGTCGGTGGTGGCCCGGTTGATGTTGGCGTACAGCGGGATCTCGTCGCGGCAGCGGCCTCCGATGAGGTCGGCCACCGGCACGCCAAGGACCTTCCCCTTGATATCCCACAGGGCCTGGTCGAGGGCGCTCAACGCCATCACTTTCGACCGGTCGACGGGGGAAGGAAGGAGTTCGGCCAGGATGCGTTCGATGGCGCCGGGATCGCGTCCTGTAAGCACAGGTTCGGCCTGTTGCAGAAACTCCACGCTCCCGGACCTTGCCCCGCCGGGATTCAACTCGCCGTAACCGGTGATCCCTTCGTCGGTGCGCACCTCCAGGAACGTCCAGTCTCCCCGGTGATTTACGTGGACGGCGTGAGTCTTCAGCGCGGTAATCTTCATGATCTAACGCTACATTCTGTCATTGATTGCGGCAACGCATTTGTTTATATAACGCCTTGGCCGGGGCGGTTGCCAATGCCTTGGCCGGGGCGGTTGGCAGATGGTAGCCTGTGGCTCCGGCAGCGTATCTACGAAACACGAGAACATTACCAGACAGGGGTCCTGCAGAGGACAAGGAAACGATTCGACGAAGGGAGTGACATGAGTGCGCAACGCGTAGCGGTCATTACGGGAGCGGGACGCGGCATGGGAGCGGCCATCGCGAGGAACCTGGCCGGCCAGGGGTGGGCCGTCGCGCTGCTGTCCCCCTCCGGTGCTGCGGAATCACTCGCCGGTGAACTGGGCGGCATCGGTGTTACGGGGTCCGTCACGGACGAGGCCGACCTGAAGAGACTAGTGGACCTGACCATAGACGCCCACGGCCGCATCGACGGCGTCGTCAACAGCACCGGGCATCCTCCCAAGGGCAGTCTCCTGGACATACCGGATGAAGACTGGCACGAGGGACTGGACATCGTGTTCCTCAACGTGGTGCGCATGGCGCGCCTCGTCACCCCGATCATGGCGGACCAGGGTGGCGGATCCATCGTGAACATCTCGACCTACGCCGCCTTCGAGCCGGAACATTACTTTCCCGTATCGACGGCTTTTCGCGCAGCCCTGGCGAGCTATACGAAGATCTACGCCGACAACCACGCCGGCGACAACATCCGGATGAACAACATCCTGCCGGGGTTCATCAACAGCCTCCCGGAATCGGAGGCGTTCAGATCGCGCATACCCATGGGACGCTACGGCACCGTGGAGGAGATCGCGGAAACGGCCGCTTTCCTGCTGTCGCCCGGATCCGGATACATCACCGGGCAGAACTTGCGCGTCGACGGGGGCATCACCCGGTCGGTCTGAGCAGTGTACGCATTGATTCCAGGGCAGATCCTATGACCCACACCGGGGAAATCATGGAACAGAAGGACCTGGCGTACTTTCGTCAGAACGGATTCATCAACCTCGGAAAGGTCCTTGCGGATGAAGAGGTGGATCGTTTTCGCGATCTCTTCGACGAAGACCGCCGCAAGTTCCCCTATTTCTGGCATCCCTACGGCCATCACCAGGAGGCCAACTACGACGCCCTCGTCACCACGCCGGCCTTCGACGATCTGATCCGCCATCCCGCCATCTACGGTACCATCGAGGAACTGATGGGCGGTCCGCTCTGTTTCGGAGAGATCGGGCTGCGGTCCATGGGACCGTACAAGGGCGAGTTCCACCAGCGCTGGCACCGTGACAAGGCCCACTGGCTCGACCATCCCCTCCGCATGGACTACATCCAGCTCATGGTCTATTTCACCGACGTGAATGAGGATACCCACTGCTTCTCCATCTCGCCCGAAGGAGTCGATCAGCCTGTCCTGAAGGAGAACAGCGCGCAGCTGGAGCGGGGCGTCTACGACCTTCACGGACCCGCGGGCACCTGTGCCTTGTTCAACGTATCGGTGCTCCATACGGCCACCACGCGTCCCACGCGGACCGTGCGGAAGACCGCCCAGATATACTACGGCCACCGGGACCGGGATCCGCTGGCCAATGATTCGGGGATTCCCGCCACCCTCTGGCGGGACAGCGACGACCCGGAAACCCGGGCCTTCTACGGCGTCTTGAACGAACGCACCAAGATTTACATGGCGGCTTTCGGGGGGTAGGTGGAACCAATATCTGAGACGATTTGCTTGATTTTCTTTAGCACTTTACTGCACACAAACACTCACCTCAAAAAGAAGAAAACATGGATTATTTACAAAAACTCGTAGATCTGTTAATCCCGTGGCCTCTCGATTCATTGTTACCTCCATTATGGCGCGAATCGAACGTGATTGCACATCCGTTTACTAAGGTCATTACAGACATATTCATTTATTTAATTGTTCTGTTTTTTTTAGTCTTTCTAGCTGTGTTTGTTGTCCGCATTGTCCAACGAGGTCGATTAATACACGGTTTGACGAAGGAAATCGAAGAGTATGGAAGACCCGCAGCGCCGGAGATACTTCCCAATATAAGAACCAGTTTTAACCGAAACAGTGAGCTCGCTGAAGCATGGCAGGAGTTTGAGGATTCTCTAGTAACACGGAACTGCATTGACGACCGAAGGATAGTCTACAAGACCGAAGAAGCCGCGCTTGTTTTTAGTGAAGAACGTCTGTTGGGACAGCATCTGAATCTTAGATACTGGAACAGCGTACCAAGTATTCTGGTTGGAATGGGGATTCTAGGTACGTTCGTGGGAATGGTCAGCGGATTAATACCTTTTTCTGTAATAGACTTCACACAGACTAATGAGATGCAAGAGGCGATTAAACAGCTTCTGGCAGGCGTGGCGACTGCTTTCGTAACTTCAGTTCTTGGAATGTCGACCTCACTGTTTTTCAACGTAGTCGAGAAAGAACGTATTGGAAAAGTGAGTAGAGAGATCGTGGACCTGCAGCGTGTCCTGGATCAAACATTTACGTTAACAACACAAGAAGAGATCTCTTTTAGGCAAGAGGACGAACTCGCACAACAGACGGCAGCGCTTAAGTCCTTCTCGACAGACTTAGCGAACGAAATCAAGGTGGCAATGGCCCAAGGTCGCCAAGAGATAATCACTGAACTTCAAAAAGCACCTGACGCGTTCAGCAACGCGATGGCGGAACGGTTGGCGCCTAGCCTGAGTGATATAAACGACGCCGTCAATGAACTGCGCCAGCAAAAGGAAGAGTCTTCAACCGAAGCCATTGGAAAGCTGATAGAGGTATTTCAAGATTCAATATCCGGGAACACCGTTAGGCAAATGGAAACTCTGGCAACAACGGTAGACGATGTGAGTCAAAGCCTGAAGGATTTACCCAGACAGATGACCGACATGATGGCGAGTGTTCAAGACAAGATCGATCAAACCTTTCTGTCTTTATCAGCAACGTCTGAAGAACAGATGGGGCAGACGAAATCTATGCTGGACGGAATGTTCACGACATTTCAAAATGCTGTCGAGGAGTTCACAACGACTACAACAAAGACGTCCGCAGAATCGGCGGATCGAATGCGTCAACTTGTCGACAATTCGGCCACTCGACTAGGTGAAAGCGTCCAAGGCATGGAACAAAGCGTCAGCAGTCTCTTACAAAGGCAGCATGGACAGATCGAAGCTGTTAATTCGCAAATTAGCAGCTCAAAAGACACCTTCATCAAGGGCCAAGAGATGCTGCAACAAATGAACGAAAGCGTAGCAGCCGTCCGTCAGTTGATCGAGACAACGCGCGAGTTTTCTCGGCAACTGACGGCAGGCTCGACACAACTTGAAAGCGCAGGAAAGGAACTGACCCAGGCAAGCAATGTGTTTAAAGTAGAAAACGAAAAGTACGTGGTGGCAAATCGCGAAACGACAAAACAGATCCAAGACACTCTTGTGCAATCGAAACAGTTGCTAAGTGACTTCACGCAGCGATTCCAGACAATTGACAGTGGTCTCAAGAACATTTTTGCGGAGATCGAAAATGGTTTGAAAACCTACGCCGATACTACACAAGAATCTATACGACAGTATCTTAGTACATTCTCTAATCAGTTGACCAACGCAGCAAATGCTCTGTCTGGAAGTGTTGAAGCCCTTAATGAAAGTGTTGAAGATTTAACTGAGATGAACGAACGTACACGGCAGAACAGCGAATAATGCGACGAAGTCATCTTTATTCCAGCACGCTCGTTGACGAGAACCCGTTCAGCCTGTCACTTGGCGATTTGATGGCAGGATTGCTGTTGATCTTCGTATTGCTGCTGTCTTTTGTAATGCTGGATTTGATGGTAAAAGAAAATCGTCAATTGAAGATTGCTGAAAATTACAGGAACCTACAGGAAGCTATCTATCAGGATCTTTCTAGAGAATTCGAGAAAGATCTTGAGAAGTGGAAAGCAGACCTGAACAAAGAGTCTCTTGCTGTCCGTTTCAAAGAACCTGATGTTCTGTTTGATCAGGGCAAAGTTGAAGTCAAGACCGCATTCAAAGAAATACTCGAAGACTTTTTCCCTCGATATGTTAGAATCTTAAAGAAACCTGACTATGTCGAGGACATCGAAGAGATTCGGATTGAGGGCCACACTTCAAGCGAATGGTCTGCTGAGGTCAGCGAAGAAAACGCGTATTTTAGAAACATGGAACTGTCTCAACACCGAACAAGAAGCGTTCTACAATTTGTGCTTCAGTTGCCCCATATCAACGAAGACAGGGACTGGGTGAAACGATATCTCACTGCCAACGGTTTATCTTCGAGCAGATTGATTACCGATGAAAACGATACTGAAAACCAAGAAGAATCTAGACGGGTGGAGTTCCGTGTCCGGACAAATTCCGAAAAGCAGCTAAGCCAGATCCTCGGTGAAATGCCATGAATACTGCCAAGGAACTGCTTCGATTCAGTTTAAGTGCCTTGGTATTTGGCCGACGCACTTTCAATGTTAGTGACGCTCAGTCATCACTTGATGATCTGTGTGGAAAACTGAAAGAAATTGAGAATCACCATCGCGCGGGGATGAGGAAGGGAGCCAGTCAAGTAGACATTCAGCAAATCTACCGGCGCTTTATCCTGGCCAGAAAAAAAAACGAGGTCAAAAAGTGTTTTTCTAACAGGTCATCGGCACGAAAACTGGCATGGGCATTGACCTATTCTGAAAGCCAAGCTCCATATAACCGGAATATCGTGAGCAACACGGGACGACTTGAGAATGCACTCACGATTATCGAAGAACACTTTAGCACTAGTGCATTGCTCGGTGTGTTCGACGCTCTGCTGCAGGTGTGGGATAAGACAAATGCAGGATTGTTACGAGCATTCTTAAAAAAACAACTTACCAGTTACACCGGGCGGCGAAGATTCGTTCGGAAACTCAAAGCTAATATCGCGTGGTATTGTGATGAGAATGGAGCGACACAAATAGCGGGAAATCTGCTTCGTGACAAAAAAGAAATAGCAAATCTCTGGACATATCTCGAATTGCCTAATCATATGCACAGTTATCCTTATTTCGGATACATAGCAGAAGCGTACGTTGCACAAAACAGGCACATAGGACGTCCCTTTCTTGAGGATGTCGTCAGATTCATTGAGTTACACAAGGATGAGGGAAATTCCCGGGCCATTTTGTCGAAACTTATCGAACAACTTGGGACCGATGCATCGGAGCATCTGCGAGAACCCGTTCAATCCTACGTACTTCGAACTTGGCAAGATCCGCGGATTACCGGTGCTTCTGTACGTTGGCGTGGCGTATCCAATAGCGCAAGGAAGGTCTTCGAGCGATGGATCACGAAAGACGACCTTCGGTTGTTCTTCGATGTCGTCGCCAAAGCTTGCAACGACAGTAAATTTAAGTATCGGAGAGAGTTCTGGATGTCATATCTCGAACATATCTCCTTTTGCCGACCGGTTTTGCGAAACGATGTCGAACGTATTCTTAGTAATAACCCTAAAGCTCTTCAATACTATCAGACCCGTCGGCCCGCGACGTTGAAGGGTGGCACACAGGATCAACACGCCTTCATCATTCAGATGCGCAAACACACATTTGTCGAATTCAGTACAGCGGGAGCTTGCTATGTTTATAAAGATGACAACCGACCTTTTCATATGAACGCATCGGAGTACTACATGAGCCGGCTTCGATATCCTGAACAAGCCGTACATCGTGTGATCCACAGTGGCTCGGAAGGTTATTTCTGGCAAAGTAGATTCGAAAACTGGATCGGTCGAAACTTACGTATCAGGCAGTCAGGTAGTTACCTGCCAAAAGATGATTCGAGATACTTCTAATGTCTTTCTCGAGTAGCCTCCATACGCAAGATGTTCAGTGTTAAACCCATTCAAGAAATCCCAATCCGATCTACCACACTTTAGTTGGTATGAGACTGAGACGGGCATTCGATTTACTGCTACGCCGATCGGTCTTTCTCTGGATGAGTTCACCACAAACCTCCCGACAAACGCACATCATACGCAGGCACAGTGGTCATTACTCAAGGAATTGCTCGATAACGGCCAAGCGGAATCGTTAGGTACGGAGATACTTGTACCGCACGAAGAGGTGGGTAGCCTCGATTCGGAAGAACGCCATACACTAGGTTTACCGGAGCCATACCCATTTGACCTTGAAATCCGTTCGGTCGGTACACTGAACCAGCCGGGTTTCCGATACGATTACCAGTTCCAGCAACCAGACCGGAAGCCATTGTATCCAACACGCACCGGGTTTGTACTGCGTTTTACAGACTCGTGGTCGTACATACTGACCCGAGAACAGTTTACACTCCTGGAAGAACTTGACGCGTTCAATTCACGAGAATCCCGAGATAGAAGCTACCAGACGAATCTGCTTGAATTCGCCAAGATCAAGGGAATGGCGAATCGAGTCGGCTCTGAACTCGACCGCTATCTCCATCAAGAGGATGTCGTCGCACCGAAGACTGTTCGTTTGCGATTGCGTGACTCGGGAGACAGTGTTGAGATAATCCCTGACCTGTCAGGGATTGACAACGAAAGATTCGAAGAGGTTTTCGATAAATTCCCAGATCCTGAAATTACGTACAATCTTCCCGGCGTTGACAGCGGTCGTACCCGTGTTGTCTTTATGGAAAAGCAGCGGGAAGCGCTACAAACTATAAAGCGCTTTCGACATGTTTCCCGTGATCAACTCGAGGAAATAGCCAAACAACCACATGCATATTTCGACCCGGACATCGTTGAACTTGATCCAACCGGCGAAACTCCCTCTTTCAGCGAACGCGTCCTCAAAATCGGTACTCATCGTCCGAGACTTTACCCATTCGTTTCACCATATAAAAGCGAGTGGATTCCCGGAATCATGGTTGAAGATAAGCCGGGAACTCAAACTAAGATTACCGTCAAGTCAGAGGAGGAGCTCTCGGAACTCAAGCAGGCTGTACGACGGGCGCAACAGACTGGGCAGAAGAACATAACTTGGAACGAACGGCAAATCCCTGTTTCAGACATCGACAGATTACTTCCTTTCATAGAAAAGCAGCTAAAACTCCGTAAGAAACCATCCCGCGACCACGACGAAAAGTTCGAGGCCCCTACGCCGGTCTTGATTATAGAAGAGAATATCGAGGAAACCGACTACTTAGAGGAAACATCCGACTCCCCCATCGAAGAACCATTCCGACATCTACTCGAACCTACGCCAAATACAAAATCGAACACCATGCTCCTGCCTCATCAGGAGGAAGGACTTGCGTGGGCTCAGCAACTATGGAAGCAGAGGTATCCAGGGGGCATGCTCGCTGATGACATGGGGCTTGGTAAGACTTTACAAGTGCTTTGTTTTCTGGAATGGTACTATGAGAAACATGACTTGCAACAACCGTCCCTGGTAATCGCACCGATTGCCCTGTTAGAGAATTGGCAGGCGGAGTATCCCAAGTTTTTTGATAAAGGCATTCTGAATTTCGTAACGTTGTACGGAGAGGAACTGCAAAAGTTCAAGCGCGAGGCTGTTGGTCTGGGCGACCGCGAGATTCCGGTGATTGAAGGCGCGGATAGATTCCAGGAAGTACGAAGACGACGCGGCGCACTCGACATTGAACGCCTCCAAAGTACTAATCTCGTACTCACGACTTATGAAACCGTCCGGGACTTTCAGTTAGACTTGGGGTTAATACCATGGGCGGTTGTTGTCATTGACGAAGCGCAACGCATAAAGACACCCGGAACGCTCGTTACAAATGCCATAAAAGCCCTCAAAGCTGAATTTCGTATCGCATTAACTGGAACCCCCGTCGAAAACTCGTTGATGGATCTATGGTGCATCACGGATTTCGTAGCACCGGGATTTCTCGGCAGCGCCTTGGAGTTCAACCGTGAGTTTTGTAAGCCACTAGAGTATCCCGAAACCGACGTCCGAGCTCTCGGCGAGGAAATCCGAAAACGCATTGGCGTACATTTCAAAAGGCGACTTAAAACCGACATCCTCGATGACCTACCCCCAAAAACCATTCATGACGAAGAAGACTGCCAACAGGAGATGCCACCCCAGCAAAAAGGACGTTACCAAGACGCACTTCGACTCGTACAGGAGGACGAGTCTACAGAACCGCAATCACGTGATCGCGTCCTGCAAACTATCCATCGGCTACGGGATATATGCGATCATCCGTTATTGGCTGATTCTCAATGGGAACAATTTACAACACCTGAATTGATAGACCAATCGGCAAAACTAAAGGTCACGTTTCAGATACTTGATAAGATCCGGTCTGTAGGCGAGAAGGCAGTTCTTTTTTCTGATCGTCGTAAGACACAACATCTGTTGGCCCGTGTAATTCGAGATCACTTTAGCTTGGAAGACATATCTATCGTAAACGGCGAAACACCGGGAAGTACACAAAAGGCAAATTCAATGAAGTTGAGTAGGCAACAAGCTGTTGATCGTTTCCAATCTGCTTCGGGCTTCAACGCGATTATCATGTCTCCATTGGCTGCAGGCGTCGGTCTAAACATCACGGAAGCGAATCATGTTATTCACTATAGCCGCTGGTGGAATCCGGCCAAAGAGGATCAAGCCAGCGACCGGGTCTATCGGATCGGACAGACTCGGCCCGTGCATATTTACTTTCCAATGGCTATCCATCCCGAGTATCCAACGTTTGATCTCATCCTGCATCAGCTTCTTGAGCGAAAACGTAAGCTCTCGCACGGCACTCTGTTTCCCACGGAACGAGCCGAGGTTAGTCCAGTTGATATACTTGACCATTTGAATCAAACTGAAACCAAGGGAGAGCGAGGAACACCGCTAACTATTGAGGATGTTGACAGATTGGAACCAACTCATTTCGAGGCCTTTGTTGCTGCCCTTTTCGATGTACAGGAACACCGTGTTGAACTAACGCCACAGTCTGGCGACAAGGGCGTAGATGTAATTGTACACCCGGTTTCGATGGAGGAAAGCGGAATCCTGATTCAGGTCAAGCATCGTAAAACGAATGGAAAACCGGGTATCAACGCTGTGCAAGAGATTGTAGCCGCGAAGCCATTTTATGAGAAGGAATACGGGGAAAGTTTTCAAACTGCTGTCGTTACAAACCAGAGGTTTACAAAAGAAGCACATAAACTCGGTCGTGCGAATAAGGTGTATATGCACGAACGTAAGTGGTTGATACAGAATCTGAAACAGTATCCGGTGTCGCGGATGGATGTCGACAGATGTTGGATACGGAGAAAACAAAGTTCGTAGGTTCGCCGACTCAGACCAAATCACACCCTATTTACTTAAGAACAAGATCCATATACAAAGTGAAAAGCGTATATTGGTGCGCTACGGAGTACGTAGAATGCATGCCCTTTCCGGCGAACGCCAAGATCGCACTATTGTCACGAGGAGAGTAGAAATCCAAGTCGAGTTTCTTACCATTTTGGACTGTATTCCGATAAAGTAGGATACTATCGGAGGTAGCTCCGAAATGGTCAAGTTTAAAGGGCTTTTCTTTAATCCGGGTTGATTTGCTATACGCGTTCTCAAAACCGATACTACTTCGGTTCCGATCGACTAGGGGGTGACAGAAGACCGCGCCGCTTCCATTTTCGCAAGCTGGGGAACGAAGTCGCAATACCGGGAGACCGTCCGTCCCTCGCGCGTAGTAGTCGCGGCAAGTTCTCGCGAAAGAACGCGTATCCCATCGCGAAGCACGTGATAGTACAGTACCGGAGGTGCATGGTTGAGGATCAGGAGATCGACGCCGTTGTCCCTGAGGCCTGCCATGAGTAGGGTTGAAAGCTCCGCTCGCAGGCCGAAGACACTCTGGTCTTCGTACGCTTCGTCAATGTAGACAGCTACGTCGATATCGCTGTGTGGCTGCGCTTCGTCCCGTGCGTGGGAACCGAACAAGTAGGCCTCGAGTACTTCCTGTCGGGATTCCAGCAGGTCCGCGATGCGCGAACCCAGGGACTGTTCATCGACATCCATGTTGTCAACTTCCCGTTCCTATTGAATCAGATCCCCCGGATCGATCAGACGAACTCCAGATCCCCGGACGACCTGATCCGCCGATAGTAGCAACCGGTCCGGTACTGGCCATCGCTGTCCTTCGTATGACAGGCACCGCCGCCCTGGGGCGTCACGAGAAAGACCACGGAATTCTGCTCGCAGTTAATGCGGACTTCATCGATTCCCAGCGCATTTCCCGATGTGGCGCCCTTGACCCACAGCTCGTTACGCGACGTGCTCCAGAACGTGGCGATCCCGGTCTTCAGGGATTCATCCAGGGCCAGGCGGTTGATGTAGGCCAGGATCAACACTTCCTTCGTAGATGAATCCTGCACGACTACCGGCAGGACGTCCTCCTCGATGCCAGCGATCTGCCTGAGTTTCGAGAAATCGAGCGTCTCCTTCGAACCCTCTTCCAGGTGATCGGATCCTGATGATGTCGCCATGTTTTCTCCAAGTGTCTACAAAGTATCTACAAAGTACTTTCAAAGTGCGGTTGTGATTGGACGGCGCAGGGACTGGCAGCGAGATCAAACACGCCAGTGATCTTCTACAGCAGATGGTCGTCTGCCGCATGGCGCGTGCCTACGCCTTTCTGCATGCGCATAAGCTGCTTCTGCCGGGGGGAAAGCCCTTCGAACCACTCGTCCCGGAAACCGTCGTGGGGATCGAGCTGGAAGAGGAGCATGGACTTGCGGTAATGCCCGAACAGGGCGTGCCGGTTGCGGTCGGTGGTATTCGCTCCGCCGCCGTGCCAGCACTGTCCGTTGAAGATCAGCACGCTGCCCGCGGAAGCCTCGGGCTGGTAGACGTGCGGTACCTCCATGCCCTCCGGCGGGCCGGCCCACCCGCTTTTATGCGAACCGGGAACGATCCGCGTGCCGCCGATCTCCGCATCGAAATCGTCCAGCATCCAGATGGTATTCATCATTACGGGAGAAACAGGGTTCAGCATGTGCTGCGGGATGTCGCTGTGGAAGTCCTGGTAACCGTCCCCCGGCCGCACGATGCGGGAACTCAGGCTGCCCAGCACGAGGGTCTTGTCCAGCACCTGCTCCAGGATGGGCAGGACGACGGGGTGATCGATGACCTGGAGGAACACCGGGTCGATGGTGGGCAGGTTCCGCACCAGCAGCGACGTGCCCCCGCGGTTCTCGTAACCGGCTTCGCCGTGTGCCGCGGCGACGCGGATCAACACCTCGCGAAGCGTGTGTACCTGGGACGTCGACAGCACCTCGGGCAACAGCGTGAAACCGAAGGTGTCGATTTCGGCGAGTGCTTGTTCGTAAGCCTCCATCAGTCGCTACCGATAGTCCGCTTGAGATAGGCCTTCAGCCGCTCCCAGGCGTCCAGCGCGGGTTCTTCGTTCTTCGGATCGCGCTCCACGTACAGCCAGAACCCGTGGTTGACGCCGTCGTAGATATGCACGTCGTTCTCCACGCCGGCCTGGCGGAGCGCGGCGACGAAGCGTTCCACCTGTTCAGGCGAGGGACCGCGGTCGAGTCCGGCGAAGGTACCGTAAATCTCGTGGTGTATGGCGCTGAGTCTTTCGGGATCGTCGAGCAGGCGTCCGTAGAAGATGGCGGTGGCGTCATGGTTCTCGCCACCCAGGGCGTAACTCAGGGCGACTCCGCCACCGTAGCACCAGCCCATGGCCCCGATCTTGCCGTTCACGTCCGGCCGCGATCTCAGGTAGGCCGCCGCCGCGTCCAGGTTGCGGATGATCTTGTCCATGTCGTCCAGCGTTTCCCGCACGAGCGCCATGTTCTCGTCGCGGTTGCTTCCCGTCCGCCCCGAATACAGGTCGGCCGCCAGGGCGACATAGCCCTCCGCGGCCAGCGCGTCGGCCACTTGCCTGACGCGGTCCACCAGACCGTTCCATTCGTGGATCAGGATGACGGCGCCCCGGGGACCCGGCCCTTCCGGTTCTGCGAGATAACCCCTGGTCGCCTGGTCTTCATCGAAATAAGCCAGGTCGCCGCCGCGGGGTGCGCCGGCCTTGCCGAGAATGGCTTCAGGGATCTCGCTCTCGGACGTCGGCGCGTAGGGTATCTGCTGTCCGTGGATCGCCAGTGCCGCAACGGCAAGGATGATGAACGCAGTGTACGCAATGGGCATCGAATATCGCCTGCTGGATGAGATTCCTGCCATGATGTTTACCTCTCATTCAAACCGGGAGGACCTGCTCCGAAAGTACGGATCGGGAGCCTCGCGGGTATTTACTGTTTTCCATGAACAACGGGTTTCAATATACTTATCGAGACATAGCGAATCAATCGTGAAATGCTACGTGTAAACTTTGTGTCGACCACCTTCTAAATCGCGAGATGGCCCGCGGGAGAAACCATGAAAAACAAACTGAAGGAAAAGCTGCGCAACGGCGAAGTGACCTACGGCATATCCGTCGGCACCCCAAATAACGACATCGTGGAGCTGGCGTCGAACCTGGCCTTCGACTGGATCTGGTTTGACGGAGAACACGGTCCGTTGAATGCCGAGATCCTTCATCCCATGATCCAGGCGACCCGGGGCCGGGACGTCACCCCGCTCGTCCGCGTGCCGTGGAACGACATGGTGCATATCAAGAAGGCGCTGGACATCGGGGCGGAAGGCCTGATCATTCCCTGGGTCAACAACCGCGAGCAAGCAGAGTATGCGGTCAGCGCGGCCAAGTATCCTCCCATGGGCATCCGCGGCATGGGCGCCCGCTTCCTGAATACCGCCGGCCTGGACCTGGCGGAATATCTCCGCACCGCCAACGAAGAAACGTTCATAATGGTCCAGATCGAGACCGTCGAAGCCGTTGAGAACCTGGACGACATTCTCACCACGCCCGGCGTCGACGCTTTCCTGGTCGGGCCGAACGACCTCGCGGCCTCCCATGGCTACGTGGGCCAGCCGACGCATCCGGAGATGGAGAAGGTCGTCAAGGGGATCATGGACCGGGGAAAGGAACTCGGCGTGCCCGGTGGATACGCGTTTATTTCGATGGAGACCAACCGAAAGCGGATTGCGGAGGGATTCCAGTGGATCACCCTCGGAAGCGATATGGGGTTCCTGGCCCAGGCGGCCCGGGCGGCGCTCGCCGAAGTGGGCAGGTAGGCCTTCGGGTCAGCCGCCGGGGTTCTAGGATCGGCTGCCGGGGTTCTAGGATCGGCCGCCGGTTGGGGCAACCGTGGAGCCGGAGAGGGTCCGTTCCCTTCCGGGGTCAGTCTCTGTCCCGGTCTTTCGAAAGCCGCCGACGTATGGCCATGGCGTGGGCTGTCAGCCCTTCGGCTTCCGCGAGCCGGATCGCGGCCGGTCCCAACCGTTTCTCGGCCCGTTCGTTGACCGCGAACAAGCTGGTGATCTTCAGGAAGTCCCGGACGCTCAATGGAGAGTGGAACCGGGCGCTGCCCCCGGTGGGCATGATGTGGCTGGGGCCGGTGACGTAGTCGCCCAGGGCCTCGGAGGAATGTTCTCCCACGAAGATCCCCCCGGCGTTTTGTATCCCGTCCACCAGCGACCAGGGATCCGCCACCAGCAGGCACAGGTGCTCCGGCGCGTAGGCATTGGCCAGTTCGACCGCCTCTTCCAGACTCGATACAAGCACGATCCCTCCGTGCTGTACCAGGGATGAACGGATGGTGTCCGCCCGGTCCAGCTCCGCCAGTTGCTCCTCCACGGCCTGTTGCACCGCCAGGGCCAGCGTGGACGACGGCGTGATCAATATGGCGCTCGCCATCGTATCGTGCTCGGCCTGCGCCAGCAGGTCGGCCGCCGCGAGGACCGGACTGGCCGTCTCGTCGGCGATGAGCAGGGTCTCGGTGGGGCCGGCGAGCTGGTCGATATCCACGATCCCGTACACCTGGCGCTTGGCCAGGGTCACGAAGACGTTCCCCGGACCCACGATCTTGTCGACCCGGGGAACGGTCTCGGTGCCATGGGCCATGGCCGCGATCGCCTGGGCGCCGCCGATGCGGTAGACCGCGTCCGCCCCCGCCACGGAAGCCGCGGCCAGCACGGCGGGCGGCACCATGCCGTCCCTCCCGGGCGGCGTAACCACGACGACCTCCCGTACGCCCGCGACCCGGGCGGGGATCACGGCCATCAGCAGGGAGGAAGGATAGGACGCGCCTCCGCCGGGTACGTAGACACCTACCCGGTCGAGCGGCCGGACGATCTGGCCCGTTCCACCCTCTTCGTCCCAGTGCGTCCAGGACCCGGCCGGCTGCCGCCCGTGAAAAGTACGTATGCGGCCGGCCGCGGTCTCCAGGGCATCGAGCAACCCGGAAGGCAGCGATGCGGCCGCCTCGTCGATTTCGGATCGGGGGACCTCGAAAGTGTCCGGGGCGCTTCCGTCCAGCAGACGGGCGTACCGCCGCACCGCATCATCGCCGTTTTCCCTGACATCGTCGTTGATCCTGGCTACGGCCTGGTCCGCCGTCAGGAGCTCACCGAACAGTTCCCTGTTCCGTTCTTCGATTTCCGGCGAGTGCATGGCCTCGTTCAGCGGACACCTCCGCAGGATGCTCGATCCGGCCTCTTCGGCAGACAGTATCCGGATATTCATCTTTTCCTCACTCGTCTGATCATGGGGTATTCCCCGCCGCGGGCCTCAACGGTGCAAGCGCTTCGAGTATGGGACCGCAACCGAACTTCACGCAGTCCGTGGTCGGAAGCCCGGTCTCCCCTTCGACCCGGTCCACTTCATGCCTGGCGTCGTCCAGGGACATGCCGAAACAGTTGAGCGATACGGCCACGACCCGGCAGGGGAACAGGGACCGGGCAATGGTCTCGTGGGCTGTGATCATTTCCGCGTAGGACGGCACGGCCACGGGAAGGTTGCGCATCACTTCCCTCCCCGGCTGATGGCACAGTACCAGGGCCTGCGGGGCCGCCCCGTGAAGCAGACCGAGCGATACGCCCGAATAGGAAGGATGCAGAATCGTACCCTGCCCTTCGATGACCAGCAGTTCCCGATGCTTGCGTTCCAGCACGAGTCTCTCCGCCGCGCCCGAGATGTAGTCCGCCGCCACGGTATCCACCGCGATGCCCGATCCGGCGATCATGATGCCGGTCTGCCCGGTAGCCACGAACTCGGCGTCCCAGCCTGCCTCGCGGGCCGCGCGGTCGATTTCGATCGCGGCGATCTTCTTGCCGATGCTGGAATCGGCGCCGACGGTCAGTACACGCAGGTTGGTGAGGCCGTGGACCTGGTGCCGTCCCACGTCCAGGTCTCCGGGCGGCTGCCGCACGTCCCACAGCCGCACGCCTTTCCGCCCGGCATGCCTGGCGAACGCCTCGTCCTCGTTGAGAAAGGTATGCAGCCCGTTCACTACCTCGAGCCCGTGCTCGATGGCCTCGTGGATGACTTCCCGCCAGGCATCGGGCAAAACGCCCCCCGGCGTCGCGATGCCGATGACCAGCGAGGTCGGTTCGAAGGCCATCGCTTCTCGCAGCGTCGCCACGATCGGGATGCCCGTACCCACCTCGAGCACGTCTTCGAGCCGCTTGCCGGCGTGCATGCTGTCGAGCACCGCCACGGTCTCGTCGGACTTGTAGCGGACCAGGGACGCGGCCGTCTTGGAAGAGAACGTGCCCAGTTGACCCTCGGTGAGAATGACCATGCGTCTTGGTTGCATATATCCTACGATCCTCAACTCATCGAAACGACGCGGCCGGTTTCCTGGGATTCCGTTGCCGCGTCCAGTACCTTCATGAGCTCCAGCATCTCACGAGGCTGGACGGCCAGCTCGGCGCCTTCGCTCAGCACGGCCGCGATGTTCCGGTAGTAGTCCACCCAACTTCCTTTCACCGAATCCAGGGTCATCTCCGCTACCGCCCCGTCCCGCTCCGTGGCCACCCGGACACGGTCTTCCGGTGCCTCCACCGCATCCTCGATCCTGCCCTTCTTCATCCAGTCCTCCTGGGGATCGAGTCCCGTCTTTACCAGGGATCCCCGGTTACCCAGTACGTACCAGTGGGGCTTCGATATATGCGAAAGATTGCTGATTTCCATCCGGTATTCGGCACCCGTTTCGAAATACAGCGTGCAAGTGACATGATCTTCTATGTCCCCTTCCCACAGGCGTTTGTGGCCTTTGCAGTGGACTGCCCTGGGACGGCCGGCAAGCAGTTGCAGCCCCTGGTCCACGAGGTGGGCGCCCCAGTCGTAAAGCAGGCCGCCGCTGTCGGTCCGGCTGGTCCGCCAGCCCCTGGATGCCCGGAACCGGTGCACCGCCCTTTCGACCAGAAACGGTTCGCCAAGCAGGCCGTCCTCCACCGCCTTGCGCACGGTCAGATAGCCCCAGTCCCAGCGGCGGTTGTGGAACACGCTCAGCATGACCCCGCACCGCCTGCTGACCGCGATCATTTCCTCGGCTTCGGCGGCCGACATGCACATGACCTTGTCGACGACCACGTGTCTCCCGGCTTCCATGGCCTCGATGGCCAGGGAGGCATGGGTATGGTGAGGCGTGGCCAGGATGATCAACTGGATGCCGTCGTCATCCAGGAGATCGGTCAGGGACTTGTAGGTATCCACGGACCCGTCCCGATGCGCCTGCGCCCGCCGTTCCGGGTCCCGACTGGCCACAGCGGCGAGTTGCAGCCCCTCGGTCCGCGAAACCAGGTAGGCATGGAAAAGCCGTCCCGCCATTCCATAGCCCACGATGCCCGTTCGTATCATGACGATACCTCACTGCCACACACACGCCCACGCCCACACCCACACCCACGCCCGCGTCCATGCCACGAGGGCTCATTCCTCGTTGACGTCCTCCGATTCGCCGGCTATGCGGGGGACAATATACGGGAAGGGCCGGATGCATGGCAAACGCGAATTGGGTGGATTATAATGTCCGTGACATTCCACCGGCGACGCGCTAATTTGCCGTTTCACACGTCTTCAACCCGCACCTTCCGATCTCTTTCCGGGGAACCACCCGATCCAGAGGCCGTCCATGGCATCATCGCGACCGAACGTGCTCTGCATCCTTACCGACGACCAGGGCGTCTGGGCGGCGGGGTGTTACGGCAACGGGGAAATCCGTACGCCGCACATCGACCGGATCGCGGATTCCGGGGTTCGCTTCGACCGTTTCTTCGTGGCCACGCCGGTCTGCTCCCCCAGCCGCGCGACGCTGCTGACGGGCCGGATCCCCTCCCAGCATGGCGTGCACGACTGGATCAGGGGAGGCAATGTCGGCGAAGACGCGGCTTCCTACCTCGATGGAGAAACGACGTATACCGATGTGCTCGCGGCCCACGGCTGGCGATGCGGCCTCAGCGGCAAGTGGCACCTGGGCAACAGCACCCTGCCCCAGCACGGGTTCTCCCACTGGTTCACCCACCAGTTCGGCGGCGGTCCGTACAACGATGCGCCCATGGTCCGGAACGGCGTCCCGGTCACCGAACCGGGATACGTCACGAACGTCATTACCGACGATGCGCTGGCCTTCATAGACCGACACGCCAACCAGGATGAACCGTTCTACCTCGGTGTGCACTATACGGCGCCGCACAGTCCGTGGACCGGCCATCCGCAGGATATCGTCGATTCCTACGACGACTGCCCTTTCGACTCCTGCCCCCAGGAACCCATACACCCCTGGGCGGGCGGCCTGACCCGCGAATGCATGGGTGACCGGGAAAGCCTGCAAGGCTACTTCGCGGCCGTCACGGCCATGGACCTCGACGTCGGCCGGTTGCTGGACCGGCTCGAACATCACGGCATCCGGGAAGACACCCTGGTGGTCTTCCTGAGCGACAACGGTTTCAGCCTCGGGCACCACGGGTTCTGGGGCAAGGGCAACGGAACCAGCCCGTTGAACATGTACGAAAACTCCATTCGGGTGCCTGCGCTCGTCAGCCAGCCCGGACGCCTGCCCGAAGGCGCCGTGCAGCCGGCGATGATCAGCGCCTACGATTTCATGCCCACGCTGCTGTCCTACCTGGACCTGCCCGTGCCCTGGGACCGCAACCTGCCCGGGCGTGACGCCGTGGACGCCTGGATGTGCCGGTCAGCTTGGCCAGTTCGGGCGGATTCGTCCGGTTCCGGCCGGGACGACCGGGCGGCCCGGGACGTAGCGCCCGACACCGTAAGGGACGTAGCGTCCGATGCCGGCCGGGACCTCGTCGTGGTTTTCGACGAATACGGCGGCACGCGCATGATCCGCACCGAATCCTGGAAGTACGTGCACCGGTATCCCGAAGGACCCGACGAACTGTACGACCTGGAAAACGATCCCGACGAACGGGCGAATCTCGCGGACGATGCCGGTTATGCCGACAGGCGCCGGTCGCTCCGCGGCGAGTTGGAGGGCTGGTTCGAACGTTATGCCGACCCGGACCGGGACGGCCGCACCAGGCCGGTCTCCGGTGCCGGCCAGCTAAGGCCCGTGGGCGGGGCGTGGGATGACGACTCGCCGGATTTCGAACAACTGAAATCGTGAAGGAGAACTCGATGGCTGACACCAAAATCGCCGTTACGCTCTATACGTTGCGCGACTTCGTGCAGACGCCGGCCGACATCGCGGACACCCTGAAGAAAGTAAAGTCCATCGGTTATGATCATATTCAGCTTTCGGCCCTCGGTCCCGTCGATCCCGCGGAACTCGGCAGCATGATCCGTGACGCGGGACTGAAGGTCTGCGCCACGCACGTGCCCTTCGAACGCCTGCAGGATGAACCGAACAGCGTGATCGAGGAGCACCACCTCTGGGGATGCGAGCATATCGCCGTCGGGTCCATGCCGCGGTCCTACTGGGACGATCCGGACGGGTTCTCCCGGTTCGCGGCGGACGCTTCGGTAGTGGCGCTCAGGCTGAAGAAGGCCGGCATGTCCTTCAGCTACCACAATCACCATACGGAACTCGTGCGCGTGGGCGGCCGGACGGGCCTGGCCATCCTGGTGGATGACAGCGACCCCGCCCTGTGCTTCGAGATCGACACCTACTGGATCCAGTACGGCGGGGGCGATCCGATCCACTGGATCGAACGGGTTAGCAACCGGTGCCCGATAATCCATTTCAAGGACCTGGGCGTATCGGGCAGGGAACAGGTGATGGCCGAGATCGGCGAGGGGAACATGAACTGGCCCGGTATCGTCGCCGCCTGCGAGTCCGCCGGGGCCCAGTGGTACGTGGTCGAGCAGGATACCTGCGCCGGCGATCCCTTCGACAGTATCGCCATCAGCTACCAGAACATGACCGCCATGGGCCTGTAGGCTCATTGGGCGTACAGGACGCGCGGCCCGCTAAACCGCACGCCGCGCTTGAAAAGAGGGTACCATGATCGAACTTTCAGGCAAGACGGCGCTGATCAGCGGTTCCTCCCGCGGGATCGGCAAAGGCATCGCACTGGAAATGGCCCGCGCCGGGGCGGACGTCGCCGTCAACTACTACCGCCACCGGGAGGACGGCGAGGCCGTCGCGGACGAAATCCGGGCCATGGGGCGGCAGGCGGTCGTCATCGGCGCGGACGCGTCGGACCGGTCCGTCGTGGACGAGATGGTGGAACGGACGGCCGACGATCTCGGCGGGCCCGATATCGTCGTGGCCAACGCCTACTATTCCACGCGGGAGGCCTTTCTCGAGATGGACGTGGATGAACTGCGGAAAACTTACGATGTCAGCCTCTTCGGCGCCTTCCACGTGGCCCAGGCCGGCGCCCGGAAGATGGCGGCCGGGGGGAAGGGCGGCTGCATCCTCTTCATCAGTTCGGTCATGTCCTTCCTGCCTTTCCCTACGTCGCTCGCCTACTCTTCGGCCAAGGCCGGCATGAACCACATGGCGGCCATCATCGCCCTGGAGCTGCTGGAGCACCGCATCCGCGTGAACGTGATCGAACCCGGGTGGACCGACACGCCCGGCGAGCGCCAGTACTCCACGGAGCAGGAACTCGAGGAGGGCGGCAGGCGGCTTCCCTGGGGCCGGATGGGCACCATCGAGGACCTGGGCAAGGCCGCCACCTTTCTTTGTTCCGACGCCGCGGACTACATCACCGGGGAAGTCCTGCGCGTAGATGGTGGATTCTGGCTGAAGCGCGGCACGGCCTCCATCAAGGAGTGACTTCCCACGCGACCGGGCTGGATCACTCGGACCAACCCCCCGACCGGGCCGGGACAGTCCATGTCAGACCATGCCAGACCAGGCTAGACCAGGCATGACCAAGCTGACCACGAAACCCATTTCCCTCAAAACCGCCGCCCTGGGTCTGGCCTTCGCCTGTTTCGTCGCCTTCTGGGGTCAGCACGCTTCGGCGCAGCTGAGCTACAACTATCTGACCTTCCCCCAGATGCCGCTGTGCCTGGTCATCCCCTACCTCTTCCTGGTCCTTCTTCCGAACGTACTGATCCGCGCCATAAACCGGGAAGCGGCGCTCACGAGGCCGGAACTCCTGGTCATCTTCGCCATGGGGATGATCGCGGCCATGGTCCCCGACTGGGGCATGGTCCGCTATCTCATCAGCGTCATTACCGCGCCGCACTACTTCGCCAGCCCGGAGAACCAGTGGGAGGCGCACTTCTTCGCCTACCTGCCGGAATGGGCGGTCATCCCCAATGACAAGGGGCAAGTATCGGATTTCTTCGCGGGACGGCCTTCCGGACTGCCGATCCCCTGGCAGGACTGGGTCATCCCGCTCTTCTGGTGGATGTCGGCCCTGGGCACGCTGCTCTTCATCGGCGCCTGCCTCGTCGTGATCTTCCGGAAGCAGTGGGTGGAACACGAACGGCTTCAGTTTCCCATGGGCGAGGTGGTGCTTCGCCTGCTCGAGACCGATCAAGGCGCATCCGGGCCGTCCGGAAGGTGGCCGGCCCTCTTCGGCAACCGGCTGTTCCAGGTCGGCTTCGCGGCCAGCCTGGCCGTCATGACCTGGAACATCATCGGCTTCTGGGGCGTACTGCCCCACATTCCCCTTCCCGGTCCGGTATTCAACGTGGTCATCGACCCGGCCTACCCGCCCATCGCCATCCGGCTCGTGCCCTACGTCCTGTGTTTCGCCTTTTTCGTCAACGTCGAGATCCTCTTCAGCGTCTGGTTCTTCCAGGTACTGGGCATACTGGAAACCGGTATGCTCAACCGTTTCGGCGTGGTTTCGCCGGCCGAGACGATCGTGCCCCGCGGCCTGGTGTCCATCCAGTTCTGCGGCGGACTCATCATGTTCGCCCTGATCAGCGTCTGGATGGCCCGGAAACACCTCCGAAACGTCCTTCGAAAGTCCCTCGGCAGGAAAAGCGACCTGCGCGACGAGAACGAAATGTTCTCCTATCGCACGGCGGTCATCGGCCTGGTACTGGGCGTGCTCTTCATGACCGCCTGGCTGCACGCCATCGGATTCTCCGTCCCCGTCGCCCTGCTCTTCCTGTTCCTCCTGCTGGTGTTTTATTTCGGCATCGCGCGCATCCTCGCCGAAGCGGGTCTGATCAACCTGGATCTGCCGATCAACGCCCACGCCTTCACGGTGGGGATGGTGGGCTCGGCCAACCTGTCGGGGTCGACGCTGACCGGTCTCGGACTGACCAACGCCTTTGCGCGGAACTGGCGGACCTTCACGATGGTGGGGCTTTCACACGTCGCCTTCTGGCGGAACTATCTCGGGGAGAACCGCGGACGGCTGTTCCTGCTCGTGATGCTCGCGTTCGTCAGCGGGACGGCGATCTCGACGGGATACGTCGTCTACTCGGGCTACGCGGAGGGGGCGGACAACCTGCATATCAATCTGAGGAACACGGGGAACCTGTTCTTCGACCTGGTAGTGAAGTGGATGAAGAACGCCACGCAGATCACCACCCTCGAAATCCTGTTTCTCACGGTCGGAATGGCCGTAAGCAGCCTGCTTGCCCTGGGCAGGTATCTCTTCTACTGGTGGCCGCTCAATCCCATCGGGTTCGCCATCGGGGCCTCGGCGCCCATACGGGGGCTTGCCTTCACCCTCTTCGTCGCATGGCTCGTGCAGGTCATCCTGCTCCGTATCGGCGGCGTCCGGCTGTACCGGAAAGCGCAACCGCTTTTCCTGGGCATCCTCGTCGGTTACGTGGTCGGGGTCCTGGCCGCCTACATCGTCGATACGTTTTACTTCCCGGACACGCCGCACATCACCGAGATCTTCTAGGCAGACCTACCAGTTGTGCACGTTGTGTCCCTGGCCAGGGAACCAGATAACGTCGACAACCAGGGAGAGGGTCACGCCCGCCGCGTAGCCCAGCAGCACGCCGATTACGGCCGGCTGCATCCTCCGGTACATTTCGAACCCACCCAGGCGCAGCAGCAACACCTTGATCAGCCAGATCGTGAAGATCGACGTGATTTCGAAATTGATGATGTCCGCGAAGGCGACGACGTAGCCGATGGGATGCAGGGGCCATCCCGGGAAGCGGTACTGCATGAACAGGAGACCCGTGGTGATCCCGGCGCCCAGGAAAAGGAAGTAGATCTCCTCGTAGGACAGGGTATAGGGATTGTTGAACCACGTGGCCAACTGGTCATAGAACCCCTCGGCCCGAAGCGGCGCGAAATCATGGGCGCCCGTCCCGGCTGCCCCGGCGTAGATCGTATATCCGTTCGTGACGATGAAGGTAAGCACCAGCACCGCGCCGACCGCGGCGAACAGGCCCTTCCTGGACCGGGTAAACCCATCGGAGACTTTCAGGCCGTGTATCAGTGACGAAAGACCGATTCCCCGGTGGTTATGGGAGATGGCGTGGGTGAGTCCCAGGGCCGTGAGATTAGAGGGCGAAAGGTTGGTCGATCCGATGACGCCCACCGTCATTTCGTTCGAATTGACCGGGAGGTCGAGAAAGACCAGCCCGGTCTCGGCGACGATGCGCGTGACGCCGATATACAGCGCCAGGGTGATCGCAAGGAAGAGTACCGCCACGTCGACCGACATACCCATGCGGTTCAACCAGAACAGCAGGTAGCCCAGTCCCCCTGCCAATCCCAGCAATGCCGTGCGGTAGGACAGCAATTCCCTGGAATCGTCGAGTTCCGGCGCACGGCCCAGGGCCTTGAGCCACACGGCCTTCAGGTGATGTCTTCCGATCCACAGGCCCCACAGCACGAATATCCAGAACCCGCCGAAGTGCTGGGTCTTTACGATGAACTGGGACCCGCCCGCCATGCCGGACGCCGACACGCCCAGCTGGTTGAGCAGGCTGATTTCCAGCAGTGCGATGAGGTGGAAGAACCAGATGCTGAAGAGCACCTTGAGGTCGGCGAAGTAGGCGAAGCACATCATGAAGATGTTGAACTGCACCTGGGTCTCGGGTACGGATTGCGCCAGCTGGATCTGCGTTCGGAAGGGCGCGCCGACGGGTATGGCCGGTACGTAACCGAAATAGGCCAGGCTGTTCCAGGCCAGCAGCCCGAAGGTGAGTCCGAATCCCACCTGGAAATACCGGTTCGTCATGAACGCCGGCACCAAGCCGCCCCGGGTTGTCCCCGCGATCAGCATTGAAGGTATCTGTACTGCTGGAAAGGACAGCCGCTCGTGCTCGACCCACTGCCGGCGGAAAACCACCGCAATGCAGGCCATGACCAGGAACAGCGCCGCCAGCATGCACATCCACCAGAAGAGGGGAACGATCCAGTCGACCCACAGCAGGACGCTCTGGCTGGCGCCTTCGTAGAACCCAGTCGCGGCCCCGAGGTCGTCCTGGACGACCAGCCAGCCCGGCAGATGGGGGAAGAAGGTATCCGCCCACCGGTTTTCCGGCGTGGCGTAGTAGAACGGCGACGCCAGGATGCCGACGAAGTAGTCCACGAAGGCCTTGCCGGGTATCGTCGACGAGACCAGGCAGAAGGCGAAGAGCACGGCCAGTTCACCCGCCGAAAACGCCCGTTCGGGCCGCCACCTGCGCAGGGGAATCTGCATGCAGAAGATCACGGCGAGGAAGGAAACCAGTGCCGCGACTGGGAGATGGCTCAGGGTGAGCCTCGGGCCGTGCATGACGTAATTGGTGTGGGGCGTCCAGATCGCGATGAACACGGCGAGCGCGCTGCCCAGGATGAGCACCCTGGGGGTCAGGCCGTTCGCGGTTTGGGTGGAGGGTGATACCTGATTCGAGTCGGTCGACATCTGGGGACGTTGATTCCAAATCTTCAGGGTGAATCGGTACGTGTGGCCTGCTGGCCCGGCGTCGCGAAAACGGGTTTTCAATATATCTCCCGGCCGCCGGTTTCGGCTATTGTTTTATGCAGGCATATGGGGTCGAAAACCGCCGGGACGGGTCTCGCGGCCATGGCATGCAGACCCGTTTTTTTCTATTGCCTTGCGGCCGCTCATCATCTAATTTGCGCTAATGTGTTTTGCCTGTGAAATTCGGCCGATTCACGATCTGGTTTCAAGAGGTTAACCTATGTCGACAACCGGTGTTTCGCTGAAGGCCAGCGGTTTCGGCCAGACGCGCCGCAGAGACGCCTGGTGGGTGCAGCAGCTGGTGACATTGGGCGTATTCTCCGCCTTCGTCGTCTACTCCACGTGGGCGGCCTTCCAGGGCGAGTTCTACGCCTGGGGGCCCTATCTTTCGCCCTTCTATTCGCCCGAACTCTTCGGCAGTTCGTCCCATGCCCTGTTCGGTCCCAGGCCCGAATGGTGGCCGGCCATGCTCCCGTTCTCGCCGGCCTTCCTGATCCTCTGGGCGCCGGCCGGGTTCCGCATCACCTGCTATTACTACCGGGGCGCCTACTACAAGGCCTTCTGGGCCGACCCGCCTTCCTGCAGCGTTTCCGAGCCGAGAAAGAAATACCGGGGCGAACAGTCCTTTCCGCTCATTCTCCAGAACGTTCACCGCTACTTTCTCTACCTGGTGTTCATCATCTGGATCTTCCTGGCGCACGACGCCTGGAAGGCCCTGTGGTTCACGGACGCGGCGACCGGTGAGACGACCTTCGGCATCGGGATCGGCACCCTGGTGTTGACCCTGAACGTCGTCCTGCTGGGCGGGTATCAGTTCGGTTGCCACTCGCTGCGCCACCTGATCGGCGGCAACCTGGACCTGCTCTCGAAAGCGCCCGTGCGGCACGCGAGCTATAACTGCGTTTCGTGCCTGAACAGGGGACACATGAACTGGGCATGGCTCAGCCTGGTATGGGTCGCTTTCGCGGATGTATATGTACGCCTGGTGGCCATGGGCGTGTGGACGGATTGGAGAATCCTGTAATGGCGGAATACCAGAGCCACGAACATGACGTGCTCGTGATCGGCGCCGGCGGCGCCGGACTCCGGGCGGCCATCGAAGCCTCGGCCGCAGGAGTATCGGTGGGATTGGTGTGCAAGTCCCTGCTGGGCAAGGCCCATACGGTCATGGCCGAAGGCGGCGTCGCGGCGGCGCTGGCCAACGTGGACGACCGGGATGGATGGAGCGTCCACTTCGCCGACACGATGCGGGGCGGCCAGTACCTGAGCAACTGGCGCATGGCCGAATTGCACGCCCGGGAAGCGCCGGACCGCGTACGGGAGCTGGAAGCCTGGGGCGCCCTGTTTGACCGGACGACCGACGGGCGCATCCTGCAGCGCAACTTCGGCGGCCACAAGTACCCCCGTCTCGCCCACGTGGGAGACCGCACCGGCCTGGAGATGATCCGCACCCTCCAGGACTACGGGATCCACCAGGGCATGGAAGTGTACATGGAACACGCCATCGTGGCCCTGTTGAAGGACGGCGACCGGGTCGTGGGCGCCTTCGGATACGACCGGGAGCGGGGACGGTTCCGGGTCTTCCGCGCAAAAGCGGTCATCCTGGCCACGGGAGGCATCGGCCGGGCCTTCAAGATCACGAGCAACAGCTGGGAATACACGGGGGACGGCCACGGACTGGCCTACGACGCCGGGGCCGCGCTGCTGGACATGGAATTCGTGCAGTTCCATCCCACGGGCATGGTCTGGCCGCCGAGCGTGCGGGGCATCCTGGTCACGGAGGGCGTCCGCGGCGAGGGCGGCATCCTGACGAACAGCGAAGGCAACCGGTTCATGTTCGACGACATCCCCGACCTCTACAAGAACTCGACGGCGGACAGCCCCGAAGAGGGCTGGATCTATACGCAGGGCGACAAGGAAGCCCGCCGGCCGCCCGAACTGCTGACGAGAGACCACGTGGCCCGGTGTATCGTACGGGAAATCCGGGAGGGCCGCGGATCGCCCCACGACGGGGTCTACCTCGACATTTCGTGGATCAGGGAGAAGCTCTCCAACGCCGAAGAGCATATCAAGCGCAAGCTGCCGAGCATGTACCACCAGTTCAAGCAGCTCGCCGACATCGACATCACGAAGGAGGCCATGGAAGTGGGTCCCACGACCCACTACGTGATGGGCGGCGTGCTCGTGGATGCCGACACGCAGATGTCGACCGTGCCCGGTCTCTTTGCCGCCGGAGAATGCGCGGCGGGCCTGCACGGAGCCAACCGGCTGGGAGGCAATTCCCTCTCCGACCTGCTGGTCTTCGGCCAGCGCGCCGGCAAGTACGCCGCGGAGTTCGCGCGGGAGAACGGCAACGGCGCCATCGACGACGGACAGATCGACGCGGCCGTAAGCGAGACCCTGGCTCCCTTCGACCGCGAGCAAAGCGGCGAAAATCCCTTCGAGATTCAGTACGAGTTGCAGGAACGGATGCAGGAACTCGTCGGCATCGTGCGCAACGAGGGCGACATGCAGCGGGCCCTCGAGGTCGTCGACGATCTGCGTCAGAGGGCCGAGAATGTCTCCGTGGTCGGCAACCGCGAATACAACCCGGGATGGCACACCGCGCTGGACCTGAAGTTCCTGCTGATCGTCTCGGAGGCGGTTGCCCGGGCCGCGCTGGAAAGGAAGGAAAGCCGCGGCGCCCACTTCCGGGAAGACTACGAAGATAAGGACGAAGCCTTCGGCAGCCTCAACATCACCCAGCATAAAGGCGCCGACGGCGAGATGGTGATCAACCGCGTTCCGGTCACACCGCTCCGGGAGGACCTGGCAGCGGTCATCGAGGAGAACAGATAATGGCGACGGCCAACTTCCGTATCTGGCGGGGCGATGGCGAGAGTGGCGGGTTCGAGGACTATTCTACCGAGATCGACGAGGGCATGGTCGTACTGGACGCGGTGCACCAGATCCAGGCGGAGTCGGCCCCCGACCTGGCGGTCCGCTGGAACTGCAAGGCCGGCAAGTGCGGCTCCTGTTCCGCCGAGGTCAACGGCAATCCCAGGCTGATGTGCATGACGCGCATGAGCGACCTGCCCGAGGACGAAGACATCACCATCGAACCGATGAAGGCCTTCCCGACCATACGGGACCTGGTGACGGATGTATCCTGGAACTTCGAGGCCAAGATGAAGACCAAGCCCTTCAGGCCACGCAAGCCCGATGCCGAGGACGGCACCTGGCGCATGGACCAGGATGACATCGAGCGGGTTCAGGAGTTCCGCAAGTGCATCGAGTGCTTCCTCTGCCAGGACGTCTGCCACGTGTTGCGGGAACACGAACTGCACGAAGAGTTCATCGGGCCGCGCCTCATGGTGCACAACGCCGCCCTGGAGATGCATCCCCTGGACACCGAGGACCGGCTCGGCGACCTCAAGGAGGACCAGGGTATCGGCTACTGCAACATCACCAAGTGCTGCACCCACGTCTGCCCCGAAGAAATCACCATCACGGACAACGCGATCATTCCCCTGAAGGAACGGGTCGTCGGCGAATTCTACGATCCGCTCAACCGGCTGCTGCGCATCTTCAAGTCGAAGGACAGCAACGAGCCGGCCTAGTTTTACGCCTCGAAGTAATCGATGTACAGGTTATCGGGCCTACGGTCTACTCCGAATCGGTCTTATTGGTACGGCGTAAGGCCATTCCCCTTAGGACGCCCTCCTGTTTTGCCATGCGTTCTCTCAGGTCTGACTGACCCTGCTCCAAAGCGACAAGACGAAGATTAATCTCCCGCTTCGACGCCAGAATAAGTCCGGCCAGGGCAACACCCACACTGATTATCCCGATCAACTCGACGCTCATTTCAAATCCTCCCGGCGTTCAGGTGTGTAAATCATACGGTCGAAACGATCACGACGCTCAGGTCGTGACTTCACGTCCGCATCTGATACAACTACATCAATTTCAATAGTCGCTGTCATTTGCGGGTTTCTCGTATGAATAAACAGACCTGACGAGAGATCGGGATTTGTCTGCGTCGCCCACCTAGGCCCATGCACCCCGGGCCATCAGACCTCCGTCCACGTTTACCCACTCTCCCGTGATGAAGGATGCCCGGTCGCTCGCGAGGAAGAGCACCGCGTTGGCGATATCCTCAGGACTGCCGAGTCGGTTCACGGCGTGCCGGGAGGCCATGTCCGTCCGGATTTCGTCCTCGTCGCCACCGATCGAGTCGATGGCTTCCTGCAGGAGCGGCGTTTCGATGGTCCCCGGGTTGACCGCGACCACGCGGATGTTGTCCTCCGCGTAATCCAGGGCCAACTGGCGCACCAGCGACAGGTCGCCTCCCTTGCTCGCCGCGTAGGCCGAGATGCCCTTGGCCGACTGCAGACCCTGCACGCTGGCCGTGTTGATGATTACGCCGCCTCCCCGCGCCTTCATCACGGGCACGCAGTACTTCACCATCAGAAACCGGCTCTTGAGGTTCACGTCGATGATTCGGTCCCACTGCTCCTCTGAGAGTTCATGGGCGGGCAGATAGCTCGAGGTGGGCTGGATCCCCACGTTGTTGCACAGGATGTCCACCCCGCCCCAGGAATCCGTCGCTGTCTCCACCAGGGACCGGCACACCTCGCTCGTAGTTACGTCCGCATGGACGTAGCGGATATTGTCGTTTTCGGCGGCGATCTCCGCACCGGCTTCATCGTCGATGTCGGCGCACAGGACATGGGCTCCCTCACCGGCGAAGGCGCGGACGATGCCCCCTCCGATGCCCTTTGCGCCACCGGTCACGATAACTGATTTCTCTTCGAATGATGCCATGACCTGCTCCTTTCATCGTATGCTAATCTAACGGATGGCGATCGGCCGGGCCGGCGAGCCCGTAGCGCCCTTGAAGCGGATGGGCGTGTGGATGAACAGGAACTCGTAGACGCCGTCGACAGAAAGTTCGTCGAAGTTCATGTTCTCGAGGTTCCAGACGCCGTTCCGGGTGATGAGCTCCTGGTGGACCGGAAAGGCTTTGCTGATATCAGGATTGGGTACGACCTCGGTGGTCCACTGGTCCGAACCGATCATGGAAGCCTGCTTTTCGACTACCCAGCGGGCGACGGCCATGCCGATACCCGGCGGGCTGGCGTTGTACGTAACGGGGTCGTTCCAGTGGCGAGCCCATCCGTACCGAAAAAAGTAGGCGTCGCCCGGCTCGAGACTGTCCATTGCGATGCCCTGCCGTTCCAGCGCACCTTCCACGTCCTCCACGGTGACCTCGTAACCGTGATCGAGGGATTCCACGCCCTTGTAGGCGGCCACATCGACCAGGATGCCGCGGGTGATGAAGGGTCCCACGTGCTCGACGCCCAGCTTCACGAGGCCGTAAGGTCCCTTGATCTCCTCATTGGTGAATCCGTTGTAGAACACGTCCTTCTCCGTTCCGTCCGCCATGGTCATCCGCTCTCCGATGTGGCCCGGACCGTCGAACTGCGTCCCGACCTGGCCGATTTCGGCCACCAGGAACTCGTCGTAATAGATCAGGTTGTTCGTCCCCATGGGCTCGCCCGTGGGCGAACCGGGCAGCACCAGGGAATAGGTCCGCTGGCCGAAGAGAGGCATGTCGGCGCTGTATATCTGGCCGATTTCGTAGATCTGGCCCGTCTTCACCAGGGTCAGGGCCTTCAGCACCTTCTCCGGCGTGATCCAGTTGGAACCGCCCGACTGGTCGTCCTTGCCCCAGATGGGATGGGGCCACCACGGGCCTTCTTCCCGCGTCTGGGCGGCAACCGGGAGAGTGAACAGGATGGTGAGCACCATAGCGATAACAAACCTGGCGTATATCATTTTTTCCTCCTTAACGGGAGCGTTTATTTGTGTTTCGTCGTAGGGCATTCCGTCTTGACGGGCTCGCGTTTCCACGGGTCCGTGCGGAACTAGTCGTAATTACTCGGTTCATGCTCGCCCAACAGCCGGCGCTGGCGGTCCGTAGCGCGGGACAGGATGGCCGGATCGAACTGGAACCGGTTCAGGTAGGGCGGAAACTTCTGCGTGATCATCCGCTGTGCGTAGTGGACCTGGAGCAGGTAACGCACCCGGTCGCTGGTATTTGCCGTCCCGCGATGCCAGACTTCGCAACGGAACAGGACGGCGTCCCCGGCCGAACACATTATGCTCCGCGGTTCGACTCCGCGCCAGGTGGATTCGCCATTGGACGGACAGCGGCCCGCGCGGTGGCTGCCCGGAATGAACTGCGTGGGGCCAAGTTCCTCGTAGATATCGTCGAGATAAAAGTGGGCCGTGGTGATGTAAACCGGCACATGGACACGGGGATCGTCCATAACGTCTTCCGGCAGTTCCAGCGGCTGCCAGTCCACGTGGATACCCTGGTCCGGCCGGCCCGGTCCCGTCATCCACGCCGTCATGCCGATAACGTGACAGTCCGGTCCATGGGCGGCTTCGACCACGTCGATGACCTCCGGGCGGTCCAGATAGGACAGAAACAGCGGGTCCCGGTTAAATACGTTGTTTATGGACTTGTTGAGAAAACCGTGGGAATCTGGATTTGTGTGCCGGTCGAACTCTTCGGGACGCGCTTCCAGCCGGTCCATGGCATCGCGCAGCTCGACAACTTCATCATCTGCAAGCGCACTTGGAAAATAGGCGTAGCCGTCCTGGTCCAGGGCTTCCAACCGCTGTTCCAGCGTTTCTTTCGCGACGAGTTCCAGTCCTTCCGGCATACTTGAACTCCTCAGGCTTCTCCGTCACGCTCGAATTCGGGCAGTTCCGGCAGAAAGGCATATCCTCCACCGGCCTTGTGCTCGCAGCAAAAGTGCGACTTGCCGTTGGTGGCCACCAGGAACCGGGCGTTGATGACCGAATTGTACCGTGCCAGCTGCTCGAACACCGCTTCGGTCACCCGGACGTCCGGCGCCTTGCATTCGCCCATAAGCACCGGACGGCCGTTCAGGTCGTGCATGATCACGTCGGCGCGAACCGCCGTACCGGCATACTGGAAACCCTTTTCCACGGCAGCGAAGCCCGCGGGAAAGCCCCGGTCCTCCACCAGGTACCGAACCAGGTGCTGACGGACCCACTCCTCGGGCGTCAGCCGGACGAACCTGCGCCGGATCGGGTCGAAAATGATCCTGCGGCCCGCTTCGTCCGAATCGATTTCGAATGCGTATTCCGGGAAATTGAGCCGTTCCATGATGTAGGCGGTCCGGCGCCTAGTCGGGGCACTGTCCCGTTTCGATCCAGTCCACGAGCCGGATGGTATGTATGACGTCTCGAAGATCACTGACGGGGATGGTCTGGTTCCGTATGGATTCCACGAAATGCTCGTGCATGGCAAGCGCACCCTCGTAGCGTGGTACATCTTCAGGGTCGTCGCCGTTGATCTCCCAGCCCTGCAGTACGGTCTGCTGATCGTCCTCACGTATGTCGATTTCCTCGGGCAGCTTCATGTAGCAACCGACTCCAACGCCATGCAACTCCGCGCTCAACACCCGGCCGCCGGAAGCGCGGTTTCCGAATACGACCCCCGTGGCCCCACTGGCGAAGCGGACGAGGGCAGTGTAGTGGTTCCAGTCGACCGAATCGAACTTGTCGCGGTAACGGGTGACCTCGACGGGTTCGCTTCCCACCATGTAGCGCAGCAGGTCCACCACGTGGGTCACGTCGTTCCATAGCGTCGTCGTGTACTCCGGCCTTTCGAGCAGCATTTTCTTGTTGAAGGTGGTCACGGCATGAGAGACCGGTCCCCGCGCGCGTATGCGGCGCATGGCCTCGCGGACCACCGTGGTGTACCGTCGTTGATAGCCCACCATGGCGTACACGTTCCGATCCACGGCCGCGTCCAGCAGCTGCCGCGTTTCATCGCTGTTCTTTCCGGGGGGTTTCTCGATGAAGATGTGCTTGCCCGCGCGCAAGCAGTCCATGGCGGGTTGGAACAGCCACTTCTCATGCATGACGCAGTAGACCATGTCCAGCTCCACTTCCGCAAGCATGGCGCGGTGGTCGGTATAGACATGAGGAATGTCGTAGCGTTCTGTGACCTGTGTCAGGCGCGTCTCGTCCAGTTCACACACGGCGGTCATCTCCACGTCCGGCAAACGGGCGACCGCCGGATAGTGGGCGCTCTGGGAACGGCCCCCGGCACCGATAAAACCTGCGCGCAGCATGGACTTCCTCCCTGGGTATGCCCGCCCGTTACGACGGGACGGATACGGGTTCTTCTATTGTCCAGACGGTGGCACGTACTGGTTTCACGGTTGTCCGGACGGCGGCGCGTACTGGTTTCACGGTTGTACGGACGGCGGCACGTACTGGTTCATGGCGCCCCGTCGGTGATCGAATTCCGGATCGTGGCTCCACGTCCGTCCGTGACGCGCCATGGTGTCCCGGATCAGACGCCGCCGGTACAGGCTGGACAGGTTTGCGTCCGCGATGGCATCCGGATCGAAGCGATCGAGGATCCGCCCGCGAAGCCGGGATTCCACCTGGTGGTGCGCGTCGTCGCCCGCGAGATCATGCCATTCCCCCGGATCGTCGTCCAGATCGAAAAGACGGGGCGCGTACCCATGGATGTACTGGTACTTGTACCGTCCCTGCCGCGCCATGATGCAGGGCATGCCCACAGCCTCGTGGGCCTGGGCGAAGACCACGCGGTCCGCTTCGTCCGGGGAGGATGATACCAGGCTTTCGCCGTCGTGTGGAAGCCGGTCCTCGACGCCCGCGAGGTCGCAGAAGGTCGGCAACAGATCGATCAGGGACACGGGATGGGCACAGGTCGTCCCCGCCCGCCAGCCGTCCGGATAGCGGACGATGAGGGGCACCCGGCAGGACCACTCGTAGAAACACCGCTTCTGCACCATGCCTCGTTCGCACAACATGTCGCCGTGGTCGCTGGCGAATACCACCACCGTGTTCTCCGCGAGGCCGGTCTCCTCCAGGGTATCCAGCAGGCCGCCGACCTTGTCGTCCATGTAACTCACAAGCGCGTAGTAGGCGCGGCGAAGCCGGTAGAGGCCCTCTTCGTCCCGCAGGTCGTAACGGCCGGTACCGTGATAAGCGTTCAGGTTCCGGTCCATCATGGAGTGGCGTTCTTCCAGGTCGGCCGGAAACCCGGGCAGCTCGATTTCCGAACCTTCGTACCGGGCCCAGTAGGGCTCGGGCGGACAGAACGGTTCGTGGGGATGGTGATAGGACGCGCACAGCAGGAACGGTTCTTCCCCCCTTCCCAGCTTCCTGGACCGAAGGTACTCGACCGCGCGGAAATGCGTTTCCTCGTCGTAGCTGAGGGCGTTGTGCCAGGCGCCTATCCGCACGCCGTCGCCCGTGTATCCCGCCGCGTTGTAGGCCGGCCGGTTGGCCATCACCCGCTCGCAGTCCTCGCCCCCGGTCTCCTTCAAGTGGATCCACTCCGGCTTGACCCAATCGAAATCCGATGAATAGATATCGGTGGTCAGCCGCATCCTGAACCCGTGCAACTGGTCCGGACCGATGAAGTGCATCTTGCCGGACAGTACGGTATCGTAACCCGCGCGGGCCAGGTAGTGGGCGAAGGTCGGCTGGTCGGCGGCCAGCAGTGCGCCATTGTCCCATGCGCCGATTTCCGATGCATGCCTTCCCGTCATCAGGCAGGCCCGGCCGGGCGCGCAGAGGGGAAAGGCGGTGTAGGCGGCATCGTAACGCACGCCGGATTCCACCATGCGGTCCAGATTGGGGGTCCGCACGACGGAATGACCATAGGCCCCGGTCAATGCGGCGACCATCTGATCGGAAAGGATAAGGAGTATGTTGGGCTGGTCGGCCATGGTACTCCAGGCGGCCATGGTACTCCAGGCGGCCAGGGGAATCAGTCTCCCCGGCGGGCCCATTTACAGGCGCCTACCGCTGCCGGCGGGCCCATTTACGGGCGCCTACCGCTGCCGGCGGGCCCATTTACGGGCGCCTACCGCTGCCGGCGGCCTCCACGCCGCGCGGGTGCAGCAGCCTCGAACTGGACGTTCCGGGTCATCGCGGCGAGCGGAATCGCCGACATCAACGCGGCACATGCGCCGATCGGACCGCCGACCATCAGATAAAGACCGAAATCACGCAGGGGACCATCCATGACGACGGCCAGCGGGGCGGCGATCAGCAGAACGGCCAGGCCGGCCAGCACCAGAAAGGGCATGGCCTGCACCATGCCGGTACGCACGGAATGGCTGACCGGTTCCCGCCGCGCGGATTCAATACGGGTTCTGACCAGGCTGTAACCCAGGAAGGACATGACTACCGCCAGGGTCCCCACGGCCGTAAGCGTCAGTATGCCCGAGACCGTAATCCGATCCGCCAGGCCAAGGGTGATCCCCGCCGTGACGAACATGGTGTAGAGCGCGCAGCCCATGGCCGTCACGGCGAATCGTGCGCCGATGCGGAGCGACAGGTAGAGGGTGATAATGATGATACCGAGCACGACCCCGTTCCATTCCGCCAGCCAGCCGACAGAACGGGCAAACGGGAGCAGCATCCGCACGATACTCCCGGCCGCAAGTACGCCGAGGGTCAAAGCGAAACATTTGCCCGGCCGGTCGTCGATCCGCGCGCCGACGATAACCAGTACGATCAGCATGGTCACGAAAAGGCCGAAGAGCAGGTCGCCGGATAACAACAGCGCCACCAGGCGGTCATCGACGGCATGTTCCGTCTTCGTCGCCGTTGCGGCCATCCCCGCCGCGGCCAGTATGGCGGCGAAGGCGTAAACGACACCCGGTCGGTCGATCAGATTTACATACAGTGCGGCGAGGCCGTTTCCCATCATACACTCAACTTTCTGATCTGCCAGTCCGCAACCAGGGAGGACAGGAGCATGTTCGTCCAGCACAGGCATGTGAGCAGGCTGCCGGCCGCGCCGGAGAACAGCACGAGGCCGAAATTGACGACGGCGTCGGTGCCGACTACGATCAGGCTCACCGATACGAGCAGCAGCATGACATGGGTCCAGACCAGGACCGGCCTGATCTTCTCGAGCGAACCCATGACGTCCTGGCGGACCGAAGACTCCGTTCCGGATTCCGCCCGGAGGTATTCGAAGATCCAGAGGTGCACGGAGGCGAAGACGAGAACCGTTCCGAGCAAACCCACCACTCCGGCGAGGGTGAAATACGGTGCAATCCCGGCGATGTTCCACAGTCTCAGCACAGCTCCGGTCATGATCAGATAGTGCAGCATCCCCGTCACGAAAAGCAGGCCGGCGGCCCGGTACCGGACAACGAACAGTGCGCAAAGCAATCCGAGACCGATCGCGCCGGCGCCGGCCGCGCTTTCCGCGGCCCCTTCACCGAGCGGCGAGGGCGCGTCTGCCGCCCGTTCCTGGAGCGCCACGTCCAGGGGCGGTGACTCGGATTCCAGGATGACCGCCAGGGCGCGGGCTTCATCCAGCGATTCTCCTCCGGGTACTTCTATACGTCCGTCGGGTATTCTGCCCTGTATGTTCAACGTCACGTACACCTGGCCATTCATCTTGATGGCCACGCGGTTTCCCGCGTTAGCGCTGGACAGGTTGGCCAGACTCTCCCTACCCTCGTCCTGCAGAAACAGGCGTACCGCATATGCGCCGCGGTTCGCCGTTACCGTAGCGTCGCTGACCACGGCCGACGCCACCGGCTGCACGGTGAGGTCGACATCCTGGTTGATGAAGTAGAGCGGATGGAACAGCCTGCCGCCGCGTTCCACGGGTTCGGAAGCCCATGCAAACGCGCCGGCGGGTGGATTGGCCAGGTTGAAGGCCCGAATACCGGCCTGTACCGTCGAATCGGCCAGTATGGCCTTTACGGCATCCAGGTTGTCCTCACGGACCGCGATGTCCCCGATCCCTTCCTCCACCGTAATGCGTGCCAGCAACGCGCTGAATTCCCCTGGCGCGGTCGATGCCGAGTCCGCGGGGTCCGTCGATGCCGATCCCCCGGGGCCCGCCGATTCCTGCCCGTCAGCACCGGCGGACGAGGCCGCGACGTCCGAGGCCGCGACGTCCGAGGCCACGGCAGTCGAGGCCGCGACGTCCGAGGCGCGCTCACGAAGGGCATCGTCAATACGTTGCCGCAGCGCCTGCACTTCCGCGCCGTCCTTGAACAGATGCAGTGTGATCTCGCCGGATTCCCGGATTATCCTGCTTACGAGACCGGTGTCCGCGCTCAGGGGCACGACGATTTCGAACGTGTCGTTCTTCCGCGCGGTAATGATTGGTTCGGAGATCCCGAAGGCGTTCAGGCGCCGCCTCCAGTTCTCGACCAGGCCTTCCACCGCCCGCGTCCTGCCCCGTTCCGTGAACCGGGACAGGTCCATGCTTACGGTGAGACGATAACCGCCGGCCAGGTCGATGCCCGGTACCGTGGACTGGCTGTAGAGCGCTTGCTTCTCTTCGGGCGCAAGCGCTTCGATAGACTCGGGAGACGATAACCACAGCCTGATGGTCGGGGAGACCAGGACCGCGCCGAGCAGGGTGACGGCGAGAAACACCAGAAATGAAATGCGCTTGTGAATGGTAATGTTCCTTTCGGTACTGCTTCTGAGTGCGGCGCGGTTGGACGGGTTACCAGTCCGCCTGGGATTTCGGCGCGTGGCGGATGACGCCGACCAGGTCGCGGACGGCTTGTTCGAACCCGATGGTCATCGCCCGCACGGCCACGGCGTAGCCCACCACCATTTCCTCCACGTCGGCGATACCCGCCAGATCCCCCGCCGTCCGGTAATCTACGCCCCGTCCCAGGGAAACGCCCATGTTCAACCGTGACGCGGTCCTGGCCGTGCCGGCGATCTCCTGGAACATCCGGCCCTTCTCTTCGGGGTCGGCGGCCTGTACGAACCGGCTTGCGTCAAGGTGGACGTAGTCTGCCTTGAATTCGGCACATTGCCGGACGTGCGAAGCGGTGGGCGTAATCAATATGCTCGTCAGGATCCCTTTTTCCTGCAGGGCCTTCAGCATGCGTTCCACCGGCCGTTCCAGGGAATCGCCTTCGGGCCATGACGAATCGGACCAGTCGTTGTTCAGGCCGGCGTGCCCGTAGCCCTCGGGAACAAGAGTAACCATATCGGGGGAAATCGTCAAGATACTACGCAGGACATCCAGGTCCGGCGGCACGATCAGGTTGAGGTGCGTATGCACGAGCTGCCTGATGATGTCGTATTCCCCGTCCAGGTAGAGCGAATCGTCGGCAACCCACGAAATCGTTACGGCGTCGGCCCCGCTCACCTGGGACATCATGACCGCGGTCATGGGATCGGGTTCCCCCCGCTTCGCGATATTCCGCAGGGCGGCGACCTGGTCTACGCATACACTCAGTTTTACCATGGGTGATCTCCGGTGTCAATGGTCCACGAGGTCGGAAACCCGAACGAACTCGATCCCTCTGATTTCTAGATACCTCATCCGGTCCATCAGCACCTGATGGGTATGGGGCCTGGCATCGGCGATGACGATGGCGCGGGTGTCGTCCAGGGCGGAAAGCGACGCACGGTCCAGGTTCATGGATATGATCACGGGGTTATGCAAGGGGTCGAGCACGCCCCAGGCCCGAAGCCGGCCGCTTTCACCGCCCCGATTCTCTGGTCGGCCTGGTCCGCCTGGCCCGCCCGGCCCGCCTGGTCCGCCTCGTCCGCCCGGTCCGCCTGGTCCGCCCGGGTTGTCCAGGTAGTACAGGTTCCGCTTGCCCAGTTCGTCCAGCACAGGGGCCAGCACCTCCGCTTCATTTTCCATGCGGCCGGCAGGATACCGAAGGACGCCCTGGGCTCCGGGCAGCGTGGCGAGGGCGTCTTCCACGACACGGCGGTTGGTCAGTTCCGAATGCGCGGACGATACGGATCTCCTGCGCGGCAGACCGGCGGGGTCAGACGCCGATTGAACGGGCAGCAACGCCATCACCTCGTGATCGCCGCGCGTGAGTTCGGCGGCCATTTCCCTTGCGCCGTCAGCCCAGGGAAACAGTGCGAAAGTGAGGGACCGGTTGAATTCGGAAAGTTTCGCGGCCACGCCCCGCTGGTCGCCGTCCGTATAAGCGATCACGATGGCAAGACGACCTGTTTTGCGCTGGATTGCCGGGTCGCGGGTTACATTGAGGCGATGAGTTACGTCGCCATCGAAGGTGATTTCGAACAGCAACTCCCCGGTCCTGGTCCGTTCCTCCGCACGGGAGATCTTTCCGCCCGCCCGGACGACCGCCCTGGCGATCTCGAGGTTGCATTCGGTAAGCGAATAGGTACCCGAAACCATGATCCTTCGTTCCAGGGGCCTCCAACGGCCCGCGGCCGTCGCTGTGCGCGGCGCGGTGACCCGTATCCTGTCCGGTGTGACCTGCAGATTCATGAACGCGCCGTACAGGGCCGCTTCCATCGCATGAAAAGTCTGCTGGTCCGTTTTCCAGGCGGACGTCTTTTCGAGATCGGGCGCGGCAACCGGAACCGGCCGGTCCAGCAGCCAGTCCACGACCTTCCTGGCCTGGTTCTGATACAGCATGATCCACACGGCGAGGGCCAGCAGCACGATCGCGGCCGCAACGAGGACGGCATTCAGGGCGTATGACCGGCGCTGGCTCTTTCTGTTCGCCATCCGCGTTCGGGCCGAATGTGAATAGCGGAAATGCATATTGTTGTCCGTCAGAAATCGTTTTCGTGGTGGTCCCGGAAGGTCCGAAGCGCTTCGGCAAGCGCCGCGAACTCGTTCAGGTCCAGGGTCTCTCCGCGTCGTTTCAGGTCGATGCCGGTATGGTCCGAAAGATAGCCGGCAGAACCGGGAACCAGGCGATTCATGGCGTGATGCAGCATCTTTCGCCGATGTTGAAAAGCCGACTTGATCACGACGTTCAACAGATGAGCGTCCCTGACCGTTACTGGCGGCCGTTCATGGGGCGTTAACCGGAGGACGACCGAATCCACCGCCGGACGGGGCACGAACCGGTCGCCGCCCACCCGGAACAGCGATTCCACGGCGTAATGGTACGCCATGATGGCGGTGATCGCGCCGTAGGCTTTCGTACCCGGACGCGCCGTCAGGCGTCCGCCTACTTCGTGCTGAACCATGATGACCGCGCACCTGATCTTTCCGCGTTGGGTAATCAGCCGGTCAAGTACGGGACCCGTTATCCCGTAGGGCAGGTTGGCCACGAGTACGAACCCGGTCTCGCCGTACTTCCCCATCAGGTCGGAAAGGTCCAGATCAAGCACATCCCCGTTCACGATGGTCAGATGGTCATATCGGCCGTAGGCTTCCTGGAGGACTCCTGCCAGCCTGGTATCGATTTCCACGGCGGTCACGCCGCCGGCCATGGTGACGAGGTGGCGGGTCAACGCGCCGGCCCCGGGACCTATTTCAAGTACGGCCGTGTCCTTCGTTACGCCCGCCGATTCGATGATGCGGCGTGCGATGGACGTGTCATTCAGGAAGTGCTGACCCCTCGACCTGGACGGGCGAAAATCCGATCGGCGCAGGCTGGCCAGCAGGTCTTCGGGAGGATCGAGCACCGTTCTCAATGGATTCGAAACACCTCATTCGCGTTCTGGGTTGTGGTCCGCGCCAGTTCTTCCACGGATACGGCCCGTTGACGGGCGACCGCTTCGACCGTGTTTACGAGGTATGATGGTTCGTTCCGACGTCCGCGGTGGGGAACGGGCGCGAGCCAGGGTGCGTCCGTTTCGACAAGGATGCACGCCGCCGGCAACCCGGAAATTACCTCCCCCACCGTCGAGTTCTTGAACGTCGCGATGCCGCCGAACCCCAGGAAGCATCCCAGGGAAACAGCCCTCTCGGCCATGGCGGCGTCCCCGGTAAAACAGTGCAGGATCGCGGTCGTCTCCTCACCGGGGAACTCGTCCAGCATGGCCATGACCTCGGCGTGGGCATCCCGGTCGTGCACGATCACCGGCAGCCCCATGCTCCCGCCCCACTCCATGTGTCTTCTGAACGACGTCTCCTGCTGCGGATATGTGGACCGGTCGTAGTGCAGGTCGATGCCGGTCTCGCCCACGGCGACTACGGACGGATGTTCCAGCAGTTTCTCGATTTCCCGGTAGTCCTCTTCACAGGCTTCGTGGACGTGGCAGGGGTGGATGCCCGCGGCGGCGTACACGGAATCCCGGTTTTCGGCGAGCGCCACGGCGGCCCTGCTGCTCTCCAGATCGTACCCTACGGCGACCATGCGTTCCACGCCCGCGTCCAGTGCCCGTTGAATCACGTCGGCGCGGTCGTCGTCGAATGCTTCGTCCGTGAGATGGGTATGCGTATCGAACAGCAAGGCAGCGATTGGGTGCAGGTTATTGAAAGACGTACGTTCCGAGTGGCCGGTCCATCCAGGGCTGACCTGGTCTGGTCTGTTCTGGGCTGACCTGGTCTGGCCTGGCAGTGGCCGGTGCGCCGGCTTTCAGGTAATCGATGAACCGGATTGGACGCGGACGTCCGGACCGAGGAGGATGGGGGCGCCGCCGTCGTCTTCGGCCGCGAGCAGCATGCCTTTGGATTCCACGCCGCGGATTGTTGCGGGCTCCAGGTTCGCCACCACCACGATCTGCCGGCCGATCAGTTTCTCCGGCGTATACCCGGGGGCAATCCCGGACACGATCTGCCGCTCCTCCGCGCCAATGCGCAACTGCAACCTGAGCAGCCGGTCAGTTCCGGGTACCGGTTCCGCCGCCACGACATCCGCGATGCGTAAATCGATCTGACGGAAATCGTCGATCGATACAAGATCGTTACCATCCGACCCGGCGTGTTCCGCTTGCACGGATTTCGTTCCGGCGGGTTCCGCCTCGGTGGGCGCCGCTTCCACGGACTCCTTGTCGCCGTCTCCCCGTCCATCGGACCGGCCAAGCCTTGCGATCTGCGCGTCGATCGCCTCGTCCTCGATCTTCTGGAACAGGATCTCGATTTCTCCGATAGGACGGCCGGAGAGCGACGCATCGATCGTAATCTCGTCCCAGTTCTGCTCATCGACGCGCCCTTCCAGGCCCGTCATCTTCCACAGCCGTTCGGCGCTGAACGGCAGAATGGGAGACATGACCACGGCGAGGACCCTCACCGCCTGTACGCACACGTGGAGCGTGGCGGCGCAACGCGCCCGGTCGGTCTTGCGCGTGTTCCACGGCGCCTGGTCGTTGAAATACCGGTTGCACTGGTTTCCCAGGGCGATCAGCTCCCGTACGGCACCTCGCACCTGGAACGATTCGAAACAAGCGCCCACACGTTCCGGCGCGCCGGCCACCGACGACAACATCTCCCGGTCCTCCGGCGTAAAGTTCCCCGGTTCCGGGATCACGCCGTCGAAATACCGGTTGATGAAGGTCAGCGTTCGGTTTACGAAATTCCCGAAGATATCGGCCAGTTCGTTGTTGTTGCGCGCCTGGAAGTCCTTCCAGGTAAAATCGGAGTCCCTTGTCTCGGGTGATATCGACGCCAGGCAGTAACGCATCGGATCGGGCGGGAAGTCCGCCAGGTACTCATCCAGCCAGACCGCCCAGTTCCGGCTGGTGGACAGCTTCTGGCCCTCGATGTTGAGAAATTCGTTGGCCGGGATCTCCGAAGGCAGGACGAAATCCCCGTGCTCCATGATCATGGCCGGCCAGAGGATCGCGTGGAAGACGATGTTGTCCTTTCCCAGGAAATTCACGAGCTTGCAGTCCGGGTTCAGCCAGTAGTCCTTCCACCGGTCAGGGTCGCCCTGCTCCACCGCCCATTCCCGGGTGGACGACACGTACCCCAGTGTGTTCTCGAACCAGACGTACATGACCTTGCCCACCGCTTCCTCGATCGGCAGTTCCACGCCCCAATCGAGGTCGCGGGAGATGGGCCGGTCGGACAGCCCCTCGTTGAACCATCCCTGGCAGTAGTTGCGCACGTTGGCCTTCCAGTGCGTTTTCGTATCGATCCATGCCTGCAGCCGGTCGGACATGCGGGCGAGCTTGAAATACCAGTGGTTGGCCGGTCTTACCTCGAGGGGTCCTTTGCAGACATCACTGTGGGGATTGATCAGCTGCGTGGCGTCCAGGATGGTGCCGCAGGCCTCGCACTGATCGCCCCGGGCCCGGTCGGAACCGCAGTGGGGACAGGTGCCCTCCACGTAGCGGTCAGGCAGAAAACGGCCGTTTGCCGGACAGTAGATCTGGTCGACCTCGCGCACGTCGAAACAGCCCTTCTCATCCAGTCGGCGGAAATAGTCCCGGGCGGTCTCGTGGTGGATCGGGCGGGAAGTCTGGGAGAAATTGTCGTAGACGATGCCGAAGTCTTCGAGGGCGCCCCGGATGACGGGATAGTATTTGTCCACCAGTTCCTTGGGCGTGATCCCCTGCTTCTCGGCCGCCAGGGTGATGGCCACGCCATGGTCGTCCGATCCGCTCACGTGCACGACGTCCCGGCCTTTCAGCCGCTGGTAGCGCACGTAGATATTGCCGGGCAGATGGACGCCCGCGATATGGCCGATATGCAGCTTGCCGTTCGCGTAGGGCAACGCGTCTGTAACGAGTATTTTCTCTTCCACGACAGCCTCTCGGACGCGGGTGGATCAATCCTGGCGGACCGGTTTTGTTCCAGCATCAGAATAGGGTGTGGAAGGGGGTTTGTCAACGGATCAATCTGCGGCAGGCGGGGCGTGGGACGATGATTCACCGGATGGTCTATCGCGGGATGGCACCTGGGTGGTAGGCCTCTGCCGGGGACCCGCGTATCTACGGTTCATTCTGAGTCTAAGGACGAGTACGAGGAGAGCCAGTTGGACGTGGGCGTTCCGCGCGATGTCCCGCCTGGCTTCCTCGACGGTGGCGATGCCCTGCTCGATTTCTTCCGCGTTCATCGCCGATGCCCGTTCCCGCAGCGGCACCGTTCGGTCCGCGTTCGAAAGCGTCGGGGACCCGCTTGCCGCGGAGAGGACGAACAGGTCGCGGTACAGGGATAGCAGATGGTCGAGGATCTTCTCCACGACCGGTTCTTCGCGATGGGACGCGGCGAGGGATTCCACCAGTTCGAACAGGCTCAGCGGTGCCTCGTCGTATATACATTCAAGCAAGGCGAAGGCATCTTCACGGATCTTCGAACCTTGCTCCGAACCGGCCGTCAGCGCTTCGGAAAGACGGCCTTCGGACCGGCGCGCGAGTTCCCCGGCTTCCTCAGGGGAAACGTCGTATCGCTCGATCAGCGCCGATTTCACCTCGTCTTCCTGCAGGCGCGTAAGAAAAACGGGTTGGCAGCGGGACACGATGGTCGGCAGCAGCCTTTCGGACCGGGACGCGGTCAGAATGAGCATCAGGGATCCCGGAGGCTCTTCGAGCGTCTTGAGCAGTGCGTTCGAGGCCGCGGCGTTCATGCGGTCCGCCGCGACGATGACCGCGACCTTCCTCCGGCCTTCGTAGGGCTTGGCCGATGCCTCCCTGCGCAGCGACCGGACATCCTCCACGGAAAGCATGTCGTTCATGCCGAAGGGCGGTGCGCCGTAAGGGTCTTCGGCCAGGCGGGCGGCCAGGCCCTGCCTTCGTTCCTCCCGGGCGTTCGCGCGGCCGGACGAGCCCTCGCCGCGGCCGGAAGAACCCTCCCCTCGGCCGACAGAACGATCCGGGGGCGGGGCGGAGGAAGAGGGAACGAGGAGGTGTACATCAGGATGCTGGAGCGCGCGGATCCGCCGACAATGGCGGCATGGGCAAGGCTGGCCAGGCTGATCCTGCAGGCCAGGCTGACCGCAGGGCTCCCCGGGTCCGTATTCGCAGTTGACCGCGCAGGCGAGCTCAATGGCCAGCGCCTCGGCGCCCACGCCGGTCGGTCCGCAGAACAGATAACCGTGGGCCAGGCGGTCCTGCTTTACGGCCTCCATGAGCCGTTGCCGCTGCCGTTCGTGACCAATGACGCGATCGAAAGCCATAGTGACGGTTCATCCGGCGGGGCGGACCACGTAGTGGACCCGGTTGGATCGCTCCGACGCTTCCTGGAAACTGAAGCCGTCGAAAGCGCCGAGCACGCTATAGCCCGATTGCCGGCAGATCTCCGCCAGCCGGGCTACGGGATAGATTCGCTGTTCGTGGCGTTCCCGGGTGGAATACCGCTTCCCGCCGCGGTGGAAGGTTAACTGGAATTCATTGACCTGCACGCGCGACTCGGGGACATACACGCAGCGCCGGACATAGGAGTAATCCCCGTTGCTTTCCTGGTCGACCTGGTTATGGAAATACCTGCGCGAGTTGATTTCCGTGCAGACGTCGAATACGAAAAGGCCGTCGGCATTCAGCACCCCACGCAGCCCGTTCATCATGGCGACGATGTCCGCTTCATCCATGATGTAGTTGATGCTGTCGTACAGGCACAGCACCGCGTCGTAGCTTCCCGAAACGGGCATGTCTACCATGTCGCCGGCCTGAAACGCGATGGACCGGCGGCCGTCCTGGGCTTTCTGCCTGGCGACGGCGATCATGCTCTCCGACCGGTCCATGCCCGTCATCCGGTATCCGCGGTCATCGAGGATACACGCCATGACGCCGGTACCGCAGGCCAGTTCGAGAATATCCTTCGGGGTCGCCCCGAACCGTTCAAATATCGACTGAATGTAGTCGGCCCACCGATCGTAGTCCACGTGACGCATCACGTGATCGTATATCGGGGCCAACTGGCTGTAGGGAAGCTCCGGGGCGGCCGGGTGGGTTTTCCTGTGGCGCATGCTCAAGGGATTTCGCGTCCGGACTGGCGTTCATCGCGATTCTGAATCTGAGACGTCATCGCTCAGGCGTTCGTCGCTGAGGACGTGGTACATGGATTGCGCCCTGTCTTTCGAGACGTTTCCTTCCGGGACGTCCAACACTTCGAACTCCAGCCTTCTGTCGGGCCACGCCACGACGACGACGTCCTTCGCCGCGACCTGGTGACCGGGTTTCGCGGACCTTCCTGAAATGGTCACCATACCCCGGTCGCAGGCCTTCTTGGCTGCGTCCCGCTGTTTGATGATACGGGAGCGTTTCAGAAAGAGATCTACTCTCATCTCACGGGTTGTCGCGCGTTGGTCACACCCTGGACACGCGTTGTGGCTCTCGGTTCAGGACGGGCGTCCAGGGCAGGGCGTTGAAGGCGCATCGTTCAGGGCAGGGCGTCCAGGCCGCGCTCGTCAATGTACAACTCGCGGCGGAGATCATTGAGCCACCGTTCCCGCTCCTCGTTCCACTTGGCGAACTTGGCCATGTTCGTGATTTCCTGAAAGTGGTCGTCCAGGTTGTACTTGTCGCCCCCGTTCCGGTTGTTCAGCCGCATGATGTGATAGGAGACGGTCCCCTGGTCCACCACTTTGATGGGTTCGGTCATCTCGTCGATGGATATGGCGTTGAGGGCGTCCTGGTACTGGGGCAGCAACTGGTCGAGCATGAACTCCCCGATGTGACCGCCGTCGGAAGCGGAGGCCAGGTCTTCAGAGTACTTCGCGGCGGCATCGGAAAAAGTCTCGTCGCCGTCGAGTATCCGCTGCCGCAGCATGGCAATCGTCTCCTGCGCCCGGTGATCGTCTTCATCCGTCTTCGGAATCTGGACCAGTATATGCCGCACGCGGATCTGGTCGTCCCTCCGTTCCTCCAGCTTGATGATATGAAGGCCCACGTCCGTCTGCACCGTGGGGCTGACGCCGCCCGTTTCCAGGGCGAACGCCGCCTCTTCGAAATCGGACATGAACGTGCCACGGCTGAAGAACCCCAGGTCTCCGCCGTTTCTGGCACTGTTCAGATCTTCCGAATACCGCCGCGCCATCTCGCCGAAATCCTCCCCATCCGCGATGCGGCGCCGGATCTCCTCGATCCGTGCGTTCATGGCGGCCACGACTTCCGGGTCCGGGCGTGACGTGATCATGATATGGCTCAGGTCGAGCTGAACGGGATTGGACGGTATGCTGTCATAGTGGGTCTCATAATACTGGGCCACTTCCAGGCCGGTAACTCGGACTTCACCGAAGCGGTCTTCCTCGAGCCTGCGCTGCAGCAGTTCCTCTTCCTTCTGGCGCCGGAGCAGCCGGTTCCAGTCCCGCATGGTCATGCCCGAACTAGCCACCAGTTGTTCCAGGGCTTCTTCGGAACCGAGCTGTTCCGTGTACTGGTCGATGACCTGGCGCACCGCGCCGTTTACCTGTTCAGCGGGTACCCGCACGCTGTCCCTTCGCGCGTACGCGAGCACGACGCGCATATCGATCATGCCCTTCAATAACTGGTTCGGGAGGTCTTCCGGCTCCTGCTCCGTCTCCTGCATACGGTACATCTTCACCGCTTCGAGGACGTCGGAGTAGAGGATGATCTCGTTGTCCACGACGGCGACGACGTAGTCCACCAGTTGCTGGCCCTGGACCGGGCGTCCCGCCAGGACCAGCGCCACTAACAGCAACAGTGGGATTTGCCGGGTGATCGATTGGAAGGTCATGCTCCTCCTGTGCCGTTCCACGGCGTTCTTACTACGGCGTTCTTACTGTGGCGCCCGTTCTGCGGCGCCCGTTCTACGGCGCGCCGGGTTCCGGCCGCATCAGGTTTCCGTCATGGATTTCCACGTCGGCCGCTTGCCGCAGCGCATCGACGTACCGCCTGACCAGCTCGCGGCGCTTGTCCCGCAGTACCCGGTTGACGATTTCGCCGCGGACCTCGTCCAGCGGCGGCAGCGTGCCGGCCTCGCGTCGCTCCACGACCCTGAATATAAACGAACCGTTTTCGGAAAGGACGGGCCGCGAAACCTGGCCGGCACTAAGGGAAAAGACGATTTCCTGCACCGAAACGTCGCTGATATCCGCCCTCTTCAGGAAACCCAGGTTCCCGCCATCTGTCGCAGAGGCGTGAATCGACCGCGTTCGCGCCAGTTCCTCGAAGGTAGCGCTCCGGCGTGACAACTGATTACGGACCTGCCGGGCGGAGGTCTCGTCCGGTAGAACGATTACCGAGACCCTTAGTTCCGGTTCGAGGTAAATGAATTCCTGCCGATTGGTCTCGAAATAGGTCTCGACCTCTTCGTCGGACACCACGATGGCCGATTCGGCGGCCGTGTGTTCCAGCACGACGTTGGCCAGGTGCTCCCGGCGCATCCGGTCCAGGTCCCGGACCGTCTTGACGTCGCTGTCCAGGTTCAGCCGAAGGGCTTCCTGGTAGAGCAGCTCGGTCCGGATCCAGTCGGACACCCGGTCTTTTCTCATCTGGGGCGTGGCGGCGAACAACGCCGCGGCTTCCAGTTCGGCTTCCAGTTCATCGACCGTCAGCGTGGACTGGTTCACCCTTGCGACAACCGAATCGGGGTCTTCCGGTTTCGAACTGCACTGGCACAGCGTCAGGAGCAGCGCCACCTTCAGCATTACGGCAAAACAGACCGCTGATTTCATGCTGATCTTCACACTCCAGCGGGCGGGTGAAACTTCGGCAACCGGGCATGTATCATTAACCAATCACAGGAGTTTGAGCAACAGGTTTTTGGCCAGATCGACCCGTTCAGCCTCCGTATCACCGGTCAGTCCCACCCTGATCCGGAATCCGTCCCCGTGGGGGAATTCGATGTCCAGCGCGGGATCGTCCGTCACACTGGCGATACGGTCCCGCGATGGATATAGACCGTTCCGGTAGGCTACGGTCATCTCGTTCCCGCGCACCCTGAGCTGCTGCAATCCGATCCTCGCCGAGATCTGCCGAATGGAAACCAGGTCGAAGAGGACGCGCACCGGACCGGGCAACCGGCCGAACCGGTCCTCCATCTCTTCACGCAGCGAGGCGACCTCCTGCTCGTCTTCCACCCGGGAGAGCCGCTGGTAGAATCCGACCTTGAGCTTCCGGTCCGCGATATAGTCATCGGGGATGAAAGCACCTACCTGCAGTTCGACTTCGGCTTCGGGCGTCTCTTCCCGGGTCTCGCCCTTGAGGTCTTGCATCGCCTCTTTCAACAGACGGCAGTACAGATCGAATCCGATGGAGGAGATGAACCCGTGCTGCTCAGTGCCCAGCAGGTTGCCGGCTCCCCGGATCTCCAGGTCCCGCATGGCGATGTGGAAGCCCGATCCGAGCGCGGTGTACTCCGCGATCACGGCAAGGCGCTTGCGGGCGTCGGGGGTCACCGTGCCGGCGGCGGGAATCATCAGGTAGGCGTAGGCCCGGTGATTGGACCGGCCCACGCGACCCCGGAGCTGGTACAGCTGGGCCAGTCCGAACCGGTCCGCGCGGTTCACCAGGATGGTATTCACGCTGGGGATGTCCAGCCCGGACTCTATGATCATGGTGGACACGAGGCAGTCGTACTTGCGGTCCAGGAAATCGATCATCACCTGTTCCAGCTCACGTTCCTGCATCTGTCCGTGGCCCACGACGAAAGACACCTGGGGCAGGAGCCGCCGGAGGAATTCGGCGACCGCCTCGATGGACTGTACCCGGTTGTGGACGAAGAAGACCTGTCCACCCCGGTCCACCTCCCGCATGATCGCCTCGCAGATCACCTCCTCGTTGAAACGCACCACCTCGGTGTGCACCGGCAGCCGATCCCTGGGCGGGGTGGTGATGAGAGACATGTCGCGGGCGGAGACCAGCGACATGTGAAGCGTCCGCGGAATGGGCGTAGCGGTCATGGTCATGACGTCCACAGAGGTCTTCAGCTGCTTGAGCCGTTCCTTGTGGACCACGCCGAAACGCTGTTCCTCATCGACCACGAGCAGGCCCATGTCGCTGAAGTCGATGTCGCCGGATATGAGACGATGGGTGCCGATTACGATATCCACTTCGCCCTTGCTGAGCCCCGCGACAACAGCCTTCTGCTCCCTCGGCGGGACGAACCGGCTCAGCATGCGGATGTTCACCGGGTAGTCCGCGAGCCGTTCGGTGAAGGTGGTGAGGTGCTGTTGCGCCAGGATGGTGGTCGGTGCCAGCACTGCGACCTGCTTCCCGTCCAGCACCGCCTTGAATGCGGCGCGGATCGCCACTTCGGTCTTCCCGTAACCCACGTCGCCGCAGATCAGCCGGTCCATGGGCACCGCCTTCTCCATGTCCGATTTCACGTCCGCGGAAGCCTGCTCCTGGTCCGGCGTGTCCTCGTAGATGAAAGAGTCTTCCATTTCCCGCTGCCAGGGGGTGTCGGCCGAGAATGCGAACCCGGGGCTGGCCTGCCGGGCCGCATAGAGCTTGACCAGGTCTTCAGCAATGGCCCGGACCGCCTTGCGCGTACGCTTCTTGGCCTGTTCCCAGGCTCTCCCGCCCAGTTTCGACAACGTGGGCGCTTCGCCGTCGGATCCGACGTACTTCTGGACCCGGTGCAACTGCTCAATGGGGATGAAGACCCGGTCGTCTCCGGCGTAGATCAGGGTCAGGCAGTCCCTTTCCCGTTCATCCACGGTAATGCGTTTCAGCCCGACGTACCGGCCGATACCGTGGTCGATATGGACGACGAAGTCCCCCTCTTTGAGGCTGGTGAAATCCTCGATCACCACGCCTTCCTTGAAGACCCTGCGGCGGCGTCTCCGGTACCGATTGAAGATCTCCGCATCGGTCAGCACGACCAGCGGAAGGTCCGGCAGAATGAACCCGGCGTGCATCGGCCCGACCGGCATGTCGATCTCCGGGGCATCCGGGCCCAGGATCTCGCGCAGCCTCTCCGCCTGTCCTTCGTTGTCGCAGACCACCACGACCCGGGCGCCAGACGCCTTCCATTCCTGCAGCCGGGACTTCAGTACGTCCATCGCTCCCTGGTACACGCCGGAGGCCTCGGCGTCGACCGCGAGCCACCCCTCGGCCGCCCGCGTGCCGCGCACCATGTCCATCGTGCCGTAGTAGGCCGATTCTTCCATTATACCGGGCCAGCGCAGGATCGCTTGTTCGGGTCCGGGCACCAGGTCGTCCGCCTTGGTCCTTCGCTGGTGGGTGTCTTCGTATTCCGCCTCGAATGACTCGGCTTCGCGCGCCAGTTCATCGGGTTCGCAGCGGACGATCAACGTCCGGTCCGGCAGGTAGTTCATGATGGTGGCGGCGGAAGGATGGAAGTAGGGCAGGTAGCGTTCACTGCCTTCGAACAGGCCGCCATCCTCGATGTGGGACACCAGTTCGGACGCGTCGATCGATTGCGATGCTCCGGCCCGTACTACCCGTTGAATCACTTCGTCGCGCGATTCCGGATCGTCGATCATTTCCCGGTTCGGGAGCACTGTAATCTCGCCGATGTTCCGCGAAGACCGCTGGGTGTAGATATCGAACAGGCGGATCGAATCCACTTCGTCGCCGAAGAACTCGATTCTGCATGGCTGTTCCATCCCGTGGGGATAGACATCGACGATCCCTCCCCGCACGCTGAAGTGGCCCGGCGCCTGCACCATGTCCGTCCGCTCGTAACCGAGCCGGTTGCACCGGGCCGTAAGTTCGTTCAAGGGGATGGTTGCGCCCGATGCTACCTGGAGTACGGCGCCGGCGAGCGCGGCCGGCGGCATGGTCCGCTGCATGACGGCCCGGACCGTCGCGACGACAAACAGCGGCCGGTTGTTCATCAGGGCGTGCAGCGCGTCCAGACGCCGTCCCGACAGGTCGCCCGGCGGCGACACCTGGTCGTAGGGCAGCACTTCCCAGGGGGGAAACAACGCCACGTCGCCGGGATCCAGCAGACTGGAGATATCCTCGAACATCTCCTCAGCGGTATCCGTGTCCTCCACGATGACCAGCGTCGCGCCGCCCCGTTTCCGGTGCGCGTGGGCGAGCATCAGCGACCGCGAAGAGCCGGCGAGCCCCGACACCCGCGCGGTGCGGGCGTCATCGGCGGCCAGCGCGAGATAACGCTGTACGACGGGGGATGCTTCCGTGATGTCCAGGAGGGTTGGCAGGCGCATACGAGAGCGGTTCGGCTACATGGGGTTCCGCAGCCGGTGGGTGATCCGCTGCAACACGTCCTCGTTCCGGGCTTCGAAAGACCTGGCGGTGATCATCTCGTAGGCTGTTATGTAGCGGCGGGCGGCTTCGATTTTGATCTCGTCCGGAATATGCGGTATGGGGCCGTCACCGCGAAAACCACGATCCGCGAGCCATCCGCGGACGTATTCCTTGTCCATCTTCTCCGGTTCCTCGCCGCGGCGGAAACGATCTTCATACGTATCCCTGATCCAGAATCTGGAAGAGTCGGGGGTGTGGATCTCGTCGATCAATACGACCCGGTCCTCGAAGAGGCCGAATTCGTACTTGGTGTCCACCAGGATCAGGTTGTTGGCGGCCGCCCGTTCGGTCCCGAAGGCGAACAGCGCCAGGGCCGCCCGCTCCATCTCCCGGTACGCTCCTTCGTCCACGAGGCCCCAGCGAAGCACATCTTCCGCCGAGATGGACTCGTCGTGCGCGCCTTTCTCCGGTTTCGTCGAAGGGGTAATGATCGGACGGTCGAAGGCCTGGTTCTTTTTCATGCCGTCCGGCAGCGCATTGCCGCAGAAGTCGCGGCTCCCCCGGGAATAGTGGTACCAGGCGGACGTCGTGGTCACCCCGGTCAGATACCCCCGAACGACCATCTCGACCGGAATCAACCGGCATTCCCTGGCCACGAGCACGTTCGGATCGGGCACGTCGATCAGATGGTTTTCGATGATATGCCGGGTCCGTTCGAACCAGTAGACCGCGGTCTGGTTTATGACCTGGCCCTTGAAGGGAAGGGCGCACAGCACCCGGTCGAAGGCGGAGATCCGATCGGTGGTCACGATGATCCGTTTCCCGTTGAGCCGGTAGTTGTCCCTGACCTTGCCTTCGAATTTCTCGCCCATGTCGAAGCTGGTATCCTGCAGAACGAATTCCAACTGCTTCCTGAGGAGGTCTTCAGACACCATGCTTCGCGTTGGTCCTTTCCGGGAAATGGACGGCTGTGCAATGGTCCAGCCATTGCGTTGGAATCGCTGCCGAATCGAACCCTTCACACTAAGGCCAGGAGGCCGGAAAGTCAAGGGCAATCACCGCCTCGTCCACCCGCTCGGTGAAACGGACAATCCCGGACTCCACCTTCCGGTTCCGTCCCCGTGGCAGGCCATGTTTTTTATGCCTGACGCCTTTTTTGCTGGACACGTTTTCGAACCGTTCTATTATATGAGTTATACTGCTGAAGTACTGCCTTTCCCGGTCAATTCGATACCGATTCAAGCGATCTGACATACTTCATTTACCGGTTCGAACAGGAGGTTCTATCATGTCCAAGCAGGCCTTTCTGACCGCGCTGAGCGTCGTCGCATGCCTCATCGTGGCCGCTGCATGCGCGGGACCGCCCACCGAGGCCATGGATGCGGCGCAAGCAAAACTTGATGGTGCCTTGGAGGCCGAGATAGATAAATACGCGCCGGCTGAGTATGAAACTGCTGCCGCTGAGTTCGAAAAAGCCCAGGCCCACTTGGATGCCGAAGAGTACGGTGAAGCCAAGACCGCTGCGGAGAACACTATTGCTCTTGTTGATGCAGCCAGCGAGGAATCCGCGGTACAGAAGGAGTTGACTAAACGCGAGGTCGATGAAGCCCTGCCGGCTTTCCTGGAACGCTGGGGGGAGATTTCAGGAAGCATCGAGCAGGGACGCGGCCAGGCCGCCCGTGCACTCGCCCAGGAAGCCTCGGCATTCGCCGACTCGCTGACGGTGCAACTGAATGAACTGAACGCGGCCGAGAAATGGCACGATCTCAAAATGCTGCTCGAGTCCGCAAACATGACGGCCGATAGTTTCGCGGAACGGGCCGGCGGCTGAACCGGCGCCTTGCCGAAGTCTGCCAGGAAACACGAAGCCGTCTGACGACGTGGTCAGGCGGCTTTTCTAATGTCCGCCTCAACGACGGGCCGGGAAGCCGTCCAAATCGTTATTGACAATTCCGGGGCGTGTACATAGAATCACACAGGTTTTTGTAGCGATTCCGTTTTCAGGATGGATCGGGATACAGGAGCACGGCATGAGCTTGACGGAACTTTTGGATGAAAAGGCTATCCTGGTCAACCTAAAGGCCACGCAGAAACAGGAAGTGATCGAGGAACTGGCCGAGGCACTGACCGCGTCGGGCCGGATCAGCGACAACCGTGAAGTGCTTCAGGCCGTCCTGGAACGCGAGAAGATCATGAGCACCGGGATCGGGAAGGGGGTCGCGATTCCCCACGGCAAATGCAAGGCCGTTGACCGGCTGGTCGGGGTGCTCGGGATCAAGAAGGAGGGCGTGGATTTCCAGTCCCTCGACGAACAACCCGTCTACCTCTTCTTCCTGCTCGTGTCGCCCCTGAACGTCTCCGGTCCACATATCCGGGCGCTCGCTCACATTTCCCGCCTGCTTCGGCACGACAGCCTTCGAAAACGGCTGATCGCCACGGAAGACCCCCGTGACGCCCTCGCGCTCATCGCGGAAGAGGAAGAGAACATGTAGCGCGGTCTCCGTGCTGCGGTACCGTCCGTACGTCCTCACAAAAGCATTCACGCAAAAGTAAAGGATGAAGCAGTGACGCCTGTGTCCAGGATCGATGGCCGGGAGACCGACCAGTTGCGTCCTGTCGAGATCCGGCGCAACTACCTGCGGCACGCGGAAGGATCCGCGCTGATATCCATGGGCGGCACGACCGTGCTCTGTTCGGCGAGCGTGGACGAGAGCGTACCGCCTTTTCTGAAAGGGAGCGGCAGGGGCTGGGTCACGGCAGAATACGGCATGCTGCCGCGAAGCACGAACACGCGGGTGTCCCGCGACGGCCGGCGCGGCAGCGTCTCCGGCCGCACGCAGGAGATCCAGCGGCTCATCGGACGGTCGCTCCGCGCCGTTTTCGACCTGGACAGCCTGGGTGAACGGTCCATCCTCATCGACTGCGACGTCATCGAAGCCGACGGGGGAACCCGGACCGCTTCGATCACGGGCAGTTACGTGGCGCTTCGCGACGCGGTGTCCTGGCTTTCCCGGCAGGGGTTGATCGATCGCGATCCCGTCCGGGACGCGGTCGCCGCCATCAGCGTGGGCATCATCGGCGGCGTGCCCATGCTCGATCTGTGCTACGACGAGGACTCCACGGCGGACGTGGACATGAACCTCGTCATGACGGGCGAGGGCGATCTTGTGGAAATCCAGGGCACCGCCGAGCACCACCCCTTCTCGACGGATCAACTGGCCGCCATGCTAGACCTCGGCAAACAGGGCGTAAACCGGTTGATCGACCTTCAGAAACAGGCGCTGGCCCGGGACTAAGCCACGAACATGACCCTCGTCCTGGCCACGCGCAACCCCGGTAAGATCTTCGAGATCAAGGCTTTGCTTCCCGGCGTGCGGGTCGTGCCGGCGGCGTCTTACGCCGGCTGTCCCGAACCGGAAGAGACGGGCCGCACCTTCGAAGAGAACGCCCTCATCAAGGCGCGGGCCGTCTCGCGGTATACCGGAAGGACCGCGCTGGCGGACGATTCGGGCCTGGAGGTGGACGCCCTGGACGGGGCACCCGGCGTCAGGTCGGCACGGTATGCCGGAACGGACGCCACCGACCAGGACAACATCCGGCGCTTGCTCGACGCCCTGGACGGGATCTCCGACGCGGACCGCACGGCCCGATTTCGATGCGTCGTGGCCGTCGTGGTTCCCGACGGCCGGACCTGGACCGCTGAAGGCGTCTGCGAGGGCCGGATCCTTCAGGCGCCGCGGGGCGACGCGGGATTCGGCTACGATCCGCTGTTCGTGCCCGCGGGTTACGAAAAGACCTTCGCCGAACTGGACGCAGGGGTGAAAAACCGGATCAGCCACCGGGCCCTGGCGCTTGGACGGATCGCGGCCGTGCTGGAGGCCCTTGCGGACCTTCCGGACTGATGGTGTAACTCGACGTACCTGAATAGTCCTGCTCGACGTACCTGAATGAACTGGTCTGCAGACTCGTGATCAAAGGACAAAGGATAAAGGACGCCATGACCAGATGGTCAATTGAAAAAGCCCACGCATGGTACCGGGACGCGGGCGTCATACGCGGCTGCAATTACCTGCCTCGCACGGCCGTGAACATGACCGAGATGTGGCAGGCGCCCACTTTCGACCCGGAGACCATCGACCAGGAACTGGGCTGGGCCGCGGCGGCGGGCTACAACAGCGTGCGGATCTTCGTGCAGTACCTGGTCTGGGAAGACGACCCCGAGGGCCTGAAGGAGCGTATGGACCGTTTTCTGGCTATTGCGGCGCGGCACGGCGTCAGCGCCATGGTCATCCTCTTCTGCGATTGCTTCTTCGGGGGACGCGACCCCTACCTGGGTCCCCAGGACGGACCGGTGCCGGGCGTGCACAACAGCCAGTGGGTGCCGAGTCCGGGGTTCGAACGCCTGGCCGACCGGGACGCCTGGCCGGGTCTGGAGCGCTACGTGAAGGATATCGTCGGAAGCTTCGGATCGGACCCGCGCGTGCTGGTGTGGGACCTGTACAACGAACCGGACGACGACCTGCGGAGCCAGCCGCTCGTCGAGGACGCCTTCGCCTGGGCGCGTTCTGCCAGTCCCATGCAGCCGCTAACCACGGGACCATGGACCTGGAACGCCTTCGAAGACGACCTCTCTGCACGCCTCTTCGAGCTGTCCGATGTCATCACATTCCACTACTACGGGGCGGCCGAGGATATCGGCCCCAGCCTTGCCCGGTGCAATGCCCACGGCCGGCCCGTGATCTGCACCGAGTGGCTGCGGCGGCACCACGGCAACACTTTCGCGGAGATGCTCCCCGTGTTCGCGGAAAACCGGATCGGGTGGTACAACTGGGGGCTTACGGCAGGGAGGACGCAGACCTACCTGGCCTGGGAGTCGAAGAAGGGCGATCCCACTCCGGCGGTCTGGCAGCACGACATGATGCATCCCGACGGAACCCCGCTCGATCCTGGTGAGCTGGACCTCATTCGAATGTTCGAATTCACCGGGTGATTGCCGATCCAGCCGCGCTCAGCATTCCCCGATTCAGCCGCGCGGCCTTTACCACACGAATGCATCGAAGACTCCTGTCCATTCCGCTCAGGCGGTTTCGTACCGCGGCCGGTTGACGTACCGGGCCATCTCCAGGTCCAGGTGAATCCGGGTGGCCGGCGGCAGCACCACGCACAGGCGCGTATCGTCGACACGAAGCTTCCGGAGGCGCACCGAGGCCTTCGGCGCCGCGTAGGCGCCCGTGGCGCCGGGGTACGGCGTGTCGGTCGCATCATAAGAAACACTGCGAAAGGCGTGCTCGGACAGGGCGCCGGCCTGCACCACGACCCTTCTCGTTTCCGTGTGATGCAGGTTGACCAGGTGCACGCCGACGCGGGACGGTTCGATCCGGTCGACGAGGGCGGCCGTGTCGGCCGGCAGCCCCGGACGTTTGCGGTCGGCGTCATAGTACCGCAGCCGGGCGTTGGGCATGCCGCCGTAGTAGATGACCTGGGGACACCCCATGGTAAGTTGCACGAGGGCCTCGGTGGTCACGGGCTGCACCTGCTGCCACAGGTGAATGCCCGGCCCGGCTTCGAGGTCCGAATCGTCGGCGCGGATCTGTGACAGGCGATGGCAGACCAGGGCGTGGGCGGCCCCAAGCATCCGTTCCGGGTAGTCCGGATTCTCTCCCCGCAGGTAGAGCAGCCAGGGCTCGTCGTGATGCATGTCGCCCTTGTCCCGGAAGGGCACGACGGCCGACCAGTCATACCCGCTGCGTTCGCGCAGGAAGTCCATGCGCGCCCGGTCCTCGTCGGCTTCCGAGACATTCCACACGTTCAGTGGATAGGTCACGGGCATGGGCTGGTAGTCCATCCAGCCCTGGTCACCGTAGCGGTACGGCGTGAGGAAGGTCCGCCGGTCGGGACCGAGGCTGCGGTCGACACCGATGTAGTGATCCCGTATGCTGATCTGGGACGCCATTTCGTCGAAATCCGCGTCGATCCCCGCCTCAAGCACGCGGTCGATCATGCCACGCGGCAGGTCGAACCAGCCGGCGTCACCGGTCAGCATATAGGCGTTGTTGGCCGCGGTGATGGCGGCGAACCCCAGGTTGTAGAACCCATGGGGCCATGTCCAGCCGTAGAGGCCGCCGTACCACTTTCCGTTGTGCAGGGCCCCCACGCGCCCGTCCAGCCCCACGTTGTCCGGCATGAGCCCGCCGTTTTCCCGGGCCCGGTCCATCCAGGCCCCGGTATACTCCAGCAGCCAGTCCCGGTACTTGTCGTCGCCGGTCATCAGATAGGCGTTCATAATGAGACCGTTGACGCTCAGGTTGTTCCCCACGTCGCCCTCGCGGAACCGCTCGGCCATGGCCCTGCCCATGGCCCGCGCCTTCGCGGGGTCCTGGAGGTCGTCCACGTGCGTGATCCCCGGGACGTCGCTCAGCGGCAGGCCGTAGACCCGCATGCCGGGACCGGGATTGTACGTCAGCCGGCTGTCGTCCTCGCTCATCCCCCAGGCGGGTCCGCCGCTGCCGTTGTGGGGCGCCCGGATGATGCGATGCACCGGATCGTAGTTCAGTGCGTCGGGGAATTCGTTCAGGTAGAAGCCGGCGAAACGCCGGGCGCGGTCGTGCAGTTTGGGATTGGTGGGATCGGCGAGGCAGAGATGGTAGAAATAGATATAGCTTTCGCTCTGGTGAAACTGGTCGTATCCCCGTTCAAACTCCCGGTAGATCCGCCCGAAGCCGGTCAGCTGCCGGGTGATGGCGTCCCAGTGCCGGTCCGCCGCCTCCAGTAGATGGTCGTCGCCACCCAGGCTGTAGCACTGGGCGAAATTGGTGAAGGCTTCGTAGAAATCATCCATCCCGTCCCGGCTTCCGGACCAGGTGTCCGCCCAGATCAACGACCCATCCGGGCGGGTGTACTTCTCGATGTAGGGATGGACCGCTTCATCTATTGTATCGATGAGCTTGCGTTCGAGGATCGCCCACGGCGGCGTGATCTCGTAGTGGACGCTAGCCGTTACGGTGAACATCGATGGCTCCGATCGATCCGATTAAAACCTGCCCCCGACTGCCCGGGCGACCATAGGGCAACCGGAGGGATCCCGCCCTGGATATCAGGGTGCGGCGTAGTCCTACGGTGCCGCCGAATCCTAAGGCGCCGCCACGCCCACCTGCACGATGCGCGCCTGGTCCACCCCGGCCGCGCCTACGTACTTGAAGACCATGCCGTCCAGTTCGCGGGGCATGAAATCCTGGTCGACGACCGACTGACCACCGGTCAGCAGGGCTGCGAACGGCGCCGCCTGGGATTCGTCGTCCGGGTCGGTGGGGAAGGCGAATTCCACGCCGGGGACATTCGTATACACCACCTGGCCGGCCTCGTCGCTTACCCAGAATTCACTGATGGCGGACCCTGCGGCGACCGAGGCCAGCGCGCCGTTTATCTCCTCCGTGGTCATGCCCGCCTTTACCGCGGCCGCCACGAAGTGCGCCGTCAGCATGGCTTCGGCGGCCATGTGATCCGACAGCAATCCATCTTCCGCGTTGACGGATGTCGCGCCCGTGTCCTCGGCTGTCGCGCCCGTGTCCTCGGCCGTCGCGCCCGCGTCCGGCGTGGTCGCCGCCTCGTCGGCGGGCGGAGCTTCTTCTGCGCAACCGGGCACGAGGAGGGCGATGCATAGGGCCAGTGTCCAGGTCAGGTGAGATCGTCTCATTACAAATACACTCCTTTTGAATAAGCTCCTTGTAAGGTGATTTAATTTCAGGCGCCAAGACCGATGACTAATTCCGATAACTCCCCTAGATCGGAAACGACCAGGTCACATAGGGCGCCATCGGCATCTTCCGCCTTTCCCCTCCTGACGTAAACCGTCATCATCCCGGCGTTCCTGGCGCCGGCTATGTCGTGTTCTATGCTGTCCCCCACGAAGACGGACCGACCGGGCTCGGCGTTCAGCCGGGACAGTGCCTGCCGGAAAATGCGGGGATCCGGCTTGGCGATGCCCACTTCGCCGGAAATGAGCACCGCTTCGAAATACCGCGACGCATCCAGGGCTTCGATTTTGTCACGCTGGGATTTCAAACCATTGGTGACCAAGGCCATGGGATGCTTCCTGGTCTGAAGGCATCTCAACAACGACTCGGCGCCGTCCGACCAGGAGGTGTAGCTTGCGAGCCGGCTGCGCATGAGCTCGACAAAGGCCGAAACCGACATGATTGGGCGGACCGGGCGGACCGGGCGGACCGGGCGGACCGGGCGGACCGGGCGGACCGGGCGGACCGGGCGCCCACCGAAAAGATAGTCGTGGATCGCGGCTTTGCTGCCCCGGCCAGACTGATCGAGGCCGCGCAGCGTGTCCATGCGCTCGGACCAGGCGGTTCCTTCCGGCTTAAGGTCCGGGAAGTACGTGTGCAGCAGAAACGAAAAGAACCGGTCTCGAGCCCGATCGCGGTCGACCAGGGTATCATCGAGATCGAACAGGACCGCGTTACCTGCTTTGAAAACCGAACCCGCCGGGCGTGCCATCCCTACCGGCCTTCCCGCCGCAGGCATTCCTCGACGGCTTCACGGGCCTGTTCGGCCAACCCGCGCCGGTCCTTCGTCGTATAGCCTTCGGTGGCGATGGGCCTGCCGATGCGCACGGAGACCTGCGCGTCAGGCCGGATTTTCATACTGCCGCGCACGAGGATGTCGTAGCTGCCGGAAATCCCCACGGGCACTACCGGCACGCCGGATTCTATGGCCAGCATGAAGGCACCGGCCTTGAACGGCTGCAGTTCGCCGGTCCGTGTTCTCGTGCCTTCCGGGAAGACCACCGCGGGAAACCCTTCCCTGATCTGCCGGGCCGCCTTCTTGAGACTCCGCATGGCTTTTTTCGGGTTAGTTCGGTTGATGCTGATGTAGCCGGCCAGCCGCATGCACCATCCCAGGACCGGAATGTGGAACAGGGAATCCTTGGCGATGATTCTGAACTGTATGGGCAGCGATCCGAACAGGATGGGTATGTCCGCCGCGCTCGCATGATTGGAAACCAGCACGCACGGCTGCCCTCCAGGTAAATTGTCCAGCCCTTCGAGGCGGACCGGCACCCGGCCCACCCACAACAGGGTGCGCGCCCACCATCGGGCGAACCAGTGTACCAGGCGGCCCGAAGGATTGAATGGGGACAGCAACATGGCCGACAGCCCGAACAGCAAGGTGAAGACCAGAACGCTGATGATCTGCAGGATGGAATAGGCTGCGGTCACGCGATCACCGGACTCGTGAAATTCGGATGTTAGTAAAGCGCCTTCTGGATTTAACCGGATTATAACCCCATCGCCAGAAAAAACCAGTGTCATTTGTCTGATGTCCCGGACGACCGAAGGACCGCGCATGGCCTTCGGACTGCACATGCGAGAATGATGATCTTCTTCCGACTATTGGATTAGAGAACTGGCATCAGGGTACACTCCTCATCAGGTAATATGCTTCAAATCGCCGATTCGGATATTGCGGAAGCGCTCATCTGGCATCTGTGGCAGAAAGGCCTGCCGCGGACGGGGCGGACCGAGCGGACCGAGCGGACCGGGCGGACCGGGCGGACTGGAAGGCTCCGGCTTACCGACGGCCGGACGCTCAGGGTCTATCATCCCGGCACACTGAACTCCGACAGCGGCCCCGATTTCCTCCAGGCGGTCCTGTCCTTCGGTCCCGGGAAACGTCTCAGGGGTGACGTGGAAATTCATATTCGACCCGCCGACTGGCGGCGGCACGGCCATACGGATGACCCGCTTTACAACAATGTCATGCTGCACGTTGTCCTGTGGCACGACGAGAAGCTTCAGGCCGTCAGGAAGCAGAACGGGCAGTACGTCCCCACGCTGGTGCTGTCCGAGCACCTCAGGCACGGCCTGGAACGGATACGTAAGGAATACCGGCGTAAAACGGAGGTTACCGCTCCCGCCAGCTACCCCTGCCAGAGCCTGATGAAGCGGCTGTCGGTCGAGCGCGTTCACGCATTGCTGGACCGGAAAGGTTCAGACCGGTTTCGGAAGAAGGCGGCGGAAATGTCCCAGAGGATGGAACAGGTTTCGGCGGAACAGACACTTTATGAGTACGCCATGCGGGCCGCGGGTTACACGAAAAATACCGATGCCTGCCAGGCACTCGCCCGGCGCCTGCCCCTGGCGACGATCCGAGCCCTGATCGGCACGGGGGGCGGCCATCGCATCATCGATCTGCAGGCCTTGCTTTTCGGGGCAGCCGGGCTGCTGCCCTCACAGCGGCTCTCATACGGCGGCGAAATCCCGGACGACCCGTACGTCAGGGAAATTGAAACGAGCTGGGAAGCCTTCCGCCCGTCCATTCCCGCCCGTCCCATGCGGGAACATGACTGGTTGTTTTTCCGGCTGAGACCCTTTAACTTCCCCACGGTCCGGCTTGCCGCCATGAGTTACTTTATCGCGTCGGGCCTGCGGGACGGCCTGGACACGCTGATCGCCGGCCCGATGACCGCCGGCGCCGACCGGGGATCCGTCGCCTTGCTGCGGCAGATCGCGCGGAAGCTCGAGGCGATGACCCGGCCACTGCCCGGCGACTACTGGTTGAAGCATACGGTGTTTGGAGAGACCTCGCGCACGGCCCGCAAGGCGCTGATCGGCCGCGACCGCCATCGGGGCATGATGGTCGACGTGGTTCTTCCATTCATCTACGCCCTGGCAGACCGGGACAGCCAGCCGGACCGGATGAACCTTGTTCGGGAAATGTACACCGGTTACGGCCGGCAGGCCAACAACAGCGTGATTCAGGCCATGTCGAACCTGCTTTTCATCGATACGCCTGAAAAAAAGGCCTCCATCGACCGGGCCGTTCTCCAACAAGGCCTGTTGCAGATTGACCTGGAGACCTGCCGCAACAAGGTCTGCGGTCAATGCGTGATGAATGGTTCGGCGCACTTCACACGGAGTTGATCAAATATGGCGAACCCGGAAGGCGTCGAATGCAGGACTGAATTCAAAGGGCATGAGATTCGGGCGTTCAGTACCTGGACCCAGGACGCCCGGCTTTTCGTTGACGGAGTCTGCAGGGATCGCAGCATCCGCCGCGTGTCGCTGCGGAAAACGCGCATATTGACCACGAATCTGCGGATCGGCGCTGACGAACACCGCGTGGAAGTGTTTGCCAAAGCACTGTTGAGCGTTAGATTACAGTTGCGAATTGACGGCAGGCAGGTAGCCGGAGAGGCATTCTAGGTAACAACGGACGATCCGTACTCAAACACGGCCCGGAACGCGAGCCAGCGGGCAGGAAAAAACAAGCGCGGGAGGAGAAGATGCCGGAAACGCAGTGGATGACCTTGACGGAAACTGCGGATATGATGAAGACGTTGCCCGACCGGGTGACACAGATGTGCGAAGACGGCAAGCTTGAGTACTACATGGAGGACGGCAGGTACTTCGTGTCCAGGGAATCCATCGACCTGTTCATGCATCCGCCGATCGACCAACCGGCGACGGTGAATCCTGATTCTAACGGTACACTGCGCCGTCAGTACGGCCGGGCGTCCAAAGATATCGAGCCGTCACCGGAGTCTGCGTTCGATACGCAAGCCGTAAACGATCCGGATGAGGTGGCCGCCGCAGACGGATCGGTGCCTGAAGACAACATGGAAGAGGCGCCCGGACGGGGCATGGAAGAAACGAACGGACGCGGGGTCGAAGTTGCGGAAACGGCGAAAGACGCGCAGTCCGCGGAAGCCACGCAGTCCGTGGACGAGCCGGCGGTAGCGGCGGAAGGCGCGCGGCACGCGGACGACCCGAAGGAATACGCGCAGCCAGTGGACGAACTGGCGGTCACGGATCACGAGGAAACGGTTGAAGGCCTGGTTGAAACGCCGGAAGACGCGCAGGTCGCGGAAGAGTCGACGGCAGCGGAAACGTCGGCGGCAACGGAAGAGTCGGCGGCAACGGAAGACCTTGTGAATGCGGCGGAAGACCTGGTGGATGGTGAAGCCACGCAGCCTGCGGAAGCCGCGGCAGATCCCGGAGAAACCGATGTGAGGGTGGCGGAGATTCTCGCCGACCTGCGCGCCGCGCTCTCAAGACATGCCCGCGAACACAAGGCCTTTTGCGATGAGATCGCCGCCCTGGCGGACGCCCTTGAAAGCACGCTATCGCACAACGACGACAAGACGAGCGAATTGACCCGGGAGATCTCGAGTCTCCTGGCGCGGTACACCCGGCGGTAGCTGCCGCTCAGCGGTACACCCGGCGGTAATGGCTGCTTTAGCCACTCAGGCGCAGGGGATATTCAAATTTTCGAGGGCTACCCTTAGCGCTTCCCGGTGCGCTTCGTCCCGCCTGAGGGGATTGTCGGGCAGCACGTAGTCCGTGGGGTACCAGCCGCGCATCTTCTTCACCATGGCCGCGCTGTGCTTGTAGGCCGGCACGGGCGGCTGGAAGGCGACCCGTCCCAGGAATTCCATCCGGTTTCCCAGGTCGTGGTAACGCGCAAGATCGCCGTCCCGCAAGGCATCCGCGAGTTCCCGGAACTTGTCGGGCATGAAGGTCGCGATGCCCAGCAGCGCGTCGCTTCCGTTGAAGATCATGGAGGCGAAATCGTAGTCGTTCCCCGTGTACAGCATCTTTCCGATGCGATGGACCTTCCGAAGCAACACCCATTCCATGGACGGATCCAGGGACGAATGTTTCGCACCCGCCCACTTGTCCCCGGCCAGGATCTCGATCAGGGCGTCATCCGGAAACATCCAGCCGTTCGGCGCAAAGACCGGGCTTAGTTCGAACGCCTTCAGGCCGCCGCGGGAGGCTTCGGCCAGCCCCTCGTAGACGCGGACCACGGTGGCGGCATCCGCGTCTTTCAAACGCTCGGTCTGAAATACGATCGGACTCGCGCCGTAACGATTCTCCAGCTGTTCTATCTTGGCCTGGTACGCACGGATGATGTCCTCGATTCCGTCTCCCCGGATTTCGTCCTCCACGTACACGCCCGCCGTAAACGCCCGCCCGTTCATGACTTCCCGTGTCGTCTCCAGCCCCCTGACCTGATCATCCAGCGTGCAATAGTTGATCTGGTAGGTGTCCATGAGCACCGCGGGTTCTATCCCGTACTCCGCGGTTCTTTCCAGGTCCCGGGCGAAGACGTCGAAGTCGATTTCTCCCGCTTCGCTCACGGGTACGGACAACGCCGCGATGACATGAGGCGTGCGGCCGAGCCCCCTGGGCGTATTCAGTGATGCTTCCATTGATGCCTCTCCTCCATTAAACCGGATACGCGAAACCGGATACACGGATTGCACCGTCACCTGTGTTTGTCCACGCCGACCCGCTCGCAGTACGGCGACAGGCGGCAGCGGCTGCAGAAGGGCGAAACGGGCTTGCACAGGTTCTGGCCGTACATGACGAGCAGGTCATTATACCGGATCCAGTATTCGGAAGGCAACTTATCTCTCAAAGCCCATTCCGACTGGTCCGGATTCCGGGTGTCGATATACCCCCAGCGATTGGAGATGCGGTGCACGTGGGTGTCGACACAGATGCCGGGCTTGCCGTAACCGATCGTGACCACGAGGTTCGCGGTCTTCCGGCCCACGCCGGGCAGTGTGACCAGCGTGTCGATGTCGTCCGGCACGGTGCCCCCGTATTCCTCCACGAGGATCCGGCAGATCTGCAGGATGTTGCGCGCCTTCGTGGCATGGAACCCCACGGGATAGATGGCGCGGTCCACGGTCTCCTCGGGCAGGGCCCGCATGGCCGCGGGCGTGTCGGCCAGCCCGAAGAGCCGCTCGCAGGCCGCCGCGGTCGTCTCGTCCTTCGTCCGGAGGCTGAGCACGGTGCCGATCAGTATGCGGAACGGATCGCGCCGGGTCTGCTCCGCCACCAGCGTCAACGCCGTTTCGGTCCACCTGGAAGTCTCGTCTTCAAGGATGGAGATCGCCTGGTGAATATCCCGGTCTTTCATTCCGCGGACTCCCCTTCGCCGGATGGCGCGTCCCAGGGGGTAAAGAGGCTCTGTTCGATACCGAGCAGGTTTAGCACCCGTCCTGCTATGAAGTCGGCCAGATCGTCGAAACTGGAAGGCTTCTGGTAAAACGCCGGCATGGCCGGCACGATGCGGGCGCCCGCCTCCGCTGCGGCGAGCAGGTTGCGCAGGTGGATGACGTTCAGGGGCGTTTCCCGGGGTACCAGCACGAGGGGCCTGGCCTCCTTGAGCGTGACGTCCGCGGCCCGCTCGATCAGGGAGGAAGAGGTGCCGTGGGCGATGGCGGACAGCGTCTTCATGGAGCACGGTATGACGACCATTCCGTCGGTGCGCACCGACCCGCTTGCGATCGACGCCGCCAGGTCCCCGATCTTGAATTCCGTGAGCGTGCCCTTCCTCACCTGGTCGCCGTAGAGGCCGGCCAGCCCGTCCTGCAGGTCGCCACCCGTTCCCAGGCCGGTTTCTTCCCGGAGTACGTACCGGCCGAAGCCGGAAAGCACGACGCTCACCCGGTGGCCGCCGGCCAGCAGCGCCCGCAGGAGCCGGAGCGCGTACAGGCCGCCGCTGGCGCCGGTGACGGCGACGATAACATGTTTCATGACCGCTTGTCCCCCCAGTAGACCGTGGCCACCCCCAGCGTAAGGTCACGCCAGCCCGTGTCCACGAAACCCGCGTCCTCCATGAGCTTCCGGAAGCGCTCACGCTCTGGAAACGCTTCCACCGAGACCTGCAGGTACCGGTAAGCGTCCGCGTCTCCCGAGATCACGCCGCCGATCCAGGGTATGGCATGCATGGCATAGAGCCGGTACAGCTGGCGAATCACCGGATACCGGGGCACGGAAAGCTCCAGCACTACCAGCCTGCCTCCGGGCTTCAACACGCGCCGGATGCACCGCAGACCCGCGGCGCGGTCGGTGAAGTTGCGCACGCCGAATGCCACCATCGCGCCGTCGAAGACTCCGGACCGGAGGGGCAGGGCTTCGGCGCTTCCCCCGACGTACCGGATGGCCCGCCCGGCGGCGTTCTCCGACTTCTTACGGCCGATCCGCATCATCCCCATCGCCGCGTCCACCCCGATGATCAACCGCGGCTTCCGCCGGCCCTTCAGCGCTTCCAGCGCCAAGTCACCCGTGCCGATGCCCGCGTCGAGCAGCAGGTCGTCCGCGGACGAGTTCAACGCGCGGACCGCGGCCTTGCGCCACCGGACATCGCCGTATCCGCTCAGCAGGCGGTTGAGCAGGTCGTACCGGTGCCCGATGCGATCGAACATGCGCCGGATGTGCCGGGACTTTTCGTCTGCGGTACTCATATCGGCCACAGGATATCGCCCAGCAGGAACACGAAAAAGACGACACTGACCAGGCCATTCGTGTTGAAGAATGCGACATCGATCTTCGAAAGGTCGTCCGGCTTGACGAGCGTGTGTTCGTAAAACAGCATCCCGGTTGCCAGTACGGTGCCGCACAGATAAAGCGCGTGCAGATCGTAAACCTGGTAGACGGCCACCAGGAACACGGCCGTGGCCGCGTGGAGCAGGCGGGCCGCCACCAGAGCCGACCGGATCCCGAAGCGGCGGGGAATCGAGTGGACGCCCTGCGTGACGTCGAATTCGTAGTCCTGGCAGGCGTATATTATATCAAAGCCCGCCACCCAGGTCAACACGGCCGCCGATAGCCAGAGCATCGCGGGATCGAAGATGCCGGTCACGGCGATCCACGCCCCCATCGGCGCGATGCCGAGGGCGAGGCCCAGGACCAGGTGGGTGGCCCAGGTGAACCGCTTGAAATAGGAGTACGACAGGATCACCAGCAGGGCGAGCGGCGACAGCTTGAGGCACAGTTCGTTGAGCTGGTAGGCGGAAAAGACGAACAGCGCGCAGCACGCGCCCACGATCAGGGCGACGGTGCGGGGCGCGATCCGTCCCTTCGGCAACGCCCGGTCCCACGTGCGGGGGTTCTTCCCGTCCATCACACGGTCGGCGAGCCGGTTGAATCCCATGGCCGCGCTCCGGGCGGACACCATGGCGATGACGATCCACACCAGTTGCTGCCCATCGATCCCATGACTCCGGGCGGCCAGGGCAGCGCCGGCCATTGCGAAGGGCAGCGCAAAAACGCTGTGGGAGAGCTTGATCATCCTGCCGAATACGATCACGGACCCGATCGCGGACAGGGACGATAATGTTTTCTGACTCATACCGTACATCCTGAGTAAATCCTGCAACCTGCGTACACCATACATTCTACGTGGTCAATGAACCGCGATCGACCCGGCGTTTATCTCTCGCGCGGAACCAGTAGGTCACCCCCTCTACCAGGCCGTCCGCGTCGGGATAGATCTCCGATCCCGCCGGCAGGGATTCAAGGAACAGGCGTCCGTACGCCGTACCGACGACACGCTGGTCCAGTATCGTGACGACGCCGTAGTCCCGGGTGGAACGGATGAGCCGGCCGAAGCCCTGCCTGAACTTGATGACCGCCTCCGGCACCTGAAATTCGAAAAAACTGTTGCGCCCCGCGTCTTCCAGGCGTTCCACCTGTGCCTGGACCAGCGGTTCAGTCGGCACCGCGAAGGGCAACTTGACCAGAATGACCATCTCCAGCGCCTTTCCCGGCACATCGACCCCTTCCCAGAAGCTGTCGGTGCCCAGCAATACGGCGGTATCGGACCTGCGGAAACGATCCAGCAGCGCCGAGCGCGGTCCGGACGTGCCCTGCGCCAGCACGGCCACGCCGTGTTCCGCCAGGTCCGGTTCGATGTCCTGGTAGGTCCGGTTCAACTGGGTGTACGAGGTGAACAGGACCAGGGTGCTCCGCATAGTGGAAACGACCAGGTCCAGGATGAGCCGGCTGACCGAGTCTTGAAAAGCATCGGATCGGGGCGTCGGAAAGGCGGCAGGCACGCAGACCAGCACCTGGTCCGCGTAATCGAAGGGCGAACCGATGCCCTGCACCTGGAGCCGCCGTGGGTCGATCCGGTCGAGCCCCAGCCGCTCGATCTGGTAGTCGAATCGATCCCCGACCGTCAGCGTGGCCGACGTGAGCACGGCCGTTCGCAATGGGCGGAAAAGATCGTCGTGCAGCCGGTCTGCCACCCGGAGCGGAGCGGCGATCAGGACACAGGACAAAGGTTGGGACCTGGTGGCTTCGACCCAGTAGACCCGTTCTTCCTCGTTCGCCTCCGTCAGCACGAAAAGGGCCTCTTCCATTTCCGTGCAGAAGTCCATGGCGGCCACAATGGCGTTCCCCCGTGATTCCCTGTCGTCCAGCCACGAATCGTGTACCTGGTCCAGCGTCGCGTGGAGCATGCCGAGGGACTCGCGCAGGACGGAAAGACCCTCGATGAGCACCAGCGCGGATGACCTCAGGATACTGGCATACTCGTCTTCGGCGCGGTACCTCAGTTTGGTCCGACGGGCCGATCCATCGTCCGATTGGCCGAACGCCTCGTCGCTGGCGATGCGGAAGAAGTCCTCTATCCGGCGGTTCACCTCCGTGACCCGGTCGATGGTCATGCGGGTGCCTGCCGTAAGCGCAGACTTCCATTCCAGGTTCTTCGCCGCTTTTTTTGCCAGTCGGTCCAGCCCCGCCAGCACACCGGTGCCGCCCCATTCGGGCGCGTGCATTCTGCCCAGTACGCGGCGCATGCGCCAGCCTCCGACTTCCAGGGTCAGGTGCTGCACGGCGGCGCGCTCCAGGTTGTGGGCCTCGTCGATGATGAGATGGCTGTACCGGGACAGCACGGCATGGTCGGACTGGAGATCGGCGAAGAGCAGGGCGTGGTTAATGATCACCACGTGGGAAGCCATGGCCGCTTTTCGGACACGGTTGACAAAACATTCCTCCTTGAGCACGCAACGGGGACAGGCGGTCCCCTCGCCGTTGATTTTATCCCACAGGCCGGCTCCGGCGCCCCGGTTGAAACCCGCGTGCTCCGAAATGTCCCCGGTCTGCGTTTCCCGCGCCCACACGGCCAGGGGGATCGCTGCCTCCCGTTCTTCCGCGGTCAGATGGTCCGCGGGGCGCCGGGTGACCTGCCGCCACCGGTCCAGGCACAGGTAGTTGGACCGGCCCTTGAGGAGGGTGGCGCGGAAGGGCAGCCCCAGATTCTCCAGCAGGAAGGGCAGATCCTTGTAGAACAGCTGTTCCTGCAGGTTCCTCGTGTTGGTGGATACGATGACCCGCTGATCGTTCCGCACCGCCCAGATCAGTGCCGGCGTCAGGTAGGAAAGCGATTTCCCCGTGCCCGTACCCGCTTCCACCAGCAACACCTCGCCTTCGTTGAACGCGCCGGTGACGCTGCGGACCATGGATACCTGCTGCGGCCGCTGCTCGTAACCCTCCATGCTGCTCTCGAACAGTCCGCCGGTCTCAAACAGGCTGGCCAACTCCTCCTTATCCATCGGATCGAGATCTCCGTCCGCTTCGGCCGCGTCGCACGAGCCGTCGCCGATCGTGGGCGGGCCGAGTGCGGTATGGGCGATCGACGGACTTTCCCCCGATGTGGACGGAATGTCCTTACGGGACCCGTTACCACCGAGGCCGGCCGTCCGGGCCGTCTGGACCGTCCGGGCCGCCTGGACCGTCATCCGGGCAAGCAGGCGCTCCAGCCCCGTTCCGGTGCCCTCCGCAAGAAGGATCATCGTTTCCATGGTATCGGGATCCTGGGACGCCAGCAAACCCAGCAGCGCCCGGCACAGCAACGCCGTCTTCAGCGCGTCATCGGTCCCAGAATCCGCTGGGGTCGTGCCTCCTGCCCCGGTCTCGGTCGCCGCGGGACCGGCGGCCACATCTCCCGTCTCTGCGGGTTTCGCGGCCCCGTCCCCGGTCCGCGCCGTTTTCGGGTCGACGTACCGTTCGACCGTCGCGCGTTCGTAATCCCCCAGTCCGGGCAGCAGGATCCGGGCGAGCAGGCACACGTCCAGCACAACGGCGTCGATGCCGGCCGCGATCCGCCAGAGACCCTCGGTCAGATGGTCTTCCGGTCCATAGGCGGCGAACAGGATTCCGGAGGTCTGCATTGCAGCCAGACCCCCGATCGCTTCCATATCCTGGCCGGTGCGTATCTCCGCTTTTTCTTCGTGCCCAAGGAGTGCCGCCGTGTAGGTCGCGTCCCGTGGCGAGGACAGGTCATCCGGATGGATCGCCAGGATGGTAAAAGGGAGGGAAAATCCGTTGGCGGGGATGTTGTTGGGCGTTCGAGCAGACATGAAACCGCGCAGTTCTTTGGATAGACCTGTTAAACGAAAGGATCGGGCAATGGAAGATAGGCGGCGGGGAGGGATTTGTCAAAGCAACGGACCGCCAATGCATCTGGTCGGGCTGGACCACACCGGGTCTCGGCGGACCGGCGGGCCGGCGCGAGACCGCAAGGAAGCCGGGCCGCTTCAACTCTCCGGAATGACGTAGAAACCGAAGGAATCCAGGGAGGCCGAACCGAACACGCCGATCCCGCCGTCGAGATTGAAAACCGGTCTTTCGAAGGTATCGCCCGCGAGGCTGCCGAAGCCGAAGGCGTTCTGTCCGGAGGCCTCCACGCTTCTGAGGAAATCGAACAGGTTCCGGTCCAGCGCGTACACTTCCACTTTGTGATCTCCGGAGGAGCCGATGGCGAACCAGGGCAGCAACAGCCGGCCGTCCCGTGCTTCAAGGGGAGGAGAACCCCCGTCCTCGGAACCGGGTTCCAGGACGATCACCTGGTAGGCTTCCACGTCGAGCGGATCGAAACGGACCTCGATCAGCCCCTCCTGATAGGCGATCCTGTTCCCTTCGGCGGAATCGGGATCCAGAAGGCGGATCACCTCCATGGATGGCTCTTCGAGGACGGCGATCTCATCGATGACCAGGGGGGCCGGTGTGCTCGTGACCCCGCGGACTTCCTCTCCCAGCGCCCGCACGTGTAGCCGGTACTCGGTATTGGGAAGTACCCTCGGCGCGCCGGGCGGCGGGAGGTAGCGGCCCAGATGACCGACACTCGCGTACCTGTACTCCGCAAGTCCTTGTATAACGGTGACCTCGGCATCATTCACCGAGGTGGCGTCCCCGGTAGACACCGCATCCGCCGTGCGGGTCCGGGTGACGATGATCTCCGGCAGCATGCGATCGACATACAGCACGGCGTCCACGACGATGGTCTCGCGCTCGGACGGACCGAAGAGCGTCGCCGGATCCCGTTCACCCGAACAACCCGGATGGGCAGCGAGACCGGCGAGCAGGGCGGCCGTCAGAACGGGCGCAATGCAGCGGGGCAGCATGGTCGTTTTCTTCATGGTCAGAAGTTGTAGTTCAGCCCGATGGTAGGCACGATGGGCAGCATCTTCACGACTTCCGCGGTAGTGACCTCTTCGTCTTCCGTATCGTACTGGACAAACCACTCGTTGCGATGGTTGTACGCGTTGAACACCTGCAGATACCACTGAAAGTCCCGGTCGAACAGGCGGAAGTCCTGCTTGACGCTCAGGTCCATTCTGTGGTATGGCAGCAGCCGCGAGGTGTTTCGGTCCGCGGGCAGGAAGTAGTCCTCCCGTATGCCGGTCCGCGCCGTTTCCCGCAATTCGTACCGGGCGGAAGCGGGCGTGAAAGCCTGTCCGGTCGCGAAGATCACGTTGCCGCCGAAGGTCCAGCGGCCGGCCCGGTAGTTGGCCGAGACCACGAGATCGTGGCGGCGGTCGTATTTGGGAGGATACCATTTCCCCTGGTTCACTTCCGGGAACTGCCTCCGCGTCCACCCGAGCGTGTAGCCGATCCATCCGGTCAACCGGCCCGACATGCGCTCCACGAACGCCTCCACACCCGTGGCATAGCCTTTTCCACCGGTAATGAATACGTCCTCCGACCGGGTTTCGTCGCCCCCCACCGCCCGCGTGTTGTCCACGACCACCAGGTTTCCCAGACGCTGATAGTAGGACTCAAGCGAGAGCCGGTAACTCGGCGCCGGATCCCAGCTCGCGCCGACAACAAAGTGCCACGCCTGTCCGGGGGACACGCTCCCGTCGAGCGGCACCCAGAAATCACCGCCGCTGAAGCCTTCCGTCGTGATCAACTGCAGATACTGATGGTACCGCCCGCCGCCGGCTTTCAGGCGCAATCCTTCCGTCAGCCGGTGACTGATGGACAGGCGAGGTTCCAGGTCGAGCGTTTCGCGTTCGCTGTAATAGTTCGCGCGCAGCCCGAGGCGTACCGAGGTGGAAGCCCGCGCCTGCCACTGATCCTGGGCATATACGGAGATCACATAGGGTTTCAGCCTGAGGTCAAGCTGGTCATCCTGGTTGAAGCTTCTGATGAAACTGAACCGGTATGCCGTTGCGCGGAAACCTCCCTTAAGCGCGTGTGCACCATCGGCTACATAGTCCAGGTCGCCCTTGACGCTGATGTCTCGAATGCTGTTCCTGAACAGAATCTCCGTGCCGTCGAAATTCGCCGAAAGCCGGCTCGTGTAGTCACTGCCCGATACCATGAAATTGCCGAAGAGCGTCGGCGAGAACAGGTGCGTCCATTTGCCCGTGACTGCCGAGTTGCCCCAGCGAACGTTGAAGAGATCGTTCTCGCTGGTTTCGAGGTTGAGATCGTCCCGGCCGAAGTAACCGCTCAGGACCAGATTGTCGGTGTAGGACAGATTCTGGTTGATTTTCGCGTTGACATCATAGAAATAGTATCCCGGGATGTCCTCCACGCGCGACCGGATATAGGCCAGTACCGGTTCCAGGTACGTACGCCGCCCCGAGACCATGAACGAGCCACTCGCCAGCGGGCCTTCGATCATGGTACGCATCGAGATGAGGCTGATCCCGCCCGAACCGCCGAGTTTGTTTCGGTTGCCGTCGCGGTTGGTCACGTCGAGGACCGCGCCGAGGTTGCCGCCGTAACTGGCGGGATAGGCGCTCTTGTGCAGGCGCATGTCCTTTATGGCTTCCGGGTTGAAGATGGAGAAAAACCCAAAGGCGTGCGAGGGATTGTAAAGGGGGATCTGGTCGAGCAGGATCTGGGTCTGGTCGGGGCCGCCTCCCCGTATGTACAGGCCGCTGCTGATGTCCGAGGAGGCCTGGATGCCCGGGAGGAGCTGCAGGCTGCGCAACAGATCGGTTTCCCCGATGGCGGGCAGCTCTTTCAATACCGCGGCCTGGAGGGCGACGAACCCGGGTTGTGCCAGCCGTTCGTCCCGGTACCTTTCCGCCTCTACGACGGTTTCGTCGCCGATTATCAGGGTCGGTACGAGTTCCACGTCCCGCTGGAGATAGTCTTCGGGACCGATACTCAGTGTGTCCCGGTACGTCTCGTACCCGATGAAAGACACGACGAGTTCGTAGGAACCTTCGGGAATCCCGGTAATTGCGTAGAAGCCGTTATCGTTGCTCAGGGCGCCGAGGGACGTGCCGCTCAGGAACACGTTGGCGGCGAGCAGGTACTCGCCGCTGCTGCGGTCCGTGACGAATCCGCTAATCGTGGCGGCTTGCGCCGAGGCGGGGATCAACAGCAGGGAAAACAGTACCGCGTAGCACTTCATAGTTGCCGATCGGACCTGCACCAGGTTCGTCGATTTGAATAGACCACGCAACCGGACCAGCCATGCCCCGGGACGCATTCAAGAGAAACCTAAGCCATCTCCGGCTCGAAGTCAACGAAGGGAAGGGCTTCGAGGTCTACGGGGGCCGGAGCGGCCGTCAACTACTCGGTCGGTATAACGCCGAGACCGACCCGTTGCCGAAGGGCGAATCGCCCAAACCCTGTTTTCATCCGATTTACACCCCTTCCGGCAGTCTGATCAGTGAGTACCGTCCCGAAGACCACACCTGGCACACGGGGTTGTATTTCGGCTGGGTACACGTAAACGACACGAATTTCTGGGGCGGTTCCTGGTACCTGCCGGAGCAGGGCAAGTACGTTCCCGTTCCCGGCAGCCACGGCGTGCAGCGCCACGATGGATTCACGGAGGTATCCGACACCGGGACCGGATCCGACCCCGGGTCCGGCGGCGTCGCCATTGGTGAGCATCTCACCTGGCTGGACCGCAACGACCGCCCGGTGATCAGGGAGGTGCGCCGGTTCGATTTCCTGGAGACCGCAGCGGCCAGCGGTTATCTCTGGCTCATCGACTCGGTGATCACTCCCGTCGGGGGAGAAGTCATCCTGGGTGCATCGCGCGCCGCCCGTTACAGTGGGCTGATCCTGCGCATGGGGGCCCCGTTTGCCGATGCGCATCATACCAGCGGCAGCGGCCTCATCGGCCACGAAGCCATCATGAGAACGCGGGACCGATGGGTCGCCGCCGAGGGCGCACAGGGTGGCCTGGTGGCGATGATGGACCATCCGCGGAACCTGCGCCACCCGGTGCACTGGTTTACCCGGCGCAATCTCCTGGGCACCGGGCCGCTCATGGAAGAAGACCTTACGATCCCCGCATCAGACCGCCTTCATCTCCGTTACGGATTCCTGGTGCTCGACGAGGCGGCCGGCACAGGAGAAATCGAAGACCTGTACCGGTCCTACGTGTCCGCATCCGACGAGCGCGCCTCGCCGTAACAACGCTGCGTGCCTGGCGTCCGACCAGCGGCGAACGGCGTCCGTCCCTCGACCAGCCGGCGTTCCGCCGGGGTCCGTGCCTGGCGTCCGACCGGCGGCGAACGGCGTCCGTCCCTCGACCAGCCGGCGTTCTGCCGGGATCCGTCCAGCGCCGAAATGTGCGCGTGACGTTCATTCTTGCTTGACATACGGCCAGTATCGGACGATTTTCGGAGTCACGACAGATTCACCTCACAGCCAACCGATACAGGCAAGCGCTCGCGCGCCCGGTCACCGTGTAACCACACTGGTAATCACCGTGTAACCACGCCGTCAAATGTAGTCGTTTGGCGGCCGGCAATCCGCGGATACGGGTACTTCGGGAAAGGGTACTTCGGGAACCCGCACATCGGAAGCGTTCGCGGCATTGCCCCGGCGTAATCGGAGCATCATGAACAGAGAATCGCTTGTAAAAGAAGTGGCATCCAGTCTGCAGGTATCCAGGCACAAGGTAAGAGTGGTGCTGAACGGGTTGCTGTCGGAGGTTACCGAGGCGATGCACCGGGATGAACGGGTGAATCTGCACCGTTTCGGCGCTTTTAACGTGAGGGTAAGAAAAGCAAGGACGGCCCGGGACCTGAATACCAACGTGGAATTGCGCCTGAACGACCGCAACATCCCCCACTTCCTGCCATTCGATACGTTAAAGGACATCGTCGCGCAACAGTCTCCCGTTTCCGGGGAGCAGGCCGGACCGGTGGCCGCCAGCACGGCGCAACAAGCCGATGAGACGCCCAGAGAGCGGTCCGACGATATCTCGGCCATGATGACCCGGGCTGAAGTCCTCGCGAACAAAGGCAAAATCGAACAGGCGATCCAGCAGTACCTGCGTATACTCGAAAGGCAACCGAGACACGCCACCGCGACGGGCAGCCTGGGCAGGATGTTCTTCCGCCTCGGCGCCCAGGAAACCGCCCTCGAGCACTACAACCGCGCACTGGGAAACGATCCCGGCCACCTGGACACGCTGGTCGACCGGGCGGAACTGTACGTGGAGATGGGACAGTACGAGGATGCCAGGACCGACCTGCTTCTCGTACTGGAATACGACCCATATTCCTACCGGGCCTGCTACCTGCTCGGTGTGCTCTACATCACCATCGGTACGTACGACGCCGCGATCAGGGTGCTTTCCCGCGCGCTGGACGTGGACCGGACGAAAGCCGAGGTACACCTCCAGCTGGGCAAGGCTTACTGTCACGTGGAGAAGCACACGGAAGCGATCGATCACTTCGAAGCCCTGCTACGCCACGACCCGCGCAACGAGCAGGCGTACCGGTATCTCGGCACGATCTACGACAAAATCAAACAGGCCGACAAGGCGCTCGAGATGTACCGAAAATCCAACGAAATCGGCCTGGCCTGATTTTCGTTACCACGGACGGGCTTCGGTCCGGCTGAATTGTTGAAGATAACGAATCAAAAAATGTATACGGGTTTAACAAATGGGCAGGAAAGAGAAGGCTCAGGAGGGTCTGTAACCGGATGAACACCGTCAACAACGTGCATTCGGTCGAGGGACGGAAAAAACCGGCTGCGCAGGGCGCAGGCGAAGACCGGCGCGAGGAAGAACGCAGGTTGATGGAACGGGCCAAAGCGGGTGACGGCCCGGCCTTCGACGAAATGACGAGGCGCTACAGCGAGAAGGCCTATTCCGTGGCGTACCAGATGCTCGCGAGTCACGATGACGCGCGCGACCTCGTCCAGGACGCGTTCCTCGAAGTATTCAGGACGCGGGAGCGGTTCAACACGCAGTACAGGTTTTCGACCTGGCTATACCGCATATTGATCAACAAGTGCATCAACTTCCGCAAGCGGGAAGCCCGTCGCCGCATGTTCTCCTTTACGGATTACGGCTCGCGGAACGGAGGCGCCGGTCAACAGTTTCTGGTTTCCAACCTGGCCTCTTCCGAGAAGAACCCGCACGAGGTCCTGGAAAGCGATGAATTGAAGCGGTCGATCATGGCCGCGCTGGATACCCTGTCGGAGCGGCACAGGACGGTCGTCGTGCTGTTCGACCTGGAAGGCCTTTCCCACAGGCAGATCGCGGAAATCCTCCAGTGTCCCGAAGGTACTGTGATGTCCCGGCTGCATCACGGACGGCTCAAATTGAAGCGCGTGTTGTCCAAGCGCCTGGCCGGATACCTTGATCTTTAGGAACGCGCCATGAACTGCAACCAGATAAAGAAGCGACTCACACGGTACCTGGAGCGCATGTGCGACAACGAGGAAGTCGCCGAGATTGCGCGCCATATCGAGACCTGCCCCGATTGCGCGCGGGAATTGCGCGGATTGCAGTCCGTCCGCGGCATGTTGCGCTGCTGCCGCGCGGAGAAACCCGCGCCTGTTGCGGTTGCGGAAGTCCAGACCGCGGTGCTCGAGCGCACGACGCACGCCTATATGGTGCCGGGCATGAAGGGAAAGGACGCGCCGGCTCGCGAGCAGCCCGGCCGGTTCATCGCAGCGGCGGCCGTGCTGTTGCTGGTGGCCGGGGGGCTTATCTGGCAGTCGATCCAGCCGGTCGAGCCGCCGTCCGTCCAGCGTACGCTTTCGGACGACGATATGTTCTTCATCCTGCAGGAACACGCCCTGATCGAGGACCAGAGCGTGTTTACCAGCGGTACCCTGGGCTCCGTCATGGTCAACTACAAGGAATAGGTGGTACGAGATGCGGTTACGGCCTGTATTCCTTTGTTTCGTCACGACGGCGTGTATCGCGATGATCGCGCCGGCCCGCGGCGTCGATCCGGACATCACCTATCAGAAGATCATGGAAGCCCCGGCCCAGGTGAGCTATCGCGCCTCCCTGACGAAACAGCGGTTCAGCGCGGACGGGGACACCGCCCGTTACGTCCAGATCATAACCCATCAGCGTCCTGACCGGGACCGCATCGACATCCCGGATGCCGAAGGCCGGATACGCGAGACCATCATCCGCGTTGACCATGACATATACCGGCGCACGACCTCGGGGGATTCGCTCTTCTATTCACATCGCCGCCAGTCGAACTCGAACGTGCTCGACATGAACCTGGAGTTCAGCAGTCTCGACCTGCTCCAGACCAACTACGAACTCGAGATCGCCGGCGCCGATCGGCTTCTCGACCGTCCGGTGGCCGTCCTGGCCTTCAGGCCCCGCCATCCCGGCAGGATGACCATGACGGCCTGGATCGACGAGGAGACCGGCCTCGTGATGCGCACGGAAGAACGCAACGAGGCGGGCGTGCTGGTCGAAGAAGTCTTCCTGACGGAATTCGAGCAGGACCCGCGGATTTCACCGGACATCTTCGATACCGAGGAATGGACGGGCAAGTCCGTCGAAATCAACCAGGTCATTGCCTGCGGGTCCATCAGCGAAGTCCAGAAAGAGGCGGATTTCAAGTTGAACGCCCCGGTCTACGTTCCACCGGGGTTCATCCTGCAGCAACGCCGCGTCATGCAGCACCACGGCCAACCGCTCGTGCATTTCATGTACAGCGACGGCCTCTCGCGCATCTCGCTCTTCCAGCGGATCGCTTCCTCTGAAACGTCGCACCGGTCTCCCAGGGGCACGCCCGAATTGCATGGCGACGTGCGTGTCTGGGAGCGAGGCCCCTATTCCATACTGCGACGCCACTACGACGGAAAGCTCTTCACCCTGATCGGCGACGTGGCCGTAAGCGAATCCGTCGAGCTGCTCACTTCGCTCTGCACGATCAATCCGGCGGTCGCCGCATCCCCCGTTCCTGCGGGCTACACCTCGTGGATCGGTGCGGGCGCGGGACTCCTCGCGGTCGGCCTGTGGATACTCTGGCGTCGCCGCATGTGACGGGTTTTTGCCCTTCCTCTGCTTCTCAGTTACCCGGAAACCTTCCACGCTATCTGTGGTCTAACAGATAAACCGATCTGTTGCGCGGGATTTCGCATGGAATTCCGTCTAATACATTTATAGGGAACCTCATAGAGTACATCGTCGATCACCGTAACAAGGAGCTATTCAATGAAGACGCGACATGCCATCGGCTGGGCCGTCCTGATCACGGCCGGCCTGTTTACCCGGGGAGAAGCAGCGCTCGGGCAGGTCTCCGGATCCGCCGCGGCCGCGGCCGGTCCGTACACGCTGGAGCAGTGTATTCAGATCGCAATGCAGAACAATCCCCAGATCGAGATCGCCCGGAAACAGGTGGAGGTTCAGGAGGCGGCCGTCTTCAGTTCCTACTCGGGCGTCATGCCCACGTTGAACGCCACCATCATGGGCGCCAACCGGACGACTTCGGGCGATAGGGACATTATCGTCGAAGGCGTTGTGCTCCGGGAAGCACCGGGAAGTACCCGTACAAACTACCGGAATGGCGTATTCCTGAATATGAACCTCTACAATGGCGGCCGGAACTGGAACACGATCCGGCAGGCGAGACAGGAAACCGAAACCGAGGCATTCGCCCAGACCAGTACCGAGAACCAGGTCGTCGTGGATGTGAAGACCGGTTATTATGGCCTGCTGCGGGCCCTGAGGCTCAAGGAAGTGCAAGAAGAAAACGTCCGCCTGAACGAGGAACAACTGCGCCGGACCCAGAGCATGTACGAGATCGGTTCAGTGGCCCGCGTGGAGGTGCTTCAGACCACGGCGGCACTTGGCGCGGCGCGGATTACTTTGCATAACCGAGAGAAGGACGTATTGCAGGCCCAGGCCGGACTGGCCAACGTCATGGGCATCGGGTCAAACGAAGCCTTCGAGATCGTAGATCCATTGGCAAGCGGGTCGCTCGATACGGCAGCGCTCATGTCCCTGCAGGACGCGCTTCGGATGGCCAACCTCACCAATCCCGCCATCCAGCGGGACGAGGGACGCATTCGTTCCGCGATGCTTGGGACCAAGATGGCCAGGGGATTGCTCTGGCCCACGGTATCCGGCAACATAGGCTACAGCCGGACCGGCGTCCGGTTTCAGGACGTGTACGGCACCTATGACAAGAACTGGAACCTGTCTTTCGGCGTGAATCTGAGCCTGCCGCTCCTGAATGGCACGCAGACCTACGCTGATATCTCGAGGGCGCAGGCGCAGCAGTTGATCGCGGAGGAAACGCTGCGCCAGACGCGCAGGACGACCTCGCTGACCATCCGGAACGCCTTGCTCGACCTGGAAACAGCCCGGGAAGTCATCACGCTCAGTAATGACAACATCGTGGCCTCTGAAGAGAGTCTCCGGCTGGCGGAGGAACGGTACCGGGTAGGTTCCGGCACGCTGCTGGAGGTGTTCACGGCACAGGAAGCCCTGGTCCGGGCGAAATCCGACCTGGCCGGCGCCCAGTACGACTACCTGATCGCCCAGGCCAGGCTGGACGGCGCCCTGGGAAAGTGAACGTAACCGACCGTTAACACCGGAACGCCCGTATGCCCGTGGACATCCAAACGGCTTCCCTGATCTGGATCCTCATTGCCTTCATCCTCGTGGGATTCCTGATCTACGGGCTTTCCCGGCGGCTGTTCAGCCTGCTGTCACCGGCCGCCGCCTGGGGTCTCATCGGCCTGCGGATCGCGGCCGCCGCCGTGGCACTTGCGGTCCTAAGCGATCCGGTCTCGAGAATGGTGCTGGAAAGGATCGAGTCACCCCGCCTGGCCGTACTCGTCGACACCTCGGCGAGCATGGGTCTGACGGACCGGCTGGGCAGGCGGAACGATGTCCTGGCTTCGGTCCTTTCCGGTGACGCGTTGCATGCCCTTGAAACCCGTCACCGTGTCCAACGTTACCGGTTCGCGGAAGGCCTTTCGCCTCTGCCTGAAGGAGTAATCGATACCCTGTCCACAGACGGCGCGGGTACCGACATCGGCGGCGCCATGGCCTTTCTCGAAGGCGGTTCCGGCGCCGGCCGTTTCGCCGCCGCCGTCCTGGTCACCGACGGGAATTTCACCGCCGGGCGCGATCCGCTCAGGGTCGCCGAGGATCTCGATATGCCCGTGTATACGGTGGGCATCGGCGACACGCTGGGCGTCCGGGATATCGGCGTTTCCCATTTGACGGTGAACGAAGTGGTTTACACCGGGAGCAACGTTCCCGTCGAAGTCGGCGTGCGCGGCCGGGGGTACGGCAGCGTGCGCGTACCCGTCATCCTGCGGGAAGAAGGCCGCATCCTGCGAAGCGAGGAAATCACGCTGGATGACCGGGAAGAGGAACGGACCGTCGTTTTCCACGTCGTCCCCGAGACCGAAGGCGTTCACCGGTACCAGGTGGAAGTGCCCGAACTGGATGGCGAGATCACCGCGTGGAACAACCGCCGGGAATTCGCGATCAAGGTGCTGAAATCCGGATTGCGGGTGCTGTATATCGAAGGCGCTCCCCGTGCCGACATGGGCTTCCTGAAGCGCTCGATGGACAAGGACGCCAATCTGGAAGTAACCGGCATCCTTGTCCGGCCCGACGGACGGACCTTTCCCGAACCCATCCCGGCTACGCGGGCGGACTGGTTCTCCTATGACCTCGTCATCCTGGGCAGCGTGGACTATGAACGCATCCGGCCGTGGGCGCCCTTCATGGTAGCCTTCGTCGAGGAAAGGGGCGGCGGATTGATCGCCTTAGGCGGTCCGCGCAGCTTTGAAATGGGTGGATACGCCGGAACGCCCGTCGGTGATATGATGCCCTTCGATATCGCCGCTTCGGCCAGGGGCCTGTCCGAAGCGTCCTTCGTACCGGACTTGACGGCAGACGGCCGCACGCATCCGATCACCCGTCTGGATGATGACCCGGCCGAATCGGAACAGCGCTGGCTGGAACTGCCGCCGCTGCCCGGCATGAACCAGGTCGGGCGCGCGAAACCCGGTGCGACGGTACTCGCCAGGCACCCGACATGGCGGACCGAGGACGAGCGCACACCGGTCATCGCCGAGCATCGTTACGGGCAGGGCCGGGTACTCGGCATCGCCGCCCAGGGCCTGTGGCGCTGGGACCTGATGATGTGGGGCAGCGGCGGGACCAACGCGGCGTACGAAAGGTTCTGGAACAACGCCGTAAGATGGATTACCGTGCGCGAGGGCAGTCGCAGGATACGCGTCGTTTCGGACAAGGTCCAGTACCAAGGCGGTGAGACAATCCGCTTTGACGGTCAGGTCTACGATGAAAACTACCGGCCGGTTGAAGGGGCCGATCTTACTGTGGCCATTCGCCCGGCACAGGACGAATCGGGTGCGATACGAATAAACCTTACTTCGACGGACCAGGGGTTCGGCCGGTACGCCGGACGCCTTCAGTTTCTGCCCACGGGCGCGTACTCTTTCGAAGCGTCCGCCGCGCTGAGCGGCGTACCGATCGGGACCGACCGGGGAGGATTCGTCGTGGGTGAAGCCGGCGCCGAATACGAGCGAACACGCATGAACCGTGAAATGCTGGTCCGGCTGGCGGATATGACAGGCGGAGGTTTCTACCTGCCTTCGGACATCGATCGCATGGCCGACGATATCGAGCTGGACGAGATCACCGTGCAGGAGTCCAGCACCGTCTCGCTGTGGAACCATCCCGGTGTGCTGGCGTTGCTGGTCTGCCTGCTCGCGGCGGAGTGGTTTTACCGGAGGTACCTCGGGATGGTCTGACCGGCGGACCAGGCTGACCGCAAGAATCCGTTGACACGGCCTGCCGCTTTCCATACACTTCCTGTTACCGTTAGGGGCGGCTCCTCGAGAGCCTGAGAATCACGACCCTTCGAACCTGACCTGGGTTATACCAGCGTAGGGAAACGGCTGAACGAAGCCGTTTCGCCGAGAAGCGGCTTTTTCTTTGCCGGTGAGGGAGTGGCGGAGTTCCGTGGCTCAGCAATCGGACATAGTGGTCATCGGCGGCGGGATCATCGGTCTGGCCGTGGCGAGACGGCTGTGTCTCTCCGGCTGCACCGTCACGGTATTGGAAAAGAACCGAACCGGTCGCGGGGCGTCCTGGGCCGCCGCGGGCATGCTGGCGCCCCACTGCGAATTCGATGAACCCGATCCCTATTTCGACCTGTGCAGGACCGGACTGGAACGTTACGCCGGTTTCATCGAAAAGCTCCGGGAAGAAACCGGATGCCCGATCGATTACAATTCGACGGGGATGGTCTATCCGGCTTTGAGCGACCGGGGTCAGGCGCGGCTGGAGACGCGGTATGAACGGCATTGCCGGGACGGCGTACCCGTAGAGCGGCTCACCGTACGCGAGGCGCGACGCCTCGAGCCGAATCTGACGAACGAAATCCGCATGGCGCTGCGCTACCCGGACGACCACCAGGTCGAAAACCGGGACGTCGTTACGGCCCTCGCGCAATCGGTCCTGAAAGGCGGCGGCGTCATCCGTGAAGGCGTTACCGTGCGGAAGATCCTGCTGGAAGGCGACCGTGTAGCCGGAGTCGATACAACCGAAGGCACGTGGGAAACACGGACGGTAGTGAACGCCATGGGTTGCCGGGCGCGCTATCTGGACGGCATTGCACCCGCCTGGAGAATCCCCGTCCGGCCGGTGCGCGGGCAGATCCTCGCGCTGCGGGCAGGCGCCGCGCCGCCGTTCCATCATACGATCTATACCAGCGGCGTGTACCTGGTTCCCCGTTCGGATGGGCGGTTGATCGTCGGCGCCACCGTGGAGGAAGCGGGATTTCGGGACGAGGTCACGCTGGGCGGCGTCATGCAGCTGTTCCGGGACGCCCTGGAACTGGCTCCCGGCCTGAAGACCTGGACCCTGGATTCCACCTGGTCGGGACTGCGGCCGGTGGCGCGGGACGGATGGCCCGTGCTCGGGGCCACGGGGACGCCCGGCCTGTTCGCGGCCTCGGGCCATGGCCGGAACGGCATACTGCTGGCGCCGCTGACCGGAGACCTGCTCGCCGAGGCCATCCTGCACGACCGGGTACCTTCCATCATGCGGCCCTTTCTGCCCGACCGGTTTTACCCCGCTCGTGCCGGAGAGACGAACGATGAACGTGACCGTTAACGGGACGACCCGGAAACTGCCCGGAGCAACGAGCATCGCCGACCTGCTGAAGGAACTCGGCGTGCCTTCCGAAGGGACCGCCGTAGCCCTCAATGGATCGGTCGTCCCCAGGAAAGAACACGGCACGGCCATACTTGCCGACGGTGACGTGGTCGAGGTGATTCGGGCGGTTGCGGGCGGGTGACCGACGTTTCCGCCCAGCGTGGAATCTCTTCGCGATTCTAAGTTTTAAGACTGGCAATGTAACCTGAATCTGTTACGTACGAAGACCCTGGACCGTACAGGCAAAGGAGCAGACCAACATGTGCGCCCTGAAAATCGGCGGTTTGACATTAGATTCCCGGCTGATACTCGGCACGGGGAAATACGCGAATTTCGAACTGATGCGGGAATCCTTCGAGGCGAGCGATACGGGCATGGTTACGGTGGCCATCCGTCGGATCGATCTCAACGATCCCTCCGGGCAGTCGCTGCTCGACTACATCGACCGCGATCGTTACGAACTGCTGCCCAACACGGCCGGCTGCTATACCGCGAGCGACGCCGTGCTGACCTGCGAACTGGCGCGGGAAGCGCTGGGGACCGATACGGTAAAACTTGAAGTCATCGGGGACGAGAAGACCCTGTTCCCCGATAATGAAGCCACGTTGGAAGCCGCGCGCACCCTGGTCGACCGGGGATTCAACGTCATGCCCTATACCATCGACGACCCCATCGTCTGCAAGAAACTCGAAGAGGCGGGATGCGTCGCGGTCATGCCCCTCGCCGCACCCATCGGTTCCGGCCTGGGTATCCGCAACCCGCACAACATCGCCATTATCGTCGAGAACAGCCAGGTTCCGGTCATCGTCGACGCGGGGGTCGGGACCGCCTCCGACGCGTCCGTCGCCATGGAACTCGGCTGCGACGGCATTCTGATGAATACCGGCGTGGCCGGCGCGGAGGACCCGGTAAAGATGGCCGTCGCCATGCGCAAGGCGGTCGAGGCCGGTAGACTCGCCTTCGAAGCGGGGCGGATTCCCATGAAGGCCTACGCGTCCGCTTCCAGTCCGCTGATCGGTGTGATCCATTCGTCCTCCTGATAGCCTCCATGGTTGACTTCAGGTTCTATCTGATCGGCGATCGGACCGGCTGCGCCGGACGATCGCTCGCCTCGGCGTTGGGCCAGGCCTGCCGCGCGGGCGTCCGCGCGGTTCAGATCAGGGAGAAGGACCTGACGACCCGGGACCTGCTGGCGTTGACCAGGGAGGTGCAGGCGGAACTCGGATCGCTTCAGCCCGTACTGATGGTCAATGGCAACCTGGAAGTCGCCGCGGCCTGCGGGGCGCAGGGCGTTCACCTGCCGGAATCCGGCGTGCCAGTCCGCGAGGCCCGCAAAGCACTCCCCCCCGGCACCCTGATCGGCAGATCGACCCACGGCACGGATAGCGCGTGCGCAGCGGAAGTGGAAGGGGCCGACTTCGTCACGTTCGGACCGGTATACGATACGCCGTCCAAGGCCGGATACGGTCCGCCGCAGGGGCTCAGGGCACTCGCGGAAGCCTCCGGCTCTGTGGCGATTCCGGTGTTCGCCCTGGGCGGCGTGACCCCCGGCCGCACGAGGGCGTGCCTGGAAGCGGGTGCCTACGGCGTCGCCGCGATCTCGGCGGTGCTTTCACAACCGGACATACCCGCGGCCGTCAAGAAATTCGAAAAGGCTCTCGGCGGCCTGTGACCATACGTGACACTGTTCGTGACACCGTTCGCGGCACCGTTCGCGGCACCGTTCGCCGCACCGTTCGCAGTACCCAAAATAGTTGTTGACAATTCCGGTAAACATACCGAAGTTAGTGGGGAACCATCGACATTTCAGCATTCTAGACTGCCTTCCGCTTACTTTATCCCAAAGTGAGGCGATGTATGCGGCGCATGTGGAAAGAAATGAAACGAACGCTCCTGATTTCGGGCCTGCTTGCAGGAATGATCGGAATCGCATGCAGTGGTACGTCCGTCGAGGAGGAAGCCACGGTCGTCAGCACCGAGACGATCGGCACCGAGATCGGCCATACGGCGCCGAACTTCGAAGTGTATACCATGGATGGCACGAAAGTAACCCTGGAGGACTTCAGGGGCCGGCCCCTGTTCGTGAACTTCTGGGCATGGTGGTGCCCGCCCTGCATCAGGGATGCGGAACCCCTGATGAACATCGCGAAAAAGTACGAGGGACAGATCGACTTCCTGTTCGTCGGCGTGAACAAATTCTACAAGGATGAGCAACCGCTCGATCCCGCGGAATTCGAGGAAGGATTCGGCCCCGGACTGGAAACCTTCAAGCAAGGACTTCAGGCGTCCAGGCTGGTTCGTCCTTCCGACGAATCGGAAAAGAACGATCCGGATAAAATGGCCGGGATTGCGGCGCGGAACGAGGACGTCATCGCGTATTATATGAACAGCCCGACCTCCCTTTTCGATTTCCGCGGCTACTGGGAACGCCAGTTCCGCGCCAAGACCAACCAGCGCTACGGGATTCCCGTCACCTACCTGATCGACAGCGAGGGGCGCATCAAGCTGGACGTCCATCCCAACGATCAGCACTGGGACCAGCACGACGATATCCTGGAAGACCTGATCGCGGGCAAGGACCTGTCCCACTACGCGGAGCGCTTCCCCATTCCACCTAAACACCTGCGCGAGGAGGCAGCGGGAAGCTGATCACCGGGACGATAGCTTTCTTCAAGCGTCTTTTCCTGGCCTGTCTCGCCGGCGCGGTCACCCACATCGGCGTTTCAGCCCAGGAACCTTCCAGGCCGCTTTGCGGCACGCTGCACCTCCATCCCTTCGTCCAGCCCCCGGATGGCGGACTCGCCGCCCGGGTCCACCGGCCCGAACAGGTCGGTCCGGGCCGGCCCACCGTACCCGGCGAAGGGGACCGCACAAACAACCTCGGACATACCTATACCGCCGAGCCCGAATTCTTCGTCAGTCCCGACGGCCACTTCAAGATCTGGTACGTCACCACGACGGACGACCGGCCCGGTGCGGGCTGGCCGGAACTGGAAGACGCTGCCGACGGCAACGTTCCCGAATATGTCCGGCACTGCGCGGTATTCCTGGACGAATCCCGCCGCGTCATCGTGGAAGAACTGGGTTACCGTCCGCCGCCCGTGGACTACGATCATCACGATCGATACGTGGCGATGGATGCGGACGATGGCGGGGACGGGCTATACGACGTCTATATTACCGATCTCCCGAGTCAGTTCAGCGGCTACACCCGCCCGGAAGCGGTCACGACCGGCGCGTCCCTTCCTTCGTACATCGTCGTGGACAACGATTACGCCGAGTCCCGGAGGACGGTGGAGAAGGCGCTGGACCTGCTGCGGATCACCGTCGCCCACGAGTACTTCCACGCCGTGCAGTTCGGCTACGACGCGGGGGAGGAGGCTTTCTGGCTGGAACAGAGTGCCGTGTGGATGGAGGAGCAGGTCTATGACGAGGTCGACGATTACCTGACCTACCTGCCTACGTTCAGCGGCTTCCTGACGGAACCATGGGTCTCGCTTGATACCTCGAACGGAGAACATGAATACGCGGGCGTGCTCTGGCCGCTGTACCTTGAAAAGCGGCATGACAGGGACCTGATCCGCAACATCTGGGAACGGGCCGGAACGAGCCGGGCGCTGGATGCCATCGACGAGGGACTGCGCAGTGTCGGCAGCGATCTGAAATCCGCCTTCCAGGAATTCACTACGTGGAACGTCTTCACCGGGGACCGCGCCAACGCGGACCGGTTCCATGAAGAAGGCGCCGCCTGGCCCCTGGTCGAGCTGAGTGGCCGGCATGGTCTGCACGAGAACGATCCCCAGGGCGCATCGGGCACATACTTTTTTGACGGTCCCCAGATCCCCGCCCACCAGTACCCGGACCACCTCGCCGCGAACTACATACGTTTTATCCCGGATCCCTCGCTTCCCGGCGGGTTGCGCATCGATTTCTCGGGTATAACCGGGGAGTGGGGCGTTTCCGTGGCGGCCAGCGGCGACGTCGACACGGTGATGACGGTCCCCGCGACCAGGGGAGGCGTATCCATCGAGGTACCCGACTGGACGCGGTACGAGACCGTCATGCTCGTGGTGGCGTCTCTCGATCGCACCGGCGACGGTTTCGAATACGCTTACACGGCGGCCTACGATCCCGGTCTTACGGGCGATGACGAGACTGGGCGGCCGATCGCCGCGTCCCTCACGACGTACCCGAACCCCTTCTACCTGGGCAGCGGTCCCGCCACCGTACGGTATGAAGTCGGGCTGCCGGGGGAGGTTCAGCTCACCCTGTACAATGTGATGGGCCGGAAAGTCCGCACGTTGGTGGACGGCATCCATGCCGAGGGCACGTTCACCACCACGTGGGACGGCAAAGACGATGGGGGAAGAAGGGTGGCCAGCGGGGTCTATCTGTGCCGGATGACGACCGGGGGGGCAGCGGAGCGTTCCGAAGTAACGCGCAAGCTGCTGTTTCTAAAATAGAAGATCCGGGAAGGACCGGATGATCTTCTCGCAGGTGTCGGCCGGCTCTTCCCCTTCCTCCACGGTGACCCATTCGATACCCCTGGTCTGCCTGAACCAGGTCAACTGGCGCTTTGCATACTGCCTGGACCGCTGCTGAATGACCGAAACCGCATCTTTCAATTCCAGCTCGCCCCGAATATACCGCAGCATTTCCGCGTAACCGAACGTCGACATGGCGTGGGCTTCGGGACCATACCCCCGGTCCAACAAGGCGCGAACCTCCGCTTCGAGGCCGGATTCGATCATTTTCTCAACCCTGGCGTCGATACGCCCATAGAGTGCGGCGCGGTCTCGACGCAACCCGATGAGACGCGTTCCGCGGGACCGGGATCGGGATTGATCGGGTTTTTCGAACCAGGAAGTCAGGGTCGCGCCCGTCGCGTCGTGGACCTCCAGCGCCCTTTCGATACGTTGCCGGTCGTTCGCATGGATACGCGCGGCCGAAGCCGGATCGATTGCGCCCAGCCGTCCATGGAGCGCGGCGGTGGACGCCGATCGATATTCGTTCGCCAGGCGTCGCCTGACCGCCGGCGGGATCTCCGGCGCGTCGAACAGTCCGCCGTCAAGCGCCTTGATGTACAACCCCGCGCCGCCGACTACGAGGGCCGGCACATCCCTGGCTGCAAGCTCATGGAACGCTTCCCGGGCCAGGCGGCCGTATTCGCCGGCGCTGAACCGCACGTCCGGATCGACCACGTCGATGAGGTGATGGGTGGCTGCGGCCCGCTCATCCGAGGTGGGTGTGGCCGTACCGATATCCATGTACCGGTAGGTCTGGCGGGAATCCGCCGAGATGATCTCCGCACCGAAGCGCCGGGCCAGCTCAATCCCCACGGCGGTCTTCCCGACGCCGGTGGGCCCCAGGAGAACCGGTAGGGGGCGGCTATCGGCGGCACCGGATGCCTTCGGACGGGAGGTCACGATTCGTTCCCGGCGCCGACCCCGGGACCTTCGGCGACGGACCGCCAGTCACGTACCGCCCGGGCGACGGCGACGACGGGAGCGGTCCAGATGCGGTCACGATGTGCCCGGAGATAGGCGCACAGCCCGCTGAAATCGGCCTCCGTCACGGACAGATGCCCTTCCGAGATCCCATGAAAAGTCAAAACGGCCCACTGTCCCCGGTTCATGGCCTCCTCCACCAGACCGATCATCCCGGACTGGGCCTGGCGCTCCACGGGGAAGGAGTAGAGGTGGTGCAGGTCGGCGGTCAGGGGGTGATTGGCGAAGTCTCCCTTGCCCCGGCCGGCCATATGGTGGCGGGCCACGACCGGAACGTAGCTCCGGCGGCCCGGCCCCTCGCCCACGTGGGCATGGTAGCAGGGATAGCAGAAGGTGAAATCCGACTGTCCCGGGATGGCTTCGGCGATGCGCCGCCGGCCCTCGCCGATCTCCCACTCCATGTCGTCGAGGGTCATCGTCTCCAGGCAGTCTGTGCGGGTCTCCTTGAACGCGCAGGAACAGGGATGGTTGACCGTATGGTTGCCCACCTCGTGTCCGGCGCCCGCCACGGCCTTCCACGGCGCGAGGAGGCCGCGCCAGTCCGGATCCCTGGGGTTGACGTAGAACGTGCCGTGAAGACCGTTTTCGGCCAGTATCGGGAGGGCCCGGTCGAGTTGGGACGGCATTCCGTCGTCGAAGGTCAGGGAGACGGCGCCTTCGCATCCTTCCCGCCAGGGACGGGGGTGCCCGCCGGTCATGAAATCCGCCTTTCATTCACCTTGATTGTATGCCTTGCGCCCCGTATAATATACCATAACCGGTGCCCGGCACCCTGTCAATTTACCATTCACCGACTTCCCGTAGCACATACCATAGAAAGTACCAAGTGATGACCTACGGCGACCGTGACCAACTGCTGAGGGACGACGCATACCTGATCCATCCACTGCAGCACCGCGACGATCATGACGAGCCCCTGATCTGCGTGCGCGCCGAGGGCTCCACGCTCTTCGACATAGAGGGCAACCGCTACATCGACGGGCTTTCGAGCCTGTGGAACGTAAACGTGGGCCACGGACGGGGCGAGCTGGCGGCGGCCGCCGCGGACCAGATCGAGGAACTGGGGTTCTTTTCCTGCTACGCGGGGGCGACGAATATCCCGGCCATACGCCTGGCCAGCCGCCTGAAGGAACGGGCGCCGGGCACGCTGAACCATACCTTTTTCACATCCGGAGGCGCCGTTTCCAACGACAGCGCGATCAAGACGGCGCGGTATTTCTGGCAACGGGCCGGCCGCCCGGACAAGACCGGGATCATATCCAGGAGACATGCCTACCACGGCGTGACCATCGGCGCCATGAACGCCACCGGCCTGGAGGCCTACTGGGAGGACTTCGGATCCAGCCTGCCCGGATACGTCCATATCGACGCACCCTATCCCTATCACTACAGGCCGGAGGATCCCGGGGTGGGATGCGGCGAGGCGAGTGCCGGAGCACTCGAGGACGCGATCCTGCGGGAGGGTCCCGACAACGTAGCCGCCTTCATCGGAGAACCCGTGCAGGGCGCGGCGGGCGTCATCGTGCCGCCGGACGACTACTGGCCGCGGGTCCGGGAGATCTGCACGAAGTACGACGTGCTCCTGATCGCCGACGAAGTGATCACCGGGTTCGGGCGCATCGGCCACTGGTTCGGCGTGTCCTACTGGAACGTCGAACCGGACATCATCACTTTCGCCAAGGGCGTCACGAGCGGGTACGTGCCGCTCGGGGGCATTATCGTTTCGGACGAGATACACGACTGCATCCAGAACGCCCCCGCGGACCGGAAATGGAACCACTCCTTCACCTACTCCGGGCACCCGACCTGCTGCGCCGTCGGACTGGCGAATCTCGATCTGCTGGAGCACGAAGGCCTCATCGAGCGAAGCAGGATCATGGGGGAAAGGCTGATGGAGGGCCTGCGGACGCTGCGGACGCTGCCGCACGTGGGCGACCTCCGCGGCATCGGGCTGATGGCCGCCGTGGAGGTGGTGGAAGACCCAGCATCCCGCAAACCCTACGACCCCGCGTTGAAGATCGGCGGACGCATCGTGAAGAAGATGCTCGAAAACGGTGTCTACACCCGTTGCCGTGGAGACAGCGTCAACTTCGCTCCCCCCTTCGTCGTCACTGCCGAAGAGTTGGACCGGATGGTTAACGTAGCCGGAGAGGCCATTGAATCGGTTACGGCCTGAAGCGGACACAGGGACCAGGAGGCGCGCCATGAAACTCCTCATCGCGATCGTCAACAAAAGGGACATCCGGCATCTTACCGATGCACTGATCGACAACGATTTCCGTTTCACCGAAATCGGCAGCACGGGCGGATTCCTGCGCGCCGGCAACGTCACCCTGTTGATCGGGGTGGACGACGAGCGCGTGCCTCCCGTGCTCGAACTCATCCAGAACCACTGCCACGCACGGGAGGAAGCCATTGACGTCGCGCAGATCGGCACCCACCTCGACGCCCTCGGACTGGGCGAGGCGGTAACGACCATGGTGGGCGGCGCGCAGGTATTTATCATCCAGGCGGAACGCATGGTGGTCGTCTGATCGCGAATACTTCCCATTTCCCGGCGATCCCGGCGATCCCGGCGATCCGGGCTGTCCGGTCTGAACGAAAAGGAGCACGGCATTGAAAATCGGCATCATCGGGCACACCGGTTGCGGAGACTACGGACATTCCCTGGATCAGGCCTTCGTGGGCGTGGAGGGCGCCGAGATCGCCGCCCTGGCTGACCCGGCCGAGGAGGGCAGGCAGGACGCGCTGGAACGTACCGGCGCGAAGAACGGATACGCCCGGTACACGGATATGCTGGCGCAGGAGGAGTTGGACATCGTCGTCCTGGCCACTCACGAGATGAGCAACCATCTCGCCATGGTGCTGGCCGCCGCCGAGCAGGGGGTCCACGTGTACGCGGAGAAGCCCCTGGCGCGCACCCCGGCCGAGGTGGACGCCATGGTGGAGGCCTGCGACCGGGCCGGCGTCCTGCTGATCATGGGCCACCCCTGGCGGGGACGACCGGAAATCCAGCGCCAGGCCATCCCAATGATCCGGGAGGGCGGGATCGGAGAACCACGCTGGGCCCGCATGTACGGTTTCGGCGGAGAACACGGGGGAGACCAGTGGCTCATCGATCTCTATCCCCACTTCTTCGATTTCCTGTGGCAGCTCTTCGGCGAACCGTCGTGGTGCCAGGCGATCATCACCCAGGACGGCCGTCCGGCCCGCCCGTCGGACCGGAAGGAAGGGCTGTTCGGCATGGGCACTTCCGCAGGAAACGGCCTGTGGGCCCATTACCAGTTCGACGGTTTCAACGCGGAATTCGAATCCTTCGCGGGCGACGGCATCGAGAACCCCTATCGCATCGACATCCACGGGACAGAGGGCACGCTCATCCTGCCCGGTCCCACGCAGGACGGACCGGACATCTACTTTCACCCTCACTCCAACCCGCAGCCCTTCGACGACGACCGCTGGGAAGTGCTCGCCCACGAGCGGGTACCGGGCGGGCAGAAATGGATCAACGCCCACCACCGCATGGCCCGTTCCATGATGGATCTCATCGAAGGCGGAACGCCCGAATACGAGCTTTGTCACGCGCGCACTGCCCGCCGCCATATCGAAATGGCCATGGCGGCGCACCGTTCCCACATCACGGGCGCGCGGGTGGCCTTCCCCTTTACCGAAACGGGTAATCCCTTCGACACCTGGACGGAAGAAGGGCGGACCTAGATGGACATGGACCGCTTCCGGCACCACCTGGCCGGGCCCGTCGCCTCGATCAACACTCCTTTTCTCGAAAACGACGACATCGATTACGACGGGTTGCGCCGTTTCGTGGATTTCTGCATCGAAGCCGGGGCGGGAACCGTCCTGTTCACGCCAGGGGACAGTCTCTACTCGGTGCTCACCGAGGCGGAGGTTGCCGAGTTGACGGCCTTTACCGCCGGCGTCGTGAACAACCGGGCGCTGTTCATCGCGAGCGCGGGGTTCTGGTCCACGCCGCAGACCGCCGCCTTCGCGGAGTACGCCCGGGACCGCGGCGCGGATGCGGTGATCGTGGCGCCGCCCGACCGCGGGATGACGGTGGACGGCCTCGTGACGTACTACGATGCGGTATCGCGCGCCCTGCCGGCCTTCATCCTGAGCGCCGGGCTGGTGAGCGTGGGGGTCCGGGGCGCGCTGGAGACGGTCGAACGGCTCCTGGACGAGGTGCCCGGCGTCGTGGGATTCAAGGAAGACTTCGGTCCCGATTTCGCCCGGGGCGCCTGCGCCAGGGCCCACGACAAGTGGGTGATCTTCGCCGGCGGTCAGAAGCAGACCCACATGGACATGCTGCCTTACGGGTGCGACGGGTACATGTCGACCTTCATCAAGTTCAAGCCGGGCGTGGCCCACGGTTACTGGGCCGCCGTCGAGCGCGGAGACCTCGATGGGGCCGCAAACGTCATCACGCGCTACGACATGCCCTTTTTCGACTATCTGTACAATACCTTTCCGGCGGGCGGCGACGCGGCGCAGCACGCCGTACTGGAACTGGCCGGCATCTGCGGCCGCTGGCGCAGGAGTCCCCTGCCCGATCTCTCGGACGCGGAGATGGAGCAACTCAAGGTGTTCCTGGCGGACGGCGGCATGCTTTAAATGGAAACCCGCACATGCAAATAGGCTATACGACCTGGGGCATGCCCGAAGTCCCCGTGGACCAGGCCCTTTCGTTCCTGCACGACGTGGGTTTCGACGCGGTGGAACTGACGGTCCTGCCGAACTACACGACGGCCGTGGACGGGCTGGACGCCGGTGAACGGCGTCGCATCAAGGCGCTCTGTGCCGGATACGGCCTGGCCATGCCCGCCGTCGCCGCCCACCGCTCGCTCCTCGAAGAGGACCCCGATGCCCATCGCGAGAACATGCGCCTGCTGAAGCGGGCCGTCGACCTGTGCGCGGAATGGAGCGACGGTCGCGGCGCGCCGGTCCTCGACACGGTGCTGGGCGGCGCCCCGGAAGACTGGGAAACCAGGCTGGATTTCATCCTGGAACGGGTCCGGCAACTGGTGGATTACGCCGCGGACAGGGGTGTGGTGATCGGCATGGAAGCCCACGTGGGATGCGCCCTGGATACCGCGGAGAAGTCGGTCCGGCTCGTAGAGACCATGGACTCGCCCTACCTCGGTCTCAATTTCGACATCAGCCACTTCGATGTCCTGGGCATGTCCATCGAGGAGGCGGTCCGGCTCATGGCGCCCCACGCGGTGCACACCCACGTCAAGGACCAGCGGGGCCGCGTGCCCGATTTCGAGTTTCTCGTGCCGGGGGAGGGCGATTTCGACTTCACGGCCTATCTGCGGGCCATGCATGCCGCCGGATACGAGGGTTCCATCACGGCGGAGGTCAGCAACATGGTGCAGCGGAAACCGGGATACGACCCCTTCGAAGCGGCCGCCCTGTGTTACCGGACCCTGGAGAAAGCCTTCGCCGAAGCCGGCGTGCCCCGGCCGTGAATGCGATTCGACCGCGTGCGACTCCGGCCGTGCAAAGTAGCCAGCCTGTAAACGTCTCTGGACTTGCCATCACGCAGCGCGCCATTTAAGAACCCGCTACTGAAAGGATGATCATGGAATACCGCTATCTGGGCAAGACCGGCCTGCAAGTCTCGCCGATCTGCCTCGGCACGGCCTTCCGGGGCGCGATCGACGAGCACGCCGGCATCCGGGTGATCGAGACGGCCCTCGACCTGGGGTGCAACTTCATCGACTCGGCGTTCTACGGGGAGGGGAGATCCGAGAAGATCATCGGGAAAGCGCTCAAGGGACGGCGTGAACACGTCGTGCTGTGCACCAAGATCTTCGGTACCGCGGGCAAGGATCCCAACTACACTGGGCTTTCACGGTTCAACCTGATGCAGGGCGTGGAGAAAAGCCTGAAACGGCTGCAGACCGACTACATCGACCTCTACCTCGCCCACAGCTTTGACCCGGTCACGCCGCTCGAGGAGACCCTTTCGACCTTCGACGACCTCGTCCGGCAGGGCAAGGTCCGGTACATAGGCTGCAGCAACTGGCCGGTGTACAAGGTGGTGGACGCCCTCTGGACCAGCGACCGGCGCAACCTGGAACCCTTCGTCTGCCTGCAGTACAACTACAGCCTGCTGGCCCGGTGGGAGACCGAGCTCGAGCTCTTGCCCATGGCCAGAGACCACGGGCTTGGACTCATGTGCTACAGCCCGCTCGCCATCGGCCTGCTGACCGGCCAGTTCCGCCGCGGTGCCGTACCGCCCGAGAACAGTCCCTGGGGGAAGAACCCCCGTCCGGGCCTGAGCCGCTCGAAGTATCCCTTCGACGAGGCCATGACCGACAAGCTGGACGGCATCGTGCAGACGCTGATCGACGTGGGGGATAAGTACGGGAAGACGCCGGCCCAGGTGGCGCTGGCCTGGATCCTGGACCACGAAGAAGTAACGGCGCCCATCATCGGCCCGGATTTTCCCGAGCAGGTCGAGGAATCCCTCGGGGCCGTGGGATGGACGCTCGAACCGGAGGACCGCGCCCGGCTGGATGAAGTCTCGGCGCCGGATCTCCCCCGCAAATACGCCTGAGCGCGACGACAGGATGACCCCGGCCCGCCCTGCGTCGGAATCCCGACCGTTACGGACGCCTTGCCGGTGAAAGGGGGTTGTCCGTCAACCGACTACGTGCCGGTATGTCAGCCGAAGGGCTCGTCCCGGTTCCCGGCAGTCGGCTTGCGCTTCTTCGCTTCCACCCGGGTGGCGTTGTAGATGGCTCGAATGCGACGGAACTTCTGCGCGACGAGCGCGATGAACACCACAAGGATCACGCCCAAAACGACCTGGTAGGCCGGGTTGTCCCAGCCCAGGATAACCGGCCAGAGCGCAAGGATGGCTAGGATGGTGAAGCCCGCTTCGAGTTTCTCTCTGGTCGTCATTTCCGATGTCTCTCTTCCGGGTCCGCGGCAGGGTCCGCGGCCAATCAGAAGTCGAATTCCACTTCCACCAGCCGGTTCTCTCTCGAGGCGGTTTCACACCCCTCGATGAGTTGGATCGGACCCTTTGCCCATTCTCCCGTGATCTCCAGGGGCAGGCCGGCGAGCAGGTGATCGGCCACGTTCTTGTAATAACCTTGCCAGTTATGGCCGCGGTCGTACGGCTTGACCTCGACGACGCGATGGCGGCCGTCGGCCGAGGCCATGGTCACCGTGCCCGCGCCGTCCCCGCCTTCCATGACGATCGAACCGGCGGTTCCCTGGACGGTCCACATGGGCCTGCGGGACGCATGGATGGATGAAGTGATGAACTGCGCCTCGACGCCCGCGTCAAAACGGGCGTAGGCCCGGCAGTAGTCCTCGTTGGTGCTGCTGTGCCAGACCCGCTTCATGTAATTCCCGTAGAGCGTCGCGCGCTTGTTGATCCGGTTGCCCTGTCCGTCGTACCGCGGCACCAGCTGCAGGATCTTCTCGAAATTATGGGCGCCCCAGTCGTACATCGCCCCGCCGGAAACCGGCTTGTGGGACCGCCACGCCTGGCCCGGCAGGCCGTACCCCACCAGGGCGCTTTCGATCGAGTATACCTCGCCGATGTCGCCCCGGTCGACGATCTCCCTCATCGAGAGGATGTCCGGGTCCCAGTGCCGGTTATGGTACACCGAGATCATGACGCCCCGGTCCCGGGCCAGGCCGATCAGCTCGTCCGCCTCGGAAACCTTGACCGTGAAGGGTTTCTCCGTAACCACGTGCAGGCCCGCATCAAGCAGCGGCTTCGCCACGGACGCATGGTAGGCGTGGGGCACGATGACGATGGCGAGGTCGACGAGCCCGCTTCCGGCCATCTCCCCGGCATCCTCGAACATGGGCACCTCCTCGCCCTGCTCCTCCCGCGCCGCTTCCAGCCGTGCGGGATCCCGGTCGCAGACCGCCCCCAGTTCGAACCCCCGCGTCGCGGCGATCTGCTCGCTGTGATGCCTCCCCATGCCGAACAATGGTCCGTAGCCCACCAGCCCGATCCGGACGGGCGATCCGTCGGTCATCCCGCACACGTACCGGAGCCCCTTGATCAACTGGTCCTGGAAGTCGGGATGGACGAAGGTGCGGTTGTCGTGGCCGAGGGCGGTGTAGAATACGCGCCCCTTTCCATAGTCCCGCAAGTAGCCCAACGGCTGGCGTTCTAGTTTCCAAATGCCATGCTGGAACCACCTGAGCGGCGCCTCCGTCTTGATATCCATGTTGTAGCATTCGTCCTGGACGCGGAAACTCCGGCTCATGCGCGGCAGGATGTCGTCGAAGGCCGGATCGACTTCCACGTCGAAGTCGCCCAGGGGATCGTGGCCGATGAACTCGGTGCCGATCATCTCGATGTAATCGGCGTACTGTGCCAGCCCCGCGTTCGCGGTGTGCACGGCCAGCAGTCCGCCGCCGTTCCGCACGTAGCCGGTGATCCCCTTTTCCTGGTCCCGGGTCAGTTCTCCGGACGCGATGTAGAGCGCCACGGCATCGTAGTCCGACAGGTCGCAGAGCGCGTTCCGGTCGTCGGTTACGTCCAGGGTGAACTGCGAAGCGCCGTTCACGAGCCGCTCGAACATGGCGGCAAACTGGCTGAACGGCGGGCTGTGCGCGTTGATCAAGAGCAGAATGCGTTTCACGGCGGTCCCTTCTCAGGCGAGTGGAATAAGCATACCTTCAGGTTTCAGGTTGCAGCCTGCCGATCGGCGTCCAGCGTGACCCGGATGCCGAACCGCAGATAGCCCAGTGAAAGCAGGACGCATGCCGGCCACCAGAACCAGTCCGGCAACGGTGATTCCATAAGCATGTGCACGGTGTCCAGCACGACGGCCGGTGTAATGGCGATGATGGCCAGGTTCAGGAGCGTGCGGTACGGCAGCACCCCACCGGTGGACGCCGTGAAAAAGGACGCCACGTAGGCGTACAGCAGCGTCTGCACCGTCCGGTACGCGTAGGACAGCGCGAGCAGGACGGGAAAGAGCAGCGTATTGACCAGGGACCGGGTCCAGTCGGCGATTATGTACAGGTCCTCCCGGGTCAGCGTCTCCGGGGGCCCGTCCGGCAGGGACGTTACGTCGACCTGGTCGCCCTCTCCCCGGATGAAGACCTGCGTGCGCGTTACCAGCACCGGCGCCTCGGTGTCTTCCAGGCTGGTGTACCTTCCGGTTGGGTCGATGACGGCCAGCACCGTCCCGTCCCGGTCGCGCAGGAGCGTCGGCTCGGAGGAGGAACTGGACAACTCGCCGCCGGACAGGCTGAGATCAGGGACCTGGTCGATATAAAAAGGGGCTTCCCGGCTGACCCATTCATCCACCTGGTTCTGCATCTGGAGGGTGAAAGGAATCCATGTCAGCGCCAGCAGCAACAGGAGGTACAGAAAGGTCCGGTTACGCCAGTGCCGGGCTACATCCTCGTAAATCGCCCCGTCGTAGAAGGCCATCCAGAGCGGGTGCAATATACTGAATCGACGCATGTGCCCTTCCATCCTCCCGACTGGTCCCAGCGGCGCGGCGACTGGTCCCCCGGCGCGGCGGCCGGTCCCAGCGGCGTGAGATCCTAAACCGAATTGGCTACCGAGCCGTCCGACCTGAGCAACGTGTTCGCGGTATTCATCGGAGTAAAAACCGCTCTCTCAAGCTGTTCGTCGTCCAGTTCGACCCCCAGGCCCGGGTCCCGGGGAATCGGGATGTAGCCGCCTTCCCGGCGAATGTTGGTCCGGTACAGTTTGCTGGCTTCCGATTCGTCGCCCATGCTGTACTCCTGGGTCACGAAGTTGGGTATGCTGGTATCCAGGTGTACGGAAGCGGCGGTGATGAGGGGCGTCAGGAAATTGTGCGTCACGACGGCGCAGTGGTGGGCCTCGGCGATGGCCGCGATCTTCTTGCAGTGTGTAAGGCCGCCGGCGAGGGCCACGTCCGGCCGCACGTACTGCGGGCCGCCGTGGGCCAGGAGCTCCTGGAACTCCCAGATGGTGTTCAGGCGTTCCCCGTTCCCGACGGGTATGCCGATCCGCCGGGCGATTTCGCCCTGGGCCATGATGCTGTCGATCTGGATGGGATCCTCGATGAAATAGAGGTTGAATTCGGTCAGCGCGTTGGCCAGGGGCATGGCGGTCAGCGGGGTCAGCTTGCGGTGGACCTCCACGATGAGATCCATGTCGGGGCCGCCGCCTTCGCGGGCCGCCGCGACGAGGTCCCGGGCGGTGCGGATCATCCGGTCCAGGGCCATGTCCTGGTAGCCGCCCGGCAGGGGGTCGAACTTGAGCGCCGTGAAACCTTCCGACGCCGCGTTCCGGGCGGATTCGAGCATGGCTTCCGGGGTGCCGCCGCCACCCAGCAGGTGCAGCCTGACCCGGTCCCGGCAGTTCCCACCGAGCAGTTCCCAGATCGGAACCCCGAAGTGTTTGCCCTTGATGTCCCAAAGGGCGATGTCGACGGCGCTGACGGCCCCGGACAGGGCGCTTCCCCGGAAGGGCGACATGCGGTAGAGATACTGCCAGTGATGCTCGATGCGGAACGGGTCCTGCCCGACCAGGTAGTCTTTGAACCGCTCCACGATCTGGTGCACGGCTTCGGGATAACCCCAGCAGGCCGTCTGTCCCACCCCGGTAAGGCCGCTGTCGGTCCGGACGCGGATAACGTATCCGCCGCCGATGAAATACGAGGCGATGTCTTCGATTTTCACACAGGTTGCCTTTCGTGTCGTCACGGCGGAGACCGGCGGCCGGCGCCCGTCAACCGGCTGTCACACAGGTACGTGATGCGATTGCTCTCCGGATCGGTATCGGTCACCAGCGGTCAATAGCTTTCGGATAGACACCTACCAAGTAAGCGGTGTTTCTTCCACCCCGCAACCAGAAATCGGCACCGCAGTCCGCAAACCGTTGAAATGCAGTTTTTACTTGAAGACCGCCCTTCGTCCTCTGTATACTCTGTTTACAGAATTCTCCATAATTCGCTGTTTTACAGGCCCCTGGCCCGGTCCGATGTGGTGGCTTGCACTGTATATTCCGTCGGAGCGTGCCGGAGGTATCAATCAGGAGATACACCATGATTACGGAAGAGTCCGGCTTTAACTTCGATCCGAAGTACGAGGATCCCGAAAAGCTGAAAGCGTTGTCCCGCAGAGGGTTTATGGGCCGGATCGCGGGCGGTCTCGCCGCCGGGACGGCCCTCCTGTCCATGGCCGGGAAGGCCGGGGCGAAGCCGCCGATGCCCGAAGACCACCTTCCGGAACCCGATGACGTCGCCTATTGGAACTGGGTGGCCGACCAGTTCATCGTCCGCGACGGCGTATCCTTCATGAACACCGGTACGCGCGGACCGTCCCCGGCTCCGGTACACCGGGCGCAGATCGCCGCGCTGGAAGGCGCGAACTCGGATTACAAGAGCTATACCAGTTACGTCTACAACAGCGACTTCAGGAAGAAGATGCGCGCGAAGATGGCGGACTACATCGGCTGCAAATCGACCGAGGTGGCCTTCACCAACAACACGACGGAAGGGATGGTCTTCGGCACCTTCGGCGTCGACATGGAACCGGGCGACGAGATCGTTACGACCAATCACGATCATTCGAGCGGGGTGCAGCCCATCAACCTCAGGGCGGTCAGACAGGGGACGAAGACCGTCATGATCGACCTGTCGTCCCCCGATTTCCACCCGCCCGACAGTCCGGACGCACTGCTCAAGGCCTTCGAGGCCGCCATCACGCCGCGCACGAAGATGCTCAGCTTCTGCCACATCAACTACGGCGACGGGCTCGTCCTTCCCGTGCGGGAAATCTGCGACATGGCCCGATCGAAGGGGATCATCACACTGGTCGACGGAGCGCAGCCTCCGGGCATGCTCGATCTGAACATGCACGACCTGGGTTGCGACATGTACGCCGGACCGTGCCACAAGTGGATGATGGCGTCCATGTACACGGGCTTCTTCTACGTGAAGGAGGATGTCCTGGACCGGGTCTGGCCGACGCTGTACTCCGGACCGGTCAACGGCCTGTCCATGTACGGCCAGGAACCCACGGGTTTCGCCAAGATTTACTACGACGAGTACCTGGCGGGCGCCTCCAAGTTCGAGCTGCGGGGTTCCTCCAACGCCCCGGCCCGCGTCGCCATCGACGCCGCACTGGATTTCCACAACATGATCGGGCCGGCCGCCATCGAAAGCCGTAACCGCTACCAGGCTGTGCGCGTGGCCAACGCCCTGCGCAATATGGACGGCGTGGACGTATACAGTTCGCCCGATCCCCGCATGAGCGCGGCGCTCGTCTCATTCAAGGTCAGCGGCGTGGGTACGCGCGATCTCAACAACATGCTTTGGGACCGCCACCGTATCTATATCCGGAACGTCACGCACGACGAGATCAACTGGGACGCCAACCGGACGTCGATGCACGTCATGGTGACCGATGCCCAGACGGACCAGTTCATCGGCGCCGTCGAGGAGATCGCGAAGGAGAAGCGCCTGTAGTCCATTGCAATCCGCAATACGTTATACCGGTATACAATGATGGTGGCTATCCAGGTTTGAACTTTTTTGAACGGCAAGCTCCGTAGGGAGGCGTAATGGCCTATCTGCGTCACCTCGCACTGCGGTGTCGAGACGTGTCGGTCTCGCAGCGTTTCTACGAGGAAGTGATCGGCTTTACCTTTATCGGCCGGCGGGGCAACGGCGAGGCCGTCGATCTCAGCGACGGCACCGCCAACATCACGCTGTTGCCCCATGACGATCTGTCGCGGCCCACGCTCGAGGAAGGCGAGGAGTACATCCACTTCGGCGTGCTGGTGGACGACCTACACGCCGCCTGGCACAGGGTCCGGAACTGGGGTGCCGAAGCGCCGAAGACCGTGAAGGGCCGGGACGCCATCTCCTCCGATACCCCGCCGGAGATCGCTTTCAAGGCCATCGATCCCGACGGCAACATCGTCGACATCTCCGGTGACCGGGACGAGTGGCGTGGCGTGAAGATATGACCAAGGGTTGATTCCCCGGATTCGATCAACCTCTTATGCTTATGTTCAGATCGGCCGCCCTTTCCATTGACAAGTCCGTCGCGAGGGCGGCCGATTTGTTTGATTTCTCCCGTGGACGCGTCCCGCCCGGCACCCTCACCGCCGCCCTCTGGCCGGGCCTGGTCCGGTCCCTGGTGCGCCAGTTCAGTCAGGGCGTGGCCGGGGTTACCGGAACGAACGGCAAGCACACGACCTGCCGGATCCTGGCCGCGATCCTGCGCCAGGCCGAAGCCCGAACGCTCTACCCCGAAGACATCGCCCCATCCCTCGACGAAGTGGTCTCCACCCTGGTCCGGGCGACCGATCGCCGCGGCAGGATCCACGCGGACTACGGCGTGTTTGGATTCGATACCGGCATGCTCGACCGTGCGATCAGGGTGTGCAGCCCCGGTACGCTCGTATTGAACAACCTGTACGACGATGAAACGATCCAGGGGGTCGACCGCGCTGTCCTGATCGGGAAATGGTGCGAATGGTTCGGCACCATGTCCGCCGGACAGCACATCCTCGTCAATGCCGACGATCCGGTGCTCTGCGGCGGTTTTACACGCGGCGTGCCGCCCCGGTTGACCTACTACGGCGTGGAGGATGAACACCTGCACCTGGCGAACAGGGCCACCCCCGAGGTGCCATGCCCCCGGTGCAACGTTCCCCTGTCCTACCGGATCACCAGCCTGGCCCACCTGGGCGACTACGCCTGCGAAGGCTGCGGTTGGGAAAGGCCGCTGCCCACCGTATACGCGATCGATGTGGATCTGGGACCGGATGAATCGAATTTCCGGATCATCACGCCGCGGGGTCCCCTGGACGTGCGCCTCCGCCTGCCCGGGCTGCACAACGTGTACAACGCCGCGGCGGCCGCGGCGGCCGCGCTATCCCTCGGCCTGAGTCCCGTGACGATACGCAAGGGCCTCGAATCCGTGAGGTCTGCCGGAGGACGGGACGAACGGGTGGTGATTCATGACCGGGAAGCCCGGCTGATGACGATCAAGAACAGGACTTCATTTCACGAAGCGCTCAGGACCTGCCGGCTGGACCGGAAGCGGGGCCACTTCCTGTTTCTGCTTGACGAGTCCGTACGGACCGGACGCAACGGGCCGTGGATCGTGGACGAAGACCTGGCAGGCATGGTGGACGATTCGAGGTCCGTGCACGTCGCCGGCGCGGGCGGCGCGCACCTGGCCTTGATGGACGAGCAGATGGACCCGGAGTACATGGCTTCGGCTCCGGACGTCAGCGACATATTCCACGACATCATGCGACGGCTCACGCCGGGCGACCGCCTGTGGGTCCTGGCGACCGAAGGCGCCATGTACGCGGTCAGACGGGAACTGAGGGACATGGGGATCATCTGAGCGCGGCCGTCAGTTCCAGGGCGGCCGGTCGCACCCTTTGAACGGGTAGTGATCGCCGGGCCTGAACCGGGGAAGCGGAGGGTAGTGGTTGATTCCGTCCGCGGCCTGGCCCCGGCACAGGTAGGCGGGAAAGTTCTCGCGCATGATGCGCGTGGTCGTGGGTATATACCGGAGGGTCAGTCCGCACCTGCGCCGGTCGGACAGGTTGGCCTTCGAACCGTGTATCAGGTAGGGATCGTGCAGGGATACGCCGCCCGCCGGCACGACGACATCGACCGCCTCGGATTCATCCACCTTCACATCCAGTTCAGAACTCAATACGTTATCCCCTTCGGTTCTACGGTGCCGGTACAGTTTCTGGCCCCTGTGGCTGCCGGGGACGACCCGCATGCAGCCGTTCTCCGGGGTCGAGTCGTCCACGGCCAGCCAGATGGTAATGACTTCCATAGGCTCCAGCGGCCAGTAGTTCCCATCCTGGTGCCACAGCACCGGCTGCCCGTCCCCGGGCGGCTTGCTGATGTAGTGTGCCGCGAAGAGCGCGATATTGGGCCCGAGGAAGGGTTCGATGACATCGATGAGCCGGGGGTCGGTGCAGAGGCGGATCCAGAACGGATCGTCCACGATGAGGTGGTGATGGTACTGCTCGGGCCGGACGTCGGGGTACTTCTCTCCCATCCACTCGACATGACCCTGGGCCTCGGCGGTCAGGTCGCCGTCGATGACCCCGGGCAGGACGACATAGCCGTCTTTTTCGTACCGGCTTACGATATCGGCGCCGTTCAAACCGCTCCTCCCCGCTGTTCGTGTTCAAGTTGAAGTCTGTCTTACTGTATTTATCCTGTAATTACGACAGCGTCAACCGGTCTTCCCCGGGGCACCGAATTTTCGGGTTCTGTCGCCGATCTGAATGGATCAAAAAAAACAAGCCCCCGGCCGGAATGCGGTATCTTATTCTCCCGCGAAAGCCGATTGGGCCGTCACCGTCCACAAAAGAATAGAATGGTTGACACCCCTCCGGGGACTGTGTATTTTGTTGGTTCCCACTATGCTGTTTACTACCATGACAGAAACGCGTACGCACGTCGGCAGATCAGCTTGTCCGTGATGTACAGACAGGAGAACCCGATGAGTTCTGACCAATTCGACTTTGCCATTGCCATAGGCGGCGCAGCGGGCCAGGGAATCGCCACACCGGGCAACGTGCTCGCCCGGATTTTCATCCGGCGCGGACTGCATCTCAATGCCTACAATGCATACCAGTCGATCATCCGGGGCGGTCATATCTTCCTCACGATGAGGATCAGCGATCAACCGGTAAGCAACCACGGCGACAAGCTCGACCTGCTGGTCTGCCTGAACCAGGACACGATGGACCGGCACCTGGGCCTCATGGGTTCCGGCACGCGGGTCCTCTACAACAGCGACACGATCACGCCCGGAACCCCGGAAGACGGTGTGCACCTCTGCCCGCTGCCCATCAACGAATTGACCGACAACAACCGCAACAAGCTCGTGCAGAACACCGTGGCGCTCGGGACGATCCTCTACCTGCTCGACGTGGACTTCCAGATCCTCGAAGACATTATCACCATGCAGTTTCGGCGCAAGGGCCAGGAAGTAATCGACGAGAACGTGGGCGTGGCCCGCGCAGGATACGACTACGCCGCGGCACACTTCGAACCCTTCACGCAGTCCCTGCCCTCCGGCGGCAAGCCGCTTGCCGTATGGACGGGCAACGACGCGCTGGCCATGGGCGGAGCGTCGGCAGGGGTCAAATTCTATTGCGCCTATCCCATGAGTCCCTCAACAGGCGTTCTCCACTGGATGGCGCAGAACGCACGGGAACTGGGCATTATGGTGCGCCAGGTCGAAGACGAAATCGGCGTGGCCAACATGGCCATCGGCGCCGCCCACGTGGGCTGCCGGTCCATGTGCGCCACGTCGGGGGGCGGTTTCGCCCTGATGACCGAGGCCGTGGGCAGCGCGGCCATGATGGAAATCCCGGTCGTCTTCATCGACGTGCAGCGCGCCGGACCATCCACGGGTGTGCCGACCAAGACGGAGCAGGGCGATCTCTGGCAGATTCTCGGCGCGAGCCAGGGCGATTTCGAGCGGTTCATCGTGGCGCCGACCGATGCGCTGGACGCCTTCCATACCGTGCCCGAACTGTTCAACCTGGTGGATCGATTCCAGTGCCCGGGCATCGTGATATCCGATCTGCTGATCTCCGAAGGCACCTTCAGCGTCGATCCGGACGCCATCGACATGCAGCCGGAGATCGACCGGGGCGACCTGATCACCCAGACCAGTAACGGTGCAAGCGACATCCCGACGGGTTCGCAGCTTTCCAACGGGCACGGACTCATCGGCGCGCCGAGCAACGGTTACCTTCGGTACGAGAATACGGAGAGCGGGATTTCTCCCCGCGCGCTGCCGGGTGTGGAGGGATACGCCCACGTGGTGGCCACCGACGAACACGATGAAGACGGCGTACTGGTCAGCGACGAGTTCACCAATCCACACAAGCGGCGCAAGATGGTGGAAAAGCGCGCCCGCAAGTTCAAGAACGTCGCGGAGCGCATCGACCCGCCGGCGCTATCGGGTTCGAGCGCCGAAGATGCCGAAATCACGCTCATTGGCTGGGGATCGACCCTTGGCGTGATCCGGGAAGCGGTGGAAATCCTGAACCGTGACGGCGTCGCCGTGAACCACCTGCCGATCAAGTGGATCGTCCCCCTGCACGCGGACGCCATCCAGGAAGTTTTCGACAAGGCGAAAAAGACCGTGATCGTGGAGAACAATCATTCCGGCCAGTTCCACCGGTACCTGCGCAGCGAGACCGGATTGACGGCCGACGGCCACATCCGCAAGTACGACGGCGAGCCGTTCATGCCCCATCACATCGTGGACGGCGTCAAGGAGCTGCTGGCCGGAACGACGGACATCTTCGTGCCCTATCAAGAAGTCATCGTCTAAGGAGTCTTCAACATGTCAGTGGAAACTGTACCACGCGAGGAAGTGGAAGCGAAACCGGTAGCGCCATTGAAAGCGAAGGACTTCAAGGGCAAGGTGGATCCGGACTGGTGCCCGGGATGCGGCGATTTCGGCGTGCTGAGCAGCCTGCAGCGGGCTTGCGTGAACCTGGGGCTCCGGCCCCACGAGATCCTCACGATCAGCGGGATCGGCTGTTCCTCGAACTTCCCGGGATTCTTCAACTCCTACGGCATGCACACGCTGCACGGGCGCGCCCTCGCCGTGGCCACGGGCGCGCAGATGGCGAACCACGAACTCACCGTGTTCGTCACGGGCGGCGACGGCGACGGTTACGGGATCGGCGGGAACCACTTCACGCACACGGCGAGGCGGAACGTCGACCTGACCTACATCGTCATGGACAACCAGATCTATGGTTTGACCACCGGACAGATCTCGCCGACCAGCAGTATCGACATGAAGACCAAGAGCACGCCTTTCGGCAGCGTGGAAAGCCCGGTCAACCCCATCACGGCCGCCATCATGAACGGCGCGACCTTCGTCGCCCGGGCCTTCAGCGGCGACGCCCGCCACCTGACCGGGCTCATCGAACAGGCCATCCAGCACCGCGGCTTTGCGCTGATCGACGTATTCAGCCCCTGCGTCACGTTCAACAAGGACAACGACTACCCCTTCTTCAAGCAGCGCGTCAAGAAGCTGGAGGACGAAGGCCACGATCCCGGAGACTGGAAGACGGCCTGCGAGAAAGCGATGATCTGGGGGGACGAGATCTACACCGGGCTGTTCTTTCAGAAGAAGGGCGCGCCCACGCTGGGTGACCAGGAGCCGGTGCTGGACGAGGGCGGCGCCATGGCCGGGCGCGAACTGGGGATCACCGGCGAGCAGTCCGACCGGATCATCAAGCGCATGATGTAGCGGGATGAAGCCGCTTTCAGATGAAGGGGATTTCCTGCAGTTCCCGGTGCACGGCGCGGTAGATGGGGATAGGCGGGGCGTCCTCCACCGATCGTTCCCCGCCGGTGGCTTCGATCATGCCCAGTGACAGGACCTTTTCGCTGAAACTCCCCGTTTCCAGCTTTTCGCCCAGCCCCTGTTCATACACGCACTGCAGTTCGGCCATCGTGAATTCACCGGGAAGCAGCAGCAGCGCGATATTCGTGTAATTCAGTTTGGCCGCGATCCTGTCCGTGCACACCTTCAGAATCTCATTGTGGTCGTACGCCAGCGACGGGGTGTCATTGACGTAGAACCACGCCCCCGTGCCGTACTTGTCTACCGGTTCAAAGGGCTCGCCTGGGCGGTCGGGAAACCCCATATAGGCCGTCGAGATCGTTCGTCTCTTGGGATCCCGGTCGATGGCGGAGAAGGTGTAGACCTGCTCGAAGTAGGCGCTTGACCGGCCCGTTGCCTCGCGGTAGGCGCGCCGTACCGCCGCCTCCAGGTCTTCTGTTTCGAGCACCAGGGTCCCGGGCAGCGAATAGCGGCCCACGAAGGGTTCGATCTTCAATTCAACCAGGTAGACGAGCAACTTGTCGTCGAGAAACCGGAAGATGCCGAGGTCCGTGGCCGCGTATGGTTTGGTGGGAATCATCGCAAGGTCATGTTTGCATCGTTTGCAGGGGTGTGGCAAGAAAAAAATGGGTGGAGCGCAGGTAGCCGGGAGCGCAGATAGTCGGAAGTGCAGGTAGCCGGGAGCGGTTGGCGCCCGCGCGAAGGGAGTCGTATCACTTTCTATGGACCTGGAAGTCCTGAAAACCGTCGTACAACTCGTGTCCGGCGCGCTGATCGGCGCCTGCATCGGCATGACCGGCATCGGTGGCGGGGTCCTCCTGCTGCCCGTCCTGACGCTGGGATTCGGCCTCCCGTCCACGGTGGCGGTGGGCACCGCCCATCTCTATTCCTGCCTCTGCAAGCTTCCGGCCGTGTTCTTCCATTTCAGGCAGGGGACCATACGATTCCGCACCTCGGCGTACTTCATGGCGGGCGCGGTGCCCGTCTCCGTGGCCGTCGCCCTCTGGATCACGGGGTACGCCGGCGGCATGGACCCGACCGACCCGGCCTGGCGTGAACTCCAGACGAATCTTCGCCAGTTCATCGCGGCGGTGGTCATGCTGTCGGGCCTGCTGATCCTGTGGCACATGTTCATGCGGCCGGGTTCCCGCGCGGTTACGGGCGAGGCTGACCAGGCGGGCGAGGCGATCCAGGTTACTCAGGCAGGCCAGGCCGTCCAGGCAGGCCAGGCGGGCCAGGCAGGCCAGGCGGGCCAGGCGGACCAGCGGGTTTCCGCCCGGGTCACGGGGGCAAAGATCGTCCTCGCCGTGGCGCTGGGCGCCGTCATCGGCGGGTTGATCGCCTCGACCTCGGTGGGCAGCGGCATCCTGATCGTGCCGCTGATGATCATCATCTTCCGCCTGACCGCGGTGGACACGGTGGGCTCCTCGATCTTCATCGCGCTGTCGCTGACCTTCACGAGTTCGATCATCTATGCCGGCAGCAGCCAGCTGGATCTCGCCATCGCCGTGACCATGGCGGCCGGATCGCTGGTAGGCGTGCCCATGGGCGTGCGGATGTCCCGCCGGATCCCGGAGCGCTACCTGCAGATCACCATCACCGGACTGGTGCTGGTTGCGGGCGGGGTCATGCTCTTCGGGGGTTGACGAACGGGATCAGGGCGAAGCGAATATATCGTTCAACATGCCGCTCAGGCGAATGCCGGCCTGCAATAACCTGAGTCTGACCCCGTCGGCATGTTTGAAGATATAGTCAAAGCCCAGGTAAGGGGTTCTTTCGGAACGGGAGTCGCCGAAGTCGTAGACGGCCGGCAACATGCTCCGCGACTCCCGCGCCCAGTCATATACGTCCGAACGGCGCCACGCCTCGATTTCGCCGGGTTCGGCGTGCCCGAAGAACCGGACCCATTCCGTGAAGCTCAGCCGCTGGTGCTCGACAAGGTGCTCGTCCCAGACCCTGTGAAGGTTCGTGGTTTCGCCGAACCACCGGACCCGGATATCGTTGCCGCCGCGGTCGCTGGCATAGCCCACGTGCAGCGGCTGGTGGACATCGGCCACGAAGTGCGCCAGGAATTTCAACGCTTCCACCCGTTCCTTCTTGCCCGATCCACGGTCCCTCAACACCCTTTCGAAACGCTGAATGGCCTCGACCACATCGCCGTCCGGACTTCTTTTCGCGGATTCAATCGACTGGCCGGGCGCCGCGTTGACGTAATGCCACGGCGAGGCATGGTCCCAGGCGGGATCGGACTTGATCTCGTCTGCCCAGGTGCCGATCTGTGCCAGCGAAGCGCGGCCGACGAGTTCGGAAATGCCCTTTCGGGCCGCGTCCGTTAGGTGGTTCTCGGCGATCTGGCCCACGATGCGGTGGCCGTTCGGCCCCCAGGCCGCGGCCGGCAGGGACCCACACAACAGGAGGATCGAAGCGATGACGGTTCGTGCAGTGCGCATGAGCGGTTCTCCGGTATGCGTTCAGGGTACGTAGGAAGATCCCGGATCCGTGGGAGGCGGCGGCCAGTGCAGGCCCCGCTGGCCGGACAGACCCCGGTTGGGTGGCAATGTGTATTCTCGGTCCGGCAGGCCGGTCAGTTTTCCGTTCTGAATCCACGCCGGGTCCAGGTCGGCCATCTGGCCCACCAGCCTAGACTTCAGCCGGGCTGAGATCTGGGTGTGGCCCGACGATTCGGATAAATCGCGGCATTCTTCCGGGTCCTGCTCGAGGTCGAATAACTGCGTTCGGTTGCCCACGGGGTAGTAGATCAGCTTGTACCGCCCGTCGTGCATCATGCGGGTGGCCGCGTCGTTCTCGCCGCACTCGCCGTACAGGTATTCCCGCTTGTCCTCGCCCGCCATGGAAAGGCCTTCTACCGAGTCCGGTATGTCGATCCCCGCGAGGTCCAGCAGCGTGGGCATCACGTCCTGCCAGCCCACGAGCCGGTCGTCGGTGCGGTTGTGGCCGACCCGGTCGTCGCCGGCCCGGTCCACGAGGATCATGGGCACGTTGGCCGACTGCTCGTAGTACAGACGCTTCGCCCACAGGCCGTGATCGCCCAGCATGTCCCCGTGGTCGGCCGTGAAGAGCACGATCGTGTTGTCGATCAGGCCTTCCTCACGCAACGTGCCGATCACCACGCGCAACTGGTGGTCGATGTGGGTACATAGCGCATAGAATGCACGCCTCGCCCATGCGATCTGGGCATTGCTCAACCCGCCGAACCTACCCCGGACCGCCTTCAGCGCATAGGGCAGGCCGTCAGGATTCTCCGCCCAATCGCCGTGGTAGGGCTCACCAGGGTCCTCGTCGCGGTACAGGTCCAGGTAGCACTGCAACGGGGTCAGCGGGGGATGGGGATGGCAGTAGGAGAGATACCAGAATCCAGGACGTGTCGGATCGCGGCGCCGGATCATCCGGGCCATCTGGCGCGTGGTCCAGTTGGTCACGTGCATGGCCTCCGGCAGATGCCAGGGCCGCTGAGCGTAATCGTTGTTGCTCATGCCATGGGTGAATCCTTCGCCGGCGTAACCGTACTCGCCGAGGAAAGCCTCGTAGTCGTCCAGGGCGCCGATGTTCGGACGTCCTTCCTCCGCCAGGATCACGTCATCAAACCCGATCCGGTCCCGCTGCGGGTATACGTGCAGCTTGCCCACGGCATAGGCCTGATAGCCGTTGTCCCGGAAGGTCTGGGCCACGGTGGGGAGCTGCGGCATGGGGTTGTCGACCTTGAACACCCGGTCCCCGTGCGTTGCCGAGGTCGTGCCGGTCATGAGCGTTCTGCGAGCGGGAATGCACACCGGGCATTCGCTGTAGGCCCGCGTATACCTTACCCCGCTCCGGGCGAGCGTGTCCAGCGTGGGCGTCTGGATCACCGGATGGCCCGCGTGGCCGAACAGCCTGCCCGGCCAGTGATCGGTACAGACGAGCAGTACGTGGGGAGGTGGCGGCATGGCGCTCCCTTATCGAACATCCATCGAGTTCAGTCACTTCGATCGAATTTAACAATATACGACATGCGCTGCCGGGTGTCCACCGGTACCGGCGACATCAGCCTGTGCGTTTTCGTTGACGAATCTGGTTGACAGGTCTTATTATATCCGTATATTCGTTTATAAGTATATATACGTATTCATCGCGCGTAAGCCGACGTGCAGGGCTACCATGCGTGAGCCGCCGCACGAGGGTCGGCGCGCAGGTGCCGCCCGGCACGGACTGTCATGCAGGTGTTGATTCGCCGGGGTGTTCGAATGGATAGAGATATTGCCGTATTCAAGGCCTGTTCGGACGCGACACGCCTCCGCATCCTGTTCCTGCTGACCGAGCGGGAACTATGCGTATGCGAAATCATGGCGGTCCTGGATATGCCCCAGGGCAAGATCTCCCGGCACCTGGCCGTGTTGAAGCAGTACGGACTGCTCACGGACCGCCGCGACGGGATCTGGATCTACTACGCGCTGGCCACAGACTCCTCGATCGCCCTTAAGTACGTGTCGGTTTATCTCGTCTCGGCCCGCCAGGTCCACGAACGGGTCCAGGCGGACCTGGAACGGTTGCGCGGATTGGCCAGCGAGGGCAAGATCTGTGTGCCCCAGCCCTCCATGGCCCTGCTCCAGGTAGACGAACGCGACGACCCGGCTTTACATGGTCAGTCGATGGTTTAACGGGAGTTGCAATGAGACCGTCCCCCCGGGATACCGCTATCTACCCGAACCTTCGTCGCTATCTAAAAGCGCGCCACGCCGAATCCGACCGGATTTCGAAGGACCGCGAGAAGGTACTGGAACGTGTTTCCGCATACATCTCAGAACGGCTGCCAAGCGGTGAGCCGGCCCGACTGACCTTTATATGCACGCACAACTCCCGACGGAGCCAGATGGCTCAGATCTGGGCCCAGACCGCCGCGCGGTATTTCGGCATACCGGAGGTTGCCGCGTTCTCGGGCGGCACCGAAGTTTCCGCTTTCGATCCGAAGGCTTTGAACGCCATCATTCGGGCGGGTTTCTGGATCGACCGCGGTACTCCGGCGGACAACCCGGCCTACACCGTTTACGCCGGTAATGGACTGACCCCGATTCGTGCGTTCTCCAAGACCTACCTCGATCCCTCGAATCCGCAGGACGGTTTCTGCGCGGTCCTGACCTGTTCCACCGCAGACCGCGAGTGTCCTGTGATTCCCAGTGCGGACCGGCGCGTGCTCGTCCCCTATGAGGACCCGAAGTCCGCCGATGGCACGGAACGGGAGGCGGAGGTCTACGACGAAAGATGCCGGGAGATCTGCCGTGAGATGGTCTGGCTGTTCGCGAGGGTGTCCGAAGCGGAGAAAGCGGCCGGGCGGACGGTGTGACAGGACGGACAAAGCGGCCGGGCGTAAATCCACCAAGAAATCAACCTGAGCGAGACCATGGATACTACGATAAGTAGACTGTCGGCGCGAGACCGGTACCTGACCCTGTGGATCTTCCTGGCCATGGGCCTCGGCGTCGCGCTCGGCGTGTGGGCGCCGGAGGTGCCCGCCCTGATCCAACTCGGACAGGTGGGTACGACCAACCTGCCCATCGCCATCGGGCTCATCCTGATGATGTATCCGCCGCTGGCCAAGGTGAAGTACGAGGAACTTTGGGACGTGTTCCGCAACGTGCGGATCCTCGGCGCGTCTCTCTTCCTGAACTGGATCGTCGGTCCCATCCTCATGTTCGGACTCGCCGCGCTCTTCCTGCCGGCGCATCCCGAATACATGACCGGCCTGATCCTCATCGGCCTGGCCCGGTGCATCGCCATGGTCATCGTGTGGAACGAACTCGCGAAGGGAAACACGGAGTACGCCGCAGGCCTCGTCGCCTTCAACAGCCTGTTCCAGGTCTTCTTCTACAGCGTGTACGCCTACGTCTTCATCACGGTGCTTCCGCCCTGGTTCGGACTGGAAGGCAGCGTCGTACCGGTAACGATCGCGCAGATCGCGGAAAGCGTGCTCATCTACCTGGGCATCCCCTTCTTCGGCGGCATGGCGACGCGCCTGGTCCTGCTGCGACTCAAGGGACGGCCGTGGTACGAGTCGACCTTCATCCCCCGCATCAGCCCCATCACCCTGGTGGCACTGCTGTTCACCATCGTGGTCATGTTCAGCCTGAAGGGCGACACGATCGTGGCCATCCCCCTGGACGTGATCCGGATCGCCGTTCCGCTCCTCGTGTATTTCGTGCTCATGTTCCTGATCACCTTCTGGATGGGACGGAAGATCGGCGCGGACTACTCAAAGAACGCCACGCTCTCCTTCACCGCCGCAAGCAACAATTTCGAACTGGCCATCGCCGTGGCCGTGGCGGTTTTCGGCATCGAATCGGGCGTGGCCTTCGCGGCGGTCATCGGCCCCCTCGTCGAAGTGCCGGTCATGATCGCGCTGGTCAACGTGGCCCTGCGGTTCCGGCGCATGTATGACCGGTAAGCCGTCACGGCGCCGCGCGGCCGGGCCTGAACGCCGGGCCTGAACGACGGACCCTGAACGACGGGGCCTGAACGCCAGGGCCTGAACGCCGGACCTGAACTTTAACGTTGCTTCCGGACGCTCCCGCTTCGTATAATCTCGCCCTGCCGTTTCCGCTCGCTTCCTTCCTCCCGAGAAAAGGCTGGCCGGGGTGACCCACATCGACGAAAACCAGCCGTTGACGACGAGGTCCGTTCTCCTCGTGCTGATGCTCTGCACGCTCTGGGGCGGTCTGGTCGTATCGGTCAAGGTGGGACTGCAGGGCATCCCGCCGATCCTCCTGGCGGTGCTGCGTTTCGGTGTCGCCCTCGTGTGCGTCTTCGCCTGGACGCGCCTGGCCGGCGTCTCGCTCTACGTGGCGCGGGGCGACCGCCTGATCATCGCCGTGCCCGCCCTCGTCATGGCCGCGCAGATCCTCTTCCTGAACATCGGCGCGGAACGGACCTCCGGAAGCCACGCCGTGCTGTTCATGCAAACCTACCCCTTCGTCGTCGCCGCGATCTCCCACTACATCATCCCGGGAGACCGTCTGACGCTGATGAAGAACCTCGGCCTGGTACTGGCCGGCGCCGGCATGGTGCTGACCATATACGACGAAGCCGGAGGTCCGTCGACCCCGCTGGGAGATGTGCTGGTCCTGTTCAGCTCCATCAGCCTGGCCATACAGATCATGATCAACAAGGTCCTGGTCCGGCGCATCTCCCCCGTCTCGGTCATATTCTGGCAGCAGGTGGTCGTGCTGCCCATCTTCACCATCCTCTGGGTGTCGACCGAATGGCACCTGCCCGTCACGATCGACCCGGCCATCGTGGCGGCGGTCCTGTACCAGGGCGCCATCGTGGCCGGATTCTGCTTTCTCGTATGGATACGGCTGCTGCAGCGGCACAGCGCCACCCAGATCAGTGCCTTCTTCTTCACGACGCCCCTGGCCGGCGTCCTCCTGAGCTGGCTCATCCTCGGCGACCAGGTAACCACTTACCTCACGGGCGGCCTGGTGCTACTGGCGGCCGGACTCTGGGTGGTCAACCGGTATTGACAACCGAGCGGCCCGCACGGCACGCATAACCTGACCCAGGACGACCGCAGGCCGAAAACCCGCAACTTCAGACCACTTCAGAAAGGAATAGCAACGATGATCATCGACTGCCATGCCCACGCGTGGGATTACTGGCCCTACGAACCGGAAGTCCCGGATCCGGAGAACCGGGGCCGGGCCGAGATGCTGCTTCACGAAATGGACCTGGCCGGAGTGGACCAGGCGGTGCTGGTCTGCGCCAGAATCGAACACAACCCCAACAACAACGACTACGGGGCCGAGTGCGTCCGCCAATACCCCGACCGGTTCATCCAGTTCGCCGATGTGGACTGTTCCTGGTCCGACACCTACCACGTACCGGGCGCCGCCGACCGGCTGGCCGAATCGGTGGAGAAGTATCGGTTGAAAGGGTTCACACACTATCTGAAGGGCGATACGGACTGGTTCGAGTCACGGGAAGGTCTCGCTTTCTTCGAGAAGGCGGCCGAACTCAACCAGATTGCTTCCCTGGCCCTGGGTCCGGCCTGGATGCCCGCGCTGCGCAAGCTTGCGCGGCGGTTCCCTGACACACCCTTCCTCTGCCACCACATGGCCGGCGTGAAGGTGGGCGAACCGTTGCCCCGACCCATGCTCAACGAAGTCCTGGCGGCGGCGGACGTGCCCAACATCCACATCAAGCTGTCCGGTTTCCAATACGTCTCGGAGACCGCCTGGGAATATCCCTACTCGGACTGCATGTGGATCGTCCGCAAGCTCTACGAGTACTACGGCGCCGACCGCCTCTGCTGGGCGTCCAACTATCCGCCCGTCGCCCGGGCGAGTACGTACCGGCACTCGCTCGAGGCCGTGCGGACCCACTGTGCCTTCATCGCGAAGGCGGACATGGACCTCGTACTGGGAGGGAATATGGCGCGACTGCTGGCGGCGGCGGGATAAAACATTGCATTTAACGGAAACTATTGCCCCTTGCGCACTGTCTAATGGGGCAGACAGGCGCGAACTTCACCGCGAACTTCCCGTGAATGACAGGCGCCTGCGGGTGTATATTAATAGTTAGTATTGATTTAGTATTGATTGGGATGGTAGTAAAACCGGCAGGAGACATTCGACAGGCATGAAAACAGGAGCAGGCATGCGTCGTCACCAGGTTCTGTATCGAATAATGTGTCTTTCCCGGTCAGCCGCCACTGCGGTGTGCATCGCTTTCCTGGCGGCATTCATCGCGGTGGGGTGCGGCGATGCCAGCTCCGAGGCCGCGGAGAAGGCGAACGGCGATGAGGAAGGAACGGCTGAGGCCGACACCACGGAGGTACCGCCGGTCCCGGTGAACGTGATCGAGGCTTCCATCGGGACCATTTCCGACATCGTATTGACAACCGCGACGGTGGAGGCCGACCGTGACGCGCAGATCTTCCCGCGGACCAACGCGATGATCGAAGAGGTGCGGGTGGAAGAAGGCGCCTACGTGAAACGGAACGATGTGCTCGCCGTGCTCGAGAACGACGAGGAAGAGGTGGCCCTCGCGAGAGCGGAAGCGATCCGGGAGGCCCGCAAGCAGGAATTCGATCGATCGCTTGCCCTGCTGAACGCCCAGCTCATCAGCGAGGTGGACCACGAGGCGAAGGAGCGGGAGTTAATTTTGGCCAGGGCGGACTGGGACGCCGCCAAGGTGGCCTACGACAAGACGACGATCCGGGCGCCATTCAGCGGCACGATCACGGAACGCCACCAGAACGTCGGCAACATGGCGCGGTCGGGAGACGCACTCTTCACACTGGTCGACCTCAACTCGCTGCTCATCTACACCCATCTGCCCGAAATGGAGTGGGCCCACGTGGCTGTGGACCAGGAGGTCATCCTGGAGACCGAAACCCTCACGGACGGCGAGTTTCAAGGTTCGGTCCTCAGAGTGAGTCCCATCATAAACCCGCAGAACGGCACCTTCAAGGTCACGATCAAGATCGACGATCCGGACTGGCGCTTGAAACCCGGCATGTTCGTCCGGGTCAAGATCCTGGCCGACCAGCACGAGGACGTGATCCTGATCCCCAAGATCGCCCTGCTTGAGGACAACGAGGTCTTCGTCGTCAAGGAAGACACCGTAGCGACCCGCGTCCCGCTTACCCTGGGCCTGCAGGACTCCGATGTCAGTGAGATACGCGAGGGGCTCAATCCCGGGGACCTGGTCGTGATCGCCGGTCACCGGAGCATGAAAGACAGTACGCGGGTCAAGATCGTATCTCCCTGACCTGCGGGAATCCTCGTTATGACCATCGTAGACTTCGCGATCCGCAGGCCGGTCACCGTCACCATGCTGGTTCTGGCGGCGCTGATCTTCGGTTATGTCTCCTTCGACCGGCTCGCGGTCAATCTCCTGCCGGACATAACTTACCCCTCTCTCACCGTTCGAACCGAGTACGAAGGCGCGGCGCCCGAAGAGATCGAAAACCTGATCTCGCGGCGCATCGAGGAGGCCGTGGGGGTCATCACGGGACTGGTCGAAGTCAGTTCCATCTCCCGGGCGGGCGTCTCCGACGTGGTGCTCGAGTTCGACTGGGACACGGACATGAACCTGGCCATCATGGACGTGCGGGAACGGGTGGACCGCGTCTTTCTGCCCCAGGACGCCGAGCGGCCTCTCCTCCTTCGATATAACCCCGAACTCGATCCGATCATGCGCCTCGGCCTTTCCGGCGAAGATCTCATCATGCTCCGCAATCTGGCGGACTGGGAGATACGCAGACAGCTGGAGACGATCCCCGGGGTGGCCTCCGTACGGATGAAGGGCGGACTGGTCGAGGAAATCCAGGTGGAAATCGACGAGGCCCAGCTGACGCGCCTGGGTCTCACGTTCCAGCAGATCAATCAGCGTCTCGCCGCGGAGAACATAAACCAGGCCGGAGGGCAGCTCAGGGACGGAGACGAGGAGTTGATCGTCCGCGCGGTGAACGAATTCCGGACGGTGGAGGAGATCGGCGAGATCATTATCTCCCAGCGGGGAGAGGCACCGGTCCGGCTGCACGACCTGGCCACGGTTAAGCGCCACTTCAAAGAGCGGAAAACCGTCACGCGGATCAACGGGCAGGAAAGCGTGGAAATCGCCCTGTTCAAGGAAGCCGACGCCAATACGGTGAAAGTGGCCAGGGCCATCAAAGAGCGACTGGGCGATGTATCGGTGGGGATGAGCGTAGCAGATCGTGCCGACGAAGAGGCGCCACCGGACGATGAAGGGGACGTGGACGCAAACGCCGTCGCCGGTACGGAAACGACGGTGGGCGACGAACGGCGCTCCGTGGTTTCAACGCTGCCGGAAGGCGTGTCGCTGTATATCGTATCGGACCAGTCCCGTTTCATTGAGAGCGCCATTGATGAAGTAATCAGTACCGCCAGGTGGGGCGGTCTGTTGGCGATCCTGGTACTGTTCCTTTTCCTTCGCAACCTGAAAAGCACTCTGATCGTCGGCGTCGCCATCCCCGTTTCGGTGCTGATCACCTTCATCCTGATGTTCTTCAGCGACACCACGCTCAATATCATGTCACTCGGAGGCCTGGCACTTGGTATCGGCATGCTGGTCGACAACGCCATCGTGGTACTGGAGAGCATTTTCAGGTGCCGGGAGGAAGGCGACTCCATCGTCGAAGCGGCCCGGCGCGGAGCGTCGGAGGTTGGCATGGCCGTTACGGCGTCGACCCTCACCACCATCGCCGTGTTCTTCCCCATCGTATTCATCGAAGGGATTGCCGGCCAGATCTTCACCGACCAGGCCCTGACGGTCACTTTCGCCCTGCTGGCTTCCCTCGCCGTGGCCCTTACCTTCATCCCCATGATGGCCTCCCGGGAAGGTGGGACGGGCGGCGCGGGCGGCGCGGGCCTGTGGATGCAGGCGGCGTACAGGGATTTTCACCGGACCTCGCCGGAGGACCGTGGCTTCGCCTTAAGCTGGTTCGCCGGGAGGGCAAAGCGCGATACCGGTTCGTGGTTCAAGGGGACCTTTCCCGGCCTGACGTGGTTCGGGGAGACTTCCCGGGATTTCAGGACGCGTGCGAACGGCCGACGGTCCTTGCCGGGCTGGATCGTTCTCTTCCCACTCTACTTCGCGGGTCGTTTCTTCCTGCTGGTCTGGCAATGGCTGAAGGGATGCGTGGTCCATAGGAGAGAAGGGGCGGCACCGGAGGGCGGGAAACGCTGGCTTCGGGCTGCCGTGTTCGTTCCGAAATGGATCGCGGTCTTCCTGTTTCGCTTGGTGCTGCCCTTCTTCGAGATGATTCGATTTGCGGTCGGAAGCACCTTCAAGATCCTGTTTACGGTCATACCGAACCTCCTCGCCCTGGTGCTGACGCCGGTCTGGCTGCTGATCCGCGGTATATTCTGGATCCTTGGGAAGGTGCTGCATCCGGTCCTGCACCTCTTCAGTCGCGGCCTTACGGTCTTGCAGGATATCTACGTATCCGTGCTTTCCCGGGTCCTGGCGCACCGTTTTGCCACGTTGATTGTCATCGCGGCAATCGTGGGAACCTCCGCGGTACTCATTCCCCGCCTCGGTACGGAACTCATACCGGAACTGGAACAGGGCGAGTTCTCAGTGGACCTGATCCTGCCGACCGGCACGCCGCTCGCGACCACCGATACGACTGCGACGAGGATAGAAAACCTGGTCCGGGACGACCCTGACGTCGAACAGGTCTATGTCGTCGTGGGTGCGTTGGAATCGAGCGGCGCGCTCATCGACGAAGAACGGGAGAACGTCGCGCGGGTAGCCGTAATGCTTCAGGCCGAAGCCATGAGGGAGAAGGGAAGCGACGAAGTCATGGACCGATTGCGGTTCCGCCTGGAGGAGATACCGGACGCCCGCGTCGAGTTCGCACGGCCGGCCCTTTTCAGTTTCAAGACCCCGCTCGAACTGGAGATCCGGGGGTACAACCTGAAGGATCTGCGCGAAGTGAGCGGCGAGGTGGTCGGCGCTCTCGACGGGGTAGAGGGCCTCAGGGACGCCCGGTCCCTGATGGAGGAAGGACATCCCGAAGTCGTGGTCGTATTCGACCGTGACCGCATGGCGGCCCTGGGCGTGGACATCGGGCAGGCCGCGGACGCGATCAGGAACAAGGTCCGCGGCAGCGTGGCTACCCAGTTTTCAGCGGGGGACCGGAAAATCGACATCCTGGTGCGGGCGCGGGAGGAGGACCGGAAGGAAATCGCCCAGTTGAAGGCCCTGGCCGTGAACACCCCGAATCAGGGAAACGCAAGCAACCCCAGTATGCCGAACCGGAACGCCTCCGGCGAGGACCCCGAATCGTCGAACAGTTTGCCTGCGCAACCTGGATCCGAGCGCAGTTCCGTGCTGCTCGGCGCCGTGGCGCAGGTCCACATGGACGAGGGGCCGAGCGAGATCCGGCGCATCGACCAGCAGCGCGTGGCGCTCGTGACGGCCAATCTGACGGGGATTGACCTGGGAAGCGTCGCAAGGGATGTACAGTCCAGACTGGCCGGACTCCCCCTGCCCGATGACTTCAGAATCGACCTGGGGGGGCAATACCGGGAGATGAACACGGCGTCCAGCAGCATGCTTCTGGCTATCGCCATGGCCGTGTTCCTGGTCTACCTGGTCATGGCTTCCCAGTTCGAATCGCTGATCCACCCCTTTATCGTCATGTTCTCCTTTCTCCTCGCCCTTTCCGGCGTGCTGCTGGCCCTGTACCTGCTCGACATCACGGTCAGTGTCGTGGTCCTGATCGGCATCATCATGCTGGCCGGGATCGTAGTGAACAACGCGATCGTGCTGGTCGACTATATCAATCGACTGCGGCGAAGGGGGGAAGACCGGATCGAGGCGGTCATTAAGGCCGGCCGCGTCAGGCTGCGTCCCATTCTGATGACGACCGCGACGACGGTGCTCGGCCTGCTGCCCCTGGCGCTGGGCGTGGGCGAAGGCGCGGAGATACGCACGCCGCTCGCCATCACCGTCATAGCCGGCCTGATTTCTTCCACGGTGTTGACCCTGATCGTAATACCCGTCATATATACCATACTGGACAGAAAAGAGGACGCGGTCGCGTAATGAACGTGACCCCGGACAACGCGGAAGCAAACATGCAGAGGGACCGATGTTCAAATTTCTGACACCCGCCAACTGGACCGCCTTCGCCTTTCGCCGGCCGGTGACCGTTTTCATGGTGCTGATCAGCGCGATCCTCTTCGGTTTGGTTTCGTTCAGGCTGCTTCCGCTGGAGTTCATCCCCGCGGTCGAATGGACGGGCATGAACGTCTGGGTCCCCTATCCCAATTCCACGCCCGAGGACAACGTACAGCTGATCGCCCGGCCCCTGGAGGATGAACTGAAGACGCTGCGCGGACTGGTTCGCGTGGAATCCAACGCGAGTACCAGCGGGGTGAACGTCAATCTGCGCTTCGACTACGACACCGACATGAAGCTGGCCTACGTGGAAGCCCGCGACCGCGTGGAGCGGGTGCGACCCCGGCTGCCCGACGACATTGACCGCATCTGGATAAGGAAGTTTTCCACGACCGACATTCCCATCATGTTCCTTGCCATGTCGTGGCACGGAGACCAGGATGCGCTGTTCCAGGTGGTTGACGAGCAGCTCCGGCCCCGTCTCGAACGGCTGGACGGCATCGCCGGTATCGACACGTGGGGTTCCCAGGCGCGGCAAGTGATCATCGATTTGGATCAAGATCGACTGAAGGCCTACAGGGTGAATCCCGAACAGTTCATCAGGGCCATGAACCAGGCGAACATGGACTCGCCGGGGGGATACGTGGACGACGGCGGTTTCCGCTACCTCGTCCGCCTCACGGGCGCGTTCCAGTCCGTCGAAGACATCCAGGCGTTCCCCATCAACGAACGGGGTCTTCGGCTTGGGGACGTCGCCGAAGTGGCTTACCGCAAACCCACGACCCTCCGGCGCGCCCGCCTCGACGGCCAGGACGCCGTCGGGATGGTCATCCGCAAGGAATCCAATGCCAACACCGTGGACGTTACGTCCGCCGTCCGGGAAACGCTGGACGAGTTGACCCGAGACCCGCGATGGCCCGGCCTGACCTACCACGTCTTCTTCGAGCAGTCCTCCTGGATCCTGGGATCGCTGAAAGCCCTCGGCAACGCCGGGATGTGGGGAGGGCTGTTTGCCATGGGCGTGCTGTTCTTCTTCCTGAGAAGGTACCGGACGACCTTCATCATCGCCGCGTCCATTCCGGCATCCATCCTGGTCACGTTCACGGCCATGTATTTCATCAATTCGAGCTACCAGATCCTGTCGCTCAATATCGTGTCCCTGATGGGACTGATGCTCGGTATCGGCATGTTGGTGGACAACGCCGTCGTGGTACTCGAGAACATCCTCAGGCTGCGCCGCCAGGGCGTGGAACCCGTCCAGGCGGCCATCCAGGGCGCCCGGGAGGTCTCGGTGGCCGTCAGCGCGGCCACGCTCACCACGGCTATCGTATTCCTGCCCCTGCTCTTTATCGGCGGCGGCGGCGCGCAGACGCAAATGCGCGAACTGGGGCTGGTCATCACCATCTCCCTGGTTTCGTCCCTGGTCATGTCGCTGAGCTTCATTCCGCTGCTCGCATCCCGCCTGCTGAAGGACGGCTCACTACCCAACATCGGTTTGCTGGATGCGCTGGAACAGAAATACAGCAGCGTGATTGGCTGGGTGCTAAACCACCGGCTCGACGTGGCGCTCATCCTGGTCGGCTTCATTGTGTTGACCATGCTCGTACCCATGCAAAAGGTCAGTTTCACCAACACGCCGACGGACCAGCGACAGATATGGATGTACGTCGAACCAGGCCCGTTTATCAATCTCGAAGAGACCGAACAGTTTGTGAACCAACGGGAAAACGAGTGGCTGGCCGCGGCGGACTCGCTGAACATCAACGCCATACGCACCGACTTCCGACCCGGCCAGGTCTGGTTCAACGTGTACCTTAAAAACGAGCAGGACGACTCGGCCTGGGAGGGATTGCTCCACAGGGCAGCGTATCCGTGGGTGTGGGCTTCGCTGGCGGGTTGCGCTTTCCTCCTGGTCGTGTTTCGCAGAAACGCCTACGCCTTCCAGGTCCTTGCCGTTGCCGCGGCGCTGTACGTGGCTATCCTGATCATTCTCGGTTCCCAGGGCGGGGTGGAGACCTACCGTACTTCGGAAGAGGTCGCCAAAGACCTGCGCGAGTCGATTCCAGAGGCGCCGGGGCGGGTCGTAAAGTGGCGATGGGGGGAGGAAGGCGAGGAAGATCCCAGGGTGAGTATTGCCCTGAGCGGCGAAGACCCCAGGCTGCTCGAGGAGATCAGCGAGGATGTTGATAACAGGCTCAGTCAGTTGCCCGAAATCACGGCGATCACCACCGATCTCGACAACGACGAAACCCAGGACGAGTTGCGCGTCAGCGTGGATCGGGACCTGTCGGGCAAGTTCGGACTGACGCCCCAGCGTATCGCCGCCATGACCCTCTCCGGCATCAGGGGTCAGGAATTGAAACGGTTGAAGACCCTGGACCGGGAGATACGGGTCTGGGTTCAGTCGGACGAAGCGGACCGTAAGACCGTCCACCAGCTTCAAGACCATGCGGTCTTCCTGGACGATGGAACGCAACTCCCGCTCGCCACCATGGCCAGTTTCGAACAGAGCCCGGCCTTCCGAACGGTCTATCGCCGGGACAGCCAGACCATCCTCATGGTCCGCGCGAACACCACTACCGAAGGCATAGAGACCCTGGGCGACAGAATAAGCGCGAGCCTGGAGGATCTGTCCCTTCCCCGGGGCTACTCCTGGCGGCTTGGAGAACGCTGGGAGCGACTGGAAGAAGACACGCAGACCATGGTGCTGGCGGCCATGCTGGCGTTGGTCGCGGTCCTGCTGCTGCTGGGATCGTTGTTCGAGTCTTACATCGACCCCCTGATCATTGTCCTGGTATCCATCCCCTTCGCCTACATCGGGTGCTACTGGATGCTCTTCGCGACCGGCACCAACATGTCCGCACTCGCGATGATCGGGGTGGTGATCCTCATCGGGGTGGTCGTGAACAACGCCATCGTCTTTATCGACCACATCAAGAACCTGGAAAAAGAGGGCCGTCTGAAGGGCCGGGAGCTGATCATCCAGGCCGGGCGCGACCGCCTGCGGCCGATCCTGATGACGGCGCTGACGACCATGCTCGGCCTGCTGCCCATGGCGATCGGCACCGCCGCGATAGGAAACCAGCCATACTACCCGATGGGCCGATCCGTGATGGGCGGCCTGATCTTCTCCACCATCGGCGCCATGATCGCTCTGCCCCTGGTCTACAGCGCCTTCGAAGACCTTCGAAACTGGTGGGGCGGCATCGTGGCGAGGATCCGGCGCCCGGTATGACGGGCGCTGAACCGATGCCCGTAGTGCACCAACGCCCGGTACGGCTCAGTCCGGGGTTTCAAGCTTTAACCCCAACCGCTTCCATGCCCTCGGCCAGTCGTCGCAAGCGGGGACGATCGCTCTCCAGGAACGATGGGTGAGGCCGAAACCCCTGTGGTGCGCCTTCACGCAGCATGTCCCGATGGGCATCGGTGCGTGGACGGGGGCCGAACTTGAAGACGATGACCCGCCGTTTCCCCGCCTTGCCGAAAACCGCGTGGTAGAGCCACTGGTTGAACAGGACGATATCGCCGGGTTCGGTCTCGACGGCGCATCCGGGGATCCAGGGGCCGTCGACGCCGAAAGGACTGGGATCGCCGCCCAGGTGAGCGTCCTGGAGGGGCAGGAGCGCCTGATGCAAGGGGTCCCGGTGGGAACCGGGGATGACCCGCAGCGCGCCGGTATCCTCCGTCTGCGGATCGAGGTACAGCATGACCTTGGTCCGGGTATAGTCGAGTAGCCGTGACGTCTTGTGGCCGTCGAAATGCCAGGTGTGGTCGGCCAGTTTCGGATCGATCCCCCACATCCCCTCCGAACCGATCCAGATGAGGTCGTCGCCAAGGAGTTCCGTCGCGGGCAGGTAGATCCGGTCGTCGTCCACGAGCCGCGTCAGCGCGGGGCGCGATTCCACGAACTCGCCGTCCCAGAACCATTCCTCTACGCCAATGTCGCGGCCGAGTTTCTGCGCGCACGCCGCGGCGGCCTCTTGGATCAGCGCGTCTACTTCTTCCCGGGCAAACGCCTGACGAATGACCAGGAAACCGAAGGTGCGGAAATGCTCGATCTGGCCGCTGGACAGCATGGAATGCTCCGGTTTTGAAATGAGGTGCCCGGTCGCGGATCACTCCGTCACGATCCTGCTGCGTGACAGCAGTGCCCTGCCGCGGTCCGACAGCTTGCCGTACTCCGCTTCCGTCATCTCGATCGTGGACGTGCGGAACCACGGCCTCGAATAGCAGATGACCAGCTCCGCCCGGGCATGGTCCGAATGGTTCGGCGTACCCCGGTGAAGGGCCCTCGGGTCCTGCACCCAGAAGGTGCCCTTCTTCAGGTTCAGCCGGTGGGCGGGCGGGAAATCCCCCCGAAGCAACACGTCATCGTAGGATTTCTCCATGTCGGGGTCCGCCAGATACTGCGTGCCCGGCATGACTTCGAAGCTGCCGTTCTCTTCGCTGGTGTCCACCAGGGGAAACTTGATGCCGAAATGGGGGCAGACCGGCAGGCCGATATGAGGTGTAATCAGGTGAATGTCCCGGTGCCAGGGCTGGTACTCGCTGCCCGGATAGGGATTGTTGGAGTGGTAGCAGGTGAGGTGGAAGTCGTCCGCGCCCCAGTATCGTTCCAGGAAAGCCAGCACCACGGGGTGCTCGTAGATCTCCGGATCGGAGAAAGGCGGTTCCCAGGGTACGTGCATGGTATAGCGATTGACGAACTGCTGCCGCCCCTTGCCCGTCCTCACCTCGCCCCTTTCCTCCGGGCGGACCTCGTGTTCTTCCCGGGCCTTGAGCCGGTCGAGCCGCGGCATGAAAGCCGCCCGTATGCGGTCAATCTTCTCCTGTGCGACAAGGTTCTCGAAGAGCGTGAACCCGCTGATCCTGAGTTCCGCCACCTTCAGGTCGAGGTCGTAGTCGGTCGGCGTGGACGCCATAGGTGGTTGTCTTGAGAGTAACATCGTGAGTTTGTGAGCGGGAAGTATAATACGTCTGCCGCGGGAAAAGTGTCAAAGACAATTACCGTGGACGTAAGGGATTCGGATGCGGCAGGGAACAGCAGCGGGGAGTATTTGAAGTTTGTTTACGAGAGCTACCGGTAATTGTCCGACTCTTTCTATATAAGAGACCTGACTGGTGTGGGGCCGGCAATATCAAAACAAGGTGAGGACGATGGACCGGAAAGCGTGGATGGACACGACAATCAAGGCGGCATTGATCGGGGCGGCCGTCCTGATGTATCTGGATTTGAAAGCCGAAATCCGATCTGAAATACGAAACCTGGGAGACAAGATCGACCGCGTGGAAACGAAGGTTGATGAGGTCCGGGGGTACCTCAAGTTCAGTACTGCTGCTCCTGGCCTGGAGTCTGCTTCAAATATGGAGTCGCCCACGTCAGATCTTGAAAAGCAACCATCTGCACAGAAGGACTAACGTGATGCAGGGGTTCGTTTCACCACGAATGACGCCACGTCCAGCTCCGTCCCGCAGTCGAACCACACCTTGTACGCCGTGCCCCCGACCTTGAATGTAAACACCGCGACGTTATGTCCGTCCGATGGGGCGGGTTCGTCCTCTTGGCGGATCAGGTCGATCTCCGGCGGAACCGTCACCTGGTACATAGCAATCTCGCCCCGGGCGATGTTGTATTCCCTGCGTACCTCGCGCACCGCGATGATCCCTCGGAGTTCCCGCGGAACTTCGACCCGTTCCACGAAACCGGGCACGTTGAATCCCTCGATCGTTTCGCCGGGCATCCCGTGCAGCACCAGCCGGTTACCCGGCGGCGCGTAGTCTTCCTCCGCGAGGATCTCTTCGATGTCCCCGGGCGGCGGGAAGGCGTCCAGCATCTCGCGGACGAGGGCATCCAGCGGCCCCTCGTAGAAGTCGTACAGGCCGCTCACGGAACCGGCCTTGATGAGCCGGAGCGCAAGGGCCTCGTCCTCTCCGGTCAACTCGGGTTCGCAGGTGTCCCCGTAGGGCGACCAGGGTGCGTTGCCCCGGGGTGTCGACCAGTTCGCCACGCGGGAGGGCAGATCGACGTCCGAATCCCGGTCCACCAGCCGCTCCGAGATGTCCTCCCCCGTTTCCATGAGCGTCCGCATCCGGTCCAGGTACTGGTGTACGCGGGGCAGGAAGTAGTGGACGATCATCTCGGCGAAATCCTCCGGGAGGTAGTCGAGGAGCACCTGCCAGTTTTCCAGGGAAATCAGCGCGGTGAAGGTGATCCAGTTGCTCTCGCTGTTGGCACGTCCCGGCACGATCTCGGGCCATCGGGCTGCCCAGTCGTCATGGGTCTTCAGCCTGAACTGTCCATGGGCGCTGCAGTACCGGGCCATGGCGAGCATCGCCTGCTCCGTCTCCGCGGCCATCCCTTCGAACCGTTCCCGGTCCCCGGCGCGGAAGGCCTTGCGCGCGTCGGCCAGCCGGTGGTTGAAGATGCCCGCCAGGTAGGTCCGGCCGATGTCCACCAGGTCGAAGCGGTACATGGGGGAATCTTCGAGCGCATCGTATTGGGACAGCAGGAACTCGAGCATGTCGTGCAGCGCCGGCAGAAACCCGATCAGCCGTTTGACCGAGCCCGACGTGAGTCCGGGCAGCAGGGTCCCGTCCCAGTTCCGGTACAGGGGGCCGTTGTGCGTGCATGGATCGAAGTAGGCCATGATCGTGTCGGCGAATATCCGGACGGCCGGACGGGTTTCTTCCGCCGCCGGTCCGTACCGCCTGCGGTTCCACTGCTCGACGTAGGCGTCCGGTTCCAGGTCCGCGGGGTTCCAGGACAGTTCCGCGTAGAGATCCATGGTCATCACGTTCCGGTGATTGGTTTCCGAGGACACCATGAACCCCTGCAGGTTGGATGCCCGGGGATGATCCGCCAGGGACCGGGCGTTGTCGATCGCCGTCCTGATGTCGCCGTTGGGATTGGTCTCCCGGCCACACTGGCCGCACATGCCCGTGGAAAACGGCAACCCCCAGTAATAGTCGCACCGGAGGAAGTCGTACATGCGGCCGGCATGGTTGAGGAACATATCGCCGATCACGGGCAGGCCGGCGTCCCGGACCGCCTGCGCCTGGGCGGCCGCCGTCGGGTTGTCCGTGCACACCCGGGGGCTGAACAGCACCGCGTCCGGATCGCCGTCCCGTATGGCCGCGATCATGCCGTCGACCGACGCGCGGGTCAGTTCGGCGGCCCGGTCGGGGTTCTCCTCCACCCAGGTCTCCTCCGTGGGCAGCCACAGGCTGTAAAGATGGTCCGTGCCCAGCGCTTCCGCGTAGGATTCCACCACGGCGGTGGTGAAGCGCCGGGTCACCGGGTCTCGCGGGTCGAGCACGATCTCGGTCTCGCCGCACCACTCCAGCGGAGCGACCCGGATCTCCTCCCCGGTTTTGGCCTCGTAACCGTCTACAAACTTCTGTAACTGGCGTCCGTCCGCGTAGGGTGAGAACCCCGGATTCACCGCCGGGGTGCCCACGTGGAGCTGCATGCGGTACCGGATCCGGATGCCGGCCTCCCGGGCATAGTCGAAGACGCGCCGCAACAACGCGATGCGCGCCGCCTGCCAGGCTGTCAGCTCCACCGGAACGCCCAGCCGGTTGGCGGCCAGCGCGCCGATGCCGCAGCAGTCGGCGATGTTGCCGCTTTCCAGGATGTTGAAGCGCTTCTTGACCAGGTAGTCGACCCAGGGCCTGAACTCCTCCCAGGTCCACCAGCGCATGCCGCTGTAGGCGTCCTGCATGTTCGCGAAGTACATCCGCCACTTGAACCGGGGCCTGCGGTATTCGGCCAGGTCGCCGATCGAGGCGGTATCCCTTTGCGGGATCTGCTCGCCTTCTTCGAAGAAACCGCAACCGAGATGCTCTTCGAACATCCGGTACACGGCATAGAGCGCGGAGTAGGGGCGGCGACCCGCGAGCACCAGTGTGTTGCCGGTACACCGAATGACGTATCCATCGTATCCCAGGGCGGATTCGGAGAGGTCGACGTCGAGTTCCGCGGGCGCCCATCCGATGCACACCCGGCCGGTCTCACTATCGTGGCCGCCCGGGGATCCACCGGCCCCGTCCGTCGGTAGCCGGTCTGATGCTTCAAGAACGGGGATCTCAACTCCGCCCATGCGCTTCACGATACGTTGAAATTCCCTGGCAGCCCGCCGCTCGGAAGGTCCCACCGTGGGCGCAAGCACGATCCGCGATGCGGCCTGTCTGTTCTTGAAAAGTGTAAACATGGGTAATGCGGGTTGTCTTACGGTTCGGTTTCCTGTACTCATGTTACATCATGACGCCAACCGGTTTCCAAAGCTTCGGGCCGCCCCATCTCATCGTCATGGGGCTTACCCTCGTGCTGCCCATCCTGCTTTCGAGACTCGCACGAAGCGCGAGCGATGAGCGGACGGCTGTGAAAATCGGCTATCTGCTCGCCGCCATGCTCCTGGTCAACGAATTCTCGGCCTGGGGATACCGCCTCTGGCAGTTCGGTCCGGAATACATGGTCAGAAACCACCTTCCACTGCATATCTGCGGCGTCGCGAGCCTGATCACGGCCGCTACCCTGATATTCCGGAACAAGTACACGTACGAGATCGCCTACTTCTGGGGTCTCGTCGGTTCCGCCAATGCCGTGATCACCCCGGGCGCCATGGACACCGGCTTCCCATCGTGGCGTTTCTTCCAGTATTTCATCGTCCACTCCGGGATCGTCGTGGCCGTCCTGTACGCCACCTGGGGCCTGGGCATGCGGCCCACGTTGCGCGGACTCTTACGCGCCTTTGTCGCCCTGAATGTGTTCGCCGTCGTCGTGGGTATCGTCAACCTGCTCCTGGGATCGAATTACATGTACCTTTCCCGGCCGCCCTGGGGTACGGTGTCGCCCTTCTTCTTCGCGCCGTGGCCGTGGTACATCCCCATCCTCGACGTGGTCGCGCTGGCCATGTTCTTCGCTGTGTACCTGCCGGTGCACCTGTCACGACGGCGCGGAGCACAGCGGGTGCGGCCGTCCCCCCGGTCCGGGACAGGAAATCCTGCCTGAGCGATCTGCCCGGTCCGCCCAGTCCGGTCCGCCCGGTCCGGGCCGGAGTCACCTGCCTAGACGATCCGTACGGTCTCGCCGCCTTCGCTGTCCCAGTCTACCAGGCGCCTTATCGGAATCGTCCTCAATCCGACCTGGGCGTTCCCGGTATAGAACACGTATCCCAGGCTGTCCTTTACGACCATGCGGGGCCAGCCCGTCCAGGTGTGGTCGAAACGCTCCGTGCCGATTCCAAGGGCCGGAAGGGCGGGATTCCGGGGATAGTACGACCAGGTCTGCAGATCCGTCGAACGGGCGAGGCCCACCGAATCGCACCACCGCTCCGGCCCGGCTGCGCCCGGCGGCGTCCAGGCGTTGCAGCCTTCGTACCAGAGATACCACGTATCGCCGATCCGGTTCAGGGACCGCGGCCGGACATGCACGGCGTCCCAGTCGTCCGCCGTTTCCGGGCCGAACACCGGATTGAGTTCGGCTTCGCGCCAGTCCATGAGATCGTCGCTGAAGAGCAGGTAACCCCGGTCGCCGCCCGGCCAGGCTCCCGATGGTCGCGGCGTGTAGCCGGCATAGCACATGAGGTACCGGTAGTCCGGATGGTCCACGCGCAGCAGGTCGAACTCGTGGGCGGCGTCATTGAAATGCCGGTAGACGGGATTGCGCGGACACGGCGTGAAAGGCCCTTTCGGATCGTTGGCCGAGGCCATCATGAATCCGAGCCAGGATGGATACTGCTGGACGGCGTACATGAGGATGATCCGGCCGTTGGGCGCTACGACCGCGCCGTTTACGTAGATATTGTCCCCCGGGGCGTCCGCATAGGAAAGGACCGGAACGGGATGCACTTCCCATGATCGCAGGTCGTCGCTTTCCGCCACGGCGACGGTGCGACGCGATGATCCTTCCTGGTCGCCTTCCATGCCCGCCATGCAGTACATGTAGAACCAGTTGTCTATTTCGAGGATGGCGCCCGGTATGATCTGCTGCTCGTAGTGGCTGCCGGCCGGACCCCGCGCGATGACCGGCTCCGTCTGCTGGTCCAGCCAGGGCAGTGTCGTGACCGTGCAGGACTCGAACTCGCAGCCCCCGACTGCCTCCAGCGTCAGCAGGTTCTCCCAAGGATCGTACCGCCCGTCCCACTCTCCCGATGGCCCCCGAATCCAGCCCGTGTTTCCGTTCACCCCGAACCGGAAGAAGTTGCCTTTCTTCAACAAGCGGATATCCCACGGGGGCGGTCCCCCGCCGGGATAGTCCTTCAGGATCTTAGAGACTTTACCGTCCTTTCTTTCTACGCGGAATCCCCTTCCGTCGACTTTCAGATACACGCTCGCGGAATCGTCGGAGCCGGAAAATTGGATGTTCGCCGCGGGCGTGCGCGCTGCAGTTGAGTGCGATGCGGGCACGCGCGCCGTACTCGACGCGGGTGTGCGCGCCGCCGGATACAGGTTCGCTCCGACGATTCTTGCGTAAAGCTCGTAGTTCCCGGTTACGCGTCGGGTAATCATCGAAAAGATCCGGTGTGTGGACGACAATTTAATGACGACGGTTTCTGGGATGACCAGAATCCGGACTTTGAGAGGTACGCACTGAACAGGACGATGCGCAATACCGATTTGTCCCGCAGAAGATACACCCTATATTCCGGTTAATCCACAGCGAATCCGATATTCGCCAGGCCCGTTCGTAACTGGTTTTTCGGAATAGCGTCCCAGGTCTCTATGCACGTGTCGAGGTGATGTCAGCCATGCCGGATGCTGCGACGCAGCCGGGGAAGGAAAACACAGCCATGCCGGATACCGCGACGCTTCCAGGTACGGCGGTCATTCTAAATGGCGCCCCCAGATCCGGAAAATCCAGTATCGCTTCCGCCATCCAGCGTATGTCGCGGGAACCGTGGATGAACCTCGGCGCCGATCGATTCATTGAAATCACGCCGGAGCGACTGCGCCCCGGGATCGGACTTCGGCCCGCCGGTATCGCGAACAGGCCAGGCGGCGAAAGACCCGATCTCGAACCGTTGATACCCATCATGTACGATGCGCTCTACGCATCCATCGCGGCCCATCTCCGACTGGGCCTGAACTTGGTGGCAGACGTCGCGCATCACGACGATTACGCCACGCTGAACGGTATCCTGTACGACTGCGCGAAGCGCCTGGAGGGATTTAGAACGTACTTCGTTGGCGTGCGCTGTCCCGTCGAAACGGTGTGGCAACGCCGCAAAGATACCTGGCTCAGGGAACAAGACATACCGGATGACGCGCCCGTGCCGGAACTGGTACGGATCTGGGACCGGGAGGTGCATAGGCCCGGCATCTACGACTTCGAGGTCGATACGTCAATATCGAATGCCGAGACCTGCGCAGGCTCGATCCTGGAGCACATGGAATCCGGTCCCCGGCCGGACGCGTTCCGACGGCTTGCCGCGATATCTGCATGAATCATTACGACCGGCCGTATCTCTCGGCGCATCATGTTCATATTTCCATTTACCGCCGTGCCGCCACGGGTATATTCTTGCATCCAAAGTCGATTTCGATGACCTGCGAGCCAGTGTGAATGACCGGGCTGCATGAATAGCCGGCAGTATGAACATCCAGTACCTTTTAAAGGAAGGTTGAGTCCGCATGGGCTGGCGCGTTGCGAATCACATTACGATCTACCGCGAAGCAGGCTGGTACGGCGCCCATCCGAACGTCGTCCGAACCCCCAATGGTGACTTGCTGACCCTGTTTCACCGGTCGCCCGCCACCGGATTCAGCCACCACAGCCACCCCCTCTTCGACGTACGGGCCTGCCGCTCCAGTGACGAAGGACAGTCCTGGGGACCGACCGAACTGGTGACGACCTACCCGTACGGTGGTGTGATCGATTTTGGGACCCACACGCTATCCAACGGCGAGATCTTCCTGCACGCCAGCACGGTGGACCTGATCCTTGCCCAGGAACCAGAAGTTTCCAAGCATACCTGGTTGTCCCGTCCCGGCGTAGGATTCCACGTGCGTTCCCCGGACGACGGGAGGACCTGGTCGCACCCCGAACCTTTTCCGCCGCTCCCGGATGCCGTGAACGGCCATCCCGCCTCGCACACGGGGATCTGCCGGAGCGGCCTGCTGGAGATGCCGGACGGACGCTTGCTGCTTCCGGGCAAGGCGACGGACCATCCTGATGGCCGGCCGCCCTTCTTCGGCATGATGCAATCGTCGACGGATGGGGGCCGTACCTGGGCCTACGAAGGCCGTATCGCCGAGGACGACGTCGCCCATTTCAGCGAACCAACAATCTACCGGACGCCGTCCGGCAGGATCCTGGTGCTCTTCCGCTGTCATCCGGACCAGCCGCCCGGACAGGACGTGCACCTGGTGGAAGTGCACTCGGACGACGGCGGCGAGACCTGGTCGCCCTGGCGATCGACGACCATGCGCGGATGCCCCGGACACCTGTTGGGGCTTCGGGACGGCCGCATCCTGGCCACGGTGGGTACCCGGTGGGAAGGACAGATGGGCTGCCTGGCGCGGATACTCGATCCCGAGGCCGGCGACCTGGATACCGCGCCGGATGTCGTCGTGCGCGCCGATTCCCTGGAGTCGGACTGCGGGTATCCATGGTCGGTCGAACTGAAGGATGGACGGGTGCTGGTCGTTTACTATTTTGTCTATGAAGACGGCACACGAGGCATAGAAGGATCGGTGCTCGAGGAATACTGAGTAATTCCGGCTTTAAAAGGAAATCGGAAGTTCCATGTTTCAACTGGATGCACACCAACAGGAATTCATGGATACCTTCGGGTATCTGCACTTCCCCGGCCTGCTCGACGACCGGATCGGCGAGATCGAACGGGCTTTCGACGGGTTGCTGAAAAGGCATGGCGGCGATGACCACGAAGGTCTGGAACGACTGGCCGTGGCGCCCTTCATCAACCACGACCTGTACCTGTGCACACTGCTGGACGATCCCCGCATCCAGGGCATAGCCGCCGGCCTGCTGGGCGAGCGGTACCAGTACTGGAACAGCGACGGCAACTTCTACGTCGGAGACACGCGATGGCATTCCGACACCCAGTGGCCCGAGCCCATCCGTTTCTACAAGATGGCTATCTACCTGGATCCCATGACGAAGGACACGGGCGCGTTGCGGGTTATTCCCGGAAGTCACCGGTTCGGTGAGGGGTACGCGGAAACCGTTCATGCGCACCTCTCCGGCAAGCGGGACGTTTGGGGCGGACTGCACGGCAGCGAAGTCCCGGCAGTCGCCGTCGAGACCCGGCCCGGCGACCTGGCGGTATTCAACCATTCCACCAAGCACAGCGCCTGGGGCGGCGGAAAGAAAAGACGCATGTTCACGATCGTGTATACCGGACTCCACACGGACGGTCGTGATCTCGAGGCCTTCAAGAAGATCATCCGCCAACATGGCTATACAACGCGGGAAGTATTCGGCGGGGAAGACGGTCCTCTGCTTTCCACGGCCACGCCCGAACGGCTTCGTCACCTGCAGAACCTGATCACCCACATTCCGAAAGCGGCTTGAAGATTTGGCACCGGTTTGAAGTTACGACAGAAGAAGGGGAATCCCACCAGCATGTCTCTTACACAAGATCAGTTTCAGCACTTTGTTGATGAAGGCTACGTCATCGTCGAAGGCGCGCTCACCAGTGACGACCTGGATCCCGTCACCGAGGGGATCGAGGCCTTTGTCGACGAACGGGCGCAAGCGCTTCACCGCGAAGGACGGATAGTCGATCTGCACGAGAACGAACCTTTCGATCGGCGGCTGGCGCTGATCACCCGGGATAACACCACTATCTACGATGACATCGACATCATGAACATGCGGCACGAGGCGGTGTTCCGCTTTCTCGGCAACGGCCGCATGCTGGACCTCGTGGAATCCCTCGTCGGACCCGAAATCACGTGCAGCCCCATTCAGCACCTGCGGGCGAAGCTGCCGGATGGCCTGAACAGCCTGGCAAGTCACGGAAATGGCGGCAACGGCGGCAGCAATGGCGGCGGAAACGGTGGCGGCAGCGACGAAGAGGACGCCCTGGCCGCCCGCATCAGGGAGAACGTGGCGCCCTGGCACCAGGACGCGCAGGTGCATCTAGAGGACGCCGACCCGGTGTTCATTCTCACCGTATGGCTGCCCCTCTGCGACACCGACGAGGAGAACGGATGCCTGCAGATCATTCCGCGGGTGCACCACAACCGGACCGTGTACTGGAGCGAAGGATTCGGCATCGAGGAAGGCCGGCTGCCCGAAGGAGAGGTCCTGTCCCTGCCGATGAGGAAGGGCGACGTCCTGCTCATGCACAAGCTGATCCCGCACCGGTCCATCCTCAACCGTTCGGGCACGATCCGGTGGAGCCTCGACCTGCGTTACCAGCAGACCGGTCTGCCCACGGGCCGCTCCTTCTACCCCAACTTCATCGTACGCAGCCGGCGCCACCCCGAATTCGTGCTGTCGGACTACGCCACCTGGAACCGGGGCTGGGAGGAAGCGCTGAAGGTCACGGCGCAGCGTCCGCCCCGCAAGAACAAGCCCACCGAGCCGACGCCGATCCGGATGTACGGATAGTTCCGGGGGCGCTACAATCCCCTTCAGACGCGCGTGCGAGCCTTCCTCAGGGTTCTTCCACCTTAGCCTTAATCGCGAATCGGTAAATCCGCCAGTACCCGATCATGTTGCTCACCAGGAATGTGGTCTCCATGAGCACCGCGACCGGGCTGCCTGCCAGGTAGTTGTGTACCATCCACGTAACCGCGCAGGCCATATAGATCAGCCGTACTTTCCGGTCAGATTTCTGGAAGTTGCCGTAGGTGGGCAGCAGGGAGCCGAAGAGCGCCAGGATGTCCAGCGGACGCTCGTAGGAGTAAAAGAATCCGGCCACGATCAGCGCCATGAATATGTACATCAGGCGCCGGTCGGTCGTGAAGGCCGCCGTGAAAACGCGGACGCCCATGATGACATACAGGGTTCCGGCGCTGTTTCTGCCGAGTACGAAAAAGTGGAAGGCGTTCGTCAGGGCCGAAGCGCTCAGCCAGAGCAGCACGTTGCGGCGCTTCTTGCACTGGAAGGAGACCACGCCGCACGTGAAAGCGGCGGCGGCCAGCGCCTGTGAAATGAGGAAGGAATCCATGGGGCGATTCACCCGGTCGGTTGGTGTCCACCTGCAAAATAAAGACCGCCCGAACCGGGTCAAGGCGAATCACCGTACTACGCTTGACGGGGGGCCGGGAAGGGCATAACGTAGTCTACAACCCTTCCATCGTGACGAACGGATGGCCCTCCATGATCCCTACTGCCCGCGTGCTTGCGATCATCGTGATCTTCGGCGCGACCGCGACCGGAATGACGCACATCCTGGGCGGTCCGGCCAAAGACGAGCCTTCGCAACCAGCCGCCAGGTACGTGAACTCAGCGGGCGTCGAACTGCCCCCCGACGCGGCGCCGCCCTCGGAGCAGTACGTCCGCACGTTTCAGCTGGACAACACCTACATGGAGTGGTTCCGCACGATTTACAAGGGCACCTACGGCCACCGGATCATCGCGGAACCGCTGATCCGCTTCGACAAGAACTTCGACCTGATCCCGGCGGCGGCGAACCGCTGGGAACCCACAGACGACGGGCTGGGCTGGTATTTCTACTTGCGGGACGACCTCGAGTTTTCCGACGGGAAGCCGCTGACCGCCCACGATTACGTGTTCACCCTGCGGCGCGGCGCCGATCCGGAAAACGCCTACGACGTGGAGTGGTATTACCGTCCGATCAAGAACTGGGGCCGCGTCGTGGGCCGGGAGCTGCCCCTCGATTCGCTGGGCGTCCACGCGGTCGACGACTACACGCTGCTCATCGAAACCGACGAACCTTGCGCCTACATGCCGGACCTGATGGTGGACAGTTGGGTTTCTCCGCGCCAGGCGGTGGAGAAGTACGGCGACGCCTGGTCCACGAGCCCGGAGACCTCCATCGCCAGCGGGCCCTTCTACCTGACGGAGTGGACCAAGGCGGACCGGGTCGTGCTCAAGGCCAACCCCCGGTACCACGGGGCTGCGCGGCCCTACCTGGAGATGCTGATCGCCAGGCTGCACAACGCCTCGACGCCGCCGCCCCTGCTCGCGTCCTACGAGGCCGACGAGGTGGATTTCGGTCTCGTAACGAACCACGCCGAGCTCGCCCGGATCAAGACCGATCCTCAGTTGAGCAGGGAGTTGCATTCCTACACGGATTTCGCCACGTACTACCTCACGATGGACACCTACAACCCACCCTTCGACAACCTCAAAGTACGCCAGGCCTTCAGCCATGCCATCGACCGGGATGCCGTGTGCGAATCCGCGCTCCAGGGCTTCGCGATCCCCGCCTACTCCATGCTGCCGCCCGGCTTCCCGGCGGAAGCGACGGAAGCCCTGAAACCCGTCCAGCGATACGACCCCGCCCTGGGGCGCAAACTGCTGGCCGAGGCGGGATATCCCAACGGCAAGGGCTTCCCGCGCGTGGAGATGTGGGTCCGCCGCGACGTCCGGCCGGTCCACGAGGCCGGGGAGGCGATCCACGCCATGATCAAGCAGAACCTGGGCATCGACCTGGTGGTGCGCAACATGGAGGTCAAGATCTTCATGGACGCGATCAACAGCCACCAGCTTCCCCTAGGTCTTGTCCGGTTCGGGGCGGATTTCATCGATCCCAGCAGCCTGATGAACCTCTGGCTTTCCTCGGGTCGGCACGCCTGGAAACACGACCGTTTCGACCGGCTGGTGGTCCGGGCGGGAGGCATCGTCGGCGACTACGAGGCGCGGATGGACGTCTACCGGCAGGCCGAACGCATCCTGGTGGAGGAAGTGGGCGGCCTCTTCGTGTGGTACCCGACAATGAACCAGATCTGGAAATCGGACATCAAGGGGGACGCGCTCGAGCCGAACCGGCGCGGCTTCCGGTCCTGGCGTGGAGAGCAGATCGGGAACACGGCCTTTACGATCTACATCGCCGAGGAGAGCGACCAGGACGCCGAGACCAGGAGTTTCTGGGAAAGGGTGCTTGGGGGCGGCGGGTAGGCGAAGCGGGAGGAAATCAGACGATATTCAGCATTTTGTTGGCATAGTCTTTTCCCGCAGTCGGTGAAGGAAGAGACTCACCGTCCCGTTGATACGAATCAATGGTTTCTTCTACAATTCGACATAACTCGGAGAACACTTCCTGCTCGTTCTCCCCATGACATCCACCGTAAAATAGACCGGGACAACTGCCAATGTAACACTGATCTTCGTCTGACCACTCCACGATTTTCACATATCGAGCACTCATCTTCATTTCTGTGATTCCTTTATCGCTACACGAATGGCCTGTTCCTGATAGTCTCTGGCGTCATCGCCGAGGTGAAAGGAACGAAATAAGAAAACACCTGTCAAGAAGGATGCAAGTTTCTCTTTTTCCACGAACGAAAACCCCATACATGGTGTTTTAAGATTGGTACCACATGAGCCGCCGGCCAGCAAAGGACTCTGAATGACGCAGGAAGAGACAAAGTGTATTGCACTGGAAATCCATCGCGGCAACCGGGACGCAGTGGGGGATCTGGTGGCGGCGTACCAGGACAGGCTCTTCACCTACGCCTTCCATATGCTGGGTGGTTCGGACGACGCCCTCGACGTTACGCAGGAGGCCTTTGTCAAGGCGTTCACCACGCTTACCGGGAAATACGACGCCGAGCGCTGCCGGACGCTCGAAGTCCGTCCATGGCTGTACCGCATCGTCCGGAACCTGGCGCTGAACAAGTTGAGGTCGCGCAAACGAAGAGACGACGCGCTGGTCAGCATGAAGGACAATCTACCGACGCGGGTTTTCGACACTGAAAACGACCCGTCAAGGACAAGAGCGTTACAGGCGGCCCTCGCTGGATTGGGAAGAGAGAGCCGGGAACTGATCATCCTGCGCTATATCGAGCAATACACGTACGCGGAAATCGCGACGGTCACCGGCTCTTCGGAATCGGCGCTGCGGGGCAAAGTGCACCGTGCACTGCGTAAACTTCGCAAGATCATGGAGGATGGCCCCAGTGGATCGTAACGAAGCAAGACTGTACCTGGATCAAATCAGATCCGGTGAGGCGGACGATGAGGTCAGCCGGTCCGTGAAGGAACAGCTGGAAAGGTGCGCCGATTTGCGCGAAGAGGCCGCTTTTTTGGAAAAACTGGCCGTGGAATTTCCCAAACTGAAAATGACCGCTCCCACAGGAATTGAGGAGGAAGTGATGATCAGGATTACAGACAAATACGATGTGATCGACACGGATTTCGGACCGGCACACGTGGCATTCACACCCAAAGGCATTTCGGCCGTGAAACTCGACGTGGAGGAGGACGGCACCTTCGAATCCTACTACAAAGAAAGGCTGGGGCGGACCACGGTCCGAGGTTCGCTGCCCGAAGCGTATGCCGAAGCGGTCAGGCGAGCCATAAAAGGAGAGAAGAACACCCAGCCACCGGTCACGCTGGAGGGGTTGACCGAGTTCGAAAAGACCGTGCTGGAGCACCTGGCCAGGATTCCGACGGGAGAGGTCCGTCCCTATGCCTGGCTGGCCCGGGAAGTGGGCAGGCCGAAGGCGATCCGGGCCGTCGGCACGGTCATGGCTCGCAATCCCGTTCCCTTCCTGATGCCCTGCCACCGGCTCGTGCCCTCGACCGGAGGGGTGGGTAACTACTACTACGGACCGGAAATGAAATGGACCTTGCTGGAACGGGAAGGGATTCCGCGGGAAAACCTCGCGAACTGGAAGCAGCGCGGCGTGCGCTTCATCGGCAGCCGGACAACCGGCATCTACTGCTATCCGACCTGCCGCGACGCCCGGCGGGTTCAGCCGCAGCACCGCCTTGAATTCAGCTGTACGGAGGAAGCGGTGGACGGCGGATACCGGCCGTGCAAGCATTGCAGGCCGTTGTCGGTGTAGATACTATGTAGATACTACCGATTGCGTGGAGGAATCCTGTCGCCGACGGGCTTAGGTACGGGTCTCCAGTAACCCGAGGGATCGGCGCCCCGGCAGATTACGGCCCGGTGGTATTCCGGGTAGCGGCCGCGCACGTCCGGCGGCAGGTACCGGATCGTCAGGCCGCATCGACGGCGGTCGGATACATTCGGCTCGGACCCGTGCAGCAGAAGATCGGTGTGCATGGAAATCTGGCCCGCCTTCATGACGAAGGGTACGGGATCGCCGCCCCACCTGAGCGGGTCGTGGACGGTCTGTCCCAGCACGTTGCGTTCGGCCTTTGTGCTGTTCTCGAAGGGGATCTGTCCGTGGAGGTGGGACCCTGGGATGACTGTCATGGGTCCGTTTTCCTCCTCCACGTCGTCGATGGCCAGCCAGATCGTCACTACTTTGCTCGGTGTCAGGGGCCAGTACGATGCGTCCTGGTGCCAGCTCACCCGCTGCACGTCGCCCGGCATCTTGCAGAAATAGTGGGTCATCTCGCAGATCAGCGTCTCCCCGACCAGGTCCTGCGCGTAGTCCAGTATCCGTTCGTTCATGGCGAGATTGTAGATACCCTCGCAGTGCCGCTGCCAGCCGTTGATCGAGTAGCTGTTGTATCCTTCCTCCTCGGCGCGGGCCATCAGGTCTTCGAAATACAGGCGGTTCTCTTCGGCTTCCTGCGGGGTGAAGACGTCGAGGGGGCAGAGATACCCGTTCGCGTTGAAAAAGTCGACCTGTTCGCGCGAGAGCGTTTTGGGGTGCGCGTTACTTGCAGGGAAAAACCGCAGTTCCCGCTTCATTTCGGGCAGGGCATCGGTGATGGGCATGGGTGACCTTTATCAATTGTTCGTAAGTGGGCGGGACCTGGTCCGGTCGCAACGTTGAAGCCCGGTCGCGACGTTGAAGTCCGGTGGCCACAGTTAAGTCGGACGACGTTTTGAAATCGAACGGCGGCTTAAGGTAACGTAGCGACGTTGAATATACCGGCATAAATCGCTTGAGACAACCCTTTGAATGGCTTAAATAACTATGTATGGATGACACCACCAACAGGGCACTACACTCGCTCGACCTCGCTCCGGGCGCATCGCTTGATGACGTGAAGAAATCGTACCGGGAACTGGCGCTGATCTGGCATCCGGACAAGGTGCCAGACCGGGTGAAAGACCGGGCCACCGCCAAGTTCACGGAGATCAACGAGGCCTACCAGTGGCTCGTCCGAAATCCGGAAAACCTGCGGATGTCTTCATCTTCCGGGTCGACTCACCGGTCAACTTCGCAGTACCAGTCAGCTCCTCGCTACCGTTCTTCCTCGCAATCTTCCCATACACGAACGGAGTATACCCGGTCCGATGCATCGCGGTCCGGTGCCTCTCGTTCCGGTGCCACTGGGTCCGGCGCGTCCGGTCGAACCGGCGCTTCCTGGACCGACGGCTCAAGCAGCACGGATGCCGGGACGTCAGCCGATCCGGCTGTTACGCGCGTCCGACAGGCCGCCCGCGGAATCTGGACCGATACCCGGGCCGGTCTCTACATCTACCCCGAAATCGACGCAGACCGGGCAGCGAACTTCATCGTTGCACTGCAGCTAAATCACCGCTTCAGCGGCGTGGCCGCTACGGTGAACGATCTGCTGGTGTTCTACGATATCGACGGTTCCGGCGAGGAAGGCATGGGCATTACCCGGTCAAACCACCTGGTCAACAACAACACCGGAACCCTCTATGACATCGGCGACCTGGTTGAGGTCCAATTGAAGGAAGGATTCTTCTTCTGGAGCGAGATCATGGTGCGTAGAAGGGGAAATCGGACGTTCGAACTCGCGGGTTATGCGGAAAATGGACCGGGACGGGCGCTGGTGCGCATTCTCGGGAACCTGATCGAAGATGATTGAACGTAAACCATCCTGTGCAGCTCAGTTCCGAACCAGAAGTTTGGTCAACCAGAACTTTGGTCAAGGTACGTCTGTAGTGGAGTGTAGGAAGGCGCTCTGATTTGTGCATGTTGTGTATGCATCTCTTGACGCCGACTAAACTCATATCGCGCCCCTATAACGCCCCTATAACGCCCCTATAACGCCCCTATAACGCCCCTATAACGCCCCTAAGATTCATCTACGCCTCTACGTGCGTTTCCACCGCCCCAATTTTCCTCGCCCAGGGGACACGACCAGCCCGTGGTTTTGTAACTCCTCCAGTGCTCTACGCACTTGACGCTCGCTGACAGAAGGACCTAATCGGGCCTGGATCTCACGACGCGTCAAACCATATTCCGTGCTGGCCAGAAAGGCAAGTATCATCTCCTGTCGTTCGGAGTAACTGGCTATTCCTCCACGCCGCTGAGGCACGTACTGCCCGTGGCGGAACCGCACCGTGACGCACCAGCCGTCGTCTTCGATCTCGAGCATGGGGAGTCCGGCCGCGCTGGTCAGGTCCGACATCTTCAGCGTTCCGTGCCCCCATTCCTCTATGATCCCGCGTCGGTGGAACGCGCGGGCGATTAGTGGATTCCACGGACGTGATTCGTGCGGAACGAACAGCTTTTCCGGCGTCAAGCCGAAGTGCAGTGACCCAGCGGACGTGATCTCCAGGCGATCATCGTAGATCGCCGCGCCAATAGAACCTCCGCCAATGGAATAATCGCGATGGCACAACGCGTTCGCCAGTGCCTCCCGCGTCGCAAGTGGTGGATAAAGCGGTTTGTCGATACGGTCGAAGCGATCATCTTCGAACCGAGCGGCGATCGGCAGGCTGTCGCGCAGGAAACGTTCCGCGTTCGCAAGGAGCGTGAAGGCGTTGCCGTTGAACTGGCGATTGTCCAGAAAATGCATCTTGTCGGTACCCCGGAAACGGGCCACGCGAAGCAGGCATTGCGGCATATCTACCTCCAGCCGTTCGCCGTTGCCGAACAGCACGGCTGCGGCTCGAAGCAATACGCCATCGTGCAGCAGACCGAGTCCTCGCAGCAGATCGGCCGGCTCCCTGCTCGGTGGCTCATCCATGCGGCCGCGCCGAACGCCCTCAGCGACGACCCGTCGAATCTCCGCCACGTCGAGGTCGTTGATCGACCATCCTGCGGCAGGCTGATTTTCCCAGCGCTGCTCGCTGTGCATCCGTTCGAACAGCATCCGGTTGTACTCGTCCGGAGACATCGCCAGCGTGGTGTTTCCGACCCGGCGGTAAGCGTTGCCTCGGAAGATGTACGGCCTCGTCGGTCCCCGGCCCGTGCTGACCACGATGACTTCACGGCCACTACCCAAAGGTACCCGCTCGACGGTCGGAAACGCCGGAGGATCAATCTGTCGAAGCTCGGCGCTCAACTCCTCGATAGTGCGCTCGCCAACCTGTTGACCTACGACGCCTCCGTCCCGCGTCACGCCGAAGAGCACCTGTCCGCCGTCCTGATTCAGAAATGCACACACCGTCCTGGCCGCCTCCCGGCGAGTTCCGGTCGTCTCCTTGAACTCCAGCGTCTCGGACTCGCCGGAGGTGGTGAGAGGGATGATATGTTTTGTATTCATGCTATCGTCTCCTGTTCACGCTGGTCTGTCATACACACTGGTCTATCGGGAACAAGCAACTCGGATAAAGCTATTCCATCAGCACATTCCTGAACCGGGCGATCGTCTCCCCGTCCAGGTCTTCGATCTGTACTTCGCCGGACTCGAGTTCATACAGAAGGTCATCCAGATGCCTGTCGCGGTTCCTGAAGCGTTTTAAATCTGCCGTGGTCCTATCCCTGTGGATGAGTCTCAGTTGCTCCCGCTGCTCCGAAGTCGGATAGGTAAACTGCAACTCGAAACGCCGTGCTTTCAGTTTTTCATACTCAGCTTTCAACATGGCCATGGATTCACCAAAACCAAGCACGCGAACCCACGCTTTGCTGCGCGTTATCGCCGTAAACAGGCCAATTCGTACGCTCGCCAGATTACGAACCGCCGAATGGCAGTCCTGGGCATTGATGATGTAGACCATTCCGGCTTCGTTGCCCTTGGCGCGGTGGATTCCGGTCAGGGTCACCGATGCTTTTCCCGGTCGAAAGAAGGTATTCGGATCCGTGTCGACCCCGGCGAGATGGGATCTGATGCCCATTTCCTTCAATCGACTGCGTACCGGTTCGACATTCAAGCGTGTCGAAATAGGATCGGGATTGATGACCATGATGTCGTCGTGTCGCAGTTCGTCCTTGCCGAGGTTTTCGGCGATGGCCTCCGTCACCCAGTCTGTCTGTTCATCTGCGTTTCTGAAGGTGATAAAACGGATCAGGTCATCGGGGTCGGAATGGTCTTCCAGGAATCCGGGACTTGTATCTTCTGTACGGTCAAGTGTCACTGCAGAGCCGTCGCGCAGTGCACCGTCCCGAACCCTGTAACCAATGTCCTCCCAGATAGGGGCCCGGTCGAACATCTGCACCAGACCGGTTCCCGTCCCATGGGACGGTTTCCGGTATATCCCGAATCCAAGGGCAAAAGCGGTAGCCAACACCGGCTTCGAGTTGCGGTAACATTTCGACAGCATGATGTCCCGCCGCGGTGCGGGATGGCCGGTGTCGTCAAACTGCACTTTGGGCGATCCATCCTCGTTCTTCCCGAATATCTCTTCTGGAGAAGGCAGGGAAATACCGCGAAGACTCTGCAGTTCGTCATAGGCGTACACCAGTCTCCCGGGGTCTTTGAGCAGTTTGAAGCAAAGCCTCAGAAAAATCGGCGGCAAATCCTGCGCCTCGTCGACAAATACCGCGTCGTAGACCGGTTCGAGTTCACGGGCATAAGCAAGGGCGTATTCACACGCCCCCTCGAACTCCCTGCCTGGTCCGAATCTGCTGCGCGCCCTTCCGAAATCGAGAAACGCCATGCCGTGCCGGCGACAGAACTCACGATAGATCCCCTCGCGGTCTTTACCCTTCCAGGAACCCCAGGCGCTTACGATACGCAGCTTATCCCAATCAGGTTCTTCGCCGGTCTGGTCCATGTGGAAGCTGTTGATCAGGCGACGAAAATGATCCTTGAGGGAACGTGAATTGAAGGTGACTGCGATGCGCCAGTCAGGATGATACGCATGGAGATTGGCCGCTTTCAGCGCCAGTACGATGGTTTTGCCCGAACCCGCCAGACCACGAATGCGTTGTACGCCTTCGACCGTTTCCATGACGGTCTGACTTTGGATGTTGTCCAGTGTCGCGATCGATTTCTCGAGTTTTTCCAGCTTTGCGCCTCGCGATTCCTCCTCCGTTACGCTCCGACTTAATCCGCTTTTTCGAACCGTGGAAATGTGCTCAATCGCCGACAGCACCTTCTCACACATATCCTGGCCATGGGGACACGACCAGGTGAACCGGTTCAATGCCTGTATGAGTGACGGTGCGTTCGCGAGCGGGTAATCGTCGATACGATGGGAATCCAGGTTCCTCAGTGCGGGAGCGAATGAGATGGTATGTATGGGAACCATAAGGTCCCGGCGCCGCATCAATGCCTGGTGGAACTTCAGCCGGGCTTCGAGCTTGTTGGCCGAATCGTCCTGCCGCACTCCGTAATCATCCGTGTCGTGTCCCTCGATGAGATCGAAAACGACCACGCCCATTTCAGCCGAAACCAGCAAGGCGTCAATCATCTGGAGTCCTTCGGACGTACTGTATATCGGATAGCCGATGAACAAGCGCCCCGACCATGCGGATTGCTGTGAAACCAACTCCACCAGGGCTTCGCTTGACACGGGCTTCTGACTGGTACCTCGAACGATATCGACACTCATGACGATTCCTTTCCACCGAGTCGCTTCCACAATCGTGCGATGCACACGTTTTCAACTATTTGGAAACGACGGATTCTTACGCCGTCTGGCCGCAGCCAGTCTACGCCAGTCTGACTGTCTGTACGGACTGCGTTCTTCGGGTTGTGTACTTGATTAGTCGGGAAAAACGGAGGGGTCTTGAAAGGAAATATCAGATGAAGGATTGCGTTTGTTGTCCTGTTTAGGTGACAACGCATGCTTCAAGAAAAACGGTATATTTACTGTACAGTGAATATCGTATGAAGGTAGAGCGGGCCGAATGCGGCGAGGGCGGTGCGCAGCCGCTGCTTTAGCACCGCCTGATCGTAGGTATCATGTCGGTGTTTGGGGTTTCGGGGGCGATATTGGGGCCGTGGGTCACGGCACAGTTGAGATCGGTAACCTGGCCGTGGTCGGAGAGCCAGACGAGGGCAGCTTGCTAGACGTCCACTTCGGTGAGTACGGTCATGGCGTCTTGCGATTGGTGTTGCGGTCCGGTATGGTCAGGTTGGCACCGCGCGGTATGTTGTCCAACAGCCACTGACCGAGCGCTTTCCGCGGACCTTCCTTTCGCTCGCGCCAGACACGTTCCGGAATCACGACGAACGATCTGCGCGTTCCGATGCGTTGCGGGCCTTCTTCTTCTGACAGGCGCAGTATCTCGGACAGCCGCGCCTTGGCCTCGGATACCTTCCAGACTCGTGGAGGTTTGACTTCGTGCTGATTCAATGTGCCACCTTTTAAGTTCATACCGTACCATTATGGATTGCTATTTGAGTACTATTGCATCTGTCAGGGGAAGTAAGTTCGGTGTTTAACCTTGAAGTTCTCCCACTGCCGTAAACGCAACAACGTCCACCACTGCAGTCGAATCCGGCCCTGGTGGGTCAATCATCGCCCGTTTCAACCCTTATTCTGCGTACATCTCGGCGATGATGCGGCGCAACTGTGCCGCGCTTTCGGCGGAAAGGCTGTCGACATGTTGTCCCAGACGCTGCTTGCTGATAGCACGTATCTGGTCAACGGCAACCTCGGCGTCCTGCTCCGCGCACCGCACTTGCAGACACCCTCGCCAGCGTGGATGCAGGTTAGAGGTAATGGGACAGACGACCACAGTCTCGAGGTGCCGGTTCATTTCATCGCGGCTGACAATCACTACCGGCCTGACCTTGCGAATTTCAGCACTTTTGGTGGGATTCAGATCGGCCATATACACGGCGTACCGCCGGGGAAACGGGGCCATCAATCCAATCCATCGGAAATAGTGAAGTCGAAGTCGCTCCAGTCCTCTGATTCTGCGGCCATGGCGCGGTAGGTCTCCTCCCAGGACAAGTTATGATTCACCTTGCCCCGCAAGACGACGCTTTCCTCCATCTCTTCCAGCGTCACCCGGTCACTCCATCCATACTTGTCCAGCAGCGACTTGGGTATACGGATGCCTCTGGAGTTTCCAATAGGAATCAGTTTGATTTCCCTGATGCGAGACGATTTGTCCATACATTTCACCCCCGCTGTGGATTGATCACGTAGTTATAGTAATTACATTGACTGCCCGTGCCAATGTGATATCATCTATCGCTCCTGATTACCTGTCGAGCCAGACTCACCCTGATTTCCAAATCAAGAAAGTAGGATGCTTATTGCCTTTCCTTTGTCATTTTCCTCCACTCCTCCGCTTACTCGCTGAACTCCTCGACGTTCTCACACCGGCCACTGCTCCTTCCGATAGCCCATATCCCAGAACATCCACTCGTACCGGCTGGTCGTGATGTAGTGCCCCAGCATAGCCTCTCGGTCCTCGGTGGGTAGTTCCCGCGCGACCTGGTTCGTGATCTCGAGGACGGCGACGACGCACTCGGCGAACTGCTCGCCGGCGTAGGTGTCGATCCATTGCTGATACATGGGATCCGGTGATCCCTTTTCGGCCAGTGCCTTACCCACCTCCCAGTAGATCCAGTAGCAAGGGAGCACCACGGCCACGACCTCGTGGAAAGGCCGGCCGTAGGCCACGGAAAGCAGGTAGCTCGTATAGGCCTGGCATACCGGCGCCTTGGGCGTAGCCCAGACCTCTTCCGCCGACAGGCCGAAGACGTCGAAGAAGTTCTCCTGCATGGCCCGCTCTTCCACGAGACATCCTTTGGCATGCTCGTTGAAGAGGATGATGGTGTCCTCGTCCGGTGCCTTCACCGCGGCGAGGCTCAGGGCCCGGGCGTAGTCCTTGAGATACAGCGCGTCCTGGACGGTATAGAATTCGAAGGCCGAGCGGTCGAGGTCGCCTGAGGTAAGCCCCTTGATGAAGGGATGGGCGAGGATCGCGTCGTAGATTGCGGCCGTCTCCGACCACATGAGATCGGTGATGGATCCTGACGCCGATGCGGTCGTCATCAACACACTCCCATATTACTTACATCACTGAAGAATAACTAAAACCTGCTGATTTGTAGTCCTGTTGTATGATCCTACCAATCTCTCAAAAATACATGTTTCGTAGTATGTAATCAAACCGAAAGCAGACTCTTTGCTATTCAAGCGGCCGCATTACAATTCACCTCTTCCAGCGACTGAATGCCTACTGGACCAGGAGAAACTCCGAGGTGACACAAAAACACATTGCAAATTGCACTAAAATATTGCACATTTATATATGCAAGATTATGCATTCACGGGAGGGTACAGATGACGACAGGGGTAATCGGCAGGCGGATAAAGGCGTTGCGAGAGGAACGCGGGCTGTCGCAGGAAAGCGTAGCGAACCTATTCGGCTTCAAAGACCGGCAGACGGTATCGGCCATCGAGACGGGCGCCAGACGCGTGACAGCAGAGGAACTGCTGCTCGCCGTAGAAAGACTGGACGCACCGCTAGAGTACTTTACCGACCCGTTCATGCTGGCGGGTGAAGGACGCTTTTCCTGGCGCCAAACCGACGTGGAAGTTGAACGGCTCGAGGCCTGTGAAAAAAGCACAGGTCGTTGGATCGGCGCATACCGAACGCTGGCACCGCAGGTCGGATACGAAGCCCCGCTGATGCGTCGGGCGCTCGGCCTCACACGACACGCGCGTTTCGAGGACGCCATGGCGGCCGGCGAACGGTTCGTCATCGAGTTCAACCTGGGTGAAGTCCCCGCCGTGCGCCTCATGGAAGTCATGGAACGCGAACTCGGCATCCTGGTCCTCATGATGGACACCGAGCGCGGCATCTCGGGCGCGGCCTGCCGCCTTCCCGAACTCGACGCAGTGCTGATTGCGCGACGTGAAGTCGTCGGACGCCGAAACTTCGATCTCGCCCATGAACTGTTTCACCTTCTGACCTGGGATGCGATGCCGCCTGAACACACCGAGGAAGCGATGGAATCCGGTGGTAGCCGGACCGAGCAACTCACTAACAACTTCGCTGCGGCGGTTCTGATGCCGACCGCCACCCTGGCGAAATACGGAAGTTGGTCGGACCTCTCTGAAGGTAAGTTGATTCGGAAACTGCAATTGGTGTCGAAGGAGTTGTGTGTGACTGCCTCGGCGCTGAAATGGCGGCTGGTCGCGCTCGAAGAATTGAAACCCGCGGTCGCGCGGTCCCTGCCGGATGCGGCATTGCGTAACAATAGAACAGAAATGGCCGAGAACGGCCCGCCTGCCCTGTTCTCGAGACCGTTCATGGTGGTACTCGGCCTTGCGATCGAGAGGGGCTACATCTCGGTGCGAAGCATTGCCAGCTTGCTTGACCTTGACGTCGAGGACCTCGTAGATCTTTTCGCTGCACATGACGTCCAGTGCGCAATTGAGCTGTGAGGCATCATGGCTTGGCACCGGGATGCAGTTCTGGTAGATACGAACGTTATACTGGAAACCCACCGGTCAGGCTCGTGGCGAGCATTGGCCGGTAGTTATCCGGTGGAAACCGTCGAGGATTGTGTCGCTGAATCTCAGCCGGGATTACAGCTTCGCAAGTCAGCGATTCAAATCAATGAAGGCGAATTGCGAGATTCCGTGAAAGCGGTCCATACGGTCGGTAACCGCGAACACGCAGGATTGGCCGTTCAAATCCACAATATCGCATTGGATCGGGGAGAGGCTTCGCTTTGGGCGCATGCACTGAGCAGGACCGACGCATGGGTCTTGTGCGGACCGGACCGAGCCAGTCTTAGATGCGGCGTCAAACTTGGGTTTCGCGAGCGACTGGTTTCGCTCGAAGAACTCCTCGATTATGTCGGTTACCGGTCAAGAATCAACCTTCGCCCGGCATACACAAAGCGTTGGCATGAACGTGTTCTTGGTGAGTTACTTTTGATGGAGAAAGACGAGCCCGCCTAATAGCGATCGGTAGATCTGGACGGCGCATTACCCCTAGCTTCGTACTCCAGTCCCGACTCGCACCGCGCCGTCCTTCCGTTGGTCGACCGCCCGCACGTGCTCCGCGTAGTCGTCGCTGCGAAAGTAGGCGCTGTCCAGGTTGTCCGTTTCGGACGTGACAGACGAGGTGACCCAGTGGGTCGCGTAGCCGCGCCGCCAGCGGTCCGACGTATTGCGGCGCGAGGAGTGGAGTGTTTCCGAGTGGTGGAAGACCACACCACCCTTGCGAACCGGTGCGGAGGCTTCCATCTCCCAATCGATCAGGTCGTTCGGAGGGGCCAGGTTGTAGGGCTGGCCGGGGACCTCCACGTGGTCGATGATCCCCTTCTTGTGCGAACCGGAGATGTACCTGAGACAGCCGTTCTCCTCGTCCACGTCGTCGAGGGCGATCCAGGCCGTGATCACGTGCCCGCCTGGCGTGCACCGGAAGTAGAAGTTGTCCTGGTGGTAGGGTTTCTCCGAACCGAACCGGGGCGGTTTCATGAAGAGCTGGTCGCTCTTTAGCAGGGGTTCTTCGCCGGTGATCCGCCGGAGGATCTTCCGGAGCCGGCCATCCAGGGCAAAATCGCGGAATAGCGGGTTCCGCAGGTAGGGACTATCGATCTTCCGCGGCGCGGATTCACCTGTTTCGGATCGGTCCAGCAGGTAGCCCTCCATGGATTCCTCTACCTCCATGGAATCCGCCGTTTCCACGGCCAATCGGGCGACTTCGTCTGCTTCTTCGGGAGAATAAACGTCCTCGACGACCAGCCATCCACGCCCGTGAAATGTTCGAACCTGTTCTTCGCTGATCATTCCGGCTTCCTTCCCGGATGGCGCGGGCCGGCCACTCATCCGCTCCGCAGTGCGTCCAGGTTGTCCTTCAGGACGCGCAATCCGTAACCCAACGGGCTGCCGACGTTGATGTAACGGTAGCCCCACTCGATTTTCTGCCGGATGTCCTGGAGGTCGTCCAGCGTAGTCCCCGCCATGATTCCCGAGCCCTCGAGCCGCCGGGGGAAATCCCGAATGGCCGCCTGCACCTCGGCCGACTCGGTTTCCGTAATCATCCCCATGGTGGCGGAAAGGTCCGTGGGTCCCATGAAGAGGACGTCAATACCTTCCACTTGCTTGATTTCGTCCAGGTTGTTGAGGGCTTCGACGCTTTCGATCTGCAGGACGGTGACAGTCTCCGCATTGGCCGTTTTGGCCACGTGGCTGAAGTCCAAACCGGCCAGCATGGCCCAGTACGGGGATACGCCGCGCTGTCCCTCCGGCGCATAGCGGGCAAACTGCATTGCCCCCGCCGCCTCCTCAGCCGTATTGACCTGGGGAATCATCACCGCGACGGCGCCGATGTCATAGGCTTTCTTGATCAGCGCGGGATCGTTCCAGGCGACCCGGATCATGGGCGCCACGTCGTTCTGGCGCGCAATCACCGGGACCATGTCCAGGTCTTCCACGGCACTCGCGGAATGCTCGGTATCGATCCAGAGGAAATCAATGTCGGAACGGCATACCACCGAGGCCGTGAACGAATCGTGGGCAGGCAGGACCGTGCCCAGAAGCAACTCGCCGTCTCGGATACGCTGCTTGAGCGGGTTCGGGTATTTCATCCAGGACGGAACCCTTTCTGCCCTCTACAACGCGCTGCGTTCCCGCTTGAAGGCGGAGATGAAGGCCTCGTTCTCCCGCGGCAGGCCGACGGAAATGCGCATGAAGCCTTCCATGTCGAAGGCCTGCCGGACGTAGACCTTATTCTCCCACAGGCGGTCGATCAGCGTGTTCACGTTGGGACCGACTTCCACGGTGACGAAGATCGTTTGCGTCCGGATCGGGCTGTATCCCATCGCCTCCAGTTCCGCGTACAGGTACGCCTTTCCCCGGCGCGTGGACTCCACCGACCGGCGGACGTGTTCCTGGTCCTCCAGCGCCGCGAGGGCGGCCACGGTGGACAGGGTATTCTTGTTGAGCATGCCGATGCTGAACCGCGCCATGCGTTCAAGCAGCGCGGGATGGGCAATGCCGTAACCGACCCGCATGCCGCCCAGTCCGTAAGCTTTCGAGAAGGTCCTGGAAATCAGCAGGTTCTCCACTTCCTTAGTCAGGGGAATCATGGATGGATAGTCGGGATCGTCCACGAACTGGATGTATGCTTCGTCGACGCAGACGATGACGTCTTCGGGCATTGCCCGGATCGTCCGTTCCAGTTCGGCCGGATCGAGAATCTGGCCGGTGGGATTGTTTGGATTGCAGATGCTGACGATCCGGGTACTCCCGTCCACGGCCGCCGCAATGGCGTCCAGTTCCATCTGCCAGTCCCCGGTCAGCGGCACCTTCTTGACGGCCTGTCCGAGTTCCTCCGCCGTCCTCGGTATGGACCGGTAGGACGGGAAGGCCGTGACCGCGTTTCCCGGGTTTTCCCAGAAGGCTGCCAGCGTAGCCGTGAGCAGGATCTCCGACGAGCCCACGCCCAGTACAACGGATTCGACGTCGACACCGTGATGGGCCGCGAGGGCTTCCTCGAGCCGGTCGTGCATGGTATAACGGTTCATGCCGAACATCTTGCCGGCCACCGCCTCGATGGCCCGTTGCGAGGCGCCCAGGGGATTCTCGTTGATGCTGAGCTGGACCAGCGTGGGATCGTCGAGTCCGACGCCGTTCACCTGCTGCATCGTGGTTCCGCTGACCATCTGGGCGGCCGCCTCCCAGACCGGTGTGCCGATGAGCGAAACACCCGCGCCTCCCAGCACCGTGTTTCGCAAGAAATTGCGCCGGTTCATGTCTTGTGCTTCAGCCATGATAGCCTCCGTATTAGATAGCGATCTGATGGGATGTTATCTCGGGGAAATGTGCGTCCCGAATGACGGAAAGTCAAAGTTTCTTTTGGCCTTGAAAAGGGTGCGCGATATGGGTACACTGAACCGGTCTCAACAGAAGACGAACACGGATTCCGCATTCAAGCAGAGGAGGCGGTGCCGCGTTCGCCGCAACGCCGATTTCATCGCAGCGCCTTACAACTACCGGGCCATTGCAAGGAGTCTTCATGAGCGTACCAGACTATCAGGATTTCGATCGAGGCTTCTGGGACGAGGAGCTGGCCGATTTCGTGCCGGAAACGGTCTACGACATGCACGTGCACATGTGGTCGGAAAGGCACCGGGGCAAGCTGCCCCCGGACCCCACCGGGCTTCGGGTGGAGATCGACTACCAGGACCACCTGGCCTGGGCGGAGAAGCTGTATCCGGGCCGCAGGATACATTACCTGGTTCTGGGCACGCCGATCCCCGGCGGGATCGACACGGAAGGCCACAACGACTGGATGGCCGAGGAGATGAAGCAGGACCCCGAATCGGCCATCAACATGATGGTCACGCCGGACATGACGCCGGAATATGTTGCAACGCAGGTAAAGCGACACGGGTTCCTGGGCTTGAAACCGTACAGGACCTTCGCGCCGGACCCCACCCACTGCCGCATCTGCGACTTCCTGCCCGAGTCCTTCATCGAGGTGGCCCACGACCTGGGACTGGCCATCACCATGCACATGTCCAAGCCCGAAGGGCCGGCGGACGCGGACAACCAGAAAGACCTGGCCGATTACACGAAGCGCTATCCCCGCGCCCAGTGGATCCTCGCCCATTGCGCCCGGGCCTTCAACTGCTTCATGATGGAGCGGGCCATCCATTTTCTCACGGACCTGCCCAACATCTGGTACGACACGTCGGCGGTGAACGACCTCTACACCCAGTACCTGCTGATGAAACACGAGGACCGGTCGCGCGTCATGTTCGGTTCGGACAACGTGGTGGCGGGCTGCGCCCGGGGCAAGTACGTCACCTACGGACGGGCGTGGACCTACTACGAGGGCACGACGGAGACGACGCCCCACTGTGATTCGCGGGCGACGCTGGTCATCTACGAGCAACTGCGCCAGGAGAAACAGGTGGCGGACATGCTGGATCTGACGCCCAAGGAAATCGAGGACCATTTCTCCGGCAATGCCCAGCGCTTCCTGCGGCAGGTCCGCGGCCAGCAGGACTGGCGGTAAGCGCGCGTCTGCCCCCTGTGCGGTCGCCGACAGTCATCGCCAGATGACGGCGCCTTATCCCCTCGACGGCTCCTCCATCCTCAGCCTGGCCTTGCGGACCTCCTCCACGAGATGGTCCTGGTGGGCCAGGGGCTGTTCCAGATGCTTCATGCGCGCCGGTCCGGCCGTCTCCAGCATGGCGTCGCCATAGACGCTGTCGAGCCAGAAACGCGCGGCGGCGGCGATCTCGTTCTTCAGTAACGGTATATCCTTATCGTCGAACCGGGCCGTGCAGTTGATCGTGAACATTCTGCGCCGGTCGCTCCCGCCCCAGGCGCTGTGCTTGGTGTTCTGATTGAACACGACGATGTCCCCCGGTTGCGTCTCCAGCGCCACGGCCGGCACCTCCCAGCCTTCGATACCCCAGTTTTCATCCGATTTCCTGATCTGGGATTCGAGCGAATCGGCATACACGTCGCCCCACCGGTGACTGCCCGGGATGACCCGCAGCGCGCCCGTTTCCCGCGTCAGTGGGTCGAGGTATAGGGCCATCTTGTAATAAACGCGGGGCGGGGCGCCACGCTTCTTGCCCGACCAGTCCGTGTCGGAATGCCAGTTAGTATCGCTGACGTAGAAATTGCCGTCGCTGCCCAGGTACACGAAGTCATCGCCCAGGAGGCTACCGAAGATGCCACTGACGCGGGAATCGTCGATGAGCGAGGAAAGTACGGTATGCTGATCGATGAAGGGCACGATGCAGGATCTGGCCGTCCCGTCGTGGGGCTTGCCGTCGTGTCCGCCGCCGCGCTCGGTCCAGACGGCCTCGAACGCTTCGATGATTTCATCGATACGGTCCTTCAACAACCCGGGGAAACCGAGATAGCCGAAGGTATCCATGAACGCCAGTTGTTCTTTCGTCAGTCTCATGGTTTGTTCTCCGCGCCGGACCACTGGATCGGTCGGTCGCTGGATAGGTAGGTTTTATGGCTTGTAGGGCACCGATGGAACGAATACAATCACAAGTGGGATGAATACAATCCTGAATATAGTGTACCCGATACGCAAGATGTAAAAAATACTTAAAAAGGAGCGTTCCATGCGCCGGTTTACCCGCACCCCCTATCTCTCCGGACCGGACGATCCGGCATTCAAGGAGATCCGCGGCGTGCTCGAACCCGAGGAGACGGTCCAGGTGGAGACCTACGGCGGCCACGACCAGGACTATCTGGCCAAAAAGGACCTGCGGGCCGGGGCGGTCATGGACGTGGATCCCTACCGGTATTCACGGCCGTGCGGCCCCTTCCACATCGAGGGGATCGAGGCCGGGGACTGGGTATCCGTGGAGATCCTCGACATGGAGGTCGGCCCCTACGGCTTCTACCGCAACGGCGGCCCCCACTGGGGCAGCGTGCGCCTGATCGCGCCGGTCCGGGACGGCCTGGTCCATTTCCCGCCCGATTTCGTGGTCCCGGTCCGGCCCATGATCGGCGTCGTCATGCTGGAATCGGTCGCCCTCCATCAGATCGACACGGGCGGCAACATGGATTTCAACGCGATCCATCCGGGCAGTACCGTTCACATTTGCGCCCAGAAACCGGGTGGACTGCTGTCCCTGGGCGACGTGCACGCCCGGATGGGGGACAGCGAGCTTACGGGGACGGGTGTGGAGATCGACTCGACGATCACGATGCGCGTGGACCGGTCGCCCGGGTTTCCGTGCAGCGCCCCGGTCGTGGAGAAGACCCGGATCGTAGAGTCGCAGGAGGAATACCTGACCAGCGGGCAGGGCTACAACTGGGAAGAGGCCGTCAAGATCGCCTGGAGCGAGATGAATGCGCTGATCGCGGACCGGTACGACACCACCGTGGAATACGCCAACCTCATCGTCGGCACCATCGCCGACGCCCGTCCGGGTTACGCCGCCGGCCTGCTGAACCGCCGCGGCAACACGGACGCCCAGGCCTACGTGACCTGCCAGATGGCGGTTACGAAGGAACTGCGCCGGACGGGGACCCCCTACGTGCCCTAGTCGTGGTACATCCGCCGGAAGGCGTTCAGATCACCGGGATCTCCAATAACAGTCAACAGATCGCCGGACTTGATCACGGTATCGCCCGTGGGGACGATCACCTCGTCGAACTGGCGTATCCACACGATCCGGCATCCTCCCGGGATTTCCATTTCCGATACGGGCACTCCGATCAGGCCGCTCGCGGGCGACTGGGGAAGGACCGGGACGGTCAGGTAACGGTCGCTCCGCAGGAAGATGTCGCGAAGGGCGTGTTCGTCGACCGCGGCGAGCCACACCAGGCCGAAGTTCACGTCGTCGGCCCGTTCCGCGATCCGGGCCAGCATGCGCAAATGCAGCGAGGTGTGCTCCGCGGGGCTGACCAGGAAGAAAAACGCGTGTATTTCGTCGGAGTTCAGCGCGCCGGTCACGGGATTCTGATATTCTACCGGTACGCCCTCGAATGTGCGGACGAGTACCAGCTCCGGCTGGGCGATATCCTGCATGCGAAAATGACGCAACATCACGCCGTCGGCGACCGGCGTTCCGCCTGCATCGGTCTTCTGTATGAATCGGTCGTTGATCTCATCGATTGAAAGCCCGATCCGGGGCGACAGCTTTTCCGCAGCAACGGCGGTAACCCGACCGAAATCGACTTCCTCTTCGAAATCGACCGGCTGGCACCGGGTGATCATGTCTTCAAAGGGGTCTTCGTCCCGAAGCCCCTTCTCTTTGAGGATCCCGCGCAGTTCCCGGTCCAGCCCCTGGTAACGCGACCGGCCAAGCCGTTCGAACATGTGGTAGATCGCGCCGTTGCGGTCCGCCCTGAACCGCGCGTAGTAGAAATACCACAGGGTCCCCGCGGCAATGAAACCGACGATGAACAGAATGGCGGGCCAACCCATCTGCCAGATCACCAGGAAGGGCAGTATCATGCCTGCGATGTGCATCCAGGGGTACCAGGGCGAGCGATATCCCGGGTCGTACTCGGCGATGCGGCTTTCCCGCATCACGACCACCGCGAGGCACACGACGGCGAAGACGACGAGTTGAAAGGCGCTCGCCAACTTGGCGATGCCCACGGGGTCGAGGGTCAGCAGGATGAAGAGGATGCTGCCCACCGTGAGCAGCAGCGAGCGGACCGGCACGCCCCTGGCGGTTACCTGGCTCATTCCGACGGGCAGCAGGCGGTCGCGGCTCATGGCCAGCGGATAGCGGGAAGCGCTCAGGATGCCCGCGTTCGCCACGGAGACGAAGGCGAGCAGGGCCGCCACGGAGAGGAGCAGGCTTCCCCACCAGCCGTACAGGATGCCGGCCGCCGTCGCCGCCGGCGTGAGGTCGCCCGCGAGGCGTTCAATGGGAATGACGCCTACCATGACCGTCGTGCCGAGGGCGTATACCGCGACAGCGGTGGCCAGGGCCAGGAACACGCCCCGGGGTAGGGTCTTTTCCGGTTTTTCGATTTCTTCCGCGAGACTTGCGACCTTGGTCACACCTACGTAGCTGATGTAGACCAGTCCCGCCGTCCCCATGAGCGTGGTGATCTCGACGTCGAAGAGGCCCTCGAACGCGACGGCATCCAGCGCCGGGACCCCGCCACCGATGAAACCGGCCAGCAGCATGAGCAGGGCCATCACCAGGTAGATCTGCAGGCGGCCGCTCTTCGCGGCGCCGAAGAAGTTCACCGCGCCGAGACCCGCCGCCAGCACCAGGGCCACGGGGAGCTGGGGCAGGCCCGGGAAGAAAAGGGCGATGTAGGCACCCATGCCCACCAGCGCGAAGGTGACCTTGAGGATGAGCGCCAGCCAGGTCCCGATCCCCGTGATTAGCCCGGCGAAAGGTCCCAGGGACCGGTCTACGAAATAGTATACGCCGCCCGCGCGGGGCATGGCGGTGGCCAGTTCCACGACGCAGAGCATCGCCGGGATGAGGGGAACGGTCGCCAGCAAGTAGGCCAGCACCAGGGAGGGACCGGCTTCCATCGCCGCAAGGCCCGGCAGGAGGAAGAAGCCCGCGCTCAGCGTGGTGCCCGTCGCGACGGCGTAGACTTCGAAGAACCGCAGTTCCTTCCGCAAGCGCTGTTGTTTCGCCATGTCGGTGCCGATCTACCGCTCGGGTGTTCTACTGCAAGGCGTTCTACTGCAGGGCGTTCTACTGCAGGGGAGAAAAGGGAACCGGCGTCAGGATCCGGTTGGCCACCTCGGCGACCAGCACGCCGTCCTTTTCGCTGTCGGCCTTGGCCTTGATCCATGCGGGGTCGGCCATGAACGCCGCCCAGGCCCGGTCGCGGTGGTTCGCGTCTTCAAAGGCCAGCAGGTAGGTGACCTCGTGGTTGCTCGGGCCCACCGCGGTCTGCCAGAAACCGACCAGCTTCATGCCGTGTTTCTTGAAGAGGGGCACGGCGTGGTTCGTGAACCGGTCCAGGATATCCGGCACGCGGCCGGGCATGATTTTGTAGATCCGTTCTTCGTAGATCATATTGGGTTCTCCAACTAGTCCAGGCCGGCCAGGCACGCGCCGCGCGCCACATCGAATCCCTGGCGGCGCAGGTACTGCTCCAGGCCGACGAGGAAGGGCGTTACGGCCTCCAGGTTGGCGTTGTGCGCCATGTGGCCCACGCGTACAGAACGATTCACGTAGTCGCCCAGGCCCAGGCCGACATGCATGCCGTATTCGGCCTTCATGAAATCGGAGAATGCGGTAGGCTTGAACCGGTCTTCCGACAGGATGACCGTCATGTTGACGCAGGCGGTCCGTTCCTCGGCCATGACCTTCATGCCCATGGCGCGCACGCCTTCCCGCACCACGCGGGCGACCTTACGGTGCCGGGTCCAGCAAGCCTCGAGTCCCTCTTCCAGGATGTCGTCCGTGCTGCGGATCAGCGCGACGAAGTTGTTGACGGGCATGGTGCCGGGATGGGGATGGACGTCGGCCTGGGTCTCGGCGAAGTGGCGCAGGTTCTGCAGGTCGGTCATGAACCCGCGGGGCTCCCGCCGGTCTTTCATGGCGTCCCAGGCCCGGTCGCTCACGGCCACGAGGGCCAGGCCCGGCGGCGCGCCCAGGGCCTTCTGGGAGGCGCAAACCGTGACGTCGATGTCCCAGGCATCCATCAGGTACTGCTCGCCGCCCAGGGACGCGATGGTGTCCACCAGGACGAGCATGCCGTGTTCCCGGGCGGCGGCGGCCAGTTCGTGTACCGGGTTGGCGACGCCGGTCGACGTCTCCCCGTGCACCATGAAAACCGCCTTCAGACTTGGATTCGCCGCGGCGGCCTCGTGGATGTCCGCAGCCTCGAAGGGCACGCCCCATGGCTTCTCCAACACCACCGAATCCAGCCCGAAAGCCCGGGCCAAGTCGTCCAGACGCTTTCCAAACAGGCCGTTGTCAAGCGTCAGAATCCGGTCGCCGGGATTGAACAGGCTGTTCATGACCACGTCGTTGGCCGTGTGGCCCGACCCCACGAGCGGGAAAACATCGCCTTCCGTCCCGATCACGCGCTGGAGATTGGATACGGTCTTGCGCCAGATTTCGACCCAGCGGTCGCCGTAATGGGCGGTGAGCGGATCGCTCATGTGGGCGAGCACGTCGGGACTGACTTCGATGGGTCCGGGGATCATCAGACGGTAGTGTTTGCGCATGGACGTTACCTGTGGATATGGAGCATCAAAAGAGTTTCAGTCGTCGTTTCCTACGTCGTTTCCTGCATCGTTTCTTCGCAGTCGAAATATCGTTCGAATATACGACAACGCCACAGGTGGATCAACAGAGAAAAACTGAAGGCACGAGGGGTGTCCGCCGTATCTTACAATAGTGAAATATATGGACTTTCACAGGTTGCCGGATACACATTGGCCTTGACTAGTTCGGGATATCCGCCTTTATTACTTCAGTCTGTGCCGCGGAGAAGGTCGATACCGTGGAAGATGTCTGTTCCGCTGCGGATACGGCGCAGATGTTATGACGCAGACGGATTGGAAGTCCGCCAGGAAAGATAATGTCCCGATTGGCATTCGACCCGTAAGCATAGCGGTATCGCCCCCATAAGAATGAGGTTTCGGTAAATGATTCATCGATTGAAGACCCTGGCTGTTCTGTTCGGCTTCATCCTGCTGTCCACCACGGTTCAATCGTCCCACGCGGCCTCGCGCAAGCCGGTGGTCGGCGAGAAGGGTATGGCGGTGGCCGTCGAACCGCTGGCCACGCAAATCGCCGCGGACATCCTCAAGAAGGGTGGTAACGCGGTGGACGCGGCCGTGGGACTGGGGCTGGCCCTGGCGGTGACCCATCCTTCCGCCGGCAACATCGGCGGCGGGGGCTTCATGGTCATCCGCCTGGCGGACGGAACGGCCGTTGCCGTCGACTATCGGGAAAAGGCACCCGGAAAAGCCCATGCCCGTATGTACCTGGATCCGGACGGCAACCGGGCCGTGAACCAGAACATCGTCCTCACCCGCGGCGACGGCACCCCCTATCATCCCTTCACCAACCGGATCCACCACCTGGCCATCGGCGTGCCGGGCACCGTCGCGGGATTCGCCCTGGCTCTCGAGAAGTACGGCACCATGTCCATGGCGGAAGTCATCCAGCCCGCCATCGATCTCGCCGAGAACGGTTTTGTCCTGACGGAACGCATCGCCCGGGGGCTGAACGGCCGCAAGGTCATATTCGACCAGATCCCCGCGAGCAAGGCGGCCATGCTCCGCAGCGACGGGGAGGCCTGGCAAGCAGGTGACCGCTGGATCCAGAAGGACCTGGCGGAAACCCTGAAGCTTATCGCGCAACACGGTCACGACGGTTTCTACAAGGGCAGGACCGCCGAGCTGATCGAGAAGGACATGATGGCCGGCGGCGGCATGATCGACCGCACCGACCTGGCCAACTACCAGGCGATCATCAGGGAACCCATACGCAACACCTACCGCGGGGAATACGAGATCATCTCCATGCCCCCGCCGAGTTCGGGCGGCATCACCATGTCGCTGATGCTCAACATACTCGAAGGGTACGACGTGAGCCGGATGGGCCATAACGCGTCCAACACCCTTCATATCATGACCGAAGCCATGCGCCGGGCCTACGCCGACCGCGCCCGGCACCTGGGAGACGCGGACTTCGTCGAGATTCCGGGACATCTCACGACGAAGGAATACGCCGCGGAGCTTCGGGCCACGATCGATCCCTACTTCGCCACGCCCAGCGAGGAACTGGGACCGGAACTGACCATGGCTACAGAGCCCATGGAAACAACCCACTATTCCGTCGTCGACCAGTGGGGCAACGCCGTATCGAACACCTACACGCTTGAGGGCGGGTACGGCTCCCACATCGTCATCACGGGAACGGGCATGATCACGAACAACGAGATGGGCGATTTCAATTACCAACCGGGGGTTACCCGAAATACCGGACAGATCGGCACGACGCCGAACCTCATCGAACCGAACAAGCGGATGCTGAGTTCGATGTCGCCGACCATCGTTACGCGCAACGGCGAACTGTACCTGGTAGTGGGCAGCCCCGGTGGACGCACGATCATCAATACGACCATGCAGCTGATCCTGAATGTCGTCGATCACGGCATGAACATCCAGGAAGCAGTCGACGCGCCGCGCATTCACCACCAGTGGTTCCCGGACTTCCTACGCGTGGAAGGCGGAGTGGGGACCGACGTCGTCGACGCCATGAAGACGAAGGGGCACAATCTCAGCAGCCGCGGATGGGGAGGCGGTTCATACCGCCAGGGAGACGGCCACAGCATCATGGTGGACCCCGATACCGGCGAACGGCTGGGCGCCCCGGATCCCAGGATCGAAGGCGCTGCATTCGGACATTAGGCGAACGCGCCGGATGATATCCGCGGGGTGATTCACGCGGGGAACCCGGCCTCTCGCCTGCTGGAGCAGCCATATTGAAGTTGTACGACCGTGACGCCGCGCAGGAACTGCGTCACCTTCTGGGCAGGTTCACCCGAGCACCGGTGGCCCACCTGCCCACTCCGCTACAGGACTGTCCTCGCCTCGGGGAGGCCCTTGGGGGCCCCCGTATATACATCAAACGCGATGACATGACCGGACTGGCCATGGGCGGAAACAAGGCCCGCCAGTTCACCTACTCGCTGGGCCCCGCCCTCGAGAACGGGTGCGACTACCTGGTCCACGGCTCCGATTCACAGTCCAACCAGTCCGCGCAGACCGCCGCAGCCGCCGCCCGGCTGGGCATGAAGTCCATCGTGGTCATCCCGCGGGACCACCGATCCTATCCCGTTTCCGGCAACCTGCTGCTCAACCACCTCATGGCGGACCAGATCAAGTACGTCTTTCCCCTGACCGTGAAGGACGAGTTGAAAAAGCAGATCGACGAGCTGGAAAAGAAGGGATCGAAGGCTTACGACACGAGCAGCGACGGCGCGATCCTGCGTGCCGTGGCCTACGTCGATGCCGTCCTCGAACTGTGCGAACAACTCGCGCAGCGGAGCATTACGCCAAGGGCCATCTATACGAGTTCCATGACCCATACCATCGTCGGGCTGGTGGTTGGACTGCGCGCCGTCTCCGCCAGCTTCAAGGCCGTCGGGCTGAACTACTGGGTGGGAGACGACCGGGAAATGCAGGAACGTCTCGCGCCCGTGGCCAACGAATGCGCCTCGGTCATCGGACTGAAACACACTTTCACACCGGACGATTTCGATGTCTCCTGCGCGTTCGCCAAACCGGATTTCGGCGAACCGTCGCGAACCAGCCTCGAAACCATGCGCCTGGTGGCGCAGACCGAGGGCATCGTACTCGACCCGGTATACACGGCCAAGGCCATGGACGGCCTGGCCATACACATCCGCGAGGGGCGGTTCCAGACGGACGAGTCCGTCGTATTCCTACACACGGGAGGAACGCCCGCCGTATTCGCCTATGGAGACGAGCTCTTCGGTTGAGCCGCTCCGGTGAGATCCACCAACCCATTCACGAGAGGTTATATCTATTTTGTTTCGCAGATCATCCAGGACGTCACGAACGTCCAAGACAGGCAGCAAGGAGCAGGCCGTCCTGACCAGGCGGGTTACCAGAGACCGGGTACACCAGGTATTCGGTCCGAACGTCTCACCGGCCATTACGGTGAGCCGCGGCGAAACCGTCGTGGTGGAGACACAGGACTGCTACCGGGGTCTCCTTACGAAAGAACCCCGAACCGATAGCGATGACGACCAGACCGTGGGAATACCCGTAACCGGTCCGATCTACGTGGAAGAAGCCAGCATCGGCGATGTACTGTCGATCCAGGTGAAACAGATCGAGACGGCCGCTACCGGCGTGTTCGCCGTGCGGCCGGAGTCCGGCTTTCCCGGTCAGGACATCCATAAGCCGAAGGTGCGCGTCCTCGATGTCAACGAAAACCAGGTACACCTGGACGACCGGCTCAAACTGCCGCTTCACCCGGTGATCGGGAGCATGGGCGTGGCGGCCAAGCACGGGGAAATCGATACGGTCTACCCGGGCCGGCACGGCGGAAACATGGACACCCTGGAAATCACGACCGGGTCCCGGGTCTATCTCCCCGTTCAGGTCAACGGCGCCCTGTTGTCGCTGGGCGATGTCAAAGCCTGCGTGGGTGACGGACAGATCGCCGGTTCCGGCGTGGAAGTCGAAGCGGAGGTCACCCTGCGGGTGGACACGCTCCCGGGCGGCCGGTTCTCCTGGCCGAGGGTCGAATCGAAGGGCGAATGGATCACCATCACGTCCGCGTCCACGGTGGACCAGGCGGCGCGCCTGGCGATCACTGAGATGGTGAAATGGATCTCCCAGGACAAGGGACTAGACTCCGACACGGCCTACGCGCTGGTCAGCCTGGGCGGCAGCCTGCGCGTCAGCCAGTGGGGGAATCCGCTGACGACCGCGCGCATGGTCTTCCCCAAACGCCTGATCAACAAGCTCAAATCGGTGCCCGCCGCATCGGGCCGGCTCAATTACCGGGTGCTGCCGCCCGCGGTCAATGGCGACGCCGGGGGCGAGACCGTGGCGGCCGAAGCGGAACAACCCGCCGCCCGTTCATCGCGTAGATCGGGCTCAGGGCGTTCGCAGCGGGGATCGGGCAGGTCCCGGCAATCCGGCAGCCGGCGCGGGTCGCGCCAGAAGTCGAACGGTGCGCCAGCGCCCGCGAGCAGTGAAAACGAACGGAAGGACGCGGCCAGGGACGATCAGCAGGACGCCGCCAGGGAGGACCAGCAGGTCGCAGCCAGTGACGATCAGCAGGTCGCAGCCAAGGTAGACCGGAAAGACGCGGCCAAAGAGAGCCGGCAGGCTACGGCCGAGGACGAAGGAAAGGTCGAAGCGCAAGTAGACCAGCAGGTCGAGGCCAACGAAGACCCGAAGGACGATGCCAGGGACGACGGGCAAGCGACGGTCCAGGACGGCCCAAAGGACGATGCCAGGGACGACCAGCAGGTCGCGGCTACAGAAAAACGGCCGGGTTCGGCCAGAGGAAAGCGTGGCGGAAAGGCAAGTCCGGGTGCCGCGCGAGGCAATGGTCACAGGCGGACCCGGGGCAGATCCGCCAAAAAAGACGAACCGGTCTCTCAAAAGGATCCATCACCGGCGCAACAGGACGCCGGATCCGTCCCGGTTGAGAACGCTCCGGCAGCCCGAGGCGAAAAGGACGCCGTGACGGTACCGGCGGAAAATCCCGCGAAAGCCACGGATTCCGGCACGGAGGCGAAGCAGGCCGCAGACCAGACAGCGCAGGACGCCGCTCCCCCCAAGCCCACATTCGGAAGGAGGCAGCGTCGAGCGGTCCGCCGGTCGTAAGGGCGCATCTGACTGCGCGCCTTGACTACAGGACGATAGACGCCGCCTTTCCGCCCACGGCGCGCGGGCAAGATCAGTGACGTTTCGATTCGGAGTCTAACTGGATCTCTGTCTCGAAAGCGGTGCCGAAATCGAACACCTCGTCGAAGTCTTCGATGGAGTCTTCCTCGGTCTTGCGCAGTAGTCCCTCGTTGACGAGATTGAACACGATATCGCCGAAGTGACGGGTTTTCGAGATGTTCCACTCGTCGAAGACCAGTTTCGCCGCGATGCCGAACCGCTCCAGGGCCAGGTCCCGGATACCGAGGGAGAGTTCCTTCCCCGTGATGTGCCTGCGGACGGTCAGTTTTTCCACGGTGAAGGAAACCGCCTCCATGACGAAGAGGTAAGCCCGCCGGGGATACCGGCCATCATTTTCCAGGATACGGTCGAGTACTTCCTGGGGATCCTTTTCTTCCGACACGTCACACCTCCGTCAATCGTTACGCAACGCCTGTATTCGACCTCGGCAGCTTGTCATTCGACCCGCGCCGGCCAGATCCCACTTACGCGCCTGCCCACCACCGCCCGCCGACCGGTTACCAGTTCTGTACGGGATGGCCGGCCCGTGGAAACCACGTGACGTCCGCCACGTAGGACAGAAACACGCCCAACACGAAGGCCACGAGCATGCCCATCACCGCGGGTATGGCCTGCCGGTAAAGCTGGATGCCGCCGATCTTCAGCAGCAGGGCCTTCACGCACCAGACCAGGAACAGGGTGAAGGCCGAACTGGCCATGCCCGGCGTCAGGACCACGGTGAACCCGATGGGATGCAGCGACCACCACGTGAACCGGTGATGGGCCTGGATCAGCAGGGCGGTGATCAAACCGCCGAACATCATGAACCAGAACTCGGTGCCTGTGATCGCCTCCCGGTTATTGATCCATTTAACCAGATTGTCGTAAGGTAGCTTGGTCCCGTTGTTGAACGCGGGCTCGAAGAACTGCGAAGCCCCGCCGTGATTGTATCCCAGGTACAGCGTGAAGACCAGCGCCACGACGATGCTCATGGCGAGCACGGCGGTGATCGTCCTGAAGGACCCCTTTCCGGTGCCGCCCAGTTCATCGTCCACCTTCGCGATGTGCCCCATGGAGCACATGCCGAGCGTGCGCCAGTTCCGGGCGTATGTATTGGCGATGGCCAGGTTGGTCAGGTCCCGCGTACTGATACTCCCGGAGCCGATGACGGCCACGGTGAAGTCGTGGGTCTCGAAGGGCAGGTCCAGGAATACGATGCCCGTCTCCGCCACGATGCGGGTCACGCCCACGAACATGATCAGGAGAGAGCCCATCATGAAGGCGATGATGCCGAGGGACATGCCCGACGCGTACAGCCAGCAGACGATGTACGTAACGCCCCCCAGCACGCCCAGCACGGCCATTCGGTAAGAGAAGAACTCCCTGGAGTCGTCCACGTGGGGCGCCTTGCCCAGCGCCTTCATCACGACGTCCTTCAGGTGCCGCCTTGCGGACCACAGCGCGAAAAGGGTAAACATGAGAAAACCGCCGGAATGCTGCGATTTGACGACGGCGAAGGCCCCGGGCACGCCGAGGCGCGTCATGATGCCCTGCTGAATCGTCATGATGACGAAAAACACCCAGATGCTGAACAGGACGTTCAGGTTGGTGAAGTAACCGACACCCGCGACCAGGAAATTGAATTTCACGGGAATGGCGGGAAACGACCGCGCCAGCACAAGGTTAAAAAAATGCAGTGGACCGAGGGGGATCGGACTGACCCAGTTGAAGAAACCGACGATGTTCCAGAGGAAAATGAACAGCGTAATGCCGAAGGCGTACCAGAACAGTTTCGACTGCATCACGGCCGGCAGCGCCCGGCCCTTTTGCTCCTCGATCATGATCAGCGGGATCTGGGCGAGGGGGAAGGTCAGCCGCTCGTGTTCCACCCACTGCTTGCGTAGCATGACCATGGCCGATGCGCCGACCACGAAGATGGCGAGGAAGAAGGTGATCCACCAGACCATTGGAACCGTCCAGGCAGCGCGGATCATACCGAGTACCGGGGGGCGGCTGTCCGGTATGCCCTCGAAAAACCATGTGAGGGCTTGCTGCTCGTCCTGGACGATGAGCCAGGAGGGCAGGTACTGGAAGAACAGTTCCGCCCACTGGTTCTCCGTGGTGGCGTTGTAGTACGGTCCCGTAATTCCGCCGATCCAGTAGGAACTGAATGGCCAGGCAGGAATGGTCGAAGCGGTGAACACCAGGAAGAAGACGATGATCAGCTCGTTCCGGTTAAGCACCCTGGACGGCCAGAAGCGTTTCAGCAGGGGATTCAGCCCCAGCACCACCAGCAGGAAGGGGAACAGCGCGGAAACGGGCAGGTGAGTCAGACTGATGAAGGACGACTGGGAGATATAGCCCGCGTGGATCGTCCAGATGTTCAGCAGAATGGACAGAAAGACGCCGATCAGCAGCGCCCTTCGGGTGAGCCCGGTGGTCAATGTGGTTGCCAGGCCCCCGCTTCCGGACTCGCCGGTACGCGGGGTGGTCTCGCTGGTCTGGGACATGTAAGCTTCAGTTTCCCTTGTTGTTCAGGCACGGCCACCGAGGACGGGTCCGGCGCGGTCGTCGGCGGCACGACCGCCGGGGACGGGTCCGGCGCGGTTCAATCCCGGATATTCAATCCCAGGTGTTCAGTCCTTCTCTTCCGAAAGCCGGGAGGAGTACGAAGTGATCATCGGTTTCCTTCATCCGCTGCCGTAGCAGGTCGTGGTGCCGCGTGATCTCCGCCCGGTACGCAGGATCCTCCACGAGATTCCGCTGTTCCCATGGGTCCGCTGCAAGGTCGAAGAACTGCCAGGGCGTGCCGCCGTGGTTGTCGCCGCGAACGGTGTATTTATACCGGGCGGTACGGAACCCGCGCCACACCCAGTCGTGGAAGGCGACGCCCATCCGCTGCTCCGCCACGAATTCCAGCAGGACGCCTTCCCGGTCCAGGCCGCTGACACTGCCGTTAATCAGCGGGGCCAGGTTCTCGCCGGGCAGGGCGTCTCTCGGCTTCAGCCCGGCGAGACCCAGGATGGTGGGGAACAGATCCTCGGTGGAGACCGGGTCCTCGACCACGGCACCGGCCCGGTCCGGGTGACGGGGGTCCGCCACGATGAGGGGAATCCCCGTGGACTCTTCGTAGGGCCACTGCTTGCCCCGAAGACCATGGGCGCCGCCGAGTTCTCCATGGTCCGCCATAAACAGCACGACGGTTTCTCCATGCAGCCCGGTGCCCAGTAGGAAGGCGCCCAGGCGGCCCATGTTCCAGTCCAGGTTCTCAACCATGGCGTAGTACCGCTTCCGGTTGAGCATGAACCGTTCCGCGGCCTCGGCGTCGGTCGCCTCCACGTTGGGCGGCAGCACGATGTCCATCGCCTCCCAGCTGCGCATCAGGGCCTCCGGCGCTTCGAAGGGATCATGCGGCGGTTCGACGGAGATCACCATGCAGAAAGGACGGGACGGATCCCGGCGCTCGAGGTAGTCCATGGCGAGGTCGAAGAGTCCGTCAGTCTGGTATCCTTCGACCGGCCTGGGCACCGGGTCGTCGTCCTCGAAATAGTAGGTGTCGAAGGGGCCGTTCCTGAGCTCGAATCCCATCCATTTCCGCCACCGGCCCCGGTAGGCTTTCTTCACGGGCGTCCGTCCGCACTGCACGGCGGATCCCATGCGTCCGTGGCCGCCGTCGAGATGCCACTTCCCCGTATAGATCGTTTCGTAGCCCGCTTCGTTGAACTCGTCGGCCAGGGTCCGTTCCGCCGGAGACATCCTGTATTCGATTGCGGGGACCTTCCGGTCGTGGGCGTACAGGCCCGTCATGAGGGTAAAGCGGAAGGGAACGCAGATGGGGCAGGTCGAGGTGGCGCGCTCGAAGCGTACGCCCCGGCCGGCCAGCGCGTCGACATGGGGTGTGACGATGTTCGGGTCCCCGTAGGTGGACAGGGCCTGCCGCCGCAGTTGATCACTCAGGACGATCAGCACATTGGGCGGAGATGAAGCCTTCATTCCAGTTGCCTTGTCCGGTCTTCGGAGGACGAATGAACGACAGAAAACCCGGGTGGCGCCGCCGGTTTCACCGGGTCAATTAGGTTGTGCCGTGACTGAGGGGCCGCTATATTTCCGGTCAAGAGGATAACGAATAAACACGCGTAAATCAACCCGATTCCCCTGGAGGCATCGCCACCCTATGACCAGACCGGACGACCTGGACATCTACCTGTTCGACCTGCAGGGCTTCCTCCACCTGGAGCAGGCCCTGACGAAGGCCGAGGTGGCGGAACTGAACGCCTGCCTGGACGCGATCCCGCCCCTGTCTCCCGATGAATGGCACGGTTACGTCCACGCCCACACCTACGGCACCGTGGACGGCCTGAACCTGCAGCAGATCTACGAGGCGGGCGCCCCGTTCGAAGCGCTGATCGACCATCCTTCCTGGATCGACAGGGTCAAGCACTTCGTGGGCGGGGAGGGTACCTTCGACTACGCCCACGGGCCCCTGTTCATCGACGAGAACTTCGCCAATTTCCGGGAACCGGGCGAGGCGATCGGACTGCACTCCGGGGGATACCCGCCCATCATGCGTAACGGATTCCGCTACCACGGCGGCCGATTCATGTGCGGCCAGATCAACGTGCTGATCGCCCTGACCGACATCGGACCCGGCGACGGCGCCACCATGGTCATCCCCGGCAGCCACAAGTCCAACTTCACCCACCCCGATTTCGCCCTGCACGCCATGAAGCCGAAGGGCGCCTCCGTGGAAGGCATCGCCGCGTCGGTGGAACTGTTCATGGAAGCCGGCGACGCACTGCTCTTCGTGGACGGTATCTCCCACGGTTCGGCCATGCGGCGGAACGCGGGCACGCGGCGTATCGTGGTCTACCGGTACGGACCGTCATGGGGCAACTTCCGCCACGGTTACCAGCCGTCTCCCGAACTGCTGGAACGCCTTACCCCGGACCGGCGGCAGATCGTTTCCCCCCAAAAGGCCGCGCCCGATGGAGCTCCCTACGACAGGCCCGATCTGGACTAGGCGGCAGGATCAGGCGCCAGGCGGCTTGGCCGGCGCCTGACGCGACCGGCGTGACCCGTACAAGGCGGCAGGTGGCGCGGCCCGCAGTCGCAACCGGCCAGGTCACGGCGGGAAATGAAACCGCCGGCGCAGCCGTCTCTGCAGCGCCGCGACCCTTTCCGGTTGTTCGTCCGCCACGTTATCTGACTCGTCCGGATCGTTTACCAGATCATACAGTTCGACCTCGCCCGTGTGATGCGCCACCAGCTTACGTTCCGCCGTGCGGACCAGCCTGAATTCCCGCAGCGCACTGGCCGCTTCCTCCCGGTGCGTCGTCCGTTCCCCCGAGAGCACGGGGCCCAGGTCTCGCGCGTCGAGGCCGTCCTGGGCGGGCAGGCCCGCCAGCGCGCACAGCGTGGGATTGACATCGATCAGCTCCACGAGGGCATCTGAAGTACGCCCGCCCGGTATGCCTGGCCCTGCGGCGATCAGGGGCACCCGCAGGGCCGCCTCGTAGGGCACCGACTTGGTGTACAGCCCGTGATCCCCCAGCATCTCGCCGTGGTCGCTGGCGAAGACGACCACGGTGTCCTCCGCCATGCCCCGTCGTTCAACCGCCTCGATGATCCGGCCCACCTGGTCGTCGATCAGTTCGATGGCCGCGCAGTACTGGCGGCGGGTGATGGCGATCTCCTCGGGGGAGAGATCGCGCCGGCGGGCGTTGACCCAGTCCGGTTTTCCCTCGCGGCCTCCGTCTTCGCGGCCTCCGTCTTCGCGGCCTCCGTCTTCGCGACCGCCACTCTCACAGCCGTGACCCTCGCGTCCGCTTTGCACGGCGGGCGGCATATCCACGTCCCGGTAACGGTCGGCGTATTCGGCAGGCGGATCGAAGGGGTCGTGGGGCCCCACGAAGCTGACGAAGAGGTGCCACGGGTAGTCGTCAGGTACTTCGTCGATCCATTCGGCGGCGCGGCGGCCGATGTAGACGTCCTCGAAGGCATCTAGAGGCAGCACCGAGTCGTGAGACGCGCCCTGGATCCAACCCCGCGCCTGTCGGGCCGCGTAGTCCGTCCGGAACGCTTCGAACAACCCCTGCTCCTCCAGCCAGAAGCCGTAGGGTCCTCGCGGCTCGTCCGCCATGCCCGCGTGCATCTTTCCCTCGCACTCCACGGGATGGGTGAAACCCCAGCCGAAGACCCGGGGCCGGTCGCCGCGACGGCCGTTATAGGGGTCCGGCTTGGCCAGGTCCAGCTTGCCCACGCAACCGATCCGGTACCCCGCGTCCCGCAGCCGGGCGTAATAGGGCGTGATATGCCGGGGCAGGTAGCAGTTGTTGTCGAGGCACCCCAGACGCGCGGGCTGGTATCCGCTGGCCAGGCCGATGCGCGCGGGGGCGCAGACCGGTGCATTCGTGATACATTGCGTAAAGCGGACCCCGCGACTTGCCAGGCAGTCCAGGTTCGGCGTGTTCAGGAACGACGCGCCCGCGGCCGACAGGTAGTCGTGGCGGTGCTGGTCGTCCATGATGAATAGCAGGTTGGGGCGTCTGGATTCGGCCATGTCTGTGTCCTTGAATTCAATCTAATTGATGAACGACTCGAACTGGTGCGGCGCCGCCGGAAACCAAAGGCTGTCCACGAGGAACGAGAGGGCCATGCCGAGGACATACCCCACCAGGATGCCAAGAAAAAGCGGCTGCGCCCGGCGGTAAAGCGCCCCTCCGCCCAAACGCAGCAGGATCACCTGGATAAGCCAGGCCAGGAAGAAGGGCAGGAACATGAACCGCACGGTGTCCGCGGCCACGGCGACCAGTCCGATGGGATGGAGCGGCCACCACAGGAACAGGAACCGACCGAGGATCATCAGCATGTACAGGACGATGCCGTTCCCGAAGAAGATCAGTTCCAGGTCGGAAACGCTGCGCACGCTGCTGTTCCACGTCATGATCGTGTTGTAGAAGAAGGGCACGAGGTCGCCGGGCTTGGACAGGAGATTGTCGGCGCCGACGGCGTATCCCGCGCTGATGTAATAGTAGAGGGAAGTCACCACGCTGACGGCGAAGGCCAGGCAGATCCAGAGAAAGAGATGGCGGGTGGCCGGCGCCATCCATCGCTGCAGGTAGGCGGCGTGGGACAGCCCGATCATCGTGAAAGTCCTCCAGTTCCGGGCGAAGGCGTTCGTCATGCCCAGGGCGGTGATTGTGGAGGGATCCAGGTTGTCGGCGCCGATGATGCCCGCGGTGAAGTTGTTGGCGTTCACCGGCAAGTCCATGGCGACCAGTCCCGCCTCCGCGACGATCCGGGCCATGCCGAGGTAGATGGTGAAGAGGACGGCCAGGAGGATCAGGCTGACCGGCAGGGACATGCCGATGCTGTACAGCCAGGCCAGCAGGTAGAGCAGGCCGAAGATCAAGCCGAAAACCGCCACCCGGTACGAGAAGAACTCGCCGCTGTCATCCACCGACGGATCCTTGCCGAAGGCCCGCCGGGCCACCGAGGCCAGGTGCCGGCGCGCCATCCACAGTCCCCACACCACCAGGGCGATCAAGGCGCCGATGGATTGGGTGCCCACGAGCCCGGTCGGCGACATGGTCGTCGCCGCCGTAATACCAAGCATGTTCAACAGCCCCCGCTGCAGCATGGTGAACAGCAGGAAGAAACACAGGCTGAACAGGATCTCGGCATTGATGAAGAAGGCGAAGCAGAGCACGAAGACATTCAGCCGGATGGGAAGTTCCGGGATCGACGGATGGACCTGTAATTGCATCAGGTCCGGTCCCATGATGGGGACGGGCGTAACGATGTCCCAGTAGGAGGCGATGTTCCAGCACACGACGGCCAGCGACAGGCCGGCGCCGATCCGGAAGGCGGTCGTGCGGACCATGGGCGGTTCGTCCCGGTCCTTCCCTACGCCCATCAGGTTGAGTGCCACCTCCCCCAGGGGAAAGCGCAGCCGCTCGTGGCTGACCCACTGCTTCCTCAGGATGACCACGATGCATGCGCCCGTCCACATCAGGGCGCCGAAACACGACATCCACCACAGCAGCGGCGAGATCCAGGCCATCCAGGGGATCCGGTAACCCGGCGCGGCGCCCTCGTAGAAGACCCGTACCGCGTCGGTCTTTCCGCTGATCACGAGCCACGCGGGCAGCGTGTCGAAAAACGTCTCCGCCCAGCGGTTTTCGGGACTCGCATGGTAGAAGGGCCCGGTGATGATGGAGACCAGGTACCGGGTCATGCCCCAGTCGGGCACCATCGAACCGATGAGACCCATGGCGAAGACCACGATCAGTTCGGACGTCGTCAGGGCATACCGGGGTACCAGTCTCTTGAGCAGGACGTGGGGGCCCAGGATGAGGACCAGGAAGGGGATCAGCAGCGCCGCGGGGAGATGGGCGTAAGTGGAGTAGTTGTATCCGGCGTGACCGGCGGAGAACTGGCCCCAGAAGGCGACCACGGCGGAGAGCGCGAGCCCGATGATCCCGGCCCGCAGGGTTATGGCCGAAGCGCCCCGGGACCTGGGAGGTTCAGGGGACATGGCGTTCATCCGATCCGATTGCGGCACTTGAAGTTACCCGATCCAGGGATCGAGGCGGAACAGTTTTCGGCCCAGCGGGGTCAGCGCGGCCAGTGCGTCCGGACTCAGGGGCCGGTCGGGTCCGGGCGCCTGCCTGGCTTCTTCGTCCGACAGGGCCTGCAGACGGGTGAACTGGGCGATCCTGGGCGAGGCATTGTGATTAGCGCTGGCGGAGTGCGGCATCAGGTGGTGCATGAGCACATAATCGCCGGCGTCGCCCGTGACCTCCTTGGACGACTCGAAATCGACGATCTTGCCCCATCCGTCGTTGCGCGCAAGCCCGTCCGGCTCGCTTAACATGATCTCCCGCACCCGGTTCGGCGCGCCCGGCACCACGTGGATGCCGCCGCCATTATCTTCTACGCAGTTCAGGTAATAGCATCCGCCGATGCCGATGCCCGTGCGCAGGAATCCCTCGTTCAGTTCCTCCGGACCCTTCGGCACGGCGTCGAGGTGGAGGTTCTGGAGCCGTCCCTCCATGGCGCGGTTCCGAAGGGTAATCCCCGCCGAACCGTCCCAGACCTGGATGTATTCGGTCTCCAGGATGTCCACGGCGGCGCCGTACAGCCCCTCGTTCTGCAGCAGGGGCAGCATGGCAGGCTCGAAAAAACTGCCGTTTCCATCGGGATTATGTGGTTTGAACCGGGCGTGGTTCGCGTGGTAGTGGTCCGGGATAACCAGGTCGCGCGGTATCAGGTCCAGCAGGAAACTGCGGGCACTGTCGACGACGTCGTCATCCAGCGTGCCCTTCAGGACTAGGTAGCCTTCGGACCAGAATTGCTCCAGTTGATCCTGGGTGAGATATCGGGGGGATGGGGCCATGGGGAGTGTGGCAGTAATTCGTTACCAGGTTGAATTCGATTCAGAGATCAGGGACAGGTGTTTGGTTTCAATAGGTCAATGTGTTTCGCGGTTTGGTAAATACGACCCTTAACAATAGATTTGAAATCTGCATGTAGGTTAGTATCACCTGAGACTAATAGTCTAACCCTCGCCACAAAGGCAAGTGCGATAATATCCGGATCATCAGACTTTAGCTGGGGTAATTTAGCTTTTACGTTTTCAACATCTTGCGCCGGGTATTGTCTTAGACTACCGTTGTTGCGGTATTCGTCCATACGCAGTCTCATCTTTTCGTGCCTGTCTAACTCCTGCTTCAGTTTTTCTGTTGGAGAGTAAACCATTTTCCCACCGGATTTCATCCATATTCTAACTGGTTCCATGTTTAAGTCTTGGGGATTTGTGTAGTCACTAAACTTATTGGCGTCCAAAATCAAACACATGTCTCCGCTTTCAGATAGAAAAACCCAGTAACCTGTCAGATTCATTTATAAAGAAGTCTCTATAACCTTGTGGTACTCCTAACAGATTTGCCTGCTCATCAAATTCAATGTTGTGAACCCTGACCTTGTTTCCAACAGGTTCCAGGTAAATTAGAGATACATCTTGGGGGGCGATCTTGCCTTTCATGATCTCAATTCGCGCGCGGTTAATCATGTGATCGCTGTGCGTTTCAATAACAAACTCGTTCCCATTTTGTTCTATTAGACCAACTATTAATGAGGAAAACTCAGCTTGAGCTTTAGGATGCAGGTGTACCTCGGGTTGTTGCATCAAGAATACCGTTCTGTCCTGATCCGTTAAGATATGTACCAAAATCGGTAGTATCTGATTAACGCCATAACCTACATCGATAATGTTAACTTTAGGACCCCTTACTTTAATCTGTAACTGAAAAGGATCACCCGATGATGCTCCGAGTTTTCTTACATCAACGTCTGTAAACAACCCGGATGATTTACCAAATGCCTTTAAACTATCTCTTAGTGATTCCCATAAATCCTCTCTAAATCTCACCAGTTCCATCATTATCATCGGCGCGTCACCGCCGTGCGAATACAAGTCTTCACGAAATTGGTTGTAGGTCCGCTGTGGTTTGGACCGTATCGGCGCGAAACTATGTATCCATGGAGGTTCAATACGGATTCGTTTTGGTTTTTCATACGTCCCGAAACCGACCAGATCTATAAACTGCTCTGAGAATTTTTCAAAGGCCTCTTCATTATGTAGTCGAAAACTATCGATAGGTACTTTCTCAGATACGATCCTGTTGATATCGACACCTGTCTTATATCTGGCTAACAATGCCAGTAGTGCTGACTGTAACCAGTTATCGGAGACACTAAAGCAAAACCTGTCATATTCTCCGTTTTCTGAGTTGCCTTCCTTCATTCTCATTCGTGATGTCAACGGTGAATCCCATCCCGATCGTATCTGGCTTATGTATTCTTCGTTTATGCCAGCGAATTCTATCTCGCCAATGGGTGTAAAGACCTCCTGTTTCGCAATATACGGCTCAACACCGTCTTCTCGCTCTGTTAACGTTAGTACATACTCTACTGAACTTTTGGTTTCGGTGAAATACGCTTCAAAACCGATTTTAAACTGGTTAATCTTCGGCTTTGAATTCCTTACGATATTTGCAAATGATCCCATTTGGTACGGATCGGAATTGAAATTCAGCCCGGATGGAGCGCCTCTAAAAAAATCGTGCAATGTTTGCAATGAACCCAGAGCAGTTGTTTTGCCCGTACTATTCTCCCCAGTCAGAAACGTCATCGGTCGGATGTTAAACTCCTGACGACCCGCGAAACACCGAACATCCTCTACTATGAGCTTACGTACCTTCATAGGTTCACCCAATAAGACTTAACAAAAACCCAACAATAGTTTACACCTTGAACCTATAACCTCAAATCCCTGGTGGTGCCATGGTATTCGCCGACTCACACGGCCCAGTACTTCCACAGGTCATCGGGAATCTCGTATCGGAAGGCCTGGTCCAGATGTTTCTCGTGGTTCCAGCGGGCGAACAGGGCGAAACGCGGCGAATGGCTGGTGTTCTCCGATCCATTGTGCGTCAGGTAGGAGTGCCAGAGCACCACGTCGCCGGCCTTCGCGGTGAACTCCCGGCCGCCGGTGGCCGGGTTGTCGCAGAAAACATCCCAGGAGAAACCCTCGATCTCCAGGAAACTCCCGTCCACGTGCGAGGGATGCTCCAGGAAATACCGGTGGGCGGCGTGGTGGCTTCCCGGCCAGTAGATGAGGGCGCCGCCGCCGGGTTCCACGTCGTACAGGTAGGTCGTCGCGCCGATCATGAAGGGTAGCCAGCGTCCGCCGTAGGCGTCTATGTGGCCCGTTTTGGGTATCTCGAACGTCCGCTCCGGTTCGGGCCAGCGTATGATCGGTATGCCGTCGCCCGCGACGAAGTGTCCGCCGCTGAGCTGATTGATGATCGACGTCATGGACGGATGGTGCACCAGGGCCGATTCGGGCGGATCGTATTCCCATCCATCGAGACCGCTCGTCTCCCGGGGCCAGGTCGCGGGATCCTCCAGGCAGCCGTCGAGCGCCTGCCAGATCTGTTGCCGCCACGCTTCGAGGGTCTCCTCGTCAAATACGTTCTTCAGCACCAGGTAGCCGTTCAGCTTGAAGTGATTGATCTGGGCGGCGTTCAGGGGTTGTTTAGTGGACATTCGGCTTTCCTTGAAAATGGGTTTCAGGTCCATGGGAACTTACGAGGTCGCGCAGTTACTGTCAAGCATGTGACGGATACCGGAGTCCGATGAATGAAAATCTTCGATCATACTTGACATTGCGACGGATTCCCCTGTACAATCCGGGACGGTCAAACCGAACTCCCCATAACATACTCACTTGTAGATACCGGGCATGTCACTGGTATATAAAGGCTTGCGAAATGCAATCGGAAATCAGGCAGTGGATCGCCGAGAGCAGGCGGAAACTGGAGGGGAAGGGACTGGATGACAGGGACCTGGATCGGCTGGAGGCGCTCCTGGACGGCAAGTCCCGCCCGAAGATCATGTACCTGACGGCCCGTTCGATCAATATGCGGTCCGGGATCGCCGGCTGGGCGGTTTTCGTACCGGGCGAGGGACCGGAGCTCAAGTTGCCGAGTGACGAGCCGCCTTACGAATCCGTACTGGATGCAGTTGCCGACGGGTGGCGCGTGGTGCAGTACCCAATCAATAAGCTCTACGAATACAAGGACCTCGAAAACGACTACGTGGGTTTCGATTTCATACTCGAGAAGTGGAACTGAGGAGGCGTTGCCATGGCGGAGATCAGACCGACGATGACCGATGACGACGTGATGGATTTCGTGGCCAATGGATACGTCGTGCTCGACGAGATGGTGGATGACGATTTCAACGAGCGGTGCAGGAACCTGAAACAAGGCCCCGCGAAGGAAACGGTCGGCTCGCCCGATTTCATCCGCGAAGTGCTGCTCCATCCCCGGTTGGCCGGCGTGATCCGATCGTTGCTCGGTCCGAACTTCCTGATGCCGACGGGGGGCCATCACCATCTCATTGACCAGCCGGTCTCGGGACAGGACTGGCATTCGGACGGTATATCCGGCCTCGGATACGAGATCAACGAACTGCAGTGCTACTATTATCCTCAGGACGTGAACATCGAAGACGGTCCGACCATGATCCTGCCCGGTTCCCACTGCCGGGCGGTCAACCGCGACGCCCTGGCCCACTACGGCGATCTTGCCGGCCAGCTTTCGCTAGTCGTGAAGGCCGGCACCGTGGCCATTACCCGGTACGGCATCTGGCACCGGGCCGGCCCCAAGCTCAATCACAAGCCCCGCAGCATGATCAAGTTCTCCTACTTCCGCAATTCGGATCCGCGACGTCGTGACTGGCTGATCGATTCGGAAGAAATCCCTGCGTACCGGGATCGCCCGGCCGCGCCCTATACGAGCGGGGTGGAATCCTACCGGGACCTGAGGCGCCGTATCCACACCTGGAACTGGCTGTGCGGGCTGAGCGAGGAAGAGTCCATGGCCCACGACCGGTGGCGGCCCGCCTACGAGACCGGCACGCAACCCGTCGAGGAAGTCGTCCTGCAGTGATCCGACGGGCACGAACCAGGTCACTTTCTGCTCGAACCCACCCAGGTGCTGTTTGACCAGGTCTCATGGCGAACTGGAGAAATCCGCATGCTGATCACCCACACCAGACGGGAAGAAATGCACCTCGGCGTCAGCCACGGCGGCGCCGCGGCGAGCTATTTCAATCCCGGTTTCGACGGGACGGTATTCGCGTCTCCCTGGGGATTCATCCATTCCGTGATCTTCCCGCCGGGAAGCGGCATTGGTGAACACAGCCACACCTACGCGGAAGAGATCTTCGTCACCATCGACAACGCCATGCAATTCACGCATAACGGCCGCACGGCCGAAGTCGACGGCGGCGCCGCGGTGCCCCTGCGGTCGGGCGAGTCCCACGCCATCTACAACCACACAGACCGGGATACCTGGTTCTTCAATTTCCATTGTGTGGACACAGTCCGTGAACCGAAGCATGAGGACTTCGACGACCCGCGCAGAGTGGTCGAACTGGAGTCCACGGATCGGTTGCCTGTGGGACGTTTCGACCGGTCGTTGCTGAGACCACGCCAACACCATGGCGGACGCGGCGAAGTGCTGTACCGCCAGATCTGGGGAAGCCGGGATTTCCAGACCAATTTCGAGTATCTCTGCCACCTCCTGATGCCGCCCGGTACTTCGGTAGGTTACCACCGACACAATCTCGTAGAGGAAGCCTACATGATCATGGACGGCCGGGGCCGGATCACCGTGAACGACGAGACCGTGGAAGTAGTCCGTGGGGATGCCGTTCCCAACCTGATCGGGAGTGCCCACGGTATCTACAACCATACGGACGAGGACCTCGAACTCTTTGTCGTCGGCGTGAGCCTGGAAAAGGGCAAGGTGGACGCAACCGACCTGGGCGACGACCTGGCAGGACGCTGAACTTCTGACCAGGCGTCGATCCGCGCAACTTCCCTTGGAAGCTGGATCCACACCATGACAGACGAATCCTTTCAAGCCCATGTGCTGGACCTGAAGGTCGAAGGGTACACTATCCTGACGGACCAGCTTACGGCGGAGGAGTGCGCCGAGGCGCGAAAGGAACTGGAAACCCGTTACCCCGACCGGGAACGGGGCGGTCTCGAGTGGCTGTTCAACAAGGCGCGGGTCTTCGAACGGTTCTACCAGTTGCCCGACCTGCTGCGGCTGGTCCGCCACTTTCTGGGGCCGGACGCGCTCCTGAGCGCCGTGTACGGTTCTGTGGTGATGCCCGGCGAAGGCGGCCGCGGCCTGCATTCCGACAGCGGAATAACGGGACACAACCGAGAGGCGTCCATGCCCGATGCCGACGAAGGACGCCGGATCACCAGCCATTCGATCGCGTTCAACGTGATCTTCTGTCTGAGCCCTTTCACTGAGCACAACGGCGCTACCGAACTCGTCCCCGGCAGCCACCGGTACGAATACCTGAACGTGCCTGATTCAGCCTACGAAAACGCCCGGACCGCCGTGGCACCGGAAGGATCGCTGGTGCTCTTCGACGTGAACACCTGGCACGGCACGACCAGGAACCAGACCGATCAGCCGCGATACGCGGTGTTGAGCCCCTGGCGCCGGCGCTGGACGAAGTGCGAATACGAGATGGCCCGCGTGGTCAAGCCCGACGTGCTCGAACGGGCGGGCGAGGACGGGCCGGTCATCTTCGGATTCCAGGCACAGTCCCCCTACACCGAACTCTGGCAGTGGGACCGGGAAGAAGGCGGACCCAAACCGGAGTTCAGCCACCTGCGGCGGGACTGAAACCGGCAGGCTCGAACCGTGCGCGGCCCGGATGACGTCCGGAGGAAACTTTTGAAAATCACCGACGTGAAAGTACACCTGGTGGAGTCCTGGCGTAAAACCAGGGACATCGGATCGCCGTGGATCTTCGTCCAGGTCTATACGGACGAGGGCGTCGTGGGTCTCGGGGACGCAACGAACTGGCCGGGCGGTACGATCATCGCCCAATCCGTGGAGGAACTGGGCAAGCTCATCATCGGTGAGGATCCCTTCCACATCGAGTACCTGTACCATCGCATGTACTACGCCCTGGAGCAGATCGGGCAGACCGGCGCGGTCATCGCGGCCGTCAGCGGCATCGAGATCGCCCTGTGGGACATCGTGGGCAAGGTCACCGGACAGCCCATCTACAACCTCATCGGCGGACCGTGCCGCGACCGCATCCGCTTCTACAGCCACGCGTCCAACCCGGAGGAATGCGCGGCGCTGGCCGAGAAGGGCGTTACCGCCATCAAGGCGTACTTCCCCGCCGACCCGCCGGCCAACGGGGAGCGCATCGATTCGCCCCGCTCCGTCACGCTGCGGGAAGAGAAGCTCGCGCTGGAACACATGCGCCGCTGCCGCGAGGCCGTGGGCGACGAGGTGGACCTCTGCACCGACGTGGGATGCCGGTACACCACGAGCGCCGCGATCCGGATCGGCAACCGGCTGGAGGAAATCGGTTTGCTGTTCTACGAGGAGCCGGTCCACCCGGAGAATATCGACGCCCTCGCCCGGGTGACGGCGTCCGTCAACGTGCCCGTGTGCGTGGGCGAACGGCGGTATACACGCTTCGGCTTCCGGGACCTGATCGCCGCGCAGGCGGTGGACATGATCATGCCCGACGTGGTGCGCACGGGCGGCATCATGGAGACCAAGAAGATCGCCGCCATGGCCGAGAGCTACTACATCCAGGTCTCGCCTCACAATCCGAACAGCGCTTTATCCACCACTGCGAGCCTGCACGTCATGGCCAACATCCCGAACGCCCTGGTACTCGAGTTCGTGGACGAGAAGTGGGACGCGCCCTGGCGCGACGATCTGCTGACCGATCCGCCGGTCGTGGAGAGCGGTTACTTCCGGCTCCCCGAGAAACCGGGGCTGGGGACGGAACTGAACATGGATGTCGTAGAGAAGTATCGTTTCAAGGGTTGAAGGAGCAGGCGATATGCAGTTGCATGACGACAAACAGACCAACCGCGCGGACAACATCCAGGGCGCCGAGATCCGGCTGCCGACCGAGGACCTGACCGCGGACCTGGCCTTTTTCATGAAGACCCTGGGATTCCGCATGGACAAGATCTATCCGGCCGACTACCCGACGATCTCCGTGCTCTCCGGCCACGGACTCACCATCCGGCTGGAGCAGGGCGCCTCCGAACCGCCGGGTACGCTGCGGATCCTGTGCCGCAATCCGGCGGCCCTCGCTGACGGACAGACCGAACTCACCGCGCCGAACGGCACCCGAATCGAGATCGTGCAGGCCGATCCACCGCTGGAAATACCCGAGACGCAGCACGCCTTCCTCGTGCGGAGGCTGAAGGATAACACGCCCTGGGTGATCGGCCGCGCAGGCATGCACTACCGCGACCTGGTGCCCGGCCGCCTGGGCGGGAGCATCATCGCCTCCCACATCCGGATCCCCGACGCCGGGCCCGTTCCCGACGTCGTGCACTACCACACCGTGGGATTCCAGCTGATCTTCGCCTACAGGGGCGAGGTGAAGCTCGTCTACGAGGACCAGGGGCCGCCTTTCCTGCTGAAGGCGGGCGACTGTGTGATCCAGCCCCCGGAGATCCGGCACCGCGTGCTCGAATCGTCCGAGAACCTGCAGGTGATCGAGATCGGCGTGCCCGCCGACCACGTGACCACCATCGACCACGAGGTCGAACTGCCCACCAGGGTGCTGAATCCCGACCGCGTCTTCGGCGGTCAGACCTTCTGCCGCTCCCAGCTCAAGGACGCGGTATGGGAACCGTGGAGAATCGCGGGATTCGAGGCGAGGGAAACGGGCATCGGCGAGGCAACGGGCGGCGTGGCCTCGGTGCAGGTTGCCCGGGTGACGGACGCCACTAAGGGAGGCAGCGACACGGACGGCGGTTCAGCCAGCGATGGCGACGGCCAAGTCACGAGCCACACGGGCGATATCCTCTTCACCTTCGTCATGGAAGGGGAGGTGACGCTGAATGGGGAAAACCAGGTCGCCCACAGGCTCGAGGCGGGGGACGCCTACGTCATACCGCCCCACACGAAGACGTCGCTCACGGACCGCTCGGCCGACCTCGAACTCCTCGAGGTAGCCCTTCCTGCGCGGTTCGAGACCATCGTGCATTGATCCACTAAGCATACCTGGTCGATGTCGGGCTGGACCGATATCCGCAACGTCATACCCCCAGCACCCCGCGCAACCGTTCAGAAGCCCGGCTCAGCACCGTGGGTGGCACGGGTACGTGGTTGTACGTGCTGAACCGCCGGTAGGCCCAGAAGGCGGCGTACTGGGATTGAAAGACGTAGCGCATACGGTCAGAGGTGACCGGTGCTCCGCGATGCCAGCACTGGTTGTTCTGCAGGTAGACGTCTCCCGCCTTGCAGAAGGCCGAAACGGGTCCCCGTCCATCGAACTCAGGATTCTCCTGGCTGTTGGGGTCTCTGCCGGAGTACTGGCTGCCCGGGACGAACTGCGTCGGGCCGTCCTCGATCGTGTCGATGTCGGTGAGCGCCATCTGGATGGTGAACCACTGTACCGGCATGCGAATGCGCGGGTCGTGACGGGGCACGTCGTCCGGCAGCGGAAACTCGACCCGGTCGTCCACGTGCCACAGATCGATCGCCTGTCCCGGCGCGTTGCGGATCACGTTCTGGCCGCAGAACTTGCAGTCCTCGCCCACGACGGCCTCGGCCAGGCTCAGGATCGGTTCGCGGATCAGCATGTCCACAAACACCGCGTCCAGCTCCAGCGTATGCCGCAGCACGAATCCGTCCCCTCGTCCGCTCACGTAGTCGGTACCGGCCAGCACGGGATCGTTGAAACAACGGTCCGTGACCTCGCGGAGCGCGTCGATTTCATCCCGGGTCAGTACCCCGGGGATCAGGGCGAAGCCGTCCCGGTGAAAGACTGTAAGGATTTCTTCCATCCGGGCGTCGTCGAGGCGTTCGCCGGGAAGTATGCGTTTGGAAATCACGGGCAACTCCTGTCGGCTTGTGCGGTAGGCAGGCGAATCGGAACGCTTGACATCGCGCGCCTCCCGGATACTATGGCAAGATCATAGATTATGGTTTTCACATGGGATATACAACCGATTTACCGCGTGCTGCGATGATACGGTTCGCATACGCAGGTTACCCGGCTATCCACGACACCCTCGTCCGTTCACATGAGCAGCACCAACTACTACGACCTCAACGCCGACGCCCTCGTCGCCCAATATGACGGAGTCGATCCCGCCGAAGTCCACGCCGATTGGGCGCCGTCGCACCTGCGTGAAGAACCCGGATTCGCCTGCGACATCGGCGCCGGTTCGGGACGCGACGCCAACTGGCTTGCGGCCAGGGGATGGGAAGTCGTGGCGGTGGAACCGAGCGCGTTGCGCACCCTCGCCGCGGTACGCGCCCATCCACGCGTGGTCTGGATGGACGATGCGTTGCCGGACCTGCGGTCGCTGCGCGCACTCGGCCGGCGGTTCGACCTTATTCTGCTGAGTGCCGTTTGGATGCACCTGGCGCCGAAGGTACGGGAACGTGCATTCCGTATCCTCTCCGACTTGCTCAATCCATCCGGGCTGCTGGTGATTACGCTAAGGCGGGGAGGAGACGCCGCGGAAAACGCCGCCCGGGGATTCCATGACACTTCGGCAGAGGAAATTATCGGGTTTGCCAACCGGCGAGCCATCGCGCTGCGCAGCCACACGACGCAGCCGGACCTGACACGCCCCGGCATCCACTGGGAGACACTGGTCTTCGCCATGCCGGACGATGGCACCGGCAGCCTGCCGCTGCTGCGCCAGGTGATCGTGAACGACAACAAGTCAGCGACCTACAAGCTGGGACTGCTTCGGACCCTGGTGCGCCTCGCCGAAACAGCGCCCGGGCTGGTCATCGATCGAACGGACGACTACGTGGAAATCCCCTTCGGCGCCGTCGGTCTGTACTGGCTGAAGCAATACCTGCCCCTCGTCCTGCACCATCGACTGCCGCAACGTCCTTCGGGACCGGGCGGTTATGGTTGGGCAAAGGAAGCGTTCTATCAACTGCAAGACGTTTCGCCTTCCGACCTTCGGCTCGGCGCCCGGTTTGATGCGGACCGGGCCTTCATTCTTACCCGCGCCATAAACGACGCCTGCGAGAACATACAGCGTATGCCGGTACGCTACATCACGTTTCCCGGTTCCGACGACCGGCAGTTGTTCGAAACCGGGTATTCCAGAATGCGGCCAACGTCACGGCCCATCGTCCTGTCGCGCGAATACCTGGCGCGGTTCGGCCGCTTCCGGATTCCCGCGCTGCTTTGGCAGGCGCTCGGCCAGTTCGCCTGCTGGCTGGATCCGGTCATCGTAGGAGAATGGCGCCAGTTGACTTCAAATTGGGTTGGCCCGGAAAACTCGGGCAGCACTGCCCTGGTCCGGGAATACGGGGCTGAAAGTTATACGAACGACCCCTTCGAATGGACCGAAAGCCGCTACGACACCGGTATCGCCCAGGAGAGGGCGAAGCAGTTGCGCGATGACGGATTCGCGCTCACCTGCGTCTGGTCCGCTACGCGTATTCGAAAAGCGCTGCACATCGACCACTGTTTTCCGTGGGCGCGTTGGCGCAACAACGATCTCTGGAACCTGCTGCCGGCTCACGACAACATCAACCTGCGCAAACGCGACCGGCTGCCCTCCTCCAGCGCCATGGCCGACGCCCGGGACCGCATGCTGGAATGGTGGCGGCATGCGTGGGTCCACTCGCCCGAGGGGGACCGGTTCTTCATGGAAGCACGGTACTCCCTGCCGGGGCTCGACGTCGATAAGCCAAGTTTGGAAGACATCTTTACGGCCGCCCAGCATCAGCGCGCGCGCCTGAAACAGGACCAGCAACTGATCGAGTGGTCGACCTGATAACGGCATGACGAAGGCGGGACCGCCATGCTTTCTGCCTTACCCCTTCTTTCTGGCTTAGTTCCGGTCGAATGCCCGAGCCAGTTTGCACGGCATCCTATAATCATCATTTGTGGATGTGAAGCTACATATAAAGTTACGCGATTTGAAGATATGGGCTTGACTTTATGGCGTCAGTGTGCAATCGCCCACAAATAGGCGGGCACTTTCGATAAGGCCGCCATGCCGCATCAGGCTTACTGCTACCTTACGGCTTTCTAGCATGAACATGTACATTTCCATTGTATTGTCGCTGTAAGCCACCATTAAAATCATCCCATCGGGGTGCCCTGTAAGTTCAACTGTGCCAGCGTAACCGTTGGGGAAGTGCCAACCCTGTGCAGTTGTGTGGTACTGTATAAAAAGGTCGACATCCTCATCGCCAGCAGTCGAAGGTTTTGCCCAAAGTCCTACCCTTACGCCGGTCAGGCCATCGGTCGTCCAACCACCTTCTTGCTGTACGAAATTTGGAAACATATAGTTGTGGCCCTTCAAATTTGAACACTCCAGAACAAGCTTGGGCTGTTGCGCGTGGATCGTAGTAGGCACAACAAGAAACAGGCAAAAAAGTAAGCGTAGCAACTTGAATCTCCTCTCAGTTCAGAGGTATGACACCTTGTCCTGATCCCCTGCCGAATAATCCCTTCATCTTGAACCTCTTGCCTTGCAGTATTTCGTCCACAGTGAGGAATTACAAACGCGGATATGGGACGCCATTGATTACCTCGTCTCCGACATCCGCCATGAAACGGTTGAAGTATAGTTCCTTCAGATCTCCCAGCGGTTCCATGATAATCAGTCCGGCTAGTAACGCCTTTTCGTTCCCCAATACGCCGTGTAACGCACGCAGGGCTGCAATAGGGACTTTTCGACCGCCCTTGACTTCTATGGCAAGGTTTTTTAGGTCTTGCTCGTCAGGATGCTCGAAATATAGCCGCCCGTCCACGCCCCTGGCCGCTGATTTGTCAATCCCATATCTTCAATTCAAGTAGAGTTTTACAGTACCACTATCACAACTTTAGTGCTTGCCACACAAACCGTTATTTCTGGCAAGCACTTCATTTTACATTTTGCTTTTTGGTTTGCAGAAGATGCTTTAAAACGATTGCACTAAATCGCCCGTTAACTACGAAACTAGTCCAGGTAGTTACTTCATCCTGTTCTCGGTGCCGAACAAGAATTGTTGGTCTTGTGTTCACGGGGCTTTGAAAAAGTCCGACAAAACCACCTTAGGAGAAGAGGCAGTATTTTGAAATTCAAGCATACTTTCTCTTAGTTCATACTGAGTTTTACCGAAAAACATACCTTCTTCATTGAAGTATCCTACAGTAGCAAATACACAATATTCTGACTTAATTAACTCCCACGTCGATGGGGGCGTAATGACATCCGCATGAACCTTAATCTCTGCATTCGGATCAATTTGCAGTATCACTGGATAAGGAAAATCATATGGAGGAGCGAATTCGTATCCTTCGGGCGATGTCATCACACGCTCGACAAAATTGAGCTCAATAGTTTCCGTGAGAGTATCGATAACAGAATGGTAGCCATATGGTTTGAAATAGACGTACACTGCTTCAGAGCCTTGGTTTTGTAAATGCAGAACTGGCATCATATAGACGGAAGTCTCAGAAGCTTTTTGGTATTCTAGCCTAACTTCCAATCCACCACCATCGCTCGGACTATTACAACCACTCATTATACCCCACAACAGTACAGTCAGAACGATATGCTTATACATTTGAGAGAATCCAATAAGCCCGTGTATTGGGTTTGACCAAGTGAGAGTTACACTTCCGATTAACAATATCGCTCAACATTTAACGAATACAAGAAGCGAACGCCTACGATACTGCGATCCTTCACTCCGTAGTCCGGTTTTATGCGCGAGTAGGTTGACCATGCATATCGTGCTGAACTAAAAGCTGAGTCATTACTTTCTGCCTGCTTTAACAGTCCACCTGCTCACTTAGTAAAGTCTTGGTCAATCCATATTGAGAATTGAGTTTCATCTTAACCGCACTCAAAGCCAAAACTTCCAGCCCAAAAGCACTTTACACCAAAAACCACAGGTGTACAACCCCACCCTACCCCTCGTCCATCACCGCCTGGATCATCGCCTGGATGTAGCCGAACTCGTAGGCGAAGGCCTGGCGGTAGCTGTCCGGGTCCTTGTGTCCCGGGGCGTGGTCGGGCACGCACATGTGCGGGTAGCCTATCTCCTTGAGCGCCTGCATGTTGCGGTGCATGTTCATCACGCCCTCGTCGGGCCAGACCTCCTGGAACTTGTTGCGCCCGCCCACGATGTTGCGGAAATGGCAGAGGAAGATCTTGTCGCGCGATCCTAGGTAGCGGATGATGTCCGGCACCTCGTTAAGGGGATCGAGGGAACTCTCCGCCATGCAGCCCAGGCAGAGGTTGACCCCGTGATAGGGACTGGGACAGATCTCGATGAACTGCTTGAAGCCGTCAAATCCGCCGAGCACACGGTCCACGCACCGATACCCGGGCGGCAGCCAGGGGTCGCAGGGATGGCAGGCCATGCGCACCTTGCATTCCGTGGCCACGGGGATCACCCGTTCCAGGAAGTAGGTGATGCGGGCCCAGTTCATCTCGGCCGTCACGGGATCGTCGTACCGGGCCGGCCGGTCCTTCGCCTTTTCCAGGTCCCAGGTGCTGTAGATCGAACCGCCCCGTCCGGGCGGATCGCTCTCGGTCCGCTGGTTCTCCATTTCGCACAGGTAGTACTTGATCGCGGGGATGCCCGCTTCCGAGGCCTGGCGCACCATGTTGCAGACCAGCTCGATTTCCTTGTCGCCTTCCTCGTACTTGCCCAGCATGTAGTTGGGCACCTGGCCGCCGTCCACGTTCAGGTCGGCGATGGGCAGGGCCACCATTTCCATTTCGATGCCGAAACGGGCGCACTTCTCCTTCTTGGCCGCCAGTTCCTCCACGTCCCAGCCGAATTCCCGGTGGAAGGTTAAGTTGAGCTCGCTCTTGTTGAAGACGCCATGGCGGGCGAGATACTCGAGGTCTTCGTCCGCCGTGCTGAACTGCTGCGTACCGACGTGCATGGTATCCTCCGTGTTATGTAAACTTGCGGGTGCTGGCGATGCCCAGGATTCGTGCGGCGGTGCCGCCCATGATCGCGGCCAGGTCCGCCTCGCTCAAGAAATCCGCATATTTCTCGATCCAGTCCCGGGACTGGCGGTAGGTGCAGAACCGGTTCTGGAAAGGCATGTCCGTGCCCCACAGCAATCTGTCTGCTCCAATTCGGTTGACCATCTCTTCCAGTGCGGTCCAGACCTCTCGGTAGGGATAGTCGAACAGATCGCCGATCCGCACGGGAAAGCACACTTCCAGGCTGAGGTGGGGGTTTTCGAAGGGTCTCCACAGGCCTTCCGGCAACACGAGACGGTCTCCGTCGATAATCATACGCCAGGGGAAACCGTGGGTGATGCTGCAGACCGTGTCCGGGTAACGGTCCATCCAGTCCATGAGCACGCCGAGTTCGCCTAAGTACCCCTGCGTGAGGTCGGCATGGTAGCCAAGGACGGGGCCGGCGCCCAGGGTGAAGAAGACCGGGACGTTCAGGGCGGCCACGGCGTCCCAGAAGGGGTGGTAAGCGCCGCCGCTCCACGGCTGCCCGCTCCCGCGATAGGCCAGCGTGGCATTGAACTTAACGGCGTGCAGTCCGTGATCCCGCACGGCCCGCTCGATCTCCTTGATCACCGCGTCCGGCTCATCGGCGATGCGCCACTCGTCCACGGGCGCCATGGAATACAGCCGGCCGGGAAAGGCAGAGACACACGCAGCCTGGAACGCGCTGTCCCGGCCCAGCATGGGATTGGTATGGAGCAGGGCGGAGTCCACGCCCGCGTAGTCCATCTCGGCGACCAGGTCGCCGGAGGTGTATTCAAGATTGCGAAGGTGAGGCGGGTAGAACTGCTTGGTGTAGTCTTCTCCGTCGATCGTCCACACCACACGGCCGTGGGTTCGATCGACGCGGAAATCCACGTCAGGGAGCGTAGACCAGTCGCCGGGCGCGGCTGGCGCGATTGCCTCCGACGAGGCGGGGGCCCGGTCCCGGACCCGCCAGGCCGGCTGGTGATGGACCGCGTGCTCGGCCTGCATCCACCGCAGGTGGTCCCGGGCATCGGCGTACCCGGCCTTCGCGTCACCCGGCGGAAAGCAGTACGCGTGGGAATCGATGATCATGGATCGGGAAACGGTTCCCTGGCTCTCGAAGCCCTAGCTTTCGAAGGTCCGTATCGTGCGGGTCACCTGCCCGTTGCTCTCCCAGTAGGTCTTCTTGCCGGCGAGGTAGGGGTCGTCCGGCGCCGGCTGCATCGTCCCGGCTGCCGTTATGCCCCGCGAGGTGATCGTATGCTCGCCGGGGGACGGCCGGTCCCAGTCCAGGCGCCAGAACTTCCAGGCGTACTCGGCGTCCGCGCCCTCGATGATCTCCGCCGTCTGCCAGGGACCGTCGTCGATGCGCACCTGCACCTCCCTGAGCGGCTCGCCCCAGACCGCGCCGTAGATCCTGTGCAGGGGTCCGACCCGGGTGACCCGCGCCGTGACGGAGTTGATGCGGCCTTTGCCCACCGACTCCTGGCGCCACACCGTCTCTCCGTTGTGGGTCTCCTCGCGGATCGTGACATAATCCCGCGAGATGAACCGCCCCATGTACCGGGTGGTGCGCACTTCGATGCGCTTCAGCCACTTCACCTGGGTAATGCCGTACCAGCCGGGTACGATGAGGCGCAGGGGATAGCCGTGCTTCGGCGGCAGCGTCTGGCCGTTCACCTCGTAGCACAGCAGGATGTCCGGGTCCATGGCCTGCGCCATGGTGAGCGACCGGGCGAAGTTCTGCTTCATGGTGAGCGGCTCGCTCCGGCGGGGGGTGATGACCTCTTTCCCTTCGTCGTGTCCGAAGAAAACCACCTCCATGCCGTTGTCCCACATCCCCGCCCGTTCCAGGATCGGCGCCAGCGGCGTACCGGTCCACCGGGCGTTGAACACACCGCCGCGGAAGACGGGAACGCCCCGGTTGCCCGAGCATTCGAGGGTGAAGTCCAGGTCTCTGCGCGGCATGGACTTGATCTCGTCCAGGCTCAGGTTGAGCTTCTGCCTCACCGCACCCGAGATTTCGAGGCTGTAGGTATCTCCGTCGACAGTCGGTTCGGGATAGTGGCTGGCCGAGAAAAACTGGTCCACGGGCGTGATCCACGACTCCAGGCCGTTCCAGTCCAGCAGCACGAAATCGGGGCTTCGGGGCGGTCCGAATTCGTCGATCCAGTTTACGGGCGTTTCGTCCCGCGCCAGCTGGGCGATTTGGGCCAGCACGTGAGAAGGCAGCAGCGTCATGCCGGCTGTCGCGATCCCTCCCTTGATCAGCACGTCTCTGCGGGACAGGTTGGTTTTTCCGGCCATTCTGGTATCCTCCCGGCCTACCCGGTTCAGTTGCTTTGATTCTGTCACTTCGATTGATTGAGATGGGGGACTTTGGTGATCGGAACTATGATACATTGGGGGTGCAGAACAGATCAAGGGCAATGTTCAAATCAAGGGCAATGTTGACAGGTCCTTCCTTACCCGGTAAAATCGATTGTCCAATTCACACACCCGGCGCCTTGACCCTCCAGGAGCTTCTGATCTATGAACCGACTGCTCGCCGAAGATTACCTCGTTTTGGCCTCATCGCCCGATCCGGAGAATGTGTACACCGGTTCGCCCTCGATCACCCGGATGGACTCCGGACGTCTGTTGGCCAGTTACGAGTGGTTTCGTCCGTCGCCGCTCAAGGAAGCCGTGCCCGATCAGACCGAGGTGCTGGTCAGCGACGACGACGGCGCCACGTGGACCCTCGCGGCCCGCCAGGACTTCATCTGGGCGACGATCTGGTCTCACGAGGACGACGCCTACCTCATCGGCAACCGGCGGAAGACCCGGGATATCGTCATCGGCCGATCCCGAAACGGTGGCACCAACTGGGAGGGGCCCGTCACCCTCTTCGAGGGCAGGCACCACTGCGCGCCCACGCCGGTGTTGATCCACAACGGCCACGCCTACCGAGCCTTCGAGACCTGCGACGCGCCCAGCCGCTTCGACTGGAAGTCCCTGGTGGTGGCCGGCGACGTTTCGAAAGACCTGCTCGATCCGGCGGCCTGGCGCATGTCAAACCACGTCCGGTTCCCAGGCATCCCGGACGTGCTTTCGCAACGCAGGTACCCGGAGAGCGCGACAGAAAAGGTGCCGGCCGACAGTTTCCTGGAAGGCAACATCGTACTGGTGGACGGCGAGATCCGGATGATCATGCGCACGATCGTCGACGGCCACACGACGTCGAGCCTGGCCTCCATCGGCCGGGTCGAAGACGACGGCCAGACCCTGGACTACCGGTTCGTCCAGTTCCACCCCATGCCGGGCGCCCAGTGCAAGTTCCAGATCGTCCACGACGAAAGAGACGGCCTGTACTGGACCACTGTGACCCTGTCCACCAACCCGTGGCAGGACCGGGAACCCCTTCGCCGCATCGGATTCAGCGGTCCGCCGGGCAACGAGCGGCGCATCCTGATGCTCATGTACAGCGTGGACGCCCTGAACTGGTTCCAGGCCGGCTGCGTGGCCATGAGCAGGAGCATGATGGAGTCCTTCAGCTACGCCTCGCAGGTCATCTCCGGAGACGACCTCCTGGTCGTCGCCCGCACCGCCCGCGGCGGCAAGAACCAGCACGACACCAACCTGATCACCCTCCACCGGGTGAAGGACTTCCGCGATCTGGCCCTGGAGTTGCGGCCCGTGGACGTGTAGTCCGGGCATTCTCCTTGAATCTTAGTTGACAAATATTGAAATAGTCTCTATTATATGACCATAGACATGACCATGGTCATTTAATACCGTCCGAGGACCCCATGCCGACGATCTCGAAAAGCAAGCTCAAGGCCAACATGCTCCAGGTTTTCAGGGAGATCGAGGAATCGGGCGAGGAATTGATCGTGACGCACAACCGGCGCCCCGTGCTTCGCATACGGCCCATTGGAACAAAGCAACCGGTTGACAGGGTGTTCGAGAAACTACGTGGGAAAGTCGTCTACCACGAGGACATCAACGCGCCCACCACCGAAGAATGGGATGGAGTGTAATGGTCGTACTGGATACGTCCTCGCTGATATTCTGGACGCTCGATCCCGGCCGGCTGTCAGAGACCGCCGAACAAGCCATCGCAAAGGCCGACCGCGTAGGCGTCAGTTCGATATCGATCTGGGAGATCGGTATCAAAGTTGAACGCGGCAGGCTTGTACTGCCGCTTTCCGGCGGGGAGTACCTGGAAAACCTGGAGCAAACCAGTCGGGTAGAAATACTGCCGGTGGATCTGAATACCTGGATCAGGAACCTGCAACTGGATTGGAATCACCGGGATCCTGTCGACCGGACGATCGTAGCCACGGCTTCCCTGCACAACTGCCCGCTGGTGACCTCAAACAACGTGCTCCGCAGTTTCTACGAGAAGGCGGTCTGGTAGGACCGACAACCTGGCGTCTCAACACTGTCACCTCGGCGCCGGCGCCACGTGTTCCAGCCCGTACTCTTCCCGCAGGCGGGCCATCTCCTTTTCCAACTCTTCCGGATCGGCCGTTTCCGGGGGCATGCGCCGCAACAACCGGTCGGACGCCTCGAAGAACCGGTCAAGCCCCGCGGGCGTGCAGATCAGCATAATGTGCGCTGGATTGTCCCCTTCGTTCCAGAAGGAATGGGGATTCCATCCCGGCACCGTGACCATCTGGCCAGCTTCGAGTACAAACTGATCTTCGTGGAGGAACTGGAAAGTCAGGGCGCCTTTGACGACCAGGAACATCTCGATGAAGGCGTGCCGGGTGAATACGGGCGGCGGGCTGTGGGGCGGTTCGACGGCCTCGATGACAGTCACCCGATTTTCTGTAGCAGAACCCGGGGTCATGACCCGGACGTTCTGGCCCATCAGCGTCCTGAGCCAGGGACCTCCCGGGCTTCCAAGGCCTCCGGGGCCTCTGTTACTCCCGGGGCCTCTGTTACCACCGGGGCCTCCAGCACCACCGGGGCCTCCAGCACCTCCGGGACCTCCATTGCCATCGCCTTTCATGAGACCTGCCCCGTGTCTTTCGCGTCTCCCGCGACCTCTACTCCCGCAACGACTTCTCCCGTCTCTGCCGCGATCATCTCCCGCCCTTCGTCCGCATAGACCGTCTTGACCTCCTGGTCCACGGTGCGCCATACCAGGAACTGCTTGCGTAGCACGTTCAGGAAACGCCGGTTGAGACGCTGCCATGAATCCACGTCGCCGCTCAGGCGGTAGATGTGCACCCACACCGCGTACAGGTCGTGTTCTTCTTCGGCGGGGGCCGCGTGGAGGGACACGCGCTGGCTGACCCCCGTGTCGTATGGCGCCAGCCAGGTCTTCATGCTGATTTCGTAGGTAGACGCTTCCGGACCGGCATCGGATGCCCGCTCCTCACCCGGAACGGCCGTGGCCGCCCGGCCGCCCGATTGCCCGGCCGCCGGAGCAGATCCATTCTTCCCGGTAAGCGCCACCTCGTCCGTCATGAAGTTTCCCAGTGTGCTTTCGCCGTGGGATTCGAAGAACCGCGTCAGGTAGGCGCAGAGGCCGAGTGTCTCCATGCGGCTGATGGTGAAGGGGAACTCGAAACGCCAGTCGTCGCCCTCGGGTTCGGGGAAGGACCACTGCCGGTTGACGTCCGGCACGGCCATCTGGGCGGCCTTTCGCGCAGGATAGATCGTCGACAGCATGACCACCGCCATGACCATGAACGTGGAGGCCACGGCGGAAAGGGACGAGTAGTTCAGGTTCAGCCCCGCGAGCAACTGGTACTCCGTGATCCCCCGGGCCAGGGTCTGGCCGATCAGGTAACCGGACATGCCGCCGATGACGGCGTACATGGCGGCTTCGGCCATGAATAGCGCACCGATGTGGGCCGGCGCCAGGCCCACGGCGCTGTACACGCCGATTTCACTGAAGCGCTCGTAGACGGCGTTCATCATGGTGTTCAGGATGATGAGTGCGGCCACGACCATGGGAATGAACAGATTGCCGAGCCCCGACAGCGAACTCAGCGACATGGCACTATATACCGCGACCTCGCCGTTCACGGACGCCACCACGGGGATCCCGAGACGCTGCATGAAGCGTTCGATCCGATTGGCGACCGTTTCGTCCGTGGGAAACCGGACCGCGACGGAGCGGAGGGTCCCGCCGAGATCGTTCACATAGGCCTGCGGGGTCAGCAGGATGTTCGCGGCCGGCAGGTGCTCGAACGCGGCCATATCCACGGGCTCTTCGTCGTAGTCCATCAGGGCGAGTTCGGTCAGCAGATCCTGGCCCGTCGCCGTGTAGTCCACGGGCGTGAGCGGCTCGCCGTCCAGGTCAGTTATCCTCTCGAGATCGGCCGCGTCGAACACGCCGATCACTTCGAAGGGCTGTCCGAATACCAGGATTTCGGTACCCACGATTTCATCCCCGGTCATGCCGAGCAGCTCCGCCATTTCCGCCGGGACGATGCATACTTCACGCTCGCCGGGCTCGAACCACCGGCCCGATTTCAGCGTGCGGTCCAGGCCGCTCACCTCCCCTTCTTCCGGCAGCAGGCCGAGGATGGCCGAGGCATAGGTGGAATGGTTCGTGCCGTCCGGTCCCTCCCGGTCCATCCTGATGAAGGTCGTCTCGCCGGGGAACGTGCCGGAGTACCACGACCGGGATACGATGGTGATGCCCCGGTCTTCGGCTTCCGACGAACCGAACTCGGAATCCACGTACTGGAAGGTCTGTTTCTGGAGCGGTCCCCAGTTGGGGTTGCGGACTAGGAAGCCCGTGTAGGTGGCGTCCGTGTCCCGGCTCAGCGTCTGCAGCCGGAGGAAGGTCTGCACGGAGGTGAAGGAAAGCACGGTGAACACCAGGAGCACCAGGGTGACGCACGTCAGCAGCGTGCGGGCCTTGCGCTTCCGCATGTTGCCGATGCCCAGGGAGAAGGCCGTGGCCAGGGCACTCGACCGCCGCACGTCGGCGGACTGCACGGTACGGTTGTCCTGCCGGACCTCCCGCATGGTCTGGCTGAACCGCTGGGATATGATCCAGATGACTACGGCGGCGAGGACGAAGGTCATGAAGGCGAGGAGCACGATGTCGGGCGCCGTGGTGATCTGGAAGGCCGGGTGGGTGAACCGCAGCAACCCGTATGCGGCCAGAAAGATGGCGACGGTCGTTGCGATCCGCTTGTACACGTTGGCGAATCCGAAGACCAACCGCTCCAGGGCGTACGCGAACGGGATGACGAGTACCATGTAGAACAGGACGCCCTTCACGACGTCGTTGGCCGTCCCGGTCGCGTCCGGATAGGCGCGGGACTCGTATCCCCACGCGGCCCGGGCGTGCTTGATGAACCGGTCCCACTGCAGGTTCTGCCGTGCGGTCTCGGCCAGGTCCAGCAGGCGGCCTGCCTCCCGGTGGAAGTCGTCCAGCCGGGTGTTGCTCACGCCGACGGACTTGAGCGCGCCGATCCGCGCCTCGTCCAGGTGCCACATGTCTTTCGCCACCTGGTAGGAGGTCAGGGGGATGGCGTCGATCCCCGCCTCGAACCCGATGCCCTCGGGGTTGTTCTCGTCCGCGTTGGTCAGGATGAGGCGGCGGCCGAACAGGCCGGTGGACATGGTGACCTTGAACCGGCTTTCCGGCGGCATGAAGAGAACGGCTGTATCCTCCTCATACGAAAAACCCGTGGTCCATGCGCCTTCCTGGAAGGTCATGCCCCATTCGAGGGGCGGATTGCCCGATTCGTCGAGCACCACGGCCTCGTTCAGCCGGGTCAGGAAACGCGGGTCCACCAGGTCGTAGATGTTGGTCGCCTCGGACCGGAAGACCACCGTGGGTTTCTCCTTGTCCACCCAGTCCATCGTGATCTCGAGGGGATAGGCGCCTTCCCCGTAGGGGCCGCGGTCCGGCGCGTAGATGATTTCCCCCGTTTCGGGGTCCATCACGTAACCTTCCGTGGGGTAGGTGCGCCCCGCCTCCAGTTCGGTACTTTCGGCCACGCCGGTGCTGTCCGCCACCACGAAGATCTCGTTCTTCACGCCGCTGATGGTCTTGTTGTAGCGGCGGAAACGGACCACGGCGCCGGGTTTGGGCTTGCTCGGGATGTAGTCCTCCCGGGGATCGAACTCCACGACCCGGATCCGGCCGTTCACGAAGCGGTCCTCGAGCTGCATCTTGAAGTCCGGGAACAGGCGGGGATCGTTGACGCCGCGGCCGAAGAGCTCGGTCAGCAACAGGGTCTGCGTGTACACGTTGCGGAAGTTCACCCGGTCGAGGTCGTCGATGGGCGTGTCCACGAACTCGCGGACGTCGAACACCGTGGCGAAGGACAGGGCCGGTATCCCCATCCAGAACATGAGCTCGGCCTCGAGGCCGATCTGGCCGGCGGGAAAGAAACCGGCGGTCCGGTGCCCCTGCGAAGGCGAGATCACGTTCACCAGGGCGTCGGTCGGAATGGCGCCCCGCCGGATCACTTCTTCGGCGTAGCCCATGAAGGTCCGGCCGAATGGCGTGAAGAACCGCTGTTTTTCGAAGGAATCCCCCCCGAAGAAGACGCCGGAGTAGATGACACCGACCTGGTCGCGCGCGCTGGACAGGTCGATACCAGCGAAGAGCTTGATGTTGATGGGGTCCTCGAGTTCGTCCGCGAAGTGACTGGAGATGCGTGCGTGGCGGTAGGCGAAGTCGTTGATCCCGCTGAGCGACATGAAGTGACCAGACGTCGCGAGTATCAACACGGTGCGCGCGGGAGGATGGACCGCGAAGTAACGGGCCATTTCAAGGAGCGCGGCCACGCCCGACGCCTGGTTCGCGCCGGGGGATACGGCCGGCACGGCGGAGATGGAGTCGTAGTAGGCGTTGAGGACGATGACCTCATCCTTCAGCACCGGATGCGTCCCCGGGATCTTACCGAAGACATTGAAGGCCGGTCGCCGCTTCCAGGTCATGCGTCCTTTTGCCCGGACGTTGATCGAGCCGTTGGATTCGAGGTATTCGACCAGGGGCCGGGCCGCGGCCTTTTTCATCCAGAAACGGGGGAAGTCGAGGGGGACCTGGAGGTGCTTCTCCTCTCCGTCGACCCGCGTGGTGTGGTCGGGTTCCGCGAAGATCACGGCACGGGCGCCGAGCTGGGCGGCCCGCTGCCAGTTTACGCCGGAATTGAAGTCCATCAGGATGACGGCGCCGGCGGGATCGATGCCGTTGAAGTCCGCCCACTCGCCGTTGCCGACGTAGTGAAGCTTCCCCGTGATGCCGCCCGGCGGCGTCGTGGAGGTGCGCACCAGGTTGGGCCACAGGGCGTAAAGGGGGATCGTCCGGGCCTCCAGGGTCGTCGCGTCCAGGAGGGTCAGTTCGCCGCCTTCGTCCAGGGGGATGGACGAGACGAACTCCTCCATTTCCACGTCCTCGAGACCGATTTCCCGGATGCGATCGGCCAGGTAGTACGCCGCTTCGGTGGCGCCCGGGTAACCGGCTACCCTCGAGCCGAAGGACACCAGGTCGGTAATGGTCTGCCGGATCCGCGCCGAGTCGACCACGGCGGCCACCTGGCCGTCGCCGATGGGTTCGGCCAGGACCTCCACCCGGTCACGGACACCTGTCGTCTGGCAGGCGGAGACCGCGAGCAGTGCGAGCGGCAGGACCAGGCCGACAAGATGGCCGATAAGGGTTCGTTTAAGGTGCAAGGCGTCTTTCCGCTGATTGGGTGGGACGGTACATCCGCTCGATCCGCTCTGGACCTTCCACGGCCTTAGCCGTATCAGACCCTCCACTTCCGCCGCATCTCCTCCATGGATACGGTCTTCCCCTCGGTCCACGCGTAATGGGCGACGGGATTTTCGCCGACCCACCGGTGGTCCACGGGTTCGCTGGCCAGCTGGTAGCGGGTATCGGTGCTGATGCGGAACCGGTTCGACGTGTTGTTGATGGAGCCGTGCATGGTGTACATGCCGAGGACGATCACGTCGCCCATCCGGAACTCGTTCGTCTGCCACTGGCCCCCGTACTGGTCGACCATCTCGACAGGCTCGTTGGTGAAGTGGCCCGTCACGTGGTCGCGGTCCACGTCCATCTGGCCGTACGTTTCCTTGACCGCCTCGAACTGGTGGGATCCGGCCAGGATGACCAGGGGGCCCATGTCGTAGGTCACGTCGTCCAGCGGAGTCCACACGGTATACAGGTTCGGCGTGCCCCGGCCCATATAGACCATGTCGTAATGCGCCCCGGTGTTGTCGCCCGGTCCCACGGCCCGGAGCCACTTGTAGTCGAAGGTGAGGACGGGGCCGTCCAGGAACCGCTCGAAGAACCCCATGATTTCGGGGGAATTGACCACGGCGAGGAATTCTTCCGTGTGCGTCACCCGCTTGGCGCCGCCGAAGAAGGCGCCCCGCTTGCCCGGCGCGGCCACCCCCAGGTCGAGGGGATAGTCCGGATCGATCTGACCATTGGCGTCGAGATTCTCCAGCACGACCCTGCGGGCTTCCCGGACCTTATCGGGATCGTGGAGGCCGCGTATGAGCAGGTAGCCGTCTTCGGCCATGCGTTCCCGAAGTGCTTCCGCGTCGTCCAGCAGTTCGTTCGCTTCCCGGAGCGTGGACAGGTACTTCCCGTCCATCAGCAATTCGTCCTTGCCCATGACCAGGCTTGAGGGTTCCCGGGTGGTCATTGGTTCCTCCGTGGTTGGTGGTTCATGAAGCCCGGACGGCCGAGGCATCGATGACGGCATACACCGTATCCCCGACGGTGATGCCCATGTTCGAAAATGACGCCCGTGCCACGTGGACGGTCAGGCGAAGGCCGGCGGCCTCAACCGCGCGCGGGCCGGCTTCCAGACGATCCCCGGCGTCCGGGGGCGCACTGGCGTCCGGGGGCGCACTGGCGTCCGGGGGCGCGCCGGCGTCCTGCCGCGGGCCGGCGTCCACGTCCAAAGGAAGGCCGCCCTCCGCGTCCGAGCACGGGCCGGCGTCCACGTCCAGGCGTATGCGGTCTCCGTCCACTGCCGCCGCGGTCACGACGCCCTTAAGCGTATTCACGACGCCCACGAGCGTATTCGCGGCGTCCGGCGTGCGCGGCGGCTTCACCAGCCGGATTTCCTGCGAAGAGATGACGATGTGGGCGGGCCCGCGTGCGGTCGTGTCCGATCGCAGGATCACCCCGCCGTCCAGTCTGACGACCGGTCCGTCGGCAGACTCCTCGATGCGGCCCTTGAAGACGTTCTCCGGTCCCCGCTCGAGCATCCGCCCATCACGCATGATCAGCACTTCGTCGGCGATGCGATAGGCCTGGTCGTACTGGTGCGTCGAGAGCACGACGGTCATGCGCCGCTGGCGGCACGTCTCCGCGAGAATCGCCTCGATCTGTTTCCCGTGCGCCGCGTCCACGCTGGCCGTAGGCTCGTCGAGCAGCAGGACGTCGGGATCCGTGACCAGGGCCCGGGCGAGGCCCGCGCGCTGTGCTTCTCCGCCCGACAGGCTGTGGGCGGACCGTTGGGCGAATTGCCGAAGGCCCACCTTGTCCAGCATGCCGGTCACGCGTGCTTCGATGGCCTCCTTCGCCATGCCGCGGAACCGCAGGCCGGACGCCACGTTTTCGAATACGGTGGACCGGAACAGGTACACGTGCTGCATGAGCAGCGTGACGCGGCGGCGGTACTGCCGGCTGCGGGCCGGATCGGTCCCGTTCACGGGCCGGCCTTCGAAGAGGATCCGGCCCTCCTGCGGCAGGGTCAGCAGGGCGAGTATGTTCAACAGCGTGGACTTGCCCGATCCGTTCGCCCCGTAGACGGCGTAGGTCCTGCCGGCGTACAGGGCGAGGTTCTCGACCTGCAGATAAAACCCGGAACCGAAACGGTGCGCCAGGTGCTCGCCCACGATGATCGGATCGGCCGCGATCGGACCGGCCGTGTTCGCACCGGTCGCCATCGGATCGGCCGTGATCGGATCGGCCATCAGTCGTCGAACCCCTGCAGCCAGTGAAAGAGAATGTTCGCGCCGAATGCCGTGAGCAGCAGAATAATCCCGAGGGCGATGGCCAGGCCGAACTCCCCCTTGTTGCTCTCCAGGGCGATCGCCGTCGTCATGGTCCGCGTGCTTCCCTTGATGTTGCCGCCCAGCATCATGGCCGCGCCCACCTCGGCGATGACCCGTCCGAAGGCGGCCACCACTGCCGCCATGATGCCGAACCGGGCCTCCGAAATGAGGGTGCGGGCGGTCTGAGCCGTCGTGGCGCCCAGCGTAAGGGCCGTCTCCGTGATCCGGGAATCCACGGCCCGAAACGCCGAAAGGGTAAAGGCGGCCACGATGGGCAGGGCGAGGAGCGTCTCGCCGATGATCATGGCCTGCGGAGTATACAACAGTTCCATGAAGCCCAGGGGGCCGCGCCGGGAGATCAGGGAATAGACGAAGAGGCCGATCACCACGGTCGGCATGGCCAGCATCGTATTGAGCACCGTGGTCACCAGCCGCTGGCCCCTGAACCGGCGGGTGGCGAGCAGGTAGCCCGCGGGCAGTCCCATCACGGAAGCCAGCAGGATCGCGGACACCGCGACGAACACGGAAACGCCGACGATGGTGTACACGCCGGCTTCGCCCGTGACCAGCAGGCGGACCGCTTCCTGAAATCCACTGTACAGGTATTCCATAACCCCTATGAAACAACAAAACCGCCCGGCGAATCAACAGGTTTTTGCCCCGTGTGAGCGACCGAAATACGTTGACAGAATCACCGGTGGACCTTAGGTTGTCTGGCATCCAGCGGAACCGGACTCCGCTGGCGCCGCGGCCAGTCGGACGGGCTCGCCCCACCAGGCAGTTTCCTCATCCCTCGAATCGCGGTATCGCAAGTTATTCTCCTGCTCCAGCAAAGGATTCGACGATCGGATGCCCGTTTTAGGGATCATTGGCGTCCTGTGGCTGCTGCTCGTCCTGGCCGCCGGATACTGGGGTAACCGGCGCAAACTGGACGCGGCCTTCGTCAAGGGCGTCCAGACGCTGATCACCATCGTCGCCCTGGCCGTTGCGGCGCCGCAGCTCGGCGTGTTCAACACCGCCCTTGCGACGCTCTGGCTCCTCCTGTTCGTCGCCGCTTCCACCCTGTTACGACGGTTCCGCGTGCCGCACCTGGCCGCGCGGGCCATCGCTTTGGCCGCCGTGAGCCTGGCGCTGTGGGGCACCGACTCCCAGAACGTCATGCTGATCCGCACGCTGATCATGCTCGCGGTCACCAGCATTTTCCTCCTCGGACTGAACCTGGGCTTCCGGTACCTGGTCCGCCGCATCCTCTGGATCTTCCCCGTACTCTTCGCCGTCTCGGTCATCACCTTCTCCATCATGCACGCCGTACCCGGCGGTCCCTTCGACGCGGGCGGCGAGACCGGCGGCATTCCGCTGACGCCCGAGGTCCGAGCCAACCTGATGCGCAAGTACAACCTCGACCAGCCGCTGCACATCCAGTACATCTCCTGGGTGAGCAACGTCGTGCGGGGCGACTTCGGCTATTCCTTCCAGCACCAGAGCAAGACCTGCCAGGAGCTCATCGCGCAGGCCTGGCCCGTCTCCGTCCACCTGGGCAGCATGGCCCTGATCGTGGCCCTCACCGGCGGGTTGCTGCTGGGCATTCTCGCGGCGGTATACCAGAACACCTGGATCGATTACGTCGCCTCGCTCACGGCGGTGTTCAGCATCGTCACGCCCAGTTTCGTCGTCGCCGTCGGGCTGACCGTCGTCTTTTCCCTGTGGCTGCACCTTTTCGAAACGGGGGGCTGGAATTCGCCCAAGGACTGGGTCATGCCGGTGATCGCCCTGTCGCTCGGCGACATGGCGGTGGTGGCGAGGTATACCCGGTCGAACATGATCGAAGCCATCCGGGCCGACTACGTGCGCACCGCCCGGGCCAAGGGCCTCACCGAGTTCTCGGTCGTGGTGGTGCACGTATTCAAGAACGCCCTGATCCCCCTGCTGACCATCGCGGGACCGATGATGGCCAATCTGATCACAGGGTCCTTCTTCATCGAGACGATCTTCCGCATCCCGGGCCTGGGGCGCTACTTCACCACGAGCGTGTTCGCCCGGGACTACCCCATGATCATGTCCACGGCCCTGCTCTGGTCGTCGCTCATCGTCGTGATCTACGTGATTACGGATCTCATGTACGCGCTGGTGGACCCCCGCATCCGGTATAGGAAGGATTAGGCATGGATCCGATCGGCACAACGGGCGAAGTCGGCATCGTATGGGTCCTGGGCGCGATCCTGGGATGGAGCTGGGACACCATGATCCTCGAGGTGGGGCGGATCGCCCTGGCGATCCAGCTGGTGCTCTACCTGCCCCGCATGTACCGCCTGGGACACCGGGACGAGACCGGAAGATGGGCGTCCTTCTGCCACACGGTGGTCCAACGCAAGTCCTACTTCGCGGCCGCGGGCGTCGTCGCCCTCCTCGCGGCGTGGTGGCTGCTCGGTCCCTGGATGGACCAGTACCCCTACGGCACGGAGGACATCCCCGAAAGCCTGTCGGAGTCCATGAGTTGGGACGGCCTCGAACCCTTCTTCTCCTGGGCGGGACAGATCTTCCGCGTCGCGCTGGCCACGGAGTTCACCCTGCTCTGGCCGCGGGCCTACCGGTATTTCAAGAAACATGACAGCGGGCTCTGGGCGGACGCCACCCGGCGTTTCTCCCGCAACAAGCTCTCCCTGGTCGGTCTCTTCCTGGTGCTGCTGCTGAGCAACACGGCGCTGCTCGCGCCCTGGATCGCGCCGCTGCACTACACCAAGCAGAACTTCCTGGTCGCCTGGCAGGAACCGTCGTGGATGTTCCCCTTCGGCACGGACGGTCTGGGCCGCGACCTCTTCAGCCGGGTCATCTACGGCGCGGAGATCTCCATGACCGTGGGCGTCCTCGTGCAGGCCATCATCTTCGCCATCGGCGTGCCCCTGGGCTCCCTGGCGGGGTACGCCGGGGGCCGCGTGGACAGCGTCATCATGCGGGGGGTCGATATCATGTCGGCCTTTCCCGGCCTGCTCTTCATCATCCTGATCATGTCGTGGCTGGGCGCCGGGCTCTTCAACATCTTCGTCGCCATCGGGGTGACAGGATGGGTAGGGGTATGCCGTCTCCTGCGGGGGCAGATTCTGTCTTTGAAGGAGAAGGAGTTCGTCCGGGCGGCCAAGGCCATGGGGGGCAGCCACCTGCGCATCGTCGTCACCCACATCCTGCCGAATAGCCTGACGCCGCTGATCGTGGCCCTGGCCCTGGGCATCCCTTCGGCCATCTTCGCGGAGGCCGGCCTGAGCTTCATCGGCATCGGCATCAGCCCGCCCACGCCGAGCTGGGGGCAGATGGTCGGCGAGAACGCCAACTACATCCGGTCCTACTGGCACCTGGCGACTTTTCCCGCCATCATGATCGCCCTCACCATGCTCGGATTCCAGCTGATGGGCGACGGACTCCGGGACGCCCTCGACCCCAAGATGAACGAGTAGGCCGCTCCGCGGCAGGGTGGTGCCGCGGGCAATCGAGCGGACTGGCAGGTGGGCGGGACCGCTACGCAACTGGACCCGGTGACGCACGCGTTCAATGATAGGCGACGCAGGTGTTTTCGGAACCGGCGACATGCGTGTCCAAGAAAAAAAGTAGCCATGGGGCTTGACAGCGCGACATAAACCCGTATATTTACCCGTGTCGTCGACTCGGCGGCAACCCGAACCTTGCACGTTCCCCTGATTGATTCCTCATTGGAAAGCCGAATCTTTCTTTAGATCAAGATTCATGACGGCCGGTACCGCATTCTACGGGATTACCTCATCACCAAGGCAAGTTGCGATTGCCCGCACCCGCACCCTGATGGCATAACCAGAACCAATACAGCCGCGCGTCTCCAGACGCGGCACGCCCAGGCCCGGCACGCCCAGGTCCGGCACGCCCGGACGCGGCACGCCCAGGCCCGACCACCGGAAACGACCCGTTCGCAAGCCGACGTTTCCGCCGCACACCATGTTCACAACCCAGTCTGACTTCAAATACACTCCCCACGACGCGCCGCGGGAATCGGCGCCTTAAGTATCGCCCGGACAGCGGGCGTTCACGGGAGTTCACCGAACGTTTTTACAAGAACGTTTTTTACAAAGGGAAGCAAGCATGCACATCCTGGAACTCAAGACGAAAACCCTGCCGGACCTGTACTCCATCGCACAGGAGCTCGATCTGCAGAGCTACACGGGCCTGCGGAAACAGGAACTGATCTTCAGCATTCTCCAGGCACAGACGGAAAAGGAAGGCGTGATCTTCGGGGAGGGCGTACTCGAGGTGCTGCCGGACAACCGCTGCGGGTTTCTCCGGTCTCCGGACTACAGCTACCTGCACGGTCCCGACGACATCTACGTGGCGCCGTCGCAGGTCAAACGCTTCGACCTGCGCACCGGGGACACCATATCGGGGCAGATACGTCCTCCAAAGGACGGAGAACGCTTCTTCGCGCTCCTGCGGGTGGATACGGTCAATTTCGAGAACCCCGAAGCCAGCAAGGAAAGGACGCTATTCGACAACCTGACGCCCATCTATCCACTGGAGCGGTTCCAGCTCGAATACTTGAAAGACAAGCTGCCGACACGGGTCATGGACCTGCTGACCCCCATCGGGAAAGGGCAGCGCGGACTGATCGTCTCACCGCCGAAAGCCGGCAAGACCATGCTGCTGCAGGAGATCGCCAACGCCATCACGGATAATCATCCCGAGGTGGTGCTCATGGTCCTGCTCATCGACGAACGGCCGGAAGAGGTGACCGACATGGAACGGTCGGTCAAGGGCGAGGTAATCAGCTCGACCTTCGACGAACCGCCGGAGCGCCACGTGGCGGTCTCGGACATGGTTCTGGAGAAGGCCAAGCGGCTGGTGGAACACGGCCGGGACGTGGTCATCCTGCTCGACAGCATCACGCGCCTGGCGCGGGCCCACAACGCCGTGACGCCCCACAGCGGCAAGATCCTGTCCGGTGGTATCGACGCCAACGCGCTGCAGAAGCCGCGGCGTTTCTTCGGCGCGGCGCGGAACATCGAGGAAGGCGGGAGCCTGACCATCGTGGCCACGGCGCTGATCGAGACCGGCAGCCGGATGGACGAGGGCATCTTCGAGGAATTCAAGGGCACGGGCAACATGGAACTGGAACTCAGCCGCAAGCTGGCGAACCGCTGGATCTTCCCGGCGATCGACCTGAGCGCGTCGTCCACCCGCAAGGCCGAACTCCTCCTGGAACCGGATATCCTGGGCAAGGTGAAGATCCTGCGGAAGTTCCTGGACGGCCTGGGACCCGTGGAAGCCATGGAACTGATGACCGAGCGCCTCTCGCGGACGCCGACGAACGTGGATTTCCTCAAGTCCATGAACGAGTAACGGCGCGCGCTCCGTCCGAGCCGCGCGCTCCGTCCGAGCCGCGGACCGGCCGGGCGCTCGCGGTCGAGGCGGGCGTATCTCCGCCGGACTCCGCTCCGACTCACTTCAGCCGCTTGTAGAACTCCCTGAATTTGCGTTCCGATTCCGCCTTCTGCACCGGCGTCATGGCCTGGTAGAATCCGCAGTCGTTCGCGAAGGAGGGCGAGAGGGAACTTCGCCTCGGGACCTTGTAGGCCTCGTGCTTGAAGGTATAGATCTCGCAGGTCACGTCGTCTCCGTGCATGCCGGGCATGACGTGGACGCAGTCGGTACAGTCTCGCCGCGTTTCCCCCAGGTTGCCGCGTGTCCGGTTTTGCATGATCGACTTCAGCTTGCTCATCGGCATGCCTCCTGAAACATTTCCAACCGCAGTCTTACCATCAAAGTGATTAACCGAAGGGTATACGGTCCACCCGCCCTTGTCAACCGCAGGTCTGGCCCGTGACGACAAAAACAGGTTCGGCCCTCTCGTACACCCGGCTGCTCAGGGAGAACCGGACCTACCGGTTCGTCTGGCTGTCGCAGGTCGTATCCAACGCGGGGGACTGGTTCAATACCATCGCCGTGCTGGGCCTGACCCTCGCCCTGACCGGCTCCGGCCTCGCCCTGGGCATCGTCACGATCTGCCAGATGCTGCCCCCCTTCCTGATGACCCCGCTGGCCGGCGTCGTCGCCGAGCGGTACGACCGCAAGCGGGTGATGATCACCGCCGATATCCTCCGGGCCGGCGTAGCCCTCGGATTCCTGCTGGTCGAAACGGCGGACGACGTCTGGATGCTGTACCTCTTCATGGCGCTGCTGTCCGGCCTGCAACCCTTCTTCGACGTGACGCGCACGGCTGCGCTGCCGAGTATCGCCCGGGGCAAAGCGCTGCTGGCGGCCAACGCGCTTTCGAGCACGACCTGGGCCGCCATGCTGACCATCGGTTCCGCCGTGGGCGGCCTGGTCGCCGATCACCTGGGCCGGTCCGCCGCCTTTCAGTTGAACGCCTTCAGTTTCCTGGTGTCGGCGGTTTTCGTAGCCCGGATCGCCATTCCCGCCGCGTCCGGCGCGGGACAGCCGGTACGGTTCCTCTCGGATTTCATCGAGGGCATGAAGTACATCGGCCGCGACCGGCCGACACGGGTCTACCTGCCGGGCAAGGCCACCTGGGGACTGGCCGGAGGCGGCGCCGTGCTGCTCTACGCCGTGTTCGGGGGACAGGTCTACCGCGCAGGCGATACGGGCATCGCCATCCTGTACACAGCCCGGGGTATCGGGACGCTGTTGGGCGCCGTGCTCATCAAGTTCTTCGACACGATCCGGCTGGGCAAGCTGAGGACGGGCATCCTGGTCGGACTGATCGGCTACGGCGCCTTCTTCATCCTGTTCTCGCAGGCCCCGTCCATCTGGCTGGCGGCCGTCTGCATCATCCTCGCCGCCGCGGGCAGCATGGTGATGTGGGTCTACTCTTCCCTGGGGCTTCAACTCGTGGTGGACGAAGACTACCGCGGCCGGGTGTTCGCCGCGGACCACGGCCTGTTCACGCTGGCCTTTTCCATTTCGACCCTGGGGACGGGCCTGCTGCTGGACGCCCTGGCGGCGCGCCTGGTGGCCTTCATGGCGGGAGCGGCCGGCATCGTGATCGTCGTCGCCTGGTACCTCTTCGCCCGCCGCATTCCCTTAGACGGAATCCACACCGGCCAGGAAGACGGCCAGGACGGCTAACACCTCACGTGACGTCGTTTCCGGCCAGGAACGCTAGCGTCTTACGTGGTAGCGCTCGAGCCGTTCGAAGTCTTCGATGTTCTGGTCTATGAAGGCCTTGATCTTGAGGTGTCCGTCCCGGAGTTCCAGTCCGTCCAGAGTCTTGGGGATGAAGAAGAAAACCCGCTGAAAAAACCCCGCTACGCCCCGCTTCCGACCCGACAGACCCTCGAAGTCGGTGTACCGCGCCCATTCCAGTTCGTCATATAGTTCCAGCGTCACCAGGTAACTCGTCCGGGGAGCGCCGTCATCGATATACGAGGTCTCGGCGCCGTGGACGATCACGTCGGCGTTCAGGATGTCCCGGTCGAAGCGGAACGTGTAATTCATGTCGTAGAGCGCGCGGATATGGACCAGGAAATCGCCTGACCGGGCGGCGTCGGGGCTGAAAAAGAGGTACGAGACGTGGTGGAGCGGAAAGGTGAGACCCAGGGAAAACCCCTGCTTCAGGGCTTCGTCGACCGCCTTCCCGTCGGCGTAGAGGGGAACGTTACGTTCGGCGATCCATCGGGCCAGGACCACGTTGACCCGCAACAGCGTGAGCGTATCCTGTTCCGCGGCGGTAAACATGTCGATGACGTCCGCCCCGTTCAGCCGGAGGGCCGTTGAATCCCCGACGAATACGCGCAGGCCCGGAGGAACGGATCGCGGCTCACGCTGGTCCAGTCCGGCCAGGAAGGCGTCAAGGTGGGGCGTGGACGGTTCGAAGGCCTTCAGTTCGCCCGGAGGAGCAAGGACCAGAAAGACGGCGATTGACCACGCCAGCGGAAGCGCCCTTGCGCTTAACCACGACAGCGGGAATGCCCTGGCGCTTAACCACGTCAGCGGGAGCGCCAGAGGAAACGTCATAATGGAACCCGCATACTTGCGGAATGCACGCTTCATGCCGCTCCCCTCAACTCCGTGGTTCGGCCGGTCCGGCCTGGAAGGGTTCGGTCGGGCTCAACCTGCCTGGGTTCGCCGGCCTGCCTGGCCTGGATCGGCCGCCCTGGACCTACTTCACCCGCTCTATGGTCAGTTTCTCCAGCACGATATCGAAAAGGGGACGGTCGCTCCGCGTCTGCACCCGGCCGATGGCGTTCACCACTTCCTGGCCCTTCATGACCTGGCCGAAGATGGTATAGCCTCCGTCCAGGTAGGACTTCGGACCGTGGGTGATGAAGAACTGGCTGCCCGCGGTATCCGGCGATCCCGCGTTGGCCATGGCCAGCCGGCCCGGGCGGTCGAAGCGCAGCGAACCCCGGATTTCGCCCTTGATCTGATATCCCGGACCGCCCTGGCCCGTGCCCGTGGGATCACCGCCCTGGATCATGAAATTGGATATGACCCGGTGAAAGAGGGTCCCGTCGTAGTACGGACGCTTTACCTCCCGCCCGGTTCTGGGGTCCTTGAAGGCCTTGGTGCCCTCGGCAAGCCCGATGAAGTTTTCCACGGTGGCGGGCGCCAGTTGGTCGAAGAGCTTGCAGATGATGACGCCCATGTTGGTCTGGAACACGGCGTAGGTCCCCGGTCCCAGGGCCTGGGAGGCCAGTTCGCCGGACGACTGCGCCTCGTCGTTCGACTGCGCCTCGTCGTTCGACTGCGCCTCGTCGTTCGACTGGACGGGCGGAGCCTCCGTTACGTTCGATCCGAAGAGTGGATTCGCCGCGGCCCCAGCGGACCAGGCGACGAGCCCCGCCAGCACGGCGGTTATCGCGGTGATTCGTATCCTTCTCATCGGTTACTCGCCCTCCCCTCTGACCACGGTCACTTTCACGATGCTGACCTCTTCAATGGGCCGCGACTGGTTCGCGGGCACCTCCGAAATGGCGTCGGCCACTTCCTGTCCCTCCACGACCTGGCCGAAGATGGTATGCACCATGTCGAGATGGGGCGTAGGAGCCACCGTGATGAAGATCTGCCCGCCGTTGGTGTTGGGGCCGCGATGCGCCATGGCCAGACGGCCGGGCTGGTCGAAACGCAGTTCCTCGCGCAACTCGTCATCGAACACGAATCCCGGGCTGCCCATGCCGGTGCCGGCCGGATCACCGGTCTGGATCATGAAGTTCGGAATAACCCGGTGAAAAATCACCCCGTCATAGTAAGGCGTGCCGGACTTGGTCTCGCCGGTTACTGGGTGGGTCCAGTCCCGTGTGCCTTCGGCCAGGCTCGAAATGATTTCCACGGTCGTGGGCGTCTTGTCGGGGTACAATTCGCATTTTATGGTGCCAAGGGTGGTTTCGATAATCAGCATGTTTGCGGGTTCTCCGCTGGTTTCGGGTTGGTCGGACGCTTCGCCGCAGGACGCGGCCAGGAACAGCACGAGAAATGCGGCCGTCAATAGACCTGGATAATGCATCTTTCTCCTCCACTGACTTAAAATGATGAAATGGCCCCGGCTCTCCGCATCCCGGGTACAGACCTCGGGGTGTGCCGAATCCGGCGGGGCGGCACGATCCGGGACCGGCTAGCCGACGTGCGCCGTCGTGTCCGACCGGGTGACGCGTGCCGTGGTCTGCCTTTTTCGATATGGCAGGTTGTGGCTCTTTTTGTACTCCCACTGGAGCCGGTGGTTCTCCTTCTCCGTCGATATGAAATCCCAGGGGAGCGACTGCAGGTCCGCCATGTCCCCGAGATAGCGCGAGGTATCCATCCCCAGCTCGGCCGCGGCGCGTTTCCAGTCGCCGTCCAGCCGCGCGGTTTCCATCAGGAATCCGCTCAGTTCCCGGCCGCCGCGAGACAGGATAGCCTCGAAGTAGGCGGACTTCAGGCTCTCGTGCTTGACGTCCACTCCCGCCGTGCCACGCAGGGCCTTCTGTATGCGCTGCAACTTGCGCCGGACCTCCTTGGGAGACGCCATGGGGCTCCACTGGAAGGGCGTCAACGCCTTCGGCACGAAGGGGTTGATGCTCAACCGCAGCCGTCCGCCCGGTTCCCCGCACTCCCGCTGCAGGCGGGCAAGCCGGCGCGTCATCTCGATGAGTTCCTCGATGTCCGCGTCGGTCTCAGTCGGCAGGCCGACCATGTAGTACACCTTGAGGTGCTTGATGCCCTTCTCGAGTATCCTTCGGGCGCCGGTCAGGATTTCCTCCGAGGATATGGGCTTGTTGATCGCCTTGCGAAGCCTTTCCGAACCGGCCTCCGGCGCAATGGTCATGGTACGCAACCCGGTCTTCAGCATCAGCTCCAGCAGGCTGTCCGGGACCAGGTCGACCCGGACCGACGAAACGCCTACGCGGAGACCGGTTTCTTCCAGGCCCGCACAGAGTTCGTCGAGGTGGGGATAGTCGCACATGGCCGAGCTGACCAGGCCCACGGCTTTCAGCCCTTCTTTGCCGTCCCGCGCCAGGGACGCGTTCTTCGACCGGATGACGTCGAGTATGGTATCCGGCTTCAGGGCGCGAAACTTCGGATAGACGTAACTCACGGCGCAGAAACGGCACCGGCGGGGACACCCCCGGGAGATCTCGATCAGCAACATGTCCCCGAACTCGGTGTCGGGCGTAAGGACGGCGGAATGGGCGGGATAGTCCTCGAAATCGCGCACCTGCTGCTTGGCGATCCGGCCAGTAGGCGAACCTTCCGCGACGACGGGTACACTCTCCGCATCGTCCGCCGCAACGTCGACCGCCGGGGCACTGACCGTCGAGATGTCGCAGTCGTTGTCCGCGGTATCGCATCCGGCATCCGTGCCCGCCCCGACGACTGTTAGTCCCTCCCGTTCACCCGGGGAAGCGGTCTGCAGGGAAGGCAAATACATGCCAGCCAACGACATGGTACGGGCGAGATGCTGTTCCCGGTCCAGTCCCTGGTCCGCGAGATAACGGTCGATGTAGGCGTAAGCCGCCTCTTCGCCGTCGCCGATGACCATCACGTCGGCGAAATCCGCCAGGGGCTCCGGGTTGATGTAGGTAATCGCGCCTCCGATCAGCACGATCGGATCAAAACGCGTCCGGCTTTCCGCGAGCACAGGTATGCGGGCGAGTTCCAGGATGCGTACCAGGTTGGGATAGTCGTTTTCGAAGGACACGGAGAAAGCCACGATGTCGCACGAACCAAGCGGCAGTCCGGATTCGAGCGTAACCAGCGGCTTGCGGGACCTGGACAGGGCTTCCAGGCTGGAAGGTTCAGGGAGAAAGGCCCGTTCGCAGACGACGTCGTCCCGCTCGTTGAGGTGACGGTAGATGGTCTGGAAACCCAGGTTCGACATGCCCAGGTAGTAGGTATTGGGATACACCAGGGCGATTCGAACGGCCTTGCCGCCCGGTTTCTTGTATATGGTCCCCCGTTCGCGGGCGAGGGTCTCCGCCAGGGATTGTCCGAACATGCACCCTTCCGAAACGCTGATCGGCCGCGCAGTTCCACTTTCTTGGCCGCACCGGACCGATCGTCCGTGTCACCATCTGCTATGGACGGCAAAAATACAGTCCAGGGACCCGAATGTCAAGGCTCGCGCCAGGGCAGGCACCAGGGCAGAGGCGGTGCGGGATAGGCTTGACACGCCCCGTTCCCGCGGTTAGTTTTCCGACATTCGACGGCCGTAGCGATACCCCGCATACCGGGAGCATGCCCATGGATGCGATGACGCACCTTAAGACCCGGAAACGATCGTGGATACCGGCCGGCGTACTGGCGCTCTGCCTGCTCGCGATCCCACCGCATGACGCACGCGGGCAACAGGTAAGAGCCGACGTGACAGCGCACCTGGAAGCCCTGCCCGTCCTGCACCGCGAGCAGATGGCGGACTTTGGCCTTACGCTCGCCGACTACATCGAAGAATGGGACTGGCTGGAAGAGGACCTGCCCGAACCGGTACACGTCGGCATTGAAGCCATTCTGGCCTTCATGGGCAGCGCGGTAAAGACCCAGTACGGCTCGCGCCTGACCGTGTACAGCGGGACGGACCTGAAGTACCTGGACCGGTGGTGGTTTTTCGAGTACGAGCGGGAAGACTTCCTGCAACATGACGACCAGCAGTTCAACGCCTTGACGTGGCTGATCGACTACTACGTGCACATCATGATCGGACACGCGCTGGACAAGTACACGGAGTTCGGCGGACAGAGCCATTTCCAGCGCGCCAATGCCATTGCACTGGACGGCCGGTTCAGTCGCGAATTCCAGCGGGGGTGGGACGAAAGGCTGGACCTGATCGACGGGATCCTGGCCGAAGATTACAGGCCCTACCGCCTGGTCCGGAACCGGTATTATCGGGGGCTGGCGGCACAAAAGGATAACAAGCTGGTGGAGGCCCGCACCCTCTGCCGCGAGGCCGTGGATCTATTGGCGGGAATCCACGAGAAGAACCCGAGAGACAAGTGGCTGGGTGAGTTCCTGAACGCCCACTACCTGCAGCTGGCGGATGTTTTCAGCGCGGAATCACCCACCGAAGTGCCCGATGCGGAATCTTCCAGGGAAGCCTACGACATGCTCATCAAGATCGATCCCGAGCACCGGGCGACCTACGAAGAGCATGCGGAGCAGGTGGGAAGATGAATCGACGGGCCGGACCGTGCTGGACCGTGCCGGACCGTGCTGGACCGTGCTGGACCGTGCTGTTCCGGACCGTCCCATGGAACGTTCAATCCCCGCGGCGATATTTCGCGGACCGGGCGGACCATCTCCGTGACCTGTTCCGCTGAAACCGGCTGCGGCCACAGGTAGGACACCGCCACTTGCGCTGCTTGTGAAAGCTACGCTTCTCCTCGATCATCTTACGGTCGCAACGGTTGCAGCGCATGGGAATCGAAATGGGAAGACAGTCAATGATCAATGCATTCGGAAAGACCGGTCGGACCGGAAAAAGCGCCAGGATCGCCAGGACCGCCAGGACCGGACGAACCGGCTCACTGAATAAACTTATCCCGGGCTTGCTGTTGGTGCTGACGACACTCCTCGGCGCCCCCACGGTCCAGGGATCTGAAGACGATCCGGCGATCTGGCGTAAAATGGTGCGTGCATCGACCACCGTGCACGATGTTTTTCTTTCCCGAACGCCACAGATCGTGATCTACGGCAACGGCCTCGTCGTGTTCCGGGACGACGACGCCCAGGCGCTGCACCGCTTTGTCCGGCTGGAAGGTGAAGAAGTGCCCGGACTGTACCTCGTCATGCAGACCACCTTCGGCGTGTCAAGCCTGACCAACGAATGGCTCGATAACGAACTGGCCTACGCCAGAAGCATTCAGGAGCCTTTTCGAGACAACAACGACAAGGTCACCATCTGGATCGGCATGCACTCCCCGCCGAGCCTGCACACCTACTCGCCCGCGCTCCTAAAGGCCCGTTCCGTCAACGACGTGATCGCACCGGCGTGGAACGCCATGTACAAGTTCAATCTCTTCCTCGCCGGGTTCACCCATCCGAGGGCCGAGCCTTACGTTCCCGACCGCGTCGAGATCGCCGTGCAGCATCTGCCCCGGTACATGGCGGACCAGGCCGGCGAGGCCGTGGACTGGCCGCTGGACTCGATCGACCTGGCCGAGGTGAAGGGGAAGCGTCCACGGGGATACCGCACGCTCACCGGATCATCGGCCCGCGACGCCTACGGGCTGCTGACCGTTAACCAGGTGATCCGCTCCGGCGATCAGCTGTACCTCGTCTGGGTGCGCCCGGTCCTGGTTCCCTGATTAGACACCTTCCTACCCCTATCCCTTCACCGCGCCCAAAGCCAATCCCCTGACCATGTACCGCTGCACGAAGGCGAACACGGCCAGCGCGGGAAGCAGCGCCAGCGTGGCGCCGGCCATCATGCGTCCCCAGTGGACGTCGTACTTGCTGATGAAATTGTACAGGCCCACGGGCAGGGTGAAGGTGGATTCCGTGTTCAGGAACATCACTGCGAAGAGCAGTTCGTTCCAGGCGCCGATGAAGGCGAAGAGAAAGGTGGCGATCAGCCCGGGACGGGCCAGCGGCACGGCCACGCGCAGGATCGCCCCCATCCGGTTGCACCCGTCCACCATGGCGGCCTCTTCGAGTTCCGACGGGACGCCCGCGAAGAAGCCCTGCATCATGAGCGTGCAGAAGGGGATGTTCAGCACGGTATACACGATCATCAGGCTGTATAGCGTGTCGAGCAGGCCGAGTATCCGGAAGATGATGAAGAGCGGGACGATGAGCACCACCACGGGCATCATCTGGGTCGCCAGGAAGACCAGCAGGGTGACCTGGCGTCCCCGGAACCGGTAGCGCGCAAGGGCGTAGCCTCCGAGCACGGAAACGGTGAGCGTGCAGGCCGAGGCCAGGCTGGCGACCGTGAGGCTGTTGGTGAAGAACCGTGGGATGTCGGTGCGCAGGAAGACCTCGGCATAGTGTTCCAGCGTAGGCGCCGCCGGGAAATACCGCAGGGGCCATACGAAAAGGTCCTCCGCCGGCGTAAGGGAAGTAACCACCATCCAGTAAACGGGAAAAACGGCGAAGGCGAAGAACGCGCACAGTCCGGTGAACTGTACCAGCCGGCGTATTGGATGCATACGGATCATCGTTCCTGCCTCAAATAGCGGCCTCAAATGGCGGCCTCAAATGGCGGCCTCAAATGGCGGCCTCGTCGCCGTAGAACCGGGTGACGCGGAGGAATACGGCGGTGAAGATCAGGGAGATCACGGTCAGCGCCACCCCCAGGGCGGCCGAATACCCGAAATCCAGGCCCAGGAAGGCCTTCTGGAACACGTAGAGCGCCAGGGTGCGGGAAGCCCCGGCCGGACCACCCCCGGTCATGACCCAGATCAGGTCCGCCCAGTTGAAGACCCAGATCGCCCGGAGCAGAATGGTAATGACGATGGCCGGCTTCACCATGGGCGCGGTGACGCGCCAGAAGGACTGCCAGGCCGTGGCGCCGTCCATGTCGGCCGCTTCGTACAGGCTCGGCGGGATGGCCTGGAGCGCGGCGAAGAGCATGACGGCGAAGAAGGTGACCCCGAACCAGATATTGGCGAGCACGCAGGAGAGGAGCGCCGTCTCCTCGCGGGACAGGAACCCGACCTTCTGATCCAGCAGGCCGACCCGGATGAGCAGGTCGTTGACCAGCCCGAATTCCCCGTTCAGCAGCCAGGCCCAGATGATGGCGATCAGGAAGCCCGAAACCGCCCACGGCGCGAAGACGACGGCCTGGAAGATCCCCCGGGCCCTGAACCGCGCGCTGTTGAGCAGCAGCGCCAGGCAGAAGCCGAGCAGGAACTGGAAGAACAGCGATACGACCACCCAGACCACGGAGTTCCACAGGCTCCGCCAGAAATACTCGTCCCCGAGCATGAAGGCGTACTGGTCCAGGCCGACGAAGGGCGTATTGAGGGGGTCCATGAGCTGGTATTCCTGCAAAGACAACAGGAACACCGTGGCCATGGGGTAGAACAGGAATCCGGCGATGAGCAGGTAGGCCGGCGCCAGGAGCAGGTAGGGATCGGCCTTCTTCATGGCTCGAGGGGTTGCCGGGGCGGCCGCGGCGTATCGGGGCCGTGGCGTTCCACGTAACGCTGCTGGGCCCGGCCCAGGAAGTCCGCCAGCCGGTCGAGCGTCTCCCGCGGCGACTGCCGGCCGAGGAGCATCTTCTGCTGTTCCTCGGTGACCAGCACCTCGATGAATTCACCCATTTCGGGTAGATAGCTCGGGTACCAGTTCTGCAGGAGCCTCGCATCGGTGGCCATGTCCATGAACGGCCGAAGGAACCCCTGGCCGAAGTAGGGGTCGTCCATGCCCTGCTTCACCGTCGGCAGCACGCTCGCGTCCTTGCTGTAGGCGATGAGCTGCTCCGGCGCCATCATCCACTCGTAGAACGCCAGGGCGCCGTCGAGGTTCTTCGCCTCCCTGGATATGGAGAGGATCCAGATATCGTTGGAAGCCACGTGGGCCCGGGGTCCGGCGGGCATGGGCGCCGTGACCAGGGTCGACTCGTCCATGCCGTGATCCAGGCAGGTGCGCACCACTTCCGGGTCCTGCTCGATACACCCGCAGATCCCGGACCAGAACCCCTGTACGAGTTCGTTGTATCCCCAGTTCACCGCGTCCGCCGGCGCCAGCCCGTCCCGGTAGAGATCGTTCCAATAGGTCAGCCCTTCCACGTGTTCCGGGCTGTTGATGATACAGTGCTGGTCCTCGTCGAACCACTCGTTCGTGCCGGAGAACTCCTCCAGGATGGGCCACCAGGTCCAGAAGCCCCCGCGGGCCCCGCGCAGGGCGTAGCCGTAACGGCCCCGGTCCCGGTCGGTGATCCGCTCCAGCAACGCACGCCAGCCGGTCCGGGTCGCCGCAGGTTCCAGTCCCTGCTCGTCCAGCCACCGCCTGCGATAGAACATGGCCCGCGTCGTCAGTTCCAGGGGCAGTCCGTAGACCCGGCCGTCCTCAATGGCCGTGCTGCTCTCGCACCGGAGCAGTGCCGTCCGCGTGAAGGCGTCGCGATGAGACCACGACGTGTACCAGGACGTCAGGTCCTCAATGGCGCCCATGGCCCGAAATTCGGCCATCCACTGGCCCGTCGCCGTGATCACGTCAGGCGGGTTGCCGCCGGCGATCATGGTGAGCAGCTTGGCGTGGCCCTGGTCCCACGGCACGGGCATCACTTCCACGCGCAGGTCGTCCCGCAGCGCCATGAAGCGGTCGACCTGGCGGGCCAGGGCCTGGTTCTTCACCTCGCCCATCGGGCTGAAGACCGAGACGGTCCGGCGGTCGTCTCCGCCTCCGCAGCCCAGCACAGCCGCGCCCGCGAAGGCGGTACCACCGATCCGCAGCATGTCGCGTCGGGTGAGTCTACGGGTGTTACTAAGTGGTCTGGCGTGGTGAGGCATCGTGTGGGTTTCGCAACAGCGAATCGGCCGCCTGCACGGTCCATCGCGCTGACCGTGCAGTCATACGGCGTGGTCTATTGACGCGCTATGCCGGCGGCCGCAGGTCGTCCGGAACAACCGCACTATGCCCGGGACCGCGGGTCGTCCGGGAACAACGCGCTATGCCGGCGGCCGCGGCGTATCCGGGCCGTGCCGGTCCACGTACTTCTCCTGCGCCCGGGTCATGAAGTCGGCCAGCCGGTCGGCCGTCTCCTGGGGAGACTGCCGCCGCAGCAGCATCTTCTGGTGCTCCTCGGTCACCCGCACCTCCAGAAACTCCCCCATCTCCGGCAGGTAGTTGGGATACCAGTTCTGCAGGATGGACGGATCCGTGACCATTTCCACGAAGGACCGGTAGAGACCCTGTCCGAAGGCGGGGTCCTCCATCGCACTGGAAAAGGGCGGGATCATGTTGACGTCCCTGCAGTACCGGAGCCGCTGTTCGGGCGCCATCAGCCAGTCGAGGAAGGTCCAGGCTTCGTCCTTGTGCGGGGAGGCCGACGACATGGACGTATATCCCCCGTCGGACAGAGCCACGCGGGCCCTGGGACCGGCGGGCATGACCGTGATGGCGAGGCGGTCTTCGTCCAGGCCGTGCTCCAGGCAGGTCCGGACGACCTCGGGGTCCTGCTCCATCGTGCCGCAAAGCCCCGACCAGAATCCCTGGACCAGTTCGTTGAATCCCCAGTTCAGCGAGTCGGGCGGCGCGAGACCGTCCTGGTATAGGTCGTTCCAGTAGGACAGGCCCGCCACGTGGTCCGGACTGTTGATGATGCACCGGTGGTCCTCGTCGAACCAGGCATTCGACCCGGCGTATTCCTGGGCGATGGGCCACCACGACCAGAAACCGCCCCGGGCCCCCCGGAGCGCGTAACCGTAACGTTGGCGGGAGGGGTCCGTGATCTTCTCGAGCAGCGCCCGCCATTCCTCGCGCGTCTCCGCCGGCGCCAGCCCGTGTTCGTCGAGCCACTCGGTGCGGTAGAACATGGAGCGGACGGCCACCTCCGTGGGCAGGCCGAATACCTGGTCGCCGTCGAAGGCCATGGTCGACCGGGTCAGCTTTTTCACCTGCTCCGTGTAGCCGTGGAGATGGGGCCAGTCCCGCACCCAGGGTCCGAGGTCCTCGAGGGCGCCCATGGCCCGGAACTCAGTCACCCACCAGCTGGGAATGGCCATGACGTCGGGCGGCGCTCCGCCCAGGATGGCGGTGAGGTACTTCGAATGGGCCTGGTCCCAGGGTACCTTGATGTGCTCGATCCGGATCCCGGGATGGATCTCCATAAATTCCGCGATGAGCGGTTCCAGGGACCGGTGCTTCTCCCGCGTCTGGGCCGTCATGAAGCGCAAGGTCGTCCGGTCCGCCTGGCCGGCCTGGCCGGTCCGGCCCGCCCGGTCGTCACCGCTGCCGCAGCCGGTCACGGTCGCGCCGAGCAGGGCACTGCCGCCGAGCAGGGCACTACCGCCGACCTTCAGGGCTTCGCGCCGGGACATTTTCCTGGGTTTATCAGGTGCGGTCATGGGATGGATGGGACGTAGCCGCGGCGGTCGTGGAAGACGCGGCGCGGCCTACCACTTCTCGAGCTCGAAGGTCATCGCCGCGAAGGACAGCGGGGGAAGAAAACACTGGCTCCTGCCCCCGGCGACCTTGATCTCCCGGTAGGGCCGCTTGCCGACCAGGTTGGGCTGCTCGAACGAATTGGCCGCCTTCGGGTCCTGGCCTCCGGTGAGTATCTCGGCGCTGACCAGTGATTCGATCGGCCGGTCTTCGAGCACGATGCGCAAGGGCACGTCGGTGTCCGTGCTCCGGTTCGTGACGAAGACATGCAGTTTTCGGTCGTTCTGTATCATGGCGGCGTCGATGTAGTTCACCCGCCCGTAACTCTCGCTCATGTAGCCCGCGCCGTCCACGTAGGTCCGGAGCGACGTGCCTTCCTGCCGTCCCGCGTACATGGTGAAGGGGTGGTAGATGGACTGAATGAGGAGGTCGTCTCCCCGGGTGATCAGCGGGGCGATGACGTTGACGATCTGGGCGATGTTCGCGATGCGGACCGAGTCGGCGTGGCGCACGAAGCTGTTGAGGAAACCGGACACGACGAGGGCGTCTTCGAGGTTATACACCTCCTCCACGAGGTGCGGCGCGAACTGCCCTTCACCGTCCATTTCGCGGTTCTTGTACCAGACATTCCATTCGTCGAAGCACAGGTAAGTGCGTTTGTTGCTCCGGCGCCTGGCCTGGACGAAACGGCATACCGCGTCCATCTCCTCGATCTGTTGGTCGATGGAGTTCGTTACCGCCAGGTAGTCCGGCGTATCGTCCTTCGGGTTGCCCACGTAACGATGCAGGCTGATGTAGTCGGCGTAATCGCCCAGGTAGTCGAGGACCTGGCGGTCCCATTCCATGTAGGTGTCGAACATGTCCACGGAGCAGGAGCCGCAGGCGACCAGTTCGATCCGGCGGTCCGCGTCCTTCATCATCTTCGCGGCCTGCTGGGCCCGGATCGCGTACTGGTCGGCCGGCACATGACCGAGCTGCCAGTGGCCGTCCATCTCGTTGCCCAGGCACCACAGGCCGACGTCGTAGGGCATCTCCTCCCCGTTGCCCACCCGGATGTCGGCGAAGTTCGTGCCCGCGGGACAGTTGCAGTACTCGACCCAGTTCCGGGCTTCCTCGGGCGAGCCCGTGCCGAGGTTGACCGTGAGCATGGGCTGCCAGTCCATTTTACGGCACAGCCGGATGAACTCGTCGGTGCCGAATGCGTTCGGCTCGATGCTCTGCCAGGCTAGCTCGCGCACGGTGGGACGCAGCTTCTGCGGGCCCACGCCGTCCATCCAGTGGTAGCCGGACACGAAGTTGCCGCCGGGATACCGCATGACGGTCATGGACTGATGTTTCATCGCGTCCATCACGTCCGAGCGAAACCCGTCCTCGTCCGCGTGCTTGCAGTCCGGGTCGAACACGCCCTCGTAGACGGCCCTGCCGATGTGCTCCAGGAATCCGCCGAAGATCCTCGGATCGACCGGCGCGATCTGGAATTTAGTGTGCGCGTATAGTGTCGTCTGCCGCATACAGTCCGCGTTCCTACGGGTTTACATCACCTGGATCTACACCACCTGGGCCGTGGTCTTGTAGTGCATCTTGGCCACGGAAGGCAGTTTGTCCGCGCCATGCCGTTCGACGTATTTCCTGCCGGCGGCGACGACCGGCACGCCCGCGCCCTTGGGCAAAGTAAGGCCAGCCTCGCCCGACAGCCTTTCCAGGTATTCAAGGAACCGGTCCCGGGCGAGAATGGACGCCGCGGCGACGGCCAGGTACCGTTCTCCCCGGTGTTCCTGGATGAGTTCGATCTCACGGCCCTTTTTCATGAGCCGGGACCGAATGTAGCTTTCGTTGCCGAACTGATCCGTCACGGCCAGTGGGCACGGAGTGCCTTCCAGCAGGCTCTCGATGGTGCGGGCGTGTCCCCATGCCAGGAGGTGGTTGAGATTCCTGCCTTCCCGCCGGAATTCCTCGTACAGCGTATTGTACCGCTCGGGCGGTATGATCACCTCGCGGTATTTCCCGACGCAGATCCGCCTGATCTCGGCCGCCAGCTTGCGGCAAGTGGCGTCGCCCAGCTTCTTGGAATCCCGGATGCCCAGGGTCACCAGTTGTTTCCGGGTCCCGGTCTCGACCAGGACGCCGCCGACCACCAGCGGACCGAAGTAATCGCCCTTGCCGGACTCGTCCGTCCCGATGTGGGGAAGGGGAAGCTTCCGGGTCCCGGCGCCGCCGGAACCGTTGCCGCCGCCGGAACCGTTGCCGCCGCCGGAACCGTTGCCGCCGCCGGATCCATCGCCGCCCGCTTCAACGGGCTCATCCAGGAAGGGCGACAGCACGTGCAGGATCACCTGGAGCAGATGATCCGCCTTGCCCTGGATCATCAGGGTGCCTTTACGGTACTGCTTGAGGATCAGTTTTTCCCCTTCGTCCTCGAATGCCAGTACCCAGTCGCACCAGTCTTCGGTCCTGCGCTCCGTCGGGCCGAGGTTTTCCAGGGCCTCGAGGATCCCGCGCCGCCTGCCGGCGTCGACGATATCGTATCTACGGGATACGGGTTCCGGTTTGCCTCGGTTCATCGGTCACCGCTTTCCGGTCGTGCCCGGCCGCTCGCTGCCGGGCGTCCGGTCATCGACCCGCCAGACGCTAGGCGGGATCGTCACCGGACCGCCACGGAACCGGCATGTTCAGCTTATGCAGCTTGGCTTCGAGTTCGTCCCGCTCCCGGCTGCGGCGCAGCTTGCCCGACTTTGAGATGTACCGGTATTCCACCAGTAGGTCGTTGACTTTTCCGTTATCGCCCGCCTGGATCGCCCGGATGATCTCCCAATCGAGGTGGGTCAGCTGCATCGCGTTCACGCTGTAGTCCTGAAAGGCCTGCCAGGCGATGGGACACCAGGCCGACACGATGCGGTGTCCGATCAGATGGGCGTACTGGCGGATCTCCCATTGCGCGTGATCATCCATGCGCAGCAGGAGGAACCGGAGCAGATTCAGGAGGTTCACCTTCCAGTAGGCTTCCGTGTAGGTGGACAGGGGCAGGTCCTTTCGGGCCTGTTCCCGGGCGATGCCGGCCTCGATACGTTCTTCGTAACGGGTCCGGGCGGCCTCCTGGAGTTCCCGTTCCTTCTCGGAGAAATACGCGCCCCGCTCGGTGTCGACGAAGCCGCCGCTGCCCTGGCGGTTGCCCTCCGCCTGGAACCGCCACGCATCGGGCGACGTCGTCTGTGTCGCGTCGATCGCCAGCGAGTAGCGGGTGCTGTACTCGTTGACCGAAGCCGTCCGATGGCGGATCCACTGCCGCCAGCAGTCCATGGGCACCCGAAGGTGGAACTTGATGTCGCACATCTCGAAGGGGGTGGTGTGCTGATGCCGCATGAGATAGCGGATCAGCCCCCGGTCCTGGTGCACCTGGCGGGTACCGGCGCCGTAGGACACGCGCGCGGCCTGCACGATGGAATGATCGCTGCCCATGTAGTCCACGACGCGGACGAACCCGTCGTCGAGCACCTTGAAGGGAACGCCCAGGATTTCGTCCAGTTCGGGTACCACCGGGCGGTCGAGATGTTGCGCTTCGATCTGTTCGGGTACTTCGGGTTCTTCGGACACGGCATCCCGCAGTTTTGGGGCGTGGTTTTCCAGGGGAAATCCGGCGTCCGTTCCGGGCGTCGCAACAGCGTTAACCATCACGGCATTCACCACGGAAATGGACTTGGGGACGTTAACCGGGGCAAGCAGGGCTGTCAAGGCATTTTGTGGCCTACGGCGCGCGTTCCTCGACGCGCCTTTTATCGTTGCGCACCATGCCGGGAAGGCTATCTTTCACAGCATCGACACACGTTATTCCAACGCCCGTCAAACAGATCGGATCGAACAGGACCCCGGGAGGATATGCCATGCCCGAATCGCCGGCCTTCTCCACCATGAGCGAAGAGGAACAGTACCTGTACGACCTGCAGGGCTTTCTACACGTGCGCGGGTTCCTCGACGGGGACGAAGTACAGGCAATGAACGCGGCCCTCGACGCAAATCCCGACCGGCTCGGTTCATACGACGGACCCAACGAACTCAGCGGCGACTGGCGGGGCAGGCCCTTCGAAGGCAAGTACGCCCCCTTCCGCCACTACGAGGGCATGCTCACCTGGCCGCAGCCCTGGTGCCAGCCCTTCCGCGACCTCCTGGTCCATCCGAAGATCATACCCTATCTCAACACCCTCTTCGGCCGCGGCTGGAAGCTCGACCACGGCGTCGACGTGCTGATCGCCGAAGCGGGTTGTGAGGGACTCAAGATCCACGGATCGGGTAACGCGACCTTCAACGGATCCCGCTACTACCATTATCACAACGGGCGCATGCGCTCGGGCCTGATCGTGTGCCAGTTCGCCCTGGCGGACGTGGACCCCGGCGCGGGCGGGCTCTGCGTCATCCCGGGCAGCCACAAGGCCAACTTTACCTGTCCCGAGGACATCCTGACCTGGGAGGCCAACCAGGACCTGGTCCATCACATCGTACAGAAGGCTGGCGACCTTGTGATCTTCAACGAGGCCACCGCCCACGGCACCCTGCCCTGGCACGGCAAACACGACCGGCGGGTCGCCCTGTACCGGTACACGCCCAAGTACCTGCACTACGCCGGCGGCATCTACGAAACCAGTCTTCCCGAATGGACCTCCGAGCTGACCGAGGCCCAGCGCGCCGTGCTGGAACCGCCCTACATCTATCACCACCCCATCGTGGAAGACGACGGCGAGACCGTCGTGCGGCCGCGGAGAGAGGGCGAGTGAGGATTGCAGGGCGAGATCAGAATCAACAAAAACGACTAACACGTAATGTAAGACTGCAATAAAGGCGGCGGAAATCCTGTTTCAGTCGCACTGCCGATCAAGTCCAGATTGACAGAGTGTGAACTGTAGTTTACATTGCGTATGGCGATAAAGACAGCCAACGGCGGGATATTGCGTACGCCCTCAGGCTGGCGAGGGAATGGAGGTGGAAATGAGTGTTTCATTTTCGAAATGGAAAGTGACTGAGCACCTGCGCACCTTGGAAGACGCTCGTCTCTACCTGGAAGCATGCGCGAACGAAGACCCGGGAGATGGCAGCCTGATTCGTGCCGCTCTGAACGATATCGCCAGATCGGGGAACATGAGCTGGCTGGCCCGTGAGATTGGAATGAGTCGGGAAGGGTTGTACAAAGCACTGTCGGAGGACGGCAATCCCGCATTCTCCACGGTAGTTCGTATCGTACGTGCCCTGGGTCTCCAGGTGCGGTTTACGGCGTGATTCGCTCAGAAGGTTGAAAATGTACAACCTCCACAGCAAAACCGCCCTGGTCACCGGCGCGGGCGGGGAACGAGGCATCGGCCGGGCCGTTGCCACGCGACTCGCGAAGGAAGGTGCCGACGTCATTGTCAGCGACCGGGTCGCAAATCCCTATCCCGGAGACTCGTCGGAATGGCAGGGGCTGCCCTCCGTGGTCAGTGAGATCGAGGCGGCGGGGCGCAGCGCAGAGGCCATCCTGGCCGACGTCTCGCAGGCCGACCAGGTGGAACGGCTCGTATCCGGCGGGATCGACCGGTTCGGCCGCATCGACATCCTCGTGAACGGCGCCGGCTCCCTGCCAGGCAAGGACCGCGTGCTCGTCGTCGACATGGAAGAGGAAGCCTGGGACAAGGAGATGAACGTCAACGCCAAGGGCGTGTTCCTCATGTGCCGGGCCGCGGCGCGCCACATGATCGAACGGGGAGAGGGCGGCAAGATCATCAACATCGCCTCCACGTCGGGCAAAATCGGGCGGAAGCGATTCTCGGCCTACTGCGCGTCCAAGGCGGCCATCATCCGGTTCACCCAGGCCCTGGCACAGGAAGTCGGTTCCCACGGGATCAACGTCAACTCGGTGTCGCCTACTGCGGTCGATACGGAACGCCTGGGATTCATCGAAGAGGCCATATCCGACGGCGCCGTCCAGGGCACATCGTGGAAAAACAGCGAAGCCCACCGGGCGTTTATCCAGGAGAAGGCCGGTATCTCTCCGCTCGGACGGGTTGCCAGGAGCGAAGACGTGGCGCAAACAGTCGCCTTCCTGGCCTCACCGGAGTCCGACTACCTCACGGCCGTGGACCTGGTGGTGGCGGGCGGCGCGGAGATCTTCTGATGACCCCTCGTAAACCCCGCCTGGACGGCAAGGTGGCCGTCGTGACGGGCGCGGGCACACAGAGCGACGTGGCGGGCACCGGGCAGGCGACCGCCGTGCTTCTCGCCCGGGAAGGCGCGAAGGTGCTGCTGGCGGACCGGAGCGCGGAAAACGCCGGAAAGACACTGGCCGTCATCGAGGAAGAAGGGGGTACGGCGTCGGTCTTCGCCGGGGACGTGACCCGGTCGGCGGACTGCCGCGCCATGGTCGAAACCGCGGTGGACCGGTACGGCGGGCTGCACATCCTCTTCAACAACGTGGGGCTCAGCTATCCGGGTACGGTGGTGGACGTGCAAGAGGCGCACTGGGACGAGATCATGGCGGTGAACCTCAAGGCCATGATGCTCGCGAGCCGGTTCGCCATACCGGCGATGATGGATTCGGGGGGCGGCTCCATCATCAACGTGGCGTCCATCGACGGATTCCGGAGCGGATGGTCGTACAACGTCGCCTACGAGACATCCAAGGGCGGGGTCATCGCCCTGACCATCAACATGGCGGTACAGCACGGCAGGGACGGGATCCGCGTGAACTGTATCGCCCCGGGTCACCTGCACGGGTCCTTCACCGCCGGGCTATCTGACGCGCACCGGGAACTCCGGCGGCGCTCCACGCCGCTGGGCACCGAGGGCTCGGCCTGGGACGTGGCCCACGCGGCCGTCTTCCTGGCCGGCGACGAATCCCGCTGGATCACGGGAATCACCCTCCCGGTCGACGCGGGCTCCTCCATCGCGCTGCCCCTTTCGGTCCTGCCCCGGGACGAGGGCGGCATCCTCCCCGACGCCGAAAGTGCCCGTTACTGACCTTAAACCGTCCTTTAACCGTCTCCCGGTTGGAAAACCCCTTAAAATGTAAAGCCGATCCCCCCCGTTCGATCGTTGAATGGGGAGAACCGGCTTCATGGTAGTTCGTTGCCAATGGCGATCCGGTTGACGGACCGCGTCAAGGCCGATGGGTCTTCATGCGGGGCTCCTTCAGGGGTGACGGCCGATTGTCCTCCGGAGGCGGTGGAGGTGGCGGTGGCGGCTTCACCTCGGTTGGTTCATCCTTCGGAGGAGGCGGCGCCTCGATCGGCGGTTCATCCTTTGGTGTCGGAGGATTCACCGGTCGCCGGTCATCCCGTCGAGGCGGTCGATAGACGGTCGGCCGGTCATAGGACCTGCGGGGCCGGCGGGGCCGGTACACGGTCGGCCGCCGATCATACGTCCCGCGGGGTCGATACACGGTCGGCCAGTCCTGCCCTTGACGGGGTGTTATAACGTTGGACAGGTCATCCGACTGCCTGATCGCGATGGCGTCGATCCGGAGCGTGTACGCTTCGTTACTCCGGTCCGCGTCTGTTTTCTCACCGGAGAAAAAACGGACCACGTTCTCAAGATCCGAATACAGCAAGACTTCCTCTTTGGTCTCCTCCACTTTGACGATGAGCAGCCTGTTCGCCCCGATCTGCGATGCTCTGAGCCGCAACTTATTGACGAGGGCTGTCCGCGCCGCCCCCGTGATGTGGATGGCCGCGACGCGTATGTAGGAACCGGGCCCCAGTTCAGACACGGTGAAAATGGTCTTTACGTCGAAGTAACCGACAGATGGCAACGCGCCCTGGCTGTCCAGCCAGACTAACGACGTTTCCGAACCGTCCGACGTGCTTGCACCGCGCGAGTCACCGGACTCGCCAGATCCGAGCTGGGAGTACGACGAGCATCCGACGATAACCATGGCAAATGCGAATACCAGACAGCGCATAGTAGACCTCCTGTCTTAGGAATCGCGGATTAGCCTGTATTGGATTCTGTGATTACTGAAAAAGCGTCGCTGTTTGATTGTAATGTACTAACTATTTGATAAACAGGAAACAGTTTTTGTTGGGGGCCGGGAGACCGGAGGGAGGGCGTGGACTGGGCGTCTGCAGGACCACCATGGACGATGCGTGATATGGACCACGATTCGGTAAAGGCAATCGCCCGTTCTATTCCGGTACGTAGGCTTTCGGCGCCATGGCGTCGATATCGGTGGCCACGTCGACGACAACCGGTCCGTCCGCGGCAAGCGCTTCTTCGAGCGCCGGCCGGATCCGATCGGGGTCCTCCACGCGTATTCCCCTGCATCCCATGGACTTGGCCACGCCGGAGAAATCGATGTCCTCGAAGACCCACAGGTCGTCCGACCCTTGGCCCCGCTCGCCGCTCGCATCCTCGAAAGCATCCCGGCACTGGTTGAAGGACCGGTTGTTGTTAATCACCGTGACAGTATTGATCCCGAATCGGGCGGCCGTCTCGAGTTCTCCTAGATGGTACCAGAATCCGCCGTCGCCGGTGAAGCAGATGACGGGACGGTCCGGTGCCGCGCACTTGGCGCCCATGGCCGCGGGGAAGGCCCAGCCCAGGGACCCGGCGCAGCGAAGGTAGGTCTGTCCCGGGTCCGTGATCTCGATCATGGCACCCGTCCACATGCCGGCGTGGCCCGTATCCGACAGGAGGATGGCGTCGGATGGGAGGAATTCGGTGATTTCGCGGCAAAGCCGCTCGGGGCGGATGGGTATGGCACCGGATGAGAGCAGTCCGCCGAACTCGGCCCGCCACCGGTCGACGAGCACACGCACGCGCTCCGTCCAGGCCGTCCTGTCCGGGATCGTAGCCACGGCCTCGATGAGGCGCTTCAGCGTCACCTTCGCGTCGCCCTGGATGGCGACTTCGGCGGGATAATTTCGGCCGATCTGGGCGGGGTCCACGTCGATCTGGATGGCTGGCGTCCCTTGCCGTGGAATCTGCCAGAAGTGGCTGACCTGCCCGCCCGTATGGCTGCCCACGAAGATCACGAGGTCCGCCTCCGAGACGATCTCGTTGGCGCACTTGCGGGAGTAGGTGCCCACCACGCCTGCGGATAAAGGATGGTCCTCCGGTATCGTACCCTTGGCGTTCAGGGAAGTCGCCACCGGGATGGAGAGTTTCTCGGCCAACCGGACCACTTCGGCCTGCGCGGTCGATGCGGTAACCCCACCTCCCGCGACCAGTACCGGCCGCTGCGACCGCGCGATGCGTTGCGCCGCCTCCGCGACACGCTCGGGCTCCGGTTCTGGGCGAAAGGCCGGATACCGGGAGAAGGACGCCTCCACGATCACCTCGGCATCGAGCTTCGACCCCGCCGCCAAATCGCCGGACAGGCCCAGGAAGTCCAAATGGACCGGACGAGGCGCGCCCGTGGTGGCCTCGCGGAAGGCCTGGCGCAGCAGGATGGGGACCTGTTCCACGCCGTCCACGTAGGCATTGAACTTGGTGACCGGATCGTAGAGGGGGCGGTGGTCGACCTCCTGGTAGGCCTGTTGGTAGAGATAGTGGGGCATCCACCGGCCCGTAATGGCGATGACCGGCGAACACGCGAGCCAAGCGTCCTGGAGCCCTGCGGCGAGATTGGCCGCGCCCACGGACTGCGCCATGGCGATGCCGGGGCCGTGGGCGACCCGCGCGTATCCGTCGGCCATGTACGCAGCGGCCTTTTCGGAATGGCACCGGATCCGCCGGATACCCAGTTTCTCCATCTCCACGAGGGCGCCGTCCAGGACGTAGGGGACGTGGAAGACGGCCCGGATCCCGTAGCCGCACAGCATCTCCGCGATGTACCGATAACCGGTCATTTCAGGCATAGGTTCCCTGTTCTACCCCTTCGAGATCAGCTGTCCGCCGGAGGTTTCGGGCGGAGGAAGTGTCGGAAATGAACTTCAATTAAGGGCAAGGAACTCGATTTGGGTAGGACTAATGCGTGCACGAAGATGCCGGCGAGTTCACATACCGACACATCGCTAATCCGGAGTGCTTTCATCATTCATTGCCTAAATTAGACGAATACCCCCCCAATTGCCCTATATCGAGTTCAAAAACCAAAAAGGTGGCCCATAGATTGTTGGCGTGTTCGTATTTTTAAGGCACGATATTCACGTAGTTTCCGTCAGCGATGCGTTTGCTCTTTCAGGCAATCACCCACCCTAAGCGGACCGCGATGTGTTCTAACTCAGCCGCAGGATTTTCATGACATCAACGTGTCCGTCCGCTGCCATCCGGCAGAAATACACACCATTCGGCACGGGGCGTCAGCCGGTTGATCGTGGTGTCCGGCGCTATAGAAGCTGAATGGGTTCAGATTGGAATATTACAATTTCTCATATGGAAATGTTAAAGTACACATTATATCATTACAAAGTTACGTTTTACCATGTATGTACAACTACTACATCCATATATTTACCGTGTCCAGTCAGGACATTGCTCGCAGTTTTTACAATCCCATCTTGACCGGTAAGTTATCGTGATGCCGACGACTATCCGCCCAGTTCAAAACCTGCGTTATGTCGCTTAGTGTCGAAGCGGACACCAACAGAAGAATGTACCGCAGATGGCGGACCGCGCACCGGAGCGCCTGCGTTCGATCGTCTGGTATTGGACCCGTATCCGCATCGCCGCGCGGTGCCGGTCCCGATTTCATTTTTAGCGATTACACGATAAGTCCCGAAGTGGAACAGCGCGCCGGGTGCGTCGAGTTGCGAAAGCCAATTCACTTATTCATCAAATGGACCTGCAGTGGGAACACGGAGAGCAGAAGGCAGTATAAAAGAGGTAGGCCGCGGTATTGTTGTGCGCCGTCGTTTCGTTCACGCTCATGGGACCCTTGGACTGGCTCGGCGACGAGATCTTAGGCGGGTTGCACGGCATGTCCGTCGACTCGCAGGAGACCGTCGACAGATGAGTCTTCTAAACAACGTCCTTTCGGAGTCGATTCCTTCAGAGTTGGGTGTCCTTTTCGGCCTGTCCTTCCTGTCCGTTTTAAGGAACGCCATGTCGAGTTGCGTGACCGAAGGGCTGCCGGACGTGAGATTCAACGCCGTCCTCGCCCCCTCTTCGACGCGAAGATCGATACGGGGGCGGTAGGCGGTCTTCTCACTTCCGGCGTAAGCAGGGAATCGGTTGGCCAGATCGCCCCGTCAATGCCGGGCATCTGGTGCTACGGCATCTGTGTGGATCGCATTGACGGCGAGAGCGGCGAGGACACGGACGACAACTGCTCCGATGTCGTGAAGGTCAAGTTACCTGGAAGCATAGAAAAGGGACATTGACATGCACCAAGAAAACATAATCCGCAAACGTACGGCCACGGACCTCCTGGGGCGCTTCGTGCTGCTCGTCGCTCTCGTGACGGGTTGCGGCCAGGAGCCGTCGGATGAGTCGCTGCAAGTCGTCACGCCGGAACTCGCCGAACTAGTGAGTGCGGTAACGTCGGGAAACGTGGCGTCCCGAGATGTCATTGAGGTCCGGTTCGTCGAACCGGCCGTCGATGCCAATCAGATCGGAAGTCTCGTGAACGAGCGGGTATTCACCTTCACACCGTCCATAGACGGTACGGCCCGGTGGGAAACAGCCCGGGTGCTGGTATTCCGCCCCCTTCGCCCGTTGCCCCTGAGCCAGTCGTACCGGGGCCGCCTGGACCTGGCGGCCCTCCTGCCCGCCCGCGCCGACTTGCAACCCCTGCTTATCAACTTCGAAGTCGCTGGCCGCGAGATCCTGTCGCTCGAAGGCGATTTCGAACTGAGGAACGCCAACGACCCCAGCTTTCTCATCTACCGGGGCCGTCTCGTGCTGACTGCTGAAGCCGATCCGCAGATGGTACGCGAGGCCGTGAGCCTGCGCCAGCGAGAAACCCCATTACCCCTGACCTGGCAGGCGGACGCCGCCGGCAAAGCCTTCACCTTCACCAGCTCCGTAATCGAAAGGAACACGACACGGCAGACGTATGAACTCGTCGTGGACGCCGAGAAACTGGATCTTGCCCAATCATACAGCATGGAAATCCCTCTGGTGCCGTGGCAAGACATGGTGCTGGAAGCCGTCGGAAGAGAAGACGCGGGCGAAAATCCCCGCCTGACCTTGCTCTTCTCCGACGAACTGGACTTACGGCAGTCCATCGAGGGGCTGTTGCAGATAAGGCCCGCGATTCCGATTCGCTTGAGGCCATCCGGCAAACAGCTCTTCGTGGACGGGGATTTCTCCTACGGCCAGACTTACGAGTTGGAAATCCACGCGGGCATTCGCAACAAGTGGGGCACCCGATCCAAAGAAACTGTGCGCAGGACGGTCGATTTCGGCGACCGAAAACCGCAGTTGCGCTTTGCCCACGACGGGGTGTTCCTGCCGTCGTCCCAGGACAAACGGCTGCGTTTTACCACGCTCAATCTGCGTCGGGTCTCCCTCGAGGTGAAAAAGGTCTTCGCCTCCAACCTGGGTCAGTTCCTGCAAACGCAGCGCCTTGACAGTCGCAGAGAGCGACGCAATTCCTTCGGGGACTACTACTTGCGGCGCGTCGGCGTGCAGGTGGCCGAAAGGACGCTCGAAATACCTGATACTCGCAACACCTGGCTGGAGCATGACCTCGACCTTGGATCTCTCATCGCCGAGGGCGAACGGGGTCTCTTCCTGGTATCGTTGAGCTTCGACCGTGACGACATGTTCTATCGTCCCCCGTCCGACGCGGTCGACGGGGAGGATTCCTATTACTGGGATTCATCGGACCCGCGCTCCCGTGGATACATCCGCGCCCACGGCCGGGTTTACAAGGCCCTGATGGTCAGTGATATCGGCCTGACATACAAACGGGGCCACGACGAACATCTCGTGTACGCCACCGACATCGGCGACGCCCGACCTCTGCCCGGCGTCCGAGTAAACCTGCGCACTTATCAGAACCAGGTCGTGGCCGCAGGCGTTACCAACGCCCGGGGAGTCGCTCGATTCGAGGACGTGGACGAAGAGATCTTCTACGTCGAAGGGGAACGCAAGGGACAGCGCAGCCTGGTCAGGCCGGGGAACATGGCCTGGAATCTGTCCAGCTTCGACGTAGGTGGCGTGGAGACGCGGCCGGGCGCCACTCGCGCTTTCATCTACACCGAACGCGGCGTGTATCGCCCCGGCGACGAGATCAACGTCTCTGTCATCGCACGCCACCACGACGGAACTTTCCCCGACGACCATCCCGCCACCTGCGAGATATACAACCCCAGGGATCAGCTGGTATTCGAACTGGTGCAAAGACGGGGAAGGGAAGGGCTGTACAGTTTTTCCTTTGCCACCGATACCGAAGACCCCACGGGCAACTGGCGCGCCCGGGTACGAATCGGCGACGGCACCTTCGATCACGTGCTGAAGATCGAGACGATCGTCCCGTATCGGCTTGAGATCGAAATCACGCCGGCCAGGGAGCGGCTCGGCCGGAATGACGAGTCTGTGGGCATGGATATGCGCGCCAACTATCTCTTCGGCAGCCCGGCCGCGGGTTTGGAAGCCGAACTGACCGTCTCTCTGCAGCGCGCGCCCAAAACCTCCCCGCGATACCGGACATTCAGTTTTACCAACGCGCTGATCGACTACCAACCGCTGGAGGCCGTGATCTTCGAAGGCCGACTGGACGCCGAAGGGAGCGCCCGGGGGGAGTGGTCCCTGCCCACCCTGGTAAACGTGCCCTCGGCCCTTGTCGCCGTACTCGAAGCCCGGGTGCTTGAAAAGGGGGGCCGGCCCAACTACCAACGCCATCGAATTTCCGTCGACCCCTACGACTACTACGTGGGACTGCAGAAACCCGATTTCGACTACGGCTATGCCCGCGTCGGGACGACCGTACGGATCCCTGCTGTCGCGATCGACGTCCAGGGCAATCCCGTGGCCGAAAGGTCACTGAGATACCGGGTCTATCGGGGACTTACCTACTGGTGGTGGGAGTACGAAAACCGCGAGGAATTCCGAAGGCGCTTCAAGCGGGACCGACGTACCGAACTCGTCTCTGAGGAGCAGTTCGTCTCCAAGTCGACGCCCGTCGACCTACTCTTCGAGCCGAACGAACCGGGCGAGTACCTCATCGAGGTCGTCGACGGCGAAGAAGGCCATACCGCGGCCTTCTTCGTACGAGCCGGTCTATGGGGCCGCGCCCCTGCAGGCGGGGAAAGCGACGGGGTACTGGCACTGAAAACGGATCGGGAGCGCTACGGCCAAGGCGAAACGGCCGTCGTCAGCTTTCCCGTGCCCGATAAGGGATCGATTCTCTTTTCTCTCGAACAGGGCCAACAGGTGCTCAGTTCCCGCTGGTATCATCTAGACGGCACCCAAGAGGAAGCCAGGATTCCGTTTACCGTCAGCAGTGCGATGATTCCCACGGTCTACGCCACCGTCTCCCTGATCCAGCCCCACGGACAGACTGACAACGACCGTCCCGTCCGCATGTACGGCACGCTGCCCATTGAGGTATACGATCCGTCCACCCGTCTCGATCTCGACGTCCGCGTGCCCGATGTACTCCGTCCTAACACGCCTTTTACCGTGGAAGTGCAAAGTGTCGCGGATTCGGTGGAGTTCACCATCGCCGTGGTGGACGAGGGCCTGCTGGCCCTGACCGAGTACCGCACCCCGGACCCCTGGGGGTTTTTCTTTCAGAAACAACGCCTGGGCGTACACACCTCCGATTTGTTCGCGCACGTCATCGGCGTGAGCAGGGGCGACCCGTTCAGGGTCTTTGCGATTGGCGGCAGTGAGTACCTGGACTACGGGGACGCCAGGTCCGGCCGCGACCGGCGGCGTTTACCTCCGGTTTCCATGTTCGCCGGTCCGCTGACCACCGACGCCACAGGGCGCGCCTTAGTAGAATTCACCATGCCCAACTACGTCGGCGCAGTACGGACGATGGTCGTGGGTACGCAGGGCCGACGTTTCGGCCGCGTCGAGAAGACCACGGAGGTAAAGGACGATCTGATGGTGATGTCGTACCTTCCTCGGACAATCGGCCCAGGAGACCGACTCGAGGTCCCGGTCACCGCGTTTGCCATGGCCGACAGTCTGGATGACTTGGAGATATCGATCGAGACCCGAGGGCCGCTAGACGTCATCGGCAGCGTGCGCAGGGAAATCGGTTCCGCTGCCAGGGGTGAACACGACACGCTCTTCGAACTGAGAGCCCGCCAGGCCGTGGGTGCGGCGACTGTCCTGGTCGAGGCCAGAGCGGGCGACACGAACGCCTCGCGGCAGACGCATGTCGACATCCGTCCCGCTTCGCCGCCGCTCTACGAGAGCGACGAGCGCAGGGTGGTCCCTGGAGAAACGGTGTCGTTCACTGTGCCGGACAAGGGTTTGCCCGGCACCAACCGGGCGCGAATCAGCGTACGCCGACGTCCGGATTTCAACTTTGACAATCAGATGCTGCGCCTGGTGCGCTACCCCTACGGCTGCGTGGAACAGACTGTCTCTGCAGTCTTTCCGCAACTCTACCTCAAAGACTTGCTGGACCTCGAGGCCGATAGGCGCCATACCGTCGCCGCGGATATAGACCGCAACGTCAACGAGGCCATTAGCAAGCTGCGGCGCTTTCGACGCCCCGACGGCTCCTTCAGCTTTTGGCCGGGCGGAGTCCGCACCTCAGTCTGGGGCAGCATTTACGCCGGACACTTCCTGATCGAAGCGCTGAAACTCGGCTACCACGTCCCCGACGACATGTATCAGGGCTGGCTTCGTTATCAGGAGACACAGTCCACCATGACTCACGATCACTTGAAGACGCGCGCGTACCGCGTCTATTTGCTGGCCATGGCCGGTCACCCGGCGAGAGGAGGGATGAATCTGCTTAAGGAGAACGAATTGTACAGCATGCAGAACCTGGAAAAGTGGTTACTGGCCACGGCGTATCTCCACGCCGGGGTGCAAGGAACAGCGTATGAAATCGCCCGCACTGCTGGTGTCTCGGTCGCGGAGTATCGAGAGTTCGCCAACACCTACGGCTCGCATCTGCGCGACAAGGCCCTCATCCTCGATAACCTGGTGGCCTTCCGGGACTGGGACGCGGCCGACCCGCTGGCCGAGGAGATCGCTCGAGCCATCACGGGGGACTGGCATTCCACCCAGACGACCAGCGTCGCACTTTTGGCCCTGGGTAAATACGCGCTGGCCTTGCAACCGGGCGATGACTCCTCTGCCCCCCTCACCGGTCACATTCGCCTGCCCGGCGGTCGGACCGTGCCCTTCAGCATTGACGGACTGGGACACCAGCTGGAGATCTCCGGCGGTTTCGGCGAGGAGGTCTACGTACATCTGGATGCCGACAACGTCGCGGAACATGCCTATGCCGCGCTCGACTGGGAAGGCGTGCCCCTGCAGGACGCGGGAGGAGAACAGGAGGAGAACATCAGGCTGGAAGTGGTATGGCTCGACGAGGACGGAAGGTCCATCGACCCCGGCAGCCTCGCCAGGGGCACCACCTTCTGGGGCCATATCCGCGTTGAAAGCGCTATTGAGGCCGGCATCGAAGAAGTGGCCCTCACTCAGCTGGTGCCGGCTGGCTGGGAAATCGAAAACACGCGATTGTCGTCCGAGGTCCGACCCGATTGGATGAAGGGATGGCGGCTCAACGCTGAAGAGTATATGGACATTCGCGACGACCGAATCGACTGGTTCTTCGACTTGCCTCGTCACGGGCGGCCACTCGATTTCGCCGTCAAACTCAACGCCGTGACCCAGGGTACTTTCATTCTGCCGCCGACGCAGGTCGAAGCCATGTACAACCGTGATTACCGCGCCCGCAAAGCTGGCGGCACGGTAGTCGTCGGACCGTGAGGTTGCCATGCGCCACATATATACGCGATTCGCTGTGTGTCTACTGCTTCTTCCGGTCCTGGGCGCGGTTCTGTACTTTCTGATCCCCCTTCCGCGGCCCCTGTTCGTACCGGACTACAGCACACTGATCGTCGACCGGGACGGCCAACTCCTGCGCGCCTTCCTCAACGATGGCCAGCAGTGGCACTTTCCACCCGATTCCAGCCTCGCCGTACCGGCCAAGTTGCGGACGGCCGTCCTCCACTTCGAGGATCGGCGCTTCTACCGGCATCCGGGTGTCGATCCGATTGCACTGGTCCGCGCGCTGTATCAGAACGCCCGGGCCGGAACGATCAGAAGCGGCGCCAGTACAATCACCATGCAGGTGGCGCGGATGATGCGTCCCGGACCGCGCACCTTGTTCAACAAAGCCCGCGAGGCCCTGCTTGCGCTCAAGATCGAGTTGTACTATACCAAGGACGATATACTGCGGCTCTACCTGGACCACGCACCTTACGGCGGCAACATCGTCGGCTACCAGGCCGCATCCCGCAAGTACTTCCGCAAGCCTCCCGATGAACTGACCTGGAGCGAGGCCGCGACCTTCGCGGTGCTGCCCAACGCACCCGGACTCGTCTCCCCCACGGCCGACCCGCAACGGCTCCGGCGGAAACGCGACCGGCTCCTCGCCGACCTGCAACGCGCCGGCTGTTTCGATGCCGAGACCCTGCGTCTGGCCCGCGGCGAACCCATACCGACGCGCGCCTTTCCGAATCCGGTGCGTGCGCCGCACCTGGCGCGCGCGCTTAAAAGCGGCCGTGAGGGCCGCCTCGTCAAGACCACCATAGACGCCGGCCTGCAACAGGAACTCGAAGCTTTGGTCGGACGACACATGCGCTACCTCGATCACCAGGGCATCGGCAACGGCGCGGCGGTGCTGGTGGAGACCGGCAGCGGCAAAGTCCGGGCCTACGTCGGGTCGCGGGGATTCTTCGACCCACAACATCAAGGACAGGTGGACGGCGTGACCGCGCCCCGTTCTTCCGGATCGCTGTTCAAGCCGTTTCTCTACGCTCTGGGCATAGACGCGGGCATTATCCTGCCCTCGACTCTGGTCAGGGATTTGCCCACTTCCTACTACGGATATGCTCCGCGAAACGCCGACGAACGCTTCGACGGTCTGGTGCGGGCTGAAGAGGCCCTGGTGCGTTCTCTCAACGTACCGGCCGTGCGTCTCCTGCGACGCTACGGCGTGTTCAATTTTCATCGTTTCCTTCGCGACGCCGGCGTCACGACCCTGTCGCGCCCGGCCGACGACTACGGCCTGCCCATCATTCTCGGCGGCGCCGAAGTCACGCTCTGGGACGTGGCCCGTCTCTTCCGCGGCCTTGCTCACGGAGGCCGGATCGAACCCCTGCGCTGTCTGCAGGAACAGGCCGAACCTGCACCTTCGGCGTCGATCATCAGTCCGGGGGCCGCCTATCTCGTCCTCGAGGTGCTGCGCAACGTGCGGCGCCCCGGGGTCGAGTACTACTGGCACCAGTACCGGAATCAGTGGCCCCTGGCCTGGAAGACCGGCACCAGCTACGGCCAGCGCGACGCCTGGGCGGTAGGCGTGAGTCCCACATGGACCGTTGCCGTCTGGGTCGGTAATTTTTCGGGCGAGGGCAATCCCTCCCTGGGCGGAGCGCAGACGGCCGGTCCTCTGCTCTTCGACATCTTCAACCGCCTACCTAAAGACCTCGATCGGGCATGGTTCCCGAGGCCGGACGCCAATTTGACGACCACGACGCTCTGTCTCCACAGCGGCCGGCCGATCGGCCCCGATTGCCCCCATGGAGCCCAGGCTCTGATGCCCCGGCACGGCCGGCCCATGGACCGCTGCACCTATCATCGCGGCATCGTGCTCAATGGATCGGGAACCCACCAGGTGTGTTCGCTGTGCTGGGAACCTGGCGACCACCGACGAGCGCGCCAGACCGTCTATCCTCCAGACGTCGCGCAGTTTCTGCGGGAGCGAGGGACAGCGCTGCCCGACCCGCCGCCCCACAAGGAAGACTGTCCGGCGCAATCTGTAGCCAATCCACTGCAGATCCTCTACCCCGAATCGGAGTCCCGCCTGCAGGTCGGCCGTGATTTCGACGGTGAGCAGCAGAAAATCGTCCTGCGGGCAGCGCACAGCGACCGGGAGCGGGCGCTGTTCTGGTATGTGAATCGCCGGTTTTTGGGCCGCACCGTAAACCAGCACCGCTTGGCGGTGTCGCTGGAGCCGGGTACACAGGCCCTGGAAGTTGTTGATGCGCACGGCTTTCGGGACGGTATTCGGTTCCATGTTGTGCGATAAGGAGCGAGGAACCAATCTGTTTTGCCAAGTCATCCAAGGAATCCTACGGATGAAATAGCAGATGCCAATGTGTAGCCTCGCCTTGTTGTTGGCCGATGGCCTGTTCGCGCGGGAGAGCCTTGCCCAGGACTTTACCTGCTTGATTCTGCCCGATGGCGTACACGCTCGCTTGGACTAAGGCTCGCTAGATACATTGGCGAATTCCTCGGACGGCACAGCGGCCACCAGAGACCCTTGTGTAGCGTCCACTCGGGGGATTTTCCGGGAACTTGCAGAAAAAAGAAAAACCCCGCCAGGTCCTGGTATCATGGACCTCGCGGGGTTTTACGAGTGAAAGCTGGATTGTAAAGCACCACTGAATAAGTAGCGGGGGGAGGATTTGAACCTCCGACCTTTGGGTTATGAGCCCAACGAGCTACCAGACTGCTCCACCCCGCGTCGTCTATCCAATAATATACGGAATTCGCGGTTTCTGTCAAATGCTTTTTGCCGAATGCGGCACGTCCGTCATCGCCGAACCATCGGTAATGCCGCACCCCGCGAAGAGGGTGCGCTGCACCGCCATATCGTGGTCCAGGGTATAGTCCGGCTCCTTCGCGCCGGATATACAGGCTGCGAGTTCGGTCAGCAGCGAAGGCGGTCCCGGTGGCGTGGGGACGGACACTTCCTGCCATCCTGCCGCATAGTCTTCGAAGGCATCCGCCAGCGATAGCGTCAGGTTGTTCGATCCGATCGGCGTGTGGATGGCCGTGCCCCGGGTCCCGTATAACTCGATGCGCCGGGTCAGCCCGCTCTCCACGTGCATGGACGCGGTGTCGATCGTGCCCAGGCCGCCGTTTGCGAACCGGTGGACGACTACCGCGTTGTCCACGTGTTTCCGTTCGCCGTGGAACTGCCCGAACGTGGCGTCCACCTGCCTCGGCTCGCTCAAGAACGTCACCATGATGTCGACCAGGTGCCCGGCCATCTCGAAATAGAGTGAACCCTTGTACCGGTCGAGTTCCTCCACCAGTCTGGCGTGGTAACCCATGGGCTTCGGGATGTGCCCCCTGAAGTAGAAGGGATCGCCCAGTGCGCCGGCCCTGCAGAGCCGGATCATCTCCGCGATCGCCGGGTTGTACCGCCACATGTAGGCCATCTGCAGGTACAGGTGCTTGCGCCGTGCCGTGTCGTGCAGCCGCTCTAGCTGCGCCATGTCCACGCCCGCCGGCTTCTCGAGCAGCACGTGCTTGTCCGCCGCCAGGGCCTGCTCGGCATAGTCCAGGTTCTCCGAGACGCGGCCCTCGCAGATGATCGCCTCCGCATCGCTCTCCAATGCCTGCTCAATCGACTCGAAAACATGGATGTTCGGCAGGTCCGCCGCCCAGTCGCCCAGCTTCGCGTTCCGGATCGCAGGATCCGGCTCGTAGACGCCCACAAGCTGGAACTCGTCCGGCCGGGTCGCGGCGTCGCGGATGTGCATGACGGTGTGGCTGTGCCACAGGCCCAGGTACGCGAATTTCAGGGGCATCGGGATTCCTTTCGGTGGTCGGGAGGAATGAGGGCGGTGCTACACGTAAAACCGGAAACCGACACCGCTGTCCTTCGCAAAATGGGATGCTGGCAAAAGACATATGCTGGAACGAAAAGTTAGCCGTGCCCCGAGTGCCTGTCAAGTCACCATAAAACCGTTGACAGGCGTGTTTGCCGGTTCAACTTACCCGTCCATGCCCACTGACCTCTTCCTCTTCGTCCTGCTGTCCGCCATCCTGCACGCCACGTGGAATTTCGTCGCCCGGCGCAGTTCGGGGAATCTGACCGTCTTCTGGTGGTCCCTCTGGATCAGCTGCCTGTTCCTGCTGCCCTTCGTGGCGATCGTGGCCACCGGAATGGGCCCCGCGGGATTCCTGGCCATGCTGGAAGCCGGATGGTTCTACGTGCTCGCCACCGGCGTCATCCATACGTTCTACTTCCTGTTCCTGGCCCGGGCGTACGAACACGGAGAGATCTCCCTGGTCTACCCCATCGCCCGGGGATCGGGCATCGGCCTGACGGGATTCCTCGGATGGCTGCTGCTGGGCGAAGAGCTGACGCCGATGGGGGTGGCCGGCATCGGCCTGATCTGCTTCGGCATTCTGCTGATGGGCGTGTCGGTCTTCCGGCACACGAGGGCCGTCAACCGCGGATTCGTATCCGCCCTGGTGGTGGGCGCCACGATCGTGAGTTACTCCCTGGTCGACAAGGTGGGCGTGAGTATCGTCCATCCCGTCGTATACATCTTCGGCATGTTTTTTCTGAGCGCCTTGTTCGCCACGCCCTTCGTCGCGGTCCGCCACCTGGGGATCCGGTGGCGCGGATTCGCGGAGACCTGGAAGCCCGCGGCGCTGATCGGCGTCGGATCCACGGCCGCCTACCTGATGATCCTCTTCGCCATGACCGTGGGCCAGGTGGGCTATATTGTCGCGTTGCGTGAGTTCGCCGTGGTGCTCGGAGCCGTGCTGGGATTCGTCTTTCTCAAGGAGCGCATCACCCCGCTGAAGGTGGGTTCGGTGCTGATGATCGTCGCCGGCCTGGTCTTCATCAAATTCGGTTGAAGCATGGTGCGAGATAGCGCGTAACGCGCCTTGCTTTCGTGGGCCGAAATGACTACATTGCCTAGCAATTCAATTCGTGATCCGATCGTGACCCGACCTGTCCTCGCGCTTTGCTGCTGTCGCAGGATAAACGATAGATAAACGATAAAGGAGAATTGCGAACGTGTCCCGGCTGAACCGACGTTCCTTCATTCGAAACACCGCCATATCCGTTGGCGCGTTGACCGTAGGCGGCACGGCGCTGCAGGGCCTGATCGCCCGGCGCGCCCGGGCCATGTCTGGCGGGTACGCCCACCTTGTTGCGCCCCGCGGGGAAGGGGGATATGGACCCCTTTCTCCCGTGCCCTCGCAGAATACGGGGGAGACCATGCTCGAACTGCCGCAGGGATTCTCCTATACCGTTTTCGGCAAGAAAGGCGGCCTCATGTCCGACGGCCACCCCACGCCGGCCGCCCACGACGGCATGGCCGCCTTCGCCGCGGGCGGGATGGTCCGGCTCCTGCGGAACCACGAGATCAACACGGGCAAACCGGTCGAAGCCATCGGCAACCGGGACGCGGCCTACGATCCCACGGCGCCCGGCGGCGTCACCACGCTCATCGTCGATCCCACAACGCGCGAACTGGTCCGAGATTTCGTCAGCATAGGCGGGACGCTCCACAACTGCGCCGGCGGTCCCACGCCGTGGGGGTCCTGGATCACCTGTGAAGAGACCACCATGGGCACGGACCGGTTCTTTAGCGCGCGCTGGCTCCAGTACCTGGGCGGGTACGACAAGGATCACGGGTACTGCTTCGAAGTGCCGGCCGACGCCGAGGAGAGCGTGGCGGGTGAACCCCTGACCGGGATGGGACGGTTCGTCCACGAGGCCATCGCCGTCGATCCAGCTACCGGTATCGTGTACGAGACCGAAGACAACAATCCGAGCGGGTTCTTCCAGTACATCCCCGATCACCCCGGCGAGCTCGCCCGGGGTGGACGCCTGCGCATGCTCGCCGTCAAGGATCGGCCCGGATATGACACGCGCGATGGCCAGACCATGGGCACTTCCCTGCCCGTAACCTGGGTGGAGATCGAAGATCCCGATCCCGCAGGGGCCGGTCTGGACGAGCACATGGTATACCAGGAGGGGGCCGACAAGGGCGGCGCCGCCTTCGACCGCCTGGAGGGCTGCTGGCACGGTAACGGACGCATCTTCTTCACGGCGACTACCGGGGGCGACGAAGGCCTCGGACAGGTGTGGGAATACCGCCCCGAAGGCGACGATGAAGGCGTGCTGACGCTCCTGTTCGAATCGCCTGACGCCTCGCTCATGGCCGCGCCCGACAACGTCTGCGTGAGTCCGCGCGGCGGCCTGATCGTGTGCGAGGACTACCGAAACGGGATACAGCACATCCGGGGCCTGACGAAGGACGGCCGGGTATTCGACGTGGCGAGGGACGTTGCCGGCATCGCCTATCGCGGCGAATTCGCCGGGGCGACCTTCAGTCCGGACGGCGAGACGCTCTTCGTCAATATGCAGCGGCCCGGGCTGACCTACGCCATCTGGGGCCCCTGGCAGAAAGGCGCCGTGTAGGGACCGTGGCGGCAACGCGCCGTCCAAGGACGGTGGCGACATAGCCTCGTCCGGGGAGTACGATTGTTTTCCAGGGAAATCAGCGCATTCAGAGATCGCCTCGCCGCCGGGCAACTGTGTCTTGGCCCCGCCGTAACCTTTACAGATCCGGCCGTGACCGAGGCCCTGTGCGATTCGGCGGATTTCATCTGGATCGACACCGAGCACGTAGCGATGAACCTGGAGACGGTCACGGGGCACCTGATGGCTGCGCGCGCGGGGGGAACCGCCGCGCTGGTCCGCGTGCCTTCGAGCGCCATTGGGCATGTCAAGCCCATCCTGGACGCCGGCGCGCCGGGGATCGTCGTCCCGCAGGTCCGCTCCGCCTCCGAGGTGCGACACGTGGTCGACGCCTGTCGATACCCGCCCGCGGGAGACCGGGGCTTCGGGCCCCATCGCCCGTCGAACTACGGTCGGGCGTTTTCTGATTTCGACGCCTATGTCGACGACATGAACCGGGACCTCTTCGTCTCGGTCCAGATCGAACATGTCGAGGCCTACCGCGAACTGGAGGCCATCGCGGCCATACCCGGCCTGGACAGTCTGGTCATCGGGCCCGTGGATCTGAGCGGTTCCATGGGCACGCTGGGGCGGCTCGAAGACGACGAGATCGTGGCCGCCATGGAGCGGATCATCGACGTGGGACACGAGGCGGGCCTCTCCATCGGCATGGGCATGGGATCGCAGTACGCCTTCGGCCGTCGTTGGAGCGGCCGGGGTGTAGACTGGATACAGGTAGACTGCGACTACAGCTACCTGATCAGTGGTTTCGAAAAGGTCGCCGCCGGAGTCCGCGGCGACGGCTAGGCACGTCTTTAGAAAGGCACGCCTTCAGAAAGGCATCGGACTGGTTACCGATTCCCCCCGGACTTCATCGGAAGATCATCTCTACGTCCTGCGTACGGCGCCCGAACCGCTCGCGGACTTCTGTACCGCAGCGATGGCCGTAGCGGGACTCTCACAGGCGGACGCCAGGCGGACGGCGGACGTCCTGATCCGCACCGACATGCGCGGGATCTTCACGCATGGCACGGTCGCGTTGAGGCGATACGTTCAATTGATGCGCGACGGCGGCATCGATGTAACCGCCGTACCGGAAGTCACGGACGACGGTCCCGCCTGGGCGCGGATCGACGCACGCCAGGCCGTGGGCATGGTGGCTTCGCACTATGGCATGACTGTGGCTATTGACAAGGCCGCATCCTGCGGGATCGGCATGGCCACGGTACGCAGGAGCAACCACTTCGGCGCGGCATCGGCCTACACGATCATGGCCGTGGAAAACGCGGACCGGCCCATGATCGGCGTCGCCATGAGCAATACCGACGTGGTCATGAACATTCCAGGCGGACGCGGCGCGGCCATCGGCAACAATCCCTTCTCCTACGCCGTCCCGGCCCGGTCCCAGCCCCCCATCGTGCTGGACATCGCCATGAGCACGGTGGCGGGGGGCAAGGTGGCCTCGTACCAGGCCCGCGGCGAACCGCTCCCGGAGGGATGGCTCACCGATGCGGAAGGGCTTCCGACAACGGATCCCGGCGTATTCACCGTCACCGGCGCCCTGACGCCCTTCGCCGCGCACAAGGGCTATGGCCTGGCATTGCTGGTGGAGTCCCTGGCCGGGGTGCTGGCCGGCGCGGGGGTCACGACGGATATTCTTTCCTGGTCCAAGGTCTCGGACGACACCTGCGACGAGGGACACACTTTCATGGCCATCGACGTGGGCGCCATGATGCCGCTGGACGAGTACTACGACCGCATCGACGAACTCATCCGCCGCATGCGGGACGCGCCGAAAGCGGCCGGAGTGCAACGCACCTACGTGCCCGGGGAGATGGAACACGACAGCGAAGCGGTCTCCCGGCTCGAGGGGGTGCCGCTCACGCGCATGGCGGCGGAGAACCTGGCGGGGCTGGCCGACGATACCGGCCTGGCGGACCGGCTGCCCTTCGACCTGCCCTGAAGCGCACCGTTCGTTGAAGCAGTGAGCGCAGCTGGTCTTCGGGATCGACGTTCAGATGACTGGCAGAAAGGACCATGAAATGCCCCCAGTAAACCGCGCTGTCGAGCTGCTCAAGCGGGGCCAACCCATTTACTACGGCGGCGCAGGCGAACTGAGCTACGAAAAGGGCGTCGAGGCCTCCGTGAGGTGGGAGGACTATCTCGTCGTCGAAATGGAGCACGGCCTCTTCGACCTGCCGAGTCTCAAGGCCTTCATGGCCGGCCTGGTAGACGGCGGCCCCGCGCCTACCGGACACCTTACTCCCTGCATTATCGTCACGCTGCCTACGAACGGGACCAGCGAGACCGTCATGCGGACGAACGCCTGGATGGTCAAGCAGCTCCTGGCACTGGGCGTACACGGACTCCTGCTGTGTCACGCGGAGACGCCGGGCGCCGTGCGGACCTTCGTGGAAGCCGCCCGGTACCCCTTCCATGCCCAGGGCGTGGGAAACGGGCTCGAAGTGGGCCAGCGCGGCTCGGGCGGTCAGGGCTTCGCGGCCGGCACGTGGGGACTCGCCGTCCAGGATTACGTGCAGAAGGCCGACGTCTGGCCCCTGAACCCGGAAGGGGAACTGATGCTCGGTCTCAAGATCGAGAACCAGCGCGCCCTGGCCAACGTCGACGAAAGCCTCGCGGTACCCGGCATCGCCTTCGCCGAGTGGGGTCCGGGCGACATGGGGATGTCCTTCGGGTACCCGGACCGTCACGATCCGCCTTACCCGCCGGAGATGATCGCCGCGCGGACCGCGGTGCTGAAGGCCTGCAAGGCCAACGGCGTCGCCTTCCTGGACGGGGCGACGCCCGACAACGTGACCGACCGAATCGACGAGGGCGTGATGGTCTCGGGATGCGGTCTGGAGGCCGCCGAAATCGGTAAGAAACACACGGGACGCCATTTGGAGATCCCTTCAGGCGGCGGCGCATGACGACCTACACCGTGTACTTCGCCGGCGATCTCTTCGACCACAAGCACCTCGCCGGAAACGAGCTTCTGGCCGGGGCCGTTGATCGCCGGTCCGGAGGGCGTTACGCCTGTGTTCTGCCACAGGACCTCGAACAGGCCACGGGCCGGATGGTCGACATACGGAACCAGGACCTCATGCAGGTCATGGCTTGCGACCTGGGTCTCTTCAACTTCGACGGGACGGACCTGGACTCGGGCACGGTGGTGGAGTTCATGATGGCCAAGATGCTCGACATCCCTTCCGTCCTCCTGAGATCGGATTTTCGGGCGTCGGGCGACCAGGAACGGGAAGGCGACGACTGGAACCTGATGTGTTCCTTCTATCCCCGGTCGCGAACGGTAAAGTTCAATGCCATGGAGTGGTACCAGGAGGCGCGTCGGGACGGCAGCCCGGGGGATAGCAGCCCAGGGGATGGCAGCCCGGGGCACGGCGGCCAGGGGAGCAGCGGTCCGGGGGATGGCGGTCCGGGGGATAGCGCTCCAGGAAGCACGCCGGCCGACTGGTCTAACCGGCTCTACAACCGGATAGCGGACGCTGTCATCGAAGCGCTGGACGCGGTACGGTCCGAACCTTCCGCCTTCGGCGGCGACGAAGCGCGGATCAGCGCCGTCTATGCCTGGGCTGCGCAGTTTCCCGGTAGTGGATTCGACGCACTGTGCGGACCCGGATTCGTGGAGAAAACCATAGAGAACAAGAGACGGAAGGGGCTGTTGTAACCGCTGGGGACAGGCGCGACGGCCCGGGACTTGTGTGACGGCCAAGGGCATGCGCGGCCGCCAGGAACTTGAAGCCCGGGTACCGATATCAATACGCAGCCAGGCCTGACCGGAATTCAATGAGAAAAGGGAGCGCGAAATGATCGACTATGGCATGTTCCTCATGCCGGTGCACGACCCGGCCAAGCCGCCGGGACAGTGCTACGACGAAGACATGGAACTGCTGGTGCGATCGGAGGAGCTCGGATTCAGCGAGTTCTGGATCGGCGAGCATCACTCGTCGAGCTACGAAAACATCGTCATGCCCGAGATCTTCATCGGCAAGGCCCTGGGGCTTACCAACCGCATGCGACTCGGCGCCGCGCCCGTGTGCCTGCCCTACCACCATCCCGCCCACGTGGCCGGCCGCCTGGCCTTCCTCGATCATCTCTCCCACGGCAGGCTGAACATCTGCTTCGGCCCCGGCGCGATCCCAACCGACCTGGAGATGTTCGGGATCCGGCCCGAGGACTCCGGCGCCATGGTGGGCGAGGCAATTCAGATGATCATGACGCTGTGGACCACCGATCCCCCGTACGATATCAACGGCCGTTTCTGGCAGGTGCACGTGGGCCGGGAAGTCCGGGAGGACCTGGGCGTCGGTGTCTACCTCAAACCCCTGCAGAAGCCCCACCCGCCCCTGTCCGTGCCCGTGATCATGCGGGATTCCGCCGGGACCCGCATCGCGGGCCAGAAGGGCTATTCTCCTTTCAGCCACCACATGGTCGCCGCGAACGTGCTGGCGAACCACTGGGAGACCTACGCCGGCGGCGCAGAATCTGCCGGACAGGAACCGGACCGGCGAAAGTGGAAGATCTCGCGCAACATCTTCGTGGCGGACACGACGAAAGAAGCCCGCGAAAAGGCGCGGAACAGCTCGCTGGGCAGGTGCCTGGAATACATCATGAAGCTCACGGACCTGGGACCGGGGCGGGCGTTCTGGAAGCGGGACCTGGACATGCCCGACTCCGATTGCACCCTGGACTACATGATGGACGAGCAGGTCATCGCCGGCGATCCCGATGAGTGCGTGCGGCAGCTACACCGCATGATGGAGGAGACGGGCGAATTCGGCACCTTCATCATGACCGCCCACGACTGGGACGACCGGGAGGCCTGGATCAACAGCCTGGAACTGTTCGCCAAAGAAGTCATGCCGCGGTTCAACCGGTCGCTTGGCTACGCCTGAGTTTGCCAGGCGGTTTTTTGCAAGTACGGGCGCGGGCGAATACATACCGACAGCAATGTGTATACAATGTAGATATAACGGGGATCCAACCACGCTACGGAGTCCGATATGAAATACGGCATGTTCATCATGCCCTTCCACGACCCGGTCAAGCCGGCGGCGCAGTGTCACGACGAGGACCTTGAACTCATCGTGCGCTGCGAGGAGCTGGGTTTCACCGAGTTCTGGATCGGCGAGCACCATACCATGAAGTACGAGAACATCGTCCTGCCCGAGGCCTTCATCGGCAAGGCCCTGGCCATGACCCACTCCATCCGGCTCGGCACCGCTCCTACGTGCCTGCCCTATCATCACCCCGCCCACGTGGCCAGCCGGCTGGCCTTCATGGACCAGCTTTCCCATGGGCGGCTCAACCTGTGCTTCGGCCCGGGCAGCGTGACGACGGACCTTGAGCTCTACAAGATCGATCCGAAGCTCAACAGCGCCATGGCCGCCGAGTCGGCGGAGATGATCCTGCAGATCTGGAGCCAGGACCCGCCCTATCATCTGAAGGGCCGCTTCTGGGAGATCGATCTGGAAGATAACGTGGACCGCGACACGCTGATCGGGTACATCCACAAGCCCCTGCAACAGCCCCATCCGCCCATCTGCGCCCCGGGGATGAGCATGAATTCCTCCACCATGAAGCTGGCGGGAGAGAAGGGCTGGTTTCCCATCAGCGCGAACATTTCCCCCGGAAACGTCGTGGCCGACAACTGGCGGGTGTATGAGGAGGCGGCCCGGGCCGCCGGGCGGACGCCCGACCGCAAGGACTGGCGCGTCTCCCGCAGCATCTTCCTCGCGGACAGCAAAGAAGAAGCTTCGGCGAAAGTGCGCAACAATTCCCTGGGCCGGGGCTTCGAATACCTCGGCGGCCTCTTCGACCAGGGCCTGGGGCGGAAGATGCTCAAGCGGGACCCTGACATGCCCGACTCGGAGTGCAACCTGGACTACCTGATGACGGAACAGATCATCCACGGCGACGTGGACGAAGTCGTCAGGCGGCTGGACCTGTTGCGGGAGGAGACCGGCGATTTCGGCACGCTGATCCTCATGGGCTACGACTGGGACGACAAGGAATCCTGGCTCCGCAGCATGGACCTCTTCGTCCACGAAGTGATGCCGCGCATGTAAACCGAGCACGGGCGCCGTAAGGTCCCGCGTCGCGACGTCCGGACCGGCTTGGAGACCGGCACGGCCGCACGACCACGACGCCGCACCGCCAAAGGAGCACAGATGAAGGGCCCACGCCTGCCCTACCGCTACGATCACTACACCTGGGTCGAACTGAAGGAAAAAGTCGAGGAACAGCCCGCCGTCATCCTGCCTGTCGGGTCCACGGAGGACCACGGCTACCACATGCCTATGGACGTGGACACCTTCCTGGTGAGCAGCGTGTGCGAGGGCGCCGCGAAGCGCATACCCGACGAAGTACTGATCCTGCCGGCCCTGCCCTACGGGTTCGAGGACCACCACATGGACTTCCCCGGGACGATCACCGTGCGGGACGACCACCTGCAGGACTTCGTCGTGGACATCACCCGGAGCGTAGCCCATCACGGCTTCCGGAAGATCCTCATCGTCAACGGCCACGGTTCCAACGCCACCATCCTGGAGACGGCCTCAAGGCGGACGGTCATCGAGACGGACGCCCACTGCGGGACGCTCAACTGGTGGAGCGTGGCCCAGTCGAAACTCTGGGAGATCGGCGACTCCGAACTCCAGTCCCATGCCGACGAGATCGAAACCTCGGTCTACCGCTACCTCAACGACGACGCGATCCAGATGGACAAGGCGGTGCGGGAGGTGAAGATCCCCGTGTCTAAGTACTACTGGCGCGGCTGGATCCGCGGCAAGGGCGCCTCGCCCCTGCGCATGATGGACCAGTGGTCTCGGATCTCCGATTCCGGCGTCATCGGCGACGCCACCGTCGCCACCGTGGAAAAGGGCGAGGCACTCTACCGCGCGGCCTCGGAGGAACTGGCCGGGTTGATCCAGGAATTCCGCGCGCTGCCCATCGAGCCCCGGGTGGACCGGCACTGACAGTTTGGTGGTGGTTGACCGTTCTACGGACCCGCGGCGCCCTGCCGGCGACGCGTTAAGGCATTACACAAAGGCGCCTGCCGGCCCAACCTCCTGGAGTACCCCCACATGGAGCGCGTTAGACGCTTAGCCTCACGCATCGTTGCACGATTCGGGACCGCCATCCGCCGGACGCTGAAGCGGCTGGCCCCGAATACCTGGACGAAGCGCTGTGTCTACGCGGGACTGGTCCTGGCGGGTTTCTCCTTCCTCGTCCCGTGGTTCGGCTGGCCGGCGATCGTCCTACTGGCCGCCGGCGCTTTCATTTACACGTGGAAGGCCTTTTTCTGGCTGCGGGACCATCTGCTGTGGAAAGTCCGGAACCGTATTCTCGTCGTCTTCCTCTTCGCCGGCATCGCGCCCCTGTGTATCGCCTCTTCGATCAGCATCCTCGTCGGATGGCTCTGGATCGGCACCCTGGGCACCAACCTGGTCACGCGCCATATCGAAGAAACCGTGGACCGTCTCGATCACATACCGGTCGAAATGCAACTGGCCCTGTTGCGGACAGCTTCGGCAGACAGTCCGCCATTCGCCGGGATCGTGGACGAGATTCTGCGGGACAATCCCGACCTTACCGGCTTGACGATCAGCGTTTTCGAGGAGGAACGTCCGTTACTTGTATCGCCCCCCTTCGATACATCGGAGCCCCTCCCGGACTGGCTGTTCCGGGAAGACCATTTCGCCGACGTAGTTTATGACAGCCTGACCGACAGCCTGTCCGACGGCTCCTCCGCGCTGTCCTTCCGCGCCGGCACCGCGATCGAGTTCCGCGGACGGAACCTGTACGTCCTCTCCCACAAGCCGCTGGGGGTAGAATACCGGACGAAGATATGGGAAGACCTGGGCACGGAAGTCGCTTTTCGGTCCGGACCGGCCGATAACGAAGACGTCACCGTCTATGCGTCAGCACCTACGGAAGTGGAAAGGTCCCGGTTGCCGATCTGGGGAGCGCTGCACGTGCCCTGGGCCGCTTCATTTTCCGTCCGGTCCTGGAATTCGGGGGAGCAGGACAGTGCGATCCTCGGCCTGGATCTCGATCCGGCACACATATTCGAAGCGACCGTTACCGGAGACATGCTGCTGTCCGGTTTTCCTCCGCTGTTTGCCGTAGTCATCGTTTTATGCGCGGTATTCGTCTGCTTCGAGCTGATCTCCTTCATGATCGGGCTGCTCGTATCGCGGAGGATTACCACGGCGGTGCGCGGGCTGTACGAGGGAACGGAAGCCATCCGCACCGGCAGGACGGACTTCCGCGTGGAGGAAAAGGCGCGGGATCAGCTGGGCGAACTCGGCCGCTCCTTCAACACCATGGCGCATAGCATCGAGATGCTGATGGATGAAGAAAGAGAAAAGGAGCGTATCGAAACGGAACTGTCCATGGCGCGGGAGGTGCAGGCCCGTTTCATACCCAACGTGCCTCCGCAGCGGGGTCCCCTTGAACTGGCCGGCGCCTGGATCCCCGCCCGCACCGTCAGCGGAGACTATTACGACTTTATCGAACACCGTGACCGGGTGCTGGATATCGTGGTAGGCGACATCTCGGGCAAGGGCATATCGGCGGCGCTCATGATGGCCGGCCTGCAGGCGTCGCTGCGGTCTCAGGCGCTGGACCCCGCGCTGGAAGGAAGCCCGGACCGGCTGTCCATGCTGATGTCCCGTCTCAACGTCTACCTGTGCCACAGCACGGCGCCCGAACGATTCGCCACGGTATTCATCTGCAGTTATCATGTGGAGACGTCACGCCTTAATTACTGCTGCGCCGGGCACAATCCGCCCCTGCTCCTGCGCAACGGCAGTGACGATGTCGCGCTGCTCGAAAGCGGCGGATACCCGATCGGGCTGTTTCCGGAAGCGGAATACGAAGATTCCTCCGTCAGCGTCGATCCGGGGGATCTCTTCGCAGTCTATACCGACGGCATTACGGATGCGCTCAACCGGGAGGACGAGGACTTCGGGGAAGCGCGCCTGCGCCGGGTCCTTTCGCGAAACCGCGACCGGTCCAGCGAGGAGATCCTGGAGCGGATCCTCGCCTCGGTCCGCGACTTCTCACTCGGCGTGGAGCAGTTCGACGACCAGACCGCCGTCATCGGCCGCGTGCGCTAAAGCGGCCGGTCGCCCCGAATCAACGCGTCGCTTCCTCCACGGCTTCAGCATCCGCCTCCGCTTCCTCGGCGGCTTCGACGTCCACCTCCAGCCCGTAGGCGTATTGCTCCAGCCGGCAGAACACGTTGACCAGACGCATCTGTTCCTCGGTCCTGCACGGGGCTTCCAGCAGTCGTGGATTGAGGATTACGATGGCCAGGCACTGCGCCCGGGAGACGGCCACGTTGAGCCGGTTCCGGCTGTACAGGAACTCCATGTGCCTGGGCAGGTCCTCGGCCGTGGACGTCACCATGGAGACGATTACCACGGGCGCCTCCTGCCCCTGGAACTTGTCCACCGTGCCCACCCGCGCGCCGTCGGGCAACGCCGACCGCAGGTGGTTGACCTGTACGTTATAGGGCGAGACCACCAGGATGTCCGCTGCAGTCAGCAAATGGGTCCCGCCGCGGCCGTCCGCAAAGGACTGCCCCAGCAGTTCCTCGTAGCAGGCCCTGACGACCTTCCCCTCCGCCACGCTTTTCTGGGAGCATCCAGCGTGATCCGTCGCGATCAAGACGATACCCTCTTCGGGCAGTACCGTTTTCTCCAGCAACAGCCTGCGCCCCGTGGTTTCGGCATGGTTTTCCAGTCTTCCGTCGTAGAAGGCGCCGGAAACGAACCGGCATATACTCGGCTTGAGGCGCCAGGTCGTCCCCAGGAAGATCCCGCGGTCGGGCGGAATGGTATCCTTGCCCTGCAGGAGGTATTCCAGGACCGACAGGCCGGCCTCGCCCGGATGGGTGCCCTTCATGGGTTGCCCCAGCTGCATCTGGTCGCCCACCAGGACGATGTTTTTGGTTGATGACGACATGCCCACGACGTTGGCGGTCGACACCTGTCCCGCCTCGTCGATGAAGAGGTAGTCCAGGCAGTCGATGAGGTGTTCGTCGGAAAACAGCCACGCCGTCCCGGCGAAAAGGCTCGCGGACCGATCTATATCCTTCGTCTTTGTTATGTTCACGATATAACGGCCCTTGAATTCAGTTTCGGAGTTGCCGCTGGTGCACTTCTTGCAACCCCGGAACGTGATACCCTTCTCCTCCGCCACGCTGACGACCATGTCCAGCAGGTTGTGGATGGCTTTGTGGGCGTTGGACGTCACCCCGATCTTGCGGCCCTGTGCGAGCAGCGAAACGATAAGTTGTGCGCTCGTGTAGGTCTTGCCGGCGCCGGGCGGCCCCTGGATGAAGAGATAGCTGTCGTCGAGATTCACCACGGCATTCAGATAGCCGTCTATCCCTTCGTTCCCAGGCTCGACGATCGGCGCGCCCGGGATGCGTCCCTTGATCCGAGGGACCGCCCGGCGAAGCAAATCCGTTGCGGCCCGCGGGGTACTCGCGTCACGGATGAACCGATTCGCATGGCGGTAGATTCCCGCCCGGATGACCTTCGCGTCTACCGGTCCGCCGGGTCCGATCGAAGATCCTGGAGGCAAAGGCTGGACGCTCGGTCCCTGCCTGACCGCTACGATCCTCTTCGATTCGTCGATTTCCTGAATTGAACCGGCCCTATCCATGGTCTGCGCATTCGCGACCTGGTCGCCGGTCTTGAGCTTGAAGTCCTGGGGCGGGAACCGAAATGTGTATACCATCGATCTTTTGTCCTGCACTGGCTGCTCCCCCGACTTTTCCAATCCTCCCAGACACTCCACGTCCTCAATCAGTTCGTCCATCGTCTTGTTTTGGCGTTCAAAGGCGGCCCACCATTCGGGCTTGGCCTCACGATTGTGGAATTCCAGCAGGTCCGCGACCCGCCTGCCGTCTTCCGGTGGGTCATCCTCAAAGACTCTCAACCTGCGCTGGTATTCCTCGTACTCGATCTCCCATTCCTTGCGCGCGGACGTCTCATGCGTTCCTGCAGCGGACTCCCCGCTGCTGTCGTCTCCGCCGCTTTCGCGCCCGCCGATTTCGTGCCCGGCGAACCAGGACGTGTGGACCGGACGGAGCGACACCAGCCAGTCGCGCAGATTCCACGTAGATACGCAGTCTGCTTCGTTGTACTCGGCGATTTGTCGCAGGAGATCGTCCTCGCCGGTCTCCTGCCAGCGGTTGTATACGACGACGCTCTCCGCGGCCGTCGCCACCTCTCCGCTGCGCTGCATGTAGAAGGTCTCGAGGTTCTTCAGCGAGTAACGCGGCTCGGAGGTCCGGATGCTCTCCCGCACGACCAGATAGAGGTCGACGAACCGATTCCGCCGCAGCAGGTTGTCGAGTTGTTCCTCGCAGGTCCCGTAGCGGCCCGCCAGCCGTTTCAGGGCCGTGGTCTCGTAGTGGTTGTAGTGGTAGATATAGGCCGAGGGATACCGCTGCAGGTGCACGTCCAGAAAGGCCATGTAATCCTCGAAGGCCTGCTTCTCTTCCACGTGGTCATGGGCCCAGAAGTCCTTGAATACCGGCCGGCCATTCGTCACGGCGACCACACCGAAGAGATATTCCAGACCGTTGGGATACAGCGGATCGCCTTCCATGTCGAAGAACAGGTCACCCCGGTCCGGCTTTGGCAGCCTCGACAGGCCCTTCCCTTCGTCGAAGTCGAGCTGTTCCCACGCGTCCTTTCCCGTCTTCGCCTTTTCGTACTGCAATGCGGCCTGGGCACGAAGCCGTGCGAGACCCTCCTGACTCGTGTCGGCAATCTGCCGGTCGGCATCCAGGCGGGCCAGATCGGACAACGTGTTGATGCCGGCGTTTCTCAGTGCGGCGATCTGGGTCTTGCGGATATTGGCCACCAGGGACAGGTGATCGCCTTCTTCCCAGCGAAGGGCGCAGAGGTCGCGCCAGTGGCAGTACGTGCAATGCGCGCAGGGATCGGGGTTCGTATCGGCGGGAGGCCCGGCGATCCACGCCTCGAAGCGCCGGCGCGCCAGGGCATAGTAGAAAAAGAAATCATCCACTCTGTAACGCTGTTCCGTCCCGTCTCCAAGCAGCAGGTACATGAACTCGGCCCGCCGTTCCTGCAGCCCTTCCAGCAGGTCGGAATACACGCAGAGTTGGATGAGGTAGCTGGGCGCTGCCTTCTTTGCGAGCTTGGTATCCAGTACCTCGTAGCTGTAGTCTCCGAGCGCGGAAGGCCGGGGACAACGGACCAGGAAATCGGCGTCGCCGCGCCAGGGATCCCGGTGAAGCACCGCCTGGAAGATGACGTCCACACCGGCTTCCATGGCCGACCGGGTCGCGGCCGCCCGGTCCTGAAGCGATCCGTCACGATCTATTTCGGCAATGTCCCGGCCTTCGCTCCGCAGCCATTCCAGGTAGGCTTTCTCGTGTTCCAGGCCCTTGCGCTGCAACAACCGCATCGTATCATCGGCCTCCGCCTTCTCGAGATCTTCCTCAAGGCTTCGTATATCGAGATAGGTCGCGTGGCGGCAGCCCAGGTAGTTGACCAGGTCCGTCGCGGAAAACCGGCAGCCGCCGTCCTCGGTTCTTTGCATGGAAGGTTCTGTCTCCCTAGGGTGTTTGCAGGATTCCCACTGAATGATTCAGTCAGCTAACAACAAGATTAAGAATCTAAGCAAGGCCGGGCCGTTCAACGCCGCCCGGCGCTCCACACCGCCGCGCAGGCCGCGACGACATAGCAGGCCGCCGCCAATGTTACCGCGAGCACGAATCCCCACTGCATGGCGATGATCATGGCCAGCGGCGAGGCCAGGACGGAAGCGCAGCCGTTCACGCCCCAGGCCCAGGGCACCAGCGCGGCGGACCGCGTCCCGAACCATCGCAGCCCCAGCGGGAAGGGCAGCCCCATGGCAAAAGCCAGGGGTGCGATGAGGACGAGTACCGCGGCGAGACGGATGCCCAGCGGCCAGGCACCTCCGTACAGCGCAAGGAGGATCAGGCCCGTGAAAACGGGTATGGCCAGGACCGCCGGCATCATGGCCAGCCGGGCCAGCGAAACGCCGGGCGACGCGGCGATGCGATTCGCCGCCAGGCTGCCCAGGCCCGAGCAGAGCAGAAAGCCTCCCACGGTGGCCGCACCGCCGATCACGGGATCGCCCAGCAGGCGCTGGATGCCCGACAGAAAGGCGATTTCCAGCACCAGGTAGGCCAGCCCGATGGCCAGAAAGTATAGCGCGGCGATCGACCGTCCGGACGCCCGTCGGATGTCGGCGCGGAAAACGAAGGGCAGGAGTGTCAGTACCAGGCCCGCGCACGTTACGATGACGGCGGTGGAGAGGACGAAGAGAAAGGCCAGTTCCGACCGAAGCAGCCAGCCCGCGCCATAGGCCCGCCGGAAATCGGGCAGGGCGCCGAGCTTTCCGAAATTACCGAAGAAGGGGCGGTCGTCGGTGGCCGGCCGGATTTCGAAGGGCCATTCGTCGAAGAACAGGGCGGTTTCGTCCGGGTCCCCGGACAACAGACTGCGCATCACGTGATGCAGGTAGTCACCGTCTTCCCCTGGTGGTCCGGGGAGTTCGTCGGGTCGGTTCATTTCGCCGGCCGTTATCCCCTCGAAGTATACCAGGGTCAGGTTCCGCTCCGCGGCCAGGTCCCGCAGCCGGCGGATCTCCACTTCCCGCCAGGGCCTTGGCCGGACCATGGTGCAGACGCCCAGGAAATCCCGGACCACGGCGATGTGCGCGCCGGGGTGTGCCGGATGGCCGGGCCAAGCCGTACGGACCGACCGGTCGGGAACGTCGGGTTCAGTCGACCGGGCAGGCTGGGCGGACCGGGCGGAACGGGCAGGCCGGGCGATCCCCGACTGTTCGAGGGCGTCAATGACCGTCGCCGCTATCTTCGCGTTGTCCCGGGGCGGCAACTGTATCCCGCGGGACACGTGGAGGATGCCGTCCGGCGACAGCCGCCGCAGGGCGGCCGCCAAGCCCTCCACCGTCATGAGATGATCCTGGTTCAGCCCTTCGAGGCCGCCCGCGGCCGCCGACCAGGACTCCATGCCCGCCAGCTGGATGAGGTCGAAGGAACCCCGCGTCCCTTCGAGGAAGGCCCGGGGTTCCACTGGATGAAGCGCGACGCCCGGCAGGTCGAACACCATGCCGCCTTCGTCCTTCAGGGGGCCGGCCAGGAGGCCCGTCAGCACCCGGTTCGATTGCACGACGTCGACCGCGGCCGCGCCGTGCCGCCTGGCCAGCCAGATGTTGCCGCCGCCGACCTCGTCCAGCAGCAGTACCTTGGGACTGGATGGGACCAGGCCATAGGGCAGGGCCATGAGCGTGCCTTCCAGCGCTTCCGCCTGTTCCGGCCGGTCGATGTGCAACAGGGAACCGGCGCGGTGACCGTCCACGACGATCGACGCCATGGACGGCGGCACGCGATCGTCGGTCATGAAGGCCATGTCGTGAAAGGCATCGCTGCCGAAGGCCTCCACGACCCCCGACGGACCGACGGCGCGGGCCAGTCGCTCGGCCTGCCCGTCCGTTTCGAGGCGGTCCACGTAGGCCAGGTACTTGTCGCCATCAACGCGGATGAAAGGTGGATAAAGCAACGCCAGCAGTGCACCGGTCAGCACGGTCAGCACGGCCAGCACGGCCAGCACGCTCGCGGTAACCAGTCCGGCGCTTAACGCCCGCCGGTCGCCGCGGTAGGCCGCGGTCAGGACCACGGCCCCGGTCACGCAGCCCAGCCATGCGGGTTCCACGAAGTGCATGGCGATGGTCACGCCAACCGCGCCGGACGCGCTGCCGATGAGGTTCGACGCATAGACCGCGGTCAGCCGTTCCCCGGCGGACATCAGCGCCAGTCCGATGGCGGTGGCGCCCAGGGCGAAGGGGACGGTCAGCAGGGCCCAGTATCCCGCCCACCAGGCCAGCTGCCCGGCGACCAGGCCGGGCAGGAAACGGCCGCTCACGGGCAGGAACTGCGCGGCCTGAAGCATAAGGGGAATGGAGATCGCCGTGAGCACTGCCAGTACCGGAAGGGCCGTATGCCGGTGCCGCAGGAGGTAACCGCGCCACAGCGACAGGATCGCGCCGCTCATGCCGAAGCCGAGAAGCGCGATGGTGATGACGAGGAAGGCGAAATGGTACCAGCTCGCGTACTGCAGGACGCGTATGAGCCCGATTTCGAAGGCGATGACGCCGCAGGAAACCAGGCCGGCCGCCCGTACGAGATAACCCGCCGGAAAACCCCCGGGCGTATCCACGTTTTCGCTTCGCGACGTCACTGTTCGACCCGGCCGGTCATGGGAACGAAGCGGACGGGCATCACGGTGCGGGAGGTGCGCTCTCCGTCCGCCGTCTTGCGGACCACGACGAGCCGCTGCACACCCGTCATCTCACCGATGGGAATGACGATCCGCCCGCCCGGCTTGAGCTGGGACCACAGGAGCGGCGGCAGATGTCCGGCCGCGCAGGTGACGATGATGGCGTCGAAGGGTCCCGCCTCCGGCCAGCCGTAGTAACCGTCGCCGTGGCGCGTCTGAACGGCGTCATACCCTTCCTCGGCGAGCAGCCCGCGGGCCCGGTCCAGCAGGGGTTCGATGATCTCCATCGTATACACCTGGGGCGTAATGTGGGCAAGCACGGCGGCCTGGTAGCCCGAACCGGTTCCGATCTCCAGTACCTTCGAAGCCGGACCGATTTCGAGTAACTCGGTCATGTACGCCACGATATAGGGCTGGGAGATGGTCTGCCCGAGCCCGATGGGCAGGGGCGTATCGTCGTAGGCGATGCGACGCGTCTGTTCGTGGACGAACACGTGGCGGGGCGCGTCCATCATGGCCCGGATTACGGCCCCGTCCGTGACCATGGGTGATTTGTCCAGGACCACCTCGACCATGCGTGCCCGTTCCCGCTGGCGCTCACCGACGGAGCGGGGCCGCGAAGGTGTCCAGGCCGAATCTGCGACAGAAGCTGTTGGGGCGGCTGTGGTGGCCGAATCAGCGGCGGCCACGGCGGCAACTTGACCTCCCGCCGAGGCCATGGCGTCACCCTGGCTGCCTTCGGGATTCGCGGTCGACGCTGACGGATCCGGCTCCGATGCGCATCCGAAGGCCACGAGCGCGCACAGCATCGCGGCAATGCCCGGGAACCTGTTTTTCTCCGACATGACGCGTGCTACCTCCGTTCAGATATTGGAACAGGAACCTCGAACCGCGTGACCTTCACGGATTCGCCACCGGCCTCTGGTAGAACTGCTGGGGGTTGGTCCGGGGTTCGTAGCCGAGTATGCGACGGGCCTTGTCGATGGTGTACTTGCCCTGCTGCAGGTAGCTGCCCATGTTGAAAGCCTGAAAGTAGTCCGGCACCTTCTCGATTTCCAGGGCCAGCCGGCAGGCCTCCACCAGGTCGTCGTAGACGATGGTGAAGGGCGGATGGTCGGTGTTCCTGACCGTTTCTTCGGGCATGGGGCCCAGTCCGTTGAACTGGTAGCATACGGTGTGTATCCGGTACTTGCGGGCGTAGATCTTGCAGATCTCCATGGCCAGGTGCTTGGTCAGCATGTAGTAGGCCGTGCCCGGCGCCTGGGGCACGTCGCCGATATCGTGGTCGTGGAGGTAGCCGGGAATGATGATCTCCGGACCCGTGTGCAGGACCTTCCCGATACCGAGTTCCGCCGCCGCCTTCATCACGTGCCAGGCGCCCCGGGTCGATACGGCGAAACTCGCCACCGGGTCCTGCCGGACCACGGTCCAGTTCATGATCGCGTCCATGCCGCGGGCGGCTTCAAGCACCTGCCCGTAGTCGCCCATGTCCACGTTGATGGTGGGCTTTCCGCCGGGATGGGGGCGGATATCGGCCAGGCGCAGGTTGTAGTGTTGTTCCAGGCCGGGGATGATGAACGGCGCGATATTGCCGGATGCGCCCAGGAGGAGAACGTTTTTCATGGCTTTGCTCCTTCCGTTCAGTCCATTCTGTTCATTCCATTTTCGCGATCACGTCCCGCAGCACTTCTTCCACCGACTCGAGAAGCCGGTCGATGTGGCCGTCCGTGTGCACGAGGGACAGGTAGATCTTCTCATAGGGACTTACGAAAAGCCCCCGCTTGATCAACTCGACGCCGAAGACAAAGGCCTTCTGCTTGTCGGCGCGGAACATGGAACCGTAGTCGACGATCTCCCTTTCGTCAGTGAACAACACCTGGAGCACGGGGCCTTCGCCGCCGACGAGCAGGGGGATCGAAAGCCGCTTGCCCATGGCCGTGATCTCCCGGGTGATGCGGTCGCCCATGGCGAAGAGCCGCTCATAGGTCCCGGGCCGTTCCAGCACGTCGAGGGTGGCCAGCCCGGCCACGGCGCCCACGGGATAGCCGTTGAAGGTGCCGGAGGCGATGACCCGTTTCGGATCGTCCGCCGGGCGCCAGCCGTTCATGACGTCCATCACGTCGGCCCGTCCGCACATGGCGGCCAGGGGATAGCCGCCGCTGATCGTCTTTCCGTAAGTCGCCAGGTCGGCGGTCACGCCGTAGCGTTCCTGCGCCCCGCCCCGGGCCATGCGGAAACCCGTGACGATCTCGTCGAAGATGAGGACGATGCCGTGCCGGTCGCACAGTGCCCGCATCGCCTCGAAAAACCCCGGCCGGGGCAGGATGCACCGCTGGAGGGGCTCGATGACGATCGCGGCGAGTTCACTGTGGTGACGCTCAACGACCTCGGTGGCCCGTTCCACGTCGTTGAAGGGCACGGCGAGCATGTCCGCCGACCAGCTCCGGGGAATGCCGCCGCCGTCCGGCAACGTGCCGGGGTAGGCGCCGGGATGCAAAGTCCGCGCCCCGTGCAGCGCCGCATCGCTCACGCCGTGCCAGCCCCCCTCGAAGCGCAGGCAACGGTCGCGGCCCGTGAAGGCCCGGGCCGCCCGCAGGGCGAACTGCATCGATTCGGACCCGGTGATCACCAGTCGGACCTTCTCCCCGCAGGGCGAGGCGTCGGCCACCCGTTCGGCCAGCGCGATCGCCGGTTCGTTGAGGGCCATGAAGGTCGTCCCGCGGGAGACCTGGCGGGTCACCGCCTCCACCACATCGGGATGGGCATGTCCGAGGATCATCGGGCCGGACCCCAGGAGAAAGTCGATGTAAGACCGGCCGGCCGTATCGTATATGACCGCGCCCTCACCGTGGGTCACCACCAGGTTGGCTTCGGGCGGCAGGCGGAACTCCCCGTTCCCTCCGCCCACGAAAACCCGTTCGGCCCGTTCGATCAATGCGGTTTGCGACATGCGTTTCCCTTCAATCGGAATCCTGGTTTACTGTACGACGAATGCTGACGTCGGCGATGACCGGCCGAAAGTCAGCGCCCTTCGGCCGCCACGGGCCGCCTGTGGTCGGCCAGGATGCCCTCCAGCGCCGATATGAAGGCCGCGTTCGCCTCTGGAAGCCCGACGCTGACCCGGATGCAGTGCGTCAGGCCAAATCGGCTGCCCGATCCCACGAGTATGCCCCGTTCGGCCATGCGCGCCGTGAGCTCGTCGGCGGGGACCGGCGTCCGGAAAAGCACGAAGTTGCCTTCGCTCGGCCAGCAGGCGACGCCCAGCCGGTCGAAGGCCGCGTAGAGCGTTTTCTTGCCCCGCTCCGCCAGCGCCACGGATTGCGTGACGTGGTCCTGGTCCTCAATGGCCGCGACGGCCGCCTCCATCTCGAGCGAACCCAGGTGAAAGGTCCGGCGAAGTCCCGCCAGTCGTTCGACGATGTCGGGACGGGTAATGACCACGCCGACGCGCAGGCCGGCCAGCCCGTAGACCTTCGAAAAAGAGTGGAGGACGATCACGTTGCGCCCGGCCACGGCATCTCCGGGCGAATCCGGATAGTCCGGATGGGTCACGAACTGGTGGTACACCTCGTCGGAAACCAGGGTCACGTCACCGGGCAGGCCCCGGTAGAGCCGGTCCATGTCGTCCCGGGTAACGATGGAGCCCGTCGGATTATTGGGATTGCCCAGGTAGACCAGGCGCGTCCGGGCCGTCACCGCCTCCATGACCGCGTCCACCCGGACACTGAAATCATCGCCGTCCAGTGGCACGTCGACGGCCTTCGCGCCCTGCCACGCGGCGGTCCGTTCGTATACGTGAAACGTGGGTCCGCACACGATGGCCTCGTCGCCGGGCGCCAGGAATACCCGGGCGATGAGGTCCAGGGCTTCGGAACCGCTGTAGGTCGAGAAAAGGTGGGACGGCGTCACGCCCCTGCCGTAGAACTCGGCGAGGCGGTTTCTCAGCGCTTCATCGTCCCTGGGCGGATAGAGGCTGAGTCCGGCCAGGTGAGCCCTGATCCGGTCCATCACCAACGGGGACGGACCGAGCGGGTTCTCGTTGTAGTGCAGTCGGTAGGGTGTATTCGACATATAAGTGACCGGCCGGCAAGCGGCCACGACCGGCAGCGGCTTTGACCGGCTAGCCGATCAGTCCGTAGTCCGCCAGGATCCCGCGCAGCTTCTCGCGGTTCGGTTCCGACAGCGGGGCCAGGGGCAGCCTGACCTCGGGACTGATCTTGCCCATCATGCCCAGGGCCGTCTTGACCGGCACGGGATTTATCTCCATGAACACGGCGTCGTTGAGGGTCATCATGTGGTAATGGAGTTCGCGCGCTTCCAGCCACTTGCCCTCCTGGACCAGGTCGTACAGCCGCGCCACTTCCGCGGGCATCAGGTTGCCCGTAGCGCTCACGAATCCCGCCCCGCCGATGGCCAGAATGGGATAGCAGAGCAGTTCGATCCCCGAGTACACGAGGAAGTCCCGGCCCATGCGGTGCAGGAGCCGGTTGATGTGCTCGAAATCCTTGTTCGACTCCTTGACGCCGATGACGTTATCGTTGGCTTCTTTCAGCCGCGCCACGGTATCGATCTCTATGTTGACGGCCGTGCGCCCGGGGATGTTGTACAGGATGACCGGCAGGTCCACGCATTTGCTGAGTGCGTCGAAATGGCGGAAGATCCCTTCCTGGCCCGGCCGGCTGTAGTACGGCGCAATGAATAGCAGGGCGTCTGCGCCGTTCTCCTGGGCGAAGCGGGAGAGCTCGATGGATTCCTCGTGGTTGGTGGACGCGCTGCCCGGCACGAAGGGCACCCTGCCGTCCACCACCGTGGCCGCCGCGCGGATCACTTCCTTTCGCTCTTCGAGGGACAACGAACCCGGTTCGCCCGACGTCCCCTGCACCGACACACCGTGGGACCCGCTGCTGATCTGCCATTCGACCAGGTCGGCCATGCCGTCCAGGTCCAGCGACCCGTTCTTGAAGGGTGTAACCACCGGTACGATCGACCCGCGCATTGATTCTCCTTTAACTAATGTCCTGTTTGGTCCTATCTGGTTTCGCCCGGACGCGCCTGGAGGCCGGTCTCTACTGGTTTCGCCCGGACGCGCTGATCCCGCCGATCGCGCTTCAAATAAACGTGGCGATGTCTTCCAGCGGCTTCTTCGTAATCACCGGCACTTCCGCGTCTTCCGCCGGGTAGCCGACGACCAGGAGCAGGAAGGGCCGTTCGTTGGCCGGCCTGTCCAGCAAGCGGTTCAGGAAATTCATGGGACTCGGCGTATGGGTAAGCGACGCCAGGCCGGCCTGGTGCACCGCCGCGATCAGCATGCCCGTGGCGATACCCACCGATTCCACGGCGTAGTAGTGCTTGACGCTCCGGCCGTCTGGCAGCACGCCGTGGCGCTGCACGAAGATCGCGATCAGCCACGGCGCAGTCTCCAGGAAGGGCTTGTGTTCGTCGGTGCCCAGCGGCGCCAGGGCGTCGAGCCATTCCTGTGGAGCTTTCTCGCGGTAGAACTGCTGTTCCTCCTGCTCGGCGGCGACCCGGATCTTCGCCTTGATCTCCGGGTCGGACACCGCGGCGAAATGCCACGGTTGCATGTTGGCGCCGCTGGGCGCCGTACCGGCCGCGAGGAGACAGTGATCGATGATCGACTTCGGCACGGGCCGGTCCGAGAAATCGCGGACCGTTCTCCGCCGGCGCAGCTCCCGGTAGAACGCCTCGGCCCGCTGGTTCATCTCTTCAGGCGGATACTCCTGGTAGGTCGACAGGGATTGAAACACGGGATCTTTCACACCAGTACCCCTTTGCGTACGCTAGCGGGATCCATCGGAATCCCCGCCTCCGGCCGGCGAGTCCAGGTCATCGGTAAACCCGCCTCCGGCCGGCGATTCCAGGTCATCGGTAAACCCCGACTTCTCCAGGAAGGCCAGCACTTTCTCCGCATACGCCTCCCGGTCCATTTCCCAGATGTCGCCGTGGGTCGCGCCTTCGGCCACGTAGATCTCCTTGCCGGCACCGGATATCTGCTCGAACAGCCGCTCGTTGTTCGAAAGCGGCATGCGTCGGTCCGCCGATCCGCCCACCAGGAGCACGGGCATGCCATCCAGCCCGGACACCGCGCGTCCGATGTCCAGATCATCGATCTTGATGCCCACGCGGAGTTCCGTAATCGTACTCGTCAGAAACCCGAAGGGCACTGTGGGCAGACCGAACATCCGGTTCAGGTCGCTTCGCAGCGTTTCGGAGGCGGCGTAGAAACTGCTTTCGGCGATGACGGCGTCGACCCCGGATATCTCAGACGCCGCGAGCAGCGCGGTGGCGGCGCCCATGGAAATGCCCCACAGGATGACCGGTCCCCCCTCGCCCTGCTCGTCGACCGCGTAACTTACGGCCGCCTGCACGTCGCGCCATTCATAATAGCCGAATGTGGTCAGATCGCCTTCGCTGTCGCCGTGGCGGCGGAAGTCTATCAGCAGCCCGCTGAACCCGTTTTCGTGCAGAAAGGCGGCCTGTTCGAGCATCTGGCCACGATGGTTGGTGTGGCCGTGGCAGTAGATGACCGTGCCCCGGGCGGCGTCGTTCGGGAGGTACCAGGCGGCCAGATTCAGGCCGTCGGACGTGGTCAGCGTCACGTCCTCGTAGGCCAGTCCGTGGTCTGCGGGGGTGTCCCGCGCCGTGCGCCGGGGACCCACGCCGCCGGTGTACAGGTGCGAAATGAGGTAAGGCAGGGCGATGAAGACGATCAGAAGGATGACCACGACGCCCATGGCAGCGCCTCGATAGGAAACCTGTCTCCGGCGCATGGCCAGGGCCATGACCGGCCAGATCAACGTGCCCGCGATGAAGGTGACGACCGGCCACAGGAAGACGTGGGGAATGACCAGGCCGAAGAGGACGTTGCGGCCCCAGGTGAAGTACTCGCCATCGAGCCCCGCCGCCTTGCCCACTATCGCCAGCAGGATGATCAGCAGGCGGACGCCCGCAGTATAAAGCAGTGCCGCGGAGAGAAACCCGCCGTAACCCCGGCCCGCGCGGAGACAGATGACCGCAAGCCAGGCGGAGGCGGCCGGAATGGTCCAGTTGATATTGAAGGGGCCGCCCGCGGCGAGGTTCGTGACGTCCAGCAGGAACCACAGGACGACCAGGCCCCAGGTAACGATCAGGGGCAGGCGTATGAGCGACATGGGCGGCCCCGTGCTGCTAGCTGGTCTTGCCTAAAGCTTCTTTCAGCACGTTGAGGAAGACTTCCGTTTCCCGCTCGTCGCCGGAGGATACGCGGATCCACGTGGGCATCTGCTGCCGGCGCCGGTTCGTCACCATGACGCCTTTGCGGAACATCTCCCGCATGATGTTCATCGACGGCTTGCCCAGGTCGACCATCATGAAATTGCTTTCGGACGGGATGTACTCCAGCCCCATCTTCGTGAATTCGTCCTCCAGCCGGTCCCGGAAGTGCTGGACGACCGCCCGGGATCGGTTGTAGTGATTCCGGTCCTTGAGGGACGCCTCGCCTGCGGCGTAGGCCAGGGCGTTGGCCCGGCCCGTGCTGTAGAATCCGAGCTTCTGCTGGATGGCCTGGCTGCAGATCCCGTACCCGAGGCGCATGCCGGGCATGCCGAAGACCTTGGAAAAAGTCCGGGTGACGATCACGTTGTCGTGACTTGTAGCCAACGACACCGCGGTCCGGTAGGCCGGGTCCCTCACGAAGTGGATATACGCTTCGTCGATCACCACGAGCACGTTCGAAGGCACGGCGTTCACGAACTTCTCCTGCTCCTCGAAGGAGAGCAGCGTGCCGGTCGGGTTGTTCGGATTGGTGATGACCACCACGGACGTCTTCGGCGTGATGGCCGCGAGCATGGCGTCCAGGTCGTGCTTGTGGTTCTTCATGGGGGTGCGGATGATGTTGACGTCAATGCCCGCCTCCAGGTAGTCCTCGGCTTCGCCCGCCACGTCGCCGTACCCCATGTCGGCCTCGATGACCTCGGTACCGCCCTTGCTCAGATAGGCCAGCGCGATCTGGGTAAGCAGCGCCCCGGATCCCGCAGTAATGAAAAAGGGCGTCTGGCGACGGCGCCTGAATCCGCCGCCCATGCCGGACGGCATCTCGCGAGGGGGCGGCAGTTCAATGCCGTCGAACTCGGCCAGCGCGCTGTAAATGTCACCGCCGCCAAAAGAATACCGGTTGATCTTGAACATGTTTTCGGCGATGGCCTCCAACGCCCGCGGAGACGGTCCGATGGGGTTCTCATTCAGCGCCATGCGGACGAAACCCGGTTCGACGCCGATCCCGTGGATGTCCTTGGCGGTCAGGCCGCCCTTGGCCATGGTCTGGGCCAGGGCCAGACGATCGGTCAGCGTCATCGCGGCGCCGGCAAGGCCGCCCGCAAGCGCTCCCGACAGAAAACGGCGGCGCGAGAGGCCGGAATCGGCCGTCTCCTTGTTACGGTTCAACATGAATGTGCTCCCTGTGTGTGTGGACGCGGCCGCGACGCGGCGGCGGTCGAATCCGGTGCACCCGCATGTACGTCCCGCATGTACGTCCCGCATGTGCGGATGACCCGGTTCGATTACGATGTCGAATATACGCGCCCGGGGGTGTCCTGACAACCCTTAAAGTCACGGAATCGGGACACGATACCGGGATACGGTACCGGGCGGATTCGTGTATACAATCTGGATACATCCGAACCACCGACTTCATTCTAACATATTCCTTACAAATACGTTCCCTGGGACGCCTATTGCAGCCGGTTCAATATATCTTGACACCAAACCAACCCGCCCATACTATCCCTTTTTCAAGACCCGCCATCGATTACTGGATCGCCAGCCAGCGAATCCGGCGTATTCCGGCGAATCCGGCGTATTCCGGCGAATCCGGCTCACTTTCGCGAAGCCCGGGAGAACCGATACACTGGAGGGATTGAGCCCATGTGGACCAGATGCGCCCTTTTGTGCGTCCTTACACTCTCCGTCCTGACGTACGTCCTTCCCGCCGCCGGGCAGGACGCCGGGCAGGAAGAAGACCGATTCTCCTGGAACGGGATGATCAGGACGCGGCTGCAGGGCGACTACCAGGACGGCAGCCGCGCGGTGAACCGGTTCATGTACGGTTTCTTTCTCAACGGCACGTTCCGCCTCACCGACCGGATCGACGTGGCCGGCCGTATCAAGACGGGGAACCCCAACGCCATCGTCACCTCGGAATGGATGTCCTACGGCGACTTTCTGGTAAACGAGCACCCCCACGTTTCATGGGCGTACGTCACGGTGCGTCCGAACCCCTCGCTGGCCCTCATCGCGGGCAAGTTCCCCCTGCCTTTCTTCCGGCCGACGCAGGTGGTGCTGGACAACGACCTCTCGCCTGAGGGCTTCGCCCAGCAGATCGTGATCGACAGCGAGGACGGAACATCGTCCTTCGGCATGAACTTCGGCCAGTTCATGGTCAACCAGTTGGCCTCGCCGGTAAAGGACCTCGACCGCACCTATTTCCTGGGCGGACAGTTGGTGGCCCGCTTCACCCAGCCGGGAAGCTCGCAGACGCTGGCCGCCGCCATCTATACCGTGTCCGGCGCGGATTCAATCTTCGTCGCGCAGAACCTGAGATCCCCGCCGCTGATCGTGGCGCCGAATTCCAACCGGGCGAACCGGTACGGGGACGGTTACCTGTCCGAGTTCCGCATGATCAACCTCAGCGGTCAGTATACCCGATCGGTGAACGGCCGTCCGCTGTCCGTAAGCGCCGATTACGTGTTCAATACCGGGGCCGACGACATGCGCCAGGGCGTCACCGGCATGATTACCTACGGCAGCACGGCGCGGGTCGGCGGCACGCGGGGCGGGATCCATGCCTTTCTCATGCAGCAGGACGCCACCCTTGCCCCGTTCAGCAATATCGACTACTCCCAGACCAACACGAAGGGCGTCGGACTCCTGTTCGGTCACCATGTCATCGAACGGTTTAGAGTCGACATCGCGCTGTACACCCGCAAGTACGATTCCCCCGAAACACTCGTCTCTCCCGCGGCCAACAACGCGTGGCGTACCCGACTGCGCTTCATGTTGAGTTTCCTGTTGAACTGACGGTCGGCCTCGCCCCGCAGGCGACCTCGCCCGGTGGAAGGCCCACACGGCGTATCCCGCCCACAGACGGTCCACAGCATGCGTTTCGGACTCCTTTCGCTCCTGCTGCTTTTCGTCGCGATCTTCGCGGTCTTTGCGAACGCCGCGCAGGCGCAGCCGCGCCTCAAGCTCGCAACGACGACCAGCACCGACGACTCCGGACTGCTGGACATCCTCCTTCCGCCTTTCGAGGAAAAGCAGGCGGGTGGGATCCGGGTGGACGTCATTGCCGTGGGTACGGGCAAGGCCCTGAAGCTGGCTGAAAACGGGGACGTGGACGCGGTCCTCGTACACGCACCGGAGCTGGAGGAGGCCTTCGTGGCCGCCGGCTTCGGGGTGGATCGCCGGGGCGTCATGTACAACGATTTCGTCGTCGTCGGTCCGGCCGACGACCAGGCGGAGATCGGCGGAACGGAACGGGTCGCCGACGCCTTCGCCACCATCGCGCGGCGGGAAGCGTTGTTCTTCTCGCGGGGCGACCTGTCCGGTACCCACCTGAAGGAACGGGCGATCTGGGACCTTGCCGGGATCGAGCCCGCGGGGGACTGGTACGTGGAAGTGGGCCAGGGCATGGCGGCCACGCTGCGGATGGCGGACGAGAAGCGGGGTTACGTGCTGATCGACCGGGGCACCTACCTGGCCCTGCGGGAAACGGTTAACCTGCGGGTCCTGGTGGAGTACGATCCCCCGCTGCACAACCCCTACAGCATCATCGCCGTCAACCCCGATCGCTGGCCCCACGTCAAGTACAGGCAGGCGCGCGCGCTCATCGACTACGTAATCTCGCCGGATGCCCAGGCCATCATCGGCGGATACCGGAAGTACGGCCAGCAGTTGTTCACACCGTCCGCGGCGGACTGAAGTTCCGTCCGCGGACTCGGCACCGGAAGCGGACTGAGCGCGCGAAGCAGAGGAGGTAGTAAATTGATACGCATCGGCATCCTGGGCATCGGTTTCATGGGGACGACCCACTTCATGGCGATCAAGCATCTGGCCAACGCGGAGGTGGGGGCCATCTGCACCCGTGACGAACGGAAACTGAGCGGCGACTGGCGGCATATCCAGGGCAACTTCGGGGGCGGCGGCGGCGTGCAGGACCTTACCGGGATTCGTACCTGCACCGATATCGACGAAGTGCTGGGCGACCCGGATATCGACCTGGTCGACGTGTGCCTGCCCACGGCCCTGCACCACGACGTCGTCCTGCGCGCGCTGGACGCCGGCAAGCACGTCCTCATCGAGAAGCCCATCGCCCTCGGTCTGGACGAGGCGGACCGCATGATCGCCCGGGCGGGGGAAGCCGGCAAGACCCTGATGGTCGCCCACGTGCTGAAGTTCTTTCCCGAATTCGCCTTTCTCAAGGCCGCCATCGACGACGGTCGCTACGGCCGCCTGCTGGGCCTGCACCTCAAGCGCGTCATCTCCAAGCCTCTCTGGGGAGAAGGCAACTGGTTCGGAGACTACGAGCGCACGGGCGCGGCGGGCATCGACCTGCACATCCACGACACCGATTACCTGCGTTACCTCTTCGGCATGCCGGACAGCGTGCACGCCGACGGCAAGACGAGTCCGAACGGCTACGTGCTCTACCTGAACACGCAGTACGGGTACGACGACCGCGACATCACCGTGTCGTCCCAGTGCGGGGCCATCAGTTCGGCCGCCTTCGAACACGGTTACGACGCCTATTTCGAGGAAGGCACGCTCTGGTACAACGTGCTCTCCGAACGGCCGGTCACGCTCTACACGCCCGACGGCGGCCGAACCGAACCGGAGATCGACTTTCCCGAGGCCTTCGAAGCCCAGTTGGGATACGCCGTCGACGCCCTGGAAAACGGCACGGAGCCCGACCTGGTCTCGGCCGGCGCGGCCCGCGACGCCCTGCGGATCTGCCACGGAGAGGCCGAATCGGTGAAGACGGGGAAGACCGTGCGCTTCCAGGACTGAACCGACTGAATTTCGACCATGGCCCAGCTACTATTCGGCACCGGCCGAACCGTCATCACGCCGCCCGTAGGGATCGAACTCTGCGGATACGGTCCCTACCTCGAGCGCCGGGCCACCGCGGTGCACCAGGACCTTCATTGCACGGCCCTGGCCCTGTCGGACGGGGACCGGATCTTCGTATGGGTATCGAACGACCTGGTGTGGACAGACCGCTCCCTGGTCGACGAGACCCACCGCATCGTCCGCGACCGGTACGGCCTCGACCCGGCCCGCGTGGTCATCACCAACACCCATACCCATTCCGGCCCGGCCACCATGAAGACCGTGGCCTGGGGGAAATGGGACGAAGACTACACGGCGGGGTTGCCGGCGTTGTTCGCCGATGCCATAGGGCAGGCCGTGTCGAACCTGGCACCCGGACGTATCGGTTTCGGGCGTACACCCGTACCGGATCTTTCGGTCAACCGGGTCGACGAGGGCGGGGAAGCCGACGGGGAAGCGCTGCTGATGCGCATCGACGATACCCGCGGCCGGATGCGCGCCGCCGCGATCAATTTCGGCGCCCATCCCGTTACGCTCGGCACCGACACTGTAATCTGCGGCGACTATCCGGCCGATGCCATCGGGAAGATGGAGCAGGACCGGGAAGGCCTGCGGGTGCTGTTCCTCCAGGGCAGTTGCGGCGACCTCAACTGCCGGGGATTCGGCGATGGCATGGATATGATGAAGTCGAACGGTTCGCTCCTGCGCGATCATGTCCTGCCCGCCCTGGACGACATCGCGACGAACCCCGAGGCGGACCTGGACGGCGACACCTTCGAGGTCGCGCTGCCCACGGAAGTCCCGGACCGGGCGGACCGGGCGGCGCTGGAATCGGAACTGGCCGACAACCGCGACCGTCTCGAGGCTTCGGGCAGTGAGGTGGACCCCGCAGACCTGCGCAAACTGCGCTTCGAGGCGGACTGGCGCGCGCAGCGCCTCGGCCTGCTCGACGGCCCCCATCCGCAGCGGCTGGAGTTCCGCGTTTCGTGGATGCGCATCAACGATGCAGTGATGCTCGCCCATCCGCTGGAGTTGTTTCTGACCTACGGAAAGCAGATCCAGTCTGCCTCCCCTTATCCACATACCATGATTGTCGGGTACGCCAACGAGACCGTCGGCTACCTGGCGCGGCCACAGGACTTCGCCCAGGAAGGATTCGGCTGGTACGCCGCGGTGTTCGCGCCACGGATCTGCCGCCATCTGCCCTTCGAACCCGATGCGGGTGCAGTGTTTCGTGATCACCTCATCGCCCTGCTTCACCGAATCATGCAGCGGGAAACGGCATCCGCCTGAATGAGCAACAAGACTGCCGTTATTACGGTCATTGCGACTCCTTTGAACTGTTCGTTGCGGAGATGCTCATGTGACCTTCTACCCGGCCCAGCCGGCCGTTCATGTCGTGCATCTCCTCACGTAGCGACTTGATCTCACCGAAGACCGCCATCCGATCGGTACGCATCTCTTCGCGTAAAGTGCTGAATCCAGCGTGCATCTCCTCACGAAGCGATTTGATCTCACCGAAAATGACTTCCCGGTCCGCCCGCATCTCTACGTGTAAGGAGTTGACTTTTTTATCCATCTCCTCACGCAGAGACTTCGTGATCCGTCCCGTGGAGGTCACGATTCCGAGCAACAGGACCCCCGCCGCGCAAATCACCTGGGTAACCACCATGAATTCCGTCATTTGATTCTACAGCCCCCTTTCCAGGATGCGTCCCTACGTTGACAACGCTCGATAGTACACTATCTTAAAATCAGCCTGCTGCCGTACCGTTCTGAACGTCCCTGACCCGGGCATGAAGTCTACGGCCATGAAGACGACGGCCAATGAGTCGAACGGGACGTGGAACCGGCAACAGCGCCCTGCACCCGTGTTAAAAGAGTTAGTCATTAGCATCTGCCGTAACCTCGTAACAAAAAAACTATTGTAACACATCCGACCTTTGAAAGGGCCGAAAATGTCCATATCCGGATTCACCAGGACGGGGTTAATCCTGTCGTTGCTATTGATCATTACACCCGCTTCAGCGGCGCCCGCGCCGATCGACCCGCCGCGGCTCACGGTACTGATCATCATCGACCAGTTCCGCCACGACTACCTGCAACGGTTCGACGATCTCTTCGTGGAGGATGGATTCCGCCGGTTCATGGACCACGGCGCGTGGATGCAGGACGCCCGTTTCACGCATGTGCACGCCTCCACTTCACCGGGCCACAGCGTGGTCACCTCCGGGACCTACGCCTACAAGACGGGGATGGTCAACAACGCGTGGTACAGCCGGTCCATGGGGGTGTTTCGGCCGTCGCTGGTGGATCCGGACAGCCACATTCTCGGATTGTGGCCCACCGCGACCGGACGCGCCTCCACGCGGGAACTGGTAGGCTCTTCTCTGGCGGACGAACTGCGCATGGCCACGCGCTACCGTGGCAAGGCCATCACGATATCGCTCAAGGACTACAGCGCCATGATCTCCGCCGGGAAACTGGGCGCGCCGTACTGGTTTGAAGCGGGCCTGGGCCGGATCACGTCGAGCAGCTACTTCATGGACGATCTGCCCGACTGGGTCAAGCGCTTCAACGACCGGAAAATCCCGGACCAGTCCTTCGGCCGCAAATGGGAACGCCTGCTGCCGGAGAAAATGTACCTTGAACGGGCGGGGAAAGACATCCGGGAGGGCGAGGAGGACAATCGGAACAGCGGGATCGTCTTCCCCCACGTGACGAAAGGCGGTCTGGAAGCTCCGGGACCCCGGTACTGGAACGCCTTCAAGCACACGCCCTGGTCCACCGACTACGAGCTTGAATTCGCCCGGCAGGCGATCATCGAGGAAGAACTGGGGCAGGATGATATCCCGGACGTCCTGGTCATCAGTCTCTCCGCCAATGACTACATCGGCCACGATTTCGGCCCCTTCAGCCAGGAATCCATGGACGCCACCCTGCGCACGGACCGGCAGCTGGCGGACTTCTTCGCCTTCCTCGACGAGCGGGTCGGACGCGACCACACCCTACTGGTCCTGACGGCCGACCACGGCGCACTGGAACTGCCGGAGCAGTTGGCGCTCCGGGGCCTGGAGGCCGGACGGGCCGGTCCCGAGCCGCTGACGGCCCTGATTGAGGAGGCCCTGGACGGACTGCACGGGGAAGATGACTGGGTCCTGCACGTGGCGGAATCTGGCGTGTACCTGAACTGGGAGGCCATCGACAGCCGCGGGCTGAGCCGGGCCGAGGTGGAAGAGACGGCGGCCGAGGCTGTCGTGACCCATCCGGCCGTATGGAAGGCCTATACGCGCCACCGAATCGAGCGGCGGCTGTTGCCGGAATCAGACCTCACGAAGACGGTCTATCACAGCTTCCATTCCGAGAACAGCGGCGACATCATGCTCATCGCCACGCCCTTCTACCTGCTGCTGGGCGAGTACGGGTCGACCACGGTGGGCACCTCCCACGGTTGGCCCCACGACTACGATACGCACATCCCGATCATGTTCCACGGCCCGTGGATCGCGCCCGGCCACTACCGGCACCGCGTCGACGCGGCGGATATCACGCCGACGATCTGCAACCTGCTGCGGATCACCCTGCCGTCGAACCGCGACGGGCGCATACTGGGCGAGATCATCAGGTAGGGACTTCAGTACACTTCGGGGATGAACCGCTGGTCGTCCATGGGAGGGCGGACGTAACCGGCGTCGGTTTCGCGGTCCGGCAGGCTGGTTTTCGACGTAGGAGGATCCTTGTCGTAGGGGAAGAGGCTCAGCAGGTGGGTGATGCAGTTCAGGCGCGCACGGCGCTTGCTGTCCGACGGCACGACGTACCAGGGCGCCTGCTTGAGGTCGGTGTAGTTCATCATCTCGTCCTTGGCGTGCGAATACTCGTCCCACTTCATGTAGGACTGCCGGTCCATATCGCTGAACTTCCAGCTTTTCAGGGGATCCTTGATCCGGTTCCTGAACCGCCGTTCCTGTTCCTTCGCGCTCACCGAGAACCAGTACTTGATCAGCCTGATATCGGAGCGGGCGAGCATGCGCTCGAACTCGGGACAGGACCGTAGGAACTCCCGGTACTCTTCCTCCGTGCAGAACCCCATTACCCGGTCGACGCCCGCGCGGTTGTACCAGCTCCGGTCGAAGAGGACGATCTCGCCGGCCGAAGGCAGGTGCGCAGCGTAGCGCTGGAAATACCACTGGGTCTGCTCGCGTTCCGTCGGCTTGGCCAGGGCGGCCACGCGGCAGACGCGGGGATTGAGCCGCGCGGTGATGCGGGCGATGGTGCCGCCCTTGCCGGCCGCGTCGCGGCCCTCGAAGATGACCACCACCTTCCTGCCATGATCGACCACCCACTCCTGGAGCTTGGACAACTCGACCTGCAGCCGGGCCAATTCCTTTTCGTAGTGCTTCTGGCTCAGCTTTTTCTTTTTCTTTTTCGTCCCGGGGGCCGCAGGCTGGTTTTCGTCGATTCTGTTCACGCGCGTTCCTCCTGTGCCGTGACAGGCTGCCAGGTCCGAGATCGGCTACCGGCACGCGACCGGCTACCGGCCCGTGACCGGCCGCCCGGTCCGCACCGGGTCGCTCAACTGCCGCTTATCGTGAACCGCACGCCCATCCGGTCGAGCTCGTCGATCATCGTATCGAAACCGTCCCCGTAAATCGCCTGCTCGGGAGTGACGAAGGGCCTGCCGGGATGGGGCAGGTCTCCCCGGGCCGTCATCCGCGCGCCGATGGCCGCGGTGAAGGCCGTGGTCCGCGCCATGGAGGTGAACCCCGTCTCTTCGTCATACCGGTCGACCATCTCGGCCGTGCGCGTGGCGGGTCGGCCGTCCTTCTCGCCGATGGCGGTGACGCGGAACGTGGTGATGTCCCGGTCCTCAGGGGCCATCTTCACCCGGGGAAAGAGCACGGCGTCCACCACGTGCTTGGGGATCACGCTGACGCCGTCCACGTCCACCGGGTCTTCGCTCAGCAGGCCCAGTTCCCGCAGCACGGTCACCTTGTGCGCGTACCCCGGCCAGCGCACGGTCTTCTGCGTGCCGGTGCGCAGGCCTTTCAGCACTTCCAATTCGAGAAGCCAGGGGAAGAACCCCTCGTGCCAGGCTTCGCAGTCTCCCACGCCGTTGAAGGAGACCGGTTCCGGGTCGGAGTAGCGGGGGACGTCCACGAGGCGCCCGTCCTGCACCATCCGGGCCGTGGAATCACGGAGGGGCAGGCGCTTGCCGCCGAAGACGATCTTGTACCCCAGGGGCGGTTCGGGCCGCGTCGGGATGCCTCCGCATTGGATGTGAAGTTCGTCCGTGCTGTCGAGCTGCTCCGCCAGGCGGCGGGCCAGGATCTCGGTCAGCCCCGGCTCCAGCCCGCAACCCAGGATCACAAAGCCCCGCGAACTGGAAAAACGCGACTTCATGGCGTCGAGATCCCCCTGGGGCATCCCGGCAAGGTCCAGGCGGGTGAGGTCCATGTAGGGCATGCCCGCTTCGAGCGCGAGCGGAAAAGCCGTCATGCTCGCGTTCCTGGGCAGGGCCGCCACGCCCGCAGCGTGATCCTCCATCACGGCAATGGACTCGTTCCTGTCGTTCATGTCCAGCCTGCGGTAGGCCACCTTGTCCGCCCCCGGCAGGTCCCGCAGCGTCTCGCGGCAGGCCCCGAGCTGGTCATCGCTGAGATCGCAGACCGTAACGCACTCCACCTCTTCGTCCACCATGGCGTTGTAGGCCGCCGCGGGTCCCATCAGGCCGCTGCCGATCACGAGAATACGCACGGGTGCCTCCGTATGGATCAATCCTGCCGGAACGCAGACTTATTGCATGTTGTGGTAGTGACAACGTCGGAAGTCAGGATCATAATTAGCACGTAGGAAGGGGACCGCGTCAAGGCCAATCTGGCCGGGTTGCCCCATTGGATAAACCTTGATCCGGCCCCCCGGCGCCTGTATCTTGGCGCTTACGTTTTCCTCAAAATACCAATCGTATCCGAGCCCAATTCCAAGTCAGGAACAGATGATGATCCGAGTCCACCCTCGCGCGTTTTCCGCAGCCTGCCTCTTCGCCTTCGGCCTGATCTGCGCCCTCGTCCCCGGAACCGTCCGGGCGCAGGACCTGCCTTTCGCCATGGAGGTCCGTGTGCCCGGCGTCGCCTCCTACGACCCGGCCATCCCCCTTCCCGAATCGGTCATCGGCCACGTGGTGGGCGAAACGCACACGCGGTCCCACCTGGTGGCCGACTACTACCGGGCGGTGGCCGACGCTTCGGACCGCGTCGTGGTAAGACGCCACGGCGCATCCTACGAGGGTCGCCATCTGTACCACGCCGTGGTGACGTCTTCGGCCAACCATGGGCGGCTGGAAGAAATCCGTCTGGCCAACCACCGGCTGTCCGACGCGCCCGGCGAGGTCTCCGACGCCATGATCGAGACCATGCCCGTCGTCGTCCACATGGGCTACGGGGTGCACGGCAACGAGGCCAGCACCTCCGAGGCGGCCATGCTGGTGCTCTATCACCTGGCCGCGGGCAGCGGGCCGGCCGTGGACGAACTGCTGGACCGCGCCGTGATCATCATGGATCCCAACTACAACCCGGACGGGCGGGACCGTTTCGTCAACTGGGTCAATGCCAACCGGGGCCGGGTCGCCACGCGGGACGGCCAGGACCGGGAACACGCGGAACCGTGGCCTGGCGGCAGGACCAACCACTACTGGTTCGACCTGAACCGGGACTGGCTCGTGGCGCAGCACCCTTCATCGCAGGGCCGGGTGGGCCTGTTCCACCACTGGCGCGCCCAGGTGCTGACCGACTTCCACGAGATGGGCAGCAACGCCACCTATTTCTTCCAGCCCGGCATCCCGAGCCGGAACAACCCGAACACGCCACAGCGGACCTTCGAACTGACGGCGGCGCTCGCGGAGCACCACGCCGAGTGGCTCGACCGCCACGGTGCGCTGTACTACTCCCGGGAGACGTTCGACGACTTCTTCTACGGCAAGGGCTCCACCTTTCCGGACGTGAACGGCGCCATCGGCATCCTCTTCGAGCAGGCGTCGTCCCGGGCGCTCGAACGCATGACGAACGACGGGGTCCTGACCTACCCCTTCACGATCCGCAACCAGTTCGCCACCTCCATGTCGACCCTGGCCGGCAGCCTGGCCCTGCGGACGGAGTTGCTCGCCCACCAGCGCGACTTCTACGCCTCGGCGCCCGAAATGGCGCGGCGCAACCCCGTCAAAGCCTATGTCCTCGATCTCGGCGAAACGCGGACACGTACGCAGGCTCTCCTGCAGATGCTGCTGCGCCACCGCATCCGCGTCTACGAACTCGCACGGACCGTGCAGGCCGATCGGACCTTGCTGGCCGGTCGGAGCGAGCAAGCCGAGCAGGCTAGGGGTTCCACGGGCGCCGCGGATTCCGGCGGGCGTACCTTCCGCGCCGGCGCGTCGGTCATCATCCCGCTGGACCAGCCTCAGACGCGGCTCATCAAGGCCTCGATGGAGCAGGCCACGACCTTCACGGACTCCCTCTTCTACGACGTCTCGGCGTGGACCCTGCCCCTGGCCATGGGCGTTCCGAGCGGTGAACTGCGCAGTTACTCCGACGACCTGGCCGGTGCGGAAATCACCGAAGCCGCCTTCGACGGCGGCGCGCTGAATGGCGGCCACGGGTCCTATGCCTACCTGATGGAATGGAACCGCTACTTCGCGCCGCGCGCGCTCTACCGTATCCTGGACGCGGGTCTCCGGCCCCGGCTGGCCAGGCAACCCTTTACGGCGGTGGTGGGCGGACCGGGCGGACCAGGCGGACCGGATGGCTCCGGCGAGGCAGGTGGACCGGGCGGTCCGGGCGACCCGGGCAGCACGGAACGGACCTTCGACCGGGGCACGATCATCATCCCCGTCGCCCAACGCGACGCCGCGTCCACGGTAACCACCGCCCAGGTGCGAGCGCTCATCGACCGGATCGTGGCCGAGGACCACGTCGTCGTCCACGGCACGGATACGGGCCTGACGCCCACGGGCGGCGACCTGGGCGGCCCGACCTCTCCGGTACTGGTCAAACCGGAGATCGCGGTGCTCTCCGGTCCCGGCACCCGGGCCTACGAGGTCGGCGAGACCTGGCACCTGCTGAACGAGCGATTCGGCATTCCCGTTTCCCTGGTCGACGCCGATGGGTTCGCCGACCTGGACCTGGACCGTTACACGACGCTGGTCATGGTCATGGGCAGCTACGACCTGGATACGGAGGACGTGAACCGGCTCCGGTGGTGGGTGCGGGAGGGCGGCGTCCTCATCGCCTGGAAGAGTGCCGCACGGTGGCTCATTGGCAATGAACTGATCGACGAAGGCCTGAGATCCGCCCGGCCCGATTCCGTCGCGATCCCCTATGAGCTGGTATCGTCTACGCGGGGGGCGCAGCGGATCGGCGGGGCCATCTTCGCGGCCGCGCTCGACACCACCCACCCGCTCGCTTTCGGTTACGGCGCCCTGGCACCGCTCTTCCGCAACCACGAGGTTTTCTTCGAACCTTCCGCCACGCCCGGGGCCACGGTAGCCCGGTACACGTCGTCGCCGCTGCTGGCGGGCTACATTTCGCCGAAACGACAGGGCGAGCTGGCGGATTCCGCCGCACTGATCGCCCGGAGGCAGGGTGCCGGCGCGGTCGTGCTCTTCGCCGACAACCCCAATTTCCGGGCCTTCTGGTACGGCACGAACGGCCTGTTCCTGAACGCCGTCTTCTTCGGCGGCGCGTTCTAGGCGCGAGCCGCGCGTCCCTGTGAAGGAAACCACCATGCCTGTGACCATCACCGACGTGAAGACCATCCTGACCCAGCCCGCCGGTTCGCGCCTGATTGTCATGAAGATCATGACCTCGGAACCCGGCCTGTACGGCCTGGGCTGCGCCACTTTCACCCAGCGGTTCCGGGCTGTCCACGCGGCTATCGAACACCACATCAAGCCCTTCCTCATCGGAAAGGATGTGGAGGATATCGAAGACCTGTGGCAGACGGCCATGGTGAACGGCTACTGGCGCAACGGACCGGTCCTGAACAACGCGATCTCCGGCATGGACATGGCCCTGTGGGACATCAAGGGCAAGCGGGCGGGCATGCCCGTGTACCAGCTCCTGGGCGGCAAGTGCCGGGAGGCGGCGGACACCTATGTCCACGCCGACGGGAAGTCGCCCGAAGAGGTGGCGGAGAACGTACTGAAGTACATGGAGCAGGACTACCGTCACGTCCGCTGCCAGATCGGCGGATACGGGGGCCGAAAACCGCGGGTCACCCCGCCCGAGGGCGCGAAAGCCGGGGACTATTTCGATCCGCGGAGCTACATGCGCCGCACGGTGACGATGTTCGAGCACCTACGCGCGGCCGTGGGCGACGAGGTGGAACTGCTCCACGACGTGCACGAACGGCTCACGCCCGCCGACGCCGTCGTCTTCGCGAAGCAGGTCGAACCATTCAACCTGTTCTTCCTCGAAGACCCCCTGGCGCCCGAGGACAACGAATGGTTCCGCCGCATGCGGCAGACCTCGACGACGCCCATCGCCATGGGGGAACTCTTCAACAATCCCGCGGAATGGCTGCCGCTGATCGAGGGACGGCTCATCGACTTCCTGCGCATGCACATCAGCCAGATGGGCGGCATCACGCCGGCCCGCAACGTGGCGGCCATGGCCGCCATGTACGGCATCCGCACGGCCTGGCACGGTCCGGGCGACGTCTCCCCGGTGGGGCACGCCGCCAACCTGCACCTCGACCTGTGGGCGCCGAATTTCGGCGTCCAGGAATGGTGCCGCTTCAGCGACCTGGTCTACGAGATCTTCCCCGGCACGCCCGAAGTGCGCGGCGGCTACATGTATCCCAATGACCGTCCGGGACTGGGCGTCGAAGTGAACGAGCAACTGGCGGCCCGGTATCCCTGCCAGGACGAGATCATAGGTTGGACCCAGGCCCGGACGCCCGACGGAGGGCCCGCCCGGCCGTGACCTTCATCTCCGGCTATTCCCTGTCCGAAGACTACGCCGGTCACCTGCAGCGGATCGGCGCCTTCGCCATCGACCTGGCGATCCTCACCGCCGCGGGTGCCTTGATCGCGCTGGCGGCCGAATTCCTGGGGACCGACGAGGACCCGGTAACCGTCCCACTGCTGAGTGCGTTCCAGCTGCTCATGCCCTGGTTCTACTACGCGGCCATGGAGAGTTCGTCCAAAGGCGCCACCATCGGCAAGATGATCCTCGGCATCCGGGTGGCCGACGCCGAGGGGCATACGCCCACTTTCGGTCGCGCCGCACTCAGGGCAATCCCGAAGTGCATTCCCATCCTCTGGCCAGGCTATCTCGCCGCGGTCTTCACCCAGCGCAGACAGGCCTTTCACGACCTGATCGCGCGGACGCTGGTGCTCAGATCCGGTACCTAGCGGGAATAACACGTTAATCAAGACGCCTTCTGCTGCGTAATCAGCACCCCTTCCAATCGGCCAACTCGCGTGTCCAGCTTGTCCTCAAGAGCGGCAAAACGTCTGTCCGTCTTGTTCTCGAGATAGTTAAGGCGCCTGTCCATCTTGTTCTCGAGATAGTCCAATCGCCTATCCATCTTGTCCTCCAGTGCGACGATGCGCGCTACCAACGTCCCCAAACGCTTATCCATCTTGTCCTCCTGAGTGTTCATGTGCGAATACGATCTCTTCCTGACTCGATTCTATTTGGACACTTCCCGTTTAATTACATCGATCTCGGTCTTCATGCTTGATACAACCTCGATCAAGTCTCTCAGTTTCTCTTCCACCGATAGCATCCTGTTACTTAGGTCACCAATTAAGAAGAGCATAATCGTCACGATGATACCCGTCATCATAACATGCATTCCGGCGACTGAGATAACCGGTGTCCACGACCAATCTCTCTTGTTGTGTTCGCTCATTATGTAGACCTCATTCGTTTACCGATACGCGCAGGATTCCTTCGACGCGACCCAGGCGCGTATTCATATCGTGGATTTCGGAACGTATGGAGGCGAATTCGGATTGCATTTCCGTCCGCAATGCGGTCAACTCGGCCCGAATCTCATCCCGAAATTCCTTGTTGGATGAATTGATGAAAGTGACGACGGCGATTACGAGGATGCCTATGGCCGATACGATCTGCACGCCAAAGGACCAGTTCTCTCGGGACATTCCAGTCATCTTCCGACCTCCTGGTGAGTGTGACAAAGCATGAATAACCGACCTCTAAAAAGTTTCAGTCGGAAATCACCAGGCGATACTCGGAGTTTTCTTGAAAAAGTAACGAGAGAGATTGGAGGTAACGCGCCAACTTAGTCCCTGGATCGGCTGCCGCTCGGGTCTGGCGAGGACCCAGGGCAAGGACCCGGGGCTCAGTCCCGCAGTGCGAGACTCTCCCCGCTGAGCGTCACGCCCAGCGGATCGATGACCACCTGGCGGGGGCCATCTTCCACCACGCCAGCGACCCAGGCGCGGATGCCTTGCGCTTCGGCACAGGCCACCGCCGCGGCGCTGTCCTCGGGGCGGACGAAGAGGGCGAAGCCGGCGCCCATGTTGAGGCTGCCATAGGCCTCTTCCGCCGTCTGCCGGGCCTCATCCACCATGAACTGCAGGACCTCGGGAACGGGGGGCACTTCGGTAATGCGGTAGGTGAACCGGCCGGGGTGGCGCATGATCTTTCGCCAGCCGTGGCCGGTGATGTTGGCGATGTAGCGCAGGCCGATGCCGGCCTCGAAGGCCGCCTCGGTGATGGGAGGATAGAGCACGGTGGGGTCGAGCAGGGCCTCGCCGTACATTCGACCACCGGGCATGACCGTGGCGTACCCCTCCGGCAGCCGATTGGACAGCTTGCGCGCGAGGGTGAGTCCGTTGGCATGGATGCCGCTGCTTTCCAGGAGGACGATCGCGTCTCCGGCCGCCAGGTCCTCGCCCAGGGTGAGGCGCGACTTCGGCCGGATGATGCCCACGCAGGAGGCGGCCAGGTCGATGGCGCCTTCCTCCACTACGCCGGTCAGGCAGGGCGTCTCTCCGCCGCCCCAGGCCACGCCCAGGACGTCGCAGGCCGCCTTCCAGCCGTCGACCAGGTCGTTCATGCGGTCGGTGTCGTCGAACCAGTCGGACGAACCAGCCGCCCAGTAGGCGTGGATGCTCAGGGGCCGCGCGCCCACGGTGACGAGGTCGTTGACGGCCGTGGCGATGGTGTCCTGCGCGATGTGGTCGTACCAGGTCCGCCTCAACACCTTCGATGTTTCCGCCACCTTCAGTATTTCCGGCCTCTCCGGCGGCCCCGCCCCCCCCGATACCGCCTGCACCTCTCGCATCGCGTCCGCCACCAGGGCCTTGGTGCCCAGGCATTCGGTGATGGAGGCGAGATAGGCGTCGCCGATGTCCACCACGTAGGCCGACTCGCCGCGGCTGGCCGACACCTCGCGGACACCTGTGTGCGCACCCGCGCGTTCGAGGTTGGCCCCCGTGGCCCGTGCCGCCTGCTGGGCGAGGACCTTCAGGGGATCGATCCTGTCGTAGTCTACGCCGGAATCCTCGTAGGTGAGATGACCTTCGGCCATGCCCTTCCTTTCGGAGTTCTTTTAGCTTCCCGTGGTGAACAGTTCCCGGAGCCTGCGGGCTACGAGCTGGACTTCGCCTTCCTCGAGCTGCAGCGTGCGCGGGCCCGGGCCGTCGTAGATGATCTTCGGATCGCCCGCGCGCAACAGCCGGCCCACGTCTTCCCGGGACAGGGGAATCACCGCCTCGTCCCAGAGCAGTTCCACGTCGTGGTAACCGTGGGTATTGAGCTCGTAGCGGGCTTCCAGGCCGTCGATGCCCTGCAGCTGGTCCGCCAGCCAGCGGGCCTTCGCGTTCCAGGCGGCGATCTCCTCGTTCTCGTCAAGGGCGACGTACCGCTCCAGCGCGGCGACCAGGCCGACGATCTCCTCCTTGCCGACCTTCAATCCCCGGCCGATGCCGTTGACCGGCGCGTTCTGCATCCGGGCGGCGTGGACCAGGTCGGCGCGGCCCGCGAGGATCCCCGTCGAGTTCGGGCCGCGGATCCCCTTGCCGCCGCTGACCACGACCAGGTCCGCACCGGCTTCCAGGTACTTCGTGAGATTCTCCTTCGGCGGCAGGTTGGACGCCAGGTCGATCATCACCGGCACGCCCCTGCGCCGGCCGATCTCGATGATCTCCAGGGGCATGAGCGTCTCGGGATCGTGTTCCTGCCGGTGGCGCACGGGAAAGGGCGGGACGCCCCGCGTCTGGTGCTCGATGTAGGCCAGGCCCACGAGCAGCGCCGTCCGGTCCGTGATCGCCGCCTCGTATTCGTCGCGGGTGCCGGCCTCCACCAGCTTCATGCCCGCGAAGCCGAAAACGTTGTCGTAGAAGAAGCGATGGGCCGTCTGGAACAGGCACTCCACCTTCGGCCAGGTCGGATTGGGCAGGAGCTCCATCCGTTCCTGGTCGGATCCGGTCAAAACGCCCGCCGCGCCCACCAGCATCGCCGCGAAGGCGCCCGACGAGACCAGGGCGGCCTCCGCCCCCATGATCTCGGCGATGCGCCGTCCCGCCGCGTCGTGCAGCTCCGCCATGTCCACGAAGTAGCGGTTGGCCTCGGTCATGGCCGACGTCACTTCGGACGGCATGCGCGAGCCGCCCATGCTCGACAGGTGCTCGTGGGCACCCACATGGGGCCGTACGCCCAGCAGCCGGGTATAGACATTGTCCCTCAGGTCGGCCGCCAGGGCATCGGGGTCGCCGGCCGCGCCGGCCGTATCGGTCGTGCCGGCCATACCACCAGAACCACTGCCACCGTCCGCGCCCGCACCCTCCCCAGATCCATCCAGCTCGCCCGCACCGCTGCAACCCGACGCCGCGACGCCCGCCGCGCCGGCCATGCCGGCCAGGGCGCTCACCCTGATGAACGTGCGCCGGTTCAGCCGGTCCAGTCCGTTTTCCGCATCCGCCGAATCCGGCTCATCCACACGCTGCTCTTCCCGAAAATCTTCGTCCATGTGTCCGCACTCCCTACACCCGTTTCTTCGCCGCCATCAGGTTCTCCGTCCGGCTTGCCGCCTGTGCCTCGATCTCTTTGCGCGTCCAGCGCTTCCCCTTGTTCATGCCCCCGCACGTCTCCGCTTCCCGTTCCCACCGGCGTCTGGACTTCAGGATGTCCTGCCAGAAGGGATAGCTGCTGCACTGGGACGGACGCACCGGATAGATGGAACACCCCTGGTCGTAGAATACGCAGGGGCCGTCATCCGGAGAGACCAGGGAAACAAAGCCGTCGATCTCTTCCGTGTACTTTTCCAGGAAGGTTTCGAACGGCAGGTCCAGGTACTCGGCGATGCGCCGGAACTCCTTCTCGCTGCCGTAGATGAAGCCGCCCGGGAAGGTGCAGCAGTGGCCGCACCCGTGGCAGGAGAACTGCAATCCGTCGTGCCAGAACTTGCCTTTGGCCATGGCTATTGATCTTTGGCGAAATTGAACTTCAGATAACCGCGCACTTCATCGACCTTGGTCTCCACACGGTCGACCTTGGTCTCCACACGGTCGATCTTGTCTTCCAATCTGGACAACCGGTCTCTCGTACCGGATTCCACGAAAACATACAAGCCAAAACCAACTGTAATCAGGGCACCTTTTATTGCTGCATTGATCCAGGGTTTCTTAGCCAACTTATACTCCTTCTACAAAGAATTAAACAACTCGATTCTTTTATATAGTATTAGTCGGCCAAGCTGGAAGGCATTCTCGAAATAAAAAACTATTCTCCCACCGTGGCGATCACCTCGACTTCGCACCGGGCGCCGAAGGCCAGGCCGCTGCCGGCGAAGGCGCTGCGGGCCGGCTTGTCGCCGGGGAAATACGTGACGTACACCTCGTTGAAGGCGGGCCATTCGGCGATGTCCGCCAGCATGACCGTGGCCTTGATCACCCTGGCCATGGAGGATCCGTTGGCTTCCAGGACCGCGTTGATGTTCTCCATGGTCTGGCGGGCCTCGCCCTGGATGCCCCCCGGGGCCAGGTCCGTCGTGCCGGGGATGTTCCCGATCTGGCCGGAGAGGAACAGCAGGTGCCCCACGCGCACGGCGTCCGAGAAGGGCAGGTTCATGCTCGCCGTGGTTTCCGAGGTGAGGTAGACCGCCTCGTTGGAGGGCGACGATGCTTCCTGTGCCGTCTCCGTGCATCCTGAGGCTGCAAGCAAAAGCACAGCAGACGCTAGCACCAGCGCAATGGCTGACCGCACAGGCCCGGAGTTACTCCGCAACGGCGGACCGGCGACGTGTAGTCTTCCAGTCATATTATGCTCCTGGTTTCGGTGGCAGCGATCCTTGCATGTCGACGTGATTGCATGTCGTGATTGCAAAAGAAAACATATAAGCATGTAAACCTGAAACTAACGAAATGGGGTTGACCCGGTCAAGCGTACAAGTTATCTCTTGAATGAACTACAGACTATGTCAATAATCCGAAAGGTATGTACTATCCACCGTTGCAGACCTTTATTGGAATGCGGCTTTCCTGGTCGTCGTACTGTCGCAGTTTCAGTTCGGTTCGAACGTATTGAATCAATAAGTGCGCCGGTAGGTCGGGGGGCCTGCGAATAACCTACCGATGTCACATTATCGGGTCGGGCTTTACCGTGACCACTGGTTACTTCCGCGCGTGGAAAGTGTCCCGATCAATAGATGCGTCAAACTCAAGCAACCGCAAGATCAGAGTCCATCATTACCACAAAGATCATTACGGAGTTCATCGCGAGGATTTACCATTATGAATCTAATATCAGTGGCGTTTCTTGTGATTGTTTCGTGGGTTACAATTTCCGCTTGTAGCAATGACAGTTCCACCAGCCCGCAACAGCCTGAACCACCGCCACCCCCTCCTGAACCCACCAGGATCGTGATCGACCCTTCGTCGATATCGCTCGATGCAATCGGACAAACCACTCGACTGTCCGCCAGTGTCTATGGCCAGTACGGCGCGGTCATGAGCAGCGCAGTCGTGTCCTGGACCAGCGAAAATGACGCGGTAGCGACCGTCAACACGGGCGGTGACGTGACGGCAGTCAACAATGGCAACACCGTGATTTCGGCCAGGTCGGGCGGTATCTCCGCCAGCGTAAACGCGGCAGTCATGCAGTCGGCCTACAGTATCGCCATTGAACCTCAGATGGCGACGCTCCGGGAATTCGGCGAGACGGTGCAGCTGTCGGCTACTGTGCTGGACCGGAATGAGCACCCCGTAGAAGGTGTTGCCGTCTCCTGGACCAGTAGCGACACGCGAGTAGCGTCGGTCGACGATGCAGGACTGGTGACGGCGCTGAACGACGGCAACACCCGGATCATCGCGTCCCACAGCGGCATTTCCGGTACCGCCCAGGTTAACGTAATGATCGACCCGATGACGGACAGAGGCGCACTGATCAAGCTGTACCACGCCCTGCAAGGACCGGGCTGGGCGCAAGACACCAACTGGTTGTCGGACAAGCCCCTGGTCGAATGGTATGGCGTCGATACCGACGGGAACGGCAACGTCACATGGCTGGATCTTGATGCCAACGACATCAACGGCGTTATTCCGTCAGCAATGGGAAACCTGACCAGCCTCGAATTCCTGAATCTTAGCAATAACAAGTTCAGCCGATTGTATGGCAACATTCCGCCCGAGTTGGGAAACTTGACCAACCTGCAGGAGCTGAATCTTAGCAATACCGCCGTGTGGGGCACTCTTCCTCCGGAATTAGGAAATCTGACCGACCTGCGAGTGCTGGATCTCACCTCCACCGAGGTGACAGGCAACATCCCTCCGGAACTGGGAAACCTTTCCAGTCTGCAGTTGCTGTATATTCAGCAAAACGCGTTGTCGTGCAACATCCCACCGGAACTGGGTAACCTGTCCAACCTGGAAGAGTTCAATTTCTACTCAATACCTGAACTCCCCGCGTCCAACTCGCAGGAATCGAGTAGTGGCAGCACCCAGGAGTCCTGCCGTATTCCACCGGAACTGGGCAACCTCACCAACCTGTTCGAGCTGGATCTCGGCGGCAAAGGATTCACGGGGCGCATTCCGCCGGAGTTGGGGAAACTCAGCAACCTGTATTTGTTGAAACTCAGGTTTAACGCGTTAGATGGCAGCATCCCGCCGGATCTGGCAAATCTGACCAACCTGGTACAGTTGGACCTTTCCTACAACAATCTCATGGGGAACATCCCACCGGAGTTGGGAAACCTCTCAGATCTCACGCATCTGGAGTTGAGCTATAACGAAGATCTGACAGGGCCGCTGCCCGACACGTTCACCAGCCTCAAAAACCTCCGGTCGCTGGGCCTGACCGATACCGGCTTATGCGCTCCTTCGGATGATGCGTTTCAGGCGTGGTTAGGGGGCATCGAGACTGAGGGTGTGGTGACTTGCGAAGAGGATTAACCGGGCGCGTTGTGGGAGGCGGCTGCACGACAGAAACTCCTTCAAGGACAGTAAACCACTCCCGATATTTGGTTGGTCCCTGCCAGGTCTCAAACATGGTGTTCGCAGGCGCGCACCGTCCAGTTCCACCCAGATACAAACCGTTTGGGGATTATATTCGAAAGTGCCAATAGTGCTCATACGTCTAGCAGAACCGCTTCACTATTGTTCTTACCATGATCCATGCGATGATTAGAAAGAACAGTTCAACAATCGGGATGGCAAAAAACATTAGGGATCAACCTTTCAATCTGATGTATTACTGCCCGTCGAAGGAATGTCTTCGCATCTATCGGCCTTTCGTGACAGATCCTGACCCATACGATTTTGATTCACGCAGTTATTCTGATATTTGGAACAGTTGCTCGCCGGACACGTAGATTCTATTCCGCCTCCGAGATGGTACAAGGCAACCGAATAGATTCTAACCGAGTACCAGAACGGTCTTGACATGGCCGAACAACAATCACCCTGACCTCCGTTTTCTGTCCCCTTTCCTCCTGACGTGATCCCTGACCGCGAAGCATGTATCACATGCACTCTCATGACTGCTTACGGTGCAATGGTTCCTACGTCCCAGTCAGCAGGAAACGACGGCACGTGGTTTTCTAAACACTTCCAGCTCCAAGAGTCTACGGTAACTGTTTCTGAGCGGCAACGCGATTCAATACATTCAAATGATAGTCCTGAAGTTAACTATTTGAAGTTGACCCGGTCGAGCGTACATGTTACTTCTTGTGATGAGAGCGCACAGGTTAACTCTTATATTGAACAGAAGACTAATCATGCTACGAAAAGCGTACTCGATCAGGGCGTGCACGATCCGCCGCCGATGGATCACCACGTTGCCTGTTGCCACGCTGCTCGTTGCCGCACTATCCCTTGTGGGCGCCGAAACGGCAGCGGCGCAGGCCGGTCAGCGCATCTTCCGATCGGTCCCTGCACCGGGCGACACGACGCACGTGGCCGTACCCGGCGGGCGGTTCGAGAAGGGCGGTTTCGGCCGGTGGTTCTACGGCAGCGACTACCGCCAGCTCTGGACGACGCCGCTCGAACTGCCGGTCCTCGATCTGGATGCCGTGGGCGGCGGGCTGTCGCCCATGCGCCCGGGTGGCGCCGGCCAGTCCATATCGCTGCATTTCATGGGCGAGGACGGCCGCCGCTACACGGTGCGCTCGATTGACAAGGATCCGTCCAAGCGGTTGTTGGAGGAACTCAAGGACACGATTGTCGAGGACGTGATCCAGGACCTCGTGAGCGCCCATCTGCCTGCGGCGGGCCTGGTGGTGGACGCCCTGATGGAGGCCACGGGCATCCTGCATGCGCCGCACCGGCTCGTGGTGATCCCCGACGATCCCAGACTGGAATCGTTCCGCGAGGAGTATGCCGGACTGATCGGCACCTTGCAGGAACATCCGTCCGAAGCCCCCGGCAACGAGCCGGGGTTTGCCGGATCCCGCAGGGTGAGCGGCTCGGAGCGGTTGTACGAAGGTCTTGAAGAGTCTCCCTGCGAACGCGTGGACGCCCGTGCCTATCTCAAGGCGCGACTCATCGATTTTCTCATCGGCGATTCGGACCGGCACCGCGGCCAGTGGCGCTGGGCCCAGTTTCCGGCCAGCGACTGCTATACGTGGCTGCCGGTCCCCGAAGACCGGGACAAGGCCTTCATCGACCTGGACGGTCAGTTCATGAAACTGGTGCGCCGGATCGAGCCCAAGTTTGTCCGTTTTCAGGAGGAATATCCGAACCACAGGGGGCTGTCCCGCACGGGCTGGGAACTGGATCGGAGGCTGCTGTCTGAATTGGAGTGGAACGCCTGGGAGGAGGTAGTCGCTACGGTACAGTCCGAGTTGCCAGACCCGGTGATCGACGAAGCCGTGAGGCGCCTGCCGGATCCGTTCTACACGCAGGTGGGGGACTTCCTGGCCCGGACGCTGAAGGTGCGCCGAGACACACTCGGTGACTTCGCGGCGCGGTACTACGGGTTCATTAGCAACGAAGTCGAAATCCGGGCGACGGACGAGGACGAATACCTCGAACTGGAACACCGGGCAGACGGCGCGCTGGAGGTGCGCATCAGCCTGGCCGGGACGCCGGACAGCCCGTATTTCCGCCGTACCCTCTACCCCCACGAGACAGAGGAAGTGCGGATCTACCTGCACGGCGGGGACGATCAGACCAACGTCGTCGGAGACCGGGCCCGTATCAAGGTGCACGTGGACGGCGGCGGGGGCGACGATGCCTTCGCGAACAACTCCCGGGCGGGACGCCGGACGACGCGGTTCTACGACGCGCGCGGCCGGAATCGCTTCGAAGGCAGCCGGGCGCACGTCAACGAGCGACGTTTCGTGCGGCCGAGGAACGAGAGCGCGATCTCGCAGGACATCTATACCCTCGACTGGGGCCGCGTATCAGGTATTCGCCCGGTGGTCTACTACAAGTCCGACTTCGGCTTCTACGCCGGGCTTCAGTACGCCCGGTTGAGTTATGGCTACCGGAAAGCGCCGTATGCCGCACGGTACGCCATCGACGTCGGCGTCGCCACGCGGGGTGGAGCGAAACCCTTCGTCACCTATTCCGGCCGGTTCCGGCATATGCTTCGGAGCCTGGACGGACAGCTGGAGATGGGGTACTCCGGCATCAACATGGTACGCTTCAACGGCTTCGGCAACGACTACAATCTCACGGAGGACGAGCCGTTCTACGAGCTGGAACAAGCGCAGTTCCTTCTCGCACCCGCCCTGTCATTCACGGGTTCCGGTGACGCGCACGGCAAGTGGAACCTGGCGGCCGGCCCCGTCGCCAAGATCACCAACACCTCATTAGACGAGAACGAAGGGAAGTACATCGCATCCTATGAAACGCCGCTGTACGGGACGGGATCCTTCGGGCAGGCCGGGGTGCGCGGGGAAGTCGTCTTCGACACCCGCGACCATCCGGCTCACGCCAGGCGGGGCGCGCGGATCAGGCTGGCCGGTGAACTATATCCGGCGCTGTGGGATGTCGAATCGATCTTCGGCAATGTCGCGGGGGAGGCGTCCACCTACCTCTCGGCGAACATCCCCGCCTCCCCCACCCTCGCCCTTCGCGTGGGCGGCAAAACCGTCCTCGGGGAGTATCCCTTTCACGAAGCCGCTGCGATCGGCGGTTCCGAAAACCTGCGGGGATTCCGCAAGTTCCGTTTCGCGGGAGATTCCGCGGTCTACGGCAACGGCGAGATTCGTTTCCGGCTGACTCCGATCAAGTTCCTGGTACCCGGTGACCTCGGCGCGTTCGGCGCCGTCGACGTGGGGCGTGTATTCTACGGGAACGATCCGGGCAATGCCGACAACTGGCATATCGGCCGGGGCGGCGGGCTCTGGGTCTCCTTCACCGAGCGGCGGGCGACGCTGAGCCTGGCGATGATGGACAGCAAGGACAAGACCGAGCTGTACCTGTACTTCGGGTTCATGTTCTAGGGGAGGGCCGGTCGTCCAACTCGTCCCGCTACGGTATGCGCATCTGGAACACGGGCGTTTCCTGCCCCGTTCTCACGACGCGCACGACGGGCACGACGGGAACTTCCCCTCCCTCGAGGACGACAAAGTCGAGCACGACGAATCCCGGGACGGCATGAGCGAAGATCGTCTCGGGAAGATCGGTCACGCGCGTCACCTTGCCGGTAGAGCCCGCTCCGCTCACGATGTGCATCCGGGCGACCTCGTCCCCTTCGAAGAGTTGCAGGCTGTGATCATGTCCCGCGGCAAAGACGAGGGGCCTGTGTCTTTCGAATGCGATCTCGACTTTTTTCGCGAAGTCCACGTATTTCGGGTGGTGCAGCGTGAGTTCGGATCGCGGTTGCAGCAGTAGATGATACAGGTTGACCAGGATATCGATGAGCATCCCTTGCCCCAGGTCGGCGCGGTCGCCGGCCGATCGCAGTGGATAATGACTCGCCACGATCACGTAGTGGTTTTCCAGTGAGGCGAAGGCTTCATCGACCCGTTGTCCGAATTCACCGCCAAGGCACCTGCTGCTATCGTGGACCTTGGAGAACCAGGGTAACCAGTCGATGGCGACGACCGCGATCCCCCGCTCCATGCGTTCACCGGGTCGCAGCAGTTCGCGGACGGCGGGCCCCGGGCATCCATCGCGGGGCAGGAAATCCACGTCGTCCCCGGACCAGGCCAGTACGAACTCCTGCTGCGCGATGACGCGGTCTCCGGTCCAGTCTCGCGGAGAAGAACCCCAGTCGTGGTTGCCCGGCACGAAGATCCGCAGCGCAGAGGTGGCCTCGAGTTGCTGGCGCAGGATGGCCTCGCCCCGGTCGCGGTCATTCTCCTCCAGTCCCGATGGGTAGAGATTGTCTCCCAGCAACAGGACGGCGGCACGATCCGGCGGAACCGCCCAGCGCCCGATGGCTGCCAGGGTGGGGTCGTCCCGGACCGGCTCGCCGGTGTCTCCGGTCAGGATGATGCGATAGGCGACCCGGGCGGTGTCGGCCGCGACGGCAGTGGCGACTGTGTCCGCCACGGTGTCCCACCGGATGAACGGATCTCCGTCGGCGCCGTAGTTCTCCCCACGCAGCCGTCCCGCGTGGCAGCCCGCCAGGACCACGGCCAGCGCCAGGAGTAGTGCGGCCACCTGCAGGAAGACCGGTCGGACGTTTTTTGATCCTTGCAATTACCGTCCCTTTGCTAATGGGTAGAAGCTCATGGTCGCGCGCTTGCCCGCCCCTTCGTCCGCTATGAGCAGGGTATGGTCGGCGGCGAAGGTGATACCCTCGGCCTGCCGGTGCCGGCTGGCCTTCAGCCTGCGAACGGAGAGGACTGTGCCCCCGAGGGTGATCTCGGCAACGGCGCGCTGGCGGGCCGCCACGAGAAAGTAGTGTCCCGATGCCGGATGCCGTTCGATGCCCGAAGGTTGGAAAGTCTCACGATCAATCGGGCGGGCGAACGCATCGGCCACTATGTGGATGCGCCCGTCTTCGACGAGCCGTCTGGTAACAAGCGACCAGCGGTATATAGCGATCTGGTCCCCCTGCCGTGGGTTTCTGGGGTTCTTGCTGACGAGCAACAACTCGCGTCGGTCCGGATCGTACGCGAGTCCTTCGATTTCATGCACTCGACCGACGCCGGTCTCATACCGGTTGTAGGGAACGGTCATCCCGTCGTCGCCTTCAGCAAACTCGTACAACCGGCCCGTGCTCGTGACGAGGTACAGCCGGCCCTCGGCGGCGGCGAGGCCTTCGAAGTCGTCGGCGACCCGGCCTCGCGGACCGCCGAGTTCGAAGTCCTTCACGATCGAACCGTCGCGGTAGTCGATCTCTACGACCGTGCCTCTTTCGTCATCGTGGGCGAGAAGCCGGTCCCCCGCGAGCATGGCCAGGCCTGAGACTTCCCGCAATCGCCTCGGCAGCTTCAGTTGCCGGTCCGGCTCATCGAAATCGTAGCGCTCGAGTTCAAGACGATGCTCGGTCGCCACGGCGGAACCAGGAGCGGATGCCAGGGCGACCGTGGCTGCGACCCCTGCGTTCGCGGTGGAGTCCATTGCCGCGCGTAACATCGCGGGAACGCCATCACTCTGCATTTCAACCGCGCCGACGCCAGGTTTCGCTGATGCGTCCCGGTCCGGACCACCTGGCGCGTCCTCTCCCACGAACATGGCTACCACGAAGAAGACTACGCTAAGACCCAGAAACACCACCAGTAGCCTATTGCCCGAGGCACTCATATGCCAGGTCTCCTCAAGGTTGCGGCCGCTCCTCCAGCTCTATCATGGTGGCATGTCCTTCGGTGATCTTCTCAAGGGCTGTGATGAAGGCCGCCGGATCCGCCTTTTTCTTCATCCGGACGTCGAACTCGACGACCGAAGCGTCGTCCTGCTGTTCCGCGATCCCCACAAACAGCCAGCGCGCGGCATAGGTCGCCAGAAGCGTTTCGGCGGCCTGCTGCGCCGCTTCGGTCCGCGACGTATGTACCCTGAGCCTGGCGGTAAACGGTTTGGGTTTTTTGTTTGCCTGAGGATCGCCGTCACCCGGCGCCGGGTACCCGCCGGCCGGATGCACCAGCCTTAGCCCGGACAGTACCGCGGGCTCCGCGCCCCAGTTCATGCGCCAGACGACGAGCACGACGGCATTGAAGGCCACCGAGGCCAGGATCGCCACCGAACCGTACTGGATCCCGGCGGCCAGCCCGATGCCGATGACGATGAACATATAGATGGCATCCATGGTCTCGTTCAGCGACGTGCGGAAGCGTACCGCGGCGACGATTCCCGCTATACTGAAGGCGAGGGCGATGCTGTCCTTCACCAGAAACACGACGAGGGCGATCGCGATGGGGACGACGAGGAGTGTCTGGGCAAAGGACGGGTCGTATTTCTTTCGGGGCCGCGTCCAGCGATAGACCCAGACCACGGGCAGGGCGAAGAGAAAGGAAAACAGCAACGACATGGTCACCGGAACGAACACCTGGGACAGGCCCGCATCGGCCTCGAACTGTTCGAAATCCAGGGCCGGGAGGGAGCTGTCTTCGATCCGTTCGGCCACCTGAAATTCGAGGAAGACCCCCGGAAGCAACTCCCAAAGGGCCGCGAAGAAAAGGAACGAGGCGATATAATAAACCACGAGCCGGATGATGATATGGTCGAGCAGGGAAGATCCTTTCATGAATCACCTCGGAATCGTTCGATGCGTGGGCGGTCAATCCATACGCTCTACCACGTGAAGCTGAATGATCCGGCCGTGCGCGGATTGGGATTGGGACCGGCCCCGCCGGCATCCTGGGCCTTGTACCGGTCCGGCACGGCCGACCAGTCTTCGTAGACGTTGCCGTCCAGGAAATAACGCCGCGCCATACCGGGTCCCATGGCCGGCCGGTCCGACAGGAAGAGTTCGTAGAAATGGGTTGGCGGGTCCGGACCGGTGCGATCGCCGTGAGAGACGTATTCGCCGAGACCGTCGCCGTCGACGTCCGTTCGGATCCAGTCGAGCCCGAGCAGGCCGTGAATGGTCCGGTCGGCCATCATGGCGCGCATCTCGGCGTCGAACCGGGTGATGATCGCATCGGCGCCGGGAAGCGTGCGATTTACGGCGAGGTGAAGCGAACGCGTGAGCAGCGGCGTCGAACCAAACACCAGGCGAGTTCGCGCTTCGTCTCCGTGATTGGCGATAAGATACTGGACGACCAGGTCGTCCAAAAGCGCGTAATCCACCTCGCCGTCGAGGAGTCTTGCGACCCCGTCCTCGTCGCTTTTCGCGCGGACGTACTCCGGCCCGCCCTCGATCTCAGCCACATGTGCGTACGCGAGCCCGGCGAACAGGGCGACCTTCGTTCCGGCGAGGCCGGCCAGGGAGGCAGCAGATACGTCGCTGCCTGCCCGCCCCACGAGGATCAGCCGGTTCTCCAGATACGGCCGCGAGTAAATCATCGCGCCGTCCCGTGCTTCATTCTGCCAGACTGCCGCACTTCCGTCGAACGCCCCGGTCAGCAACACGGACGACAACCTCTCCTCGTCCATGACAACCGTATCGGCGCCGATCCCCATGCGTTCCAGGGCCGTTTCGACAAGATCGAGGGCGAACCGCGGTTTTCCCGGCGCGCCGGCGAAAGGCGACCACGTTGTCGTTACCAGTCGCAGCGGCCGGCCTGACAATGCGGGCTGACCGCTTGATCGCGCTCCGGCAATGGACGCAGCGTCCGGACCATTCGTGGCGGCGCCTTGTTCGAATGAACCGCCTGATGGATCGCCGGGCTGCACTTCGCTTTTGGAATCGAAGAGCGCGAATTCTTCTACGATCACCGCCACTACGAAAAAAACGAAGCTGAAGATAAGAAACCATACAAGCAGTTTGTTACCCGGTCTGTACATGATCCTTACCTTGTCATTAGATCAAATCGCGAGGCATGGTCCGGACTGCCTGCAAGACCCCGGCCTCGAACAAAGCCGTACCCGCATGGTGATTCACATAAGGGCCCGTCGGATCGGATTGCACTGTTGAAGATGCGAAGTATCCGCCGTGGAAGGTTGCCAGGATTTCAGGGAAGTCCAAACGTAATTAAAACGACTGTGCCGCACTTCGCATGCAAAAATCGAACGAAAAGCGAAAAAACATGAAACTGTGGATTAAGTGAACAGTTATATTACTAGTACATTCAATATGTTATACTAACGAACCCGTTGTGGAAACACGAGCGGAGCACACGACTCAGGGAGTTTCCTGGTTTGCTAACGTCCCGCTTGATCTCATCCGTTATCGCTTTACTGATCTTGCCGGCCGTACTGGCCGCATGTGGCGGTGGTGGTTCTTCGCAACCCGGGCCGACGTCGCCCGTCACGCCGACACCGCCTCCGACGCCCACACCGCCTCCGACTCCTCAGCCGCCGGAACCCGTCCCGACCAGTATCCGGATCACGCCATCTACACTGACACTCACCTCGCTGGGCCAGACCGCGCAACTGACCGCCGCGGTCAACGATCAGAACGGCAGTCCGATTACCGGGGCATCGGTGGCCTGGTCGTCGAGCGACACCGACGTGGCCACCGTGAGTACCGGTGGCCTGGTTACGGCGGTGAGTAACGGAACTGCCCGCATCACCGCGCGTTCGGGCAGCGTCTCGAACGGGATCACGGTGAGCGTATCGGCCCCCCTTCCCAACCGCGCCCCGGAACCAATGGGTGAAATCGCGCCTCAGTCACTGGTCGAGAACGGCCCGGCCGCGGAGCTGGACGTATCCACTGCCTTCCGCGACCCGGACGAAGACGAACTGACCTATTCCGCGGAATCCAGCGACGATCAGGTCGCAACGGCGGAAGCGTCCGGCGCCACCGTTACCATCCGGCCCGTGTTGGCCGGCGAAACGACCGTGACGGTTACGGCAACCGACCCGGACAGCCTGAGCGCAAGACAGACTCTATTCGTCACCGTCACGGCCGATACGCGGATGAACACCCGGCCGCAGGCGGTGGGCATGATCGCGGACCTGAGACTGGTCGAAGGAGGGCCGGCAGAAGAACTGGATGTGTCCGACGCGTTTCTCGATGCCGATGGAGATAGCCTGGAATATACCGCTATATCGAGCGACGAACTGGTCGCCATGGTCGAAGCCATGGAAGCGCGGATCACGATCCGGCCGGTATCGCCGGGGAAAACCACGATTTCGGTCCGCGCGACCGACCCGGGAGACCTGAGCGCCACGCAGAGCTTCACTGTGACCACCGTGGTTTCGAGTCCGGATCGGAATGCACTCATCGCGTTCTACGACATGACGGGCGGGGCGGATTGGACGGACCGGGCGAACTGGCTGTCGAACGCCACGCTGGACGAGTGGCACGGCGTTTCCACAGACGCCGACGGCATGGTCACCCGGCTGGAATTAAACGGCAACAATCTCCGGGGACCTCTCCCGGATGAACTCGGGCAACTCGGCAACCTCACGGTGCTGGACCTCGGCAAGAATCACCTTACGGGAAGCATACCATCCTCGGTCGGCCAATTGACCTTGCTCGAATCGCTGAACCTGGAAGAGAACCAGCTGACGGGTACCTTGCTTCTTGATATCGAGCAGTTGGTAAATCTCGAATCGCTCCGTCTCAACGGCAACCAGTTGTCCGGCGATATACCCGCCGAACTCGAGCAGCTGGACGCACTCGAAGTGCTGGACCTTGGGGATAACGAGTTTTCGAGCGCCATCCCTCCCGAAATAGGAACACTGCAGGCCCTCGTCCACCTGGACCTCTCGAAAAACCGTCTCACGGGTCCGCTGCCACCGGAAATCGGCCGGCTCAGCAATCTGGCGACACTCAACGTGGCCTCGAACCCGGAACTTGCCGGTCCGTTGCCCCTGGCGCTTTCAAGACTCGACCTGGAAAGCCTGCACGTCAACGGAACCCAGCTTTGCGTGCCGTTATCCGAGGAGTTCGTGGAATGGCTGAGCGATATCCCGGATCTCAGCGAAATTCCAGTCTGCCCGGACGAGTAGTCCGGATCGAAATACACACAAACTGCCGCGACACCTGCCGTCACCTGCCGTCGCCTGAAGGTGTGACTAATCGATGTATCGTACCGCTAAAATAGGATTCCCGGTTCTCCTTTGCCTCGTTGCCGTGACGCTTTTCACCTGCGGGAAAGACAGTCCTACCAATTCCTCCCCGCGGGGAGCAACCGCACCGAAGACAGCGGCAAGGCCACAGGCCGCCGCAACCGACCCGCAGACCAGCGTAACCGGTCCACAGACCACCGCAACCAATCCACAGGCCGCCGCAACCACGCCGCCGGGTAATCCGAAGCCATCAGACGCCGCGGACACGACCAGCCAGACCGGCCAGGCAGGCCAGACCGGACAGGCAAGCCAGCCCATCGTGACCGGCCAGGCCGTAGTGACCGGCCAGGCGGGCCAGGCAACCGGACAGGCCACGTCACCGGACTATGTGATCGAATCGGTAGAAGTCAGCGAAACGAGCCTGAGTGCAGGACAGCGCTTTTCCATGAGCGCGACGGTCAAGAACCAGGGCGCGGACTACCCCGGTTTTGCGCTGGCAACGCTGCGGTTCTACCGGTCCACCGACGCCACGATCTCCACCGGTGACACGGAACTCGGGGATCGGCCCATCCTTCCCCTCGACACGGACGAAACCCAGGAGTGGTCCCTGCCTGTCCTCAATGCCCCTTCGGCCGCCGGCACGTATTACTACGGCGCCTGCGTCGACCCCTTGCCGGAAGAATCCGACCAGCAGAACAACTGCTCGGTTGCTGTGACGGTGAGCGTCGGCGGGCCCGACCTAGTGGTCGATTCCCTGGCGGTGAGCGAAACGAGCCTGAGCGCCGGGCAGCGCTTCTCCATGACCGCCAGGGTCCGGAATCGTGGCGCCGGCGCCACGGTCGACCTGACGACCCTGCGCTTCTACCAGTCCGCCGACGCGACGATCTCCACCGCCGATACGGAACTTGGTTCCCGGTCCATACTGACCCTCGACGCGGGCGGGACACGGGAGTGGTCCCTGCCCACCCTGAACGCGCCGTCATCGGCCGGGACCTACTACTACGGCGCCTGCGTCGACCCCCTGCCGGAAGAAACCGACCAGCAGAACAACTGCTCGACCGCATTGACCCTGACCGTCGGCGGACCCGACCTGGTGGTCGATTCCCTGGCGGTGAGCGAGACGAACCTGAGCGCCGGCCAGCACTTCTCCATGAGCGCAACGGTCAAGAACCAGGGGGCCGGCGGATCCATATCCCTGACGACCGTCCGCTTCTACCTGTCCACAGACGCGACGATCTCCACCGCCGACACGGAGCTCGATACCCGGCCCATACTCCCCCTCGACCCGGACGAGACCCGGGAGTGGTCCCTGCCCCTGCTCAACGCGCCGTCAACGGCCGGCACGTACTACTACGGCGCCTGCGTCGACCCCCTGCCGGAGGAAACCAACCAGCAGAACAACTGCTCGGAAGCGGTGACCATATCCCTGAGAACGGCGGACCTCATCGTCGAGCGGCCTACTGTCGGTGACGTCAGTTCCACCGCGGGCGGGCGGTTTTCCCTGGGCGCCACGGTACGCAACCAGGGCGCCGGCGACGCCGTCGCGTGGACGACCCTTCGATTCTACCAGTCCGGCGACGCCACGATATCGGCCGCCGATACGGAGGTCGGCACCTGGGCCGTAGCGCCGCTGGCGGCGTCCGGATCCCAGGAACGGACGCTCAGGTTCCTCGAACTGCCTTCGGACGGGGGTACCTACTACTACGGGGCCTGCGTGGATGCGCTGCCCGGTGAGGCCGACACGCAGAACAACTGTTCGGGCGGGGTGACCATTACCGTCAGCAGTCCCGACCTGGTCGTCGATGCCCCGACCGTCAGCGAGCGCAATCCGGCGCCCGGCGAGCAATTCGACCTCAGCGCCACCGTCCGGAACCAGGGCGGAGGCGACGCGGCTTCATCGACGACGCTCCGCTACTACCGTTCGAGCGACGCCACGATCTCAGACAGCGACACCGAAGTCGGGACCGACTTCGTGATCAGGCTGGACGCGGCCGCAACAGCCGAGGAGTCGATCTCGCTGACCGCGCCTGATGCGGCGGGAACCTACTACTACGGGGCCTGCGTGGATGCGCTGGACAACGAGACGGGCACGGGGAACAACTGCTCCGTGGGCGTGGCGGTGACCGTGGGGCAGACCGCCAACCAGCCCCCGGTGGCCCGGGGCATGATACCGGACCAGGAAGTCGACGGCGGCGAGTCGGTCACCGTGGACGTGTCCTCGTATTTCACGGATCCCGACGGCGATACGCTGACCTACCAGGCCCTGACCTCGGACGCCACGGTCGCGACCGCTTTCATTCCGGGCAGCGTGGTGACGATCCGCGGCGTGTCGGCCGGTAGCGCGACGATTACCATCACGGCCAGCGACGGCAGCCTGACCGCCGGGCAACCGATTCGCGTCACCGTGCGGCGTTCCGTCGTCCCACTTCCCGATCTCATCGTGGAATCGCCGTCAGTCAGCGACGGCAGCCAGGAGCCGAGCGAGCGGTTCACGTTCAGCGCGACGGTTCGCAACCAGGGCGACGGCGACGCCTCATCCTCGACCACGCTGCGCTACTACCGATCCACGGACGCCACGATCTCGGCCTCGGATACGGAAGTCGGTACGGACCGCGTGATCTCCCTGGACGCGTCCGAGACCAGCGACGAGTCGATCGCGCTGGATGCGCCTTCAGACGCGGGCACGTACTACTACGGCGCCTGCGTGGACGCGCTGTCCGACGAATCCGACAGGCAGAACAACTGCTCCGTCGCCGTGACGGTGACGGTGGGACAGCCCGTCAACCAGGCGCCCGTCGCACAGGGCACGATTCCGGCACAGAACCTGGACGTGGGCGAATCGGTACGGATTAACGTGACCTCCTATTTCCGCGATCCCGACGGCGACCGGCTGACGTACTCCGCCACCACGTCCGACGCGGCGGTCGCCACGGCGGCCACGTCGGGCAGCGTGGTGACGGTGGAAGGCAAGTCGGCGGCCAATGCGACCATCACCGTTACGGCGGACGACGGCAGTCTGACCGCGAGGCAGGCGATCCGCACGACCGTACAGATCCCCGTCGTGCTCGCGCCGGACCTCGTCGTGGAATCGCCGACGGTAACCGAAGACCAGCTGAGTGCCGATGATCGGTTCACCTTCCGGGCCGTCGTGCGCAACCAGGGAGACGGCCGGGGGTCTTCCACGACCCTACGCTATTACCTTTCCGCCGACGCCACCATCACTTCCGGCGACACGGAAGTGGGTACGGACCGCGTTTCTTCGCTCAGACCATCGTCGACCAGCAATGAATTCATCTCCCTTAGAGCGCCGGCGGCACTCGGCACGCATTACTACGGCGCCTGCGTGGACGCGCTGTCCGAAGAGTCGGACACCGGGAACAACTGCTCCGCCGCGGTCATGGTGACGGTCGCCGGTCCCGACCTGGTCGTCGGACTGCCCACGGTGTCCAACGCCGGGCCGCAGGTCTCGGAAGCGTTCATCCTGAGCGTGACGGTCACGAACCAGGGCGCCGGCGACGCCAATGCCTCGACGACGCTTCGCTACTACCGGTCCGACGACACCACGGTATCCTCCGACGATACGGAAGTGGGAACGGACTTCGTATCCCGGCTCGACGGCGGGGAAACCGGCGACGAATCCATCAGCCTGTCGGCGCCCGACGCCGCGGGTACATACTACTACGGCGCCTGCGTGGACACCTTTTCAGGAGAAACAAACGACCAGAACAACTGCTCCGGCGCGGTTACCGTCGACGTCATGGAGAAACCGACGATCGTCGGCGCCGATGCCTATGCGTACCTCACGCAGTCGGTACAATCGGTCGGCGACCCCGTCCCCCTGGTCGAAGGCGACAAGGCCCTGTTGCGCGTATTCCTGGCGAATGAAAGCGACCAGGACATCGGCATACCGCCGGTTCGCGCAACCTTCTACCATAACGGGTCGGTCGCGCACGAGGTGGATATACCGGGCAAGTCCGCCAGCATACCCGCGCAGATCGAAGAGGGCGTGCTGGAACTGTCTTCCAATGCGCTGATACCCGGCTCCGTCATCGAACCGGGCCTGGAAATGGTCGTCGTGGTCGATCCGGACAGCACCGTGGACGCGGCGCTCGGGATTGCCCGGCGCATACCGACCACGGGCCGCACGTCCGTCGACGTCCGGACGGTCCGTTCATTCGACATCCTGGCGATTCCCTTCCTCTGGGAAGACAACCCGGACCGTTCCATCCTGACGGAGATCAACTCGATCACCGCGGGCGGCGAGCTCCTGCGCGAAACCCGCGACTATCTACCGGTGGGCGACGTTGAATTCGACGTGCACGACCCGGTATTCGTTTCGTACGATCCGACCGGCGATTACGGCGAGGAACTCATTACGCTGACGGAATCGATCCGCGGCATGGAAGACAATCCGGACACCTATTACATGGGGGTCTTCAGACGTCAGGGAGACAATGGTTTACTGGGGATCGCCTACGTAGGCGGTTATTTCCTGGGACTCAACCGGGAGTATTCGAGCGTGACCGTGCTGCAGGGTCCGGTCATCGCGCACGAGTTCGGCCACAACCTGTCACTGCGGCATTCGCCGTGCGGCGGTCCGGCCAGACCGGACCCCAACTATCCGGAATCTGACGGCTCCATCGGCGCGTGGGGCTACGACTTCAGCAGCCGGGAACTAATATCCCCCAGCCGGCCCGATCTGATGAGCTACTGCGAGCCGGAGTGGATAGGCTACTACAGTTTCAACAAGGCGCTAAGCTGGCGACAGTCCAAAGACGTCCGGGTGGCGGTAACGCCGACCACCACGCTGGGGTTGATGCTCTGGGGCCATGTAGACGCATCCGGAGACCTCGTGCTGGAACCGGCTTTCGCCGTCGAAGCGCCACCGAACGTACCTCAAGGCAGCGGCCCGTACCGGCTCACGGGACAGAACATGGAGGGCGGCGTCCTGTTCGATGTTTCTTTCGACATGAACGCATTCGGCGACATCGGGGGCGGCGGCTTCAACTTCATCCTTCCGATCCGGGCGGACTGGCCCACGAGGCTGGATCAGATCACCCTTTCCGGACCGGAAGGCGTGGTGATACAGGACAAAGAAGGCGACCGCGCCGCGGCGCTGTTGCTGGACCGCGCCACCGGCCAGGTACGCGGGTTCCTGCACGACTGGGTCGTAACAGGCGCGGGAATGCCACCGGCCCGCCGCGTACTGCCCGAACCGGGGTTGGGGGTGATTACGAGCCAGGGCGTGCCCGATGCGACGGACTGGTAGCGCTGACGTGATGAAGCGGTTAGTTTCCGATCAAACGTATTGAATCACTGAGTACAAGGACCGGTCCGAAAGCCTGCAACGCCGCAAGGAACATGCCGATGCCGAAGGAACTCCTGTTGATTCATATCCTTGGCTTTACTTGTATCCTGGGCCTTACCGCCGCTTGCGCAACGGCTATGCAGACGGCTTCGAACGGCGATTCCACCGGTGACCAGACCTCAGCCCCGGATGCGACACCGTCCTCATCGTCCGCATCATCCGGGGAATACGCCTGCGAACCCACGGCCGGTTCCCTGGAAGCCGATGCCACGCTGGCGGATCGCACCGGCCGGTATTACCTGATCCTCGTGGCGGACTCCAGCAAAGTGACGGACTCCAGCAAAGTGGCGGATGCCAGCAGTGCCGCAACAGAGTCCAACCGCACCACCCGCCCCGCCGTTTCCGGTCTGCTCACCTTGCGCCGGCATGCCCGGGACGTGGACTCGACGGACTCGCCGGACTCGTCGGACACTCCGGACCCGTCGAACTCAACAGTCCCGGCGAGTGATCCCTTGACGCCCCTCTACGGGTTCACGGACATCGACCCGGAATCGGTCGGCGCACATCGTGTCGGCGATCCGGGAAGCAGGGATCCGTCGGCCCCCGGCGTGCTCGTGCTTGAGCGGGTAGAATACGGACGGCCCATCATCACGCTGCGGCTGGGTTCGGATGCCAACCGGAAGGACCTGGTGCGCTACGACGGGGAGTACACGGTTTTGTCGGTAAGCAGCATCGACGAGGACGGCTTTACGGGAACCTGGCGAAGCGGCGGCGGCCTGGGTTGGTCCACAACCACGGGGTACTTCTGCGCCAGGAAACTGCCCTGAATCATAGCGGGCCGTACCCGGCCGGCCATAAGTTGACTACTCGATAAGGTGCGCGTCCAGGAAGATCGATCTCGACAGGGACGCGAAGAAGTTCTGATAGGCCTCGATGTCCATTACAGCCCTCTGACCACGTAGCAAGTTCGCCCGCACCAGTAGCTGGGTCTCTCCTCTCGGCCGGACGGTAACCGTTATTCTGCGCGTCCCGCGGTCGAACTTTGTTGCGGTGATCACCCCAAGCTCTTCATCCGCCTTGTCCAGGACGTAGCCGAAATCCTGCAGCGTGGAGATCACCGTCCTGAGCATCCTGTTCTTGTCCGTCATGTCGAATGCACGGGACTGCAGGTTCCGCAGATTGACCTGATTGTCCTCCATGCTGGTAAGCTGCCTGCTCGATGAGCCGCACCCCGACAACCCGGCAATGAGGCACATGGTCATTGCAACCGTCATCAGTCTGGCGTGTCTCATGGTTCCTGCCTTTCCAGAAAAACCGACTGAGATAGCCGATCGAAGAAATCCTGGTAGATCTCGGGGGCTTCCAGGGTTTCCCGTTTCGATACCTTGTCGTCCGAATCCCAGACGGTCCGCTGAAACGTCACACTGACATTGTGGTTCTCGGCGTTTTCCGTCGACGTCGGGCGGATGACAATGGAAGCCCGGAACTCCTGGACTTCGTCGATCACCATGCCCCCGGTGCCCAGGCTCAATATAGCGGTAACAACCTGGAGGGCTTCCACAACGTCACTGCTTGCGTCGCTCCGTTTCGAGCCGACGATTATGCCCAGTTTCGTCTCACTCTCATCGATACTGAAACCCAGGTCCTGCAACGCTGCGGCGGACGCCGACAGGATATCCACCTCGGATATCCCTTCGTATTTCCGGGTTTTAATCTCCCTGTTCTGCAGGATCTCCGGAGTAGGCTCGAAGAATTGTGGGGAACCGGCCATGCAACTCGTCAGAACCGCCACCGCCAGTACTGCGCCCGTAAGCCGCCAGGTTACGTTCCCGTCCATAGGATATCTCCTTAAAGGCTACCCCCGAAGGCATTGGTCATGCCGTCGCGCGGCCATCACGACCGATCAGAACCTGGACGTATGGTACGCGAAGTCTCTGACGAGCTTGTTTTCATCGAATTTGATGATGACCGTCAGCGTCCGCTGGGAGGTGGATTCGGCGCCGGACGATCCGGAAAGTCCGCCCGCCCCACCAGTCAGCACGTCTGCCAGATCCACGAAAATGAGCGACAGGATCCCGCCTTCGCTGCTCGAATGCACCGACTCCGTGGAGATCTTGTCGTAGATCCAGACTTCGCGACGTTCTTCATCGGTCGACACGATGTTCGGCGATCCGAGCACTTCCGCGACCTCGGCGCCGCTCATGCCCACCCGGATGGACTGCTGCACCTTCCCGACGGTCACCCGATCGCCGGAATCGTTCTGTACGGCCCTGCGGTGCTGCGACGCCATGCATCCCGCCAGGGTCACGGTCACGACAACCGTTCCGATCATCCCTGCGATCAGTCTCGTTTTCATTTCGGCTCCCCTGTCACAGACTTATTGCCACCCGGCGCGGCCGTTTCCTTCCTGCTAGAGATTGGCGATCTGGAAAGCGTATTAGCCTCCCGGAAGACTGTCGATCCTCCAACGGTCCGTCCCTGCTATCCTGGTGGCGCTGAAATCATTGATGGTAACACTTGTACCAGAGCATAACGGCCCCACACAACCGAAACCGTCTTCACGCACACTCAACACAGCACCAGCAAACTCACAACTATCCCCCGGACCTAATTCCATGCCTACTGTGCATACGGGACGCGTCACGGGTGTGGTGGGTTGCACGGGAGTCGGAGCGGGAGGATCGGGCTCGGGCGCTGTGGGTCCGTTGTCACTGCCACAGGCAAATGCACAGGCCAGAATCAGGATACAGAGATATCGGTGCAAGGAGACCCTCCAAAAAGTTGATGAGCAACATTACGGATGGCGCCACAGGTACACGATTTGCAGAACAGGTAGTATATAAATTTGATTATCAATAATTCAAAGTATATTATGGGTATGATTTTGCAATACAAAATCGAGGTTTGTAATTTCAAATTCATAACAGATCCACGCTTTTGACCGAAATCAAACCAGGCGGGTGTCAATGCCCGCACGTGTGCTTGTCCTAGATCCTTGCGCCTGCCGCATTGCCTGCTATCGGCGCGCCAATGATTGTATGGTTTAGAAAAGGGAAGGAGCGGGAAGGCCATGAAAACCGTTAGGACGTATTTGCTGCTGATCTCCGTGGCGATGGGACTGGGATTGGGACTGGGATCGGGATGCGGCGGCAATACAAGCGTGGAGCCGAGACCTCCGGAGGATTTCCCGCCCAGGGCGGTCGAGACCTTCGAAGCGCAGACGCTGACAGCCGAGCGGGAGCGTCTGATAATCAACTTCGCGACGGCCTTCGAGGACCCCGAAGAGCGGCCGCTGAGCTACACGGCGGAATCGACCGATGTGTCCGTCCTCACCGTCGCCATGTCCGGACCAGTCTTGACGATCACGCCGCTGGCCGAGGGAAGCGCCACGGTGACCATCAAGGCCTCGGATCCCGGCGGGAACAGCGCCACGATTACCATTCCCGTAACGGTGAACGCTCCGGCACATCCCGATGACGACGAGAACTATCAGACGTTATCGAGGCTGATCGTAACGGCAAACAGCGTGGAGTTCTTTGGACTTTCCGCGCATGGGGCTGGCTCCTGCATCGACGTCGATCCGCAAACGGTGTACGGGACGGGATTCGAAGCGGCGAGTTTCCGGTTTCACCATTCGAGATGGCAACGGCAGGACGAATTCGGCTGGACGACCCTACCCGGCACGGTGCGCGGCGAGAACAAGCTGTGCGTGTATACGCCGGTCGAGTCCGGGCTGTACAGAATGGTCGGTGATGTTACGATTGGTCTGGGTGGGCTGACGGAACTGCGGTTCAGTTCGAACGTGTTGAATCACTAATGGCTGAACTACCAAGTCGTGTGTTTTTCTTAAAGAGATTTACTCGGAGGAGTTCCGTGAACAGCCATGGATATCAGTCTGGGCGGCGTTGATATCATTTAACAGAACCGCTTCACTATTGTTCTTACCATGATCCACGCGATCATTAGAAAGAACAGTTCAAGAATAGGGATGGCAAAGAACATTAAGATCCTCCCTGCAATCATTGTGAAAACAGGAACGATTACTCGACGGAAGCGAGGAAGGCCGTGGCGCCAGGCGATCAGCTGGCCAATCGAGTGGCCGTTCAGGCGGCCGTGCAGGCTCCGACCGGGCCGTTCAGGCGGCCGGTCAGGCACCGACCGGGCCTGTCAGGCGCCCGCTTTCTGGCCGAAGACAACGACGGCGGCGTACATTCCATTCTTAACGCCGACGCTTACACCCGCCCGGTTAAATACGAGGTTCAGCTGGTTTCTGCAGTGGACCGGCGATGCGTGCCAGTCGGCAAGCCATTTGTCTTTCAACTCATCACGCGCCGTTCCCTGGGTGAGTATGATGTTCTCGCCCAGGACGAGCCACGCCGTCTGCGGGCTGGCACGTGTTACCCGGTCCGCAATGCTCGAGCCGTCCGAGCCGGTGTGATAGTCGGCGGACAGATCGTTGGCCAACAGATCCTCCATGTGGACCCTGGCGGCTTCGGCCAATTCGTCATCCCAGGTAACCGGTGTCGTCGCATCGTAGGAATCATCCCCGCACATGCCACCCTGCGACCGATAGACGTTGATACCCGCCAGGATTCCGCGCTCGATGTCCGAGAATGGCGAGACCGTTGCTGGCGGAGGTGGCGAGGACGGCTCGGGCGGCGGGTCCGGATCGACAGGTGCGGTCACGGCCGGACTGCTATCCGATCCGCAACCCGGCAACCAGGCAATACCGGCAATCAGGACGAGAAGCAGCGGGACGTGAAGCAGCGGGACGTGAAGCAGCGAGACGTGAAGCAGCGCGAACGAGCGTGGCCGGCCGGCTAATGGTGCTATTTCCCGGCGTCTGTTTTTCAATCTTGCCTCCCTACAGATTCTATTGCTGGCGAATGGCTCCTGGACACCATCATATTCGCTCGAAGGTGAACACTACACCCAGCGTATAGAAATGGTCATCCAGGTCACTGATATCTCTTAAGACCGTGCTGAACCACGGCTTGTACTGCTCATCGATATGATCCGATATCTCACTGGAGTTGAAAACAATATGGAGTTTCTCCACTTCTCCCGGAGTAGAGTTAACAGCAAAGCGGTAGTTTTTATCTAGTTCATCAAGAAACAACCATCCACGTGCAGTAGTTATGTGACTCCACCTGCCCGAACTGGACGAACACCACGTGTAAGCTCCCTCTACGTAGTTACTCTGGCTATGGTCTTGATTGAACGTAAGGACACACCCGGAACTGATACCCGTTGCCGCCACAAAGGCCCGGTCAACGGCTCCAACGAAAGCCAGTGCTTCGCCTGGAGAAACGCCTTCATTGTCGATCAGGTCCTGCGCCTTCTTTTCGACGAGTGCATCTGCGTTGTTGGTCGTGAGCCGCCAGCTTCCTACGAGGGGATGAGGCGGGTCCGGTTCGGGCGTGGGTGCCGGCGCGGGTTCTTCTACATTCGTGCCGGTAGGGCTTTCATCCCCGCCGCAAGCCCCGAAGATATACACCGCCATCAGCAGAAACAGCGCGGAATTACGGCACATGACAGAATACATCCTTTCACATTAGTCCGATCGGCCAGTCGGAGTCGTGGAATAACATGTTCCTACCTATCTTCGGTTGAACACCAGGTTAAGCCTTACAGGCATCCACTGGAAGGCTTCCTCTCCCACACCGATCGTGCGGTTGTATCCCGCAACGAGCATGAGGCCGAACACCTCCGTGAATGAAATCCTGGCGCCGCCTTCCACGAACATCATGCCACCTTTTTCGATGGCCTCAATGTTTGGATAAAAAACATAGGCCTTCACCCTTGCAAATCCCCCACCGCCCTGCAGATGAAAACTGAACGGGTCGGTCGACGTACTGGCCTTCAGTCCGGCTGTCATTCCGACGATGGATGTACCTCCACTAATGGGCAGCGAGTCCTTTGTGGATACATTTGTATAGCTTGCTTCAAATACGGCCCGCACATTGTCGCTTAAGCCATACGAAACACCCCCCGCGATGCTCGGACTCAGTTCCATGTCCTCGGATCCCTCTCCCAGGGCCTTGGCCATTCCGAAACCCAGGTTGACGCCATAGCTGCCCTGCTGGGCGTGGGCGTGCGGGGTGATAAATACCGCTGTGAGCAGCAATACGGTCAGGTACCTCATTGCATCCTCCTGATGTGGTGGTTTACTTTACAGACGACTCATTAACTCCTCGGAACGATGGTGATATGCCCGGCGTATGGTCCCGGACCGAATCCAGCTACACCGCCGCTCGTTACGCATGAAAAAACCGTTTATGACTGTGAGGTACGGTTTGTCGCGAGATGCTTGAAAATAACGGGTAATGTGAATAATCCGAAAAAGAAAATACCCATTATTGTGGATATTACATGATTATGTTAAATAATGATGGGATAAACCGTGACAATCGGCAGGAAGGGGTAGATAGGTGGTAACAAGCTGGATCAACAGGCGAGGTTATTTGTATGTACCGTAGATTTGATCTTCACCTGGGGGGTGGCACCACGGCAGAACCCCGAAGACCGATTTGCGGAGTGTGTATTCGCAGATATGGAAGGTAAACGACGGAGACCGGTACAGCCGCCCGTCACGGAAGCAACGTCCCACCGTTCCAGTTACTGGGGAAGGCCATGTAGGCATCGTGCGGGTAGTCCTGTTCGGGCTCGAGCACCAGCGGGACGTCCGTGCGTCCAACCATCGCGCCGGCCCCCGACGCACCGGATCCCGACAAGTCAGTCACGACCCTGCTTGATCCACTGGCCAGATCGTAGAGGCGCCACAACTCGTCGACGCGGAGGGCCAGGCCCGGGTTCTCGTTAACGATACGTGTGGGCTTGCCGGTCCGCTGATCGAAGGCCACCCGGTAGATCCCGGCGAAGTTCATGCCGATGATGTATCCCTGGTGATCAAAGATGAGATTGCCGCTCGTACGGCCGGACACGTCCAGGTTGTGCTGGATCACCCGGCTGTTCGCTGGTGTTGGCACCTCGTCCGCGAAGGGCCTCAATGCACTGATCGTGCCGTCCTTGAACGTGGCGATCGGGACGCTCACCGGCTCCTCCGTCAGTTCTTCCAGGAACCCGATCGTGCCAATGGGCTGTCCCGCCGTAAGTCCCTGCACCTGGTCCCGCGGCAGGAAGAACGGCGTCTGCGTCAGGTTCGCGGCGATGGTCAGCAGGGCCGCGTCGGGCGAACCGGCCGTGCCGTCGTAGTCGGGATGAACCCAGAAGTTCTGCAGCCAGTACGTATCGGCGCCGCCGATCTCGGTGCCCGACTTGACGGCGAAGGCCCGCGGGTTGAGATCCTCGATGAACCCGGTTGAAATAAGGACAGCCTGCACGACGTGGGCGTTGGTCCAGACCGCATTCGTAAAGTGCGCGATGAATCCAGATCCCAGTACGTAATTCTTGCCCTGGACCTGCACGCCGATCGCATAGACCGCCTCATCCAGGTTCTGGTCCTCGATCACACCCGACCAGTCCAACGCCACGGCCGCCTCGCCCTGCGGCCCGGCCGGTCCCTGGGGACCCACCGCGCCCGTGGATCCGGTTTCTCCCACCGACCCCTGGGGTCCAACCGGACCTATCGGGCCTTGAGGACCCGTATCACCCTTGCAGGCAAGAAAAACAAGAAAGAGGAGCGCTATGCCAGCGTGACGAAACACGATTGAGACCTCCCGGTGTTGCCGCGATCGATTCAGTGATGGATTCCGGTGCGCGATTGGCGGAAATGGACTGCATAAGACGGGCTTCCCGGCAGAACGGGTGCGCGGATTTGCGACGTCTAGTCGTACCCGCAGCCTGGAAGCCATGTGTCGGTGAAAGTACGGTACATCTAAGGCTTAGTCAAGCGGGTAGCGGGTGGGTGGCACTAGGCATACGGCGGGCGACTTGTAGCGGATCGTCAGGTGATATGGGAGTAGAATATCGTGAGGCAAGTTCGAATATTTGGAGCTAAGTTAGTTGTGGAAACGGTTTAGGTACTTATATAACAAATTGTCTTCAATACAGTTGCATGCAACGATAAGCAATTTGCTCTTTATAGTTTTTTTCGTTGACAATCAACCATATTTCTTTTGTTTGTTGAATGTACAGCTTATTAACGAAAGTTCGTCCGAACTTTGATTCTCGGGGAAGGAGGCCATATCGGCAAGTATCGTTTTAGTCAGTCTTTTATGTAGTGGTTCCAAAACACGGGAGACACAAATGCACTACTTCATAGTAGTACTGATTGCATTCGCTCTCAGTATTTATGGATGCGAAGGTAAGACGGGTCCGGCGGGTCCGGCTGGCGCGCAAGGCGCCGCAGGTGCGGCTGGCCCGGCTGGCGCTGACGGCGCTCCGGGTCCGGCTGGCCCGGTGGGTCCGGCAGGCCCTAAGGGTGACAAGGGCGACACCGGTGACGCAGGTCCGGCAGGCCCCGCAGGTCCGCAAGGTCCTCAGGGCGACATGGGCCCTCCTGGTGACGCTTCCACCATCGATCCCAACCAGCTCGGCAACATCCTCGCCGACATTCACCACGTCAAGCTGATCCAGGATGGCGATGATGAAGACGCTACTCTTGTCTTCGCTGGCCCTAATTTCGATATGGGCGTTGCGGGTGATAAGTGGGATGTCACCTTAGATGTCGGTGAATCCACGATGATCGTCGCCAAGGCGGCCACGCAGACCAAGATGCCGATCCTTGGTGTCGATTTCATGTGGTCCTCCAAGGATGGTGACGTCGCGTCGGTCGATGGCGGAATGATCGAAGCCCTCGAGCCCGGTACGTCTGAGATTACGGCTGCCGCATTGACCCGCGGTATCGCGGTCAAGTTCACCGTCACGGTACTTTCTGAAGTCAAGAGTATCGTCATGGACAGCCCGGCCGACGGGTTCTTCCTGTCGAACGGCGAGTCTGTCGGTCTTGAAGCCACGGCCTATGATAAAGCGCAGGATAAGGATACGGACGGCCGAGACGGTACTGCTGTTCCGGTCGATCTGACCTTCATGAGCTCTGACGACAGCGTAGTCGAAATCGACGGTTCCACTGCCAACGCGGTTGGTGTCGGTACCGCCACGATTACCGCGCACTACGGTGAAGGTGACGCTGAAGTCAAGTCCGAGGGTATCAAGATCAACGTGACGCCTGGTGGTGACGTAACGCATCAACTCACCTATACCAGGATCGGTGCATCCGATCGTGCGTTCCATATTCTAAACAGGCTCACGATCAATACCACTAACGATCCGGTCGACACCACCACGGCAACCCTCGTTTATGGGCCAGGTGATGATAGGGAAGATGCTACGCTTTCATCTTTCACGCCTGTAACGTTTACGGTTCAGGTTAGGCTTTTCGATTCCGAGGGCAATGCCAATATTGACGAGACTGTTACCGGTGTTTCTGCATTTGCGACAACTGGTCTTAATGCCGAAATACAGGGTAGTGGTATCCAAATGACTGGGATCAGCGTAGCCTCAGTCTCTGGCTCTCCGGGTGTTGTCACTATAACGGTTAATAACGCCGGTGCGCTTGATACGGATGGTACCAGCACCACTAATGCCGTCACGGAAGCAGGAACAGCGCGTATCATTCTCTCCTATCCGGGTGCTGATGACATTGCGTTGCCTGCGATAACGGTAACTGAGGAAACCACGGTAGTTGAATAAACAAGATCTCGGGATTATCCGGGTTCCGTAGACAGGGCACTGACAGAATCCTGCGGCGAGGCGGGTGCGCCCACAAGCGCACCCGCCAACCATAGTTTCGAAATGACCCCCGGAGCCATATCCCGACAGGGCATATCAAGAAGCGCATCCGCCCTGCATGTTTATCGGTCATCTCGATACGCCTTCCCGCTTCTCCCGAGTAGGAGCTTTGGCCACCGAAAAGGAAGAGCGGTTCAAAGAAAAGCCCCGTTGAAGTAACGGGGCTTTTTTATATTAAGATTGAAAATACCATAGGTTCGGTCACGCCGACCAGAAATTCCTTACAGTAGTATCGTCTCCCCATCCCAGCTATCTGTGAAAGCCATGTAGACATCATACGGATAGCCTCGCTCGGAAACCAGTACGAACGGAACGTCCGCGCCGTTAGCCGAAACAACGGCCACGATCCTGCTCGCTCCGCTGGCCAGATCGAAGAGGCGCCAAAGTTCGTCAACGCGGATGGCCAGAGCCAGATTCTCCGAAACGATGCGCGTGGATTTGCAAGTCCGCTGATCGTACGCCAACTGGTAGATCCTGGCGAAGTTCATCCCGATGATATAGCTTTGGTGGTCGTAGATAAGACTGCCGCTCGTACGGCCGGACAGGTCCAGGTTGTGCTGGATCACCCGGCTGTTCGCCGGAGTCTGCACCTCGTCCGCGAAGGGCCTTAGCGAACTGATCGTGCCGTCTTTTAACGTGGCGATCGGGACGTTGACCGGCTCTTCCGTCAGTTCTTCCAGAAACCAGATCGAGCCGATGGACTGTCCCGCCGTAAGTCCCTGTACCTGGTCCCGCGGCAGGAAGAACGGCGTCTGCGGCAGGTTTACGTCGATGGTCAGCAGGGCCGCGTCGGACGAACCGACCGTGCTGTAATAGCCGGGATGAACCCAGAAGTTCTGCAGCCAGTACGTATTGGCACCGCCGATCACGGTGCCCGACTTGACGGCAAAAGTCCTCGGGTTGAGATCTTCGATGAACCCGGTCGAAATAAGTACCGCCTGCACGACGCGGGCGTTAGTCCAGACGGCATTCCAGAAGTGCACCACGAATCCCGATCCCAGTATGTAGTTCTTACCCTGGACCTGCACGCCTATCGCGTAACCCACATCGTCCAGATTCTGATACTCGATCACGGCTGACCAGTCCAGCGCCGCGCCCAGTTCGCCCTGCGGCTCGGTCGGTCCCTGGGGTCCCACCGCGCCCGTAGATCTGGTTTCTCCCGCCGGACCAGCCGGTCCTACCGGACCTATTGGGCCCTGCTAAGCCCTATCATCCTTGCAGCTAAGGAAAACAAGAAAGAGCAGCGCTATGCCAGCGTGACGAAACACGATTAAGACTTCCCGGTATTTCCGCGATCGATTCAGTGATGGATTCCGGCACGTAATTGGCGGGAACTGGGCTGCATCAAACAGGCTTCCTTTCAGATCGGGTTACGCAGTGTTGTGTCCGTCCACACCTACGCGCAGCCAGAAAGCCTCGTGACGTTGCAGTACGGTTCATCCCATTCTTAGTCAAGCAGGTAGTGGGAGGGTGGATTGCAGCTCTTTGGACGGGTGGGCTGTGGGTATTGGCAGGTAGCCTACAGACAACGGACGGGTAGCCCGCAATGCATCCACAGGCCGTTTGGGAGGGTTTACAAGTGTCGAGTTCGACAGCGTATCATTCAGGAAGGACAATAAAAAACCGTCCGCCCTGTTCGGTCGCTAAAGCTCCTACTAAGGACGGACGGGAAGATACACGGTTTAGCTGTGTAATCTGTATTATTGTGCGTTATTAGCCGTCGTCTTCTGGCTCCTCCGTCTCCTCGGTAATCGTAATCGCGGGCAGCGCAATGTCATCAGCACCCGGATAGGAGAGGATGATACGCGCGGTGCCTGGTCCAGTGACTGCGTTAGTGTTAGCAGCAGCAACTAACGCTTTATCGGCAAGACCATCACCATCATCATTATTGACCGTAATGGTCGCGGCACCATCTTGAAGTGCTACCGAGATACCAGTCGCATCGATACCAGTACCCTGGACCGCGACTTCAAGGTTATCAGCAGTGTCGGCAGCTTCATCGATGTTAGGATTGCCCTCGGAGTCGAAGATCCTAACCTGGACTGTATACACCACTTCCGCACCACCAGTACCGTCTTCAGGAGCTTCGTCAGGTACTGTATCACCTGGTCCGTAGATGGCGACAGCGGTGCTGTCAACATTCCAGGCAATGTGGAACTTGCGATCATCCGCACCGATCCTGGTATAGGTGAGCTTGTGCGTTACGTCACCACCAGGCGTCACGTTGATCTTGATACCCTCGGACTTGACTTCAGCGTCACCTTCACCGTAGTGCGCGGTAATCGTGGCGGTACCGACACCAACCGCGTTGGCAGTGGAACCGTCGATTTCGACTACGCTGTCGTCAGAGCTCATGAAGGTCAGATCGACCGGAACAGCAGTACCGTCTCGGCCGTCCGTATCCTTATCCTGCGCTTTATCATAGGCCGTGGCTTCAAGACCGACAGACTCGCCGTTCGACAGGAAGAACCCGTCGGCCGGGCTGTCCATGACGATACTCTTGACTTCAGAAAGTACCGTGACGGTGAACTTGACCGCGATACCGCGGGTCAATGCGGCAGCCGTAATCTCAGACGTACCGGGCTCGAGGGCTTCGATCATTCCGCCATCGACCGACGCGACGTCACCATCCTTGGAGGACCACATGAAATCGACACCAAGGATCGGCATCTTGGTCTGCGTGGCCGCCTTGGCGACGATCATCGTGGATTCACCGACATCTAAGGTGACATCCCACTTATCACCCGCAACGCCCATATCGAAATTAGGGCCAGCGAAGACAAGAGTAGCGTCTTCATCATCGCCATCCTGGATCAGCTTGACGTGGTGAATGTCGGCGAGGATGTTGCCGAGCTGGTTGGGATCGATGGTGGAAGCGTCACCAGGAGGGCCCATGTCGCCCTGAGGACCTTGCGGACCTGCGGGGCCTGCCGGACCTGCGTCACCGGTGTCGCCCTTGTCACCCTTCGGGCCTGCCGGACCCACCGGACCAGCCGGACCCGGAGCGCCGTCAGCGCCAGCCGGGCCAGCCGCACCTGCGGCGCCTTGCGCGCCAGCCGGACCCGCCGGACCCGTCTTACCTTCGCATCCATAAATACTGAGAGCGAACGCAATCAGTACTACTATGAAGTAATGCATCTGTATCTCCCGTAGATGAGAACTGCAATTTTACATACTGCTCATTTACATAGGTAAGCAATCTATATGCGCTCCTTTCCCATATGCCCTCATCTTGGCATGGACACTAAAATCCGAGTGGTAACCTTATGAATGTATGAACTGATACCCAACTCCACTTGTCGCGTGAAACGTTGTACTCCACAATCGCGCCCAGCCTGTTCCACACCGTACCGATACCGGCGTTCGCTACCCAGGCCGTCTCACTGTCTGCGTCGCCCATGACCCGGTACGAAGTGCCTGCCGTGGCCTGGACGTAACAGAACATGTCGTCATCCGATGTGGTAGACACCCTCAAGCCGGCCATGACCGGGAGCGACGAATAGTCGCTATTGTGCCGGTCATACGACAAGTTGCCGACGAACTGAAAACGGTCGTTCAAATCTGCGGCCATTTCGGCCCGAACGCCGTACCCGATTCCCGAATCGGTGAAATCTGCCAGACAAGAATAAGACCTGCTGCCGGACACGCCCACGTTCAGATCCAACTGGGCGTATACATCACCACATGCAAGTGTGGCAATCAAGAGAAAAACGATTCTTGCCATATCTCCTCACGAAAAGTACGGGTTTTGAACCCATATAATAAGGTTTACTTCGATTACGCAAGGAAAAAATGAATCTTTTATTCCATTGCTACACAATTCTTTACGTGCCAATTGCAACCATTACTTCAACATACCGTATAAGTTTTCAAAGAACCGGCTTCGCAGCCATACTAATTGCGAGTATAGTGCCGGCCTTCGGCCGTGTCAACATGTTTTATCGTCGAATGCGCTTGCCCATCGGGCTTCCGCGCCCAATGGCACTTGCCTGTACCATCACCGGGATGCATGTTGCCGTTTGACTGGCGAACCCATGAGACGAAACGCTTTCGCCGGATTCCCTTAAACCTTAGATTACAGACCGAAGTATGAGGAACCAGCCAGCATTCAGTATACGGGTTGTACGCGCGACCGGTCAACACAATTCTGAACAACTGAGGCATGTTATTTACTTTATTTGCAAAAGAAGTCAAGTTTATGGTGGAGGGGCCGGTACAGCGGGGTTCCTGCTCCTTGTTCTCCTGCTCCTCTGCCTCCCCGGGGCGGCCCTCGCGCAGTTCCCCTCCGGCAGCGGGGGGTTCGGTGCCGGCTCCGAGGCGGATACGACCGGCCTGCCGACATTGGATTACAACGCGGATCGCATCGAGTACATATTCGCCGATACCACGATGGCGCTTATCGGAAGCGCCGAGCTCAAGTACGGCGACGTCGAGCTGACGGCCGGGCGCTTGAGATTCCACACTTACACCAATCTGCTGACCGCGGACTTCCTGCCCCCCGCGCCGGACATCGACCCCGAGACCAATACCTATCCCCGCTTGCAGGACGAGACGAACGTGGTGGTCGGAGACCGCATGACGTACGACATGAATACCGGCGAAGGGCAGATCTGGAAGGGCCGCACCCAGTACCAGGAAGGGTTCTTCAACGGCGAACTCATCACGCTCAACGCCGACCGGTCCTTCGAGATCCACCAGGGCACCTACACCACCTGCGACAACCCGAACCACCTGCACTACTATCTGAAAATGGGCGAGGCGAAGGTCGTCCCCGAAGACAAGGCGGTGGTACGGAACATGACGGGCTACATCATGGGCATCCCGGTGGTCTATCTTCCCGTCTACGTCTTCTCGGTGAAACCCGGCCGGCAGTCCGGGCTTACGGTGCCGAACTACGGCAGCGGCGTGGAGGAAGGCCGGTACCTGCGCAACCTGGGCTACTACTGGGCGCCGAACGAGTACTTCGACATGAAGACCACCGCGGACATCGAGGCCAAGACCGGGTTCCTGCTGAGACAGCGCATCCAGTACCGGCAGGACCGCCGGCTCAGGGGCTCGGTGCAAGGCTCGTGGCGGAGAGGCTTCGACGGGACGACGACCGGCTGGGACGTGGCCGCCCAACACCGGCAGGAAGTGATCCCGGACCTGACGATCCGCGGGCAGGGCAACTTCGCCAAGTCGCTGCGGTACCTGCATTCGACGACGCGGGGGACGGACCCCGGACTCCTGCGGTCCTCGACGCGTTCCAGCTTCGCGATCGACAAGAAGTTCGGCCGGAACAGCCTCAACCTGAGCACGTCCACGAGCGGCAGGACCGGCCAGCCGAGCCGGCCCACCACCACGCTCCGGTTCCGCTTCGGTACGAAGGCGATCCTCAAGCCGCCCCGCAGGCAGACGCGGCGGGGCAGCATGCCGGACTTCAGCCAGCCCCGCACGCAGATCGAGGACCGCTGGTTCCATACCATCATGTTCGGTTTCAACAACACGCTGCGGAACCGAAGGAAAAACATACGGGGAGACCAGGACACGACCCATACGGGCCCGGATACCCGTTATCACTACACGCACGCAGCCGTCCGGACCTTCGCCAACGCCTTCAACCTGAGCGCGCCACAGAAGATCGGGGGCTGGCTGAAGGTCCGTCCGCAGGCCCGGTACACCCGGACCTGGGAACAGGATACCGACCCGGAAACCGAGAACAACTGGGAACAGAAAGAAGAACACACGGTGGGCATGTCGGTCAACACGACACTATACGGGCTCTTCCAGCCGAAGATCGGCCGGCTGACCGGGCTGCGCCACGTGGTCACGCCCGACATCAACTTCTCCCAGACCGGGGGGAAGGGGGGGACACGCGCCCGGAAGACGGTGCGATTCTCCGTGAACAACATCCTGCAGGCCCGGACGGAGCACGAGGACCGCGAGAAGAAGTACAACCTGGTGTACGTCAAGTCGTCGACTTCCTACAACTTCCAGGCCGAGGACCGGAAGTTCGCCGACCTGCGGACCACGGTGCGAGTCCCGAGCCGCCGGCTCAACGTGAACCTGTCGCTGAACCACGATTTCTACGATCCCGATACCGACGAGTTCCGCCGGCCGTGGCTGGACCGCATGACCCTCAGCGCGTCCCTCAACCTCGTGGGGCCGCGCCGGGACCAGTTCGGCGATGAATTCGGGGACGACGAGTTCGGCGGCGCCTACGGCGGGTACGACGACTATTCGGGCGGCAGCTTCGGCGGGAGCAGCTTTTCGGGCAGCGGGTTCGGCGACAGTTACGGCGGGTACGGCGGGTACGGCGACGACCGGTTCAACCAGCGGTTCGCCCAGGTCAAGGGCCCCTGGACAGTCCGGCTCTCTCACCGCTACTCGATCCGGCGTTCCAGACCCGACGCCGAAGACGGATTCACCACGAGCTCCCACGAGATCAACGCCACGAACCGGTTCGCCATCAACGACATCACGGATCTGCTCAGGCTGACCAACCGCGTGACCGACAAGTGGCGCGTGCAGCACTCGATCAACTACGACTACAAGCGCAAGAAGATCGTGTCCCACAGCGTGGACCTGTACCGGCCGCTGCACTGTTGGGAGTTTACCTTCCGGTGGGTGCCCAACGGTATCAACAAGGGGTTCTACTTCCGGATCAACCTGGTCGCCCATCCGGACGTGAAGTTCGAGCAGCAGCGGCGGAGCGGCGGCGGGGATGAAGATTCATTCGGGTTCTGAGGCGGGTGGCACCTCAGGATTCGGTGCCGACCGGCTAAGGGCCAGCCCCTACCGCTCCAGCAGGAAGGCGCCGGCCATGGCGCCCGCGGCGCAGATGCTGACCAGGCCGTAGCGGGCGTCGCGCCTTTGCATCTCGTTGGCCAGGGTCGTGAGGATGCGCGTGCCCGTGGCCGCCCAGGGATGACCCACGGCGATGGAACTGCCGTTGACGTTCACGCGGGTCCAGTCCACCGGGCCCGTCGGCGCGCCTTTCCAGCCTCTTTCCCACGCGGCCGCGCTGGCCAGGGCCTGGGCCGCGAAGGCCTCGTGGATCTCGACCAGGTCCATGTCGGCCATGGACAGGTTCCGGCTTTCCAGGAGCCGGGGCACCGAGATGGCCGGCGCCATGAGCAGCCCCTCCGAGGGGTCGTGGGCGGCATAGGCCATGCCCCCGATGTACGCCAGCGGCTGCAGGCCGCACTCGACCGCTTTCTCCTCGCTCATCAGCAGCACCGCCGCGGCGCCGTCCGTCACGGGCGACGAGTTGCCCGCCGTGAGCGTGCCGTGCTCCGGGTCGAAGACGGGCTTCAGCGCGGCCAGGGCCTCGAGCGACGTGTCGGCCCGCGGTCCGGAATCGGCCTCCTCCCCCAGCATCGGGTGTATCTCCCCGGCCAGCTTCTCGCGCGCGGCCACGGCGTTGCGGTGGCTGGCCAGGGCCACCTCGTCCTGCCGCTCGCGCGGGATGTCCCATTCCTTGCAGGTCATCTCCATGTGCTCGCCCATGGTCAGGCCCGTGGACGGCTCGCGGAAGAGATCCATGGAAGCACGCGTCAGCGAATCGACCCCGCCGGCCAGGCCCACGTCGATGCGGCCGCCGGCAATGGCGTCGGCGACGACCGTGACCGCCCGCAGCCCGGTGATGCAGTAGGAAGCCACGGTATGCGCCTCGGCATTGATCGGCAACCCCGCCTCGAAGACGAGCTCCCGGGCCAGGTTGGGCTTCAGGGGGTCAGGCGTCATCGTCCCGAAGACGACGGATTCGATCAGCTCCGGGTCGATCCCGCTCCGGTCCAGCATGCCGCCCGTGGCGTGGACGGCCATGGCCAGTGAATCGATTTCGGCGAAGGCCTTGCCCGACTTGATGAAGGGGGTCCGGCCGCCCGCGACGATGGCGACGCGCCTGGGGGTCATGGGGGGTGCCTTTCGGTGTTCGGTGTGGGCAGGCGTCCCTGGGTTGCCTGGGTTGCCTGGGTTGCATTTATGAACGCGCTTATTTACCTGAGACGTCAGCGTCCAATCCAACTTAGAACGACATTAAAGAGCCACAGGTCAATTAAAAGCGGACGCAGCGTTTTAAGCAAATCCCATTTAGTGTTCCTATCGAGTAAAAAAGAGGCTTCTGTGTGCGGGTAACCCGTGCGAACATCGAAAAGCGGAACCTCACAAAAACACAAAAAAATCCAAGGATTTCGGAATGGGCTCCGACAGTTACGATTATGAAAGGTTGAATGGGATTTGTTAAGCCGGAAGCGACGAGCCGGATACCATACGCCAGAAGCAACGAGTTGGATGCGGACCAATGTCTTCAACAGTAATCAATCATGAACGCGAAACGAAAGCGAGGAACGAAATGTATCAAAAGTTGATCGTATTTGTCCAGGCGCTGGCGGCCGTCGGTATTCTCGTCATCGCCGTCATCTCATTGATGGGGCAGTCCACCAGTGAGCTGCGCACCGAAATGCAGGAGGAATTCAGGTCGTTCAGGGAGGAGATGCGGTCGTTCAGGGCTGAAATGCAGGAGGAATTCAAGTCCGTCAGGGCGGAAATGCACGAAGAATTCAGGGCGGTCAGGGCGGAAATGCAGGAGGAGTTCAAGTCGGTCAGGGCAGAGATACACGACATGAACAGAAGGCTTGGCCGCGTGGAAGGGGAAGTCAGGGCATTGAGGCGGGGGCAGGAGTGAGGGTGATGGGTATCTTGTGATCGCGGCGCATGCTGATGAACGAACTACCGAGCATGACGACCAAATCCGATGGAACATCCGATGCTTTTAATTCCATCCTGGGTTCGGTGGGCAGATCCATGTTGCGCCCACAGTGCACAAAGAAGTTGACTAAATGCCAACAAAGTAGTTTCGTGCCGCAATAGTTAAGCAACTTTAACTTTAGTAGATGGGCATCTTGTATTTACACGCGGGTGAGAGATGCAGGTCCCTTACCCTTTTATATACGGTCACTGACGTATCGTATCGGACCGTGATCTTCCACTTCTCAGTAGAAAGGACGACGTATGCGCTTTATCGTTTTCGTATTCGTGGTTTTGATATACGGATGTTCCGGTGAGCATTCACCTGTTGCTACGGTTGATATCCCTACTGAACGGGTACGTCTTACCGCCCACCAGACGAGTGACGAACCACTCTATGAAGTGTATGATTTCCGTTGGAACGTCTGGAACGATTCCAAGTCGAAGGTAACGGAAAGCGAACCCGGCGAGATCAGATTCGAGGTGGCGGAAGGCAGCGGCTTATCCGCCCTTGAACATGGTTTTACTTCTGACGTGTTCGAATTCGCCAACGGGGAACAGGACACGATCGTCGTGGAATACGACTTTGCAGGGGATGAGTTGTACGCCGGACATTACTGGTTCGATGAAACGATGACCCCTGATCGGACCCAGATGCTTATCGATGAATTGGACGTCAGATACGGCGATCCGGTAAGCGAAACAACAGGCCGGATAACCTGGATGAAGAACGGCGATACAGAGGTTTATATCACCCTGTCGGATGATGGGTCCGGCGGTTGTCTCCACTACTACAGTCCAGGTTGGGAAGAGAAAGTAGAAAAGGCCAGATCGTATAACGACCTTCCCATCAGGGTAGTCGTGCCGGAAGGGTCGTGATTTCAGCATCCGCTATACAGCAAACGGGTCAGGGATTGGGTCTCCCTGGCCCGTTTTTTTCAGCGCACCGGCGTATCAGACCGGTGCAAACACGCTTCACGACCAGTTGATTCGTTGTTCAGCGCCGTCAGGGAGCTTCGATTTCCGGATCAGGGCACGTGGCAGCGGTTACGTTGTCAATCCCTTCGATCCAGGTCTGGAACTCGGGGCTGGCCGGTACGCATAGCTCTGTTTCGCCCAGGTTCAGGGTTTGAAGCTCGAGATTCGTAAACGAATCAGGCAACGGCCCGCTCAATGATTCATTTTCCTGAAGGTGTAATTCCCGGAGGCTGGCAAGGTTGCCCAGTTCGGCCGGAAGCTCACCGGTCAACTGGTTCTTGTCGAGTGCCAGAACCTCCAGTTCTTCAAGTCGTCCCAACTCGGCGGGTATTTCTCCTGACAACTGGTTGTCGCTCAGGTTCAGTTTGCCGAGGTATTCCAGCTTTCCTATCGTAGCGGGAATCTCGCCTGTTATCCGATTGGATCCCAGATTCAGTTCTTCAAGAGTCCACAGATGTCCCACATCCATCGGAAGCGAGCCACTCAGGTTGTTGTCGTTCAGGTTCAGTACCACCAGCTGTCCAAATATGCCGACCGTAACACCGTACCATTCCTCCACCGGTGCATCAGTCAACCAGTTCGTATTGTCCGTCCAATCCGGACCATTTGTCGCCCTATACAAACTGCCCATTGTAATCCTTATCGAGACTCCGTACAAAACCGAGTCTGAAAGGTCTCCCGATCTGGCTGTGATCTGAGCTCTCCCGCTCGAGACCTCGGTTACCACTCCTTGATCGTTGATGGTCACTACGGATTCATCGCTGCTCGACCAGGTCACTTCCGCTCCGGCCACCGAATGTCCGTTTCTATCCTGTACCGTGGCTACCAGTATGTACTGGCCCGTGTCCGTCTGCATGAGCTGGCCCCCAATGGGCGGGATCTCGATTACGATGCGGACCGGCACCTGCGAGACTGTAACACTCGCCGATGCCGAAAGACTGCCCGAGTGTGCTGTGATCACCACGGACCCGTTGTTGACCGCCGTGACCAGGCCTTGATCGCTGACCGTCGCAACGTCCACGGCGCCACTCGTCCACGTAACCGAAGCATCGGCGATCTCAGAACCATTCTCGTCAAGTACCACTGGGGCCAACTGTACGGTCTGGTCGATGGCGTTCAACGTAGCGGACGACGGGGTGATTTCGATGCTGGTGGGTACCGCGGCAGGGGGCGGTGGCGGTGAGGGCGGACTCGTGGGACTGTCGTTGCCGCAGGAGGAATGCACTAACAGGGATGCCGGCAGGAACACAACGCACACGAGTCCAAGACTTAAGCGTGACATGACCGTCCTTCCGGATAGGATAACATGGGACAATGCTGAATACCCACTTGACGTATTTGGATAGGGATGGGCATACCGTAGAACAGGGAGACGATACCTGTTTGACCGAGGCTGTTTCCAAGGTTGTGTGGTTTCCATCATGAGGTTTTAAGGAATGTCCGACAAAATAAGGCTTAGTACAAGGACCAATTGTCGTGATTTTGCAATAAGTTCGAGAATCCGGAACAGATACTGACTGTAACATGCAACAGATGTTGCGTGGGGAATGCGGTGATTGAGATACGTCGTTCGGGATACGATCCGATGCCTTCAACGATTTGGACGCGTGAAGGAGGAAGTCAGGACATAGACGGAAGTACGGGAGTGTGCGTTAAGAATCTGATCCGCGGAGCGGTGAGAAACTCGTGGGAATGCGGAAGAATCAACTCGCCTCACCGCCGGATCTTAACCAGTCTCTAAGTGTACGCCGGACCAGCTTGCCCGAAGCGGTATGGGGGAGCTCGTCCACCACGACGACACGGAAGATTTTGAACAGCGGGTTCAGTCCGGAGGAGATCATGGCCTGGAGTTCCGACTTAAGCGCGTCGGGGTCGAGATTGCGCTCTTGGCCAGTGTGTGAGCTGGCCGCGCGAGAACCGGCGGCGGGGTTAGCACCGGTTCCCGCACTGCTCCCGCCCTCAGAAACGATGAAGACCACCAGCCTTTCTGCGCCTTCCCCCTCGGGCTGCGCCGCCACGGCCGCGCTCTCATAGACGGCGGGGTGCCCGTCGATAATCCGCTCCAGTTCCACGGGGCTGACTTTGATGCCGCCCAGGTTCATCCCGTCGTCGGTCCGTCCCTGGGCCCGGTAGTAGCCGTGGTGAAGCCGTTGCGTGTGGTCCCCGTGCCGGCGCAGGACCTCACCCCGGGGACCGGCCGGACAGCCTTCGTAGTACACTTCATCGTGATCTCCGTTGAGCAGTCGCTGCGACATGCCCAGGGCGGGCGGCACGAGGAAGAGCTCGCCGGTACCGCCCTCTTCGACTTCCTTTCCGACTTCCGCACCGGTCTCGTCCAGTACCACGAAATCCACGCCCAGGTTCGCCGTGGTGAATGCCGTGGGCGAGCCGGGCTGGAGGACCGTGCACGCCAGATGGCCTCCCCCGATCTCGGTGCCGCCGAGGTACTCGATCACGGGCGCCCGGTATCCTGCCCGGCTCATGAGCCACAGGTAGTCGGTCCGGCTTGCGGGTTCGCCCGTGGAGCTGAACACGCGGACGGTTGGCCAATCGATGTCTTCCGCCATGCCGCCGTGACGCCAGGACCGCACCAGCGAGGGGATGACGCCTTGCATGGTCACCCCGGCACGCCGGATGAAGCTCGGGTATTCGGGCGTATTGGCCGCGCCGGGATACAGGGCCATGCACGCGCCGTTGATCAGGGTGGCGTAGATGAGCCACGGCCCCATCATCCAGCCGATGTTGGTCGGCCAGGTCGTCACGTCGTCGCCGTGGATGTCCTGGTGGTAGTGTCCGTCCATGGCGCTCTTGATGGGGGTCAGGTGGTTCCACGGTATGGCCTTCGGCTCGCTGGTGGTCCCTGAAGAGAACAGGAGGTTTGTCGTGCGGTAAGGATCGCCGGTCACGGACTCGAAGGTGTCGTCGCCGGACAGGAGGTCGGCCCAGGCAATGTCGCCGGGGCGGAGTTGGGGGGCGACGCCGCCGGACCGGCCAACGCCGCCGGACCGGCCAACGCCATCCGACGGTACGACGATCACTGTGGACGCGCCTGCCTCGACCACCGTGGCGTAGTGCGGAAGTACTTTGCCTGCGTGAACGTATCGGTCCATGGTAACCGCGCAGCTCGCGCCGGCGATGGCCATGCGGCGCCGAATCTCGGTCGGCGGGAAGCTGTCGGCGATGGAGACGACCCGTGAGCCCGCGCGGATGATGGCCAGGTAGGCGATCACGCATTCAAGGTTCAGGGGCATGTAGAGCGCGATGGCCTGCCCGGGCGCGAGGTTCCGGTCGCTCAGGCCGTTGGCTACGCGGTTGACGAGACTTTCAAGCTCGCCGTAGGTCGTCGTGCGGAGTGCCTCGTCATCCGGGGCGTCCGGGGCGTTCGGGACGTCCGGACCGCCTGAGTCATCCGGACCGCCTGAGTCGTCCGGAGCGTTCGGAGCGTTCGGGACGTCAGTGTCTTGCGAATCCTGCAGTCCGGGCGTGACGACCGCGGGACGGCCAGGATCGGTCGTAAAGCAGCTGTCGACGATGTTGAGTTCCGCCCCAGGCAGCCACCGAGGGTCGCGGACACCGCCGCGCCGCATCGACTGAGGGTCTTGGACTCCCCCGTGCGGGTCGCGGACACCGCCGCGCGGATCGCGGACACCGCCGGTCGAGTCGCCGGCGTCTCCGTCCAGATCGAGGATGGCGTCCGGCGGTCTCGTGAATACGATACCGAGCCGCTTGAGGGTGTGGGTCCAGAATGCGGTGGGGTCACGGACGGACCAGGCATGGAAATCGGTGTAGCGGTCGATACCGACAGCCGTCATGCTCGCCTGCAGATTCGACCGGCGCACGGTCTCTTCGTCAGGCGTCCATACCGCGGACGGACCGTCCTCCGGGCGGCGACTTTCGAAGATGCGCCGGTAGGCCGCCAGGTGTTCCTCGAAGGGCAGGGACTCGCGCCGCGAACGTTCGACGAATTCCCGCCAGGCCTGGTCCTGACGTGCGGGGTCCGGATGGCCGGACGGATCGCCAGTGGTCCCGGACGGTTGGCCGGACTCGGCGTTTCGACGTTTCGCGCACATGGGGAGATGTCAGTCCAACACGATCATCTTCAGGCAAACCGCCATGGGGATATCGGCCACGACGCCCGAGAGATGGAGCAGGCCCGTGTCCGGGTCGAGGCGGTGGTAGGTGACCGTATCCGAGCTCTGGTTGCCGCAGAGGACGAAACTATTGGTCGGATCGATCCCGAAGTTTCTCGGATTCTCACCGCCCGTGGGCACGATGCCGAGTAGTGAAAGGCGGCCCGAATCCCCGTCGACGGCGTACATGGCGAGGCTGTCGTGGCCCCGGTTGGAGCCGTAGAGGTACCGGCCGTCGTCGGTAATGTGGATGTCCGCCGTGTGGCTCACCTCGTCGTAGCCGTCGGGCAGCGTCGTCACCGTTTCCAACGCCGTTAGCGTGCCGGCCGACCCGTCGTAGGCAAAGGCCGTGATCGTGTTGCCCATCTCGTTGATGACGTAGGCAAACTTCCGGTTGGGATGGAACTCGATGTGCCGCGGCCCCGAGCCGGGCGGCACCGACGCATCCCCATGGGGCGTCAAGACCGCCGTGTCCGGATCGAGGGCGTAGATCATCACTTTGTCGGTCCCGAGATCCGGCGAGAAGACGAAACTGTAGTCCAGGTCGTGGCGGATCATGTGGGCGTGGGGTTCCTGCTGGCGGCTCTGGTCGACGCTCGAGCCGGTGTGCTGGATCACCGATGCTGCCTCGCCCAGGGACCCGTCTTCGTTCACCGGGAAGGAGGAAACCGACCCGCCGCCGTAGTTGGCCGCGAGCACGGCCTTGCCGCTACGGTGCACGTCGATGGAGCAAGGCCCGGCGCCCCCGGACGACTGGTTGTTCAACGGCGTGAGCGTGCCGGAAGCGTCCACGGCGTAGGCGAAGACGCCGCCGTGGGGATCGCCCGTCTCGCCCACGGCGTAGAGGAAGCGGGCGTCCGGCGTCAGGCACAGGAAGGACGGGTTCGTGATGCCACCCACGTGGCTGACGTATTCCATGACGCCCGTGGCGGTATCTACGTCATAGACATAGATGCCCTTGCTGGTGGTCTGGGTGTAGGTGCCGACGAATACGCGAATGGTCCGGGCCATTGTGTGCTATCTCCTTTACTGGATGGAACGCCTTCTGGTGAATCATACAGAAATCCCATGTGTTTCTGCGCTAATACACAGCACATTCCAGTCGGCCGGATGCGGGTCCGATACGTTGGTATTTACCAGTTAGTGAGAAAGGGACGTTTTGTCCACCTGTTTTCCGGCTCGTTGTCGTTAACGGTTGGCTGCACAGTTACTGGTACGTGAGACTGGAATCCCCTGCAGCCATATCCGGAACGCCTGGTCCATCGGCACGCACAGGTCGGTGCCTTCCAGGTCGAGCAGGTCCAGCTTCAGGCTCAGAAACGAACGCGGCATGCGACCGGACAGGCCGGGGTTTCTGCGCAGATTCAGCCGCTTAAGCCCGGCCAGGTTGCTGAGGCTGAGATTCAGCGTTCCATGCAGGTTATTGTCTGACAGGTTCAGCGCCGTCACCGTCCCTTCGGCATCGACCGAGACGCCGAACCAATATGCCAGCGACGAGCTGCTCAGCCAGTTATCCGCGACCAGCCAGTTCAGTCCGCCAGTCCCGTTGTACAGCGCGGTCAACGCCTCCCGGCCGTATTCTCGCAGTGGACTGCGTCGACGTACATGATCCCGCTCAACCATGCCATGAACTCGTCGTCGGAGGGGATACAGACCCCTGTCCCCTGCAGCTGCAACCCTTCAAGGTTCAAATAGAGAAAAGAACGCGGCAGGGGTCCCTTCAGATCCGGGTTGTCCTTTAGCTCAACCCACCTCACTTTCCTGGCGAAGGCAAGTTCGGCCGGGATCGAACCGGACAGCATGTTATTAGGGTAATTAATAACCTCGAGCGTTTCAATTCTTCCCAGTTCCGGCGGGATCTCACCCGTCAGCTGATTGTACCCGAGATTGATCCCCCTCGCTTTCGTCAGGCGTCCCAATTCCGGAGGTATGCTGCCTGAAAGTGAGTTATTGCTCAGCAACAAAAGTTCGAGTCCTGTAATCTGTGCGAGTTCCGGCGGGATACTACCGGTTAACAGGTTTGTCGAAAGGACCAGGTTAATCAACCTGTGGAGGTTTCCCAGTTCTGGGGGTATGGAACCGGTCAATTGATTGTGGGCCATATGCAGGGACGTAAGCCCTACCATGTCTCCGATCTCCGCCGGAACAGGTCCAGACAGGTTGTTTTCGGTGACCCAGAAAACCCTCAACTTGCTCATCTGGCCAAGCTCCGGCGGCAGCGATCCGGTTAATTGGTTATTGTCCATGGAAAGCCAATCGAGCCCGTCGAGCTGAGCGATTTCCGCCGGGATTTCTCCATCCAGATTGTTATCGTCCAGCCGGATCAGTCGAACCTTGCCAATCTCGTCGGCTTCCACGCCGAACCAACTGTCCAACGGCGCGTTGGTCAGCCAGTTGTCGTTTTTGAACCAGTTCGGTCCATTCGTCGCGTTATACAGGGCAACCAGCGCGTCCCAGTCCCTCCGCTTTCTATCGCAGGTGGTCGCGCGGACATCAGGAATTCCCCGCAACCAATCCTGGAAGTCCGCATCGGCCGGGACGCACATGTTCGTTCCATCCAGGTGCAGCACGTCCAGGTCAAGACGGGTCATCGCCTTCTGAAGAGGACCCGACAAAAAAGGATTGTCGGATAGCACGAGTATTCGGAGACTGCCGATTTCGGCGACTTCGGCCGGCAAAGTCCTCTGGAGGTAGTTGTTCGTTAGATCAATTTCTGTCACAAGGCTCATCCTGTCGGCCGTCACACCGTGCCACTCGTGCACCAGCGCATCACTCAACCAGTACGCACTGTTGATCCAGTCCGGTCCGGTCGTGAACTGGTAAAGTGCGGCCAGGGACGCGAGATGCGGGCTGTTAATCCTGACTTCGATCTCTGAATACACCGTAAACTGATCCGAAACCGCCGTGATTCGTGTCGTGCCGTTGAGCCTGGCCGTCACCTGGCCCGAGGATCCGATTACGGCAACCTCCGGGTCGCTGCTAGTCCACGAGAACTCGATGCCCGATACAGGGAAGTCATTCCGGTCCAGGGCGGTGGCCTCCAGTTGCAACGTTTCGTCAACGGACCTCAGAATGGTGAAATCCGGAGTGACGACGGCACGTACCGGGACCTGTGAAACCGTGACGACGGTGCTTGCCGAAGCCTCCCCGGATGCCGCCGTCACGTTTGCCGTACCGTTCCCTTGCGTCGTGACAAGGCCCTTCCCGTCAATGCTGACTACCGTCGTATCGCTGCTTGTCCAGTTTACGGGGATATCGGCTATCAGACTGTCATTAGCATCGTATACGGCGGCCTGCATCTGGAAAGTCTGACCGATCGCATCCAGTAAAGGCGGTTCCGTTTTGATGACGATGCTTGCCGCCGTCTGCATGACTATGACTGTAGCCCGGGCCGTCAAATTACTGGAAACGGCGACAATGATCGCCTGCCCATTCATCCGTGCCGTAACAACGCCATTTTCGCTCACAGTCGCCACCATCGCATTATCGCTAACCCAGTTTACAGCCGTATCCATTACGGGATTGCTATTCCGATCCAGGATGACCGCGGACAGCTGAACCGTTTGGCCGATGGAAACCAGGGTGGAAGATTCCGGTGTGATCGAAAACCGAGCCGCGGTCTGCGATACCGTTATCACCACCGACGCGGAAGCTGATCCCGCCCTGGCCGTGATGGTTGACGATCCGTTGGTCCTGGCCGTTACGAGACCTGCAGCGCTCACGTCGGCCACCGAGGTCTCGCTGCTCCCCCAGTTAACGGGAGTCGTTATGGGACTGCCGTTCTGGTCGAAAACAGACGCGGATAACTGGATCGTCTGCCCTATGGCTGTCAGCGTACTTCCGGCGGGCGATATGGTGACGCGTGTCGGAACGGACGGCGGGGAGAGTTCTTGCGGCGATTCGGATTTCGTAGGACCATCTTTGCTACAGGATCCCAGTGACAGTACCAACATGGCTACTGCTGCCGAAAGACGCACGTAAGACAGAAAAGGCTTACGATATACACTGTTGTGTGAATATGACATTTTTAAAACGACCGCGGGATTGTTGACATTTGTCTAACTAACATAATACGGTTGGTCGTATAAATGAAATCAAGACATTCATAACAAAGACTCCCATAGCGATGTCTTGCATACACCGAAAGGAGCCGAAACCAAAGACGACCAGTCACAAATCCTAAAGAGCCAATGGAAGGGCTGATGGAGGAAGTTTACTTCAAGGACCAAAGCTACAGATGCAAACTACTTGGCCTCGAAATTCCGGATGACAACATGCGGGAACGCATAGAATGCAACGCCGAAAAGGAGATGGATATGAAAAGCAGTGCCCGTTGATGGAACAAAATGTCGCTTACCTGTATTGTCTTGGATTTCAGGTTGCTCATCACTATAACAGTCTTGGTCTTTCTGGACTAACTTACCCCAATCCCACCTGCCATCGCTACCCCACCGACCGCCGCGATGTCACCTGCCGCCGCTATGTCGTCGGCCGCCGCTATGTCGTCGGCCGCCGCTATGTCGCCGGCCTCCGCTGCCACTTCCACCACTCCTCCTGCGGCGCGTAGCCGAGGATGCGTTCGGCCTTTTCCAGGCTGTATTTCCCAGGTCCGTAATGGCTGTGCAGGTTGAAGGCCTGGTAGAAGCCGGGTACCGAGGGGAGTTCGAGACCCTGTCGGCAGGCCACGGCGAGATCGTCGTGGATAATGAGGAATTCTCGTGTTGAATTCTTGCCGGTATGCTCGGTCGGCCGGGGCGCCAGGCCCTGGAACAGGAAGCAGACCGTGTGGATCTCGTGGTGCCGTGCGAAGCTCCGGACGATCTCGTTGCTCAGGTGTTTGGTAATGAAATAGTAGTCGGAGGAAGGCGCATCGGGCGCGTCGACGGAGATGTCGGTGTCGTGCACGTAGGCCAGTAGGGTCTGGGCCGGGCCGGTGTGGATCACCTTCCCGATCCCGGCGTCGGCGGCCGCCTTCATGACGTTCCAGGCCCCGATGGTATTGACCTGGAAGCTCAGCGTGTCGTCGTGGCGCAGGACCGTGAAGTTCATGACCGCGTCCACGCCCTCCATGGCCTCGCGGACCTGGCCATAGTCGCGCACATCCACGTTGAGGACGGCCTTTCCGTCCGGGTGGTCCTTGATGTCGGCCAGCCGCAGGTCGTAATCCTGCTCGAGCGCGGGGGTGATGTGCGGCGCGATGAGCCCGGACGCGCCGAGCAGCAGCACTTTCTTCATGGATGGCACCTCGATGGATGGCGCCTCGATACGGCATCCGTTGCGCGCCGGGGTCCGTGTTTAGCGGCGATTCCACGTCTGAACATCATGCCTCCCCTTTAATCCCGCCAGTTCGCGGCGAAGTTGTGGACCGGCGCGTAGCCGAGGTTGCGGGCCTGGTTGATGAGGTACTTCGGATTCTCCAGGTCGGCGCAGATGTGGTACATGGCGTACCGGCTCGTCCACCAGACCTGGTCCGAGGCGTCTCGCTCCAGGGCAAGGCGGAAGGCCTGGGCTGCGTCCCGGTAATCCAGCCACAGCAGGTCGGGCGCCTGCCCGGCCACTTCCTCTTCGCCGACCAGGTTGCCCAGCCTGAGTCCCGTGACCGTCACCATGTAATCTCTTGCGAATTCCCGGGCGGTGTGCTCGCCCAGGTAGCGGGACATGGCCGGCATGTCGGGCTCGGGCAGCGGCTTCCAGAGTTCGCTGATGTACACGTCGTCAGGATAGGGCCGGAAGAGGTCGAGGGTCCCGCCGTAGACGAAACGCTTGACGCCTGCTTCCACGCCGGCCTTGAAAAGCTGGTGTGTACCCCGCGTGGCCAGTTCCAGGAGTTGCTTCTCGCGCTCCACCTCGGACTCCGGCAGGTCCTGCGGCGGCTCGCCCGTGTGGACGACGGCGTCCATGCCCCGGACCGCCCGCCAGGCGAAGTCCTGGTCCAGCAGGCTGCCCTGGACGGCATCGCCGACCCATTCGCCGCGCGTTTCGCCCCCGGTCGCGGCCGGCGCTTCGACGGGTGATTCGTCCACGAGGCGGAGCGAGTGGCCTTCCAGGGCCTCGGTCACCGCCTGTCCCAGTCGGCTCGCGGCGCCGGTGATCAGGATTTTCATGGTTGCTCCTTTGTGATGCTAACTTATGCTGCGAGATTGCTGAATTCGATTCCGACTAATCATTAAAGGTCCACAGGTCCAGGGCCGTGCCGCCCAGCACGCTGGGCAGGTCCTCCGGCGCGATGAACTTCATCTCGTCGCGGACGACCGTCAGGGTCAGGCCGTACGCGGCGTTCGCGAGGCAGACCGGCCAGTCGGTGCCCCACATGATGCGGCGACCTCCGAAGGCCTGGTACACCGCCTCGACCATGGCGTGAGTATCCGACCAGGGATAGTCCTGACTCGAAATGGACCAGGTATGGCTGATCTTCACGTATACGCGGGGGTACCGGGCCAGGTCGAGGACGGCCTGGATTTCGTCCGGCCGGTCTGGCTGCGCGTCCGCCATGTGGTCCACGACGACGTCGAGATCGGGAAACCGGTCCAGCAGGCCGGCCAGGTCGGGCAGGCGGCCGGGCCGCGTCAGCATGAGCAGCGGAACCTCGAGTTCTTCGGCGCGGCGGAATATGGGCGGTATCAGGGGTCCGCGGAACCAGTCGCCCGTTGGCCCTTCTGCGGGGCTCAGCCGCACACCCTGGAAACCGTGCTCCTCTACCCACCGGCTGAGGTGGTCCGGCGCGGCGGGGTCCTCGGGATTGACGCGGCAGACGCCGGCGAACCGGTCCGGGTACGTGCGCAGGACGTGGGATACGTAGGCATTGTCCCAACGGTAACCGATGTACTGCACCAGGACGGTCTTTTCCACCCCGTGCCGGTCCATCAGGGCCAGGAGCATTTCCGCCGTCCGGTCCTCGGCGGGCGGGGCGTCGTTCTCCGCGGGCCAGGGGAAGGCGGGATCGTTGACCCAGACGTGGGTATGGGGGTCGATGATGCGCATGGATCTCGTAAGGTGATTAGCGGGTCCGCACGAACTTCTGCAACCGGGCGTCGGCCTGGACTTCGCCGACGTAGAGGTCGCCGCGGGAGTCCATCCAGATGCCGTGGGGACATCCGGCGAACTCGCCCGGCCGGTCGCTGCGCTGCCCACCTCCCCAGCTGCTGACAAGGTCGCCGTCCAGGGTGTATATACCCACCTGCTGGTCGAGTTCGGCCACGTAGACGATATCCTCTTCCGGATCGAAGAAGGTGGTGTCGGGCTTGCCGGGAACGGCGCGTTCCTCGAGGTAGTTTCCTTCCAGGTCGAAGAGCTGGATGCGTTCGTTGGTGCGATCGCATGCCCAGATCCGGTCGTAGCGGTCGATGCGGACGCAATGGCTGAGTTCGAACTGGCCCGGGCCTGAGCCCCAGCTTCCCCAGGAGTGGATGTGGCGGCCCTCGGCGTCGTAATGGTGGATCCGGGCATTCTCGTAGCCGTCGGACACGTAGATGTCGCCGTTCGACGCGACGACGGCATCGGTGGGTTTTCGGAAGGGATCGCCGTCCGTCGCGCCGGGAACGGCGGGCGTGCCGATCACCCTCACCTGGTTACCATCGCGGTCGAACTTGCGGACGCAGTGATCCAGCCAGTCCGTGAGGTAGAGATTGTCCTCGCCGTCAATGTAGATACCGTGCGCATCCTTGAGTACACCGTCGCCGATGGTCTTGATGAATTGGCCGTCGCGGTCGAACACGACTAAAGGATGCTCGCTCCGCGAATACACGTACACCCGGTCCTGGGAATCGCACGCCACGCCGGTTATCCAGCCGAAGGACCAGCCCTCCGGCAGGCTGTACCAGTTCTCCTGCAATTCGTAGGTATACGCGCCGCTGCCGAAACTCATTTGCATGCCTCTTTCTTTTGAAAAGCCGCCTCGATGCCGGAGTACAGATGCACGATCCAGCCGTAACCCAGCATCCACAGCATGACCGCGAGGACGAAATGGATGACCGCGGCCGGCCTGCGGCCCTGGTACAACTGCCCCAATCCGGGGACGACCAGACTGAATACCATGACACCAAACCTGGTGCCGAGGGGCGAGCCTCAAAGCATGATGGTGCTCCTTACGGCGCCTGCGCAACCCGGTGGGCCTGCTTGGGATTGCGCCTTTGTTCCTCGAGGGCCGCGACCCAGCTGTCCGCCCAGGCCTGGTGATCGGTCAGCACGCGCTCCGGATTCGATCGGCTGCGCACGCAGAAATCGGGAAAGAAGGGCCGGCCCGTGGGCGCGCCGTAGGCCACGTACCGCAGGTCCAGGCTCCACCGCACGTCCCATTCGGTCAGGTTCGGCGTGGACCGGTGGGGCGTATACTGGCTCAGGAAGACGACCCCGCCCTTGCGCACCTCGGCCGGTTCCGCCCCGGTTTCCGGCATGAGTTCCGGCTTGATGCGCGTGCCCGCGTCCGACACGTGGTCGAGGTGGCCGGTGTGGATCACGTCAGGGATCACCTCCAGGCATCCCCGTTCCACCGTGGCGTCCACCAGGGGCAGCCAGCAGGTCAGCGCCAGGGTCCGGTCCGACTCCGCCCAGCTCACCCCCGAGTCCTGGTGCCAGGGCACGTTGTACGACGGGCTGGCGTCCAGGCGGGACGGCGGCTTGGCCCGGATGTGCTGGATGGGCGAGCAGGTGATTTCGGGGCCGACCAGGGACTCCACGGCGTCGAGCAGGTTATCGTTCCGAAGGAAGTCGAAGACCGGTTTCGCCCGCAGGTCGTAGATGTCCATTCCGCGGCCGATCTCCGTGCTCTGTGCGAACAGCCGGCCATAGCGCGTCAGGAAGGATTCGTCCTCGTACAGGTCGGTGATCTTGCCCTCGGACTGAAGGTCCCGCGCTTGACGGTCGACGAACTCCGTCATGGTCTCGATCACGGGATCCAGGTCCGCGTCGGTCAGCACGTCCTCGACGACCACCAGACCGCGGTCGTGAAACTCCGCCAGTTGCGCTTCGGTGAGGGCCATGGGCTAGTGCCTCCTGTACGGTCGGTTCTGTTCGTGGCTCATCCAACAAATCTTAACGTTTTGAAAGACCGTTGGCAACTTAAGATACTCGATCCCGCGTTCTACAGTTTCACTGCGACAGTTACTGTTCTGGACAAGCTACCGTGCATTGCTGTTATCTGTGCCGACCCATACCCCCTGGCAATCACTACACCGCTGGTTACCGTGGCTATAAACGCATCGCTTGTCGACCATTCCACAGCGGCTCCTGCTATCTCGTTCTGATTCGTGTCGATCACTACCGCGGTCAGGGTCACGGTCTGGCCGACAGATTCGAATATAATCGATCTGGGCGTCACGTCTATCCTGGCCGGTACCTGAGCCGGTTCGGTGGGTGAATCGCTACCACACGCGGTCAGTATGTAGACACACATACATATGGTGAATGGGACAATGTGACGAGTTAAGTTCACCATGGTCTGGATACTCCCTTATACTCCCTTATCCAGTTGAAAGATCCGCTTCAATCCTGGTGAAACACCTCTTCCATCTCCGCCCACCATTCGCCTTCCTTCCGCGTCGGCAGCGGTTCCTGCATGGGCATCATGATGTCCCACCACTCCTGCGTGACCGGGTCGGCGGCCATCTTCGCCATGTCCGCCTCGAAGTCGTCGCCGACATATTCGAAATAGGAGAAGAGGTAGCCGTCCTTCAGGTATATGGAGTAGTTGGTGATGTTGCATTCCGTGATCATCTTCGCCACGCCTGGCCAGACCTCGACGTGATACTCCTTGTATTCCTCGATTCGATCCGGCTTGACCTTGAGGACCATGCCGTAGCGCTGGATTGATGCCATTGTAAGCTCCTTGCGATGGTCGCCCGGCGGATGTCGGGCTGCCGGGCGGATGTCGGGCTGCCGGGCGGGTGTAGGGCCGCCGGGCGGGTGTGTCCATTACGGATTTATATGTTGATGGATATTTTAATCAATATTGACAATGCTAATTTTGGTGTTTTAGGACATGCGCCTCCCTCGTTCACATCACGCCGGCGTCGGCGCCGCGTCCGGAATCAATCCTTCCTCCCGCAGTTCTGACCAGAAATCCGCTGGAATCTCGAATTCAAACATCCGCACGTTCTCGTCCACTTCCTCAGGCGACCGCGCGCCTGGAATGACTACGGCCACCGCCGGATGGGCCAGGGGGAACTGCAGGGCCGCGGCCTTGAGAGGCGTGCCGTGGCGGCCGCAGACCGCTTCGATGCGCCGCACCTTTTCCACGATATGAGGCGGTGCTTTGCGGTAGTCGAACTTCGCCCCGTCCACAGCGCCCTGCGCCAGGATGCCGCTGTTGTAGGGACCGCCGATGATGATGCTGATGTCGCGCTCTTCGCACAACGGCAGCAGCCGCTTGAGTGCCGTATGATCCACCAGGGTGTATCTTCCCGCGCACAGAAAGCAGTCGAAATCACCCTCGGCGGCGAAACGGGCGAGCATCTTCGCCTGGTTCATGCCGACACCCACCGCCCGGATGACCCCTTCTTCCCGTAGCCGGACGAGCGCCCGGTAACTGCCTTTCATCGCTTCTTCGTAGTGATTGTCCGGATCGTGAATATGGAGTATATCGACCCGATCGAGCCCCAGGCGGGACAGGCTTTCTTCCAGGGAGCGCAGCGTGCCGTCGTAGCTGTAGTCGAAGACGGGGCCCACGGGCGGAAGATCGTCGGACCAGACGTCCTGGTCGCGCTCCGGGTCGGGTACGAGGAGGCGCCCTACCTTGGTGGCGAGAACGAGGGATTCGCGCTCGGGGACATTGCGATCGAGGTAGCGGTCGCACGCGCGGCTTGAAAGCGCGGCCCCCAGACGGGTCTCGCTCACGCCGCTGCCGTAGAGCGGGGCCGTGTCGAAGAACCCCAGGCCATGGCCAAGGTAGGTGTCTACGACCCGGTCAGCGGCCTCATCGGTAACCCCCTGGTACAACCCCGCCAGGGGCGCGCCGCCGAGTCCCAGGCGATTGACCTTGAGCCCCGTGCGACCAATTTCCGCACGGTCATCCTTCCTCATCGGCCACGTCCGGTTGCTCGCCCTGCATTTCGCCCTGCATGGACTCCCCGCGCAGCAGGAAGGCCCGGATATCGTAACGGCCGGGGCGCTCAACGGGCAGATCGCCCGCCTCGATCATCTCCTCGATGGGCGAACTGTGGGTGCGCACGGGCATCTGGACGACCTCGTGGAGGCGGGCGGACTCGTAGATACCCATGATGATCTCCACGGCAGCCCGGCCGTTTGACGCCTCGCCCCGGTGTTCGGACTTGCCCTCGATCCAGTCCGCCAATTCCACGGCCTGGCCCACGCTCGGGTCCTCGCCGGTCGAGGGTCGCTCCTCCCAGCCGCCGGTCTTCGAATTGATGAGCAGCACGCGCTGTTCGTTTACGTCCATCATGCCGTCCGTGCCGTAGAGGTAGCCGCCCTGCCGCCGTTCCGGATGAAGCTCCTGCAGGAGCTGCCCCACGGCCCCGTTGTCGAAACCCACGATGCCCGCGCTGCGGTCCTCGATCCGGATATCGCGCTCGTACCGGTCGGTCTTGCGTTCGATGTTCCCGAGCACCCACTCGGGCGCGGGATCGCTCATGACGTAGCGCATGAAATCGAACATGTGGGAGCAGTCGTTAAGCAGGCCCTGGCTGCCGCTGCAGTGGACGTGCCGCACGTCGCCGATGGCGCCTTCGGCGATCAGGTTCCGCGCGTCGGTCCACACCGGGTTGAATCGGCGCTGGTGGGCGATGGCCAGTTTGACGTCGTTCCGGTGGGCCGCGATCATCATCTCGTCGCATTCGCCCATGTTGACGGCCATGGGCTTCTCACAGAGAATGGCCTTGGGCCGGCGCGCGCAGGCGGCGATGGTCAGGGGGGCGTGGAGCTTGTGCCAGGTACAGATGCTGACGACGTCGAGACCCTCCTCGTCCAGCATCTCCCGTGCGTCGGCATAGCGTTTTCCAATATCGTAGCGGTCGCCGAAGTCCTGCCTGGCCTCGGCCACCGGGTCCGAAAGCGCCACGACCTCGAACCGCTCTTCTCCCAGGTAGCCTGTCATGTGGAGGTGCGAGATGCTGCCACACCCGATTATGCCAACGCGATAGACCGTGGACATCAAACACTCCTCCCGAAGAGGGTTTACGTGTGGAGTTGCGTTACATTACGTGCGAAAACATGTGAAGACGAGTTATGCGAAGCAAGCCCGCAATAAAGCGCAAGGCTGAATTAAAACATCGGAAATCGAATATAGACGGCGCCATGGACCATGTCAACGATCCCAAAGACCTCCCTGAGCGTCGTCCGAATCCATTAGACTGACTTGACACGGCACCTCCAAATAGCGTAGAATGCGGTCCGTATGGAACTGCTGATCGTACTCAACGTAATCCTGCTCCTCATCCTCATCGGGACCTTCCTGTCTCTCTCGGGGCGCGTGAAACACCTCGAGGACACCATCCGGCGTTATTTAAAGGATGTAACAGACCCGGTTGCGGGGATGTCCAGTAGTGGTGCGCCGAAGTCGGACGACGTGCTGGTGCCGAAGGACGCGCCGGAGCCGGTCGGTACACCGGAGCCAGACGACGCGACGGAGCCGGAGACCGCAGGACCCACGCATCCGGCCGCGAGCGTTCCAGGCCAGGCGCGAGCCGCACAACCTGTCGCGGACGCTCCGGGCCAGGCGCGGGCCGCACATCCGCCCACTGAAGGACCAGGCCCCATGCGGGCTGGCGACGGTACAAGCCGCTTGTCGCACATGCTCCGTCCCCGCACCCGGGAGGAGTGGGAGACCCTGATCGGCGGCAAGCTGCTGAACCGCGTGGGTGCGCTCGCCCTCGTCCTCGCCGTGGGGTTCTTCCTGAAATACGCCTTCGACAACGATTGGTTGAACGAGACGGCGCGCGTGGTCCTGGGCGGAGTGGCCGGCCTGCTGCTGGTTGCCGGCGGCCACCGGTTCCACCGGCGCGGCATGTCCGTATTCGCGCAGGGCCTGACCGGGGCGGGCGTGGGCATCCTCTACCTGTCGATTTACGCCGCCTACGATTTCTACCGCCTCGTTCCGCAACCCGTCGCCTTTCTGCTGATGGCCCTGGTGACGGCCGCGGCCCTGCTGCTTTCCTTGCGCTACGACGCGCGGGCCATCGCCCTGCTCGGCTGGGCCGGTGGATTCCTGACGCCGTTCCTGCTCGTCACCGCCCAGTTGAACACCTGGGGCCTTTTCGTCTACATCACCCTGCTCGACGCGGGCCTGATCGCGGTGCTGCTCAGCCGGCGCCACTGGAGAGTGCTCGAGCCGCTGGGCATCGCGGCGACCTATGCCACGTACCTGACCTGGTCGTTCCGGGCGGATCTGCCCGAAGGATTCGCGACGGCCCTGGCCTTCCTGGTGCTGTGGTGGGCGCTATTCGCCTGGTTGAGCCTCTACCGGTCCGCGGCGGGCGATACGGGAAAGCGAAGGTGGCGATGGATCGCGGTAACCGTCAACGCACTAGGTTTCTACGTGATGCTCATGCGCCTTTCGCGGCACACGGAAGGCATCTGGGACTTCATCGGGTTCCAGTCCCTTACTTCGCACGCCGCCGTGGTCTATTCAGAAGGAATCGCTACGGTCGTCCTTTCACTGGCGTACTTCGCGCTGACCGCCTGGATCACGCGCAATACAGACGACCGGTCCGCGGCCGGCGTGCATGCGACCGCGGCCATTTTGCTGGCGGTTCGCGCGCCGCTGAGCTTTTTCACCCCTTACGTCATCGTCGTCATCTGGGCATTCGAAGCCCTGACTCTGTTCGTGTTCGGCGCATATCGCGAAGTGCGCGCCGTGCGACACGCCGGTACGGCCCTTTTAGCGCTTTCGTTCATCGGGATCTTTCTCTTCGGCGGCGCCTACGTATTCAACCTGGTTTCAAACTATGCGCCGGTATTCTCGTCGCGCACCGCCGCGTACTGGGTCGTGGGCGGGTCGCTGCTTGCGTGCGCCGGCTTGCTGCGCGGCCACACCGAATCGAAGAGCGACCGCAGGCATTACACGGTCTTCCACCTGGCCTGGACCTTCCTCCTCCTGGTCTGGGGCACGGTGGAAGTGCTCAGTTACTTCCACTACCTGGCCGTCACGACGGAAGGCGGCTCGCCGGAGCAGCTGCAGAACCTGCGGCAACTCGCCGTCTCGGGCACATGGCTCTTCGGCGCGGCGCTGGTCATGACGCTGGGACGGTGGCAGGACATCCCCTCTCTGCGCGCGGCGGCCATCGTCTACCTCGGCTGCACCGTGGTGAAAGTCTTCGTCTTCGACCTCATGTTCCTGGACACCCTCTACCGTATCGTCGCCTTCCTTGGCCTGAGTGCCATCCTCATCGCCGTCTCCTACCTCTACTACCGGAACCGGCCGGCTTCCTGACCCGGTACACCTTCCTGAATCGACCATCCCAGCCTGAATCAATCATCCCAACCTGGCTCGTCTATCCCAGCCTGAATCGATCATCTCGATTGAAAAAAACGTGCGAGAGATTACAAAAGCCCTCCGACTATTCCGATAGACCCTTTCGAATTGGTCCATTCACAAGCGCATCCATCTATTCAACGGGAGGGAATCATGGGAGACGACAAGGTTAAGGAATCGCCGGCTGAGGTGTTCGCCACGGTGACGGAGGTGAACTCACTCTTCCATTCACTGGAGGATATGTTGGTAACTCGATTCGAGGCGATCGATGGCAAGTTTGGGGTCGTCGTAGAAAAGTTCGCCGCGATCGATGGCAGGTTTGGAGCCCTCGAGAAACACCTGGCCGAGATGGACGCCAGGAACGGGGTTCAGTTTGCAGCATTAGAACAAATGATTGTGGAGCTGGATACCAAAACCGAGGGAAGATTCGATCCAGTGGCGCATAAATTGAAAACTCAGAACTTCAATTTCGAGCAGCGCATGAAATCGATCGGCAACAGGATGATGTTCGCGGTGCTCCTGACTGGCGGGATGATCATCGCCACCATACTTCACGGCGGCTAGTGCGGGCCGACCGGTCCGCGGGCCAACCGGTCCGGGGGCCGACCGATGCTTAGACGCTCACCCAGGCGCTTTGCGCGTCGTGGCCTGCAGGGCGAATTCCGTCAGTTCAACCGTCATGGGATAACGATTGAAGGGCGTGATCAGGTAGAGCCCGTTGAAGTTCGCCAGGACGGACTCGATGAGTTCCCGCGCGATGGCGACACCCTCTCGCCGGGCCTTGCGTCCACGGCCCACGCGGGCCATGCGCGCGCGCACGTCGTCTGGCACGACGAATCCGGGTACCTCGTTGTGGAGGAACTCCGTGTTGCCGTCGCTGACGAGCGGCATAACGCCCGGGAATATGGGTACGCCGGCATCCCGGGTCGCCTCGTAGAGCTGCTTGGCCTGGCGGCGGTCGAAGAGGGGCTGCGTCATGATCATGTCGGCTCCGGCTTCGACCTTTCTTTCCAACCTTCTGATCCTTCTGTCCAGGTTGGGTCCGTTGGGGTCGAAGGCCGCCGCCACGGTAAACGCGGTCCTTCCATTCAGGGTGCGGCCCGAAAACCCCACGCCGTCGTTCATCTGCTTGATCAACCGGATCAGCTCGAAGGACGAAACGTCGTAGACATTGCTCGCCCCCGGCTGATCGCCGAACTTGACGGGATCGCCCGTGACGGCAAGGACGTGGTCGATGCCGAGGGCGTGCAGTCCGAGTACCTGGGACTGCAGGCTGGCCAGGTTCCGGTCGCGGCAGGTGATGTGCAACAGCGGCCGGATGCCGGCCTCCTCCTTGACGATCTGCCCCACGGCCATGTTGCTGATCCGCGTGACGGCAAGGGAGTTGTCGGCCATGGTCAGGGCGTCGGCACCCGCCTTCTTCAGGGCTTGTGCGCCCCGGACGATGGGGCCGTGATCCAGGTCCCGGGGCGGGTCGAGCTCGACGATGACGGTCACCCGCTCCTTGACCAGATCCACGATCGACGGTTCAACCGCCGGGGGCGCGGGTACGGCACGGTCGGGGCGGGCCGGGAGCGCCGGGACCCGGACTTCGACCGGCAGGACCTTCTTGCGCGTGACGATCTCCCGTCCTTCAAGGGCCCGGGCCATGGCTTGCACGTGCTCGGGCAGGGTGCCGCAACACCCGCCGATCAACCGCACGCCCTGGTCGCGCAGCCGAAGCGCACTCGTAGCGAAGTACTCCGGTGTCGCCTCGTAGATGAACCGGCCGTCCACGTAGACGGGTGAACCGGCGTTTGGGAATGCCGAGAGCACCAGCCCCTCCGACAGGGGTACCGGCGAGAGGGCGTCCAGCAGGCCCTTTGGACCGCTGCGGCAATTGACCCCCACCACGTCGGCGCCGGCCGCGCGAAGCTGATCGAAGGCATCCACGACCTCGAACCCGTCGTCTGACTGTCCGTACTGGTCCACGGCGAGCTGGCAGATCGTTGGCAGGTCGCAAATCTCCTGGCAGACCGCAAGCGCCGCCTTGAGTTCGTCGAGCCGGAGAAAGGTCTCCAGGATGATCGCGTCCGCGCCGCCGCCGGCAAGGGCGGCGATCTGTTCCGCGTGAACCCGCCGGTGGTCCGCTTCGGTGTAATCCCAATGGGGCAGACCCCGGGCCGGTCCCACGGCGCCGGCCACAAAGGCGCGGGACCCCGCCGCCTCCCGGGCGATCTCCACACCCCGAGCGTTCAAGGTTTCCGCCTGGTCTTCCAGGTTGTATTTCGACAGGGACAGGGCATTGGCCCCGAAGGTATTGGTTTCGATCAAACCGGCGCCCGCGTCCACGTATTCCTCGTGGATCTTCCGGATCAGGTCGGGCCGGCTTAGGTTGATCTCGTCGAAGCAGACCTCCATCGGCACGCCGCGGGCGTACAGCATCGTGCCGCTGGCGCCGTCCGCCACCAGCATGGAAGAACGGAGATGGTCGAGGAGGGATGTGTTCATGGGAGGGATCCGTTCGCGCCGTTCGGTGTCCGCGGTTCGGCACTTATTGACGCGTCCTGTTCAACGGCCGTTGTTCAACGCGTATCGACGGATCGCCCAGGCAAAGCCGTTCTCGTGGTTCGACGGGGCGATGACCAGGCCCTGCGCCCGGCCCGCTTCCTTGACAGCGTCGTGGGCGTTTTCCATGATCACGCCCATGCCCGCGTTGAACAGCATGGGCAGGTCGTTGTCGCCGTCCCCGATGGCCATCACGTGATCCATGGATATCCCGTGCTCGCGCGCGACGAACTCGACGGCGACCTTCTTGTTGACGTCGGCATGCATGGCTTCGATCCGGTCCGGGTTCGTCTTGACGAGATAGAGACGGGATGCGAAACGGTCCTTCAACTCCGCCAGGACCGCCTCGCGCCGGTCCAGGCCGGGCAGGATCAGCATCTTGGGCGGCGGTGGATAGTCGCCCTGTCTCAGTCTCGCCATGAGTTCGTCGTCCCGGTCGACGGCGGCGCGGCTCTGCTCCTCGATGGATGCAATGGAAGGGGTATAATTGTTGGTGATCACGCTGTCCAGGGGACCGGTATCCGTCACGCGCAGCCAGCTGTACACGAAGTTGAAGCCGTTTTCTTCGATGAAGTCGAGCAGGTCCAGGAAGACGTCCCGTTGAATGCGCTTTTCGAAGAGCAAGGGCCTTTGCCCATGGTGAACCGGACCGAGTATGATCCCGCCGTTGTTGGCGATGACGTAGAGCCGGTCGAACAACGGCCGCGCGTCGCTGAAAGGTTCGCAGCTGCGGTCGATGTTGCGGCCGCTCACGGAACTCACGATCAATCCCTGGTCGAGGGCGGCTTCGATGGCGCCCAGTCCCTCGGGGGAGGGTTTCCCGTCGGGCAGCAGCGCCGTGTCGTCCTGGTCGAAGGCGATCAGCCTGATTACGGGGGTTTCGTCGCTGGCTTTCGGTACTTCAGCGGTCATGGCGTTCCTTTCCAACCTTCAGGTTTCTGCTTCACTATCCTTCAACTGCTTTCCGAGACTCCCGCCGGGATGGTACCGGGCGAAGTCCTCCCGGGTAAACCCGCGGCCGGCCTTCAGGGCCATGGCAAGCCCGTCGGCCACGGCGAGCTGGCAGGACGTGCTCGCCGTCGGCGCGAGTCCGAGGGGGCCGGCCTCGTTCGCCACGGGCACGTGCAGGATCGCCGCGCTCGACCGGGCCAGACTGGATGACGGGTCCCCGGTGATCGCGATAGTCGTCGCGCCGATTGATGTGAGGGTTTGCACGGCGGCCAGCAATTCCTCCGTCTCCCCGCTGTGGGAAAGGGCAATAACCACGTCCCCTTGCGCCACCTGGCCGCTGTCGCCGTGGTTGCAGTCGGCCGGATCCAGGAAATAGGCCTTCGTGCCGGTACTCTGGAGCGTGGCCGCCAGCTTGCGGCCGATATGGCGGGATTTCCCCACGCCGGTGACGTGTACGCGCCCTCCTGCTGCTTCCGACTTCCGAATGACCGCGATGGCTTCGTCGAAGTAAGCGCCGGACATGCCTTCATGCAGCGTGGATATCGCCTTGGCGGTTCGCCGCACAGCGTCCAGTCCGGCCGTGCCGGAATCGACACCTTCGACTCTGACTGTAGCCGTTTCCGAGGCGGTCACGGTTTCGGCCAGGTTTCGGGCAGGGATCCGAGCACCTTCGTACAGGGCCATAACGTCGTCCCAACTCGATCCCAGTTGCGGGAAAGCCCCCGGGATACAGCAACACACGGCGCCGCAGGCATTGGCGAGCGACGCGGTATCCCGTAAAGAAAGCCCGTGGAAGACCCCCGCGATCAGTCCGCCCAGGAAGGCATCCCCGGCGCCGGTGGTGTCCCGGGCTTCCACGGGATTCGCAGGCGCGCGGAGCGTCTCCTTGCCGTCGGTGACGACCGAACCCTGCGCCCCTTCGGTGATGGCCACCAGGCGGGCACCGTACCGGTCGAAAATACCCTCGGCCCGTTCTTCGGAAGTGCCGGCTTCCGCAATCTGCAAGGCGGCGGCCTTGGCGGGTTTCACGACGTCGGCGAGACGAAGGGCTTCCTCGAAATCTTCAGCCGATCCGAGTCCGGCCACCTCGATGGCGAAATCCGGGGGGACATCCACGTCCAGCACGGTGGGTACGCCCGCCTCACGGGCAATGCGCAGCACGGCGATGACGGCGTCCAGCGGGAGTTGGGAGATCTCCGTCGTCACCATGGCGGCCGACCGAATGTAGTCGGCGAAATGCGTCTCCACGTGCGCGGCCGTGGTCTCCGCGGTCAGGGCACGGGCCATGTAGATTGCCCGGTCCGCGTCTTCGGCCACGTTCACCACCGAAAAGCCCGATGCGCGGCCCTCGAGGACCCGAACGGCCGACCGGTCGATGCCGTGACGGTCCATCTCCTCCCGGATCATCGCGCCGTACCGGTCGTCGCCCTGGAATCCGAAGAGCCCGGCAGGGACCCCCATCTGGGCCGTCCAGGCCAGGTGGTTGAGCGTCACCCCGCCCGCTATCTCGGTCACGACCGAACCCGCTTCATCCGGCAGGATATAGGTTTTCTCCTCCGGTCCCGCGATCCGGTTCACCCGGTAGATCACGTCCACCACGTTGCTTCCGATGCCCACTACCCTGCGTGTGCGGTCGATGTCCTGGATCACGAAACACCACCTTTTTGGGAATCGCTCGAGCGACCGGTACCTCTTTAAACGCTTAAAATTACATTGTCAACATTGATTAAAATAAGAATCAACATATATTTTGTAATGGACGTACCTGCGGTATGGGCAAGCTTACGTTTTGGACGTGCTTTGGTTATTTTCTGTCTAGAAAATCGAGATACAAACGACTAGGCTGGATGCCCTTGTTGTTCTGGTACTTTCCACTTACATAGGTCTCGAAATCGCCATCCAGCGTGTGGTAATAGACCTGGCAGATTTCCACGTTCGGATAGATCCTGATGGGCCGGACACAGAACATCTCCAGCGTCCAGTAGCCGGCGAATCCCACATCGCCGAAACCTGCGGTTACGTGGACAAAAAGCCCCAATCTACCCACGGATGACCGTCCCTCTAGCATGGGAACGTAGTTATCCGTCCTGGTAAACTCCGCTGTCCTGGCAAGATAGAGCGTCTGGGGGCGCAGTTCGTACCCTTCGTCCGGGATCTGAATGGATCGCGTGCGGTGTTGCTTCTTCATATCGAGCACGTCATCCTCGTATATCAGGAGTTCATCAGCGAGAGAGAGATTGTAACTGTTCGGATTGAGCCTGGCGGGATCGAATGGCTCAATGAAAATGTCTTTCCCAATGCGCTCTTGTATCATTTTTCCCGATAGGATCACTACGATATTCCTTCCCGGATATAAGGTGTCTCAACCGCTGTTTACCAAGACGACGGCGACCAGGGTCAGGCCGATGCCGACGTAGGCCGGCCCGCGCACCTGTTCTTTCCAGTACAATATAGCCACGAGCGTGGTGATGACAAGTCCGACCGCGCTGACGAAGGGAAAGACGACGGTGCCGGGGAGGTACTTGAGCGTAAGGACCAGAAGCCAGGTTCCACCGACGTTGACCGCGCCCAGGAAGACGCTCCACCGCACTTCGGGCAGGCGCACCCGGATCGGTTTGTTCCAGAGGTAGAAAAACCCCATGATGCCGGATACGGCGAAGAGGGAGAAGAGGTAGAGCGGCATCTGGCTCTGAGGCGCGAGTTCGCTGAAGACCTTCGGAGACAGGTGACAGAACCCCGTCGTGATGAAGAGGGCGCCGACCAGCCAGGCGACGCCGCGCAAGGATAGTTCGGCCTGTCTGCCCACGCCGATCGTCAGGAGCGGCAGGGCGATGCAGACCGTAATGATGCCCGCGGTCTGCGTAAGGCTGGGGATCTCGTACCAGATGACGATAGAGCAGAGGATGGGGATAAGGACAGACAGGCGGACGATGGCCAGGGTCACGGCCACCCCGCCCTGCAGGAGCGCCTGGATCAGAAAGCGGAAGGCGACGAAATAGAAGAACCCGCTGGCCGCGCCGATCACCAGGGTGGTCCAGTGCCAGACCCAGCCCGGGTCCGCGAGCATCAGCAGGCCGGAAATCACGGCGCCGGCGCCATAGTTGAGGCTGCCCACGGCCAGGGCATTGTGTCCGTTGTGATGGGCGGACTTCAGGATCAGGCCGAAGCACGACGTCACGACGGTCGCCGTGATCAGCAAAAAGAGTCCGAGCGCCGTAGTCTGTTCTCCGTCCGTAAATAGCAGGAAGCCGGCGAACGAATACTGCCTCGCCGGCTTCCTGATTCACTGATTCAAGATCGCCAATTCATGATCGCCGATAGTGGCGTTTACGGCAGTGACGCTTAGGGGGTGAAGGCGAAAGTACCCACGTAGGCGCTGCGCTTGTTCGGAATGCTCCAGGTCGCGATCAGGTCCGATCCGCTGTACGCGTGAGCGGCGGTCTGGACCAGCGCGGCCGACGCGTCCTTCGTGAAGGGATCGTACCATACCATGCGGTCGCAGTTGGGCTCGTGGTCGGTCGCCAGCATGGTCCGGGTGGCCACGCGCACCTGGCCGTCCACCGTAACGGCGTAGGCGTCCCCGCCGTCGTGGCGGAAGGAGATGTCCGTGGGCTTTACCGTTTTGACCGTGCCGAAGAGCTCGCCATAGCGGGCGGTGAAAGCGCTTTTCAGGTCCTGGCGCTGGCCCGGTGTAGCCCGGCTGTCGATCAGCAGCACGGTCTCGCGGGCGTGATGACCGAGTTGCAGGTTGCCCTTGCCGAGAATGACGGCGACGACGGACAGGTCGGCCAGCGCGCCTTCACGGATGTGCCAGGCCACCACGGCCTGGTTGGCATCGCCTCCCGCTTCCGCCGAGTAGGTACAGCCGCCGCCCAGGATGTGGTTGGAGCGAACTTCCACGTAATCGCCGGCAATGGACGGTGAGCCGGCCAGCGCCGGGGATGCCGCGAGGACGATCGCGGCCATGAGTACGAAACCGGTCTTCAACATGGTGCCTCCCTGTTTTCGTTTCTGGGCCACTGGGCTGGGGGTCAGCGCATCCGGCCACGCCGTTCGTGACGAGGACTGCGATTCCGCAGGCTCAAAACGGATCGCTGCCCCTGTTTCGGGTCAATATCGTTTGGGCGCAAAAAAGTAACGCGGTATATTCTACCGTACCGGAAACATCGCAGTATATTCAATATATGTACTCTCTGCCCATTAAGTCAATCGCTAATCAAAACACCGCGGGGCGGCCGGCCTCGACTGGTATTTAGTATTTACCAAAGGAAACGAACATGGAATACAGAGCGCTCGGTGAATCGGGACTTACGGTATCGGCCATCGGCATGGGCTGCTGGCCCATGGCCGGCGTCGGGTGGACCGGAATCGACGACAACGCGTCCCTCGCGGCGCTTGAGGCGGCCATGGACGGCGGCATCACCCTCATCGACACCGCCTACATGTACGGACGCAGCGGCGAGTCGGAGCGGCTGGTGGGCCGGGCCATCGCGGGCAGGCGCGACCAAATCGTCCTGGCGACGAAATGCGGCCTGTACTGGGACGGCACGACGCTGCTCCACGACAGCTCGAGGAAGCGTGTCCTCGAACAGGTCGAGGAGAGCCTCCGCAGGCTGAATACGGACTACATCGACCTGTACCAGGTGCACGCGCCGGATGAAAACACGCCCTTCGAGGAGACGGCCGCCACCCTCGCCGAACTGAAGGAACAGGGCAAGATCCGCGCCATCGGCGTGAGCAACTACGACGTGCCGCAGATGCGGGAATTTGCCCGCCACGGGCCGCTCCACTCGGACCAGCCGCCGTACAACCTGCTCAAACGCGACATCGAGGCGGAGATCCTTCCCTACTGCCGGGAAAACCGGATCGGCGTGATTTCCTACTGGCCGCTGTACAAGGGACTGCTGACCGGGAAATACGGACGGGGCCACCAGTTTCCCGAAGGTGACAACCGCAACGAGGACGTACGGTTCCAGGGGGAGGAACTCGATCGCACCCTCGACATGCTAGACCGGCTGAAGCCAATCGCCGACGAATACGGCAAGTCCATCGCCCAGATCGTGATCCACTGGACGGCCCGGCAGCCGGGCATCACGTCGGTCCTGTGCGGCGCGACGAGACCGGACCAGGTCGAACAGAACATCGAAGCGGTGGGTTGGGAGCTTTCCGACGAGCACCGCGCGCAGGTCGATGGGATCGTTGCCGGCATGGGTGATTAGGTCGGGATCGGGGGATTAGGTCGGGATTGGGTGGCCCTAGTTGGCCAGCGCGCCGCTGGCAATCGAGCGGATTCTTTTGACCATGGACCGGAAGCCGTTGCTTCGGCTCGGGCTGAGGTGGGACGCCAGGTCCAGCCGTTCGAAGATCCCCTCGATGTCGGCGTCCAGGATCTGGCGGGGCGTCTTCCCTGAATAGACCATGAGCAGGATGGCCACGAGGCCGCGGACGATGTGGGCGTCGCTGTCGGCGTCGAAGGTGATGGTCGGCGGAAGGGTCTCGGCCACGTGGGGTACGAGCCAGACCTGGCTCACGCAGCCCTTGACCTTGTACGCATCGGTCTTGTAGGCATCGTCCAGGGACGGGAGCTTCTTTCCCAGGTCGATGATCTCCTGGTACCGCTCTTCCCAGTCATCCAGGTATTCGAAGTCTTCCAGCACTTCTTCTATCGTCGTGTCCATCGTCACGATCGTGCGTCCTTCCGGTATATCCACTCGATTCATTCCTGCCGGCAGCCGGCTCAACCCGTCCGTGGCAGCCGGCTCAACCCGTCCGTGGCGGCAGCCAGCTCAATTCGCTCCGATCAACAGCATGGCCGAAACACCGGCGGCCGCACCCGATACGAAGAGGTTCCACTGCCGGTGCGGCGTTCCCAGGATCCGCAGGATCACGAAGGCCACGGCCGCGAAGATCGCCACGATCATCAACTGGCCCAGTTCCAGCCCGATATTGAAGGACAGGAGCGGCACGACGATCGATTCTTCCATGCCGAGCAGCGCCCGCAGGTAGTTCGAGAAACCCAGGCCGTGGATCAGGCCGAAGAACAGGGCCAGTCCGTAGCTCGTCTTCCGGCCGAATTTCGCTTCGAACGGTCGCCAGACGTTCAACAGGCAGGTCGCCAGGATCGTCATGGGGATGAGCGTCTCGACCAGGTCCGTAGGGACCAGAACCAGGCGGAGCGTAGCCAGCGCCAGGGTGATCGAGTGCCCGATCGTAAAGGCCGTGACCAGCAAGATCACCGAACGCCACCGGTTCAGCGGATAGGCGGCGCAGAGCGCGATGATGAAGACGATGTGGTCGTAGGCGTTCAGGTCCGAAATATGGTCGAAGCCGAGTTGCAGATATACCTGGAATTCGGACATCTTCCGCCCAAAGTTCAGCCGGCTCCGAGGGAGAAATCCCGATCCCAACGCGGCCGGTCACCTATGTCACGACCCGAGACGACCGGAACCGGACGACCGGCCGAACTTCGCGTGCGGTTCAGCCCGATCGTCATGACCCGAAACGAACCGTCCCCGTGACGGTCTTCTTGCTCAGGTTGACGTATTTCTTCTCGCCGCCGATTTCGAACCGCATCACGTTGGCCTGCGTGTCGAACATTTCGATCAGTATCCGGTTCTCGACCTCGATCGTCTCAACGCGGTCCACACCCGTAATCTGCACCAGGCAGGCCGTGGCGTCAAGGGCGTCCTCCATGCCGGCGTAGGTCAGCTGCCGGTCCACGCCGTTGACTCGAAAGGCAAGCCGGGAGGCCAGGTAGTCTGACACGTGGCGGTCGCGGTCGGCGTGGGCCTGGTCGGTCCAGAGCCTGAGCCGGGGGCCGCCCTTCGCCACGATGGCCTCTTCCAGATCGTCCGTGAAGATCCGCACGGATACGTCAAGAAGGGCATCGTCGGCGTTCCACTTTACCCGCGTGATGCTCACGTAAAACACGTGGGCGTGTGCCGCGGCGGAGACCGGGACAGCGGCCGGAACCGGGACGACGCCCGGAGACGCTACCGGAACCGCGACCAGACCCGGGACGACGCCCGGAGACGCTACCGGACCCGCGGCCGGAACCGGGACGACGCCCGGAGACGCTACCGGACCCGCGGCCGGAACCGGAAAGGCCGCGACCGGAACCGGAAAGGCCGCGGTGGCAAACAGCAGGCAGAGAAGGACCCCGATCGTCTTCATCGCCACCATCCTACTGGGCCATATCGTCCCTCAGGCCGTACTTGTCGATCAGGTAGATCAACGTGGCGATGGACGCGCCGCCCAGTTCCAGCTCCCGGCGATTCACCGCTTCAAAGACGTCGGTGGGCGCGTGATGGTAGTCGAACGCCCTTTGCGAGTCGGGGTTGAACCCGATGGTCGGTGTACCCGTCTCCCTGCGAAGCGGACCGATATCGGCGCCGCCGCCGCCCTTGTTGATGTAGGAGATGGTGCTCTGGGGAAACAGGGGCAGCCACGACCGGAAGCGTTCGATGACGTCATCGTCCGCAGACACGCCGAATCCCCGCGGGCTGAAGCCGCCCGCGTCGCTTTCGAGGGCGATCACGTGGTTCTCGCCTGTTTCCTTCGCTACCTCGGCGTACTTGAGGCCGCCGCGGAGACCATTTTCTTCGTTCATGAACAGGACGGAGCGGATGGTGTGGCGGGGCCGGATGCCGAGTTTCTGAAAGGTCCGCAGCACGCCGATGGAGTGGACCACGCCCGCGCCGTCGTCGTGGGCGCCTTCAGAAACGTCCCATGAGTCGAGATGACCGCCCACCAGGATGATCTCGTCCGGCCTTTCGCTGCCCCGGATCTCGCCGATCACGTTGTGCGAAAGGGCGTCGGGGTGCCACTTGCTGGCCAGGCGCATGTAGAGCATCGCCTCGGGCTGCTCCTCAAGCGCGCGCTCCAGGCGATCGGCGGACTGGTAGCCCAGGGCCGCCGCGGGGATGCGCTCCACGTCTTCGAGGTAACGCAGACCGCCGGTGTGAGGCGCGTCGCCGAAGTCCGAACCGGCCGACCGGATCACCACGCCCACGGCGCCGAACCTGGCCGCCTGGGACGGACCGGCGGTTCGCTGGTCTACCGCGCCACCGTAACCGGGACCCGTGGCGATCACCGTCTGGTCGAAGCGCCGGTTATAGAAGACGATCTTCCCTTCAACAGCTTCGCGGCCGAGTTCTTCCACTTCCTCCAGGGAGTGGGCCACCACGACAGGCGCCGTGAGCCCCACCGGAGCGGTCGGCACCGATCCCCCGATGGCCAGGGCGGTCAGTTCGATCATGCCTTCGTTGACGTTTACGATCCGCACCTGTTCCGGTTCGCCCCGTTCCCAGTGGGGCACCATGACTTCCTGCAGGTAGACCCGGTCGAAGCCGTAGCCCTCCATTACCTCTTTCGCCCATGCCACGGCGCGTTCCGCGCCTTCTGAACCGCTGAGGCGCGGTCCGATGTTCTTGCTCAGGTCTTCCAGTAGGTAGTACATCTCACCGGAAGTCAGGCGTTCGTTGAAGATCGCCGTGACCGTATTTTCGTCATCGGTCTGCCCGCGGGCCTCACGGGGAAAGGCCGTCGAAAGTGCCAGTGAAAGCGCCAGTGAAAAAGCCAGCGAAAAGGTCATTGCGATCGATGTGATGCGGGTTCGTGAGCGGCGCGGGCCGACGCGGCGCGCGAGCCCCGGCAGCGATCCGGTAAAAGAGGACAGCATGAAGACCTCCGTGTTGATATGGAAAGGGTCCGCCCCACGCATGGCCGGGCGGCCTTGCTTGATTCGAATTGCTTGAAACGAAGCGTTCAGAATATCGAGCGACTGTCCGGGATGAGAACCGGTCCGACGCCGGGTCCGTCGCCCGGGCTGGCGCCCTGCTCGGCGCTCACGACTACCGCGTCAGTTCCCAGCCCAGGTGGGCAATCTCCGGCGCGATCAGTTTCTCCCAGGCCAGTTCCACCGCGGCCGGGGAGCCTGGCGTGGAGATAACCACCGTGTTGCGGTACACGCCCGCGGTGGCGCGGGACAACATGGATGCGGCACCGACCTGTTCGTAGCTGAGCATGCGGAAAAGCTCTCCGAAACCGGTCAACGGCTTTTCCAGCTTGCGGTTCAGCACGTCGAAGGTCCGGTCTCTCTTCGAGATGCCGGTCCCCCCGTTGAATATGACGATCTGGACGTCATCGCCGGTACTCGCCTCGAGGGCGGCTTCGACCTGGTCCGGTTCATCCTGGATCAGGTGATAGCCGGCGACCCGGTGGCCCGCTTCCTCGATGCGTGTCCGGAGGTAATTCCCGTTTATGTCCGTTTCCGGCGTGCGGGAATCGCTGACGGTTACCACGGCGACGGCAAGGGGTCCGAGCTCGGCCGCCTGGGATTTGTGGGATGAAGTGCTCTTGGAAGACATGAGGCCGGATGCTACAGTACGTCCTGCAGCCGCAGTCCCTGTTTCTTCAGGAAGGGCATCAGCCCTATCTTCGTGACCGTCCGCAAGGCGCTGACGGACATCTTGATGCGCACCGTGCGGCCCAGTTCGGGCACGTAGATACGCTTCAGCTGCAGATTGGGGTACTGGCGCCGCTTGGTTTTGTTATGGGCGTGGGATATGTTGAAACCGACCAGGGGTCCTTTTCCGGTCAACTTGCATTTTCTGGACATGGAGCAAACCTCCAGGAACGACGCTACCGCGTCTCCCGGTACATGACGTGCCGCCGCAGCGTCGGGTCGTACTTCTTGAGTTCGACGCGGGCGGTCGTATTACGCCGGTTCTTCTTCGTGTAGTAGCAGTGCGCGCTTTCCGTGCTCTTGAGTTTCACCAGTTCGCGGTTCTTGCCCTTGGCCATGCTGTACTCCTAAGTCGAGCAATTCTTCAGAATGCCGGTTTTCCAATCAGGCGTTCAAATTTAAGCGGCGCGCCCGCCGAAATCAAGGAAATAAAACAAGACCCGAGCGCTCGGGTCGTCCGTGACGCCTGGATCGGGTCGTCCGTGACGACTGGATCGGGTCGTCCGTGACGACTGGCCGCCGGTCTACGCCTCGTCCATGGCGCAGGCTTGCAGCTCTTCCAGCGACACGAATTCCAGGGACATGGCGTGGGTGGCGCTCAGCACCACCGGCGGCGCCACGCCCGCGTCATAGGCTTCTTTCCACCGGTTCACGCAAACGCACCAGCGGTCGCCGGGTTTCAGGCCCTGGAAGCCGAAGGCGGGTACGGGCGTGCTGAGGTCGTTTCCCGCCGCCTTCGAAAAAACCAGGAATTCCTCGGTCATCACCGCGCAGACGGTGTGGACGCCCGCGTCGCCCGATCCGGTGTTACACGCGCCGTCACGATAGAACCCGGTCAGGGGATCCATCGAACAGCCCGTGAGTGGTCCGCCAAGTACGTTCATGGTCCGCCAAGTACGTTCATGAGAAAACCGCAGGCCGTCCTGTGTGAAGAATTGATCAGAGGTCGAACAGGTAGGCCAGCTTGACGATCAGCGTGCGATCCAGGGGGTCGCCGAGCACGGCTTCCGTGGCGTCCCCGTTGTCACGCCGCTCGTTGTACACCACGTAGAGATTGCTGCCCGGGCTGATGATGTAGTTGAACCGGAAGTTCGACACGAACCGGTCCTGGTTCGTATCCCACTGAACCAGCGCGTTGAGGGATACGTCGGGCGAGAAGGAATAGCTGGACCGGATGCCGAAGAGATGAGCTGTAATGTCCTGCTTCGTGCCGCCGGTGTCGGTGAGCGTCACGTCGTTCAACTCGTACCGGGGGCCGATGGTGAAATTCGAACCGGCGCGCAGACCGCCCTCGAGATTGAGTGAACGCCGGTTTCCGTTGATGTACCGACCGACAATGAGCTGGAAGTCGGCGAACAGCGGCTTGCTCAGGTTCGTCGTGTAATGCATGCGCGAAGACGCGTCCGTGTAGTTGCCCGCGGGGAGCTTGACGCCCAGAATCGGGCGCGTGTTTTCGCTGATCCTTCTGAAGTCGCGGTCCAGCGTGATCCCGGCCTGTTCACCGCCGGTGAAGAACAACTCCCAGTGGTAGTGCTCCCTCCGGGTCAATTGCGTCCCGTCGTCGCCGAAGGTCGCCGCGAGCACGATATGGGGAAAGTACCGGCGGACGATGCTGTTGGTGGGTTCGGGCGTGTAGAACGCACGGGCCGAAACCTCGTGGAATCCGCCGAAATTCCGGGCCAGGCTCCGGCGGCTGAAGAAGCCCATGCCGGGATTGAAGAACTCGGACACGCCCATGTACAGGCCCTCGAACTGCCACAGGGGCCCGTTCCAGCGCGACCACAGCCGTCCCGCGAATCCCGATTCGCTCTCCTCGCCCGCCTGGTAGGAGGTGCCGGCCAGGAACCCGCTGACGGCCAGCTTGGGGCCGATGGCCAGGTTGAAGTCGCCGCCGGCCGCGCGATTGTAGTCGCCGCCGCCGACCCGCTGGTTGGTGACGATGAATCCCACGTTGGATTTCTCGCCCACGTCCTGGCTGATCCGCGCCACGGCGTAGATATTGTCCTCGAGCCTGGTTTCGCCGAACTGCTCGTCGCCCGTGCGCATAAGCAGCAAGCCCAGGTTCGTGCGCCCGTGCTTGCCCGTCAGGCGGCCGCCTCCGGTGATCGGCACCTGTCTAAGCGCACCGGAACCATCGCGCGCAAGACCGACGTTTCGGCTGTAGAAAAGTTCCGTCTCCCGGGCCACGCCGAATCGGAACAGTCCGCCGTTTTCCAGGAAGAAGGCGCGTTTTTCGGGGAAGAACAGGTTGAACTGCGTAAGGTTGACCTGCGCGTCGTCCACTTCCACCTGGGAGAAGTCCGTGTTGTAGGTCAGGTCGAGGGACAGGTTGTTGGTCAGGCCGTACTTCACGTCCACCCCGCCGTCGAAGTCGTCCTCCCGCGTCGAAGGGCCGGGCTCGTAGGTCCACGTGGCCCCGCCCAGGGAGTAGGGCGTAATCTGCAAATAACGCTGGTCGTGCCGCGTGAGGTTCAGGCCCGACAGCGTCCCGGCCACAGACACCTGGGAGATGTTGAAGGGACGGATGACGGGCGCCCAGAAGGACTGCTCGTTGCGGCGGCGGATCTGGCGCTCCAGGTTGATCCCGAAATCGACGTCGTCCCCGGTCTCGAAGCGCAGCGTGCTCCAGGGAATGGCCATCTCGGCGTACCACCCCTCTTCGTTCCGGGAGGTATACACGTCCCACACGCCGTTCCAGTCCGTCAGGACGTTGGTGTTGAAGCGGCCCTCGGACCGGCCCTCGTTGCGCACCTGGGCGTCATAGCGGGCGCCGTCCGGATTGGTGGCGAAGAGAATGCCGTTCTGCCGGTCCATGAACGTGTCCAGGATGATCTGGAAGTAGTCGTCGTCCGCCAGGTCGCCGTCCCGCGCCATCTGGGTGGCGATGATCTGGGAGGGGTCCGAGTCGTAGGCCCAGACGCCGATGTACATGGTCTGTTCGTCGTAGAGGACCCGCACCTCGGTCCGCTCGGTCGCCGGCTGGCCCTCGTCGGGGCGTTGCTGGGTGAAGCCGCTGGCCGCCAGGGCGTTTTGCCATACGCCCTCGTCCAGGACGCCGTCCATGTGCAATGCTTCCAGGATGCGCAGCGGGACGATCTCCCGCTCCTGCGCCGACGCGGAGCCGGTGGTCAGCATGGTCTGCACAGCAAGGAGGGTAGCCAGCGAGACCATGAAGCAGCAGGTGGTCCAGGTGCGCGCGGCTGGATTGCGCGCGGCCGGATTGCGCGCGGCCAGATTGCGCGCGGATGTACGCGTACGGTACATCTTGCTATTCCTCCATCGACTGCCCGAACGGCACCGACAGGCTGATCGTAACATTCCGACCCGGATCGTCGGTGAAATAGCGGAACCGGCTCAGGTAGTCCCGGTAGCGCTTGTTGAACAGATTGTGCACGCCGAGCTGCATGCGGACCGGATGGTCGGCCACGGCCAGTTCCGCGTGCAGCAGCACGTCGAAGAGGTTGTAGCCGGCTGGCGGGTCCGCAAAGTCGATGCCTTCGGGAAAATGATCCTGCCGAAGGACGAACTGGCCTTCAAACCCTATCCCGGCTTCCAGCAGGCGCCCGGTGGGAGGCAGGTGGAAATCCAGGCCGGTGATCAACCGGGTGGGCGGCATCTGGTACAGCGGCTCGTTTCCCGTCGTGTTTCGCCCACGGACGATTGAAGCGGAAAGATACGTGCCCACGTACCGGGTCAAGTCCAATTCCAGGTATCCGTCCAAGCCCTGGATCACCGCGTCAGACTGGACATAGGTGAATTTGGGGAAGGCACCCCGGATTGTCAACACAAGATCGCCCGCCGGCAGCAGCGAGATGAAGTTGCGGTAACTCGACCTGAACAGCCCCAGTTCGCCGCGACCCCGGTCCCCCCGGTACCGCAGGGTGAGATCCGTGTTCAGGCTCGATTCCGTGTCCAGTTCCCTGTCTCCGATCTCGAACTGCGCCGTACCGTGATGAACGCCGTAGCTGTACAGCTCGTTCACCCCGGGCGGACGCCAGGCCCTGCCGAAGTTGGCGGCGACGGCCAGGGTCGGGGTCAACTCCTGGATCAGGCCAATCACCCCCGTCATGTTGCGGTAGGTGAAGATACCTCCTTCGACGATCTCGGTGGCGCGACGGCCTTCGTTCGAGTAGATCTCCGCCCAGCGGTAGTCGTATCGCAGACCGGTTTCCACCGTGGTCTTGCCCTTCGTCCAGGATTCCAGGGCGAACACCCCGGTACTGTAAGCCAGGAAGTCCGGGATGAGGAACCCCGTGCTGAACCGTGTGTTCCGCTGACGCATGCCGCTGATGCCGATCTTTCCATACCAGTTTCCGAAGTTCCTGTGGTGGAAGATCATTTCGCCGCTGTGGGTCTGCAGTCCCAGGTCGAATCCGGGCCGGGTCGGCGGGGCGCCGCTTCGGGTGGAGTCCCACTCCTCGCGCCGGTTGTACTGCTGCCCGTACCGCATTTCGAGATTGCCCACCCCCTCGAAGCGTACCAGGGACCGCACGGACAATAGATCGTGCTCCACCCGCTGACGTGGATTGTCTATTTCGTAGGTGAATTCGCCCGTGACCCACGGGTCGCCCCGCTCAATGGCCCGTCTCAGGTCCGTGGTGTTGCCGATGTGGGCGCCTTTGTAGATCCCCAGCCAGGTACCGAAATGACTGAAATAAGCCTCCGTGTCCATCCAGTCCGTCGTATAACCCAGTGCCACGGAGTAATTTCGTTCGTCGAATCCGGAATTCCGTATGACGTGCTTCGGCGCACGGGCGTCGCCCGCCCGGCGAAGACTGCCCTGCACCCGCCACTTGAGTCCCGGCAGGCGGTGAAGCGCCCCCTGCACGAGGAGGGAAGCGGCCCCTTGTTTGTTGTTGGAAAAGAGGTTCGTGTTGAACCGGCCGCCCATCCCCGGATCTACGGGCAGCTTCGGGGGTTCGATGCGGATGACGCCCCCGATGGCGCCGGCGCCGTACTGCACGCTGGCGGCGCCCTTGAGCACTTCGATGCGGGCAGGGGCAAAGGGGTCGATTTCCGGTGCGTGGTCCCCGCCCCACTGCTGTCCCTCCTGGGTAACGCCGGCGTTCAGTACCAGCACCCGGGCGCTGTGCACGCCGCGAACCACGGGCTTCGAAATGGCCGGGCCCGTGGTCAGGGTGGACACGCCCGGCAGAGACTCCAGCGTCTCGCCAAGGGTCTGGCCCCGGCGTTCCTCCAGGGCGGACGGGGGCAGGACGAGTACGGACTGGCTGGATCCGGTGAGTTCACCCGCCAGGTCCCGATCGCCCGTGACGGTGATTTCATCCCCCATCAGGACCTCCGGCTCCATGCTGACTTCGAGCACGGGTGACCTGTTCTCGGTAATGATGACCTCGCTCTGGATCGTCCGGTAGCCGACAAACCGGAACTCGATCGTATGGCGGCCCTGTGGCACGTTTTCGAGACGGAATACGCCGTTCTCGTCTGTAAACGCACCGATTTCGAGCGCGGGCAATACAACGGTCACCGCCGGCAACGGATCGCCTTGATCGTTCAGCACCTTGCCGCTCACCGTGGCGGCGCGTGCCTCTGCCGGAAGTACGAGGCAGGACACGGCGAAAGCCAGGATCGCACACAGTACTTTCGTCGCTTTCATTTGCAATCACTCCAGGCCCGCGTTTACGGGGAACAGGCCACGGCCGTGACCGTACTGCGAATGGACCACGGCCGTGTCCGTACTATGATCGCACCTCGACTTCGAAAGTCACTTCGAAATCCGTCTCGTCGCTCGGTGTCACGCCGTCCTTGGGTCCGGCATCGTAATGACTCTGAGAGATCCGGAACTGACCGTTCCGCGCGTTAGCGGGGACCGTAAGCGTGAATTTGAGTCCGACGGGATGATCGACGCCTGAGTTCGTCACATAATCGGATTCCTTGTCCGCGTAGGCGACGGTAGCCGGCGAAAACCCCCCGAGGGTTTCGAAGAACACCTGGTGGGCTTCGGCTTCCTCCTTCACTTCCTCGGTGATGTCCTCCGGCGGGGTTTCCAGCTCGTTCAACTCCAGCAGCATCCCGTCGTAAACCGTACCGGCGTCTACGACGATTTTGTCCACGACCGGGTCGTTTCCGCCTTCACCGTCGAGGTCCTGGAACTGCACGGTGAGCGATGATCCCCCGCCCTGGGGCGTAAGCGTGACCTTGATCGTCGTGAAGAGCTCTACTTCGCCCGGCCCGTGATCGTGGTCGTGGTCGTCGTGGTCGTCGTCGTCATGATGTTCGTCATGATCGTCCGGCCCCATTGGATTGGAGTCGTTGTCGTCGGCGCAGGAGAACGTCAGCGCCGCGGCCAACATCGCGGCGGTCATGACGGACAGTAAGTTCCATCGGTATTTCAACATTTTGGGCTTCTCTTCCTTTGCTGTGCTGCGTGTAGTAAGTGAACGGCTTCTTCGAACATGATTTGAACTTCCCTGCTTGAATATCGGAATCTCGATATCCCCAGCTCTTGATTTCGACCAAGGCTTGTGCAACCATCGTACGCGTGCATCGGCCCGGTGGAACCAGACTCCGGTCACGCGTCGTAGCGCGGACCAGATTTGCCGATCGGCGGATCTGCCACGGTCCGGTTTACCCGGGCCGCCAACTGCATGTTCCGTTACCGATTTCGCGGCCGACTGAAGGGGGGTGAACCCGGAGCCGTCGGCCGACGGCCTGAACAGTCTGACCGGCCGCTACGTCTAGAACAGCCTGTACGGCGAAAACGGTCGGATCGACCTGAATATCTGGATAATATGTGCCAGCGTTGGAAATATGTGCCAGCGTTGTCAGGAAATGATCGCGGAACGCGCCGGATGGACTCAGAACGTTCGTCCGGAGCATCCGGGCCGGCAGGATTGGTCAGGCAAGGGGCGGTGCGCGGTTTCGGTGCTGCTTGTCCTGAATCCGGGGGTGTCCGGGTTGCGATGCACCGGCCGCGGGGCCGACAACATCGTAGACCGGCAGGATTGAAGGCGTTTTCTCAGGCACCGCGGAGAATGTGGCGGCGCAAAGGCAGGTCAGGCAGTGGTCCACATGATCGGCATGATCGGCGTCGGTCTCCACCTCATCGCAGTCGTGCGGGGGACTCGCGAAAAACAGGGCAAACGCGACAGCACAGGAAAGCGTGAAGAGTTTCATGGAAGACCCGTCACCAGGTGGCCTGATCTATCAAAGAAATGGATCTTTTTGACGAAGTTCCAGTTGCGGGAAAGTAATCGATGAGCACTGGCTTGTCAAGTGATTTCACGTCTTCACTCAATACAGGCTTGACACGGACATGACCCCTTGTTATTATCCGACGCCGCGAAAAAAGAAACGCGAGAAGTACGCGGACATCTGCTTTTTACAGCAAGCAAAGGAGCGAGAACAGGGGTGTCCGGGAAAACCATGATCGAGGCGAAGGGCCTGAGCAAGTTCTACGGTTCCTTCGTCGCCGTGCAAGACATCTCCTTTACCATACCCGAGGGCCAGATCGTGGCCTTCCTCGGACCGAACGGCGCGGGCAAGTCCACGACGATGAAGATCCTCAGCGGCTACCTGGGCGCCAGTGCGGGCACCGCGGCCATCGCCGGACTCGACGTACGGCGCGACCGCCTCTCCATGTCCCGGCGTCTTGGATACCTCCCGGAGAACGGTCCGCTGTACCAGAATATGACGCCGCTCGAACTCCTTCGGTTTTTCGGCGAGGCCCGCGGACTCGACAGGCTCCGGCTGTCCAACCGCCTGGACTACGTCATCGACCGGTGCGGCCTGCACGAGGCGCTCGAAAAGCCCATCGACAAGCTGTCCCGGGGCAACAAGCAGCGGGTCGGCCTCGCGCAGGCCCTGCTCCACGACCCCGACGTGCTCATCATGGACGAGCCGACCGCCGGTCTCGATCCGAACCAGATCCGGGACTTCCGCCAGGATATCCGGTTGCTGGGACAGACCCGGACCATCCTGCTCTCCACCCACATCCTGCAGGAAGTGGACCTCATCGCCGACCGCGTTCTGCTGATCAACGAGGGCCGGCTGGTCTTCGATGGTCCGCCTGCCGATCTGCGCCGCGGCGGATCGCTGGAGGAGTCTTTCCACGCGTTGACCGGACACGGTGGGGAGGCGGGTGCAAATGGGGTGACAGACGCCGATGGCGAAGCGGGCACGAGTGGCGAAACGCACGACAATGACGAGACAGACGCGAACGGGGAGGCCGGCGAATGAACCTCGGCCTTACAAACCGGATCAACGTCCAAATGGTGGCGGCCATCGTCCGCAGGGACCTGCGCCTGGCCTTCAGCAATCCCACGGGATACGTCTTCGTTACGCTTTTCATTTTCCTCAGCGCGGCCGCCGCGTTCTGGCAGGTCCCGTTCTTTCTGAACAACCTGGCGAACCTCGACCAGTTGAACGCCGTGTTCCCGTACCTGCTCCTCTTCTTCATCCCGGCGCTGACCATGGGCGTCTGGGCCGAGGAAACCCGCCAGGGAACGGATGAACTGCTGCTCACGCTCCCGGCGACGGACCTGGAGATCGTCCTCGGCAAATACCTCTCGGTGGTGGGCGTCTATACGGCTTCGCTCGTGCTGTCCCTGACCCATGTGCTGGTCCTGATGTTCCTCGGCAGTCCCGACCTCGGGCTCATGGCCGGGAATTACCTCGGATACTGGCTCGCCGGCGCCGCCCTTATCTCCGTCGGCATGCTGGCGTCCCTGCTGACCTCGCACGTGACCATCGCCTTCATCCTCGGCGCGCTGTTCTGCGCCGCCTTCGTACTCATCGGACCCATCGCCGGCGGTATCAGCGACGGGCTGAGGGACCTGCTTTCGCCCCTGGGGCTGTTTACCGCCTTCGACGACTTCGCGCGCGGCGTCGTCAGTTTCTCCGGACTGGTCCACTTCGTCTCCGTCGCCGGTCTGATGCTGTATCTCAACGTGGTGCTCATCGGCCGGCGTCACTGGCCCGTGCAGGCCGGCGGATACCGGATGGGAATCCACCATGGCGCGAGGGCGGCGGCCCTCGTCGCGGTGGTGATCGGACTGAACGTCATCCTGGGCCGGGCGGGCGTCCGCCTGGACGTAACCGCCGAAGGACTCCATTCCCTTTCCGACGAGACCGTGCAGATGCTGTCGGAACTGGACCCGGAGCGTCCCGTGTTCATCCAGGCCTTCGTGAGTCCGGAGGTGCCGGAGTCCTACGTACAGACCCGATCGGGTCTGATCGACGTGCTCAAGGAGCTGGACGCCGTGGGCGGCAGCCGGGTGCAGGTACGGATCCAGGACACGGAGATGTATACGCCCGAAGCCCGGGAGGCCCGCGATCGGTTCGGAATCACCCCCCGCGAGTTGCCGGACCTGCGCAGTGCCCGGTCGGGGTTCACGAACGTCTTCGCCGGGATAGCCGTCACCTGCGGCCCCGAGGAACAGGTGATCGGGTTCCTGGATACGGGGCTTCCCGTCGAATACGAACTGGTGCGCAGCCTGCGCGTGGCCGCCCGGGCGGACCGCGCGAAACTCGGCATTCTCGCCACGGAGGTGCGGCTCTTCGGGGGATTCGATTTCAACACCATGCAGAGCCGCCAGCCCTGGGCCATGACCGAAGAGCTGCGCAAGCAGTACGACGTGGTGCAGGTCCAGCCCCAGGAGGACTATCCCGACGACCTGGACGTGCTACTGGCCGCCCTGCCCAACACCCTGACCCAGCCCGAAATGGACCGGCTGTCGGATTACATCGCTTCGGGGAATCCCACGCTGCTGCTGACGGACCCGCTGCCTTCCTTCAACCTGGCCCTTTCTCCCTCCGAACAGAAGGGGGCAAGCGCCAATCCCTTCGCCGGCAACCAGCAGCCCGCTCCCGTGCCGAAGGGCGATATCCAGGGCCTGCTTCGCGGGTTCGGCGTGGAATGGACCACCGGCCTGATCGTATGGGATCGATATAACCCCCACCCCGGCATGGCCCACCTGCCGCCGGAAGTGGTCTTCGCGTCCCCAGGCAACGAGAACCCGGACACCTTCAACCAGGAGGCCGTAAGCACTGCGGCGCTGCAGGAACTCGTCTTCATCTTCCCGGGCCGGCTGCAGCATACCGATTCGGCGGACTTCACGTTTACCCCCCTGGTACAAAGCGGTACCATGTCGGGGCTGACCGCCTATTCCCAGCTCGTTCAGCGCAACTTCTTCGGCGGTTCGCAGCTGGTGCTCACCAATATCCCGCGGCGCGCGAGCCAGAACGCCTACACGGTGGCCGCCCACGTCACGGGCAACGCGGATGGCACGGCAGGCGGGGAAGGCAATGATTCCCAAGCGGAAGGCGCGGCCGGTGCCGCGGCCGGCGAAGACACGGTCGACACCGGAGAGAACGCGCCGGTCAACCTGGTCGTCGTGGCCGACGTGGATTTCGCTTCGCAGCAGTTCTTCGACATCCGCCGCATGGGCGCCGGCGGACTGCACTTCGACAACGTCACCTTTTTCCTGAACCTCATGGACGTGCTGGTCGGGGACGAGTCCTTCATCGCCCTGCGCAGCAAGCGGGTGCGTTACCGCACGCTCGAGACCGTCGAGCGGCAGACCCTGGCCTACACGGAGCAGCGGGTCAGGGACGAGGACGCCGCCGAAGAGGAGGCCCAGGCGGCGCTGGACCAGGCCCGCCGCCGGCTCACGGCCCGCGTGGACGAGGTCCGCCAGCGGACCGACCTGGACGATCAGACCCGGCGGATCATGGTCCGAAACCTGGAGGAAGTGGAGAACCGGCGGTTCGAGACGCTGCAGACCAATATCGAGGCTGAAAAGGAAGCCAGGATCGAGGAAAGCAAGGAGATGATGGAAAGCCAGATCCGGCTGATCCAGAACACCATCAAGAACCTGGCCGCCCTGCTTCCGCCCGTGCCGGTCTTCCTGCTGGGCGTATTCATCTTCCTCCGGCGCAGGCGTCGCGAGAACGAAGCGGCCGCCGCCGCGCGGCGGCTGAGGAGCTGACCATGGATGAAACACGCAAGACCCTGGCCTTCGTCGCCGCGGCGGCCGTGGTGACCGCCGCCGCCTTCCTCGCGGCTCCGGCCGATCCCACGCCGGAAGCTTTCTCGGACCGCGGCGAGGCTTTCTTTCCGGATTTCGTCGATCCGAACGACGCGGTCTCCCTCGAGGTCATCGACTTCAACGAAGCGACCGGAGGCATCAACGCCTTCAGCGTGGTATTCAAAGGTACGCGCTGGCGCATTCCCTCCCATCACAACTACCCCGCCGACGACAAGGACCGCCTGGCCCGCACGGCCGCCGGGCTCATCGAGGTCCGCAAGGACGACGTGGTCGCCGAAATCGCCGCGGACCACGAGGCCCTTGGCGTGGTGGACCCGCTGGACGAGTCGGTCGCCTCCCTGTCCGGACGCGGCAAGCGCGTTACGATCAAGGACGGAAACGACAACCTGCTCGCCGACCTCATCGTCGGCGGGAACGTTCCGGGCCGGGAAGGCCAGTACCGCTACTTGCGGGTGCCCGGTCAGAAGCGGACCTACGCGGCGCGGTTCGACGTGGATGTCTCTTCCAGGTTCGGCGACTGGATCGAAAAGGACCTGCTGGAAGTGGACCAGGCGCGTATAAAACAGGTGATTCTGAAAGACTACTCCATAGACGAAGGCACCCGCATGCTGGACCAGCGCGACACGATCGTGCTGTCTAAAGGGGATCCCGACTGGACGGCCAACCGCATGCGGACCGGGCAGAAGGTCGACGCGGTGAAGATGGAAGACTTGCTCAAGGCCCTGGACGAGTTGACCATCGTGGGCGTCCGGCCCAAGCCCGCCGGTCTTTCAAGGAGCCTGGAAGACAACGACGAAGGCATCAGCATCACCCGCAGCGATCTGGCCTCGCTGCAGCAGAAGGGCTATTACTTCACGGGGGACGGCCAGCTGGTCTCCAACGAAGGCGAAACCCAGGTTAGCACGGAGGACGGGGTCATCTACACGCTACGCTTCGGGGAGATCGTGTACGGTGCCGGAGACGAGGTCACGGCCGGCCTGATAGGCGCGGGCAGTGCGGGTGGTGTGGGCAGTGCGGGTGGACCGGACGGTTCCGTCGGCCCCGGCGGTTTCGGAGCCGGAAGTCCCGCGGGACCGGGCGAGAACCGGTACCTGTTCATCACGACCGGATTCGACGCCGGCCTCTTCCCGGAACCCCCCAGACCCGCAGACCTGGGATTCCAGGCCCGGGCGGACTCCCTATGGACCGATGCCGACCGGACCAATGCCGATCTCCAGGAGAAACACGAGTCCTGGCGGCAGCGCGTCGATACGGGACGGCGGACGTCCGCGGACCTGAACGCCCGATTCGCCCAGTGGTACTACGTCATATCCGCGGAGAGCTTCGACCGGATCCGCCTGAGACGCGCAGACCTGGTAACCTCCGAGTAGAAGGTGACCGGTTTGACTCCAAATCACACCTGCGCGGAGGCCATCGCGCGTACCCTTCACGACGCCGGCGTCCGATTCGCCTTCGGGCATCCCGGCGGTGAAGTGCTTGAGCTGATCGACGCACTGGAACGCTCCGGAATCCGGTTCGTCCTGACCGGACACGAGTCCACGGCGGCCTTCATGGCGGCGGCCGTGGGACGATTGACCGGCGTCCCGGGGGTCTGCGTGGCGACCCTTGGACCCGGTGCATGCAACCTGGTGCTCGGCGTGGGGACCGCCTACCTGGACCGCGACCCCGTCCTGGCCATCACCGCGCGGACGTCGACGGAAAGGCACCACCGGAGCAACAAGCAGAACCTGCCGCTGATAGACCTGTTCACCCCCATCACCCGGTGGTCTGTCGACCTCGAAGGCACGGATGTCGAGGACACCGTGAAAACCGCGCTCTCCGTCGCGGCGGGGCCGCCGCGGGGTCCGGTCTACCTCTCCGTGCCGTCGGACGTGGCGGGAAAGCCGGTCACCGGCGCGGATTCCTCGGACAACCCGGGTACCTCCGCCATCGCGGATTCCTCCGCCATCGCGGCCGGCGCGGCTGGCCAGGCAGGCCAGGCCGGCCACGGGACCGCGCAACCACCGCATCCGGCCCCCGCGGACGAATCGGACCTGCCCCGCATCCTGACCACGTTGAACAGCGCCGAAAGACCCGTCGCCGTGGTCGGCATCGCCATGGACGCAGCCAGGGACGCGCCGGCCGTCCGCCGTTTCCTGCGCGATACCGGCCTGCCCTATGCGACGACCGTGCAGGCGAAGGGGATCGCCGATGAGCGTGGAGACGGTTTCCTCGGCACGATCGCGCCGGCCGCTGGCGAAGACCGGATCATCGAATGGCTGCAGCGAAGCGACTGTGTGCTGGGCATCGGCTTCGATCCGGTGGAGGTCTCCCGGCTCTGGCATTTCGACGCGCCGCTGCAGATCGTCGCCAACGCCCCCGTGGGATTCGGCACCTTCACGCCGCCGGCGGCCTGCGTGGGCGATGTGTCCGCCCTCCTGGACCGCATCGCGGAAGGATACCACGGGCGATGCCTGTGGACGGCCGACGACATCGAATACCTGAAGGCGCGGGTCGACGCAGTCTACCACCCGCCGTCCGAGGAGGGACCGGAGGGCATGTCGCCCTACCACCTGGTGGGCGCCCTTCGGGAAGTGCTTCCGGAAGACACCATCGTCTCCTCCGACGTGGGCGCGCACAAGAACATCATGGGACAGCGATGGCGGGTGCCGGAACCAGGCGCCTTCCTCATGTCCAACGGCCTTTCATCCATGGGTTACGGGGTAGGCGCGGCCATGGGCGCGGCCATGGTCCTGCCAGATCGCCCGGTGGCGGCGATTACGGGAGACGGCGCCTTCGCCATGATGGTCCAGGAACTCGAAACCGTCAGGCGTACCGGCATCGCACCGCTGATCGTCGTCCTTTACGACGCGTCGCTGGCGGTCATCAAGATCGCCCAGCAGGCCAGGAAACTCCCCGTGACCGGGGTTGACTTCGCGCCGGTAGACTGGGTGAAGGTCGCCGAAGGTTTCGGAATCGCCGCGGAGGCCGTAAGCACCCCGGATGAAACCCGCGACGCCGTTGCGCGATGGATGCACTGGCGGGAGGCACGGGTCCTGGTCGCCCGGGTGGACGAGCGGCTCTACACCGGGTTGAAGTACTGATATTACCGGTGCTGCGGCACGGGTGATAATTCGCGGTACTAAAGAAAAAAAACGTGGCGCTGAAGCGCCCTGTCGATATATTGAACCCGCCTTGACGGACCCGGTCCACCACCGGCCCGGACCGCCGTTTCACCACCCACCGGACAACTGGAGAGAAACAGCATCTATGGGGGGCGACTTTACCCTGTATCTGGCCGTAGCGCTCGGGCTGTACATGGCCTTCTCCATCGGCGCGAACGACGTGGCCAACGCCATGGGAACCTCGGTGGGTTCCAGGGCGCTCACGATCAAACAGGCCATCCTGATCGCCGGTGTGCTCGAATTCCTCGGAGCCTACCTGGTGGGAGGGCAGGTCACCAAAACCGTTCGGGGAGGCATACTGGACCCCCAGATTTCGGCGTCCGCCCCGGAGCTCATCGTGTACGGCATGCTCGCGGCGCTCATGGCCGCGGGTACCTGGCTCGTAGTCGCTTCCCGGTTGGGCTGGCCCGTGTCGACCACTCATTCGATCGTGGGAGCTATCGCGGGCTTCGGCATCGTCGCCTTCGGTTTCAACGTCGTACAGTGGGACCAATTAACGCAAATCGTCGCATCCTGGGTCGTCTCGCCCCTGCTGTGCGGCATACTGGCCTACCTGATTTTCAGCGCGATCAAATGGACGATCCTCCGCCATCCGGATCCCGTGCGGCGGACCCGGAAATGGGCGCCGCTCTATATCTTCAGCGTCGTCGTCGTGATTTCACTCGTCACCCTGTTCAAGGGACTGCAGAACGTCGACCTGGATCTCACGCTCGCCGAGTCGCTCCTCTGGTCCGGCGTCCTGGGCATCTTCGCGGTGATCGCCGGCCACTTCCTGCTCGGGATGATCGGTAACCGGCCGGGCGCTGAGACCGTGGACGCATCGTCCGGTAATGGCCAGATGGCCGTCGTCGAAAAGATGTTCGGCGTGCTCCAGATCATGAGCGCCTGCGCCGTGGCCTTCGCCCACGGGTCCAACGACGTGGCGAACGCCATCGGACCGCTGGCGGCAGTGGTGAACATCAACCAGTCCGGCGTGGTCAATCCCGAGTCTCCCGTACCCAGCTGGCTCCTCCTGGTCGGCGGCATCGGCATCGTCATCGGCCTGGCGACCATGGGCTACCGCGTCATGGCGACCATCGGCACCAGGATCACGGAACTGACGCCCACACGGGGATACTCGGCCGAATTCGCCGCGGCCATTACTATCGTCCTGGCCAGCCGCCTCGGGCTGCCCATCTCGACGACCCAGACCCTGGTCGGCGGGGTCATGGGCGTGGGACTCGCCCAGGGCGTCAAGGCCCTGGACCTGAGCATCCTGGGCCGGATCGCGGCGTCCTGGATCGTCACCGTTCCTATCGGCGCCCTGCTGGCGATCATCTTCTTTTACATGTTCCGGGCCATACTTTAAACCTGTGCCCGCACGACCGGTCCGGCAACCCTGAATCCTTGCAGGTCCGGGATTCGCAGGCCCTCGAATCGCCGGAAATCCCGCATGAACGAACCTCCTCTGGACGCCGTCGAGCCTGAAGAGATCCATCCGTCGCCGCGGCTCGGATTCACCCTCGTTTCAACCGCGCTGGTGCTGGGCGCTTACCTGGTGTTGCAGGTCGTGGTGACGGTCGTCCTGATCGCCACGCTGGACCTGGATCCAGCGGAACGCATGGGCGACTTGATTGCCCTGGGCGTGATCCTCTCCGCCATCCCCTGCACGTTCCTCCTGCTGCTCATCCTGAACCGCCCCGGTCGCGCGAGGGGCGTGGACCCGCGAACCTGGCTGGCGCTCCGGCCGGTCCGGGGCTCGACCATGCTCGGGTGGGTGGTCTTCGCCTTCCTGCTGCTTCAGCTGGCCGACCTTGTCACCGTGGAACTCGGACGGTCGCCGGTACCGCCGGTCATGGAGACGATCATAGAAACGACCCGGTACACAACGCTGCTTTGGTTCGCGCTCGTGATTGCCGCGCCGGTCTTCGAAGAGGTGCTGTTCAGGGGGTTCCTTTACGAGGGGCTGCGCCGGACGAAGATAGGCGCCGGGGGAACGATCGTCGTCACCACGCTGCTCTGGACAATGTTGCACGCCGCCCAGTACGACCACTTCTTCCTGACGCTGATCGCCTTGATCGGCATCCTGCTCGGGATCGCCCGCGAGCGTACCGGTTCGCTTTACGTCCCCCTCGCCATCCACGGGGTGAACAATCTGCTCAGTACGCTTCAGATGACAGAAGAAAGGGACGCGCTCGTCAACGCGTTGTTTTAGCGGTGATGGTATCGTGCGGAGAAGGAGGGGATTCCGCGGCGTCCGGTCGTGACGGACCTGCCGGCCGTGACGGACCTGCCGGTCGTGACAGCGGTACCTGGCGGTACCTGGTCGTGCCCAGTCGTGCGAGGTCCCGCCCGGCCCGGCATGGCCTCAGACGCCCAGGGCTTTCTTGTTCTCGGGGGTCAGCCTGGTCAGCGTCCGTTTGAACTTGTAGTGGCCCTCTTCGGACTTGACAGGTTTGACCAGCAGCACGGTCTGGACCTCGTCCTCCTGGTTCTTATCGCTCCCCTTGGCCATCTTGGCCGCAAAGCTACGGTCCTTAGCCATCTCAGTTTCCTCCGTTACAGGTTCCGCGCGGGAACACGATGCCTTGCCGCACACTTCAGCCTGTCCGTGTTCCTGTTGGTATTCCGGCTGGAAGTATACGCGCTCAGGAAGTTGAAATCAAGGGAAATGTCCACCGCTGCGTTTCACGGACACCATTACTTGTGTACAGGATATCGAATCGATTCCGACCGGCACGCTTCCACTGCTTTTCAATAGACATCGACTTCGATCCGCCGTATCTTCAGTCCGGTTTTGTCATCGACAGGAGCGGACCATGCGGGCATTGTCATCACATACCCCGACGCGCGGAAAACCGGATCTGAGAGGCCTTACCCTGCCCGAGATATCGCGGATCGTCGCCGAGATGAACGAGCCGTCGTACCGGGCCGGGCAGATCGCATCGTGGGTGTACAAGAAGGCCGCGGGTTCTTTCGACGAGATGACCAACCTGTCCAAGTCGTTGCGGACCGAACTGGCCGACCGTGCTTGTCTGAACCCCCTGACCTCCGTCAGCAGGTCGAAGTCCCGTCATGGACCGACCACGAAGTACCTGTTCGAGCTTCAGGACGGCCAGAAAGTGGAAACGGTGCTGATCGGCGGGTCGCGGCGCAATACACTTTGCATATCCACGCAGGTGGGATGCGCCATCGGCTGCCGGTTCTGCGCGAGCGGGCTGGAGGGCCTCGTGCGCAACATGACGTCGGCCGAAATCGTCGACCAGGTCGTGCAGGTAAAGAAGCAGGCCATGCTGTCCGGTGATGCCCGTCCCATCAACAACATCGTCGTCATGGGCATGGGGGAACCGCTGGCGAATTACCGGCAGGTGCTCCGGGCCGTGCGTATCATCAACGCCGATTGGGGGCTCGGGATCGGCGCCCGCAAGATCACGCTTTCCACCAGCGGGCTGGTTCCGAAGATCTACCAGCTGGCTGAAGAGAAGATTCAGTTCGAGCTGTCCGTTTCGCTCCATGCCGCCGACGACCGTACGCGGACCTCCATCGTTCCGATCAACCGGCGCTATCCGCTCAAGCAGCTCATGAAGGCCTGTCGCCATTACACCGGGACCACCGACCGCATCATCACCTACGAATATGTCCTGCTCAAGGGCGTGAACGACCGGTTCCAGGACGCGGAGAACCTCGTAAAGCTGTTGAAAAAGGACAAGTGCAAGCTTAACCTGATTCCCTATAACCCGGTGCAGGGCCTGCCCTACGAAACGCCAGACGAATACCGGCGAACGGCCTTCGCGGATGCGCTGAGGACGGGCGGCCTGCAGTTGACCATTCGCCGGGAGCGCGGACGGGACATCGACGCGGCCTGCGGACAACTGCGCCTGGCCGAATCCCGCAGATCCGGTTGACCGTTGCCGGCGCAGCCAGGCGGCCAGACGGGCAGCGCGGCCAGGCGGACCGGAGAATCACCATGGATCATGAAACGTCACCCCGGATCCTCGTGGTCCGGCCCGACCGGATCGGAGACGTGGTGCTCTCCCTGCCGGTGCTGGACGCCCTCCGGCATCGCTGGCCCAAGGCCTACCTGGCCATGCTGGCCCGTCCCTACACCCGCGATGTACTCGAACGAAACCCCTGCCTGGACGCCGTATTCGATGACGATCCGGAGTCGCTACACCGTGGACCAGCGGGCTTCTTCCGCCAGGTGCGGCGGCTGCGCGCCCAGGCCTTCGACACCGCCCTGGTACTCATGCCGACCATGCGGCATGTGTGGATGATCAGCCTGGCGGGCATCCCCCGGCGCATCAGCGTGGGACGAAAGGTCTATCACGCGCTCACCCGCACCCGGTCCCTGAGCCGCCACCGCTATATACCGCTCCGCCACGAATCGGACTTCTGCCTGGACCTGGCCCGGGTCATCGACGCCCGGGAACCCGGTAACGGGCCGCTGATCGATTTGAAGGAGGAGGAGCGTCAGGAGGCCCGCGCGGTCCTGGCCCGGACGCAGGGACAGCCGGTCATCGGCATCCATCCCGGCAACGGGCGCAACGCCCCGAACTGGACGGTCGAGCGTTACGCGCAGCTGGCGAGGACCCTGCAGGATCGCCATGGCGCGAAGATCGTCGTAACCGGGAGTGCGGAGGAAGGGCATCTCGCCGAAGCGATTGTGTCCCGCCTGGACGGACCCGCCCTTTCGCTGGCGGGACGGCTAACGCTGGGCAAGCTCATCGCGGTGATCGGCGAACTGGACCTGCTGGTGAGCAGCAGTACGGGGCCAATGCACCTGGCCGGGGCGCTGGGCGTTCCTACGGTGTCTGTCTTCTGTCCCCTGCCCGCCAGGTCGCCCGAACGATGGCGGCCCCTGGGCGGCCGGGACCGCAACCTCCTGCCGCCGGAAGGACAATGTCCGACCTGCGACCGAGGACCCTTCTGCGACCTGTCCGGCATCACCGTGGACATGGTAGGGGAGGCGGTCGGGGAGCAACTGGTCAGAGAGTGAGGCAGAATAACGGTGGGCCTGTCACCGCGCTGGCCCGCGGATGTGCGAAACGATGACCGTCTCAGGAACGCCATCCCGTATCCTCGTCATCCGGTTCAGCTCGATGGGCGATATCGTGCTGACCTCGCCGGTCACCAGGCGGTTGGGCAGGCTCTGGCCCGATGCGGAGGTCGAGTTTCTTACGCGCGCGGAATACGCGCCACTGGTCCGCGCACTCCCCGGGGTCGCCGCCGTGCAGTGCTTTGAACCCGGCACCGGTCTCATGAGCCTCATATCCCGCCTGCGTGAAAGACGCTACGACCTGGCGATCGACCTGCATGGGAACCTGCGCAGCAGGCTCGTTGTCATGGCGGGCATCGCGGGGCGAGCGCTCCGGTACGACAAACGCCGGTTTGCCCGGATGGCCATCGTCAGAAGGCGTAGGCGGTCCAGGCCCGTCCCCCATACGGTCGACCGGTACCTGGAAGTACTCGACCAGTTCGACGCGGCCGCCGCACCTGGCCTGGAAGGCGCACCCGGCCTGGCAAGCACACATGACGCGCTCGCCGCAGCGGGTCGAGCCTTCGCACATGACGCGCCCGCCCCAGCGGGTCGAGAAAACGAACAAAACGCAGCGGAGATGAGGCGGCCGCAACTGAAAGTCGACGGGGCGGCGGCGGCCGCAGTGGAGGAACGGCTGGCCGGGGCCGGCATTGGACCAGATGTCCGGGTACTCGGCGTGGCGCCGGGGGCCTCCCATGGTCCGAAGCGCTGGCCGCCGGAGCGGTTCGCCCGGGTTGCGGACCACATGGCGAAATCCCGGGACATGAAGATACTGCTGCTGGGCAGCGAGGCCGACCGGGCGGTTACCGGCGAGGTGGCGAACGCCATGGAGCGTCCGGCCGTGGACTGGACCGGTGCGACCGGTCTCGCGGTGCTGCCGGCGGCCGTGCAGCGGTGCGCACTCCTGGTCAGCAACGATTCCGGTCCCATGCACGTGGCGACGGCCGTGGGCACACCCGTAATCGGCGTCTTCGGCGCCACCCATCCCCGCCTGGGGTTCGCGCCGGTCGGACCGGCGGACGCCACCGTAACGCTCGACCTGCCGTGCAGCCCCTGCAGCCTGCATGGGAACCGGGCCTGCCGGTTCCGCACCCACGCGTGCATGGAGGATCTCGATCCCTTGCGCGTTATTGCCGAAGCGGAGCGCCGGGTACCGGTTTGATGCCGCGTATGAACTCGGGTTAAGGCGTTGACGTGGGGTTCTACTCGTCGGCGCCGTATTCGAGGAGTGAGAAGACCGGGCGATCGCCTAGGCGCTTCCGGCCGTCCAGGAAGGACAGTTCGATCAGGAACCCCACGCCGGCCACGACCCCGCCCGCGTCTTCGACAAGCCGACAGGCCGCCGCCGCGGTCCCCCCCGTGGCCAGCAGGTCGTCCACGATGAGGATACGGTCCCCGGGTCTCACGGCGTCCAGGTGCATTTCCAGCGCGTCCGTGCCGTACTCCAGTTCGAATTCGATCCGCCGCTTCTCCGCCGGGAGCTTGCCGGGCTTGCGCAGGGGAACGATGCCCTTGCCCATGTGGTAGGCCAGTACCGGCGCCAGGATGAACCCCCGGGCTTCGATGCCGGCGACGAGATCGATGGACCGTTCCGCGTACTCGGTGACGAAACGGTCCACGGCCGTGCGGAAGGCGACGGGATCCTTGAAGAGCGTGGTCACGTCCTTGAAGTTGATCCCGGGGATGGGAAAGTCCGGCACGTTGCGTATCTTCTGTTTCAGGGCGTCCAATTCACACCTCGATTCTGAATCCACGTAAGCCTATGGAAGCGCAGAACACGCAGGTCACTTTTCGAATTCCCGCATCCAGTTCTGTATGATGGAGAGGAATGGACGGGATTCTTCCGCGTTGGTCGCGATGATGAACGACGCCCCGCCCGCGGACACTTCGTATCCGGGAAACCGCAGGTCATCGGCGCCGGCCTGAACGCCTTCAAAGAGCGCATCGGGACGGCCGAACCGGAAACCCGGCCCATCCAGCACCGGGACGACCATCAGCCGGTTGCCATCAACGTAATACAGCTCATTACCCGTCGGATTCCAGCGGGGCGTCCAGCCGCTGTTCGTCGAAACCTGCCATCGCCCGGTTCCATCTGGAAAACGGGTCACATAAACCTGCCAGCCAACCCCCTGGTTCGAAACGTAGGCCAGGAAACGATTGTCCGGCGACAGGGCCGCCTGAACCACCCGCCCCTGGTCATTTACGAGTACCTGGTGTCCGGTGCCTTTCTCGATAGAAACAAACCTAACCTGCTGCCCCTGGTGGAGATAGACGAGATACCGGCCGTCTTTCGAAAGCATGGGCCCCCATCCCCTCAGCGAATCGGCGGAGAAAGGCGTCATTTCGCCCAGCACGTCGAGATCCATCCGCATGAAAATCGCGCTTCTGCGCGTACGGCCTGGATTCACGGCCGGGGAGACCGTGAACACGACTGATCCGCCGTCAGGCGCAAAGCTCGGTCTGCTGTAGTTCAAATCCGCAGAGGTCAGTCGGCTGCCGATACCGCTTTCGATTTCGTATAGCCAAAGTGCGGCCAGCACGCCTTCCTCGCTTTCCACCATAACCTGCTTTTCATCAGGGGAAAGTACCAGTTCGCGGATCCTGTCCTGGGGCGGGCCGATGATTCGGTCGATCCGGCCGCGGCGATCGACTACGGCCAGTTGCTGCGGTGACCTGAACACCTTCCGATAGACCATGATACCGTCGTCGGACACGCTGAGCGTGTTGACGCGCCGGGCTACCCGAAAGGCCTCGCCCGTTACTTCACCGGGTCCCGGCGAAAAGGGCACGGCCCAGAGGTCGTCCTCGGGATGAGTCGTGGTCTCCCGGTAGTACAGGAGATGGCCGGACGCATATCCTGCAACGGTAAGAAAATCGCCCTCCAGCGGAAGAAATCGGCGAGAGGTACCAGGTTCACCCGACGTGCCGGAAGAACCAGACGGATCGGGGAATTCCACGGCTATGCGGGACGCGGTGATCCGGGCCATGGAGATCATCATGCTCAGATCCCCGTTTCCCCGGTACCTTTCACTCAGGTCCGCGATTACTTGCGGGTCGTCGGAGGACGAGACTACAGCGTACAGGCGCAGGTTGTGTTCGGATAGGTAGAGTGGGGAAATCAGCGCCCTTTCGTGGTTCGTCCTGTCCGGTTCCAGTAAACGGACCGGGTCGCCCCCGTTTTCGGAGACAACATATATCCCGCCGCCGGCCCTCATGCCTGCCATGCTGAAGCGTATCCGGCCATCCCCACTCCATGAAATACCCATCAGGTCCCGTTCCGGCAGGTCGCAGAGATGCACCTGGCCGCCGCCGTCCGCCGCGATCTTCCAGAGCGACCGTCTGACCAGGTAGCCGATATGACGGCTGTCGGGAGACCAGAATACCTGATCGATTTCTTCCGTTCCGGGAATCTCCCGGCCCTCGTCCTGGTCCAGGGAACGTACCCAGAGACGGTTTTCGTGGACATAGGCGAGCAGTGTACCGTCTGGCGAGATGGCCGCGTTGTCCCTTCCCAGGTTGTCCAGACCCATCTGGAATTTGCGCAGCGGAGCGGAGGGTTCTTCGCCAAGCGCCCCCATCAGCACCGCGGCGATCAGCGCCCCCGCGACCAGGCAGGCGGTACAGGCGCCGAGTACGGCAGGACGCCCCAGGAGGGTAACTGCCGATCCCGTCCGCGATACGCCGCCAGCCGTACTGTTCGCCGGCCCTGCCTCGTGTTCATGCCGGCTGTCGGACAGGTCATGGCCCACGTCGAGCACGGACTGGTAGCGGGACCTCGGATCCTTGCCCATGCAGCGCCGGACAACCCGGTTCAGCAGGGGAGGGACTTCACTGTTCGCTGCGCTGGCCGGTTCCGGATCATCCTTCAGGGTGCTGCTGATGACGGAAACATAATTGTCGCCCGTGAAGGGCCGGACACCCGTAAGCGCTTCGTACATCATGACGCCCAGGCTGAATATGTCGCTCCGGTGATCGCTCCGGTCGCCGGTGGCCTGTTCCGGGGACATGTACGCCGGTGTCCCCAGGACCGTGCCGGCCTGGGTGAGACTCATCGTAGGCCCGGCGCCATCGGTTTCGTCAGAACGTTCGGTGACGACCCGGGCCAGGCCGAAGTCCAGGACCTTCGGGACGCCGTCGTCGGAAATCATGACGTTCGCGGGCTTCAGGTCACGGTGCACGACGCCCCGCTCGTGGGCGTGGTCCAGGGCCTCCACGATGGGTATGAACCAGTCGTAGAAGGATTCCAGAGGAAGGGGCGTGCCGGGCAGGTGCTCATGGAGTGGCCGGCCGGAGACATATTCCATGGTGATGAAATACAGGGAGCCGGGGCCGCCGGGGCCGCCACTACCGGGATCGGCGTCGGCAGGGGCGTCCGGGCCACCGGGATCGGCGTCGGCAGGGGCGTCCGGGCCACCCGGCCCGCCGCTGCCTGCGTCATCCAGCCGCGCTTCCTCGATGGCGTACACCTGGGCTATATTCGGGTGGTTCAGCTTGGCGGCCGCCTCCGCCTCGATCCGGAACCGCTGGAGCAGCGCGGGATCGCGGGCCAGATCCTTCGGCAGCACCTTCAGGGCAACCCGCCGCTTCAGACGGGTGTCCTCGGCCAGGTAGACCTCGCCCATGCCGCCCCGTCCGAGGATGCGTTCGATGCGGTAATGGAGGACGGTGTCGCCCTGCTGCATGCGCTTCCTCCATGGTGATGGCCAGTCCAGTTGACGATGGCCGGTCCAGTTGACGATGTCCAGTCCAGTTGACGATTGCTCGTCCAGTTGGCGAATGCTCGTCCAGTTGACGAATGCTCGTCCAGTTGGCGAATGCTCGTCCAGTTGGCGAATGCCAGTCCCACCGGAGACTGTCTGTCTGTCCGGCCGGTGTCTACTAGTCCAGTTCGTCCAGGCGCACGGGCCGGCTCTCCGACGCGGACCGGTCGGCCGCGAAGACGACGCGGTGGGATTCGTAGGCCGTGGCCATGTCGGTCAGGGGCATGGGGCCGCCGCTCCGGATGCTGTCCGCGAAGGCCTGGAACTGGGGCTCGTAGGGGTGGTCCTGCACGTCGCCCGAATCGATCAGCGAGGTCTCGAGGGTGCTCCACCGGCTTCGGTCCATCCCGCGGATCTTCTCGGAGTGGAACCGGTTGTCCAGCAGGCTGCCTTCGCTGCCCACCAGGTGCACGTGGAAATAGTAGGGCTGCAGGCAGTCGATGCAGGAGGTCACCTTGCCCACCCGGTTTCCACCCTCGAACCTCAGGATGGAGACACTGGTCGTGTCGTACTCGTAGGGCGCGAAATGGGGGCTCGAAGACTTCGTATTGTAGCTGGTGACTTCCTCCACCTTGCCGTCCATGAAGAACAGCAGGGCGTCGAGGGCGTGGCAGCCGGCCGTCAGCAGGCTGGTCCCGCCCATGGCTTTCTTCACGTTCCAGTCGTACTGTCCGTACCACGGTCCGATCCCGTGGTAGTAGTCGACCTCGGCATAGTGCAGGTCGCCGAGAAGCCCCTGGTCGATGACGGACCGGATCAGGGTGAAGTGAGCGCTGTAACGGCATTCGAAGCAGACACAGACCGATACGCCGGCCCGGTCCACGGCCGACTGGATGCGCGCCGCGTCTTTGGGGGTCAGGGCAATGGGTTTCTCGATGATGAGATGCTTGCCGGCCTCCGCGGCAGCTACGGCCTGGTCGGCATGAAAAGGATGGGGCGTGCAGATGTCGACCACGTGGATATCCGGGTCCGAGAGCAGGTCGCCATAGTCGACAAAGGACTTCAACGGCGTGCCGAACCGGGCCGACAGGTCGGCGTCGTCATGGGTCCTTCGGGAGCAGACGGCGGTGACGTCCGCCCCGTTCACGGCCTTGAAAGCGTCGATATGCGCCCCGGCCACCCAGCCGAGGCCGACGATGCCTACGTTCAATTGGTTCACAGTCAGCCTCCGGATCTTTCCAGGGCGTTCAACATGGCCTTCCACCGGTCGTGGTCGGCTTTCAGCGTGGCGAGGGAGGTCCGCTCGAAGACGAAGGGATATCCGGTGATCGCCGCTTCGTGCCTGGCGGGATCGTCGGCGCAGCAGTCCTCGACGACCGCGGCGAGAAACCCGCGCTGCACCGCGGAAGCCGCGGTCAGTAGCACGCAGACGGAAGTTTCCAGTCCCGCAACCAGTATAAAGGATTTACGCGCGCGATGTAAATGGGTTAATAGATCCGGCAGCAGGAAGGCGTCGAAGGTCTGTTTGCGCAGGACCGTTTCTCCTATCCGTTCGGCGGCGCAGGGCAGTACGCCGGCGCCGGACGTTCCACGGATACACGGCGTCTTCCCCTTGAACCGGTAAGGCGCCATCCAGTCCGCACCGTCCGGTTCGAACTCCGCCCTGACGTGCACGATGTCAAGGCCTGACGATCGGCCGTATTCCAACAGCCTTTCGACGTTCGACGGAAAGTCCGGAAAGGCCTTCGCGGTTGTTGCAGGCCAGAAATCCTGCTGGACATCGATGAGCAACAGCACAAACCGGTGCCAATCCAACTGGGCGGACATAGTGGATCCTTCGTCTAACCGCGGTACCACGCTCGAAGACACGATGCAACAGGACGATTTACGTGATAATCCAGGCCCGTAATCTAAATTCACCGCGTGCTCCGGGCAAGGCGATATACGCAGCCGGCGCAGTAGTTCCCGAAAGATTTTCGTACACGTAATTAACATTTATATCAAAGCGACATTTCTGCCTTCCGACCCTTGACATTCCCATGGTCCGGTGTAGATTGAATGCTAACCCTGTTCCACGGCGCGGGCATCGTTCCGCGTCTAGTCTATTTAATGGTAATCCATACATGCATTTCGATCCTCGTCAACTGATCGAAGACGGATTCATCGTGCTTCGCGAGGTGGTTCCCCCCGGCTGGCTCGGTCCCCTGAGGGACAGCTTCGAGCGCATGGTGGACCGCCAGCGGGAGATCTGGGCCAGGGATAGAAATCCGGACGATCCGCCCGGTGGGGAATGGGAGACCGGCCACCAGCCCCGGCTGCAATTCGAGACCCTCGTGGACGGGGACACAGCCAATACGATGGCATTCTGCCTCCACGAAAACACCATGGGCGTCAGCCGGCGCATCATGGGTTCGGAAGCCGCGGGAAACACGGGGTTCATGTTCATGTGCAACCCGGTGACCGACCGCGGGCCGGCGGCGTGGCACCGGGACATCCACCCCATCGACCAGGCGCCGCTGCGTGGGCTCCAGGACGACCTGCTCCTGAACGCGCCCGGTTACCTCCAGTGGAACATCCCCCTCTACGACGACAACGTGTTATGGGTCGTGCCGAAGAGCCACCGCAGAGGGAACACGGACGTAGAGAACCGCAGTCTGAAACAGAATCCCCGCGAGCCGCTGCCCGGCGGCGTCCAGGTAGAACTGAACGCGGGCGACGGCGTGGTCTACACCAATACGATCCTGCACTGGGGAAGCAACTACAGCGCCATGACCCGGCGCACCATCCACCTGGGCTACCGTTCCTACGGCGGGCCGGTTTTCCCCTATGTAAACCGGACCTTCCGCGACCTCGGCTTCATCGAATGCCTGCCCGACGACCTGCAGGCGGTTTTCAGGGACATCCGGCGCAGGTATGACAATGAGTCCGACCGGATCGAATCCGTTTTTCGGGCCGCCATCGACGGCGACGAGGACGCTTTCCTGGAAGGCGTCGCCGCGTTGCATCCCGGTGAAGAAAGCCGGATCGTATGCGCCATCCTCCTGTCCAAGATCGTATACAAGATGAGGTTCGCCACCCATCCGGTCCGTACGCATTACGGCAGCGACATCTCGCATGACGAAGACCTGAAACCACGGTTCACCGACAGCGAACTGGATACGCTCTGGCGGCGCTTCGAACCGCTGGACGAACAGATACAGTCCGACGCGCTCCAGTACGTGCCGGGATTCCAGTCGGATCCCATGCATTACTATTTCGAGGAAATGCCTTCCGGCCTGAATATGGAATCTTTCATGGCGGGATGGCGGAACAACTGACGAGCCGCTTACGCGCCCTTCGGGGGAGAGCACGATGAAGATCACCGCAGTTTCCGTATGGACCGTTGTCGTGCCCATCATTCCGGGCCGTGTGCACAGTCCGATATACACCGACAAGTCCGGGTGGGACCTGGTGCCCAAGCACCTCATCCGGATCGATACGGACACCGAGTTCTCCGGCATCGGGGAAACCTGGCGGGGCATGCCCATCGAGGAGGTCAGGGAAGGGGCGGGACTGTTGATCGGTCGCGATCCGGAGACCATTACCTTGCAGGACATCTTCGCCCGGCGCGCCGGCCGGGCGGACGACGACATCACAGTGGGAACAGGTCCTGCCTACGACGCCTATGAGATGGCCGTGCTCGACCTGGTGGGACGGGTCCACGGGCTGCCCGTGCACACGCTCCTGGGCGGAGCCGTGCGGGACCGCGTCCGGGCCGACTACTGGATGGGCCACCAGACGCCCGAGGACGGCCGCAAGGCCGTGGAACGGGCGTTGCGGTACGGTTTCAAGGGCGTCAAGATCAAGTGTCGGATCGAAGAGCCCATGTACGAGCGCCTGAAGGCCATGCACGACGTGGGCGGTTCCGAATTCAAGGTCACCGTGGATCCCAACGAGCGGTTCCATACGGCGGCGCAGACCATCGAACTGGCCGAGCGCCTCGAGCCTCTAGGGAACGTGGAGGTCTTCGAGGATCCCATTCCGAAGTCCGATATCGAGGGCTACGAAGAAATACACCGGGCCATCCCCTTCCCCCTGGCCATGCACCTGGGAGACGGTCCGGGCGTGGTCCGGGCCCTTCAGGCTGACGGGGGCCGGGGCGTGGTGGACTGCGTGAACCTGGGCGGCAGCATGTTCGGATTCCAACGCAATGCCGCTACGGCCGCCGCGGCCGGACTTCCCTGCTGGCACGGATCGGGGAATGACCTGGGCATCGCCGACACCTCGTACGTCCACGCCGCGGCCACGGCGCCCAACTGCACCATGGCCTCCGATTTCGTGGGTGGTTGGACCCGGGAGGACGACCTCATCGTCGAACCGATTTCCTATGAGAACGGATACGTGTCCACGCCGATGAAGCCGGGACTGGGATGCGACCTGGACTACGACGCGCTGCAGCGGTACACGCAGGCGTATGAGGAGCTGAACTGATGCGCCATGGGGAACCAGGAAAGGAGCGTCCATGCGGTTGATTGCCGTGGGCTGCGAATACGCCGGAGTCACGACGCTGATCGACGGGCTTTACGCCTGGGGAAACGAACGGGGCGTCCACCACCACCTCGACGACCACTTCACCATACCGGACGCGTACCACCTCGATGAAGCGGAGCAGCAGGGATTCATCGACATGCTGCCGGCCATCAAGGAGCGGTTCCAGCGATTCCAGATCGTGTACCACGTCCGCCTGATGCACAAGTTCGATCACATCCTCCTCGGCGGCTTCCACATCGAGGAAATGGTGTACGGACCCCGCTACTACTATCCGGGAATCAACATCGCGGTCCGAGAGTACGAACCGGACATGCCGGACGACGCGATCCTCGTCCATCTCCACGCCCGCCCGGAAGTCATCCGGAGGCGTATGGCGACGGACCCCCATCCCCGGCAGCTGGTCCCGCCGGAGGACGTCGAGCTCATCCTGGAACGGTTCGATGAAGAGGTCGCGCAGTCGTGGATCCACCGGAAGTTCGCCATAGACACGTCCGATCTGACGTCCGGAGAATTGGTGGAGACGTTCCTGGATCGGTCGGTTCCCTATCTCAACACCCGGGATGTGTTGACCAGGATGCAATCAGTATGAAAATCACACACGTTGGGGCCGTGCTGCTCCAGCCCATGCCCTGGGTGCTGGTGAAGGTGAAGACCGACGAGGGGCTGGTCGGCATCGGCGAGGCCTATCACGGCGCCGGCGTACACCAGATCGCCACCGATCCCAGGCTGGTCGATCGGGCACTTCTCGGCCAGGACCCGCGGAACGTGGACAAGCTTTTCCACGACATGATGGGATCCATGTCGGCCTCCGGGTTCTACCAGGGCGCGGTCATGAGCGCCATCAGTGGGATTGAAATGGCCCTGTGGGACATCACGGGACAGGCCTGCGGAGTGCCCATCTGGCAACTGCTCGGCGGCAAGTTCAGGGACCGCATCCGCGTCTACAACGACTGTCACGCGGGAGACGAAGAAACGCCGGAAGCCTATGCCGAGAAGGCCCGGGCCGTGGAAGCGCGGGGCTTCGACGCCATAAAGTTCGACATCGATCCGCAGCCTTCCCGGCGGGACCGGTACAACCGGACCATCAGCAACCACGACGTGGCCTACTTCGTCGACGTCATCACCGCATTGCGGGAGTCCCTGGACCCCAACACCGACCTGCTCATCGACGCCCACTGGAACTACGCCCCGGTGGATATCCTCAAGGTGGCCTACGCCATCGAGGACCTCGACCTGATGTGGCTGGAGGACCCGGTGCCGCCGGAGAACATCGAGGCCATGGCGAAGGTCACCCAGGCCACGCGCGTCCCCATCTGCACCGGGGAGAACTTCTATACGCGCCACGGCTTCCGGGACCTCATCGAGGCGCAGGCGGCGGACATCATCTCGCCCGATCACGCCAAGGCGGGCGGCCTGCTCGAGGGCCGGAAGATCGCCGACCTGGCCGACATGTACTACATCCCCCTATCGCCGCACAACATCTGCGGTCCCATCGGGACGATGGCCGTGTGCCACCTGTGCGCGGCGGTGCCCAACTTCCAGGTGCTGGAGTTCCACCATCTGGACGACGAGGTGTGGAATACGCTGACGGTGGAGCGAGACCTGATCCGGGACGGGCACATCGACCTGCCCATGACGCCGGGTCTGGGGGTGACGCTGGACGAGGAAGTGGCGCGCCGCGCGGCCCGGGAGGACCGGGGCTTCTTCTGATACGGCGCGAGGACGCGCGAGGCATGCGGGGACGTGCGCCGTGCGGGGACACGCGAGGCGCGCCGTGCGGGGACACGCGAGGCGCGCCGTGCGGGGACGCGCGAGGCGCGCCGGTAATCCAGCAGGCAGAGCATCACACGTTCGACCAGGGATACGTATGGGATATGATGCCGAAATCGTTGGGCCGCGGATGAACCCGGACCTGACGCCCGAATTGGAACGGGAGGCCGCCTTTCTCCGGAAATGGGGCTATCTGGTCGTGGAAGACTCGCTGACCTCCGGGCAGATCGAGCAGCTTCGGGACGCGCTCGACGAGACCTTTTCCCGACGCGGCGAGTCCTTCACTCACCAGCTACTTGAAGAGGACGAACGGTTTGCATTCCTGCTGGACAACCCACCCGTCCTGGACCGCATGAAGGCTATACTCGGCAACTGCGTCCAGCTGCACAGCGCGACGGCGCGGGTTACGAAACCCGGCGAGCCGGACCAGAACTGGCACCGGGACATACCCTGGCCCAGGGATCCGGAGCCGCCGCCCTACGGCAACGAGCCGGGTCAGATCAACTGCGGGTACTATCTCGACCATCTGACCATGGAAAACGGACCCATCGTCATCGTGCCGGGCAGCCACCGGGCGCCCTTCAAGCCGCCGGAGACCCACGCCCGTTTTCCGGACGAAAAGCATGTGCTGGCGAGGCCGGGACAGGCCGTCCTGTTCGACGGCTGGATCTTTCACCGCGGGGCCGCCAACCAGTCGGAACGCAACCGCAGGGTCTGCCTGATGTGCTACCAGAACGCCTGGATGAAGTCCCGGGAACCCTTTGACGGCCCGCGGGTGACCGCCATGCGGGAGCAGGGAACCAGGGAACAGAAACTGCTGCTCGGCGCAATCGACCGCTGGTAGCGCAAATGATTGACGTCCTGTCATGAGCGAGATGAGCGAGATGAGCGAGATGAGCGAGATGAGCGAGATGGGCGAACTGTCCATGATGGATATCCACCGGGCCGAAATGCCCGTACGTATCGGCATCTCGTCCTGCCTGCTCGGCGAGCGCGTCCGCTACGACGGTGGACACAAGCGCGACGACTACCTGGTGGACGTGGTCGGCCGTTACGTGGAGTGGATCCCGGTCTGTCCGGAAGTGGAAGCAGGCATGGGCACGCCGCGGGAGACCGTGCAGTTGACCCGGGTCGACGGCGATATCCGGATGCTGACGAAAAACGGGGTCGACCACACCGACAGAGTGGACTGGTTCGCCCGGCAACGCGTGCAGACCCTGGAGCAGGCCAGGCTCAGCGGCTACATCCTGAAAAGCCGGTCGCCCTCCTGCGGCATGGAAAGGGTGCCCGTGGTCCAGCCCGAGGGCGCCGCGCTGCGAAACGGACGTGGGATATTCGCCCGGCGGCTGATGGATGCCCTGCCCCATCTGCCCGTGGAAGAAGAGCAGCGGCTAAACAACCCGCGGGTCCGGGAGAACTTCATCAGCCGGGTTTTCGCCTGCTACCGCTGGCTGCAGCTCGCCGATTCGGGCCTGACCCGGCAGTCGCTGATGAGCTATCACCGGGCCTACAAATACCTTCTCATGGCGCACAGCCAGGAGGGTACGCGCCGTCTCGGAAGGCTGCTGGCAAAACCGGAGCGTTATGCCACCACCCGGGAACTGGCGGACGCCTACCTGGGTGAATTCAACCGGGTCATGAAAAGAACGCCCTCCCGGCGGAACCACACCAACGTGCTGCAGCACATGGCGGGCTATGTCTCCGACCGGCTCGACGGCCGCACGCGCCGTGAACTGACGCGCATGATCCAGAAGTACCACGAGGAGCTCCTGCCCCTGATCGTGCCCGTGGTCATGCTGCGGCATTACGTGCGGGAGTTCGACATCACCTACCTGCAGGACCAGACCTACCTCCATCCCTTTCCCGGCGAACTGATGCTGCTCAACCAGTTGTAGCGCCCCGGAGTCACGCCAGGGAATCGCGGTGTCGGACAGCTGACAGGACTACGTCGACGGCCGTCATGACTGCGTCGGACGGCCGGTTTGGCCGGGACATACTCCTTGACCGGAAATCGCCGGACCGTTTTCTTAGGTTGATTGTCTTCCGAAGCGAATCCACGCCGCGTTCCGAGTCCTTTTCTTCGCTTGATGCCTGCGAGGCCCCGGCGGAATATGACGCAGAAAGTACTGCCCATCGAGCTCACCGGCGCGCAGGTCGCCCGGTTCCACGACGAAGGCTACCTCGTCGTCCCGGACCTGCTGGCAGCGGATGAGGTCGAGGCCTTCGTCCGGCACCAGGCCGATCCGGAAGCCGAGTCCCTGCGGCAGGGGCTTCGTACCCACCTTTCGGACCCCTTCTGGCTACGGCTGGCCCACCATCCCAACGTCGCCGGCGTCGCCGGCCAGATCCTGGGCGGACGGCCCCGCATCGTACAGACCATGTACATGGCCAAGGAACCCGCCAGACCGGACGAGGAACTGGGCGGCGCCGGCATCTCGCTGCACCAGGATTCCCACTACCTGCCCAACGAACCCGATACGCTGATGGCCTGCTGGATCGCCATGAGCGATACCGATCCGGAGAACGGCGGACTGTGCGTAGCGCCGGGCAGCCACAAGGACACCCTGCGGGAGACAACGCTGAATACCAACCCGGAGCACATGAGTTGGGAAAGCGACTACGGCATGCGCTCGCCCGACGGACGCGAGTGGACCGAGAAGCTCTATTCCTTCGACGTGGTGGGCATCGAGGAAGACGACCTCGTCCGGCTGACGGTGCCGCGCGGCAGCGGGGTGTTCTTCACCAGCAGGACGGTGCACGGTTCCTACGCCAACCGGTCGCACACCCGGCCGCGCCTGGCCTTCGCCGTCCACTACGTGAAGGAAGGGACCTGGGTGTTCCGTACCGACGTGCAGGATACGACCCCGGTGGATCTGCCCGGAACCTGACCCAGATATTGGCTGGAGAATCATTACCTGGAGTTTCATTCCCTGGAGCATCGATGGAACGGCTGAACGTTCTGCTGCTTCCCGTACGCCCTATTTACAGCCCGTGGTGCGTGGACATCCGGGATGCCATCGGAGATCGCCACGATTTGAGGGATCTCGACGATGCCAAACCCCTGGCGCCCCAGTTCGCCGGCGTGGACGTGGTGATCGACCAGGGTGGAAGCCGGGGCACGCGGGAGATGATGGACGCCGCCGCTGACTGCCGGCTCTGGCAGATCGTGGGCACGGGATTCGACCACTTCGACCTGGCCTATATCAAGACGAAGGGCATCCCCACGGCCAACACGCCCGGCCTGTTCAGCGACGTCGCCCTGGCCGAGACCGCCATGATGTTCATCATTATGATTTCGCGGCGTTACCGGGAAGCGGTGGACTATTTCAGGCAGGGCCGCATGTACGATCCGCTCGGATACGAACTGGAGCGCCAGACGCTGGGCATCGTGGGATTCGGCGCGAGCGGACAGGCCCTGGCCCGACGTGCCAGGCCCTTCGGCATGCGGATTCTGGGCATCGACGTCCGGGAGATCGAATCCGAGGTGCTCGACGACATTCAGCCGGACTTCATCGGCGGTCCGGACGACCTGGACCGGGTCGTGGCCGAAAGCGACTTCCTCTCCCTGCACCTGCATCTGAACGACGAGACCCGCCATATCATCGACGGCCGGCGGCTGGGTCTCATGAAACCGACGGCCAGCGTCATCAACGTGGCCCGCGGCGCCCTCGTGGACGAAGCGGCCCTCTACGACGCCCTGGTCGAGGGGAAGATCGGCGGGGCCGGTCTCGACGTCTTCGCCCAGGAACCGCCCGATCCTTCCCTTCCCGTCTACCAGTTGCCCAACGTGGTCGTCACGCCCCATATCGCCGGGGTAACGGACGGCACCTCCCGGCGGCGGGCCGCCGCGGCCGCGGAGAACACGGACCGGATCGCCCGGGGCCTGGAACCCCTGTACCGGATCGACCTGTGACCGGCCGGTCGCCTTCCCCGGATACCCGCCCTCCATGCCACAGATGACCACCGCCGAAGCCATCGTCCGGACGCTGATCGCCCACGGTATCGATACCGTCTTCGGCTTGCCCGGCGTGCAGAACGACGCCCTCTACAACGCGTTCTACGACCATCGTGACGCAATCCGCGTCGTCCACACGCGCCACGAGCAGGGCGCGGCGTACATGGCCCTCGGATATGCCCTTTCGACGGACCGGGCGGGCGTCTACAACGTGGTCCCGGGACCGGGTTTTCTCAATGGGACCGCCGCCCTGTCCACGGCCTATGCCACCAACGCGAAGGTACTCTGCCTGACGGGCGAGATCCCGACGAAGTACCTCGGGCGCCACACGGGCCAGCTGCACGAGATCAACGGCCAGCTCGACGTGCTGCGGTCCCTGACCAAGTGGGCCGCCCGCATCGACAGTACGGCCGGCGCGCCTTCCAGGACGGCCGAAGCCATCCGGCAGCTGAACTCCGGCCGGCCGCGCCCCGTGGGCCTGGAATGCCCCTGGGACGTGCTCGCGGCCGAAGGCGATGCGCCAAGCATTCCCGGACCGTTACCCATATCCAATCCCCCGGTGGACGTGGAGACAATGGAAGCCGCCGCGCGGAAACTGGGACGGGCCGAAAACCCCATGATCTTCGTCGGCCGCGGGGCCATGAACGTTTCCGAAGAGATCACGCGGCTCGCCGAACTGCTCCAGGCGCCGGTCATCGGGTACCGGACGGGCCGCGGCGTGCTCGACAGCCGCCACTACCTGAGCCATCCCAACCCCGCGGCCCACAAGCTCTGGCCGAAGGTGGACGTCGTCCTCGCCGTGGGGTCCAGGCTGGCCATCCCCCAACTCTACTGGGGCGTGGACGAGTACCTGACGACCATACGCATCGAGGTGGACGCCAGGGCCCAGGACCGCATCGCCCGGCCGGACATCGCCATCACCGCGCGGTCCGAAGACGCCATGCCCCTGCTGGTCGAAGCGGTGGAAAGGCATAACCGCGTCCGCCCGTCCCGGGAAGCCGAAATGCGCGCACTGAGCGCGGAGACCGAGGAGATGTTCGCGTTCCTGGAGCCCCAGACCTCCTTTCTGCGGGTGATCCGGGAGGAACTGGGCGAGGACGGCCTCTTCGTGGAAGAACTGACCCAGGTGGGTTACGCCGCCCGGCAGATCATGCCGGTGTACAGGCCCTACACCTTCATCTCCACCGGTTACCAGGGCACCCTGGGCTGGGGCTTCCCCACGGCGCTCGGCGTGAAGGTCGCCCACCCGGACAAGCCCGTCATCTCCGTTACGGGCGACGGCGGGTTCATGTTCGGCGTGCAGGAACTGGCCACGGCCGTCCAGCACCGCATCGGCCTGGTGACGCTCCTCTTCAACGACAACGCCTACGGCAACGTAAAGCGGATGCAGCAGAAACTGTACGGAAACCGGGTGATCGCGTCCGACCTGCACAACCCCGATTTCGTCAGGATGGCCGAGTCCTTCGGCGCCCGGGGCATCCGGGCAGAGTCCCCGGAGGAGCTGCGCCAGGCCATACGCGCGGGATTCGCCGAAGACGGTCCCACCCTGGTGGAGATCCCGGTGGGCGAGATGCCGGACGTGGACCGCTTCAAGCGGGGGGCCCGCGTGCGAGGCACGGCCGAACGCTCCGAACACGCCCTGCAATGGTAGGACATGCTTAGACATGTTTCTGATTCCCGAAGACAGCGGACTGTTCCAGACCCTTCAGCGCCTGGTGGACAACCGCAAGATGGTTTTCCTCGCCGGGTTGCCGGGCACCGGGAAGAGCCTCCTGCTGCAGCAACTGGCCATCCTGGCCCACGGCCGCGGGCGCACGCCCCACCTGCTCCAGTGGGACGTTTGCCGGCTGCCGTTCTTGACAAACGACCGCGTGAAGGAACATTATCACGAGCAGGACGGGATCACCCACGCCGGTGTCCGCAAGGCGGTGGGCCTGTGGGCCAGGCGCGCCGTCGGGCACTGGGCCGATGCGCACCGGGACGACCGGGATATCCTCATCGGCGAGGTCCCGATCATCGGCAACCGGCTGGTCGAACTCGTCCGCTGGGAACAGGACTCTGTCGAGGCCCTGCTCTCGGACGAGGGATCCGCCTACTTCGCCATACCGACACCCTCCCGGCGCGTCAGGCGGCTCATCGAGGCACAGCGCAAGGAACGGAGCGTCAGCCCGCTGCATGAACGGGAGAAGGGGGACGCGCAGCCCGATATCATGTATGCGCTGTGGGAAGACCTGCGCGCGGTAGCGTCGCGGTTCGGCCTGCTCGATGAAACGGGGAAGGCATGCGGGACGGGCGCGTACGATCCGGACCTGTATTGCGACACCTACTCCGCCCTGCTCAAGCGCCGGCCCGCGGGCCGGATCGACCTGGACATGCTCCTGTCCACGGAAGGCCGGTCGGTCTACGACCTGTCCGCCGGGCAGCGGGACCTCGTCCCGTCGGCGCAGGAAGTGGAAGCCGCCATTCGGGAGATGGAAAACCGGTACGCCCGTCCCGAAGTGTTGGCGCGTGCCGTGGAACAGTGGTATGAGGTATAACAGTGGTACGAGGTGTAATGGCACATAACGGAGATCAGGTATGAAAACAGCGCGCTTCGCCTGCAACGGCCAGGTCCTCGAGGCCGTATTCGAGAATGGACAACTCATGGTGGGCACGGTCGCCTACGATCCGGAGGACGTCATGTTCCTGCCGCCGGTGGCCCATACGAGCAAGGCCATCGGCGTCGCGCTGGGGTACACCGAGCACGCCAAGGAACTGAACCTGGACCTGCCCGAGGAACCCATCCTGTTCAACAAGATGCCCCAGACCTTCATCGGCCACCGTGCGAAGATCGTCGTGCCCCCGGAATTCGACTACCTGCACTACGAGTGCGAGCTCGTCGCCGTGATCGGACGGCCCGCCCGGAAGGTAAAGGCCGCACAGGCCCTGGACTACGTGGGGGGCTACACCATCGGCAACGACCTGACGATCCGGGACTTCGTGAGCAACTACTTCAGGCCGCCGATCAAGGCCAAGGGTTTCGATACCTTCGGTCCGCTCGGCCCCTTCCTGACCACCGCGGACGAAATCGACCCCACGGACGTGCACCTTCGCACCTACGTGAACGGGGAACTCCGCCAGGAGGGCTGGACCGGCGACCTGCGCCACGGCGTCGCCGAACTCATCGAGTACATCACCGCTTATATGACGCTTAACCCCGGGGACATGATCTGGACGGGCACGCCGGAAGGCATATCCCACATCCACGCGGGCGACCGCCTCCGGCTGGAAGTGGACGGACTGGGCGCCCTGGAGAACGACGTAGTGGCCAGTCTCAAGGAGGGCGGATCATAGCCATCCAGGTTTCCACGCAGGCACACCCGAACGAGGCCAAAGCGAAGGGGTTCATCGCCCGCTTCCGCGAGGAGGGCATCGGACATCTCATCGGCGGATCGTCCGTCCTCTCCGCCGGCGGCGCCACCTTCGAGAACGCTTCGCCCATCGACCATTCCGTGCTTTGCAACGTGGCGAGCGGCGGACCGGAGGAGGTCGACGCCGCGGCCCGCGCGGCAACGGAGGCCTTCGTCGACTGGCGCGATACGACCGGATCCGAGCGCAAACGGCTGCTGCACCGGGTGGCCGACCTGATCGAGGAAAACGGCGAGGAGATCGCCTTGCTGGAGACCTGCGACACGGGCCAGCCCATCCGGTTCATGTCGAAGGCCGCGACGCGGGCCGCCGAGAACTTCCGGTTCTTCGCGGACCGGGCCGAAAGCGCGTCGGACGGCCTCTCCCTGCCGGCGGCCGGACACCTGAACTATACGCTGAGACAGCCCATCGGACCGGTGGGCATCATCACGCCCTGGAACACGCCTTTCATGCTCAGCACGTGGAAGATGGCGCCCGCGCTGGCGGCCGGCTGCACGGTGGTGCACAAGCCCGCGGAATGGAGTCCGGTCACGGCCACGCGCCTGGCCGAACTGGTGCACGAGGCGGGCATTCCCCCGGGCGTGGTCAACGTAGTCAACGGCATCGGCGAGACCGCGGGACGGGCGCTCACCGAGCACCCGGACATCAAGGCCATCGGATTCGTGGGCGACACGCGGACCGGGCGGGCCATCATGCGCCAGGGCGCCGAGACGCTGAAGCGGGTGCATTTCGAACTGGGCGGCAAGAACCCGGTGGTCGTCTTCGCCGACGCGGACCTGGACCGGGCCCTGGACGCCACGGTGTTCATGATCTACAGTCTCAACGGGGAGCGGTGCACGTCGGGCAGCCGGGTGCTGGTGGAGCGGGCGGCCTACGACGATTTCACCGGGCGACTCGCAGAACGGGTGAAGCGCATCCGCCTGGGTAACCCCTTCGACCCGGCCACCGAACTGGGTCCCCTGATCCACCCGCTGCACCTGGAGAAGGTCCAGAACTACGTGACCACTGGGCTGCAGGAGGGCGCCACGCTGATCGCCGGGGGGAGATGCCCGGAACACGCCGGCGCCGGCAACTACTTCGAAGCCACGCTCTTCGGTGACGCCTCCCGGTCCATGCGCATCGCCCGGGAGGAGGTTTTCGGCCCCTTTCTTACGGCCATCCCATTCGACTCGGAAGCGGAAGCGCTGGAGGTGGCGAACGACGTGGACTACGGCCTGGCCGCTTACCTGTGGACGAGTGACGTCACGCGCGCCCATGCCTTCGCCCAGCGCCTGGATGCCGGCATGGTCTGGGTGAACTCGGAGAACGTGCGCCACCTGCCCACGCCCTTCGGCGGCATGAAGGCGAGCGGGATCGGCCGGGACGGGGGCGACTACAGCTTCGACTTCTACATGGAAACGAAGAACATCGACATCGCCCTGGAACACCACCCTGTGCCGCAACTGGGCAAGGGTTAAGTCGAACGCCTGCCTCCGCCCGCTGATAATGGGCGGTCGAAGAACCATCGGAACGTTTCACCAGAGGACGCATCGTGGCCCTTCCCGCAGCGAATCCCTCCCCGCCCTTCAACATCGTCCGTGCCAGTCACGCGGTGTGGGGGGTGACGGACCTGGACTACGCCCGCGACTTCTATATCGACCTGCTGGGGTACGTCTGCGAGGACGACGCGGGTGACGCGCTCTACCTGCGCGGGATGGAGGAACGCAACCACCATTCGCTGGTCCTGACGAAGGCGGACGAACCGGTCGTACACCGCATCGCTTTCAAGGTCGCCGGCGACGCCGACCTGGACCGGGCCGAAGCCTTCTACGACGGCGCCGGCTGCCGGACGGCTTTCGTCGACCGGCACGCCCAGGGCCGCACGCTGCACGTGGACGATCCCTTCGGCATCCCCCTGGAGTTCTACCACGAGATGGAACGCCGGGACTTGCTGCTGCAGGAGTATCACCGTTACCGCGGCGCCCATATCCAGCGCATCGACCATTTCAACCTGTTCTCCCATGACGTGAACGGGATGACGGCCTTCTACGCCGAGTCGCTCGGGTTCCGGCCGACGGAGGTGACCGTGGCCGACATCACAGACGAGGACTCCGACCTCTGGGCAACCTGGCTGCACCGCCGGGGGGGCGTCCACGACATCGCCTTCACCAACGGACTGGGGCCGCGCCTTCATCACATCGGCGTCTACGTGCCCACGGCCATGGACATCATCCACTTCTGCGACCGCCTGGCCAGCTCGCAGCACCGCGACGCCTTCGAGCGGGGACCGGGGCGCCACGGCATCTCGAACGCCTTCTTCCTGTACCTGTTTGACCGGGACGGCCACCGGATCGAGCTGTTCACGGGAGACTACGTCACCGTCGACCCGGACCATCCCGCGCGGGTCTGGGACCTGAAGGACACCCGGCGGCAGACCCTGTGGGGACAGGCCGCCCCGCGGTCCTGGTTCGAGCACGGCACCCGGTTTCACGGGGTCGAACCGGTTCCTTCGCGACTGGAAGCCGCGCCGGTGATCGCGCCGGAATGAGTACATGACGGACGTCCAGGCCGCAATCCAACAGGAGCGCTCATGTCACATACCCATGACGACGAACTCGTAGAAGAGATATTGCCGGCGGGCCAACCCCGGCTGCTCCGGGTACTGACGGCAAAAACCGGTACGGCGGTAATCATCGGTGCGATTATCGGTTCGGGCATCTTCATGGTACCGAGCACGGTGGCCTCGCAGGTGGGTTCGCCCTCGCTCAGCCTGTTCGTATGGATCATAGGCGGCGTGCTGGCCCTGGCGGGCGCCCTGTGCTACGCGGAACTCGGCGCGGCCATACCAAGGAGTGGAGGCACCTACGCCTTTTTGAGGCGAGCTTATAGCACGGACCTGGTCGCCTTTCTTTTCGGATGGGCCTTTCTCTTCATCATCATCACCGGGGCCATGGGCGCGGTGGCCACCGTATTCGCCCGGTACGCCGGCGGACTCTTCGGCGTCGAAGACCTCTGGACCGAACGGTGGCTGGCCGTGGGATGCATCCTCTTCCTGACCGTGGTCAACTGCCTGGGCGTCAAGATCGGCGGTTCGGTCCAGAACGTGTTCGCCTTCATCAAGGTCGGCGCCGTCCTGGCTGTTATCCTCCTCGGGTTCTCCCTGGCATCGGGAACGGAAGTCTCCTGGACCCCGCTGGTGCAGGAAAAGACGGGGACCGCGCTGCTCGGCGGCCTGAGCCTGGCGATCCTGGGCGCGCTGTTCGCCTACAACGGCTGGTTTTTCGTGACGTTCATCGCAACCGAGATCAAGGACCCGGCGCGGAGTATTCCAAGGGCGATTTTCGCCGCGCTGGCGATCGTGGCCACGGTCTATATCCTGGCCAACGTCGTCTACCTGACGGTCCTGTCCTTCGAGGAGCTCCAGGCGTCCCGCCGGCCGGCCGCCGATACCCTGCAGGCCCTGGTGGGACCCTCGGGCGCGATGGCCATTTCAGCGGCCATCATGCTGACCACTTTCGGCACGGTCAACGCCCAGCTGATGGTGGCGCCCAGGGTCTATCATGCCATGGCGAACCACGAGATCTTCTTTCGCGTGTGCCAGTACGTGCACCCCCGATTCCGGACGCCGGTGGCTTCCATCGTGATGCAGGGGCTGTGGGCTTCGGTCTTCGCGCTGACCGGCACCTTCGTCGAGATCGTCAGTTTCGCCATGTTCTACACCTACGTATTCCTTACGCTGGCGGTTGTCGGCCTGATGATCCTGCGGAGAAAGGAACCGGACCTGCACCGGCCGTATCGGGTGTGGGGCTATCCCGTAACCCCCGTCCTGTTCCTCCTGATCGCCGCGGGCGTGCTGGTCAACGCCCTGATCGGCGACTTTACGCGTCCGTTGCTGGGCCTCGTCATCCTGGCCATCGGCCTGCCCTTCTATTTCTACTGGAAGCGGCAGCAGCGGGCGAACCCGCCGGCCCGATCGGCGGCCGGCTCGATGGCCGACTCGGCGACCGGCTCGTCGGTCACGGAGTAAACACGACACATGCCCCGACCGCACGTCATCTATATCCTGTCCGACGAACACGCGGGCCAGGCCATGGGCCACGGGGGGGATCCCAACCTGCGGACCCCCAACATGGACCGCATGGCCGCGGAGGGCGTGAGTTTCGTGCGCGCCCGGGCCAACTGTCCCGTCTGCACGCCTTCGCGGGGCACCATTTTCTCTGGCCGCCATGCCCATGCCGGGCCGGTGCAGGGGTTTCACGACGTGTACAAGCCGGCGGCCCCGAGCACGGCTACCATGCTTCGAGAAGCCGGCTACCATACCGCCTATTTCGGAAAGTGGCACTGCGGGACGGTGCGCGACCAGATCCCCCCGGAGGTGCGGCGCGACCCGGGATTCTTCGACCTCGAAGCCGCGCCGCGCACGCCGGAATTCCATCGTGGTGGTTTCCAGGACTGGTACGGATTCGAGATGAACAACGCGCCGTTCAAGGGATTCTACTATCGTGACAGCGACGTGGACCCCACGCGCATGCCGGGGTACCAGACCGACGCGTTGACCGACATGGCCATCGCGTACCTGCAGGACTACGACGGGGACCGGCCGCTCTTTCTCGTCCTCAGCGTGGAGCCGCCCCACTGGCCGCTCGAAGCGCCGGACGCCTGCATGCGCTTCGATCCCGCATCCCTGAAGACCCGTCCGAATTTCGGCGGCCAGGCCGATCTGCGGGAACGGCTGGCTGCATACTACGCCATGATCGAGAACCTGGACGGGAACATCGGCCGCCTGCTTGAGGCCGTGGGTGCCATGGACGGTTTCCGGGACAACACGGTCACGGTGTACTTTTCGGATCACGGCGATTTCATGGGCAGCCATGGCCAGATGGAGGACAAAGGGCATCCCCACGAAGAGTCCGTACGAGTACCCGTGGTCTTTCACGCCCCGGGGGTCGTCGAGCCGCAAGGCGCGCGGCCGGACCTGTTCAGCCTGGTGGACATGGCGCCCACGACCCTGGGACTGGCCGGGGTGCCCGTGCCGGATCATATGCAGGGCGCCGACTTTTCTCCGGCCTTGAGGGGCGCGGATTTCGACGGACCCGGGGAAGTACTGCTCGAAATGGTGGGGGCGCCGAGGGTGCACTTCGATTACGCGGACTGGCGCGGACTGGTTACGGACCGATGGAAGTACGCCTTCTACGAGACCGGCCACGAAGTGCTCTTCGACCTGTGGGAGGACCCCTACGAACTGCGTAACCTTGCGGACGCAGATCCGGCCGTGCTGGCGGAGATGCGGTCCCGTCTGCTAAGCCTGCTGGAAGCCACGCGGGAACCCTATTTCGACGTGATCGTCCAGCACGGCGTCCGTCCCGACGGCCCGGCCCTGAACATATCCCGGCGACGGCGGGACGGCATCGCGCCGTCGTGGGACGACCTCATTCGCAACGCCTGACGCAGACGATCCTGCCCGATCCAGGGAGGCGACATGCTGGAACAATTTCAACGCGACGGTTATGTCCTGGTGCCCGGCGTTTTCGACGACGAGGAAATGGACGCCGCGCTGGAAGTCATGGAGCGTAACTTCTATGGGAAACCCTACGCTTCCTGGCTGGAGGACTTCGAACGCGGAAACCAGAGTTCCGTGGGCGACGGGTTCACCACGAAGCAGGACGAAGTGGTGGGACGGTCCCAGTTTCCCGTCGGCGACAGGGCCCTCGACCGGCTCATCGAGAACGACCGCTATCTCGATCTCTTCGAGCTGTTCCTGGGAGACCGGCCAAGTTACTGCAACGCCCACCTGTTCATGCGCACCGGACCGGTGGACGAGCGCTATCCCGAGGAATCCTGGAGCGGATACCACGTCGACCACAACACGAACTGCGTCCTTCCCCCATCCGTGGACGCTGCGCGATTCTCCTACATCAACTCCGGCGTGTATCTCCATGACGTCGAAGACGACGGCGCGCCCATGCTGCTCGTACCGGGGTCGCACACACGGGCGGCCGAGGTTTTCGCCGAGGGATGGGCTACGGGCAACATGGCCAGCGTCAGCCACGTCCGCGACATCCGCAAGGCCGGCCTGCGAGATCCGGTCCCGGCCGTGGGCACGAGAGGAACAGCGGCCTTCTATTCGTCCTACCTGCTCCACTCGGCGCAGCCCTTTCAGGACAAGAAAAAGCAGCGAGCCTTCTGGACCCTTTCCATGTGCCGCCGCGACGCCGACCGGTGGACCCGGTTTGCGAACCCCTTCATCTATGGCGAGCGGGAGTACATGATTCCCTACATAACGGATACGACGCCGCGCGTCCGGTCGTTGTTCGGCTGGCCCGAGCCCGGCCATCCCTACTACACGGACCAGACCCTGGACCTCCTCGCGCAGGCCTTCCCGGGTATCGACCTGGACCCCTATCGCCAGGCTTTGCACCGGGCATCATGACCTTGACAATACCTCGTGTTCTTCGTTATCCTGATCCTGTATCGTCCGTCCCTTTCAGGATGCGGAACGCGTCGCCCTAATCGCTTCGGGAAGGCGATCCGAAAGTCCCGTCGCCGCCCCAGAACCTCTCCTGGAACCATGTGCGTATACACCGGCCCCAATCCCATACCCAAGATCGACATCCACACCCATATCCTGCCGGAGAACTGGCCCGATCTGCACAAGCGCTACGGGTACGGCGGATTCGTCGAACTGGACCATTACCGGCCGGGATGCGCGCGCATGATGATCGACGGCAGGCAGTTCCGCGAGATCCAGGCCAACTCGTGGGACCCGCCGACCCGGATCGGGGAATGCGACGACGCCGGCGTGCACGTCCAGGTCCTCTCCACCGTCCCGGTGATGTTCAGCTATTGGGCGCAGCCGGCGGACGCGCTGGACCTGTCCCGCATGCTCAACGACCATATCGCCGATGTAGTCCGTACCTGGCCCCGGCGTTTCATCGGCCTGGGGACCGTTCCCATGCAGGCGCCCGAACTGGCCATCCGCGAGATGGAGCGGTGCGTCCGGGAACTGGGGCTCTCCGGCATTGAGATCGGGACCCACATCAACGGAAACAACCTGAGCGAACCCCACCTTTTTCCGGTGTTCGAAGCGGCGGCTGAGCTCGGTGCGGCGGTGTTCATCCATCCCTGGGACATCATGGGACAGGAGTCCATGGAGAAGTACTGGCTGCCCTGGCTGGTGGGCATGCCCGCCGAGACCTCCCGGGCGATCTGTTCCATGATTTTCGGCGGGGTACTCGAGCGCCTGCCCGACCTGCGCGTGGCCTTTGCCCACGGCGGCGGGTCCTTTCCCGCGACCATCGGGCGGATCGACTACGGGTTCAAGATCCGCCCCGACCTGTGCGCGGTGGACAACGACGTGCTGCCGAGCGACTACCTGGGCCGGTTCTACCTGGATTCCCTCGTCCACGACAGCCGCATCCTCGATTACCTGATCCAGCTCATCGGACCGGACCACATCGCCATGGGATCGGATTATCCCTTCCCGCTGGGTGAAGCGGTACCGGGCAGGATGATCGAATCCATGAGCCACCTGGACGACGATGTCAAGTCCAGGCTGCTGTACCGCTCCGCGCTCAACTGGCTGAACCTGGAAGCAGACCGGTTTTTCGGTGGGAACGACTAGACCATGGGCACGCGATCCGACCAGCGAATGGACGCCGGCGAGTTGGATGCTCATCGCGACCAGCGAATGGACGCCGACGAAATGGACGCCGGCCAGCGAACGGATGCCGACGAGATGGACGCGACGGATGAGCTTGCGGGCTTCCGGTCGCGATTTCACTTTCCGAGGACCGGTAGCGGGGCGGAGGCGGTCTACCTGGTGGGCCATTCGCTCGGCCTCCAGCCCGTAGCCGCGCGGGACTACGTGGAACGGGAACTCGACGACTGGCGGAACCTGGGGGTCGAAGGACATTTCAAGGGAGAAAACCCCTGGATGCCTTACCACGAAGCGCTGGCGGACCCACTGGCCCGATTGGCCGGCGCCCTGCCCGGCGAAGTCGTCGCCATGAACACCCTCACGGTGAATCTCCACCTGATGATGGTCTCCTTCTACCGTCCGACCCCGAAGAGGTACCGCATCCTCGTCGAAGGCGCCGCCTTTCCCTCCGACCAGTACGCCGTCGCTTCACAGGCGGCCTGGCACGGTTACGACCCCGTGGAAAGCGTGATCGAACTGCATCCGCGGGAAGGGGAGGACACGATCCGCACCCGGGACATCGAGGACTTGCTCGAACGGGAGGGCGAGTCCATCGCCCTGGTTTTCCTGGGCGGGGTGAACTACCTGACCGGCCAGGCCTTCGAAATGGACCGGATCACGGCAGCGGGCCATCGGAAGGGCTGTGTCGTGGGATTCGACCTCGCCCACGCCATGGGAAACCTGGAACTGCATCTGCACGACTGGGACGTGGACTTCGCTGTCTGGTGTTCCTACAAGTACCTGAACGGAGGGCCCGGCTGCGTAGGCGGGTGCTTCGTCCATGAACGGCATGGAAGGAGAGACGACCTGCCCCGGTTCGCCGGATGGTGGGGACACGACAAGTCCACCCGGTTCCGGATGCCCTCGGCTTTCGAGGCGATCCCGGGCGCGGAAGGCTGGCAGCTGAGCAATCCGCCTATTCTCCCGCTGGCGGCCCTGCGCGCCTCGCTTGAGCTCTTCGACGCGGCGGGCATGGACCGGCTGCGCGAGAAGAGCAGAGGGCTGACCGGGTACCTGGAACGCCTGCTGCGGGAACGCTTCCCGGATGAACTGGCCATCATCACGCCGTCGGACCCGGAGCAGCGCGGATGCCAGCTTTCGCTCCGGACGGGGCCGCGAGGCGGCCGCGTGCACCGGCATCTGTCCGATCACGGCATCTGGTGCGACTGGCGGGAGCCCGACGTGATCCGCGTCGCCCCCGTACCGCTGTACAACTGTTTTTCGGACGTCCGCCGTTT